>NZ_JBLXHB010000001.1:0-1163033 GCF_048260185.1 Idiomarina sp.
GTTTATGTCTGGCGGCCATAGCGGTGTGGCACCACCTGAATCCATTCCGAACTCAGAAGTGAAACACACCAGCGCCGATGGTAGTGTGGGGTCTCCCCATGCGAGAGTAGGTCACCGCCAGACTACAAATAAATAACCCCAGCCCAATCGGCTGGGGTTTTTTATTTCTGGTGGTGACCTACTGAGAGTAGGGTGAAGCGGGTTCCCGGTAAAGCCAACCATTTGGCTTTACCCCGCTGAACAGGTTGAGCTCTGCGAAACCTTGTCGAGACTTTCATTCTAAGAAGCCCTCAGCTCACGCTGGGGGCTTTTTTTATGCCTGTTCGGTAGCCTGACGTTCACGTCAGGTGAGATACTTAGCGCCTCCGTACTTAGCTTCCTGCTCAGTTTATAGCAGCAGTGACGCGTGTCGGCCAGGACCCGCTCTGATAATATTCCCCGGGCTTACTCCCCAACCACCTCACCTGATGCAATAGCATCAGGCTACGACACAACAATATGTGCTGGTAAAGTAAGAAGGTGTACTTAGTTTTCGATGGTATATATCAAATCACCACCTTGGCCTTCAGTGGTGGAGGTCGATTCAAAAAGCAATCTTTCAGACAATGTGTAGCGCAGTATGAAAGTAGAGGTTGGTTCTAGTAAACCTATTCCATACTTAATATATAAACGAGGGGAAAGGTATTTACCGATATACAACGAGGTATCATTGACATCACTGGTTTCAGAATCCAGAGACACTTCATCTAAATCAAAAGTATCTTTTATACCTTCGGTTAAAAACTTGGCACTACGGCCACCAACTAATAACGCGGCCTGTAGCTCGAGGTTATTTGCATCTCCTTGACTGCCCGGTGGTTTCCCGAACAAAAGATACGAGAGTATAGTACTGTCCGGAAGAGACGGAGTCGAAAATAGGCTTAATTCAGGCCGGTCTATTGTACCGGTTACGCGGGCTCCTATCTTCTCTGGCGGACGTTGATCTATACCTGTCTGTTCGATATTGCGGGTAACTCTTAGATTCAGAGAAGGGGTATCTAAAGGCCCCCCATTAAAGAGCAAATCACCGCGTTCTATAGCCAATTTTTGTCCGTAAATTTCGTAATCACCAGAGACGACGCCAATACTGCCGTTACCTCGTGCAGCGGAATCAGGTTGTTGTGTAATCTGTAGTTTTCCTTTTAAGTTACCGGCAAACCCCAGGGCCTCGACACGAACTTGCTCTCCTAAACTTACCGTTATATCTGTATTAGTAGAAAACAGGGGAGGGTCTTTCGACTCGTTTTTTAGAGTGACATCAGCGGATTCTGTAACTGCCTGATCTAAATTCACAGGGGTTATGCGAGCCTTTGGTAGGTCTAAATTACCTCTGACAAACACAAGGTTTTTATCAAGCTCTAAAGTTATATCCGGTGAGGCAACCAGGAGAAGATCCGGCGTATCTAAAATTAAGAGTTCTTTACCATTTATGGTTAGGTTGCCTGATCGCTTAAATGCATTGAGCTCACCTTCAATAGTGACATCGCCTTCGCCTATTTTTCCGTTTGCGTTAACTGTGAATTCGCCAACATTTGCGTCCGCAGTTAGTTCTGCATTCAGTTTGGTAATTAGTGTACCACTGGCTAGTACAATGATTCTGTCGGCATTAAGGTTAACTTGTCCCGAAGCTGTTGGGTCATTTAAATTGCCTGCAATATTGAGTTCAGCGCGTGTACTGCCTTCGCCGATATCCACTTGCGGTGCAAATAAGTTTAGTAACTCTAAACTTTTAGAGTTTAATGAGACCTTTCCGGAAAGAGGGCTATCCGGGGCTACTTCTTCGATAGTAATTTGCCCTGATAGATTAAAATCTATTTCCTCAGCAACCGCCGTCATTCCTATATCGATACCTTCGTCATCGCGGTTTTTAGCGGTTACGTTAAGCTGATTTAAAGTCACTTTTTCTTCACCGGCCAGCACTTGGCTGTTATCGGCGTTAATAACTCCGTTAAGCTTCTGCAAGGTCATATTTTCAGAATCGAAAGCACCGGCAACCTCAGCCGATATAGCCCCCGTTAGCTTATAAGCTACGTCGGGTAATACAAGAGCCTGCAGCAAGTCGAGTGGAACTTCGCTGGCATTGGCATCGAAACTTATTACCTTGTCCTGCTGTTCTAACTTAAGGCAGAAGGGATTATCTATCCCTTCGTAAGTTAGACAAACGGGCGTAGTGTTGAACGTGACGTCCTCATAGTTAAAACCCGCTGTTATAGGTTGGTTTAAGCTAACGGTATTGTAGTCAGGGTGCTTGAGGTTAAATTTATTAACGCCTAATTCGAACTCTGGTTGATTTAATTGCCCACTAATATCACCGCTAGCTACAACCTCGCCTTTAACGCCAGAAAGCTCGCTTAAATCTTTAGACGTTACGTGCCAGGCGAGCTTTCTGCCAGGACTAAGAGCACCTTCAGCGATAAGAGACAGCACTCCCCAGTTGGCATTGAACTCATCAACAAATAAGTAGGGCTCTGACAAACGCAATTTCACTTCTGCATTGACCGTCCGCTGTTGATATTCACCCGAAATATCCGTAGTTAAAGATAGGTTGTCTTTCCAACTGATATCAGCCTTGCCACTGACAGTTTCATCATTATGAGTAAGTTCCAGGCTTAAGATACTTAGGCTGTCAGACTTAAGTTTAGCTTCAGTAACAAGCTGTAAGTCTTCTTCCAGTAGGCCAGACAGCTCGTTACTTAAGTTAATTGCAAGTTCATCCAGTTCGCCTTTGGCCTGTAAACGGCCTTCGTGGCTGCTGATACCCTTTGGTTCGTAGGTTATTTCTTCCCAGCTTACTGAAGTATCAATTACCGGAGTCGTAGATAGTGAAGAAACGTTTCCCTGCAAGGTTAACTGTCCCTGGATATCGCCTTTAGAATGCACATTGAGTGGTGCGAAGTTTATTATGTTGTCTTGATAGCTAACGGCTCCGTCGATATCCACTTTCTGCTGGTTAACTGTCACAGTTATGTCGGGCTCTATATTGGCTTGTGTTAATCCGCCTTCGCCACGTATATTTCCGCCTAAACTCAATTCAATCGGGTTAGCTCCGGCACTAGCCAGCCATTGGGCCAGGTTATTCTCCTGCCAACTGCTGTCAAACTGCCAACTAAGCTTGTTCAAAGGGTTATCGATTTTAGTGGTAATTGAACCGACAAGTCCCTCGGACAGCTCACTGTTTGTTGTCAGAGACCGAATGTCGCCAGTTATCTCAGTTTTTACTTTAAGAGAAGGGAAGTCTGGCGAGTGTACATGGGTGTTATTCTCAAGCTCGCTTTTAAAAGGGTAAGATAATTTGGTTTTTCCGGAAATTGCGGTGGTTAGATATTGGTGCTCCATACGAAGCTGTTTAATATTAAGCAGGCCATCAGTGTTAATCCTGGCTGATGCTTTAATCGTTAGTTCCTGAGAAGGGTTTTCTAGAATAAAAAAACGGCTTTCCTTAACCCGCAAGTTACGCAAGTTGACATCTAAAGGCAGCTCAATTTCTATGTCTTCAACTGAGGCTTCAGAATCAGCATCCTGACTCGAATTCTGAGTTGCACGAATACGGAGCTCACCGCCAAGGCTTTCGATTTTATCTATTCGAATAACACCGGACAACAAAGCTAGCGGATCCCAGTTTATGATTAGCTTGTCCGGTGTATAGGAAAACGCCTCGCTTTCAAAATGAAAATCTTCAAACTCAAACTCATTCAACAGGGTTCCATGAAATGTTTTGTACTGGATGTCTACCGGCAAATATTTTTGTCCCTGAGTGAGTATCCAGCGGCTGCCAGCTTCACTGCCAACCAGACTGATAGCCAGTAGTGGAACTAAAACAAGCACAACAAGAACTGCAATGGCTAGCCGACGATAAATGCTCATAAATCGGGGCCTAAAGTAAAGTGCAGGCGCCAGGGCTGATCGGGCTCATCTATTGCCTGAGCCAAATCCAGACGAACTGAACCTATTGGAGAAATCCAGCGAATTCCGAATCCAACACTTTGTTTCAGCTTTTCATTAGGTTCAATCATGGCATTACCAATATCCGTGAATAAAGCGACACGCCAATTTTCCTTAAAGCGATAATCAATTTCCGCGCTGGCAACAGCCAAATAACGGCCACCTAAAATGGTTCCTGTATCGTCTTCTGGTCCTAATTGCTGATAAGCGTAGCCGCGCACGCTGTTGTCCCCGCCAGCGAAAAATCGTAGCGAAGGAGGCAACTGATTAAAATCATCTATATAGGTAGCGCCGGCTTCGGCTCTGGCAAGAAAACGTATATTGTCTGTAACAGGGACAACGGTTTTAAAGCCAAGTTCCACGCTGGCTAAATCGGCATCAGACAAAACTGCTTCACTTGCTGCTTTTAGTGTTACATCAAAACGAAAGCCTTTGTCGATATTCAACCGTCCATCAGCTGTCACATAGTTCCAACTGGCTTGCGGAATTAAAAACTGACTGGTTCCCGAACTTTTACCAATTTCGAAGTCATCACGTTGCCAGTTTAACCCGTACTCGCGTCGCCATTTATCCATTGCAACAACGCTGGATGCGCCAAAGCGATATAATCGGTTAGTTTGTCCTTCATTGTCTTTATCGGAAGCTTCCGCCCGAATCTGGTAGTAATCTGACTGCGGATTTTTGCCCGGAATGATGTAATTTGCGCCAATTCGGCTCTCTACTTCAGATAATTGTGTCATTCCCCGAAGTTGATGCCCCTGCGTATTGACCCAACGGCGGTTGAGACTGGCACTAATACGAGCTCCTGTATCGGTGCCGTAACCCACACCATATTGGTACTGGTTTCTGAAGTTAGGCTCGGAGCTGACAGAGATAGGTACTGTGTGCTCTTCGGCATTTCCCCAGTCCGGACTGACCTGAACTTGAGAGAAATATCCGCTGTCACCTAATGCTACTTGTAATTGACTGAGTTCCTGTGTGCTGTAACCTTCGCCGTGTTCAAAAGGTACAAAGCGATGGAGTAATTCATCGTCAAGTATATCTTGTTCGAAAGTGACCTGACCGTACTGGTAGCGTTTCCCGGAATCAAAAACGACCTCTATATCGGCGGTGTTTTCTGCGATATCAATTTCGACATTGTGCTTTAGAAAGCGAGCATCGTGATAGCCGCGCTGACTGGCTAATGACAGCAACCTGGACTTAATTTGTTCATAATTACTATGAATAAAGCGTTGTTTTTCTTTGAGGTTATTATTCTCTATTATGTTGTCGAACGCCTTGTCTTCAGCGGCATCGCCTTGAATTTCCCACATGTTTTTAGCAATGTGTACCGGGTCATTCAGCTCAATTTGATAGGTGGCTGACCAACCCCCCTCAACGGTTTCTAGTTGAGCATTCACTTCAACCTGATAATATCCGTAAGGGCGAAGTGCTTTTCTAATATCGGCAGAGGCTTGTCGATGCAGATATCGAACTCTGTAGTCGGCGTAACTCTTGTCTTTATCCAGGCGGGCTATTTGCAATAGCGCCATAACATTGGCGTACTCATCTCCCTCAACACCGGAGACCTCAACTTCAACTGAAGCGAGAGCTAGTCCGCTGAAAAGTAAACTACAGCTAAAAAGAATACATCGAAAGTAACGCATTGAAGTGTTATACCAGACAAAAAGTTACGACATAATCGCATGCTTTAAGATTTCATGTAAATCCTTGGTTCAACCCGGAGACTCTATGGCGATAGAAATTACGACGGCAGAAAAACGATTGTTACAAAGAGTGAGTATTCCACCGCGCCCTGAAACTTTGCTAACTGTGAGTCGTGAAGCTAAAAAAAGTGAACCTGATGTTACCGTTATCGCTGAATCTATTTCGGCTGATATGAGTATAGCGGCCGCTGTTTTGCAGGTTGTTAATTCTGCCGCCTACCGCAGAGCAAGAGAAGTCGATTCAATTCAGCAGGCCGTCATGACCCTTGGTTTTCGTCGGGTTTTTCCGATTGTCCGGGCAGTTGCGCTTAAGTCGGCTTTGACATCTGACTATGACCTCAGCGAGTTCTGGCGTTATAACGAGTGGGTTGCCGGGGCCTGTGTGATGATCGCTGAAGCCATCGGGCGACCCGAGTTGAGAGATCATGCTTATATGCTGGGCCTTTTTCAAAGCTCGGGAATACCTGTGATGTTGGCTGAGTTTGATGACTATGCCGACTTACTCAATTCTGCAGAAAGCACACCTTGGCAGCAAGTTCAGGCCAAAGAGCTGGAGCTCTTCCAGACCACTCATACCACTATCGGTGCGCTACTGGCACAACAATGGAAGTTGCCGAAAATTGTAGTTGAAGTCATTTATTATTTGTTTGAAGACAGTTCAATTTTCAACCACTCCAGCGAACTCGACAATTTAACCCTCGACTTATTGGGAATACTAAAGATATCGCGGTACGCAATTGATTTGAGAACCCGTAGTTTGGCCGGGGAAAAAGAATGGCAGTATGTTCAGGATGGCGTACTTGAACACTTTCAAATCGATGAGTTTAAGGTAGATGAGATGCTGCAGATTGTTCATGAGGAGCTTTTTGACGCAGAAACCTAGCCGTAATTGTTTAATTTATCTGCAAACGGTCGGTTAAGCCGTAAATATCGCTTGTCTGAATACTGGGTGTCGGTATAATTCTTCGCTCAAGCGTTAGGGGCGTAGTTCCAATTGGTAGAACAGCGGTCTCCAAAACCGACGGTTGGGGGTTCGAATCCCTCCGCCCCTGCCAGTTTCTAACTGGCTATCCTTCCCAAGCTTGAGTAAACTGCACTTATCTGTTTTCAACGGTAATCGTTATGCTCCCAGAATGGACCAGTCAACAACGCGCCGCATTACAAGTTATGGGTATTCCCGTGTGGGAAAAGAAAAGTGCGCCGGCACCGGTATTTTATTATCGTCTGGGGTCACTCTATTTACGCGGCCAGAATGAGTTGCCTGTTTCTCTGCCCGGTTGGCTGGATGATCTTTGCCTGTATCTCGGGCAACGCCCGGTTGCTATAAAAGCCCCCTCTAAAACTCCAGATTTGTGTTTCGATTACACTGACAGTCTTAACGGTTCCGTTCCGGTTGAAACGAAAAAATCCCTCTGGCAGCAACTGGCACATGCAAAGCTTTAATATTGAGGATTTTCGCCCCAGTGAGCTTGAATTTTCGGTCGAAAAAAGAGCACATAGTACCCCCTGGTCCTGGTCTGTATTTAGCGAAAGTTATGGCGAACAATATCGTTGTCGGCGGCTATTGCACGGCTCTAGGGTTATTGGTTTTACTATTAGCCAGTTAGTTGCCGATGAATTGACGTTGCACAATATTGCTGTGGATCCTGACTTTCAGGGACAGGGCTTTGGTTACAAACTCATGCAGGACTTATTAGACTATGCTGAAAAGAAACACTGCGTTGTGTTTCTGGAAGTTCGTGCCTCCAATGCTGCCGCTATCCGCTTATATGAAGGCAATGGATTTGATACGGTAGGGCGCAGAGTCAATTATTATCCAGCCGTCGACGGGCGTGAAGACGCTTTAGTTATGCGTTGGGAAAGCTAATAACCAAATGGAGTAATTATGCCATCAACACAACAGGTACGGGCACTACAGGCTTTGTCCTTTATGGATTTAACCACGTTGAATAACGATGATACCCGAAAGGTTATTGAAGACTTGTGCCAACGTGCCTCGATAAATAATAAAAGTGTCGCTGCGGTTTGTGTGTTTCCTGAATGGGTGGCATTGGCTCGCCAGTTTCTTAACGAGCAGGGGCTGGATACCAAAGTCGCTACGGTTACTAACTTTCCTGATGGCAGTACCAATGTCGCCCGTGCCGCAGCAGAAACCGAGCGAGCTATAGCGGCCGGAGCGCATGAGGTTGACGTGGTTCTGCCTTATTCCGCTTTATTACAAGGTAATGAAAGCACCCCGGCTGAATTGGTAAGAGAGTGCAAGGATATCTGCGGTGATTCCGTTCAGTTAAAAGTCATTATTGAGTCAGGTGAGCTTCAGCAACACGATAAAATCGTCCTGGCCAGTGAGTTAGCTATTGCTAACGGCGCTGACTTTATTAAAACCTCGACCGGTAAAGTATCGGTAAATGCTACCTTAAAAGCGGCTGAAACCATGCTGGGGGTCATTAAATCCAGTCAAACAGATTGTGGTTTTAAAGCCGCAGGTGGAATCCGGACTTTGGATGATGCAGTGCAGTATATTGAGTTAGCCGAACGGATTATGGGTGAAGACTGGGTTACCGCTGATAATTTCCGCATCGGAGCCAGTAGCCTGTTGCAGGATCTCCAAAGTCTATTGGTTAAGGTTTAAGAATATGTTTTTGGCGCAAGAGGTTATTCGCAAAAAGCGTGATGCTGCGAGTTTATCCGACACCGATATTCAGCAGTTCATTAAGGGAATTTGCGATGACAGCGTCAGTGAGGGGCAAATAGCGGCGCTGGCTATGGCGATTTATTTTCGCGGTATGTCGGCGCAGGAAAAAACGGCTTTAACCGTTGCTATGCGAGATTCCGGCGATGTTCTTGACTGGCAAACGGAAAACTTAAATGGTCCGGTACTGGATAAACACTCAACCGGTGGTGTCGGTGACGTCGTTAGTTTAATGCTGGGACCTATTGTCGCAGCCTGTGGTGGCTATGTCCCGATGATTTCCGGACGAGGTCTGGGGCATACCGGGGGGACGCTGGATAAATTTGACGCTATTCCCGGCTACCAGACCGCGCCGGATAACAGGCGCTTCCGCGACACGGTTAAGCAGGCTGGTGTTGCCATTATTGGGCAAACAGGTCGTCTGGCACCGGCTGATAGCCGCTTTTATGCAACGCGTGATGTGACTGCGACTGTGGAATCTATTCCGTTAATTACGGCTTCTATTTTGGCTAAAAAGCTGGCGGAAGGCCTTGATGGTTTGGTTATGGACGTTAAAGCCGGTAATGGTGCATTCATGCCAGGTTACCGCGAGTCCAAAGAGCTTGCGCAGAGTCTGGTGAGTGTCGGGCGTAAATTGGGAGTGGAGACCACTGCGCTTATTACTGACATGAATCAGGCTTTAGGTTCCGCTGCCGGTAACGCGGTTGAGGTTCAGTTAGCTGTCGATTATTTAACGGGAAAGTGGAGAGATAAACGTCTGCATCAGGTAACAAAAGCGTTATCTGCCGAGTTGTTGGTTTCGGGGAAGTTGGCTAGAAATACTGACCAAGCTGAGGTTATGGTTGAAAACGCGCTTGAAAACGGTTTGGCGGCGGAACGTTTTGCAAAAATGGTCAGTTCTTTGGGCGGGCCTCACGACTTTCTGGAGAAAAGCGACCAGTACCTGCCTCAGGCAAGCCTGATAAAACCCTTAAAGCTTCCCGCCGAGTATCACGGGCAGTATTTATCTGGAGTGAAGACAAGAGAACTGGGAATGGCGGTTGTCTGTTTAGGCGGAGGCCGGCGCAAAGCTGATGACAAACTGGATTTAAGCGTTGGCATGACGGATATCCTGACCGTTGGCTCGAAAGTGGACTCAGAAAGTGTTATAGCGACAGTGCATGCCAACAGCGAGTCGGACTGGCAAGAGGCTGCCGATAGCATACTGAAAGCTTTGAGTTTTTCCTCTAACCAGCCGGAGCCCGACTCTGTTATCTATGAGCGCATAGCCGGAGAGACTGAATGAGCAGAGCTATTGTTCTGGTATTAGATTCGTTTGGTATTGGTACAGCCCCCGACGCTGATAAGTTTGGTGATGAAGGCGCTGATACTTTTGGCCATATTGCTGAATACAGGTATCAGCAGGGGAAGCTCCTGCAGTTACCTAACCTTACCCGGCTGGGTTTAGCTGAAGCCCATAAAGAAGCGACAGGCACCTATGCCAAAGGTTTTCAGGAAGTTGAAACTCATGGTACTTATGCCTGTGCCGCAGAACTCTCGTCGGGAAAAGATACGCCCTCTGGTCACTGGGAGTTAATGGGTGTTCCCGTACATTTCGAATGGGGGTATTTCCTCAATGAAGAAAATAGCTTCCCCAATGAATTATTAACTCAAATTCTCAAGGCCTGCGCACTCGACGGTTATCTTGGTAATTGCCACGCTTCGGGCACTGAAATCCTAAAGCAGTTAGGTGAGCAGCACATTCGTAGCGGTTATCCTATTTTTTATACCTCTGCCGATTCTGTGTTTCAAATTGCCGCGCACGAAGAACATTTTGGTCTGGAGCGTTTATATCAGGTGTGTGAGAAGGTTCGGGCGCTTATAGAGCCATATAATATTGGTCGTGTTATTGCGCGTCCTTTTATTGGTGATAACGCGGGCAACTTTGAGCGCACAGGCAACCGCAAAGACTACTCTGTTTCACCACCTAGGCCAACGGTGTTGGATAAGCTTCGGAGTAAAGGCGGGAAGGTTATTGCCATAGGTAAAATTTCGGATATTTTTGCCGGGCAGGGCGTTTCCGAGTCAGTCAAAGCCTCGGGGCTTAACGGGCTTTTAACGGCGACATTAAAGGCCATGGAGAAAGCCCCGGAGAACACATTAATTTTTACTAATTTAGTAGATTTTGACACCTTATACGGACACCGGCGGGATATTGATGGTTATGCCCGGGAACTGGAAGCGTTCGACCAATGGTTGCCTGTTATTGAATCGGCAATGAAACCGGATGATGTTTTGGTATTAACCGCTGATCATGGCTGCGATCCCACCTGGCAGGGAACCGATCATACCCGTGAATTTATTCCTTTATTACTGTCGGGTCATAGCGTGCAGGCTGGTAATCGTGGAAAACGACACAGTTTCGCCGATTTAGGGCAGACACTGTGTCGTCTATTTGACTTACCTCCGATGGAAGAAGGAAAAGCGATTAAGCTTAGCTAACTCGATACCGCTTAACGTTATTCTCGAGCTGTTCTGCGGTATCGCTGAGTTCTCTCATATGTTCTCCAGCTTGTTGAGTACCATCTGCGGTTTGCTTCGCAATATCGACAATTGCGGTCATATTTTGGTTTATGGTTTCCGAAACCGATGTTTGCTCTTCCGCGGCAGTCGCAATTTGTGCGTTCTGCGTGTTAATGGTGTTTACTGCCTCCAGAACTTTCGCCAAAGCGTTTTCCACTTCTGCCGCCTCGGCGACACTGGTTTCACTGCCCTGTTTTATGGAAGCCATAACATTAGACACTTTTTTACTGCCTTGCTGCAGTTGCTCTATCATGGATTCAATTTCGTGAGTGCTGTCCTGAGTTCGTTTTGCCAGAGTGCGAACTTCGTCGGCAACAACGGCAAAACCTCTGCCAGCTTCACCTGCGCGAGCCGACTCTATTGCCGCGTTAAGCGCCAGTAAATTGGTCTGTTCGGCAATGCCGCGAATAACATCAAGCACGGAGCCAATTTTCGCTGAATGCGCGTTAAGCTGTTCAACTTCTGATGCGCCGTTCTCGACTTTTTCTGCCAGGCCGTGAATGACATTAACGGCTTTGGTCAGCAGGTGATTACTGGAGTGCACCAATTCTTCTGCCTGTTCAGCTGCTGACGATGCTTCGCTGGCGCTACGGGCGACTTCATGAGAGGCCGTCGACATTTCGTTAATCGCGGTTGCCACCTGTTCGCTCTCGGCCTGCTGTTCGGTCACTCCCTCACGAGCGTCGATCAGAACTCTATCCAGCTTTTGGGTGGAACGACTGACTGAGCCTGCGGAGTCGCGAATATTGGTTACCATATCGGAAACCTGGTCGGCAAAATCGTTAAAGGCTTGCCCAAGATCGGCCATTTCATCGTTACTGGTCGTATCAAGGCGCTGGGTTAAATCACCATCGCCTTTTGCAATTCTTTCCATGGCGTTAAGGGCGTTACGCAGTGGACGTGTAATTCCTTTGACCACAAACAACGCCAGAGCGGCAATAATAAGTAATGCAATAATTGAGGCTATGATGGTTTCAATAACAGCATCTGCAAGCGCTTCATCAACATTATTTTCAATTCTGGCGGCTTCCTGCTCCATTCCGGCTGTCCAAAAGCCAGTACCTATCACCCAGTTCCATTCGTTTAGTAGCTTGGCATAACCGAGTTTCGGATTGACTTGCTGTTGAGTATTTTGCCAGTCATATTTGACAAAGCCGCCACCGCCTTCTGCTTCTTCAATAAGCTTTCTGATAAGGTAAACCCCATTAGGGTCCTGAAAGTCGAACAGGTTTTTACCTTCAAGGCTTTGATTAACGCCATGAGCAACACTGACACCCTGGCGGTCATAAACAAAGAGGTAACCCACATCGCCAGAATCATCAAAACGTAATTGCCGTAGTATTTGTTTTGCGCGCTCTTGTCTTTCTTGTAATGAGCCCAGGGAAGTATCTTTTACAAGGTGCTGGATAGAAGTAAATGCTAACTCCAGATAGTTAGAAAGCTCCTCTCGACTGTCTTTTTCCATTTGCGCAGTGAACTCTTCAACCGCGTTTTGGCCGACGGTCGTCGACTGAGACAAGTTATACCAGGTTAAGAATACAGCGATGAGTACCGGAGGTATTAGAGCCAGGGAAAATACTTTAGCTTTTATCGTCAGTTGCATGGGCAGGTTACTCTGGTTGTTCATATCAATTGTGTAGTCTAGTGCAGACTCGGAATCCTATCTCTTAGACGTTAGTAACGTATCTATCGCAGATTATAACGATCCATGGTTTGTGTATCGGCAGCAGATCAGCGAAAATAAGCAATATCGTTAAATTTAACCAATAAGAGTCTTGTTGATGTCTGAATCCAGCTTGCAGAATGAAGTCGCGAAACGTCGTACCTTTGCCATTATCTCTCACCCGGATGCCGGTAAAACCACGATTACTGAAAAGGTCTTGCTGCATGGTCAGCAGATCCAAAAAGCGGGAACGATAAAAGGCAAGAAGTCTGGTCAGCATGCAAAGTCGGACTGGATGCAAATGGAGCAGGAGCGGGGCATATCTGTAACGACTTCGGTTATGCAGTTCCCTTATAATAATGCTCTGGTGAATCTATTAGATACTCCCGGACACGAAGACTTTTCAGAAGATACTTATCGTACCCTGACCGCCGTCGACTCCTGTTTAATGGTTATTGACGGAGCTAAAGGTGTTGAGGACCGAACCATTAAGTTGATGGAAGTCACGCGTTTACGTGACACGCCTATTATCACCTTTATGAACAAACTTGACCGTGACATTCGCGACCCGCTGGAGTTGCTGGATGAAGTGGAAGATGTTTTGAAAATTATGTGCGCACCTATTACCTGGCCGATTGGTTCCGGCAAAAACTTTAAAGGGGTTTATCACCTTCTTAAAGATGAAACGATTTTATATAAAACCGGGCAGGGACACCGAATTCAGGAAGAAACCATTATAAAAGGTCTTGATAACCCTGAGTTGGATGAGAAGTTAGGCGTATGGGCAGATGAGCTACGTGAGCAAATTGAACTGGTGAATGGGGCATCAAACCCCTTTGATAAAGAACTGTTTCTTGCCGGAGAGTTGACCCCGGTGTTTTTCGGGACGGCGTTAGGTAACTTTGGTGTGGATCATATGCTGGATGGCCTGGTCGACTGGGCGCCAAGACCTCAGTCTCGCGAAACCGATCAGCAAGATAGTGTTAGTGCAGACAACAAAGACTTTTCTGGCTTCATCTTTAAAATTCAGGCGAATATGGATCCGCGTCACCGGGACAGGGTCGCATTTTTGCGAATTGTATCGGGCAAATATGAAAAAGGCATGAAAATGCGTCAGGTGCGTACAGGGAAAGACGTGCGTATCAGTGATGCATTAACCTTTTTAGCCGGTGATCGTTCGCACGTAGAAGAAGCTTACCCAGGTGATATCATTGGTCTTCATAACCATGGAACCATCCAGATTGGCGATACCTTTACCGCAGGCGAAGACTTCAAGTTTAGTGGTATTCCGAACTTTGCGCCTGAGCTTTTCCGTCGTATCCGTTTGAAAGATCCGCTTAAGCAGAAGCAATTATTAAAAGGCTTAGTGCAGTTATCTGAAGAGGGCGCCGTGCAGGTGTTTCGTCCGCTTATCAGTAATGATTTGATTGTTGGCGCTGTTGGGGTTCTGCAGTTTGATGTGGTTGTTCATCGCCTGAGAACAGAATACAAAGTCGATGCCATGTACGAAAATATTAACGTCGCGACAGCGCGCTGGGTGAGCAGCAAAGACGAGAAGAAACTGGATGAGTTTCGTCGTAAAGCAGAAGCGAATCTGGCATTAGATGGTGGTGATAATCTGACTTACATCGCCCCGACTATGGTGAATTTGAGCCTGGCAGAAGAGCGTTACCCTGATATTGAGTTTACTCACACACGCGAACACTAAAGCTTATGAATATGCTTTACGACACTCATTGCCATATTGATTTTCAGGCATTTGATGAGGACCGGGAGCAAGTTTTAGAAGTGGCCGCCGAAGCCGGAGTTGAGCGCTTTATGGTGCCGGGTGTTAGTGCTGAGCAATGGCCCCGGCTGCAGCAGTTAGTTAATCAGTTTTCAAGCTGGCGCTTTGCTTTAGGCTTGCATCCCTGGTTTATTCAACAACATAATCTGAACCACCTGCAAGAGCTTGAGCAAGCCTTAGATACTCCGCATGAGCGGTTACGGGCAGTGGGCGAGGTGGGGCTGGATGCTACCTGCGATAATTCCGAACTGCAGCGCGAGCTCTTTATTGAACAGCTGAAATTAGCGACGAGCTATCGCCTGCCTGTCATTATACATCATCGTAAAACTCTGGAGACAACTCATCCTTTAGTCAAACAATATGGCCCTGAGCAAGGCGTTATACACGCTTTTAGCGGCAGCTATGAGCAGGCTATGAAGTTTGTTGATTGTGGTTATAAGCTGGGTGTTGGCGGAGTAATTACTTACACTCGAGCACAAAAAACGCGACAGGCAATAGCCAAAGTACCGCTATCGGCTTTGGTGCTTGAGACGGATTCACCGGATATGCCTATTTGCGGACATCAGGGAGAACGTAATGAACCGGCAAGGATTGCAAAGGTTCTGGGCGTTTTAGCCGAGTTGAGAGAGGTTGATAAAGACTCACTTAGCGAAGCTTTATGGAAGAACAGTTGTGAGCTGTTTAATGATGCTCAACCTGCCAGTAACGATCACGTATCCGGTTAAAGCCAAGCATAATAAACACACCGGCCAGCATCGCCAGAAGAAGTAACAGTTTACCTTGTTGCATCAGGCCGTTATGAGCGGTCTGGCTTTGCTTCAATAATAAATTTTTATCGAAAATGACCTGTAAATAACCACTCACATTGTCTTCCAGGTTAATTTCTTCAACCAGTACCCATGGCTCAGAAGTGTCTTCGCTAGTGGGCCAGTCAATAATGGATGAATTAACACCACTGTGCACGAGCAGTTCACCAAAGCGGTTACGAATAGTTGCCGCCATAATTTCGGGGTGGCTGGCGATATTGTCGGTCAGAGCCGTTAAGCGCTCGGTATTTTGATGTTCAAGCCAATAATGTGCTTCGTGCTCGGCCTGATCCATCATAAGCCGAGTTACCGACTGAGTTTGCGAGAAAATTTGCTGTTGCGACTGGACACTGGCAATATTCCAGACATTAATAATGATTAGCAGTAATCCACCGGCAGCGGCTAAGCGCAGAGCACGTTTCGTCATAATACGAATAATGGCTTTGGTTTTGTTGTTAAGCAAAGTACTTTTTACTCTTTGCCATTGCCTGGATTCTGTTAGTCGCATGAGTTCAGCTCAGGAGTTTCCCGTTAAATGAAACACAGTTCTGGTTTAATTGTTTTCGACATGGATTCTACCTTAATTCATATTGAGTGTATTGACGAAATTGCACGATTAAACAACCGTTATACTAAAGTCTCGGCCATAACGGAAGCGGCTATGAGGGGCGAAATTGATTTCGCAGAGAGCTTAATCCAGCGTGTGGCCTGCCTTGAGGGCATTAAAGAGTCTGATCTGGAAAGTTTATTTTCACCTATTCCATTTAACCCCGGCGCTAAAGAACTTATTCAGGCGCTGCAAGCCGCGGGCTGGAAAACTGCACTGGTTTCCGGTGGTTTCACCTGGTTTGCAAACCGGGTTCAGGCGGCTCTGAATCTGGATGCGGCTATCGCTAACCAGTTGGAAGTAGCCGATGGCTGTCTGACCGGGAAGGTATTAGGTGACATTGTTGACGCTAAAGTTAAAGCTGAACAGCTTCAGCAACTGGCCGGGCACTGGAATATTCCGTCTGACCGAACCGTTGCGGTAGGAGACGGCGCCAACGACGCCTTAATGCTTAAAGCCGCTGCTGTTGGTATTGCTTTTAATGCAAAACCGGCATTGCAGGCTATTGCGGATTATTCTGTCAATTCCAATAACTTACTCGAGATACTAGGCTACCTTAAACAGTCAGAACTTATTGAGCCAGTTATTTAAGCGCTCCTGTTGTTCCTTAATGGCGTCGGTGCCCGATAAGGCAAACTCCAGTAAGCTTTCGGTCACATCAACCGTGTCTGCAATGGCGTATACCTGCCACAAGTCTTCTTCTATTTCCTGTGCTCGGTAAGCGGCATAGCGGCTAATGTAATTCAGTTCGGCCTGAATAAACTGAGTATCAGGGCGTCCTGTTCTGGAAAGAGTCACAGTGACAGCCCGAAAGATAGAATTGGGTATGCTTTGCTCAATAAAAGATTCAATAGCCTGGTTGTCATTACCCTCCAGCCATTGGGTCTGAACTATGTCCTCACCATTTTGACGATATAACCGCAGTAACAGCAATAAAGTGAAAGGTTCCGATGTACGATCCATCTCATTTAACCTGGGGAGAAGTTCTTCTGTTAACGAAGAGCCTCGCAGCAGCGGTTGTAAATTAATAGCACTTGGCTGACTGCCGGGAAATTTAGCTAATAATTTAGCCCATCCGGATGGCCAGTTAGAGAGACCGGCCCTGCGCACAGAAGTTTTACGTTTTTTATTTCTGTACAGAAATACCGGTAATGAGCCCGGAGCGTTACAGTACAAATTGCGCAGACATAGTTCCAGCCCATTTATTGAGGTGTTTTCCACTTGCAGCTTAAGAAGGTCACGCTGTTCACGAATTAAAAAGCGTATGAACTCCGAGCCCATGTGTTGTTCATTGTCACCTTCAATTTTCAAACGCAAGGTGGTGCGGGCATCGTCAACAGAAGCTATGGTGTAAGCTAAATGGTCTAACTTGGCTTTTTTGTAGAGCTTCTTAAAGCCGGTCAGCGAAATGTCGACGTTGTCACCTTTTTCTGCCGGTAAAGGTGTATCAATTTGTACTTGCAGACCGCTGACGGAGAGGTCAATGATCATGCCGTCACGAACCAGCTTGCCAACTTTAACCCGGCAACGACTGCGGTAGCTGAAGCGTTTCTCACTGCGTAAGTTAATAAACTCAAGGCGTGCTTCTTTAGTACGAATAGGTGTGGACGGTGGGTGCGCGAAAGCTTTTAATGATGATAACTGCTCTTTTTCAATACCGGTATTGAAAAAGCCCTGCAAACTATCCGTTATATCGTTGACCACTCCCATATATCGTAAGGGTGCTATCGCTCGTTTAACTTGTGCTGTAGGCGGGTTGATGCGAAACGGAACATTAATGTTCTTCGGTACGCTCTGGGGTTGCCATGCCTGATTCAAATCTACCCGACGTAAATCAATTTGATAAACTCGCCAGGACGCTTTTTTACTGCCAAAGGCAATATAGGTGTCCCATAAACCGGTTTTTTGCAGCTCTTCTGCGGTGGCAGAGTAGTTGTAAATTTTTCCGCGGGCGGTAATAGAAAAGGTCATTACCAGCAACCGAGTTTGCTCCTTTTGAGCTAAGTCGTGCAGTAACCAGCGGCTGCGGCGCAGATTAAAAATAGAACCGAAACTGATTTGATTCAGTTCATTAATCCAGTTACTTAAAATAAAGCGGTTGTTGTCGGTGGTTAATACGTAATCGGCTACCAGTTGTTTGTTTGCCTCAGAAAAGAACACCGGCAACTGCTGCATCCTGGGCAACAGGAATTGCTCGTGTCCTTTATTGAGTATGGTGTTGTAAGTATTATCAATATTAACGCGGTAGCGTTTTTTATAACCATTAATGAATCGATGAAAAAACTTATCCAGTTCGGCTGACTGATAGTCCGGATCTCGATTCAAGCTTAAGTAATGTTTACCGTCTACTTCCTGAACTCCGACAACGCGATAGGGAATTCGTGTTTCGGGGTTTACCGTGAACTCTTTCGCCAACCCGGTAAAATAAAGCGACAGTGAATCGCCGTATTGCAGATTATGTTCGTCGTTAACGCGCACGCGCATCCCGGTAATGGAAATATCAGCTGTTACCGCCTGATAATTTTTTCCTTTACTGTCTTCCAGCCCGACTTCGATGGTAAAATTCATTCGTTCTTCGGCGCGGTAAGGGTACTGGCCAAAGTGGAATGTCTCTAAAAGGTAAGATTCAGCCTCGTTGTCGTTGTTTAAAAATGGTGACTGGCCACTTAAGGGCTCGGCGTTGTGGTTCGCTAAACTTTGTGCGAAGGCTCTTTCTTCTTCGCGAGCCTGGCGTAAATGATTGTCTGCATCCAGTATTTGTTCAAAAGTATCCTGGGTGAAAACGCCTTTATAGGTTTCCAGACCCTGCTCAAAAATTTCAATAGCAACATCGTCAAGCTGATGCCTGCGCCCATTGTATTCGTAAGGACGGCACTCGCCATCGACCTGATTACGCAAATCAACAGTGCGATGACAGGGAGCAGCTAAACGTCTAAGCTCCATTTTAAGCTTGAACTTTGTGGGACCATCTTCGTTTTCAGTTAACGACTGAAATAAGGTGTCAAAGTCAGTATCGTAAACGACGGGTTTTAACTGATCGATAAGTTGGTCAAAATAAAGGTTCGGCATCAAAGTCTAATATTTTTTATAGTTATTCTTGAATAATACCTCATCATAAAACGAGAAGCAGACGAATGGCAAAAGCAAAAAGTGCGTATGTGTGTAATGACTGTGGCGCCGACTTCCCGCGCTGGCTTGGGCAATGCCCGGAATGTAAGGCCTGGAACACGCTAACTGAAATTCGTTTAACATCAAAAACAACTCCTACTTCATCTGAACGGCGGGGCTTCAGCGGTATTACCGAAGGCCGGGTGCAAACCCTGAACGAGGTGGACTTACAGGAAGTTCCGCGTTTTAGCTCGGGCTTTCAGGAGTTTGACCGCGTTTTGGGCGGCGGCGTTGTGCCCGGATCGGCCATACTCATCGGCGGTTCACCGGGCGCGGGAAAAAGTACGTTATTACTGCAGGCCTTATGCAAACTGGCAGAACGCATGCCTGCATTATACGTTACCGGCGAGGAATCTCTGCAGCAGGTGGCAATGCGGGCTCAGCGGCTTAACCTGCCGACGAATAAACTGCGAATGTTGTCCGAAACCTCAGTGGAAAGCATTTGCCAGCTGGCTGATAAAGAAAAACCTGCCATTATGGTCATTGATTCCATTCAGGTGATGCATATGGCGGATATTCAGTCGGCACCGGGCAGCGTATCTCAGGTGCGCGAATCAGCCGCGTTTTTAACGCGTTACGCCAAACAAAAAAATGTCGCCATTATTATGGTCGGACACGTGACCAAAGAAGGACATCTGGCCGGGCCAAAAGTGCTGGAACATTGCATTGACTGCTCTGTACTTCTGGATGGCTCATCAGATTCCCGTTATCGCACTCTGCGTGGCACCAAGAACCGGTTTGGTGCGGTAAATGAACTCGGAGTATTTGCGATGACAGGTGGTGGACTGAAAGAGGTCTCGAATCCATCGGCGATATTCCTGCAACGCGCGGAAGATCAAGGCAATGGCTCTGTGGTGATGGTGATCTGGGAAGGTACCCGACCTTTGTTGGTCGAGATTCAGGCATTGGTAGATTACTCGGCTCTTGCGAATCCTCGGCGGGTTGCGGTAGGACTTGAAGCTACGCGTCTTGCACTGTTGTTGGCCGTTCTGCACCGGCATGGCGGCTTACAGGTATCGGATCAGGACGTTTTTGTGAACGTCGTTGGCGGAGTGAAGGTATCTGAAACCTCTGCGGATTTAGCTTTATTATTAGCTATAGTGTCGAGTTTCAAAGGCGAACCCCTGGCACGTGAGTTAATCGTGTTTGGCGAAGTCGGGTTAGCCGGCGAAATACGCCCGGTACCTAATGGTCTGGAGCGTTTAAACGAAGCGGCTAAGCATGGTTTTAAAAAAGCTATTGTACCTATTGGTAATAAGCCCAAAACCTCGCCCAAGGGTATGGAAGTTATTGGGGTGAAAAATCTTCAGCAAGCGCTGGATGTCATGTAATTCGGAAATAAAAAAGGGGAGCGATAAAGCTCCCCTTTGCTATTCAGCTTATTAACCAATAGGTTTGTATTTAATGCGGTGCGGCTCCATAGCCTGTTCACCGAATTTTTCTTTCATATAAGCTTCGTAATCGCTGTAGTTACCTTCGTAGAATACCACTTCACCTTCGTCGCGGTAGTCCAGAATGTGAGTAGCAATACGGTCAAGGAACCAACGGTCGTGCGAAATAACCATCACAGAGCCCGGGAATTCCAGAATCGCTTCTTCCAGTGCCCGCAGGGTTTCCACGTCTAAATCGTTGGTGGGCTCATCGAGTAACAAGGTGTTGCCGCCGGCTTTTAGCAGCTTGGCTAAATGCACACGGTTACGCTCACCACCAGACAGCTCGCCAATACGTTTTTGCTGGTCGGTACCACGGAAGTTAAAGCGACCAACATAAGCCCGGCCGTTAACTTCAAAGTTACCAATTTTCAGAATGTCGTTGCCGTCAGTAATTTCTTCAAAGACGGTTTTGCTGTCATCCATGTTGTCACGGAACTGATCAACACTGGCTAACTGCACGGTTTCGCCCAATTCAACTGAACCACTGTCAGGTTGTTCCTGCCCGCTAATCATGCGGAATAAAGTGGATTTACCCGCACCGTTTGGACCGATAATACCAACGATAGCGCCTTTGGGGACGCTAAAGCTTAAGTTATCAATGAGCTGGCGCTTGCCGTAAGCCTTGCTTATAGCGTTAACCTCAATAACTTTATCGCCTAAGCGAGGGCCTGGTGGAATAAACAGTTCGTTGGTTTCGTTACGTTTTTGGTAATCGCCACTTTGTAGTTCTTCAAAGCGGTTAAGACGTGCTTTGCTTTTCGCCTGGCGGCCTTTCGGGTTAGTACGTACCCATTCCAGCTCTTGCTTAATAGTACGCTGGCGTGCTTTTTCAGAACGCTCTTCCTGCTCCAGGCGCTTTTCTTTTTGCTCCAGCCAGGAGGAGTAGTTGCCTTCCCACGGAATGCCGTAACCACGGTCCAGTTCAAGGATCCAGCCCGCAACGTTATCAAGGAAATAGCGGTCGTGGGTAATCGCAACCACAGTACCATTGTAGTCGTGCAGGAAGCGTTCAAGCCAGGCCACCGATTCTGCATCCAGGTGGTTGGTCGGCTCATCTAGTAACAGCATGTCAGGCTTCGACAGCAACAGGCGGCAAATGGCCACACGGCGTCTTTCACCACCTGACAAGTTACCGATTTTTGCATCCCACTCTGGCAGGCGCAGCGCGTCTGCCGCACGTTCAAGAATGTTGTCGATATTATGCCCGTCTTTTGCCTGCAACAAGGCTTCAAGCTCACCTTGCTCTTTTGCTAAGGCGTCAAAGTCCGCATTTTCGTCGGCATAAGCGGCATAAATTTCGTCAAGTTTAGCGAAAGCCTCTTTTACGTCGGCCACAGCCTCTTCAACGGTTTCTTTCACCGTTTTATCTTCATCCAACTGAGGTTCCTGAGGCAGGTAACCAATTTGGATGCCAGCTAAAGGACGAGCTTCGCCTTCGTATTCATTATCAACACCCGCCATAATTCGCAGTAAGGTTGACTTACCGGCACCGTTAACGCCTAAAACACCAATCTTAGCGCCGGGGTAAAACGAGAGAGAAATGTCTTTTAAGATAGTTTTCTTGGGTGGAACAACTTTGCTCACCCGCGACATTGAATAGATATATTGCGCCATAGCGACGTAAAATCCTTCTTATCAACAAAAAAGTTACTGCATAGTTTACTGTGATTTACGGACATCCCCAAACTTTGTTGTGCTGAACTAGGCACTCATTTGTGTTTTAAGGTAAAATAGCGGGCAAATTAAGACCATTTAATGATTTGGAGAGCTGTAATGCTGAAATCTGAGATGAACATTGCCGACTTTGACGCGGACTTATGGCAGGCGATGCAGGATGAAGTTGAACGTCAGGAACAACACATTGAGCTGATTGCATCGGAAAACTACACCAGTCCGCGGGTAATGCAGGCTCAGGGGTCACAACTGACCAACAAGTACGCAGAAGGCTATCCGCACAAGCGTTACTACGGCGGCTGTGAGTTCGTCGATAAAGTCGAGGACTTAGCTATTGAGCGCGCAAAAGAATTGTTCGGCGCCAAGTACGCAAACGTACAACCGCATTCCGGCTCTCAAGCTAATACCGCTGCCTTTATGGCTATGATGGAAGCAGGCGATACCTTCCTTGGTATGAGCCTGGCTCACGGCGGCCACTTAACACATGGCTCTGGTGTGAACTTTTCAGGCAAACTATACAATGCAGTTTCATACGGTCTGGACGAATCCACCGGTGAAATTGACTACGCTGAAGTTGAAAAGCTGGCGCAGGAACACAAACCGAAAGTTATCGTCGCTGGTTTCTCGGCTTATTCAGGCATTGTTGACTGGGCAAAATTCCGTGAAATTGCCGATAAAGTTGATGCTTATTTAATGGTTGATATGGCGCACGTAGCGGGTCTGGTTGCCGCTGGCGTCTATCCTAACCCGGTACCTTATGCTCATGTTGTCACGACCACTACGCACAAGACTCTGGCGGGCCCTCGCGGCGGCCTGATTATTTCCGGCAGTGACGATGAAAAGTTACACAAGAAGTTAAACAGTGCGGTATTCCCTGGCAATCAGGGTGGGCCACTTTGTCACGTTATCGCTGGTAAAGCGGTGGCTTTTCAGGAGGCGTTGCAGCCAGAGTTTAAAGACTACCAAAAGCAAGTATTAGTGAACGCCAATGCCATGGTAAAAACCATGCAGGCGCGCGGTTACAAAATCGTGTCGAACGGCACTCAGAACCACTTGTTCCTGGTGGATTTAATTGACAAAGATATTACTGGTAAAGATGCTGATGCGGCTTTAGGTAACGCGTTCATTACTGTTAACAAAAATGCGGTTCCTAATGACCCGCGTTCACCTTTTGTCACTTCAGGTTTGCGTTTAGGCACGCCGGCAATTACTCGCCGCGGCTTTAAAGAAGCGGAAGCTGAGCAGGTCGCCAACTGGATTTGCGATGTGCTGGATGACATTGCTGACGAAAGTAAAATTAATCAAGTTCGCGAGCAGGTAAAAGCGCTATGCGCTAAGTTTCCGGTTTACGGTTAATTGCGAACAGTTGTAAAGCGCACATAAAGGAGTCAGGCAATGCATTGTCCATTTTGCGGCACACAGGATACTAAGGTTATCGATTCGCGATTGGTTGCGGATGGAGCCTCAGTTCGTCGCCGGCGTGAATGTAATCATTGCAAGGAGCGCTTTACAACCTTTGAGACAGCTGAGCTGGTCATGCCCCGGGTTATCAAAACTGATGGTTCCCGCGAACCATTTAACGAAGATAAACTCCGAAATGGACTGCTGAGAGCACTGGAAAAGCGACCTGTGAGTCTTGAGTTGATGGAACAGGCCATTAACAAAATAAAATCCAGCATCCGGGCGACCGGCGAGCGCGAAATAAGCAGTAATTTCGTCGGCAGTCTGGTCATGGAAAACCTCAAGCAGATAGACAAGGTTGCTTACGTTCGTTTTGCTTCTGTTTATCGCTCGTTTGAGGACATTCGCGAATTTGGTGAAGAAATAGCGCGCCTTAATGACTGAATTAAACCCGCAGTACTTTGACCATCAAATGATGCACCGTGCGTTAATGCTGGCGCGGCGCGGACTGATGACGACCAGGCCGAACCCTGCGGTTGGCTGTGTCATTACTCTCGGGACTGAAGTTGTTGGTGAAGGCTGGCATCATCAGGCTGGCGAACCTCACGCTGAAGTACATGCTTTGCGCGCGGCAGGACAAAAAGTCAGGGGCGCAACGGCTTATGTCACGTTGGAGCCATGCAGTCATATTGGTCGTACACCGCCTTGTTGCGATGCGTTAATTGAGGCCGGAGTAAAACGTGTTGTGGTTGCCATGCAGGATCCAAACCCTAGGGTCAGCGGTAATGGTATTCAGCGTCTGAAAGCTGCGGGTATTTCTGTGGACGTCGGTGTACTGCAATTGGCTGCGGAGAGTCTGAATCCGGGGTTTATTTCCCGAATGACACGACAACGTCCATGGGTAACCCTAAAAATGGCAACCTCACTGGATGCAAAAACGGCGTTGTCAGATGGCCGCAGTCAATGGATAACGTCCTCTGCTGCCCGCAGTGATGTGCAGTTTTTTCGGGCACAGGGCGATGCCATACTGAGTGGTGCCGCAACGATTCTGGCTGACGATCCTAAATTGACGGTGCGTGTTGACCAGTGGCCAAAATCAAGGGCACTGCCTGAGCCATTAAAACAGCCGGTACGTATTATTATTGACAGTCAGCACCGGGTGAATGATGAGGCCAGAGTTTTTGACTCTCCGGCGCCGGTTTGGTTAGTGCGCACAACTCCCGGTAAACCCAGTCGCCACCCGCATTGTCATGAATTAATTATAGCCGCAGACCCTAACGGTAAAGTGAGTCTGCCGGCACTTATGGTTGAATTGGCTAACCGCGAAATTAACCAGCTATGGACTGAGTGTGGGGCAAATTTGGCGGGCGCTCTTATTCAGCAGCAATTATGCGACAGATTGATGATTTACAGTTCGGGTCAGTTATTGGGTCATCACGGACGTTCGGTTATCGACATGAACGAGCCGTTGAATTTAGCTTCAGCACCAAGATTTAAAATTATTGATCGTCGGCAGGTAGGCCCTGATCAACGCTTGGTAGCAGTACCTCATACACAAGATTAAAGGGTAAAGCGTTATGTCACTGCATAGCACAGAAGAGATTATCGAAGATATTCGTCAGGGTAAAATGGTTATCCTTATGGATGACGAAGACCGCGAAAACGAAGGCGATATCATTATTGCAGCCGAGTGTGTGACGCCGGAAACCATCAACTTTATGGCGCGTTACGGTCGTGGACTAATTTGCTTAACGCTGACTGAAGAACGCTGCGAGCAACTGAACTTACCGTTAATGGTGGATAAGAACAACGCACCATACGCAACAAGTTTTACTGTTTCGATTGAGGCTGCTGAGGGTGTAACCACAGGTATTTCCGCGGCGGACAGAGCGAAAACCGTGCTGGATGCTGTGAAAAAAGACGCCAAGCCCGAAGATTTAGTCATGCCTGGACATATTTTCCCGTTAAAAGCGAAGTCGGGTGGGGTATTGAACCGTGCAGGCCATACTGAGGCGGGTTGTGATCTTGCGCGTTTAGCTGGTTTTGAACCAGCCTCCGTTATAGTGGAAGTACTGAACGAAGATGGCACCATGGCGCGCCGCGCTGATCTTGAAGCTTTTTCTGAAGAGCATGGTATAAAAGTCGGCACCATTGCCGATTTAATCGAATATCGCTCGATACAGGAAAAAACCATAGAACGGGTAGCTGAATGTAATTTGCCTACGGCATTTGGCAAATTCCGGTTAATCACTTATCAGGACACTATTGATGAACAGGTACATTATGCTCTTGTTCATGGTGACCTCTCGCAAGATAAAGTGACTAACGTACGAGTTCATTTGCAGGACACCTTCCACGATACCTTTTTAACCGAGCGTGCAGCAAAACGCAGTTGGCCAATTCAGAAAGCTATGTCCTATATTGCTGAACACGATGGTGTGCTGGTTATTATTGGTCGTCAGCAGACGCCGGAAAGCATCATCGCTCAGGTATGTGAGTTTGAAGCTCAGGACAAAGGTGAACACAAGCCAACAACGTCGGCGTCAAATGCGTCCCGGAATGTCGGTTTAGGCTCACAGATCCTGGCAGACCTGAACATTCATAAAATGCACTTAATGAGCTCGCCAAAACGTTACTCTGCACTGTCGGGCTTTGGCCTGGAAGTGGTCGACTTTATTGAAGATAAAGACTAACCGCCGTAACTTCGTTGGAATTCATCAAGTAGTTGCTGGTGAGTCGGTGTGGCAAAACCCGCCGTCTTACCAGCGTTAATTAAATAACCGGTTAACTGCTGTATCTCGGTACGCCGTTGTTGTTGAATATCCTGCAGCATTGAAGAGTGGTTTAAGGCTGTTTCCTTTGCTACAAAAAGTACCTCCTTATAGCATTCCTCAGTTGTCAGCGACACGTTTTGACTTTTGGCTACAGCAACGGCTTCTGCCACAAGGCTGTATACTTGTGTCTGCCAGTTTTCTTTCAGTAATTCGCCATTTGCGCACTGATGAACTGCGGTCAGCGGATTAATAACGCAATTAATAATGAATTTTAACCAGCGCCTCTGACTGAGACCTTGTTCCAGAGTAAGCGGAGGAAAAGCCTGTTGCAGCACCAAGCCTGGGTCAAAGTCCGTCGGCTGATTCCGGACTGCAGGGCCAACTTCCAGCCAGCTTCGGCCTGCCCCGCGATGTTCTATACAAAGCTTGCCATTCTCATTTCGGCTTATCACTGCTCCATGAGTTGTCACCAATGGGTGTAAATTAAGTTCTTTTACCGGCTCCGGAAGTTTCACCATACCGTTGTGGCTTATTATTATGGGCATGGTTTTATTAAAGCCATGCAATGTTGTTATGCGGCGCAAGGCCTGAACCACATCAAAGGCCTTAACCGCAACAACGAACACTGCATTCACGGGAAGAGGTTGTGCAATAACCGGAGCACTGCAGTCAGCCTTAAATTGCTTGTGTGTGACTTGCCAGTTTATTTCTCTCGGCCCGCTCTTTCGCGGTAGTACCGACACAGACTGGCCGTGTTCCAGCAGAGCGCCGCCAATAAGCCCTCCGATGGCTCCGGGGCCAAGAATTACCCAGTTCAGGTTAGCCTTCGTCACGTTTTCGCTCCAGCTCGGCTATGGGTTTACGAATTACCCAGAGGAAGATAAGACTGGGAATGACCATTAAAGCGGTTACCACAAAGAACAGTGCCCAGTTACCATCCATATAATCGACAATTTTTCCGCTGGAGGACGACAATACGGTTTTTCCTAAAGCCCCCAATGATGCCATTAACGCATACTGGGTCGCAGTAAAGGTTCGGTTACAAAGTAAACTGATAAATGCAACGAAGGCGACAGTTGACCAGGCACTGGTGAAGCCATCAATTAAAACCGCGCTTAGAAAGAGGTTCGTATCCGGGCCTACCAGAGCAATCCACGAGAACATCAGATTAGAGGAGGCCATGGCTACGCCGCCTATGAGCAGGCCTTTAATTATGCCCAACCGCAAGTTGACAGCACTGCCCAATAGCGCAAAAACAATCGTTACCCACCAGGTAACTAATTTTGAATAGGTGCCGATTTCGGCATTAGTAAAACCAACTTCTTTATAGAAAACAATCGACATTCGACCCAGAAAAGCTTCACCAATTTTAAACAAAAAGATAAAGGCCAGAATTGAAAACGCAAGCTTAACGCCGTTGCGGGAAAAAAATTCACCAATAGGCTGAATAACCACAAGATTGACTCTTTCTTTCATTGCCGGCCAAAAGTGGGTCAGCTTTGTCTTTATGGTTGGATCCTGATGATAAGTGGTACGGCGCACAAAAAGTACGACGGCGGCAAGGACTAACATGATGCAACCCAAACCGAAATAAGCGTGTTGCCATTGCCAGTTTACGCCATCGACAAAAAAGAACGGCAGGGCACCTAAGCCACTGTAACCTGTCCACCACCCTGCGGTTGTCATTGCTGCGCCGGCGCTTTGCAGGCGGCCTTCGGTTTCTGCAAAAGACTCGATTCGGTAGGCGTCAATGGCAATATCCTGAGTTGCAGAACTTATTGCAATGCCCAGCGCAATTATTCCGGCCAGATGCAGGTTGCTGGTGATATCGAGGCTGGCCAATGCGAAACAGCCTCCGGCAATGAGCATCTGGCAGAGAAAGATCCAGCTTCTTCGTTGACCCAGCCAGCGCGTGAGCAGCGGTAGCTTGAAGTTATCGATAAGAGGCGCCCATAAAAAATTTATGGAGTAGGCGCCAAAAACCGCGCCGAAGTACCCAATTACCGAGCGGGTAAGCCCGACCTCCTGCAACCAGGCGGACAGCGCTGAGCCAATCATCACCCACGGAAAACCGCTGGCAAGACCCAGAACAAAAATAACTAAAACACGGGGCTGTTTGTAGACTTTAAGGTCTTGCCAAAAAGTTGGTTTGGTTAAAGCCATTAGTTTTGAGGAACAACCTCTATGCGTTTTAAAATAGGTGGTTCGACAGGTACATCGGCCCAGCCAATTTCATCGCTGTAAGCCTGAGACTCTAGTTCCGCCATAGCTTCCAGTACATCTAAGCCATCCACAATGCGACCAAAAACAGTATATCCCCAGTCACCATCGTCGGGGTCTAAAGAGCTATTGTCATTTAAATTAAAGAAAAACTGGCGGGTAGCAGAATGAGGACCGCGCTCACGAGCCATGGCAACAGTGCCATATTCGTTCTTTAAACCGTTACCAGATTCATTTACAACTTTCTCGTAAGAAGGCTTGTCCTGAAAGTCTTCGTCGTAACCTCCGCCCTGAATGACAAAGTCCGGCACCAGACGATGAAATATGGTGCCGTTGTATTGTGCTTTTTTCACGTAGCGGAAAAAGTTTTTAACGGTTAACGGCGCGGCATCGCGGTTAAGTTCAACCGTAATGTCACCCATAGAGGTGACTAATTTAACCCGGGGGAATGGGTTGTCCGGCTGAATCTCAGCGTGCCCGACGCTGATAAAAAAGGCCGCGGTAATGCCAATAAAGTATTTAAGGAATGTCATGGCTAAAAATCCTCTTGTTCACGTATACGCAGCTTAGGGTCATTGGCAATTTCCGTGAGTACTGAGTTCAACAGTTGATTAAACTGACGTTCTATAGTTGCCTGAGCAGGCTTCAGACCACCGCTCGAATTATAGGTTCCCGAATAAAAGTTACTGTACCGACGGTTCCCTCTGGTTGCCTCTACGCGGATAGTCACACTGTGCTCCAGTTCGTATTTCACTGTATGAAGCGTTGCGTCAATCAGCGCCTTTTCAATGGTGACATGCCAGGTAAGCCCGTTGTTGTCTGAAGCTCCTGTAACAGGCTGTAAAGCCTCTTCGATAATGTCGGTTAAAGGCCTTTGAGCGGGCGCAAACTGGGCCTTATCTTCATCTTTTTTATGACGGTACAGATAAGAGTAGGAACGTCGGTCGTCGACTTTTAGCTGATTAACCTTAGCACTGAGTTTATCAGTAACAGTGTCAGAGCTGATAATTAATGGATCAGGCTGGCTCTGACAGGCGCTGAGAATAAGTAAAAAACCTGCTGCTAATATTGTTCGGAACATTGGAGTTATCCTTTTTTCTGGCGGTCATTCACCTGACGTCGATTCGTGCTATCATACGGTGAAACCGTATTGTCATAAAATACCTTACCATTATGACGATACTAGCCGACAGAAGTAAAAGGTTTTGCCGTGACTAAATTTGCTGAAATTACCGGTTGGGGAAAATGTCTGCCACCGGCTGTAATGACCAATGATGATCTTGCCACTTTCCTGGAAACTTCGGACGAGTGGATTGTTTCTCGAACGGGCATCTCCGAACGTCGAGTAAGCCATGTCGGCACATCCGAGTTGGCGACGGTTGCTGCACGCAATGCCCTGGCTGCTGCCGATTTAGACCCCAGCGAATTGGATCTCATCATTGTCGGTACTTGTACTGCAGATGAACTTATTCCTAACGTCGCTTCTAAAGTACAGCAAAATATTGGCTCAAAAAGTGCGGCAGCGTTTGACCTGAATGCAGCTTGCAGCAGCTTTTTATACGCTATGCATGTTGCAACTCAAGGCATAAAAACCGGCGCACATAAAAAAGTTTTGCTGATAGGTGCTGAGCGCTTAACCCGCGTTCTGGACTGGACCAAACGCGAAAGTGCGGTGTTATTCGGTGATGGTGCGGGTGCTATGGTACTTGAAGCCTCAGATGAAGAGGTTGGTTTGCTGGCCAGCCATATTAGTTGTGATGCCGATGCCCGCGACGTGTTGAGCCTGAATTTTGGCTCAAGCTTTGACCGCTTTAATTTTGACGGCATCATGCAATTTGATTTTGTTGGTCAGGAAATATTTAAACGGGCAGTGAAGGGCATGAGCTCTGCTGTTGAAAAAGTTTTTCAGGAAACCGGCATGACTACCGACGATATCGATGCTCTTATTCCGCATCAGGCGAATAAACGGTTAATCGATTTCTTAGGTAAAATGTGTAAAGTGCCGAGCGAGAAAACCGTTATTAATATTCAGAATTACGGGAATACGTCCTCAGCGACATTGCCTATTGCTTTTGCTGAAGCCGCTGACAACGGTATTATCAAACCAGGCGACAGCATTATGTCAGCCGTGTTTGGTGGTGGACTCACTTGCGGTGCCGGATTGATTAAATGGGGTCAGCGAGTCACGCCAAAACGTCCTAATCAAATGGAACTACCGGCCGGCGATAAGAGTGCGCTGGAACTGATTGTGCCAATGCACGAAGCGACTAAAAAGGCCTGGAAAAATCGCGGTCAGTAATAATTGATGGGAGACAGATTTTGAATACTGAAGAGCTCGTACAAGTTTCGCAGGATAACGGTATTGTTCGCATACGTCTGAACCGACCGGCAAAGAAGAATGCCTTCACTCAGGACATGTACACAACATGTAATGACGCGTTGAAAGCGGCAGACAACGATAGCTCGATTCATGCTGTGCTTTTTGAGTCCAGTGGCGACAGTTTTTCTGCCGGTAACGATTTAAATGACTTCTTATCAATTGAAAACTTAGACGAATCGGCACCCCCGTTTCAGTTTTTACATACGTTGGCGCGTGCTGAGGTGCCTATAGTTGCTGCGGTTAATGGATTAGCAATAGGCATAGGCACGACGCTCCTACTGCATTGCGATATTGTTTACAGTAGTGACGACGCGGTATTTGCATTGCCATTTGTTCAGCTTGGGTTGTTACCTGAAGCCGCTTCAAGTTTGTTGTTGCCGCAAATTTGTGGTTACCAAAAAGCGGCAGAGCTGTTATTGCTTGGCGAAAGTTTTGACGCTCAATCGGCTCAACAGGCCGGGTTTGTTAATCATGTGGTTTCGCTTGAGCGTTTGCCTGTTGTGGTTGACGAAACTCTGGATAAACTGCGTAAGCAATCCAGCAAGTCATTACGAATTTCCAAGCATTTGTTAAAGCAGCCGGCGGAATCAGTAGCGGATCGCATCAGTCGTGAAGCGACGTTTTTTGCAAAAGCGTTAAGCTCAGATGAAGCTCGTCAGGCAATTGCTGCAAAGCTGCAGAAAAAGTAAGCAAAAGATAAACTGTGGGTTGTTTCAGCTGGGTAACTGGTTCATAATGCAGCCCGCTTTGAGTAAAGCGTTTATGGTGACTCTGCGGGTCCCCTCGCAACGCTAACTGGTGAACCCGGTCAGGCCCGGAAGGGAGCAGCCGTAGTCAGGGATGTGTGTGCCGAGGTGTGGCTGGTAGAGTCGCCACCCAATCTTTATTAATCTCCGTCAGGACGTTTTCTTCCTTTTAAAAACTCCAGCGCTTCCGCTATTGCTTTGTGTACCTGCATTTCCATGTCCAGCCGCTTTGACGGTGGTAAAAAGAAAGCCATATCAACTTCGTGACGAATATACCGCGGCGGCAACTGATTAAGTACCAGGCAACTGAGATCAGCAAGAAACTCCTGGCTGTGTTGCTTTTCCAGTTCCAGTTCTTCTATCCGGTCTGCAACTAAGCGCTCATAATAATTGTGAATGTCATCGTCAAACTTCATACCTTTATCCTTCTGTTAGCTCATTCTCAGTATAGACATAATAACTGGCTCTTAGTAGTTGGGCATGGGCTCTGACCAAACGTGGTAAATTACGTTGATACCCGCCGCCGATGACAGCGGCTAGAGGAGTCTGATGTCGTTTAGCAAAGCGTAGTACAGTAAGGTCTCTTTGAAAAATACCCGCCAGGCTAATATTCAGATGACCTAACTCGTCCCGCTGATAAATGTCGACACCGGCATCGTAAAGAATAAGATCAGGTTTGATTTCTTGGTTGATGTGTTCGAGAGTATTTTCAAGAGCAGCTAAGTATTCTTTGTCAGAGGTATGTTTAGCTAAAGGAATGTCCAGATTAGAGCTCACTTTGGAAAATGGAAAGTTGCGCTCTCCGTGTATTGAGCAGGTAAAAACTCTCTCGTCATTTTCGAAGAGCGTGGCGGTTCCGTCGCCTTGATGAACGTCGGTATCCAGTACCACTATTTTTAGCTTTGGGTGGCAAACTAGTATTTCATTGCAGGCTATTGCTAAATCGTTGAGTAAGCAAAAGCCGCTGCCCCAGTCTTTGTGAGCATGATGGTAGCCGCCGGAAAAGTGTATGGCAATTCCCTTCGTTAGTGCCAGCTCTGTCGTCAACAGTGTGCCTCCAGCGGAGGTGCGGGTGCGGTACAATAGTTGTTCTGACCAGGGAAAGCCTATGCGTCGCCAGCTGCTTTTATCCATGCTGTTCTGCCGCAACTGAGACAAATAACCGGGACAGTGCGTTCGCGCTGCCTGTTCCCAGCTAAGCGGCTCAGGTTGATGCCATTGATTATTGGTTGCTCCGTGCTTAACCGCCCAGTTTTTTAGTAGGCGATACTTCTCTATTGGGTAACGGTGTCTGGGAGGTAAATCTAATTCACTGTATAAAGGTGAGTAGATAAAAGGAACGTCAACCTTCTTCATAACGGCTAATCTTTTTCTCCAGAGTATCAATGGCCATTTGGCAACGGTTAAGGCGTTGCTGCGCGCTTTGAATCACGGTTGGGTTATTACCCGCAGCAGCCGTATCCAGGTTTTCTGTCAGTCGCCTTTCGTAGTCACGATAAGTCACTAATTGTTGATGCATCTGCTGTAGTTGGTTTTGCGCAGTAATGCGATGATCTTGCTGCTGTTTAGGTGGTCTATTAGCTCGAAAAGCTGTGTTTAATGCTTCTAGCTGCAGGCTAAGTTTTTCCGCGAGGTAACGTTGAGCCTGTTGATTGTCGCTTTGCCGGAGTTGTCGGAAAAGGTTGCGAGTCTCCGCAACGTAATCGACAGCCAGATTAGAACTCTGACTGAACAAAGAGGAACTAAACCAATTTTCGCTAAGTTGGCGATGTTTCTTTCTGTTTTCCCCATCAATTTCCTCAGCTCGCTCTTGTAAAGTGTTGAGCAGCTGTTCAATATGTTGTATTGAGGTTACATTTAATATCTCTCTCATCCCTCTATACTAAAGGATTTTGAAACTTAGGTCACGAAATTGGGTCTACCATTGCGTATAGGCTGGTAAATTATTTGTTTAAAAAACGTTGAAATTGAAATGTCAGTGTTGTTCGTCGATCAAAAAGTGATACTATTCAGGTAGGAGTAATATCCAAAGTTAGGTATACAAGTGCTGATACTGAGGGTATGAAAAGAGTTGACGACAGGATGTTGTCCGAGAAAACATCTGGAAATTACGCGACTCCAGATCCGTGTTCTGCACTGGATATAACGCGGCAGCTATAGCGCGGTTGACTCAGTTTACTTGGTTGACAGCGTATAGTCATCGTGGGAGTATTCGTTGGTATTGCTGTATTTCTGGCAATAATAATAAAAAGTGTAGAACTAGATCTTTTCGTCATTCAAACAACTGGTGTTTCGCGCCTTAGGCGTTGAAGCGGAAGTTAAGTCAAATTGGTTGGGAACTATGACCAAAGTAATCAAAAGAACCAAACTCGCTGCAACCCTGATGGGTGTGATGGCGTTTGCTGGCACCGGCGTTGCCGCTGCACAGCAAGTAGATGTAGCTAAGCTACAAAACGAAGAGCAAAAGATTTTGAACGCTGACGAACAGTCGCAGAAGAAAGTCGACTCTTTGTTCGAGCAAAGCCAGGATCTTCTTATCGAATATCGTTCGGTCGTTTCTGAGTACGAGAACTTGAAGGTCTATAACGATCACGTTCAAGGCTTGGTTAATGACCAGAACGCTACGCTTGAGTCTCTTCAGAAGCAGATCGACGGAATCGAACGCACGAAACAAGGCGTTGTTCCTTTGATGTATGAAATGATTGACTCGCTTGAGCAATTTGTGAAATTGGACATTCCAATTCACCGTGAAAAGCGTATGGATCGTGTAGAGCGTCTGCGCGATATCATGGATAGCTCAAGTGTTTCTACATCAGAGCAATTTCGTCAAATCATCGAAGCTTATCAAACAGAAATGGACTACGGTTCAGGCTTGATTTCTTATCAGGGCAACCTGGAAATCGATGGTGAAAAAATTGCCGTTGATTATTTTCACATGGGTCGTGTTGCGTTTCTGGCTCAGTCTCTGGACTTGAAAAATGCCTGGATTTACAACAACGAAACCGATGAGTGGACTGCTTTGGAAGACGAGTTTATCCGTCCTCTAACCCAAGCGATTCGTATGTCACGTAAGCAGCTTGCTTACGATCTGGTGAAACTTCCAGTATTCGCAGCGGAGAGTGCAGAATGAATAAATTAGTTAAATCGTTAATGATTGCAGCAGCAGTCAGCCTTTCTGCAGGTACGACTCTCGCTGCGCAAGCTCAGGAGCAATCTGAAGCCAAAAGTTTAGACGAGCTATTACAGCTTGTTGAGAAAAACCGTGTATCTTCTCGTGAATTGAACGCCGAACGTGAGCGTGAATTCACAGCTGCTCGTGCGGATAAGCAAGCTTTGCTTAATCGTGCAGAGAAGCAGTTAGAAGAAGAAAAAGCTCGTGGTAAGCGTTTACAGGAAGAGTTTTCTGAGAACGAAGTTGACCTCGCCAACAAAGAGCAAGAGCTTGAGAATGCTAAAGGCACCTTAGGTGAAATGTTCGGTGTTGTTCGTGGTGCTGCGACAGAAACTATCGGTCGTATTGCGACTTCTATTATCAGTGCAGAATACCCGGGTCGTGAAGACGTTCTGGAAAGCCTGTCTGAAGCAAAAGAACTTCCTACTCTGGAAGAACTTGAAGAGCTTTGGAAAGCCCTGCTGACTGAAATGGTGGAATCGGGCAAAGTGGTTAAGTTCAATACTGATGTAACTTTGCTTGACGGCGGTAGTGAAACTCGTGAAGTGGTTCGTGTTGGTACCTTTAACTTAATTTCTGATAACGAGTACCTGGTATACAACGACACGACGGAACAAGTTCAGCCGTTAGGTCGTCAACCAGAAGGTAGTGCGACTTCGCAAGCTAAAGAGTTTACTAACACTGAAGAAGGTTATGAAGGTGTATTTCTTGATCCTTCAAAAGGTCAGATTCTTAGCTTGTTAACTGGTAAAGCGACTTTGGAAGAGCGTTATCATCAAGGTGGTACTGTTGGTTATGTAATTACTGCAGTATTAATTCTTGGCTTGTTAATCTCTGTATTCAAACTGGTTACTTTGACCGCTGCGGCAGGAAAAATCCGTTCTCAGTTGAAGAACCCAGAGCAACCTAAAGACAACAACGCATTAGGTCGTATTCTTAAGGTTTATCAAGAGAATAAGAATGCAGATGTTGAAAACTTAGAACTGAAACTGGACGAAGCAATTCTACGTGAAACACCTAGAGTCGAAAGTGGCATTAACGTCATCAAGATTCTTGCGGCTATCGCGCCATTGCTTGGTCTGTTGGGTACGGTTGTTGGTATGATTGGTACTTTCCAGTCTATTACACTGTTTGGTACCGGTGATCCGAAGATCATGGCAGGCGACATCTCTATGGCGTTGGTAACAACGGCTATGGGTCTGATTGCAGCTATACCATTGATTTTGGCTCACAGTATTGTGGCTTCTCGCGGCAAGTCTATTGTCCATATTCTGGATGAGCAAGCAGCGGGTATCGTAGCCTCGCATTCGGAGAAGGAGTAACCCATGCTTTACCTGATGGAACTTTGGGAATCTATCAGGGATTTTCTGGCTACCGGTGGCGATGTACTGTACATCGTCATGGGGGTGCTCTTTCTAATGTGGGTACTGATGATTGAGCGTTATTGGTACCTTACAGGTGCTTTCCCTAAACTTCGCAATGAAATTATAGCGAAATGGGATGCCCGTAAGGACACCACCTCATGGTACGCCCATAGAATCCGTGAAGCATGGATTTCCGAAGCGAACGATAAACTGAATGCACGTATTCTGTTGATAAAAACTTGTGTTGCCTTATGTCCGTTAGTCGGGCTGCTGGGTACCGTGACAGGTATGATTGCGGTGTTTGAAATCATGGCAGTACAAGGGACGGGTAACCCTCGTCTAATGGCGTCGGGTATTTCGATGGCTACCATCCCGACAATGGCGGGAATGGTTGCAGCGTTATCCGGTATGTTTTTCGCAACGCGTCTTGAAAGTAGAGTGCGCAGAGCGAAAGAACGCCTTGTTGACAGTTTGCCACATCACTAAGAGAGTAAAACTATGGCACGTAATCGTAATCGAGAAGAGGAAGATGCGTCGATCGACATGACGCCGATGCTCGACATCGTCTTCATTATGTTGATCTTCTTTATCGTAACGACCTCATTCGTCAAAGAAGCGGGTATTCAGGTGAATAAACCTGAAGCCAGTAACACGACCAAGGAACCTTCAGCTAACATCTTTATCGCAATTCGTGATACTGGTGAAGTCTGGATGGATAAACGTCAAGTTGATGTAGAACGCGTAGGCGCGAACATAGAGCGTCTGCTTGCTGAACAGCCAACTGACGTTGTTGTTATCCAGGCCGACAAGAAAGCTGAACATGGTGTCGTTGTAGAAGTCATGGATCAGGTTAAGGAAGCGGGTATCGATAAGATATCCATAGCTGCGGAGAATAACTAATATGGTGCGCTTTTTAGTATCTTTACTACTAGGTGCCGCCGTTACGTTTGCTCTGTTTGCTTTCATGGCTTACTTAATCGGCGGAGGAGCGCAGCGCAACGAAGCGCCGCCTCCAACGCCGGTCATTGACATCGTAACGTCGCCACCGGAGTCTGACGTTCAGGAGCGTCGGCGTACGCCGCCGCCGCCACCGCCGCCACCGGAGCAGCCACCAGAAACACCACAGTCTGAGCCTGATACATCAGACAGTGGTATGAACATGAACATGGGTTTTGATGTTGATGTTGGTGGAGCTGACACTGGACTTTCAGGTCCTGGTGGAGGTTTAAGTTCTGATGGTGACGCAACACCAATAGTTCGTATTGAACCGCGTTATCCGCCGTCAGCTGCGCGAAATGGCACTGAAGGTTGGGTACAACTGCGATTCACTATCGACCAGCAAGGTGGTGTAACTGACGTTGAAGTCATCGATTCTGAACCTCGTCGAGTGTTTGACCGTGAGGCACGACGCGCATTATTGCGTTGGAAGTATAAGCCCAAGGTCGTTGACGGTAAGCCAATTCGTCAAGAAGGTATGACCGTTCAGCTCGACTTCACAATGGATGGGAACTAAGAAATGAAATATACAGTAAAAACATTTGTTAGTGCCCTGGCTTTTGCTTCGGTTATGTCGATGACAACGGTCCAGGCTGCGGCTCAGGACCTTGGTTTCAACATTCCGGATAAAGAGACCGTTGAGGCGCAGAAGAAAGCTCGTGACAATAAAGCTGCTTCGCAGAGCATTGGCCGGGCAATTATGGACGCGTTTGAGCTGTATGAAGAAGAAAAAATCAAGGAAGCAATAGCGGTTCTTGAAGATCAAGATCCTGACCCAGGCTACGATTCAGCGTATCTGGGACGCTTTCTTGGTAACCTTTATGCAGCAGATGAACGCATGGCTGATGCTTTACAAGTTTTGAAAAGCGCAGTTGACCAGGATGTGCTCGGTTGGAGTGACCAAGCGGCAGCGATGAAATTGGTAGGACAAATTAGTCTGCAAGAAGAGAAATATGAGCAAAGCCTTGAATACCTGAAAAAATGGGTTCAATTCACAGGCGAACGCGATTCTCAAGTATTCTTATACATGGCTAATGCACACTACCAGATGAAGAACTTCGCTGAGATCATTCCTTTCGCTCGAGTGGCCTTACAAGAGTCTGATAAGCCTGACAAGAATATCTATAACCTGATGATGGCGTCTTACTATGAACGTAAGATGTACTCAGAAGCAATTGGAGTTCTTGAAGAAGGCTTGAATAAGCTGCCGGAGCAAACAGCATGGTGGCCTCAGTTAGCGCAGTTCTATATGCTGGAAGAAGAATTAGGAAAGTCTCTTCAGACTATGGAAGTGGCGTATTTGGCAGGATACCTGGATAAAGAGAGTCAGTTTAAAATGCTGGTTCAGCTATATGACAATGAAGGTATTCCTTACAAAGCGGCATCGACTATGGAGAAGCATTTAGAAGCCGGTGATATCGAGAAAACCGCTAAGAACTACGCAACCATTGCGAACAGTTACCACCGTGCTAAAGAGTTCGGTAAAGCGGTTTCCTGGTATGAACGTGCTGCTGAGTCAACTGACGATAGCGACGACAAAGGTGAATACTACCGCAAACAAGGTAACTTGATGCTGACAAATGAGCAGTATATTGCGGCAGCAGAGCCTTTGAAAAAAGCGTTAGACTATCTTGAGCGTAAAGATGAAGGTCGTGTGTACATGTCTTTAGCAGAAGCGTATTTCTATGGTGGTGACTATCGCCAGGCAATGCGTTATGTTGATGAGGCTGCAACCTTCGATGGTCAACGTCGCAGCGCTCGTAGCTGGAGAGGTTATATCAAGTCTACGGCAAAACGGAAAGGTATCGATCTCGATTAACCACTTTTCGTTTTTATAACTGCATAGTAAAACCCGGCCACAGTGCCGGGTTTTTGTTTTTTGGGAGAGGAACATGAAATCTCATTCGGTTGGACTTGGCTTAAGAAATGAGTTGCTCGACGCAGCTTTAGCCGGAGATATTGATGCTGACTTTCTTGAGATAGCCCCGGAGAACTGGATACCTTTTAAAGGTTCCCGTTTGGACAAACTCGCCAAAATAGCTGGAAAATATCAACTGACCTGCCATGGGCTATCATTGTCCATTGGCAGCCAGGATTCGCTGAACCAAAGCTTTCTGAAAGATGTGAAACACTTTTTAAGCGACTTTGACATAGGAGTTTACAGTGAGCATTTAAGCTATTGTTCTCATAAAGGCCAGTTATACGATTTACTGCCCATTCCTTTTACAACTGATGCTGTTGCCTATGTTGGCGAACGAATTAAAGAAGTACAGGATAGGTTAGGGCAAGCTTTAATATTAGAAAACGTCTCTTATTACGCCAGCCTCTCGCCGGAAATGACAGAGTTAGAGTTTATTAATCAGGTGCTTGAAGCAGGAGACTGTAAGCTTTTGCTGGATGTGAACAATGTTTTTGTTAACAGCGTAAACCACAGTTATGACCCTTATGAGTTCATCGACGGTCTGCCTTCTGAGCGAATTGTCTACGGACATATAGCCGGGCACCACGAAGAATACGACGACCTTTATATTGATACTCATGGTGCCAGCGTAAAAGACGAAGTTTTCCAGCTTCTGGACTATGCTTATGCGCGGCACGGCGTTTACCCTACTTTGCTGGAAAGAGATTTTAACTTCCCTGCGTTGGAAGAGTTAAACCAGGAATTGAATAGAATAAAAGCGATACAGGCTCGCCATGAGTAAAATAACTTTTAAAGAAATTCAAAATCGCTTTGTTGAACAGTTAAAAGCGCCGGAAAAGTTCGTAGACGAGCCTTGGCTGGATGAGATAGAGGCACGGCGCTTGGCTGTTTATCAGCGATTGTTGCGCAATAATATTTTCCGTTTTATTGATAGTGCCTTCCCCGTACTTAAAAAGTTGGCTGCGGAGACGCAATGGACAGAAACCAAAGAACGGTTCTTTCGTACCTTTTCTTCTCAATCACCATATTTTACTGGTATTGCCGCAAGTTTTGTTGAATATCTGCAGTCTCATGATGAGTTGTTTATCTTTGCGGCTGAACTGGCTCATTATGAATGGGCAGAACTGGCGGTAGAGCAAAAGTCGTGGCCTGAAAATTATATTAATCCGGCAGAGGCGCTTGAAGGTGACTCTCTGATTGCACTTAACCCCACGGCTATCGTCTCGTCATATCAGTACCCTGTTGATGAAATAAGTACTGAGTTTCAACCTCAGGAGCCCTTGGCAGAACCGCGTTTTTTGATCGTGTTTCGCGATAGCAACGATAAGGTTCGCTTTATTCGCATTAATGCGATGACTTTTTTACTGTTAACAGAGCTTCAAAATAGAGAGAGTATTCAATTAAATAGCTTACTCGAGCTTTTACCTGAATTACTCCCTCAATGGCCCAAAGAACAATTACAGCAAGGGGCTGGGCAGACTTTAAACAGGCTAGCCGGGCAGCAATTGATATTGAAGGTAAAGAATTGAATTCAACTTTTATCGTTGTCGAGGATCGAGTATGATCAGCCCCGATTTCATCAAGAGGTAAAAGTTATGTCATCAGAAACCTTTAAAGAACCGGCAGGCAAACGATTTTTGCTTATTACGGCAGTGTTGTTTTTATTCTGGGCCTGTTTACCGCTGGTTCTGCGTTTAACACAAATTCTTTCTTCTTAAATACATCCTCATTAACTATCAGGTAAACGACATTTATGTCAGTCACTTTGCTCGTTGTCGAGGATAAAGACAAAACTCTGGAGTCTATTTGTAGCGCGATAAAGCCACTTGGCTTTGAGGTTACTGTAGCCCGGGATGGTTTAGATGGCTTAAGTAAAGCGAAAAAGAGCTACTTTGATATGGTTTTGCTTGACCACAAAATGCCGGTTATGGACGGCTTGTCTTTACTGAAAAACCTGCGCGATTTAGACGCTTATCACCGCACTCCGTTGCTGTTTATGTCAACTCAGGATTTGGTAGAGATAGAGCCAAAAGCATTAAAGGCCGGTGCAACTCAATGTCTGGCTAAACCTTTGAGCGAAGATTTCCTGTTGGATACGCTAAAATCCTGGGCGGTGCGCTTTGTCGCATAATGATGAGAATAATATTATGGAATCAGCCACGACTGATATAAGAGACTCTATCGGCTCCATTCCGGACTACCCTAAGCCAGGTATTATTTTCCGGGATATAACGCCTTTACTGCAAAACGCTGATGCGTTCAGATTAACCATTAATACCTTAAAGCAACGCTATGCAGGGCAGGGCATAACGCAAATTGCTGCCGTTGAAGCCCGTGGCTTTATTTTTGGTTCCGCATTGGCTTATGCCATGGGGTGTGGGGTCACTTTGTTAAGAAAACCGGGAAAATTACCCGGTAAAGTAACGCGCCAGAATTACGAGTTAGAGTACGGCTCAGACGAATTGCAAATGCATGAAAATGCTTTGACTGAAAACGACAGAGTGCTAATTGTCGACGATTTACTGGCTACCGGCGGAACGGTGGTTGCTGCAAGTCAGTTGATTAAGTCCTCAGGTGCAGACGTTGTTGAAGCCGCTTTTGTAGTCTCTTTGCCTGAGCTCGGTGGTGAAGATAAATTGCAGCAGGCCGGCGTTGCGTGCTATACCTTATGTCAGTTTTAACGAAACAGAGTTAATAATCCATCCTATGAGTTATCAGGTACTGGCAAGAAAATGGCGACCTTCGCAATTTGCAGAAGTTGTCGGCCAACAACATGTTTTGAAGCCGCTTGAGCACGCGTTAGACAAGCAGCGACTTCATCATGCTTATCTGTTTACCGGTACTCGCGGGGTGGGTAAAACCACCATTGCACGAATCCTTGCTAAAGCGCTGAATTGCGAAGAAGGTATTACGGCAACGCCATGTGGCAAATGCAGTGCCTGTCTTGAAATAGAACAGGGACGGTTTGTTGACTTGCTGGAAATTGATGCAGCATCAAGAACCAAAGTTGAAGACACTCGCGAGTTACTTGATAACGTCCAATATCGGCCCACCCGCGGCCGCTATAAAGTGTACTTAATTGATGAAGTGCATATGCTCTCACGGCATAGTTTTAACGCGCTGCTGAAAACACTGGAAGAACCACCGGAGCACGTAAAGTTTCTGCTGGCGACAACCGATCCGCAAAAGCTACCGGTCACCATTTTATCGCGTTGTTTGCAGTTTAATTTAAAAGCCTTGTCGAACGAGGATATTACGCAGCAGCTTAGCTATGTTTTATCGCAGGAACAGGTTCAGGCTGACTCCGAAGCGCTGCCTCTCTTGGCTCGTTCTGCCCGTGGCAGTATGCGCGATGCACTTAGCTTAACCGATCAGGCTATTGCCCAGGGTGGCGGCTCGGTTAGTATCGACAGTGTCAGACGTATGCTTGGCAACGTACCCGTGGCAGATATTGCCGCGTTACTGGAATGTGTTCTCGAAGGGGATGCAGAAGCCGTAATGCAACGTGTGGACAGTATGGTATCCATGGTACCGGATTTGAGTTCAGTTCTGGTTGAGCTACAAAGCTTATTGCATCAGTTGGCATTGGTGCAGCAAGTACCCAGTGCCGCTAACGTGTTCGAAAACAGCGATGTTGTGAAACCATTATTGCGACGCATGCCGGCCGAACTTATTCAGGTTTTCTATCGCACGGTTCTGGAAGGTCGCCGCGAGCAGGCTTACGCTATAGACGCGCGTAGCGGACTCGAAATGACTTTATTGCGGCTGCTGTGTTTCCGTCCGGCAGACAAGGGCGATTACAACATTTCAGAAGCGGACTCGTCTGCTGTTGATATGCCGGAGTCAAAGCTAACGGTTCCTGCGCCGGAAGTGACTGAGACTGAAACCGAGACGGCAGCAGAAGTAACACCGCAGGCAAAAGCAGAGCCGCAGCCTGAAGCGGAACTATCAGAGCCTATGCAACCGTCTTATAGTGAGTATCAAGAGCCTCCTGAATTTCATTACTCTGAACCGGATGATGATGCGGGCTTTTATCATATGGAAGAGGCCGCTAGGTCGGAGCCCGTACCTGAGCCAACAGCAGATCAAACAGCAGATCAAACAGCAGAACCGACGCCGGAGCCGCAGAGCAGTTCTGGCGTAGCCGATCTGTTACGCGTGCGAGAGCAACTGGCTGAAAAAAAAAATCCAGACAATAGCAACAAAACAATAAACAGCTCGACGATGCCGTTAACTGGTCCGGCAAAAGCTGAACCAGAAGCTCAACCCGAGCATCAGCCGGAAACAAAAGACGAATTAAACGAAGAGCTGCCAGAATTAAATGACGATATTCGCGAAGCCGCCGAAGTTGATAAATGGAGTGCGATGATTGCGGGCATGGACATTTCCGGTTTGGCTCGTCAGGTTTTGTTAAACTCCGAACTGCAAAAGCTCGGTGACGACGACTGGCTTATTCTGGTGGCTGAAGAACAAAAAAGTTTATTGAACGAATCAACCAGTCAGGCCGTCAGAGAGTCTTTGGCCGGGTTATTAGGGGCGACCGCAAGGGTAGAGTTTAAAGTTGGCGTACCCAGCCAGCCAACCCCTTTAATGGTGCAACAACATATCAATGAATACCGTCACCAGCGCGCATGTGAAATATTACATGGGGACGCCAGCGTGCAGGAATTACAGCAAAGGTTTCAAGCGCAAATCGATGAGTCATCAATTCAGGCGCGTTAATTTTTTAAAAGCTTAAACGAGGAAGAAAATTATGTTTAAAGGTGGAATGGGTAACATGATGAAGCAGGCGCAACAAATGCAGGAGCGCATGCAAAAAGCCCAGGAAGAAGTCGCCAATATGGAAGTAACCGGTGAAGCCGGCGCAGGCCTGGTTAAAATTACCATGCTGGGTAACCACAACGTAAAGCGCGTAAGCATTGACCCAAGCTTAATGGAAGACGACCAGGAAATGCTGGAAGACTTGATTGCTGCAGCTACCAACGATGCTGTGCGTCGCGTTGAAGAAACCAGCAAAGAGCGCATGTCTGAAATAACCGGCGGTATGGGTTTACCTCCGGGCTTTAAAATGCCTTTCTAAGTAGTAAGGTCAGTTAATGAGTATCAGTCCGGCAATCGATCAACTGGTCGAGAATTTAAAACGCCTACCGGGTGTTGGCCAAAAGTCAGCACAGCGTATGGCGTTCCATTTGCTTGAGCGCGATCGCGGTGGAGCCTCAAGGCTTGCCGAGTCTTTGCAGTCGGCGGTGGAAAAAGTCGGCCACTGCGAGTGTTGCCGGACCTTAACCGAAGAACCCTTGTGTCGTATTTGCAGCAACCCTATGCGACGCGAAAATGGTGTACTTTGCATTGTTGAAACACCCGCCGACGTATTAGCCATTGAACAGACTTCTCAATTTCAGGGACGTTACTTTGTGCTGATGGGACATTTGTCTCCGCTCGATGGTATTGGGCCGGCGGACATTGGTCTGGATGAACTGGAGCGGCAACTGCAGAGCGAGCCGGTGGAAGAAATTGTGCTGGCGACTAACCCAACCGTGGAAGGGGACGCTACCGCGCACTATATTGCCGACATTGCCGGGCAACTGAATATCAACACCACCCGAATTGCTCACGGGGTGCCAGTAGGCGGTGAGCTGGGTTATGTCGATCAAACCACACTGGGTCACGCCTTCAGTGGCCGAAAACAATTTTCCCGATGACTTGAAAATGTCTCCTGCGCCCCCATTGTTATTGCCATAGGTAATAACAGCAGGAGAAATATACTATGGCGGAAGCCGGTCAAATGGAAAAACATGGATTTCAGACAGAAGTAAAACAATTGCTTCACCTGATGATTCATTCTTTGTATTCCAATAAAGAAATTTTCTTACGCGAATTGGTCTCTAATGCGTCCGACGCAGCAGATAAATTGCGCTTTAAAGCTTTAAGCGACAACTCTCTGTACGGTGACGACAGTGACCTGCACGTTCGTGTTTCTGTTGATAAAGACAGCCGTACTATTACCATCAGCGACAACGGCGTTGGTATGACGCGCGACGACGTGATGAATAATCTGGGAACCATTGCCAAGTCAGGCACGGCTGAGTTCTTTGGTCAGCTGTCCGGCGACGAAGCAAAAGACAGCAAGCTTATTGGTCAGTTTGGTGTCGGCTTCTATTCAGCTTTTATTGTTGCCGATGAAGTTACCGTAAGAACCCGTTCAGCATTAGATAAAGACGCTCGCGGAGTTGAATGGCGCTCGCAAGGTGAAGGCGATTTCGAAATTGCTGATATTGATAAAGCCCGTCGCGGCACTGACATTATTTTGCACCTGAAAGATGATGCCGATGAATTCTTAGATGAAAACCGTCTGCGTGGCATTATCAACAAATATTCAGAGCACCTGAGTATCCCGGTTCAAATGTGGAAAGAACCGATACCTGAGTCAGAAGACGACGAAGGCAACAAAGTAGAAGGGCAGCCCGGCGAATGGGAAACCGTAAACTCAGGTCAGGCACTCTGGACTCGTGAAAAGTCCGACATTACTGACGAAGAATACAAAGAGTTTTACAAAACCGTAGCGCACGACTTTGATGAACCACTGCTGTGGAGCCACAACAAAGTTGAAGGCACAACCGAATACACTAACTTGCTGTACATTCCCAAACGCGCTCCGTGGGACTTATGGAACCGTGAACAACAGCACGGCGTTAAGCTTTATGTGAAGCGTGTTTTCATTATGGACGACGCCGAGCAGTTAATGCCAACGTACCTTCGCTTTGTGCGCGGTCTGGTCGACTCAAATGACTTACCGCTGAACGTTTCGCGTGAAATTTTGCAGGATAATAAAATTACCCGTGCAATGCGTAACGGCAGTACCAAAAAAGTACTGCAAATGCTGAAGAAGCTGGCAAAAGACGACAAAGAACAGTATCAACAGTTCTGGGATACCTTCGGCAACGTGCTGAAAGAAGGTCCGGCGGAGGATCACACCAACCGTGAGCGTATTGCCGAACTGCTGCGTTTTGCTTCAACGCACAACGACGGTGCAGTGCAGTCAGTTAGCCTGGACGACTACATTGAGCGTATGAAAGAAGGTCAGGATAAAATTTTCTACATTGTTGCTGACAGCTACGAAGCCGCCAGAAACAATCCTGCGCTGGAAATCTTTAACAAGAAAGGCATTGAAGTGTTGCTGCTTTCAGAGCGCATTGATGAATGGCTTATGAGCCATCTGACTGAATTTAAAGAGAAACAGTTGCAGTCAGTGACTCGTGGTGACCTTGACTTAGGCGAACTGGACGACGAAGAAGACAAGGCCGAGCAGGAAAAAGCCGAAGAAGCCTTTAAAGAAAACCTGGAACGCTTTGAAAAAGCTTTAGGTGATAAAGTGAAGAAGGTTCGTGTCACCAACCGTTTAACCAACTCGCCGGCTTGTATCATTACCGACGACAATGATATGAGCACGCAAATGGCTAAGCTGATGGAAGCAGCCGGTCAGCCGGTTCCTGAAACTAAGTACATCTTTGAAGTAAATCCGGAGCACCCCTTAGTTCAGCGCATGCTGACCAAAGAAGATGATACCTTCAAAGAATGGGCTGAAGTGTTATTAGATCAGGCCACGTTAGCGGAGCGGGGCAACCTGAAAGATCCGGCCTCCTTCGTTACTCGCCTTAACAAATTAATGCTTAACGCTTAATTTCTTACCTACCGCTGTGGGTAAGTCATTGCCTGCAGCGGCTTTCTGCGCTTGTAATAGCCCGCCTGTCAGGGTAAAGTTCGGGGCAGACTTTTGAATCATGCAAAGAGGTTTTCTATGCGCATTATTTTGTTAGGCGCCCCGGGAGCTGGAAAAGGAACTCAGGCACAATTCCTGATGAATACTTTTGGGATCCCTCAAATTTCCACCGGTGATATGCTGCGTTCAGCAATAAAATCCGGATCGGAACTGGGTAAAAAGGCCAAACAAGTTATGGATGCCGGACAGTTAGTGTCGGACGACATCATTATCGAGTTGGTCAAAGAACGAATTGCAGAGCCAGACTGCCAGAATGGTTTTTTACTTGACGGTTTTCCAAGAACCATTCCGCAAGCCGACGCGATGCGTGATAACGGTATTGAAATTGATTACGTGCTGGAATTTGATGTTCCGGACGAAATTATTGTTGATCGCATGAGTGGTCGCCGTGTCCATCCTGGTTCCGGCCGTGTTTATCACGTTGAGCACAATCCACCGAAAGTGGAAGGCAAAGATGACGAAACGGGTGAAGATTTGGTTGTTCGCCCGGATGATCAGGAACAGACGGTTCGTAAACGTCTTTCGGTTTACCACGAACAGACTGAGCCCCTGGTAGAGTATTATCAAAAGCTGTCTGAAGAAGGTAAGACGGAGTATCACAAAATTGATGGTACGCAACCCGTTGAAAGAGTCAGTGAGCAACTGGGCGATTTGCTCAGAAAGTAATTTTTTACTAAAAGGCTCACATGGTGAGCCTTTTTTAATGAAGCAAGGCCCCAACGAATAACAAGAGGCATTCCAATGACATCTCAACTAACAATCACTGGCTTTTATGCGGGCATTTTAACGCTTATTTATCTTGTTCTGGCTGTGAACATTATCCGCTTGCGCTGGAAACATCGGGTAGGTTTGGGCACCGGTGAAGCGGAAGAGCTCAACGTTGCAGTACGCATCCATGGTAACTTTATTGAGTACGTGCCTCTGGCGCTTATTCTGTTTGCTATGATGGAAGTACAGCACGCTCCGCTTGCTCTGCTCCATGGGTTGGGTATTGCGTTAGTCGTTGCCCGCTTATGTCATGCTATTGGGTTAACCCGTAGTGTCGGCGTGAGTTTGCCCCGCACCATTGGGGTATTAACGACTTTTGCCGTTTTATTATTAGCTGCTGGCTTTGGTATCGGTCAGTTTGTTGGTGTCAGTTTATTATAAAGTGAAGCTATGTCTGAATTAGAATCAGGTATCCATCTGTACGGTGAAAAACAAAACCCTCCGGTTGTTTTGTTGCACAGCTCGCAGAGCGCCAGTACCCAATGGCGGGCGTTAATAAAAGAATTAATCAGCACTCACTTTGTTATTGCGGTTGATTTGCTGGGCTATGGGCATGCGGCTAACGTTGAGTTTACGGCAAACTTTCGACTGGAGCAGGAACTGCCCCGTATTATTAACGCGGTTGAGCAACTTGCGTTATCCAGGCCTGTGCAACTGGTTGGTCACTCCTATGGCGGCGCTGTTGCATTAAAACTGGCATTGGAAAAGCCATTTAAAATTACCGATGTGGTTGTCTACGAACCTGTTGCCTTTCACGTGTTACCGGATGACTCTCCCGGAATGCTGGAAATACAGGAGATCAGTCACGCTATGCACGGTAAGGACGCAATAGAATGCACTCGCACCTTTGTCGATTACTGGAATGATGCCGGATATTTTGATGCTTTGCCTGAACGCATTCAGCAAATTATGGTCAGTCAGGCTGCCAAAGTGGCTCTGGACTTCGATGCCTTGCTTAACGAACCCCGACGCCTGGAAGACTACCGCGGCGTAGAGCAAAGCGTCCTGCTGCTACAAGGCGAACACACTCGTCGTAGTGCAAAAGCTGTCGCAGAGGCTTTATCGACGATACTTCCTGATGTCCAACGAGACTCTGTTGGTGCAGGTCATATGGGGCCTTTGACTCATCCAGCTGATGTGAATCAGCGTATCCTACAATTTTTGCGTAAGCAATCCTAACCCAGAGAAAACGCGCGTGAACTGGTGGACGAATAATAAAGGCGAATTTAATAAGCTAGCTAAACTGACCGGCCCTATTCTGGTGGCTCAGTTAACTCAAATGTTAATGAGTGTCGTGGATACGGTCATGGCCGGGCGTAAAGGCGCGGTTGATTTGGCTGCTGTGTCCGTCGGTGGCAGTATTTTTGTGCCGGCAACTTTATTGGTGTTTGGTCTGGCGCTGGCATTAGCGCCCATTATCTCGCACCTGGACGGATCAAATTCACACCGGCGTGTCGCTAACATATTGCAACAGGGGTTCTACGCTTGCGCCATTGTTGGTGTTATTACGTTACTGGGTATGTCATCAGCGCCCTGGTTGCTGGACATCATGGAAGTTGAGGACGACTTTCGCGCCATTACTCTGGACTATTTGTTTTACATCTCCTGGGGCATACCGGGCTTTGTTATTTACGCGGTACTGAGAAACTTCTGTGAGGGCTTGTCGAACACTATGCCGTCGCTGATCATTGGTTTTATTGGGTTGTTGATAAATATTCCGGCAAACTACATTTTTGTTTACGGCGAATTTGGTATGCCGGAGCTGGGTGGGGCCGGCTGCGGTCTGGCAACGGCTATTGTCTTGTGGGGTATGGCACTTTCAATGGTGGTTTATACCTTTACCGCCAAACGTTACAAGCGGTTGCGTCTGCTCCGTCGCTGGTACCGGCCTAACTGGGATGACGTTACCTACGTTATTCGTATCGGTTTCCCGATTTCGATGTCGCTCTTTTTCGAGGTCAGTCTGTTTGCTGCTGTGGCGTTATTAATTGCGCCGCTGGGGCCGACAGTGGTTTCTGCTCACCAAATTGCACTGAACATAAGTTCCTTAGTGTATATGGTGCCGCTGAGTATCTCTATGGCGGTAACTTTACGGGTTGGCTTTGCGCTGGGTGCGGGTAACCCGAAAAACGCCATGTTGAGCTTTAAACTCGCGATGCTGTTTGGTGGCGTGTTTGCGGGCGTTAATGGTTTAATTATGTATCTGGGCGGCGGTTGGTTAGCCAGCCTTTACACTCCTGACCAGGATATTATCAACCTGGCAGCCACGCTGATGGGGCTGGCGGCTATTTTCACTGTGTCGGACACCTTCCAGGCTATTTCTATTGGCACTCTGCGTGGTTACAAAGACACCAAATACCCAATGATATTGGCCTTTATTTCGTATTGGCCATTTGGTTTAACCGTTGGTTATATTCTGGGGCTGACCGACTGGGTCGTGCCGGCCATGGGCGCCGCCGGATTCTGGATTGGCTTTATCAGTGGCTTAAGTGTCGCGGCCGTACTCTTGTCACTGCGCTTACGCCGCGTATCTCGCCGATACGAGCGTAAGCACTTTCGTGAGCAGTTAAACAGCGCCGCTTAACCGCGGCGCTTCGCTAATACCTTCAGCACATCGTCCAGACTAAGCTCATTGGCTCGCAGCGCAACCAGCAAATGATAAAGTAAATCCGCGCTCTCATTAGCCAGCTCGTCTTTATCGGCAGTTGCCGCTGCCAGAGCGACTTCCACGCCTTCCTCCCCAACTTTTTGAGCCACTCGTTTTAACCCCTTAGCAAACAGGCTGGCAGTGTAACTTTCGTTGGTATCTGCGCCTTTACGGCTGGCAATGAGCGAGTCAAGTTCATGCAGCAAGGGTTTAGGTGCCTCGGCAAAACAGCTGCGGTTGCCTAAATGGCAGGTAGGGCCATCGGGTATAGCCTGAACCAGTAATGCATCGTTATCACAGTCTGAATAGATGCCCTCAAGCCGGAGGTAGTTGTTTGAGCTTTCACCTTTAGTCCATAAACGTTCTTTACTGCGGCTATAAAAAGTGGTTTTGCCGGAAGATAAACTTTCTTTAATGGCGTCGGCATTCATGTAAGCCTGCATCAGAACTTCGCCTGTTAAAGCATGTTGCACTGTGCAGGGCAGTAAACCTGACATTTTCTCCCAGGCCAGCTCGTCTATGTTATTCAAATCAATTTTCATCTCGTCTCCTGAAGCGCTTCAATGGGGCGAACCGCAATATCATTGGCGGCCATTGCGGCTTTGACGTCGCTGATACTGAATAGGTTTTTGTGAAACACCGAAGCCGCAAGTGCACCATCTACCTGCGCCTTTTGAAAGGCATCAACAAAATGTTGAATGTCACCGGCACCACCTGACGCGATTAACGGCACAGAGCAATGCTCGCGCAATGCCGACAGCTGTGCAATATCGTAACCTTGACGCACTCCGTCCTGATTCATGCAGTTCAACACAATTTCACCAGCGCCACGGGAAATGACTTCCTGTAACCAGTCTTTTGTCTGCCATGCCGATTTGTGCGACTTGCTCTCGTCGCCGGTAAACTGGTGCACTTCGTATTCACCGGACTGCTCGTTATAAAAGCTGTCTATGCCAATAACAATGCACTGCTGGCCGAACTCTTCAACCAGCGAGTTAATTAAATTGGGGTTAAGCAGGGCCGGCGAGTTAATGGAAATTTTGTCCGCGCCCATAGACAGCATGGTTTGTGCGTGCTCAACCGAACGAATACCGCCGGCAACGGTGAAGGGAATGTTGATTTCCCGGGCAACCCGCTCAACCCAGGACTTATCCACCGTGCGGCCATCTGCCGATGCGGTAATGTCGTAAAACACCAGTTCGTCGGCACCGCTTTCTGCATAGCGTTTTGCCAGCGGCAGAATATCACCAATAATTTCATGGTTACGGAACTTCACCCCTTTAACCACTTGTCCGTCTCGAACGTCCAGACAGGGGATTACGCGTTTTGCCAGCATGCTAATGCCTCCTGCATAGTGAAAACGCCGGTAAGTAAGGACTTACCTAATATAACCGAGTCACAGTTCACTGCTTTCAAATCTTTAAGATCGTCTAAGCAACTGACTCCACCGGATGCCTGCCAGACCACTTGTGGGTAAAGTGCTTTATAGCGCTTGTAGAGCTCGACATTGGTGCCGGTCATGGTGCCGTCTTTACTGATATCGGTACAAAGCACGTGGCGACAACCGAGATCCAGATAGCGGTTTAGAATATCATCCAGTGTATGCGTGCTGGCCTCTTGCCAGCCGTGCGTAGCCACCATTGCATTGCCATCTGCGTCAATATTGACATCCAGAGCGAGGACTATCTTTTCAGGTCCATAGGTCTCGAACCAGCGAGTGACTTTATCCGGATTATTCACCGCAGTTGAACCAATTACAGCACGTTCAATGCCGGCTTCAAATAAGGCTTCCAAATCTGCTGTTGTGCGTATTCCACCCCCTGCCTGACACCGCATACCTGACTCTGAGGCAAGTTTAGCCAACAAGGCCTGTTGTCGTCTGTCAGGATCTTTGGCACCGTCTAAATCAACCAGATGCAGCCATTTTGCACCTGCCTCAGCATAAAGCTGAGCCTGGCCTAAAGGTGTTAAATCAAATTCAGTTTTTTGTGCAAAGTCGCCCTGATACAGACGTACAACTTTTCCATCGATAAGATCCAGAGCAGGGATCAGCATAATTTTAACTCCAAAAAACGTTTCAACAGAGCTTCGCCGGTTTTACCTGAGCGTTCGGGGTGAAACTGCGCACCAAAATAGTTGTTGTGCCGTATCATAGAGGCAAACCGTTCACCGTATTCGCTACTGGCAATGGTGTACTCATCAACGGCTACAGCAAAACTGTGTACGAAATAGCAGTAGCTGTCGTTTGTGTCGACTAACGGGTTGTCCTCGGTTGGCTGCAGTGTATTCCAGCCCATGTGCGGCAACGGAAGACCATACTCGCGAAGGCGTTTGGTTTTCGCCGGAATCAGGTTAAGACAATCAACGTCACCTTCTTCTGAGTGCGAGGTCAATAATTGCATGCCCAGACAAATACCCAGCACGGGCTGGGTTAATTCCCGAAGCGGCTCTACGAGTTGCTTTCGCTGCAAGTTACGCATAGCCGCCGCAGCTGTGCCTACGCCGGGCAAAATGACACGGTCGGCGGCTCTTATTTTTTCTGCGCTATCGGTAATAAGAACCGAGTAGCCCAGCCGTTCCACCGCAAAGCGGACCGATGTCAGGTTGGCACACTCGGTATCGACAATCACCACATTCATGCCAGCATCCCCTTACTTGAAGGCAACTGTTGGTCTCCGGTTTTGGTAATGGCCTGACGCAGCGCCCGGCCAAATACCTTAAACAGGCTTTCGACCTGGTGGTGGGTGTTACCCTCGGTGGTCGATAAGTGCAGGCTCATTGCCATGGCGTCGGTTAACGAGCGGAAAAAGTGTTCCACCATTTCGGTCGATAACTCGCCGACTTTGTCGCGGGTGAAATCAGCTTCCCATTTCAAATAGGGGCGTCCGGATAAATCGATCAGACATTCCGCCCGGCATTCATCCATAGGCAGAGCAAAGCCAAAGCGACCAATGCCGCGCTTGTCGCCAAGTGCTGAGCGCAATGCCTGGCCCAGCGCCAGAGCGGTGTCTTCAATGGTGTGGTGATCATCAATGTGTAAATCACCCTTAACCTTAACCGAAAGCGAGAAACCGGCGTGTGTGGCTATTTGCTCAAGCATGTGATCAAAAAAGCCAATGCCGGTATCAAATTCGCGCGGTGCCTGACTGTCTAAATCCACCTTAATGTTAATATCCGTTTCCCGTGTGGTACGGGTAACTGACGCTGTACGCGGGTTGTCCAGTAGCTGGTGAACAATGGCATCCCAGTTGAGTTCGGTGCGGCTGTAACGCAGGCCTTCAATGCCCATGTTTTCAGCTAGCTGTAGGTCAGTTTCGCGATCGCCAATAACGTAGGAGTTGGTAAAGTCGACACGGCCTTCTTTCAGGTACGACTTTACCAGCCCAAGCGCAGGCTTACGGCAGCTGCAGTTATCACTGTCAAAGTGAGGGCAAATCAAAACATCGTTAAAGCGAATACCTTGTGATTCAAACACCGCCATCATCAAATTATGTGGTGCATCAAAATCGGCTTGTGGAAAGCTGTCTGTACCCAGGCCGTCCTGGTTGGACACCATCACCAGTTGATAACCAGCCTGTTGCAGTTTTAGCAAAGCCGGTACCACGTTCGGTTCAAACACCAGCTTCTCAATGCTGTCCAACTGCTTGTCCGTAACCGGTTCTTCAACCAGGGTGCCGTCACGGTCAATGAATAAAATAGGCTTCTGGCTCATGAAAAATAGTCCTTTAATTGTTGAATCAGTTCGTCATTTTCGGCGGCGCTGCCAATAGTTATGCGAACAACGTTTTCCAGTCCCCGCTGCGCCGACTGATTACGTATTAATAGGCCGTTATCGGCAAGTGTCTTCACTAAACCAGCGGCATCTTCACACTGATACAGTAAAAAGTTCGTGTCACTTTCTGATACCAGAGTCAGTGGGGTTTGCTTTAAGGCTGTTTGCACTCGGTCGCGCTCGGCTAATAAGGTCGCTACCTGTTGCTGAAGTCGTTCAAGCGGACTTGTCTGCAAAGCCTGAACCGCAATTTGCACTGTCGGGTCTGGCAAAGGGTACGGCGCCAGAACTTTCTGCAGTAACTCAATGATGTCGTCATTCGCCAGCAAAAAGCCGCAGCGAATGCCGGCCAGAGCAAAGGCTTTCGATAAGGTACGTAAAACCACCAAATTCGGATAACGTTCCAGCCAACTGACAACGCTGTCACCGGAGCTGAACTCAATATAGGCTTCATCAACTACCACAATAGAACGTGGCGAGTGTTGCAGCACTTGTTCAATATCATCGGTATTCAGCGCATTGCCCAGCGGGTTTGAAGGCGAACACAGGAAAACAACCTTGCACTCAGCGGATGCCTCGATGACGGCTTCAGTATCGAGTTGCCAATTGTCCAGCAAAGGAACCTCAGTAACACCAACCGCAAAGGTTTTAGCCGAAATAGCGTACATACCGTAAGTGGGCGGGCAAATCAGCACCTTGTCCTGCCCCGGCTCACAAAAAGCTCGTATCAGTAACTCGATACCCTCATCCGAACCACGGCTGCTTAACACCTGTGAGGCATCAATTCCGGCGTATTCAGCGTAGGCCTGGTTCAGCGGCTTAGACTGAAACTCCGGGTAACGGTTAAGTTTGCTGTCATCAACAGTGTACGAGTTACTGTAAGGAGATTCGTTTGCGTTCAGCCAGATATTGCCGCCACTCATGCTACGTCTTGCAGAGGCGTATGGAGTTAGCTGCTTCAGGTGCTGGCGCTGTATCTGCTCAACAATGCTCATAGTTTGCTCTCCGTACTTTTAGTCTCTGTACGAATAGTTACGGCACGTTTGTGCGCATCTAAACCTTCAACGTCAGCCAAAGTCGTAATGGCTTCCGCTAACTGGCGTAGTCCGTCCTGGCTGGCTTCCTGTACCGTATAGCGACGGTAAAAATCAACCAGCCCGAGACTGCTGTAATTGCGGGCATAGCCATAAGTTGGCAGCACGTGGTTGGTACCGGTGGCATAGTCACCGCCGGACTCCGGTGTATAATGTCCGACAAAGACGGAGCCTGCACGGGTTAACTTCGGTAGCAGCTCACGCGCGTTATCGGTCTGAATAGAAAGGTGCTCGGGCGCATAGGTTTCGCTAATGGCTATGGCTTCATTCATATCGGCAACCACCAACAGACGACTGGCCTGCAAGGCCTGCTCGGCAATATCGGCGCGACTTAATTGAGCGCATTGTGCAATCAGCTCCTGCCGTACGTTCTCTGCGACCGTCATTGACGGCGTAAGTAAAATAACCTGGGAGTCCGGGCCGTGCTCAGCCTGCGAGAGTAAATCTGCCGCCACATAGGCCGGGTTTGCACTGTCATCAGCAATAACCAACAGCTCTGAGGGGCCTGCCGGTAAATCCATGGCACAACCGCTGTCATTCTGGCTGACTTGTTGCTTGGCTTCGGTCACAAAACTGTTCCCCGGGCCAAACACTTTACCCACAGCAGGCGATGACTCTATGCCGTACGCCAGCGCGCCAATTGCCTGAGCGCCGCCACACAATAGGATGTCGGTAACGCCGCAGCGCTTAGCCGCATAGAGCAGGGCGGCTGGTAATTCACCCTGCTTATTAGGCGGGCTGACCATAACCACACGCTGACATCCGGCAATTTGCGCGGGCACGCCCAGCATTAAAGCAGTGGATGGCAAGGTTGCGCTGCCACCGGGAATGTATAAACCAACCGCATCTAAAGGAGCATAACGCAGCTCACATTGCACGCCGGGTGCTGTTTCAATTCTTAAATTCTGCGGGCGCTGTGCTTCGTGAAAGCGGTAAATGGTTTGATACGCGGTATCTATGGCGCGTTTTACTTTGTCATCTAAACTAGCTACGGCGGCTTCCACTTGTTGATCACTCATTCGCAGTGAGGTCGCATCCGGGTTGTCAAACTGGCGGGTATAGTTCAGCACCGCACGTTCACCGTTATCACGAACGTCACTCAGAATAACTGCAACCTTCTCTCGCAGTGACTCTGCCTGAGCCCGTCCGGGGCGCGCTAAACGTTGAGCTTGCTCCGCTTCTGACAGGCTCTGCCATTGTTCAATGGGTATTTGTAATTCACTCATGATCACCCCATCATTTTTTCTATAGGCAGTACGAGTATCGAACTGCAGCCCATAGATTTAAGATCTTCCATGGTTTCCCAGAATAGCTTCTCGGTGCTGACCATGTGCACGGCAACTTGTTCGTCGGTGTGGCTAAGAGGCAGAATAGTCGGTGTTTCTGCACCGGGTAACAACTCTACGACTTGCTCTAATTTGTTTTTTGGAGCGTGCAGCATAATGTACTTGCTTTCCCGCGCCATTTGCACGCCGTCTATGCGAGGCAGCAACTGATCTATCATGGCCTGTTTTTCTTCCGACAGGCTGTCAGCACGTTGTATTAACTGCGCCTGCGAACGGAATATCACATCTTTCTCTACTAACCCGTTTGCTTCCAGCGTAGCACCGGTGGAAACTAAGTCACATATCGCTTCGGCAAGGCCCGCACGGGGAGCAACTTCCACAGAACCGGTCAGCATAACCGTACGCGCATTCACACCGTTGTCTTTCAGGTAACGCTTAAGCAACTGCGGGTAGGTGGTGGCAACGCGTAAGCCATCTAGATCTTTCAGCGACTGGTACTGGCTTTCTCTGGGAACCGCCAACGACAACCGGCACTGACCAAACTCAAGTCCGCGTAATGGCTGATAGGCCGCGACAGAGTCGGTTGCAATGCGCTCTAACCGGGCTTCTTCCAGCACGTTCTCGCCAACCAGGCCTAAATCAACCACGCCGTCCATAACCAGACCCGGAATGTCGTCATCACGTACGCGCAGTAAATCGATAGGGTGACTGGTGCTGTGCGCAATTAAGCGTGCTTCGTTAACACTAAATTTCACACCGCAGGCATTCAGCAATGCCATAGATTCCTTACTCAGTCTTCCTGATTTCTGTATCGCAATGGTTAAACGGTCAGTCATAACAGCTCCTAAAATGAAAAACCCCCGAAGGTATATGCCTTTCGGGGGTTGTATAGTCAATCGAAAGGCTAGCGTTTATACGGCTAGCCCAAACATTAAGTTCACGGCTAGGCCATACAGTTCCAATGATGATGATGGTGGCTGTGAACAAAACGCATAATTAACACTCCAATAAAAATAGTTTTACTTCGTAAAGTTGTATAGCACTATAACAGCTGACAAATGTAATGCAAGAGTAAACTTATTGGTTATTTAGTCGATATAAGCTTATTATTTAACCAGTGGTTGTATAGTCAAATAACAGAATTCATTCTCTGCGAGGCGAAAGACAACGACAATGGCAAACTTTGATGCAATGGTTCCGTTGATCCCCAAAGACACTCGCGTGCCTGTGGACTTCGCCCGTGAGCAGATGAAAATAAACCAGGTGGAGAAAATACACGAGCTTCGCGCCGCCAGTGAAGAAGAAAACTCGACCATCAATGAAGATAAACAACGAGATGACAATCAGCATCATCAACCACAACAGCAAGCGTCGCCACAAACGGAACCTGAAGAGGCTGCTGACGACGATGAAACTCCTTCTTCAGGGCATATAGACACCTACGCCTGAGCAAACATCTATGTCATAATACGTGCCTATTTCTTCGGCGGTATAGGTTATGGCGACGGTTTTATCAGTATTTAAGCCAACAGGCGAGCTCGCACAAGCAATTACAAACTTCCAGCCACGAGCCGCTCAGCAGCAAATGGCAGAAGCCATAGCGGCTACCGTTAAGAAAAAAGGTGAGTTAGTGGTTGAAGCCGAGACCGGCACCGGTAAAACTTTTGCGTATTTGGCTCCTGTGCTACTGGGCAAAGGCAAAGCGATTGTTTCTACCGGCACTAAAAACCTGCAGGAACAGCTGTTCCACCGCGACTTACCCATGTTAAGAAAAGTGCTGGCGCCGGAAAAAGTTGTCGCTTTATTAAAAGGCCGTTCAAATTATTTGTGTCTGCACCGCATGGAGCAGGCAACCCAACAGGCCGGACAGTTCAGTAAAGACATTCAAAATCAGCTTATTACGGTAAAGCGCTGGGCGACATCCACACGCAGTGGTGACGTAGGCGAGCTGAACGCCTTAGCGGAAGACGCCTCGGTGTTACCGCAGGTAACCAGCACTCAGGACAACTGCCTGGGGCGGGACTGTCCGGTGTACGAAGACTGCCACTTAGTTAAAGCCCGCAAAGAAGCCATGGAAGCCGATATTGTGGTGGTCAACCATCATCTTTTCTTTGCCGATATGGCGCTAAAAGACACCGGTTTTGGTGAATTGATTCCCAGCGTGGATACGGTGGTCTTTGACGAAGCTCATCAAATTCCGGACATTGCCAGCCAGTACTTTGGCGAAACGGTTTCCAGTCGGCAACTGACAGAAATGTGCGAAGAACTGCAGCGTTTATGTATGACTGAGCTGAAGGACTTGTCGCAGGCCAGCGCTATGGCACGTACGTTATTACAGACTCTGAAAGACTGGCGGTTGTTGTTTCCGCGGGACCCTATGCGCGGCAACTGGCGAGACTGGCGCAAAAAACCGGACGTTGCCGAGGTGGCTGAGCGGGTGCAGGAGCGTTTAACCCTGCTGACCGATGTTATGAAAACCGCTATAGGCCGTAATAAAGATTTTGATAATCTACATGAACGCGCTGAACAGCACCTTTATATTTGGCGTCAGCTAATGGATGTCGACCGTACCGGCTACAGCTTTTGGTTTGAAACCACGCCCCGTCACGTCAGCTTGCATCAAACGCCGCTAAGCGTTGCCAAGACTTTCGGTGGCTATATTAAGCGCAACAAAATGAGCTGGGTATTTACCTCGGCTACTTTGGCGGTTAACGGTAAGTTTGACTACTTTACCAAGCGTTTAGGCATAGATGACGCCGATACCTTATTACTGGAAAGTCCGTTTGATTTTGCTAAGCAGGCCAAGCTGTGTTTACCGAGGTATTTGCCCGAAGCGAACAATCCGAATCGGCATCAGATGCTGACCGAAATTGCGGAGCAGTGCGTTAAGGTGAACCGGGGCGGCACTTTTCTGCTGTTTACCAGCCACCGAATGTTGCAGCAAATGGCTGCAATATTACGCGATCGGCTGGATCGCGACATTTTGGTGCAGGGCGAGTCCGGGAAAACAGAGTTACTGGAAACCTTCACCAAAAAAGGTAATGCCGTGCTGTTGGGTACTTCGTCCTTTTGGGAAGGGGTAGATGTGCGGGGTGAAGCCTTGCGTTGCGTTATTATCGACAAACTGCCGTTTGCCTCGCCGGACGACCCTTTGCTGAATGCGCGTGTTGAAGATGCCCGCTTGCGTGGTGTCGATGCGTTCAGCACGATACAATTACCGCAGGCAATAATTGCGCTGAAACAGGGCGCAGGACGATTAATTCGCGATAAAGACGACTCCGGTGTGTTAATTGTTTGCGACAGTCGTTTAGTAACGCGCCAATACGGTAAGCAATTTTTATCCAGCTTGCCTGCTATGTCACGAACCCGGGATTTAAATGAAGCGCTGAGTTTTTTAGCGCAGGTTGCAGAGAAAGATGAAACCAATAATGACGAACTTATTAGCAGTTGATACGTCGACTGAAAATTGCTCAGTGGCTATTCGCTGGCAGGATAATTTCTTTAGCGAAGCAATAGAAAGCCCGCGGGAGCACTCGCAGCGTTTACTGCCTTTTGTTGAACAAATGCTGCAGCAGGCAGAAACCGAATTAAGTCAGTTGGACGGGCTGGTCGTTGGCGTAGGGCCCGGCAGTTTTACCGGCGTACGCATTGGTGTATCTATGGCGCAGGGTCTGGCTTTTAGCGCCGAATTACCGGTATATCCGGTCAGTAGCCTGCAGGCGTTAGCGCAGCAAGCCATTCGTAAACACAATGCAGAAGCGGTTGTGGCCTGTATTGATGCGCGCATGGGTGAAATTTATTACGCCTTGTACCGTAATAATAATGGTCTTGCTGAACAAATAACGGAGCCCGCCGTTGCTGAACCCTCTGCTAGTTTATTCGCAGAGCATAATGTCCAGGGCTTTCATACTGCGGGAACTGGCTGGGACAACTACGCCGGTACTCTGGACCCTAAGCAGGAATTAAAGCACAGCATGGATTGCCGGTTACCGCTGGCGGAAGACATGCTGACAATAGCAACTAAAGGCTGTGTTTCTGCGGTCGATGCAGAGGACTTAGAACCTTTGTATGTTCGTAATGAAGTGACCTGGAAAAAATTGCCGGGTCGATAACTTGTAGAATGGCACTGAACTCGCCATAATAAAATCAGTCTTACTAACAGATGAGTCATCGTTGACGTGCGAATAAATCCGCAAGCGGTTCAGCCGCTAAACAGCCAGCAACAGGGGCCACAAAGGCCTGCGCCGGATGATCAGCAACGCCAGGAGCAGAGCCCGGCGAAAGTTGCTGATACCCGGCAGGTAGTGCCTGATGCCCGGCAAAGTCAGCGGCGCGCAGAACGGTGGGAATCACTTAATACGTTTTACGATGAGCCACCACAACGTTCTCAAAAAGCACTTAATGCTTATCAAAACATAGCGTTAAGCGAGAAAAGAGAGCAAATTACGTCAATGTTTGGTGTTGATGTTTACGCCTGAGTGAGGTCTGTTATGAAAACGATATTTGCAGTGTTAACAACACTGGTACTGGTTGGTTGCTCTTCAGTTCCTGATGAGCTTGCCACCGACAATGAAGAGGCTTTGGTGGGCTATAAGGTTGCCAAGCATCAAGGCGATGAAGTAGCAGGTGAGCCAGCCCGTTGGGGTGGTGTTATAGCCGACGTCCGCAACGCCGAAGATCATACCGTACTTGAAGTTGTCAGTTTCCCGCTAAAACGTTGGGGGCGTCCTGAGGTTAGCGATAACAGCGACGGGCGTTTCTTAGCCGTAGTTAATGACTTTGTTGACCCAGATGTCTATCAGCAGGGCCGGGCAATTAGTTTTGTTGGTACTATTGGTCAAACCCAGCAGGGCAAAATTGACGAATACGTTTATACCTATCCGGTTATTGAAGCAACGGGGTATCACCTGTGGAAGGTTGAGAAACAGAAAAGCCATGTAGAAGTTGACTATTCACCACTGTGGTTCCGCCATAACTTCTATTCACCTTATTATCCTTACCGTTATCCGGTTCCGGTACGTGTTCGTGTGCAGGACAACTCGGGTACTCCGGCTAAAAACCGCAACTAATTCGTCCTTTAATGGATTATCAAGAAGCTTTAGAGCAGGCTACCCCAGTCAGTTATACGCTGGACTGGGGGACAGTTCGGGGTCTGTGCTGGGGCGATCCTAACGACATAAGAGTTATTGCGACCCATGGTTGGTTAGACAACAGCCACAGCTTTTTACCTATAGCCCGGTACTGGTCACCTGACAAAGGTGGGCTTTTAGCGCTTGACTGGCCCGGTCACGGGCACAGTGATCACCGTCCGGTGGGAAACTATTATCATTTTATCGACTATGCTTATGACTTATGGCAGCTGATTCAGCAGCAGGGCTGGCAGAATTTAACCTTGCTGGGTCATTCTATGGGCGGTTTTGTCAGCAATGTGGTTGCGGCATTATGTCCGGAGCGTATTCAGCAATTACTATTAGTTGAAGCCTTTGGGTTGCTGGTGTCTGACGGAACAAATGCGCAGGAGCAACTGAAGCAGGGCTTTTTAAGTCGGAAAAAATTGCAGACACCGCGCTGGCGAAGCTACGCAGACTTCGACTCGGCGGTAGAGGCCAGAGCCGCTCAGGCTGACTTTTCAGCCAATTTAGTCCGGTTAATTGTTGAGCGTGGCTGCGAGCGTGGTGAAGATGACCGCTGGCATTGGCGAGCCGATGCCAGAGTAAAAACAACATCAGCCTATAGGTTACCGAGCTCGGCGGTGGATGACTTGTTTGAAAAATTAACTATGCCAGTGACCGTTGTGCGTGGAAATCGCGGTTATGATCAGTTAGACAGCGCATTTGAGCGATGGCAGGATAAAGTTTCTGGCTTAAGTTGTAAGACATTGGAAGGTGGACATCACGTACATATGGAACAACCTGAGAAAATAGCTGAACTGCTTAAATCGTACGTTTAGCGGCTGGTAACGACTAGGATTAACTGGTCGGATATGCGATGATTGCGCCACTGAAAATAACTATAAATAGTGAGAGGCGGAGCCTTTTATGGATAAAATTTGGTTGGAAAACTACCCAGCGGGAGTACCGGAAACAATTGACCCGGATCACTTTGCGTCGTTGGTTGATATACTTGAACAGTCCATTGAAAAGTACGGCGAGAAAACGGCTTTCGTAAACATGGACTCAGAAATGAGTTTCAAAGAACTGGGTCTGAAAACCCGCGACTTTGCCGCTTACTTGCACAGTACCGGCCTTAAAAAAGGCGACGCTGTTGCGGTTATGATGCCAAATTTGCTGCAATACCCTGTGGCGTTATTCGGTATTTTACGAGCCGGTATGACTGTAGTGAACGTCAACCCACTTTATACTCCGCGCGAGTTAAAGCATCAGCTGGTAGATTCTCAGGCAAAAGCTCTGGTTATTCTGGAAAACTTTGCTCAAACCTATGAAAAAATAAAAGAAGAAGCTCCGCTCGATTTAGTTATTACCACACAAATTGGCGATCAATTACCTTTGCTTAAACGCTATCTGGTTAACTTTGTGGTTAAGCATATAAAACGTATGGTGCCTTCTCATAAGCTAAAAGGCACGGTGAGTTTTAATCAGGCGCTGGCCAAAGGAACTATGGTTGACTATAAACGCCCTGAAGTGACCGGCGATGATATTGCCTTTTTGCAATACACCGGTGGAACAACGGGGGTGGCCAAAGGCGCTATGCTGTCGCACCGCAATATGGTTGCTAACCTCGAGCAAGTTTCCTCGGTTATTACTCCTATAATGAATGACGGCGAAGAGACCATTATTACTGCGTTGCCGCTGTATCATATCTTTGCGTTAACCGCGAACTGCCTTACCTTTATTAAGCACGGCGGCAAGAACGTCTTAATTACCAACCCGCGCGATATGCCTAACTTTGTGAAAGAGCTGAATAAGTATCCTTTCTCAATGATTTCAGGGGTTAACACGCTGTTTAATGGTCTGTTGAACACTAAAGGCTTTAAAGACGTTAACTTCTCTAATTTAAAAATTGCCCTGGGCGGCGGTATGGCGGTTCAGCGTGCAGTGGCCGAAGAGTGGGAGCGGGTAACCAAGTCTCGTTTGCTGGAAGGTTATGGTTTAACCGAGTGTTCTCCGGTGGTTACCGTTAACCCTTACGACATTGAACATTACACGGGCAGTATTGGTTTGCCGGTACCAAGTACCGACATGCGTATTGTTGACCCTGAAACGCGCGAAGAAGTGGCTTTAGGTGAACCGGGCGAGCTGGAAGTGAAAGGCCCGCAAGTTATGGTGGGTTACCTGAACCGTCCTGATGCGACAGCCGAATCAATTAAAGACGGCTGGTTTGCAACGGGGGACATGGCCACTGTTGATGAGCGTGGTTACTTCAAAATTGTGGATCGTAAAAAGGACATGATTTTGGTGTCGGGTTTTAATGTTTATCCGAACGAAATTGAAGACGTACTAGCTGACCATCCTAAAATTCTTGAGTCGGCAGCCATAGGCGTGCCGCACGAGTCGTCTGGTGAAGCGGTAAAAGTCTTCATTGTGGCAAAAGATAAATCACTGACCGAACGTGAAGTTATCGACTTTTCGCGCGAAAACCTGACCGGTTACAAAGTACCTAAACTGGTTGAGTTCCGTGATGAATTGCCTAAATCCAACGTCGGCAAAATAATTCGCCGTGAATTACGCGATGAAGAGGACGACGCTTGACTCTGCCGTTAGAATTACCCGAGTCGGTACAACAATACCGGCTCGTTACCACCACTGATGATTTACAATATCTCTGCCAGCAGGCCGTAAAATGCGGTTGGTTCGCTATTGACTCTGAGTTTGTGCGTGAACGCACTTACTACGCTCAGCTAGGCTTATTACAAATTCACGCTAACGGTACAACGGCTGTTATTGACCCGCTGGCGGATATTGATCTAGAGCCTTTATGGCAATTGATTTCCTGTGATGAAGTCGAAACCGTATTGCATGCCGGTGGCGAAGATATTGAACTGTTTTTTCAGCAAAGCAATGGCCGCCAACCCAAACAAATTTTTGATAGCCAGATAGCCGCCGGTTTTTGTGGCTTGGGTGACTCAATGGGCTATGCTCGCTTGGTCGATGCCTTATTTGACGGCGTTGAGCTGGACAAAAGCTTGTCACGCACCAACTGGCTTAAGCGTCCGTTAAGTGACGAACAATTGGACTATGCCGCTGCCGATGCCAGTTATCTGGCGATAATGTACCCGCACCTTAAAGCTCTGTGTGAAGAAAAAGGTGTGCTGGATATTGTGTACGAAGAGTCGCAAATTCAGGTACGTAAACGCACTCAAAGCTGGCCGGATGATCTGCTTTATTTAGGTGTTGGCAATGCCTGGCAACTGAACCCGCGTCAGTTAGCTGCGCTTAAAATTTTAACGCCCTGGCGTTTGCATAAAGCACGTGAGCGCGACATTCCCTTAGGCTTTATTGCCAAAGACGGGGTCTTGCTTGAACTAGCCCGAAGAATGCCAAAAAGCGACGACGAGCTAAGTCGAATTCCCGATTTGGCGCCTATGTCACGTAAGTATTCGGGGCGCGATATTATTCGCTGTATTCAGCAGGCTGAACAGGTGCCTGAAACGGAACTGCCGAAAACTCTTGAGCGCCTGGACGATATGGACGGTTATAAACCAACCTTTAAGGCTATTAAAAAAGCGGTTACCGAACTTGCTGAAAGCCTGCAGGTTCCGGCGTCGTTAGTGGCTTCGCGTAAGCAAATTAACGACATTATTAACTTTCACTGGCAGTATTCAACTCAACAACAGCAACGTTTGCCGCAACCTGACTTAATGGTGGGTTGGCGCAAGCAGGCAATTGGGGCAGAATTACAGGCTATAATTAGCAAGTAGCCCCATTCAGGAGAACTGCCATGCTGTGTGATGTTTATCGCAGCTCGAAAAAAGCCGATACCTATCTTTACCTGCCTCATGGTAACGAATTTACCGACGTGCCCGATGTGTTGTTGGGCCAGTTTGGTCGCGCCGAAAAAGTGCTGACAATTAACCTGGCCAACCGTGAACAGTTGGCGCGTTTAACGGTCGAAAAGTTACAACAGCATTTGCATAACGATGGTTTCTATTTGCAGTTACCACCGAAACGAGAGGAACTTCAAGTCAATGTTAACAAATAAAATAAAAGTGGCAGGGCTGGCTCTTTGTCTGGCTTCTTCATTTGCGCTTAGCGCACCGGTTTCTGCGTTTCAGGAAGCTGAGGATAAAGCGAAGAAAGAGTCCAGCGAAGAGGTTAATCAACAGTTTGCCACCTACGTTGAAGCTCTGAAAGCCGAAGCCATTGAAAGCGGCTATAAGCAGGACACACTGGATAAAGCTTTTGCCAAAGTTAAGTATTACGAGCGGGCAGTCGAGCTGGATAAAAATCAGCCGGAATTTAAGCTAACTCTGGATACTTACCTGCCACGTGCAGTACCGGACTGGAAAGCCGAAAAGGCACTGGAAAAGTACAACGAACACAAAGAGCTGCTGGAAAAAGTGGGCAAAGAGTACGGCGTACAGCCGCGCTTTATTGTGGCGTTGTGGGGCATTGAAACCAACTTTGGCTCGTTCACTGGTGGCTTTGATGTGGTATCGGCACTAACGACGCTGGCTTTTGACGGACGTCGCGAAGAGTTCTTTAAAAAGCAGCTTTGGGAAGCCTTAACCATTATCGAAGACGGCCACATTGAACCGGAGCAAATGAAAGGTTCATGGGCTGGCGCTATGGGTCAGACTCAGTTTATGCCCAGCTCTTTCATGAGTTACGCCGTAGACTACGATAACGATGGCAAAAAAGACATTTGGGGCAGCTACCCGGACGTATTTGCGTCAGCCGCTAACTACCTAAGCTCTGTTGGCTGGAAAGACGATGTAACCTGGGGACGTCAGGTACAACTACCTGAAGGCTTTGATGAGTCATTATCCGGGCTGGACACCAAGAAAAAATTAGCCGAGTGGGCAGATTTAGGTGTTACACGTTTTGACGGCTCTGAGTTGCCATCGCGTGGCGATATTGACGCCTCAATAGTGATTCCCGACGACAAAGAAGGCCGTGTTTACCTGGCTTATGCCAACTACGACGCCTTAATGCGCTGGAACCGTTCACATTACTTTGTGGCCGCCGTGGGCTATTTGTCCGACCGCATTCGTTTTCCAAGGTAATGCCTTGTCGGTATTAATGAAATGGTATGAGCAGCCGCTGCATACGCTCAGCCATGCACAGTGGGAAGCTCTGTGCGACGGCTGTGGGCAGTGCTGCTTAAACCAATTGCAGGACGAAGAAGACCATCTTTATTCCACCAATGTTGCCTGTCGGTTATTAGACACCGACACCGCGTGTTGCAGCGACTATGCTCACCGAAGCCAGCGCGTACCCGAGTGCGTTACTTTAACCCCCGACAACCTCGACGATGTTTACTTTATGCCAGCCAGTTGCTCGTATCGGCTGCGGGCAGAAGGGCAGCCTTTGCCTGAATGGCATCCGTTAAGGCACGAGGGCAGTAAAGAGCCAATGAAAAAAGCCGGCTATCATGTAGCCGGCCATTGCGTAAGTGAGGCGAAGTTCAAGGGCGACCTGGAAGACAGAATAGTAACCTGGCCCTTGTCTTAGCCCTGGCATTAAAACGGATTATTTGTGGTAAAGCACCAGTCCGTTTTTTTTCGTGAACGACGAAATAATGTGGCAGATAGTCACAATCACACCGATTAATAATAAGCCGGCAAAAATCACCGTCATCCAGCCCGGCATACCTAAGCCCAGCCATTGCCAGTCAATGTCACCGCATAACCCCGGCGCGGCAAACAGCCCCGGCATCCATTCGTGTAGTGGTGCCCAGTCAGGGAAATTAGGCGCGCTTTCACACACGGCAAAGAACGCGTTTTTCGAGGTTTGGAGATCCCAGTGGTCGTAGGCAATTAATAAGCCCTGATAACTGCTGTACAGCCAGCCAATTAAAGCCGCCCAGCGCGTTAACCAAAGCCCGGAACCAAACAGGCCGACAATAGCAGACAAGCCAATACCGGCAACCGCCATACGTTGATAAACACACTTTACGCAGGGCTCTAAGTTAAGAACCATCTGGAAGTAAAGCGCGGCGCCCAACAGGCCTGAACACCCTAAAAATAACAGTAACCAGGCAAAGGGTTTGTTAGGCCACTGACCCACAGACAGCATGATGATTTTCCTTAAGAAACTGTAAAAACGTAGAAACCATACCCAAATAGCGTGGTGTTGTCGATATAAAGGCAGAAGTTATCTTGTCCGACCTCACACAAGGCTGCTAGAATCCTTTTATTAGTTAGTTCACAGGCGGGAATATGATAATAAAAGCTAAAAGTCCGGCGGGTTTTGCCGAGGAGTACATCGTAAAATCTATCTGGAACGGGCATTTTGCGCCCGGCACTATTCTACCCGCTGAACGAGAGCTGTCTGAACTCATTGGCGTAACGCGAACCACCCTGCGTGAAGTGCTGCAGCGTCTGGCGCGCGACGGCTGGCTGACCATTCAGCACGGCAAGCCCACCAAAGTGAATAACTTTTGGGAAACCTCCGGCCTGAATATTTTAGAAACTCTGGCTCGCCTTGACGAAGACGGTATGCCGGAGCTAGTCGACCAGTTGTTGTCTGCCCGCACCAATATTAGCGCCATTTATATTCGCGCAGCTATTCGTCATAACCCTAAGCGAGTTCTGGAGCTACTGGAACCCACCAGCGAACTGGAAGACAACAAAAAAACCTTTGCCGAGTTCGACTATCAGTTGAACCACGACTTAGCTATGGCCTCCGGTAACCCCATTTATGTACTGGTACTGAACGGCTTTAAAGGCCTGTACTCGCGTATTGGACAATATTACTTTTCGTCGTCCGAAGCCCGCCAGCTGGCCCGCGACTACTATGAAAACTTAATAGCCGTAACCCACGAAGGTGACTACAACGAGTCCGTTAATCTGGTTCGCCGCTACGGTTACGAGTCCGCTGAAATTTGGCATAGCCTGCGTGGAGATATGCCGGATGATTTGGTGGGTTGATTAAGCTGGTTTTCCGGCTTTTCTGATAAAAACTGATTTTGTTAATTAATGCCTGATGGCTCTTTTTGAGTTATCAGGCATTTTTTGTTGTTGCTTTTCATTTTTAACCCGTTTAGTGTCAGTTACATACGTGAATTGTAAAGACTGATATTGCGCACTTTAAAATGGCTAAATGAGCATGCTCACTTTGTTTTTGTCTTTTACTGCTATTTTTTTGAGAAAAATTTGATTTATTAAATAGTTGCGAAGAAAAATCAGAGATTTAATGAATTACAAAGTGCGCATGCACAATATACAAATGTTAGGTGCCTTACATGACTACAACTTTAGACATTGTCGATACTGCAGTAAAAATCGGTCTGGGTGCACTTATTGCAGGCATTACCAGTTATGTAATTACTCTGCGAAACCAGGGCTTTGAACGGCAAAAGGAGATTGAAGTAGAGCGGAGAAATCTAAGTAAAGAATTGGCGTTGACGATAGAGAAGACAAATCACTTGATAGATGAATCAGCGTTTCATTTTCACCAACTTGATTACCAAGAATCTAAAAAATGCATAATTTCGGCTGAAAGAGAAATTAGTTCAGCCGGCGCACTCGCTAACCTTCTTGGCAGCGATGATCTCGTAAACGCCGTAGATGAAATGGCCGAATTGGTATTCGATATCTACAAAGAATTTAATAAAGATAGTCCAGATGAAGGCAGGCTTCACGATTTGGATAATGATATCAAGGAGAAGAAAAAGCTGGTCTACCCTCATATAAGAGATGCGTATTGTGCGGCCAGCACCTAACAAGGCGTTGCAGTGGACGACCAACACTCCGTGCCTTCATGCGCAATGTGCTTCGCACATTTTATCGCGCAAGTCGGCACTCCATTCCGGCCGCCACTGAACTTGGCGTTATAAATAGGAGCAGCAGTGATAGATCTTGTGGAATCGTGGATTGACGAAACGAATCATTCCTATCGGAACAAACGCAGATCCTGCTCCACTTTTGAGCAGGTTTTCAAAGGGTTTTATTCCCCTAAGTTTTTAAGCTCATCATATTTCGTTGTTGTGGACAGCCTTCCCACACCTGATTTTCAGCAGCTTCGGGATGAGGGGCTTGGCGACTTTCTTGATGGGGATTTTGACGGTATAACTTACAAGGACACGTACTATCTTCTTCCACATGCCGCCGAGAACATAAACATCCATTTTCACGAGCTTGTCCACGTCATTCAGTGGAGAGAGCTTACCGCCAAGGGATTTATTCAACGGTATATCAGCGAAATGCAGACATACGGCTACGGGAGGCAAGCACCTCTTGAGGGTATGGCATATGGCTTGGAAGATCATTTCAAAGACGGACGACCACCCTTGGATATTGAGAGGCACGTCCCGAGCAATTTATAACAAATTGTTGTAGTTCGTTTCGGCCTGCGGCCTCCACCGGACGCCCCTGTCGGGGCGCCGCTAAACAAAAGCGTTATACACACTTACTACGCACCAATGTAGGATCATAATTACAATGACTGATAATTCTGTTAATGATGTTCTATTGTTCAATGAAAAGGCTGAATTATTGGGGAATTCGAGCTTTGCCAAAGCGATGCTACAAGAGGACTCAGGCGTTCTCTTTGAGTGCAGCGCGGAACGGGCTTATGAGGTTGTTTTAGTTGGCGCAGAGGGGGAATCTGTCGACGCGGCATTTTTAACATTGCGTATGTTCCTACAGAACAATGACAGAATATCGATCCATAATATTTCCAAAATATATGCTAATAGCAATGATTTTTCTTCCCATCGTACGGAATTCGAAGCTGTTCGAATCCAAATAAACAATTATCTAGATTCCCCTAATGGAATAGATTTCTTCGGGGAAAACTATACTAATAGAGAAATAATCGAACTATTACTGTACGGTAGTAAAGGTCACTCGAATCGAGAGAAAGAAGCTGATTTGAAAACTTTAATGGCCTTTGAGCCAGTAGCGAATATGTTTTTAAATCAGGTTAATGCAGCATCAGCGAATCTGGTTAAAGGAATTTTACTCCTTTCTGAAATTAATAAGAAAGTTTTGACTATTATCAGCAGTCAAAGTGTATAACAAAGCCATCAAGATTGACGCCTTTTCCGTTGTTTGGTTTATGGCTTAACGCTACGCTACCACAATCCAATCAACTCCAAAGCCGCAACTTATGGCGGCGTTATACGGACGACGGTGGGCGTAGCAGGCCGAGCGCATGAGTATTTATTTTTCAACCATTGCAGGAATGCCTGCGGCTAAAACCTTCTCTAAGAAGCAATACAATCCACCGAGCTGGTTATGAAGAGTAAGCGAGTATGGAAAACCGAAAATATTTCAAACACAGAATAGTTGAACTCGAAGCCGTTTATGAAAGTGCTGATGGCAATTTCGCAGTTCTTGAAGAGCTGGAAGAAGAATTGGCGCATAGATCAACCCAACGTGCTCGCAAGCTCCTAAAAAGTGTTCAAGATAGCCTCAGCGGTGAAGTGGTAAACTTTAGTGAGGTAAAGCCCGCTAATCCAATAGCTTCAACAACCGTCTCAGCTAATGAAGCTATTAGCGATGACAAGCCGATAGATTGGGATAAAGTAATCTCATCAGCTCCAGATGTGGTCGCCAATCTGAGCGATGAGGAATTGGAGCAAAAGCCACTCAATAATAATCCGCTAGATATTCTCAGTACTTGGACTGCTCTAGAAGCACTCTCTCCTCAATCATACAAAAAGCCGAAAGATTTAGTTGTTGGCAGAGGATCTGTTGCTTATTTGCGGCCCGGGCAAGAGCCTTGGCTTAAAGGCGAAAAATCGATTCCTAAAAATAACTTATATTATCTTGTCTATCTTGGCGCGGTTGATATGGAGAAGGCGACAGCTCAGTTGCTCAGCGTCTACCAAGACAAGCGTATAGAAAAGCCGCAAGTGAAAGGGCTTGCTGCTCTAGGCGTGATTTTACTCGATAAAAAAGGCGTGCCCGTTCCAGATACCGGTTTAGCCATCTCTAGTTTTGGCTGGGCTTATATGATGGCAATGAAGCAACGGCTGAGCGAGCTAAAATATTGGGACGTTGCAGAAACCTCGTTAAAAGAGGGTTTGGAAAAGATCATTTACAAGCAGAATGAAGAGGGAGAGGTTTTACCTTTTTCACTAGATAAGGCTCAGCAAGCTTTCAACTGGATTATTAGTAACTGTGAAATTCCAGAAAGTGAGTGTGTTGTTCCAAGCTTTGCTATCCGTTTGTATCAGCCGTTTAACAAAGGCGAGCCGGAAGCGCCTTTGCTAAATAGTTTTTATCTCGATGATTTGCAGCGATCGAAACAGGCTGTCGAAGCCGGATTATGTGGAAATGCTCTCTCACAGTTACTGGGCATAAACGAGCCTGAAGCAAAGCACGATGTATTAGAAGATAAAACGTATATTGAAAAAGCGCTTCAGCCTAAAAATATGCCTCTTGCTCGGTGGCCGGGGAAAGGTCGTCACTCACTTGTCCTTTTACAGCAATCGGCTGTTAATCTTGCTTTGCAAGAACTTGAAGATGACGGGCTGTTCTCTGTGAACGGCCCACCTGGGACAGGAAAAACGACTCTGCTTCGTGACGTGGTTTCAGCCGTGCTTATTAAACGGGCAAAAGCGTTGGTGAAGTTCCAAAATGCGGAAGATGCATTTGAGCATGCAGGGAAAATGAAGCTAGGCGCTAGCTTCCTGCATCTTTATAAGCTTGATGAATCACTGCGAGGTCATGAAATTCTTGTGGCTTCGTCAAATAACAAAGCCGTAGAGAATATCAGCAAAGAATTACCATTAAAATCACAGGTAGCTGAGGATATTGGTGATCTCAACTACTTCAAAACAATCAGCGATACTTTGGCTGGTGACGGCGAGGATAACGAAACATGGGGTGCAATTGCTGCCGTTCTTGGAAACTCGAAAAATCGAGGCGCTTTCGTTGATGCTGCTTGGTGGGACAAAAATTCAGGTTTGCAAAATTATTTTAAGTACATCACTGGGCAATTGAATTTTGAGGTCGATGATGATGGAAATGATATTATTCCAAAGATCATCAGTGAGTGTGACCCTCCACAAAATTTAGAAGAAGCAAAAACTAGGTGGGAAAAGGCAAGGAAAGAATTTAGTGCAGCTCTCGACGCTTCTGAAGAAATGACCTCTTCTGCGCAGGGTGCTTATGAGAACTATCATCTAGCCGGAAAATTAAAGGATGATCTTGCAAACAATAAAATCAAGCAAGCTGAATTGCAGGAGTTAATCTCTGGCGCAAAAGAACAAGAGACTGTTTTGTCTTCTGATCTTAATTTAGCTAAAGCTGATGTTCGTTCACAGGAAGATCAAGAAAAATTATCTCTATCTAAAAAGCCCGGTTTCTTTAAGCGAATATTTTCTCGGTCAGATTGGCGATCATGGAAGGAATATCATCACGAAGTTTTGTCCAGGCTCGCCTTACTAAGGCAGGTATATAAAGATATATTGGTTAAGTGTGAAGAGGCGGCACAAAAACTGAAGCAGCTCGAAACGCAGTTCGTGGAAGCGCAATCAAAAGAGAAGTCGTTAGAAAGAAAATTAAGCGATGCGCTATTAGAGCTAGAAAAATACTCCAGCATTTGTGGCGGTAAATTGGTTGCACCAGATTTATGGCTGCACTCTCACGAAGAGCAACAAGTATTTACGCCTAACTTTACGGATCAAGCGCAGCGTTTGCGTGATGATGTTTTTGTCGCCGCAGTTAAACTACACAAAGCTTTCATTGATGCTTCAAGTAAAAAGCTTCGCCAAAACTTGGCGGTTTATTTTGCGTGTTTAAAGGGTACTTCGCTTCCCGAAGACAGGCAGCATTTGTTATCTCATCTATGGTCGAGCGCGTTCTTAACTGTTCCTGTGATGTCTACCACCTTCGCGTCAGTAGGACGAATGCTGGAGCGTTTGCCTAAAGAAAGTTTAGGTTGGCTGCTGATAGATGAAGCAGGACAAGCCCCGCCTCAGCAAGCGATTGGGGCAATCTATAGAGCGAAGCGCGTAATGAGCGTTGGCGATCCTCTGCAAATTGAACCTGTCGTTATGCTTCCGCCTTCCATTGTTGAAAGCATATCGAAACATTTAGGTGTAGATCCTGATGATTGGGCTGCGCCTGAAGCCTCCGTTCAAACATTATCGGATGCAGCTAATATCTATGGCACAACAATTCCGAGGGATTTAAGTGAAATCAGAATTGGAACGCCGCTACTTGTTCATAGACGCTGTGAAGATCCGATGTTTTCAATATCAAACAAATTGGCCTATAGCGGTTTGATGGTTCATGCAAACGTCAGAAAGGAATCCGAGATTACAGACCTTTTTGATAGCCAGAGCGCTTGGTTCGATGTAAGAGGTGGGGCGCAAGAAAAGTGGTGTCCTGAAGAAGGTGAGCACGTATGCAAGATGCTCCTGCAAGCATGTGAGCACTTTGCGAATGATCCCGACATTTTTGTTATTACGCCGTTCAAAATCGTTGCTGAGAAAATGCGTTGGCGGATGGAAAATGAAAAAGACACGCTTGCCCAATTAGGCATTAGTGAACCGAGTGATTGGATTAGTTACAATATCGGTACAGTGCATACTTTTCAGGGGAAAGAAGCTAAAGCCGTTATTTTACTGCTTGGTGCTCCTAGTCCTGCTCAAGATGGTGCTAGACGCTGGGCAACGGGTAGTGTGAATTTATTGAACGTCGCAGTGTCCAGAGCAAAGCAAAACTTTTACGTGGTCGGAAATAAAGCTCTTTGGGGTGAGCTTGGATATATGAAACAGATAAGCCGATATGTGAGTTGATAATATAGAAGGCTTATTGAAAATTTATTTTTACGATGTCGGTGGGTTAGTTTTAGCTGATAGCACCTTTCGACAGTTTTATTTTCTGAATGCCCGCTTCTGGCCGAACTTGGACATAGAGAATATGGTTCAGGTCACGTATAACAAGCGCAAGCATTCGGAGCAATTTTCCACTTCGCTCCAAATTGCCCGGTGTTGCGAGCGTTAATTTTTTTGCTGATCCTCGTTGCTTATGCTGTAATACAATGTAGTCATCGGAATTGGAGGTGCAATCATGGGCGTCACTACCGTTCGTCTTCAGGCAGAAGTTGAACAACACTTGGAAGCAATCGCCGGCAAACTTCACCGGAGTAAAGGCTGGGTAATCAATCAGGCACTATCAGAATACATTGAAAAGCAGCAACGTGAGCAGGAACGTTGGCAGCAAACGCTCGGGGCAATGGAGTCGGCTGCCCAAGGAAAGGTAGTCGATGCCAGCGAGGTCCATGGTTGGCTCAATAGCTGGGGAACCGAAAACGAGCAGGATGCGCCGAGGTCAGCTAAGTGAAACTGGTTTACACGGATGAAGCCATTGAAGATTTGAAACGTCTCAGGGAGTTTATCGCAGTTTACAATCCTCCTGCGGCAGGCAGGATAGCCGCAGAGCTGGTTAGCAAAATTGGATTACTACCAGACTTCCCCAGAATGGGAGCACCGGTTGAATTGGCGCCGATACCTGATTCCATCCGTGACATGATTTTTGGCAAGTATGTTGTCCGCTATTCAGTACATGTGAGTGCTATCATCATTTTACGGTTATGGCATGAGCTGGAGGGTGAACGGTAGCAATTTAACCAAGCCGCTGTTGACGGACAAATTTTCCATCGCTGCGTGGTTCCTAAATTGCCGCAAAGCTTTGCGTTGGTATGACTTCTTTTACCAACTCTGAGCGAGTACAGTCCTGAACTGGGGAAAATATGGCTTTAACTGAATTTGAGGTTAAGAAAATAGAGAAGGCTGGAGAAGCATTCCTTGCTAAGCACAGGCCACCGGCAAGTATAAGAAGTGAGCTAGATATTGGCTGGTGCGTGGAAAAGCAATCTATTTTTATTTTTGAAACTCGACCAGTTTGGAATAATCCATCGGAATATCAGAATTTGGATATCGCGAAATCAACCTTTGTTCGCAGTCAGGGTGTCTGGAAAATTTACTGGATGCGGAGTGATTTAAAGTGGCATGCCTATGAGCCCAAAAGCCAGGTAAAAACAATTGACCAGGTCTTTAAAGTTGTAAGTGAAGACGAGTTTTGTTGTTTTTTTGGATAAGCCGTATAGTAAACCGCTAAGTTCTCCATTAAACAAGGCCATCATGGGAGGATAATCTATGGCAATTGACGAAGATAAAATCGACGAGTCCGTTTTGGCTTTGCTATATCTAACACTGCATGATGGCAGTCGAGCTTGGAAGTCTTTTGATTGGGATGCAATGAACCGACTTCATGAAAAAGGACTTATTGGTAATCCGGTCGGTAAGGCAAAGTCTGTTGTGTTCACCGAGGAAGGGTTAAAAGAGTCAGAGCGTTTGTTTCGGGAGTTATTTAGCGCTTAATTACTAAATGTCCACTAAGTGTCCACCCGTATGTTCAAAGGTTATGAGTTAAGGAGCTATTATTGAACTCAATGGATCTTAAACGGGCGGAAAAACTGTCTTTCAACTTACTCTTAGCCTCCGCAGCATTGGCTGTTGTTATTTTTCTAGTAGTAAGTTTGACTGGTGACGGTTGGGCTAAAATTGCTGGTTTTTTTATGGGATTTTGTGTTGGCGGCTTTTTGGCTGTAGTTCCAGCCCTATATTCTGGTTATATTCTAGTAAAAACGAATGCGAATTCAGCTAACCTAAGGTCAGTTTTAGCACTCTCAGTTGTGTGGTTTATGACAGTATGCGCCTTATATGTCTTTTAGAAGATAACAAATTATGACAGCCCTTATAGCCGTAATTGTTGTTTTGGTACTCGTAACAGCTGTCTACAAGCTGGAGGCGCGCAATGTCAGAAATAGATGAAACACACCTGAAAGTATCAAACGCTTGCGCCGAGACACAAGCCAAATTTGCTTCCTACCCGGTAGAGGCACAAAGGCAGCTTGAAAATGTTCGCAGCCTAATTTTTTCAGTAGCCGAAGAAAATGCTTTGGGCGCGGTTGAAGAGACTCTCAAGTGGGGTGAGCCTAGCTATCTAGTGAAGGGCGGTAGTACCATTCGAATGGACTGGAAGCCAAAAGATCCCGATGTCATTAGGGTTTACTTTCATTGTCAGACTGTCTTGGTCGAAACCTTTAAAGAGATCTACCCGGATGAATTCCAGTACGAAGGAAAAAGAGCTATTGTCATCCCCTTAAGTGCGTATCCTGCGAGCGGACCATTAAGTCATTGCCTCCAGATGGCGCTGAAATACCATAGCTTGAAGCAACGACCATTACTTGGAGCTTGAGTTGGTGACACTCGCAGTAGTATTAAATTTCGGGAGGTTTCGGTGATTATCAGGAGAATGGAAGAGAGGGATCTTGAAGCTGTAAGCGCTATCTGCCTTGCCTCGTTTCTTCAATCTGTAGCTGATACCTTGTCTGATGAGGGCAACAAAAAAGAAAAGGAGTATCGAATGGAGTATTTTTACTTACTAAGCTTATTAGGGCCGCTTTCATTAGTTGTTGTTCTCTTTATGCTTCGCTCATCGCGTTTAAATAATCCCGAACATGTTTTGCAAGAAACGGGAGACTCTGTACGGATTCTTCATACTCCTTTGGCCAGGGTCGTGCCTTCGCTGGGGAAACTCATTAACAAACACAAGGTAGCTCGTATTCAGAAAGCTGACAGAATTGTGACCGTTTTCAATCAAAGCTCAAATGCAATTGATATCACTCTGTCGAAAAAGCATACCGACGTGGTGTTTAACCGAGCTGGCTCGTTATTTCCAAATGCTGAGAAAGTGGTTATCAATAGCTAGTAGTGAGCATACTTGGGCTGGTCAATGCTGCTCTGGAAAAAGATTAAACTTTAACCAGTAGCTGCCGTTAACAAGTTACGGGCTATACTAAAATCAAGCTATAGCCGAACTTTTCAGGAGCAATATTATGTCAATTACTACAGGTAATAGCACCTCTGTAACGGGCTCTGGTAAGCAGAACAGCACTGCAAAAACCGACGATAACCGTAACAGCATGAAAGAGATGGCAGCGCAGTCTAAGCAGGCAAACAACGCCGGCATTTTGCGTGCTCATGAACGGGTATCGCTGAACAGTAATAATGACTCGCTCAGCTTACTGTATAAAACGGCGCTGGAAGGCATTAACGCCGAGCTAGAACCAGTAATGGGCAAAAACGCCACGCAGAAAATTTACGATTCCGGTGTTGATACTTCTTCTGAGGCTACGGCTGATCGCATTGTTTCTTTTGCCACCAATTTTTATGGTCGTTACAAAGAAATGAACCCGGGCGAATCGGAAGAAGACACTCTGAATAACTTCATGGAAGCTATTACTGGCGGTATTGAAAAAGGCTTTAGCGACGCCAAAAATATTCTTACAGGCTTACAAGCGTATGAAGGCGAAGTCGAAAGTGGTGTCGACAAAACCTACGATTTAGTCATGAAAGGCCTGGACAATTTCCGCGAGAAAATGCTGGAACAGACGGCTAAGTCAGAAGAGTCTGATAACAGCGCTGAGAACTAACCTCAGCGCTTTGCTCCCCGAATACACCTCTGCTAAGTACTTTCGATAAGTTCAGCACCTAACCCTTGAATTGTTGATATAAAGAGTCATCAAGTTAAGTAAAGGTGCTGGTAATGTTTTAATTTCAACAGGTAAGATAGTCCCCTTCGACTCTATGGAATACAGAGGACATACCGTTGACGCCCCCTGAGCACAACACAGATATTGTAGGAAAGTTTATTGATGTGTCTTTGTATCGGGAACTTGCAAAAACAATACCGGATAAAAATCTGAAAATTATTGAACAGATTCCCCAGAAAGATAAAGAGCAGATAGTTAATGCTTACAAACCCTACCTTAATGGCATGGAGCTCAACCCTTTTGCCGTCACCTTAGGCGATAACGTGCTTTTTACAAATTCCGTTGGTACTGTTTACTACGTTGATTTTGACTTTGGTGTTTTCGATATAGGCAGGTCTCTCGATGAGTTTGTCGCTGAGTTGAAGAGTAGGTTATGAAACACGAACTATGGACTGAAGGTGAAAAGTCACAGACGTTTTGTCTTTCCGGCCGCCGTGGTGACAGTGCCCGTGGCTTGTTAGAGCCTGGAGCGAAACTTACCTGGACCTGTGAAGCCGCATCTTACTTTGAAGCTATGACCAAATATTACGAGTATATGGGCTGGGGAGAATACATAAGTGGCTTTCCGGAGCAGGATAAAAAGACATATAAAGAGCTGGGCTGGGAATGAAACTGAGTATTGGAATAATCATCGCTATTTGCCTGGTGATATTGGGTCTATGGGCTGCCGATATTGCTAGTGATCGCGGCAATAAAGTAAAAATTACGGAAGCTGTCTCGGCATACAGCAATTGGGAATGTGGCTACTCCAATAAGTCGGCATGCAACGTTGTATTCGATGTTCCGGCCGGAACTGCTCATGACGTTAAACGTATACGATACGGCAAAGACTTTATGGCCATTCAGATTAACCAGGATGGTTTAAGCGGCTGGGTATTTTCAGGGACAGGAGTGCAAACCTTTGCGAAACCAAGTAGTTAATCAATTTCACTATTGCGTTTCTGTTCAACGTCGAGGACGCCATGTTTAAGCGATTACGTAATTGGTTTGAGAACAGACGCATTAGAAAAATGGGTTTCACAGAAAGTGAATGGGAGTCAGCGGTAGCAGACTGGCCGGTAATGGCGCGCTATCAAGGGGCGGAGCGCGATGCTCTGCGAGATATGGCGTTCCGTTTTCTGGTTCGTAAAAACTTTGCCTCAGGCGGGGATTTTCAGTTCACCGATGCGATGTGCCTAAAAATAGCGACCATGGCCTGCGTACCTGTTCTGCACCTTGGGTTAGATTGGTACGATCATTTATATAGCATTATTCTTTATGAAGGGGACTTTGTTCCTAATCGTCCGTATCGTAGCGACGACGGCGTTGTTCACCCTCAAAGCCCTGGGTTAAGCGGTGAAGCATGGCTGCGTGGTCCGTTAATTCTCTCCTGGCAGTCGGTATGTCAAACAGGGCCTCATGCTCGTCATGGAAAAGCCAGTAATGTTGTTATTCATGAGTTTGCTCATAAACTCGATATGTTGCGCGATGGTGCTAACGGTGCGCCGCCTATGCATCCGGATATGAAGCCCGGCGAATGGCACGATATTTTTTCGGCGGCCTGGGAGAGGTTGCAGAGCGATTCTATCCATCATAGGCCGTTACCGCTTGATGGCTATTCGTTAACCAGCCCGGCTGAATTTTTCGCGGTATGTAGCGAAACCTTTTTTGAAGACCCTCAGAACATGAAAGAGCACATGCCCGAGGTTTACCGGTTGTTATGTCAGTTCTATCGACAGCGTCCTTGCTGACGAATATTGCTGTGCTCCAACAGCGCGGGCGGCTTAATCCGTTGTAACAGCAAGTTCCATGGCAATCCGTTCGCCTTCTACTGAATCGACTTCCTGAGGCTCTCTAATACGCACCCGGTCAGCAGATATACCGCTCTTAGGATTGTTGACCAAAGCGTCGCGTACAGCCTCTGCACGTGCATTTGCAATGGCTTTGAACTCCTCATTTGTAATCGACTGCGCTGCTATAACCTTTTCAGCTAAGTGGTTTCGATAGGCCAGTGCATCGAATTTCGCTTCATCGGATGATTCACTTTGTTTTTCAGTGAAACGGTCTTTCAGGGCTTTGAGTTCTGTGTCCGGATAATGAGAGGAAAATATTGCCTCCATAGCGTCCTGACTCGACTCGCTTGTCAGGCTTGGCTCCTCTACCTCTCTTCCTTCTTCCGCCAGACGTTGCTGTAAAACTTTCGTTGCTTTATCTTCTTTCAGAGCCGGAGCATCGAAAGCCCGGTTGAATGGACCGGCTAGTTCGAGAGCCAGAGCAGGACGTTCATTGAGGGCCTCACGAAGCTTAGCGAGGCGTTCACGCTGGGGAGGGAGTAAATTGGTACGCCCCTCCGGAAACTCGACTTTACCCATTTCTTCTGAGTCCGCGCCCACAAGGTTAGCCAAAAAGCTGAAAGGTGCGGTAACGACGGACTTAATAGCGTCCCCAACGGCCTGTTGAATAACTTTGCCAAAGTCGAACTTCGGGTTGCCAACATCCCCACTCACCGGAAGGTTTAGGTCAATGACACCGTCGCTGTCCTGCAGCAATGCAATGGCGAGGTCCAGGGGGAGATCCATCGCGTCGCTGGATTCCATTTTTTCGCCCAGTTTCAGGTCATGTAGCACCAAGTTATTTTGTCCGTCTAGCTTCTCCTCATTAACGGTGTAGTCGAGATCAAGATCCATCGTGCCGTCTGCTATTTTTCGGCCAGCGAAGTTCACGGTATAAGGAGAGTACTCCGGGATCTGAAGGTTACGGAATCTGACATTAATAGTCGTCTGGCGCGTTGGATGCCAGGCGTGAACGGTACCGTTTACCTGTGCCAGGCCATATTCTGCAACCTCACCTTCAAGCTTCACCCGTGCCGGCTCAGACGAATCGGAACTCAAAGTCGATACCTCTCCGCTTAGTGTGTGAATACTTGTAGAGAAGGGCAGCGGCAGAGAGTTATCGGAAAACTGAATGTCGCCGTCAGACAGCTCAACACCTTCTATAGTGATACCGAACGGTTTGGTTTCCTCGCTTTTACTCGTATCGTCTTTTGTGTCGGCCGGCGCATCAACGACAAGTTGTCCGAAGTTAGTGGTTTTGTCCTGGTTAATGACCACCCGACCGGACAAGCCTTTAACGACAATGGGCGCTGTTTCAATCTCGTTGTTTGCTATGTTCAAATCAAACTGTTCGGTTTTAAGGCTATCCCATCCAAGGAGAGTCTCGTCGTTAGAGGCTTCTTTGATGTTCAGTGTATTAATGCTGGCAGAGCCTTTAAAAGCAAAAGGTTGTTGTGCATTGGTACTCATTTTCCCATTCAGGGTCAGTGTTCCGTTTTCAAGCTGCACGTTCATAAATTGCTGCAGGTAAGGGGCTGCCTGCTTAAACGCCAACTCGTTAATTTCGGCATTTCCTTCCAGAGCTGGGCTCGGCAATAATTGAAAAGTTCCGTTGAAGGCGAGTTTACCGCCCTTTGTAAGCTGACCATTCAGGCGTATCGGGAAGCTCGCGTCATTTTGTAGGGTGAAATCTTTTACGGAAAGGCCTATGTTCTGCAGAGCCAGTGACACCTGTTTGGGTTCGGCATCGTCAGCAGCTGTTACGTCTTTTAGATTGTCAGCAAAACGCAGAACACCGTTCTCCAACTTAAAGTCTCTGATGCGTAAGGCAGGCATTTCCGCAGATTCTTTTTTCTCCGATTTTGGGCCAGAGCGTTCGGCGGTGAGACGGGATAAGCGCGTTTCACCTGAGGCAAAGCGTTCTTCCTGAATCATTAGCTTGTCTATGCGAATTGTTTCGAAAGTCCAGGTTTGGTCAATAATGCTCGACCATTCCAGGTTGACGAACAGATTGCCCCAGCCAAGTAACTGCCGGTCATCTTTGTCATTTAGCGTAACGCCGTTCATTCTAAGCGTTAGTGTATACGGGTTAGTGTGCACCGACTCTATGCGCAACTCACGGCCAAAATCTTCTTTAGCAGTATTCACCGCAACGTACTGGATTACCCAGGGTAGGGCAAAAAAGCCCAGCAAGGTGTAGAGAATAATCAGTACCAACAGCCAGAACCGAATGCGACGCGGGGAGGCCCATTTTTCTCGCAGATAGTTGCCGATTTGACCAAGTGAGCTGCCGTGCATAATAGAGCCTCCGTTAAAGCGAGTAATAATGCACAGTGTAGCCGCCCGAGCGGCCAGCGTCACTTTCGTGTAACGTAAATTTTATTGCGGTACTCTTGCTGGCTATGGTGTAGTAAATAGTTGTGGAAGCCAAGGACTGTCGAAGCACCATTTCCACAGATGCCCGTTAATTAAGCCATAGAATAAAAACGCAGCGCCAGACCTTTTGGAGACAACATGAAAATTAGCTTACTCGTGCTTTTTATATTGAGCTTTGCCGTTCCCGTTTGTGCGGAGACTCAGGAGCGCTCTGATTGGGGAAGCGTATTTGAAAAATATGAAGTCCAGGGCACCATTGTCGTAGTCGATGGACGTGATAGCGAGCAGACGACTCTGGTGTTTGATAAAGAAAGAGCTGCAAAACGGTTTTCGCCAGCCTCAACATTTAAGATCCCACACACACTTTTGGCCCTTGATGCTGGCGTCGTTCAGGATGAGTTTGAGGTGTTTAAATGGGATGGCGTGGAGCGAAATTTTGCCGGACATAATAGTGACCAGAACCTGCGCTCAGCTATACGTAACTCGACTGTTTGGGTTTATCAGCAGTTTGCGGAGGATATTGGAGCCGAAAAAGCGAAAAGCTACTTAAAGCGCATTGATTATGGAAATGCAGACCCGTCTGACGATGTCCGTAATTATTGGCTGGATGGTCAGTTGGCTATTTCTGCCAATGAACAGATTGCCTTTTTGCAAAGGCTCTACCGTAACGAGCTGCCTTTTGCGGCAGAACATCAACGGCTAATAAAAGATCTGATGATTGTTGAAGCTGATCGGAACTGGATTTTGCGAGCAAAAACCGGTTGGGAAGGCAGTTTTGGCTGGTGGGTAGGCTGGGTGGAATGGCCTGAAGGTCCGGTGTTTTTCGCATTGAACATAGACACACCGAACCGGATAGCTGATCTTGCAAAACGCAAAAAAATCACACGTGAGATTTTGACTTCTATTAATGCCTTACCGGGCCGTACAGCTGAAAAAAATAGTCAACTTCGTTGAAGTGGCGCAACAGAAAAAGTATAAGAAATGAAATATGAACATTGAAATTGAAAATTACTATGAGTTGTTGGCCTTACATAAGACGCTAATGGCAGTTGAAGACCCTGATCGAAACAGTGACGATTAAAATTTAAACTAAGGACTTGCACATGCGTACCTGGATTTATACCGTGTTTACCGTTTTTCTATTCGGGCTGACAGCCTCAGCTACTGCTGACGAGCACGCCCCGAAATACGACGCTCGCTTAAGTAGTTATTCTTACCCTTTTGAAGTTCATACCTTTGAATTTGACAGCCAGCGACAGAAACTGGAAATGGCTTATATGCACTTACCGGCGAAAGGCGAACAGCCGACGGTTTTGTTGCTGCATGGAAAAAATTTCGCAGCCGATTATTGGGAAAAGACCGCTAATTATCTTCACGAAAAAGGCTACGGGGTACTTATGCCGGATCAAATCGGTTTTGGTAAGTCCTCTAAACCGGAGCATTATCAGTTTTCCTTCGAAGCTCTGGCAGATAACACTAAAGGGTTAGTGGAGTCGCTTGGAATCGATAAGCTTGTTGTGATGGGTCATTCCATGGGCGGCATGCTGGCTACCCGCTATGCCCTGAACCACGCCGACAATGTCGAGAAACTGGTGTTGGTTAACCCGGTTGGCCTGGAAGACTATTTGCATTATGTGCAATACAAAGATCCGGCCTTCTTTTATGAGAACGAGCAGGGCAAAACCATTGATAAAGTTCGGGCCTACCAGAAGAAAAATTACTATGACGGTAAATGGTCAGAGGATTACGAAGCGTTAATTAAAATTCACGAAGGCTGGATAAACGGCGATGACTGGGATCTGGTAGCCTGGAATAACGCGTTGACTTACGACATGATTTTTACCGGTAATGTATCTAACGAGTTTGACCAATTAACGGTACCAACGCATTTAATTCTGGGAACCCGTGACACCACCGGCCCCGGGCGTGGCTGGAAAAAAGACGGCGTTGATTATAAGCTGGGCCGCTACGACCAATTAGGCGAAATAGTGGTTGAGCAAATTCCTGATGGTTATTTGTATGAGCTGGAAGGCCTTGGTCATATGCCGCAGTTTGAAGCGTTTGACCGTTATCGCGAGCAGTTGGATAATATATTTTAGTAACAAAAAAGGCGCCAAACGGCGCCTTTTTTAATCATTCACAAGTTTGCCTTAAGCAAAGTTCTTGTTTACGAAGTCCCAGTTTACCAGCTTCCAGAAAGCTTCTAAGTAGTTAGGACGAGAGTTACGGTAGTCGATGTAGTAAGCGTGTTCCCACACATCAACAGTTAACAGTGGCTCTACGCCATCGTGCGCAACTGGGGTATCTGCGTCGTCTGTGTTGAACAGGTCAACAGAACCGTCAGATTTTTTCACCAGCCATGTCCAGCCAGAACCGAAGTTGCCGGCAGCGCTTGCGTTGAACTCTTCTTTAAATTTGTCGAAAGAACCGAATTTAGCGTTAATTGCGTCAGCAATCGCGCCTGTTGGTTCGCCGCCGCCGTTCGGGCTTAGGCAGTTCCAGTAGAAAGTGTGGTTCCATACCTGTGCAGCGTTGTTGAACAGGCCGCCTTTTTCAGACTTAATAATGTCTTCCAGAGACTTGCTTTCAAGGTCGGTACCTTTAACCGCATCGTTCAGTTTGCTCACGTAAGTTGCGTGATGCTTACCATAATGGTATTCCAGAGTTTCTTCTGAAATGTGCGGCGCCAGAGCGTTTTTCTCGTATGGAAGAGCCGGTAGTTCAAATGCCATAATTTTTTCTCTCCGTTCTTTATGAGTGCAAATGTGCGACCTGCACGTTAACTTGTGCAGGTTCTTTCTTGTTATACCTTACGATATATAGGGCTGACTGGATTGCTTTTCAAGGAAATCTTCCAATTTAGGACAAAACTTTATAGGCTGTGTTAAAATACCTGAGTGTTTTAATCAACCATTATATTAAGCAGAGGTGTTATGGAAACGGTTGACAGAATTAAGCAGCAAATCGAAGAAAACCCAATCCTGTTGTACATGAAAGGCTCTCCGAAGTTGCCTAGCTGTGGTTTCTCTTCACAAGCATCACAAGCCTTAATGGGCTGTGGGCAGGCATTTGCTTACGTTGATATCCTGCAAAACCCGGATATCCGTGCAGAACTGCCTAAGTACGCAAACTGGCCAACTTTCCCGCAGCTTTGGGTTGAGGGTGAACTGGTCGGCGGTTGTGATATTATTATGGAAATGTTTCAGAACGGCGAACTGCAAGAATTGGTTTCTGAAGTTGCAGAGCGTCATCCGGAGCCTTCAGCGGAATAAGTAGCCTTCAGCTGAATAGAATTTAAGCAAATAGTAGACAGTCTGTAGTGAATGTCGTGAGTGACCTTGTTTTTTCATTGAGGCACCCCCATCACTACAGGTGAAGATTTAACACACTCAACATTAAATGGAGAGAATCGATGTCTGTATTAGTAGGTCGTAAGGCACCTGATTTTACTGCAGCAGCAGTATTAGGTTCAGGTGAAATTGTTGAAGATTTCAAACTGTCAGATGCCATCAAAGGCAAAAAAGCAGTGGTTTTCTTCTATCCGTTGGACTTCACTTTCGTATGTCCTTCAGAGCTAATCGCATTTGATAAACGTTTAGACGAATTCAAAAAACGTGGCGTAGAAGTCATCGGTGTATCAATTGACTCTCAGTTTACTCACAGCGCATGGCGTAATACGTCAACCGACGCTGGTGGTATTGGTCAGGTGAAATACCCGTTGGTTGCTGACGTTCGTCACAGCATTTGTAAAGCGTATGACGTTGAACACCCACAAGCTGGCGTTGCGTTCCGTGGTTCATTCTTAATTGATGAAGAAGGCATGGTTCGTCACCAGGTCGTTAACGACTTGCCATTAGGCCGTAACATCGACGAGATGCTGCGTATGGTTGACGCACTGAACTTCCACGAGAAGCACGGCGAAGTTTGCCCAGCAGGCTGGGAAGAAGGTAAAGAAGGCATGAAAGAAAACGCAGAAGGCGTAGCTTCTTACTTGTCTAAAAACGCTGACAAACTGTAAGCGTTTACTGAATTGAGAAAGCCGCTCGTTTGAGCGGCTTTTTTATGTCTGAATTTTGAGTGTACAGTTAACTTTTATCCTGACGTGATTCCGGCGGCCAGCCACCTAACTCCTTCCAGCGGTTAATCATCCAGCAATAGAGCTCTGCGGTGCGTTCGGTGTCATATAAGGCTGAGTGTGCTTGTTTACCGTCGAACTCAATACCGGCGGCCTGGCAGGCTTTAATCAGTACAGTTTGCCCTAAGGTCATTGCCGCCAGCGACGTGGTATCAAAACTAACAAAAGGATGAAACGGGTTACGTTTTAAATTGGCACGCTCAGAGGCGGCCATCATAAAGCCGTGATCAAAGTTTGAGTTATGTCCCACTAAAACACTCCGCTGACAACCTGCGGCTTTCTGTGCTTTTCGTATAGGCTTGAAAAGCTCACGCAGAGCTTCACCTTCCTCTACGGCGCCGCGCAAGGGGCAGTGCGGGTCAATACCGTTAAAGTCGATAGCCGCCTGTTCAATGTTGGCACCTTCGAAAGGTTTTACGTGGTAATGAACCGAATCGACCGGTTTGAGTATTCCGTCGTCATCGAAATCCAGCAAGACGGCAGCTATTTCCAGTAACGCATCGGTTTTTGCGTTAAACCCCGCTGTTTCGACATCGACGACTACCGGCATGTAGCCGCGAAAGCGTTGTTTCATAAGCGAGTTAGAGCTGTCTGACATAGAATTTCCGTAGTGAATAAAACATAACGCCATTATGCCAAAGATAACGGAGTTCTGCTTGCAGAAATACTAAAGCAACCGCAATGCTTGCCGATAACAGACTTATCAGAAATAAATCAGGGGCGCTTATGAAAAATTGGCCGATGTTGACTGCTGTTTCAGCCTCGCTGCTGCTATTAAGCGGGCAGGCACAAGCAAACTCAGTCAGGCACTACAGTGCAAACCTGGATAACTCCGCCTGGCAGATCAGTGAAAAGAACCGCTTAGCCTGTGAGATGGAACATGAAATTCCTCGCTACGGTAAGGTGCGGTTTCAAAGTGAAGCGAGTAAAGAACTTAACCTGCGCATGAAAATGGAGATGCAGAAGTTACCGGACAGCTATGGTGTGTCTGCTATTGAGTCGGTGCCTCCGCGCTGGCAGCCCGGTGAGTCCAGTTACCGCATTGGCAGTATGCAGCTGTACAAGCAATTTGACGGTGAGTTACGTAAGCAGCTTGCATGGACCTTGTTGAGCGAGCTGGATAAAGGTCGGTATCCTACGTTTTTCTATGATGACTGGTACAACAACCGTGATCAGGTGGCGGTGTCTTTGTCGTCGGTGAACTTTCGTCGTACTTATGATGACTTTATGAGCTGTGTAAATGCGCTATTGCCGTTTAGCTTTGACGATATTGCATACACGGTGCTGAACCATGAAGCCGACAGCGAAAAACTGACGATGGCTTCGCAACGAAAGCTTAAACAGATTAGCGACTATCTTCAGGTGGATAATGAGCTGGAACTGGTTCTGGTAGATGCTTATACCGATTCGCTTGGTGCACGTGGGCCAAACCAGGAATTAACCGAACAGCGCGCGAAAGAAATTCAGCAGTTTTTTATTGAGCGTGGCATAGACGCCGAGAGGATTAAAACCGTCGCTCATGGTGAAGATCGTCCGGTTAAATCCAACGACAATGAGATAAACCGTCAGATTAACCGCCGGGTTATTGTACAACTGACTAAACCGTCGTCGATTGAGCTGTAATAAGCTCAATCGCTGGTTTTTTCTTTAAACTCGCATAAGTCTTCAATAACGCAGGAACCACACCTTGGCTTGCGGGCTATGCAGGTGTAACGGCCATGCAGAATTAACCAGTGGTGTACATCGACTTTAAATTCCGTCGGCACCACTTTTATCAGCTTTTCTTCTACTTCTTTGACGTTTTTCCCCGGTGCCAGTTTGGTTCGGTTAGACACCCGGAATATGTGCGTATCCACGGCAATAGTCGGCCAGCCGAAGGCGGTATTTAAGACCACGTTTGCGGTTTTACGACCAACACCGGGCAGGGCTTCCAGCGCCGCTCTGTCTTCCGGTACTTCGCCACCGTATTGCTCGACCAAAATTTTACAGGTTTTGTAGGCGTTTTCGGCTTTGGAATTAAACAGGCCGATGGTTTTTATATATGCTTTTATGCCATCCACACCCAGAGCCAGCATTGTTTCTGCGGTAGGCGCTGCGAGAAAGAGTTTACGAGTGGCTTTATTAACCCCAACGTCGGTAGCCTGTGCGGATAACAAAACCGCAATCAATAACTGAAAAGGGGAGTTGTACTCCAGCTCTGTGGTTGGATTGGGGTTGTTGTCCCGTAGTCGGCTTAAAATTTCGTAACGCTTGGTTTTATTCATAATAAGTCATTTGTTGTTATATTTTTCAGGCAGTAACCCGTGCACGGGTTACGGTTTTCTTTTCAGCGCGGGCGCTGCGTACTGCATCTATTTTATTTTTCAACGCAATAATAAAGCCCATACCAATAAAGGCTCCGGGTGGCAGTATCGCCAGCAGTAATGGGTAATTCACCGTGAATAGCTCAATGCGCAACTGTGAAGCCCAGTCACCTAACAAGAGTTCTGCGCCATTAAACAGCGTGCCGTTACCTATAATCTCGCGTATTGCCCCGAGTACCACGAGCACTAAGGCAAAGCCTGCGCCCATTGCCAGTCCGTCGAAGGCGGCGCGTTGCCATGGGTTTTTCGAGGCGTAAGCTTCTGCGCGGCCAATAATGGCACAGTTGGTGACAATAAGCGGAATGAAAATACCCAACGACTGGTACAGCTGAAAGACGTAGGCGTTCATCAGTAATTGAATAATGGTAACAAAGGTGGCGATAACCATAACAAAGACCGGAATACGAATTTCCGATGGCACAAAGTCGCGCACCAGAGACACGGTAACGTTAGAGCCAACCAGAACAAACAAGGTGGCCAGTCCAAGACCCAGGGCATTGGTCACCGAAGCGGTAACCGCTAATAATGGGCATAAGCCTAATAGCTGAACTAACGCTGGGTTATTGTCCCATAAGCCTTGCTTGGTTAAATGTTTGTATTCATTCATTCCTGAACCTCCTGACAGTGAGGTAAGTCGGCATTAAATAGAACGTCAGCTTGTTGCTGAAGTTCTAAAGTCGCCCGTTTTACTGCCGAAACCACGGCGCGGGGTGTAATAGTGGCACCGGTAAATTGATCAAACATGCCGCCGTCGCGTTGTACCGCCCAGCGGTCGTCGTCTGCGCCGCGAACTTGCTTCTCAGCGAAGCTTTTTATCCAGTCGCTTTTTTCAACTTCAATTTTGTCGCCTAAGCCGGGAGTTTCCTGATGACGCAGAGTTCTTACGCCCAGGACTTCACCGCCGGGTTTAATGGCCACTAATAAACGAATGGCGCCGGAGTAGCCGTCGGGTGCAATAACTTCAGCGGCCAGCGCGGTCGGCTCTTCGTTAGCCCAGGCGCGGTACAAGGGTTGTGGCTTGCTGCTGCCTAATGCCGGGTTCTCCAGTAAACGACAGGACTGATACAAGTCGTTGTCGTGCATGGTTGGTGGTATCAGTTGGTTCAAAGTGCGCAATACCTGCTGTTGCTGCTGCATGGCAATTTTGTCTTCGGTCAGCACCTGCACACCAATAACCAGAGACGTGGCAACAACTGCGAATGCCGCCAACAATAAACCGTTTTTTTGCATACTGTTCAACGTCATTTCAGTCTCCGTGTCCGTAAACAACAGGCCGCGTATAACGGTCTATAAGCGGTACGCACATATTGGCAAGCAATACAGCAAAGGCGACTGCATCGGGGTAGCCGCCCCAACTGCGAATAACAAAAATTATGAAGCCAATAAGCAAGCCAAATATAACCCGTCCACGATTCGAGGTAGCGGCAGATACCGGGTCGGTGGCAATAAAGAAGGCACCTAACATTGTTGCTCCGCTTAAGGCGTGAACGATAGGTCCGGGCATCAGATCCGGGGCAAATATATGTGCGATAAACGCGGGTATGCAAAGACCACCAAGAAAGCCGAGTGGAATGTGCCAACTGATAATACGTTGCTGAATTAAGAGTAACCCACCGACGGAAAAGCCCAGGTTTATCCACTGCCAGCCGGCACCGGCAAAGTAACTGAATTCTGAGCGTTGATAAATTTCAGTCAAGGTATAACCCTGAGTCAGTCCGGTTTTTATACTGTCGAGCGGGGTTGCCATGGTGACCCCATCAATACCGGAGCGCAGCTGTTCAACGCTATAGCCTGCAGGCGTGTATTCAAATAATATGGTGTGCAACGTCTGCCATAAGTTAAGCGAATGCTCACTAAGGGCTGAAACCGGTAACCAGTTGGTCATTTGTACCGGGAATGACACCAGAAGAAGCACGTAACCAGCCATGGCCGGGTTAAATAAGTTTTGCCCCATGCCGCCATAAACATGTTTCACGACTACAATGGCGAATAACGTCCCTATAACAATGATCCACCAGGGCGCTAATGACGGAATGCTAATGGCCAGTAAAACGGCGGTAACTATGGCAGTATTGTCGCGCAATGCTGAAAATGCCGGGCGCTCCCGGGCTACAGTGCAGGCCATTTCGGCGGCAATTGCAGTCACCACGGCCAGAAGAATTTGAAACCAGATACCGGAGCCAAAAAAGTAGCTGTGCAACAGTACGCCGGGAACCAGTGCATAACAAACCCAGCGCATCATCTCGCTGGTGTTGCGCTGGTTATGCCCATGAGGGGACGATGCAATTCTGAAACTCATGACTCACTTCCTTTGGCTGAGTTGCTTTCTTCCGGGTTTTCTTTAGCAGCCTGAGCGGCCTTTTTAGCTTTAGCGCGGGCAATAGCGGCGGCAACCGCAGCTGATTTACCGGCCGGTTTCTCAGTGCCTTCGTCTGCTTTACTTTCCGGTTCGTCGCTGTTTTTCTGCTGCGCTTGTTGTTGCATTTCCTGCTGCATTTTTTTGCGTTCTTCGGCGGCTTTTCTGTGACGCTCTAAGCGTTCTTCTTTCTCACGCTCCAGCCGTTCCTGCCTTGCTTCGAAACGTTTACGGGCTTGTTCTGCCTTAGCCTTTTCGCGAGCAATATTACGTACTTCGGCTTTGGCCTTTCGGTAATAGTGCACCAGCGGTATCTCGCTGGGGCAGACATAAGCGCAGGCACCGCATTCAATGCAGTCGAACAAGTTGTGTTTTTCCAGAGACTCGTAGTCTTTGGCCTTGGCCAACCATTGCAATTGCTGCGGCTGCAATGTTGCCGGGCAGGCGTCGGCACAGGCGCCGCATCGAATACAGGCCAGTTCAGGTCCGGGAGAAGGAAGTTCCTTCTCCGTAGGTGCCAGAACACAGTTAGTGGTTTTTATGACCGGGACTTCCGTAATGGGAAGGGTGAAGCCCATCATTGGCCCGCCCATAATAATGCGTTGCTTTTTCTCCGGGGTAAAACCGGACTCATCCAGCAAATGCTGAATTGGCGTCCCTAATAAGGCCCACACGTTGCCCCGTTGTTTAAGAGACTCACCGGTCAGGGTAACCACTCGCTCTAATAATGGCTCACCATGAATAATTGCCCGTTTAACGGCATAAGCTGTGCCAACGTTTTGCATCAATAAACCGATATCCATCGGCAACTTGCCACTCGGTACCTGATGCCCGGTAAGCAGTTCAATCAGTTGTTTTTCCCCACCCGAAGGGTATTTGGTGGGCACTACCTTAAGCTGTATTTGCGGGTTGTCGTCAATGGCTTCTGCCATGGCCTTTATGGCCTCAGGTTTATTATCTTCAATAGCAAGCAGAACCGAGTCACAACGGGTTATGTACTGCAAAATGCGAATGCCGGCAACAATGTCATCGGCGTGTTCCTGCATTAAGCGATCGTCTGCGGCAATGTAAGGTTCGCACTCAACACCGTTTATAATAAGGTGTTTCAGAGGTTTTTGTTGCGCCAGTTTTTGAGCGGTAGGGAAACCTGCACCACCTAAACCGGCAATACCAGCTTCCTGAATCAGCTCCAGCAAGCGTGAAATTTCAACATCATGATAATCGGGCAGTGCATGCTTATTGCCCCAGCGGTCTTCGCCGTCCGGGTGAATGACAATAGCCTGTTCCGGCAAGCCCGATGCATGTGCCGTAGGGCGCTCCTCAATGGCGGCAATGGTGCCGGATGTTGGAGCGTGCAAGGGTAACCCCTGGCTTAATCCGGCTTCAGTTAAACGCTGACCTTTATCGACGCGCTCGCCGACCTTAACCAAAACCTTACCAGAAGGGCCGATGTGCTGGCGCACCGGCAAAATGAGTTCTTGCGGTAATGTAAGCTTGCGAATGGGCTGGCTGCTGGCCGGCTGCTTGCGCTCAGGAGGATGAACACCGCCAGGGAAGTGACCTATCACATTGGCGTTAAAGTCATGTTTGTTTGCCTGCACGTCGCTCATTCCACCACCTTAACCGGAATGCTATTGGCTTTTATGTTCTCTTTCACGGTATCCAAATCCCATTGCCAGGTTTCGGGTTTTGCTTTTACTTTCACCATGTCGATACAGTCGACCGGGCAAGGTTCAACACAAAGATCGCAGCCGGTACATTCATGTTCGATAACCGTGTGCATTTGTTTTGCTGCACCTAAAATGGCATCGACCGGGCAGGCTTGAATACATTTAGTGCAACCAATGCACTCGTCCTCGCGAATAACCGCGACTTTTTTAACGTCTTCTTCGCCATGAGCATCATCCAGAGGCTTGGCTTCTACGCCCATTAAATCGGCTAACTGTTTTATGGTCGCTTCGCCGCCCGGCGGGCATTTGTTAATGTCGTCACCGTCGGCGATGGCTTGTGCGTAGGGGCGGCAACCGGGGTAACCGCATTGGCCACATTGCGTTTGTGGCAGAATTTCATCAATTTGGTCGACAATAGGATCGCTTTCGACGCGGAACTTAACCGCGGCAAAGCCAAGAATCACTCCGAATATCAGCGCTAATATACCCAGCGCGATAACTGCTCCGAATAAACTCATTAAGCGCTCACCAATCCGCTAAAGCCCATAAAGGCAAGAGACATAAGCCCTGCGGTTATCATCGCAATAGCTGAACCTTTAAACGCTACCGGCACGTCGGCGGCAGCTAAGCGCTCACGCAGAGCTGAGAATAAAATAAGTACCAGTGAGAAACCAATAGCGGCCCCTAAGCCATAAACAATAGACTGCACAAAGTTGTGTTGCTCGTTGACGTTAAGCAGAGCAACACCCAAAACGGCACAGTTGGTGGTAATTAGAGGCAGGAAAATACCCAGTAACCGGTACAGCGTCGGGCTGGTTTTGTGTACCACCATTTCTGTAAATTGTACGACCACTGCAATAACCAGGATAAAGCTGAGCGTTTGCAGCGACATTAAGTCGAGCGGCTCAAGCAGGTATTGATTTACCAGGTAGCTACAGACAGAGGCCAGAGTCAGCACAAAGGTGGTCGCTGCTGACATGCCTATTGCCGTGTCCAGTTTGCCGGAAACGCCCATAAAGGGGCACAACCCCAGGAACTTCACCAGTACAAAGTTATTAACCAGCACGGTGCCTATCAGTAGCAGTAAGTAATCGGTCATTTACCTTTCCGGATACTGTGTTTAACAAAGACCGCATATTATCGGTGTTTTGGTCGCCATAAACAACAGACAGAGGGCATGTGTTTTGGAGAAAATTTGTGCATTGTCATACTTTCTTCACGAAACTGCTCATTTAGTGTCATAAAGGCTTGGCAAGGTAGCTACAACTGAAGCCAAAATGGGTTTTAAACCACATGGTACTCATCAGTTATTTACAACGTTTTGATCGCTATTGTTATTGTTTGTTTTCTGGTTTGCGGGCTAAGGATTTGCCCGGACAAATTGCACTGCTGACGTCGCGCAGTGGTGACGGTTACGGTTACCTGGTTATTGCGCTAATGGCCTGGCTTCTGGACGAATCCGGCGACGACTATTTTGCCCACCTGTTACTTGCCTTTGCACTTGAGCTACCGGCTTACTGGATAATGAAAAACAGTTTTCGGCGTCAGCGACCCAGTGAGTTGAATTTATCTTTTGCTGCTTTGGTTGTCGCCAGTGATAAATTCAGTTTTCCTTCCGGCCATACCGCAGCGGCTGTTCTGTTTTCTACAGTAACCTATCAGTATTACCCAAATCTTGGCTTAGTCTGTTTTGGCTGGGCTGCTGCTATTGGTGCCTCCCGAGTTGTGGTTGGCGTCCATTATCCCAGCGATATTGTTGCCGGCGCTTCGCTGGCTATTGTCGTATCGGAGTTCGTTATATGAAAATTCTTTATGGTATACAGGGCACGGGTAATGGTCACCTGAGTCGCTGTCACACCATGGCAAAGTCCCTTGCAAAATATAATGTTGATATTGATTATCTGATATCGGGACGTGATGTTGCCGGTTTATTCGATATGGATGTTTTCGGCGATTATCAGTGGCAGCAGGGTCTGTCTTTTGTCACTGAAAAAGGTCGGTTAAGAAGACGTAAGACATTACTGAACAATGACTGGAGTCAGTTTTGGCAGGATGTAAAAAAGTTACCGGTAAAAGATTACGACTTAGTGATCACAGATTATGAACCCGTAACTGCCTGGGCTGCTAAAAAAGCCGGAGTGCGTTGTATTGGTTTAGGTCGTCAGTATGCTTTTCAGGAGCCCGAATTGTTCCGGCGCTTGTCCTGGTGGCAGAAAAAGCTGATATCTTCATTTGCGCCCTGTTCAGAGCCTGTCGGTATGCACTGGCTTTCAACCGGAAATGCTATTCCCCCCGTGGTCAGGCATGAAGAAAATAACTGTGGTGGCTTAATGCAGCGTGTGGTTGTGTATTTACCTTTTGAAGACCCTCGGCATGTAATTGAACAATTGCAGCCTTTAGATAACTACGAGTTTTCTTTTTTTCATCCCTTGGCTAAGCGCGAGTCTCTCGGTCATATCGAGTGTTACCCACCCTCGAGAGCGGAGTTTGCCGCTCACTTCAATAAGGCGTCGGCTATTTTGTCTAATGCGGGGTTTGAAACCAGTTGCGAGGCTCTGAGTCAGGGCAAAGCGCTTGCAGTAAAGCCTTTAACTGGTCAGTTTGAGCAAAAATGGAATGCGCAGATACTGCAGGAGCATGGGTTAGCGCATGTCCTTAAGCGAATCGACAGTGTATCAATTGATAGTTGGTTAACCCAACGTAATCCGCAACGGTTATATTGGCCTAATGTTGCAGATGAATTAGCTCAGTGGATATCTAAAGGCGCTGAGCAGCCTGTTACTGAGCTGAGTGCAGGGCTGTGGTCCAGAAACGAAAAAACCGCCGTATAGGCGGTTCTCTCTAAATGTGGCTCCCCAGGTTGGATTCGAACCAACGACACATGGATTAACAGTCCACCGCTCTAACCAACTGAGCTACTGGGGAATTGAACAGGTTGGATGTTGCTTGGCTCCCCAGGTTGGATTCGAACCAACGACACATGGATTAACAGTCCACCGCTCTAACCAACTGAGCTACTGGGGAACAACATTCAACGGCTGCGAATATTAAAGCTCATACGCAGGGGTGTCAACTATTCTGCGAAGGTTTTTAAAGGAAAACGGTTCGGTTGTCGAAAAAGTCGACAAAATAGCTTTTTTAATCATATTAGCGCTAAAACATACGCCAATCGCTGTCGATGACAATGTCAAGTAACTGTAAAATATTCATCTATAACATAAGTACTATGTTTATCGCTGATCTCATTATCCACAGATATCTGAATGTCGCAGTAGATAACGGCTACATGATCTTATCCACGGAATCTGTGGATAACCTTGTGTTTAACTCTGTTAAGTCGTAAGAGTCATGCGGGTTTGAAGGCATTTTTAGGTCTGGTTAAAAAATAACGCAGTGATTTAATTTCTATAAAATACAATGGGTTATGTTATTTTGATGAATAAACACTCATGTTGGTGATTACGTCACCAACCAATGCCTGAAGAATCAGCAACTTGTGTATTTCTTAGTGAATTTGACTAAAAAACGCGCCAAAAAATCTTTCTAGAAATAAGTTGATCGGGCTTGACATTGCTTAAATTGATCGGGATCTGATTGACTTTATCTGAGGTGAACTTTTAGTAATTTGTAATAAAACTATCAAAATAGAAAAGGGCAATATTGGCGTGATTTGAGCTGGAATGACTGTTCAATTAATAGGGTTTTGGCGCTCATTCAGGAAAATGGCGCCAAAACCTTTATTTTATAAACTTTCTGAGAAGTCTTTAATTCTCTTAACCGCTTCTTTTAATACATCCATGCTGGTCGCAAAGGACAGGCGGCAATAACCATCGGTACCGAAAGCTGAGCCCGGCACTAGGGCCACGTTTGCTTCGGTAAGTAGTTTTTCGCAAAGTTCAACGTCACTGCTGACCTTAGCTTTAGCCATTAGTTCGTCAACCTGTGCGAACGCGTAGAAGGTGCCGTCACCGGGTACACAGTTAACGCCGTCGATACTATTTAAGGCATCTACCAGGTAGTCGTGACGCTCTTTAAATGCACTTACCATTGTGTCAATGCAGCTCTGGTCACCATTTAATGCCGCCGCCGCTGCATACTGACTGATGCTGGTTGGGTTTGAAGTACTTTGTGACTGCATTTTTTTCATGGCTGCAATAATAGGTTTAGGTCCGGCAGCATAACCGATACGCCAGCCTGTCATTGCATAAGCTTTGGATACTCCGGTCAGGATAACGGTGCGATCTTTAAGATCCGGAGCCACCATAGGGAAGTTAGCAAAAGCCGAATCACTCCAGAGGATATGTTCATACATATCATCAGTGGCGATAAGTACCTTTGGATAGTCACGCAATACTTCAGCCAAAGCTTTCAGTTCGTCTGCTGTGTATGCCGTTCCCGCCGGGTTAGACGGACTATTAATAAACATTAACCGGGTTTTATCGGTCAAGGCTTCGCGCAGTTGTTCTGGTGTGATCTTAAAACGCTGATCAATACCGGCTTTAACAATAACAGGCTCTGCGCCAACTAGTTTGGTCATATCCGGATAAGAAACCCAATAAGGTGCGGGGATAATGACTTCATCACCCGGGTTTAACCAGGCACTGAGCAAATTAAAAATACTGTGTTTGCCGCCGGCAGAGACAATAATTTCTTTGCGCTCGTAGCTCAGGTTATTGTCGCGCTGCAGCTTTTTAATGACTGCATCTTTTAGCTCGTCGATACCATCAACCGCAGTGTATTTTGTTTTACCATCGCGAATCGCCTGAATAGCCGCTTCTTTGATAAAATCTGGTGTATCAAAATCTGGCTCGCCGACGCCCAGACCAATAACATCTTTGCCTTGTTGGCGTAATTCATTGGCTTTTTGAGTAACCGCCAGAGTCGGCGATGGTTGAATCGCATTGATACGATCAGAGAGTTGATAATCCACGTTCAGATCCTGTTTTTCGCAAGGGTTGAAATGCCCATTACTATACGGATCGCAGTGGCTAAAGTCTATTCTCCGTAGCCACAAAGCACAGTCTCATGTACACTATTTGGCTATCGAACTGAGGAGGGATTGAATGGCAGCTGCCGACGCATCAAGAAGTCTTATCAGCGCGCCGGTAGGACAAAAACTCTGGGAAATGACCTGGCCGGTTATTTTCGGTGTGGCTACTCTTATTAGCTTCAATGTTGTCGATACCTTCTTTATCAGTATGCTCGGAACAGACCCTCTTGCGGCTGTCAGCTTTACTTTTCCCGTTACTTTCACCGTTATAAGCCTGGCCATAGGTTTAGGTATAGGCACTTCTGCTGTCATTGCCCGTAAATACGGCTCAGACAGGCCGGAAGAAGCTCATTTTGATGGTTTTTCTGCGCTTTCAGTATCCGCCATACTAGTTGCAGCATTGGCACTCATAGGCTATTTGCTGATGGACCCGGTTTTCAGTTTATTGCAGGCACAGGAACGATTGATGCCGCTGATACGAGAGTATATGACGCTCTGGTATCTGGGGTGCGTGATGTTGGTTACGCCTATGGTTGGGAATGCGGTTTTGCGGGCCGCCGGTGACACACGAACACCATCGCTTATTATGGCTTCCGGTGGGTTGGCAAACGCCATTTTTGACCCAATTTTAATTTTTGGCTGGGGTCCAATACCCGCTATGGGCATTGAGGGCGCCGCTCTTGCCAGTGTTATTTCCTGGTTTAGTGGTGTCTTTTTAGTGTTTTGGTTACTGCGCAGAAACAAGTTGGTTTCTTCCAAACCGCCGGGTGGACGAGCTTTTTTTCAAGCATGGGTTAAGTCAGCCCGCGGTATTTTAAAAATAGGTATGCCGGCAGCCAGCGCCAATATGCTGACGCCATTAGCTATGTCAGTGATGACTGCTATTGTCGCATCTTACGGAGCTCCGGCCGTGGCAGCGTTCGGTGTCGGGTCCCGACTGGAGTCACTGGCCAGCGTCATTATACTGGCGTTGTCCATGTCATTGCCGCCATTAATTAGCCAGAACTATGGTGCGGATCGTATTGATCGGGTGAAAGAAGCCTACCGGACGGCGTTACAAGCCGTGCTGGCCATTCAGGCGGTCATTTATTTACTGATGCTGGTAACCGCACACTGGGTAGCTCAGGTATTTGCTGAAGAGCAGGCGGTTGCGGACATTGTTAAGCTCTTTATTTATATTATGCCGTTGGGTTACGGGTTACAGGGCATTATTATACTGACCAATTCCAGCTTTAATGCTGTGCACCGGCCAATGAACGCGTTGTGGTTAAGTATCATTCGTCTATTTGTTTTATTCGTACCACTCTCATATTTAGGGAGTTTACTCGCTGACTTAACCGGTTTATTCATTGGTGGTGTGGTCGCTAATCTGTTTACTGCTGTTATTGCGTATTGGTGGTTTTCACGCGAGTTGAGGAGAGAACGTGGCTAAGAAATTTGAACTGGTTTCTAAATACAAGCCGGCGGGTGACCAGCCCAAAGCCATTGAGTCGCTGCTCGATAATCTGGACGCCGGTTTGGCGCATCAGGTGCTTTTGGGGGTAACTGGTTCAGGTAAAACCTTTACCATGGCAAACGTTATTGAACGCTCGCAGCGACCTACGTTGATATTGGCGCACAATAAAACCCTGGCGGCGCAGCTTTATGGTGAGATGAAAGAGTATTTCCCCAATAACGCGGTGGAATATTTTGTCTCTTACTATGACTACTATCAGCCTGAAGCTTATGTGCCGACAACCGATACTTTCATTGAGAAAGACGCCTCAATTAACGACCACATAGAGCAAATGCGTTTGTCAGCTACCAAGGCTCTGATGGAGCGCCGTGACGTAGTTCTGGTTGCGTCGGTATCAGCCATTTACGGTCTGGGTGACCCTGAGTCCTACATGAAAATGATGCTGCATTTGCGTCGCGGTGACATTATCGATCAGCGCGACGTTCTGCGGCGTTTGGCTCAGTTGCAGTATAAGCGAAACGACGCAGCCTTCGAGCGCGGTACGTACCGGGTTCGTGGCGATGTGATTGATATTTTCCCGGCCGAGTCGGAAGAAATAGCAGTACGTCTGGAGCTATTTGACAGCGAGGTTGATCGTATTAGCTTTTTTGAACCGTTAACCGGGCAGGTGACGGAAAAAGACGTTGCGCGTGCCACTATTTATCCGAAAACGCATTATGTAACACCGCGGGAAGTGCTGGTTAAAGCCATTGAAAAGATAAAAGATGAGCTGAAAGATCGCCGCGATATTCTACTTAAGCAAAACAAACTGATAGAAGAACAACGCATTAATCAGAGGACTCAGTTTGATATTGAAATGATGCTGGAGCTTGGTTATTGCTCGGGCATTGAAAACTACTCACGCTATTTATCCGGTCGTGCACCGGGCGAGCCGCCACCAACCTTAATGGACTATTTACCTGATGATGCATTGCTGATTATTGATGAGTCGCACGTTACTGTGTCGCAGGTTGGCGCTATGTATAAGGGCGACCGCTCACGTAAAGAAAACCTGGTGGAATACGGTTTCCGTTTACCCTCAGCACTGGATAACCGGCCGCTTAAATTTGATGAGTTTGAGGCTATAGCGCCACAAACCCTATATGTGTCAGCGACACCGGGCAAGTATGAATTAGAGCGCAGCGGTAATGAAGTGGTTGAGCAGGTTGTCAGGCCGACAGGATTGATTGATCCGCAGATAGAAGTGCGTCCGGTTGCCACCCAGGTGGATGATTTAATGTCTGAAATACGCTTGCGGACAGAGTTAGGCGAACGGGTTCTGGCGACAACTTTAACCAAAAAGATGTCGGAAGATTTAGCCGACTACCTGGATGAACACGGTATAAAAGTGCGTTATCTGCACTCAGACATTGATACCGTTGAACGTATGGAGATTATCCGCGATTTACGTCTGGGTAAGTTCGATGTACTGGTAGGTATTAACTTGCTGCGGGAAGGTCTGGATATGCCGGAAGTGTCGCTGGTCGCGATATTAGACGCAGATAAAGAAGGTTTCCTGCGCTCCGACCGCTCGTTAATTCAGACGATTGGTCGTGCCGCACGTAACGTTAACGGCCGCGCCATTTTATATGCCGACCGTATTACCGGCTCTATGCAACGTGCTATGGATGAAACTGACCGTCGCCGCGAGAAGCAAATTGCTTACAACAAAGAGCATGGTATTACCCCGCAGGGGCTGAATAAAGACATTACCGACGTGATGGACCTGGGACAGGGTTCCGCTAAAGCTCGTAAGAGTAAGGCTGAAAAAGCACTGGCTGAAGTCGCCTCGGGGTATGATGCCCGCACTGTGGTTGTAAAAGACGCGAAAGCGGTGATGAAAGAAATCGACGCTAAAGAGAAAGAGATGTACAAAGCGGCGCAGAATCTTGAGTTTGAACAAGCAGGTAAACTGCGCGATGAAGTCGCTGAACTGCGCGAACAACTTAAACGAGCGGTTTAGAGATAAATACCCTGCAACGAACAGGGTTATCGCTTTTATCAATTGGCTGTAACAATCTTAATCGGCAATAATTAGCAAAAGTCGACGCGGGAGATTGTTATGAAAGACGCAGTAAAGACAGTATCATTTGGTATCATGCATTTTACCATCGCCTTTGGCGTAGTCTGGTTAATGACAGGCGATGTCGTGCTTGGTGGTGCCATTGCTCTGATTGAACCTTTAGTGAATACAGTAGGTTATTATTTCCATGAAAAAATCTGGCAGCGAGGCGATAAGCGCCGGGCAGCGATTGGTAGAGAGAGCACGATACCTGGATAAAGAGGGCAGGGCGAGTATCCCGCTCTCGTTGTTGCTGGTGCTTTTATTTGAAATGCGTGGCTATGTTGCCGCCATCATATCTCTGACTTTTTCTGAAGACCGAACTCGATTATTGAAACTCTTCTACACCAGTTCAGAGCAGTTCGGGCTAATGTTACTGATTGGTCTGCCTGCTCTAATTGTTTTGCTGGCAACCACCTTTGTCGGCGAAGACAAACCTAACTGGGCAAATAGATTAATGCGTTTTGCTCAACCTCTGTTATTACTCTCTTTAGTTTTTGATGCCGTACTTATTTCCTGGTTGTTCATTGAGCAACATGGTGCTTTTTCATTTGGACGTGCAGCAATTGTTTTTGGTTGGTTTATTTGTGGTTGGTATTTAATAAAGTCCAGACACTGGCGTTTTTATCGACAGCACCTGATTAATATAGAGTAACTTGAGTAAAGGTAGTTGATTTTTAAGGTTTAACGTTCTTTAATGGCTGTCTGAGAACTGATTCGGGCCGGCATGAACTTCTTAAATAACTTTTTTCTGCTTAAAGACGAAGGAACGTCAGAAAATGGTGTTCCCAATTGGCGAGTCAGCGCACTAAGAATTATTCTTTTCTCGGGAATGATTCTTTGTCTGGTGGTGTTTTTGCATAGCTTTGATGATGCGTTAGAAGCTCAACTTCCCCATATTATTGCAATTACATCCGCTTTTTTAGTTAGCATGTTAGGCTTACTTTGGCTAAGTAAAAATTACTATTATTTCTGTGCCAACTTTTTGCAGATTACTATTATTGCAGCAAGTGTCTCCTGTAATTTATTCCTCGATGATATGAACCTTGCAAAAATAGGTTCGATGTATATGTATGCTTGCCCCCTGATTGCTTTAATGCTTTTAGGTGGCAGGGCTGCAATATTTTACGCGATATTGAATATCGTGCCTTTTTATATTGTTTTTAACAACGTTAATTTGTCTTTCTTCGCTGAACCCAGTGTGCTGTTTCCTGACGCTGCATGGTATATCGCAGGAAACATGTTTCTATTCTTTAATATCTGCATTCCTTTGGCCGTGGCTCGTACCATAGTTGCTGCAAAACGACTGAATCAGGAAACGCAGAAGTCTAATGATTACTTAAAAGGCAAGAATTCGCTGTACCGGGTGTTTTTCGCCGAGTCCAGAAGACCTAAAGTTATTGTTAGTGAAGACGGAATAATTACTGATTTTAATAAGCAAGCCGGTGAGATTTTTGGTTTAGATGAGCCCGCGAGAAGTGGTTATCAGTCTATTTCTAACTGGTTTCCCGATATAAACCATGCCAAATTACCCACGGGTGGCAAGATTATTCGGCATGAGCATACATACCAACAAGTTGTGAGGTTAGAAGCTCCGGAAGCCAGCTCTTATGTTTATGAGTTTGTTGATTGCACACAAGAGAAAACGCTGGAGAGCAACCTGACGTTTTTAGAGCAGGAAAACCGCCGTTTGCGTTACCTGGATACTCAGACAAACTTACCGAACAGTGACTGGTTTGAGTTGCAATGCAACAAGTTAATTTCCAAGTCAGATCGTGAGTTCTTTGTGGTTGTCGCACAAAGTGAAAGCGAAGATTACCTCAGATTAAAATATGGTGAGAGTGTTATCCGAAAGCTTTTAGCGTCCTCATACAGTCGCTTGAAGAAGCACAGACAGCATCCACGTTTAACGGCGACTATTGCGTTAAATAAGCTGGTGTTTATTTTGCCAAAAACGGTAGAAAATGAATTAGAAGACGTTTTACTGGATATTAAAAACACTCTCGACAAAGAGTACACCTTTCAGGGGATTAAATGTCAGCAGTCTTTTCAGTTTGGTGTGGCCAGGTTTCCTAAGCATGGTGAAACCGCTGACGTTGTTGTTTCCCGTGCGTTGGAAGCAAAAAAATTCGCTTCTGTGAACCAGTTTTATCATCTTTATGATACTGAAAACTCAGAAGAGTTTATGGAACGCCATGAAATCTCAATTCTTTTGGATGAAGCCATACAGAACGACGAGTTGGATGTTTGTTTTCAACCGAAAGTGACTGCCGATGGCACTTGTGTCGGGCTTGAAGCACTTGCCCGCTGGGACAGCCCTGTACTGGGTTCCATTTCTCCGGCTATTTTTATTCCAATTGCAGAAGAGTACCGAATGATAAGTCGCTTAACCGATTTAATTGTTCAGAAAGTCTGTGCTCAGATATCGCTGTGGAAGAAGAATGATTTCCTGCTGTTACCCGTAGCCATAAACATTTCACTACTGGACTTTTCTCAGCCCGATTTTATTTCGAAGCTGGTCAAATATCTGGCTGACTTTTCGGTTAAACCCTCACAGATAGAGCTGGAGTTAACAGAAACCTGTCTGGAGTCGGATAGGGTCAACTCCTTAGAGCTTATGAATGAATTGAAGTCCTGGGGCTTTAAGGTCTCGGTTGATGACTTTGGAGTCGGCTATTCCAGTGTTACCCGGTTGGCTTATTACCCGATTGATAAGTTAAAGCTGGACAGAGCGCTGCTTCGCGGCATAAAAACCTCCGGGCGACAATACAGCTTAGTTAAGGGTATTTTTAATATTTGCTCTGAATTGAAAATTAAATGTGTCGTTGAAGGTGTAGAAGAAAAGTCTCAGTTAACAAGGTTAACCGAAATTGGCTTTTCAGAGTTTCAGGGGTTTTACTTTTCTAAGCCGTTAACGGTAAGTCGCTATGAAAAGCATGTTAAAACCCACGGTCTGGTCTTTTTAGATAAAACTGGTCAGCGACTGTCTTAATTTGTCTGGCCAGTTAAGTAATACCACTTGCCATCTTCGAAGATAAAATCAGATTTTTCTTCCATAAAAGCAATATCATCTCCGTCACGATAAAATGCGCGGAAATGCACCTGTCCTTTATTCTGATCTACGCTGGAAGAAATAACCTGCAGTTTAAGCCAGTTTGGTGAGTCGCTTAAATCGAGAAATGCGGGACGGTAGCTGCTATGCCATGTCGCTTCTAAGTAGCCTGCTAAGCGTCCGACAAAGGCACTGTAGCGTGAACGCATTAAGGCTTCAGGCGATGACGCAAGTGATTCTCCATTATGATATGGATAGCAACAATGTTGATAGGTTTTATCGAGGCCGCAAGGGCAGGGTTCAGATAGTTTCATAGCGCGAACTTTACCAGCACGCGCGCTGATTTCAACTGCAATTTTTAATCTGTTTTGCCGGAGTGATTTTTGCCCAGGCCCCCACTTATTGTTAGTTGCAGGGCTTCGGCAGGCTTCATCGTTAGTGACTCAATACAATCCGCCGGCACTATGACCATATAGCCGCCGACGTTATAACTCATGGGCAAGAATACCGCTACCTGGTCGCCTTCCATCAATTCCGACAAGCGGTCACCCTTAATGCCGCTTTTCTTGGTGACGATACCAATAAGCCGCAGTTTGCTGCCGGGCAGGGTGACTAATACAACAGACTCTTCAGCGAAGTTTTTGCCCGACATCATTTCAAAGACATCGTTAATGGTACCGTAAAGACTGCGCAGCAGTGGCAGCCGGTTGATGAGCTTTCCGGGAAGCTGCCAGAGAGAATCAATGAAGTTCCAGCGAGAGCTAAAGCCAATAAGCATAGCGATAGCTAAAAAGCTGATAAAGGCGAGGCCCGGGAAGTATGAAGACTCTCCCAATAAGGTTATCCATATAGGCTTAAGCCAGGTTTCAATGGTAACTAGCAGCCATTGCAGTAACGCAAAGGTCACAACAATGGGCAGTAAAATGGCTAACCCTTTAAATAAATACTGCAGCGTTCTTTTCATTATTTAATAAGTCTTTTGGCACAGAGTTAGCCGCATTGTGAAGCGAATAGATCAATCGGACAAGTAATATTCTATGGTGGATACAACCCTTACATTTTTCAGATGAGGGTTATGTCGGTCGCGAGCACTAATGCTAAACTGCCCCTGACGCGCCTGTTTGATTTTTCCCAGTTGAGAGTTCGAGTCTATAGCGAACTTTTCTGCTACTTCCCGTGCTTTCTTGGTGGCCTCTTCTATCATTTCAGGCTTTACCTCATTCAACCGGGTAAATAAGTATTCTGGTTGCGCCTGATAATCGTCGCTACTGAGGACAATACCTTCTTTACCCAGGTCGGCAAGGTCTCCCATAACGCTGCGAACCTGCTCAACTTTATTGGAGTAAACCGTAATGGCCTGTGTGGCGGTATAACGAAATTCTGCCGGTTGAGATGAACCGTAACGCTGGGCTGATTTATCGGTAATAGAAGGGGCTGACGAGGATATTTCATCCGGCTCGATGCCTTTTTCCCGTAAGAAGGCGATGACCTTTTTATTGGATGCTTCCATAGTTTCATAAATTTCTGATAAATCGTTGCTGGCCGCGGTAAATTGAATAGGCCAGATAACGGTGTCGGCAAGATATTCTCTTTCAGACAAGCCTTTTACGGTCACACTGCGCTCCATCGATTTATGCTCAAGCACGGCATTTGAGCCGATGATGCCAATAACGACAAAGCTAATGATTAGAGAGATGCCTAATATCAGAGTATTTTTGGTTGAGCTCATCAAAATCCCCAGAATTGTTTGAAAAAAGTGGCTTGCGGTAACGTACAGTCGTACGAGTATTTTCTCATTCTATTTATAGGTGACCAGCGGTAATTTATCCAGTGGGAATTTGCCCCCGCTGCCGTTCAGCAGCAGTGGGCGACAGTTCAGCGAATTAAAATGAATAGCGGACAGTTGCGCTTAAGCTGTCAACATCCAGATCCTGAGTTTCTCTATGAGTTTCATAGCCAAGACCGAAAGAGAAGTTTTTCGTAACGTGATAGAAAGCGGAAAGGTTAAAGCGAACAAGTTCTTCGTCAAATGCTACATAATCAAGTTTTGCGTCAACTTCAACGTTCGGAGTCAGCATAGAACGAAGTCCAATGCCTACACCCCAGGCATTCTCAGATGCCGATGCAGAAAACTCTTGGACAGAACCTGAAAATTTTGCTCGCTCAAAAGACGCCGTCGCGTATAAATCCGTTGTTTCCGTTAAGTGTTTGTACGAACCAACACCTGCGGACAGAAAATCGATGTCTAAATCGAAACCTGAGTCATCATTGGAGACAGAGTCGAAATCTGCAAATACGAAAAGGTTATCTAAAACGACCAGATCCGGGTTAATAGCAGCCGAACCGCCGACTCTGAATCCGTCGAAAGAAAGATCGCCAACTCCGTCAACGCCAACATCGGTATCAAGATAGGACGCATCAACTTTATTCCAGTTAGGGGATTGGGCCAGAACAGCGCCAGGTAAGGTCAGCATTGCCAATGCAACAACCGCTTTTCTCATAAATCTCTCCTTGGTTGAGAAAAGCGGGCAATATACCTTTAATAGCTAAGTGCTTCAATTGCTTTATATTTAACCTGACAGGAGATTGACGAGCGCCTATTCTCCTACGCTGTATGACAGAATTCGCGATAAATGACTGTAAGGTAACTGGGTCTGCTGATGCCAGTGGTTAAACGCACTTTGAGCTTGTTTTAACCCTTTTTGACTGGTGGGAGAAGCGTCTATCAGCTTGTAGTTGGTCAACGCGGTGATAACATCATTGGAAAGAATAAAACCGTCCCAGCCAAGCTCGCGCAAAACATACTGTGGGGTAACGCCGCCTAATCGCGAACCGTTCTTTTTAAGATAATGCAACAACTCCGCTTGTTGGCTCGATGGCCATTGAGCCAGAAACTGACCAAAACTGCCGTATTCTTCGGCTACTTCCACAATCATTCGTGCGTTAGCGGGCACGGTGTTTATTTTTTGCTGGTTGCGGACAATACGTTCATCTTTGGAAAGTGCCTCTAAGACTTCTGGGGGCACTTGTTGCCAGTAAAGAGGCACAAAGCCTTTAAAGGCTTCTTCAAAGCCCGGCCACTTCGCTTCAATAATGCGCCAGACAAAACCGGCGCGGAAAATACAACGGGTAATGGTTGATAAAATGACCCGGTCATCCAGCTGTTTCAGCTCGCTTGCAGGTGTAACTTTTGGCATGCGTGAGAGCATAGCGTTTTCGCCGCCTTTGCGTTGACAAGCGCGCTCATAAAATTGAGAAAAGTCTGTGGTTAGGTCTGTCATGGTTAACCTGCTCTTATTTCAACATCCAGTCGGCAATAGCCCGGCAGTGCAGTTCCGTGGTATCGAATAAAGGCAAAGCCGAATGCTCCTGCTGAACCAGTAAACCTATTTCTGTGCATCCCAGAATAACACCTTGCGCGCCTCGTTCGGCTAACGAATCAATAATGCGAAGGTAATGCTCCCGGGCTTCTTCAGTGAACTGGCCGTGACAAAGTTCTTTAAAAATGATGCTGTCGACGGTAATGCTGTCCTCTTCCTCTGGTACCAGAACCTGTACACTGTTTTCTTCCAGGCGCTCTTTATAGAAAGCTTGTTGCATGGTGAAACGGGTACCAAGCAGTCCAACGTTATGGACATTATTTTGTTTGAGATGAGAGGCTACTGCGTCGACAATATGCAGTAAGGGTATGGTTACGGCAGCTTCAACCTGAGGCGCCACTTTATGCATTGTATTTGTTGCTATAACAATACACTCGGCACCCGCGGACTCAAGTTGCCTGGCTTTGCCAATAAGAGCCTGCGCGGCTGCGTCCCAGTCGCCCTGGCTCTGCATTTTTTCAATAGGCGCAAAGTCAACGCTGGCAAGCAGGAGCTCTGCGCTATGTAGGCCACCAAGTCGTTCATTGATTAGCTGATTCAGGCGTCGGTAGTAAGTGCTGGTTGATTCCCAGCTCATGCCACCAATAATGCCGACTGTTTTCATTAAAACCTCCGCTCCGCAATAGGCTATTTAAAAATAGCCTAGCGCAGTTTGGACGTTAAGTTAACGGTGATATTAGATGAAAACAGTCTAGCTTATGTTCAGCCCCCAGTCGTCGTAGGCCGCTTTAGCCAGTTCTTCACGGAATTTAGGGTCGGCTATATGGATAAGCTCCCGCGCGCGCTCACTCATGCTTTTGGCTCGTAAATTCGCGATACCGTGCTCGGTCACAATGTAGTGAACGTGCGCACGAGTTGTTACGACTCCGGCTCCCGGTGCCAGCAGAGAACTAATACGGGAAACGCTTCCGCCACAAGCGGTTGACGGTAGCGCAATAACTGAGCGACCGCCTTCGGATAAGCTGGCGCCGCGAACGAAATCCATTTGTCCACCTACACCAGAGTAAATTTTTGTGCCAATTGAATCAGCACAAACCTGACCGCTTAAATCAACCTGCAGTGCGCTGTTAATCGACATAACCTGTTTATTCTGACGAATAACCGAGGTATCGTTTGTGTATTCAACATCAAGGAAAAACACTTCCGGGTTGTCATCCACAAAGTCATATAATGCCTGAGATCCCATCGCAAAGGTGGTGACAATGCGTCCTCGGTGTTTACGCTTGCGACTGTTATTAATAACGCCACGCTCAACTAAAGGCAGCACACCATCTGAAAACATTTCGGTATGAATACCTAAGTTTTTATGATGATGCAGACAAGCCAAAGTCGCATCGGGTATCGCTCCAATGCCCATCTGTAAACAGTCACCGTCGTTAATGAGTCCGGCAACTTGTTCACCAATTTTTTGAGTAACAGGGTTTTGTTGCGGTTGTTTATGCTGGGGAATCGTTGCCGCTTCTTCAAAATAGCGATCGAAGCGTTTAAGTTGAACCAGGGCATCGCCATGGGTGCGTGGCATATTCGGGTTTATCCAGGCTATAACCTTCTTTGCAACTTGCAGGGCGGCTCGCGTTGCTTCTACCGAAATACCTAAACTGCAGTTACCGTGTTTATCTGGCGGCGATACTTGAATAATAGCTGCGTCCAGCGGTTGCTCGCCTGAACGAAACAGCTTTGGAATTTCAGACAGGAAAATAGGAACGTAGTCGGCCAGACCCTGATTAACGGCCTGGCGGGTTGATGCTCCGACAAAAAATGCTCGTTGCCTGAGATGCCCGTTTAATTCCGGATCACCTAAAGCTTCGCTGTATTCCGTATGCAATTGCAATAGCGTTAAGTTTACACGCTGTTTGGCAACTTCCTTCAGACCCTCTAATAATTTGTAGGGAGTGGCCGCCATCGACTGACACCAAATAACATCTCCATCGTTCAGAATTGATAACGCTTGTATTGCCGAATTAACTTTCATTACTGCATCCTGTTTTGAGCTTGGTGCGATTATAACTGGTTCTGAAATAAGGGTATTTACCCAGTAAGTGATACCTCTTACTTTGACATAGCGTGTCGCTTAGCTAAAGTTGTTAACAAAATAGATCATTGCAGAACATTTGTTCAATGACTATTATTTCGCCAGTTTCTAAACATGGGCTTACCTTATGTCAATTCGCAATAAACTTCTCTCTGTCGGTGCGGTAACAACGGCTGCCTTTATCATACTACTAATGCTGATGATGTTTTTTCAGTCTCAAATTAGTCAGCTGCATCGCGCCAGTGAATTGCGGGAATCTGTACATAACGGTTTGTTACAAGTGCGTCGTGCCGAAAAAGATTTCTTTTTGCGAATGGATGAAAGTTACGCGGATAAACTACAGCAAGAAGTTAGTGTAACGATTGAAAGGTTAGAACAGCTTAACCAACTGGTTGCTGATGAGGGCTCTACGCGACTTATTGATGGTCTTGCTGAGCAGGTTTCAAAATATGAAGAAAATTTTAATAGTTTAGTTGCTGCGTTTAAGCAACGAGGACTGGATGAAAATAGTGGGGCCTATGGCGCGCTGCGGGCGGCGACGCATGAGCTGGAAGAAGCTATTGATACAGCCAACCGAACCGAATTGTTGGTAACTCTGTTGCAGATACGCCGTAGCGAAAAAGACTTTATGCTGCGTTTTGACGACAAGTACCTGGGCCGAGTTAACAATTTACTGGATGAGTTGAAAGCCGAGCTATCGGCATCGCCGAATCTGGCTTCCAAAGTTGACGCTTATCGTCGTGACTTTGGCCGTTACGCCAGCTTGTCGAAAGAAATTGGCCTGGATGAAGAGTCCGGGATTAAAGGCGAAGTAAGAACGATTGCAAGTGATATGGAGAGTTCGTTAGCTGAGTTGGATGAGAACCTCAATGTGTTGCTTCAGTCACGTCAGGCAACCATGAAGTGGGTTCCTATTGTGGTCTTTGCAGCAATTGCATTTATCGTCGTTGCTATGCTGTTCTGGGTTATTCGCTCAATTAATCAGCCGTTAACTCAGTTACGTGAAGACATGAAGAAAGTCCAGGGTAGCAATGATTTAACTCTTGTATCAGAAAAATTCCGTAGTGATGAGCTGGGTGATTTAGTCGATAGCTTTAATGAGTTGTTGAGTTATTTCCGTAACGTTATTAAGCAAATTAATGAATCAGTCGAGACGGTTAACGGGTTAACTCAGCAGGTGTCTGATACTGTTACTCATACGTCTGAGAATCTGGACATGCAGTCGCACGAAGTTGATCAGGTTGCAGCCGCTATCAATGAGATGGGCAGCACGGCTCATACTATTGCGAATGATGCAGAAGATACCGCCGAGCAGGTAAACAGTTTGTCCGACCAGGCTAAGCACGGGAGTACGTCGGTACAGGCTGGTGTTGAAAAGGTTCGTTATCTTGCGGAGCGTTTAAACAGCAGTGTGAGCGAAGCAAATACCTTAGCGGAACGCAGTGCGTCTATTACTCAAATTGTCACCGTCATTAACGGGATCGCGGAACAAACCAATTTACTGGCACTGAATGCGGCTATTGAGGCTGCCCGAGCCGGAGAGCAGGGACGAGGCTTCGCAGTTGTTGCTGATGAAGTCCGGACGCTGGCATCACGCACGCAACAATCTATTGGTGAAATTGAGTCTATTACCAGTCAGTTAAATCAGCAGACACAGGTCATTGTCACCACATTGCAGGAATGTAATGAGCTGGGTGAAGAGAGTGCTCAGCATTCATCGGAGTCGGATGAGTTATTTAATCGTATTCATATGGAGCTTTTAAAAATTAACGACCGCTCTGCGTCTATCGCAACGGCAGTTGAAGAGCAATCTGCAGTGGTAGATGAAACCGCCAGAAATATTACCCGTGTTCGGGATGCGGGTGTGGAAGCCGCGAATGACGCGCAGTCAAATGCCGACGCAGTTGCCCAGGTTCGTAAACAAACCGAGCAATTGCGCCAGGCGGTTATCAAATTCCGCGTGTAATTGATGTAGCCTGATGTTCACATCAGGGCGGTGTCCCACCTGACATAAATGTCAGGCTACGTCGGTGGTGTATCAAGCCGTTAAATACTTCGCATGGAAGCGAAGCTGGGCTTCAATAAATGAGGATATAAAGTAATAGCTGTGGTCGTAACCGTCGTGTAGGTGAACGGTACCGCCACCCTCTACTTCAGCAATGGCTTCTTTAAGGTTTTCAGGTTTCAGCTGTTCCTCTAAAAAGCCATCAGCTAAGCCTTGATCTACCCGAATTGGCAATGGCTGACCTTTCGACTTAATAATCTCAACAGCGTCGTACTGCTTCCATTGTTCGCGATCATCGCCTAAATAAGCACTAAAAGCTTTTTCACCCCAGGGGCACTGTGTTGGATTAGTAATAGGCGAAAAGGCAGAGATGCTGCTGTAGCGGTCGCTGTTACGCAAGCCAATAACCAAAGCACCATGGCCACCCATGGAATGACCTGCAATAGCGCGCTTGTCGTTAATTGGCAGTTCCGCTTCGACCAGTTCCGGAAGCTCTTTCACGATGTAGTCATACATCTGATAATGGTTTTTCCATGGCTCCTGAGTGGCGTTGACGTAAAAACCGGCGCCTAAGCCTAAGTCGTAAGCCCCGTCCGGGTCATCAGCTACGTTATCTCCACGCGGGCTGGTGTCCGGTACAATTAAAGCAATACCGAGTTCCGTTGCTACCCGCTGCGCACCGGCTTTGGTGGAAAAGTTTTCATCGGTGCAGGTTAAGCCCGATAAAAAATAAACCGCCGGAACTTCTGCTTTTTCTGCGCGTAATGGCAAAAAGACACTGAACTGCATAGCGCAGTTCAGTACTTCAGAGTCATGTTCAAAGCGTAACTGGCGTCCGCCGAAACAGCGGGTTTCGCTAACTTGTTTCATTACAGACTCCATTAATAATGAATAACTGAACGAATCGACTTACCTTCATGCATTAAGTCGAACGCTTCGTTAATCTCTTCTAACGGCATGGTATGGGTGATAAAGGTGTCTAAATCAAATTTCCCGTCCATATATTGTTTTACATAGTCGGGCAGTTCGGTACGACCCTTAACGCCACCAAAGGCACTACCACGCCATACACGGCCAGTAACCAGCTGGAAAGGGCGGGTAGAGATTTCTTCACCGGCACCGGCAACACCAATGATCACGGATTCACCCCAGCCTTTGTGGCAGCACTCTAGCGCGGCGCGCATAACGTCGACGTTACCAATGCATTCAAACGAGAAGTCGACACCACCGTCAGTCATATCGACAATAACTTCCTGAATAGGCTTGTCGTGTTTAGTTGGGTTCACAAAGTCGGTTGCGCCTAGCTCTTTGGCAATCGTCTGTTTGTCGTCGTTTACATCAACGGCAATAATGCGCGAAGCTTTGGCTTGTACGGCACCAATAATAACGGCCAGGCCAATACCACCTAAACCAAATACCGCAACTGTGTCGCCTTCCTGGACTTTGGCGGTGTTTTTAACCGCGCCCATGCCGGTGGTGACACCACAACCTAACAGACAGACTTTTTCTAAAGGAGCGTCTTTTGGAATTTTAGCCAGTGAAATTTCTGGTAAAACGGTGTATTCAGAAAAAGTTGAAGTGCCCATGTAGTGATAAATGGTCTCGCCGTCTTTTGAAAAGCGGCTGGTACCGTCCGGCATTAAGCCTTTACCCTGAGTGGCACGAACGGCCTGACACAGATTCGTTTTACCCGAGGTACAGAATTTACACTCACCACATTCCGCGGTGTACAGAGGAATAACATGATCACCCACTTCAACTGAGGTGACACCTTCGCCGACGGATTCAACAATACCGCCACCTTCGTGACCTAGTACAGAAGGAAAAATGCCTTCAGGATCTTTACCGGAAAGTGTGTAAGCATCGGTATGGCAAACACCTGTTGCTATAATGCGAACCCGCACTTCGCCTTTTTTCGGCGGCGCAACGTCAATAATTTCTTCTTTCAGTGGTTCGCCCGGGCCCCAGGCAACCATAGCGCGTGACTTAATGGTTTCCATAATAATTCCTTATAGTCTTGGATTTTCATTTTATTAGATAAAAGCGTAGCGTAAGTTTAACTTTTTCTCATTAGCAGGTAATCTACTGTTTTTACAAATTACTTTTTCATAAATGAAATAATAGGTGCAGAATGAAGCCATGGCAGGGGATCAGTGAGTTTGCGGCAGTGGCTGAGCAACAGAGCTTTACTGCGGCAGCCCGGCAACTCAGGTTATCTGTGGCGCAGGTTAGCCGTAATATAGCAGCGCTTGAGCACCGGCTGCAGATGCAACTGCTGTACCGCTCAACCCGCAGTGTCAGTTTAACGGAAGAGGGGAAGCTTTATTTACCTCATTGTCAGCACTTGGTTGCCAGCTTAAGAGACGCCGATCAGGCCATTCAGCAGCGAACGCAGCAGCCGCAGGGGCTGATTCGCATTACGGCACCGGTTTATTATGGTGAGCGTTTCATAGCACCTCTGTTGAATGATTTTTTACACATTTACCCAGAATGCCGGCTGGATTTTCAGTTAACCAACGAGCAGGTCGATTTAATAGAGGGCAGTTACGATGTTGCCATTAGATTAGGGCAGTTGGGTAACCCTCGGTTACGTGCCCGCAAACTAGGCTCGCGCCGACATTTCGTCGTCGGCTCTCCTGCTTATTTTGAAGAGTTTGGTCGGCCGCAAGATATTAACGCACTGGATGCGCACCGCTGTTTTACCGGAACGGTCAGGCAATGGCGCTTTCAGGTTGAGGGTAAACTGGAAACGGTTCGTCCGGAATCCTACCTGCATTGCAACAATGGTCTGGCGCTTCGTGACGCCGCTATGAAAGGTCTGGGGCTGGCTATGCTGCCGGACTATTATGTAACGGACTCATTGGCTAACGGACAGCTGGAGGAAGTATTAGCGGACTACCGGCAACCCGATGATGGTATATGGGCATTGTATCCGGAAAACCGTCAGGTGATTCCAAAAGTACGGGTATTACTAGACTATTTGTCAGGAAATTTATCAGGAAAATTTAATACTGGAGAAATAGAGAACTGAGAGAGTAAAAAAGTGGTGGTTGCTACTGGGCTCGAACCAGTGACCCTCGCCTTGTAAGGGCGATGCTCTCCCAACTGAGCTAAGCAACCATCCTGAAGGTCTGCAATTGACGGAAGAAGAGAAGTGGTGGTTGCTACTGGGCTTGAACCAGTGACCCTCGCCTTGTAAGGGCGATGCTCTCCCAACTGAGCTAAGCAACCATTTTCACTGTGACACTTCTGCGTCGTTGCGAGGTGGCATTATAGGGCGCAGATCTAAACTGTCAAATAAAAATTGCCAACTTGTGTTCGTTTGCTGACATTTTAATCATTTCGAATAGCAGATGCGTCAGGCGCTCAGTCTTGATAAACTTGCGCTCATAAAATTGACTGGTTTTAAAGAAAGGAACAAACATGAGTGTGGTAACGCGTTTCGCCCCCAGCCCGACTGGGTATTTGCACGTTGGTGGTGCCCGTACGGCATTGTATTCATGGTTAGTCGCAAAAGCGCAAGGCGGCGAGTTCGTACTGCGTATAGAAGACACTGACCGTGAACGTTCAACTCAGCCCGCTATTGATGCCATTTTAGAGGGGATGGAATGGTTAGGTTTAAGCTGGGATCGCGGACCTTATTATCAGACTCAGCGTTTTGAGCGCTATAAAGAGTTAATTGACAAATTACTGAAAGAAGACAAAGCCTATAAATGCTATTGCTCAACCGAACGTTTAGAAAAAATGCGTGAAGAGCAAATGGCTGCCGGTGAAAAACCTCGCTACGATGGCCATTGTCGCGACAACCCGGATGTTGGCGGTGATAAGTACGTCGTTCGTTTTCGTAACCCGCAAGAAGGCAGTGTTGCGTTTGATGATCACATTCGAGGACGCATTGAATTCGCTAATACTGAACTGGATGATTTGATCATTGCCCGTACCGACGGCACACCAACTTATAACTTCTGTGTGGTGGTTGATGACTGGGACATGGATATTACGCACGTGGTGCGTGGTGAAGACCATATCAATAATACCCCGCGTCAAATTAATATTCTGAAAGCTCTGGGCGCACCGGTACCGCAATACGCTCACGTGTCGATGATTTTAGGTGACGACGGTAAGAAGCTGTCGAAACGTCATGGCGCAGTCAGCGTTATGCAATACCGCGATGACGGCTACGTACCGGAAGCGGTCGTGAATTACTTAGCTCGTTTAGGTTGGTCTCATGGTGACCAGGAAATATTCAGCCGCGATGAACTGGTGGAATACTTCAAGCTGGATGACGTTAATAAAGCGGCCTCTGCGTTTAATACCGAAAAGCTGAACTGGCTAAACCAGCATTACATGAAAACGTTGCCTGCGGAGCAAGTTGCACCGCAATTACAATGGCAGTTTGACCAAATTGGCGTGGGCACAAGTGATGGTCCCGCGCTGGAAAAAGTCGTGTCGCTGCAGGCTGACCGGGTAAAAACCCTGAAAGAAATGGCGTCCATTAGCCGTTACTTCTTTGAGTCTGTTGATGAGTTTGACGAAAAAGCTGCGAAAAAGCATTTGCGCCCGGTAGCCAAAGAGCCGCTGGTAAAAGCCAAAGAACTGCTCGGAGCAATTAGTGACTGGAATGCTGCTACTATTCAGGCGGCAATTAACCAGACAGCAGCCGATTTGGATGTTGGTATGGGCAAAGTTGGCATGCCACTGCGTGTTGCTGCGACTGGTGGCGGTAACTCTCCATCATTAGATGTGACTCTGGAATTAATTCCACAGCAGACCGTTCTGGCGCGTATAGACCTGGCGTTAGAATTTATCTCTCAGAGAGAACAGGGGTAACCTGACATTTATATCGGGTGAGATCTGTTCCTGACGTAGAACGTCAGGTTATTTGGAATAAATAATGGCAGATATAAAACATTTGATTGCAAACAACAAAGAGTGGGCGGAGCAACAGGTAAAGAACGATCCTGATTTTTTCAAACGCTTAGTAGGGCAGCAATCCCCGCAATATCTATGGATAGGCTGTTCCGATAGTCGGGTGCCGGCGAACGAGATTGTGGGGATGGCTCCGGGTGAATTGTTTGTACACAGAAATGTCGCCAATCAAGTCATCCAGACTGATTTTAACTGCTTGTCGGTTATTCAGTTTGCCATTGAAGCGTTGAAAGTTCGGCATATCCTTGTGGTGGGTCATTACGGTTGTGGTGGTGTAAAAGCGGCACTTGAGAGTAAACCTCATGGGCTGGTTGACCACTGGCTGTATCCAATTCGTGATGTGTACCGCGAGCATGCCGAAGAGTTGGAACAACTGGGCGAGACTGAGCAGATTGATCGTTTGTGTGAACTGAACGTGATTGAACAGGTTAAAAACCTGGCCAAAACCAATATGGTGCAGGAAGCCTGGGACAAAGGTGAGTCATTGACAATACATGGTTGGGTCTATCGTTTAGATAATGGTTTGGTTAATGATATGAATGTATCGGTTTCAAGCCGGGAAGGCATGGAGCAGGTGTATCATGTTTACCACCAAAAGTTGCCGAAAGGCGGTTAAAGTTAAGATTTGATGAATTACTGAGCAAACTGGCATAAAAACGTTCAAACAGAAGTATTTTTAGAAAAAATAGTTGACACATTAGCTCAGGTCACAATAGAATGCGCCCCGCTGTCAAGGCAGTCTGCGACTGTCAGGTGCGGGGCTATAGCTCAGCTGGGAGAGCGCTTGCATGGCATGCAAGAGGTCAGCGGTTCGATCCCGCTTAGCTCCACCAAGTTGTTTTGGTAAAGCACTATTTGGCAGTAAGTATTTGGTTGTTGCGTCCCCTTCGTCTAGTGGTCCAGGACACCGCCCTTTCACGGCGGTAACAGGGGTTCAAATCCCCTAGGGGACGCCATTCAAATACAAACATGTAAGAAGTAATTTCTGCGTCCCCTTCGTCTAGTGGTCCAGGACACCGCCCTTTCACGGCGGTAACAGGGGTTCAAATCCCCTAGGGGACGCCATTACTTTTCTGCATATATTAAATTAAGTTCCATGGGTCCCCTTCGTCTAGTGGCCTAGGACACCGCCCTTTCACGGCGGTAACAGGGGTTCAAATCCCCTAGGGGACGCCACTTAAATCAACCGCCCGCAGGCGGTTTTTTTGTTTCTGGCTTTTACTACTTTGCCAACTCCAGTAAATAAGGTTCCAGAAAGTCTGCTATCTTCGGCTGGGCTTCCGCGGTGGGGTGAATGCCATCATCCTGCACATAATCGGCATTTGTTGCTATTTCTTCCATAAAGAACGGTATGAGTGTCACATTCTCTTCTTTTGCAACTTCTTCAAACATTTTTCGGAACTGTTCAGCAAAACGCTGGCCATAGTTTGGTGGCACCATAACCTGACTTAAACCGACTTTAACGCCTTGTTGCTGCGCCTGGTCGATGATTTGTTTCAAATTTGAACGAACTGTGTTTAGGTCAAATCCACGAAGTCCGTCATTACCCCCCAGCTCAATAAATAATGCATCGGGTTTATGGCGCTCTAAAACGCCTTCTAAGCGGCGCAAACCACCACGAGTGGTCTCGCCACTAATGCTGGCGTTAATAATGTTAATATCGGGATGAGAGCTCTCCCAGCGACGATCTAACTCGGCAACCCAGGTTTGTTCCTGAGAAAGCCCATAACCGGCGCTTAAGCTGTCACCTAAAACGACAAGTGAGACATTTGCGGAAACGCTGCGTATAACCAACAACAGCGCTAAAAATAAACACGTTTTCAAAAGGAAGTTTTTCATTTTATGCTCATTCAAGCTCAACAACTGGAAAAAACCGTAGACACCTCTGAGGGTCCATTACAGATTCTGCAGCCAATTAACGTCAGTATCAATGCCGGTGACACCGTTGCCATTGTCGGCGCTTCCGGCTCAGGTAAGTCGACGTTATTGTCACTACTGGCGGGTTTAGACCTCGCATCCTCCGGAGAGGTTCTTATAGAGAACGAAAAATTAAGCGAATTGGATGAGGAGCAACGGGCAAAAGTTCGTGCCGACAAAATCGGCTTTATTTTTCAGTCGTTCCTGCTGGTACCCAGCTTAAGCGCCTTAGAGAACGTCATGCTGCCAGCTGAATTGGCCGGGCACAAAGGGGCAGAAAAAGAAGCCCGGGAACTGTTGGCGAAGGTGGGACTAGGAGATCGCTGGCACCATTATCCGAACCAATTGTCTGGCGGTGAACAACAACGGGTCGCTATAGCCAGAGCTTTTGTTGGACAACCCAAAATTCTGTTTGCCGATGAACCCACCGGTAACCTTGATGCGAAAACCGGCGGCAAAGTCGAGGAACTGCTTTTCGACCTAAACAAGGATTATGGCACGACACTTGTTGTGGTTACTCATGATCAAAGGCTGGCAGAGCGTTGTCAGCGCGTGCTGCAAATGGATGCAGGCCAGTTATCGGAGGCAGCTCAGGATGTGGCATAAGATTTCATTTCGTCTGTTAAAGCAGGAGCTGAGGCGCGGTGAACTGACCATTATGGCACTGGCTATTATCTTGTCGGTGACCGCCGTGCTTTCGTTGTCCATTTTCAGTGATCGCCTGCAGGCCGGACTGACTGAGCGCAGCAGTGAATTTTTGGCAGCCGACCGAGTGCTAAGTTCCAGACGGGACATACCTCAGGAATGGCTTGATCAAGCCGGGCAAATGAACTTGAAAACAGCCTGGAAAGTGGTTTTCAATTCCATGGCTTTTGCTGACGGAAACATGACCTTGGTAGATGTTAAAGCGGTGGGTGACGGTTATCCGCTGCGCGGCAAGCTGGAAATAGCCGATCAACCCTTTGCCCAGGGGTATGTCGCTGACGGGCTTCCCGCAGAAGGTGAAGCCTGGGTGGCATCGCAGCTGTTTCAGGCGCTGCAGTTAGATATTGGCGACGATATTGAAGTGGGTAACAGCAGCTTTAAAGTCACTAAGGTGGTTACTTACGAGCCCGACGTTGGCTTTTCAGTTTTTACCGACAGTCCGAATGTACTGATTCGCCATTCGCAGCTGGAAGAAACAGGCCTGGTTCAGCCCGGCAGCCGGGTTCGTTTTAATGTGCTGATGGCTGGTAATAACAGTGATATTAATGCCTACGAAGACTGGCTGCTACCGCAATTGAATGACGATACGCACAGCTGGCGCAGCATAGAAGATGGCGACAGCCCGTTGTCACGCTCGCTGAACCGCGCTGAGCGCTTTATGATGCTCGCAAGCCTGTTGGGTGTGGTTCTGGCTGCAACCGCCGTTGCGGTTGCAGCACAGCGTTACTGCCAGCGAAATTACGATGTGGTCGCCATATTCAAAACCTTAGGCGCAAGCCGTCAGCAGATTCGTCGTATTTTTATGCTGCATCTGTTGCTACTAACCGCCGCGAGTGTGGCCATAGGTATGGCGCTTGGCTGGGCTCTTCAGTATTTGGTTATTGAGTGGGTCGCGCAAAAACTCGATGCGACCTTACCTCAGGCTGGCTGGCAGCCTTATGTTTTAGCCGGGGCTACCGGTGTTATCAGTGCCGTTATGTTTACTCTGTATCCGTTATTCCGGCTGGTCTCTATTCCGCCGCTGCGCGTGCTGCACCGTCAGTTAACGGCGGGTAACGCGGTACGTTGGCTACAATGGGTACTAAGTGGCGGAACCATATACGCATTGCTGGTTATTTACAGCCAGCAGTGGTGGTTGTCGACAGCCTTATTTGCAGGTGGTGCGGTTGCCGCTGTGCTGCTGCTTGGATTAGGGCGCTTGTTTATTTCTGCCAGCCGTAAAGCGGGTATGCAAGCAGGCAGTAGCTGGCGTCTGGCTATGGCGGGCTTACAAAGAAGAGCTGCCGCCAACAGTGTTCAAATGCTGAGTTTTTCAACAGCCATTATGCTGTTGTTGCTCGTTATTGTTTTGCGTAACGACTTACTGGAAGACTGGAAAAATCAGTTACCAGCGGATGCGCCAAACTATTTCGCCATCAATATTGCAGAAGACAAAGTCGATGAGATGCAGACGATGTTTGAGCGGGAGAACATTCCGTCGACTGATCTGTATCCCATTGTACCGGGGCGTTTAACCCATATTAATGGTGAGAAGCTGCTAGACGAAGTTACCAAGGAAGATCGTGACGACGATGAAGCTGAAGGCCGCGAAGGTGTTGGACGAGAGCTGTCGCTGACCTGGCGAGACACCTTGCCACCTAACAACGAACTTACCGCTGGTGAGTGGTGGGGCGACAACGCTGAACCTCAGGTCTCTGTTGAATTAAATGTATCCGAACGACTGGATATAAAAGTGGGTGATGAACTACGCTTTAACTTAGGTGGCGAAGAGTTCACTGTGCCGGTAACCAGTTTGCGTAAAGCCGACTGGAATACCCTGCAGCCAAACTTTTACATGATCTTTAATACCTCGACACTGGAAGATTTTCCGGCAACTTACATCACCAGTTTTAGACTGGGTGAAGACCGAAAAGACGAATTGTACCAATTGTTTAAACCTTTTCCGCAGACGTCGTTGATTGATCTGGACGCTATGATTAATCAGATTCGCGAGGTGATTGGGCAGGTCAGTTTAGCCATTGTTTTTGTATTAGTGCTGGTCATTATTGCCGGAGCTTTAGTGTTGGTTGCGCAGGTGCAGGCCAGTATGGAAGAACGGCAGAAGGAACTGGTGATTTTACGAACCCTGGGAGCGCCGGGTAAATTATTGAGTCGCAGTATTACTTATGAGTTTCTGGTGCTTGGGGCAATTAGCGGGCTAATAGCAACCTTAGCCATGGAAGTCTCGCTATTTATATTGCAAAACCAGGTATTCAATATGACGCCAGTGATTCATTGGAAACTTTGGTTGTTAGGACCGGTATTTGGTGCTGTTGTGGTGGCTGTTTTAGGTCGTTTATCCTGCCACCGGCTCATTCAGAGAAATACGGCGCAGCTTATACGTAAGCTGGCCTGATGGAACATAAAAGAGGTGACCGATGAACATTTTAATGACAGGTGGTACCGGGCTTATTGGCTCAGCGTTTATTCATAAGTACCAGGACACGCATCAGTTTACGGTCACCACTCGCAGCAAGGAAAGGGCGAGAAAAAAGCTGGGCGACAATGTAACTTTGCTGTCTTCGGTCGATGAAATTGTGGATATTGGTCAGTTTGATGCGATTATAAACTTACAGGGCGAAGGTATTGCTGATAAACGTTGGTCTGATTCTCGTAAGCAAGCCCTGAAAGACAGTCGTTGGCAGGTGACAGAAAAGCTCGCCGCCATGATTAATAAAGCAGAAAAGCCACCTAAAGCCTTTTTGAGTGGCTCGGCCATTGGCTATTATGGTCCGCGTGATGCAGAGCCGGTTAATGAAGACCATGTCGCTGAGCATAAGGACTTTGCTGTTACTTTGTGTCAGGAGTGGGAGCGACGGGCTTTGGCAGCAAAAGATGCAACTCGTGTAGTTTTGCTGCGTACCGGTGTCGTTTTGGCAAAAGGAGAGGGAGCATTAGCAAAAATGCTGCCGCCTTATAAGTTTGGTTTAGGTGGTCCGTTGGGTGAGGGCAATCAGATGATGTCCTGGATCCAGCTGGACGATATGATTCGAGCCATTGAGTATCTGTTGGAGCACGATAATTTGTCCGGGCCCGTTAATATGACAGCTCCCGGACCAGTGACTAACGAAGCCTTTAGTCGTACCCTGGCATCGGTCATGAATAAACCGCACTTTATGAGAGTACCGGCGTTTGTCCTTAAGTTAGGCTTGGGTGAAATGTCGTCGATGCTACTTGAAGGGCAAGCTGTGGTGCCGGATAAACTGCGCAATCATGGCTTTCAGTTTGAGTATCCGACAGTGCGTGAAGCTTTTAAGGTAAGTGTATAATTTTTTACACGTCTTTTGGGTTTCTTAACGGACAGTGTTTTCGGAACTCAGTAAAATTGAGAAATGAAAACAAAAAACCAGTATCCACTTAAACAATTAACCCTTGGCGTTGGCATTTTTATGCTGGCGCTTACCGGGTGTACTTCTATTCCCGCTGAAAGCCCTCAAAACTTAGTTGGTACTAGAGAGTCTGGTAAAGCCTCCTACTACGCCATGAAGTATCAATTTAGAACAACCGCAAGCGGTGAGACTTATAACCACTTTTCCAGCACCGCAGCGCACCGGACACTGCCGTTCGGAACCAAAGTGCGCGTCACCAATATTGCTAACAACAAAAGTGTTGTGGTGAAAATTAATGATCGTGGGCCGTTTATTGATGGCAGAGTGATTGATTTGTCACGCTCCGCTTTTGATAAAATAGCTGATCTTGATTTAGGTGTTATCAAAGTGACTACTGAGGTTATCAGGTAATATCAGAGCTCGTGCCTTAGTGTTACAAAAACTAACAATTTAGCGCGTGACCTCTTAACGTATTGATATTAGCTTTCTTGTTTTAGTTAAACTTTAGAGGTGGGATGCCGGTGTCAATGTTTAGGACTTTAGTTTCAGTAAATACTTTGGCATTGCTAACACTGGTATTAACAGGTTGTAGCGCAAATTCTGTAACAACAATAGAAAAGGAATCTCAGCCAACTAATGAGAAAACCGAGCGCTTTCAAAACCTGGACGCGGGTAAGAAGAGCTATCCGTTAACCTGTAGACAAGACTGCTATAAGCCTCGTAGCGATATTCAGTGTGGTAGCGATGGGTTGTGTCAGTACACTGGAAATAAGAAGGCTTTCCTCGGGGGAACGGATTTCTCTGTTAAATGGCTGGGTCACGCAGCTTTTGTCATTAAAACCTCAAGCGGAGAGACGTTTTTAACGGATCCAGTCTTCAATGACTTTGACTGGCCAGTTAACTGGCTGTTTTCACTTGTTGGAGGTGAACAGCGAAAGGTGAATGTGGAGCCAGATCCAGAGCTGATTGATGCCACCGATGCGGTATTATACTCTCATATTCATTACGATCATTTTAATAAGAGCGATATTGAAACCATAGGGCGCAAGCCCGAATACTTAGTGCCATTGAATCTGGCCGATCACTTTCCATCCATTGGAGCAAATATAACTGAACTCGGTTGGTTTTCTTCGAAGAAAATAGGTGACTCTCTGGTGACTGCGGTGCCTGCTCATCACTTTAGTAGCCGCACCTTGGTTCCCTTTATTTACGAAGATAACAATAAAGACTCCTGGAATGCCTGGTTAATCGAAAACAAGGGGAAGACGTTGCTTTTCGCCGGAGATACCGGTTATTCAGAACACTTTAAAGTAATAAACAAGCGCTACGGTGATATTGATGTGTGTCTGTTGCCGATAGCGTCTTATTACAGTGAGGAGTCACCTGAATGGTACCGCTACGTTCACTTGACTCCGGAAGATGCTCTGACGGCAGCCGCTGAACTTAATTGCAAAGTATTTATCCCCTGGGGTTACGGCAACGCCAGCTGGGGGATGGGAGATCTATCCTCTCACTCGGCACTAACTCGTTTTCTGAATATGGCAGAGAAATTTGGCACATCAGCTGAAATCGTGATTTTAAACCAAGGGGAAAGCTTGTAGCTTTCCCCTTATCTATTTTTATGAAGACTTACTCATAAGCTGCTCAATAACGAGCTTTAAGTCACCGATAAGATCGTCGCTGTTGCGGAAGCCATTCATCAGAATTTTGTATTTTCCGTTCACAATCAACGTTGGAGTACCGGTAATGTTTTTATCGCGGACGTCTTTTTCCATTTGTTTGGCGCGAGCTTTGACTGAGAAGTTATTGAATCCTCGTTTGAACTCGCTTTCCGAAACGCCTGCCTGAACAAAAATATTTTTAATTTTCTCCTGTGTATCAATTGACTGGCGTTGTCCAAATTGCTGTTCGAAAATACGCTCGCTAATAGCTTGCTCTTTATTCAGCATTAAGGCCAATGAGTAAGCTTGAGTCATTTTGCTGCCCATGCCCGGTTTAGGGCTCAACCCTGAGGTGTGTGACTTCTTAAATGCGTCGGGAAAGGCAGCGGCAAGTTCTTTTGCGATGGGCTCGAAACGGTAACAGGCCATGCAATAAAAAGAGAAGTACTCAATAATTTCAGGCGTTGTCGAAGCCGGGTTATCTAGAACCTCGTAGTGTTCGTTCTCGCTAAACTCTTTAGCCTGCAGTGTTACTGCTATGAATAGTGCGCAAACTAACGTCGTGATTCTTACTAACATAGTGAACTCCTTTTCGTTGTTCTTGGGCATTGAAGTATTGCAAGTAATGATTTCAAGAACAAGCAGTTACCATCCAGTAATGCGTTGCCAGGTGTTATGCGAACCGTCACTCATTAGCACATGGTAAACGGGATGCATGGCGGCAGTGGCACAGGCATGGTTGGGCATAATGCGTAGTTGATGACCAACGGGAAAGTCTTCTAATTGGTAAGCTTCGGTTAATTCAATAACACCGTGCTCTTGAGAGGTACTATTAACACAAAGGCCATCAAGCACAGAACCGTCTATTTTACATACTTGTCCATAGCCAAAATCACGGTTCTGATCCGCTGTTCCACGATCACGCGACAGAGCCATCCAGCCGCTGTCGATCAGCAGCCAATTCTTCTCTTTGTTGTGGCCGATTACTGTGGTTACGACGGACATGGCTATGTGCGAGAAGTCGCACACACCGATGTTTTTCATGACTAAGTCAAAGGTGGTGTAAACGCCGGCTCTGACTTCACTAATGTCACTAAAGTCTTCGCCAAAATGAGCTGTCGGCGTTGAACCAACGCTGGTTATAGCGCAGTGAATACCGGCGGTTTCCAGGTTGTTTCGTGCTATTCGAACGGCATCGCATTCTTGTTTGGCGAAGTTTTTTAAGCCTTGTTCCGTATTGCAGGCGTATGAGCCACCGGCATGGGTCATTAAACCGGTGAAATGCTCGCCAAGTGTTTTTGCAATGGTTAACAATTTTGAATCGCTTGGCTTAATACCACCACGGTGATCGTCACTGTCTATTTCAATAAAAACGGAAAAGTCTTGCCCAAACTCAGCAGCATAATCAACAACCGCTTGTGCCTGCGTTATATTATCTAAAAGAATATGCAGATTAATGCCTTGCTGTCTTAGTGCGGCTACACGCTTTAGCTTTGCCGGCGCTATGCCAACAGCATAAAGTAAATCGGTATAACCTGCCTTCGCGTAGGCCTCGGCCTCAGCTAACGTTGATACTGTGGCCGGAGCACTCTTACTATCGAGTAGATACCCAGCCGCCTCCAGAGTACGCAGGGTTTTTAAGTGCGGGCGTAAATGACTGCCAAGGGACTCAACCCGTTGCTTAAGATAGTTAATGTTACTCTTCAATTTAGCTTCATCGATGAGCAAATAAGGTGTATCCGGATGTGCAATCCAGTCAGGAGCTGATTTCATAGTGGTTGTCCTGCGTTTGTGATAATTAAAACTGCCAAAAGGCGTAAAGCAAGCCGGGAATAACGCTTAAAATCATGTAAACAGCGTAACGATAGTGCAATTTAATACCGGCGACAGAAGCGAACATAATGCCTTTAAGCAGAGTATTACTGACACAGGCTAAGATAATTCCCGTAGCGGCTACCTGGCGCGAGAGTTCGCTCTGAGCTGAGCGTGATAGTGACAAGGTAATAGCGTCAACATCCATCAGACCGGATATTATGGAAAGGCCGTATATCCCGGCATCACCAAACCAGTTTTTCATTGCCTCTGCCAATAACAAAATAACTGCTAATAAAATACCAAACTGGATAGCAGTGGTCAGTTGCAGTGGGTTATTGATGGTAATCTCTCCGGTTTCGGAGGGAGGATTACGTTTATGTTGTCTGTACATGAGTGTCATGACAGTTAATAACCCGGCGAACATGAGAAGAATAGGCGGCCACAATAATGGTAAAAGTTCACGGTTAACCACAAAGACCTCAATAAGAACTCGCGGGAACATAATGCTACAGGCGAGCAGCATGCCGCTGGCGTAAATTACGCTCTGAGAGTTTTTTTTCGCAAAACGAGCTATAGTTAGGGTAACGGCTGTGGATGATGCGAAACCTCCGGCGATTGCGGTAATCAAAGTGCCGCGCCTCTCTCCCAGCAGTTGGGTAAACAGATAGCCAATAAAAGACAGACCCGAAATTAAAACGACCATCCACCAAAGCCAGTAGGGGTTCAACGCCTGCCAGGGGCCGTACCCTTCATTTGGCAGCAAAGGCAGAACCACCACAGATATCAATAGTAGTGTGATACCTGAGTAAAAGGCCTTAGGTGAAATGCATTTAAGCAATTTGTGCAGACTTTTTTTATGGCCGAGAAGAGCAACAACTACCGCACCGCAACTGAGCGCAGGTAGAGGATCACCAGAGGCAGCCCAAATTGCCAGTGCAAAAGTCAGCAGCATTGAGAATTCGGTGGTAATACCTGCGTCATCGGAGAGCTTGCTATAACTTATATAAGACGATGCAATGAGTATGGCAACAACAATGAAACCGGTAACGATAAGCCATACGCCCCATTGTTGAGCTAAAATAGCAAAAACACCGCCGCTAAGACCTATTAGGCTGAAGGTTCGTACGCCGGCAACACGAGTGCCCTCATCACTGTCCCTGCCGCTCCAGCCGCGTTCAATGCCTATCATCAAGCCTAACGCCAGAGCTGCCAGTAAAGATAACGCCAGTTCGATTTGGTAGTGCATTGCGAAGCGCCTTTATTAATTAGACTGATTCTATAACGACTTTAATTGACCTGCAGTGCGTCTAGCAAGCTTTTACGCCAGAGAGACTCTTTGAATTGACTGCGAAAGAAGTTGAAATGCCCGATACCTTTGCTTTCGGTTATTTCAGGGTTCAAGTCGTTCAATATCTTATCTGCGTTAGGGTAGTGCGCCAGCAGGTTTTCGATGTTGGAGCGTCGCAACAATTCGTCGTCAGTAATATGAAAGGCGCTGATGGGTGCCGAAAATACTTTATACCGGGCTTTCTGTTCATTGCTAATATTATCAAACAAATAGTCCTTACTGCGGCACCAACGACTCCATTGTTTCATTGCAGCGGCAGGCATATCTCCTACCATATTTAATCGCTTGCCGGGAAAGTAGCCTGCAATAGGTGTGCTAATAGGAGCTGCAAAATACCAGAGTAACCATGATGTCCAACGGACCTGCTTGCTGGCTTTTAACCAATAACCGGTGCCGCTGGCTATGGTCACCATCTTATCTATCTTGTTGGCATTCTGCGCCATGGCGACAATTTGGCCGCCCAGGCTATGTGCTAGCCAAATTAAGGGCTCACCCCTTTGGCAGGACTGAGCATAGTCAATCACGGCGGTCATATCGAGCTCGGCCCATTCGATAATATCAGACTTGATTTGTTTCAACGGTTTATCAACGGACTGACCAATACCGTAGTAGTCAAAGGTAATGACCCGGTAACCCTGTTTGCTTAGCCAGAGGGCTATGGGTTGATAAAAACGTTGTTTCACACCTAACGCAGCAGCTATAACAACAGTGGCCTTAGCGGTCGACTCAGGTTCAAAACGGATACAGTGCAGGTAGCGATTATTAGTGGTAAGTTCGACGCTCTGCATAGTCACTGATTAACCTGATTAGTTAGGTAAAACGGCGTTAAATGGCTTAACCGTTGCTTTTTTATAGACACCGGCTTGCCAGTAGGGGTCGTCGTTAGCCCATTGCTCTGCTTCTTCCTGAGTCCCAAATTCAGCGATGACCACAGAGCCGGTAAAACCAAGCACGCCCGGGTCTAGCTCCGCTATGGCCGGGCAGGGGCCGGCAACCAGCAGACGACCGTCATTTTGTAACGCTGTTAAACGTTCAAGATGAGCAGGACGTGCCTGCTTACGACCTTCCAGTGAGTTTTCATTGTCTTCCGCGAAAATAACAAACCACATTAGTCCTGGGTCTCCTCATCAATGGCGTGATGGTACATGTAGAATCCGGTGCCAATTGTGAATACGAGCGAAATACCAAGTATGCCGAATACTTTAAAATTAACCCAGGCTTCCTGGCTCCAGAATTCCGCAATATAGAGGTTTACTGCTGCCAGTGCCAGGCAGAATATGATCCAGGCATAGGTTAAGCGCGACCAGGCTTTATCTGGCAGCTTTATATCTTTACCCATCAAGGCCTGAATCGGGCTGCGTTTTTTCCAAACTAAGCCGCCCAAAAGCAGAAGTGCAATAGCCAGGTACACAACCGAGACTTTCATTTTGATGAACCAGTCGTCACGCAATAACAGTGTTACTGCTCCAAATAACATAACGACGACTAAGATCACCCAGTGGCGAGTTGTTAACGGTTGCTTCAGCAGTTTAAGACCCAATAACTGCACCACGGTCCCCGCCATTAGTACGCCGGTAGCGACGTAAATATCGGCCATTTTGTAAAACACAAAAAAAGCGATTATCGGTAAATATTCTAACAACAGGGCCATTAACTACTCCGGTGGCAACTCTACGACAATTGGGTTGCGGCTTTCATGCCTTTTACAAAAGCCTTTAAGTCCGCTACTTGCTGCGCGTTATTGTCGAGGTTTTTCTCAATAAGCGCAACCACAGCCGAACCACTAATGGCACCGTCTGCGCCTGCTGCTAAGGCTCGCTGAACATGTTCAGGCTGGGATATACCAAACCCAAGCAACGTGGGCGGTGCGCCAGCTTCTTTCAGTTTATTAATCAGTTCCGAAGCGGGTGCCTGCATTTGTGTGTCGGCACCGGTAACCCCTGAACGACTCAGTAGGTAGACATAACCCGCACATTGCTTCGCGATATCAATTAACAGCGCATCACTGGCATCTGGTGGCGCAATAAACACCGCTTCAATTCCAATTTCTTTGGCAATTTCGGCGAAGCGCCTCGCTTCTTTGGTCGGAACATCAGCAATAAGTACTGAATCTACGCCAACATCTTTCATTTGCTGGTAAAAGTTTCGAACACCTTTAGCGTAGATAAGGTTTGCGTAAACCAACAAACCTATCGGTATCTGCGGTGAATAGTCTCTAACTTCTTTTAAAATATCTAAAATATGCTTAAAGGTTGTTCCCGACTCCAGGGCCCGTAAATTTGCCCGCTGGATCATGGGACCATCGGCAACCGGGTCTGAAAATGGCAGGCCGAGTTCCAGTGCATCGGCACCGCCATCAATAAGAGCCTTGATAACCTCCACACTTTGCCCGGGAGTTGGATCACCAAGCGTGACAAAAGGCACGAAGGCACCCTGGTTATTAGTTTTTAACTGTGCGAAACAGGTTTCATACCGGCTCATTCTTGTTCTCCTTTCGCGCTAACTTCAGCATTTTTCTGAGCACTAAAAATACGACGTACGTGGTCAATGTCTTTATCGCCGCGGCCGGATAAGTTAAGTAATAATATTTCGGGAGCATCCGGTTCAGCGGCTCGTTTTAGCGCGTAAGCCAGAGCATGGGCAGGTTCCAGCGCAGGAATAATACCTTCATGGCGCGAGAGCAGTTTAAAGGCTTCCAGTGCTTCTTCGTCGGTTACTGATTCGTATCGCGCGCGACCAATAGCTTTTAGATGCGCATGTTGAGGGCCCACACCAGGGTAGTCCAGACCGGCTGATACCGAATAGGACTCCTCAATTTGTCCTTCGTCGTTCTGCATTAGAAACGACAGGCAACCGTGCAAAATACCGGGTTTACCTGCTGCCAGTGTGGCGCCGTGCTGCTTGGTTTCCACGCCTTTACCTGCGGGCTCAACACCCACTAGATCAACACCTTCCTCGTCGATAAAGTCGGCGAACATGCCAATGGCGTTGGAGCCGCCGCCGACACAGGCAATCACTTCGTCCGGTAAGCGGCCCGCCTGCTCAATAATCTGGGCTTTAGCTTCTTCACCAATCATACGGTGAAATTCACGCACTATAGTCGGGAAGGGGTGTGCACCTGCGGCTGTTCCTAATAAGTAATGGGTGTTGGGGTAATTTGCAGTCCAGTCACGCAGAGCTTCGTTGACCGCGTCTTTTAAGGTGCCGCTGCCGGTATCTACAGGTACCACTTTCGCGCCCATCAATTCCATACGGAAGACATTGGGCTGTTGGCGCTCAACGTCTTTTTTGCCCATATAGATAATGCATTCCAGGTCCAGCAGTGCGCAGGCCAGAGCTGTTGCCGTGCCGTGTTGTCCGGCTCCGGTTTCGGCAATAATGCGCGTTTTGCCCATGCGCTTAGCCAGTAACGCTTGTCCCAGCACCTGATTGGTTTTGTGGGCTCCGCCATGAAGTAAGTCTTCACGTTTAAGGTAAATTTTGGTTTTATTCGGGCTGTTCAGCGGCAGGTTACGGCACAAACTCAGTGGTGTCGGTCTGCCTAAGTAGTTTTTCAGCAAGCCGCGAAACTCGGCCTGAAATTCTTCATCCTGCTGCGCTTCAATAAAGGCCTGTTCCAACTGCTCTAATGCGGGTAGTAAGATCTCAGGAACGAACTGGCCGCCGAAATCGCCAAAATAAGCGGGTAATGACTGACTCATACAGCCTCCTGTTGGGTCTTCTTATTTAAAATATGTTTTTTTGAAAAACGGCCATAATGGCGGATTTTCGTGAATGTTTGAGCTACTTTGTGGCTATTTTTAATGCCGGGTCTCCATTCGGTTTGAGAGTTAATGTCCATTCCGGCAAAGCCTAATTCAATTGCACTGCTGATGCTTTCTGGACCAATGCCTCCAGCCAGCAAACAGCGTTGACGCTCTTCAGTACTTAATGGCTCCAGCAACTCCCAGTTAAAAGCCTTGCCGCTACCGCCTCCGCGGTTGTCCAGAACAAAGGCATCAACCGGAAGGTCAGGCAACTGTGCCGGGCTTTCAATAGCTAAAGCTTTCCATATTTTTACTGTTTCCATGCCTGCCTGACGCAATTGCTGAGTTAACTGAACAACATAGTCGATATCTTCATGGCCGTGCAGTTGAATAGCTGATAGCCCCACGTTTTTAGCTGTATCAATCAAGCTTTCTAAAGGTTGGTCGGCAAAAACACCCACATACTCAAGCCCCTTTGCTTCAGTTGTTATTTGCTTTGCCTGCTTCAGTGTCACACAACGAGGTGAGCGCTCAACGAATATCAGTCCTCCGAATATTGCCCCCTGGGAACGTGCGTTTATGGCATCTTCAGCGCGAGTCAAACCGCAAACTTTATTTTGCCCAAAAAGCAGTTTGCGGCAGGCCAAATCAACGTCTGGCTGGGCGCTCAATGCGCTGCCGATAAGAAAGCCGTTAACAAAAGGGGCAACCCGGCGAATGTCAGCGTGTTTGGAAAAACCTGATTCTGCAATAAGTAACGCATTTGGGGGAGCGAGCGGAGCTAACTGCGCACTACGGTTCGGATCAATGCTCAAGTCCGTCAAGTCGCGGTGGTTAATACCAATAATGTTCGCGTCCAGTTTGGCGGCACGTTTCATTTCTTCTTTGTTGGCAACTTCAGTGAGTACATCCATCGCAAGCGACTCAGCGATATCGCGCAGGGCAATATATTGCGTATCATCCAGCACTGATAGCATAAGCAAAATAGCATCCGCACCAAAGTAACGGGCACGATAAACTTGCTCTGCATCAATAAAAAAGTCTTTGCATAAAACCGGCTGAGTGACTTGTCGGCGCACGGCGGTCAGGTAGTCCAGCCGCCCTTGAAAAAACTCAGGCTCGGTTAATACGGAAATGGCCGCGGCATAGGGCTGGTAGCTTTTTGCCAACAGCGGCGCATCAAAGTCAGCACGGATTAGACCTTTTGACGGGGAGGCTTTTTTACATTCCAGAATAAAGCCTGCCTGCTCGCCACTTAAGGCTTCATATAAGCTGCGGTCACTGGGCCTGAGCTGAGACTTTATTTCACTCAGGGGCATGAGCTCGGTCTGAGCTTTGTTTTGCTCAACTTTGCGATCGACTATGGTTTTCAGTACATTCTTTTTTAAGCTGATGCTGTCAGACATGGTAAGTCTCCTGAGCGTCTTGTACGCGACGTAAATGCAAGAGTGCCTGGCCAGTATCTAAATGCTCCAGCGTTGCTGCGGTTGCGGCTTTCATATCGTTGTATTGTCCACTTAAATACAGCAAAGCAGCAACGTTCATAGCAACTGAGTGGCGCTGAGCAGGGCTACCGCCTCCGGCAAGAATGTCTTCCAGAATACGGGCGTTAAAATCAGCGTCGCCGCCTTTTAATTCGTCAAGCGGGGCGCTGGGAACACCAAAGTTGTCAGGAGTAACCTGGTACTCGTTCAGCTCGCCGTTGCGCAGCTCAATGACTTGTGTTGGGCCGTGCAGCGCCAGTTCATCCAGTCCGCTTCCGTGCACGACCATAGCACGTTTAACCCCCAGTCGTTGCAGGGTTTCAGCCATTGGTCTTACCCACTCCTCGCTATAAACGCCGAGCAGTTGAGCATCGGGGCGTGCGGGGTTAACTAAAGGACCTATCAGGTTGAATAAGGTGCGGGTTTTCAGCGTTTGTCTTACCGGCATAGCGTGTTTAATGCCCGGGTGATAATGCGGTGCAAATAAAAAGCAAAAGCCGTTATCGGCTAACTGGGCAGAGGCATCCGATGGATCCAGATTAACGCGAAGTTTAAGTGCTTCGAGTACATCAGCTGAGCCTGAACGTGAAGACACACTGCGGTTACCATGTTTGGCCACAGCCAGACCCATACTGGCCGCAATTAAAGCCGCTGTCGTAGAAATATTGATGGTGTTGCTACCATCGCCGCCGGTACCACAACTGTCAATAACCGTGGTATCGGGGCGTAAGAATGGCTTAGCTGCGGATAATATGGCCTCTGCGGCGCCAGCTAATTCAGCGGGCGTTTCGCCTCGCATTTTCATGGCGATAAGCACGGCGGACACCTGAATATCGTTGAGCTCGCCTTTAATTAAGCGCTGGAAAAACTCACGGGTTTGATCTTGTGTCAGAGACTCACCAGACATCAGAGTTTGTAGGGCTTTCATGGCTTTGCTCCTGTTAATAAGTACTGAATACTGTTGCTAAGTAATTGTTTTCCCTTTGGCGTTAGAAGCGATTCCGGGTGAAACTGAAAACCAATGGCATTGGTGTTGTTTTCTTCTTTACTGAAGAATTCAGCAGCCATAGGAATACTACCGTCAGGGCCATCCAAACTGGCAATTATGCTCACTGTGGAGGGCAGGTTATAACCGCTAAGCGAGTGGTAACGAGCCACAACGCATTGGTTGTTGTCTGTCGCGCTGACAAACACCGGGTGTGGCACGGTGTCTATTTTTGCGGTTTTGCCATGAACAATCTCACCGCAGGTATCCACGCGGCCACCGGCGTGTTCAATTAGCGCCTGAAAGCCCAGGCAAATACCCAGCATGGGTATGCGACCACTGCAGTATTGGATCACTTCCATCAGGTTGCCGGCGTTCGCCGGGTGTCCGGGTCCTGGTGACAAGCATACCAGTTGAGAGCCACTGTAACTTTCCAGCTGTTCAATCACATCGGCTGCTGCCAACTGGTTACGGTAAACGACCAGCGGAAAGCCTAACTGGCGCAACTCATCCACCAGGTTGTACGAGAACGAGTCGACGTTATCTATCAGTACGATACGAGCTGACTGAGTCATTATAGCGCCTCCTGGTCGGGTAAAGTGTGAGCCTGCTGAATTGCCAGAATAACGGCCTTAGCTTTATTCTCGGTTTCGGCTACTTCGCTGGCTGGATCTGAGTCGTGCACCACGCCGGCACCGGCTTGCACTATGGCTTCGTTGTTCTTAACAAAAGCCGAGCGAATAACAATACAGGTATCCATGTCGCCATTCCCGGCCAGATACCCAACAGCGCCGCCGTAGCTGCCGCGGCGTTGTTTCTCTACCTGACGAATTAGAGTCGCAGCGCTAACTTTGGGGGCTCCCACTAAAGTGCCCATATTCATGCAGGCGCGGTAAGCGTGAAGGGCATCGCAATCGTTTCGTAGTTTTGCTACTACGCGTGATACCAAATGCATCACATGAGAATAACGGTCAACCTGAAGTAGATCGGCAACGTAGCGAGTGCCAGTTTCGCTAATACGGGCTAAATCGTTGCGGGCTAAATCAACCAGCATTAAATGCTCTGCCAGTTCTTTTTGATCAAGCCGAAGTTCCAGTTCCATGCGGCTGTCGAGGTCAGGGTTAATGCTGCCGTCGGCGCTCTTACCGCGCGGGCGAGTACCGGCAATAGGGTAAAGTTCTACCTGATTGGTCTCCTGCTGATATTTTAGTGCGGATTCAGGTGAAGCACCGAACAGACAAAAATCCGGGTGACTCATAAAAAACATATAGGGTGAGGGGTTATTCTTTTTCAATTGCTGGTAAGCGGCTAACGGGTCAGGGCATGGCATTTTAAAACGTCGGGATGGTACCACTTGAAAAATATCGCCCGCGACAATGTTCTCTTTTAATCGGGTCACAATGCCTGCAAATTCTTCCGCTGAGGGCGTGGCTGTTACCTGCACATCAACCGGCTGCGGCTGAGGTTTTATTACCGGCAATTGACAACGTGCGGCCAGTTCTCCAACACGCTGGCTTATAGTCTGATAACGTTGGTCGTGGCTCTCACCGCTGAACACGCTGCCAAGCAGCTCAGTGGTCTGCTGTTGGTGATCAATAATTAGCAAGGTTTCCGCCAGGTAAAAGACATAGTCAGGGCAGTTGTTTTCGCCTTCATCAACTTGCGGTAGTTGCTCGTAGCTGGCGACGAAGTCATAGGCAAAAGCACCACCGAGGAAAACCGAAAACGGATGTTGCTCTGCTGTGTTGTTGGCTTTATTGAGCTTTTGTTGGAGTACTCGCAGCGGCTCCATGTTACTGATTTGACGTAAACGGGAGTCTTCGTCAATCGGTGTATTTGCTGCACTGAAAGTTAACCTCAGTTGTTCAGGCGTTCTTTCAATGGCGGCACTATCTTTGAGTTGCTCTTCAATCCAGCTGAGCAGAACAGCACCGTTATTGGTCAGGGCAATAATAGTGACTTGTTGGTCGTTACAGGTAATTCGTAACGCCGCATCAATCAGAAGCAAGCTCTTTACTTGTTGCTTGGTGCCGATATCAGCTGAGTCCAGCAGTAAATGTTCACCTTGTGTGCTGCAAGTATTCTGAAATACTTTTAGTGGCTCCGCCTGATAAGGCAGCGACACTCGTAGTGTTTCTAAATTGCCGTTTTGTTCAGTTGTCAGGTTTTTCACCTCAGACCTCGTATTCTCTTGTTGTTGTTCAAACCTGCTCCAGTGAAACGGCAATAAAAAACCCGCTCAAAGGAGCGGGTTTCTTAAAGTGAAGCTATTTACGTTACACGCACAACTACACCACCCGCTCGTTTGGGAAGTGCCACCACCAATGTTGTGTTGTTGTGCGTAAAAACATAAGTTGTACAGCTCTCTTAATTCAATTTAATGCTGACAAACTAACGTTTGCGCGAAAGTCTGTCAATAGTTGTTTTTCTTTCAGTTTATACTTTTTATTTATATTCTGCCGGTTTGCCTTTTGAATCAGACTTACGAATAAACTCGCGTAAGTCATCATTCGCCTTCTCCAGGTCAGCACGGCGCAGATACATCATATGACCGCTACGGTAACCTTTAAAGTCAATGCGATCAGTCATCTGAGTACTTGGATCCAAATGCCAGGTTGTGTACTTCGCATCGAAATAGTTGGTTGCACCGTCAAAGTAACCTGACTGTACTAACACGTTCAGGTAAGGGTTTTGTGCCATGGCCTGGCGCAGTTGTTTACCGGTGTTGTTGTTGGTGCGATCCCATGGATGAACCGGGCCAAACATGTTGTATTTAATGTCGGTAACAAAATTTAATTCTTCACGCAGGTAGTAGTTAATTGCCGGTGTGAACGAGTGTAACCATGAAGTCAGTTCGGCGTTAAAGTCAGGACGGTCACCAGCGCGCTTTTCATCAAGGCCAAGGTAACGCGAGTCTAAACGGCCAATGGTACGGTCGCGGTCACGCAGTAACTCTTTCCAGAAATACCAGGTGCTCGGTGCCAGGTTGTTATCCAGTACAGCCTGCTTAGATAGCCCCGAGTATTTCGCCACTTGTTCAGCCATTTGCTCACGCTCGCTTTCCGTAAGCATGGCACCTTTGGCTAATGCAGGTAGGTATTGATCCAAAGTGAAACGCTCCACTTCAGGCAATAATTCGTCTAAATCTTTACTCTGTAAAGCTTCTGGCAGTGCGTCGTGATACCAGGCGGCGGCTGCAAAGTAAGGTAATTGGTTCGCTTGTTTTACCGGTCCGTCACGGTCAATGCCAATATCGGTTGGTGAAACCAAAACAACACCGTTCAAATACATCCACTGGCTATTCTGAAGTTCTAGTGCAAGACCTGAAACCCGTGTTGTGCCATAGCTTTCGCCAATTAAGTACTTAGGTGACTGCCAGCGATTCATGCGCGAGGTAAAGGTATTCATCCACTCCGCCAGATATTTAACGTCGGAGTTTACGCCGAAGAATTTCTCTTTTTGTTCTGCACGCGAAGGCATTTCACCTTCTTCATTTGGCAGTACGCGCGAATAGCCGGTGTTAACCGGGTTAATGAAAACAATGTCAGCAACATCAAGAATTGAGTGCGGGTTGTCCTGCACGCCATAAGGCTGAACCGGGTAACCTTCATCGCTCAGGTTTAGCACTTTTGGACCAGTGTAAGCAATGTGCATCCAGACCGATGCCGAACCCGGGCCACCGTTAAAGGAGTATACAATCGGACGAGATTCGCGGTTATCAACATCCTGACGTTCATAATAGGTGTAAAATAGTGATGCGGTCGGATTACCCTCATCATCCCACACTGGCTGAGTACCGGCGGTGGCAGTGTAATCTACAGTTTCGCCTTTAATTTCTACGCTGTGCTCAGTAACGACTTCGGTGTCTACCGGAAGCATGCGTTTATGGTTATTCGGGGCTTCTTCTGCAGTAACAGGGGCAGAAACGATTGAGCAGCCCATTAAAGATAAAGAGGCAACTAAAGCGAGACTCTTGTGCATAAGATTGTTCTCCGTTTTTATAATCTTGCCTCAGATTAACAAATAATTACTTTAAAGAGTCAAAGGTTATGCGATTATTGGGTTTATTCCTGCGACTGGAACCTATTTGAATGAGGTCATCAATGAAATTTACAACTATAACGCGGGCGGCTTTTTGGTTGTTCTTACCCCTGCTGAGCTTCTCCGTTGCGGCTCAGAATTTGTCTGATGCGATGAAAGAGGGGTTGCAGGCAATGGCCTCGGAGCAGTTAAATGCCGATCTGGAAGTTGGCGAGCTTGAGGTTAACTCACTGACGGATGGTCTGACCGCAAGTAATGTTCGTTTTGCGACCCGGGTCAAAGCCTTGTCGGAGCCTGAAAATCAACTTCTGCTTGCTAAGCAATTAATGCTAACCGGTGACTGGCAGGCACTTGGTAGCAGCCGTGTGGATATTTCTAAAATTGAGATGTCCGGCGCTCAGTTAACTGTCGCATATTACGATACCGGGCGCTCAAACTTGCATGAATTTCTAAAGCAAATGAGTGGTGTTAAAGTTCAAAAGGTGAATTCGGTGCCTTTAAACTGGCGGGTTGATGAGTGGTTAATGGAAGACGTTACCATTAACTTATTTGATAAAGGTGAGCCAATTTTAAGTGTGCATGTTGACCAGCTTAAATTGAAAGACCTGCAGTCAATGCAAGACGCAAATGATCAGGTACAGGAGCTGCTGTGGCCGATTTTTGAGCAGGTCTCGAAACAAGTGCGCAATGGAAACCCGAATGTACAAGTAGATAGCATGGCGCTTTCGCGGTTTTTATTGCGTGAAGCTATGGCGTTCTGAGCTTGAGTTAAACGGGTTTAAGCAGTAAAGTTAGGAAAAATTAAACACCCGTTTAAAATAAGAGGTTGGCGTGGAAAAATCATATCCAAATTTACTGAAACCCCTGGACCTTGGTTTTACGACATTGAAGAACCGGGTCTTAATGGGCTCAATGCATACAGGCCTGGAAGAAGAAAAAAATGGCTTTAGTAAATTAGCCAGCTTTTATGAAGAGCGCGCCAAAGGTGGTGTGGGGCTTATTGTCACCGGCGGTATCAGCCCTAACTTTCGTGGGCGTTTGGCGCCTTTTGGTAGTGAAATGTCCAAACCCTGGCATGTGGGAAAACACCGTCAGGTAACCGACGCCGTTCACAAATATGGTAGTAAAATATGCCTGCAGCTTTTGCATGCCGGGCGCTACAGTTATCACCCTTTTTCTCTGGCTCCCAGCGCCATAAAAGCTCCGATAAACCCGTTTAAGCCAAAAGCCATGTCGGAACGCCAGATTAAAAATACCATCAAGCATTATGCCCGCGGCGCAAAGCTGGCGCAGAAGGCTGGCTACGATGGTGTAGAAATCATGGGCTCGGAAGGTTATTTAATTAACCAGTTTTTGTGTCCAAGAACCAACAAACGTGATGATAACTGGGGCGGCAGCTTCGAAAATCGTATGCGTTTTCCCCTGGAAATTGTCAAAGCTGTGCGCGCGGCTGTGGGTGAAAAATCGATTATTATTTTCCGGTTGTCGATGCTGGACTTAGTTGAAGACGGCCATCAGCTGGATGAAGTCCTGCAACTGGGTAAACTGCTGGAGCAGGCGGGTGTTACTATTATTAATACGGGTATTGGCTGGCACGAAGCCCGGGTACCGACCATTGTTACCTCGGTACCACGCGGCGCCTTCAGCTGGATAACCGAGCGCGTGCGCCGGGAGTTGTCGGTTCCGGTCGTTGCGGTTAACCGTATTAACACGCCGGAAATTGCTGAGCATATTCTGGAAAGCAACCAGGCTGACATGGTGTCCATGGCTCGACCGTTACTGGCTGACCCGGAGTTTGTGAAAAAAGCGGAACAAGGCCAGTCTGAACGTATTAATACCTGCATTGCGTGTAATCAGGCTTGTCTGGACCATGTATTTGAGAATAAAAGGGCGTCTTGTTTAGTTAACCCCCGAGCCTGCTTTGAGCAGGAGTTGGTAATGAAGCCAACCGAAAAGAAGAAGCGCATTGCGGTAATTGGTTCTGGCCCGGCAGGGTTAGCCTTTGCCTGTAATGCTGCAGAGCGCGGTCATCAGGTCGATTTGTACGACAAGTCTGAAGAAATTGGCGGTCAGTTTAACTACGCTAAACAGATTCCGGGTAAAGAAGAATTTTATGAAACCCTGCGCTACTTTAAATACCGCATTGAAGACTCTGGGGTTAATTTGAAGCTTGGAAAAGAGCAAACCTGCGAAGGGTTGCTGGCAGAAAAATACGATGATGTGGTTCTGGCAACCGGCGTCAGTCCTCGTCAGGTTGATATTCCGGGTGTCGATTTGCCGCATGTGCTGGGTTACTTAGATGTCTTACGCGATCACAAAGCTGTGGGTAAAAAAGTGGCTGTGATTGGTGCCGGTGGTATTGGTTTTGATGTATCCGAATACCTGACCACCGAAAAGTCACTGACACTGGATGAACCAGAGTGGTCAGAGCGTTGGGGTATTGATAAAGGTTACAGCGATCGCGGCGGTCTGAAACCGCAGCAGCCAGAGCAGAGCCCGCGTCAGGTTTGGTTACTTCAGCGAAAAGAGAGCAAAGTCGGTAAAGGCTTAGGCAAAACCTCTGGTTGGGTTCATCGTAATGAGTTAAAAAGTAAGTCTGTGAATATGTGGAGTGGGGTGACTTATCACCGCATTGTGCCGGAAGGTATTGAAATAGAACGTGAAGGTGAAAAACAATTACTGGAAGTTGACAATGTGATTATTTGTGCGGGACAGGTACCACAACGGTCATTACACGATGCGCTGCAGTCGGCCGGCCAGACTGTACACCTAATTGGTGGTGCTGATGTTGCTGCCGAGCTCGACGCCAAACGCGCGATTCGTCAGGGTACAGAATTGGCGGCGGAGATTTAATGCCAGTTTACGATTTGCATTGTCACAGCACCTGTTCTGATGGCTCTTTGTCAGTGTCGGAACTTCTGCATCGGGCTTGTGAGCAGGAGGTGGACGTACTGGCAATCACCGATCATGATTGCGTTGATGGTCTGCCTGAAGCGAACAGCCTGATTGCTCAGGAAAGCCTGCCTATTAAATTGATTAACGGTGTTGAAATCAGTTGTCGCTGGCACAGTTTTGAGATTCATATCGTCGGGCTCAACATTGATCCTGAAGAAGCGCAGTTGCAAACTTTATTAAGTGAACAGCAGCAACGTCGTTATAATCGTTTCGATGCAATGCTTGAAAAGTTATATCAGCGCGGTGTCAGTTTATCGGCCGAAGAATGCCAAACGGAAGGTATGCCAACACGTAAGCACATTGCCGACGCTATGGTACGAAAAGGTATTGTCAGCAACCCACAAAAAGCTTTCGATCGCTATATTGGCAAGGGTAACAGCGCCTATGTCAATCCCGAATGGTGCGATATTCCCACTGCGATAGAAGCCATCCACAGCGCCGGAGGTAAGGCGGTACTGGCACATCCTCATGGTTATAAAATGTCGAATAAATGGCTGCGCAAGCTGTTAATAGAGGGCAAAGAGTGGGGACTCGATGCCATGGAAGTCAGTTTGTGTCAGCAGTCTCCCGGTCATCGTGATGCTCTGGCGAAAATGAGTCAGGAATATGGCCTGCTAGCCTCGCAGGGGTCGGATTTTCACTATCCGGGGAATTGGCGCGAACTGGGTAAAAATCTTTGTCTGCCAGCGGACTGTGTGCCAATATGGGAGCATTGGTCACAGTAGAAGGATTGAGGTGAGATTATGAGTCAATATTTTGAAATTCATCCGGAAAATCCTCAAGCACGTTTAATTCAGCAATCGGTTCAGATTATTCGTAAAAGTGGGGTGGTGGTTTATCCTACCGACTCGGGTTATGCCATTGGTTGTCAGATTGGTGATAAAGCAGCGGCTGACCGTATTTGTCAGATCCGTGAAATAGACAAAGAGCACAATTTTACTCTAATGTGCCGGGACTTATCTGAACTTGCGACTTATGCGCGGGTTGATAACGATGCCTTCCGGTTACTGAAAAATAACACTCCCGGACCTTACACTTTTATTCTGAAAGGAACGAAAGAGGTTCCCAAGCGGCTGTTGAACCCTAAACGTAAAACTATTGGTATACGGGTTCCGACGAATCGTATCGCCATGGCTTTGCTGGAAGAATTAAATGAACCATTAATGTCGACCAGTTTGATTCTCGGCGAAGGAATGTTGGCTGAATCTGATCCGGAAGAAATTCGGGATAAGCTGGAAAAGCTGGTTGATTTAATTATCGATGGTGGCCATAAAGGTGAAGAGCCAACCACGGTTGTGGATTTATCTGAGGGAGCACCGACCATTCGTCGTGAAGGTTCCGGAGACGTAGAACCTTTTGATTTTTAGTCAGTTAGACAGGCATTCGGTTTAGTTATGGCGGAACAACAGTCACTGCCTTTAGGCTTTGTTCGCGGCGAACCGGTTATAGAAAAGCCTGAAGACCTCTATATACCGCCGGATGCACTGGAAGTTATACTCGACACTTTCAGTGGTCCGATGGATCTCTTGTTGTATTTAATTCGCAAACAAAAGCTCGATATTGTGGACATGCCTGTTCTGGCCATTACCCGGCAATATGTTGAGTATGTGGACATGATGCAAGAGCTGAAGCTGGAGCTTGCCGCCGATTACTTAGTGATGGCGGCCATTCTGGCCGAAATAAAAAGCCGTTTGCTGCTACCCAAGCCGCCTCAGGAAGAGGATGAGGAAGAAGACCCTAGAGCGGAGCTCATAAGACGCCTGCAGGAATACGAGGCGATACGCCAGGGGGCTGAATATATTGATCAGCAACCACAGGTGGGGCGGGACATTTTATTGAGCGAAGTAGGCAGTAATGCTCGCGAGTGGGTAACAGCTGCGCCTCCGGAAGTGACTCTTGAAGACTTAACTCTTGCTTTTAGTCGGGTGTTACAACAAGTGGAGTTAAAAGCTCACCACCAGATAAAGCGCGAGCAACTATCGACACGCGCGCGGATGAGTCAGGTACTGGAGCTGTTGAGCCATAAAAAATACGTTTCTTTTAGCCAGCTCTTTACCCGAAAAGAAGGTCGCGCCGGAGCTGTGGTCAGTTTTTTAGCAATTTTGGAACTTGTGAAAGAATCAATGGTAGAATTGTCACAAGTAGAGCCTATGAGTGATATTCGCCTGAGTTTGAGACAGCACAATCAAGATGAATCCGTTACAGCTTAAACAACTTATTGAAGCGGCCTTGTTTTCGCACCCTCAGCCATTGTCGGCTGAGCAGCTGCACCAGTTGTTGCTGAATGAAGGAGAGGCCTCGCTGGCGGCTATAAGGCAGCATCTTAAAGAGTTGCAGTCAGACTATCAGGAACGTGGTATTGAGTTGGTGAAAGTGGCTTCCGGTTACCGTTTTCAAACCCGGGCCGAGCTGGGGCAGAGGTTAGCCGGGCTTTGGCAGGAAAAACCACCGCGTTACTCAAACGCTTTGCTGGAAACTTTGGCGTTAATTGTTTACCGGCAGCCTATTACGCGTGGCGAAATTGAACAAATACGCGGTGTTAGTGTCAGTAGCCAAATAATGAAAACATTACAGGAACGAGGCTGGGTTAAGGTTGTAGGGCACAAAGAAGTGCCGGGAAGACCTCAGCTTTATGCCAGCACTAACGATTTTTTAGATGATTTTAATTTAAGTGATTTATCAGAATTGCCTGATATCGACACACTTAATGAAGATGATGAACGTACCGCTGAGACAGCGACTAACGAGAGAGATGATTCGTAATGACCGAGAAATTACAAAAGGTTTTAGCCCGATCTGGACATGGTTCACGCCGCGAAATTGAAACAAAAATTTCTGCCGGCCGAATTCGTGTGAACGGCAAAGTAGCACAATTGGGTGAACGTATTGATGCCGACGCAAAAGTACGCATTGATGGCCACGAAGTTCAGATTAAACCTGAAGAAGAGGTCATTTGCCGAGTTCTGATATACCACAAGCCTGAGGGTGAATTGTGCACCCGCAAAGATCCGGAAGGGCGGCCGACCGTTTATGACCGCCTGCCAAGAATGAGCGGTGCGCGTTGGGTCGCTGTGGGGCGCCTGGATGTAAATACCTCCGGCTTGCTGTTATTTACTACCGACGGTGAGCTTGCTAATCGCCTGATGCACCCCAGCCAGCAGGTTGAACGTGAATACGCGGTACGGGTGTTTGGTGACGTGGATGAAGCCATGATGCAACGCCTGAGAAAAGGCGTGCAACTGGAAGATGGCCCTGCGCATTTCAATAGCATAAAGCCTGCCGGTGGTGATGGCATGAATCGCTGGTTCCATGTAACCATCAGTGAAGGCCGTAATCGGGAAGTTCGTCGCTTGTGGGAGTCGCAGGAAGTGCAGGTCAGTCGCCTTATCCGTGTTCGCTACGGCGATATTCCTCTGGAACCTGGTTTGCCGCAAGGTGGCTGGGCGGAAATGTCATTGCCTCAGGTCAACGCGTTAAGGGCTCAGGTTAACTTACCGGCGGAGAAAGAGTCGTTCCTCGACCCTCGTCATGAAGAGTCTAAACAGCGTCGTTTTGCGAAAATTCGTAAAGCCACCGCCCGCCACAGACTGGATAAAAAACAGAGTAAACGACGGGGTAAGTAAGTGACCACTACTGCGCGCTGGTTACCTGATTTTATGGAAAACCAGCGCTTGTTGCTGGCCTGGCCATACCGGAGTGATGTATGGCGTAAGCATGCCGCTCCAGCTCGTGACGCTCTCCTAAAGCTAATAAAGCAATTGCCTGACAATACGCCGGTTTCGCTCGTTGTTCCTGCCAGCATAAGCCACAGTGTACCCGAGGCACTTAAAGCTGTTCAGCGCATTGAAATTGATTATGACGATATCTGGCTACGCGATACTACGCCATTTTGGCAGTTAAACAGCGACGGCCAGCTGGCGGCGTTGTCTTTTGATTTTGATGGCTGGGGTGGTGTCCAGAACGATATTGCTGCTGATAAAGTTTTTAGTCAGAGTCTGTGTTCTCGCTTGATGCGTCCAGTAACAAATAGCCTGCTTATTGCGGAAGGCGGCGCTTTTACGCACAACGGACAGGGTGACTGGCTCATTGGCCTGGCTTGTATTAAGCAGCGAAACTCGGCAATGACAGAGCTGCAGATAAAGTCGTTATTAGGTCAGTTGTTGCCCGGGCAGCGTTTGCACTTTTTTGATGGCGCCTTGGTTGCTGATGAAACGGGCGGGCATATAGATAATATGGCGTTATTCGTTGATGCCAATACTTTGTTGTATGCGGCCACGGATAATACCGCGCACCCCGATTATAAAACCTGCCAGGAGCTTAAAAATCAACTGGATAAACTGCCGGCTTATATTCAAACTATTCCATTACCTTTGCCGCTTCCACAACGGCCTGCTAGTGAAGAAAGAGAGGGAATTGAGCTGACATCGTCAAGCTTAAAACGTACCGCTGAACTGCCTTTACTGTGCAGTTATGTGAATGTTTTGCAAACGAGTAAGCTGGTTGTAGTACCTCAGTTTGGTTTAACCACAGACGTTCAAGCCTTGCTGACTGTTCGCGAAGCTCTTCCGGAGCGTAAGGTTATTGCCGTTGACGCACGTGAATTTGTCTTAGGGGGCGGCGGTTTGCACTGTATCAGTCATAATTTGCCTGAATGTAAGACAGATGAGCTTTAATCAGTGATGATTAGGCGCTCCCGGCCTTTATCCTTAGCTTCGAACAAAACATCATCCGCACGTTTATAAAGAGAATCAAAGCTATCTTCCGGGTGAGCGTTGGTGAAGCCCATACTGAAGGTAATGCGGTAGTCTTCCGGCAAACCGGTAATGGGCTTGCTGTTCATTTTTGCGGTAATGCGCTCAAAGATGTTTTTCGCGTCCTCTTTACTGACATCGAAAAATACCAGTAGCCACTCTTCGCCTCCCAGGCGACCAAAGTTGTCCTGATCACGCAGACTGAGTTTGGCAACTTCTGCAAAACGCTGTAAAACGCGGTCACCAACGTCGTGACCGAACTGATCATTTATTGCCTTAAAGTAATCGAAGTCGACAACGGCCAGGGCTAACTGACGCTGCTGCTCACGAGCCTGCTCCAGACCTTTTTTGCAAATACGGACAATAGCACGTCTATTCGGCGCATTGGTTAAGTCGTCTTTTAATGCCAATTCGGCGAAGTTTTTACGAGCTCGCCATTGCTGATACAGAAAAGCCGAAACAATAATAACCACTAAAAGGCCTGAAATAATGATCCACACCAGCAGGTAATAGGAGGTTTGCTGCTCCTGCAGTTCTAACTGCTGCAACTGATTTTCTTTTTTAAGTAATTCATTGGTGGTCTCCTGCTCTTTAATTTCCAGGCGCACCATAATTTCCTGTACTTGCTTATCTTGAGTTTGCTCCCGCACTTTTTGCATATAATCGACAGAAGTCTTATAACTTTCCAGAGCTGCCTTGTAATTATCTTTACTCTGATAATACTCAGACCAACGCTCATTAAGGGTTTGATATAGCTGATTATCGGTCAGTGTGTTAATGACCGAACTGGCAGCTTCTAGTTGAGCGAAGGCTGTTTCAAGTTCGTTGGTACCTAAATAAGCCGACACCATAGCTAGCCGACTCTGTGCTTCCATAGGGTGGGCGCCGGCCGACTTAAATTGCGGCATAGCTCTGTTGAGGCGTTCTAAGGCCCGTTGATAATTTTCGTTTTTGACATCAATTGAGGCCATTTGGAAAAGGGCATAAGCGACGCCAAGATCATCGTTAATGGCTTTACTGATTTCTAAAGCCGTCTCGAAATGCTGCCTGGCTTTTTCATCATTTTCGGCGGCTTGATAGGCTGTGGCTAAATTGTACTCGAGTACCGAAACATCCCATTGACCTAAATGTTCTCTGCTGATGTCGAGCGCATTCTGAATGTGCTCTAAACCAATATCGTTTGCCCCAACATCAAGATAAATAGAACCAATTAAAGCGTGAAATTCTACCTGCAACCTGGGGTGTGCCGTGTAGGCATTACGATTGAGCTGCTCAAGAGTTTGCAGTGCATGGGCTATATCCCCTGTATTCTGCATCACTTGCGCGTGAAGTATGTCTGCTTCTATTTGTAAATCGCTATTACCTGAGGCCTTGGCGTTTTCTCTTGCATAGATAACGCTGGTGTTGGCCTGGCGAAGTTGACCTCGTTGTAAGAAATACCATGTTTGGTTAATTCTCAGCAGAGTTTTTGCTGTTTTTGAATCGGCTAATTCAGCAAAGCGCAGACCTTCATCTATGGCTGCATGCGCTTTACTCTCGTGGCCGGAATATCTATAGGCTTCAACTTGCAGTGCGTAAGCCATTGCCAGTTCTTCATACTGGCGCTGGTTATCGTACTGCTTTATTAATTCAGAGGTCTTTTTTATCCAGGCATCCGGGTTGCTACTGGCATCTATACGTTGCTGCTGCCACTCCTGAGCCGAAACTAATGAAGTGACAGCTAGCAAGGTAATCAATAAAAAACTCTGAAATTTTCGGAACAAAATGACTCTTTCTGTTATAAAAACGTTAATTAGTAAGCCATTTTACTCCGAGTACTCAACATAGCAACGATTTAATTGTCCGAGCCCGACTGAGTTTTGGTTGAGAATATAACCTCTACTTGTGCATCAATGGTTTGCTGACCAGGTAATGACACTTTATCTGAGCGGCTGCTCATTTCTGCCATTTGCATAACCACTGGACGCGACATAGAGCGTTCCGCGATACTTAATGTTCCCGTCAGTTCGAGACCCGCAGCAGTAGCCAAACGCTTGGCCTTATTTTTTGCTTGCTCATAAGCGTTAATCAATGCTTGTTGATACAAACCCTGCTGATCACTAATTTCAAACTTGACCTGGCCAACACGAGTGACGCCGCGCGCTAGCGCCAAGTCTATAATACTGTCGTAGTTCTCAGGCTTTAACAAAGTGACCTGCACTTCGCGTTGTACCACAAAGCCATCTTGCTCTGTTTTCCCGTCATCGTTTTGTTCATAGCGAGGGTAAATTTGTAATTGGTAAGAACGAATATCTTTGTCTTCTACACCTTTACGATTCAAATCTTTAATTAAGCGGTTGGTGGTGTCATCAACCACCGACTTTTGTGAGCTGAGTTTATTCCCGCGTTCTTCTATCCAGAAAGTCAGTGACATCTGATCAGGAATAGCAGAAACACTGCCGCTGCCGGATATTGATAAGGTACGCTCGTCTGCTTGAGCGAAAGTGGTAAATCCTGCCGTGAGAAAGACAAGACAAATGAAGAGAAACCTTGATTTTGAATTACTCTGAGTCATATTAAGCATCCTTAGACCAAATTCCATAGTTAGGTGTTGGAGTATAGACCATGGACGAAAGTTCAGAGTATGACGAAAAAGCACTGCGTGACAGTGCTTTTCGGTTGCTGGCAATGCGGGAGCAAAGCAGAACTGAATTAAAGCGTAAATTAATCCAGAAGCAATGGCCTGCAGAAATGGTTAACCGCGTTGTTGACGAACTTAAACAGGAAGGCTGGCAGAGTGATGAACGCTTTGCCGGTAGCTTTATTCGTGAAAAAGTAGGGCAAAAACAGGGGCGATTAAAAATCATGGCGCAGGCCACTCAACAAAAAGGCGTTGCTACGGAAATTGTTGAGGATGTGCTCGAATCCATGGAAGTCGACTGGTTTGAATTGTGTGCAGAGCTGAAGCAGAAAAAGTTTGGCGATGATGACCCGGCCGATGAAAAAGAGTGGAGTCGGCAGGTTCGCTTTTTGCAGCAGCGAGGCTTTACCCCGGAGCAAATTTTCGCTTGCGTCAATCGACCACGACGCTAGGCTAGACGGCTACTTCGTGATAGTCTTAGAGCATTAAAACATTGACCTAAAGTCACTCAGTTAAGAAAAGTAGGACTCAATATGAGCATGAACAGTGCCCAAATTCGTGATGCATTTTTAAATTACTTTGCTGAGCGAGGACACGAAAAAGTTCCGTCAGCATCAATGATCCCCGGTAACGATCCCACCTTGTTATTTACCAATGCGGGTATGGTTCCATTTAAAGACGTTTTCCTGGGTACTGATAAACGTCGTTATGATAAAGCCACGTCGGCGCAGCGTTGTCTGCGTGCCGGTGGTAAACATAACGATTTAGAAAATGTTGGGTATACAGCCCGTCATCATACTTTCTTTGAAATGATGGGTAACTTCAGTTTTGGTGACTACTTTAAGAAACAAGCTATTCAGTACGCCTGGGACTTTTTAACCAAAGAGTTGAAACTGCCTGCTGAAAAGCTCTGGGTTACGGTGTTCACCGAAGATGATGAAGCCTACGACATCTGGGTCAAAGATATTGGCGTACCGGAAGACCGTATTTCGCGCATTGGTGAAAAAGATAACTTCTGGTCTATGGGTGATACCGGGCCTTGTGGGCCATGCTCTGAAGTGTTTTATGACCACGGTGAAGAAGTATGGGGCGGCCCGCCGGGAACCCCTGAAGAAGACGGTGATCGGTACATCGAGATTTGGAACCTGGTCTTTATGCAGTATAACCGTCAGGCTGACGGTACCCTGGAACCCTTGCCTGATCCCTCCATTGATACGGGTATGGGGCTGGAGCGTATTTCTGCCATTATGCAGAACGTTCACAGTAACTATGAAATTGATTTGTTCCAGGCGCTGATTAAAGCGGCAGCTGAAATTATTGGCACCAATGACCTGGATAATAAATCATTGCGAGTTATTGCCGATCACATTCGTTCATGCTCCTTCTTGATTACCGATGGTGTTATGCCATCAAACGAAGGCCGTGGTTATGTTCTGCGCCGTATAATACGTAGAGCTGTGCGACACGGGCACTTACTGGGCGCTAAAGACACTTTCTTTTTCCGTTTGGTAGACGAATTGGCTCGCCAGATGGGCGAAGCGTATCCTGAGCTGGAGCAGAAAAAGCAAATTATTAAAGACGCCCTGGAACGCGAAGAGCAGCAGTTTGCGCGCACGCTGGAGCGTGGTTTGGCGATTTTGTCAGACGAAATTGGCGAGCTAAAAGGTAATGTTATACCGGGCGACGTGGTCTTCAAACTCTATGACACTTATGGCTTTCCGGTTGACTTAACCGCGGATATTGCCCGTGAGCAGGAATTGACAATTGATGAGCAAGGCTTCGAACAGGCGATGTCAGAGCAACGTCAGCGGGCTCAGCAGGCTTCTCAGTTTGGCATGGATTATAATCAACAGCTTAAGTCTGACAATAAAACCGCATTTACCGGTTACGATGACGTTGTCGGGCAGGCAAAAGTGGTCGAGTTATTTAAAGATGGTAAGCCAGTAGAGCAGTTGCAGGCGGGCGAAAACGGCATTGTGGTTTTATCAGAAACTCCATTTTATGCAGAAAGTGGTGGTCAAATCGGTGACAAAGGTGTTTTGGTTGCCAACGGACCAGCATTTGAAGTGACCGATACTCAGTATATTGGTAAAGCTATAGCGCACCACGGCGTAGCGAAAGCTGCGGTTAAGCTCAGCGACAGCGTAAAAGCCGAAATTGATTCTGAGCGTCGTGAGAATATTAAACGCAACCACTCGGCAACGCATTTGCTGCATGCAGCGCTTAGAAATCTGCTGGGCGAGCACGTTACACAAAAAGGTTCTTTGGTCGAAGCGGACAAAATGCGTTTTGATTTCTCGCACTTTGAACCAGTGACGACAGAGCAATTGGCTCAGTTAGAGCGTGAGGTAAATGCTCAAGTTCGCGCTAATCTGCCACTGCAAACACAGCTTATGGCCATTGATGAAGCAAAAGAAGCGGGCGCAATGGCCTTGTTCGGCGAAAAGTATGACGAGCAAGTACGAGTTGTGCGCATGGGAGACTTCTCCATGGAGCTTTGTGGCGGTACTCATGTCAAAGCTACAGGCGATATCGGCTTATTCAGAATAACGTCGGAGGGCGGTATTGCTTCGGGTGTGCGTCGTATTGAAGTGGTAACCGGAGAAGCAGCCGTACGATATACTCAACAACAACAAAGTGTATTGCAGCAAATTGCCGGAGAGTTGAAAACAGAACCAAGTTCTGTGGCCGAAAAAGTCCAGCAGTTACAGCATAAGTTCCGTGAATTAGAGCGTAAAAACGAGCAACTGCAACAAAAGCTGGCACAGCAGGCCGGTGGTGGATTAATCGCTCAGGCTGTTGATATTAATGGGGTTAAAGCAATCATTGCAGAGTTAGATCAGGCAGACCCGAAATCTTTGCGCGGATTAGTTGATGATCTGAAGAACCAAATGGGCTCAGGTATCGTATTATTGGGAACTGCAAACGGTGATAAAGTCAGTTTAATTGCTGGCGTTACTACCGATTTAACGTCTAAAGTTAAAGCAGGAGATATCGTGAATCAGGCTGCAAATGTCGTTGGAGGCAAAGGCGGAGGTCGTCCTGATATGGCGCAGGCAGGTGGTTCACTCCCGGAACAGCTAAATGAAGCGTTGGCTACTGCGACGACTTGGTTACAGCAACAGCTTTAGCTGTCTCTGTAAGCGATCAAAACACAACGAAGAAATATGCGCTTCGTTATAGTGTAATCACTCTCAGTGTTGGTAGACTGCTTACGCCAATCAGGGAAAAGTTCGATATTCGCGGTAAGAATCGGAACAGTATTGAAGGAGCAATCTATGCTAATTTTAACTCGCCGTGTAGGTGAAACATTAATGATAGGTGATGATGTTTCGGTCACCGTTCTCGGCGTTAAGGGAAACCAAGTACGTATTGGTGTTAATGCCCCGAAAGACGTTTCCGTTCATCGCGAAGAAATATACATGCGCATTCAGTCTGAGAAAGACGATGAGCAAGATAAAGAATAAGTGATTAGACAAGACCGGCGAAAGCCGGTCTTTTTTTATGTTTTTGAGCATTCTGAAGAAAAATCACGCGAGATGGTCAATTATCCCACACTTAAACCCTAGTTTTTAAAAAAGCGATTGACATTATTGCCAACATCGCTAGAATTCACGCCACAACGATTTGGAGAGGTGGCCGAGTGGCTGAAGGCGCTCCCCTGCTAAGGGAGTATAGGGTTTGTAGCCCTATCGAGGGTTCGAATCCCTCCCTCTCCGCCAGTCGTTTACAGTAACAATTACGCGCTCGTAGCTCAGCTGGATAGAGTACCTGGCTACGAACCAGGCGGTCGGAGGTTCGAATCCTCCCGAGCGCGCCATATTGTTACTAACCTGAATACGCGCTCGTAGCTCAACTGGATAGAGTACCTGGCTACGAACCAGGCGGTTGGAGGTTCGAGTCCTCCCGAGCGCGCCATTCTTCTTTATATCTTCCCCCCCCTTAATTATCTTCTTTGCATATTAATCCTTTTGAATATTTTTTAATCTCATTTAAATCCTGAATACCCACTATTTACTGCTGTATCTCCTTGCGTGACTTGCTACCATGGTATTTAATAATTTTATAACAATACCTTAGCAACCAATCAGGAGTGCTTCGTGTCAGAATTGCTCAGTCAAGCTGCGCAACTCATGCTGGTCGGTATGGGCGCAGTCATCATCTTTCTTTGCTTACTGGTCGTTGCCATGAGCGTTATGAAACGCCTGATCCCAACACCAGAGCCTGTTGCCAGCACCCAGCCATCAGTCAAAGATAATAACTCTGATGCAGCAACTCCTGCGGTACTGGCTGCAATTTCTGCTGCGGTACACAGCTACCGTCAAGGCAAAAAAGCAGCGAATAACAAGGAGAAATCATAATGAGTAAACCCCTGTTACTAACAGAGTTGGTACTTCGTGACGCACATCAGTCACTACTCGCAACGCGTATGCGCCTGGACGACATGCTTCCCATTGCTGAAAAGCTCGACAGCATCGGCTACTGGTCAATGGAGTCCTGGGGTGGAGCGACTTTTGATTCTTGTATTCGCTATCTTGGAGAGGACCCATGGGAACGCATTCGCGAACTGAAAAAAGCCATGCCGAATACTCGCCAGCAAATGCTGCTTCGCGGGCAAAACCTGCTGGGATATAGGCATTACGCCGATGACGTGGTGAAACGTTTTGTTGAACGCGCAAAGGAAAACGGTGTTGATGTTTTTCGTATTTTTGATGCGATGAACGACGTTCGTAACTTAAAGACAGCGATAAAAGCAGCAAAAGACGTTGATGGTCATGCGCAGGGTACTCTCGCTTACACTGTCAGCCCGGTTCATACCTTGGATAAATGGGTGGCAATGGCACAGGAATTGGAAGATTTAGGCTGTGATTCGTTATTCATTAAAGACATGGCTGGCTTGTTAAGACCTAACGATGCCTATGAACTGGTTAGCGCGTTGAAGAAAAATACTGACTTGCCGATTGCCATGCAGTGTCACGCAACAACGGGCTTGAGTGTGGCAACCTACCAAAAAGCTATTGATGCTGGCATCGATATGTTGGATACCGCCATTTCCTCAATGAGCATGACTTACGGCCACTCGCCAACAGAAACCCTGGTTGCCATGACCGAGAATACAGACCGGGACACAGGCTTGTCTTTACCTGACTTAGCGGAAGTCGCCAGCTATTTCCGCGACGTGCGCAAGAAATACGCTAAGTTTGAAGGGTCTCTCAAAGGTGTTGATGCGCGCATTCTTCTGGCGCAGGTGCCGGGCGGTATGCTGACCAATATGGAAGGGCAGTTAAAAGAGCAAGGCGCGCTGGACAAATTCGATGAAGTTTTAGAAGAAATTCCGAAGGTGCGTGAAGATCTTGGTTTTATCCCTCTGGTTACGCCAACCTCACAAATTGTAGGAACCCAGGCGGTTCTGAACGTGTTGAGCGGTGAACGTTACGAGAATATCTCTAAAGAAACAGCTGCGGTTCTTAAAGGCGAATATGGAGCAACTGCTGCGGAAGTTAATAAAGACTTGCAGAAGCGTGTTCTGGACGGTGAAGAGGCTATTACCTGTCGCCCGGCGGATTTACTGGATAATGAACTGGATGCGCTGACTAAAGAACTAAAAGATAAAGCGACAGATGAAGATATTCGTTTAGCGGACGATGTTGTTGATGATGTCTTAACTTATGCACTGTTTCCGCAAATTGGGCTTAAATTCCTGAAGAACCGTGATAACCCGGATGCTTTTGAGCCGGTGCCCGGAGAAGAACCTGAAGAGAAAACGGAATCTAAAGAGCAGGTAGCTCCAAAAGCAACCGGAGATGTTGAGCAATACGAAGTTGAGGTTGAGGGCAAGCGTTATAATGTAAAAGTTGGCCCAGCGGGTCAGCTCGATTCTGTGAAGTCATCGTCCTCAGCAGAGTCTTCGCAATCATCACCGGAGCCATCACCGGAGCCATCGCAGGACTCATCAGGTGGTTCAGGCGAGGGTGAAACCATAAAAGCGCCATTAGCCGGTAATATTTTTAAAGTTGTAGCCAAAGAGGGCGCGGCAATTAAAGCTGGTGACGTTGTCTTAGTGATGGAAGCCATGAAAATGGAAACCGATATTAAAGCACCAAAAGACGGTACTGTTCAGTCTCTTCATGTAAAAGAAGGCGACGCAGTAACCGTAGGTGATGCTCTGGTGACGGTAGGCTGATATGGAAAAGCTGCAGATTTTATGGGAAACCACCGGCATTGCTGCAATGACATTTGGCCAGTTCAGCATGATTCTGGTGGGGGGATTGTTGTTGTATTTAGCAATCTCAAAGAAATTTGAACCTTTATTACTATTACCTATTGGTTTTGGCGCGATACTGGCAAATATCCCCTTAGGCGGCTTCACTGAGCCAGGCGGGGTTCTTTATTACGTGTATAGCGTTGGTATCGATACCGGTGTGTTCCCTTTGCTTATTTTTATGGGCGTTGGGGCGTTAACCGATTTTGGTCCTCTTCTGGCAAACCCTAAAATGCTGTTTTTAGGTGGGGCAGCTCAGTTCGGTATCTTTGCTACCTTGTTTGGTGCTATTGCTCTGAATGGCATACCCGGCATTGAGTTTTCGATGTCCGATGCGGCGGCAATTTCAATTATCGGCGGCGCTGATGGTCCCACGGCTATTTTCCTGGCGTCGAAGCTGGCACCGGATTTATTGGGCGCTATTGCTGTTGCGGCCTATTCTTATATGGCGCTGGTGCCTATTATCCAGCCGCCAATAATGAAACTGCTGACAACTCAGGCCGAGCGTGAGATTAAAATGGAGCAGTTACGGCCGGTAGCTCGTCGTGAAAAGCTTTTCTTCCCGCTAATAGCCATGGGGCTAACGCTGCTGTTTTTGCCTTCAGCAACGCCTCTGGTCGGCATGTTCTGCCTGGGTAACTTAATGCGTGAATCTGGTGTAGTGGAGCGCTTAACGAAAACCACTCAGAACGAGCTGATTAATATCGTGACCATCTTTCTCGGTTTGGCTGTGGGCTCAAAACTGCAGGCGGATCAGTTCCTCAGTTTCCAGACGCTGGGCATTTTGGTATTAGGTGCGGTTGCATTTGCCATAGGAACCGCCAGTGGCATTTTAATGGCGAAATTAATGGGTAAATTCAGCAAAGACCCGATTAACCCGTTAATTGGTGCTGCCGGAGTCTCCGCTGTACCTATGGCAGCAAGGGTGGTTAATAAGGTTGGGTTACAGGCTAATCAGCAAAACTTCCTGCTGATGCATGCTATGGGGCCTAACGTAGCCGGAGTATTAGGCTCAGCCGTTGCAGCGGGGGTTTTACTGGCATTGGTTTAACGTCCGGTCAAAAACATCATCGCCGTGTAAAAAGCGGCGATGACAGCGCTTATCACCGCAATATACACAAAGCCTTTGTAACCTTGTTTGATACTCCAACCATTAGCGCGTAAATACAGCAACCAAATCAGACTGAGTAGTAACGGAATAATAAAAAAATAGCGGATCATAGTAATTCCTCAAGACTGATGTTGTTGAATGGCTTCTAAGTCTACAGCCGCCTGATGCGCATAGCGTAAACGTTTTTCCAGCTCAGTGATCTGGTCAGCAACTTTATCAATATTACCTTCAGCCATAAATTGCTCTAAGTCAGCGGCTTTGCTTTGTAATTGAGTAAAGCCAAGATTCGCGGCGGCTCCCTTTAATGAATGGAAATAGCGGCGCGCACTTTCATGCTGACCCCGGGTAATAAAGTCAGAAACCTTTGTCGCGCTGCCCTGATAGGTTTCATACAACTGTTCTACTAACTTGATATAAAGCTCAACATTGTACTGTAAACGTTTTAAAGCCGCTTCAAACTCAATACCCTTCACTTGTGGGATGCGAACCGGCGGTTTAGTAACCTCTTCCGGCGTGGGGTCTGGTAATGTTTCTGGTTGTTGGTTATTGGTGTAGTCACCCGGGACCGCCCATTTAATAATGGCTTTAATCAGTTGTTGTTCATCAATTGGCTTAGCAATATGTCCTTGCATACCCGCGGCAAGTGAACGCTCCTCGTCACCACTCATAGCATTGGCTGTCATTGCCAGAATAGGAAGCTGCTGATAATTGAAGTCGGCGCGGATTGTTTGCGCAGCTTTCAGCCCGTCCATGACCGGCATTTGAATGTCCATTAATACCAGCGAATAATTTTTGTTATGAACGGCTTCTACTGCTAGCTGCCCATTTTCCACTATATCCACTTTAAATTTGTGGCTTGAGAGGATTTCTCTGGCAACTTGCTGGTTAATCTCATTGTCCTCTACCACCAAAATCGGCGCTCGCAAAATACTTTCCGGAATGCTGTCACCACTGTCAGCATCGTCCGCATCGGAGAGCTCTCGCTGAAATAACGTTGAGGTCAGGCTTCTACCTAGGGTTGACGCGGTAAAGGGTTTTGAAATGATGTCATTGACGCCTGCCTGTTTCGCCTTTTCTGATAATTCTTCAGCATAATAGCCTGTCGCCAGCGTCATTTTCGGCCGTATGTCCTCTGCATAACGTTCGGTTACCTTCTGGCAAAATTCGAGGCCATCCATACCCGGCAAACGCCAGTCAACCAAAACCAGTTGATAAGGATTGTTGTCCTCGACAGACAGCTGAAAAACTTGCAGGGCTTGTTCCGCCGTGCGGCACACTTTTACGTCAACCTGATAACTGCGCAGCATTTCATACAGCATTTCGCGGGTACTTAAGTTGTCATCAATGGCGAGAATTCGAACGCCTTTAAGTTTCTGCAAAAGGTACTGATGATGACTGTTGTCCTGCTCTGTCTGTAACGGCAGTTCTACTTCTATGTAAAACGTTGAGCCCTGACCGGCGGCGCTGGTTACGCCGATATCACCGCCCATTAATAAAATAAGACGTCGGGAAATAGCTAAGCCAAGGCCGGTACCGCCATACTTACGGGTTGTCGAAGTATCTGCCTGAGTAAAGGCTTTAAAGAGGTTAGCGCGCTGCTCTTCGTCCATACCAATACCGGTATCGGTAACCGATATCCGTAACAAAACATTATCCCGGGAACTGTCCAGCAGGTTAACGGCAACATTGATTTCACCGTCTTCGGTAAATTTAATAGCATTACTGATCAGATTAACCAGCACCTGATTCAAGCGCAGCGGATCGCCAATTAAACGCGTGGGTATATTGGCCGGTAAATTAATAATAAACTCGAGGTCTTTATCGTAAGCCCGGTAAGCAAACATGTCGGCCAGTGAGGTCAGAACATCCTGCAAATCGAAAGGAATGCGCTCGACAGTTAACTTACCCGCGTCAATTTTTGAAAAATCGAGAATGTCATTAATAACGCCCAGTAAAGCCTGTGAAGAAGAGTCGATGACTTTGATGTAGCGTTTTTGTTTTTGGGTAAGTTCAGTTTTCAGGCAAAGGTTTGCCATACCCACAATAGCGTTAATTGGTGTGCGAATTTCATGGCTCATATTTGCCAGGAATTCACCTTTTGACTGATTGGCACGCTCGGCGGTTTCTTTGGCTTTTTCCATTTCTTCCGCAACTGATTTAATGCCGGATATATCGTAATAGCTGCCGAGAATGCCGATAATATTGTGGTCGTCATCGTAAAGCGGAACACTGGAATGCTCGACCCACTGGCTTTTACCGCTTACTTTCAGTTCGATTTCTGCATTAACGGAAGGGGCTTGCTGACTATAGGTTTTTCTGTCGCGATCCAGTAATACGTCATTACTGGCAAGGGAATCAATTTCTGCATCCGCTTTTCCGGCCAGAGATTCAGGGTCAATACCAAAGTCATTAGCAAAAGCACGGTTGCCGCCTAACAATTTTAGTTCGGGGTCGCGCCAGTAAACCCGGGTTGGCAGGTCATTAAAAACTTGTTCAAACAGTTGTAACGAGTCTGACGATAAAAAGGGTTGCCGAAAAGGCGCTGTCAGTGCGTTGCGCCGGGACCACCACCAAATGACAATGCCAATAATCAAACTGAACAGAATCATCGCGACTAATACAGTGTCACTCCAGGGGGCAGGTAACAGGGCATATAACGCAAGACTGGTTACCTGAAGAATGACAAAAATGAGCTGTAAAAATGTCCAGAATGAATTCATGGTTGGTCCGTAACCGAAAGGTTATATAAACAGCAGCTAGTCTGCCACGTTGAGCCGTAATCGCCAAGTTATGTGGTCAAATTAAGAGTGACAACCATAGACCTTTTAGCGAATTACCAGTAAGCTTAGCGGCAGAAAACCTTCCGTCTCAGTGAATGGAGTTGTCTTTTGCAAGCAACATTTCAAGCAGTTATCGAAAAGCTTAAGCAATCGGGTAAAACAGCAGTTTGGCAGGGCATTAAGCGTGGTATTGAACGTGAAGCTTTGCGTATAAAAGAAAATGGAACGCTGGCACCGGGTGACCATCCTCAGGAACTGGGGAAAACTCTGACGCATCCGACCATTACAACCGATTACTCAGAGAACCTACTTGAGTTTATTACTCCGGTTGCCTCCGATATTGACACAACGCTGTCACAGCTCCGTGATATTCATCGGGTGGCTTATAACGCCATAGATGACGAATTGTTGTGGCCAATGAGCATGCCTTGCTACATTGGCTCAGATGACGATATTCGTATCGCTAAATATGGTGACTCGCACTCGGGACGCATGAAAAGCCTTTATCGCCGAGGATTAACCTATCGCTACGGCGCCACTATGCAGGTTATTGCCGGCGTGCATTATAATTTTTCTGTGTCCGATGCAATGTGGGAAGAATTAGCGGAGATTGAGGGTGTCAGTAATAACCAAAGTTTCCGTACCGAACGCTATTTCGCTCTCATCCGTAACTTTAAGCGCGTGGCCTGGGTTATTCCTTACTTGTTTGGCGCTTCCCCCGCTTTGTGTAAATCGTTTTTCAGTCAGACGAAAAACGAAGAGATTCTGAAAAAATGGGATTTTGATACGGTAGGTAAAGGTACGGTATTTTTGCCTTATGGTACGTCGTTGCGAATGAGCGACTTAGGTTATACCAATAAAGAACAGGCAACGCTGAAAATTACTTATAATTCATTGGATGAGTATGTGACAGGCCTGCGTCGCGCAATTACAACGCCATCTCAGCAGTTTTCGAAAATCGGTGTAAAAGTAGGCGACGATTATCGTCAGCTTAACGATAATATTCTGCAGATAGAAAATGAGTTTTATTCGCCAATTCGCCCTAAACAGACAGCCCGCGATGGCGAAACGCCAAGCCAGGCCCTAGAGCGTGGTGGGGTAGAGTATGTAGAGATTCGTGCACTGGACGTGAACCCGTTTAGTGATGTGGGTATCACGGCGCAGCAAATGCATTTTCTGGACTTAATGCTTTTGCATTGTTTATTACAACCAAGCGAAGAAATGAGCTGGGAACAGCAGCAGCAAGCCGACAAGAATTTTACTAAAGTGGTTATGCAGGGACGTGATCCGCGCTTAAGCTTGCAGCAAAACGGCATTGATCGCCTAATGGCCGACTGGCTGGAAGAGCTTTTTGCAGATTTCTCCTCAATTGCTAAAGCACTGGATAGCAGTTCAGACAATAAAATTTATCAGAATCATTTAGCGGATTTGTACGAGTGGGTATTAAATCCGGAAAGTACGTTATCGGGTCAAATTTTACGCTTGCTCAAAGAAGAAGACCGCGATAACAGCAATTTAGGTATGCAGTTAGCTAAGCAATACCGCGAGCAAATGAAAAATGAGCCGCTCAGTTACTATCAACAAGACGACTTTGCTAAATGGGCGGCCGAATCAGAGCAAGCGTTTGAAGAACGTTATCAGCAAGACAATAACGTCGACTTTGATACGTTTCTGGCAAATTATTTCAAACAGGCGGCACGCTCTGGTCAGCTAGCTGATTGATAAACATAAAAAAACGCAGCCCAAATTTGGACTGCGTTCAATAAAACGTTCAGGGGATGAACATGAATGCATTTATCAGCTACAACATGTGTTCAATTACTGAGAGTTTAACGAGTGAATAAAGTTCAATGGCGATAAAACTTTTTTTCCCTATTCAATCGAAAGTACTGATAAGTGCTTTGTTTGTCGCGACTCTCAGTGGTTGCGCAACACCCCCTCCTGCGAACCCTGAAAATGTCTGTCATATTTTTGAAGAGCACCGTGACTGGTATCATGCGGCCGCTGACGTGCGTGAACGCTGGGGCGTACCTATTCATGTACCAATGGCGATGATGTATCAGGAGAGTTCCTTCAAGCATAATGCTTTGCCTCCCAGAGACTACCTTTTAGGTTTTATTCCATGGGGGCGGGTAAGCTCAGCTTACGGTTACTCGCAAGCGAAAACGATGACCTGGGAAGATTACCAGCGTGAAACGGGTAACGGTTGGGCGAGCCGCGATGATTTTGAAGATGCGATTGATTTTATGGGTTGGTTTATAGCAAAAACCTATAAAATTAATGGGGTATCTAAATGGGATGCTTACGGACAATACCTTAACTACCATGAAGGCTGGGGTGGTTATCAGCGTAAGTCTTATTTAAAGAAACCCTGGCTGGTAAAAGTATCCAGGGTCGTAAAAAGTCGCTCTATGACATACGCCGCGCAATTGAATAAGTGTGAGGAAGATTTAAAGCACGGCTGGCTATGGCGTTTATTCTTCGGTTAGTCATTGGCCTGGTTGTCGGGTTTTTGGTAGAGCTCAGGAAACACTCTAATTTGTTTTATCATGGTGTCACCAATTTCAACAAGCTCTACCGGATAACCGCCTAAACGCAGTGACAACCGGGCATCAGGAATATCTCCGAACTGTTCAATAATAAGACCGCTTAAGGTTTTTGGGCCATCAGTCGGAAAGTCCCAATTCATTTCTTTGTTCAATTCGCGCAAGTTAGCTGAGCCGTCGACTAAAAAGCTGCCGTCAGTTTCCAGTGTGACAGATTCGCTGGGTGCAGGTGCCATAGAGGTAGTGAAGTCGCCGACAATTTCTTCCAGAATATCTTCCAGAGTAACAAGCCCCTGAATGTCGCCGTATTCGTCGACAACCAGTCCGATGCGTTCTTTACGACGCTGAAATTTCAGCAGCTGAACATTCAGCGGTGTGCCCTCGGGAATAAAGTAGCTGTCTCTTGCCGCGCGAACTAATATGGATTTATCTGCAGTAAACTGGTTCTTGCTCATCAGGCGCATAATATCGCGGGCATGCAAAAATCCGATAGCATCGTCTATTTCATTGCGATAAAGCAGTACACGGGTATGCTGACCATTTGACAGTTGTTTAACGATAGATTTCCAGTCGTCACTAATATCGATACCCACGATTTCGTTACGGGGCACCATGACGTCTTCTACAGTAACTTTCTCGAGATCTAAAATACTGACCAACATTTCTTGGTGCGACGTAGGAATTAAGTTTCCGGCTTCGTTAACCACTGTGCGCAGCTCGTCGGAGCTTAACGCGTCAGCCATTTGTGACTGCTTCGGGTTAACCCCCAGCAGGCGCATGAAAGAATTGGTGATGAAATTCATACCAATAACGATAGGGTACATGACTTTCAGCAAAGGCATCAAAATTAAGGAGCTGGGGAAAGAAATACGCTCCGGATGCAGTGCCGCTATGGTTTTCGGCGTAACTTCAGAAAAAATCAGAATAATTAAGGTTAAACCAAAAGTAGCGATAACAATTCCTGCGTCACCGAACCAGCGCAGACAAAGGATTGTTGCGATAGCCGATGCACCAATGTTAACCAGGTTATTGCCAATAAGAATAAGGCCAATTAACCGATCGGGACGATCAAGCAGGTACTGGACACGCTTAGCTCCGGGATGATTGTTTTGTACCAGATGGCGCAGACGGTACCGGTTGATAGACATCATGCCAGTTTCGGAGCCAGAGAAGTATGCGGATAAAAATAACAGTACGGCTAAAATCACGAGCAACATGCCCGTTGATATCTCGTCCAACGGTTTATTCCTTAATTATACTGTGAATGTGACAATGTAGAGTTCTCAGCTATGAAGTCAAGTGTCATTCAGGATAAGAGAAAATCTTTCACGAACCGACTGCCAAAATACCCTAAGGTTAATAGGGTGCTGGCAAGTACGGTAATGACCACAATAATGCGTCCACGTAAGCCTGATGTCCGGTGTAGGACAACCGCCAAAAGGTAAAGCAAAGCCGCGACGCTGGTTAAAATGGTTTTGTGTGCTTGCTGTTGAGCGAGCATATCATCGAGGAAAAGAAACCCTGAACCCAGAGCGAGAAACAGCACAAAAGTGCCCAGCGCCAGAAGGTTGAAGAAATATTTTTCGACAGTCATTAATGGTGGCAGTTTGCTCAGCAGAATATGACCTTTGCGGTTTTTTAATACACGGTTTAAGTAACTGGTTTGTAACGCGTAAAGTGTGGCTAATGCCAGTATTCCATAAGCGACCAGCGACAGGGTAATATGAAAAACCAGTCCGTGTCCGGTGCTTATGTCTGCGCCCCAGTTAACCGGAGTAAACACAAGTAACAGTGTGGTAAGCGCTGAAAATAGATAAATAACCGGCTTCAGGAATAAGTTACTGGCCTGATTATTTTTTACTACGGTTAAGGCGGCTATCAGAAAAGCGACAATAGCCAGACTGGATGAGATATTAATGTGGTCGAAATCATCGTTAGAAAGTTGTATTAAAATGAGCCAGCCATGCGCAGCAACCGCCAAAGCAGCTGGTACAATCTGATAAGCTGGGTGAAGCACTTTGTTTTTTAATATATTTTGTAGAATAACAAAAGCGCTGGCACTGTAACCCAATAAGCTGATTAGCAACAATAAAGAGAGCATCACGCGCTCGACTTCCCTGATTCCTGTTGTTCGTGCCCTGAGTATACGACGTCAGTCGGCTAAACCCAATACTTACGGGGCGAAACTTTCTTGCAAATCAGATATACTGTCCCCATTACTATTAACGTCAGAAATCGCAATATAAGAGACGATCGACATGTTTGAGAATTTATCGGAACGCTTGTCGCAAACGCTACATTCTATTGGTGGCCGGGGCCGACTGACCGAAGACAATATTAAAGAAACCTTGCGCGAAGTTCGCATGGCGCTGCTTGAGGCCGATGTTGCCTTGCCTGTGGTCAAAGACTTTATTGCTAAAGTTAAAGAACGGGCAGTGGGTACAGAGGTCAATAAAAGCCTGACGCCGGGCCAGGTTTTTGTGAAAATTGTCCAGTCTGAGTTGGAAGCGGCAATGGGTGAGGCGAATGCGCCCCTGCAATTAAATACCCAACCGCCGGCGGTTATTCTGATGGCAGGTTTGCAAGGTGCAGGTAAAACCACCAGTGTGGGCAAACTGGCTAAATATTTAACTGAGCGCCAGAAGAAAAAAGTCATGGTAGTCAGTGCCGACGTTTATCGTCCTGCCGCTATTAAACAGTTGGAAACGCTTGCCGAGCAGGTAGGGGTGGAGTTCTTCCCTTCCACCACTGAGCAGAAACCAGTTGATATTGCTAATGCTGCTATTGCTCAGGCACGTAAGCAGTTTATTGATGTGGTGTTAGTGGATACCGCCGGTCGTCTTGCTATTGACGAAGATATGATGCAGGAAATCCAGCAACTGCACTCAGCCATAAACCCAGTTGAAACTCTGTTTGTCGTTGACGCGATGACGGGTCAGGATGCGGCAAATACCGCCAAAGCATTTAGCGAAGCGTTGCCTTTAACGGGTGTTATTCTGACTAAGACCGATGGTGATGCTCGTGGTGGTGCGGCTCTGTCTATTCGCCATATTACCGGTAAGCCCATTAAATTCCTGGGCGTTGGTGAGAAAAACGATGCGCTCGAGCCGTTTCACCCTGACCGTGTAGCCTCCAGAATTCTCGGTATGGGCGACATGCTTTCTCTGATTGAGGAAGTAGAACAAAAAGTCGATAAAGAGAAAGCGGAGCGAGTGGCGAAAAAAGTCATGAAGAAAGGCCAGTTCTCACTGGAGGATTTTCGTGATCAGCTCGTACAAATGCGTGAAATGGGCGGCATGATGGGATTAATGACTAAAATGCCGGGCATGGGGAAAATGACTGAGCAAATGAAAGGTCAGATGGATGACAAAATGACCTTGCGCATGGAAGCCATTATCAATTCCATGACCCCCAAAGAACGGCTACGTCCCGATGTAATAAAGGGCTCGCGTAAGCGCCGTATAGCGACCGGTTCTGGTACTCAGGTACAGGACGTGAACAAGTTGCTTAAACAGTTTACTCAAATGCAAAAAATGATGAAAAAAATGAAAGGTGGCGGCATGCAGAAAATGATGCGCGGCATGGGCGGAAAGATGCCACCAGGAATGTTCCCCGGACGCTAGGAAAAAGCGCGTCAAGCTTGCATTTGCAGTAAAAATCAGTAGAATTGCCGAGCCTTCCGACTCTGTCGGAGGGCTTTGCTATTTTTTACATTTACAAAACAGTTATATTGAGGAACGCAATGGTAACCATTCGTTTACAACGTGGTGGCGCTAAAAAACGCCCCTTCTACCAAATGGTAGTTGCTGACAGTCGCAATGCTCGCGACGGTCGTTTCATTGAGAAAGTAGGATTTTTTAACCCTGTAGCTCGTGGTCAGGAAGAAAAACTTCGTGTTGATGTTGACCGCATCGAGCATTGGGTAAGCAAAGGCGCTCAGTTATCTGATCGTGTTGCTAAATTAGTTAAAGATGCAAGCGCTGCGGCGTAAGCATTAACAGATTCAGGTAGGTAAATTAATGCAGCAATCAGAGCAAATCGTCGTTGGTCGCATCGGTGCGGTGTATGGCGTAAAAGGCTGGTTGAAAGTGCAGTCATTTACCGATGATCCAGAATCGATATTTGAATACAGCCCTTGGTTACTCAGCCAGAAAACTGAGCGCGAATTGAAAGTTGTCGAGTGGCGTCGCCACAACAACGGACTTATCGCCAGGTTAGAAGGCATATCCGATCGCGATGAGGCTGCACGCCTTACAGGTGCGGATATTTGCATTACTGCAGATGAGTTACCGGCATTAGCTGATGACGAGTTTTACTGGCGCGACCTTATTGGTATGCGTGTAGTGAACACCAACGGCTATGATATGGGTGTGGTTGAACAAATTATGCCCACCGCATCGAACGATGTGTTGGTCGTAAAAGCAAACAGCAACGATGGGTTCGGGAAATCTGAACGTTTAATTCCTTTTATCCAAAGTGAATATGTTACTGCGGTTGATAAGGAAGCCAAACAGATTCAGGTTGAGTGGCCATCGGACTTTTGATGAGCAAACCATTGCAGGTTGGCGTCATCAGTTTGTTTCCTGAAATGTTTTCGGCCGTCACCGATTACGGTGTTACCGGCAGAGCAATAAAGGAAGGTTTGCTGACTGTGAGTGTCTGGAATCCGCGTGATTTCACTCATGATCGCCACAGGACTGTTGATGACAGGCCTTATGGCGGAGGTCCGGGTATGTTGATGATGGTGCAGCCACTTGTGGATGCTATCAATGCAGCAAAACAAAGCCTGGGTGAGGATACTCCTGTTATTTATTTGTCACCGCAAGGGCAAAAACTTGATCACAGCGGAGTGCAACAGCTCTCCAGCAATGATCGAATGATTTTGATTGCTGGCCGTTATGAAGGCATTGATGAACGTGTTATTAAGCAATACGTTGATGCAGAATGGTCGATAGGGGATTACGTATTAAGCGGTGGTGAGTTGCCAGCAATGGTGCTTATTGACGCGGTATCACGGTTAATTCCCGGAGTATTGGGACACCAGGATTCAGCAGCAGAAGACTCTTTTGCCAGCGGGTTACTGGACTGCCCTCACTATACTCGACCGGAAACTTATAATGAGCAGCAAGTACCGCCGGTTTTATTAAGCGGTGATCATGAAAAGATACGTCGCTGGCGTTTACAGCAGTCTTTGGGTAAAACCTGGCTGCAACGACCAGAGTTAATTCATAGCCTAGCTCTGACTGACGAGCAGGAAACATTGTTGAACGAGTTTATCGCAAAGCAATCATCCGGCGAATAAAGTACAGTTTACCTAGGATAGGAGATACGAAAATGGCAAAAGTTAGCCAAAGCATCATTAAGGCTCTTGAAGAAGAGCAGATGAAACAAGATTTACCTGAGTTTGCACCAGGTGACACTGTTGTTGTAAATGTAAAAGTAAAAGAGGGTAACCGCGAACGTCTTCAGGCGTTTGAAGGTGTTGTTATCCGTGTTCGTAACCGCGGTCTGCATTCAGCGTTCACAGTACGTAAAGTATCGAACGGTGAAGGCGTAGAGCGTACTTTCCAAACGCACAGCCCATTAGTTGACAGCATTAAAGTCAAACGTCGTGGTGCGGTTCGTCGCGCGAAACTGTACTACTTGCGTGAGCGTTCTGGTAAGTCTGCACGTATCCGCGAGAAGCTGTCTTAAGCTTCTAGCAAACAAACGAAATAGCAAAGAAAAACCCAGCCTTGTGCTGGGTTTTTTGATCGCTTCCGCTATTATGTAGTACTTGCACTAAAAAATAGTCATATAGAAAATTAAAATTTTTTTCATGACTATGCGTATCCCTTCTTCCTTAAAATGGCTCGTCAGTAATCGCCTAAATGGTCAGCGTGAGGAACTGAAATTCCAACTCCAAGACTTAAGCCTAGATCTTAAACTAGTCGAGGCAAAGCCTTGACCGACAGATGAGGTTGCCATTTGCCCTCCTCTATCTCAGGTATACATTTTAAGGATATAGATGACTATACGCAGTTTAGAACTAGCATCAGATGCCGTTTAAAAGGCCTGATCGGAAAAGGAATTCTAAAGTCGGTAAAAGCTCATGAAGACAAATATAAAGTTAGCCCGCCCAATAATCTCCTGTGACAGTTTAAAGATTACTTTGAAATAACACCTTTTAAGACAGGGAGCGTAGCTTCTTGGTTAAGAATAAAAAGCTATGGACTAAGAGGCTGGTTTTCTTATGGACTTTCTAATTTGGAAATTATCTTTAAATTGCAGTGAGTATGAAATGGAATTATGAATGACGAATTGCACTGGTGCTGGTATTACTTTGGCCGTATTGTTTCCCCTGTTCCTGCGGATTGACTAGGTCATGAGTTAGTATTAGAGCGCGATGCGCCCCGTATTAAGCTAGCAATCCTGCAAGTTATTCAAATTATTTTTGCTGCTTGGAAGTTCAAACAAGCCTTGCAGCAAGTGTCCACCAAACGCCTAGCGATTGTTCCATGGTACGTTACCTCGACTAAGTACATAACCATCATGGCCATGTTGAGGCGCGCATGCAGACTGTATTGGTACCAGTCTTTTATCGTACAGAGGCTAGTAGGTAAATGAATCGAATCAGTATGTCGACTTAAGAAAATATAAAGAATCTCATTATGTTGATAATTTGTTTTTAATATTGGCTCATGATACTACTATTAGCATGGTGTTTTGTTTTTTATTTTTAACAAACGAGGGTTTGCATGGTTGAAAATCGAACAAAAGGTTTGCTGACTATATTAGGGGTTTTAATTATCTATATAGCGGCATTCTTCGCTTCAAAACTTGAGGGTATTCCTAACTACTTCTGGCTCTTATTTGTTCACATGGGGTTCGTGCATATTGGTACTGTAACTGCTGTAGTTGCATGGCGCTACTTTACTGTAAAGAAGATCTTTTTCTCGATTAGTTTGGGTTTTGCATCGGCAGCCTTGATTGTACTGGGATGGGAAGGGATTCTAGGTTTACTTAACTTTTATTAAAATTTAGGGATAATTTTCATGATGAATAGCATGTTTAAATCTTTATCTTTATCTTTTTTTGTTTTCTCTGTATCAGTTAATGCAGAATCTACTGTTTCTAGCTATGGAGTAACCACTGATGGTAATAGGTATACCATTGAATCCCGTGACGGCGACCGAAATGTCAATGTCCTGATAGAAGATTTTGAGTATAATAATCAGTTAGTAGATGTATCGTACTCGTTTAGTGACACAGGCAATGGGCGAACCGTTTCTATAGTTGTAGGGAACTCAAAATTAAAGTTTGACAGAACGGTTTCGGTATCTGCTAACGGGCAGGAAGATTTAATTTATCAGTCAATCGGGGGGGAGGATAATGAGGGTCGAACGAACCTTATTAATTTAGCGGAGTGCGATACTTCGGTTGCTTCACGGCTATCTATTTCTGGTGATGCGCTGCTTGTCTTTGCTAGTGTTGAAAAGCAACTTAACTCTGTTTTTGAAGAAGAATCAAGACGAGGAGTAGAATTTTCTGTTGACTCGATATTTCAGATAACTCGTTTGTCAGCATTAGACCATACTTCTTTTGAATCTTTTTCATTAACTGGGCTTAACACTTTATCGCCATCAAGTGATTTGGTTGTTGCCCAATCCGTAGGCTGTTGGTCTACTTGCCTTTCTTTGTTGGGGACTGGGGCAGCAGCGGTAATGTCAGGTGGTACGTTAGCTCCAATATCATATCTTAATGCAGCGGCTTGCGGAGTTTGTTCAGGAATTGAGTTCAATAGCGGCGGCGGAGCCAGTCGTTCGGGTTTAATGGATTCGATTCATGGTTCAGGTAATTGGATTTGTATCGAGGAAAGCGATGGCTCAGCGACGTGCTATTCAGTGGATACCGGTCGAAATGAAGCAGGGATATTCCCCCATTAAGCCGACTGTCTTGATAAAAAGCCGCGAAGTAGAATTGTTATTGTGTTATTTAACAATTACTCATGTCACTTAATTACTCCGATATTGCTTGTGTTGATTAAAGGTGTCTGAATTCAGATAATAACCAATACTCTCATGGGAAGAGGTAGATCGAAGGGAGATCAACTACCGACATGTAGTAGGCTTATTTTTTGACCAGAAAATGAGATTACACGTGATTTATCGGCAGTTTATCTAGGGCTACAATATCAGATTTCGGCGTTTCTTTCAGCGGAATTTTCACAGTGAGATTGCTAAAAAATTGAACATTGCTTCCTCGACCGTACATCGAAAATTGCGATGTAATAGAGATATAGCAGGGGCATACGATCCTGAAGAGGCCCAGCAGCGCAGGTTATAACGCCGGTTAAAGTTAAAGCTCGAGCGACAGTAGAAATGCTAAAGCCCTTTAAGGTTTTAGTTCACAGCATTACCGCCGATAATGGTTTAGAATTTACTGACCATGACTTTCTGGTTTGCGAACTGGGTGCTGACGTTTACTTCGCAGATCTATACCCTTTTTATCAGCGCGGAGCGAACGAAACCCCCGGTGGATTGCTGCGACAATACGTGCCAAAAGGCACTGACTCACGTATGTTGGCAAGTGTGCAGTTCTGAAAATACGAGAAACGGTTGAACTTACGACCTAGAAAATTACTTGGGTTTATTCAGCTAAACATAATTTTTAAAGAGCAATTGCAACAGGCTATGAGAGGGAAAGTTAATAGTTGAATTCAGGATTGAATAAAATCACTAGCACTATCAGTACACTAATTTTTATCATAGTGATAACTCCAATCTTGGTTTTACACTGCTCCTGAACTAGAGAAACTTCTTAGATACTATCAGTATGAAAGTAATTAGAACCTGTTTTTTCAGTATTTTATCCTGAGCAATAATGTATTGGTTAATTGCTCTTAGTTTAGTGTCATTGGACCTTTTATCTGAAGTAAAACCTTATTTTCAATGATATTTCAGTTTCTATGCCATCTATTTTTCTTACTCAACGGGCGTTAAATGATTCAATCAACTATGAGATCGAGCGGTATGTCGTGCAGTCGAATAATATCGTCAATACTTTTAAGCTTTGCCTCGATTAATTTAAGATCCAGACTTAAGTCTTGGAGTTGGGATTTCAGTTTCTCGCGCTTAATATTTAGTCGAGCACGTTTACTGACGAGCCATTTTAATGAAGAAGGGATACGTGTAGTCATTAAAAGAATTTTAATTTTCCATATGACTATTTTTTAGTGCAAGTACTACATAATAGCGATAGTGTTTTAGAATGAACGAAGATATCGAAATATTAACCCAGATTTTAGCTGAAAATTTGGATGCTCAGCACCACTGGACTGAGCATGAACTGATTGCGTCTTTGCAGCGGCCGCCTTATGAGTTCTTTGATAAAGAGGCTCTGCGTGACCCTCTGACGCTGTTTCAGACGCATTTCTTATTGTTTCACTGCCTTTATAAGTTGCGGGAACGCTGGCGGGAAGAAAAAAAGTACGAACTTTTTATTCATACCCTGAATATTGAATGTCAGCCATGGCAACGCGGGGTTTCTGCATTGGCAGAAAAGGACGCGTTAGCAGAATATTATTTAGATCTGAATCAACTGGGCTCGACATCCGGCGCTGATGTTGAATCTATGCTGGATGATTTTTGGCGGCGCATGGGGCATTCTTCTTCTAAAGTGGAAACCAGTATGCCCGTAAATGATGCCTGGCAGATTATGGAAGTTGAACCGCCGGCAGGCCAGGCCTTTATTAAAAAGCAATATCGTAAACTAGTACACAAGTACCACCCCGATAAAGGCGGAAGTGTGGCTAAAATGCAAAAGATTCAGAAAGCCTACCATCGTGTTATCGAAGCCATAAAAGAGGAATAAAATAACAGCTCATGAGCCATGACCCGGACCAACAATTATCAGAATTGCGTAATGCAATTGATGCCACTGATAACGAATTAATTGAAGTAATTGCCCGGCGAGCAAAGTTAACTGCTGCTGTCGGAGAAGCCAAACGTTCGTTGAAACAACCTCTTTACGTTCCAGAGAGAGAGCGCTCTTTAATAAGAGCGCGCAGAAGCAAAGCTAAAGAGGCGGGCTTGTCGGAAGACTTAATCGAAGATGTTATTCGTCGTATTATTCGAGAATCGTATCGGACGCAGACGGCGCAGGCTGCTGCAACTTCGACTCAACTTGAACGACCGGTTTTTGTATTTGGCGGTAAAGGGGCTTTGGGTGCACGTTTGGTCAGTCAATTACGACAGACAGGCTATTCGGTAACAACCATTGATAAAGACGATGACTGGCCAGATAAGGACGATTTAAACCAGGCGCAGTTGGTCTTGATGAGTGTGCCGGTGAATAAGACCGTTGAATTGATAAAGCAGTTGCCACCTCTAGCGGAGGACTGTGTTCTGGCCGATGTAACCAGTATTAAAGCGGCTCCTTTGAATGCCATGCTGGAACAGCATAGCGGGCCGGTTGTTGGATTGCATCCAATGTTTGGTCCTTCTGTGCAGAATTTGGCGAAGCAGCTGGTGGTTGTTACTCATGGTCGCCAACCGGAGCGTTATCAATGGTTACTGGATCAGTTTGTTAACTGGGGCGCCCACTTACACGAAGTTAATGCCGATAAACATGACGATGCCATGGGCTGGATCCAGGCGATGCGCCATTTAAGTACCTTTGCTTACGGTGTTCACCTGGCTAATGAAGGCGTCGATATTAAAGATCTGTTGGAATTGAGCTCGCCTATTTATCGGATGGAATTGATGATGATAGGTCGTTTGTTTGCGCAGAATGCGGAACTTTATGCTGATATTATTGCTGCGAACAAAGAAAAATTTGCGTCTATTAGACGCTATCTGCAGCAATTCTCAGCGATCATTGATGATATAGAAAAGGGTAAAAAGTCGGATTTTATCTCGCTTTTCGATGAGGTTAGCCAGTATTTCGGTGAATTTTCCGGCCAGTTCCTGAAAGAGAGCGAATCTTTGGTGCAGTTGGCAGACGACCAAAGATTCAAGCATCAATAATTGTTGCTGGCTACAAGTTTTATAGGTATTCAGCCATTAACTCACTAAGCGCTTCTGGTGAAACCGGCTTATGCAATGTCGCATTCATGCCTGCTTCACGGCAAGCGCTCATCTCGCTAGCGCTTTGATGGCTGGTAATAGCGATAACCGGTGTGTTCTTGTGCATATCGCTTTGTCGCAACTCCTGGCAGACTTCAGCTCCTGACATGTCCGGCATTTCGTAATCCAGAAAAATGAGATCCGGAGCCTCTTCAGCCAAAGTCAGGGCTTCTTCTCCTGTCATTGCTGTTAATATACTTACCTCAAAATTGGCAAGCATCGCTTTTAACACTTCAAGGCTGATAAAGTCGTCGTCAGCAATAAGAACTTTGCGCATAGTCACTACCCATTTAATGGAATTAATTATACCCTAGCACTTAGCTTTTTATATTCCCAGTAATTTGGAGCTAACAACATGAATCAGAAAGGAAATTCTATAAAAGTTTGGGATAGCTTTATTCGGGTGTTTCACGGCTTGCTTATCGTTCTTTTAGGCGGGCTTTGGTGGACCGTCGAAAATGGCCGTATGGAGCTGCACAAGGATATTGGTATTGCCTTACTTGCATTACTTTTAGTAAGAATTTGCTGGGGAATATTTGGCAGCGAAAATGCCCGCTTTAAAACCTTCTTAAAGTCGCCTAAGGCTATCTTTAAGCATCTGCATAATGTTTTTAAAGGGCGCTATGAAGCAGAAAATACTCACAGTACGGCTGGTGGCTGGGCTGTCATTATTATGCTTGGGTTGCTGTTAAGTCAGGTTATTACGGGGTTATTCTCAACCGACGGCATTTTATTTTCGGGGCCATTATCTAATTGGCTATCTTCGGATGGGCAAAAAGCGGTAACCAACTGGCATAAAACTCAGTTCGACGTGATATTAATTGTTATTGCCGTGCATATTCTGGCAGTGCTTTTTTATCGCGTTAAAGGAACACCTTTAGTGGCTTCCATGGTGCATGGTTACAGAACCACCAGTCAGCAAGCGCCAAATCTGAAGCCCGGTTGGCAGGGGCTTATTTTAGCGGTTGCTGTCTGGTTAATTTTAATGTTGCTGTTTAATTAGTCTTTATATTCGTCGTGGCAGCCTTTGCAGGTTTTTGCGGCATCCATGAAAACGGGTTTTATCGAGTCAATAGAACCTTCTTGACTAACCTCGGCCAGTTTGGCAGCGTACTCTTGCAAGTCATTAGCGCGCTGCTGAAAGTCATCCCAGTTATCCCATATGGCGGTTAATGCATCAGAGTTATTGCCTGGCATTGCGCCTTCAACACCGAAACCGGCCCATGGAATACCTGACATTTTTTCAAAATCATCTGCACGACGTTGGAAAAAATCGGCGTTGTATTCAACTTCGCCTTTAACCATTGCAGCCATAGCGGCAAAGTTTTGCTGCATAACAGATAACGCTTTTTGGCGATATTCCACGGCTTTATCGCCATCATTAAAAGCGTTCTCGTTAGCCGTTGCATTGAATGACAGAGTCATCAGGCCAGCTATAGCTGTTGTTATTAGTTGTTTTTTCATTGAAATACTCCGTTTGTTAAATTCACTGATCGTTAATAATACACGATCTGTCGGTTAATGCTTGTCACCCCTATGTATAACAAAGTAACTTATCTAATGAGATAACTAAATGACAAAAATAAGTCAAAATGGGGACAATTCATGAAAAAAGTGCATCAGCTCAGTGCTTTGACGTTAGCGGTAACGTCGGTACTGACCGCCTCGGTTGCTGCTGATCAGACTTCCCGAACAAACGGGATGCGGGATAACACGCCAAGTCTGACGGCAATTCAGAATGCAACAATTATTACTGAGCCGGGAAAATCTATTACTAACGCCACTTTGGTTATTGAAAATGGCGCCGTTCAGTCAATTGAGCGTAATAATCGGGCTCCTACCGGAGCGCGGGTGATTGACGGGACCGGATACACGATTTACCCGGGATTCATTGACCCCTACAGCAGCTATGGAATTAACGTTAGCAATCAGCAGGAACGTTCAGATACGCCAGTTTATAACAATGAACGTGAGGGTGGTAACGCGGCAAATGACGCGATTCACTCGCAAAAACACTGGTTCAGTGAGTTTAAGACCAGCTCTGAAGATGCAAATAAATGGGTGTCACAAGGTTTCACCAGTGTGCAGTCAGCTAATTTAGACGGTATTTTTCAGGGACAGGCGGTAACAGTTTCGCTGGCGGACAAAATACCTAACGACGTTATTTATCAAAGTGAAGGAAAGCAGTTCGGCTCGTTTGATAAAGGTTCTTCACAGCAGCAGTATCCGTCATCTTTAATGGGCAGCATTGCGCTGGTCAGACAAACCTTATCTGATGCTAACTGGTACGAAAACTCTTATGGAAAGCAGTCGCATAATCAATCGGTCGAGTTTAATGCGGCGCTTGATTCACTGACGGATATTGAGAATACCGGGATTGTTTTTAAGGTGAGCGATGAGAAATCATTGTTACGCGCCGATGATCTTTTCGACCAGTTTAAGGTGCCGTCGGTTTACGTTGCCTCAGGCTATGAATACGCGCGCTTAGATGCAGTAAAAAATGCCGGAAGTGACTTAATTCTTCCGCTTAATTTTCCGGCTGCACCAGATGTTGGCGATGTTGATGGGCACCTCGATGTCGATTTAGCAAAATTGCGTCATTGGGAGCGCGCTCCGTCTAACCCGGCAATGTTGGCCGAAGCCGGAGTCAATTTCGCTCTGACTTTGCACGACTTAGAAAAGGCGGACAGCTTCTGGCCTAACCTGCGTAAAGCCGTGAAGCATGGCTTGAGCGAAGAAAAGGCTCTTGCCGCGTTAACGACTATTCCGGCGAAAATTGCCGGGGTAGACGACAAAGCAGGGAAGCTGGCTCAGGGTTACAAGGCTGACTTTGTTATGGTCAAAGGCGATTTGTTTGCAGATGGCACCATTCAGTCAGTTTGGTTGCAGGGCGAAGAAAACGAGCTGGTATCCCGGGATAAAGTCGATTTTGTCGGCAATTACAGCATGAAACTGAATAACCAGGATATCGAAATTGCGGTTAAGCCTGGTGCTGCGCTAAGCGGTGAAGTTAAGGCAAATGAAAAGACCAGCGCTTTACGTCACGTGCAGTCGGGTAATGAGTCTTTGTCTTTTGTTGCCGACCTCGAGGCAGAGCCCGCAGGAAGCTGGCGCTTTAAGCTGGAACCGGAAGCTCAGGGAACATTTTCAGTAACAGCGGTTTCTCCAGAAGGTGAAGAAGTCAGGTTACAGGCTCAAATGGATTCAGCTGAAAACGAGACTGAAACAAATGCTGAAGCAGAACCAGTGGAATATGTTAGCGAGCTGACGCTCCCGAATGTGGCTTACGGGCTGGACGGTTTGCCGGAGCGTCAGGATGTTCTTATCCGCAACGCGACGGTCTGGACTGCAACTGACGACGGTATTCTTGAAGAAACGGATGTGCTGGTTCGAGATGGTGAGTTTGCAGCCATCGGCAAAGACTTGTCAGCACCTTCTGGTGTGACTGAAATTGATGGTGCAGGAATGCATTTGACTCCGGGCATTATCGACGAGCATTCACACATTGCTATTGAAGGTGGTGTTAACGAAGGTTCTGAAGCGGTGACATCTGAAGTTCGGATTGGTGATGTGGTTAATCCGGATGATATTCACATTTATCGTTCGCTGGCGGGCGGGACTACCATGGCACAGTTGCTTCATGGTTCGGCTAACCCCATCGGCGGTCAGGCGCAGGTAATTAAGTTACGCTGGGGCGCCGACGCTAATGTCATGAAGTTCGATGCAGCCCCTGAGTCTATCAAGTTTGCATTGGGTGAAAACGTTAAGCAGAGTAACTGGGGCGACAACATGACCGTTCGTTACCCTCAAACTCGTTTGGGCGTTGAAACTATTGTACGTGACGGTTTCCAGGCGGCGCTTGAGTACCAGCAGCGGAAACAGGCATATGAGCGTATGAGCCGTTCAGAACGTAAAAAAGCTGCAGCTCCACGGCCGGATTATCGTCTGGAAACGCTACTGGAAATTCTGAACAGCGAACGCTTTGTTCATGCGCACTCTTACGTTGCGTCAGAAATTTTGATGTTAATGGAAGTTGCCGAGGACTTTGGTTTTACTCTGGATACCTTCACTCACATTCTGGAAGGCTACAAGGTAGCTGACGAAATGGCAGAGCATGGCGCCAGTGGTTCAACCTTTGCGGATTGGTGGGCTTATAAGTTCGAGGTTTATGATGCCATTCCACACAACGCGTGCCTGATGAGCGAACGAGGTGTGCTAACCAGTATCAATTCTGATAGTAACGATTTACAACGTCGTTTAAACACTGAAGCCGCTAAGTCTGTTCGTTATTGTGGTATGGATCCACACGAAGCATTGAAAATGGTCACCATTAACCCGGCTAAACAGTTGAAAGTGGATAGTTATGTAGGGTCTGTTGAAAAAGGCAAACACGCCGATTTCGTACTTTGGAGCCATTATCCGTTAAGTGCTTATGCGCGAGCAGAGCAAACCTGGATTAACGGCCGTAAGTTCTTCGACCGCGAACTGGATAAACAACGACAGCAGGCGGTTAAACAAGAAAAGAATGCACTTATCCAGAAAGTTTTAGCGGCAGGTGATGATGCAAAAATAGGGGCTAAAGACGGTTATAAATCGGATCAGCCTACCTGGCACTGTGATACTGAACACGACTTTTGGTTAGATCACTTTACCGGTAAAGGGCATCAGCACGGAGGACAACACTAATGAATAAATTACTTACAACCGTTAGTGCCGCATTAGTCAGTGCGCTGACGCTTAATAGTGCTGCGGCACATGATGAAATTCCGGGCGAAAAGCAAAGCAACCCTATTGTACTTCAGGGTGGCACCTTGCATACCGTTTCTGACGGAGTGCTTACCAACTCAGACTTGGTGTTTGAAAACGGTAAAATCACCGCTATTGGGCAGGATGTCAGTATCCCGGACGGCGCTGAAGTTATCGATATTTCCGGTCAGCACGTGTATCCGGGAGTTATTGCCATGGATACCACTATTGGCCTAAATGAAATTGAAGCAGTACGGGCAACCCGCGACGCGCGTGAAGTGGGTGATGTGCACCCGGAAGTTGCCGGTCACATTGCCTTTAATGCTGATTCGGAAATTATCCCGACGGTACGTTATCATGGCATTACACACGCTCAGGTAGCTCCTGAGGGCTCGCTGGTAGCCGGTCAGTCATCTTTAATGAACTTAGACGGCTGGAACTATCAGGACGCTCTGGTCGCCGGAGAAATAGGTGTGCACGTTTCCTGGCCGCGTACATATGTAGTAAATACCTGGTGGGAAAGACGTTCACCTGAAGAACAGCGTAAAGCGAACGAGGAATCCCGTCAGCAACTAATGAAAGTCTTCGCTGATGCAAAGGCTTACTACGATGCGAAGCAGGCCGATCGTAAAATTGATCTGGATCAGCGCTGGGAAGCTATGACGGGCTTGTTTGACGGCAGTAAGAAGCTGTACGTACACGCAGACGACAAACGTCAGCTGGAGCAGGCCATTGATACTGCTCAGGAGTATGGCTTTGAGCTGGTGCTTATGGGAGCCAGAGATGCCTGGTGTATTGCCGATAAGCTAGCTGAGCTTAATGTTCCTGTTGTTTTTGGCTCGCCTTACGGTCTGCCGGCACGCAATGATGAAGGTTATGATCAGGACTTTGCTTCACCAGCGCGTTTGGCTGAAGCAGGAGTTAACTTTGCTATTTCTTACCCGGGTTACTGGGACGTACGTAACTTACCTTTTGCTGCCGGAAACGCGGTTGCTTTTGGCCTGGATCAACAGCAGGCTCTTGCAGCTATTACATTGAAGCCGGCTGAGATTATGGGAGTTGCCGATAAGCTGGGTTCACTGGAAGTGGGTAAAAGTGCCTCACTGAGTGTCTCTGAAGGTGATTTACTTGATCCAATTGGACAAAAGTTAACGCATCTTTATATTGATGGACGCAAAGTAAGCTTAAGCAGCCGACATACTGAGCTTTACGAGAAGTATCGTCAGAAACCATCTGAATAGCCGCTCTTTGGCTAAGTCTAAAACGAAAAAGCCCCTGTCAGTTCAACTGGCAGGGGCTTTTCATTTTAACGGACAATATTAATTCTTAAATTCAGGCTCAACTGTTTAATAAACGGGCGATGAGTTTTCTTAGCGTTGCCGGTTCAAAGGGTTTGTCGGTTAAGGCATCGACACCGCTTTGTTTTACGTTAGCAAGTTGTGGCTCATTGGCGCGTGCAGTCACCATCAGTACCGGAGTGTGAGCATGTGCTGAGCTATTGCGAATGTATTGGGTGAGTTCACTGCCGTTTACCTCCGGCATATGAAAGTCGGTGACGATCAAGTCAAATTGATGTTCCACTAAGATATCAATTGCCTGCTGACCATTTTCTGCTTCAACAAAGCTCTCCACACCCAGATTTTCAAATACACGTCTTAAGACATGGCGCGAGGTCATGCTGTCATCAACAATTAATACCCGCAAATCCTCGACATCATAAAGCTCAAGATGAAGTGGCTCGGGTTCCATCATGTCCATGGTAGCGGTAATAGCCCGCTGGAGCTGATCCGGCGTAAAAGGTTTTGGTAAAATGGCAATAATACCCGCTTGTTTGAATTGCTCCAGCTGATCGGCACGATGTTCGGATGACACCAACATAAAATGTAAAGTATCTTTTAAGTCGTTACTATTAATGAATTCAATGAGTTCATGTGAAGTGCCGTCAGAAAAATACATAGCGCTGGTGACAATATCGGGTTGCCAGCGAAGTATTTCTTCTTTTGCTTCAGCAATGGTTGAAGCGCCACGGGTATGTTGAATGCCCGCCTGGTTCAGGTGCTGAGTAATTACTTTTCTTTGCACATCGGAAGGTTCGATAAGCAAAATACGGAGTTCGTCAAAGGCTATTGCCATAATCACATAATTAGGATTTATTGTGACCGAAAGAGTAGGGTATTCAGCAGATAAACTCAATCAGAAAATCTGTGTTATGCTCATTAAAAAAAGAGGTGAGTATGAACGTTAGTCGCGACTTTTCAAATGATGGTAAGCAGTTAGTTATTGCTATTAAAGGGAAATTTGATTTTAGCCTGGTACAGGAATTCCGTCAGGCCTACAGTCATATTGGTGATTCACAACCAACCGTAATTATCGACCTGAGGGAAACCGATTATCTGGACAGCTCGGCGCTCGGTATGCTGCTCAACATGCGTAAGTCTTTAGGCAGCAGCGTTAAAGGTATTCAACTGATTAATGCTAAACCGGATGTGCGTCGTATTCTCGATATATCCCGCTTTGATAAGATGTTTGTTATTGCCTGATGAAGGTACTGATTGTCGATGATCAGCCTGCTAACCAGGTGATGCTGAGTGGCCTGATTAAACGCTTTGGCCATCAGGTCACCTGCGTTGACAACGGCATTGAGGCTATTGATATTTTCGCCAGTCTGGCGCCGGACGTGGTGCTACTGGACGTTATGATGCCGGTTATGGATGGCTTTCAGACCGCTCCCAGGCTAAAAGCCCTAAGCGGCGATGTCCATTTGCCGATTTTGTTTATTACGGCACTGGATGATCAGGAAACCTTATTGAAATGCCTTGAGGCTGGAGGGGACGACTTTATTAGTGTGCCCTTCGAACCGGTTGTCTTGCAGGCCAAACTCAATGCTCACGCGCGGGTTCGCGAGTTGAGCTATTCCCTCAAAGGGAAAAATGAGACTCTGGCTTACCATTCTAACCGAATGGAGCGAGAGCAGAACGTTGTCAGACACATGCTGGCTAACGCGCTGCAGGAAAACGAAACGGAATATCCATTCTTAAAAACTTATCTTGCACCGGCTAGTGAATTTAACGGTGACTTAGTTCTCTCTAAAGCGGGTCCTCTGGGAAATTTTTACCTGTTTGTTGGTGACTTCACCGGCCACGGGTTAGCTCCCGCCACAGGTGCTCTGCCGGTTGCTCAAACCTTTTTTGATTTAGCCGAAAAAGGGCTCTCAATAGCGAACATGGTGGAAGAGTTTAACCGGAAGCTGGTTAAGCTGTTACCCGACGACATGTTTTGTGCCGCTTTTGTTGCTGAGTTGTCTGCCAATGGTGAACGCTTAACTTATTGGAATGGCGGTATTCCTGATGCGCTGTTGATAAATGAAGCCGGAGAAGTCGAGAAGCGGCTGGTGCCTGAGCATATGGCATTGGGTATCTTGTCGCCGGAAGAGTTCAGTAGCCAGGTTAGCCACTGTTTTGTTGAGAAAAACACCCGGCTGATAACCTATACCGACGGTGTGGTAGAAATGACCAACAAGGCAGACGAGCGATTGTCAGAACGGGGGTTCGAGGCTTTGTTGTTACGTTATGCCCGCGAGCGGGACTTCGAAGGACTGGTTGGTTCATTCCAGACTTTTCAGCAGGGACAGGAGCAGTTTGATGATATTTCGTTGGTGTGCCTGGATTGTGAAGCCACCAATTTACCTGTTAGTCAGGCCGATACCAACGTCACTCATTTACCTTTTCGGTTAGTGGTTTATTTAAAAGAAAACGAGATTAAAGGGCGCGATCCAATTATTAAACTGGTGGATTCCTTAAGTCATCTTGAAGGTATTCGCGCGCATAAAACAACCTTGTATTTATTGTTAGCTGAAGCTTTTAACAATACTCTGGAACACAGCGTTTTGCAGCTGGACTCGGGAATTAAAGAAACCGGGCAGGGCTTTGATGAATACTACCGGACACGGGAAGCGCGTTTGGCTGTTTTAGAGGGTGTAGAGATAGAAATTGATATTGAATACAAACCGGATAATAGCTTGCTTTCGTTTAGTATTTCGTCGAATAGCGAAAACGGTTTTTCTGAATATCAGCAAGTATCGGAAGATGACGAACAACAAGCTTTTGGTCGTGGATTACAGCTGATCAGAAACTTTTCAAGCCATGTTGAGTGGCGTGACGACGGCCGACGTTTATATATTGAATACGACCTTAGCCGCCCGCACGCTTAACTTTATAGCCTTCCTTTTTCAACCAGCTCTCAATACTGTCGCGCTGGTCACCTTGTAGTTCTATTTCGTACTCTTTAACTGATCCACCAACACCACAGAGCTGCTTGAGTTTTTTAGCTATTGCCTTTAACTCTGACTGTGGTTTATCCAGTCCGGTAACAATGGTTACTCCTTTGCCTTTTCGACCTTTGGTCTCCCGGCGTAGGCGAACAATTCCATCGCCTTCAGGAACTTCCTCCGGTTCAGGTTCCGGGTCAATACGTCCCGAGTCTGTTGAATATACCATTTGGCTCAGTTGGTCTTTCCAGTCCGGCATTCTATCTACCATTTTCTCTTAGGTTGGAACAGTTCTTCTAAATCGTCTTCTTTTTTATCTTTTGCTTTGTCGCGCGCATGAGCATCTTTCAACTCTTGTGCAATTTGTTCCAGCGCTTTCTTAATTGATTGCTGGCGTGACGTAGTGTAGTCGTCGCTAAAGCTCTGGTCTTCTATAGTACGTAACGCTTTTTCATAATACTGTCGGGCGGAACCTAACATCTGGCTTTCGTAAGCATGACGGCCCCGGCGTATTAAGGTTTCAATACTAATTTTCAGTTGCAACTTGGTCAAACGCTGATCTTCAACACTAAAAACATTGCTGTCGACCCGACCGCGGGAATGCTCATTGCGTAAAGTAGAACGTAAACGCTTGAGACCATTGATCATTGCTATGATTTGCTTGTTGTTTTCCGGGATCTCAAAGTCTTCACTGATTAACGAGGTGTCGTTACGGTCAACACTTTGTATGCGCTCTTCGTAATCCTGTATTCGCGCCTTATAGTCTTTTGACGGCGATGCTGCGTTCATACCTTTAAGTATTTCTAACGCACGGCTATTAAGAACCACCAGCATGGATTTACCTATAGGGAAGAAGCTCGACATATGAATGAGATCTTCGATCTGTTCAAGCGAACTGCGAAAGCGCGCCAACTTCTTACGCCGCTCTAGTTCTAAACGCTGTCTGTTCTGTTGTACCGCACCAACTATAATTGCCATTATTATTAGTAATATAATCAATGCGATGACAATGGTGTAAATCATATTACGCTCGTTAAGTTATAATTATTTTTCAGGGTAATGTTAAAGAGAAAACACCACCACCTAAGTGTCCATTATTTTTCAGCTCGATAAAACCTTTTTTATTATTTCGCTCATGGGCACTGGCTATCATCTGAGCAAAGTATAGACCTAATCCCGTCCGGGATTGCTGAATATTCAGTTGCTGTATCGGCATCGCGGCGTTTTCCAGCATACTAGCAGGAAAACCGTCGCCATTGTCGTGAACCATAATACGACATCCACCATCTTCGGTTATCTCTACTTTTATAAAGAGCTTATCGGCTGTGTAGCGCATTGCATTAATGATGATGTCATTAAGCAGATTAAAGATTAGGTCCCTGTCGAACCAGCCTGTTACTGTCTCATCAATGTCGGTGCTGACAGTAATGTTCCGTTGCTCAAGGTAGAGCTCATTGTTTAGCAACAGCTCTTCGACAAGTTCGTCGACGTGGTGCTGGTCGCTATTGAGTGGTAAAGCGTTATTGTCGTTGCGATAAAGCGTGAGCATTTGCATCAAATTTGAATTGATACGCTGAGCCTCATAATGGACTTTCGCCATTTTTTCTGTTGCACTGCTGTCAGCGACCTGTTCTGATACTTCTTCTATCATCTGAATGAGTAAGCACAGTGAATTTTTCATGTCGTGCACGGAAGAAGCCAGGACGGTTGAAAAATCAAATGCGGGTTGGGTCATAGATGACAGTTCCTGTGGTTCAAATAGAAGCCTGGGCAAAATACTGTTGCGATAGCTTTTATATTTGTCATAGTTATCAAGATTATTATAGTATTTTCTTATATCACATTTAGCAAACTAGAGTGGCACGTTCCTCAATGAAATTACAGCAGTTACGTTACATTGTTGAAGTAACAAATCATAACCTGAATGTTTCTGCTACGGCTGAAAGCTTATTCACCTCGCAGCCGGGCATTAGTAAACAAGTCAGAATGCTGGAAGACGAGCTGGGCGTGCAGATATTTGGCCGGACAGGCAAACACCTGACTCACATAACGCCTGCAGGTAAAGACATAATAGCGGTTGCGCAGCAGGTTCTGGATAACGTTCAGTCGATTAAGACGGTTGCTGCAGAGCATACCTTGCCGAACCAGGGCAAGCTCAACATTGCGACGACCCATACTCAGGCTCGTTATGCCTTGCCGTCCGTTATTCAGCGATTTATTCAGCAATATCCAAAAGTCTCATTGCATATGCATCAGGGCTCTCCGGAGCAAATTAGTGAAGCGGCTGCGAAAGGGCGGGCAGATTTTGCTATTGCGACCGAGGCGCTGCATTTGTATCACGACCTTATTATGTTGCCTTGTTATCACTGGAACCGGTCTATTGTTGTGCCTAAATCACACCCGCTGACGCAACTGAGTAAGCTAACTATTGATGATATCGCTCAGTTTCCTTTGGTTACTTATGTGCATGGTTTTACCGGACGTTCCGAGTTAGATAAAGCTTTTGCCGATGCCGGGCATGAGCCTAAAATTGTATTTACAGCAACCGATGCCGACGTGATAAAAACCTACGTCAGAATGGGATTGGGTATTGGGGTTCTGGCGAGTATGGCTTACGACCCGAAAGAAGATACCGACTTAGTGGCGATACCTGCAGAGCATATGTTTGCTCATAGTACGACTAAGATAGGTTTCCGGCGCGGAACATTTTTACGTACCTATATGTACGACTTTATTGAGAATTTTGCACCGCACTTAACGCGCGATAGGGTGCAAAAAGCTACTCAGCTAAAAAGTCAGGATGAGATTGATAAACTCTTTGATAGCTGTTCACTGCCGATGCGCTAAGCATCGGCAGCAGTACCAACCGGTTAACATTCAATAATATTGACTGCCAAACCGCCGCGAGCGGTTTCTTTGTACTTGGTTTTCATGTCGTTGCCGGTGTCCCACATGGTTTTAATCACTTTATCCAGAGACACTTTATGATCGCCTTCACCACGCATGGCTAAGCGGGCGGCATTAATGGCTTTAACCGAGCCCATGGCATTTCGTTCAATACAGGGTACTTGTACTAAACCGCCCACCGGGTCGCAGGTTAAGCCGAGGTTATGCTCCATACCTATCTCTGCCGCATTCTCGACTCTTGACGGGTCACCGCCCATAAATTCGGCCAGGGCACCAGCGGCCATTGAACAGGCAACACCCACTTCACCCTGACAACCGACTTCAGCACCTGAAATTGAAGCATTTTTCTTATAAAGAATACCGATAGCAGCTGAAGTCAGTAAAAAGCGCACGACTGCATCTTCGTCCAGAGTTTCGATGAATCTGTCAGCGTAGCTCATTACCGCAGGAATAATGCCCGCGGCTCCGTTAGTCGGGGCTGTTACGATGCGCCCGCCTGCGGCATTTTCTTCGTTAACGGCTAAAGCGTATAAATCGACCCAGTCCATGACCTGCATGGCATCGCTGGATTTCTCTTTTTTCAGTCGCTGATATAAAGAGGACGCGCGGCGACGCACTTTAAGTCCACCCGGCAGAATGCCTTCGGTAGTAATACCGTTTTTGATACTTTCCTGCATGGTGCGCCAAATCTTCATTAACCCGGCCCGAATATCCTCTTCACTGCGGAAGACTTTTTCGTTAGCCATCATTAATGAACTCATGCGCATGCCGTGCTCTTTGCAATGCCCGAGAAGGTCTGCAGCACTGTCAAACGGATATGGAATAGGTTTAGACGACTGCTCTATCGCTTCTTCCAAAGTCTCGTCAAAATCTTCATCGCGGACAATGAAGCCACCGCCGATGGAGTAATACAAGTCGCTGTAGATGATCTCACCGTCTTTTAGCAGCTTGAGTTCCATGGCGTTGGCATGTTTGGGCATGGTTTTGCGGCGGTGGAAAGTAATTGCGCCCTCGCTGGGAAAGGAAACTTCTTTTTCGCCAAGCAAATTCAATTTTTCAGTTTTACGTGTTTGCTCCAGAAAGTCTTCCACGCTGTCAGTGTCTACTGTTTCGGGAGTCTCACCGACCAGTCCCAGGATAACAGCTTTGCCGGTACCATGACCTTTACCCGTTTGGCCAAGTGAACCGAACAGTTCGACTTTTATGCCATCGGCGTTATTTAGATGCCCTGATTTCTTTGCGGCATGCAAAAATTCATAGGCTGCTTTCATCGGCCCTACAGTATGAGAACTGGAAGGACCAATACCAATTTTATAGATATCAAAAACGCTGATCATATTTATCCTTACCTGTCGCGCATGCGTATTCTGTTTATTATAGTATTGTCGCATGATTCATGTGGGGGGAAGCAAGTTTTAAGCAAAAATAAGTGGTCAGTTCAGTGGTCTGAAGTAATTTTTGCCGTCGGGTTGTAACTGTTCTGATAATTCACGCAAGATACCGGCGGTTGCGCCCCAAATATTCCGGTGCTGCCAGGGAATAAAATACACGCGGTCGTAGATAAATTTCCGAATACGATAAACGTAGTGGTTTCCGTGGTCGAGAATATCAGCCAGCGGTACTTCAAAAATCTCAGCGACTTCACTTTCCTGGGCAACCAGCGGCTGTTGCGGTGAGACAAAAGCCACATAAGGGCGAATCATAAAATAAGACAGCACCGGGTAGTCGTGTAAACGTCCTATGACTTCGACCTGACTGCGGGGCAGGCCAATCTCCTCTTCGGTTTCCCGCAGAGCCGTGTCCAGTAAGTCGTTATCGGTTTCGTCAAAGCGACCTCCGGGGAAGCTGATTTGACCCGCATGCTTGCGTAATTTGCTGGATCTCCGGGTGAGTATTAGAGACAGTCCATGCGGACGCTCAATAATTGGAATTAACACCGCTGCAGGACGCAAACGTTTGCGCAAAGGCTCATCAATTCTGCGCTCAACCGGCGGTGAAGGGTAAAGACTAAAGCGTCGAATAAAATCAGCGCGAGTATTAATGGTCATTAGGCTAGTACCGGCAATATGCGTGACACTTTGTCTTTGGTTTCCTGATACTCATCTGCTGCTGTTGAATCAGCAACAAGACCGCCACCCGCCCAGCAATATAAGTGATCATTTTCGGCAAGCAGCGTGCGAATGGTAATGCTGGTATCACTGCGACCGTGCTGAGAAAAGTAGCCCATACTGCCACAATAAATATTACGCCGATGGGGCTCCAGCTCTTCAATAATCTGCATTGCCCGAATTTTCGGTGCGCCAGTAATAGAACCGCCCGGGAAAGCGCCGTTAAACAAACTTAATGCGGTACGGTCGGGTTGTAGTTTGCCAATAATGGTCGATACCAGGTGGTGAACCGCCGGAAAACTCTCTATGGCAAACAAGCTTGGTGTTTCGATGCTGCCCGGCTCACAGTTTTTACTGAGATCATTACGCAGTAAATCCACAATCATCAGGTTTTCTGCCCGATCCTTTTCTGAGGTTAACAGAGCCTGCTGACTAGCCTTGTCTTCGCGCGAATCTTCAAACCGCGGACGCGTACCTTTAATGGGTTTTGTTTCTACCTGCCCCTTGGCGTCGGTTAGCAGAAAGCGTTCCGGCGACAGGCTCAGAATAGCGCTGCCGGGAAGGCGCATAAAGGCAGAAAACGGTGCTGAATTCGCTTGTCGTAATTTAAGGTAAGCGGACCATTCACTGCCTCGATAACGGGCTGAATAGCGTTGCGCTAAATTAATTTGGTAGGCATCTCCGGCCAGCAGGTAGTTTTGCACGGCCTTAAATTTCTCGGTGTACTGCAGCTCGTTCATATTGCTTTGCCAGTCACTTAGCAATTGAAAAGCGTCAGGCTTTTTTGTTGCTACTGGCTGTTCCCAGAATTCTCGAAGCTCTTCTGACCCTTCTATTGGCGCAACTAACCAGACCGCGTTGCTCTGCCGGTCGATAATCAACGCCTGACTATAGTAGGCCAGCACGGCATCGGGAGACTGATAGGTGTCTGCATTAAACTCAGGGATGACTTCCAGCGAACGGCCATGGTCATAGCCGACAGCACCAGCAAAGCCACCCTGAAAAGGCAGTTTAGCAGGCCCCGAATAATGACCTGATAACTGATTCAATTGCTCGGCATAACGGCAAAGCTCGGCTGCGTTTTCGGGGGCAGGCGGCAGTTCTAAAGGAGCGTCTGTTGCTACATTTAACTTGCCTGCTTTGCTGCTTAAAACCAGATCTGGTTGTCGGAAGATAATATCGTAGGCACAGTTCTCGTGGCTTTGTGCGGCAGAGTCCAGTAATAGAGCGTAGCTTTCATGCTGACAACGCTGAAACAACTCAAAAGCTGAGGCTTCGCAATCAAGTTTTATCGCACAGAGATCCGGGAAAACACTCACATCATGCTCGCAATTCAGGCTAGTTATTCATTACCAATATACTACCACAGCAAATATTCGCCGGTCAGTGGCACTGGTCAGTTGTTAGTGAAAACGCTATTATAGCGCCACGCAAAAGTTAACCAAGAGGCAGTTCCATGACCACCATTCGTCAGGCCGATTTTATTGACAGTATTGCAGATGCGTTGCAGTACATCTCTTATTATCACCCACTGGATTTTATTAAAGCTCTGGATGAGGCATACCAGCGTGAAGAGAGCGAAGCGGCGAAAAACGCTATTGCTCAGGTGCTGACTAACTCGCGTATGTCTGCGCAAGGGCATCGTCCAATTTGCCAGGACACCGGTATTGTCACCTGTTTTGTGAAAGTGGGCATGGGCGTGCAATGGGATAAAACCGACCTGACCGTTCAGCAAATGGTGGATGAGGGTACTCGCCGTGCTTATAACAACCCGGACAACCCACTGCGTGCTTCTATAGTGGCAGACCCAGCGGGAGCCCGTAAGAACACCGGCGATAACACGCCAGCTGTGGTGCATATTGATATGGTGGCGGGCAACGAAATTGAAGTGATGATTGCCGCTAAAGGTGGTGGTTCTGAGAACAAATCGAAAATGGCTATGTTGAACCCCAGTGACTCTATTGCCGACTGGGTTGTTGAAACTTTGCCCAAGATGGGCGCTGGATGGTGCCCGCCGGGTATGCTGGGTATTGGTATTGGCGGTACAGCTGAGAAGTCAGCGGTATTGGCAAAAGAATCGCTGATGGAATCTGTTGATATCCATGAGTTGATTGAGCGTGGCCCGCAAAATGCCGAAGAAGAGTTGCGTTTAGAAATTTTTAATCGCGTGAATGCCTTGGGTATTGGTGCTCAGGGCTTGGGTGGTTTAACGACGGTGCTGGATGTGAAAATTAAATCCTTACCAACCCACGCAGCCTCTAAGCCGGTGACCTTAATTCCGAACTGTGCAGCCACCCGTCACGTTCACTTTACGCTAGACGGCAGCGGGGCGGCTGATTTAATTCCGCCGAAACTGGAAGACTGGCCGGATGTGACTTTTGAGCTGGGTGATGATGCTCGTCGTGTAAACCTGGATGAAGTGACCAAAGAAGACATTCAGGACTGGAAAATGGGTGAAACTGTGCTCTTGTCCGGTAAGTTACTCACTGGTCGCGATGCCGCTCACAAGCGCATTAAAGGTATGTTGGATAACGGTGAAGAGTTGCCGGTTGATTTCAACAACCGCTTTATTTACTACGTAGGACCGGTAGACCCTGTGGGTGATGAAGTTGTTGGTCCGGCAGGTCCTACAACCTCTACGCGTATGGATAAATTTACGGACCAGATGCTGGAAGAAGCCGGTATTATTGGTATGGTCGGTAAAGCAGAGCGTGGCCCCGAAGCCGTAGAAAGTATTCGTAAGCACAAAGCCGTTTATCTGATGGCCGTTGGCGGCGCGGCTTACTTAGTGGCTAAAGCTATTAAGAAATCTCGTGTGGTGGCCTTTGAAGATTTAGGTATGGAAGCCATTTACGAATTTGAAGTGGAAGACATGCCGGTCACTGTTGCTGTGGATAGCGATGGTCAAAACGCGCATACTCAAGGTCCTGCTATTTGGAAAGCGAAAATTGCTGACCTTAATGAAAAATTAGGAGCTTAATGATGTCGCTGGCACTGTGGCAATGGATGGCAATAATTGGAGTGCCGGTTGTGACTGTCGTTACGGCGTTGTTGTTGCTTTGGCAACAGCAGCGCCGTTTGCGTTTACAGGCAGAACAACAAAATGCGGCACTGGAGCAAGAGTCGGACATTCTTCGCGAGCGCATTGATGAACTTCAGCACGATGTGTATGAAAAAGACAGCCGCTTGCGTGAAACTTTAGCTCGGGCTGAGCATGAGCAGAAAACCGCGGAAGAGAAGCTGAACTTGCTGAAGGTTAGCGAAGAACGCCTGACCCAGCAGTTTGAAAATTTAGCCAACCGTATTTTTGATGAGAAGTCCAAAGGGCTGCAGCAACATCATCAGCAGTCTTTGCAGGCAACGTTGGAGCCATTCAAACAGCAAATTGATGCGTTTAAAAAGCAAATCACCCAGCAATACACGGATGAGACCAAAGAGCGTTCGGCACTTAAAAATGAAGTGATGTCGCTTAAGGACTTAAATCGCCAAATGGCGTCTGAGGCTGAAGCTTTAACCCGTGCATTAAAAGGCGACACCAAGCAACAGGGTAACTGGGGTGAAGTGGTACTGGAGCGTATTCTGGAGCAGTCCGGGTTACGTGAAGGGCACGAGTATCAGACACAGGAGCATCACCGCGATGAAGACGGTAAGTCGTTCAAACCGGATGTGATTGTGCATTTGCCGAATAAAAAAGATGTGGTTATCGACTCAAAAGTCAGTTTGTCGGCCTACGAGCGGTATTTTAATTCTGACGACGATGCAGACCGCGAACGGGCATTAAACGAGCACGTTCAGTCGCTTAAACAACATATAAAACAGTTGGGTAAAAAGAGCTACCACCAGTTGGAAGGGCTGCGCACGCTGGATTATGTGTTGATGTTTATTCCGATTGAACCGGCGTTTTTGCTGGCGGTTGACCGTGATCCGGAGCTTATCCGGCTGGCGCTGGATAACCAGATTATGCTGGTCAGCCCAACTAATTTGCTCGTTGCTCTGCGTACGGTGCATAACATCTGGCAGTATGAGTATCAGAACCAGAATGCTGAGAAAATAGCGACTGATGCTGCACGCTTATACGACAAGTTTGTGGGCTTTGTAGAAGACCTGGAGAAAATTGGTAACGGCTTACAAACTTTGGATAACCGTTATCAGGAAGCCATGAAGAAGCTGAGCACAGGACGCGGTAATCTCATTGGGCGGGTGGATAAATTCCGCCAAATGGGTGTGCAAACCAATAAACGGTTAAACCCGGATTACCTCGATTCCGACGAAACCAATCCGGAAGGCATAGAATCTGATGGTGCAGATAAGAAAAACGACTGAGCCCAGGCTCAGTCATCTGCTTTTATCAACTTAATGCGCTGCGACGATAATGGTCGACCCATAACGAAGTTGCTCCACAAACCGCCAGCGGCATAATAATCAGATTAATTAGCGGTATCATGGTCAGCACGGTTACCCCGAATCCAAACCCTAAGGTTTTACTGCGTTGTTGGTGCAATTCAGACCGCATACGCGGAAACGACAGTTTGTGATTATCGAACGGGTAATCTAAGTATTGTATCGACATCATCCAGCAGACAAAGACATACCAAAGTACCTGCCCAATAACCGGAATAACGAGCGATAGCAAAAAGAAGCCGAGCGCCCGCGGAATGTAGTACATAAGTTTTTGCATTTCGCGTTTTAGCGTGCGCGGAATATCTATAAACAGCCCCAGAAAACCCTCGTCGCCTAAGCTCTCGCCACTTTCATAACGTTCCACTTTTTCTGCCAGAAGCCCGTTAAAAGGAGCTGCAATTAAATGCATGATGGTACTAAAAATAAACGAGAAGAGCGCAATAATGGTAATAACCGCCAGTGGCCATAAAATAAACTCCAGCCATTGGAAAAAGTCGGGCAACCAGCTCATAAAGCGGTTCAACCAATAGTCGACTTCGCCATACAGCCAGGTGAAAGCAAGCGAGAACAGGATAAGGTTGGTCAGAATAGGCACCACAACATAGCGCCGAAGACCTTTGGTTCGGATAAGTTCTAAACCGCGTCCTATGTAAGCTAATCCCGAGTTGCTGTAGGCTGCTTTTTGCATGAAAACTCCAGAGGTTTTAATTTGCTTAGTATAATAAGGCAATACAATGGCAATGTGCGGGCTAAATTGTTACAAATGGCTACCGGATCTGCTAGAGTCTTGTGATAATAAACCGTCGTATTAAATTGATAATAAAAACAACTGAATGCGCCTAAAACACATCAAATTAGTTGGCTTCAAATCCTTTGTGGATCCAACCAAAGTTCCCTTTCCTGACCAAATGACCTGTGTCGTCGGTCCGAACGGCTGTGGCAAATCCAATGTGATTGATGCCGTGCGCTGGGTGCTGGGTGAAAGTTCGGCCAAAAACCTGCGTGGCGATGCCATGAGCGATGTGATTTTTAATGGCTCCAGCGCCCGTAAACCGGTTTCTCAGGCCAGTGTTGAACTGGTTTTTGATAACAGTTCGGGGCGTATTCAGGGGGAGTATGCGGCATTCAATGAAATTTCGGTTAAGCGTCTGGTGACCCGCGACGGCCAGTCTAATTACTTTTTGAACGGCAGTCGTTGTCGTCGCCGTGATATTACCGATTTATTTCTGGGAACCGGGCTGGGTCCGCGCAGCTACGCCATTATTGAGCAGGGCATGATTTCCCGCCTGATTGAATCACGTCCGCAGGAACTGCGGGTGTTTATTGAAGAAGCCGCAGGCATTTCAAAATACAAAGAACGTCGCAAAGAAACCGAAAACCGAATGCTGCATACGCGCGAGAACCTTGAGCGCCTGAGTGACGTTCGCGAAGAGCTGGGTCAACAGCTGGAGAAGCTGGAGCGTCAGGCGGCGGCTGCCATTCGTTATAAAGAACTAAAGGCCAGTGAGCGTAAATTTAAAGGCGAGTTGCAGGCCTTACGTTGGCTGAAACTGGATAATCAACGACAGCAGTTGCAGGCGCAATACGCCGAACAGCAAACCGAGCTTGAACGCTGGCAGGCACAGCAAAGTGGTGATGAGCGCGGTGCTATTGAACTGAAAGAGCAGGCAGAAGAAGCGCGCGACAGGGTTGAACAGTCGCAGGAAAAGATGTTCTCGGTAGGTAATGAAATAACTCGTATTGAACAAACCCTGAAACATCAGCAGGAACTAAAAGAGCAACGCAGCCAGCGACAGCAGCAGTTAAACGAAGAAATAGAGCAGCTTAACGAGCAACTGGCGGATGACCGCCTGCAAAGAGAGCAACTGGAAGAACAGCAACTGATGCTGGAGCCGCAACTGGAGCAGGTTGAGGAACAGCTGGAAAGCGTGACTGAACAGTCTCAGCAAGCTAATGAGAAATGGCGTCAGTGGCAGCAACAACAACGACAGCAGCAACAGCAGCAACGCGATGTCGAAAAACAGCAACAGCAGGCGCAACTTAAACTGCAGCAGCTGAAACAAAGCCAACAGTATGCGTTGCAACAAGTGGAACAATTTCACAGCCAGCAACAAGAGTTGCAGCAACAGGAACAAGCATTAGCTGTTGACGAGAACGAACAGGCTCTGGTGGAGTTAAAACGTCAGCTGGAGCAGGAAGAAACTCGGTATCAGCACAGTAAGCAGCAACTACAGACTCTGCAGCAAGCATTTAAAGATCAGCAGCAACAGCACCGACAGAGTCAGCAGCAACAAGACAAAGCTCAGGCTCAGTTAACCGCCATTGAGCAACTGCTGGAAGGGAAGCAAAATAACGACAGCCGTAGTGAACAATGGTTACAGAAAAACTATCCAGACAGCTTGAAGGTAAGGGAATTACTTCAGGCTGAAAGTGGCTGGGAAATGGCGGTTGAACAGCTGGCTTTTGACTGGCTGGATGCCGTGGTTCTGGAACACGCTCCGCAAGAATTAGAAGCGGTTTCCGGGGTGAAGCTGGTGTGGCCTGTAAGTGAGCAAGAGCCTGAAAGCTGGTCTCTGGCCAGTAAAGTCAAAGGTCCGTTACGCTATTGGGCACCGCTACAGCAGTGTCTGGCTATTGAGCATGATGCTAATGCGGAGCAGCAATTACAACAGAGCAACGCCAGTTTTGCGGTATCGAAAACCGGTAACTGGTATTGGCAGGACGGTTTTATTGCGGCTCGTGTTGATGAGGATAACAGTGTTCTTCATCTGCAGACACAGCGCCAAAACCTTCTAGAGCAGCTGCAGGTTCTGGCTTCCAGGCTATCTGAAAGTGATACGCAGCTGGAGCAAACTCAGACGCAGGTTGAACAGGCGCAAGAGCAGTTGGAGCAAGTTCAGGAACAGGTTCAGCAGATTCGTAACCAGCAGAGTAAAGTTGAAGAGCGACTGCAGTGGAACCTACAGCAGGCTGAACAACTACAGCAGCAGCTAACGAGCCTGCAAGATAAACAGCAAGAGCAACGACTGCAGGCGGAAAATGCTGCTGAGCAGCAACAGCAGGTTGAAATGCAGTTGGAAGAGTTTGAACTGCTACTGGAGCAAACGGAGCAGGTTGATGAAGACTACGGTGAGCAACTGGAGTCTAAAGTTCGTGCCGAAGATGAACAGTTACAGCAACTGCGTAGCCAACAGCAGCAGATGACAATGCAACAGCAGAATTTACAGGCTCAGGCTGCACAGTTACAGAAATTACTGCAGCGCAGTGAACAACGTTACCAGCAACTTTTGCAGGAACGAAGTGAGCAGCAGACTGCAGACACGGATGAAAATGAAACTGCACTCGATGAACAGTTAACCGAGCTGCTGGATAAGCGCGGTGAAGTTGCGGAACAATTGCAGGAGCAACGCCAGCAATTGTCGCGGTTAGAGCACGACTTGCAGCAAATAACTCAAGGACAATCTGCAATTCAGGTCAAAATAGGCCAGGCCAAAGAGGCTATGCAGAGTACTGAAATTGAGCAGGTTAAATTGCAGGAACGTAGTCAGGCTGTGCTGGAAACTCTGGCTGAAACAGGCCTTACATTGAAAAATATACTGGAAGAGCTCTCTTCCGACGCTGATGAGAAGCAGTGGCTGCAAGAGCTGGAGTCAATACAAAATAAAATCAAACGCTTAGGCGCTATTAACCTGGCGGCAATTGATGAAGCCGAAGCGCAAAGAGAACGTAAACAGTACCTCGACCAGCAAGTGGATGATCTATCATCGGCGTTAGACACTTTAGAAGCGGCGATTCGTAAAATTGATAAGGAAACGCGACATCGGTTTAAAACCACTTTTGACGCGATAAACCATGATTTACAAATTCTGTTTCCGAAAGTTTTTGGTGGTGGCAGCGCTACGCTCGAACTTACCGATGATGACTTACTGGAAACCGGGGTTACCATCATGGCAAGACCACCGGGCAAGAAAAACAGTACAATTCATTTGCTTAGCGGTGGAGAAAAGGCACTGACCGCATTATCATTGGTATTCGCGATATTTCGCTTGAATCCGGCACCTTTTTGCCTGTTAGATGAGGTTGATGCTCCTTTAGATGACGCTAACGTAGGACGGTTTTGTCGTCTGGTGAGTGAAATGTCGGAATCAGTACAATTTATTTATATCAGCCACAATAAAGTGGCAATGGAAATGGCTACCCATCTGGCAGGGGTAACAATGCAGGAAGCGGGCGTTTCGAGATTGGTAGCGGTTGATGTTGAACAGGCTGTGGCGATGACAGACGCCGGATAACAAAATAAGCTTGATGGAGCAAAAATGGGCAGTTTACAAATAACCCTCAGTATTCTTGGGATCCTGGCAATAGCAGGTATTGTTGCGCATGGTGTATGGAAGATACGTAAAGGTAACCAGCAACAACGGCAGCGTGAACAGCGGGTTGCAGAGAACCGTCAGCAGCAATCGTCCGGTTTTGATGACGACGGCATTGGCGAAGTCCGGATTTTAAAGAAAGAGAGTTCAGATGACGGCTACAACCATGACCAGGCCGTTGAGCCAAAAGCAAAAACATCGTCGCACAGTAATGTGAGAACACAAGACAATGATGCCGACGCTGTCGAGCAAATGTCGATGGACCTTAGCAATGATGACGATATGTCTGACTCATTACCCTCGATGCGTGTCAGCAATGATGAAGCCGTTGAAGTAGAGCAAACTGAGCTTAAGTTTGATGGGGATGTTCCTTCAGAGCCGGATGACTCTTATAAAAGTGCCGCCGAACAGAGCTCTGTGCAAGAGTCGGAGCAGGAGCTTGAGCAAGAACCTGAATCCGAACCAGAAGTCAGTACAGATACGAATGATGATTTTGAGTCAGCTCCGGAAGAAGTTATTGCGTTACACGTTAAAGGGCCAGTACAGGGCGCAGTATTGTTGCAAATGATGACCGAGCTGGGCTGTAAATTTGGAGAACTGGGTATTTTCCACCGCTATGAAAACACCGCAGGCACCGGACCAATGATTTTTAGTGTCGCCAACATGTTCAACCCCGGCACGTTTGACCTGGATAACATGGAAAACTTTGAAACCGACGGCGTCGCGTTTTTTATGGCCTTACCCATGAAATTTGACGGTCAGCAGGCCTTTAATATGATGTTGAATGCGGCTAAAAAACTCGCTACCGAAATTCCTCAGGGGCAGGTTCTGGATGGCCAGCGTCAATTATTGACCCGCCAGTCTATTCACGAAGCACGCCAGCGTATTCGTGAATTTGAACGTAAACACTCAGCTTAATTACAGGTCACTATGAATCAGTCTGTTCACCAGCGCATGCAAGAGCTGGAACAATTACTTAATCGTTACAACCAGGAATATTATGAAAATGACGAACCGTCAGTGCCGGACGCTGAGTATGATCGTCTTTTCCGGGAACTGAAAACCCTGGAAACTGAGCACCCGGATTTAAAAAGTGCTCAGTCTCCAACTATGAAAGTGGGTGGTAAGCCATTAGGTCAGTTTAGAAGTGTTCAACATGAAGTTCCCATGTTGTCACTGGATAACGCTTTTTCTGTCGATGAATTTGAGGCTTTTAGCAAGCGCGTTGAACAGCGGCTGGATACCAATCAAACTGTGACTTTTTGCTGTGAGCCTAAGCTTGATGGCGCTGCGGTCAGCTTACTGTATGAAAATGGCCTGTTAGTGCGTGGTGCGACCCGTGGCGACGGACAAAGGGGTGAAGATATTACCGAGAACGTTAAGACCATACGTAACGTGCCGTTAAAGCTCTCTGGTAATGTCCCGGAGCGACTGGAAGTGCGCGGTGAAGTGGTTATGCCGTTAGGGGCTTTTGAACGCTTCAATGAACAAGCCCGGCTGCGCGATGAAAAGGTCTTTGCTAACCCCCGAAATGCGGCGGCAGGAAGTTTACGCCAGTTAGACTCCAGAATTACCGCAAAACGCCCTTTGCACTTTTATGCTTACAGTCTGGGGTTAATATCAGAAACCACACAACTTCCTGACAGCCATCACCAGCGCTTGCTGCAGCTGAAAGAGTGGGGGCTGCCGGTGAATATTGAAATAAAGACGGTAGACTCCGTACAGGGTTGTGACGATTACTATGAAGCTATTTTAGCCCGCCGGGATAGCTTAAATTACGATATTGATGGCGTAGTTTTTAAAGTGGATTCTATTCGCTTGCAACAGGACTTAGGCTTTGTCGCACGCGCGCCGCGCTGGGCTATTGCACGTAAGTTTCCCGCACAGGAGCAACTGACAACTATTACCGGAGTTGACTTTCAGGTTGGTCGCACCGGCGCGATAACGCCAGTAGCGCGTCTGGAACCGGTTAATGTGGGCGGCGTTACAGTATCTAATGCCACTTTGCATAATGCGGATGAAATTGAACGATTAGGCGTACGTATTGGCGACTGTGTCAGTATTCGCCGCGCGGGTGATGTTATTCCGCAAGTGGTCAGCGTCATAAAAGATAAACGTCCTGACAGCACTGAGGTAATTGAATTTCCTCAACATTGCCCAATTTGTGAATCCGAAATTGAACGCGTTGAGGGAGAGGCCGTTGCCCGCTGTACCGGTGGTTTGTACTGTGCAGCTCAGCGAAAGGAAGCGATTAAACACTTTGCTTCCCGTAAAGCCATGGATATTGACGGTCTGGGCGATAAAATTGTCGAGCAACTGGTGGAGCGGGACTGGATAAAATCACCGGCCGATCTTTATCGTCTGTCCAAAGCCGAGTTAGCGACTTTGCCACGAATGGGCGCTAAGTCTGCTGAAAATCTACGAAATGCTATTAAAGCCACGCAGGAAACAACCTTAGCCCGCTTTATCTATGCATTAGGTATTAGGGAAGTAGGGGAAGCGACGGCTAACGCGCTGGCGAATCATTTCAAAAATCTGGATGCTTTAATTGCCGCTGAAAGTGAACAGCTACAGGAAGTTCCGGATGTCGGCGCTGTTGTCGCTAAGCACATTGTGTCTTTTTTCCATGAAACCCATAACCAGCAGGTGGTTAAGGAATTACGTGAGTTTATTTCCTGGCCTGAGGGGGATGAGGCAAGCTCCGTGCAAAGTGACCGCTTATCCGGCAATACCTATGTTATTACCGGTACCTTGTCGACCATGACCCGGGATGAAGCGAAGTCTGCTTTAGAAGCCTTAGGGGCGAAAGTTGCTTCCAGTGTTTCTAAAAAGACAACCGCGCTGGTTGCCGGAGAAAATGCTGGTTCAAAACTGACCAAAGCCCAGTCCCTTGGGCTTGATATACTAGACGAGAATGGGTTAGCTGAGCTGCTCAGCGACTAACGTCCTTTTGCGCTCAGGTCTTTCAGAAGGCCTGAGCCATTGATATCGACAATGCCTTTTTCTTCGTCAAACTCGAACCGGATAGTCGGGTGGGTGGTTTCCAACAGAAAACTGCGATCGTCGATTTGTACACGCAAGTGCTTCAAGGGCTCATCTTCGTCAAACTCTTGCCGATGATTAATGCTGACTTTATGGTCTCCAATATTGAGCTCGAAACCTTTGAAAAAACCATTAGCGAATTCTGCTACGTAAACCTGACCTTGCTTATTTACAAACAGGTTAAGGATGTAATTTGGCGGCATTTCTGACGTACGCATTTGCGACTTGCCGGCAGTAAAAATAATGGTGTCATAAACCTTTTTATACTCAAAACCAAAGGTTAAAGGTTCCGTACGACCTGACGGGTAGATAACTTTACCATTACCTTCCGCTTTCCAGTCGGCTAAAGTTTGAGCGCTAAATAATAGCGCTGCAAAGACAAAAAAGTATTTTACGTTGTTCATAGGTTGCCTCAACTACTCACCTCGGTGACATCGACTTTTAATTTAAGCATTTGTCCGGGTTGTAGATAACGATTGCGTTGAATGTTATTCCATTGCTCAATTTGGCGAATGGTGACATTAAATTTATCAGCAATCCTGGCTAGTGAGTCACCGCTACGCACACGGTAGCTGATATTACGCATAATACTGTTAATACTGCTTTGTACCGTTGACGATGGCTCGGCTTCCGTCCAAACCACTAACTCTTGTCCAGGTCTTAAGTAATCGCCCGGCGCCATCGAGTTCCAGCGGGCTAAATCACGCAAATTCACCTGATAGGCGCGACTGAGATCCCAGAGAGTATCGCCAGATTGTACTACGTGCTCTATACGCTTACCTGAGCGTTTTTGATCCTGGCGATTTTCACGGCGCTGATCCTGCGATAACTTATAGTTATCGATATTGAGTGTCGCAACCGGAACTAACAGATGGTCGCCTGCGCGGATGATATCACTGCTGATGTCATTAACCTGCTGTATCACATCAACAGATGTATTGTATTTTTTGGAAATAACGAGCAGGCTCTCACCCGATTTGACCTTATGGCGGGTCCAGCTTAGCCAGTCTTTTGGCTCAGTTTCGTTTAAGGCCTGTTTAAATTTTTCCGCATTTTGATTCGGAAGAAGTAAACGGTGAGGCCCGTTCGGTGCCGTTGCCCAGCGGTTATAACCAGAGTTGTACTGGTGCAGTAAATCCAGTGGCATATCAGCCATGTCGGCGGCTAATGCCAGGTCAATTTGTGCTGGTGTTTCAACAACCTCAAGTTTTGGCTGATTTTCGATTGGGTACCAGGCTATTCCATATTCTTCACTATTAGCGAGTATTTCCGCTAAGGCTAATAATTTGGGTACGTACGCACGGGTTTCGCGCGGTAATGACAGATTCCAGAAGTCGGTTGGCTTGTTCAGACGTTCATTTTTTCGAATTGCGGCAGCAACCCGGCCTTCGCCTGAATTATAGGCTGCCAGCGCGTGCATCCAGTTACCGTCAAAATAACGATGAAGCGCCTGCAAATAATCGAGCGCAGCGTGTGTTGCGGCAAAAACATCGCGACGGCCATCGTACCACCAGTTGATATCCAGACCATATTGACGCGCTGTACCGGGAATAAACTGCCAGACACCGGAGGCACTGCCGTGCGAATAGGCAAAGGGGTCAAAGGCACTTTCCACTATCGGCAATAAGGCCAGGTCAACTGGCATGTTACGCTTTTCCAGCTCTTCAACAATAAGGTGAAGATAAGGTTCGGCACGCTTAGCAACACGGTCTAGATACTCCGGGTGGCTGGCATACCAATTACGCTGGCTTTGTACTCTGGGTACATCAGGCACATGAAAGCTCAATTGCTGGCGAATACGCACCCACAAATCTTCCTGTTCTTGCGGGGTAAGCTTTACGGGCTCACTGACTTTGATTTCTTCTTCGGCGTGCTGACTGATCACTTCTTCCGGAATGACTGTCAGTTTAAGTTCAGCAGGTTCGTTTTTCTTTTTTACCGGATCATTATGACTAAACAGCGTTGTGCTCTGGCAGCCACTTAATGCCAGGCCACTGGCCACTATACAATACTTTAACCATGCGTTCTTTCGCTTGCTGTTTATCATGCGCAATTTACTTCCGATAATTATTAAAATCTTGAGGAGTTTAAAGAATCACGCATTATCTTTCCACTGCCTGATTGTATAAAAAACATCCTCAGGGCTATTTTTTACACTTCCGGCATGCTTATTTGCTGCTTCAATAACACTTTTTTGGTCAAACCGGAGAAAGGGATTAATGGCTAACTCCAGTTGCAGCGTGCTTGGCAGAGTGATCTGCTCTTGTTCTCGTAACATTCTGACCTTTTCAGCGTAACTTTGCAGCACAGCGTTCTCGGGCTCAACTTTTAATGCGAAATTTACATTCGCCTGAGTGTATTCGTGGGCACAAAATACCCGAGTCTCGCCCGGCAGCTTACGCAGCTTTAGCAAGGACTGCGTAAATTGTTCCGGTGTGCCTTCAAACATACGGCCACAACCACCGGAAAATAGCGTGTCACCGCAAAATAAAAAGCCGGGAGTATAAAAGCTGATGTGATCCAGGGTGTGTCCCGGAGTGGTTAATACCTGCCACTGAATACCTCCAACGGTCAGTTCATCGCCTTCGGTAACTGTTTGGGTGAGCGTTTTTATATCAGGGTTTTCCGGGCCTATAACCGGACACGGGGTTTGTTCCAGCAATTCAGCTATGCCACCAGTGTGGTCGTAATGGTGGTGAGTGACTAAAATAGTCTCAATACTTTTATTATTTTGTTCCAGCCATTGTTGAACGGGTTTGGCTTCGCCGGGGTCTACAATAATAACTTTGTCATTATTATTGGTTTCAATTGCCCATATGTAATTGTCGTCGAAAGCTTCAATAGCGTGCACTCGCATGTTAACCCCTATAACGCTAGGATGAGAAACCCAGCGAGTAAGTTGAAGATAGGTTCATAATACAGGAATTAGCCGTGTTAATTAAACCAGCATATTCGAAAATTGATTTAGCGGCTCCCGGGAACTGGCAGCAAATGGCCTGCGGGCACTACATGATGGAGCAGACGGCTGAGTTAATTCGCGCTCATCAGCGACGACTAAAGCCGGGGAAAACGGTGGCTATAGGCTCTTTGAGTCCGGGTCTTAATGAGTGCCTTAAAAATGGGGCTCAGTGGCTGACTGTCGGTACAGGCAGCGAGGTAGCGGTTCGCAGCAAATTAACAGAGCTGGCTTTAAAGGAAGACAGTGTCGATAACCTAATTGCTCCTTTTGTCCTTGAATTTTGTCGGCATCCGCACCAGCTACTTAGAGAGGCAACGCGAGTCCTGGACGACGATGGTGTATTAATACTGACAGGGTTTAACCCCTACAGTCCGGCGGTGGCCAGCGGCTTTTTCATTCGCCATAAAAAGAGTTTCCCATGGTGTGGAAGGTACTTTACACCAGTACGAGTTAAAGACTGGCTGGAGTTGTTGGGGTTCGAAATTCTGGAATCTGAATTTTATGTTTCGAATTTTCTGCATCATAGCGAGCACCGGGGAAGTGACTGGTCAACGAAGCTGAGCAACCTGGTACCAGGGCTGCGCGCAGCTTATTTCATAGTGGCACGCAAACAAACTCTGATTAACAGGTTAAAACCGTCAGCTCAAAGAAAGCAGCTTGCGGTTAATGGAAGACAGGCAGCAACAGCAATGACGACGAAACAGTTTTCAAAGTCGAATAAACAAATAAGAGGTAAATTATGATTACAGCACAAGAGTTATGTGGAAAAGCGAAATTGAATGTCAAAGAAGTGAACACCGAAGAATTACAAAAAGCGATAGAGCAGGGCGCGCGCGTTATTGATGTAAGAGAGCCGGCTGAATATGGACAGGGACACATTCGGCAAGCGGTGAACATGCCCCGTGGTGTTTTGGAAATGCAGCTAAACCAGCATCCTGACGTGGCCGGATATGACAACGCGCTGGAACGCATCGCCGAAAAGCCGTTGTATCTTATTTGCCGAACCGGTGGTCGTTCAGCTCTGGCCGCGGAGAGCCTGCAACGCATGGGGCTGGATAATGTCTATAGCGTAGATGGCGGCATGAATGCGTGGCAGGAGAATAAACTGCCGGTAGTCGCAGGCGAGTAACTTACTCGCCTCCAAACCCTTTATCTTCAAGCATAGGCTCGCGCGTTGCGGCGTCGCGGGCCAGTTCATCACAACGCTCATTCTGTTTATGCCCTGAATGGCCTTTTATCCACTTCCATTCAACTTTATGGCGATTAACTTCTTCGTCCAGTTGTTGCCATAAATCTTTATTCTTAACCGCTTTACGGGCCGATGTGCGCCAGCCGTTTTGCTTCCAGCGATGCATCCACTGCTCTACACCTTGCTTCACATACTGGCTGTCGGTAGTCAGAATAACATGACAGGGGCGTTTCAACTCGCGCAGGCCAGCGATAGTAGCCAGCATCTCCATACGGTTATTGGTGGTCAGACGATACCCCTGGCTTAATTCTTTGTGATGTTTGCCGTATTCCAGTACGGCGCCATAGCCACCCGGCCCCGGGTTTCCCAGACAAGAACCATCAGTATATAAATGAACAGTTTTTGAGTTCGACATGTTACTTGCTACTATATCCGTTGTTTCCAGCGAGTATATCAGGATTTCACCATGCGTCAGGTCGTATTAGATACAGAAACTACCGGAATTGACCCCGCAAAGGGGCACAGAATTATTGAAATAGGCTGTGTGGAGCTTATTAATCGAAAATTAACCGGTAATCATTTCCATGTTTACATTAATCCCGAGCGGGTGGTCGAACAGGAAGCGATTGAAGTTCATGGTATAACCAATGATTTTTTAACCGACAAGCCCGTATTTGCGCAGGTGGTGCAGGATTTCATTGAATTTATTAAAGGCTCTCAGTTAGTTATTCATAATGCGCCATTTGACGTGGGTTTTATGGATGCTGAATTTAGTCGTATTCGCCCGGCGGTTGGCCTGACCAATGATTTTTGCTCGGTACTTGATACCTTGCAACTTGCCCGTGAAATGAGGCCGGGGCAAAGAAACAGTCTGGATGCACTATGCCGCGCCTACGACGTTGATAACTCTGCGCGTGAACTGCATGGCGCCTTGCTGGATGCCGAGATTCTTGCTGATGTCTATTTAATGATGACCGGCGGGCAAACGGCACTAAACCTGGCCAGCCACGGAAAAGACAATCAGGGTGGCTCACAAAAAGTGGAACATCAGCGAGTTACTAATCGTCCCGCATTAAAGGTTTTACGAGCAACTGCCGATGAAGAAGCATTACATCAGGAGCGTTTGGCGCGAGTCAAAGAAGAAGGTGGACATTGTCTGTGGCAAGACTCTTAGCAGTATTATTGGTTTTAATAAGTAGCTCATCAGCCTACGCGGTACAGAGTTTTAGCACGGTTGACTCTGACTCAAAAGAGGAAGTTGAAAAGCGTGCGATGAGCCTTATTGAAGGCGACCTTACTAATAAATTGCCAATTAAAGGGCAAAGCTTTCGTATAGACGAGAACGTCGAAGAAATTACTCTGTTGTTTTTTCGCGAACCGGACAGCAAGCCTCTGGTTCTCATCAAGCCTGACGGGAGTAAATGGTACGACGCCCGTTATCCGGCAGAGAAAGTTACCTGGTACACTGACCCTAATTTTGACATTATCAGGATAAAAGAGCCTCAACCTGGCCCCTGGCAGGCTGCTGGGCGCATTGATGAGGAAAATAAAGCTTTAGTTATTTCTGATATTCGCTTTGAAGCCGAACCTTTACCCAGTCCATTATTTCAGTACGAAGAGCTGAAAGTGGAAGGGAAACTCTATAATGGTGACGAAGTCGTTAAAACATCACGTTTTCGTCAGACAGTGCTACTGGATGTCCTGTTTATCAGTACTAATAACTCGGACTTTGATAACTTTGGTTCGAATCCGTCACGTGTAGCGCAATTTGAAGATGACGGCCGTGGTCATGATGAAAGAGCGGGTGATGGCATATTTACCGGTTTCTTTAATTTGGATGTGGTACCGGGTGAGTGGATGGCCACTTATGAAATGACTACTCCTTTGTATCAACGAGTGTTTGAATCCGGTCCTGTTGTGGTTGAGCCGTTACCGGTTGAATTTGACGTTATTCAGTCAGAGTCTGTGGACGATAATCATCAGTTTGTTATCCGTGTTGATGAAGACCGGATAGATCCGCAGAGCCTGGTGATTAATGGTGAAACCAGCTTCCCGAATGGCGAAGTTCGGAAATTTACGGTTAGCCAGATAGAGAGCTTTCCGCACCGTGTCGACATTGCTAACCTGGCTTTTGGTAAGCATCTTATAGATTTAGATATTTTTGCGACCAGTGCAGGTGGTCGTGAATTTGAAGCCAGAATTGATGATTTTAGTTTTATTGCAAAAGAACCGCCGCCACCTGAACCAACAGCGGCAGAGTTGGCGGAACGGCAACAAATAGAACTGGAGCGTCAGCGCGAACAGGCAAGGCAGGAGCGTGAGGCTAAGCAAAAGCAGGCGATGACGAATCTGATCATTATTGTTGTTGTTAATATTATCCTTATTGCATTAGCTTTAGTCGGGCTCTGGTGGTTTAAGTTTCGCCGGAAAAAAGTTGCGGTTGAGAGCGATGAAGCGGTAGCTGAAAAACCAGAGAAAAGTAGTAAAAAGTGACCTTTGTGGTTAAAAAAACGCAGATCTGAATATAAATCAGACAGTCGGTTAAAATCTTTAAAAAAAGTGTTGACTCATTTGCCCCTCACTCGTAATATGCACGCCGCGTTGAGGGAGACTTCAAAGCAAAGTACTAATGCGGAGTGGTAGTTCAGTTGGTTAGAATGCCGGCCTGTCACGCCGGAGGTCGCGGGTTCGAGTCCCGTCCACTCCGCCATTTAGTACGCCCCAAAGAATTTTTGCGGAGTGGTAGTTCAGTTGGTTAGAATGCCGGCCTGTCACGCCGGAGGTCGCGGGTTCGAGTCCCGTCCACTCCGCCATTATTCTCTCTCTTAGTAATATTCCCCTGTAAAAATCAAATTAATTAATCTTTTTTATTTTCTTTCTTCTGTTTTATTTTTCACCTACTTTAAGTTTTACCCCGAAGATCATGCTTTTTGCCGTTTAGCTCTTGAGCCTGAGGCTCCACAGGGCTAGAGTATTGTCACCAAAATCACAATGACAAACATAGACAACGGGAGATACCCATGCGTAAAACTTTACTGGCTGTAGCTGTAAGCGCGGCAGTATCGTTGGGAGCTTGCAGCGATGCAAATGACTCATCGACAACTGAGAACAAAACAGCTTCAACTGAAACGTCTAAAGACAGCAGTCAACAAGCAACAGAAACGAACCCATTCTTCGAGGCCAGCTCTCTGCAATATCAGGCACCGGACTTTGATGCTATTGAGTTCAAACATTTTGAACCTGCATTTGAGCGCGGAATGGAAGAGCACATGGCTGAAATTGAAGCTATTGCAACGAATTCAGCAGAACCTACTTTTGAAAATACCATTGTTGAAATGGAAAAAGCGGGCGAAATTCTGGGGCGTGTAAGCTCAGTGTTCTATAACCTGTCTTCTTCTAACAGCAGCGACGAAATTCGTGATTTACAGGGCAAACTAGCCCCTGAGATGGCCTCTCACCGTGACAACATCATGCTGAATCCAGACCTGTTTGCGCGAGTTAAGAGCTTATTTGATAACCGCGACTCTTTAGATCTGGATTCTGAGTCTGAGCGTTTACTGGAAGACACTTACAAAGGCTTTGTTCGTGCCGGCGCAGAGCTGAACGACGAGCAGAAGCAACAAATTCGTGATATCAACGAAGAGTTATCCAGTTTAACAACTGAATTCCAGAAAAGCTTAATGGCGCTGACTAACGAAAACGTCATTGTTGTTGATGATAAAGAACAATTGGCTGGACTTAGTGACAGTAAAATTGCGTCGTTAGCCAAAGCGGCAGAGAGCCGTGATATGGAAGGTAAGTACGCTATTACTCTGACTAACACAACTCGTCAGTCTATTTTGACCGATTTAGAAAACCGCGAACTGCGTCAGAAAATTTGGGAAACCTCAGCTAATCGTGGCTCTGGTAATACGGAAACTGATACACGCCCTATGGTTCAGCGTTTAACCAAGTTGCGCGCCGACAAAGCAAAACTTCTGGGCTTTGATAGCTGGGGTGACTATGTGCTGGCAGACAACATGGCTGGTACACCGGAAGCTGCTCAGTCTATGTTACGTGACTTAGTCCCAGCGGTGGTCAGTAACGTAGAAAAAGAAGCTGAAGAAGTTCAGGCAATGATTGAAGCTGAAGGTGAAGACTTTGAGCTTAAGCCATGGGACTGGTTCTACTATGCTGAGAAAGTACGTGAAGAAAAATACGCAATTGACTCTGATGAAGTAAAACAGTACTTCGAGTTTAATCGCGTACTAGAAGACGGTGTTTTCTATGCAATGAATCAATTGTTCGGTATTACGTTTGAAGAGCGTAACGACATTCCGGTTTATCATGACGATGTCGTTGTGTATGAAGTAAAAGACGTTGACGGTTCAAGTATTGGCCTGTTCTATGCCGACTACTTCACTCGTGACAGTAAACGCGGCGGAGCCTGGATGAGCTCTTTCCGTACTCAGTCTGAGCTGATGAATCAGAAGCCTGTCATTTTGAACAACATGAACATCACTAAAGCGCCTGAAGGTGAACCAACCTTAATCAGCTTTGATGAAGTATCGACCATGTTTCATGAAATGGGCCATGCGCTGCACGGGATGTTCTCTGACGTGAAATATCCGTCGCAGGCGGGTACTTCTGTACCGCGTGACTATGTTGAATTCCCTTCAACTTTCCAGGAAGACTGGACGCTGAATCCGAAAGTGATTGCCAAATACGCCAAACACTACGAAACCGGAGAACAAATCCCGGACGAGTTGCTGGAAAAAGTATTAGCTGCGCGTAACTTTAATCAGGGTTTCGATACGCTAGAGTATCTCTCTGCTGCGTTGTTAGATCTTGAGTATCACACGGTAGAGCCTGGGACAGAAATTAAAGATGTTGCAGCGTTTGAACAGGACGCACTGGAGAAAAACGGTGTAGCTATTGAAGCTGTACCACCACGCTATCGTTCAACTTACTTTGCTCACGTATTTGCAGGCGGCTACTCAGCGGGTTACTACGCTTATATGTGGAGTGAAGTGCTGGCAGCCGATGCCTTTAAACACATGGGCAACAACGGTGGTTTGAGCCTTGAAAATGGTCAGGCTTTCCGTAAAGAAATTCTGTCAAAAGGCAGCAGCAAAGATCCTATGCAGCAGTACATCGACTGGCGCGGTCAGGAACCGACTGTTGAAGCTTTGCTTGAACGTCGCGGACTAACGGATCCTAGTATCGACTAAGTCATTCTGAAATAATTTCGACTGAACAGTCGTTATCTAAAGCCACTGGCGTTATCATCGTCAGTGGCTTTTTTATTATCTGCAGATAGGCGAGGCACAAATGCAAGAACGGATTGTAATAGTTGGTGGCGGTGCAGGCGGATTAGAATTGGCGACTATGCTGGGAAGAAAGCTGGGTCGCAAGAAGAAAGCAAAGATAATGCTCATTGACAGAAACAGTACTCACTTATGGAAGCCGTTGTTGCACGAAGTTGCCTCAGGTGCGCTGGACTCGCGGCTGGCTGAACTGGATTACCGCGGACAAAGCGCCCGCGAAGGCTTTCAGTTTTTGGTTGGCACTTTAGAGTCTGTGAATAAAGACGAAAAGTCGATTCAATTAGCCGCAATAAAAGATGAACATGGCCATGAGGTGTTGGCGCCGCGCAGTATTCAATACGATAGATTAATTCTCTCCATTGGCAGTGTTACCGCAGATTTTGGAACTCCTGGCGTTAGCGATCATTGCTATTTTCTGGACTCACTGCGCCAGGCAGATGAATTCCATGAGCATTTACTAAATGAATTTTTACGAGTAAACCAGTCGATCGAAGACGGCGAAAATACGAAATTGTCACTGGCTATTGTGGGCGGTGGGGCGACCGGAGTTGAACTGGCCGCTGAACTTATTCATTCGGTGTCATTGTTGTCTATTTATGGTCTTTCTTTTCTTGATCAAAAGCATTTTGAAGTTCGTTTGGTTGAAGCCGGTAAACGATTATTGCCTGCGTTGCCCGAGCGTTTGTCAGCATCGGTAGAGAAGAAACTGAAATCGCTGGGTGTTGAAGTCATATTGGGTAATCCGGTTACTGAAGTAAAAGAAAACACTTTGGTGTTGTCTGAAGGAGAGAATATCAACGCCAATTTAATGGTTTGGGCAGCTGGTGTCCGGGCTCCCGATTTTGTCAGTGAATGGGGCCTGAAAGTTCGCAAAAACAACCAAATTGAGGTAAATGAGTATCTCCAGTCGGTCTCTGACGAAAGCATTTATGCCATAGGTGACTGTGCAGGTTGCCGCATAGACGATGAACGTTGGGTACCACCAAGAGCTCAGTCAGCACATCAGATGGCCGAATGTTTGTATCAGAATATTGTGCGTGAGTACCGCAACAAACCAGCAAAAGCCTTTGAATATAAAGACCGGGGCTCGCTCGTCTCACTGAGCCGTTTTTCGGCGGTGGGTAATTTAATGCAAAGTAAAAGTCTGTCAATGTCGCTTGAAGGCACTTTAGCGCGTTGGGCTTACGCCAGTTTATACCGCATGCACCAAAGAGCCTTACACGGCTGGTGGAAGATGTTTTTGTTGTTAATGGTGGATAAACTTAACCATGTTGTAAAACCGCGACTGAAGTTACACTGACGATATACTTCAGAGGCTGCTTAAGGCACAATAACGACCCTAAAATGATAACGAAAAAAGCCAGACTGTATCCGTAAAATGACTGCACCGAATTTTGTTCACTTAAGAGTTCATAGCGACTTTTCCATGATAGATGGACTGGCGAAAGTTGGTCCAATTTGTGAGGCTGTTGCTGAAGCGGGTATGCCTGCTTTAGCCATTACCGACCAAATGAACTTTTGTGGTCTGGTTCGCTACTATGGAAAAGCGCATCAATTGGGCTTAAAGCCTTTAATAGGGTGCGACTTCTGGGTGCAGGCTGACTATCCTGAGTCTGAAATCTTCCGCCTGACCGCACTGGCAATGGATAACGAAGGTTATCAGCAAATAACTCAGCTTATTTCAAAAGCTTATTTGCGCGGTAATATTAAAGGCAAGCCGGTTATTGATAAAGACTGGCTGAAAGAGCATAACAAGGGCATTATCTTGTTGTCCGGGAGCCGTCAGGGCGATGTAGGACAAGCTCTAATAAAAGGCCACGACAGGCAGTTGGATGCCGCCCTCGATTTCTATCAGCAATATTTTCCTGACCGCTATTACCTGGAACTGGTGCGCACTGGGCGGCCTCAGGAAGAAACCTATTTACATAAAGCTGTGGCTTTAGCCGGAGAAACTGGCCTACCTGTTGTCGCGACTAATGAAGTGGTTTTCCTGAAAGAAGAAGACTTTGATGCTCACGAAATTCGTGTGGCTATTCACGACGGGTACCAGCTGGAAGACAAACGTCGACCGAAAAAATATTCACCACAACAATATTTGCGCTCCAGCGAAGAAATGACAGAGTTGTTTTCTGACATTCCTGAAGCAATAGAAAATACTGTTGAAATAGCCAAGCGCTGTAATGTCACTGTGCGTTTGGGCGAATACTTCCTGCCTAAGTTTCCCACTGGCGACCTGACCACGGAAGAGTTCTTAATCAAAGTTTCGGAAGAAGGGCTAGAAGAGCGTTTAGAGTTTTTGTTTCCTGACGCGGAAGAGCGAGAGCAAAAGCGGCCAGAGTACGATGAACGACTGAAGCGCGAGCTTGGCGTTATTAACGATATGGGCTTTCCCGGATATTTCCTTATCGTTATGGAGTTTATTCAGTGGAGTAAAGACAACGGCATACCTGTAGGCCCAGGTCGCGGTTCAGGCGCAGGCTCTCTGGTGGCTTATGCACTTAAAATAACGGATTTGGATCCGCTTGAATTTGATTTACTTTTTGAGCGATTCCTTAACCCTGAACGGGTTTCTATGCCAGATTTCGATGTCGACTTCTGTATGGATCGTCGGGATGAAGTCATCGATCACGTTGCTGACCTCTACGGCCGTGAAGCGGTTTCGCAAATTATTACCTTCGGTACTATGGCGGCTAAGGCTGCTATACGAGATGTCGGAAGGGTACTGGCTCATCCCTATGGTTTTGTCGACCGAATTTCCAAGTTAATACCGGGCGATCCGGGCATGACTCTGGCCAAAGCCTTTGAAATTGAGCCCCAGCTTGGCGCCGCGTACGACCAGGATGAAGAAGTTAAAGCCATTATTGATATGGCTCGTATTCTTGAAGGCGTGACTCGTAATGCTGGTAAACACGCTGGTGGCGTGGTTATTTCTCCAACCAAAATAACCGACTTCTCGCCACTGTATTGCGATGATGAAGGTAACAACCCGGTCACTCAGTTTGATAAAGATGATGTTGAGTCGGCAGGTCTGGTTAAGTTCGACTTTTTGGGTTTGAGAACGCTGACCATTATTCAGTGGGCGGTTGATATGGTGAACCGCCGGCATGCTAAGAGCGGTAAAGATCCTATTGATATTACGTCGATTGATTTAACTGATCCGGCGTGTTTTAAACTGTTGAAAAAGGCCGAAACAACGGCGGTTTTTCAGTTAGAGTCGCGTGGCATGAAAGAGCTTATTAAAAAGCTTTTGCCGGACTCTTTCGAAGACATTATCGCCCTGGTGGCGCTATTCCGGCCGGGGCCACTGCAGTCCGGAATGGTTGATAACTTTATTGACCGGAAGCACGGCAGGGAAGAAATTTCTTACCCCGATGCTGAGTATCAGCATGAGAGTTTGCAACCCATACTGGAGCCGACTTACGGTGTCATCCTTTATCAGGAACAGGTAATGCAAATTGCCCAGGTTCTTGCAGGCTACACTTTGGGTGGTGCCGATTTATTACGCCGGGCAATGGGTAAGAAAAAGCCCGAAGAAATGGCTAAACAGCGGGAAATTTTTGCTAAGGGTGCGGCGCAAAATAATATCGACCCTGAACTGGCGACGAAAATCTTCGACTTGGTAGAGAAATTTGCCGGTTATGGATTTAACAAGTCGCACTCGGCTGCTTACGCTTTAGTTTCATACCAGACCTTATGGATGAAAACCCACTTTCCGGCAGAATTTATGGCCGCGGTGATGTCCGCCGATATGGATAACACCGACAAAATTGTCACTCTGGCGGACGAATGCGAACGCATGGGGCTGGACTTGTTGCCGCCGGACGTAAACAAAGGCGAATATAAGTTTACCGTCGATGAACAGCAACGAGTGGTTTACGGTATAGGCGCAATAAAAGGCGTGGGTGAGGGCCCAATTGAGTCTATTATTAAAGCCCGGGAAGAAGGCGGTCCGTTCCGCGACTTATTCGACTTCTGCTGTCGGGTTGACCTGAAGCGAATGAATAAGCGCATTCTGCAGCGCTTAATTCGTGCTGGCGCAATGGACAACTTAGGACCTCACCGTGCTTCATTAATGGCGACGCTGGAAAAAGCCATTCGTCAGGCCGAACAGCATCTGAATGCAGAAAAAATTGGGCAGTCGGATATGTTTGGGGTACTGACCACCGAACCTGAAGCGGTTGAACAGGAGTTTGTCAGCGTACGTAAATGGTCGGAAGCGGTCTGGTTAGAAGGAGAGCGCGACACTCTGGGTCTCTATTTAACCGGTCATCCTATTAACCGTTTTCGTGCAGAGCTCAAGCATTACATTAATAGTACATTGTCCAATGTTACTCCTACCCGTAAAGATGAGAGTATTGCCATTGCCGGACTGGTTATTGATGTGAGAGTACTGACCAATAAAAGAGGTCAGCGTTTTGCTATAGTGACTTTAGATGACAAAACGGCGCGCATGGATGTACGCTTATTTAGTAACGAATACGAAAGTTATCAGGAATTGCTCGAAAAAGACCGAATTTTGTGGATAAAAGGTGAGGTCAGATTTGATAACTTCAGTAATAGCAATACAATGACTGCCAGAGAAGTGATGGCAATTGAGCAGGCTCGGGAAACTTATCTCCGGCATTTAGCAATTACAGTAACGGATGAGCAGCTTGCTAAAGGTCTTGCCGGAAAACTGGAAAAGCTATTACAGCCCTTTGCTGAAGGGACTTGTCCGATAAAAATGCGGTATCAGTCGGAACGCGTTGAAGCCACGTTAAATGTTGGCGCACAATGGTATGTGAATCCGTCTGATGAATTAATATACGAATTACAGAATTTGCTGGGAACTCAGCAAGTTTCACTTGAATTTTAAAGGAAATGACAGCGAATGAGCCTTAATTTTCTGGATTTTGAACAACCTATTGCGGAACTTGAAGCGCAAATCGAGGAACTGAAGTCTGTTGGCAACCGCGGACAACTGGATCTGAATTTAGAAGAGGAAGTGCAGCGACTGACCACCAAGAGTCAGGAACTGACAGAGAAAATCTTTTCTGATTTAGGTGCGTGGCAGGTAGCACAGCTGGCGCGTCATCCTTTGCGTCCGTACACGCTTGACTATATTCGCATGATATTCACCGAGTTTGACGAAATGGCGGGTGATCGCTCTTTTGCTAACGACGAGGCTATTGTTGGTGGTATTGCGCGTTTAGACGGCACTCCGGTTATGGTTATAGGCCAGCAAAAAGGCCGCGAAACCAAAGAGAAGATCCGTCGTAACTTTGGTATGCCAAAGCCCGAAGGTTATCGTAAGGCGCTACGCCTGATGCAAACCGCCGAGCGTTTTAAAATGCCAATTGTTACCTTCATTGATACGCCGGGAGCTTACCCGGGAATTGGTGCGGAAGAACGCGGTCAGAGTGAAGCCATTGCACGCAACTTGAAAGTTATGGCGCGTTTAACCGTTCCTATTGTTTGTACTGTTATTGGAGAAGGTGGTTCTGGTGGTGCTCTGGCTATTGGTGTCGGCGACCGCGTTAACATGTTGCAATACAGTACGTACTCGGTTATTTCTCCGGAAGGTTGTGCTTCTATTTTGTGGAAAAGTGCCAGCAAAGCACCATTAGCGGCAGAAGCTATGGGCGTAACCGCAGAGCGCAGTAAAGAGTTGGGTCTGGTTGACTCTGTAATACCTGAGCCGTTAGGCGGCGCACACCGTCATCAGGAAGAAATGGCCGTACGCCTTAAGCGTCAGCTGATTTCTGATTTAGGAAGCTTACAGGGGTTAAGCCACGAGGAACTGCTGGACCAGCGTTATCGTAAACTCATGTCTTTTGGTTACTGCTAATTACCAATGATGAAAGATGGTCTTTACGACCTGTTTTGTGAAAGCTTAGAGTCTCTTGCATTAAAGCCGGGGCAGCAATTAGTTGCTGCCCTTGGTGGTGGAGCCGACTCGCAAACTATCCTCGACTTGCTGATGCGCTTTCGTCAGCAGAACCCTCAGTATCAGTATTTAGCCATTCATTTAGATCATAGTTTTCACCCCAGTTCAGCTGACTGGTCGTTGACTATTGAGCATGCTGCTAAGGCCTATGGTATAAAAACGGTTTTTGAGCCGCTTAATGTGCCTGTGGAAAATCGTCAAAGCAAAGAGGCCGCCGGGCGTGAAAGCCGTTACCGGAGAATGACCGAGCTGACCGACGATGATGCAGTATTACTGCTTGGACAACACCGCAATGACCAGATAGAAACATTTTTTCTGCAATTAAAACGCGGCAGCGGGCCAAAAGGTTTATCCTCTATGGCCGCTATTCAGTCATGGGTGGGCAACCGTCGTCTCTGCCGACCTTTGCTTAGTGTGAGCAAAGAAGACATTTTAAGCTATGCGCAGCAACAGAAATTAACCTGGATTGAAGACGATACGAATTACGATACTCGTATTGAGCGGAACTTTTTGCGGCATAAAGTGGTGCCGTTATTAGAGCAGCGTTGGCCTCAGTTTGGGAATAGCGTGCTGAGGTCAGCAAAACTTTGTGCCGAGCAACAGCAGGTGATGGATGAACTGCTGGAGGAAAAGCTGCATAAGGCGCAGAAGCACAAAAGTCACTTTCCTTTAAGTTTGCTGAGGGAGCATTCTGCGGCTATGCAGCGAGCGTTACTGCGAACCTGGCTGCAAGAACAAAAATATTCGTTGCCCAGTTACGAGCAACTGGAGCAAATTCGGTTACAAGCTCAAAGCGCAACAGACGATAGCCAAATGCAGGTTCAGTGTGATGGCTACAGTGTGCGCTACTTTCAATACGCACTATGGTGCGACAACGATGTCGGCCAGTTACCTGAAGATTGTTGGTTAGCTGAGGCTAATGTCAATTTGGGTGAATGGGGAAAACTAAGCGTGCCAGATGCATTGCTGACAAATAATAATGAGTTGAGATTAACCTTTTCGTTAACCTCAGAAAAACTGGCAAAACCCGGACGTCAGGGGCGCAAAAAACTGAAAGACTGGCTGAAGCAGGCGGGAATTCCGCCGTGGTTAAGAGCCCGACGACCAATACTTGAGTTGAACGCTCAGTACGTGTGGGTAGCCGGACTTGGCTGGTTCAGCTACCAGGTTATTGAGAAAACAGAATTCGATCGCCTTCAGTTACCTGAGCCAAACTGGGTTAGCTCAGGTGTTGATTCTTACCGGTTACTTTAGCGGCGTAAAGGCGTCTGTCGGCTTCATCAATAATATCCTGCGGGCTATGAAAGCTCTCCATAACCAGGCTACCGGCGCTGACGCCAATATTGAAAGTGGCAAGGCTAATATCGTTATCAAGCGTGTCCCGAATACGCCGGAAAACGTCATCTGCTTGTTCGGGCCTTGTGTTTTCCAGTATTAATACAAATTCATCGCCACCATAGCGAAATACCCTATCCGTATCGCGCAGTTGCTGTTGCAATAAATTACCAAAGAGCTTTAGTACTTCATCACCTTGCTGGTGCCCATGACGGTCGTTGACTTTCTTAAAGCCATCCATATCCAATAGCATGACAATATGAGACTGTTTACTATCGCGCTTTAAACGTGCACTGATGTGCTCAAGCGTTTCGTCCAGTAAGGCTCTGTTGCCAAGGCCGGTTAAATGGTCTCGTATCGCAACTTTTCTTAAGCGCGAAAACTCTATAGCGTTACGCAGAGGGAAAGTCAGCTGTCGGTGCATTTGTTCCAGACGCACTTTATTCACATAGGATGGTTGACGTTTGAATTGGTAAACCATTTGTCCTAAGTATTCTTTATCGGCATAAAGCATTACCGAATATTCGCTCTCAAGGCTTTCGTAGTCACCAATTAAATTAATAATTTGGTCATCAGAGATAAATTGCAGAGCACTTACCGGTAAACGCTGAACCATGTATTCAGCGTAAATAGATAATACCTGATGCAAATCGAGAGATGTCTGCAACCGTTCAGTTAACGGGGTTGATTTGCTTTGCAAGTCAGCCGATGAGGTTAATTGACTGATAATTGCCTGAGTTTTGTTCTCAGTTGCCTTACTCTCAGTTTTTGCTACAGCTCTGTTTAGCATGACAAACCTTTTTGCCTGAATTTGATTATTGAAATTTTATTTGCAAATATTAGGCCAAGAATAGAAAAGCTATATTTTACAAAACGTTATAAGAGATAGTTTTTCTGAAACAAAAGAGTGTTACTATTTTGACACTCATAAAAACAAAGAAATCCAGGAGTTTATGAATGAACGGTACATTTTCCAGCCTTCTGCTTTTATTAGCGGTTGCCGTTATTCTTGTCTGGCTCTTCAGAAGGGTGAAATTGCCGGCAATTTTAGCCTACCTGGTTGCCGGTATTATTGCCGGGCCGGATGTTATGGGCTGGATAGCTGACCCGGATGATTATCATCTGGTTGCTGAGCTGGGTATTGTTTTGCTCCTGTTTTCGCTGGGGCTTGAGTTCTCTTTACCGAAGATGATTGCCATGCGGCGATGGGTATTCGGGTTAGGCGCGGCTCAGGTTCTTGGTTCCTTGTTAGTCTTTTTGCTTATCGGCTTTATCTGGCTGGATGAATGGGCTGCATCTTTGGCTATTGCCGGAGCGTTGGCCTTGTCCTCTACTGCGGTTGTTATCAAGCAATTAAAAGAAAGTGCACAGACTTCAACCCGTCGCGGGCAGATGAGTGTCGCCATTTTGCTGTTTCAGGATATAGCGGTGGTGCCACTGCTTATTATTATTCCTCTGCTGGCCTCCGATAACGGCAACATTGGCTATACCTTATTACTGGCTCTGGCGAAAGGTGCCGCCGTTATTGCTGTACTAATGACAATAGGCAAATGGGTCTTACCTTATTTATTCAAAGAAATAGCCAAGCAAAGAACCGATGAACTGTTTGTTCTGGCGACGCTTCTGGTCGCACTGGTTGCCGGTGGTATGACTCATGTTTTTGGTCTTTCTATGGCGTTAGGTGCTTTTTTAGCCGGAATGATGCTGGGGGAAAGCCAGTATAAACATCAGCTGGAAGCCGATATTCGCCCGTTTCGCGATATTTTAATGGGCTTGTTCTTTACGACCATAGGCATGCAGCTTCAGCTTTACGGCTTCGTCCATAATTTTCACTGGATACTGGTGGCTTTGATTGTAATGGCTGTGATTAAAATTGCGTTAATTAGCTCAGTAGCACGTTTTATGGGCGAGCGGGACGAGGATGCCTGGGGCAGTGGTATTTCACTATTTCAAATGGGGGAGTTTGGCTTTGTTATCGTCGCGTTAGCAAGCTCTCACGGCTTACTGAGTAAAGAAATAGTCACCAGTATGATAGGTATTGGTGTATTGAGTATGGCGATAACACCTATTGTGATTCATCGTCTGAAACCTTTAGTGAGTCTGCTTGTTCGACACCCTGATCCTCTGGTCGATATTGAGAAGCAGCGAACCTCTGTTAGTGAAGGATTAGAGAATCAGGTGCTTATTTGCGGCTTTGGCCGGGTCGGTCAAACCATGAGTCGGTTTTTAGACGCCGAGGGAATTACTCACATAGCTGTCGACAACGACCCCATGCGAGTTCAGGAAGCCGTTGCCGGCGGTGCCCGGGTCTACTTCGGTGATAGCGCACGGAAAGACATCTTGCGGGCGGTAGGAGCCGAGAGTGTCGATCTGATTATTATCAGCTTCGCTGATGATTTGCGCGCACTTGAAGTACTAAAAGAGCTTCGCCAGTTAAACCCCGAAGCCTACATTATTGTACGGAGTCGTGACGATACAAGATTGACTCAGTTACAGGAAGCCGGTGCATCGCAGGTGGTACCGGACACACTGGAAGCAAGCTTAATGCTTATTTCTCACGTGCTCAGTCGTAGTGGTATTCCAATACGTCGTATTCTTGCGCGGTTAGATAAAGAAAGGCGTAACCACTACGGTGAAATGCATGGGTTCTTTCAGGGGAATGAAACTGAAATTACACCGGAACTGGCTGACAAACTTGAGTTTTTACGTGCTTTAACCTTACCGGAAGGTGCCTGGGCGACGGGCAAACGCATTGATGAATTAGACTGGGACAAGCATCAGGTGCAATTGAAAGCTTTACGGCGCGACGACGAGGAAATTCCGGAGCCTGATAGTGATACCGAATTACAACCGCAGGACGTGGTCTTGCTGGTGGGTAAACCGCGTTATGTTGAGGCCGCGGAACGGTGGTTACTTGAAGGCTGAAACAGTCAGTTACAACTTAGTGCCGGAATCACACAACTGGCAACAGTTAACGTCTAACATTTTACATTATTAACAGCAATAATAATGCTGTGAGTTAACCAATTATGAGAACAATAAAAAATGAAATTTAAAAAACGAGCCTTTATTCCGCCGTTAATTATTGTTGGAGCTATCGTTTTATCGATACTTGCAAGCATGTCTGCGGAGCCGCCAAAACAGAAAGATACAAGTAAACCCGCTGCGATGGTTGAAATTCTGGAAGTGAGCCCTCGTGACATGACCTTTATCGTTGATTCTCAGGGAACGGTAAAACCAAAGCACTCTACCACACTGGTTGCAGAAGTGACCGGACAGATTGTCGACGTTGCTGAGAATTACCATGCCGGTGGCTTCTTCAAAAAGGGCGACATGCTGGTTCAGGTTGATCCTTCTGATTATGAAGTTGCAGTCCAGCAAGCACGTGCTGCTTTGTTACAAGCTCAGTCTGAGCTAGAACAAGAAAAAGCACGTGCCCGTGTCGCTGAAGAAGAATGGTCGGCATTTAAAGAAGGTAAAGCGCCAGAGTTGGGGTTACGCAAACCGCAACTGGCCAGTGCCATTGCTGCAGTAGAGTCAGCCGAAGCTAATGTCGCCAAAGCCGAGCGTGATTTAGAGCGGACCACCATAAAAGCTCCTTACGACAGCGTACTTCGCAGTAAAGAAGCTAACCTGGGACAATTTGTGTCAACGGGCAGCCAAATAGCCCTGGTTTTTGATACCCGCACCGCCGAAGTCCGGTTACCATTAAGTGATCTTGATATGACTTACATTCTTGATCCGGCTGTTGCTGAAGAATCGCCCCGAGTGCAGTTAGAGTCTATGGTTTCCGGAAAGTCGGCAACCTGGCAGGGGCGTCTGGTTCGTACAGAAGGCGTTTTAGATGAAAACAGCCGGGTTATCTATGGTGTCGTAGAAGTCTCTGACCCTTATAACCTGGGGGAAGAGACACATCCTATTCCTTTGCGCTATGGGCGTTTTGTTCAGGCAAAAGTTGAGGGCACTGCGGCTCAGGGAGTTATCGAAGTTCCTACCTATGCACTGAATCCTGATGGGTCTGTCTGGATTGTTCCTGAAAGTCGCGAGCTGGAAAAACGTGATGTTGAGGTTGTGCGAACTCAGGGCAATACAAGCCTTATCAGCTCCGGACTGGAAAGTGGAGATAAAGTGGTGCTGACGCAGCTGAAGAATGCGTTACCGGGTATGAAGGTACGTTTGCCCGGCGACCCACTACCGGAGCAAATGGAAACAACGGCTAAGACAGATGAAGACGGCGAGAAAAAAGCCGAAGACTCTGAAAATGTAGGCGGGTAAACATCATGACGACTGAAAAACAAACCGGTCTGATTGCGTGGTTTGCACGCAACTCGGTAGCCGCAAATTTATTGATGATCATTATTCTGGTTGCAGGTGCGCTATCAGTGTTCACCGTACGCAAGCAGATGTTTCCGGAAATTGAACTGAATATTATCAGCATTCAGGTACCGTTCCCCGGTGCTGCGCCACAGGAAGTGGAGCAAGGCGTTATTATGCTGATAGAAGATGCCATTGAAGATGTTGATGGTATTGAAGAAATGACCTCTCAGTCGCGGGAAGGCGGCGGTAGTGTCACTTTGGAAGTTGAGCCTGACTATGACGTACAAGTTGTCATGGACGAGGTAAAAATGCTGGTGGATGCGATTCCTAACTTTCCCCAGCAAATCGAAAAACCGAATATTTACCGGGTAAGACCACAACGACAAGTTATCTGGATGTCGGTTTACGGTGACCTGGATGAACGCTCCCGTAAAGAGCTGGCAAAGGAAGTTCGCGATGAGCTCAAGACTGTCGGCGGCATAACCAAAGTTGATGTTGTCGGTAGCCGTGATTATGAAATTTCGGTTGAGATTTCTCAGCAGGATCTTGAACGCTACGGACTGACCTTTTCGCAAATTGTAGACGCGGTTCGTGGTACCTCAATCGATGTTGCGGGCGGCTCAATTAAAACGCCCAACGGTGACATTTTATTGCGCGCTAATAACCAGGCCTACGTTGGCGGTGAGTTTGAGAAAATTGTCTTGTTAAGCCGTGCTGACGGTACGCGCTTGACCCTGGGCGATATTGCCAAGGTAGAAGATGGTTTTATTGAAGAAGAGTCTTATACCCGCTTTGACGGTAAACCGGCAACTTTTGTCCGGGTGCAGTCAGTGGGCGATCAGAACGACCTTAAGATAGCAGAGTATGTCCGTGGTTATACGGAAAGAAAAAATGAAGAGCTGCCCGACGGCGTTCAGGTAGCACAATGGGGAGATTCGTCTTATTACCTGCAAGGCCGTTTAGACTTGATGCTGAACAATATGTGGATGGGTGGACTGTTGGTATTCCTCATGTTGTCGCTGTTCTTACAGCTGCGCTTAGCGTTCTGGGTCATGATAGGCATTCCGGTATGTTTCCTGGGTACTATCGCTTTAATGCCGCTGCCGATGTTTGATATCTCTATTAATATGATATCGCTGTTCGGCTTTATACTCGTGTTAGGGATAGTGGTGGATGATGCAATAGTCATAGGGGAGAGCGCCTATACCGAAATAGAGGAAAACGGTAAAAGTATCGATAACGTTATTGCCGGAGCCAAACGAGTCGCTATGCCGGCTACCTTCGGTGTATTAACAACCATGGTTGCTTTTATACCGATGTTGACGGTTGAAGGCGGCATGGGGGCCATTTGGGAGTCTATTGCCTGGGTCGTTATTCTTTGTCTGGCGTTTTCTTTGGTGGAGTCAAAACTCATATTGCCGGCACACATCGCCAATATGAAGTACTCCAAAGAAAAAGGTGAAAAAGCCAATGCGTTTCAACGCTTCCGTAATAAATTTGCAGGTGCAATTAAGTCATTTGTAGAGAACTACTATCGACCATTTCTTAAGAAGTGTCTGCATTATCGCTATACGACTTTAGCCAGTTTCGTTGCATTACTGATACTAATGGCTGGGTTGATGAGTGGCGGTATTGTGCGCTGGGTATTCTTTCCCGATATTCCCAGTGACTTTGTGCAGGCTAACGTTGAGATGCAGCCCGGAACGTCAGAAACTCGTACCATTGAAGTTCTGAACAGTGTTGAAAAATCACTCAACGCAGTAAACAGTAGAATAAAAGAAGAGGATGGCGAAGCTGTTGTCCGCCATACCAATATCTGGATGGACGGTAATACTGCTGGTACTGTTTTTGTTGAATTGAAAAAAGGTGAAGATCGCCAGATAGACGGGTTTGAAATTGTGAACCAGTGGCGTGAAGCTGTTCCTGAACTGGCCGGAGTGCGAGCTCTTAATTTTCAGGGAAGCATGAGCGGCGGTAGTGGCTTTGATATTGAATTTCAGTTAGTGGGTGAAGACCTGGACGAACTGAAAGCCGCAGCTGATGAGTTGAAATTGGAACTGGCTGACTACGACGGTGTGTTCGATATTGAAGATACCTTTGGTGACGGTAAAGAAGAGATTTTGCTGCAGACTAAGCCTTTAGCGACAGCTATGGGGATTAATCTGGCTGAATTGGCAACGCAGGTACGCTACGCATTTTACGGTGCCGAGGCACAGCGTATACAACGAGGCGACGAGGAAATTAAAGTGATGGTTCGCTATCCTCGTGACCAGCGTGAGTCGGTTGGCAATTTACAGGATATGAAGCTGCGCGCAGCGGATGGTTCTGAAATTCCGTTTACTGAGTTGGCAGATATTGAATTTGCCGAAGGCTACAGCACCATTACCCGTATTGACCGCCAGCGCTCTGTGAATGTTCGTGCGCGTGCCGACAAAGACAAAGTCGAGCCTTTCCGGGTCGTCAAAGAGGTGCGTGAAGAGAAAATTCAGCCAATTCTGGATAAGTACCCAAGCGTTAGCTTTCAATTGCAGGGCGCTACTCAGGACGAAGCTGAAGCAACGGGCTCGCTGGCAATTGGTGGTCTGCTGGCAATGTTTGCTGTCTATGCGTTAATGGCTATTCCGCTGAAATCCTATAGCCAGCCATTAATTATTATGTCGGTGATACCTTTCGGTATGATTGGTGCGGTTATTGGCCACTGGGTTATTGGTATGCCGGTCAGCATTTTGAGCTTGTTTGGTATTATCGCGTTAGCCGGGGTTGTGGTGAACGACAGTCTGGTCATGGTTGATTACGTTAACCGAGCCCGGGAGATGGGGACGGATTTGCGTAAAGCGGTGCTGGATGCCGGTTGTCGCCGCTTCCGCGCAATAACCTTAACCTCGTTAACGACTTTCTTCGGTTTGCTTCCGATAGTGCTGGAGAAGAGTCTGCAGGCTAAGATAGTGATACCAATGGCAATATCGCTGGCCTTCGGTATTATTTTCGCAACGATTATTACCTTGCTGTTAATACCTTGCCTGTACTTGATTTTGGCTGATACTAAGCGAGGGCTGCGCACCATGTTGTCCTGGTATGGGCTGGCAACACCGCCTGAACCTAAAGACATGAGTACTAAAGAGGCACTGGAACACTACTAAGTGTCTGAGCAAATGAAAGAAAGCCGGAGCTAAGTCTCCGGCTTTATCGTATGGTTCGTCATAAACTGGTAAACTAACTATTCTAAACTGTTAAATTATTAATAACCGAAAACTCCAGAGGAAACGCTGACATGTTGCTGTCGCTTCTTGATCTTGCCGCATTGCTATTTTTCTTTTTCTGCTGGATAGGCTATTCATTGTTTGCCCGCAAGCGAGCCCGAACCACGCATTGTCTGTCGAGTATTTTGTGCTCGTTAAGAATTGACTGGTTTACCACTGTCATGCACAAAGAGAATCAAGTTGCTGACGCGTCACTTATTGGTAATGTCGAGCGTACTGTAACCTTCTTTGCTTCCTCTACCATTTTAGTTCTGGCTGGTGTTATTACGGTCTTAGCGCATGCCGATGAAGTGGTGTTAGTGCTAAATGAAATTCCGATGAGTCCAGATACCAGTTCTATTTTGGTGCAGTTCAAGCTGTCGGTGTTAGCCATTATCTTTATCTACGCCTTTTTTAAGTTTACCTGGTCTATTCGTCAGTTCGGTTTTGTGTCCGTCCTGCTGGGAGCCTCGGTCGAGTATCACCAGGGCAATAAACCGGAAGAAGAGCGTCAGCGTTTTGCTATGCACGCAGCAAAAGTACTGGATCAGTCCGGGCATGAGTACAATAAGGGTCTGCGCACATATTATTTTGCTTTGGCCTATTTATCCTGGTTTCTGCATCCCGTCATCTTAATTGCTTCAAGTGCTGTGGTGGTCGCAGTGCTTTATCGTCGTGAATATCGCTCACGAGTATTACGTGAATTGTTGGCAACGAAAGGCTATGTGCCGGGAAAAAAATAGGAGAAGGTTGTGAATAAGGTATTTTCTGATTTTCTGGCCTGGACTCGTGAACATGAGTGGGGTTGTAGCGAGAGCCATGACTTAACACTGGGCAATGGCACGAAACTGTCGGTCTGGGATAGCGGAGTGTTAGAAGTTTCACCGGCTAATCCGGGACACAAGGATATTGTGTTATCCTGTGCGGTGCATGGAAATGAAACGGCTCCTATCGAAATATGCCGGGATATCATTAATGACATTATTAATGAAAAACAGACAGTAACGCACCGCACGCTGTTTTTAATTGCAAACCCCGCCTCAATAAACAAAGGTGAGCGGTTTGTTGAAGAAAATATGAACCGGCTGTTTAGTGGTGAGCACAGTAAAGGCAGTACGCAAAATAAAGAACGCGAGCGCGCAGCAAAGATAGAAAGCTATGTGGAGCGTTTTTATCAATTGGCTCCGGAAGGAACCCGCGAACGTTTTCATTATGACTTACATACTGCTATTCGCGACTCAAAACGTGAGAAATTTGCGGTTTATCCGTTCACTCACGGCGCACCTTACAGCCGCCAACAGCTTCAGTTTTTGCTATCTTGTGGTGTTGATACGGTATTATTAAATCAGGCACCGACAACGACATTTTCATATTTTAGCGCGCGTCAGTTTAACGCCCATGCGTTTACCGTTGAGCTGGGTAAAGTCCGTCCATTTGGCGAAAATGACAGGGCTAAGTTTGCCGCAGCGGAAACCACCTTGCGCGACTTAATTTCGCAAACTGAGCTGGATTTTGGTCCCTTTGAACCAGAACAACACTATGTGTTTAAGGAAGCTCAAACCATAAACCGCACACAACCTGACTTTGAGCTAAACTTTGCGGATGATGTGGCTAACTTCACCTCTTTTAATAAAGGGGAGCTACTGGCCAGAGACGGTGACAAGGCATGTTACGCGCAGCATGACGGCGAACATATTATTTTCCCTAATGCCAAAGTGGCGCTGGGGCACCGGGCGTTGTTAACTGTGGTTAGAGTACCCACAGAGTCGCTCGATTTAGTCTGAAATTATTGAGCCTAAGTTACCGAACTTTGTTAAGACTGTTCGTTTCTATTTACACTTAGCGCACTCAGTTTTCATTAGGGAGTGGTTTGCATGTCACTTTACGTAAAGGTAAAGTAGCGGCAATTTCCAACCCAGCTTAAAACCGAAAGAGAAGGTTATGGTCAAGGATAAAAAACACGACACAGAAATTGTGACGAAACCGAAATGGTTTGATAAAGACTCAGTCACAATTCCAATGCTGCAAATCTTAAAAGAAGATGGCAGTTTTCATAAAGATGCGGACATGCCGGAGTACGATAAAGAGCTGATCGTGAAAATTCACGACACCATGCAATTTATCCGTATTCTTGATGAACGCATGATTGCCGCACAGCGTCAGGGCCGTATCAGTTTTTACCTGGCTTCACGAGGTGAGGAAGCCGAGAGTGTGGCGTCTGCCGCCGCGCTGGATGCTGGTGATATGATCATGGGCCAATATCGTGAGCAGGGCGCATTAGCTTACCGTGGCTTTACCGTTGAACAGTTTATGAATCAGCTGTTTTCGAACGAAAAAGACTTAGGTAAAGGTCGCCAAATGCCGGTTCACTACGGTTGTGCTGACTTAAACTTTATGACTATTTCTTCGCCGTTGGGAACACAAATTCCACAGGCAACAGGTTATGCGTTTGGTCAGAAAATGGATAAAACCGAGAAGTGCACTATCTGTTACTTCGGTGAAGGTGCTGCCTCTGAAGGTGATTTCCACGCGGCTCTGAATATGGCATCGGTTTATAAAGTGCCAGTCATCTTCTTCTGCCGTAATAATGGTTACGCTATTTCTACACCGGCGCAAGGCGAACAGTATGCCGGTGACGGTATTGCCCCGCGTGGTATAGGCTATGGCATGAAAACCATACGCATAGACGGTAACGATGTTTTCGCTGTACTCAAAGCGACACAGGAAGCTCGTCGTCTGGCTGTAGAAGAAAACGAACCTGTTTTAATTGAAGCCATGTCTTACCGCATGTCTGGTCACTCGACCTCGGATGACCCTACTGGTTACCGTACGCGTGATGAAGAAGCGGGTTGGCAGGCGAAAGATCCGCTTGAGCGTTTACAAAAGTGGATGATGAACGAAGGCTGGTTGGATAAAGACCACGTTGAAGAACATCATGCTGAAGTTAAGGCGAAAGTTCTGGCGGCGTTAAAAGAGTCAGAAAAAGTGCCGGTCCCGCACATTGATGAGCTGATCAATGATGTTTACGACGAACCGACTGACATGCTGAAAGAGCAGTTAGACGAGTTGAAAGAGCACATCCGTAAATACCCGGATGCCTATAGTAAAACGTCGGGGAGACTGGACTAATGGCTAAAATGAATTTACTACAGGCCATCAACAGCGCGCTAGACCTGGCGATGGCTAAGCATGACAACGTATACAGTTTTGGTGAAGATACCGGTGGCTTTGGTGGTGTATTCCGCGCCACTTCAGGCTTGACTGAAAAATACGGCAAGCACCGTAACTTTAATACTCCACTGGTAGAGCAGGGGATTATTGGTTTTGCCAATGGCCTGGCGTCACAAGGCAGCTATGCCATTGCCGAAATTCAGTTCGGCGACTACATCTTCCCGGCGTTTGACCAAATTGTGAATGAAACGGCCAAGTTCCGTTATCGTTCAGGTAATGAATTTAACGTTGGTGGTTTAACTATTCGTACCCCGTACGGTGGTGGTATCGCCGGTGGTCATTACCACTCGCAGTCTCCGGAAGCTTACTTTGCGCATACGCCGGGTATTAAAATAGTGACCCCGCGTAACCCGTACGAAGCAAAAGGGTTACTGCTGAGCGCTATTTTTGATAAAAACCCGGTCTTGTTTATGGAACCTAAGCGGTTGTACCGCGCGTCAACAGGCGATGTTCCGGAAGAAGAATACACCATTCCATTAGGCAAAGCCGACGTAGTCAAAGAAGGTAAGGATATTACCGTTCTTGGCTGGGGCGCGCAGATGGAAATGATTGAAAAAGCGGTGGAAAAATCCGAAGAAGACGGCGTTTCGTGCGAAGTCATTGACTTGCGTACTATTTCTCCATGGGATGTTGAAACCGTTACAGAATCGGTTTTAAAAACCGGTCGTTTGGTGATTACGCAGGAAGCACCGATTACCGGTGGTTTCGCCAGCGAAATTGCGGCAACCGTTCAGGACAAATGCTTCCTGTACCTGGAATCACCAATTGGCCGAGTGTGCGGTATCGACGTACCGTATCCGCTGTGTCACGAAAAAGAGTACATGGCTGATCACTTGAAGATTTATGAAGCGATCAAACGCTCAATGAACTACTAAGGACCCATCGACATGAGTAAAGACTTTATTCTGCCCGATATCGGCGAAGGGATCGTAGAGTGCGAAATCGTTGAGTGGCTGGTTGCCGAAGGTGACGAAGTTAAAGAAGACCAACCCGTAGTTGAGGTCATGACCGACAAAGCTATGGTTGAGATCCCGGCCAAAGACGACGGCATTGTGGAAAAACTGTATTACCAGAAAGGTGATATTGCCAAGGTTCACGAACCGTTATTTGCAATAAAGCCAGCTGACGGATCTTCTGACGAGGCACCTGCCAAGGAAAAAGACAGCGCGCCTGCTAAAAAAGAAGAACCGAAAACAGAGGAAAAACAGACCTCGACTGACGGTGATACAACCGACTTTATTTTACCGGATATCGGTGAAGGTATTGTTGAATGCGAAATCGTTGAATGGCTTGTGTCTGAAGGCGATGAAGTGAAAGAAGATCAGCCGGTTGTTGAAGTGATGACGGACAAAGCAACGGTTGAAATTCCGGCTAAAGACGACGGTACCGTAGTTAAGCTGTATCACAAAAAAGGTGATATCGCGGAAGTACACAAGCCGTTGTTTGCGTTGAAGCCAGTTGGTGGCGTTCAAGAATCGGGTTCAAATGCTCCACAGAGCCATGTTGACCCCGACGCTAAGACTTCGCCATCGGATTCCAAAGCAGAAGCGGAGCCACCCGCGAAGGCGCGTCAGGGCAAAGCTATTGCCAGCCCGGCTGTGCGTCGTCTGGCACGTGAGAGCGATATTAACATTGCTGAAGTACCAGGTTCAGGTAAAAAAGGCCGGGTTCTGAAGAAAGATATTGAAGCCTTTAAATCGGGTGAGCAGAAGTCAGCCGCATCAAGCGATAGCCAGCAACCGCAGAAAGCCGCGGCTACTAGCGGTGGTACTCGTACTGAAGCTATCCGTGGTGTGAAAGCGGCTATGGCTAAGCAGATGATGAGCTCGGTCAGTACGATTCCACATTTCACTTACGCCGATGAGTTCGATGTTACTGACTTAATCGCATTGCGTGAAAAGCTAAAAGAGCAATACAAAGAGAAGGGTATTCGTTTAACTGTTATGCCATTCTTTATCAAAGCTCTTTCGCTGGCACTGAAAGAATTCCCTGTGATGAATGCACAGGTGAATGAAGACTGTACTGAGATCACTTATTTTGATGATCACAACATTGGCATGGCCGTTGACACCAAGATTGGCCTGTTAGTACCTAACGTAAAACAGGTACAAAACAAAAGCATCATTGATGTAGCCAATGAGGTCACTCGTCTGACTCAGGCATCGCGTGAAGGTAAGTTGCCACAAGCCGATATGAAAGGCGGTACCATCAGCATTTCAAACATTGGTGTTATTGGCGGTACGGTGGCAACTCCTATCATCAACAAACCTGAAGCCGCGATTGTCGCTTTAGGTAAGGTGCAGGAACTGCCGCGCTTTGATGCCAACGGTAACGTGGTAGCCCGTAAAATAATGACGGTAAGCTGGTCAGGCGACCATCGTATTATCGATGGCGGCACCATTGCCCGTTTCAACAAACTCTGGCAGGAATACCTCGAAGACCCAACCAGCATGCTGGTTAACATGGTCTAGTCAGAAACAAAGAGTTAGATAAAGCTTCGGAACACGCCGTAAACCCATCCTTGGCGTCACACAGCTCCCGGGGGACTTTTAGTTTCGCTAGGAGTTAAGACCCTCTACTACAGGAGACGCGACGAGCTCATCCATGAGGGCTTGACGAAGGCCATCCATGGCCTTCGACACTCCTGTAGTAGAGGGCCTTAACTCTTACCGCTTCACTAAGTCCCGCCGGGAGCTGTAATGAGCAGAGGGTTTTGACTCCAAGCGGAGCGCTCTATCCGTAGGAGCGTTAACACTTCCTTTCACCTTATCCTTTGCAGCTGTGCTATTGTTTTCTTATCTGAGAAGTATTGAGAGTCAGCATGTTTGAAGTCATTTATCTTTCCTTAGCGGTATTACTGTTGGTGCTTACCCTGGCGCCATTGTCCCGAGCGCAAGTTTGGTGGATACGTGGTTTGGATTTTCCGCGTTTGCAGCTGTCGGTGTTATTAGCTGCCCTTCTCATAGTAGGGTTGGTTGTTATACGCGACTGGAATTCAATTAACGCGGTAACGCTGGGTCTGATTATTGGTTGTCTGGTCTGTCAGCTCTGGTGGGTTGTGCCTTATACCTTTTTCTTTCCTAAGGAAGTTGAAGCTGTCCGGCCGGGTAATGCTAACGGGCGCTTGCGCATTATGACCGCGAATGTTCTTACTCCTAACCATAATAGTGATGGCTTGCTAAAGCTTGTTCATGATTTTACGCCAGATGTGCTGGTCACACTTGAGTCTGATGACTGGTGGCAGGAGAAGCTGGATGCGATTGAATCGGATTATCCGCATACGGTAAAGGTACCTTTAGATAACCTCTACGGCATGCATGTGTATTCTCGTTATGCTTTGTCTGATGTCAGTGTTGAATATCTGGTTGAAGACGATAAACCGTCGGTACATTGTTTTATTGAGCTGCCTTGTGGACAGAAAGTAAAAGCGCATTTTGTGCACCCTGCGCCACCCAGCCCTTCTGAAAATGAAGAGTCGGCAGAGCGGGATGCTGAACTGGTGCTGGTTGCTCGTCGGGTTGAGCCGGAGAAATATCCGACTATAGTCACTGGAGATTTGAACGATGTTGCCTGGTCGCGCACGACGCTTCTTTTCCGCAAGCTTAGTGGCTTGTTAGACCCCCGTATCGGGCGTGGTATGTTTAATACTTTCCACGCGGAGTACTGGTTTGCCCGCTGGCCGCTGGATCATATATTTCACAGCCACCATTTTGCTCTGGTTTCAATGACACGTTTACCGGGTTTTGGGTCAGATCATTTTCCATTACTGACGGAACTTGCTTTAGCACCGGGAGAAAATGGTGTGGATGATGGTCCGTCACCAGATGAAGATGATAAGGAAGCTGCTGATGAGATTGTTAATAAGGCTATGGCTTAAGCTTACGCCGAAAGTGAATACGTTGAACTAACAGCCCGAAAATAATAAGCATAAGCCCAACCAGCGTACTTGGATAAATGGTTTCGCCAATCACGACTGAGAGCAGCAACAGCGAGATAAAGGGCGAAATAAAAATTAAGTTGCTGATAAGTGCTGTATTGGTGGCTGTTTTCATGGCTTTTAACCAGAATAGAAAGGTTATTCCCATTTCGAACAGGCCTACGTAGCTTACCGCTGCCCAGCCTTGCCAAGGTATTGCAGACCAGTCACTCCATATGAAGCTGGCGACAATAAGTATGGGTAAGGCCAAGCCAAAAGAAAGTACTAAGCTAACAACTGAATCGGCGTTTCGGCGCGTATTCAGGATCCAGTAGCCAGCCCACAAGAAAGTGGAAATTAACGCCAGCGTAACGCCCCAGGGGTCGCTGAAACTGAGCTCCAGCACATTACCTCGTGTGGCAATAACCAATACTCCGAAATAACCTAAGGCGCAGGCAACCCAGTCGCGACGGCGTATGCTTTGTTTTAAAAACAGAGCGGCCATAATGCTAAGGGCAATGGCCCAGGTGTAATTGAGTGGTTGAGCTTCGGAAGCCGGCAGCAGTTTATAAGCCTGAAAAAGCACCAGATAATAAATAAGTGGATTAATAAGCCCCATGAGCAGGTAATACAAGGGCATTTTACGTAGCTCGAGTATTAATTCGCTGGTTTTTTTCTGAATAAGGCAGACCAGCGCGAGAATGACAAAAGAAACACTACTGGCAGCAGTAACCATCTGCAATGGGGTCATGTACTGCAGGGTTATTTTGAATGCGGTAGCCACCGTTGACCATAACAGTACGGCGATGATCGCATAAACAAAGGCTTGTTTATCAGCGGCTATGGTGTGATGGCATGGTGACCCCTTAACTCATACGTCGATGAGTACTGCTGCTTGTTGGTATTCAATCCAGACCAGGGCATTTTGCTGGTACTCTCGTGCGAGGTCAATGGCTGTTTTCTGGTTGAGGCCTAAGACCATAAAACTGGCTTCCGGGGGCCATTGTTTGTCGCGATCCTGACCTTCTCCTGAAAAACAGTGAATTTCAGCCATTTGCTCTAAACGAGTCGCTAATTGCTTATTTCTGCTTTTATTTTCGTTCTTTGTAAGCAGTTGGCTTTGTGGGTTACAGGCTGTGATAAAGCTGCCTGTAGTTTGACCAAGGCGCTCACATAAACGGTCAAAGGCATTATTCTTTTGACCTATAGTCAAAGTGATTGTCTTTTCTCCAACTGCGAACCAATAATCTGTATTTTTATAGCTGTTTAGCAGTTCTTTATCCATGTTTTGACCCGAGTATCGATGCTATGTAGAGTACATAGCAAGAGTTTAGCGTTAACCGTGAAGAGGTTCTATGAACCCCAGTATTAGTGTGATCACTCTAGGTGTTGATGACCTTAAACGTTCACTTATATTCTATCGGGACGGCCTGGGTTGGGAAACCGATGGCATTATAGGTGACGAGTTTGAGCATGGCGCCGTGGTTTTCTTTAAATTACCCAGTGGTCTCAGACTGGCTTTATGGCCACGTAAAAGTATTGCTGCAGAAATGGGCGTTGAAGTTGCCCGTGCAGCGAATGAAGTGTTGTTAAGCCATAACGTCAAGTCGCGCACTGCGGTTGACGACGTTATGGTGGAAGCGGAACGGGCCGGAGCCGATATTCTAAAACCTGCAAAAGACCTGTTTTGGGGTGGTTATGGGGGCTTCTTCAAAGATCCGGATGGGCATATTTGGGAAGTAACCCGGAACCCTGCCTGGAGTGCATAGCAAAAGTAAAAAAATTCATTAGCGAGCCATTGATATATTTAGATTTATCTAAATTTCCACTCAACAAAACGTTCAACAATGATCCTGAATCATTTTGCTGAGCGTATCTTCTTATAATATTTTTTTATTTATTATGAGTAGGAAAGCCCCATGTTTGGCTCAAAAACGAAGTATCAGCTTGCGCAAACCTATAAAGAGCTGAGTGAATACGAGCAACTGATAAACGCCATTGATGGTAATATCGCCCGGATTGATTTCACCCCTCAAGGGTATATTTTAAATGCTAATAACCTCTTTTTGGAAGCCATGGGTTATCGGCTTGACGAGATAGTGTCAAAGCATCACAAAATCTTTTGTGATAACGAGTATGCGTTAAGCACAGCGTACCAGAGTTTTTGGAATAAACTGGCTCAGGGTCAGTCCCATCATGGACGCTTTAAAAGGTTTTGCAATGATGGTAGTGCTATTTGGTTAGAAGCTTCTTACTTTCCGATCAAGAACTCGGAGGGGCAGGTCGAATATATTACCAAAATTGCTAAAGATGTGACCCACGAAGCTTCAGAATTAGAACATCAGGTTGCTGTTAGTACTGCTATTGACAAGTCTATGGCAACAATAGAGTTCTCTCCATCGGGCAAGATTCTTCGCGCTAATAAGAACTTTTTAGATACATTAGGTTACCGGGCAGACGAAATAAAAGGGCGCCATCACAGCTTGTTTTGTGAACAGACGTTTTATGATGAAAACCCCGGCTTTTGGAAAGAACTGAGTAATGGTCAGTTTAAAACAGGGCAATTTAAACGCCTGAGTAAGCATGGGGAGGCGATTTGGCTTGAGGCCAGCTACAACCCCATTTTTGATGAAAACGGGCAGGTGACAAAAGTCATTAAATTTGCCAGTGACGTAACGGCCAGTGTGGTGAAAGCTCAGCAAACTGCGGAAGCCGCTGCGGTGGCTTATTCTACCTCTCAGCAAACGGCTGCCATTGTCAGTGACGGTAAAGCATCGATAGAGGTTTCTGTAGAAACCTCGAATGAGATTTTGTCGAGAAGTAATAAAACCGATGAAGTTATTGAACAACTTCATGAGCAAGCCCGGAGTATTGAAGACATTGTGAAAACGATTAACGGACTGGCAGAGCAAACCAATTTATTGGCGCTGAACGCAGCTATTGAGGCGGCCAGAGCCGGGGAACACGGACGAGGATTCGCTGTTGTTGCAGATGAAGTGAGAAACTTAGCGTCTCGTACGACACAGGCAACCAGTCAAATTTCCGGTGTTATGGAACGCAGTTCTGAAGTTTCGCACGCGATATCGACTTCGATAGATGATATTCAAAAGATGGCTGAACTGAGCAAAGAGCAAATTGAAAAAGTGAAAAACTTGATAGAAGAGATAGACGAAGGTGCGACGAACGTTGTAAATGCAGTGAGCCACCTTTCATAAGGTGACTCACTGGTTTTTCACATGAGTTTACACTTAGACATTTAGCCCGCAGGGTAAACGTAATTTGCCTGAATACCCAGAGGAAAGCCAAGAGTCCAGTAGAGAATAAGGAAGGCAGACCATAGTATTAAGAGCGCTACAGTATATGGCAGCATCATTGCCACTAAAGTACCTATGCCTGTACCTTTAACATAGCGCTGACAATAAAGAACGACCAGCGGGAAGTAGGGCAGCAACGGCGTAATAATATTACTGGATGAGTCACCGACACGATACGCCGCCTGGGTTAAGTCGGGTGAATAACCTAACTGCATTAGCATAGGCACAAAAATAGGGGATATCAGGGCCCATTTAGCCGATGCTGAACCGACAAATAAGTTAATAAAGGCTACTAAGAAGACGATACCGACCATAGTGACCCCACCGGACAACTCCAGACTGGCCAGGAAGTTAGCGCCTTTAACGGAAATTAAAGTGCCGAGTTGTGAGTCTCCAAACGCTTTTATGAATAAGGCACAGAAGAACGCCATAACCATATAGTAGGCCATGCCTTCCATTGACTTAGTCATTGCGCCGATAACGTCCTGGGAGTTGGTAAAGTTACCGGAAACATAACCGTGAACAATACCTGGGATAATAAACAGCAAGAAAATTAGCGGTACAATCATACCCATAAGAGGTGCTGAGTAAGATGCCAATTCACCGGTTGCCGGGTCAGCCAAAGGAGTATTTTCAGCCGTTGCTGAGAAATACAACAGAGTCAAACCTACCGCCATGGTAATTACGCCAGCATAAAATGCTTTGCGGTCTCGTGGGGAGACGTCGTCTAACGCAGGCATATCTTCGGCGTCACCATCAATTTCGGCACCGCGTAACCGGGGCTCAACTACCTTGTCCGTCAGGAACCAGCCAATGGCAACGACGACAATTGACGATGCGGCTGTAAAGTAATAGTTATTCAGTGGGTTTAACTGCATGTCGGCGTCAATAATTTGCGCGGCACTTTCAGTAAAGCCCTGCAGTAATGGGTCGATTGCCGAAGGTACGAAGTTGGCACTGAAGCCGCCGGAAACACCAGCAAAGGCTGCAGCAATACCCGCCAGCGGATGTCTGCCGGCCGCGTAGAAAATAACACCGCCTAAAGGAATAACCAGAACATAGCCAGCATCAACTGCCGTATGGCTGACTATAGCAACCAGAATCAAAACCGGCGTCAGCAACATTTTCGGCGTAACGTTCAACATGAGTTTTATGGCAACATTAATAAAGCCCGAGCGTTCGGCTACACCCACACCCAGCATAGCTACCAGCACAACCCCCAGGGGTGCAAAACCCATAAAGGTATCAACCATATTGGCAAGAAAAGCCGCAAATTCGGTGCCGCTTAATAAGTTGATGACGCCAATAGAGTCACCCGTAAGCGGGTGCTTCTCATCAAAACTCACGCCGGACAACAGCCACGACATTACCCAGACAATGATTAATAAGCCAAAGAACATGACGGCCGGATCGGGCAGTTTATTACCGACCTTTTCAACGCCGTCTAAAAGGCGATTTAACAGACTGTCCGGTTTTTCTTTTTGCGAACGGTCTGGTTGTGGAGATTGAGCCATGGTGAAACCCCTGGTTGTTATTTTATTGGTCTAATTATTATGCGCAGGTATCATAACCATTATTGTAAGGTGGAACAAAGCGAACAAGGTGAAAAAGTGTCAATGATTTGTGGTACAGATGAAGCGGGTCGCGGACCTATTGCCGGGCCGGTTGTGGCAGCGGCTGTCATTTTAGACCCGGATAACCCAATTGAAGGGCTTAACGACTCAAAAAAACTGAGCGAGAAGAAGCGTGAAAAATTGAGTCTGGAAATAAAAGAAAAGGCACTTTACTGGGCTATTGCTCAGTCTGACCCCGACGAAATAGAAGCCATTAATATTCTCTGGGCGTCGATGAAAGCCATGCAGCGAGCTGTGGAAGCACTGCCGGTCAAACCCGATATGGTGCTGGTGGACGGCAACCGGGTTCCGGAGTTGAATGTACCGGCAAAAGCCATTGTTGGCGGCGATGCCAGCGAACAATGCATTGCTGCTGCTTCAATTTTAGCGAAAGTGGAGCGGGACAGACAGATGCTCAAGTGGCATGAATTGTACCCACAATATGAATTTGATAAGCACAAAGCTTATGGTACGCCCAAGCACCTGGAATTATTAGAAAGATACGGACCTTGTCCTATACACCGTAAAGGCTTTAACCCGGTTAAGCGGCTCCTTGCTAACTTGTGATTTAACCCGAAAATTCATACAATAACGGCCTGTTCATTAAGCTCTTTCAGGAAGTTGGAATTCACCATGCAGTCTATCCCGCACGTTGATATGCGCCGTTATCAGAATGATTTTGATGCTTTTACTCAAGATGTCGGTAATGGTTACGAAAAATACGGTTTTATTGCCTTAACCCAGCACGACGTCGATACCGCGCTTATTGAACGGGCACTGGATACCTGTCGTGAATTGTTTGCATTACCTGAAGATGTAAAAAAACAATATCACCGCCCGGGTCAGGGTGGCGCCAGAGGCTACACGCCCTTTGGTACTGAAGTGGCTAAAGACGCCAAACATGTCGACTTAAAAGAGTTCTGGCATGTGGGTCGTGAAGTTGAAGGGGAGCCCGCATACCCACAACTATTGCCAAACGTCTGGCCACAAGAGTTGCCTAAATTTAAAGACGATATGCTAGCTATTTATGCGGCTTTGGATAACCTTGGTAATCAGGTGCTGGAAGCTCTGTCAGTTTATTTGGGTCAGCCGAAAGACTTTTTCCGCAATAAAGTGAATAACGGCAATTCAATTTTGCGGCCTTTACACTATCCACCTATTATTGATGAAGATACGCCATCGGTTCGTGCCGGTGCGCATGAAGACATCAACGTTCTGACACTATTGGTGGGGTCGCGTGAACCGGGGTTAGAAGTGCTGGCGAAAGACGGCACCTGGGTGCCGGTAACCATTATTGAAGGTGCTATTATTTGTAACGTGGGTGACATGATGCAGCGCTTAACGAATCATGTGCTGCCATCGACAACGCATCGGGTGGTTAATCCGCCGGCACCATTTAATGAAAAATCGCGTTACTCAATACCTTTCTTTTTACATTTTAATCCGGATGTGATGATCACACCGCTGGAAAGCTGTATTTCGGATGAAAATCCTCAGCGAGATGAACCTATTACGGCTGATGACTATCTAATGCAGCGCTTACGTGAAATTGGTTTGATAAAAGACTAAAAGGAACAGCTGGTGAAAACAGGCGAGTTTAATCTAAAACGCATAGTTCGGGGTGTGGCTGCTGTCACTGTTTCTGCATTATTAATCAGTTGCGCATCTGCTCCGCAGGAGCCTGAAAGCAATGAGTTTCGGTTGACGTTGCTACACATTGATGACCACCATTCTAATTTGGATGCTAAGCGGCAAACCTTAGTGTGGGGAGAGCAGGAGTGGCAAGTTGAAGCCGGCGGTTTCCCGCGTGTAGGCGCGCAAATTAAAAAGCTCCGCGCGGCTAACGAAAATGTGCTGACATTGCATGCCGGTGACGCTCTGACAGGCAGTTTATATTTCACTTTGTTTGGTAGTGAAGCCGACGCCCGCATGATGAACAACGTCTGTTTCGATGCCTTCACTATTGGTAACCATGAATTTGACACCGGTGACGCCGGCCTTGCCGAGTTTCTGCAGGCATTGGGGACTGAAAGCTGTCCTACCGTAAAGCTCGGAGCTAATATAAAACCCAAAGTTGGTGAGTCGCCGTTAACTCCGAACCGCGAATGGCAAATGTTTCAGCCCTACACAATAGTCGAGCGTGGCGGTGAAGAAATAGCCATTATTGGTCTGGATATTGCCAGTAAAACCAAGAAGTCATCGCAGCCTGATGAATCCACTGAGTTTTTAGACGAGCTGGAAACGGCGCGCAAGTATATCGCGGAAGTTCAACAGCAGGGTATCGAGAAAATAGTGCTTCTGACGCACATTCAATACGAGCGGGACAAAGAGCTGGTGCAGCAGTTGCCGGGCGTGGATATTGTTATTGGTGGTGATTCGCATACGCTGTTAGGCGATTTCAGTGATTTTGGTATGGAGTCTGACGGGCCTTATCCAACCGAACTGAGCAATGCCGACGGCGACAAAGTTTGTATTGGCCATGCTTATCAATATTCATTGGTAGTTGGCGAGATGCAGGCGGTATTTGAAGGTGACAAAATTGCAGAGTGCGGCGGGCGTCCGCATTATCTTCTGAGTAACGACATTCAGGTCAGCGACGGCATTGTGACAACTTACGAGCCGATTAAAACCGCACTGGAAGAAAGTGACGTATTCAGCTTTGTTGAACCTGACGCTGAGCTGCAAAGCATGTTGCAGGAGTATCAAGGCAAAGTTGAAGAGTTTTCTGCCGAAGTGCTGGCGCAGGTGCCACAGCAAATTTGTAGTCAGGAAATTGATTTGCCGAGACGCGATGGTTGCGCTGACATTATGAGTTCTGGTGCTCACCGTCTGGTTGCTGAAGCCTTTTTGAGCTCAGTGCCGGAAGCTGACTTTGCTATTCAAAATGGTGGTGGTGTCCGCTCTGGCATTAGCCAGGGGGACTTTACCGTGGGCGACGCTTTCAATGTACTGCCTTTTGCGAATACTCTGGTTAAGCTGGAACTGAGCGGCTCTGAGTTCAAACAGGCAATGGAAGAAGCACTGGCCTATTCCATTTCTGATGGCGGCTCAACCCGAGCTTATCCCTATGGTGCCGGTATTCGTTATTCGGTGGACTTAACCAAAGAAAAAGGCAGTCGTGTGTCTAACCTGCAAGTGTGGGATAAAGGCAGCAGCAGTTGGCAGCCAATGACCGCCAGAGCAACCTACGTGATGGTGACAAACAGCTTTATTGCAGGCGGTCAGGACGGTTATGACACCTTTTATCGTGTCAGTGAGCGCGGACGAGCCCGTAATACCGGAATAGACTATGCTCAGTCGCTGGTGGATTATGCCAGAGAGCAGGAGGTTCTGAAGCGTCCGCAAGAATTTGCGACGCAGTCGTATGTTCCTGTGGGAGATAAATAATGGCTCGACCATTCGAGCCAGCCCCTGTTTCCGATAACGCCAGATTCGATTTTATAGTTGTTATTCTGGCGTTATTGACGGCCTTTGCGCCACTTTCCATTGATATGTACCTCCCGGCTTTCAGCGCTATTGCGTCGGACTATGCGACCGATACACACCACGTTGAACTGTCGCTGACGGCATTTTTCTTCGGTCTTTTTATTGGACAACTGCTCTACGGTACAGCGACCGATAAATTTGGGCGTAAAAACCCGCTTTATATCGGTTTAGCTATTTACGTGGTGACATCCATTGGTTGTGCTTTTGCGCCGGATATTCAGTGGCTTATTGCTTTACGTTTCCTGCAGGCTATAGGAGCTTGTGCCGGTATCGTTATTGCACGGGCTGTGGTGCGTGACTTATATACACCACAAGCGTCGGCCCGTGTGTTTTCATTCCTCATATTGGTAATGGGAGTTGCGCCTATTCTGGCGCCTCTGTTTGGTGCCTATGTAACCGAATGGATGGGGTGGCGTGCTCTGTTCTTAATTGTCGCCGGTTTAGGTGTGGCCTCCGCCGTGACTATCCACTTTGTGTTGCCGGAAACCCGCGGGCGCCGTTATGACGTGCGTATGCGAAATACCGGCAGCACTTACTGGGCTGTTTTGCGAGATCCTTCATTCCTGCGTTATTCGTTAACAGGTGCTATTGCTCAGTCTGGGTTGTTTGCCTACATCACAGGTTCGCCAAAAATGTTTATTGAGGTTTTTGGTCTTGAACCCATGCACTACAGTTGGCTGTTTGGATTAAACGCTATTGGTATTATTGGCTTTTCGCAGCTTAATGGATGGTTGCTGAAATACCACTCCTCACGCAAGATCCTCAACGTTTCCTTACCGATATTAGCCGTGGTGTCCATTGTCATGTGCGTTATGGCGTATTTTAATGCCGGTTTCTGGGGAATATTGCTGCCGTTATTTGCCTATATTTCGACTTTAGGCATGGTTTTCCCGAACGCTATGGCCGGGGCTTTGGCTGAACAGAAAGAACGCGCAGGTTCGGCGTCTGCCGTAACCGGTAGCTTACAGTTTTTAATTGCGGGTTTGGTTTCTGCCGGGGTGAGTCAGGCTGGCTCATTCACTGATTACGCCATGGCCTGGGTCATAGGTGTGGCCGGCTTACTCGCGGTAATTGCATACCGCGTAATGCGCCGGCCTGAATAAGCTTCTTAGTTATAATAAGTCGGTGCGGCTGGTCCTACAGGGAGTCCAAAGACAAAGACCCAAAGGAAGAAAAGCACCGACCAGCCAATAAAGAAGAACATAGAATAAGGCAGCATCATGGCAACCAGAGTACCAATACCTAAATCCTTCTTGTATCGAGCCGCAACCGCCAATATTAAGCCAAAGTAACTCATCATAGGGGTAATAACGTTGGTGACTGAATCACCAATGCGGTATGCCGCCTGAATGACTTCTGGTGAGTAACCGACCAGCATCAGCATCGGCACAAAAATAGGAGCGGTAATAGCCCACTGCGCAGAAGCTGAGCCCAGCATCAGGTTTACAAAGCCGCAGACCATAATGAAGAACAGGAAAATGATAGGGCCGGTCATGCCAATATTGGTCAGGAACTCTGCACCATTAATGGCAAAAATAGTCCCGAAATTCGTCCATTTAAAGAAGTTAACAAATTGCGCCGCAAAAAATACCAGCACAATATACATACCCATGGTGCTCATGCTGTGCGACATCGCGTCGATAACATCGCGATCGTTCCGCATGGTCTCAACCGTGCGACCATAGACAAAGCCGGGAATGGCGAAAAAGAAGAAGATGTAAACAACCACGCCTTTCAGGAATGGCGAACCTTTAACATCACCGGTTTCCGGGTGACGTAAAATACCCCACTCAGGTACAACGGTTAATGCCAGAATACCGGCAAGAACCAGAACGCTTAACCCGGCGTAAATTAATCCTCGTTTTTCCTGTTTGTTCAGAGGGTCCATTGAGGATTGATCGGACAAATCAATAGAGGCTTCGTCTTTGTTGTATTTACCGAGTTTAGGTTCGACAATTTTGTCGGTTATCAACGCGCCCATAATGGCAATTAAGAAGGTACTGACCATCATAAAATACCAATTGGCTTCTGCGCCAACGGTATAGGCTGGGTCAATAATTTTAGCGGCTTCTTCAGTAATACCCGACAGTAAAGGGTCTACTGTACCAATTAGCAGGTTGGCACTGTAGCCTGCGGAAACCCCGGCAAAAGCGGCCGATAAACCGGCTAAAGGGTGACGCCCCAGACCGTAGAAAATCATGGCAGCAAGTGGTACCAGTACAACATAGCCCAGTTCTGCTGCTGTGTTAGAAATAACACCGGCAAAGACAATGGTTACGGTTACCAGGCGCCGCGGGGCTTTCATAACCAGTCCCCGCATAGCCGCAGAAATTAAGCCTGAGCGCTCAGCAACACCAACACCTAAAAGAGCAACTAACACAGTCCCTAAAGGCGTGAAGCCGGTAAAGTTGGTGACCAGGTTAGTGACAATGCGTTGTATTCCCTCAGCATTCAGCAAGCTGACCGCTTTGATAACAGTTTCACCATCTCTGGGGTCTACTGCGCTGACACCAAAATAAGCAGCGATGCCACTAATGAAAATAATGAATAAGCAGAAAACTGCGAATAGGGTAATAGGGTGGGGTAACAGGTTACCAAGCCACTCAACGCCATCGAGAAAACGGGTAAACCAGCCTCGTTTGCTGGTAGCGTTATAGTCATTATTGGGAGACTGCATAACTCGCGCCTTTATTATAAGTTTTAGACCAGCGCAAGATTCTAGCATAAAAAAACGGCGCCGCTGAAATCAGGGGCGCCGTTTGTAGGTTAACCTTCAGCTGTTATGCAGCTTCATCTTTCTTAAGGTTTTTCAGAGCATAATCGAATGCTGCCTGACCGGCTAATAAATCTTCCGGAGCAAAGTCATCAACGTTTATGGTACGCAGGCGACCAACTTCCGTGCGCTCAAGCAGAGCAACTTCGTCGTCACTCAATACACCCAGCTCTTTACCTTTAGCGGCCAGCTGGTCTAATTGAGTAAAGCTGAAGCGTTTACCGGCTGCTTTACAAACTTTGTCGTACAGTGGCTCTGAGGCAATCACGTTTTTCAGGGTTTCTTCAAGGAAACCAAAGTGACCTTCAGGGCTCAGGAACTGGCCTTCACCTAAACGTGTACGGACGTCGTTTGGTGACATTAGCATACGGGCAATTTCATGATCGTTTTTATCTGTAGGACGTTTAGCAATACGGCCTAACGGATACATAACGGCGCGCATGAAGCTACCCACACCACCAAAGTTCGCCAGCATTTCCAGCTGCGCTTCCTGAAGCTTATGCAGAGTATCCTGCATAGCCCAGTGAACTAACGGCAAGTCTTCTTTAATGCGACCCTGGTCATGATAACGCTTCAGTACACAAGAACCGATGTACAAGTAGCTGAGCATGTCACCTAAGCGCGCAGAAACGCGCTCTTTACGTTTAAGGCTACCACCCAGTTTACCCATGGCAATGTCTGACAATAACGCCATGTTGGCACTGAAGCGGTTCATCTGCTGGTAGTATTTACGGGTTTCGTCGCTAGCCGGAACAGAGCTCAGGCGGTGACCACCAAAACCATAGAACAGTGAACGAACAAAGTTACTGATGGCAAAGCCAATATGACCAAACACGGCTTTATCAAATTTCTTCAAGGCATCCGGGCCTTTTTCAGCCGAGGCTTCCATTTCTTTCAAAACAAATGGATGGCAACGAATAGCGCCCTGGCCGTATATCATCATACTGCGGGTAAGAATGTTGGCACCTTCTACTGTAATGGCGACCGGAACACCCTGGTAACCACGACCAAGATAGTTATTCGGTCCTAAACAGATACCTTTACCACCGTGAACGTCCATGGCGTCGTCCATGCAAGCGCGTAGCTTCTCAGTCATGTGGTATTTCGCAATGGCACCGATAACGCCAGGCTTCTCGCCTAAATCAATACCTTTGGTGGATAACATAGTCACCGCATCCATCAGGTACGCGTTACCACCTATGCGAGCCATTGGCTCTTCAACACCTTCCATTTTACCAATAGGTAGTTTGAACTGACGACGGATGCGTGAGTAAGCACCAGTTGCCAGAGCCATTTGTTTAATGCCACCGGCACTGTTTGAAGGCAAGGTAATTGAACGGCCGACTGACAGGCATTCAACCAGCATACGCCAGCCCTTACCGGCCATTTTCTGTCCACCAATAATGTAATCTAATGGAACGAATACGTCGTTACCGCGAATAGGGCCGTTCTGGAACGGAACGTTCAGCGGGAAGTGACGGCGACCAATTTCAACGCCTTTGGTGTCACGAGGAATAAGCGCACAGGTAATACCCAGCTCTTCTTCTTCACCAATAAGGTTGTCAGGGTCGTACATTTTAAATGCCAGACCTAAAACAGTAGCTACTGGTGCTAAGGTAATGTAGCGCTTGTTGAAATTCAGTTTAATACCGACAATTTCTTCACCGTTCCACTCACCTTTACAAACCACACCTGAGTCAGGAATAGCACCTGCGTCAGAACCGGCTTCAGGGCTGGTTAGAGCAAAGCAGGGAATTTCGTCACCGTTGGCTAAGCGTGGCAGATAATGGTCCTGCTGCTCTTTCGTACCATAATGCTGTAATAACTCGCCCGGGCCTAATGAGTTAGGAACGCCGACGGTTGAGGCCAGCACGGTGCTAACACCGGCAAGCTTTTGTAAAACACGAGACTGCGCGTAGGCAGAGAACTCCAGGCCACCGTATTCTTTCTTGATGATCATGGCGAAGAATTTCTCGTCTTTCAGGTATTGCCAGACGTGCTCAGGCATGTCCGTTAATTCGTGGGTCACTTCCCAGTCGTCCAGCATTTTGCAGACTTCTTCACAAGGCCCGTCCAGAAAGGCTTTTTCTTCAGCCGTTAACTCGGCTTTAGGTACCTTATGAAGTTTTGACCAGTCAGGGTCACCACTGAATAAATCGCCGTCCCACCAGACCGTACCGGCTTCCAGTGCATCACGCTCGGTATCAGACATTTCTGGCATTACTTTGCGATATGCGCTAAGAATAGGCTTAGTCAGCAGGTTTAAACGAATTGGCGCTATGTTAAGCGGAACCAGAACAATTGCCAGAATAGCCCAAAGCACCGGGCCAACAATGTCGATTGCGCTACCAATAGCGAACATAATAACCAGACCGGCACTGAACATAGCCAGGCTGGCTCGTTTGTAGATTAATGCAGCCGCGACTATAACAGTAGCGACAATCCAAAGTGCAATACTCATAATGTAATACTCCGATTTGGAGGTCTGACCAGTGATACTGTGCAAGTTAGATCAACCGGAGTATATTTTCAAGGAAAAATTGAACGGGCGTTTGAATTTTGTTGTCAATATAAACGTCCAGTAGTGAACAGAAGGGGAGAAGTGAAAGTGAAAAGGACCGTCAGTTGGCTGGTATCCAGCGTATTATTAAGTGGCTTGGCAATGAATACCGCTGTTGCAGATAGTCAGCAGAAAGCCGGGCAACCCATCGAACAATCAATGAAGCCGTATCAGGCTGACTACGTGATCACGCGTGGTGACAGCGAGTATGGGGAAGGTTACCGTTATCTTGAGGTGTCGCCGGAGGACGAATGGCAACTGCGAACAAAGTCGGATATTTCCTGGTTTATTTTGTCGGACACCCGTGAAGCTCGTTCAGTATTTATTGTGGATGAAGAGAATAGCCGGTTGGAGCCTCGCGAATTTATTTACATGAGAACCGGCACCGGATCGGATAAGTCCTTTCATGGTGAATTCAAACCGAATGAGAAAAAGGTTCGTAATGTGGACACCGGACGCATGCTGGGTGTGAACTGGGAAGACGCGTTATTTGATGAAGCCAATGTGACCGAACAATTACGTGTAGATTTGGCCAGCGGAGCTGAAACTTTTAAGTACCGGTTGGTTGATGAAAAAGGTCAAGAAGACGAATATCGTTTTGAGGTGCTGACAACAGAAGAGTTGTCGTTGCCTTACGGTGAGGTTGAAGCAATAAAAGTCGGGCGTATAAGGGATAATAACCGGCGCCAGACCTTTTTCTGGTTTGCGCCGGAGCTAAATTACGTGATGGTGAAAATGAAGCAGTTTAAAGAAGGTGACGAGCAAGCGACCATGTCGCTGAAAAGCTTGTCTATGTAATCTGGTATTTATGCAATCGGTATTTATGTAGCCTGACATTTATGTCAGGTGAGGTATTGGACATTGGACCTGACATAAATGTCAGGCTACGCAATTATTCGGTTGCGTAGCCTTGAGCGCCCAGAACTTCTCCGTCTAGTGTAACGCGACCGCCTTGCAGCTTAAGACGCTCCTGACAAAACCAGTTAACCACCAGCGGATAAATACGGTGTTCCTGCTCGTGCACGCGAGCCTGAACTTCTTCCACTGTGTCGCCCTCAAAAATAGGTACTTTAGCCTGCAATACCACGGGACCACCATCGAGTTCTTCAGTGACAAAATGCACACTCACGCCGTGTTCTGTATCGCCCGCGTCTAATGCGCGCTGGTGCGTATTCACACCTTTATATTTAGGCAGAAGAGAAGGGTGAATGTTGAACATGCGGCCTTCATAATAGCGCGTAAAATCACCTGTCAGAATGCGCATAAAGCCCGCCAGAACCACTAAGTCGGGCTGGTAACTATCAATCAGCGATTTTAGTTCGGCGTCATAAGCCTCGCGAGAGTCAAACTCTTTATGACTCAATACCTCGGTATCAATGCCTTTAGCAGCCGCTTTTTCCAGGCCTTTAGCCGAGGCTTTATTGGAAATAACCGCAACCACTTCACCGGCTACTTTTCCATCTTCGCAGGCCTGTTGAATGGCCTGCATATTACTACCGGTGCCTGAAATTAGTACAACAATACGCTTCATTAGTGAGTCTCGTCGGCCAGAATGTCGACTTGCTCTTCACCTTCAGCCGCGTTGGCAATACGGCCAATTTTCCATGCGTCTTCACCGGCGTCTGTCAGAATTTGAATGGCTTTATCTGCTTGCTCGTTAGGTACGGCGATGACCATACCCACACCACAGTTAAAGGTGCGGTACATTTCTTTCATGCTGACATTGCCGTTTTCTTTTAACCAGTCAAAAATAACCGGCCAGTCCCAGCTATTGCCGTCAATAACGGCTTTACTACCTTTAGGCAGTACGCGAGGGATGTTTTCCCAGAAGCCGCCGCCGGTAATGTGTGACAACGCGTGTACCGGCACGTGTTTAATCAGTTCCAGAACCGACTTAACGTATATGCGGGTAGGTTCTAATAAATGATCAGCCAGTGTTTTGCCTTGTAAGTGAGATTCTAAATCAGCACCGCTAACTTCAATAATTTTGCGAATAAGCGAGTAACCATTTGAATGAGGGCCGCTGGATGCCAGCGCTATTAAAGCGTCGCCGTCGGCAACTTTGGTACCGTCAATAATTTCAGACTTTTCCACCACGCCCGTACAGAAACCGGCTAAGTCATAGTCGCCGCCTTCGTACATGCCCGGCATTTCTGCGGTTTCGCCACCGATAAGAGCACAGCCCGACTGTTCACAACCGTCGCCGATACCGGCAACCACGTCAGCTGCTACGTCAACGTCCAGTTTGCCGGTTGCGTAGTAGTCAAGGAAAAACAGCGGCTCAGCGCCTTGTACAATAAGGTCGTTGACGCACATAGCAACTAAGTCGATACCTACACCACGATGACGCTTAAGGTCTATAGCTAAACGCAGCTTGGTACCCACACCGTCGGTGCCGGAAACCAAAACCGGCTGTTTATAACCTGCCGGAATTTCACACAGAGCACCAAACCCACCAATGTTACCCATGACTTCAGGCCGGTGCGTGCGCTTGGTAACGCCTTTAATACGTTCAACCAATGCATTACCAGCGTCAATGTCGACGCCCGCGTCTTTATAACTTAAAGAAGGTTTTTTATCGCTCACAGAATAATCCCGACTGGCAAAATTTGCGCGCAAGTTTAACACGATTTAGGCTGCAAAAGGTAGCTTATGACCACACTATTGTGTCAGGATTTCTCTGCGATAAACCGGTAGCCTACACCGGGTTCTGTTTCTATATACTTTGGCTGTGCCGGGTCATCTTTGAGCTTTTTACGTACTTGGCTGACAAAAATACGCAAATAGTGGGTGTCTTCCTGGTGCGTTCGGCCCCAAATTTTCTCCAGCAACTGTTGCTGAGTAACGAGTTTTTGCGGGTGGCTGACTAAGAAATCCAGTAAGGCGTATTCTTTACGGGACAAGTTAACTATTTCGTTTTGCAGAAACACTTTGTGCTGCTCGCGGTCGATGAGTAACTCACCAAAACGAAGCTGGGCTTCTGCTGTGGGTTGTTGATCGGAGAGGTCGCGCAATAAAACATGAATACGCGCCATAAGCTCCCGAATACCAAAGGGTTTGGTCAGGTAGTCGTTAGCACCGCCTTCCAGTAGTTTCACTTTCTGCAGTTCGTCATCACGCGCTGTCAGCACCAGTACCGGCACCTGGCTCCATTCGCGCAGCTGTCGCATAACCTGATAGCCGTCAGCATCAGGCAGGCCTAAGTCCAGAATAACCAAATGCGGGTTCTGGCTGGTAATCTGCTTTATCCCTTGCCCGGCTGTCGCCGCTTCCAGGTAGGTATAACCTTCGGCGGTGAGCGAGGCGCGCATAAAGCGTCGTATCTGTGGTTCGTCATCAATGACTAAAATGCGGGGGCCGTCGGTGCGGGCTTGTGCATTCATGAGACTTCCTCTGTGATGTTTGCGCGTGGTAATTTAATTCGGACAAGGCAGCCATCAGAGCTTTCTTCAATACTTATTTGGCCGTTATGAATGTCGATTATTCCTTTAGCAACGGACAGGCCCAGACCGGTTCCGCCAGTGCCTGAGTCTTTCTCGCGCGACGAATAAAAAACATTAAATACAAGCGAGCGCTTACTGGTTTCTATGCCGGGTCCCTGGTCTTGTATGTCGATGACAACAAACTCGTCGGCCTCTGACAGAGTTAAAGTAACGGGAGCTGTGTCGCCGGAAAAGCGCATCGCGTTATCAATAACATTAAACAGTGCCTGCTCCAGCAGCGAGGACTGAACCTCAACCATAGCGTGCTGTAAATTATCGTTAACCAGTAACCGTTCTTGTGAAGCAAAGCGCGACAGGGTTTTACGGATAACCGGACGAATATCCTGTACTGCATGAATCAGACGAATTTCGCCGTGCTGAAGCCGGGTGGCCTGTAACAGGTTTTCGATATAACGGTGCAGGCGGTCACTTTCATCGAGTGCCCCCTGTAACAGCTCGGCCCGCTCTTGTTCCGGCAAGCGTTCCTGATACGCCTGCAATGTACTTAAATTACCAATGACGCTGGCGAGCGGAGTTCTCAGGTCGTGTGAAACCGACAGTAAAATGTTTGAGCGCAACTGAGCCTGACGTAAGCTTTCTTTCTGGTTTCTGAACGAGGTAGCTAAGTGGCTGGTAATAACGCCCACGGCAATAAATACAATTGCAGTAACCATTTCGTCTATGTCGGTCATGTGCAGCGAATAGCGCGGTTCTGTAAATAAAAAATTAAACAACAGCAGGGCCAGAACAACACCAAGTAGAGCCGCGCGAAAATTGGTTAAAAATGCAATAAGCAACACCGCCAGTTGCAGAATGAGTACCGTGCCGGAGGTGGGCAATAACCAGTGATCGAGCAGGTAAGCAAGACCCGCCGCGGTGCCGGTGATGGCAACGGAGGCCAGGTAACCTAACCAGGGCTGTTTACTCATGTTCTAATCTCATGTGCTAGTCCCGCCAGAATTGAGGAAGTAACAATGTTAGCAAAGTAAAGTATTCAAGGCGTCCTAAAATCATTGCTAACGTCAGTACCCAGGTTCCGGTGTCTGATACCGGAATAAAGTTACTGGAAACTTCGCCAAAACCCGGACCAAGTACGTTCAGACACGCCGAAACGGCGGTAAATGCCGAGAAAAAATCCAGCCCGGTCAGCATCAGTATGAGGGTAAGCACCATGGAACTAATTGCGACCATTAGCATAAAGCTCATTACCGCCTGAATCACGTCGTTAGTCACCGCTTTTCCCTGATACACCACTTTCAGAATGGCACGCGGGTGGATGGCCTGCAGCATTTGGTGTTTCAGGATGCGTAAGGTAATGACATTACGGATAAATTTGTTGCCTCCGGCAGTTGACCCGGCGCAGCCGCCCAGGTAACTGGCTGCCACTAAAAAGCCAGCGGTAGCCGCAGGCCAGGCAGAGAGGTCATCGGCACCGTAACCGGTACTGGTCATAAAGGAAACGACATGAAAAACCGCCTGATTCAGAGACTCCCCGAAGGAATGGTGAGTTTGAGCGTTGAATGCCAGAGCGGTAAGAATAACGCTGAAAACCGCCAGCGCAATTAAGAACCAGCGGGTCTCTTCGTCCTGCCAGTAGCCACTTATGGCTCTGGTTGTAAATAGTTTATGGTGCAGGGCAAAACTGATAGCCCCCAGAATCATAAACACATCGGCCACTATAAGAATAATTGGTTGCTGAAAGTGGCCCATACTGGCGTCGTAGGGCGAAAACCCGCCGGTTGATACGGTCGTCAGACTATGAGCTATGGCATCGAAAGGAGACATTCCGGCCAACCAGTAACTGCCGGCACAGCCTATTGTCAGGCACAGGTAAACTAACCAGAGGTAACGGCTTGTACTCGCAACACGTGGTGCTAACTTCTCATTTTTAATGGGACCCGGAGTTTCAGCCTTAAGCAGGCGCATGCCACCCACGTTTAGCATGGGAAGAATGGCGACTACAAAAATTACGATACCGAGCCCGCCCATCCATTGCAGAAACTGGCGGTACAGTAAAAAGCTTTTGGGCATTTCATCAAGGCCGGTGAGAATGGTGGCACCGGTGGTGGTCATAGCGCTGACCGACTCAAATACTGCGTCGGTAAAGCTAACCCCGGTAACAGACATAATGGGTAATGCTCCCAGAACGCCTATTAAAATCCAGGTGAATGAAGCGAACGCCAAGGCTTCGCGGAAAAAGATTTTCTTTTGCCCGCCGTTATTAGTGCGTATGAATAGAAAGAGCGCGAGAATAAGGCAGAGCAAAGAGGAATAAATAAAGTCGGTAAAGGTTTTGTCCCTAAAGACAAAAACCGAAAGCAAACCAAAAAAACACTGAATTGAGGCAATCCAGATCATAGGCCAGGTTAATAGGCGCAACGTTGCTTTTAGATTCACTGTAACCTCATACGAAGAACCGACTTTTTCTATTGCTAAGGTTAATTCTGCAGGGCGTAAAATCTCTATACCGAAAGCGTCTTTAGGCGTAAAATCTGCGTAAAATTAAGGGGTTTTATTTTATGGCCAGTATTCAACCGGCACGTAATGAGCATTTAGACGCTGTAGCGGCACTAGAAGCTGTCACTTTCCCCGAAGATGCGATCAGTAAGCGTAGTTTTCGGCGGTTTATTGAGTCGCCTAGTGCGGATTTTCAGGTGTTACTGCTGAACGAAAAGGTCATTGGTTATACCGTTGTCCTGTACCGAAATAATACAAATCTGGCTCGACTCTATGCTTTGGTTGTCGAAAAGGAACATCGCAGTAATGGCTATGGTCGCCGTTTGTTGCAAACTGCAGAAGACCTGGCCGATGAACGACACTCCCTGTTTTTACGTACCGAGGTAGCAACCTCTAATACAGTAGGGCAACAGCTGATGAACAGCGAAGGCTTCCGTGCAATAGAGCTGCGCGAAGCCTATTTCCCGCCTTCTGCATCGCAATCGACAGATGCTCTGGTTCTGCAAAAACTGTTGCCTCGTTACGAAATGGGCGAAGATGCGGGTGTGGGAGCAACCGAAGAATACGTTCCTATGCTGACCCAGTCGACGGAGTTTACCTGCGGCCCCGCAAGCCTGCTAATGGCTATGGACTACTTCGGCAGGCCCAGTAACGACCCACAAGCCGAAGAGCTGGAAATTTGGCGCCAGGCCACTACTATTTACATGACCTCCGGGCACGGCGGCTGCGGTCCTCATGGGCTTGCGCGGGCGGCGTTTCAGCGTGGCCTGAAAGTTCGGGTGGAAGTGAATACCGACCAGCCATTATTTGTGGATTCGGTCCGTCAGGAGCAGAAAAAAACGGTTATGCAGCGCATACAGCAGGCCGATATGACGTACCTGAAAAAGCATGGTGTTCCTATTGTTGTGCGTGACTACGACGTAACCTTAATAAAAGAAGATTTAAGCCAGGGCTGTCTGGTTATGGTGCTTATCTCTACTTATCAATTTGATGGTATTAGGGCGCCGCATTGGGTCTTAATTTGCGCAGCGGACGATGACTTCATTTATATCAATGACCCCGATTACGACACCTTACCCTGGGAATCTCCTACGGAACGTCAATATTTACCTGTGCCTATAAGTACCTTCAGCAAAGCCTTTGGTTACGGCGGTCGTAAGCAAAAAGCAGCGGTTGTACTTTCAGCTGATTTAATAACAAAGTGATCAATTCCCCTTGAATTCTGCGTAATTATGCTCAAAGTCATATAACAGTATTGGATGAAAAAGGAATTCCGTATGAGTTCAGCATTTGATGATTTTGAATTAAAAGGCCACAAGCTTGAAAACCGTTTTGTTGTGGCTCCCATGACACGAACCAGTGCCGACAAGAAAGGCAAGCCAACTGAGTTAATGGGCGAGTATTACGAGCGTTTCGCGAAAGGCGGCTGGAGCATGATCATCAGCGAAGGCGTATACACAGATCGGCAGGCAAGCCAGGGGTATGAAAATCAACCGGGTATTACCGACGCACCACAAACCGATGCCTGGAAAGAAATTGTCGAACGAGTACACAAGCATGACTGCAAGTTTATTATGCAGTTGATGCATGCTGGCGCTCAGTTCCAGCATAATGAATACACAGACACACCCATTGCGCCCAGCGAAGTAAAGCCTAAAGGTGAGCCGCTGGATTTGTATGGCAAAACCGACGGCTGGCCCGAAGTGAAAGCCATGGATGAAACGGATTTTGATGCCGTCATGAACGGTTTTGTCGGTGCCGTAAACCGGGCTAAAGAGGCAGGTTTTGACGGGGTTGAGTTGCACGCAGCTAATGGTTACTTACTGAATGAGTTTTTAAGTGACTACTTTAACCAGCGCCCTGACCAGTGGGGCGGAGAAATGGCAAAACGCATGCATTTTCTGGAGTTAGTGGTTAAGGCTGCGAAATCCGCCGCAGGCGACGACTTCATTGTCGGTGTACGTTTAAGTCAAATTACCGTAACGGACTCTGATTATCAGTGGCCGGAAGGCGAAGACGCCATGATAAAAGTGGTTAAGGCGATGGAAAAAGCCGGTGTGGATTACATTCACACAACAGATACAGACGTAATGCGTAAGCCGTTTAAAGGCGGCAGTAATAAGTCGTTGGGCGACATTGTGCAGGAGTTTTCGGACATTCCGTTAATTGTAAACGGCGGTATTAGCGAGAAAAACTATGAGCACGTCGCGGGGCATTATCCTAATGCTTTGCTTGCTATGGCGAAAACGTCATTAGCGAACCCAGACTTTCCAATTCGCATTAAGTCTTCCGAGCCAATACGTCAGTTAGATTTTGCCATGCTACAACCAACCGCTACACTTGAGAATGAGTGGAAGTGGCGCGACGAGAACGACGCGCACATTGAACTGGATTAAAGCGAATTTTAAGTAGCGGACAGGAGGTTTCGACTATGAAAAAAGTAGCAGTTATTTTATCCGGCTCCGGTGTTTTTGACGGAGCCGAAGTTAACGAAGCTGTTTTAACCCTATTGCACATAGCAAAGCAGGGTGCCAGCTACGAGTGCTTTGCACCGGACATTGAGCAAATGCACACCATTAACCACCTTAAGGGTGAGGAAAGCGGTGATAAGCGCAATGTTCTGGAAGAGGCGGCGCGTATTACCCGCGGTGAGGTAAAACCCTTAACCGACTTAGATTCGTCAGAATTTGACGCATTGATATTACCGGGCGGTTTTGGTGTTGCAAAAAACTTCTGCGATTTTGCCGTTAAAGGTGCTGATATGACGGTAAACGACCAGGTGTTGAAAGTTGGTAAAGCCTTTGTTGAGGCGAAGAAGCCAGCAGGCTATATGTGTATTTCCCCTGTCTTATTGCCACACATATACGGAAAGGGTGTGAAAGTCACCATTGGTAACGACGGTGAAGTGGCCAGTGCCATTAACAAAATGGGCGGCGAGCATGTGAACTGCGGTGTTCGCGATATTGTTGTTGATGACAAGCACCAGTTAGTGACCACACCGGCCTATATGCTGGCTGAAAACCTGCCGGATGCGGAAGAGGGCATTAGTAAGCTGGTTGAAAAAGTTTTGTATATGGCGGCCTAATACCTAACTTGAAGCGCAATAAATAACCGCTTAGGTGCGGAACTTATAGCACTTAAGCGGTGTCTGAGTTATAGTACACAAGTTACGTAAGTAATAGCTTTGGGGCTGATCTGGATTCGACGGGATACACGAAACCCAAGGTGCATGCCGAGGTGAGGCAGGCCTCGTAAAAAGCCTCAACCTAATAGTTGCAAACGACGACAACTACGCTCTAGCGGCTTAATAACCCGCTAAGCCCATCCCCCGGCGCTTTGTCTGCGAGACCGGACCAGGATGGCTCAAACTAATGTAGACTCGCGTGGAGGCTTTGTCCGGAGCTGAAGCGTTAAAACCAATCGGACTCGTCAGTTGTGAAGCCTGTCAGTCGGCGTCACACTGATTAACTAAAAGACTGACTAAGCATGTAGGACCGAGGATGTAGGTATTGCGGACGCGGGTTCAACTCCCGCCAGCTCCACCAATTCCATATAAAAAGCCGCTCATTCGAGCGGTTTTTTTTGGTTTCTTTTCCTATGCGCAGCTGCTTTCATGCGATTCCCACACAATGCCATGCTACACCACCGCCGTCTGTGAGACTTCGTTTGGTCATGAAACATCAGTACGCAATCATCTGCCTCGCACTGTTTAACTAAACTGAAATCCAACTCAGTTAGCAAATGAAGAAACGCATGAGCTACTGGCTGCAAAAGTGCTTCGGGTGTGAGTTTTGCGTAGTGGTAATTGATGACAAATTTTTTCTCATTTTCCTGCCAGGCTATCTGCGGGTAGGGTGATGCCGTCTCCAGAATAGAGTTGGTGCATTTTGTTTCATAACCTATCCCTTCTTTAGCGTGAGCTATTGTCTGGTTCATTTCAGCGCGGAGCTGTTTCGCCAGAGGCAACAAATTAGGTAAAGCTTCAGGCTGCTTTGTGCTGATGAGGTTAGCGGCATGAAGCCATTCAAATACGTTTTCTGCGCTTTCAAGTTTGTCTGAATATTGCTCGCCAACTCCAACTTCAGTGTTTACAAAATCCAGAGCTAAATTGTTAGCTAAGAATATAAACTGCTCTGATTCCATAAATAGCCGCCTCGAAATAATAACCGTTAAAATTATATTTGACAGGTTATCATTTTATTTCGTAACCTTCAAAGTGATATTTTAATGGTTACGGAGGTTTTATGAATAAGAAGTCCATTCCTGAAACAGTTTTAGCTGCAAGTTTAACCGCTGGAGCTTCCGGCGGTGAGGTTGTAAAAGTACACAGTGAGGTAGCCTTTAAGTATGAACAGGTAGATAGCGTGAGAGTCTTTTATCGCGAAGCGGGTGACGAAAATGATCCCACAGTATTGATGCTTCATGGGTTTGCAGCTTCGTCATTTATGTGGCGTGACGTTATAGACGCGCTTGCCAGTGACTACCATGTTATAGCACTAGATTTACCCGCCTTTGGCTTTACTGAGGTATCGGATGAAGCTGCATACAGCTATACATTCGCAAATTTAACTGAAACCGTAGAAAAGTTTATTGAGCAAAAGGAGCTAACGAAATTTGCTTTGGCAGTGCACGATTATGGAGCACCTGTTGGCTGGCGGCTGGCTGTTGATAATCCAGAAAAAATCACTGCTATCATTTCTCAAAATGGTAACGCATACGAAGAAGGTTTGGCAGATGGGTGGAAACCCATTAAAAAATATTGGAATAACCCAACGCAGAAGAACCGGGAGGCTTTGAGCGACTTTCCTACACCTGAGTCCATTAAGTGGCAATACGAAGAAGGGGTCTCTGATTTAAGTAATGTCTCTCCGGACGGGTACACACTTGAAGGACTTCACATATCTAAGCCTGGCATGGCGACTATTCAACTCGATTTGCTGCTCGACTATGCGTCTAATGTAGAGCAATACCCAGAATATCAGGCGTACTTTAAAAAGCATCAGCCACCACTTCTTGCTGTCTGGGGGAGAAATGACCCGTTTTTCTTACCCGAGGGTGCCAAAGCCTGGAAACGGGATATTCCTGATGCCGAAATACACTTGTATGACACAGGGCACTTCGCACTTGAAACACATCACTCTGTCATTACTCCCGTTATAAAACAGTTTCTGGACAAGAATCTGAAATGATACAACGGGTTTATAGTTAATCAGAGTGATGCATCAGGCAACTATTGGTTTCTATATTGGCTTTTCTAGCAATCCTGAAGCCAATAGTCGAAATGCTTCGATCGCTTTTGGGGTGACCTCCTGAGGGGTAGAGCTGGCAGCGATCCATAGCGCTGCATTGAGGGCAGAGCCACTCAGCAGCCTGGCAGCTGCCTCCGTGTCGACCTGTTTCATAACGCCTTGAGCTATCAGTGCCCCTACCGTTTGTCTGGTCGCTTCGAGGCAATTGCTCTGGCTAGGCCATTGTGACGGGTCTCCCAGCACTGCCGGTCCATCAAGCAACACAATACGTTGCACTTCAGGATCAAGTGCCATACGTATATAAGCTTCACCTTCTGCAAGTAGCCCCTCCCATACATTCTCGGCCTGTGAGCCAATTTCTTTCGCACGTAGTGCCATTTCTGTGTCAATTTGCTCTACAACTGCAGCGAGAAGTCCGCGTTTGTCACCAAAGTTGTGATACAAGGCTCCTCTTGTTAAACCGACTTCGGCGGTTAATTCATCCATCGAGGCCGCCGTGTAGCCTTTCTCAGCAAAGGCTTTTCTTGCTGCTGAAATAATCTTTGCACGGTTTTCTGCCATTGTCTTTGTGCGTTGGTTCAACTGTTTATCCTTATTTCTATATACGCCATGTATATTAAATTGACATACGGCGCGTATAATTGTAGTTTACATACATGGCGTATATTAACGTAATCCAGTAACGCTTTGTACCGAAATCGCTGCCATTTGTGGCGTTCTGATAGCTAGTTTTAGCGGCTATTAGCTACTGTTAACTCAATGAGGTAAGAAATATGAACCAGCGTGAAGCAGTTTTCCCTGCCAATAGGCATAAGCTTTATGAAGAACACGGCTACTCAGCAGCTATTCGCTCGGGCGATTTGCTATTTGTGTCAGGACAAGTAGGAAGTCGTGAAGACGGTAGCCCTGAGCCTGAATTTGAGTGCCAGGTTGAGCTGGCTTTTGAAAATCTGCAGGCGACATTAACCGCAGCAGGTTGCACACTAGATGACCTAGTGGATGTAACAACTTTTCATACAGACCCTGAGAATCAGTTCGATACCATCATGAAAGTAAAACAAAAAATGTTTAGCTCACCTCCCTACCCAAATTGGACAGCAGTAGGCGTGAATTGGTTAGCCGGTTTTGACTTCGAAATAAAAGTTATCGCTCGCATTCCTTAAACCTTATCGTTTTCCGTTACGAAGAAAAACGTGATTAAGTCTTTTGTATTCCTTTTACAAAAGACTTTTTTGTGTCTGCTGCTCGCGCAGCTTGATGTATCTTAACTTAGAATAAAACTCTCCTTGATATTCTTAGTTAAAGAATTTATTTTAAATTAAATTCTTCTATAGAGAATATGAATGGATATCGAATCCCTTAAAATTTTTTGCAGTGTTGCTAGCGAATTGAGCATTACGCGTGCTGCCACCCGCTTAGGTAGAGTTCCTTCGAATGTCACGACCCGAATTCAACAGCTTGAAGCTGAAATTGGAACCCACTTGTTTGTGCGTATTAATAAACGTTTATCACTATCCAGTGCCGGCGAGCGCTTTTTGGATTACGCAAAACGTCTGATTGCGCTGGAACAAGAAGCAAAGCAAGTGGCTTCGGGAACCTCAAACGGTGGAAGTTTACATATTGGTAGCATGGAAAGTACGGCGGCTAGCCGGTTGCCACTCTTGCTTGCTGATTTTAGTAAGCGTTTCTCAAGTACTCAACTGACACTAAAGACAGCGCCTTCACGCCCGCTTATTGATGAGGTACAGAAAGGGTTGCCCGATTGTGCCTTTATTGCTCTGAACACCAATAAAATTGACAGTAATGAACTAGATGACAGAGGCCTCAATTCGTTTCCTGTGTGGCAAGAGGACTTGGTTCTATTGTTACCGCCCTCCGATTCCGGTAGTCGCCATGTGAACGAATTAGAAACACGTACGCTAGCCGCCTTTGCACAGGGTTGCACCTATCGTTCGCTGGCAGAAGAGTTCCTGGGTATTCACGGGAACTCCGAATGGCGCGTGCAGGAGTTTAATTCGTACCACACTATGATTGCCTGTGTCGCTGCGGGTCACTGCGTTACCTTATTGCCTAAAAGCGTATTAGCATTAAGTCCGGCAGCAAACAAGCTGGAGTCGTTGTTTTGCGAAAGCCTCAATACCTACCTGATATGGCGGCAGGGCTATCATACACCGGCGTTTTCAAACTTAATGGACGTTATTAAGGAAGATTGCTGATGGAACAGACTCTGGAAGTTAAACAGGACTCAGGAATTCGCAGCGCTTTAGAGGCTGCACTGATTCTTGCTGTTGGAATGGGCTTTGGTCGATTTGCCTACACAGCTATTTTACCTCACATGGTGGAAGAGGGCGTGTTAAGTGTTTGGGCGGGGAGTGTGGCGGCGACACTCAATTATGGTGGTTATTTAGCGGGCTCTTTATTAGCTATTTATATTAAGGCCCACAATGCAAACCGAATGTGTTTATGGTCAATTATTGGTACTGCAGTATTTATGGCTTTACTGGCACTGCCATTACCTTCACTGGTTATTATTGCTGTACGTTTCATTGCTGGAGTGTTTAGTGCTTTTTCTATGGTTGCAGCCTCACTCTGGTTACTTGAGAGTCGAGGGCATGCTCATCACGCGCCTTTACTATTCGTCGGTGTTGGTTTTGGCATTGCGTTGTCAGCTGAACTAATTGTATTGGCTGACTGGCTGCAGTTGAGTAGCTTTAAAATGTGGTTAATGCTGGCATTGCTCGCGCTAATTTTAGGAGTCATTGTTTTCAATGGTTTGTTCCGTAATAACTCTTTAGTTGGCTCCCGCCATAAGGCTCAAACCAGTAATAGTCGGTCTGTTATTTCTATCAAACCACTCATTTTTTGCTACGGGTTAGCTGGCCTGGGGTACATTATTACCGCAACTTATCTGCCATTTTTAGTGCATCAGGTTTTACCAGAAATAGACTCCTCACATATCTGGGCGGTATTTGGTATTGGCGCCATGCCCTCATGCTTTATTTGGCATAAAGTCCATCAACGCTTGGGAACTCAACTTGCCCTACAAATTAACTTAGGAATACAGGCTCTGGGTGTGGCGCTGCCAGCTATGGGCTCATCCGCATTTCATTTCTTGCTTAGTGCAGTTCTGGTTGGTGGTACTTTTATGGGAACCGTGACAATTGCAATGTCAGCGGCTCAGGGCGCAGCTCATAGAACGCGTTTCAATTTACTTGCGATAATGACCTTTTCTTACGGAGTAGGTCAAATTGTAGGTCCTTTGTTGGCAGAAATGCTGCGTGCATACAGTCAAACGTTCACCAGCTCTTTGATAACCGCCGCTTTAGCTTTGCTGTTGGCGGGTGCCATAGTCATTGGGTTGGTAAAGCAACCGTCTTAGTTTGGGCTTTTAGGGAGTTAACAGAGTTTTAACAGGTCATATCGAACCAGTTTTGATTTCTCAAAAAGCTTATCAGTTCTTCCCTGAATCGTTTCGCCCGAGCTGAGAGTGTTCGCTTCTGCGGCCAAAGAAGAGATATTTCCCGCGGTACACCGTTCCAGGAGGGGAAAACACGCTTTAATTCACCACGTTCAATGTCGTTATAAACGATACTCATTGGTAGAAGAGCTATTCCGGCACCTGCTTTAACTAAGTTTAGTGTTACGTTCATATCGTTACTTATATGGTTGTGTTTTTTAGAGAAAACGTACTTTTCATTGCCGTTAATTAAAGTCCAGTCGTTGAACAGTTGAGCCGCAATGCTCGGATAAGACTCTAAATGATCTATCGTCTCAGGCAGGTCGCTCTTATCGGTTGATGAAGTGACTAATATCGGGGTGATGGTGCCTAGTTTTTTCTGGATGAGAGATGAATTTTGCTGTGGACCAGATCGAATAGCGATGTCAACTTGGTTAGCAATGACATCATCATCTGGGTTACCTAAAGTAATATTTAACGAAATGCCGGGGTTATTTACCACAAAGGAGCGCCAGAACTCATCTAACGGGCCACTGCCGATATTTGTGGGAGCCATTACTTTTAGTTCGCCATTCAGACTATGCAGAGAGTTATCCAAGTTTAAGAGTCGTACATCCAATTCATGGATAAAGCCAGAGGTTTCCTCGTAGTATGACTGGCCTGCAGGAGTTAAAGTCAGTCCTTTGTTCGAGCGATGGAATAACTCGCATCCGAGTTCTTTTTCCAGCTCGTGCACACGTCTCGATACGGTAGCAATCGTCATCTCTAGCTCTGCTGCGGCGTTAGTCAGACTCTTTTGCTCTGCGGCAGTAATAAAAACCTTAAAATTATCCAGCATCGTATTTACATATTTGCAAATGGCACTATCAATATTGCATCTGTACCGCATAACTGCAAGTAGATAAGTTATCCCTCGTGCTCATAAAACTAGGGGAAGCCAGAAATGAAACACAGATTTATTTTCGCCATATTAATGTCATTAGTACTTACGTTTTTTATGTCCGCCTGGGTTACTTTTATTAATGTAGGCTTTATAGATAACTTTATTGATTATTGGATGTCGGCATGGATTTTGGCCTGGCCAGCAGCAGGGGTTATATCCTTTGTTTGCGGCCCTCGGGCTCATCAGCTAGCTCACGAAATATCTAAAAAGTTTTGAATTTTGGTACAAGAGTTGAGCTGCGCTAGAGAAAAAGATACTAACAAGGTTGAATAAAGCGAGCTGCAAATTCATTAAATTAAATGTAATTTAAACAGTATGTTATTTGAATTTTCAAACTCCCGCCAACTTCACCTATTCCGTTGCGCCTGCTATTATCGCGGACGAAATTCCTGGTACAACATAGGAGCCATGAACATGGCCTGGATATACCTAATCATAGCCGGACTGCTCGAAATAGGCTGGCCTGTTGGCTTAAAAGTATCGCAGGAGCCGGAGACTCGCTGGCTCGGCATCGGTATTGCTATTATTTTTATGCTGTTTAGTGGCCTTATGCTCTGGTTAGCCCAACGCGAAATACCCATAGGCACTGCTTACGCAGTATGGACGGGCATAGGAGCTGCCGGCACTTTTCTGGTCGGCGTGCTCTGTTTCGGCGATCCATCCTCCATAGCCCGCTACGCAGGTGTAGCTCTGATAGTCGCCGGCGTAATTGTCCTTAAACTTGCCAGCTAAACCTTCGCCATTCGTTTTCTAAAATGAGATGTTTACTAAATCAATGCCGATTTACTTTGATCCAATTCCCCCAAATAAGAACTACAATTGAACACACACTCTAGTTAAAGGATTACCAACATGACTGAGAAGATTAAAGCGCTACGGCTCAAAAAACCGTTTGGCCTGGATAATATTCAAGTAACCGAAATGGACGATCCGGGCCAGCCTGGTCCGGGAGAAATTCGCGTTAAAGTTAAAGCCAGCTCGCTTAATTTCCATGATTACGGGGTTGCGGCCGGCTTTATTCCAACAGAGGACAGGCGCATTCCTATGTCTGACGGAGCCGGCGTTGTGGAAGCTGTTGGTGATGGTGTGGAAGAGTTTGAAGTAGGGGATAATGTTGTTTCAACCTTTTTCCCTTATTGGCAAAGCGGACCGGCGCCAGTGGGCGACTTCCGCAATACGCCGGGTGATGGCATTGATGGTTACGCCCGCGAAGTGGTGGTGCGTCCAACTCAGTTCTTTACTCACCAGCCGAAGGGTTATAGTCATGCGGAATCCGCTACTTTGACCACGGCTGGACTAACGGCCTGGCGTGCTCTGGTTGTTGACGGTGGCATTAAACCGGGCAACACGGTGCTGGTGCTCGGCAGTGGTGGTGTTTCTGTATTTGCCTGCCAATTAGCGAAAAGCCTGGGGGCGACTGTATTTGCGACATCCTCGTCTAATGACAAACTCCAACAGTATAAAGAGCTTGGAGCGGATCATCTGATTAACTACAAAGAAGACCCAGAATGGGGCAAAACGGTTCGCAAACTCACCAACGGCCGTGGTGTCGACCATGTAATTGAAGTTGGTGGTCCGGGTACCTTGCCACAGTCTATTAACGCAGTGGCGATAGCGGGACATATTGCGTTAATTGGTGTGCTAACCGGAAGTGAAGGTGAGGTTCCAACGGCTAAACTAATGGCTAAGCAGGCACGACTACAAGGGTTAATTGTTGGCAGTTGCGACAACCAGAAAGACTTTGTGCGTGCCTTAGAAGCCAATGATGTGAAGCCGGTAATTGATAAAACCTTTGCTCTGGAAGAATTAGCGGATGCGTTCCGTTATGAAGAGTCTGGCAAGCACTTCGGAAAAATTTGTATAGAGTTTTAACTTTTTGAAAAATATTTTAAGAAAATGTGCATTCTCATACTAATATCAGATAGGTAGCCTAAGGCGATATTTGATTGATATGGGAAACTCAAAATGATGAATGACTCTAAAGCGCGTTATGGTTCTATAACGCGCTTCTTCCACTGGTCGATGGCCATTCTGGTTGGCTGGCAATTTCTAAAATTCTTTGACCGTATAAACGATGGTGAACACTGGGTGGGTGAAACGCTGGTTCCCTGGCACATATCCATTGGTTCACTGTTATTGGTACTTATTGTTTTACGCTTAGGTTGGGCAGCAAAAGAAAAGGGAAACCGGTCCGAACATGAATCTATTATTGGTGTTCTGGCAAAAATTGGTCACGGTTTGTTGTATGCGGCGTTGGTATTGATGCCGGTGACCGGAATTTGCTACATGGTGGGTAACGGCTATGGGCTGAGCGCATTTAACCTTGAAATTATTGCAAAAGGTGAGGAAATTAGCTGGCTGATAAACATTGGTAATCTGCACTCTTACATAGCCTGGGGCTTATTGTTTCTAGTTGCAGGTCATATCGGTATGGCTTTTATTCATCAGTTTATTATAAAAGACGGAACACTAAAACGGATGGTGTAAAAGCATTGTTGCTTTGATTTTGCCGTAACGGGCTCACTATAACAGTTAAAACAATAATCTGTTATTATTTAGCTCGTTCAGTTCATCAGGGGTTCTACCCTGTTTTCACGGACGGTTTAGTAAAGACGTAAAAAACACAAAATTCAGTATTCAGTCTGTTTTCGCATCGCATTTACTCGCTGTCATTGTCAGTCTAGCCAAGAGTATACAATATACGGATAGGGCTATATGTGGATAAAGCTAATATCAATTATCACACTACTTTTCGGCTTGCTGTTGTCGGGGTGTGCTGTGCATAACATGGCGTCTAACATGGGGAATGATCGTAGCATGCCGGATAATGTCGGTAACAGCCAAGTTGTTTATCAACAACAAGGAATAATGCTGCTGTTCATTGACGAGCAACATTTCAGTCGATTAGCGCAAAAAAATCCCGAGCGATTGCAGCAGTCGATTAGTGCGCTGAAAACCGCTGCTGGTGTATCTGAACAATTCGATTACTTCATCAAGCAATTCTTAAACAGCCGCGTGTTTTATGGTGACCGTTGGCCTGATTACATGGCGAGTAGCTTACGCTTTTATGTGGAAGGCGATGGTTTTGATACGCCTGGCTTTATGACTAAGTATCACGTATTGACGAGCGATAATCACAACGTCTACCGTGGCTTCAATTACTCAAAAGGTGATCATGCCCTGACAATCAGTCTAGCCGATGAGATATATACAGATGAGCTCGAGTTTATCTTACCGCTACCCAACACTAAACATAAAAAAACGCGCCCCGATATCATCTTTAAGCTACCAGCAGACGCGGTTACGAAAAGCCTGAGCCGAGGGTCAGATTGATTCTAACCCTGTTCTTCTATTTTTGCCTAACTGTCACGTAACCCCACGATACGAATAAAAATGGGCAAGGCAAAGAATAAATAGCTAAAGGCATTAAGTTCCCTGTATTCACAAATCCTTCATCGATTCTTCACAAAAATTCTTGTCTGCTTTTGAGGTTTCCCGGCTCTTTATAGGTGTCCCTGTTTTTTGGACTGAACGTTTTTCGTCAACCTATAACGGAACCAACATGAACCACTCATTTAGAAAAACAGTTTTAGCGACAGCCATCGTCAGTGCTTTTGGTTATTCAAATACGGTACTAGCTCAGGAGCAGGCCGTAGATGAAGAAGCAATGGAAGTCATTGAAGTGACTTCGTTCAGAAGCTCACTAATTAAAGCCAAAGACTTTAAGCGCGAAGCGATTATTTCTCGTGATTCAATCCTTGCGGAAGACATTGCCGATTTTCCTGATTTAAACCTTGCCGATTCATTGCAACGCGTTCCGGGCATTAGCATTACGCGTGAAGGTGGTGAAGGGCGTCAAATTTCACTGCGTGGATTAGGTCCTGATTTCACCCGCGTTCAGGTCAATGGTATGGAGGCCATGGGCACATCAGCGTCGGCTATGGATGCCAAAGGCGGAGCGAGCCGCACGCGTAGTTTCGACTTTAATGTTTTTGCTTCTGAGCTCTTCAACCGCATTGATGTGAACAAAACCTATTCGGCCGATCAGGAAGAGGGCGGTATCGGCGGTACCGTTGGTCTTTACACAGCTAAGCCCTTTGACTATGACGGTGCTAAAAGTGCAATTTCGTTAAAAGGTGGTTACAACGACAATAGCGAAGAGACAGACCCGCGCTTTGCCGGTTTAATTTCTAATACCTGGGGTAATTTTGGCGCACTGGCTTCAGTTGCTTACAGTGAGCGTTCAACCACTGAGTATGGTACCAATACCACACGCTGGCGCCGGGAAGGCGGAAAAACAGCCGCTGATCCAACCGACACCGAATTACAGGCAGAGCTGGACTCGGGTGAGTTATGGTTTCCCCGTGGGCACCGTTATTCACTGTGGAATAACCAACAAAAACGTTTAGGTATTACGACAGCGCTTCAGTTTAAACCCAGCAAAGAACTCAGTTTTTCATTTGATTTAATGCATTCTGAACTCGAAAATGACTACGACGAGCATCATTCTGCCGTTAAAGATAACGATATTGTGAAAGAGCTTGAATGGATAGAAAACGACAAACACAAAGAAGTTCTTTACGCGAGCTACGAAGATGCAACCTGGCGTAACGAAAATACCCGTCGCCGTAACGAGTCTGAATTTAACCAGTACACCTTAACCATGGACTGGTCGTTAACGCCTGACTTCAGCATGTCAGCCATGGTTGGTACCAGCTCGTCCGATTTTGAGCAACCTCAGGTTCTTAAATCTAATATTCACGCGAAGAATAAAGTCGACATTATGACTGACTTCCGCGGCGATCGTTTTTATGGCATTAGCACCTCGCCGAACTTTGATGTAACCAGCATGGAAGGTTTTGAAGTTAAAGACATTTACATGCAGGAAAACTACATTACGAATGATTTTGATATCGCTAAAGTTGATTTCAGCTACTTTATTGGCGACACCGGTGAATTAACCTTTGGCGCTAACTATAAGAAGTTTGAGAATAGTGCTTATCAGCTAAGCAGAAGTAATGCGCAGAACGAAGCACCACAAAATGCCGGTGAGCTGACGTTAACCGATGATTTGGTTAACATATTTAACCAGCACCCGGACCAAAACTGGATCCAGGCGGATTTAAATAATTTGCTGGCTTACTATGGCCTGCAGGAAACCCGTCTGGATGATTCTGACTTGTCAGAAAACGATAAGTCGCCGGTAACGGAAGAGACCAACGCGGTTTATGCTCAATATGGTTTTGAAAGCAGCGTTGCCGGTCGTCCGTTACGCATAAGCACTGGCTTACGCTATTTTGAAACTGAAATTACATCAGCTGGTGTCTCAGGAGGGGTAGATATTGAGACAGCCCGCACTTACTCCGATGTTCTTCCAACCCTGAATATGGTTTATGAACTGAATCCGGATCTTTTATGGCGTTTTGCTGCGACTAAGAATGTTACCCGTCCTTCACTGGGCTCGTTGAGTTATAACGCCTCGGTCTCGCAAACCTCGGGGGAGGCGATTACCAGTGTATCCATGGGCAACCCGAATCTGGATCCGTTTGAATCAACTAACTTAGACACTGCTATTGAGTGGTACTTTGAAGATGTTGGTTATGCGTCTGCGGCCATATTCCACAAAGACATCGACAATTTTATTGTCGGTACGACCACCGAAGTGGTTTATTCAAGCCTGGGTCTGCCGGAAGAACTGTTGCCGGCAGATAAAAACATGGACAGTATTTTCTATCTTGAACGTCCGGAAAATGTCGATTCGTCGACCATTAAAGGTGCTGAACTGGCATTTTCAAGAGACTTAGACTTTCTTCCTGCGCCATTTAACAACTTAGGTGTTATCGCTAACTACACCTACGCGGATGGTGAATCTCTTTACCGTAACATTTATGGTATTGAAGGAAATGATCAGGTTAAACCGTTCTCGGGTCTGTCGAAAAACAGCTACAACTTCACTCTGTATTATGAAGTAGAAAACTGGGGCGCTCGTGTATCGGCGGCTTATCGCAGTCGTTATGGCAGCGGCGCGACATCCAGTGCAGACCAGGATGAAAGCGGCTATCACGGCACAACCTATGTCGACTTTTCATCGTTCTATCAGCTGACGGACAATGTGAAGCTGAGCTTAGAGGGTATTAACCTGACTAACGTTCGTGAAGAGTCTTACAGCGACTCTCATGACCGCGCATACAACACTATTACCAGTGGCAGAACAGTGATGCTGGGCATTACTGCACAGTTCTGATTTTCCTTACCCATGTTACCGGGCTCGGTTGAGCCCGGTTTTTGCTTTAAAGAGAAATAAGATGTCACGAGTAAAAAATATTATAAGTACCACCATAGCGCTGACGTTGTTATCGGCCTGTGCAAAGACGATTTCAACATCCGATAACTATGATTTTAAGCCTGCAGGTAATAAACAATGGTTGGCGGGTGACCACCATATTCATGGCAAGTTTAGTGCAAAGTGGGACACTAGCACGCAACCGCCTACGCCCATTTTATTTGGTGACGCTCATTATTTTACCGCGCTGAATGCGCAAATGGCTAAACAGCATGGCCTGCAATGGATGGTAACCACTGACCACGGCGGTCCGAAGCATAGCCGGGTCAATTTGGAGCAGGCTTATCCCGAACTGGTTGCGTCCCGTAAAGCGGTGCCGGGTATTTTGCAGTTTTACGGAATGGAATTCGATACCCCCAATGCGCGCCACAGCACCTTAATTATTCCTCATACCGATGAAGAAGCGCAGCAGCTCTACACCATAGAAAGCCAGTTTAACCGACGCGAGGCTTTTCCTAATGAGTTTGAACGCGATACCGAAGCCTTCATGTTAAAGACGCTGAAAGCTATGCAGGCGATGAGCCCGCGCCCGGTATTATCGGTGAATCACCCGGCTCGTCAGGCGGATGAATTGGGGCGTTTTAAAAAAGTGACGCCTGAAAAAATGCGCCTGTGGCAGGATACCGCTCCGGATGTCATTACGGGCATGACCGGTATTCCCGGGCATCAGGCCGCGACAATTAACCCGGACGGATCAATTGACCCTGAGGGAACTCGTGCAGAATATTATGGGTATCCGACGCACGGCGGTACTGACCAGATGACGGCCATTGTCGGCGGCGTGTGGGACAGCTTTTTAGGCGAGGGACGACGCTGGAGCATTACCGCAGTTTCTGATAGTCATGCGCATTACACCGAAGGCCGTACCGACTTCTGGCCGGGCGAATATGCCAAGACCTATGTCCATGCTCAGCAGGGCTATGACAGTGTTTTAGACGGTTTACGCGGTGGCAAGGTGTTTGTTACTACGGGAGATCTTATTACCGAACTTTATGTTTCAGTGTCACAGTCGGAAAAAACCGCCAGCATTGGTGAGACACTGGTTGCTGACAATCAACCCTCCACGGTCATTATCGCTTTTTTAGACCCGGACACACCAAATTATCACGACGATAACCCCTCGGTGGGGCGCGTCGATCTCATTTATGGTGAAGTGCACGGCAAAAAGGAGTTCGCCGCAAACAATGTAAACCCGACCACTGAAGTTATTAAGCGTTTCTACCCGGACGACTGGACTCGGCAGGGTAATTATCAGGTGATGACGTTTGAATTACCGGCATCAGAATCAGCGGGTTATATACGAGTTCGGGGAACCAACCGTGCCAAGGAGCTGGAGCCACAACCCGATGTTAAAGGCGAGAACCCGTGGACCGACTTATGGTTTTACAGCAACCCTGTTTATATCGACAAAGCAAAATGATTTCGGTGCCCCGACGCGAACGAGATCCACAGAACTGTCATAATGAAGGTGTACCCTTGGCTATCTCAGCAAAACGCCAGGGTGCACCAGCAGCTGATATGTCCAATAAAACAAACAACAGTAAACTCTACGATTGTTTAACCAATAACGCCCAGTTGCGGCGTTACCTCTCCGGCCGGACGCGGTGTAGTGAAGAGGCTGCCGACATTTATCAGGAGTCTGTGGCGCGGGTACTGGAACAATCCCGGAAAAGTACCATCAACAATCCAATAGGGTATGCGATTCGGGTGGCTCGTAATCTGCTGACGGCACGTCCTGTAGACTGCGATGACGATATCGATAACCTTGATTCACCAAAAGCAAACCCGGAATATTTGTTGGAGGAAGCGCAACGTATTGAGCTGATTTCTCAGGCGCTCGAAAACATGCCTGAGCAACGGCGGCGGGCGTTTGAGCTGAGGCGGCTGCATGGTGAAAGCCGCAAAGCCATTGCGGAACAACTGGGAATTAGTATGGAAACCGTTACCCGGCACATAACCCGGGCACTGGCCGACATTCAGCGTTACATAGACAGTAAGACAAAATAGATGCAAGAGACAGTCAATAATACCTCACAAGACAGTATTTACACTGAAGCCGCGGAATGGATGGATCGGCTTTCTGACGGTGAACTCAATACCCTTTGCCGAAAGCGCTTTATTAAGTGGTTAGAGGCCGATGTTCAACATCAGCAGGTATTTGAGTCCATGTTGGCTACCTGGCAGGACCCTGCGCTGGAGCAGTCTTTCGAACAACTGAAAAAGCGACAAAAACGCCCGGTGAAAAAAGCATCTCAATGGGGAATGGGCTTAGCTACAGCCTGTGCGTTGGTTGTTGCTATTACCGTCATGTTGCCCGGTCGCTTTAATGAAACTTCGGAGCCGACAGTGTTTACTGCGCAGTCGCCAATGGAAAATACGCATCAGTTATCCGACGGCAGTGCATTACAACTGCAGCTTTCAAGTGAAGTTATGGTGAACTACTCCGAGCAGCAGAGAGACCTGCGCATAGAGTCAGGGCAGGCGTACTTTTCTGTTGCTAAGGACAAGAAACGTCCTTTTGTGGTTAGCGTTGGTGATGCCAGTGTTACGGCGGTCGGCACGGAATTTAATATCGACCGGGGCACGGATCAGATTGATGTCACCGTTTACGAAGGTATTGTTGAGGTTCAGGCTGAGCAGGAAAGCTTCCCGGTGTTATTAAAAGCCGGAGAGAAGATGCGCTTATCCCGTGGGCGTTTTGGCGTGGTGCAAAAGGTTGATGTGAACAACCTGATTGACTGGCGTTCGGGCTGGATAGAAATTAGCAATGAGAACCTCACTTATCTGATTGAGAGACTGAACCGCCACAGTTCAACGCCTATTGTGCTGGCTGATCCGAACCTAGGTTCGCGGAAGGTGGCAGGGCGCTTTCGCCTGAATGACACGGAACAAACTTTAAAGCTGTTGAGTCAGATGTATGCGTTAAACGTTGAGTATTTGCCTCAACAGATTCGTTTAACACCATGAATTATGTCATCTGAAAATGCGTAGATTTAGCTGGCTACTACTTATTTCCAGTTTAACCCTGGCCGCAGAAGGCACGAAGTTCGATGTGACTTTTGCGGCGCAACCCTTAAAAGACGCATTAACTCAGTTTTCCCGCACAACCGACCAGACCATATTGTTCGACCCTGCTTTAGTTTCTAATGAACACACTGAGGCACTGAAAGGCTCGTTTACAGCTCAGGACCTGCTGCAAGAGCTGCTGAAAGACAGCAATTTATGCGCGAGTAATGTCGCTTCCGGCTGGTTGGTTGAGATCTGTCAGGACAATGTAGTTAAGTCCCCGGAGCCTGCAGCAGAAAGCAAACCAGTTAACCAGGTTATTGAAGAAATTACTGTTACCGGATTCCGCGATTCTTTATTTAAAGCGCGGGAATATAAGCGTCTGGCAATGGTGTCACAGGACTCGATACTGGCCGAAGATATTGCCGATTTTCCGGACTTGAACTTAGCTGACTCACTGCAGCGCGTGCCCGGTATTTCGATTACCCGGGAAGCCGGTGAAGGGCGTCAAATATCGCTGCGCGGGCTGGGACCGGACTTCACCCGTGTGCATATCAATGGCATGGAAGCGTTGGGAATAACATCATCGCCAATGGATGCCCGCGGTTCAGTTAGCCGTAGCCGGGCGTTCGACTTTAATATTTTTGCCTCTGAACTGTTTAATCGAATTGATGTGAAAAAGTCTTACTCGGCGCGTATGGAAGAGGGCGGTATTGGCGGCACGGTAGAGTTATTTACACCAAAGCCCGCAGACTACAAGGAGTTTACTTCAGCTTTCTCCTACCGACAGGCCTACAATTCCAACAGCCAACACTACGACCCCCGTGTGGCCGGAATGATAGCGAATACCTGGGGGAGCTTTGGTGCGCTGGTATCAATGGCCTACAGTGAACGGCACACAACTGAATATGGAACCAACACCACGCGCTGGCGTAAAGAGAATAAAACTTATGTTGGGCCGGATAATCCCGCGCTGTCAGAGAAATTAGCTAACGGCGAATTCTGGTTTCCCCGGGGGCACCGCTATTCGCTCTGGAATAACGACCAGACCCGCTTGGGAATTACCGCTTCTCTGCAATATCAGCCGAGTGAGAATTTTATCAGTACAGTTGATATTTTATTGAACCGACTGACCAATGACTTAGATGAACACCATATTGCGGTAAAAAATAATCGTCAGGTAAAAGCTCTGGAATGGGTGAATAATGACAGCGAAAAAGAAGTAGTTTATGCCGAATACAAGGACGCGACGTGGCGAGCTGAAACCCGGCAGGACTATAACGAGTCTGAGTTTAAGCAAATAACCTTTAATTCATTTTGGCAAACGAGTCCCGATGCTTCGTTTAATTTTTTACTCGGGGTTAACTCGTCTGACTACCGTCAGCCTAAGCTGAACAAGGTCAACATCATTACCGACGGCGTGGATATTATTACCGACTTTAAGAAGGATCGCTTTTATGGCCTTAGTCGTTCGCCTGAATTTGATACTACCGACCCAACAGCGTTTCGGGTGAAAGACCTCTACTTTCAGGAAAACGAGATTTCTTCGGACATGCTTACGTTTAAAGCTGATTTCGACTACCGGTTAATGCCCCAAAACTCTCTGAAGCTGGGTGTCAGCCATAAGAAACTGTCAAATGACGGGCATGAACGAGTACAGGGAGACTTTCCGACCAACGGCCTGACGCCCAAAAACGAAGGTAATTTGTTTTTACCGCCTGAGTATACGGATGTTTATACTCAACACCCCGACTTCAACTGGTTGCAGGGCGATTTAGCTCAGCTTCAGCAACACTTCGGTTTAGCGGGCTACAGATTGGGTGAAGAGTCTATTATTGATACGTCTAATTATTCTGTGGAGGAGGAAACTGACTCTGCTTATTTTCTTTTCGATCTTGATACGCAAATGTTTAGTAAAACGCTGCTGTTGAGTACCGGCGCGCGTTTTTTCGAGACAACTCTGTCTTCTGCGGGTATCTCAAAAGGTATTTACACGGAAATAGAGCGGGACTATTCCGATTGGTTACCCAGCCTGAATATGGTTATGGATATTACCGATAATGTTTTATGGCGCTTTGGAGCGAGCAAAAATATTACCCGGCCTTCTATAGATAAATTGTCCTTTTCTGCGAACGTATCGCAGGCCTCGCGCGATGACGGCGATATTGGTTCAATAGGATTAGGGAACCCCTTTCTGCAGCCGTTCGAATCGATAAACATAGACACTGCTATTGAGTGGTATTTTAATAAGCAAGGGTTTATATCCTTAGCGCTGTTTCATAAAAACATTGATAACTTCATTGTCGAAAAAACTGAGCTGTTACGTTACGGCAGTTTAGGGCTTCCCGAAGCCTTGCTGCAGGAAGGGGAGTCTGTAGACGACTTATTTATTGTCACCACACCGGAAAACTCCGATTCTTCTGTTATTCAGGGCGCAGAGTTTGCGTTCTCGCGGGATTTTGACTTTCTGCCTGAGCCCTTCAACCGACTCGGCATGATTGCCAACTATACCTGGGCAGACGGTGATACGCTGTACCGAGACGTGCAGGGCACCGGTGAAAATCAGGTAAAGACCTTTGCCGGATTGTCGAACCAAAGTTACAACCTGACCTTTTATTATGAAGCTGACGACTGGTCAGCGCGTATCTCTTCGGCCTACCGAAGCGACTATATTTTGTCTGTGCAGGCAGGCAATACCGACCAGGATGAATCCGGCTACCATGACACCACCTACGTTGACGCGGCCGCTCACTACCAACTGTCTGATAACTTTAAGTTAACCCTCGAAGCTTTGAATCTGACCAATGTCCGCGAAGAGCTTTACAGTGATTCTAGTGACCGCGCTTACAACACAACCTCTAATGGGCGGACGTTCTTGCTGGGGGTAAGCGGGCAGTTTTGATGATGATTTAAGGGGCTGATAGCGCGACTACTAAGCCTTGGAGTGGGTAGGAGCATGAACCAATAGAATTTTGAAATTTTTGGACATCAACAGCTTTTACCGTCCAGCACCATTCGTACTCGGAAGCCCCAAAAGCACCTTCAACTTCTGAACCTAGATCTTGCCTGAGTATTACTTTCTTCTTTTTGAATATTCCTGACATTCTTGGGTTATCTCATTATGTACTTAACGGCGCTGTGCCGTGGCGAGCGTAGAGAGTCCGACGCGCCGGCAGGCGCGAACTGCCACGGCTTGTTATGTGCTTTCGTGCTTCGAGGCATAGACATCTTGGAGAACAAGTTTCAATAATAAAGAGCAACCACCAAGTACACAAATTGGCGAGAGTAAAATCGACAAAGTGTCGTAATTGTTTGAAGAAAAATATGCAATAAGTTGGATAAAAACAATGGGAGCAAGAGCCACCAAAAGTGCTTGACCGAAATGTCTCTTTACTGATTTATCGATTTTCTTTTTCATGTCGACACCTTTCATTTTTTATCCTCTTTCTAAGCTGGAACACATAACCCCTCAATAACCGGCGCAGCTTTACTACGTTCGGCGTCTGAAAGGCGCGAAGCTGATTGGTTTGTTAGTGTTCTTCCACTAAAAAATATACTGGTTTATATCGCATACCAAAGAAACCAGCCGGCAGCACATAACGAGTTTCCCGTATGAACTCCTCAAGACTCTCCATGGTATGGACTTCTCCCCTTGATACAGAAGCAATAACATCTTTATCGGTTAATCGCTTACCACCTAGGCAATTAATATTTTCTAAATAATCGTAATAACCATCTGCATCTATCCATGCACACTCATCGCAAGTCGCCAATTCCCGGAGGTTGGTAGCATTAGGGCATCCAGCAAGGACCGTTATTCCGTGTTTCAGAGCAATTTCTTTGTATACGGATAGTTCGCTATTTATTGTTACGAGAACATCGCCTTCATCAGAGATCTTTGGTCTTCTGGGAAAGAGAGCTAAGATATAAAACCCCGAGAATCCGTGAGAGCTTTTTGCCTGATTTCCGAACTCTCGTGATAGCCAAGGAAAAATCGGTACGACAATTGAAAACCTCTTCTCCAAGAGGGCTTTCATACTCGGAACCAATACAAATTCAGCTGAGTGCTCGCTTATAAAACTTGTTGCCAAAATTCACTCCTTGAACACTAACGGCTTGTTCAGAGGCAATAAAGTAGTTGGCTAAATTAGCGACGAAGGAGCAAAAGCCAACTGTTTTTTGTCCTTGTTTATTTTCTTGTTATGTTGCGCTTGTAACCATTGTTTGATTTTTTTAGTGTAAAAACAACAATACAACCTGTAATTACTACAGCAACCAAATCCTGCCAATCAAAAACACCTGTCCCTAAAGTGGGCTGCATGACCTCATACATTACGCAACCAACCATTACCCAGAATGCTGAAGCGGGAGCTTTTGTGAAAGATTCTTTTGATAGTCCTATTAAAAGAAAAATCGCAGTAATAGTCCCAGTAATACTTGGTAAATAGTTTACCAAACCAAAGTCAGCTATTTGATTGGTATACACCCAATCACGATAATATGTATCACCGATATGAGTTAGAATTAGAAAAACAACTCCAGTTATAATAAATACTATTCGAATATTACTCATACTTTCCTTAGCAACATAACGCTCAAAGCAGCGGCGCGTTTACGCGTCCGACTGCCTTTGCTTGTTAAATTCAAAATCGTCACAATTTAGAAGCAGCAGCCTTGGCGGTTCTGACATGAATTCCCCCTCATAATCCGATTCTATTTGCCCAAGTAAATCCCTCGCCAATACGGATTCATTATTCGTCATCTCGATATGACTATACAAAACTGCACGCAACCAGCCCCTAAAATTATTTCTATAATTTTCGTCTTTATTATTCACACAATTTTTGGGCTCTATAGGAGTACCAATTTCTAGGCGATACAATGCTTCTGCAAAGGTAGGCAAACAACAAGCATAGGTACATTCAGTGTAGCCATTCACAGTTCTAGAACGACTATTTGTCTTGGTTTTCAGCTTGGCATATTTTCGAGTTGGAGAGTTCATAGGCACTGCCAAATCTGCGACCACGTAAAAGAAGCCGTAGTCTTTCCCCGAGTATCTATGGAATACCCCTAATGATCCAATCGAAGGCAAAATTGCACCACTAAGAATTTCTGGGTGGCAGTCAAAAGGTGGGTATGGGAGTACATTCGGCCTGCGAGACAATAAATCCCACTGCTCAAGATTAGCTTTGAAGTCTGTATAGGGGATTGTATTGGAGAACCCCGAACACAAATTTGAATGTTTCTCGTTAGATTTTTTTGCTTGTAATAAAGTAGCTCTAGCTTGGAATTCAGGGCTTTTTCTGTACGAAATTATCAGCAGGTCGGATATCTCACATCTTGCAGATGGACGCCCCCAACTACCTTTTCCGTTAAATACAACTTGATGTTTCATTCCATGAAACTCTTCAATCTTGAATGGCTTCTTTAAGGAGCCAAAACTTCTCATTAAAGCTCTAAATTGTTGAACTTCTGAAAAATTTGATTGGCTAGACTCCCTACTCCAAGCTTTTGCCAATTCATGTGCGAATAATGCAGATTGCACTCAATTCTCCCTTTGAATTTAACATTTATATATTGTGCATTCGCATTTAGCCTTTCATTAAATTGCTGCTTTTTCTTCGCAACCCTTTAATAACTCAATTTATTTTTCAAAAAAGCAGGCCAAAAACAGGCAAACCAATTCGAGCATACTCATTTTCATTCTAACGAGTGCACAATATCTAACTTTTCGTTTTTACTATGTAATTGACCTTAAACGAGTTAAATACACAACACAATAATAAAGTAAGCAATATTGCGGAGTTAAGTGAGCATCAAAACTGCCGGCCACTATTCGGTTAGTTTGAGAAAGATACGATTTTTGTTTCTGGAACAATGCAGAATTAGCAGCTAACGTGAAAGACTATTCATTAGGTGTGCTAAGCGTTTTTATACCGCAAAGGTCAACTCGCTTGAGGAGCAATAAGTAATGAGACTATTTCTGACTCTGGCTTTATGGTTCAGTGCTTGCACTACGGTAATGGCAGCTGACTACGCTATTGAAAAGGTTAAGGGCAATGTCTATCGGTTTTCGGCGGGTCATTATCATTCGGTATTTATGGTGACCGAGCAGGGCATTTTTGTTACTGACCCAATCAACAAAGACGCGGCTCAATACCTTAAAAAGGAGTTATCAGAACGCTTTGATCAGCGAGTGCGTTACCTGGCTTATAGCCATAACCATGTTGACCATACGTTAGGTGGTGAGGTATTCGTTTCTGAAGGTATTGAGGTTATTGCGCATGAATACGCAGATGAGGATTTGCGCTGGACTAAAACACCAACTGCACTGCCGACAACGACGTTTAACGACGAGCTGACTATTAAGCTTGGTGAGCAATCGGTTCAAATGAAATATTACGGGCCAAACAATGGGCGTGGTTCTGTCAGCATGCGGTTTATGCCTGAGAACGTACTCTTCGTGGCCGACTGGATTGTGCTGGGTCGCATGCCTTACCAAACGCTTCCGGGGTATGACATTCATGGAATGATACGTTCGACAAAAGCCGTGTTAGAGGAAAAGCCATTTGATGTGTTTGTTGGTGCTCATGCGGATATAGGAACGCGTAAAGATGTTGAACGCTATTTAAGCTATCTTCAAGCCTTATACGCTGAGGTTCGCGACGGCATGTTGGCTGGCAAAAGTTTGGAAACACTTCAGCAGGACATCAAGCTTGATGAATTTTCCGATTTAAAAATGTATAACGAGTGGCTGCCGCAGAATATAGAAGGTGTTTATAAAACGCTAAATGAGCAGTCTTATTTTGACCGACGTTAGACAGAGTTAAAGCCGCTCATTTTTCGCCTTCTCTTTACGCGCTTTCCACCAGTGGTAAAGCGATGAAATAAGTAGTGCTATGAGAAAATCTTTGAATTCTGAACTGTGTAGAGTGAATTCACCCACTTGAAATGACTTAATGATGGTTCCACCAACAAGGCCTGCGCCAATAATAACCAGCGCCAAGTATATGGTCGAAAGTATTTTATTATCTGTTTTCATATCTGCAACTCATGCCGTTTCAGTGTTTCTGAAACCATCCTCGCATGACAGCCAGTGCTGAGTCATCAATGCTGTCGCCATTTTCTTTTCGCAGGCCGTGGTCAAGTTCTTCAAAGTACCGATAGTCAACATTCTCCGAGTTACTCAGATTTTCTATCATTACATGAGTTTGCTCTGGATCTACTGAATCGTCCTGTCCCGATTGAACAATAAGCAGAGGTGTTTTTCCGCGTTCTACGATTTTGGTTTGCTTAAGGGTAAGCATCTCCTTCCACCACTTGTAGCCATGCTGGCTTGAGTTAACGGCAAAGGGTTCTTTTGATGCTTTTATTTGCTCTGCAAACTCGCGAAACTCGGCAAGTACCGATGCTGTAACCTCTGCGGGTGTCGATGCTTTTATATTGTGCTCAATATCGTCCTGAAACGAATTACCGCCACCATTAAATGCGATAGTGGCGGTAATGCCGGGGAACGCTTCGCGCAGCATGACGGCAATGACGGCGCCTTCGCTACCGCCGAGAACGTAAACTGACTGATAACTTTTCGTTTCGTTAAGGTGTTTCAGCACCTGCCTGGCATCATTTACTCGCTGTGATGGCGAATCATTGTCGATGTAAGTTTGCGGGCATTCGTTGGTTTCTGGTGTCAGTCCCCATTTCTCAATGAGCAGAACATCGGCGTCGAGTCGTACTTTGGGTAAAACTTCTTTAATAGAATGGTTTTTTAATGCACTCCGGCAGTCAGAACCTTGCAATATAAGCAGTAGAATATTTGCTGGCTTTGCTCTTGAACCAAGGTGATAGGTGATTTTAGAGTCAGCTGGTGACGGACGTTGCAGTGCCTGTGTTTCAAACGTCAATTCTGATGCAGCCATTGAATAGCCGCTGAAAATTAAAGATATAAGAGTGAGAAATAGATTAAAGCTGCGCATGAATTAAATACCGGTTAGTTTTCCATTACAAAGGAGATTATCCGCTAAACGACAACTTTTGGTAACATGCTTTCAAAGTATTTTAGTAACCTTAAGCATTGGAATAAACTCAAATGACCATAAAGTCGGGTATTTATGAACACTACAAAGGCGGACGTTACCGCGTTATTGATATCGCACGTCATAGCGAAACTGAAGAGTGGATGGTGCTTTATCAACCCCTGTATGGGGAACAGGAACTTTGGGTTCGCCCCTTTGACATGTTTGTGGAAACGGTGAACATAGACGGCAATGACGTACCCCGATTCTGTTTTATTGGCAATGAGTAAGGGAAGACAATGAACGAAATCGATAACAAACTCTTTCTAGTTTATATTGGCGGCACGGCGCCTGGTGCCAACATTGAGTTGCATGATATCCGCTTTGTAGTGGGGCAGAGCATGGAAGAGACCTATCCGGCTATTCGAAAAGGGTGGTTCGGTACGCAAAAAGGGCTGCACCTGGATAGCTTTGTTCATTTGCACCATGTGGATGGCTACCGCATTCATCTTACCTCTAAAGCACCTTATGAACCTGCGCAAAAACGCTTGTACTTCGTTAATTTTGGTGGCTATTTTCCGAACAAGCTGGCCGAGTATCATGACTTTACTGTGGTGGTCGCAGACTCACCGCAATCTGCAAAACAACTGGCTCGCGCTCAAGTCTCCAAAGCCGGCTTAGCGGACGCTGAGCAAATCCATAAAGACGATTTACTGGCAGTGGATGACTGCTTGTGTGTCGATTTGGTGGATAACCACTATGTGACGCTTGAATTTGACGGTAAAAAGCAGCCGCTGGTGCCGGACTGGAAAGGGTATCAGCCACTGCCTTAATTTTTTGTCGGTAAAGTTGTTATTTTTGTTTTATATAGTAAGTTGTTAATTGTTTGATTAAAAATAACACTAAACTCAAGGACAGAAAAAATGACAGGAATAATAAAGAAGTCTCTGGTTTTTAGTCTGTTAGCCGCTGTTAGTTTTGCCGTGGCACCAGTTAAGGCCGAACCTAACGTTAAACTCATGAATACCAGGGACTGCTTTACTGGAGACTTTGCCAGTTATGATAGCTGGATGAAGATGATTTCTGGTGGCAGCAGTGATAAGGCTGATGATTTTGAGGAACGCTTAAAGAGAAATAGGGCGTTTTTTAAGAAAGAAGAATTTGAAGATTATCAACAGAATCTGGAATGCAAAAATATTATTTATAAAGTTGATGATGCCGTTGTTAACGGTTTTTATATAGCGCCCGAAGGTCAGTCAGATTTACCTGTTATTATTTATAACCGAGGTGGCAATGGTAGTTTTGGAGCTTGGATCTTTGGCCGTGTTTACCTAAAGCTTTTCAGCTTAGCTAAAGAAAATAATGTCGCCATCTTTGCCTCAAATTATCGTGGTACTTTTCCCAAATTTCCCGGTAAAGATGAGTATGGTGGTGCCGATGTGAATGACGTGGTTGCTTTACCACAGTTGTTTGAACATTTTCCTAATGTTAATCCCGAAAATGTCGGCCTATTCGGGTCCAGCCGTGGCGGCATGCAATCACTTTTAGCGGTGAAGCAGGGCTTAGACGTTGATTCTATTGTTCTTTATGCCGGAGACTATGATTTCTTCGAGGGATTGAAGCATCGCCCAGAAATGGAGAAACTTTATAAAAAGCGGATTCCCAACTACGACGAAGAAAAAGAAGCCGAATTAAGAAAACGCTCAGCTGTTTTCTGGATGGACGAAATTGATAACGACATTCCAATTTTATTGATACATGGCGACAAAGACGAACGTGTTTCAGTTGAGTCCAGTATTGCGCTGGACAAAGTGCTTGAGAAAGAAGGGTTCACTCATAAACTTTCAATATATGAAGGGCTAGGACATCGTTCTTTCCCCAAGAAAAAAGAAATAAGAAGTGAAATGATGTCTTGGTTCAGAACGCACTGGGAATAATATGTTGCGGTAGCAGGACTATTTGCCGGTTGTGTGTATTACTAACGCACAACCGGTACATAAAGCCTGTTTGTCACCACGCTGTCACCGTTAACAACAACCTGAAATAAGTCACCGTAGTCATCTTCTTCAAGTGTTTTGGCGTTTCCGCCTGCGGCTTTTACTAACTCCGATACCGTGTTGCTGTGACCGATAATGAGAGCATTCTTTTTCAGGCCTTTGATGCTGGCTATTATTCCATCAAAGTCTTTAGAAGGGTAACTCTGAACGGATAGACCAAGATGCTTCGCGAGAGCTTCTCCTGTCTGTTTTGTGCGTTTAAAATTGGTAGAAAATATAGCCTCAATATTACTGTTCTTTAGAGTTTGAGCCAGCATGAGCGCCCGTTGCTGCCCTGCAATACTCAGCTCGGGGTCAGTTTTTTCATCGGTTTTCTCCATGTGACGAGTAAAGTAAAGAGTATAAGTGTCTGCAAATGCCATATTAGGAAAAGTACTAACGAAAATTAAAAGACAAAGTAAACGACGCATAAGCTTTAAAGGTTATAGTTTGTGTTTGGTTTTTGAGAGTAAAACATAACTTTATGTTTATTTCAGGACAAGCATCAAAAACAAGATAAATATAAATGATAACGATTCGTAGTTGTGTTATCTTTTGCTCCTTACTAACAGCGAAGGAGTACATGGGGTATGAACGCACGTGTCGTTCCGCTTGCAGCAGCTATCGCAATGGCATTAAGTCCACTCGCAGCGACTGCAGCACCACAAAATGCGGATAAAGAAAAATCGGCGAACGATGAAAATCTTGAGCGGATTAAAGTAACTGGCAAATATACCGTCAGCCAAACGTTAGATACCGCAACAGGTCTTGGTTTAACACTGCGTGAGACGCCTCAGTCGGTCAGTATTATGACTGATGAAAGAATGTTCGATCAGAATATCGACACCGTGCTTGAAGCCGTAAATAACGCGGTGGGTGTTTCTGCGTCGGAAATGGACAATGTTCGTAATACTTTTTATGCGCGCGGGTTTGAGATTGATAACTACCAAATTGATGGCGTACCTACCTCATGGAGTCTGGCCGGAGATGCTGGCGAAACCGTAGCCGATGTTGCCATTTATGAACGGATTGAATTTGTTCGCGGTGCAACAGGTCTGTTGACTGGCGTGGGTGACCCGTCAGCGTCAGTAAACCTGGTTCGTAAACATGCTAATAGCAGAGAGCTTGAAGGATACATTAATGTCTCGGCAGGTCGCTGGAATAGCAAACAGATAACTGCTGATGTTGGCAGCGCATTGAACGAAAGCGGCAGTGTTCGCGGCCGGGCGGTTGTAAAGCTGCATGACAGTGATTCACATGTTGATTATTTAGAGGAAAACAAAGAGATTTTCTACGGTGTTATGGAGGCGGACTTAACACCCTCAACATTACTACGAGTTGGTGGTAGCTATCAGCATAACAACCCTAAAGGCGCAACTTGGGGGTTGCTTCCAGCATTCTTTGATGACGGAACTCAAACCGACTGGGATGTTTCTAAAACAACTGGTGCGGATTGGACGCGTTGGGAAACCACCAGTACTAACTATTTTATTAACTTGAATCATACCTTTAATAACGGTTGGGAAATTATTGCCAACTACAATCGTCTGGATGCCGATAAAACCTCCAAGTTACTTTATGTGTATGGAACGGTTGATAAGGAAACAGGCGCAGGATTAAACGCCCAGCGCTATCACAGTGATGGCGAAAACAGTCAAAATAGCTTTGATCTGCAGTTAAAAGGGCAGTTCTCGAGCTTTGGTCAAATGCATGATGTAGTTATTGGTGCTTTATACAGTGACCAAGATGCTTTCGCACATACCTTTACGCCAATTGGCGGAGACATGAGTGGTGGGTTTGACCGGGTCGATGTCGATAACTTTTACGAGTGGACTGACTTGCAGGAACCGGAGTGGGAAGATGAACCCAGCCCCGGAGAAGACACGACTACCGAACAGAAAGGAGTTTATGCGGCTACAAGATTAGCGCTTAGTGATAATTTGAAGTTTATTGTTGGCGGCCGTGTATCAAGTTGGGATCGTGATGGCGTAAGCTATGGTACTCAGGTTAGTTATGGTGACTCAGGTGTTTTTGTTCCATATACTGGCGTGCTTTACGATTTAACCGATAAGCACCGTATTTACGCCAGTTATACTGAGATTTTTAAGCCACAAAACTCTAAAAATGCGAACGGTAACTTTCTTGATCCTCTGGACGGAGATAGTAAAGAAATTGGCCTGAAGAGTACATTTTTAGATGACAGACTGCACACCTCTATTGCTGTCTTTAAAATATCACAAGACAACCTGGCCGAAACTGACCCTAATTACGTTCCGACACCAGAACAACAAACCGCTTATATTGCGGCTCAAGGCACAGAAAGTAAGGGCTTTGAAGTTGAAGTTGTTGGTCAGCCTGTCGATGGTTGGAATATATCGTTAGGATACTCTCAATTTGACGCTGAGGATGCTTCGGGAAGCCCGGTTAATACTGATACTCCGAATAAGCAGTTCAAGTTATTTACCACTTATCAGTTCATTGAACTAATGCCTCAGTTGACTATTGGGGGAGGTGTAAACTGGCGGGATGAGGTTTACTCAACAGGCCGTAATCCTGGTACAGGAGAAATGGAGAGGTTTACGCAGGACGGCTACTCGTTAGTGAACCTGATGGCGCGTTATGAGTTGTCCGAGAGTATGAGTCTGCAACTTAACATGTCTAACGTGTTCGATGAGAAGTATTACAGTCAAAAAGGCTTCGTAAACGGTTACCGTTATGGCAAGCCACGCGATTACACTTTGAGCTTTAATTACAAGTTTTAAGCGGCTGAATATAATAAGCCGGTGCCTTCAAAAGCACCGGCTTTTTTTATGCCCTGCGTTTACGTTGCTGGCGTAAGGCTATTAGAGCAGAAATAAACAGTGAGGCGAAAGTCAGAATACCAAACCAGACCAGTATTCCGTCTACAGGGTTTGGCATTAAACTTGTGCAGGCGAGAGCAAGACCGAGCAATATAAAGCCTGCAATTTTATAGATCCGCTCGGCACGCTGGTTTAACGGTTTTAAATTAAATAACTTACGGTGGCGCGCTGTAACAATGCATAAGAGCCAAAAGCCCGCTAAGCTAAGCAACCAAATGACAACTGATATCATGGTGTCACCTCGGTTTCCGCTGGTTTCCCTGCGTTATGAGACTGCAGCTGGATAAAACTAAAAGACAGGGCAACTCCGCATAACAGCAGTATCAGGCTTGTTTTTAGTAGTTTCCGGGTGGCGACAATCCACATAACCAGACCGCAGTAAACACCGAAGCTCAGGAGCATCATCCACATTAGGCTTGTGGCTTTGTTCCAGCCAAAAGCCCATAAAAGCAGTTCAGGCGTGAAGACTGTAACAATCAATGTGAAAATGAACCCACCGACAGTCGCGAGCAAAAGTCGATAACTTATTGTCAGTTTGGATGGCGCATTGGCTATTTTATCTTTCAACATCATTTTGCGTCTCCTTTGAATTCCATTTGCGAAACAGGTACCAAGTGAGTCCTAAAAACGCGGCTGCCGTTAAAATGAAGCTGATATCCATGCCAAATAAAGGCCAGTCGCGCGGGTACTGATAATTCAGAAGGTGCCGGTCGACAGTAATAAAGCTGACAATGGGCAAGCTCAGGTAGGCAATGGCATTAAGCAGTGCGCCGTCTCGCCAGGTTTTTCGGGCGCCGCGAAGCAGCGGATAGCAGACCATTAACAACCAGCCAAAGAAGAACCAGGCAATTTCAAGTTCAGCCCGGTTATCGGCCGCTACGGGCAGTAACCGATTACTCAGAAAGTAAGTGGCAACGGCAAGTGGAAGGCCCATAATAAAGCCGGCATTTAATCCGCTGACTAGATAATGGCCGAATGACAGGCTTCCGCTGTCTTGCAGTTTCTTTCTGCGTTTCTCAAACCATAAAACCAGACCTGTGGCTATCATCAAGGTGCCCAGAATTCCTAAAAAGAAGTACAACCAACGCAGTTGGGTGTCTGCAAAACGTCCGGCGTGCAGGCCTATCATGGTGCGCCGTGTCAGTTCTGCGCTATTTTCTACGGGCTGGGCATGCAACTGCTCACCGCTAACAGCTGAATAAGTCAGTGTTGTATAATCTGACATAAGTGACTGGGTCGGTGCTTCGTAAAAAGTGACCGCGGCGTTCTTGTCTCCGGGGTTACTAATTTGCGCTAAACGAATAGGATTACCCTTTATGTCTTCCCGCGCTTTAAAATAAACCTCCTGCAAGTCAGCTAAATCTGCGCTTTCGCCACTAGCCTGTAGTGTAGGGGGTTGGGACTGTAGGTCGTTAAAAAAATCACCTCTGTCGCCATAGCTTAACGACACGGCTGAGGACATATACATTAGCATTAATGTGACTAAGCCGGTGTAGGTGATCATAAAATGGAAAGGTAAAGCTAATACCGAGGTAATAGTATGCCCGTCGAGCCAGCTGCGTGGCCCTTTACCGGGCTGAAAAGTGAAAAAGTCTTTGAATATTTTTTTATGTATGACCACACCGGTAACTATGGCTATCAGCATAAGCATGGCGCATATGCCAACCAGCCAGCGGGCGATAAATACTGGCATATAGTGAAGATCAAAATGAAAGCGATAAAGGAAGTTGCCGCCGCGGGTTTCACGTTGCTCAATTCTTTTACCATCACCATCAAGAACGGCGAATTCAAAACCACGACCATTACTGGCATTCGGGTCACGCCAAAAAATTGTGGTAATGGGGGAGCGCTCATCGGGCAAGGTAATAGACCAGCCCGGTGAGTCAGAGGCTTGTTTTTCAAGGTAGTCTTGCGCTTGTGCAACTGCCTTTTCGGGAGTTGCGTGTTGCTTTACATCGGGCAGCATCCATTGTGTAATCTCGAACTGGAAATAGGCTAATGTTCCGGTAAGAAAAACCGCAAACAGTATCCAGCCTACAACTAATCCAGCCCACGTATGGAGCCAGGTCATACTGTCTCTGAATCGTGCTTTCATAATAGTAAAGGTGATTTGTTTAGTTTTTGTCAGAGCCGTATTAAACCACAAAAAATGCATTAATGAAAACCATTATCATTTGCGTTATCGGTGTTTAACTTAACTTTTTGGAGACTTTAAATGGTTGCTAAAGCGAACGAGGTTCTCGAGTTCTGGTTCAATGAGCTGGCGCCAAAGCAATGGTTCGTCAAAAGTGACGAGCTGGATAAATCGATTAAGAAACGATTTTCTTCCACCCTGGAAGCTGCTGAAAAAGGGGAGCTCTGGCATTGGCGTGGGACTGAAAAAGGGCGTTTAGCCGAAATTATTGTACTCGATCAATTTTCACGAAATATCTATCGGGATACCCCGAAAGCCTTTGCACAGGACGCTATAGCTTTGGTGCTGGCGCAGGAAGCTGTAGCTCAGAGCGCAGACGAATCCTTAGAGCCCCAGGAGAAATCTTTTTTATACATGCCCTATATGCACAGTGAGTCGAAGTTTATTCACAAGCAGGCTATTGAGCTTTTCGACCAACCAGGCCTGGAAAACAACTATCAGTTTGAAGTGAGACATAAAGAAATTATTGATCGTTTTGGCCGCTACCCGCACCGAAATGCCATATTGGGTCGTGAATCTACCGCTGATGAGGAAGCCTTCCTTAAGCAACCGGGCTCCAGTTTTTAACTTTGTCGCCAGATTTAGCCTTTTGCTCTCAAATTTTAACTGTGAGCGATTTCTGTAAGGTAAACTGCGAAAAATTTTGAGAAGGGATAACTCCGTCAATGAAGACTTTTAAGCTCGCATTTCTTTCTGTGGTTGTTTCAGGTGCTTTGTTTAACTCTACGCAGGTAGAGGCGCACGATGGTATTGAACGAATATTAGTTTCTGGGCATCAGGCGAATTTGCTGGGGCAGGCCATGTCGGCTTCTGAAGGTGTGCTGGGGCAACCTGAAATAGAAATTCGGCCTATGTTGCGCACCGGCGAGTTAATGGAGCTTATTCCGGGAATGAGTGCAACTCAGCACAGTGGCAGCGGCAAAGCGAACCAGTACTTTTTACGTGGCTTCAACCTTGACCACGGCACCGATTTCGCCACTTATGTTGATGGTATGCCGGTGAATATGCCAACTCATGGACACGGTCACGGCTATACCGATATTAACTTTCTTATTCCTGAGCTGATTGAACAGGTGACCTATCAGAAAGGTTCTTATCACGGTGATGTGGGCGACTTTTCCAGTGCCGGTAGCGTGGGTTTCAGCACCCAAATGAACCGGAAAAAAGGCCTTGCAAAAGTAAGCCTGGGTGAAGACGCTTACCAACGGGTGTTGCTGGCTGACAGCGTTTCTCAGAACCGTACTAACACGACATTATACGGGCTTGAATATCAGACTTATGATGGTCCCTGGACAGATATTGACGAGGACGTCGATAAAATCAATGCGGTAGTACGTCATAGCATCCGTACTTCTGAGGGTGTTCTTACCTTTGGAGCTATGGGTTACGAGAATGAGTGGAACAGTGCTGACCAAATTCCTGCGCGAGCGGTTAACCAGAGTATTATTGATGAGCTGGGTTCAATTGATGACACTCTAGGCGGCAAAACCCATCGCTACAGTGTTAATGCCATATACACGACCGCCGATTACGCGCTAACCGCCTATGTTATCGACTACGAATTGTCGTTATTCTCAAACTTCACGTATTACCTTGATGAACCTGTTCTGGGTGACCAGTTTGAACAGGTTGATGACCGAAAAATTTACGGAGCATCAGGTAGCTGGCATCCGGATAACAACCTGACTTTGGGCTTCTCAACTCGCTATGACGACATTGGCGAAGTTGGCCTGCACAAGTCGCAGCAACGAGAACGACTGGGTACAGTAAGAAGCGACCAGGTTAACGAATGGAGCACCGGCGTTTATGCCAGTTACGACTATCAGTGGACCAGCAGGCTGAGAACCAACCTTTCATTGCGCTATGACTACTTTGATTTTGGCGTTAACTCTTTAGTTGATGCCAATATCTATAACGTGGCACTTACTCCGAACAACGGTCAAACTTCGGATGACCTCTGGTCTTTTAAAGGAAGTGCGAACTACTTATTAACTGACGATGCGGAGTTGTATCTGTCAGCCGGGCAGGGTTTTCATTCCAACGATGCAAGAGGCACGGTAACGATTATTGACCCGAATAATGGTGACGCTGTTGATTCGGTTGATCCGTTGGTCAGAACCTTTGGTTACGAAGTGGGCGTGCGTTGGCGGCCTAATGCCAAATTTAACAGTTCACTGGCACTGTGGTCATTAGAACAGGACAGCGAGTTATTGTTTGTGGGAGACGCTGGTAATACAGAGGCCAGCCGTCCATCAAAACGCCAGGGCATCGAATTGGCTGCTTATTACAATTACAGTGACCAGCTAAGTTTTGATCTTGAATACGCTTATACCGATGCTGAGTTTGATGACAGCAATGTGCTTGAACAGGAAATACCTGGTGCTATGGAAGACATTCTTCAACTGGGCGTGACAAAACGCTTTGATGACAACTGGTTTTCAACGGTTCGTCTACGCTACTTGGGAGAGCGTCCGTTGGTTGAAGACAACTCAGAGCGTTCCGATAGCTCGACGGTTGTAAACTTCATGGTTGGCAAGAAATGGAACGCTTGGGCGATGGACCTGCAGGTTCTTAATCTGTTTGATAGCAATGATCACGACATAGACTACTTTTATGCATCGCGGTTGCCGGGCGAGTCGGCAACCGGTGTGGAAGACTTGCATTATCATGTAATGGAGCCAAGAACCGTTCGCTTTGAACTGTCGTACGAGTTTTAAACCTTATTTTATATTTTCAATCAGCTGTGAAAGCGAGCTTACGGTAATGGTAGGCTCGACTCCCCATGGGTCAAACTGAGCCTCTTTAGTCCGTTTTACCCAGGCGGTTTTCCAGCCAGCGGCGTTAGCCCCAATAATGTCAAAACTGTTACTGGAGATAAGCCAGGTGCTATCAGCCTGACCGTCCGTTTTATCAAGAAAGTATTGATAAACTTCCGGGTCAGGCTTGAAGCTCTTAATGTCTTTGCAGCTTATAACCTCATTAAAATAGCTGCTTAATTCGGCTTTCTCCAGTAACCCAGAAACGGCCTCCTGGCTGCCGTTGGAAAAAGCAAAGCAACCCATGCCCGATAAGCTCAACTTGCTAAGCGCCGCCCTGGCATCATCAAATGCGGGTAGATGCGTATAGGTATCGAGCAAGTCTTCTTTTTGCTCTTCATTTAAAGGTGAACCGTATTCGTTGTTGGTAAACTCCAGGGCTTCCTTAGTGCAAATTGCAAAGTCCTGATACTGCCGCATAAGTCCGCGACGAAACGAATACTCTAATTGCTTATCACGCCAACGACCGGAAAAACTCTCTGCTTTGTCTGTGCCAAGGTATGAACTTAATGTTGAAACCACACCTTGTGCGTCGATAAGCGTGCCATAAACGTCAAAAGCCAAATTCGTCAAAACTACACTCCAGATACTTTAAATACAGGTTCTTCTTCTACGAAAAAAATGAGGATTTAGCTCGCTTTTGTTTTTAGTAATGCGAATTGTTGTTATTTGTATTTACATTTGTAAACAGCATGGGTAGCATACGCAACCGCTTAACTCACACATTTAAGGATAAACAGAAATGGATAAACTTGTACCCAGTTCACTGGCAATACTTATTGCATCGGCTCTAGGAAGTAGTGCCTTGGCAGACGAATACACGGTTCCTGACGATATTGAGCGTATTGTCGTAACAGCCGCTGGATTTGAGCAGAAAATTACCGAGGCACCTGCAAGTATTTCTGTTATCTCAAATGAAGAAATCCGCTCGCGTTCTTTCACTTCGCTGCTCGATGCGGTGAAGTATCAGGAAGGTATCGATATAGGAACCAGCCGCGATAAAACCGGCCAGGGCAGTATCAGTATGCGGGGGTTAACCGGCGACTACACGTTAATACTGGTGGACGGTATACGACAGAACAACCATGGTGATATTTATCCGAATAACTTCGGTGGCAATGCTTTTAACCATATTCCGCCACTGGAAACCATTGACCGAATTGAAGTTATCCGTGGTCCGGCTTCCACCTTATATGGCGCCGATGCGCTTGGCGGTGTCATTAACGTCATTACTAAAAAGCACACGGAGGACTGGTCAGGTGCTGTAACCTTCGGACGTAGTCTGCAAACGAACGACAATTTTGGTGATGACTTTACAACGGACTTCAGTGCCACAGGTCCGTTAATTAAAAATGTTTTAAGCCTGGGAGTACGTGGCAGCCTGTATGACCAGCAGGCGTCTTCTCCAGAATTTGAGCCAGCAGTTGACCCAAATGGCACGGTACATGTTCGTCAGCTGGGTTTTGGCAGTGGCGGGCGTACTGTTGACAACAAAGACGAGCACTACGGGTTCTCCTTGTCTTACACGCCAGCAAAGAATCATCATATAAAATTTGATTACGATGACTCACATCAGTCATACGACAACACGCCTTCTTATGATGTTGAAAATGACACTATTACTTATCCTCTGGGCACCAAAGACAGTATAGAAGCTCTTTGGCAGGCGCGTGGAGGAAATGTAAACCCTCGTGCAGGTTATGCGGCGGATCAGACTTTTGATCGTACCTGGTGGTCAATCGCGCATGATGCGGACTGGTCGTTTGGTACCAGCATGATTTCCTTATCCTATGTAGACACACAAAATAATGGCAGAACTTTGCCGTTAAGCGTGGATGAGCGTTTGTTATTGCAGGAAATGTACGATGGCACCGGTGAGTATGCTGGCTTGGGCGAAGATGAGCGGCGCTCAATTGCAGAAGAAACTTTCTTGCCACGGCCGGCTCGTCAGTTAGACAGCAGTCAGTATACCGTTGATGCACGACTGGACATTCCTGTCTCTGGTTTTGCCGGACATCATAACTTTGTTATTGGCGGTCAGCTTATTGATGGTGAGCTGGAAGACGGTGTATTTGGTTTAGAGGAAGGCAGTGCTGGCGCTATTCAAGAGCAGAAAATGTACTCTTTGTTTGTGGAAGATAACTGGATGCCAATTGCTGACTTCACCCTGACCGGCGGTGTTCGTTACGACAAACACGACGTTTTCGGAAGTCAGGTATCGCCGCGCCTTTATGCGGTTTATAACCTGAGTTCCGCATGGACGCTGAAAGGAGGCGTTAGCACCGGTTATAAAACGCCGAAAACCACCGACTTGTATGATGGCATCGTTGGGTTTGGTGGACAGGGAACCATGCCTTTTGCCGGTAATCCGGAGCTACAGCCTGAAACCAGCGTAAACTCTGAAATTGCACTTTACTGGAATTCAGATAACGGCGATCACAACTTTAACATCACCTACTTTAATACGCGCTTTGAGGACAAAATTGCCCGTGGCGATACAGTTTTAAGCTGTGAAGCAACCGACAACGTGCGTCCTTGCGTTAACTTAGGTGAATATGAGCAGCTCGGTTATGACTCATGGGCGCAAAGTATTAACATTGACGAAGTCGATGTGCAGGGCGTTGAGGTGGCCGCGCGTTACGCAATAAGCGAAGCCTGGTCACTACGCGGTAACTATACATGGACAGACAGCGAGCAGAAAAGCGGTAGTCAGATTGGTCAGCCTTTAACGAATACAGCGGAGCACATGGCCAATTTATGGCTGAACTGGAGTGCTTCGGATGATCTTTCTATCTACTTACAAGGTGAGTTCCGTTCCGATCGCTACCGTGGTTATGACAGTGTTACCGAACAACAACTGTACTTTGAGAACTACAGCTTGTTTAACTTAGGCGCTAACTACAAGTTAACGGAGTCGGTAGACTTGAACTTGCGCATCAATAACTTATTGGATCGCGATTTCACAACCTACTCAACAACTTATACTGACCTTAACGGTGATGGTGAGTTTGAATACGTTACCGGACGAGGTGCCGTTAGCGAAGTTGTTTTCACCGATGATTACAATGTGAAAGATAAAGCCAGAAACTTCTGGTTTGGTGTTACCATTAGCTTCTAAATTGCCAGCAGGTAAGGCACTATTATTCAGTGCCTTACCTGTTCTGAATTCTCTGGGTTGAAGATATGGACATCAAAACGTTTGCAAAGGAACTGTGGTTATTTGGTGTAAAACAAGCTTACGCCTGTGTTTTCGGTGGTTTTTTACTGGCACTCATGTTGATAACCAAGTTCTGGTATCCGCTGGAAGCATTACATCGTTACGACTTCATTTTTCTGGCCGCCATCGGCTTTCAAATTCTTCTTTTAGTCTTCAGGCTTGAGACTCTGCGTGAATGCGTTGTCATTCTGGTGTTCCATATTGTAGCAACGGTTATGGAGTTGTTTAAAACCTCAGACGCAATAGGCGCCTGGGTTTATCCGGAAGATTATGTCTTTGGTATTGCCAACGTGCCTCTATTTACAGGGTTCATGTATAGTGCCGTCGGAAGTTATATTGCCCGGGTCTGGCGCATCTTCGAATTTGAATACTCTTATTATCCGCCCAAGAGCCTCACTTTGGTGTTAGTAACTCTGGTTTATATCAACTTTTTTAGTCACCACTATATTTGGGATATGCGCTGGGTTTTACTGGCTTTTACATTCTTTCTGTTTTATCGGACAGCTATTTATTACAAAATCAACAGCACACATCGTAGTATGCCTCTTTTACTGGGATGGTTCCTGGTTGCGCTATTTATCTGGTTTGCTGAAAATATTGCCACTTATGCCAATATCTGGATTTATCCGAACCAGTCTGGCGAGTGGCAGATGGTGCCGATTGCCAAATTAAGCTCCTGGTTTTTATTAATGCTACTGAGCTTCGTATTAGTGGCTTCAATTAATAGAATTAAAATACGCAGAAGAAACGAAGCGATATAAACAGACCACAAAGGAAGTGCCATGAGGTTTTCCATTTCTCATATTATGGCTGGGGCGACAGCGGTTTTTGTTGGTTACAGCAGTGCGGTTGTTTTAATTCTGGAAGCCGTAAAAAGCCTCAATGGCTCGGTTGAGTTGCAGAGTTCCTGGTTGCTCGCCTTAGGTTTAGCTATGGGGCTAAGCAGTATTCTTCTCTCGTGGCGGTACAAAGCCCCGATACTGACGGCATGGTCTACACCGGGTGTTGCCCTGCTCATTATTGCCCTTGCCGGTGTTTCAGTCGCCGAGGCGGTCGGCATTTTCATTTTTTCATCGGGTTTAATTTTACTTAGTGGCCTAAGCGGTATTTCTGACCGGCTATTAAAATACATTCCGGTCGAAATAGCGGCTGCTATATTGGCCGGCATTTTACTTAAGTTTGTGTTGGCTTTAGTTCCGGCCTTTGATAATCAGCCTTTAATTACTGCAACTTTAGTCATTGTTTATTTTGTGATGCGGAAGCTGACACCTAAGCTGGTTTTTTTCTGGGTGTTGCTGGCTGCAGTGGGCTTGCCGGTGCTGACAAAGCAGTTTGATGCAAGCCAGTTGATTGTCTCCGCCCCCGATTGGGTCTGGGTATGGCCTGAGTTTAACTTCTCTTTACTGGTTGGAATTGGGATTCCTTTATATGTTGTCACTATGGTTTCCCAGAACCTGCCGGGCATTATGATGCTGCGCAGTAATGGCTATGCGGTGCCACTGTCGCCGCTGTTACGGGTGACCGGATTATTCGGTGTCATTATGGCTCCGCTTGGGGCTTTCGCAATAAACCTGGCCGCAATTACCGCCGCTATTTGTCAAACCGCAGATGCCGATACCGATCGTAGTCAGCGTTACAAAGCAGCTATGGCGGCCGGCGTCTTCTATATCATTGCCGGGCTTGCCGGGTCATTAATTGTTGGGTTGTTTCTGGCTTTACCAACCGAAGCGACATCGGCTCTGGCTGGCTTAGCTTTGTTACCGGTGCTTGCTGTTAATTTCCGCCAGGCATTTAGTCATGAAGAGACTTTGCTGGCTTCGGTTATGGCTTTTATTGTTACAGCATCCGGCGTCAATTTCTTAGGTATTAACAGTTCATTCTGGGGCTTATTAATTGGTTTGGCCGGTTATTATTTTCTGAGTAATGTAAGCAGGGAAAAGTAGATGAAAAAATTTATGTTATTAAGTGTATTCATATTATCTGGTGCAGCATTTGGAGATACGCTGACAACAGAACACTATATTGTTGAAATTGAGCGTCACTGTCAGGAAGGCTCTGTCACATGCGATAACGTGAGTTATGTCGGAGTCTCGAAAATATCAGGTAACCGCATAGAACTTAAAGGCAAAACACTGCATTCACTTTGTGCTGACGGAGTGACTCCTTGCCGTTTTCAGGGATATCAATTCAAAAACGGAAATACGACTTATAAAGTTTTTGAATCAGGTTTGCTTCAGGTTATTCAAAATAATGAGACTGTATTGGTGGAAGAACAGGGCGACTGGTCATATTAAGTAATCACCTAATTGAGTTATCAGTGTAAAGAATCTGTTAAGGCCAGAGGACTGTATTGAGCCAAAATTTAATACTGCTTATCATATGACTTTATTCATATTCATTTATAAATTTTAAGGAAGCTTATGTTAGGGCGTCTATCATTCGTGGCTTTTTCAGCTCTTCTTGTTGTAGCTTGTTCTGAAAGCGGCCCTCCAAAGATCTTATCGTTTAACCCCGATGACGGTGAGCAGCGACGGTATCAAATGTACTCGGATACCAACATCAAGGTTGAGAGTAAGCATTATGGCAACCGTTCAGAAAGACTCAAAACTATGATGTTACTGGACTATGAAGTGTCCGATAAACCGGATATCTACAGTATAAGAATGAGACCCCAGTATATGAGAATGGAATTTCCTCAGGGTGATTTCACGAGCTTTGAAGATGACGGTCGTAGAAGTTCTGGCGATAGCATTCGGAAAATGATGGATGCCGGGTTCACGGTTGATATTGATAAAGACACCAGTGCAATGGTGGACTTTACTATTCATGAAGAGCCTGAGGACTTCCGCAAGCAGGGAATAGACCCTTTGCAGGAAATATTAAATGATGAGTTGGGGCGTCCGGGTTTTATTAATGACTTAAAAGTTGAAAAAGGCGCGACTCAGGTTTTAGAACTCAAAAGTCCTTTACCTGAAATTACCTTTACGGTTGAAGACTTTACTGACAGCACGGTGACCTTATCTGCTTCAGGTGAAAATAATGAGGCAAAAGTGTTCGGCTACGTTGTGCTGGAACGTGAAACTGGCTGGACTCAGCGTTTAACCATGATTATGGATATGCCTCTTCCTGAAGAAGCTGCGGTATCTGATGGCTCAATGCGAATGGTGACGTCAATTTTCCCGGAAGACTGGCTGTATGGTCAGAACCTCGAGCATTTAGGTTATGACGAGCCTTTTACCATCGATAATACAGACTTTAGCGAACTTAACTCAAACAACAAAGCGACCGATGCAGAAGTATTAGCTAATGACTCAGGAAAAATGGATTTTTACGGCGGTCGTATTTCTTTGACATATAGCCATCCAGGGGTAAGTTTTGAAAGTATGGGCTCTATGTCGATAAAAGTGAAAGACCTTATCGCTAAAGACAGTGAGGGGAACGCTCTTGATATTAAGCTTCATGAAAACGGGGTTTTCACCTATACAGACAGTCGTAACGAAAAATCAGAAACGTTAATACATTTACTCCCTTTGGGCTGGACTGATGTCGTTGATGATCTTGAGCAAATGACATCAATAGAAGCGACTCTGGAACGCTATGAAACAAGCTATGAAATTGTTGAGTTTCCAATAGATAAAGACGGCTCGAGCATAGAAATGCATGGCGCCAAAGCGATTTTGACTCCCACTAAAAAGGACAAAGAGTTTGAACTGAAATTAACGGCCACTAATGACTCTTATTTCGATAGTCAGATAAATGGGGTTAGCCGGGCAGTTTTAAATTACGACACAGATGCATCGGCACCTAACTGGGTATCTAGTGCAGAGAGCCGCGCTTTAGCTATTGCCAAACGAGGCGACTATGCGGTAACTCTGAGAATAGCTTTTGAGGACGAATTGCCTGAGACAATTGAACTTAAATTCAACCGTGTTACAGACAATAAAACTTCTGAGAAGAAAATTGTTTTTTATGATGAAGAAACGCTTAGAAGTGATACCTCAATTGCCCCGGTTGATACCGTTCCTTTGTTCAAATCGGATGAGATGGCAGTCTCAGTTAATGACCGGGATCTTGAGTTCTCGACATCGACATTGGATGAATTAGAGCCTACCAGTTTTGACCGAGCTCAGCTGTACTTAATTCTAAGCCCTGAACAGGCGGGTGTTTGTGAGTTGAATACCGAGGCTAAAAGTAAGGGAAATAAACACAAGCTGGTCATGAGAGAAAACGCTGATCCCAATAGACGTAATGTTGTTTCGCATTTAAAAATGCCGAAAAAAGTGGTCTATCAATTAATGACAGACGATGGTGTACAGCGCTTTTTTTATGATACTGAAGTGGCCTTAAAACTTCGTTGTGACGGGCAGCCTGAATGGCAGCCAGTCGATATTGCCTTAGGTGAAAAGAGCTGGATGATTCCGGTTGAATCTCTATTGGGTGAAGACTGGGATGAACAGCAAGCTGAAGTTGCTATGAGTGAGTTCTTAAGAAAGTATCGTTTTTTGAACGCTAAAGGAAAGGCGTTAGCAGTCCTGCCACAGAAAGATGGGGGCTATTCTGTCGACTACTTAAATACAGAGTTTAGTGAATTTGTGTCCGATGACGGTTTTTTACGCATTGGTGGGCGAGTAGACAAAGTTGAGCAACTTGTTGCTAAAGGTGACCCGGTAACAAAAGAATGGACCCATCAACTGCCCCCTATGCCTGATTTTGAATCTTTACAGGAGGCCAATTAATGACTTTCAGTAAAGTACTTTTTGCTATCGCTTCCAGTTTAATTGTGTCTAATGCCTTTGCTTTTTCTGCCGAGCAAAGCGGGCAGAATAACGAAGCACCAAAAACAGTGGCTGAAGCTGAGAAGTCAATTAAATGGCTGGATGATGAATTACAGCCAACAGATGACAGAAGTGAAGCCGAATATTTATTAGATAAAGTAGAAAAGACAGACGACGGTTTTCGCCTGTATATCAACTACATTGATGGCGGGCCTTATTATGAAACCGGTGCTGATTCCCTTAATTTTGCTGAGGCCATAGCGATTGGGCCGTATAAAACCTATTTTGAATCTGGTGTTTTAAGATCGGAAGGTCAGCGGGATACTAATGGTGAACAGCAAGGTGAAACCACCGTTTACTCCAAAAATGGTCATAAAAAACGTGAGATGACCTATAAAGATGGTGAGCTCAATGGACCTTACAGAACTTATGCGTCGACAGGTTACTTATTGACCGAAAAAACCATGAAAGACGGTGAACGTAATGGTTTGATGCGTCATTATTATGAAAATGGTCAGGTTAAGTATGAAGCTGAATATAAAGATGATGTTGAGCAAGGGATAGGAAAACGTTGGGACTTTGAAGGGAATTTGGTTAAAGAATCCTTTTATGAGGACGGTGTGCTCAATGGTTTGTCGACGGACTATTATGAGGATGGTTCGGTTAAACGAACGCAAGAATATAAAAATCGTAAACGAGTAGGCGAAACTAAGCTGTATTACGAGAACGGCGAGCTAAGGCAATATGAAAAGCGTAACGACGATGGAAAACTGCTTACATCCCGTAGCTATGATGAAAGCGGTCAGTTAACACGCTCAATGGAACATGTTGAAACCGCTGAGCATGGTTTAGTCGAAGAGAAAAAATGGTACAACGACTCGGAGCAACTGACTCGCTTAAATCGTCAAGCTGTTGATAATAGTTGGCGGTTAAACGAAAGCTATGACGAAGATGGAAACGTGCGAGACCGCCGCGAGTTTAAAGGCTACGATCTGCATGGCCTTTATATTTCCCGATATGGAAATGGTCTGGAAAAAGTTCGTTTCGTTGAAGGTAAACGGCATGGGCCTTATACGATAACGGATAAAGACGGAAAGGTTACGACGTCCGGTGAATACGACCATGGTAAGAAAGTCGGTGAATGGGTTTCAAAAGACAGCTACGGTGAGATAAACGAGCATTACGACCAAGAGGGTAAGCTTGATGGTGTCCGTGAAGTCTATGGTGAAAATGGCGACTTGCGTTTACGCGAGCACTATAAAGACGACTTGTTAGACGGGGCTTACCAGGAATACGCCGACGGTGAAATCGTTGTTGAAGGCAAGTATGTCGAGGGTAAACGCGAGGGAGAATGGCAAGTTGCGCTTGGCTATGCGCCTTATGAAATATCCCGGGGAAGCTATGAAAACGGCGTTAAAGTAGGGGAGTGGCGTACTTACTCTCCACAAGGTTACTTGCGTGGCGTTGAGTCCTTCGATAGTGAAGGCTACCTGGACGGTATTGTTGTCAACTTCACAGATGAAGGCGCATTGTTCAATATCAGCGAGTATAAAAGAGACAGGCGACATGGAAAAAGCTGGTCTTATACTCAGTCAGGGCAACCGTTTTCAATCTCGGTTTACGAAGATGGCCGGTTGAAAGAGGAGCGCTTTGAGGATGAATTTGAACTGAGTGAATTTCCCTAAACGAAAGCGCTTATTAACCTTGACTAATACGTGTTGGCAGCGTGCAAATAGCTGCCAACACATTAATATTTCGAAAGTTAACTCAAGTTTTAGTTCTTTCCCTGAATACTCTGAATATTTTCTGCAGTAAGCTCCACAATACGCTGCCGTGCTTCAGGTGATGTCCAGGCGTTGTGAGGCGTGACAATCAGGTTTAACCCTTCGTTCATCGCATCCAACAAGGGGTTGCCATCTTTAGGTGGTTCCTGAGGCAGAACATCAGCGGCAACACCGCCAATTTTTCCCGCTCGTAGCGCTTCAGTTACATCCTGTTCATTGATAACACCACCTCGGGCATTATTAATAATCAGAGCGTCTTTTTTACAAAGTTTGAGATTATCTGCGTTAAGCAAATTTTTGGTGTCATTCGTTAACGGACAGTGAAAAGAGATGACGTCTGCAGAAGGTAGTAGCTCATTTAGTGATGGACGCGGGTCATCTTTCTTTCCGGGGCGTGCTGAGAACTCAACGTGCATCCCCAAAGCTTCTGCCATAGTTTTAACCTCCTGGCCGAGCTCACCAGAACCAACAATAACTAACTTCTTGCCGGCCAGTTGAATAATGGATGGGTCTAACAGGCAGAACATGGAGGAACTTTGCCAGTCACCGGCGGCAACGCGTTTTTGCATAACGGGTTGCTTAGTCGCCAGCGAAAGCATCATCATCAAAGTATGCTGAACCACGCTTTGTGTACCGTAAGCCTCAACATTTCTAACCGGAATATTCAGCTTTTCTGCTGCAGCTAAGTCGATATTGTTCATTCCCGTGGCTAACACGCAAATTAGCTTTAACTGTTCAGCGGACTCAAGGGCCTGTTCATTAATAACGACTTTATTTGTGATAACAATTTCAGCATCGTTAATTCGCTCATTAAGCTGTTCGGTCGTTGTTGAATCATATAAAACCAGTTCGTCGACGGACTTTTCAATAGCGGAGAGATCAATTCCCTTGCCCAGGGTTTCTGCATCGAGTATGACAGCTTTCATTAATTACCTCTTAATGGCGTCTTTATTTGCATAGGAGCTAAGCATCTTAGCAGAAATTATAAAAGCGCATTTAGTTAAGCTTAATTTTTTAGCGCCATTTACACTCATAAAATGAGTCTGTTAAGGGCTGGTTTTACAAATATTAACTGGTATCGAAAAGACCGAAGCATTAAACTGGACACCTATTTTTAACTAATTCCTATGTTGATTGCTGTGCTCTATCAGAAAAACAACAAAGCCCTTATTGAATTGCTAAAGCGCACTGAAACGCAGGCGCATAACAGTCGTACCCGAGAGAATCTCGATGTGGTTATTGATGATCTGAAAGCTTTTTCCGGAAGCTACCAGTTTAATATGAAAGCTTACTGGATAGCTTTTGCCGTGTTCTTGTTGGCAACCGCCGCCTTAACTTACTGGGACTGGTCTCAGTGGCAACGCTTTCAGCAAAGTACCTGGATTATTCTGGCCGTAGGTAGTGTTTTAACTTTGGTTGCCGGAATAACCGCTTTTTACCCGGGTAGGCTTATGACCAAGGCGTCGCATGCTTTACTGCAACGCGATGGTTTACTGGACAACGACTTGTCGCCCGCTGTATTTGAGGGCAGAGCGACGTCAAATGATTTCCAGCAGCGCTTCAGCGATTTTAACCGGGGTAATTATAAACGTGAAATTCGCGCGCTTTACGATGGAAGCTACAGCGGCAGTGAGTATTCTTTTAAGTACCAGTACTACCATTTTCATTATGTTGACGAACGAATAGTTACAGAGACATACACAGACAGTAGAGGCAACGTAAAAACCCGAAGAAAGAAGGTCTACGATCATTATGATCGCTACGGGCTTATTTTGCCTTTCGGTTTGTTACGTAATGTTGCTGTTGTAGGTTTTGGCCTTCCGGGAGCAGGAAAAGCAACTTATAAGCCAGCGTCCAACCGGTTTAACAAAGAATTTAAAGTGGTCGCTGCCAGTGAACTAGAAGCTGCAAAAGCAATGAAACCGACCGTGGTTATTGCTTTTGAGGAGTTCTCTGAGGTGCTGTCGCAAGTGAACTTCGAGGTGAATGACGCCGGCGATTTGTGTCTTTCGTTTGCGGACAAAGACCTTATTGCCACAACTAAAGACGCTAAGATATGCGACTATGAAGCCTTTATTGAAGCTTTAGAAGGCGAGCAGGAATTTGCAAAGTTAAAGGCATCGCTTGATTTCATCCACTATGTAATGACCAAACTGGACAGTAACTTTTAGGAGTAAAACAATGACAGGAACATGGATAGCTATTGGCATAGCCCTTGTTTTAGTAATAGCCGTTATTGCTATATATAACGCCATTATTAGCCGCGCGAACGCTGTCGAGAGAGCATGGGCTAACGTTATTACACAAGAGCGTCAAAAAAATAAAATTATTCCGCACTTAGAAGATGTCGTGAAAGACTATAAAGAGTTTGAGCAGGGCACTTTAACCAAAGTGACCGAACTGCGTAGTGCTCTGCAGGGCTTGGATAGTGGTAAAGTCGATACGGCTAAGCTTGAGCAGGCGGAAGCCAGAACTGGCGAACTGCTTAAAAGCCTGAACGTTACTGTCGAGAACTACCCGGAACTAAAAGCTTCAGAAACTTATCAGAAATTGATGAGAGAAATTACCGACCAGCAGGAAAACATTGGTGCGGCAATTCGTATCTTTAACCAGAACGTAGAAGACTTTAACAACGGTATTGAAGTTTTCCCAAATTCATTGGTTAACTCTATGCTGAACCATAAAGAGAAAATAAAAACCTTCTCTGACTCGCAGGCTGAAGAAGGTTTTGAGTATAAGCCGAATATTTAATCCTCTTGCTCTCCCCAAAAGCCCGTTAATTTCATAACGGGCACTTAACTCGAAAGAATAACAGCTTCTGGTTCATGCCAGTACGTCCTTTATAGAGCAGTTCAGTTTTAAAGTTGCCAGCTCATCGGCTCGTGTTTTCCCCAGAGTTAACAGAGCAACAGGTTGATTGTTTTGGTGAGCCTGGCGGGCAAAGCGATAACCCGAAAAGACCATAAGCGAGGTGCCAATAGCGAGTAGGGCGTTACTCTCCTCTAGCGCCTTTTGAGCTTCTTCAACCCGCGGGCGTGGCACGTTGTCACCAAAATAAACGACATCGGGTTTTAGAATACCACCGCAGTTCCGGCAGTCGGCGACTTCGAATTGTTCAAAGTCGGCTTCAAGGTCTGCATCACCATCCGGTGCGGCGGTTGCCTCTAAAGCCGCAAAGTTCGGGTTCAATTTCAGACTGCGCTCATGCATATCTAACCGGGGGGTAATTTCCCCACAGCTCATGCAAACCATGTCGTTGGCGTATCCATGTAAGTTAATGACACGAGTGGCTCCGGCTTTTTGGTGCAGGCCGTCCACATTCTGCGTGATAACACAGCCAATAAGCCCTTGCTGTTGCAATTTGGTTATCGCGTAATGGGCTGAGTTAGGCCTGGCGTGATAAAGCACTGGCCAGCCAAACAAGCTTCGCGCCCAGTACCTTTTTCGTACCGCTTCGCTGCGCATGTAATCCTGATGCTGAACCGGAGGCGTGCGCTTCCATTCGCCATCATTATCGCGGTAGTCGGGAATTCCTGAGTCTGTACTTATGCCGGCACCGGTAATGACTGTTACGGGGGCATTGTCTCGCAAGAATGTCATTAGGGCCTTACGAGCCTCGGTAGGGTCAGTTATTGTCATATAAATGGAAACGCATATGTGAGTTACTACTTTTCTTATAAGTTATCACTGCTGGGCATTAAGAGAAAATAAGTTAAGTAAAAAATCTGCAAATCTTATCAGAGACTATACTAAAGCATGCTAGCTTTTGGGCATTCACTGTTTTGATGGAGTTAGGGTATGAAAAAGTTAGTTTTGACTATGATGTTCTCTTCGTTAGCACTTGTGGGGTGTGAAAATATGAGTAACACCCAGAAAGGTGCGTCTATTGGTGCTGTCACTGGTGCTTTGCTGGGTAAAGGCACGGGCGACCATGATAAAAGCCGGTATGTCTGGGGCGCTGCGGTTGGTGCCTTAGCCGGAGGTGCTATAGGTTCTTATATGGATAAACAGGAAGAAGAGTTCAGGGAAGAACTGGCTGACAGTGGTGTTAAAGTGATACGCGACGGCGATAACCTGCGTTTGCAATTGCCCAGTAACATCACCTTTGCTACCGGGAGTGCGAATATTTCTCAAAGCTTCAACCCAGTATTAGATGATGTTGCGCGTGTGCTGAAAAAGTATGAAAAAACTACCATGCTGATAGAAGGACACACCGACAGTACAGGTTCTGCGGAATACAACCAGCAACTGTCGTTAAACCGTGCTAATGCCGTGCGCAATAACTTAGTGGGTAATGGCGTGGACTCACGCAGGGTAACAACCGAAGGTTATGGTGAGAGTATGCCGGTTGCAGATAACGATACCGAAAGCGGGCGTCAGTTAAACCGTCGGGTAGAGTTACGTATTGTTCCTAATACTAAATAACGGATCTTAGCTTTTGTTAGCCCTTGATTGATAAAGGGCTAACGTGAAAATTCCAGCAGCTGGTTATTAGCCGGCAAAGGGTGCATCTTTTTCAGCTCAAAGCCTTGCTGATTGGCCAGCTCTGCAATCCATTGCCAATCGCGTATTCCCATGTCGTTGTTACGCGACTGCAGCGACTGGTGAAAGCCACGATTACTGTCGCTGGTAAAATGACCGTTGTCGTTAAAAGGTCCGTAAATACATAAACATTTCACACTACTAAGACTGTCTCCCAAATGCTCGAAGAGCCTTTCAACCCCCTCTTTGGGCATAATATGGCAGGTATTGGCGGTGAAAAGAGCGTTGAATGTTCCCTCTGGTGCGTCTGCAAATACATTAAATTCAACCGGTAATGGCTGGTTAGTTACGCCTTCCTGTTTTATCCGCGCTGTTACTCCCGGTAGGTACTCTTTTTGATCACTGGCTTGCCAATGAATATTAGGCAGCTGGCTGGCAAAGTACACGGCATGTTGGCCTGTACCACTGCCTACTTCCAGAACACGAGTGCAGTCTGAAAATGCCGTTTTAAGAACCCGGAGTATAGGGTCTTTGTTGTTTTCACAGGCTTGCGAGAAAGGTAGTTCCATATTACATCCAGGACTTTTTTAATGCTTCCACCTGATAAAGACAGGTGTCTATGAGTTCTTCACCGATTCTAGTATTAATAAAAGGCAGAGTCTGACCACCAGAGGCTAGTACAAATTTTACTGAACACAACTGAAAGCGGCGCATAAACCAGCTTTGCGAAAACTTTGTCTGCTGAACTTTATGAATAGGGAAGCAGCGGTAATTAACCCCAATCAGGCCTTTTCTGAGATAAATAAAGTTATTATCAATTGCATAGCCGCGGCGCTTCCAAGCCAGAATGATAAAGCCGGTAGCTAGCACAAAAGCAGTAATTGAAGCTGCTGCCAGCTCTGTTTTTTCAAAATAAGCAAGCACGGAAGCAAAAGGAACAAACAGCCAAAACGCGATGAGTGTGTTTCTAATAGCTAGTCGCTTGCTGACCGGGTTATAGCTTATGCTGCTTAATTGATTATTGGGCCAGGTTTCTGTTGCCAGGCTATGTGCTTCTTCGAGAGTAACCGATGGCACAATAATTTTGCCACCTGAAGTTCCTGCGGACTGGCGTTCAAAGTTGGCGTTGAGCTGCTCGAACTTTAAGTTAACTCTTTGCAGTAAGCGATCAAGCCAGTTTTGTTGTAACGCAATCATTTGCAGTCGTGACAGTTTCATAACGACTTCGTGACGGGTAAAAAGTCCGTTGCGGCGAATATAACGATCGTCGCTGCGAGTTAACTTAAAGTCGTAGAAGGTGATGACAGAGCCTAAGACAGAAATTAATGCCATTAGGGCAATAACAATAAAGGCGATAGAAAAGAAGAATAATATGTATTGCCAGAAAGCGTATTGTGAAGAGGCCATAAGCGCATCAACATCCACTCCGAAGCTTTCTACGCTTTCAACAACCTTGTCTGAAAAGGAGTTAAAGAAAGGGGCTAACGCACCCAGCACAATCCAGATACGATTACTGGCCAGGCCATGAATAACTAAGTCTCGCATGGAACGGGAATTTAGCAGGCGTTCTTCATTAAACTGAGCTTGGTGATCTGTTGTTTCATGAGTATCTTCGGTTTTATAAGCGAGTATTTCTTGTTTTAGAGACTCGGCTACGTTTTTGGGTAAAGCAATAATTTTTGCTTCGAGTTTATTGGAACCGGCCGTGTCCAGAAGCATGCAGACATGATTCGTCGGGCGGTAAAAAATGGGTTGTTCAAAACGGACATTCTGTATGCGCTCGAAGGGAAGGTCTATATGCGTTTTCTGGAACACGCCGGAATGAATCTGAACTCGACCTTCGCTCAACCGGTACTGATAGAAATAAAATTTGAGCAAAGCGGAGATGGCGACAAAGACTAATAGAGCGCCAAGCCCGGACAGTATTATCAAGGCATTTTCTGAAAACTGATTGTAGCCAACAAAAATAGCCGGCAGTAAATAAAATAAGTTGTTACCAATGGTTTTGATGAACTGAACAGCGAAATAAATAATCGCTACAGGTGATAGCTTCAGCCATTGGTTCTGGTAACTAGTCATTGGCTGCGATGTCGCTATGGGTCAGTACGTAGGAACGTATTTCGCGAGCCTTCTCTTCTGGTAAGCCCGGTATTGCGAAAGTGTGCATGGCACCGCCGGCACTGAAAATCTCCAGATTGGACAGTCCAAAGTGTCGGTCAATCGGTCCGTGTTTTAATTCAACATGCTGAATACGTAAAATAGGCTGACTGACTACTGACTGGAATATAACACCACTACGATAGCTAAAGTCGTGCTCACGTATGGCATACCCTTTGTTTTTGTCAGCTAAAATGCCATAAGCCGAACTTAATAAACCAAGCCCTCCGGCAGCTAATTGTATCTGAGGTAAATAAAGTTCCATTAGCTTGGGAAGAGCAATCCAGGGCTGCCAATAAGTAATTAATAGAGCACTTACTACCACTAACCAAAAAACTAATCGGCACATTAGATTGACCTTTATATAGGTGTTACTTAGTGGCGTAAAGTATTGAGCGCTCGCCTGCGGAAGCTCTTCAGGTGTTATGGGGTGATTGCTAAATGCATCTTGTGACATAGTTTAAATTCTTATTTTTGTTCTGTCTTAAAGTTATCAGTAATCTACTTGGTGTTCTAGTTTTAAGGGTATAAAAAAAGCGGCTTAGAAGCCGCTTTTTATCAGGGAGTATTAAAAAAATAATTAATCTTCTTCGCGAACCTGAATATCGTTTTCGATGTCTTTAACACCTTTAACTGTAGCAGCCAGATTCTCTGCAGTATCGATATCGGCATCGCTTTCAACGAAACCTGACAATTGAACAATTCCGTTGTTCGTTTCAACATTGATATCCATGCTGCTCAGGTTATCGTCCTCGAAGATAACTGCTTTGACTTTAGTGGTGATGACAGCATCATCAACATATTCACCAGCGTCTTCAGCTTTTTCTTCAGTGTAGCTTTTTGCTTCCTGAGCTTTGTCTTCAGTCTCTTGCATCGCGTTTTCAGTTTTATCTTCAGCTTGCTGCATAGTCTTTTCAGCTTTTGATTCCGCTTTTTCGGTTTCAGCGTCACTGCAGCCCGAAAGAGTCAGCATTGAAATTGCGATTAAACTTGCTGGTAGTGCCATTTTAAAGTTCTTCATGGGTAACCTCCTGTTATTAAAAATCATTACCACACTCACTATAACTTGAACTGCGTGAGTTTACGGTTATCTTTACAGATGTTTTGCAAAACTGCTGGCACTTTGTACACCAGCAATTAACCTCAACACTTTAATTACTGCATTTGTAGTGGATTTTTTCTCGCCGGAAGACTTTGTCTGCTTTTTCGGCCTATTTGCCATTTCTCCGATAAAGAAACCTGCACCCGCGGCAACACAAAGAGCCGTGGGAGAGGCTAGCTTGTCATGAGTTGTCGAAATAACGCCTTGTGAACGAACCTTAACAGCTAATTTACGAAGCTGAAGGTCTTTTTTCGTTTGCGCTATTTGATAATCAAGATTTGATGCCATAAGCCCTCCACTTAGAGACTGCTACTGGTTTCTGCAAACAGCAGATCGCGACTTCTTCGTTTTATATATCTGACAATATAAAAAGCCGCTGCCAAATGAGCGACGGCAACAATGATTAATGCTGTTGTTAAAGATATTACACTACTATTTACAACCGCTATTACAGCAGCTGTAACTAAAACGGCCCACGCCGTAAAAGCTAAGCAAGCGGCCAGCACAGCGAAAGCGACCATACGCACAAAACTCTCCCCAGCTCTACGGGTTTCCATACCCGCGAGCTGCAGTTGAGCTTTAACAACACCACGAACTTCGCTTTCCAGAGCCTGAACTTGTTTAAGCAGGCTTTCCGTTTCGTCCGTATCGGTTTGATTATGAGCGGTCACTGAACAGCCTGCTTAATAAATAACCACTTGCAGCCGCAATACCTAACGATTTAATTGGGTTATCTTTAACGTAATCAGTTGCAGTAGAAAGCCATTTTTCCTGAGTTGCTTTAAGGTCTTGTCCTTTTTCACCCAGATTGTCAGAGGCATGTTTAGCTGCGTCCGCCACTTTATCGATGGTGTCGTGAGCTTTATTTGCTGACTTGTTTACCGCGTCTTCTGCTTTTGCTTGATTGTTACTCATAATACCCTCGGTTTTTAATGAATGTACCTATAAGGAAAGACGTAAATTTGAATATACGCAAATTTTTTTACACTGCTTTACAAACTGTAAAGATGAATATTTTTAAGGAATTTTATAGGAATAAACGGAAAAGCCCTTAAAAAGATCAGTGTTATTCCTGTTATTGATTGGGATCAATATCGCCATTGTCAAGTTTGAATAAACTGAAATCAAGAATTCAAACAGGGGAATAACCATGAGTTTATGGCAAGAGTTTTTTAAAGATCCGGTCATCTTTTTTTCATTTACAGGCTTAGCTATTGTTATTGGTATGTGTGTTTTTTACGCTATTTTCTTTTACTTAAAAATGGTTAAATCAGAGAATAAACGTAAGTAGCGCTAAAAGAGGAACTATGAAGTATATTTTTCAGGTTCGTATCAAAGAAGGTCGTACGGCAGAGGAGTATGCAGAGGCCTGGATAAAAGCCAGTGAAATAATCCAGCAAGCGCCGGGAGCCCGAGGTACCGAGTTACACCGCAAAATCGATGATGACAAAACGTTAATAGCCATAGCGTCGTGGGACAGCAAGGAAAAACGTGACGCTATGGAAGGACAGCATAACTCCGAAGTGGCTAAGATTATTCGCAGTGCTGCCCCATTTTGTGAAATAACACCTTTAGGTGAATTCGAAGATCCTGAATGGGTGGTAAGGCCGCCTAAAGGTTAGATTTTAGTTAGCCAACCGTGTTTATCTTCCGCTTTGCCCCACTGAATATCATTCAGTGCTTTACGTAATTTCAGTGTGGTAGCGCCTGAGTTTCCGTTACCGACAGAAAACTCTTTTCCGTTATGAATTAATGTACCAACTGGTGCAAGTACCGCTGCGGTGCCGGATAAAGCCGCTTCGCTATCCGGTTTTGAGGCACGCTCCAGCAGTTCACCTACACTAAGCTCTCGTTCAGACACCGTCATTCCCATATCGCGCGCAATGGTGAGAATGGAATCCCGGGTTACGCCATGCAGAAAGCTGCTGTCCAGTGCTTTGGTGATAATTTCATTACCGTCAATAAGCAAGAAGTTGGCGGCCCCAGTTTCCTGTACATCGCCATTAGGGCAGAACAGAACTTGATCTGCATTCACGGATTCCCGTGCCTGAAGAATGGGCTGTAACGCACTGGCGTAGTTGCCGCCGCTTTTAACCATACCCATGTGAGCCGCGCAACGTGAACCGTCTTCCTCGAGCAACAAACGCAGGGTTTTATCGCCGCCGGAAAAATAATCACCGACAGGCGATAACAACACATAAAGCATTGATGAGCTGGTTGGCGAGGCGGCCTTGCCAATAGCCGCTTCGGTACCAATGTGAGTAGGGCGTATGTACATTGAACCCGGTGGTTCCGGAACTTCATCGCTGAAGTGCTTCACAACATCTGTAATCATTTTTTGCAGCAAGCTGGCATCAAATGCCGGTAAGGAAAGCAAACGGCTGCTTTGTTGCATGCGCTCAATGTTGCGGTTCATACGAAATAGATTGATGGAGCCATCGTCATGACGAAACGCCTTTAATCCTTCGAAACAGGTGCTGGCGTAATGCAGAACATGAGCTCCGGGGTGTAACTGTATTGCGTCAGAAGAGACTAATTCAGGTTTGCTCCAGTCTGAATTCTTGAAAGTTGCCATCGTCATTTGTGGCATAAATACGGTGCCAAAGGCTGCCATAGGATTGTCCTGATCTAGAAAATAATGCGCAGTAATATACCATAATTTTTAACATTCGGATGACTCTGGCGGTTTGCTTCTTTTGCATCATGCTCGTACATTGAGGAACTGTGATAAAGAGCCAACAGGTAAGTGATAAATGAATAAGACATTAAAAATAACCCTGGCCAGCATGTTGCTGGCGGCTGGGTACACTCAGGCTGAAGAAACTGAAACAACCTTAAATGCATACGCCGCTGGTTATACTGCGGGTTTTACCTGTAGTGCTGTGTTTAATGCTAATAAGTCTATGGCGCAAGTTCGGGAGCATGAACTTAGTGGAATTTATTCTTTAATTGCTGAACGCGTAAAAGGTATGACCCCTGAAGTTGATAAAGAAAATAACTGGGTCAGGGTACCTTACGATGAAGGGCGTCGGGAGCGAATTTCGGTCTGGCGATCAAAACTAGGATGCGTCGATTTACCGGTAGGAGCGACCGTTGATGACGCTAAATTTGTTGCTGATCCTTTTCGTGGGGATAAAGCAGCGGATAAGGACAGTGGAGCTCCTTGGGGGAAACGCGCAGAGGTTAATGCAACAAGTGATAATGCTCAGTTAGAATCCGTACTAAAACAGGCCTTTACCAAGAAGTATGGCTCCGGTTCGCGTACCTCGGCAGTATTAATTGTGACGCCGGATGAAATTATTGCTGAGCGTTATCTTGAAGGCTTTAGCCCTGAGACGGCACAGCGTACCTGGTCCGTCGCAAAAAGCATTGGTGCCAGCGTTATTGGTGCGGCTATACAGCAAAATAAAATAGAGCTGGATGCTCCTGCCGGTATTTCTAATTGGTCACATCAGCTCGACCCGCGAGGGCATATTACCTTAGAAAATCTGTTGCATATGGCGTCGGGTTTAGACAGCAATAACGCAGGGAATCGCACAGACCGGGTTTATATGGGTGGGGGACTTGTAAGCGACACGGCAACAGAAACGGCACTTGAAGTGGCTCCCGGCAGTCGTTGGAAGTACGCTAATAACGACACTATGTTGGCTTTAAGAGCACTGCATGAGCGTTTTGATACAACTGAAGAGTATTTACAATTCCCGTATAAAGCTTTGCTGGAAAAAATAGGAATGCAGCATACTTTTCTCGAAACTGACTGGCGTGGAGACTTTATTTTATCGTCTCAGGTTTGGACGACGTCTCGTGACTTAGCTCGTTTGGGTGTTTTGCATTTGCAGGAAGGGCAATGGCAGGGAGAACAAATTTTACCGAAAGGCTGGTTGGGTTATATTAGTATGCCAGCGCCTGCTCAGCCGCCGGAAGATGCTCCGGGTTACGGTGCGCAGTGGTGGCTCTATAATGAACGCTTTCCTGAGTTACCTGACGATACTATTGCTGCCCGTGGCAACCGGGGACAGTTTTTGGTTGTTATCCCGTCAAAGAATTTAGTGGTGGTTCGTCGCGGTTATGATATTGCTGGTGAACAAGGATTCAACGAGCATGACTTTGTACGGGATGTATTAAAAGCCCTATAAAAACTCCCTCAGGGTGAGCTGAACAGTGGTAGACTGTTGTCACCATACGGAAGTATACAGAGACCTTATTATGAACGAAGAACAGCAAGTGACTCAAAGCAAACATACTCAACAATACAGTGCTGACGGTAAGAGTGTGGAAATTGATATTTATCGTACCGAAGACAGTGGCTGGATTCTGGAAATTGTTGATGAAAATAATAATTCAACGCTTTGGGAAGATGCGTTTGAGAACGAAGACGATGCGCTTGCTGAAGCCCTTGACGCTTTGAAAGAAGAAGGCATAGATAACTTTATCCAGCCTGCTGAGTGATGTGGGTAAAATCGTTTAATTTTATCGGTCATAAAGAGAAAGATGATTCAGATTTCACAACGAGTTGAGTTAGCAGATAGCGAAATTGAATGGCAGTTTATCCGTTCTAGTGGAGCGGGTGGGCAAAACGTGAATAAAGTAGCAACTGCGGCTCAACTCATTTTTGATATTCAGGCCTCTTCACTTCCCGATTTTTATAAAAGCCGATTACTGAAAAAATCTGACCACCGCATTACTCAAAGCGGAAAGGTGATTATCAAGTCTCAGGAAACTCGCAGTCAGGCACGTAATAGAGAGTTGGCACTTGAGCAACTAATTGACTTAATTCGCAGTGCATCTCAGGTTCAGAAAAAACGTATTCCGACGAAACCCAGCCGCTCGGCTAAAGAAAGACGACTAACCACTAAAAAGCAGCAGGGACAGAAAAAAGCCCTTCGAAAGAAAGACTTCTAACCGTCGAAGTTCTGCAAAGAGCCGGAACAGTTTATTCTGGCACATTCAAGTATTAACTGTTTAAGCTCGCACTGACTGCCGTAATCACTGCAACGAATATCACTGGCCACTAACTTTTGCTCAAGCAGCAGCTTTTTAAGTTGCTCTTTACTCATTGAAAGTTGCAAGCGTTCAGGTTTGTTCATGCGCATAACCGGATTCCTCTAATTGTTGCATACAGTGCCCCAGGCAACGAGAATGCTGACAACCGGTAATTAAGAGTTGATAGCAGTAACGACACAACTCTTCTAGTGGTTGAGTTTTAGCCTGATTAAGCCATGACGTTAGTTGCTCAACACTCTCTTGTTGAAACTCATACGCCTGCAGCTTTTGCTGGCAGCGAATATGGGTAGCAATTAACAAAATAGAACAGGTTGTAAAGCTTTGGATGGCATTACCCGCTAGTACAGGTTCATTGAAAGCCCGTTTTGCTGAGTCGCGTGCCTGGCTGAGAAATGTTGTTGCAGCGCGGTAATCTTTTTGGTTGAGCAGTGAGCTCGCTATTTTTAGCTTTTCCTGAGAGTTAAAGTACTCTTGATAGGCGTTAGTCATTATGCATCCTTTATTCTGGCTTTGATTAAACAAGCTAACGCAAATGATAATAGTTCGCAATAAGTTATTTGTAAACGATCGTAATTGCGAAATAAAACGTATAGATAGCCGACAAAAATAAACTGGAGCTTTAATGAAAACCTACAAACAGCAAGATTTAGCGAAAATGAATGACCGCGATCGGGCGCGTTTTGTGAATTGTTTATCCGGGTTTAAAAGTGCCAATGTTATTGGTACCCGGGACCGGCATCAGCAAAACAATTTAGCCATAATAAGCTCTGTTGTTCACCTGGGAAGTAACCCGCCTCTGTTGGGTTTTGTTATGCGCCCCCAGTCGGTTACCCGGCATACCTGGGAAAACATTGAAGAGAGTGGCGTTTATACTATTAACCAGGTTAACGAAAGTTTTTTCCGTCAAGCACATCAGACCTCGGCGCGGTATCCCAGAGAAACTTCAGAGTTCGAAGCCTGTGGCCTGACGCCTGAATTTGTCGATGGTTTCCATGCGCCTTATGTGGCAGAAAGTTCGCTCAGAATTGGTATGCAACAGGTTGAAATTATTCCGATACAACATAACGACACGGCGTTAATTGTTGGGGAAGTTCGTTGGGTTGAAGTTAAAGAAGAGGCGGTAAAAGGCGATGGTTTTATCGATATAGAGTCACTTGGGGCAATGACTATTTCAGGGCTTGATGGGTATCATCGCACTCAGCGGGCTGCGCGTTTGGCTTATGCGAAGCCCGATGAGGAGCTCAGTGAGTTAGATGCAGAGGGCAAGCCTAAAGACTAATGATGTTGGGTGCTCTGCGACTGTGCTTTTTAGTGACCCAAAATAATAGCAGGCCGGCCAGCGACAGTGCGCACCCAACCCAGCCGGTTCCTTGCCAGCTAAGTGGAGAAATAATAGCAAGACCACCCAGCCAGGCACCTAAGGCGTTAGCCGCATTAAAAGCGGAGTGGTTTAGCGATGCTGCTAAAGTCTGAGCTTCTCCGGCAACATCCATTAAACGTACCTGCAGAGCAGGAACCAGCGCGGCAGAACTACCAAGTAATAACACCATAGGCATCACCGTCCAGAGACTCTGCAGTGTTAAGGGAAAAATTGCCAGCACAATTGCCGACCATACCAAAGAACCGCCAATGGTTAATTTCAGATTTCTGTCGGCAGCCCAGCCGCCGACCAAACTACCGGCCAGGGATCCCAGTCCGTAGATAAATAAAGCAACAGGTATCCAGTGAGAATCCAAACCGGTGGCGTTTATTAGTGTTGGAGCTATGTAGCTCAGTACCGCAAACATGCCGCCGAAGCCAATGGCTCCTATGGCTAAAGTCAGCCAGACTTGAGGGTTTTGTAATGCCTGCATCTCGCCACGGGCAGACGTTTTCTTTTCATTCGGGTGTTTAGGTACCACAATGAAAATCATGACAAAAGCCAGTAAGCCTAGAGCCCCCACGGTATGATATACGGTGCGCCAGTCAATAAGCTGCCCTAACCAGGTGGCTAAAGGGTTTCCGACCAGAATCGCTACTGTGAGTCCCATCATCACCATAGTTACTGCCATACCACGTTGATTTTTACGAACCATATCGGCCGCAACCAAACAGGCAATTCCGAAGTAAGCACCGTGAGGCAGGCCAGTTAAGAAACGTAACACCTGAAGTAATGTGTAATTGTCTGCTGAGGCACTGGCGAAGTTGCCCAGAGAAAATGCCAGCATTAGTGCCAGTAACATAGGTTTGCGTGGCAGCCTGGCAAATAAAATGGTAATAAGCGGAGCTCCGATAACCACACCAAGCGCATAAAGACTGATTAAGTGGCCCGTTTCCCGGGTGTCGGTATTAAAGTCTGCGGCGACGTCGGGCAGCAGCCCCATAATGACAAACTCACCAATACCAATGGCAAAGCTTCCAATTGCCATTGCAAAAATGGCCAGTAGAACTTGTATTTTTGAGAACTGCATAGGGCGGATTTACTTCCTGTCGTAACGAAGGGCTTTTAAGAGTGCGCAGTTTAGCGAATGCTACAACTATTGCAATCTATCTCACTTTACTGTACAAATAAACAGTATATTTACACATCAGCAAAGGACCATACCATGGCTGTAGTAACCCAATATGTAGTTATTCGCGACGGAGCCGAGAAAATGACCTTCACTTCAAAAGCCGAAGCCGATGCGCACGATAAAATTCTGGATATGGCGGAAGCGCTTAACCCATTAATTAAAAGTAGCGAACTGTTCACTGACGAGCAACAGCTTGAGGATATGGCTCTGTTTTTAGCGAAAGAGCGTGAAAATATACTTATTGCATTAGGGGCTAAAAAGCCCAAAAAACCTAAGATCGAAAAAACATCGACAGAAAAAGCCGAAGTGTCTAAGCCTGCGGATAAAGAATCGACCAAAGCGGCTTAGTTACCGGTATTTCATTTGGTGCCGGCAAAGATTTTGCTAATATAGCAGCCTTGTTTTAAGTGAATAGGATTAAAATATGACGCAACAAACGATTTATCATATTGGAACACCGGGCACCCCCTGGGGAGCGACAGAAAAAGCTCAGTGGCTGGCCGAGCAAACGAAAAAGCGCTCTTACTTCGATGATGTGGTTAGTAAGATTGAAACCTTTAAAAGCGATTTCGATGTAGACCAATACGGTGAACTTGCGTACGACAGCGGTACTTATCCTTTATTTGTGGTCAGAACAAAAAACTGGGATAACTCGAAGCCAACGGTTTTGGTTACCGGCGGAGTACATGGTTATGAAACCAGTGGTGTCCATGGTGCGTTGCGTTTTATTGAAACCCAGGCGAAAGATTATCAGCCACATTTCAATGTGGTGATAGCGCCGTGTTTGAGCCCCTGGGGCTATGAAACTATCAATCGTTGGAATCCGGCAGCTATTGATCCTAACCGCTCTTTTGTCGCTGATTCTCCAGCCGGGGAATGCGCGCACATTATGAATTATGTTGCTGGCTTAGGCGTAGATATTCTGGCCCACATAGATTTACACGAAACAACGGATACCGATAACAGCGAGTTTCGTCCAGCTAAAGCGGCGATGGATGGAAAAGTGAATACGAACTGGAATATTCCAGATGGGTTCTATTTGGTTGGAAATTCAGAAAAGCCTTATCCTGAATTTCAGAAGGCGGTGTTAGATTCGGTGGAAGAGGTCACTCATATTGCCGATGCCGACGACGAAAATAAACTGATAGGCGAGGATGTTGCTCAGCGTGGCGTTATTTTATTGCCAACAGCGAAAATGGGATTGTGCATTAGCTTTAGCAAAGCAGAATATGCGACGACTACAGAAGTGTACCCCGACAGCCCGAAAGCAACGCCAGAACAGTGTATTCAAGCTCAGGTTGCTGCGGTAACCGGAGGACTGGACTTCTTAAAGTAAAGCCCGGTCCTGCTGGTCTGCGGTAGAATTTAACGTCGTGTGTCCGGGCGCTTTGGGCGAGGCGCACGACGAGAGTTTTGAGGACGCCCTGATCGAGGCTTCTGAATCGGCTCCGGCTTTATGCTGGGGTCTGGTTCAAAACCCGGAATAACTTCCCTGGGTATCTCATTTTTAGTTAGCTTTTCTATATCGCGTAGCAATTTATGCTCATCAACACAGACTAAAGAAGCCGCTTCACCTTCACTTCCTGCACGGCCTGTACGGCCAATACGGTGTACATAGTCTTCAGCAACCTGAGGCAGTTCAAAGTTAATAACGTGTGGCAATTCATCAATATCAATACCGCGTGCAGCGATATCTGTTGCAACCAATACTCGTAATTTACCGGCTTTAAACTGCGCTAAAGCCTTGGTTCTTGCACCCTGACTTTTGTTCCCGTGGATTGCCATAGCGGGGAGGCCATCATCAGTCAACTGTGTTGCCAGTCTGTTAGCACCATGCTTTGTACGCGTAAATACCAGCACTTGTCGCCAGTTACGGCTGCCAATTAAGTAACTGAGCAGCTCTCTTTTACGTTTTTTATCCACCGGATAAACACGTTGCTCAATGGTATCAGCTGCGGCATTTTGGCGTGCTACTTCAATCAGCTTGGGTTGCTGCATAAACTGCTGAGACAGTGCCTTAATTTCACTAGAAAAAGTCGCTGAAAACAGCAGTGTCTGGCGTTTTTCAGGAATGAGTTTCATGACCTTTTTAATGTCATGAATAAAGCCCATATCCAGCATGCGGTCAGCTTCGTCCAGAATCAGTACGTCAATTTTACTTAAATCAACGGTTCCCTGACGGCTGTGATCCAGCAAACGCCCGGGTGTCGCAACAAGAATGTCGACACCACGACGCAAGGCACTAATTTGTGGGTTAATACCAACTCCACCAAAAATCACCAGAGACTTAAGCCCGGTATATTTTGCGTAGGTATTCAAATTGTCTTCAACCTGTGCCGCCAGCTCTCTGGTTGGGGTAAGGATTAAGGCCTTAATAACAGGCTTTCCGTCGGTCTTTGTTTGCGACAGTTTGTGCAGCAAAGGTAGCGTAAAACCAGCTGTTTTACCGGTACCCGTTTGTGCGGCGGCTAATAAGTCGTGGCCGGCCATAACGGTCGGAATGGCTTGCTGTTGAATTGGTGTCGGGGTGGTGTAACCGCATTCAGTAACGGCTCGTAAAATATCGTCGCTCAATCCGAGTGACTGGAATGAGGATGGTGTTTGTTCTGTGGACATGAAGCTCCGGGAATTATGATAGTAGATACCGCGCTAATGTGCGGCTTTTCTACATTGTATCACAAAGGAGGCTAAACCTTTATTTAGAAAAGCACCCTGAAGCTGAAGTTTTTCTTGATCCGCTGAAAAAGCGGGCGCATCATTTCCGCAAAATGTCATTTCGCAGTAAGGCGTTTCATTGTCACTTATAAAATCAGGTAAGGCTCGTTCCTGTTGGCTTATTATTGCTGTTGTGGCAGGGTTTGGGCTGGTACTTCTGGGTATCAGTTATTTATTGGAACAACGGCTGGTCTGGTTTGATGAAAAAGGTGAGCTGCTGGAGCTTAGCAACAACGAAAAGCTGGAACCGCAGCTAGTGGCTGAGCTCACGCATCTGGGGTATTCCCTTGCTGGCAGCGTTTTTCATATTACTTCCGGGGACTGTTCTTGTAACTGGCGAGCGTCCGGGCATATGGCCAGTGTAAAAAGAAAGGTAGCGGAATCTGAAGGAGAAAACCGGATTATTGATATCGATCAATATCCAGCCTTAAAGCGCTTCGTTCCGGCAACGCCTGCGATTATCATGTTCAATAAATCATCAAAGCTGATTTACATTGGCCCATATTCCGATGGTGCTTTTTGTACTACTGAGAGTAGCTTTGTAGAAAAGCTGATACCTTCAGTTGCGAAGGAATCAGCGGCTCCTAAATGGGTTAATACCGTTGCAAAAGGGTGTTATTGCAAAGTTTAATGCGGCAGAACAGTGGAGCCACATAACGATGAAAGTAAAACAAACCTTTATTGAGTTCCTTGAAGTGATACCGGACGGTGCAATAGTTGTTAACTCTCAAGGGCTCATAGTTGGTGTTAACCAGGCTGCTGCGGCAATGTTTCGCTACTCCTCGTCATCTATGCTTGAACTGCATCTTAATGAACTGTTACCTGAAGGTATGCGTGAAAAGCATGACCAGCACTTAGAAAAGTTTTTTAAGTACCCGGGCAGGCGCTCTATGGGGAACGGTTTGATTTTCCCCGCAATTCGTCGGGATGGTTCAACTTTTTATGCCGATATTATGCTGAATCAATTGGATATCGAAGACCAGCTGTATGGCATAGCGATAGTGCGGGATTACACTTTGCAGAAAAAGTCGGAAGATAAAATTCGTCTCGAACTGGAGTTTGAAAAGCGTCAGGCTCTTACCGATCACTTAACCGGAATAATGAACCGACGCGCGTTTACCGCGCAATTACAAGATGAAATAAACCAACTGGAAACCCATGGTACGCCCTTTGCTGTGAGTTTTATCGATTTGGATGACTTTAAAGAAATAAACGATGAACATGGACATCACTTCGGCGACCTGGTTTTGCAAAAGATAGCCGATTTAATTCGTTTGCACAGTCGGCATACCGATTATGTTGCCCGTATTGGAGGTGACGAGTTCGCTACCATTCACCCTATGATTTCCGCTGAAGACGCCAGGCTCATGATGCACCGTTTACGTTGTCAGTTAGTGAGTGGAATAGGGCATGCCGAGTTACCGGTCACGCTGTCTATCGGCCTTTGTCAATGCGATAAGCCCTCAGAGCATTACACCATTGAAGGCATTATGGCTCGGGCAGACAAAGCCATGTATCAGGCAAAGAGCGAAGGTAAAAACGCGGTCGTGCTGACAAGTTAAGTGTAATGAAGCGTAATTAAGTTTGATTGTCGCTTAAGGTCTGCTCTAAAGTGGTTCAGGGCTTTTAAGGAGAGACCATGGCAATATTCACTTCCTACCTACGAATTATTCTGCTGATTTCAGGCGTACTTGCCGGAATACAATTGCCCGGTTTTGTTGATCAGTACGGTAAAAGCTTGCAGGCTCATATGATTGAGTCAGAGCGCAACCTGAACGAGTTTCGTGATGAAGCCGAAAAATTTTTCGATGGTAGTATTGAGGAACTAATTGCTCACTATCAGGCCAGTGACGACAGAGTGTTTCAGGAAGGCGGGCAAAGCATCAGTGCCATTTATCAACGTAATCAATTGTTGGAACAAGCCTATCGTAGCTTCAGTAAAAATGCCTGGAGTGCTTATCAACAGGCATTTTTTACCCCCGTTGAGGACATTCAGCGCGAGGTTCGCAGCAGCTTTTCTTATACTGTAAAACTCAACCCCGGCGCTATTTTGTTTGGTTTAGTTTCAGGCTTGTTGCTGGCGGTATTTGGCGAACTTATTGTGCGTCTGCTGGCGAGGCCCTTTCGACAATCGCAGCACAATTAAGCCCTGTGGGTAATGTGCCATAATTGAGTCCGGTATTTGCTGCTAAACGACTGGCACAAAAAGCATCGGCAACGTCGGTGCTGGCATGTTGAACTAATAAAGCGGCTTGTAACCCAACGGCCATGTTGTCCGTTATACTGCGTGCACGATACTGAAGCATATTTCTGTCCGTAAACTCACTTTTCAACCGCATAATAAACTGGTCGAGTCGTTTATCTGCACCTTGTGCCCGTTGCAGTTCGGCAAAGTAGACATCGAGAACTTCTGGTTGTTTTTCTATTGCTCTGTGAACATCCAGACATTGAATATTACCGCTGCCTTCCCATATGGCGTTGACCGGCGACTCTCGGAATAATCTCGGCATAATGTGGTTTTCCATAACACCGCTACCGCCAATCACTTCCATAGCTTCATAAGCATGATTCGGTGTGCGTTTACAAATCCAGTATTTGCCTATGGGTGTGGCAATTCGGGACAACAGCTTTTCATGCTCGTCGTCCTGGTTATCCATTGCCCGTGCTATGCGCATCATGTAAGTCATGGCGGCTTCGCTTTCAATGGCTAAGTCCGCCAGCAAATTTTGCATTAGCGGTTGTTCACTTAATTTAGTGCCAAAAGCTTCGCGGTGGCTGGCGTGGTGAATGGCCTGAACCACGGCTTGCCGCATGCCGGAAGAGGAGCCAATCATGCAGTCGTAGCGGGTAGTTGCCACCATTTCTATAATAGTACGAACGCCTTTACCTTCTCGACCTACCATCCAGCCCAGCGCACCCCTTAACTCAGTTTCGCTGGAGGCATTGGCCACGTTCCCCATTTTTTGTTTCAGCTGTTGAATCTGAATTGGGTTCTTTGAACCGTCTGGACGCCAACGTGGTACCAGAAAGCAGGATAACCCGCTGGCTGTCTGAGCAAGCACCAGAAAAGCATCGCACATTGGTGCTGACACAAACCATTTGTGACCAACCAGTTCGTAAGCCTGGCCTGAACCTTCTTTGTCTATTGGGTAAGCGCGAGTGCTGTTCAGACGCACATCCGAGCCACCTTGTTTTTCGGTCATTGCCATACCAATGGTCACGGCACTTTTTTCGGTATGGGGGATGTTCCTGGGGTCGTAATGCCTGGCGGTAATTTTTGGCCCCCACTCTTTGAACAAATCGGGTTGGTGTCTTAGTGCGGGGATAGAGGCAAAGGTCATGGTAATAGGGCAGCCATGAGACGCTTCGACCTGAGTATGCAGATAGTATTTTGCTGCCCGTGCAACATGAGCTCCTAGTTTTGGCTCGCTCCAGGGGCTTGCGTGTAAGCCGTGTTCGATAGCTGTCGACATAAGCTGGTGATAGCTCGGGTGAAAATCGATGAGATCGATACGATGTCCGTAACGGTCATGGGTTCTCAGTTCAGGCTGGTACTTGTTTGCCTGAAACCCCTGTTCGATGCTTTCAGCCTTGCCAGCCAGTTCGCCAAAGGCAATAAGATCGGAATAAGCCCAACTGGCACCTTCGCGCTCAACGGCTTTTCGTAGTGCTTTATCAGCCAGATAAAGATTATAGTTTTCCAGCGCCGGTGGCTGATTCTCAACCTGGTGGGTGCTGGCCATAAACTGATCGGCTCGGGGATATTTATGAGTCATGTTCTTACTCCTTATCTTAATTGAGTGAAGCAAGATTATTTATGATCGTCAATGCACGAATAGTTGTCTTTCGTCTATTTTTCTACGACAGTGAAGTGAGATACTTTGTTGTCGGCTTAAATAAGGACATGCAATGAGAGTTGTATTTTTAGGTGGAGCGGAAACGGTCACCGGTTCCAAATATTTAGTTGAAACAGAATCTACCCGAATTCTAGTAGACTGCGGCCTTTTTCAGGGTTACAAGTGGTTGCGGCGACGTAATTGGCAGCCTTTGCCAATGGGGATTAATCAGGTTGATGGCGTCGTATTAACCCATGCTCACCTTGATCATTCTGGGTTTGTTCCTGTTCTATTTAAAGAAGGCTTCCGGGGGCCTGTTTTCGCGCATCACGCAACATCTGGTTTGTGCGATATTCTGTGGGCCGATAGCGGAAGGATTCAGGAAGAAGATGCTAAATACCTCGGCAAACATAAGCTAAGCCGCCATGAAAAACCAGAACCTTTGTATGACGAAGCAATGGCTAAGTCAGCCATAGGGTTGCTTCAGGGCGTTGAGTTTCATCAGCAATTTGAAATTGGCGATATTAAACTGACTTTGCAGCCCGCCGGTCATATTCTGGGCGCTTCAAGCGTTATTATTGAAGCTGAAGGTAAACGCGTTGGTTTTTCCGGTGATATCGGGCGTCCGCAGGATATTATGATGTATCCACCTGAACCTCTACCGGATCTGGACTTGCTACTGCTTGAGTCAACTTATGGCAATCGGCTTCATGCTAAGACCGAAAACGCGGAAGAACAGTTGGCAGAAGTGGTCAATGAGACGGCTCAGTCCGGCGGTGTTTTATTAATTCCGAGTTTTTCAGTTGGCAGAGCACAACTGCTGCAATATCTGTTAGTTAGATTGATGGATGAGGGGCGGGTACCTAAACAACCTATTTATTTAGATTCTCCCATGGCTATTAATGTTTCAGGGCTTTACCAGCGCTTTCATAGCCTTCATAAACTGACGGACTCAGACTGCTCCCGAACCTTTGCAAGGGTTGAATACACGCGTTCTGTCGACGAATCAAAAGCTATTGCGTCTCAGTCGGGGCCTCATATTATTATTGCCGGCAGCGGTATGGCGACAGGCGGGCGAATTCTGCATCATTTTAAACGCTGGTTGAGTGATCATCGTGCGACGGTGTTATTCAGTGGACACCAGGCCGGAGGGACTCGTGGTGCTAAAATGCTGCAAGGTGTGGAATCGATAAAACTGCATGGCCAATGGTTACCGGTAAAAGCTCGAGTCCGTTCTTTAGAAGGACTGTCAGGACATGCTGACTACCAGGAAATTGCTGAGTGGCTAGAACAATCCAGTTTAAAACCAAACACTCCAATTCAATTGGTTCATGGTGAGTTAGATGCACTGGAAACCTTCCGTGACTATTTAATGCAGAACACCTCTTATAATGTCGATGTTGCTGATTACCAAGGGGTATATCACCTCTAACAGAGTCTGGTAAACTACTCTCACTTAGGGTTACCAGATTAATAAGGAAGTCGCATGAAGTTTTTGAAAGCTGTTTTATGTGGTAGTACGCTTTTATTTGTCAGTGTGTTTGCCCAGGCGCAGGACAGTGGCTACTACGGTGCTGCATCTTTAGCTCAGTTGAATGTTGATACCGAGCTTGAGGGCGCTCCGTCATTTACCCCTCATGCGATTAACCTGATGCTGGGTTATCGTTACAGCAACAGCCTGTCGGCAGAGGCACGCTATGGTTTCGGCGTACACAGCAGCAGTGATAACGGCACCAAGTTTGAAACCGATTACACGGCCAGTATTTTAGCTAAGCCTCGTTTGTATTTGTCACCCGATGTCGCTTTGTATCTTACCGGTGGTTTTTCGCGCGGAAAATTTACGGTAGGCGGTCAAAATACAACGCTTAACAGTCTCAGTTACGGCGGCGGGGTTCAGTATGATCATAACCCCAGAACAACTTACTTTATTGACTGGATAAAATTGATTGATAAAGACGAATACACAATTAATGCGTTAAATATAGGCGTAACCTATCGATTTTGATCAAACTATCTGTGGTAACAGGCTGTCATTATTGAGGCAGATTCGGTACATTACAAAAAAGTAACATCTAATTTGTTGACCTTGACTGAGCAGGCATTAATGCGTAACCCTTTTTTATTAAAGCAGTATATAAATACGTTAGAGTCTGCTGCAATATGTGCGCGCTTGTCGCCGGACGGTAATATTCGCTGGATGAGTGAGTCGCTGCATAAACTGTTAGGAGTTCACTATCTAAAACGCACAACCGCATTCTCTGAGTTTCTCCACATTGACAGTAGCAACGATGTGACTGGTGAGATAAACGAAGCCGCCGCTAATGGTGAAGTCTGGAATGGCCGACTTTGCCTGACAAGTACCAACCGCAGGCGCTGGTGTCGCTGTATTGCAATTCCCTTATATGAAACTGATGGCTTTTTAACTGAGCAAATATTGTTGTTCCAGGATATCTCACGAGAGATTCATCTTGATGAATTGCTACAGGAAGCGCGCTTTGATCAGGTAACCGCTCTTCCTACCCGAATTGACTTGCTCAAAGACCTTAAGCAGGTAGGGGCTCAATGTCTTGCCGTACTGGATATCCGTAAATTTCGAAGTTACGCCGATTTCTATGGTTTAGAATTTGGTGATGCATTACTGCGTGAATTTAGTGACTGGGCTTCGGCGTTTTTGAGAACTAAACACATCAATATTTACCGTTTGCATGGCGATAAATTTGCGTTAATTCCAGATTTCAGAATGATCCCCAGTTTATTTGAGAGACAATTGCTTAGCTTTTATAAGGCGTTGTCGTTACACAAACTCAAAGTAGAAAGTAGTGATGTCACTCTGGATGTCGCGATAGGCATGGGTGTTGGGCGTAAAAAGCAGTTACAGCTTGCGGAAAGCGCTTTGTCGAAAGCGAAAGCCATTTATTCCGGCTACAAAGTGGAAGTGGTTTATGAACGTGAGTTGCTGGACGAGAATAAAGTGAACTGGCTTCCTAAAATTCAGTCAGCGCTGGTTGATCACCGTTTTGTCAATTACTACCAGCCTATTCAAAGTACCAACAAAAATCAGCCCAGCTATTACGAGGCGCTAGTCCGGTTAAGAGATAACAATAAGGATTTAGTGCCGGGGCTGTTTTTAGATGAAGCAAAGACAACACGTTATTACTGCGAAATTACCCGCTCTGTTATTGAACAGGCGGTACTAACATCCGAGCAATACCAAGTCGCGATATCCGTGAATGTCTCCATTGAAGATATTTTGAATGAAGAGACAGTCAGTTTTATTCATTATGTGCTGTCAGAGCATAAAAAAGCGCAGCTTATTTTTGAAATTACGGAAACCGAATCGACCGAAGATTTTACCAAGGTTCAGGCTTTTGCCAGAGATGTCAGACGGTTAGGTGGACAAATTGCGATAGATGATTTCGGTGTCGGTTATTCAAACTTCTCGCGCCTGATAAGTCTTCGCCCGGACTATTTGAAGATTGATGGCAGCATAGTTCAAAACGTATTACATGACCCGACAAGTGCCAGTATTCTGAATGGCCTGATCAGTATCTGTAAGGAGTTACATATTCCTATCGTGGCTGAATTTGTTGAGAATAAAGAAGTGAACAGCTATTTGTGTGACCAACAAATTGAGTACTTGCAAGGCTATTACATTGGTAAGCCATCGCCGGAAGTCAGTCGCGTATTGAATTAATTTTTTAGCATGTTATCCCGGTCAAACCTATAGCTATTGGAAAGAGTCATTTTTATGAATGATTTCATCGAAACCTATGATAACGCTTTACCGCCCGAACTATGCCAACAGTGCATTACGGTTTTCGAAAAGTCGCCGCATACTTTCCAGGGGCGTACCGGAGGTGGTGTAGATGTGAGTAAAAAGTCGAGTACGGACCTGGCCTTGAACGCTCACCCGAAGTACCAGAAGCTGCTGCTGGAAATACAGCAGATCACAGCCCGACATGCGTTGGAGTATTTTAAAAAATATCATTTTGCCTTGATAGCGCCAGTCGCGCTAACGTTGCAGCATCCTAAAACTCAGCAGCCAGCCGCTTTAACACATGATACTTTTGATGAGATAGCGAAAGGCAAAGAAATGGCAATTATGCAAAAGCTGTTTCGTGTCGGTGCAATACAAATGCAGCGTTATCGCAAAGGTGAAGGAAATTATAATTACTGGCACTGTGAAGCTTTTCCTCAGAAAGGTTCGACTGAACCACTGCATCGGGCTTTGTTGTTTATGTATTACTTAAACGATGTAGACGAAGGTGGCGAAACGGACTTTTATTATCAGGAACGGTCGCTAAAACCCAGAGCGGGTCAAATGGTTATAGCGCCAGCTTACTTTACTCACACGCATAGAGGCAGAATACCTGTATCAAATGATAAGTATATTTTAACCAGCTGGATCCTTCATAGTCGCGCAGAGCAATTATTTGGTGAGTAATGAGAGAGAAATTCCCCCAGTCAGAAAGACTGGGGGAGACGATGTTACTTCACGTCGCTTTCTTTTAGAATGGTCACTTCACCTAAATTCAGTGAACGTACTTTATCTTCAATTTCAGCCAGGTCACCAACGATAACCCAGGTCATAGCGTCAGGTTTAAGAACCTTGTCTGCATTATCCTGAATGTCGTCAAGCGTAATGGCGTTTATGCGTTGACCATAGTTTTCGAGGTACTCAACATCTTTGCCTTTATTAAAGGTGCTGACTAAACCGCTAAGCAAGCTGCCTTTGGTTTCGTAGGCGCCAGGTAATTTAGCCGTTTTATTGGCTTTTACTTTTGCCAGTTCGTCTTCGGTTGCAGGCTTGTCACCTTCGTACTGAGTAAACTCTTTAATAATTTCCTCAATCGACTCTTTGGTTTTATCCGTTTGAACCGGAGCAAGAGCAACGAGTAAACCAGGGCCTTCATTATCTAACCAGATAGAGCGTGCACCATATGACCAGCCTTTGTCTTCACGTAAGTTCATGTTCAGACGACTGGTGAAACTGCCACCAAGAATGGTGTTCATTACGTCAACAGTATCAGCATTATCGACTTGGCCAGAAGGGGCTAACTGACCCGCTATTATCACTGACTGAGGGTTTCCTGGCTTATCAATCAGGAACACGCGACTGGTTCCAGAAGCCATTGAAGCATCAAGTGTCTTTTCTGGCTTATCAGAAGCTGGTGCCTGCCAGCTGGCAAACTGCTCTTCCAATAAAGACTGAGCTTGTTCAACGTTGGTATCACCCACAATCACGAGTTTTGCGTTGTCCGGGCGTAACCAGGTTTGAGCATGCTGAATTAAGTCCTCACGAGTTAATGACTTAATGGATTCAGGTGTACCTGAGCCTGTTAATGGCTGGCTGTAGGCGTGTCCTTCGCCAAACATTAAGCCCGGCAATACGCGTAAAGCCTGAGTTTGAGGGCGAGCTTCTTCCTTGCGAATGCCTTCTATCCAATTTGAACGTTTGCGTTCAATTTCTTCTTCAGAAAAAGCCGGATTCTGCAGCACATCATTCATCAGTGCTAAGCTCTCGGCAAAGTTAACGCTGAGTGTGTCCATGTTAATGCGTGAGCTATCCAGACTAGCGGATGCGTTCAAGTTGGTTCCTAAAGACTCTAAACGCTCATTTAACTCTAGTGCGCTAAGGTTTTCAGTACCTTCTTTTAGCATCGACATGGTGTAACTGGCTGTACCCAGCTTACCGCCAACATCCGAGGCATAGCCGCTGTCGAACACCAGGCTCATTTCTACTGTTGGTGTGTCGCTGCGCTGAGCCAGGTAAACTTCTAAACCATTAGATAAGGTGAATGTTTTAACTTCAGGTAATTCCAGCTGAGGTAAGTCGCCGACATGAGGCAACTGTGAACGGTCAGCGTCGGTTTCCTGAGCTGCATAGTCAGGCTGTGGTACAACATTAAGAACGAAGTCGCCATCGCTCAGCCATTTTTCAGCGGCATTTTGCAGGTTGTTAACGGACGCTTCTTTAGTCCACTTCATTTCTTTTTCGTAAAAACCAGGGTCGTTATGGTAAACCGCTCCCGAAGCCAGAAGGTCTGACTTACCACCAAAACCTCCGACTTTTTCAGCGCGACGAACAAAGTCAGCTGTGGTGCTGAATTTGGTGCGTTGCAGTTCTGCAGCCGTTGGACCTTCCGTAATTAAGCGCTCAAGCTCTTCGTCGATAATTGTTTCAATTTGCTCAAGCTCAACACCGGGTTTGGCATCAGCTGTAATAAAAAATTGACCGGAGAGTTTACGACCATACTGGAAAGCACCGACAGAGCTGGCGATTTGCTCGTTGTATACTAAACGCTCGTATAGACGCGAGTTTTTACCGTTAGCCAGAATATCAGCCAACAAGTTCAGGTACTCAGAGTCTGCCGTTCCCATCTGTGCGGTATTCCATACCTTATAAACTCGCGGAGCCGGAACGCGGTCTTCCATAGTAGAGCGTTTTTGCTCGTCACGTTTAGCAACCCAGGCTTCCTGTTTTTGCAATGGTTTGCCAGGGCCTATATCAGCAAAGTACTTGGTCACTTTTTCTTTCGCGGTTTCAACATCAATATCACCGGCTAAAACCAAAACTGCGTTAGCTGCACCATAGTAATCTTCAAACCACTGGTGAACGTCGTCAAGAGACGCCGCGTTCAAGTCTTCCATAGAGCCAATAACCGACCATGAGTACGGATGTCCTTCGGGGAAGGTCTGTTCGGCGATATAACTCCAGGCCTTACCATACGGCTGAGCTTCACCCTGGCGCTTTTCGTTTTGCACAACGCCGCGCTGCTCGTCGAGTTTGTCCTGAGTTATGGCTCCTAACAGGTGACCCATACGATCAGACTCCATCCACAAGGCCATATCCAATGCCGGTGTCGGAACATTTTCAAAATAGTTGGTACGGTCATTGTTGGTGGTGCCGTTCATTTCTGTTGCACCAGCGCGTTCAAAAGGACCGAAGTACTCGTCATCGTAGTTTTCGGTACCGTTAAACATTAAGTGCTCAAATAAGTGGGCAAAACCCGTTTGGCCCATTTTTTCGTCTTTAGAGCCAACGGCGTACCAAACATTAACCGCAACGATAGGCGCTTTGCGATCTTCATGAACAACAACCGTTAAACCGTTATCCAATGTAAATGTCTCGTAGTTGACCTTTACTTCGGGGAATTGTGACTGGCTGACAGCCTGTCCGTTATCAGCCGATTGAGTTGTCTGACAACCGCCTAGTAACACCGTGGCTACGGCAACGGCAGTTAAAGTTTTCATCATTTTCATAGTGGTTCCTGGATTATTTTTTATTCAGCGAACTTACTATAAGAGAGGGGGCACTGATATGCATGCTTATGTTCAGGCTAAATTGTAACGAAATTAAACATATGAGGGATTATCGGCCAAAGTTATGACAATAAAGGTGTCAGTCAAGTCTTTTAATTACGCAGACAATCAAGGATAATTGCGCGCGGTTTGCAGCAAATAGAAACGGAAGCTTGTGAGTAAAATAACAGTTATAGCGATAGCTGGCGCCTCAGCGTCAGGAAAAAGCCTGTTTGCCTCCACGGTGTATCAGGAGTTAGTGGCTGAATTAGGAACTGACGGCATTGCTATTCTGGCCGAAGACGCTTACTACCGTGACCAGAGTCATATGACCATGGAGCAGCGGGTGTTAACTAACTATGATCAGCCTGCTGCTTTCGAACACGATTTGCTGATGCAACATTTGCGGCAGTTAAAAGCCGGTGAAGCGGTCGATATGCCACAGTACAGCCATACTACGCATACCCGCCTGGAAAAATCTATACGGGTTGCTCCGGCAAAAGTCGTAATGGTTGAGGGTATTTTGCTGTTAACCGACGAAAAGTTACGTGAACAGTTTGATATCTCGGTATTTATGGACACGCCATTGGATATTTGTCTGCTGCGCCGTATCAAGCGCGATATTGAAGAGCGTGGACGTACGTTGCAGTCGGTTACTGAACAATATGAGCAGTATGTTCGTCCCGCATTCTTTGACTTTATATTCCCGTCTAAGCAGTTTGCTGATCTTGTTGTCACTCGCGGTGGTCAAAACGAAATCGCCATTGATATTATAAAAACAAAAATACGTCAGTTGCTGGCGGAATAAAATTGGTTCTTCTATGAATAGTATTCTCGGCATTGCCGTCATCTTTATCGTTGCCTATTTAGTTTCAACGGATCGCAAAGCCATTCGTTGGCGAACGGTTCTCGGAGCCTTCGGCATTCAAGTAGGGTTAGCGTGTATTGTACTCTACACCACTGTAGGAAAAGAGTTACTACTGAGTTTTGCGGCCGGGATTTCCGAGGTCATTGGGTACACTCAGGCAGGCATCAACTTTTTATTTGGTGGATTGGCATCAGAAGAGTTTGGTCTTGTTTTTGCCATTCAAGTTTTGTCGGTCATTGTTTTCTTCTCCTCTCTTATTTCCGTTTTGTACTACTTAGGCATTATGAAATGGATTATTCGCATTTTAGGCGGAGGGCTGCAAAAGCTGCTGGGTACCAGTCGCCCGGAATCCATGTCGGCGGCCGCCAATATTTTTGTCGGACAAACCGAAGCACCCATGATGGTCAGGCCGTTTATCGGTACTATGACTCGTTCTGAACTGTTTGCGGTTATGGTGGGCGGGATGGCCTCAGTATCTGGCTCTGTGCTTGCTGGTTTAGCTGAAGTTGGAATCGAGCTCAAGTATCTTATTGCGGCGAGCTTTATGGCTGCGCCTGGCGGATTCTTAATGGCTAAAATGATGATTCCCGAATCAGAGAAGCCGCGTAACGATCTCAACGAAATTGAAGTGGAAGATAATTCCGCAAATGTCATTGACGCAGCAGCTCAAGGGGCATCCAGTGGCCTGCAGTTAGCAATGAATGTTGGTGCTATGTTGTTAGCCTTCGTTGCGCTTATTGCACTGGTTAACGGCATTTTTGGCTGGGTTGGCGGTTGGTTTGGGTATTCTGAACTGACCTTACAGCAAATTTTTGGTTATGTATTTCAGCCTGTTGCCTACGTATTAGGGGTCAGCTGGGATGAAGCGAATCTGGCCGGAAGCTTTATTGGTCAGAAACTGGTTATTAACGAATTCGTAGCGTTTCTCGATTTTGTCAATTACAAAGATCAGTTAAGTGAAAACTCGCAGGTTATCATTACCTTTGTGCTTTGCGGGTTTGCGAACTTTTCGTCTATTGCTATTTTGCTGGGCGGGTTAGGCGGTATGGCGCCCAGCCGACGCCATGACATTGCTCGTTTAGGTATGCGGGCTTTATTAGCAGCGACTTTGGCAAACATGATGAGTGCTGCAATTGCCGGTTTCTTTGTTTCTCTGACCTAATCAGTAAACGTCAATACGCCCTAATATCGGGATCGCGTTTAACCGCGGTCCCGTATAACACCTTCCTGAATTGTTGAGGCAACCAATACGCCGTCACGTGTGAATATTTGCCCACGAACTAAACCGCGCTGACCACTGGCAGAAGGGCTATCTATTGCGTAGAGCAGCCAGTCATCCATACGGAAATCGCGATGGAACCACATGGCATGATCAACGGTTGCAACCTGCATATGGGGTTGAGCAAAGCTAACGCCATGAGGCTGCAGTGCTGTCGGTAAAAAGTTAAAGTCTGACGCATAAGCCAGCAAGTATTTGTGCACACGCTGATCGTCCGGCATGTCGCCGTTAGCTCTGAACCAGACATAACGGCGAGGCTCGTCTTTTTCAGGTTTAAATGGGTTATATGGGGTAACAAAGCGCATTTCTATGGGCTTGTCGCAAATGAACTTTTTGCGTAATGGTGCCGGTATTAACTCTTCGTGTTCACGATAAATATCCAAGTCTGAAACTAAGCCTTCTGGACCGGGCACTTCAGGCATGGTGTCCTGATGCTCAAAGCCTTGTTCCTGTTGCTGGAAAGACGCAGTCATGTAGAAAATGGGTTTACCATACTGTATGGCTTTGACTCTGCGTGCTGAAAAACTTTTACCGTCGCGTATGGTTTCAACGTCATAAACAATGGGTTTTTTGGCGTCACCCGGACGTAAAAAGTAACTGTGAAACGAATGGCACACTCGCTCCTGAGGTAAAGTTTCTTTAGCCGCCGACAGCGCCTGTCCAATAACCTGACCACCAAAAACAGCGCCAAAGCCTAAATCCTGACTTTGTCCACGGTAAAGACCGTCCTCAATGCTTTCCAGGGTTAGCAGGTTGAGTAAATCATCGAGTACCTGACTCATCCATTATATCCTTATTTTATTCGCTAAGACTGATGTCTGATTGATCTTAAACACTTTTTACAGACTATGTAATATAAACACAATTTATAATAAAAATAGTTGCTTAACTGACTACTTAACCAGCAGTTAATTGGCACAAACTTTTGATTTATGTTTTCATCAATATACACATTTGATGGCTGAAACGGTTCTGTTTGTCTATATTTAAGAAACCGTTTAGTTCACAACGACGCTTTGGAAGCGAATGGGAGAGAATCTATGTCAGGCAAAGACAGTCTGAAAACCTTAAGTTCGTTAGATGTTAAAGGAAAAACCTTTCATTATTATAGCCTGCCTAAAGCAGAAGAAGCCTTAGGAGACATTTCTAAACTTCCTGCTTCAATGAAGGTTTTACTCGAAAACCTATTGCGTAATGAAGATGGCGAAACCGTCACGAAAGACGATTTGCAAGCCATGGTCGACTGGTCGAAGAAGAAAAAAATTGACCGTGAAATTCAGTACCGCCCTGCGCGGGTTCTGATGCAGGACTTCACCGGTGTTCCGGGTATTGTCGATTTGGCGGCAATGCGTGATGCCGTGGCGAAAGCCGGGCATGACCCTGAAGTCATTAACCCGTTGTCGCCTGTCGACCTGGTCATTGACCACTCGGTAATGGTAGACAAATACGCAACCGAGGGTGCATTTAAGGAAAACGTCCGCTTTGAGATGGAGCGTAACAAAGAGCGTTACGAGTTCCTGAAATGGGGGCAGGGTGCCTTTGAAAACTTCCGCGTAGTGCCGCCGGGTACCGGTATTTGTCACCAAGTGAATCTGGAGTATTTAGGTAAGAGTGTCTGGACGAAGGAAGAAGACGGCAAAACCTTTGCTTATCCTGACACTTTGGTTGGCACTGACTCGCACACCACCATGATCAACGGTATTGGCGTATTAGGTTGGGGTGTTGGCGGTATTGAAGCCGAAGCTGCAATGCTGGGTCAACCGGTTTCTATGTTGATACCAGAGGTTGTCGGCTTCCGTATGACCGGCGCGCTGAAAGAAGGAGTAACCGCGACAGACTTGGTATTAACCGTTACTCAAATGCTGCGTGAAAAAGGCGTAGTAGGTAAATTTGTTGAGTTTTATGGTCCGGGTCTGGACAACTTACCATTAGCTGACCGCGCAACCATTTCAAATATGTCGCCGGAATATGGCGCAACCTGTGGTTTCTTCCCGGTAGATGATGAAACCCTGCGTTATTTCCGCTTGTCAGGTCGTGATGAAGAAACTATTGAGTTAGTTGAGAAATACTCTAAAGCTCAGGGTTTGTGGCGCGACAATGACAACGAACCTGAGTACACCGATACGCTGGAATTAGACTTAAGCACCGTAACAGCCTCGCTTGCCGGTCCGAAACGCCCGCAGGATCGAGTAAACATGGAGCAGCTTGGCAGTAATTTCGATCTGATACTGGAAACTAACGGTAAATCGGGCGAAAAAGATAAAGAAGTAAAAGTTAAAGGTAAGGACTATTCCTTATCGCACGGTGATGTTGTCATCGCTGCTATAACTTCTTGTACCAATACGTCAAACCCAAGCGTCATGATGGCAGCCGGTTTACTGGCTAAAAAAGCAGTGGAAAAAGGCCTGGTTCGTAAGCCATGGGTGAAATCGTCACTGGCTCCGGGTTCTAAAGTCGTTACTGATTATTTCGCAAAAGCCGGTTTAGACGAGTACCTTGATAAACTTGGCTTTAACTTAGTGGGCTACGGTTGTACTACCTGTATTGGTAACTCCGGTCCACTGGATGATGAAATAACGGAAGCCATTAATGAAGGTGACCTGACGGTATCTTCTGTGTTGTCAGGAAACCGTAACTTTGAAGGCCGTGTTCACCCTGAAGTTAAAGCGAACTGGCTGGCGTCACCACCGCTAGTGGTTGCCTACGCGCTATCAGGTACAACACGTACCGATTTGAGTAAAGATCCTTTAGGTAAAGACTCTGACGGTAATGATGTATTCCTGAAAGACATCTGGCCTAGCAGTTCAGAAATTGCTGAAGCTGTGAAAATGGTTGATAACGAGATGTTCGGCAAAGAATACGGAGAAGTCTTTGAAGGTGATGAAGAATGGCAGTCAATTAGTGTTGCCAAAGGCAATACCTATAACTGGCAGGACGACTCTACTTACGTTAAGAACCCGCCGTTCTTTGAAGGTATTGATAAGCCACTGCAGGCACCGAGCGACATTAAAGACGCTAACGTGTTGGCGGTATTTGCGGACTCAATTACGACGGATCACATTTCACCGGCAGGTTCTATTAAGCCAGATTCGCCAGCAGGTAAGTATCTGCAGGAAAATGGCGTCGAAATTAAAGACTTTAACTCTTATGGTTCGCGTCGTGGTAACCACGAAGTCATGATGCGCGGTACTTTTGCCAATATTCGTATTAAAAACCAGATGCTGGATGATGTTGAAGGTGGTTACACCAAGTACATTCCAACTGGCGAGCAAATGGCCATTTACGATGCCGCCATGAAGTATATGGAAAATGACACGCCGTTGGTTGTATTGGCCGGTAAGGAGTATGGTACCGGTTCAAGCCGTGACTGGGCTGCCAAAGGTACAACGCTTTTAGGTGTTAAAGCCGTACTGGCTGAAAGTTACGAGCGTATTCATCGTTCTAACCTGGTGGGTATGGGCGTTCTGCCGCTGCAATTTGTTGAAGGTGAAGGTGTTAAAGAACACAAGCTGACTGGCGAAGAGCAGATATCGATTTTAGGCCTTGATGATAACCTCAAGCCTGGACAAATGCTGAAAGTTGTTGCTAAACGCAAAGACGGAAGCGAAATCGAGTTTGAGGTTAAGTGCCGTATCGATACTGGTAATGAAATGAGCTACTACAAAAGTGGTGGTATCTTACATTACGTATTGCGCGGAATGCTTAAATAAGAGTCGCTATAGTGAACTGAAACCCGGCCACCGTGCCGGGTTTTTTTATATCATTAAGCCGCGACCGCCGTCGACTTTAATGGACTCGCCCGTAATAAACGGGTTGTCGCGTAAAAAGCGAACGGTTTCTATCATTGGCTCTAAACCCCCTTCAACCCGCAATGGTGTCTCATCCAGAACCTGCATACGATGTTCTTTATCGTGCTCTGGTAAAAATAGAATAGGGCCTGGCTGAATGGCGTTGACTCTTACTGATGGCGCTAAGCTTTTAGCAAAGGCCTGGGTCATGTTGGCGAGCCCGGCTTTCGCTGCGCAATAAGCAATATAGTCTGTAGACGGGCGGTCAGCGTAGATGTCCGTAATATTAATAATCAGTCCATTCCCGGAATGGCTTAATTGCCGTTGCAAGCCGCTTATAAGCAGATAGGGTGCCATTCCATGTACCTGGAATACCGCAGCTAACGCGTTGTTGTCGTTATCAACAGTTTCGTTGTCGAAAAAACAGGAAGCGTTGTTAACCAATAGATCGACAGAGTCCGTAGCGCTGCTAATAGTACGAACCATGGCCTGAATACTGTCTATGTTGGTGAAATCTGCTTGTACGCCCTGAGCGCCTAGTGCTTCCAACTCGTCAATACCGTCACGCGAGCTGTTGTAGTGAGCAAATAACTGATACCCCTCAGTCAGCAATGCTTTGGCCAGTTCAAAACCAAACCGTCGTCCGGCGCCTGTAATAACTGCTGTTTTCTTCATGAGGTAAGTCCTAAATCTGGTAATAGTGAGGTTAAATATTCCGGTACCTGAGGTTTCTCTTCAAGCCGACCCAGGATATCAATATCTATGGTGCGATCTTTAAAGCTTCTTTGCGGATCTGAACGGTCGCGCCCCATAGCCTCTTCAATAGCATTAAATTTTTGCTTGAGTTCATTCGCAGACATAGGCGTACGAATAATAAATAAGGCGTTCAGAAAGTCGTTATTCGTTTCCATATCTACTGGTGAAGTCGGTATATTTCGTGAAAAGCGTATATCGTCCGATAAAGCTTTAAGGGCCACTTGTGCCTGAGGAAAATGAGTTTCAGGCTTTATGTTTGAACCAAGACTGCATAAATACTTTTGCATTGAATGACTGACCACTAAACGTAAATAATATGTTGAACTGATTACGGGCAATAACAGTAAATAGATGACTATTTTAAACAGTTGAAATTAAAAAATTCTGCTGCTAGCCTGAGATTTCAACTAATGCTAATGAGCAGAAGTTTTAATGACGACGCAAGAAAACGGCTTTAACTATTGCTATATTTTGTTTGCTTTATGTTTGTTGGTAATGTTGCCAACAGCCGCGCATGCGAGCTCGTTAAAACTGAGCGGGCCGGACTCCGTTGTAAAAGAAGGCTACTTTACCGTTTCTGTCAGTGCTCCTAATTTTGACGAGCTTAACAGAGTTACTATCGAAGTTGCCAGCAATTCAGAGTTTGCCAAAAGCACTCGTCAGTTTCCCACGTTAGGTGACTTCCAGGATATTTCACTGACCGGTTTTAGCAACGGAACTTATTATCTGCGCGCTCGAGCCGAAGGTCCTGATAACGAAGTTCATACCAGCAATACTATTGAGATAACGGTACAACATTATCCGCTCTGGCAATCTCTGACTTTATTCTTCGTCGGCCTGGTTATTTTCATTACTCTGGTAGCAACCTTATTATTGCTTCATAGGCAGTGGATCCACTCCAGACAAGAGCGCCATGACTGAGTTCGCACTGGATACGAGTACCGGCATCACGATTATCGTCCTGTTCGGGGTGTTCTGGGTAGCCTTTGGGTATTGGCTGGGGCGGAAGAACCGCAGCCACGAGGACTTTGCTCTGGCTGGGCGGAATGTTGGTTTTGCGTTTGCCGCAGCAACAGCTATGGCAACCTGGGTGACCAGCAACACCACGCTGGTTGCTCCGCAGTTAACCTATCAATTCGGCATTTGGGGCATGATAGGGTATTCCTTTGCTGCTCTGGGCTTAGTGCTGTTTGCACCTATGGCTAAACGCATTAAGGAACTGCTTCCAAACGGTTATACATCGGGCGACTTTGTGCGTTTGCGTTATGGTAATCTGGCCTGGCTTGTCTTTATCATCATTTCTGTGGTTTATGCTTTTGGCTGGTTAATTAGTCTGGGTATGGCCGGTGGTATTTTGCTTGAATCACTCAGTGGGCTCGATTATCACATTGGCATGACCACCATACTGGTAATTTGTGTCGGCTATACACTTTTTGGCGGAATGCGGGCGGTTATTGCTACCGACTTTATTCAGGCTTTAATCATCATTGTTGGTGTCAGTTTTATCGCTTACTGGATAATTGACAATGTTGGCCTGGAGAGCATTCACAGCAACCTGACAAGCGAACATCCGCAGCTGTTGGATATGTTGTTTCCGGCCGCTGTCATGTTTTTGTTTAACAACATCTTCTTCGGCCTTGGGGAAATTTTTCACTCCAATGTCTGGTGGTCACGGGCTTTGTCTTTTAAAAAGAATGTGGCCTACAAGGCGTATTTAACCGGTGGCTTATTATGGTTGCCCATTCCTATTGTTACCGGGTTCATTGCGTTAGCAGCACCTCAGCTGGGAATTTTCCCGCCAAGCCCCGATATGATTGGTCCTACCGTTGCCGCGGCTGTACTCGGTAAAGCCGGAGCCATTATTGTTTTTATTGTTATTTTTTCCGCGTTGGCGTCCAGCCTGGACTCGTTACTGGCAGCGACCTCAGATTTAGTCACACAGGATATTTTCCATAAAAAACTGAAACCTAAAGCCAGCGACAAAACATTAATGCGCTTTAATCGCAGTTGTATCCTAGGCTTAGGAATCGTTACCTGGTTATTGTGCCTGCCGCGCGTTGCAACCTTAGGTGCTTTATTGAATTTTGCCGGAGCTTTTGTTGCCAGCACCATCTGGCCAATAGTACTGGGGCTGTATCATCGTCGGCTGACAGGAACATACGCGGCGTGCGCTATGGCGTTCGGTACGGCGTTTGGTATGCTGAGTTATTTTATTGTCGGCTTCTATGTCGCCGCTTTGGTGTCATGTGCGGTTTCCGGTCTAATATGTCTAATAGGCATTTTACGCAGTCGCGAAGAGTTTGACTGGGACGGGCTAAATGAGAAGGAGCAGCCAAATGCTGATCAGTGAACTGGCTTTTGAGTGGTTAATTTCTCTGGCGCTAATAATGACTTGCTTAGCTCCGGTTTTGTTACTGGGGCTTTTTATTAAAGATTTTATTTCTAAAACCATATGGTAATTGTATGACTATAAAGGATGTCTCCTTTGAACGAGAGCGCCCCGATGTTTGCGGCGATGCTCATCCAAAGGCGTTATTAAAAGCAATTCAGGAAGATGGTGATTACTTGCTGAACTTGTCGAATCAGCATGTAGTGTCTGCTGATCAGTTTTCGCAGCTGGGCATGCTGCAACTGTTCCGGCTTGCTGCAAAGTACGAGGCTAATCCTCGTCGTTTTAGTACCTCATTACAGGGCAAAATTTTAATCAGCGCGTTTTACGAGCCAAGTACTCGTACTCGTTTGTCATTTGAAAGTGCCTGGCACCGTCTGGGCGGCGATATTATGTCAATTACGGATCGTTCTACTACCGGCATAGCCAAAGGCGAACGTTTAGCCGATGTGGCTGAAATGTTTAATAACTATGGTGATTGCGTGGTGTTGAGGGACAATAATGAAACCTCACTGGAAGAGATGATCGATTCGCTGCGCATTCCCATTATTAATGCGGGTAATGGTTCAGATGAACACCCGACTCAGGCGCTTACGGACATGTATGCACTGTTTAAATGGCGTCCCGATTTAGTCACGGACGAAGCCGATAAAGCGCCGATAAAAATTGGCATTATTGGTGTGCCAAATAAAATGCGCACCGTGCGTAGCTTTATTAAATGTTTAGTAAAGTTTCCAAAAGCAATTGATGAAATTGTCATTATTCATGACGAGGAATCGTCGACTCAGCTGTTTGGAAGTGAGCAACGAGAACAGATTGAGCAAGCCGGAATAAAGATTCGTACGACCCGGGATTTAGAGCAGGTACTACCAGAGCTCGACGTGGTTTATATCAACGCGATTTCGTGGGAAGGTGATACCTTTAGTACTTATGGCAGTGAGTTTCACTTAACGGCGCAGTCTCCGCTAAAAGACAGCGCTATTATTTTACACCCTTTAGCGCGCGGTGAAGAATTATCCGCCGATCTCGACCATACGCCTCATAACTGGTATTTCAGCCAGGCACGGGGTGCGGTGTTTTTACGTATGGCGCTACTGACCTGTATGGTACAGCGAGCTGAACGCGTCATTGATGTCGTCTGATACGAGGAAAAGCAAAGAATGTGCGGAATTGCTGGCGTTTTTCATCATCAAACGGAAAGAGCGATTGAACCCCAAATCTTAGTGAATATGGCTGCGATAATGCATCATCGTGGCCCCGACGGGTTTGGTTATGAAGTACAACAAGACTATGGCGTTGGATTTAGTCACGCCCGTTTATCCATTATCGACCTGGATGAAAAGCGAGGTCGGCAACCTTTTATATCAGCCGATAAAAGACTGATGCTGACCCATAACGGTGAGTTTTACGACTTTAAACGCATACGTGCGGATTTAACCGCTCGTGGCGCACGGTTTAACAGTAAAAGCGACTCTGAAATTGTTCTTCACCTGTTTGAGCGTTACGGACTGGAGGACACCCTAAAGGAGCTTCGTGGAGAGTTTGCTTTCGGCCTGTTCGATGCCGAAGACGAAAGCCTTTACCTGGTGCGCGACAGATTTGGAATTAAGCCTTTATACTGGACGGAAACCGAGCACGGTGTGGTGTTTGGCTCTGAGCTGAAAGTGTTGTTTGCTCACCCGGACGTTAAACGGGAGTTTTCGGCAGAGGGCTTATACCACCAACTGATTCAAGTGATGGTGCCGGGCTCTACGGCTTTTGAAGGGATTAATCAGGTTCAGCCGGGTTATGTGGTTAAGTTGCAGCGTAAAAATGGCAAAGTGGTTGCAACAGAACATAAGTACTGGGATGTCGATTTTCCGCCGGAAGAGAGCTATCCGGGCGCCGATGTTGACGAAGAATCTTATATTGAAGGGGTTCGCGCTAAGCTACTGGAAGCCGTTCAGCACCGAATGACAGCCGACGTACCTGTCGGTTGCTATTTGTCCGGTGGTATTGATTCATGTGCCATTCTGGGACTTGCATCCGCCTCAACCCAGACTTCGGTAAAAGCCTTTACCATAGGTTTTGATTCTGCCGACTACGATGAGACACCTATCGCCGAAGAAATGGCTGAAGCCACTCAGGCTGATCACCATATTATGCGGCTGAAAGCCGATGACCTCTATGACCATTTTGTGAAAACCTTATGGCATACCGAGCGAACAATATACAACACTCTGGGTGTAGCCAAGTACTTAATGAGTAAAGAAGTACACGAGGCGGGTTATAAAGTTGTGATGACAGGTGAGGGTTCCGATGAGCTCTTTGCCGGTTACCCGGCTTTTAGAAAAGACATGTTCCTGCATGGACTCGACCATTTACCGGAAGTAGAGCGGGTTGAATGGCAGGAGCTGTTGGAGAAAAACAATAAACTCTTTAAAGGCGCTATGTTGGCTCGCGAAGAGTTTGTCAGCGAAGCTTTTAACCAGAAAATGGGCTTCACTCCAAGCTGTGTGCAGCCGTGGCTGTCGTGCTCATCGGTTGCGCTGCCGCTTATGTCGGAGAACAAGCGAAAACAGGTTGAAGGCTATGACCCCAGCCTGGCTATTGCCAACACGCTTGATAAAGACATGCTGGATGGTCGGCATCCGCTGGACAGAGCTCAGTATGTCTGGATTAAAACCATGCTTGAGGGGCAAATTCTGACCTGGGGCGGCGACCGGGTGGATATGGCTAATTCAATGGAGGCGCGCCCGGCATTTTTAGATCACCACTTGGCGGAATACGCTTTCACTGTGCCGCCGCACCTGCGTATTAAAGGCAATAAAGAAAAATATGTGTTGCGTGAAGCCATGAAAGGCTTGTTGCCGGAAACGCTGTATAAACGTGAGAAGTTCGCTTTTATGGCACCGCCGGCGCACACCGACCCGGAGAAGTGGAAAGCTGTTGAGAAGCTGGCGGAGCAATTCCTGAATGCTGAGGCAGTTAAGTCAGCCGGTTTGCTTGACTACGACGAAGTGGTGCGGACCTTTGAACGGCATCAGGATGAGAATGTTCCGAATGAAGAGCGTGTGCAGCTTGATGCCGTCATCAACCATATGCTTGGTGTTCAGGTGCTGCACCATCATTTTGTAGCTACTGATGTGCCCGCGCAGGCTCAGCAGCGTGCTACTGAGCTGGGCTGGACAGCCTAATTATTTTTGCTTAGCTAATCACCGGTGACTGCAGGAATGTAGTCACCGTACCCTTCTTCCTCCATTTCTTCTAAAGGAATAAAGCGCAGCGCCGCCGAGTTCATGCAATACCTTAAACCGGTAGGCTGAGGGCCATCCTTAAAGACATGGCCTACATGAGAGTCTGCTTTGCGGCTACGAATTTCAGTACGGGTGTAGAACCAGCTGCTGTCATCCTTTTCTACTACCGCGTCTGGGCTTATGGGCTTAGTAAAACTTGGCCAACCGGTACCCGATTCGTATTTATCTGCTGAAGAGAAAAGTGGCTCACCACTTACTACATCTACATAAATACCCTTGCGATCATTGTCCCAGTAGCGGTTATCGAAGGCGGGTTCCGTTTGGTCTTCCTGAGTCACAGCATACTGAATATCCGTTAGGCGTTTTTTCAGTTCGCTGTCACTAGGTTTAACGAAGCTTTGCTGCTCAGATGTACCTGTCGGGTTGTCATTCGTAAATTGCTGATAGTCAACGTCCGAGGTATCGCCCCAATGCTTCTCGACAAAGTCGTAACGCCCCGAGTTGTAGGTATAAATACGGTAGCGAACGGGGTTCTTGTCGTAATAGTCCTGATGGTATTCTTCAGCTTTGTAGAAGCTCTTAAAGGGTGTTATTTCAATAACCACCGGGTCAGGGAAGGGGCCATTTTTATCCAGCCATTCGCGCGACTCCATAGCTATGCGCTTTTGTTCATCATTATGATAAAAAACAGCGGGGCGATACTGTTTACCGCGGTCAACAAACTGTCCGTCGTTGTCTGTCGGGTCACTGATACGCCATAACTTCTGAAGTAATGCCGCGTAGCTTACGACATCCGGGTTGTAGTATATCTGGGCTGCTTCCGTATGCCCGGTTTTACCTGCTGAAACCTCTTCGTATGTCGGGTTGACTTCGTCACCTCCGCTGTAGCCAGAAATGACTTCCCGGACTCCGGGCATTTTCTCGAAAGCTTCTTCAACACACCAGAAACAGCCGCCGGCAAAAGTCGCGACTTTTTCATTTTTTTGCTTTGTTGGCTCGCTATTCTGTGCCATGCTGAAACAAGATACTAACAAACCGACAATAACAATTATAAGGCGAAACGACATAGTGTTCTCCAACCAAAGGTGGTGTTTAGTTATAGACCGTTCAATATGAAAAAGATTACTTGGTTAGCTTTTATTTTTAGTCTTGGTTGCCAGTCAGCTACAGCAGCTCAACAAGCTGATGAAGAAGATGGTATGTGGCTGGACAGTTTCCGCAGCGGGCTTGGAACCTCGGTAGATGCAACCGCGCGTTGGTTTGACGGCTTGTTCGGAAATGAAAGCATTAATCAATATGAACGTTCATATGGGCGGCTTTCGGTTGCGCCGCAATGGGATCAGTACGATGGCTTTGAAGTTAAGTCGCGTTTTAGAGCCCGGGTAACCTTACCTAAGCTAAAAGAAAACGTTTCAGCTTTTATTGGCCGGGTGGATGAAAATGAGTTTCTGGATGATGACTCTACCGGTCGGCCTTCAGTTATTCGTTCTCCACAGTCAGACGAAGAATGGCTAGTGGGCTTAGGTTTCGACCCTGAAATTAACGAAGCGCACCGAGTGTCCTACAGTATAGGGATACGTGGTGGGTTAAGGTTTGACACTTATGCCAGAGCCCGCTATATGACAGGTTTTGTTTTTTCAGGCAATCAGCAAGTTCGTATGCAGTCTTCAGCTTTCTGGCGCGACAGTGACGGCTTTGGTGTTGCACAGAGAGTAGATTATGAAGCCACATTAACTGATACATGGTTATTACGGTGGGCTTCTAAAGGTACTTTTGCAGAAGAAACAGACGGTATTCGCTGGAACAGTACTGCGCGTTTATATCATTTGTATGGGCAGGAAAAAGCCTGGGCGACAGAAACCTGGATAGAGGGCAATACTGACCATGAAGTGCCTGTTCAGGACTATGGATTGCGCTTTCTTAATCGTCAGCGATACTTACGGGAATGGTTTTTTGTGGAAACCTGGGTTGGGTACCACTGGCCTCGCAATCTTATGACGGAACAGCGTAGCGGCCAGTGGTTGGTTGGTGTTGAGTTCGAGGTTCACTTCGGAACCAATAATGCCTACATGCCAGAGCCGGAAAAAACTAAGTCCAGTACTAATGGATCATGGTCAGAAGAGCGGAATGGACCTTCTGCAAAGTATGCCTCATCGCGGTAATCATATAGCTCGGGTTCGTCAGCATTAAAGGGTAGGTGATACACCTCCTGAATCGCGTCTTTAAGTGAGTCGGCAACAAAAACGTGATCTAAAGCCCCGGCCTGACTGTCATAAACGTAAGAATAGTCTTTTGCGCCTGAAGGGTTATAAAAACCATTGTCAGCAAAATAACGCACCGGGTCTTCCTGATAATAAGCGTTAAAGTCACCCAGTAATACCGGGTTTGTTAAAGACTCGCTCTGAATCCATTGCGTTAATTCCCGCGAGGACTGAAGTCTTAAATCGTTCCAGCACGCCTGCCCATCATTTTGATTACTGTTTGGGCTTTCAGAGTCCTCCGGACAACTGCCCTTCGACTTGAAGTGGTTTACCACAACACTGAATTCTTGATCGGTGTTGGTGGCGATAAAGCTTTGCGCAAGAGGAGGGCGACTTCCCCAGGAGAAAGGCCCCTGACGTGTAAATATCGCGTGAGAACTTGGCTTTACACGCTTGGGTTGATAAATAATACCGACAGTAATTTGGTCTGTTCCGATTTTTTCTGCACGCGGCTCAGCTATTGCGTAATCTTTTCCTGACGCTTTCTCCAGTGCCTTGACCAGTTGCATTATTGCGCTGCGCTCACCAAATCCGTCATTCTCAATTTCCATTAAGCCAATAACATCAGCATCAATAGCCGTTAGTGCGGCAACAATTTTTTTCTGTTGTCGTTGCATTTGCTCAGGCGTGTCGGCTCCTCTGGGAGTCGGAAAACCTTGTCCGGCGCCGTTTCCATTAAAGAAGTTCAGTACATTAAAACTGGCGATGCGCAGAGCCTTCTTTGACTTCTCCGCGAGTTGCGGTTGCACAGACGGTGTTTCCAGTTCTAAGTCGTCGGTTGGCTGAATTCGGTAACGGTTATTGAACTGGCTGATAATACCGGAGAAGCTTTTTATGGTAGAGCCGGAACGCAAACTGCTTTGTTCACCATGCTGAAGCTCGGAAAAAGGCAGCGGACGTGGTTCGGTGACATTGCTGTTGTCATCAACCTGCAAGCGATTCAATTCGTTTTCCTGTGCCTGAAGTTTTGCATCTTTTCCCGGCATAACGATTTGAGTCGGCGTCCATAAGCGGCCGCCGGAAATATCGAAAAAACCGTAGCGAGGGTAATTGTAATTGCCTGAAACCGTCAGGCTCTCGCCTTTACTCGCGGATAAAGTGACAGGCATACCTTCTAAGGCTTCAAGCTGGTCAAGTGATTCAACCGGGAGTTTCAGTTCATTTGTCGCAGGAAGTGTTTTTGCTTCACCACAGGTTGTTATATTGGATACCTCAATTAACGAGGTTAATTCCGAACGCTCTTCAACTTGTCCTGCCACTCTTACCCACTCACCATTATTAACTTGTGAATGTTGCTTATTAGTGACTATAAATAAACCTTCTGAGGTGGCGGAGTTTTCATCCATATCCTCAGGCAAACTGTGAATAAAAAAGCCGCCAAGTTGTTCAGATGGCTGCCAGCTCGCCGTAACAATACCGCGCACGGTTACTTGCTTACCAACCTTTGGAGACTGTTCACTGTCTCCCTGCACCTGTGAAATAGGAATAATCTCTTTGTCACTTCCACAGGTTTCTGCAATTGCAGCTCCCGATAAAAGCAGAGCTGGTAATAAGCTAAGTAGTCGTTTATGCATGTTAGTGGTCCAGTTTATGGTAGCTTCCAACTTCAAGTACGGGCGCGGCGTCGAGACGTTCCGCATCCATCATATTGGCAATTCTTTGCATTGACGAGAGCAGCAACGACTGCTCCCATTCATCCAGTGCCTGAAACTTTTCGATAAAATCTTCCTGTAACGGCTGTGGTGCCTTTTCCAGAAGACTAAGCCCCTGTTCAGTCAAATAAAGAGACACACGGCGTTTATCCTGTTCACTGCGGTGCCTGTGGATTAACTGCCGATGTTCAAGGCGCTCGATGACATTAGAGACGGTTGCCGGGCTTAGGTTGATATTTTGTGCAACCTTACTGGCGGTTATACCGTTTGCAGCATTTATTTCACGCAAAATTAGTAACTGAGGCGCGGTTAATCCGGAATACTTATTTAGCTGCTTAGAGTATAAGTCGATGGCGCGAATAACTTTTCTTAAGGCCAGTAGCAGTTCTTCGTACTTTTCCATAATTGCCTCGTAACTTATTAGTATCTTGGAGCCGATAAGTCAGTACGGCGAATTTGAACGACAACCCCGAGTTTGGGGTGATCAAAGTAATGTGTTTCGTGACTTATGACGCGCCGTAACTGAGAAAAATAATAGCTACGTAAATAAGGTGTTTGTTTACTCGCTCCATTAAGAGCATACGCCGCCTGAGTTTCTAAGTTGTTGGCAATACGTTTGATTTCATCTTGTTCGCGTAAGTTGAACTCACCGTCAATATGCAGATAGTTACCGACCAGAAAAATATGCATTAAGCCATCAAATTCCCAGGCGAGCTGAGGGTTCCCGGCTGCCGTGAGAGGCGGGCGAACCGGGGTGTTATCTTTCGGGCTGATAAAGGGAGCGGTGCCGGATTCAATAAGGTTGAACAGGCGTTGGATATTATCCATGCGCTGCTCCTGACCGGCACTGGACAGCGGTGTATCGAGTGGTTCCTGCTCTTTGGGAAAACCATTATAGAAGAAGTCCTTGCCATAGTTTTTGCCGCCAAATAAGCGCATTTTACGACCGACACTCCGGGTAAAAACTGGTTGTCTCCAGGCTAGATGCAACAGCGATTTAGCCTGACCTTTGCGCTCGAGTTCGGTTCTGACTGGAGATAGTTCAAGGGCATCTGCAGGCATCAGGAACGGCTGCGAGGCCTGCTCTATATCGCCACCGGGGCCATCGATAACAACCTCAGTAGAGGCCATTTCAGATAACTTGTGTTCCGGTGCGAATGGGTTACCAGCAATAGGGATCCATTGTTCTTCGTTGTCATACTGACAGGCAATATCAATTTGCCAGTTTTGTTCAGAGAATGCTTCGCAAACAGGCAGAGCGCTGCGAAGAGAGCGATTTTGTCGGCTGTAGTGAGGGGTTAATAAATCCCGGCTTTTATTAACCGCAATAGGCTGCATGGTTAAAGAAAAGTTTTCACCGGACTGATCGGTAGCGGTTTGTTTGAAGACCAGAACTTCAACTTCAAACCAGCGCCAATAATCTTTATTTGCCTGGGCCATAGCATTTACAGACACTAAAGCCGTTAATGCGGTTGCTAAACCCAGTATCGATTTTACACCCCGATGTACCAGCGCCATTTATTCACTCCTGTGTTACGCCGCCTGAGATTGCTCTGCAAACTCGTCTAGCAGAGACTCTACCAGTTTTAAGCGGCTTTGAGTATCTTCCAGTGGTTGACTCAAACGTAAACGGTTTGGCCCGTCCAGCTTATAATAGCTGGGCGCTTTTTGAATTAACCCAATAATTATCTCGGGGTTAATCTTCGTGTCGTCGGCAAACTCAATAATACCGCCCTGGTTACCAATATCAATTTTGCGTATACCTAACTGTTCAGCATTATTGCGAAGCTGTGTCTGTCGAATCAGGTTTTTTGCGGCGTCCGGTAACAGGCCAAAACGATCAATCAATTCAACTTGCAGGTCATCAAGCTCTTTGCTGGTTTCGCAGTTGGCTATTCGCTTATACAAACTTAAACGATTATTGACGTCTGGTATGTAAGCTTCAGGTAAAAGTGCCGGCAGTTTTAAGTCAATTTCAGCACGTTCGTGCAGCAGCTGCGCAAGCGCGGGTTCTTTGCCTTCTTTTAAAGCTTTAACCGCTTGCTCCAGCATGTCCATATATAAAGTAAAGCCAATGCTTTCAATCTGACCACTCTGATCATCGCCCAGCAGCTCGCCGGCACCACGAATCTCCAGGTCGTGAGTTGCCAGCATAAAGCCGGCACCCAGGTCTTCCAACTGAGAAATCGCTTCAAGTCGCTTGTGTGCGTCTTTGGTCATACGTTTAGGGTGTGGCGTCAATAAGTACGCATAAGCCTGATGATGAGAACGTCCGACGCGACCCCGCAACTGGTGCATTTGCGCCAGACCCAGATGATCGGCGCGATCCATAATAATGGTGTTGGCGCTGGGTATATCGATACCGGTTTCAATAATGGTGGTACAGACCAGCACATTAAAACGCTGATGATAAAAATCCGACATAATGCGCTCAAGGTCACGTTCACGCATCTGTCCGTGAGCAACCACAACCCGCGCTTCCGGAACCAGAGCTTCAATATCGGCCGCAGTTTTTTCAATGGTGTCGACATTGTTGTGTAAGAAATAAACCTGACCACCGCGCAGAATCTCACGCAATATTGCCTCACGAACCGTTGGCTCGTCGTATTCGCGGACAAAGGTTTTTACTGCCAGTCGCTTAGCTGGTGGCGTGGCTATAATTGAAAGGTCACGAATGTTGTTCATGGCCATATTCAGGGTTCGCGGAATAGGTGTTGCTGTAAGCGTCAGAATATCTACGTCAGCGCGCAGGCGTTTAATTGTGTCTTTTTGTCTTACACCAAAGCGGTGTTCTTCGTCGACAATGAGCAGACCTAAGTCATGACACTTCACATTGTCCTGTAGTAACTTGTGGGTACCAATAACAATATCGACTTTGCCGTTGGATAAGTCTTCAAGAATGCCTTTTGACTGTTTGGCGGTTTTAAAGCGCGATAGTACTTCAACCCGAATGGCCTGATCAGCAAAACGATCACTGAAGTTTTCGTAGTGTTGCTGGGCAAGTAGGGTGGTAGGAACCAAGACCATAACTTGCTTGCCTTCATTAACCGCAATAAAGGCTGCGCGCATAGCCACTTCGGTTTTACCAAAGCCCACGTCGCCGCAGACCAGTCTGTCCATAGCGCGGGGCTGTTGCATGTCCTGCTTGACCGCATCAATTGCACTCTGCTGATCAATGGTTTCTTCAAACGGAAACCCAGCGGCAAAACGTTGGTAGTCTTCTTCGTTAATGTTAAATGCATAGCCGGGTTTCGCTTCGCGGCGGGCATAAATGTCGAGCAGTTCTGCCGCAACATCACGGACTTTTTCTGCCGCACGTTTTTTGGCCTTGTCCCAGCTGTCGTTCCCCAGTTTGTTTAACGGAGCATGGCTTTCTTCACCGCCACTGTAGCGGCTTAAAACGTTCAGGTTGGCGACCGGAACATAAAGTTTTGCGCCACCTGCGTACTCAATGGTGACAAATTCGGTGGTGACATTTCCGGCATCTAAAGTTGTCAGCCCCTGATAACGACCAACACCGTGGTCCAGGTGAACAACGGGCTGACCGGCTTGCAGTTCTGCTAAATTGCGAATCAGTGTATCGGCACTGACAGTGGCTTTTTGCTGACGTCGACGGCTTTGCACCACTCGGTTACCAAATAATTCGGTTTCGGTAATAAACCAAAGTTTGGCATCGGGTAAATAAAACGAATTAATAATGGGGCTAATGATTAAGCCAATCTGTTGGGTTGGGCATTCATCCAGCCCGGAGCAAAGTCTTACCTGAAAGCCAAGCTTGCTGACAATTTCCCGCAAGGCTTCGCGGCGGCCTGCGCTTTCGGCTGACAGAAGAACTTTTTCACCCTCTGCCAAAGCCTGTTCCAGTTTTGCCTTTAACTTGGCAAACGGCTGTTTTTGCTGATGGTCAGCTGCAATTTCCGTTACAGCCTGTGTCAAAAATGGCGTCGGACCGGGTTGGGCCATTTCTGCCGGTACATTGGCGCGTACCCGACGATATTGTTTGAAACCGGCGTGAATATTATCGACCGGAAGAAACAGCTCATTGGGGTGCAGTAACGGCCGTAAAGGGTCAAACTGACGCTGATCGTAGCGGTGATTAATATCCTGCCACAGCCGCTCCAGGCTCGCCTGAATATTGCCGAAAGTAACCAATACGGTGTCGTCCGGAAGGTAATCAAACAAGCTGGCAGTTTCTTCGAAAAATAACGGCAGATAGTACTCTATGCCACCGGGTAACTGGCCTTTACTGACTTGCTGATACACTGATTCACGCTCAGTGCTTGCCTCAAAGTGCTCACGATAATTTGCGCGAAAGCGTTCGATCGCCGTTTTTGTCAGTGGGAACTCGTGAGCGGGAAGCAAGTTAATGCCGTCTATTGGATCTTTTGATAGCTGAGTCTCAGGGTCAAACGGCCGAATGGTATCGACTTCATCGTCAAAAAAGTCGAGCCGGTAAGGTGTCTGACTGCCCATAGGGTATAAGTCTAAGATTGAACCGCGGGCGCTGAACTCGCCGTGTTCCATTACCTGATTAACATGACGGTAACCGGCATTTTCAAGCTGTTGTCGCAGCTTCAGGCTGTCGAGCTGCTGGCCTTTTTCAATTTGTAACGCCTGCCCCTGCACAAAAGAGGTGGGTGCAATGCGGTGCAACAGGGTGTTGATGCTGACAATCAGTGCCCCGCGCTTGGCATCGGGAAGGCGTGCCAGCACGCTGAGTCGGTCAGAAATAATGTCCTGATGCGGCGAAAAGCTGTCGTAAGGCAAAGTTTCCCAATCGGGGAAAAGCGTAATGTCGTCATGGTATTCGGTGTGCTCACCGGCAAAGTATTTCACTTCCTGTTCTAACCGGTGTGCCTGGTTAGCATCTGCGGTGACAATTAAAACCCGCCCTGGCGTGGCGTCAATTAGCCTCGCTATCGCCATTGCCGGCGAGCTGCCATGCAACTCCTGCCAGGTAAGGTCTTTGTTTGCTGCCGGAGGAAAAGGGGGTCTTAATACAGATGCCTTAGTCATGACTACTCAACTGGTTTGGAAAAACGTCGGTATTATACCGAAATCAATCAGGATTTGGATGACAGGTTGTCGTTTTGTTTTTCTTCGCGGCGTTGTTTGGAACGCTCTTTAAGCTGGCGACTCTGGGCATGAAGACTGGCCCGAATCAATAACTCCTGATCTTCCTCGCGAATTTGAGCAAAGCTGAGAGTGCAACGATAAGTCTCACCTTCGTCTTCTGGTTCTGAGTTTTCAGCTGTCAGATAACAGTAAATTGCCAGAGCTTCCTCTTTAAAAAAAAGTTTTGCCTGAAATGTCTGACCTTCGGTTAGTGGCGACTCATTTATTATGCGAATACCGCCGCCGCCGTATTCAACGCCTTCAAAGCGGTGAGCCGGGTCATCTTCGTTGCGGAGCATGTAGCCCAACAATATGTTCATACGCTTATGTTGCTGCTCTAGAAAAGCGACCAGAGCACTGCCTGACGACTGTTCAACTTTAATGCTTTGCAGTTGTTGCTGATCGCTTTCAGCCATACTGGACGCAATAGTAAATAGTTCCGGAATCTCGGCAATAAACGCGTCTTCGTCAGGGATACTGCCAGCCGAATCCAGCGCAATTAAATTGACCGGGAAACGATCTCTTACGGTGAAGAAATCTCCGATTGGTGATGTCATTGATGTCTGCGATTGCGTCATTGTGTCGGCTTTTAGTTGTCAGGCTCAATACAACTCATTATCCTTGCTCGTTATGAATTAGCAACCATCAAATAATTGAGGGTATATGTTTCAGCCGGTCGTGCTGTTTATTGGCCTGCGTTATAGTCGGGCAAGGCAGGGGTCTGCGTTTACCGCCTTTATCAACCGCTTTGCCTTTGCCGGTATTGCCCTTGGGGTTATGGCTCTGGTGGTGGTCATGTCGGTTATGAACGGTTTTGAAGGCCAATTAAAAGAGCGCATTCTGGGCGCGGTTCCTCAGGTAACGCTAACCGATGCTGACAGCACGACGGAACTGACAGACTGGCGTAAAACCCAGGGACAACTGCCTGAATTAAAAGCTATTAAAGGGTCAATGCCGTATGTGCAAACGCAGGGTATATTGCAGTTTGCAGAAAAGATGTCGGTAGCCAATATACAGGGCATTTACCCGGATGTGGGCGAGATACCTCTTTCGCTTGAAGATAAAATGGTGGTTGGTGACTGGCTCAGTTTAACCTCGGGCAGTTACCACTTGATAATAGGTCAGCGACTGGCGCAAAAACAAGGAATAACCGTTGGCGATAGCATTCGAATTATCGCCGCTCAGGGCGGGGTTTATACTCCTTTTGGGCTGGTGCCGTCGCAGCGCCGCTTTGTCGTTACCGGCTTCTTTTCTATGGGCTCAGAGGTCGATGAATCGGTTGTTTTTGCCCATGGAAAGGACCTGGCTCGTTTAATTCGCTTACCTGAAGGAAAAGTGAGTGGGCTGCAGTTATTTTTAGATGACGCTTTTAAAGCTCCCCAAGTGGCAGAAAGTCTGCGCAATAAAACGCAATTAACGACCAGCGACTGGCGACAAAATTATGGCCAGTTATTTGAAGCTGTGGGCATGGAAAAGCGAATGATGTGGTTAATGCTGGCGCTAATCATTGCGGTTGCTGCGTTTAATACTTTATCGGCCCTTATTATGGTGATAAATGACAAACGACACGATATCGCCATATTACAAACGTTGGGTTTATCTAACGGACGTATACGCACGGTATTTTTATTGCAGGGACTTTATAACGGCGTGCTGGGGTCATTAATTGGCGTTATTCTGGGGCTGGTATTGAGCTGGTATTTGAATGATATTCTGGCTTTATTCGGTGCACAGATCTTCGCCGGATCAGATGAAGGTCTGCCAATTATTATTAACGTGTCTCAGGTTATTATTACCGCGGTTGCCGCAATTACCTTAACTTTGGTGGCAACCTTATATCCCGCATCACAAGCCGCACATGTTCAACCCTCGGAGGCATTACGCTATGACTGACGCGCTGTTGCGTTGCAAAGAATTGAGTAAATCTTATCAGGACGGGGGCGACCAGGTTACCGTTTTAAAAGACATTGATTTTGCTCTGCAAACCGGAGAGATGGTTGCCGTAGTCGGAGCGTCAGGTTCGGGTAAAAGCACCTTGCTGCATTTGTTAGGGGGGCTGGATAAACCCTCATCGGGCCAATTATTTTATAAAGATCAGGAAATGACGCCCTGGAAAGCTGACAAGTTGGCACAGTGGCGTAACCAGAACCTTGGTTTTGTGTATCAGTTTCACCACTTATTACCGGAGTTTTCAGCGTTGGAAAATGTCGCTATGCCGCAACTGATAGCTGGTAAAAGTCCGACGGAAGCTAAACAGCAGGCTGAGCAGCTTTTAGTACGCGTGGGGTTAGAGCATCGGTTGTCGCATCGTCCGGCACAGCTCTCCGGCGGTGAACGTCAACGGGTTGCAATAGCCAGGGCTTTTGTGAATAAACCACAGGTTGTGCTGGCTGATGAGCCAACCGGTAACCTCGATGGTGAAGCGGCTGAGAGTATTTATCAGTTAATGCTGGAGCTGAACCAGGAAATGGGCACGGCTTTTATTGTGGTCACTCATGACTTACAGCTGGCTGAGCAACTGCAGCGCGTAGAAGTTTTAAAAAATGGAATTTTGTATAAGGAGCAAGGCTAATGCAGCTTGCCTGGTTAATAGCCCGACGCTTTCGTAAAGGTATTGCGAAACAGGGCTTTTTGTCGTTTATATCGGTCTCATCCACTATTGGTATAGCGCTTGGTTGCGCGGTTTTAATTGCGGCTTTGTCGATGATGAACGGGTTTAATCAGGTGCTGCAAGAGCGGTTACTGGCGGTTGTTCCGCAGGTCGAGTACAGTGCCGTCGAGGGCGCACTGGAAGACTGGCAGGAGGTTGCGGAAATTGCCCGGCAGCATCCGGAAGTTATAGCGGCGGCTCCGGGAATTAATTCCACCGTCATGGTGCAAACCCAGTCAACTTTTCATGGTATTCAGGTTCGGGGAGTATCTGCAGAGCAGGAACAAAACGTATCGGCCTTATCTGATTATGTAAGCAGCGAAGACTGGCAACGCTGGCAGCAGGAAGGTGGTTTGCTGTTAGGGGCGGGGCTAGCCGATAAGCTGAATTTAGCTGTTGGCGATTCTGTTTCCTTACTTACCCCGGAAAAGTCTGAGCGAGGTTTCCGCTCGCCGGAACGGGTGCGACTGGAAGTCACTGGGTTGTTTAAATTTGGCGGACAAATTGACTATCAAAATGCCTACGTCTCTCTGCAAACGGCTAAGAATGAGTTGAGTTTTGCTAGCGATGTCAGCTCGGTACGCTTGCGGTTAAAGGATGTTTTTTCGGCTCCTGCGGTTGCCCGGGAAATAGGTAACCAGTTGCCAGAATTGGTCTATCTGGATGACTGGACCCGAAGTCACGGTCATTTATATCGCGATATTGAGTTGGTGCGCTGGGTAGTGTATCTGGTTTTGATTCTGGTTATGGCTGTAGCCTGTTTTAATATTGTTTCAACACTCATTATGACGGTAGCGAAAAAGCGCAGCCAAATTGCCATGTTGAAAACCCTGGGTATGAAAGACAAGTCCTTACTGCAATCCTTTGTGTTGCAGGGGTTAATGAATGGTCTTTATGGGGTGGTTATTGGTTGTGCCTGTGGAATACTTCTGGCTCAGTTTTTACCCGATATTATGCTGACACTTGAATCCTGGTTTCACTTTAAAGTGCTTTCCAACGATATCTACTTTGTTGGTGAGGTGCCTTCCGAATGGGCTTGGGGTGACGTTATTCTAGTGGCCAGTGTGGCATTGCTAATGAGTTTGCTCGCCACTATTTATCCAGCCTGGCGGGCGGTCAAAGTGGAACCCGCCAAAGCCTTGCACGAAAGTACTTAATTGCCTTCAGGGTTGCGACGGCGCCAGGCTTTGACCACAGACTGGCGCCAAAGTAAGCGAATACCGATATAACCAATAAAGCTGGATAACGTGCCAAGAATCAAACATCCAAGCAGTAATGCTGGACCGATGGTCGAAATGCTGTGCATTAACCACTCCCAGCTAAGTTCAAAAGCAAAGGGTTGTGGTGGCTCTGCCAGCAGGGCATTGCCGACTAAATAGCACAGATAGAACATTGGCGGCATAGTAATAGGGTTTGAAACCCAGACAAGCCCAACCGAAAGTGGCAGGTTAACGCGAAAAGGAATTGCCGACGCTGCCGCTAATAACATTTGAAAAGGAACCGGTATAAAAGCGCAGAATAGACCGACTGCAAATGCGCCTGAAGCTGACCGTCGGTTTAAGTGCCATAAGTTTGCGTCGTGCAGAAGGCTGCCGAATAAGCGAATCGCTTTGGATTCGCGCACTTTTTGATGATCAGGCATTAAGCGTTTAATGAAGCGTCTGGCCATAATATGACGTTTATTACCTATCCGGTTACTGCCCCAGGGAAGGAGCAACGATGGATCGTTGGTTACTGGTCTTTATCGGCGGAATATTGTCCGCCTCGTTACACTCTGACATTAAATTTTGGCTAATTGTTTCAACTATCGCTCTACTACTTTTGGCGATAGCTTATGCTTTTTTGTATTTTAGACAGAGGGAAGTAAAACAGCGAACCATCGTACTACTAATGATGGTGTTATTTTGCGGTATTTTATGGGCTAATGCCAACCTTTATTGGCAAAATTTACGCGCTGTACCTGACCGGTTGATTGACCGGGAAACTCAGCTAACGCTTGTTGTAGATGAAATATCGCGTCGTTACCCTTTTCATATACGTATGACAGGCCGGGTAGAAGTTCTGTCTGGTAAAATTTTACCATTCTGGCAGCAACCCCGGGTTCAACTGAACTGGTATAACAGCCAGCATAAACAGGTGCCGAAAGCTGGTGAGCGTTGGCAACTGGAAGTGAAGTTGAAACAGGCAACTGACTATCGCAACCAGGGGAGTTTTCGATACCGGCAATACTTACTGCGCAATAATATTTATGCCTTAGGAACAGTTAAAGGCGGCGAAAAATTGACCCGTTCAATAAGTTTTAGACAAAAAATTTTCAATGGCATAGAACAAGCTGACTTATCTGAACCGGGTATATTGGCTGCATTAACGATTGGCGAACGCAGCTTGTTGACCTCCGCCACTCGTGAAATTTGGCAAAAAACGGGGTTAGCTCATAGCCTGGCCATTTCCGGTTTACATTTGGGGATGGTCGCCGGAGCCGCTGTCTTGTTCTTTCGTTTTTGTTTTTACTGTTTTCCCATCAGCTTACAAACCAGAGAGCGGCTAAACATCCGACTGTGGTCGCTAGCCTTCGCGGCAATGGCGGTAACTGGTTATGCCGGCCTGGCAGATTTCTCAATATCGACTGTCAGAGCGTTAACCATGTTTCTGGTGGTTCTTCTGCATATTGTGTTAAATCTCAAATTAAATCCGCTAAGTTTATTGTTGCGAGTGGTGGCAGCAGTATTAGTGGTTGATGTTTTTGCCTGGCAGGATCCCGGTTTTTGGTTATCTATTACTGCCGTTGCCGCACTTTTTCTTGTCAGTTGGCGATGGAGCAAAAGTCGTGGTCGTTTCTCCGCGGTAAAAAGCCTCTGGTCAATTCAGTGGCTGCTGTTGGTGGTGATGTCTCCTTTATCATTTTTATTATTTGGTGGTTTTTCGCTTTTTGCTCCCGTCGTCAATTTGTTGGTGTTACCTGTTATCAGTTTTTGGTTATTGCCGCTGTCTTTAATAGGAACGGTTTTGGTGTTGTTTGATTCTGGTTTCGCTGTCCTTTTTTGGCAATTGGCTGAATTTCCCGTTAGCTATTTGAACCCACTATTAGAAGCTGTAGCGGGGCACCCGGCTAATTGGCTGGAACTGAACCAATGGCCAATAACCCGTGCAGCGCGGTTTGCTGCTTTGTTCGCACTTGCTGCGGCTTTGTTGTTGCCGGTAAGCCGCGGCTGGCATCGGTTAGGTCTATTACTGTGTTTGCCTGTTGCTGCTTTTTTATTTTTTAATCAACGGGACGGGAAACTGCGTCTTCATGTTCTGGACGTGGGCCAAAGTCAGGCTGTGGTGCTAGAGAAAGACGGTAAAGCCATGCTAATTGATACCGGTATTGAGTTTAACTCCGGTTTCAGTGTTGCAGAATCTGTTATTGAACCTTTTCTTAATTACCATGGTTTGCGCCCTGAGCTGGTTTTTATCAGCCATGGCGACAGAGATCATAACGGCGGCAGAGATTTTCTTAAGCAAAGGTATCCTCAGCTAGAGTGGCGCGGGGATGCTAGTGATAAACCTTGTCGCGCCGGTGATACAGGTGAATGGAACAGCACGCGATGGGAGGTTTTGTGGCCAACGCCTGCGTATCAGAATACAAATCGGTTAAGTAAAAATAATCGTTCATGTGTACTACGCATCAGTTATAAAAACTTCAATATGTTTTTGCCCGGTGACATTGAAATGACGGCAGAGCAATTATTGCTGAAGTCTTTACATAAACAGTCAGAAGCTAACTCTAATGTTCTGTTAATTCCACACCATGGCAGCAAAACATCGACCAGTTGGCCTCTGTTACAGGCGGTTAATGCTGACGTCTATCTTATCAGCTACGGTAAGCATAGTGGCTATGACTTTCCTCACCGCTATACACTGGAAAGGCTCTCCCGTACTCAAAAGCCTTGGTTTGGAACCAGGGACAGCGGGCAACTGACTATTGTTAGTGACGGCAACACATGGAGTTTGGAGTTACCCTTTGAAAACAGGTAGAATGGCAAAAGTGTTAATGACTTATTTGAGACTACATGGATTCTCAGCTAAAAAAGAAGACGACCTTTAAACGCTTATTAGGTTATATCAAACCTTATAAGGCAGCTTTTATCGCTGCTATCCTGTGTATGATTGGTTACTCTGCCATTGATACATTGTTCTTATCCCAAATTGAAACGTTAATAGATGATGGGTTAACAGAGCAAGACTCTAATATATTGCTTTACGGTGCCCTCTTTGTTCCTTTTATTTTCATCCTTCGTGGTTCTTTGAATGTTGCTTCCAGCTATTTCCTGCATTGGGTGGGGTTTAAAGTCGTTACTAAAATGCGGCAGCAGCTTTTTGACCATATGATGAAACTGCCGGTGGGTTTCCATGACCAGCATTCAACCGGTGACTTGATTTCAAAAATAACTTATGACACTCAACAGGTGGCGGAAGCGAGTAGCCGGGCCGTTTTGGTCTTGGTGAAAGAAGGCGCGTTCGTCGCCGGTTTATTGGGTTTGATGTTTTATCAAAGCTGGCAATTATCATTGGTATTTTTGGTGATAGGCCCCTTGGTTGCAAAAGTTGTCGGGGTTGTTTCACGTCGTTTCCGTAAAGTAAGTAGTCGTATTCAGACCGCTATGGGTAATGTAACCACAACTGCAGAGCAGATGATCAACGGCCATAAGGTTGTGATCATGCATCAGGGGCAAAAAGGTGAGTCGACACGTTTTTCGGAAATAAATAATATTACCCGTAACCAGAATATGAAGCTGGTGAATACCCGGGCTATCAGCACTTCAGTTATTCAGTTTATAGCTTCGTTAAGCCTTTCTATGGTCCTGGTTATTGCCAGTTTTCCAGAAATGCTGGGTGAGCTTTCGGCCGGTGCTTTTACTACGTTACTTACCGCTATGATCATGTTGCTGCGCCCGTTAAAGCAGCTGACTAACGTTAACAGTGATTTCCAGCGTGGTATTGCGGCGGCAACCAGCGTGTTTGCAATTCTGGACGAGCCGATTGAAGTTGATAAAGGTTCGCGAGTGGTTGATCGTGCAGCAGGTGATATTGTTTTTGATGATGTGACCTTTTCTTATCAAAAAGATGATGAACCTGCGTTAGAGCACATTAATTTTAAAGTTGATCAGGGCAAAACTGTGGCGCTGGTGGGCCGTTCAGGTAGTGGTAAGTCGACAATATCGAACTTGCTTACGCGGTTCTACGATGTAGAGCAGGGCAGCATTCTGCTTGATGGCCACAATATTAACGATTATAAACTGAAATGCCTAAGGCGTCAGTTTGCGCTGGTGTCTCAGCATGTAACCTTGTTTAACGACACCATAGCAAACAACATTGCTTACGGCGCTTCAAAAGATGTATCACGTGAAAATATTATTAAAGCCGCTGAACAAGCATACGTTACTGAATTCACCGACAGCATGCCGAAAGGCCTGGATACTATGGTGGGCGAGAATGGGGTGATGTTATCCGGTGGTCAGCGTCAGCGTATAGCCATAGCCCGTGCGCTATTACAAGACGCGCCTATTCTGATACTGGATGAAGCGACATCGGCGTTGGATACTGAGTCCGAGCGTCATATTCAGGATGCCCTGGGAACCTTACGTAAAAACCGTACAGCTATTGTCATTGCACACCGTTTATCAACCATTGAAAATGCTGATGAAATTTTAGTTATGGACAATGGTGAGATTATTGAACGCGGTACACACCAGCAATTGCTTGATCAGGAAGGCGCATATTTTCAGCTGCATAACTTACAGTTTAGTGGAGGCGCCTAATGTGGCTTCAAAAGCAGTGGTATAAAGCCAGGCTGCACCCTTTACTGTTTTTGCTCACACCACTGTCGCTGGTGTTTTGGCTGGTAACAAATTTGCGTCGCAGTTTTTATGCTTTTGGCCTAATGTCTCGCTATAAAGCCGATGTTCCGGTCATAGTGGTGGGGAACATTAGCGTGGGCGGCACTGGCAAAACACCTATGGTTGTGGCCTTAAGCCAATGGCTCAAAGATGAGGGCTGGAATCCGGGCATTATCAGTCGTGGTTACGGTGCAAAAGGGCCTTTTCCTTACGAGGTTTTAGAGAGCGACTCTCCGGAAAAAGCCGGTGATGAACCTTTGCTCATGCGTCGTCGCACTGGCTGCCCTGTTGTTATTGCGCCCAAGCGTGCTCAGGCCGCAAAACTTATGGCGGAACAACACCCCAAAGTAGACGTTATTATTTGTGATGACGGGCTACAGCATTACGCACTCAAACGCGACATTGAATTAATTATGATAGACGCTGAACGAGGAACCGGAAATGGATGGTTATTGCCTGCGGGCCCATTACGGGAAGGCCCATGGCGTCTGAAAGGTGCGGACTGGGTTATTTCTAACTATGGTCGCCATGCATTCGCCCGGCATGTAGTGGACGTCGAGCCTGGCAACTGGTACCGGGTTGATAATAACGAGCAAGTTGAATTAAAAACCGAGAGCAAATTTAATGCCGTGGCTGGTATTGGTTATCCGCAGCGATTTTTTAACTCGCTAATTGAACAGGGTATTGAACTGGAGAACAGTCAGGGCTTTGCGGATCATCACGCTTTTAGCCAACAGGACTTTTCTAACCTGACCAGTAACCCTATATTAATGACAGAAAAAGATGCCGGTAAATGCCACTCTTTTGCGCAAGCTGACTGGTATTACCAAACAATTGAAGCGAAGCTGCCCGAAGTGATGAAAACTAACTTATTGGCAGAGCTGGAAAGGAAGAAAAATGGCCATCGATAAAACGACATTAGCAATATTGGCGTGTCCAAAGTGTAAAGGGAAACTGACCTATTACGCCGATAAAGACGAGCTAGTATGCCGCGGAGAACGCCTCGCATACCCAATAGACGAGAATATTCCCGTGCTTATAGCGGATAAGGCTCGCGAGTTATCTTCAGAAGAGTTAGAAAAGGTTCCTTCATGAGTTTTACCGTTGTCATTCCCGCCCGTTACGGTTCCAGCCGCTTGCCGGGCAAACCTTTAGCCGATATTGCCGGTAAGCCGATGATTCAGCATGTGGTTGAGCGAGCTGAGGCTAGTGGCGCTGCCGAAGTCATAGTTGCTACCGATGATATGCGGATTAAAGAGGGTGTTGATAAGTTTGGTGGTCGTGTAATGATGACCTCAAGTGAGCACTCCTCGGGTACGGAACGTTTGGCTGAGGTTATCGAACAATTAGCTCTGGCAGAAAACGAAGTGGTGGTTAATGTACAGGGTGATGAACCTTTTATTCCGCCTGAGATTATTCGACAGGTTGCTGATAATTTAGCGAATCAACGGCAGGCACCTATGGCGACGCTGGCCGTGCCTATTACCGACGCTAAAGATATTTTTAACCCGAATACGGTAAAAGTGGTTACCGATGCTGCGGGTTATGCGCTGTACTTTAGCCGCGCCGCAGTTCCCTGGGACAGAGAGCATTTTTCTGCAGACCGGACGACAAATGTGGTTACTGAGCATTATCATCGTCACATTGGTATTTATGCTTATCGGGCAGGTTTTGTCAGACGTTATGTTGAATGGGAGCCAAGTCCTATTGAACAGCTTGAGTCGTTAGAACAACTGCGGGTGCTTTGGCACGGAGAGCGTATTCATGTCGCTGAAGCTATTCTCGCACCGGCTACAGGTATTGATACTGAAGAGGACCTGCAGCGGGCACGAAAACTGGCAGGCGATGGTTAATCCATCGCCGACATTTTTGAATACTCATCTTCGAAAAAGAATTTTTCTTCACCAAAAGCTGGTTTTAAGTGATGCAGCCAGGTGGCATCTGGGTCATATTTAGCGAAGAAGGGACGTTGTACCCAGTCCGGATTGCGCCCCTGGATAAAGCGTAAGGCAAAGACTTTCTCACCAGCAATTTCAGTAACACCCTGAACTTCTACTTTCCCCGGGCCGGCACTCATCGAGGGGCCTCGCACGGTACGAGCTATACCTGAAACCTGCTGGTACGCTTTCTGGAAAATTTCCCAGGTACGCTCCAGCGGTACTTCAAAGTAACGTTTTGCTCCGGTATCCCGCTCGACAAACATATAATAAGGGATTAATCCGAGTTGTACCTGCTTCTCCCACATAGAAGCCCAGACATCCGGGTCGTCATTAATGTGCTTGAGTAAAGGAGCCTGACAGCGGATTTGAACACCTGTAGCGCGCAGGCGACGAATGGCCTCCTGACATACTTCAGTGCGTAATTCATTCGGGTGGTTTAAATGCGCCATTATCGACACATGCTTGCCACCATCAACTAAGCGCTCTAATAAACGCAGTAAATCGTCCGCGTCGGGGTCGGTGATAAAGCGATATGGCCAGAAGGTTAATGATTTAGTGCCAATGCGTATGGTTTTAATGTGCTCGAACTCAGGTTGCAGTAAACCCTCTAAGTAATGGGCCAGCTTGCGCGTGCGCATAACCATAGGGTCGCCGCCGGTCACCAGCAAGTCAGTAACTTCTTTGTGCTGAGCCAGATAGCGGTGCAATTGATCCGCGTCATTTGAATTAAAGCGGGTAGCTTTACCGACAAATTGCGCCCAACGGAAGCAGAAAGTGCAGTAAGAATGGCAGTACTGCCCCTGAGCCGGGAAAAAGAGCACCGTTTCGCGGTACTTATGCTGCATGCCCGGCAAAGGCTCACCGTCAACATGCGGCACATTCATTTGCATTTGTCCGGCAGGGTGAGGGTTCATTTCATCGCGTAGCTGAGTCGCCAAATCAAACACTTCATTGGTGGTGTGCTTGCCTGACATTAGGTCTGCCATGCGCTGGTACGCAGAAGGCTCCAGCATATCTTTTTGCGGGAAAGTTAGCTGAAACAGCGGGTCATTGGGTACATTTTCCCAGTCAATCAGTTCGTTAAATACATATTCATTAACTCTGAATGGCAGTACATTAGCGACGACTTTCATTTCAAAACGCATGTCATCAGGAACTTTCTTTAACGCCTCAATTTTATCTAACTGGCGATGCTGATATACCTTGAATTTACGTGGTGTAATGATGGGTTGTTGTACATTGACTACTTGCTGCATAAGCCTCTCTGTAATTATCTGCAACCTGCTAAAGCACGTTGAAAATGAATTTGTCTGTCAGCTCTCTCTTTGGCGACCAACGAAATGCGACGTAGTATAAAGAATTTAAGGCTTCGTTGCACGTTCTGTAAGGTGTGAAAAGCAATGTACTCAAACTAATTAAGAGCGGGCATAAAAAAAGGCGCTCAACCGAGCGCCTTCTTAACTCAAACCAATTTATTTTTTAATTGGTGAAAACTCGCGTTTTGTATAACCAGTATATAACTGACGAGGACGACCAATTTTCTGGTTTTCTTCGCCCATCATTTCGTGCCAGTGAGAAACCCAGCCGACAGTACGTGACAGCGCAAAGATAACGGTGAACATATTGGTAGGAATACCAATAGCTTTCAGTACGATACCTGAGTAGAAGTCAACGTTAGGGAAGAGTTTCTTTTCAATGAAGTAGTCGTCTTCCAGAGCGATACGCTCCAGTTCCATTGCGACGTCAAGTAATGGGTCATCACGATCCAATTCTTTCAGTACTTCGTGGCAAGATTCACGCATTACCGTTGCACGAGGGTCGGTGTTTTTGTATACACGGTGACCAAAGCCCATTAGGCGGAAAGGATCGTCTTTGTCTTTTGCTTTCTCGATGTATTTCGGAATGTTTTCAACCGAGCCAATTTCAGCCAGCATACGTAAGCAAGCTTCGTTGGCACCACCGTGAGCAGGTCCCCATAAAGATGCAACACCCGCAGCGATACATGCGTAAGGATTAGCACCTGAAGAACCAGCAAGGCGTACGGTTGAAGTTGACGCGTTTTGCTCGTGGTCAGCATGCAAAGTAAAAATGCGATCCATAGCGCGAGCTACCGCAGGACTTATTTTGTAATCTTCCGCAGGAACCGAGAACATCATGTTCAGGAAGTTTTCTGCATAACCTAAGTCGTTACGTGGGTAAACGAAAGGTTGACCAATACTGAATTTATAAGCCATTGCTGCAATTGTTGGAATTTTAGCAATCAGGCGGTAAGCACTGCGTAAACGTTGGTTTTCATCATGAATGTCTAAGTCATCGTGATAAAACGATGATAAAGCACCTGTTACGGCACACAACATTGCCATAGGGTGAGCATCGCGACGGAAACCATTAAAGAAATTGTGAATTCCCTGATGCACCATAGTGTGTTTAGTAATGGTGTTTTTGAATTCATGGTATTGCTTTTCGGTAGGAGCTTCGCCGTGCAACAACATGTAGCAAACTTCTAAGTAATCTGCTTTAGTTGCTAACTCACCAATAGGGTAACCGCGGTGCAGTAAAACGCCGTTTTCACCATCTATATAGGTGATAGCCGACTCGCAAGAGCCTGTAGCCAGAAACCCGGGGTCAAAAGTAAAATAACCATGTTTTCCCAGAGTTCGGACGTCAACTACATCCTTTCCTGCCGTTGGTGATAGTACCGGCAATTCAATGGATTGGCCGTCAATCTGTAAAGTGGCTTTACGATCAGCCATAAGGAATTCTCCTCGCTATCTACTTTGAAAAAGTGCGCTAATTTAACTCGATCATGCCCGTAAATGTCAATTTTAATCGGGGAACATGAACCAATTATAGCGAAATATACGTAATAAACATGACGAAAAGATTACTCAGATTGAAGAATTATCTTGTTAGGTTAGACTTTAGTAGTAAAGCGTATTTTAGTCAGCGTTCAAATCTGAGTTTGTCGTTGTAATTAATAGCTTGGCTAGATATACTTTGCGCCGTATTGGTGGCATGTTTCTGTGTCGCGCAAACGAAAATTGCATTTCTTTTGTGCTTTATTAAAAGGCAATCTATCGTGAAAAAAGAAAGACCTGTTAATTTAGACTTATCAACTATCAAGCTTCCTGCCGCTGCCAAAGCATCCATACTGCATCGTATTTCCGGTGTTGCTATGCTGTTCTCTCTGGCTTTTCTAATTTGGGCTTTTGCCGTGTCACTTAGTGGCCCTGAAGGCTTTGCTCAAATCGAGAGTATCATGACCAGCTTTATCGCTAAATTTATTGGCTGGGGTATTTTGACAGCGCTAGGATTTCACTTAATCATTGGTCTGCGTCACTTAGTAATGGACATGGGCTACTGGGAAGAACTCGATTCCGGAAGAATCAGCGCAATTGTCTCAATTGCTCTTTCTGTGATCTTTTCCGTATTAGTAGGAGTTTGGCTATGGTAACAGCAGCAGCTACTTTTGGTCGTAGCGGTTCTCATGACTTTATTTTATTGAGAGCCAGCGCGATTGTAATGGTTCTATATTCACTGTTCATGGCTGGGTTCTTCCTTTCTACGCCAGATGTAACTTATCAAGTGTGGAGTGGGTTGTTTGCCAACATTTGGATGAAAGTGTTCACTATGCTGGCTTTATCCTCTGTGTTAATTCACGGCTGGATTGGCATTTGGCAAGTATCAACAGACTACGTGAAAGCGTCCGGTCTCAGAGCTTTTATTCAACTGGTTTTCAGCGTTGGTCTGATCGCTGTTTGGCTCACTGGCTTATTCGTACTGTGGGGTGTTTAAGTGACTGTTAAAACTTTAGAATATGATGCAGTGGTGATTGGTGCTGGCGGTGCCGGCATGCGAGCAGCACTGCAAATTTCCCAAGAGGGATTGAGCTGCGCGTTGATGTCCAAAGTGTTTCCAACACGCTCTCACACAGTTTCTGCTCAGGGTGGTATTACCGTAGCATTAGGTAATGCGCATGAAGATAACTGGGAATGGCACATGTTCGATACCGTTAAAGGTTCGGACTATATTGGTGACCAGGACGCTATCGAATACATGTGTAAAGCTGGCCCTGAAGCTATTTTAGAAATGGAAAACTTAGGTTTACCATTCTCGCGTTTTGAAAACGGCAAAGTTTATCAACGTCCATTTGGTGGTCAGTCGAAGAACTTTGGTGGCGAGCAGGCTGCTCGTACTGCCGCTGCAGCTGACCGTACCGGTCACGCTTTGCTGCATTTGCTTTATCAGCAAAACGTGAAGAAAAAAACCACCGTATTTTCAGAATGGTACGCGCTGGATATCGTTAAGAACCAAGACGGCGAAGTTTGTGGTGTAACCACCATGGATATCGAAAGCGGCGAAGTTTACTTTGTTAAAGCTAAGGCCGTTGTTCTTGCTACCGGCGGTGCGGGTCGTATTTATTCTTCAACGACCAATGCTCATATCAACACCGGTGACGGTATTGGTATGGCACTGCGTGCCGGCGTTCCTGTACAAGATATGGAGATGTGGCAGTTCCACCCAACCGGTATTGCCGGAGCGGGCTCGCTTGTTACAGAAGGTTGTCGTGGTGAAGGTGGTTACCTGCTGAACAAAGACGGTGAACGCTTTATGGAGCGTTATGCGCCAAACGCGAAAGATTTGGCATCACGCGACGTTGTTTCACGCGCTATGATGACTGAAATCCGTGAAGGACGTGGTTGTGAAGGCCCATGGGGTACTCACCTTAAACTGAAACTGGATCATCTGGGTAAAGAAACCCTGGAAAGCCGTTTGCCGGGTGTTTGTGATTTATCACGTACATTCGCACACGTTGACCCGGTGAAAGAGCCTATTCCGGTTATTCCTACCTGTCACTATATGATGGGCGGTATTCCGACGGACGTTAATGGACAAGTCCTGACTGTCGGTGACGATGGTCAGACATCTCACGTTAAAGGGCTGTTTGCTTGTGGTGAAATTGCTTGTGTATCCGTACACGGTGCTAACCGCTTAGGCGGTAACTCACTGCTTGACCTGGTGGTATTCGGTCGTTCAACTGGTATGCACCTGGGTGAAACGCTTGCAGCTAACGTAGAAGCCCGAGAAGCAAGTAGCGACGACATTGACGCGGCACTAGCGCGTTATAATCGTTGGGAAAACACTCAAAAAGGCGAAGATCCGGCACAAATTAAGAAAGACCTGCAACAGTGCATGCAACTTAATTTCTCGGTTTTCCGCGAAGGCGATTCAATGAAAGAAGGGCTTGCTGAGCTGCGCGAAATTCGCGAACGTCTGAAAAACGCCCGTCTTGATGACACCTCTAAAGAGTTTAATACTCAGCGCGTCGAGTGCCTTGAGCTAGATAACTTGATGGAAACGGCTTACTCAACTGCAGTTGCTGCCAGCTTCCGTACAGAAAGTCGCGGTGCTCACAGCCGTGCAGACTACCCGGATCGTGATGATGAGAAGTGGTTAGTACACACTGTTTATCGTCCTGAAAAGGAAGATATGGTGACGCGGGAGGTCAATATGGCACCTAAACTGCGTGAAGCTTTCCCTCCGAAAGCTCGTACCTACTAAGTTGGAGGGTAATATGAAAAAGTACACATTTTCAATTTATCGTTACAATCCTGATGTCGACAACGCGCCTCACATGAAAGAGTACACGTTGGAGATGGAAGACAGTCAGGACTTGATGGTGCTAGAAGCACTGATCAAATTGAAAGAACAAGATCCATCGCTGGCATTCCGCCGCTCGTGCCGTGAAGGTGTTTGTGGCTCCGATGGTATGAATATTAATGGTAAAAATGGTTTGGCTTGTATCACTCATTTGTCTTCTTTGAAATCAGACAAAATTGTGATTCGTCCGCTACCAGGCTTGCCTGTCATTCGTGATTTGATTGTTGATATGAGCCAGTTCTATCAACAGTACGAGAAAATCAAACCGTACCTTATCAACGATGACAAAACGCCACCAGCGCGTGAACGACTGCAGTCGCCGGAAGACCGTGCTAAGCTTGATGGTCTTTACGAATGTATTTTATGTGCATGTTGTTCATCTTCGTGCCCGTCGTTCTGGTGGAACCCGGATAAATTTGTTGGGCCAGCTGGTCTGCTGCACGCTTATCGTTTCTTAATTGATAGTCGTGACACAGCAACGGACGAGCGTCTGGACGAACTTGATGATGCCTTTAGTGTATTCCGTTGTCACGGAATCATGAACTGCGTTAACGTATGTCCAAAAGGGTTGAATCCAACAAAGGCTATTGGACACATCAAATCGATGCTTTTGAGTCGCGCTGTTTAACTCGTTAAATTGTCGCGCCAATTTGAACGGTTGATGTTGTGGATGGCCATCCCACAAAGGATGGCTATTTTTTTATAAAAACGGTTTATCTATTCAGGTGAAGGAAACGCAATGCAAGATGGTGTAATGCGTGAATGGTTAGAAACATCGCATCTAGCCGGTGGTAACGTTGCCTACATTGAACAAATGTTTGAGGCGTATCTGGATGATCCGACGGCAGTCAGTGATGAATGGCGTCAAATGTTCGATGCGTTGCCGAAGGATAATCACATTGTTGATACTAAACTCAGCGATGTCCGGGAGCAGTTTCGCCAGGCCGCTAAGAATAAGCTCAAGCAATCTCAAACAGGCAGCACGACTGCCGCAGATCAGAAGCAAGTTAAAGTTTTACAGCTCATTAATGCTTACCGATTCCGCGGCCATCAGCACGCCAACCTTGATCCTCTTGGTTTATGGAAACAGGAAACCGTTCCAGACCTTTCATTAAACTTCCACGATTTAAGCAAAGACGACTTAGAACGCGAGTTTAATGTCGGCTCTTTAGCTGTTGGCAAAGACACAATGAAGCTGAGTGATATTCACGAGGCGTTGGAAAATATTTATTGTGGCTCTATTGGTGCCGAGTACATGCACATTGTTTCAACCGAGGAAAAACGCTGGATTCAGCAACGGTTGGAGGGTGTTCTTGGAAAGCCCAAGTTTGAAAAAGAACAGCAGACTAAAATTTTAAAAGAGCTGATAGCCGCTGACGGACTGGAAAAGTATCTTGGGTCAAAATTCCCGGGAGCTAAGCGCTTTTCATTAGAAGGTGGCGACAGTCTGGTTCCGTTGTTGAAAGAACTCATTTCACGCTCTGGTGAGCAAGGTGCCAAGGAAGTCGTTATTGGTATGGCTCACCGAGGTCGTTTGAACGTTTTGGTCAACGTTCTGGGTAAAAAACCACAGGACTTATTTGACGAGTTTGCCGGCAAGCATGACAGCACAAAGGGCTCAGGTGATGTTAAATATCATATGGGCTTTTCTTCTGATTATGCGACCCCGGGCGGCGACGTCCACCTTGCATTGGCCTTTAACCCGTCGCACCTTGAAATTGTAAACCCGGTTGTTATGGGATCGGTTCGTGCGCGCATGGACCGCCTGAAAGACCCGGAAGGCAAAAAAGTGCTGCCTATTACCATTCACGGTGACGCTGCTGTTGCCGGTCAGGGTGTGGTACAAGAAACGTTTAATATGTCGCAGACACGTGCTTACCGTGTAGGCGGCTCTATCCGTATCGTGGTGAATAACCAGGTTGGTTTCACTACATCTAAACAGGAAGATGCGCGCTCTACTCAGTATTGTACTGACATTGCCAAGATGGTGCAGGCGCCAATTTTCCACGTTAATGCGGATGACCCTGAAGCCGTTGTTTTTGTCACTCAGTTAGCGCTTGATTACCGTAATGCATTTCAGCGCGACGTGGTTATTGATTTGGTTTGTTATCGTCGTCATGGACATAACGAAGCCGATGAGCCAAGTGCAACACAGCCGCTGATGTATGCAAAAGTTAAAAAACAACCCGTTGCCCGCGAGCTTTATGGCAAGCGTCTGATAGAGAAGTCGATAGTAGATGAAGACACAGCTAAGCAGTGGATGTCTGACTATCGTGATGCATTAGATAAAGGCGAAGTGGTGGTTGATGAACACCGTCCTATGCGTCAGCACTCTGTTGACTGGTCTCCCTATATTGGAAACGACTGGGATGTAGAGTACGACTACAAAGTTTCAGCAGACAAACTGAAAAACCTGGGTGAAAAAATCACTCAGTATCCGGAAGAAGACAAGCTGAATTCCCGTGTTGAAAAAGTTTATCAAGAACGTCTGAAAATGGCGAAAGGCGATAAACCAATGGACTGGGGTTTCGCTGAAACCTTGGCTTATGCCACCTTAGTTAACGACGGTACTCATATTCGTTTGACCGGTCAGGACAGCGGCCGTGGTACCTTCTTCCACCGCCACGCGGTATTGCATAACCAAAAAGATGGTTCTACCTATATGCCACTGAACAACTTAGGTTCAGATCAGGGGCAAATTGAAATTTACGACTCGGTTTTATCAGAAGCCGCGGTTGTGGCCTTCGAATACGGTTACGCTACGGCTGAACCGCAGTCTTTGGTTATGTGGGAAGCTCAATTTGGTGACTTCGTTAACGGCGCTCAGGTGGTTATTGACCAGTTCTTAAGTTCTGGTGAACAGAAATGGGGACGTTTATGTGGTTTAACATTGTTATTGCCACACGGTTACGAAGGCCAGGGTCCAGAGCACAGTTCAGCCCGTCTTGAGCGTTTCCTGCAATTATCAGCTGATCACAACTGGTCAGTCTGTGTACCGACAACGCCTGCACAGGTTTTTCATATGATCCGTCGTCAGCACTTACGTCCGGTTCGCCGCCCGTTAGTTGTTATGACGCCTAAGTCATTGTTACGTCATCCGTTAGCGGTTTCAGAAATGGATGATTTAGCGGATCATGGATTCCAGAACGCGATTGGTGAAATCGATGATCTGAATCCGAAAAAAGTAAAACGCGTGGTATTCTGCTCAGGTAAAGTCTACTACGATTTACTGAAAGAACGCCGCGAGCGTGAACAAGAAGATGTTGCCATTATTCGTATCGAACAGTTGTACCCGTTCCCTGCGGAGGAAGTGGCAGAAATTATGCAAGATTATCAGCACGTTAAAGATTTTGTCTGGTGTCAGGAAGAGCCTCAGAACCAGGGTGCGTGGTATAGCAGCCAGCATCACTTCTGGGCCGCAATTCCGAAAGGAGCTCAGTTGTCTTATCGTGGTCGTAGTGCGTCAGCCGCACCGGCGGTCGGATACATTTCAGAGCACAACAAGCAGCAGCAAAACCTTGTTGACGAAGCGCTAACCATTAAATAGGTGAAGATGAACCATGGCGATTGATATTAAAGTTCCTCAATTACCCGAGTCTGTTGCAGATGCAACAATTGCAACATGGCACGTAAAACCTGGCGATAAAGTGTCTCGCGACCAGAATCTGGTTGACATCGAAACCGACAAGGTAGTGCTGGAAGTGGTTGCGGAAGCAGACGGTGTCTTAGGCGAAATTACTGCCGAAGAAGGCACAACCGTAACAGCTGAAGAAGTTATCGGAAAAATTGAAGAAGGTGACGGAGCGTCGGCATCTGACAATAAATCAGACGATAAAGATTCAGGCGATGACAAGAAGTCAGAGAAGAAAGAGTCTTCTTCCGAAGACAAAGGTTCTGACAAAAAAGGTTCCGGCGAGAAGATGGAAGTTAAAGTTCCTCAACTGCCAGAATCTGTTTCTGATGCCACTGTTTCTACTTGGCATGTTAAAGCCGGTGATGCGGTAAAACGCGACCAGAACCTGGTTGATATTGAAACCGATAAAGTGGTTCTGGAAGTGGTTGCCCCGGCTGACGGTGTTTTAGCTGAAATTAAGCACGAAGAAGGTGCGACAGTCGGTGCTGATGACGTGATCGGCATAGTAGAAGCGGGTGGCTCTGCTAGTTCAGGCTCAAGCAAGTCTGACGACGGTAAATCTGAGTCTTCTGCAGAAAGCAAAGACGATGAGGGTGACAACGAAGTAGCGGGCCCAGCGGTTCGTCGTTTACTTGGCGAGCACGGCCTCAAACCAAGTGACGTTAAAGGCACGGGCAAAGGCGGACGAGTCACCAAAGAAGACGTTGAAAAACACGTGAAAGCTCAGTCTTCTAAGTCTTCAGACAGCAGCAAACAGCAGTCTTCACAGCCTGCGGTTTCAGGTGACCGTGATCAAAAACGTGTACCTATGACACGTCTACGTAAGCGTATTGCTGAGCGTCTGTTGCAGGCGAAGAACGACACAGCCATGTTGACTACGTTCAACGAAATCAACATGAAGCCAATTATGGACTTACGTAAGAAGTACAAAGACGTGTTTGAAGAAACGCACGGCACGCGTCTTGGTTTCATGGGCTTCTACGTAAAAGCAGTAACCGAAGCACTTAAACGTTTCCCAGATGTAAACGCATCCATTGATGGCGACGATATTGTTTACCACAACTTCTTCGATATCAGCATTGCAGTATCAACTCCTCGTGGTCTGGTAACCCCAGTGCTACGTGACACCGACCGTTTAAGCATTGCGGATATGGAAAACGGTATTCGTGACCTGGCTATCAAAGGCCGTGACGGTAAGTTGACTATGGATGAAATGCAGGGTGGTAACTTCACCATCACTAACGGTGGCGTATTTGGTTCACTGCTTTCAACGCCAATTTTGAACCCACCACAAAGCGCAATTCTGGGTATGCACAAAATCCAGGAGCGGGCGATGGTGGTAGACGGTAAGATTGAAATTTTACCGATGATGTACCTGGCTCTTTCTTATGACCATCGAATTATTGATGGTAAACAATCGGTAGGTTTCCTGGTTACCGTGAAAGAGCTATTAGAAGATCCTCAACGTCTTATCCTGGATATCTAAAGACGCTGAGAACCAGCCGCAATGCAATTTAGCTTGCGGCTGTTAATTATGCGCCGAGCAGGTTAAAATTCGGCGCGGTATTCGGGTAGGCAGCACTTTAGCTGCTTAAGTTGTTTCAACGAATCGGAAGAGCATCATGAATTTGCATGAGTATCAGGGTAAACAACTCTTTAAAGAGTTTGGTTTGCCAGTATCTGAAGGTTATGCCTGCGACACAGCTGATGAAGCGGTAGAAGCGGCAAAACGTATTGGTGGCGACATTTGGGTTGTCAAATGTCAGGTTCACGCTGGTGGCCGCGGTAAAGCGGGTGGCGTGAAATTAGTGAAAAGTTTAGACGACGTTCGCGCATTCGCTGAGCAGTGGTTAGGTAAAAACTTAGTAACTTTCCAGACCGACGAGAAAGGTCAGCCGGTTGCTAAGATTTTAGTTGAAAGCTGCACTGACATTGCAGACGAGCTTTACTTAGGTGCAGTTGTTGACCGTGCTTCACGCAAAATCGTGTTCATGGCATCAACCGAAGGCGGCGTAGAAATTGAAACCGTTGCTGAAGAAACACCTGAGAAAATCTTGAAAGCTGAAATTGACCCTACGGTTGGCGCGCAGCCATACCAAGGTCGCGAACTAGGCTTTAAACTGGGTCTGACTCCAGACCAGGTTAAGCAGTTCACTAAGGTCTTCATGGGCCTGGCGAAAATGTTCGAACAGTACGACTTAGCACTGTTAGAAATTAACCCATTGGTTATTACTGACGAAGGCAACGTTCACTGTCTGGATGCGAAAGTTGGCATCGACAGCAACGCATTGTACCGTCAGCCTAAAATCCGTGAAATGCACGATCCGTCACAAGACGACGCGCGTGAAGCAGAAGCGGCTAAATGGGAACTGAACTACGTAGCACTAGACGGCAACATTGGTTGCATGGTTAACGGTGCCGGTTTGGCGATGGGTACTATGGACATCGTTAAACTGAGTGGCGGCGAACCAGCTAACTTCCTTGATGTTGGTGGCGGCGCGACAAAAGAACGTGTTTCTGAAGCGTTCAAAATTATCCTGTCTGACAGCTCAGTGAAAGCCGTATTTGTTAATATTTTCGGCGGTATCGTACGTTGCGATATGATTGCTGAAGGTATTATCGGCGCTGTTGAAGAAGTGGGTGTTAAAGTACCAGTTGTTGTTCGCCTTGAAGGTAACAACGCTGAACTGGGTACCCAGAAATTGAACGAAAGTGGCCTGAACATTATCGCTGCAGAGAGCTTATCTGATGCTGCCGATAAAGTGGTTGCTGCGGCAGGAGGTCAATAATGAGCATTTTGATCGATAAAAATACCAAAGTTATCTGCCAGGGCTTTACTGGCGGTCAGGGTACTTTCCACTCTGAACAAGCTATTGCTTACGGTACACAAATGGTTGGCGGTGTTACACCTGGTAAAGGTGGTCAAGAACACTTAGGCCTGCCTGTATTCAATACTGTAAGAGAAGCTGTAGAAGCAACTGGCGCAACTGCTTCAGTTATCTACGTACCAGCTCCTTTCTGTAAAGATTCAATCATTGAAGCAGCAGACGCTGGTATCGAACTGATTGTTTGTATTACTGAAGGCATTCCTACACTGGATATGCTGTACGTTAAAGAATACCTGACGCACAAAGGCGTGCGCATGATCGGTCCAAACTGCCCGGGTGTTATCACTCCGGACGAGTGCAAAATCGGTATCATGCCTGGCCACATCCACAAGAAAGGTAAAGTGGGTATCGTGTCTCGTTCAGGTACATTAACGTACGAAGCAGTTAAGCAGACTACTGACGCTGGTTTTGGTCAGTCTAGCTGTGTTGGTATCGGTGGCGACCCTATCCCGGGTTCTAACTTCATCGATATTCTGGAACTGTTTGAAAAAGATCCAGAAACCGAAGCTATCGTAATGATCGGTGAGATCGGCGGAACGGCAGAAGAAGAAGCGGCAGAGTACATTAAAAACAATGTATCTAAGCCGGTTGTTTCTTACATTGCTGGTGTTACTGCTCCTCCTGGTAAACGTATGGGCCACGCTGGTGCCATCATTGCCGGCGGTAAAGGTACTGCTGACGAGAAATTTGCTGCACTAGAAGCAGCAGGCGTTAAAACTGTACGCAGCCTGGCCGACATCGGCAAAGCTGTAGCAGAGAAAACTGGCTGGTAATAACCCGCCAACGCTTAAACAAAACCCGGCCTTCGTGCCGGGTTTTTTGTTGCTGGCTTTGAGTAAGGTCGAAATAGCAGGTCGCCGGTTGGATGTTGTAGCCTCACCATGTCGGGGGCGCTACGAGCACGTCCGTGTGGGCTAGACGAAGGCCATCCATGGCCTTCGACACCCCGACATGGTGAGGCTACAACATCTGGCACCAGCTCTCAGCTATTTCGCCTTTCTGGCTCAGCAACAATCACAGCGGCGACTCTTTTTCTGAGGATTAAATTAATACGGAATTGAACAGCAGGGCAGGCATAAAAAAGCTGAAGGAAAGAGCCATTGAGCCCGTAAGGGCAAGCGCGGCGCAGCAGAATGTTGCCTGGGTAATAAACACAGATGGTTTGGTCGACGCGCTTTGCGTGAACGACAAATAAGCTGTAAAGAGTTTAGCTTCTAGTTCGCTGTATTTAGCCTGGAGCCACAGCAAAGTGGGTTTGAGGTACAAAAGTAAAAATGCGAAAGCGACTTCAATGCCACCAAATTGAACCAGCATGGCAAACTCGGGAGCAAGCAGTGCTAAAGCCATTAGAACAACGCCAGCTACCGCCTTTTGTAAAAAGGTTAAATCTTCCCACTTTTTCTTCATAAAATCCCTTTAATAAACAGCCTACTATGGCTGGAATCCTTATCTGATAATTATTTTAAGTTACACTAAACTTTGTGCATTGTACAGATAGCGTCCGTTTGTAGATTTAGTGTTAATGAGTAAGTTTACTCTGGGTAGTTAGAGTTTCTGGTTTTAAGCTGTTCAAGCTGCGGCGAAATTGACGTGGAGATGTTGCTGTAGTCGTCGAAGACAACGGTAGTGTAGATAAGTGCCGCAACGCTTAGTACAAGTGATAAGCTGCCGGTAATACCCAGCCATTTGGCGGTGTTTGGGTCGCGTTTTTGAGTCCGTAAATAGTGCATTCTCATTCCGCCTGCAACTAATGCCACTAGAATAAGCCCGAAGAAGGCGTAAATAAGTTTTACGGTCAGTCCGGAGAAGTCACCAAAGTGGAGTGGATCGGCTGTATCAGAAATTCTGGCGACAACACCTAAATTTCCGGCGTACTGAGTTGCTGCAACCTCTCCGGTAACTGGGTCAAGATATACTCGATTAGCGCGGTCACGCACCAGTATTGAACCATTTTGTCCGGTAAAGGACATGGGCTGGTTGTATTGGTGCGGATAGTAGAATCGGGTAATGTCCATATCTGGTCGGGCGGCTTGCGCAATACTAACGAGTTCAGTGAGTGAAAGCGCGGGCTGTTGCTGTTGCGCTTTGGTATGCTCAACTTTTGGTGCTGCCGGGTAATGTTCAATGTCAAAATTGAACATCATATGTTCGGCTAAATACCATATTCCTGTAATTGTAATGGTCGCGATGAACCACCAACTCCAAAGCCCCATCCATTTGTGCCAGGAGGACCATTCCGTTCGTTTTTTCCAACTGAGCTTACCGGGTTTTGAGAGAAATCCGCGCCACCATTTGCGGTAAACATAAAAGCTGGAAACAAGCGAAATAAGAAGCAGGAGGCTGGTGAGGGTAACAATGTATTTACCGACGCCACCCATAGACAAATACATGTGAATATCGCGTAAGTAGCGTGAAACTTGCCCCCAGCCACCTTCACCCAGAAGTTGTCCGCTGGCTGCGTCGAAATAAACAAAGCTCAAGCCATTTGGGGTCATTAAACGGACTTCGCCAGCGAGGTAGTCTTGCGAGTGCACCTGCGCCCCTAAAATATGGCTCTCAGGGTAGCTTTTACTCAGGTTAGACTCTAGTTCTTTCCAGGCTACCGGACCTTCACGTTCTTCTAAAGCCCGGTATTTTTCGTCACTAAGGTATTGAATTTCGTAACTCAGAGTAGCTAAAACGCCAGTGATACAAATAAGCAGCAAAAGCCCCGCAAAGGCAAAACCAGCCCAGGAATGAAATTTGAACCACTGGCGGTTAGTCATTGAGCAAAGTCCTTAAAAACGATATTTAACCGATGCGTAAATGCGACGAGGTTCGCCCGGGAAGTGTCCGGTACGGGTTAAGAAGCCGCTTGACGCATATTCCTTATCAAATAAGTTTTTGATATTAACCTGAACTAACCACTGGTCAAACTCAGTTTGCCAGCTGACATCAAACACGGTGTAGGGCTTAACTCGTTGAGCTGGGTTCGAAAAGCTTATTTGCTCGCTCACGTAATCCATACCACCGCTGATAGAGGAGTTAAGTGCAGGCAAGTCATAGCGCGTCCATAAACCCATTTGGTGCATGGGAGCGTTTGCGAACTGGTCACCGACTGCGTTGGTAATACCCTGGCCAGGTACGGTTTCTACCACTTTTGCGTCGTTGTATGCATAGTTAGCATTAATAACCCATTGGTCGGTAATGTCGCCCAGCACATCAATTTCAAATCCACGGCTGCGCACTTTGCCTACGTTGCCTAAAACATTGCGACCGTCCTCGCTGACTTCATCGGTTGCCTGCAAAATGTTTTCGCGGTTAATTTCGTAAACCGCGGTGCTGACGCGAATACTGTCGTTAACCAATGACCAGCGGGCCCCCAACTCCTTAATGTCAGACTGTTCCGGCTCGAAAGGACCGCCAACCTCTGATTCCTGATCACCCGCAGACTGTGGTGAGAACCCTGTACCGTATAACGCATAAGCCCGAACCCAGTCGGCAAATTCATAGGTTCCACCAATACGGTAGGTTAAGTCGCTGTCATCAAAATCTGCCGCATTGGTCTCGTCTTCAAACTGGTCGTAACGCAAACCCAGTAACAAGTTCGCTTTTTCGTTAAAAGAAATTTGATCCTGCAGGTAGAAGCCGTCGCGTTGAGTTTTGGTAACTCTTGGGGTCGCATTTTCTAATGCGGTAGAGTAGGGGCCAGAAGTCAGTCCGTAAACTGGGTTATGGATCTCTAAATTGGGAACTTCGTCAGGGTTTGCGTTGTTGCCAATAAAGGTGTTGTCAGCCGTATAACTTTCGGCGCCCATCAACACGGTATGTTCCAGACCGGAAATATTGAGTTCACCAATTAAGTTACCGGTAACGCTGGTGGCTTCGTTTTCACGATACTGGTTACGGAATTGACGCTGACTGTAAACCGCCTCTTTCGGGTCGTCCACAGGATTTAAATCGGCATCAAGCAGGCCGCGAGGCTCATGGTAATTCTGACGCTCGGTGTTCTCATAATGACGAACGGTTAAGTCGCCGCGCCAGTTAAGCGAGAAGTCGTGATTAATACGAGCCTGATAAACGGTAGCTTCTAATCTCTGGAAGTCGCTCGCTTCGTTATGGTTCCATTTACGGTCGGTGACAAAATTACCGTCATTATCAACCGGCACACCGCGAAGGCGAGCGCCCTGGTAGTCTTGCTCATAGTCGGTTAACTGAAGAATGATCTCGCTGTCGCTTCCTAGATCAAAAGCGTAACCTAAATCGAGAATTTTATTGGTTTGCTCGGTGTTATAGCGAAACGGTTTTTCGTTGTCGTAGTAGTAACCAGCGCGATAACGCTGAGAAGCATCTTCTGTGAGCGGACCGCTTAATTCAACAGAGCCGCGTTTGTAGTCGTAATTTCCGAGCCCCAGCTCAATGGAACGCTCCGCTGTTGCTGTTGGCTTTTTAGTCACATAGTTGATAACGCCGCCGGGCTGGCCGCTACCGAACATGGCGCCACTAGGCCCTTTTAATACCTGAATTTGTCCAATGTTGAATAACTGCGGAACGGCGAATCCGTTAAAGGGGTCACCGCGAACACCGTCATAGAAAATGTCATCCTGACGGAAACCGCGGAAGGTAATGGTGGAGTAACTGAATGAATTCACACCACTAATACTGCGGTACAAATCGGTTATTTGGCGGGCGGCCTGATCTTTCATGAGTTCTTCGGTCAGCACCTGAACGCTTTGTGGAATTTCTTCAATGGGCGTATTCGTGCGTGTAGCAACACTGCTTGAGTCCTGACGGTATAGCGTTTGGGCACGACCCTTAACGTTAATGTGCTCAATGTTCTCGTGAGCCTCAGTTGTGTCAGGTTTTGTTGTTTGTGTCTCTTGTGCCAGTAGTGGTGTGCTTGTCATACCGGCCAGAGTCAGTGCGATAAAGCATTTTGTCAGTTTCATTGATACCCCCGTGAAATGTCGGAGGAGGATCATAAATGAGAATGATTTGCGTTTCAATATAAAGCTAAAATAAGTTTTCAGTTTATTTGTATACAGTGGTGTGCGGGCTTTGGAGTGTGTTGAAGGTGGCCTTAGTAAAAAAAGTTCCCTAGCCGAAGCTAGGGAACAAATTTGCACTTCCAGAGAGAGGAAAAGCAAAGACCTGTAAAAGCAAAACTTAAGAGTGCTTAAGTAATTGCGGGGAGGATCATAATGAGAATTATTACTATTTGCAAGTTTGTTTTAGATATTATTAATGGGGAGTGGGTGCATAGATTTCAGAAGCCAATATTTTGTAACAAATAGGTTAGTGAGAAACCTGACCGGGACTGCTAGTGTAAGGCACAAATAATACACAGGGAACGAACATGAGAATAGCCTTTTTGCTCTCTATTTTATTTCTTCTGCCAGGTGCCGCTATTGCCCAGAGCCCGGGAAACTTCGCGCAATACGATACCTCAGCCGAGTTTGATATTGAGTCTGGGGAGTTGAAAGTAACGACAGAGTTAACGATTCCGGCGTCGGCTTTAACGAGTAATGAGGCTCGGTTATTTCTCAATAAGAGTTTTACTATTGCTGATATTTCAGGTGAAGGCTTAAAAAGATACTCGGTTAATCCTTCGGAAAAAGTACCGCCATGGAACGAAATTGCTTTGGCATTTGAAGAATCCTCAAAAACACACGAAATTACGCTTTCTTATGCTGGTGTAGTCGACAATACCGGTGGGCATGGCAACTTTATTACTGAGGACGGTATTCATCTGAGTATAGATTCTGCCTGGCACCCGTTCTATACGAATTTCGCAACACCTATGCAGGGCGAACTTGAAGTGAAATTACCGTCTGATTGGAAGATGTATGGCCCCGGAACTGTTGTTCAGAATGGCAACCAATACAGACTAAAGAGTACAAAAGGCTGGATTGATGTGTCTTTTTACGCGACTTCAAGCGGTAGCGAGTACAACGACGGGAGTTTCTCTGTTGTTTATGACAAAGCAAATGAAGAGCACGCCAGACCACTGGCAGCATTAGGTAGTAGCTGTCAGGCCTCGTTGAACCAAAAATATGGTCAGGAAGACAAATTGGAGTCAGCTACTTTAGTGATTTTAGATCGTGACGGCCCCAGCTTCGCGCGCGGAAATTATTTGTCAGTCAGTAGCCAACGGCTGCAATCAAAGCAACAGAGTTATCACTATATTTGTCACGAGCTTTCTCATAACTGGACAGCATTTGGCGATGCCATGTCGCATGATTACTGGATGATGGAGTCCTTTGCCGAATACGTGGCTGCCCAAGAGGTGAAATCAAGTTTTGGCGTTGAGGCATACGAGCAAATACTGGCTGAGTGGAAAGCACGTGCAAAAGGGCAGAGCTATGTCTGGCGTGCTGACACTGAACAACGAGCTTCTTTCAAAGTGAATTACGGCCTTGGCCCGCTTATGTTGAAAAAGTTAAAAGACAGAATTGGTGAGGAGAAATTTGAGCAGTTACTGCATTGGTATATGACAGAACCCGTAACCGAGACTGAACAACTTCTAGAACACTTAGAACAGGTGACCAGCAATGAGAACGAAGAGTGGTTTAAGCTATTGCTGGAAGGACGGTAGGCGAAAAGTGGGTTGCCAGTTAGCAACCCATAACCTTATTTATTCTGGCTTTCCAACGCCTGAATCTTGTTCCAGAGTTCGTCTGCTTGTTGGCTGATATGCGAACTATCGCGAATGTTTCCGTTACGCTGCATTTCCATGGCTTTTTCTTGCAGCTGCTTTAGTTCTTTGCGCATTTTCTTCGTAGGGTCTGACTTAAAAAGTCCAAGCATTAATGACTGCCTCAAATTATTAAATGTATCTAGCAATACGACAAAACTGAGTTAAAAGTTTTGGTAGAAAATGAAAGAGGCTTGAGGGAGATGGCTTAAGTAAGGAAACTCGTGTTTGTGAGGGACGCATTGGCGTTGTTTGGTAGACAGTTGTGGCCCATAAGATCAAAGCTCATCTGAGCTTTGATCTTATTTTTTAGACGAATTAGTATTAACGAACCAGTATAATTTTACAGCAATGGTAATGAAAACACCTGAATATCATCTAAGAATGGACCCGAACCACCGGTATTACCGCCAATAACAAATGCTTCGTTGCCAAATACAACAGTGGCGTTATGACGACTCGCGCGATAGGGGATGTTAATATTTGACCAGGTATTCTCTGAGAAGTCGTATATCAAGACCTGATCAAGGTTATCGTAATCACCAAAAACGTATAGCTTGTCATTGTGAACAGCCACTGAATGAGCACTTATGGCCGTGGGGGCATCCGGCATTAACTGCCATTTTCCGGTGGTTGGGTCGTAGCAATCAAATACAGACCATTTATGAAAGCCGTCGTAACCGCCTACAGCACAAACTTGCTCGCCAGTGGTGAATGCTCGTGTGCTTCTGGCCGCAGATAAGTTGGCTACTCGAGACCACTTTTTAGTGTTTATATCAAAGGCGGTTACTAGCGATGTAGCGCGTAAATCATATCCTCTTTCAACTGCTTTTGGATAGTAAACAGAGCCGCCCAATACGTAAATTTTATCGTTTAATAGTACGGCGCTGTTAAACCGACGGGGCACTCGCATGGGTGTGGTGGTTGTTACTTTTTGTGTGCGCGTATTAAAAATTTCTACTGTTTTTTCTTGCCAAAAACCACCGTCCTGTTGGCTGATACCGCCAAATATATAAATCGATTCTTTTCCATCCCACACTGCGGTTAAATAGCGGCGAGGTATTATTTTATCTTGCAGAACTGTCGTTTCCTTAGTTTTAGGATCGATAATTTCTATACTGGATAGAAATCCGCTTTTATTTGCACCACCAATGATATAGATACTTTCATCATCAGTTACTGCGGCGTGACCATATCTTGGTTTATCTAAGGTCGGAGCGGATGAATTGATTGATGGTTCATTTACTGTGTTGTCCGGAGCTGATGCACACCCAGCAAACAAAGTAATGGAAAACAAAACGGGTACTAATCTAAACGTAAAATTAGAGGAGGGCATTCTTAACATCCTGTGTCAGAAATTAAAATGAAATTGTAAGGTATATGATTATTATGACAAATTTAAGTCCAAACTATCGGTTAATATCTATTGTTCGCATTTGTCGCTTAGCGATTTGAACTTTAGGCGAGTCCATATAATGGTGGTTATCGGAATCAATACCAAAAGACAGAGGCCGAAGAATAGCCAACTGGTATTAGCCGTCCAGGCACCTTGTTCTTCTTTGTATGATGCAAATATACCCGCACAGAAGCCCATAATGAAACAGGCTATTGTGATGCTCTTCCAAAGCTTCGGGGCGACAATTTTCTTTTTACAGTTTGGGCATTTGTAGTTCCACGGGTTAATGTTTTTAAAGCTTTGCAGGAACGTCATGCTCTCGTTGCACTCAGGGCAAATCGGTCGTTTATTCATAGCTTGTCTATCCTTGTAATTTTTATCGTTAATTTAACAATAATTAGAACTTGATGTCATCACCGCTGCTATTTGCTATAAATTTATATAGTTAGTTATAAAAGAACTAATAACAATATTTTGAGTCAGATAACATTCCATCGCTATCACGCGAATCACACTTTAAATTATGGCAATATGAGACTGAAAAATGATAAGGAACATCACAAAATTAGCTTTAATATTTATTCCGTTAATATTTTCAGACAGCTCATTGGCGAATGAATCTGGCGATATTCTTAGAGAAAAAAGGTGCCTCGGGGATACTTATGAAGAGGCCAAGCACTCAAGAATAAACAAAAAAGAGTTCCTGGATTTAAAAGCTAATTTTACCTGTAAGGTCATTGTCTACCAAAGCGGCCAGTATCCTGTTGGCGGAATACTGTTAACTCCGAAAATCGAGAACGACGAGAAAGTCCCCGTGGTTATTTTCAATCGGGGAGGTAATGGCCGCTTTGGGGCTCTAAACTATTCCAATATTTTTCTGCATTTGAAACCGATGGCTGAAATGGGAGTTGCTGTGTTAGCCACTCAATACAGAGGTGGAATGGAGTTAACGGATGGGCCGGACGAGAGTGTTGATGAGTTTGGCGGGAACGATGTGAAAGACGTTATTAATATTGTCCGACTAGCCTCTCAGCTGCCATACGTAGATGAAAATCAAATGCATATGATTGGGTTTAGTCGGGGTGGAATGTCGGCTTTTATCTCACTCAAAGAGCTGAATAATATAAAGTCACTGACAGTGCTCGGTGCGCCCTCTAATTTATTCAAAACAATTGAGGAAAGGCCTGAAATGGAAAAGGTCTTCGATTATAGAGTACCGAATTTCACGAGCAACAAAGAGTCCGAATTAAGAAAGCGCTCCGTAGTGTATTGGTTAGACGAACTCCCTGATGAATTACCTATTCTCATACTTCACGGAGCTAAGGATAAAAGGGTTTCTGTGGAGCAAGCAAAGGTCTTAGTGGATAAGTTATCCGATATTAATCATCCCCATAAGCTGGTTATTTATGATGATTACCACGGTTTACCGTTTTCGCAAGGCCTAATGTTTAAAGAGATAAAAGCATGGATAACGGGAGAGCCTAAGGCAAAATAAAACGGTAAGCTAAGGGTGCAACGGCAACCGTGCTGTTTTTAACAGGAACTTGGGCTAGTAGTCGAGCAAGGTGTATTAAGAGTAGGTATTGGGAAGCCGTTCGTGGGTATGTGTTTGAATTGCCGTTTTAATTCGTTTAATGTCAGTTACATAACGAAATTAAAATTAGCGTTATCGGTGCGTTGCAGAATGTCGTCAGTAATTGGTCGAGTTACTAAGTACGTATGCACACTATATAAATATCAGGCACCCAATGGACTACGAAGAACAGCTCAAAAAATGGATAAAAGAAGACTCGGAACGCATGAAGGCACTTTATTTGGCGGCTGAACTGCGCTTGCCAGACTGGTGTCTCGCTGCAGGCTTTGTCCGCAACCTCGCCTGGGACAAGATGCATAGTTTTTCATCTGCAACGTCGCTTAACGACATAGATTTAATCTACTTCGATCCGAAAGATATCGCCAAGACTAGAGATCGCGGTATAGAAGAGAAGCTCAACGGCATTTCTGATTTTCCCTGGTCGGTAAAGAATCAAGCGAGAATGCATGAGCGGAACTCGGATAAACCATATACGTCAGCTTCAAACGCTATGAGTTACTGGATTGAAGTGGAAACAGCTGTCGGAGCTAGATTGGATGACAGTGGGGAGGTCACCATTGTTGCCCCTTTCGGCGTCGAGCTTCTATTTAATTACTCCATTACGCTGAATAACAAGAGGCCCAAGCCAATTGATTTTAGAAAGCGCATAGCTGAAAAAAGATGGTTGGAAATTTGGCAGAAACTAACGGTGAAAAGTGCTTAAGCAAACGCAGCTTATAACACTCCAGTGAGTGCAGTATTAGCACTCTATAGTAAGGAAACACGGTGCAAAAACTAATAGTTATTTCTCTTTTCATCTTTCTGAGTGCTCAGGCAGGTGCATCATCCATGATAGAAGTGGATGGCGGTCGTATCGAGTATGAGATAAAAGCAGGTGGCGACACTATCGTTCTGTTTGATGCGGGAGCGTTGTCAGGATTGGCAGGCTGGGACTCAATCTGGAGTGATTTGCCAGAGGAAATAACCGCCGTACGGTTTTCCCGGCTGGGTGAGGGTAACTCCGACCCCTGCACAGGACAGCGGAGTATTTCAGACTACGTGAATGAAGTTGACCAGTTGCTTACCAAGTTGAATATAGACAGACCTTTCGTTTATGTGAGTCACTCTCTTGGTGGAGTAACAGCGAGAAACTTTGCGGCTAAGCATAAGGGCGATGTCTCGGCACTACTGATGATTGACCCTGCAAACCCTCGCGATGTTGATATCGTTACAGAGCTGAATCCCTCAGGTGGCCAGGATGAAATCGATGCAATTAAAAAGAACGATTACGAGATGGGCGAGGGGAAATGGTGCTTTTTGGATGTGATTTGGGATAAATCTGAGGCTGCAGGTTTTTCAGAGATTGGTGATATACCTGTCACCTTGATAGCAGGTGTTAAGGTGGCAGAACAACCATCAAACGCATTTGAGACAGCGCGAGGTCGTGAACTGTGGGGACAATATCAAAGCGAGTGGGTGAATCAGTTCCCACAAGGTGAAGCGATTCTGACAGAGAATAGCGGCCATTTTGTTCAGGTCTATGAGCCTGAGCTTGTGCTGAATGAATTAATTAAGCTTTTAGGCAAATTATAAATTTAACGTCTATTTTTCCTGGAGCAGCGTCCGTGCGATAAGCAGACATAGATTTTAAATCGTAGTACAGTTAAAAAACACGAAATCAAATCGTAAAGGACTATAATTTGAAACTCCTCATATTACTCGCAGGCTTATTGTTCAGCTCATTTAGCTATGCCAACAACACGGTTTACGATGAGTCCAGAGACAGAAATATTCCTATACAAATCTCGTATCCCACTTCTGAAGAACAGTGTAGTGAAGCTCAAAAATGTTCGGTAGCTTTTCTTAGTGCTGGTTACGGAGTTTCGCATACCAAGTACAGTTTTTTATCTAAGCAGCTGAATCAGTTGGGTTATATGGTTGTGGCTATTGGCCACGAATTAGAGAGTGATCCTCCGTTGTCTGTGTCGGGTGACCTTTATGAAACCAGAAGCGAGAACTGGAGCAGGGGAGCTAAAACGCTGGATTTCGTTAAACACAACCTCGAGCCAACTTACCCGAAATATAATTTTAATGACTTGCTGCTGATTGGCCACTCAAACGGCGGCGATATCTCGTCCTGGCTTGCGAATGAAGGCAAGGATTACATAGAAACTGTCATTACGATTGACCACCGGCGCGTTCCACTTCCACGCAATAAGGATATTGGTGTGCTCTCAATTCGCGGCAGCGATTACCCTGCAGACGACGGGGTGTTGCCGTCACAGCAAGAGAGTGAGAAATACGGTATATGCGTTAAGAAAATACCAAAGTCCCGGCATAACGATATGGCGGACTACGGGCCTGCGTGGCTCAAAGACGAAATTAACCGCACTGTCGAGAGCTACTTGAAAGGGTTGGGGTGTGAGAAAGTGTAATGGTTAATTCAGCCAAAAGAAGCGCCTTTCAGGCTTTAAAAATCACAATTACGGCAATAATGTTGTGTGTGTTCTGCTGGCTGTTTTTCAGTAACCCGGACTCGACAACAAATACTAAGCTCGTCGTTGCCGATACGCCTGTTACGTCCCAGGCAAATGACGACACTGCTGTCTCGGCTTCACCATACTCAAGCGCGAGTCAGTTTGAACACCATAAACAGTCGGCAAATTGGCAATTCGAGCGCATTGATGAAACTAAGTTCAGCGTTGCCGTTGCTAATATCTATCTGCTCACCGAACCTATTCTTGTCGATTGGTTTTTAATAAAGCCATCAAGTCGTTTCCACCTGTCCGGGTGGAAAGACGTTGGCATGCAATTCAAAATAAAAAACGCCTTTATCTGAATCCACTAGTTCCTAAACGAATAACAATTATTGGACTGGTTCAAGCCAGCCCTTACTAATGGATTTTTAAAGGTAAACTCATGAAAAGTTTTTTATTTAGATCGTGCAGACTCGTTGCTCTGCTACTTTTGCTTATTTCTATGCTGTCCAATTCGGAGCTATCTCAGGCCGATGAGAACAACCTGTCGCCAGAACAGGTTCGTCAGCTGATGACTAAAACGTTCGATGTTATGCAGGACAACTACATAGAGCCGGAAGTGGTTCCCGAGCTAAAACAGCTATTTCTTAACAAGCTGGAGTTGGGGCAATACGACTCGCTGACGTCTCTGGAGGACTTCGCGCACGTACTGGGACAAGATTTACGAGCGGTTACAGGCGATAACCACCTTAGTTTGTATACCGTTAACCCAGACGAAGAGATTACCCATATATTGACGCATAAAGAAGGGAAGTTAACCAACAACTATGGTTTCGAGGAAGTGCGTTACCTGAGCGGTAACATTGGCTATGTGAAGTTTAATAAGTTTTCGCCGGACAAGCAGGCCAGAGACGCCGTTGACGCAAGCTTCAACTTTCTGGAGCAGAGCGACGGTATCATTATTGACTTGCGAGATACCGTTGGCGGCTCGCCCGATTTAGTTCAGTACATGCTGAGCTATTTTCTGCCCGACGAAACGCCTCTTTGGTATGTGCTTGATTCTGTAAACGAGAAGACGGCAGAGATTTCAGCATCTGATACGGCAGCTCACCAAGGCTTTCGCGGTGATTTCCCGGTTTGGGTATTAACCAGTCGCAACACAGCCAGTGCTTCTGAAATTTTCGCTGGTGTCTTGCAGGCTAATTCAAAGGCCGTACTGGTTGGTGATACCACCGCTAGTGCCGGCTTTTATGTCGGAGTACGCCGAATTACCGACACGCTTGCGTTTCGCATATCACTATTTAAACCAATAATAACGGCAACCGGGAATAACTGGGAGCGCACGGGAATTATTCCGGATATTGAAGTGCCAGCTATGGATGCTTTAGATCATGCTCACGAGTTGACTAGCAAAGCCGCCCGTTAAAAACTTGGATTGTTAACCGCTTTATTTGGACGGGTATTTTATACGGGGAAGGCTCTAAGCTTGAGAGCCACTCCGTATTTTTAAATACTGCCGTATGGTGCATAGCTGTATGAATTGAAGCCTGACATTCGTTAATCGTTTTTCAGGTTTACAACTTATTTATTTCTATTATTGTCGACAAAATATTGGAAATAATCCTTATTTATTTCAAGAGGTTCATATTTATAGGTATATTGTCGACAAATTAACTTTCATCGAGCGCTATGCTTTTCAAGTTCTTTGGTACTTTAAACTCAATTTTGATTGTGGTCAGCTTGGTTGGTGTTTTCTCACAGGTGAGAACCGTTTGGGCGCGAAAGAGGGACAGTGAGACCGGAGCAACTGAAGTCCTTTCTCTCAATAAGTTCTTCGTTAGTTTTTTGGCTTATTACTCATTTTTTGTTTACGGCATGTCTATCGAGCCTTTTAACCACTTCATTGTCTGGCCGAGACTGGCTGCTGCTCTTTTAGTAGCTGTCCTTTTGTATGAAATATGGTTCGACCGAAAAGCAATAATCCCTCTAACTTTATTTATTTTAGCCGCGCTTCTGCTTGTTTCAGGTATTGTTTTTGGTCTGGTGGCTGGCACATACGAAGATAACGGACGTCAGTTAATGACTGTAATGATTGTTGTGATAACGGCCTTTCTTGCTCAAGGTTACACTCATCAAATTATGCAGGTATTGAAATTAGGCGATACCGGCGCACTGGATATTAAAATGAGTCAGTTCATTTTGCTGATGGATGTATCGACAATCGCATTCGCATTTACTATGGGACTGGAAGACGGCTGGCCGTTATTGCTGCTGGCAGTAGTGAGCGCCTGTACCAAACTCGTTATTCTATATCTGTTTCGATGGACTAGAACGAGCTTAGCAGCGGAGAAAAAACGCGAGGCTGCTCGTCAAGAAAATATCGGTAGTTACCAGAGTTGATTACTCAATGTATAACGTAATAAGGAAACTCAATGAAGATAGCTGTCATATTAGGAACTTCTCGATCAGACGGAAATACTCGATACATGGCCGAAGAGTTTGTCGCTCAGACTAATGCCGTCTTCTTCGATTTAGCGGACTACGATATTTCGGTTTTCGATTACATGCATGAAAATAAAAACGATGACTTCTTATCATTAATTAGTGAGCTTATTGAATTTGATCATTTAGTGTTTGCCTCTCCTGTCTATTGGTATTCGATGTCGGCACAGATGAAGACTTTTTTCGACCGTTTTTCAGATCTTATAACGATAGAAAAGGAGCTCGGTCGTAAGCTAAAAGATAAGTCTATTTCGGTTATATCAACAGGCTTTGACTCTGAATTCCCCGAGTGTTTTATAAAGCCTTTTGAATTGACCGCTAGCTATATGCAACTAGCCTATAAAGGTTGTGGCTACGTCTCTATACAATCAGAGTCGGATCTAACACGCGTGACGGAGCGTGTTGCCCAAGCTGTCAATAAGCTGAAGGGTTGTGGAGTTTAAAAACTAGCCACATTAAAACGGACGCGGTGATTTAACTTAATGTATTTCTCTGATTTATCTGGGTACCTATTGGTACTATGCTTTTTACTGTCTCGCCTTTAGGCTGAATCGTTCCAGTGAGCGTGACGTTGGCAATGCTCTACAACTCATGCTGCTGAATCCTCTCGCCTATAAGCTCTTCAATGGCTTTCAGCGCTTCAGCGTCCTCGTCCGTTACCAACGATATAGCATGACCGGTTTGGCCTGCGCGGCCAGTGCGACCAATACGGTGTATGTAGTCTTCCGCAACGTAGGGGAGGTCGTAGTTGATAACGTACGGCAGCTTTTCAATGTCGATGCCGCGTGATGCGATGTCGGTGGCGACAAGCACCTGCACTTTGCCGCTTTTAAAGTCAGCCAATGCTTTGATACGGGCACCCTGGCTTTTGGCACTGTGAATAGCCGCTGCCAGAAAGCCGGCTTTATCCAGCTGTTTGACTAACCGGTTTGCGCCTTGCTTGGTGCGCGAAAACAGAAGTACCTGGGGTAAGTTAAGGCTTTTCAGTAGTTTTAATAACAGCCCTAACTTTTGACTTTTTTGTACTTCATACACTGTTTGCTCAATAGGCTCGGCTGTGGAGTTGGGTGGTGCCACGGCAATTTCTACCGGGCTTTTCAGCAAGCCTTTAGCCAGCGTACGAATGTCATCGGAAAAGGTAGCCGAGAACAGAAGTGTTTGGCGCTTAGCCGGAAGTAACTTAATAATTTTCTTTATGTCGTGAATAAAGCCCATGTCGAGCATGCGATCGGCTTCATCCAATACGAGCACTTCTAACTTAGGGAAGCGAACCGCGTTTTGTTTGTATAAATCCAGCAAGCGGCCGGGAGTGGCGACCAGAATATCCACGCCTTTACGAAGCTTCATCATTTGCGGATTAATTTTCACACCACCAAACGCCACCGCATAATTCAGTGGCAGACCCGCACTTAAGTTCGCAACGTTTTCACCCACCTGAGCCGCTAATTCGCGAGTCGGCGTTAAAATGAGTACGCGAGTTGTGTTTGCCTTTGCACGCTCGTTGCTTTTGAGAATGTCTAAAATCGGTGCGGTAAAAGCGGTTGTCTTTCCCGTACCCGTTTGCGCCACCGCCATGACGTCTTTCCTTGCAAGCACCAAAGGAATAGCCTGAGCCTGAATGGGAGTAGGCTCGCCGTAACCCTGACGTGCAAGGGCAGCAAGAGTTTCAGAAGAAAGTCCGAGATCAGAAAAAGTCATGTATTAATAAGCAACTAAATGGTGATGATTATTGGCATTCTACCTGAGAGCCCTAGGTGCTGCATTCCATTTAACTCTTGAGTAAGGCGTGAGTTCAATAGAGGTTCTCGCTCAAGTTAAATGTTTTATATCTGGGTTGCTTTATTGTTGTAAAAGAGTAGTTTAATTGGTTGATAATTAATCTAACCAGGGAACGGCATGTAATGAAACTTTCCAATGTCCTATCTACCGTTAACCAATTTGAAAAGTCTAAGTTCATTAATTTTCTTGATCGTATATGTACGGAAGCCAGTTCGCACGACAAAGAGGTGGCGAAACAGTTCAAGAATATTGATGGTCAAATTAAAAATGCTTCCAGTGGTGAAGTCACTCAATTATTTAAGCTTGCGCAGTCGTTATTTCAAAAAGAAGTTAAATCGCAATTAGCACTCAGTGGGGCTCAAGCCGCACTCTTGGTGAATATACTTAGTCGCGACGGGAACTGTGTCGCGCGAGTCTCCTGGATAGAGCAGTTGTATGAAAAAGAATGGAAGCAAATTGATGCTCAAGCTAAAAGTTTAAAATCAGTTTTCGTTGAGGCTGAACAAACAGAAGTTTATGACGAACCTAAACGGCTGGGAATTTACTACGCGTGTTTGTATGAAGCTCTCCATAATGACGAACGCTCGAACCGAGAAGGTAAAATCACCGATGAAGAGCGTGGAATACTAAATGTTCTTGCTCAGAAACTTGATGTTACCGCTGATAACCGAGTTGCCATTGAACACTTAATTGACCCTATTCCTAAAACGGGTGTTTCAGACTGTCTGAATCAACTTCGTGAAATCGGTATTGTTTTTGTCTCTAAAAAGCATCAAACCGTTTACGTGCCTGATGAAATTGTCGCGTTGCTACACCGCATTCAATCTAAAGAGCTCGCCGATAAACACCTTTTAAGAATTCTCCGGACATTTGCCGATGCTGAGCTATCGAATATTTTGAAAAGCCATGACAAGCGCATTCGTGGTGTTAGTCGCGATGAGAAAATTGAAACTGTCTTTAAAATGGGATTATCGGTAAGTCAGATTCTTAGTAAGGATATGCATGGAGAACAGCAAGGCGTTACTGAGAAGAAGGATCGTTTGAAGTCACTTATTGATGATTTGCAGCTCTCGCTGGACAAACTTGGAACAACTTTAGAGGAACGCTGCAGTTTAATTATTGGGGCGCTGAACTCTTCAGCAGAGCATGAGTTCAATATTCTTTCAGCGACGGGCTACAAGTCGTTATTTGAAACACTAAGTCAGCATATGTCGGTGCTACCGAAAATGCTAAAAGACGAGTTTGAGCTTGAACCTAATCAGGACATAGACGTTGAGAAGTTACGAGCTCTTGCCATAACGCCATACGACATCTTATTTATGCTATCGAATGAGCAGGTGAAGAACTTGAAGTCTGACATGGGTATTACGCGTCGCGGCGATCCTCGACAAATGATTCTAGAAAGCTTCGCCGATGCGACAGACAAGTTGGTCGAGAACTACGAAGCCTTGGCAAAAAGGGATTTAGCTGCGTTGAAGCAAAAGAATGTTGATATAGCCGAAGCTGATATTGGCGTCAAGTTTGAGGAAGTAACCAAAGCTATCTTTGAGGAACTTGGCTTAACGGTTGACGAGGATTTACGCCGCGACATCAACACAGCCAAAGACAAAGCTGACATCCTGCTATCGTTAAGTGAAGACGATATTATTATCGGCGAAGCTAAAACCTCTAAGAAAGGGGATTTCGCAAAATACTCTACTACATCCCGACAGGTAAAAGCTTACGTCACGCGCTGCGAAGCAGCAGGTAAACGCGTTGCCCAGGTACTCATCGTCGCTCCCAGCTTTTCCAATGACTTTGTTGAGTCTGCGGAGATGGATACCGAAGTGAACATTTCACTGTTGGAAGCCGCTGGCTTGAAGAAAATACTGGAAGCCTACAAGTCGCGCAGAAACCCTAAATTCTCAGCCAAGCTGTTTACCAAAGGAGGGCTTTTGAAAGCGGATTTGATTGCTAAGAATATTTAGGAACACGTAACGCTTGTAGGCGAGCTTGAATGAGTGCGCGAGGGCTAGGCACACTTGGTGTTAGCAAGGCTGCTTGTTTGTGGTTGTACTGAAAAATTAACTTTTTTAGAATCAATAACATACTAAAAATAGTGGCGATTCAAACGAGCATGCTTAATTTGCTTTTTTCAATTACCGGCTTTAAAAACCAATAAAATTATTTATTATCAGCTAGTTAGTGTTTTTTACGCGTAGTAGTAAGCCGGTAAAGAATGAGTATGCTCAATATATAAATGTTAGGTGGCTTGTGTAGTCTTATATTCATACATTTAGTTGGAGTACCAAAATGTCCAAAATTTTGCCGTTTAAGAAGAAAACCCAGAAAGTTAGACCTCCTACTAAAGGTCCAACGATTTCAATGAAAGGTTGTCACTTTGAGAAAAATGGAATTGGAATGCTATTGGGGGAAGGTGTCGAAGTTGACATGAAAACCACTAAGTTTACTGATAATGGCATTGGGATCGTTGCTGGCGAATTAGATGAGCAATTCTTACAAATACTTAAATCGGCAACGGCTGCTGAAAGGTTTAAGTATGCTCAAGAAGTTGGTGATATAGCTAAATGTGAAAATTCAGAGAAAAGGTCTAAACTTATTGCTAACTCATCAATAGGCCAAAAGTTAGCAAATATAGCTAATGTCGCAACAGCAAGCACATGGCTAACAAATGTGATTGATGGTGCATCAAAAATAGATTTGGATAAGCTAATTCAAACAATAATGGGTTAATTTACCACCTAACAAGGTCGTAAACGCGGACAAAAAACTTGTTGGCTGTTACGCTTCGCTTCACATTTTAGCCAACAATTTTTTGCCGGCTACAACGGCGTTAGCTCGCAAGGATCGGTATGAGTATTAATCAAAAGATTCAAAGCTTATATAGAGAAAAGTGGGAGAGCCTTCAATCTAGCCTCGAGCCTTTGGATCGTCGCCAATACACAAATCCATTTTTGATTGCTTTCGACGAAGACTTACTAAATAAATCCGATTTAAAGGTTATGATCTTCGGTCAGGAAACAAAGGGGTGGGGCGATCAATTTGGAATGCTTGACACTCCTGAAGCCGTTGTCGCTATGTATGACACGTTTTTCTGTCAGAAGAACTTTTACGGAGGTTATGGAAAAAGCTCATTTTGGAAAGCCTTTAGATACTTTGAAAAGCATCTCCAAAAAGCACACCCAGAGAAGTCAATTTATTTCAGCTGGAATAATATTAACAAAATAGGAAAATCTAAGGGGAAAACAGGTGTGAGTAAAGAAGCTCGCTCCGTAGAGCGAGCTGCATTCTCGGTGGTTGCTTCTGAAGTGCAAGCCTTTCACCCAGATATTGTAATATTTCTAACTGGGCCAAATAGAGATGGTGATATAAAACATCACTTTAATGATTCTGAATTTCACTTAGCCGACTCCACAGTCAATAAAAGGGCTTTGGCTAGAGTTAGCTCTGATAGTTTACCTACGAAAACTATTCGTATGTATCACCCATCCTACTATGGAGGGTTCAATAAAGTTCGTGGAAGTGCGTTGAACGCCATAGTTAACAAAGTTGCAAGCTAACAATCGCAGGCACAGCGACAGCTTTTTCGTTGCGGCTTCGCCTTCACTACAAAGCTGCGCGTGCTGCGGGCGTTATGTCTCAAGGAGAGTTTGATGATTACATATCAGTTGATCACCATTACCACCGCTAAAGGTCGCCAACTGCATGTTCATTTGGATGAGCGAACCAGCGACCTGTATAAGTGCTTGATTAGCGAGCTCAGTCTTGACCCTACTCCTCCGGGAGCAGCAGTATTCGGTCCTTTCACCGAGGGAGGAAATGCCGAGCAGGCCTTTGAGGAAATGATAAATGGCGTTCAGAAGTCACTTTCTAAGATGGACCCTGATGACACCATCTCCGAAGTCGATTCTGATGGTGACTATCTGATTAGGAAAGATACCCAAAGTAAGTATCTGCCGCTTGAAGTCCTAATAAAAGTGTATGGTGAATAAAGACATAACCAAGTAATTAACTACGCGCCTGCGGCGCTGGAAGCTCGTATCTAGCGTCGGTTATTGCGGGCGTTAGCACCTTACAAGGATCTTAGTAAACGATATGTATGTATATTTAGACGAAACAACATTTGGTGAAAATGATGAGTACAGTGGATATGCAAGCCTTATCACAAAATCTCGCATTGAAAATTTAGTAATTGTTGAAGCTCTAAATAATTTGAGAACCGATCCTGATATAGACAAAGAGAAGTTTAAAGAACACGACGGCAGAACTTTGGATCGGGAATATTTTCATGCTGCAGATGATAGCCAAAACGGGCACTCTCATCTTTGCAGCTCAATTAATCATAATATTGTCGGTAAATTTAGTTCTCACTACTTTAAAACCAAGGAATACAATTTTAAGAATACAGAAGAGGCTTACGATCTAGCTTCTAAACTATCTATGCTAAGTGTTTTATCTGAAAGTGAAGAGGTTACGTTCGTCTTTGAAGAACGAAACGATCTTACTGGAACACATATTGAGAAGTGGTGGGATTCGCTTTGGCTAGACCTTTTTAAAAGCCAATATACTCACCCTTATATCAGAACGTATTATCCAATTCTAAATTTTGAAATATGCTCTAAGTCTGATCCTGGGTTACAAGTTGTAGATTTTATTTTATGGGCATCGACAAGGCAGGTAATTGGTAAAAAATGTCCTTGGTTTGATAGATTAAAATGTTGCTTTAGAACTGAAATTAAGCCAGAAGGTGAAACTTGGGGTGGTCATTCATTATCTTTTGGGATGAATGAAAAAGACAATAAAGAAACATATACCATAACAGACTATCAGCATGACAACGGGAAGCTAAATTCATTAGAGTATTTAGCCCATTATATTGTTAATACTCAGAAAGTGATCAACTTGGTCGCTAGCTTAGGGTGCCAAAATGGTGTGGGGCATTTCTGGGGAGAAATTGAATTACTTAATGATACGAGAATTCAAAAAGGTAATGCTGAGCATATCGAAAAATTAGCCAAGTGCTTTTTAAAATTATTTGATAACGTCACCCTGATTAATGATGAAACCTCTAAAGAAGATAAAGCATTTTGGTTAATGTGCCGCAAATGCCTAGCATATGCGCTGCATACACACGATGTCGGCGGTCGAATGCATTCGATTCGATTGTCCGATATTAGAAATCAGATCATAGAAAATGATGCAGAAGCTTTACAGCAATGCTAACAAGCGCATTTTATCGGACTGGTTTTCCGCTGCTCCCTAAATGAGCCGCAAATGCGAATATTGTACGGCAGTGAGGTAGCGGATGAATATTCCTAAACCGATAGGTCATGGCTCATGGCAAGTAGAAGAATTTTCAGCCTATCGAGCAAGGTTAGGTCAGGAGTTCGACAGTATCCCAGACATAATAATTGAGTCTTGGTTTCATCGTCATTGGAATGACCTACAAGATTGGTTGATACTGGAGCCTTTAAAGTGGGACTACTCTTTAATTTCTATGCCGTCCGATGAAATCTTGAGGATTAGTCATGTTGGTGACTGGCCGAATACTCTAAGTTACTGGGGAAATGACTTGCTCGATGGAAATTTCAGACGTTCAACATGGCTAGGAGATTACATGTTAAGACATGGGACTACACCCACGCCAATAATTGCTGCGGTTGATGCTGGAAGCGTAGTGCACCCACGAGAGCGAGGCCGCTTTATGATGGAGCCATATCAATTGATTGAAGGGCATCTTCGATTATCATACCTCCAGGCTATGATTAGGCGAAATCACGACTCCGTAAAAAATTCTCATGAGGTATGCATTGCAAAACTACCGTCCAACAAGTCGCTTGATGGGACGTGTTATTAGAGACGCCCTTGAGCTCGGCTTTAGGCTACGAGTTAGAACGATATTATGGCATCAGGCACATCAAATAAATTAACAGGGCAGGTTGGCGAACATCTGGTGTCGGCAGTACTGGGTACGTTAGGTTATTATGCTTCTCCGTATTCTGGGAATGTGCCTGGGTTCGATGTTACAGCCGTGCATTCCGAATCGCTAAAATCGTTTCCTGTTCAGGTTAAAGCGAGTACTAGGGGAGCTCTGGTTCAGTCCACAATCGATAAGTGGTGCAATCACAGTATCGAAGAGGGTAACCGTCAAATGCTAGGGGAATTGACACCTCTCAAGCACCCCAGTTTGATCTGGATTTTGGTGCGGCTGCCCGACTCGGAAGTCAGTGGAGCAAGATTCTTTATCTGTACTGAGCGTGATATCAAGAAGAAAATTGTCGATAGGTACGTGGCTTTCATGGAAAAGCATGACTACCCCCGTCCTAGGGGCGGGGCTTCACCGCAAGCTATACTCAATATCAAAGACGTCGCTGAGTTTGAGGATAACTGGGAAGTTCTTTCGGGTTATCAATAACGGTAGATACGAAAAAGCTTCATGAAAATAAGCCAAGTAAGCCACCCTATGAGCCCGGAGAAAACATTCATATGAAAGTAGTCTGTGAAACTAAGCGGTTGGTTATCAGGCAGTTTGAGTTGAGCGATACTGTTTTTATTATTCGGTTACTCAACGATGACTTGTTTATCCGGTACATAGCCGATAAAAACGTTCGTACGCACGAAGACGCAATTAATTATCTTAAACAAGGCCCTATGGTCAGCTATGAGAAGCATGATTTTGGGTTGAACTTGGTTTGCTTAAAAGGAGCCAACACTCCGATTGGAATGTGTGGCTTACTGAAACGAGAAGAATTGAAAAATCCGGATTTAGGATACGCCTTTTTGCCTGAGTACAGCGGTAAAGGTTACGCGAGAGAAGCGGCGGAAAATACGCTAAAAACCATTATTAAAACCTGTTTACTCGATACGGTCGTTGCTGTCACTCTCCCCGACAACCTCAGATCAAATAAGCTGTTGGAAGCAATTGGTTTCAGCTTCAAAGAGACAATAGAATTGTACCGTTCTCAGAATAATTTATACGAATACCGAAGCTTATAAGCCGCAGCGCCCTCAACTCTGGTTGTACCACCAGCCCTTTCATGTCTACAATGCTGTTTAACGTTGGCTGGGAGCGGGTGTTATGGATTTTTCCTACAGTGCGAAAACAAAGGACTACTTAGCGCGGTTAGATGCCTTTATGCGCGAGCATATTGAGCCGTATGAAAACCAGTATCAGAAAGAGAATTATCGTCTGAACAGCACGCCGCATTGGCGTGAATGGCAGGTGCCACCGCGGGTGGCTGAGCTTAAGCAAATGGCGAAAGAGCAGGGGCTTTGGAACCTGTTTTTGCCGGACGAAGAGCTTGGTGCTGGTTTAAGCACGCTGGAATATGCGCCATTAGCTGAGCGCATGGGTCGCAGCCTGTTAGCACCCGAGGTCTTCAACTGCAACGCACCTGACACGGGTAATATGGAAGTGCTCTATCACTTTGGTGATGACCCGCAGCAAGAGCAGTGGTTAAAACCGCTTTTGAACGGCGACATTCGCTCGGTGTTTTGTATGACCGAGCCCGATGTCGCGTCTTCCGATGCCACCAATATGCAAACCACCATTGTTGCCGACGGCTCAGACTGGGTTATTAATGGCCGCAAGTGGTGGAGTACAGGTTTAGGTCACCCGGACGCTGAAATTGCCATTGTTATGGGTCTGACCGACGAGGACGCCGACAAACATCATCGCCATTCCATGGTATTGGTGCCGTTAAACACGCCGGGCGTGAATATTGAGCGTATGTTACCTGCTCTGGGCGAGTACGACGCTCCTTATGGCCATGGCGAGGTGGTGTTCGATAACGTGCGCGTACCGAAAGAGAACATCATTGTTGGCCCTGGTGCGGGTTTTAAAATTGCCCAGGGGCGTTTAGGCCCGGGCCGCATTCACCACTGCATGCGGGCTATTGGTGCGGCTGAGCGTGCGCTGGAGCTATTTATTGAACGGGGCGTATCTCGCATTGCGTTTGGCGAACCGTTAATGAAGCTGGGAGGCAACACCGAGCGCTTAGCTGACTTACGTGTAGCCATTGATCAGGCAAGGTTACTGACACTGCACGCGGCCTGGCAAATAGATAACGTTGGTGCCATGAAAGCCATTAAAGAAATATCGGCCATTAAGCTGGTGGCGCCTAGTGTCCTGCAAAAAGTGGTGGATGAAACCATGCAACTGTTTGGTGGTGCTTCTATGTGTCATGACACTCCACTGCCGGGCTTATTAACCGTTGCGCGTTCGCTGCGCATTGCCGATGGACCCGACGCGGTGCACCGTGCGACTATTGCTAAAACAGAGTTAAAACAGTGGGAAAAACAATGGAAAGGGCGCTCTAATGACTGATCCATCATCCGCCGTAGTCGATCAGGCGAGTGACGTACGCGAAGAAGAAACTTTGCCCGTAGAGGCATTAGATAATTGGCTGGCGGAGCACATTGGTGACGAGCTACCCGAAGACCGAGGTGCTTTGCGTATTACCCAATATACCGGTGGTGTGTCGAACTGGACTTACCGTTTAGATTACAACGGCCTGGCACTGGTGCTGCGTCGCCCACCAGACGGCACAAAGGCCAAGTCAGCCCATGACATGGGTCGTGAATTCCGTCTGCAAAAACGCCTGAGACCGGCGTTTCCTCATGTGCCCCGAATGCTGGCGTATTGTCGTGACGAGTCGGTTATTGGTGCTGAGTTTTATGTGATGGAGCACGTGACCGGCATTATTCCGCGCCGACGCTTTCCAAAAGGGCTGGAGTTAAGCTCTGAGCAAGCGAAGCAGTTATGCACGAACGCGCTGGATAAACTGATAAAGCTGCACCAGGTGGATTTAGACAGCACCGGACTACGCAAAATAGCCAAAGGTAAAGGTTACACCGAGCGTCAGGTAAGTGGCTGGTGTGGCCGTTATGAAAAAGCAAAGACCTGGAATGTATTCGGCGCGGGTTCGGTTATGCGTTGGCTTAAAGAGAACCAGCCGCAAAGCGAGAAAATTTGTCTGGTTCACAACGACTTTCGCTTAGACAACCTGATACTCAACCCGGATGACCCAACCGACATTATCGGTATTCTGGACTGGGAACTGGCGACCTTAGGCAATCCGTTAATGGATTTAGGTAATTCGCTGGCTTATTGGATTGAAGCGGGCGATGACAAAGTGGCGCGTGCGACTAAACGCCAGCCGAGCGACTATCCGGGCATGCTGACCCGCAAAGAAATTATCGATTACTACTGTGAACGCACCGGTACTAAGGTAGAGGACTTTGCCTTTTATGAAGTGTTTGGTTTATTCCGTTTAGCGGTGATAGCCCAGCAAATTTATTATCGGTACCACCATAAGCAAACCACCAATAAAGCCTTTAAGAACTTCTGGTTTTTGGTGAACTACTTGCTGTGGCGTTGCCGCCGTCGTATTGCCAAAGCTTAAAAAATACGAATAAAAAACAATAACAATAAAGAGAGCTCAATAATGTCTCAAGAAAGGAAGACCATTTTAATTACCGGTGCCAGCTCTGGTCTGGGGCAAGGTATGGCTCGCGAGTTTGCCGCTCAGGGTAAAGACCTATGCCTGTGCGCACGTCGGCTAGACCGGCTGGAAGCCTTAAAAACCGAATTGGAAGAAAAGTATTCCGGCATAAAAGTGAGCATTAAAACCCTGGATGTAAATGCTCATGAAGACGTATTCCGCGTGTTTCAGGAGTTTAAGCAAGAGCAGGGGAAAGTTGACCGTTTTATTATTAATGCGGGCATGGGTAAAGGTGCGGCGCTTGGCACTGGCTACTTTGAAGCGAACAAAGCTACAGCTGAAACCAACTTCGTAGCCGCGCTGGCGCAGTGTGAAGCGGCTATGGAAATTCTACGAGAGCAAAAGCAGGGGCACCTGGTGACTATTTCGTCCATGAGTGCTTTCCGCGGTATGCCGCGGGCTATGACGGTTTATGCAGCTACCAAAGCTGGGTTGGCATCATTAACGGAAGGCATTCGTGCAGACTTAATGAAAACCTACGGCAGCAACAGCCCAATAAAAGTCTCGACTATTTACCCGGGCTATATTCGTTCGGAAATTAACGAGAAGGTGAAAAACACACCTTTTATGGTGGACACCGAAACCGGCTGTCGCTTATTAGCAAAAGCCATTAATAAAGAGCCAGTGAAAGCGTATGTCCCTTACTGGCCCTGGGCATTAATGGCGTTTTTAATGAAGCGTTTACCGTTAAAGTGGGTGTTAAAGCTGGCTTAACTTTCGGTTATTCACCAGAGTCAGAGCACACGGCGTCGCCACGGGTAGACACCTGCACCGACAGAGACTGGCTGACGCCTTGTGCATCGTTAAACAAAAATACCGGTTCGACTAAAAACATGTCGCCGCGCTTGCCATCGTGGTTTATTTCCAGCCGCTGATCCGCCAGTTCCAGTTTAATGCAGCCGTCGTGTTCTGTGGTCATAATGCGCTGCCATTTATCAGGTTGTGGTTCGTGCAGCCAAATTTCGTGGCCCTGCCAACTTTGATTTTCACCCCGTTCGCACCAGTAACTATGAACCTCCAGCGCGCCGTCTTCACTGGTTTCCAGTTGGCGTATGTCGCATTCATCTTCATGCGGTAACTCCGGCTCCATGGCGGTGTACTGGTACACAACAACACTGACAAAAATGACGAGAAGGGTGACGGCCGAAGCGCCTAACCAGATAAGAATTTGCTTTAACATATGGCTCCAGAACCTGATACAGTATAAGTTCTTAGTATAAAGACAATAATTATAAGAACAATGATTTGGGGGAAGTATGTGGCAACGTGTTTTGGCATTACTGATTCTTATTGTGGGCTTGCTTTTGGCCGTTCTGGGTGTGGTCAGTGACAACGATACTCCTGTTAGGCTAACCGGCGCGGTTCTGATGCTAATTGGTATTATCTGGCTGTATAAGCAGCCGACTTTGCAGTCGCTTAACCGCACGGACAAACCCATTTTGAAATGGTATCAGTCTCCAATTATCTGGATCCCGATTATAGCTATTATCCTCTTTATTATCAGTCTGTTCATGTAGGAATCTAATTAATGAATATAGCAAAACGAATTGTTATTTTGGCCGGCGCGGTGGGTCTGTTCTTTTATACCGCAGAGCAGGAAGAGCTGATTACGCTAATTGCGAACTTTAATCTGAGTTGGTACAAACTGGGTGTTCCTGTTGCCTGGGGCTTAGTCATTGGCGGGCTTTGCGCGCTGTTAAAATTCCGTTGGCTGCTGTCCTGGATGGCACCTGTTACCCTAGTTGCCAGCGCAATAACGACTATGGGTCTCACTGGTGCAGCAGCGGTATTTGTGAAACATCAACTGGTGGTGCTTTGCTTGCCGCCGTTACAACTCGCCGCCGTAGGTGTTGGTCTGTATTTATTTGCCGTGGGTCTGGTTAAGCTAATGGGAGACATTGAAGCCAGAAAATCGGAAAAAGGTGAGGAATGAGTCGTAAAAGTAGCCAGAGAATTACATTAAACAGCGATATTGGAGAAAGTTTCGGTGCCTGGAAAATGGGCGCTGATGACTTAATTATGCCGCACATCGACTGCGCTAATGTAGCTTGTGGTTTTCATGCGTCAGACCCTCTAACTATGCTGAAAACAATCAAGTTAGCTAAGCAGCATAACGTGACAATAGGCGCGCATCCTGCGTACCCCGATCTCGTTGGTTTCGGTCGACGTCATATGGCATTAAAACCTGATGAAGTCACCGCTTTAATTCAGTATCAGGTGGGGGCGTTACAGGGCATTTGTGCCGGTCAGAAAACCGAAGTGAAATATGTGAAGCCACACGGCGCACTTTATAACGACATGTTAAGCGACGGTCAGCAATTCGATGCTGTTTGTCAGGCCATTGCCGCTTTGCAGGACGACAGACATGAACCCCTGCCCTTGATGGTTATGGCAACTCCCGAAAATGATGCCTGGCGCCACCGCGCGCAGCAGTTTGGTGTTGAATTATGGTTTGAAGGTTTTGCCGACCGCGCTTATGACGACAATGGTCAGTTGCGTTCGCGCAGTAACCCTGACGCCGTGCACGGTGATGTTGAAGCTATGTATGCTCAGGCTGAGGCTTTTGCGACAGGCCGTGCTATTGAGAGCGTGTCGGGCAAGTCGCTGCAAATTGAAATTGATTCTCTTTGTGTTCACGGAGATAACCCCAAAGCGATAGAAACCGTAGAGAAGCTGCGGAGTATTGTTCGGGAAGCTAACAAATAAACTCAGGAATGACTAAAGTTCAGTTATGAAAGAAGAGTCTGATTTTCCAAAACTCGTTTCAGCCGGCGCCGATGCCGTTATAGTCTATTTAGGCGAGGGCATTAGCGTGTCAGTTAACCAGCGTGTTCTGGCTGCGGTTAAGGCAGTAAAAGACCAACTGTCTGATGTTGTGCTGGATTTAGTGCCGTCCTATAACTCCTTAATGGTTTACTACAACGTGCTGAGCATTGACGAGCCTGAAATACGTGAACGCTTGCGTAAAGCTTTAGCTGACCTCAACTCTGATATTAACGAGCAGAGTGGCAAGATGCATCGCATTCCGGTTTTTTATGATGAAAGTGTCGGGCCTGACCTTGCCCGCATTGCTGACATGAACAACTGCTCTGTGGATGATGTAATAAAAACACACACCGAGCAAACGTACCGCGTGCACGCCATGGGTTTTGCGCCGGGCTTTGCTTATTTAGGTGAAGTAAGTGAGAAGATCAGAACGCCTCGTTTAGATAACCCCAGAAAACGCATTACCGCAGGCAGTGTTGCCGTTGCTGAAAATCAGACCGCGGTTTATCCGTCAGCATCGCCCGGAGGCTGGAATATTATTGGCCGTACTTCCACCCAGCTATATGACCCGTCATCGGGGACTATCAGCCCGCTGAACGTAGGCGATGAAGTAGAATTTTACGCGGTAAGTAAAGAGCAGTTTATTGAGGAAGGCGGCGACACGGAGGCCTTGTCATGATGCGTATTATTGAGCCGGGTATGCGCTCAGCCGTTCAGGATTTTGGGCGCTTTGGGTATTTGTCGAAAGGCCTGACCCGTGGTGGCCCTATGGATGAACACGCGTTTTTATGGGCTAATCGGTTGCTGAGTAACCATTTTAATGCCGCTCAAATAGAAATTACCCTGGGTGGCTTTGAGGTAGAATTTGACCGAGACTGCCAGTGTGCTGTGACCGGTGCTGACGTTCAATTGACGCTGGACGACGAGGTGTTAAATACCTGGCAAAACTTTAAAGTGCGCGCGGGTCAACGCCTGAAAATGGGGTACGCCAGTGCTGGTGTCAGAGCCTATTTAGCGGTGCAGGGTGGTTTTCAGGTGGAACCTAAGTGGGGCAGTTGTGCAACCGTTACTCGCGACTCAGTCGGCGGCCTGCACGGTGATGGCTCGTTTTTAAAAGCGGGTGACGAACTGAGTTTTAATGAGCAGAATTATCAGGTATCGCGGCGCGTGGGCTGGGCCTACAGATCCGACTATCAGAAAACTCCGGTTATTGGCTTAATACCGGGCTTTCAGTACGACGCCTTTCCCATGTCTGCAAGAGAAGCTTTCTGCTACGAAGATTACGAAGTGACTAAAGACAGCGACCGCATGGGCATTCGCTTGTCCGGTAAAGCGTTGGAATATAACGGTGAGGGTTTGGTGTCTGAAGGCGTGAATGTGGGGTCTGTACAGGTGCCCGCAAATGGCCAGCCTATTATTATGATGAACGATCGCCAGACCTTAGGCGGCTACCCAAAACTGGGCACCATTAACCCGTTCGATTTAGGCCGGCTGGCACAATGCCAGCCGGGTCAGACCGTTCGTTTTACCCGCATTGAGGGTAAAGTTGCACAGCAGCAATTGCGCCGCTTTTATCAGTTTTTTAATGTTCGCTTAGCTTGTCAGGCTGGCGATAACCTGCGATCATAGCCGCTTCATATTATCCGGTGTTGATTTTGTAGCGGAGACAAAAGGTTCATGGCAGATACTGACTCTCGTCCCAGTAATTTTATTCGTCAAATCATTGATAAAGATTTGGCCAGTGGTAAGCACGCAACTGTACACACCCGTTTTCCTCCGGAGCCGAATGGTTACCTGCATATTGGCCATGCCAAATCGATAGTGCTGAACTTTGGTATTGCCGAAGACTACAACGGCACCTGTAACCTGCGTTTTGATGATACCAACCCACTGAAAGAAAAAGTGGACTATGTGAACTCCATTAAAAAAGACGTGGAGTGGCTTGGGTATCACTGGGAAGGCGAACCGCGTTATTCCTCTAATTACTTTGATCAGTTGCATGCGTATGCGGTTGAGTTGATTGAAAAAGGCCTGGCCTACGTTGATTTCAGTTCGCAGGATAAAATGCGCGAAATGCGCGGTACGCTGAAAGAGCCGGGCGTAAACAGCCCTTACCGTGATACTTCTGTGGAAGAGAACATAAAGCACTTTGCTGACATGACAGCAGGTAAACACGAAGAAGGCACCGCGGCATTACGGGCAAAAATTGATATGAGCTCGCCGTTTATGTGTATGCGCGATCCGGTTATTTACCGTGTGCGCTTTGTACACCATCACCAGACCGGTGATAAATGGTGCGTTTACCCAATGTATGACTTTACCCATTGTATTTCGGATGCACTGGAAGGCATTACACATTCACTGTGTACGCTGGAATTCCAGGACAACCGTCGCTTGTACGACTGGGTATTGGATAACATCAGCATTGACTGCCATCCACAGCAAATTGAATTCTCGCGCCTTAACTTACAATACACGGTAATGAGTAAGCGCATTATTAATACGCTGGTTGACGAAAACAAAGTCAGTGGCTGGGATGACCCACGTATTGCCAGTATTGCTGGTTTGCGTCGCCGTGGTTATACACCAGAGTCAGTTCGTGAGTTCTGTCGCCGTATTGGTGTGACCAAAATGGATAACCAGGTAGAAATGAGCATGCTGGAAGCCTGCATTCGTGATGACCTGAACGCCAATGCACCACGCGCTATGGCGGTGATGGATCCGGTAAAAATTGTTATTGAAAACTACCCTGAAGGCGAACAGGAACTGCTGGATGCGCCGAACCATCCGAATGATCCTGAAATGGGCTCGCGTCAGGTGACTTTTAGTCGCGAAATTTGGATTGAACGGGAAGACTTCCGTGAGTCAGCTAACAAGAAGTTTAAGCGCCTGGTGCTGGATAAAGAAGTGCGTTTGCGTAATGCCTACGTTATCCGTGCCGATCGGGTAGAAACCGACGAAAACGGTGAAATTCAGACCATTTACTGCCATTACGATGCCGACACTTTGGGTAAAGACCCGGCGGATGGTCGTAAGGTGAAGGGTGTTATTCACTGGGTGTCTGCAGAAACCGCAAAAGAAGCAGAATTCCGCGTGTATGACCGCTTATTCCAGGTGCCTAACCCGGCAGCCGAGGAAGACTTGTTCTCAACTCTTAACCCTGAGTCTTTGATTGTTAAAAAAGGCTTTGTGGAGGCTAACTTAGCGAGTGCGAAACTGGGCGAGAACTTCCAGTTTGAACGTCTGGGCTACTATTGTCTGGATCAGGACGCTGAGACTGAAGGCCGTTTAATATTCAACCAGACCGTTGGTTTACGTGACAGCTGGGCGAAAATAGAACAGGAACAAACTACTGGATCTTAAACTGGTCCAGTAGCTTAGCGCCGTACAAACGTGAGGGGGTGTAAAAGCCCCCTGACTGTTTCTGGCTTAAGGTATGAATAGCAACCTCAACAGCCCCTTCGGCAGTTAGCGAATAGCCGTTTTTCACTTTTACCCGCATACTTTTCTTATTGCCTTTGGCATCGCTGATTTCACCCCAAACGTAAGTCGGGTTATTCTTCCGTTCTTTTTCTTCAGGACCAGCAGGCTGTGATTCCAGCTTTTTCTTCAACTTAGCCTGAACCCATTTCCACTTAAATACCCAGCGGAACCAGTTCATCCGGCGCATCTTTTTCACTGAGCGTGGGCTGGCCGGTATATAAACCTCAATGTTGGGTACTTCCGTGGTGTAGTAGGCGGTAGAGACATCGCCCCAGGGAATGGTCATGGCATATTTTTCGCCATTACCAAAATCTATCCAGCGAGAGTGCCAGGCATGCGGAACATCGGTAATTTGCCCGTTAATACGGGCTGCGCCACCACGACCTAAGCGCTCTATGCTGGTTCTGGCTGTGCCACGACTCATGCGTGAACCTGAATCGAAACCTAAGGCCAGGTGCGTTGCTTCCGGCATCTGGGCATTGAGTCGCGCGGCAATACAGTCGGTGGGAATAACGTCAAACCCAACGCCCGGACATATGACAATGCCGGCTTCGCGCGCGGCTTTGTCCATAGAGTGAGCGTATTCAAATACGTCTATCTCGCCGGTAATGTCTAAATAGTGGGTCTTGGTATCAATACAGGCTTGAATAAGGGGAACGGCGGTCTGGCTGAATGGGCCGGCGCAATTAATGACTAAGTCTACGTCTTCTAATTGCTTTTGAACTTCATCAATACTGTCGAGCGAGAATGCCCTGTATTGAAAGTCTAAATGGCGTGCCACTGGCTCAAGGGCGTTTTCGTTACGGCCGGCTAAAATAGGTTGGTAACCGCGTTTTTTAGCCTGATGGGCAATCAGTTTGCCCGAATAACCGTATGCACCGTAAATGAGCCAGCGCAGTGCCATATATTATTCTGCCTCAGCGGCAGCTTTGTATTCGCAGCCTTCACCACGCTGACATTCACCGTAAAGGTACAGGCTGTGGTTAGTCAGTTTAATTTTATTTTCTGCGGCTACTTTTTCCTGACGCTCTTCTATTACGTCATCTTCAAATTCAAAGACGTGGCCACAGGTCAAACACACCAGATGATCGTGGTGGTGTTTTGCACTCAACTCAAATACCGAACGCCCACCTTCAAAGTGGTGGCGAGTAATAATACCAGCGTCATCAAACTGGTTTAGTACCCGGTAAACGGTAGCCAGGCCAATTTCATCTTTTTGTTCCAGCAGTATTTTATAGACATCTTCGGCACTGATGTGTTGATTATCTGGTTTTTTCAAAATCTCCAGAATCTTCATCCGTGGGGAAGTGACTTTTAGTCCTGCTTTTTTCAGCTGTTCGTCGTTACTCGCCATAATAATTCGTATCTCAGTTAAACATGTATAACAGCATACCCTGTATTAGCTGTCACTTGCCAGTTCTGCCAGACACATTTCTTCATAAACTTGCTGGCACCATTTGCTAACGCGTTCTTTGGTTAACTCTGGCTGACGGTCTTCATCTATGCCCAGACCGACAAAATGTGTGTCGTCGGCCATGCCTTTAGAGGCTTCAAAATTGTAGCTCTCGGTAGGCCAGTGCCCGACAATAATGCCGCCACGAGCTTCAACAATGTCACGAACCATGCCCATGGCATCAAGAAAGTATTCAGCGTAATCTTCCTGATCGCCACAGCCAAAAATGGCAATGAGCTTGTCCGTAAAATCGATTTCTTCCAGTTCGGGGAAAAAGTCATCCCAATCGCACTGAGCTTCGCCGTAATACCACGTCGGAATACCGAACAATAGTAAGTCGTAATTGGCAATATCTTCTTTACTGGATTTGGCGATGTCTTTTACATCAACGAGCTTTTTACCAAGCTCTTTCTGAATCATCTGTGCGACGGCTTCGGTGTTACCGGTGTCGCTTCCAAAGAAAATTCCAACAGTTGCCATAAGTCAATTTTCACCTGATTATACGAATAAACAGTACTGAATGGATTGTCATTCAGCGGCGTAAATTATCAATTGGGTTAAACTCCGGACTCCCAGAGCACCTGAATAATACCTTTAGCGATAAAACCAAAACAGCCAAGAAAGAGCACCATCCAGACAATAATCTGACCAAATTTAGGTACTGCAGAACGTTTTAACACATCCCGAATGGCTAAGCCTATTAGTAAGAATAGTATGCCCAGCGTAAAATTGGTGGCCAGAACTTCAATTTGTTCGTAATACTCAGCTAACATACTGCTTAACCTCGCTGGTACTTAACCTAAGAATGCTTAATGCGGTCTTGACTGTTTTTTATGGCGCTTAGATTACCATAAAGCAGGGCTGGTGGCGAGATTACTGCGCTATAAACTCAATGACCAGCCGGTTAAATATTCTGGGTTTTTCGGCATGTAGCCAGTGGCCTGCACCTTCAATAACTTTTACCGAGGCATTGCTAAATCGCGCTGCCACATCTTGTTGATGCTTTTCTGTGAGGTAGTTTGAACTTCCTCCTTTAATGAAAAGCACCGGGCCTTCATATTGGCCTTTACTGACGGCCGCTGAAATTTGCTGATAATTTTCTCTTAAAGCTTTTAGGTTAAGTCGCCACTGGTAACCGTCGTCAGTTTTTTTCAGGTTTTTAAGCAGAAACTGGCGTACACCTTTTTCCGAAATTGTCTCAGCTAACTGTTTGTCGGCGTCGCCGCGGCTTTTTACCTGGTCTATGTCCAGGTTAGAAAGAGCGTCTAATATGCTGTCGTGGGTACCGTCGTAAGCGGCGGGTGAAATATCAGCAAATATTGCCGCTTGAATTCGTTCAGGGGCTTTTATGCAAGTTTCCATTGCTATTTTGCCCCCCATGGAATGACCGACTAAATAAAACTTTTCCAGGTTCAGCGAGTCAGCCAGTTTTATAATGTCTTCTGCCATGTCCGGGTAAGTCATGCTGTCGCTGTGAAACGATTCACCATGATTACGGGCGTCGGGCAAAATGCAGTAGTAGTTTTCTGACAGTTCACGGGCAAGACTTTTTAAATTGTCTTTATCGCCAAACAGACCGTGAATAATGATGATAGCCGGATTGCTATCCGTACCTAATGTTTCGTGATTCAACAATGAAGAGTCTGCCATCGAACTGCCTTTAGTGATAAACTTTGGTCTATATTTTCAAGGCTTTGTCGGGGTGTTGCAAGTGACAAAGCGCAACCTTTCAATTTTTAGAGGTAGAAAGTCAACAATGAAGCGGATTGACATTGACGATGACTTATACACGTACATTGCAAGCCATACCAGACAAATAGGCGAGAGCGCATCGGATATTCTGCGTCGTTTGCTTGACGTGAATAGCAGTGAACCTGAAGCCGACAGCAAAAGCGAACTCACTGAGTCGGTTTTTAACCGTTTGAATGAGCAGGATGTGCGTATTCAGAAAAGCGTAGTAGCGCGCTTTCTGTATATTTTAAGCATGTTGTACCGCTGCCACCCGAGCGAATTTTCGCAAGTGCTGGATATTCGCGGTCGTGATCGTCAATATTTTGCCCGCTCAGAAGAAGCTTTACTGACATCGGGGAACAGCACGAACCCGAAGCAGATTCCGGACTCTCCATTTTGGGTAATTACCAATACCAATACGACTAAGAAAAAAGCCATGCTGACTCAGGTAGCAGAAAAACTGGGTTATCAATCGGCCGATGCAGAAAAAATTAGGGACTTTTTATAATGGCGGATCACGAGCGAGCAGGCCAGTTGGCGCAGGCCAGCGACTTGACCAATATAGCGCAATTGACCAGTGCGTATTATGTTTATGAGCCGGACCCACGCAAAGCGGCTGAAAAAGTCAGTTTTGGTACCTCGGGTCATCGAGGCAGTTCATTGAAGCGTTCCTTTAATGAAGCGCATATTCTGGCTATTGCTCAGGCTATTTGTGCTTATCGCGAGGAGCAGGGCATTACCGGACCTATTATGGTGGCTAAAGACACTCATGCGCTGTCTGAGTCTGCTTACATTAGTGCGTTAGATGTTTTTATTGGCAATGGCGTAGAGGTTCAGGTTCAGACTGAGCATGACTACACACCAACTCCGGTTTTAAGCCGCGCGATTATTGAGTGGAACCGTGAGAACACAGCTAAAGCCGATGGCGTGGTGATTACACCCTCGCATAACCCACCAGAAGATGGCGGTTTTAAATACAACCCGTCACATGGTGGTCCGGCAGATTCTGACGTGACCCGAACCATAGAGAAATACGCAAACGCGTTACTGTCTTCAGGACTTGTCGGCGTGAACACCTGTGAGAGTGAAGACGTATTACAGCACCCGAAACTAACCTTTGTTGATTGGCGCACGCAGTATATTAGCCAGCTTGATGATTGCATTGATATGTCGGCTATTCAGGATGCGAAACTGAGACTGGCGGTTGATGCCATGGGTGGCTCGGGCGCTAAGTACTGGACGCAAATTGCAGAGCATTACAACTTGTCGATTGAAGTTCGTAATGCTGTGGTCGACCCGACATTCTCTTTTATGCCGTTGGATAAAGACGGAAAGATTAGAATGGATTGCTCGTCGCCTTTTGCCATGGCCAGCTTGCTCGAGCTGAAAGACAATTACGATTTGGCTTTTGGTAACGACCCGGACTATGACCGTCACGGCATAGTGACTCCGACACACGGTTTACTGAATCCGAATCATTATTTGTCTGTGGCAATAGATTACTTATGTAAGAACCGCGACTGGGATAGCAGTATTGCTATTGGAAAAACTCTAGTGTCCAGTGCCATGATTGACCGCGTGGTGGGCGCAAACGAGCGACCATTGATGGAAGTACCGGTGGGTTTTAAATGGTTTGCTAAAGGGTTGTTTGAACGTTCAATTGCGTTTGCCGGTGAAGAAAGTGCCGGTGCTACTTTACTTGACCGTAAAGGCAATACCTGGACGACCGATAAAGACGGCATTGTCATGGCACTGCTGGCGGCTGAAATACTGGCGAAAACCGGTAAAAACCCCGGCCAGTATTACGATGACTTATGCCAGCAACATGGTACGGCTTATTATCGTCGCGTTGATACGGCTTCCAGTGTGCAAAAGAATGCGCGCTTTAAAGACATTCGTGCCTACAAAGTAAAGCTGCCTGAACTGGCGGGTGACAGTGTGTCTGATATTTCTACCAAAGCGGCAGGGAATGACGCCCAGTTTGGTGGGATAAAAGTGACTACTGATAACGGCTGGTTTGCTGCCAGACCTTCAGGCACAGAGCCTGTTTATAAAATTTACGCAGAAAGCTTTGTCAGCGAGCAACACTTAGATGAGATTCTGGAGCAGGCCACCACCTGGGTGAATGACCTGCTGTCAGACTAAGTAGTTAACGAAGGACGGCGTTGGATTCCATTTCTTCGTCGTCCTCTTCTTCTGTTTCCGGGGCTTCCTCAGCCATTGACGTTAAAAGCTCATCAGAAGTTTGTGACGGTGCCAGTATGGCAAAGTTGCTGTGCAACTGGTCTTCTGCTTTTGCCCGACGTGTAATGCGGTACAGAGAGTAAAAACCAACACAGGCCGTAAGCGCCGCTAAGAGTAAAAAGAAGTAATTAATGGCGCCAAACTGCATTAACGCAGCTACCGCAGGAGCACCAATAATAGAGCCCGCTCCACCAATTTTGATGATGGCACCTGTTGCTCCTACCATTTGGTCACGTTCCAGATAATCATTGGTGTGCGCCATACCCAGTGAGTACAAAGGCAGTATAAAGGCGCCTAAAAGTCCCACATTTAAGTAAATGAAGATGGCGTTTGATGCATCAAGCTGCGATAAAGCTATAGCCGTAAGAGTTCCGCCGGCGGCGCAAATGGCAATAACGAAACGACGGTCTAGTCGATCTGATAAAAGTCCAAATGGTGCCTGTGAAACTAAACCTCCGGCAATAAAGGCGGCCATGAAAAAGGTAATTTGCAGAACACTAAGGCCTATATAGGAAGCATACATTGGCCCTATACCGTAAAACATGGCGTAGCAGGCTTGCATTATAAACGCATTAATTACGCCCAGCGGAACGGTTTTCAGCAGCAGTGAAATGGGGACTTTACGGTTTTCGTGTGTTGTCGGCTCTGCCGTAACGCTGACCAGAATGGGAATAAGCGCTAAGTTAATGAGCAGAGCGACAATTGCGAAAGCAACAAAGCCGGCCGGGTCGGCGACACCGAGAATCAGCTGACCGACAATAAGCCCGCTATAAATAATGACCAGATAAACTGACAGCAGGGTACCGCGGCTACGGTTGTCGGCCATGGTATTAAGCCAGCTTTCAACAATGACGAAAATACCAGAAATAGCGAAGCCGGTTATAAAGCGCATGACAAACCAGACCACCGGATCAACCCAGATTGCCTGCATCAGAATACTAAAGGCAGCCAGCGCGGCAAGACCGCCAAATGAACGAATATAACCCACCCGGCGAATATCTTTTGGCGCGCGGGTCGAGCCAAATAAATAGCCGATAAAATAAGCCGACATGATAAAGCCGGTAACCAGGGTACCAAAACCTTCAATGGTAGCACGCAAACTTAACAGGGTACTGGTCATGCCGACACAGACCCCAATTAAACTGATACTTCCAAGCAGTGAGCTGATACCGCGAAGTTGTTGTTTTAGCATGCCTTTGTCACCCTTCGTTCGTTTGTCGCAATACTACCGTTAGTGGCTTTGTTTTCCTAGTGAAGATTCCCACAAGCTTATCCACAAGTTGTTACTTGCTGTTCGCTACCTGGCTGTTTAATATGCTCTCAAAGTCTTATTTGGATAATGACATGTCAAAGTCGCAGATTCTTTACTTCGCTGCCAGTTTATTTTTTCTGTTTAGTCTTTTTCTGGCTACAGAAGCCGAAGCGCGGTTGATTGAAAATTTATATTCAGCAGAAGTGGAAGTGACTTCGCAAAGTTCGTCTCATCGGCAGCAGGCAATAGGGGAGGCGTTTGACCGTGTTATTACAAAATTAACCGGGCAGGCTGAATTGGTCGGGCATGACGCGATACAACGGGCAAAACGTGATGTAAATAATTACCTGGTGCAATACGGTTACAGCGAGAATGAGGGAAAGCGAACCTTAACGGCGACATTTGATGGGCGCAAGTTGCGCGCGTTGCTGGCAGAGCAGCAGTTACCCTACTGGGGTAGTCGGCGACCGCAACTGATGCTTTGGATAGCGAAGGAAAACAACAATGGGCAGCGCGTGATTATCGACAGTAATAGCGAGTCAGTATTTACCCAACAACTGAGGTTCTTTGCACAGCAGTACAGTATTCCAATTCAGCTGCCTTTAATGGATTTGACCGACAGCTTCACCATAAATGCAACCGATGTCTGGGGGCGCTTTCTAGACCCGGTTAGAACCACTACCGAGCGTTACGGTACCGATGGTCTATTGGTCGGTCGTATGATTCGTCAGGAAGACGAGGAAGAACCCTGGAGTTTAAATTGGTTTGTTGAAGTTGGAGACGACCGTTTTTCCGGTGAAGTTACAGCAACCAGCCCGGACTGGCTTGCCGAGCCTCTGGTTGAGCAACTAATGGCGCAGTTGGCGAGGCAGTATAGTGTTACGGCTGGTGATGAAAATGTTCGTAATACCTTAATGATTAAAGTTGAGAAGTTAAGTAGCTTAAACCGTGTTTTAGAGCTGGAGGCGTTTTTGGGTAGCATTGTCTCTGTTCGCGAAGTTCGCTTACTTGAATACTCGCAAGCTATGAGCGAATTCGAGATTGTGGTTAACGGTCCGGTCGACCAGATACTGCAGGCTATTAATCTGGATGGCCGTCTGGCATCACAGGAAGTGGGCCCCTTTGTTGCGGCGCAGCAAGCTGAAACTCCTGTGTACCGCTGGAATGAGAACCGCTGATGTCACCACAGCAATTACCGTTAGCCGTACAGTTGCCTGATGACGAGATATTTTCTACTTTTCTTGCGGGTGACAACTTAACCTTATTAAGTTGGCTAGAAAGCTTGCCCGCAGCCGAGCCTCCGCTAAAAAGAAACCAGCAATTGACCTGGCTGTCGGGAGCGAGTGGGGTAGGCAAAAGTCACTTAATGCACAGCGTCATCGCCTCGGCCGGGTCACAATATCGCATTGCGTATTTACCTTTGCGTGAACTGGCTAAAGCCGATGCATCTGCGGTTTTGCAGGGAATTGATCAGGCTGATCTTATTTGTCTGGATGATATTGATACGGTAACGCTTGAACAGAATTGGAGTTTTGAGTTGTTCTCGCTTATTAATCGCGTAACCGATAATGAGTCGGCGCGTTTGGTCATGACGGCCAAACAGTCGGCTGCTCAAACTAAAGTTCTGTTACCGGATTTACAATCGCGTTTCCAGTGGGCAACGGGTTTTCAGGTTCAGCCGCTGAATGACGAAGAAAAAAATAATGCGTTAATTTTGCGGGCGCAGTGGCGCGGACTGGAGTTGCCGAACGATGTCGCAGCTTTTATGACTCAACGGTTGGGTCGTTCCATGCGAGATTTAATGAAAGCCTTAAATGAGCTTGATAAAGCCTCTATTACTTACCAACGCCGCTTAACAATTCCTTTTGTTAAGCAGGTTCTCGAAATTTAGTCGTAGTCTTTTAGTTTTTTCAGTCCCAAACCCTGGGCTCTTCCCTGATAGCGGGCATAACCTGTTGCACCAATAAATGCACCGGTGGTAAATATCAGTTCCAGTATTGACCACACGCGTTCATCCGGGTGGGTGTAGACCACCGTTAAGCCATGCAGAAAGTAAAACATTAAAACAAAGTTAGTCCATGCGTGGGTATAGGGTTTGCCTTTAACCAGCCCATGCAGCGGGAATAACAACGGCAGCACCCAGAGGAACAAAGCAATATAAGCTGGCAATGTTCCCGGCGCATCGGTGGGCATACCGTGCCACAGTGCAACTAAAATAAGCAGTGGCCAGTAACAAACTTGTGTTAACCAGCGATAAAAGCGTGGAGAAGTCGGCATTGATAATTCCTATGATGAGAGCTTAGAAGCGGTTTGCGTGACTCGTTTACCCAAAGCGATTGCGCATTGCTTTTCATGGTCAGTTAACTTATTGCTGTGCTCATGATGGCTGGCGCCATAAGGTGAACCGCCGGATTGAGTCTGATGCAGAGCCGGTTCAGAATAAGGAATGCCAACCAGCATCATACCATGGTGCAGCAGCGGTAAAGCCAGAGTCAGCAGAGTGGATTCCTGCCCCCCATGCAGCGAACTGGAGGAAGTGAATACTGCACCGGGTTTGTCGGTTAACGTAGCCTGTAACCATTCGCGCGAGGTGCCTTCCCAGAACTTTTGCAAGCTTGAGGCCATATGACCGAAGCGAGTCGGACTGCCCAGAATAAGAGCATCACAGCTTTCAAGGTCAGTGTTTTCAATTTCCAGGTCGCGGTCACTGACGGCATCGCTGCCGTGCCCGGTGCTGCGTAAAACTGCTTCGCCTCCAGCCGCCGTAACGCCTTCTGCTATCGCGTCAGCAAGCTGTTGAGTAGCGCCATTACGGCTGTAATAAAGAATAACGACGCGGGTCATTATAAGATATCCAGTACAGCTTCAGGAGGGCGGCCAATGGCTGCTTTATTACCCTGAATAACAATGGGGCGCTCAATAAGCTTAGGGTTGTTAACCATTGCAGTAATCAATTCATCTTCGTTATTGATACCGGCCAGACCAAGTTCTTTATAAACGTCTTCTTTTTTGCGCATTAGCTGATCGGCAGAAAGACCTAATTTTTCCAGAATATCTTTTAACTCTGCAGCATTAGGTGGAGTTTTAAGGTATTCAACAATTTCCGGCTCAACGTCATTTTGCTTGAGCAATTCAAGAGTCTGTCTTGATTTTGAGCAACGCGGGTTATGATAAATTGTTACTTGGCTCATAAGTATCGTACCTTGTAGTATCTGATGATTAGGTAAGTATAAGTTAATAGTAACGTAATTGAGGTAAGGAATGAAACTGAGAACGCTAGTGTGCGCGGCATTTGCTGTGCTGATAACAGCTTGTTCGCAAGAGCCGGATGTGGTTACCGACACCGACAATGAGTTTCGCTGGAGCAACCTGGGCGAAAAAACGGTGGTGGTAAACTACTTTGCTGAGTGGTGCGCTCCTTGCTTAAGAGAATTACCGGAGTTAAACGAATTTAACCAGCACAAAGCGAAGAACGTTGAGTTAGTGGGTGTCAGTTTTGACCCAATGTCTAACGCTGAACTGGCCGAGTTGAAACAGCGCCATGGCATTGAGTTTCAGTTGGCGTTGATGGAGCCAGCGCCGAAGTTTCCGTTTCAGCGTCCGCAGATGTTACCGGCTACCTACGTCATAAAGCCCGATGGCAGTGTCAAAGGGCCATTAATGGGTGAGCAGGATCTAGAATCGCTGAAAAATGCAGTTAACTCACATTAACGACTTTATTTGCTGCTCTAAGCTGCGCATTTGATCAATACGTGCGTTCAGACGTTTATGCGTCAAATCGTTATCTGTATGGTTATGCGCAGTGTGCAACTGGTCAATGGCCAGCCGGAAGTTTCCTCTTAACGCCAGTGCTTCGGCGCGAGTTTCGTACATAGCGGCTCGCTTACCACTGCGCTCATAAACCTGAGTGAGAAGGTCAAGCGCCAGCGCATGCTTTGGTTGTTTTAATAAAAAATCGCGCAGAAGCTTTTCGGCTAAGTCTGTGTCTTTTGCTTTGAGTGCGGCGTTAGCAAAGTTAAGAGTAATGACAGGCTCGGTCGGCTGCTGAATGTATTTACCACGCAACCAGTCCAAAACCGTCTCGTAATCTTCTTGCGCTAACAGAATGTCTGTCTGAACATCAATATAGAACGGATCATTAGGATAGTGCTCAAGTAGTGGCTGCATGAGTTTGTAGGCTAAGTCAATTTCGCCACTGTCCAGCGCTCGTATGGCTAAACCATATTGTCCGGCTTGTTGGTTGATTGAATTGCTGCTGGAGCGCATAGATTCAAAATCGCTGTTGGTGGTGTTACCAATATACCGGGCCTGAACTCTGGTTTTAGCCAGGGCAAAGTCGAGGCTGGGAGCCACATCTACCCGTTGCATATTTTCAGCGCGTGCACGTGTGTCGGCTATGCGTGACTCGGGTAATGGGTGAGTCATAAGCATTTCCGGGGGCTTGCTGACATAACGGTATTTTTCTGCTAACCGGCCAAAAAAGTCAGGTGCGCCACGGGGATCAAAACCCGCAGCTAAAAGTGTAGAGAGACCGATGCGGTCGGCTTCCATTTCATACAGCCGAGTGTAATTAATTTGCGACTGACCAGCCATGCCCATTGTGGCATAAAGACCTGCAGCACCGGCTTCAGGGTTAGCCATACCCACCAGAATAGAGCCAATGATACCGGCTATGGTCATGGGCATACTGCGTTGTTGTTCCTGCATCCGGCGCACCATGTGACGCTGCGTAATGTGCGCAACCTCGTGTCCAAGTACCGCCGCGAGTTCTGACTCGGTTCTGGCTTCGTTAATTAACCCCGTATGCACACCCACGTAGCCACCCATGAAAGCGAAGGCGTTTATTTCTTTGTTATTTATCCAGAAAAAGTTAAAAGGATAGCGTACACCGCCGGTATGCCTGACCAACCGCTGGCCCATGCTGTTTAAATAACTGTCTAATACCGGGTCGTGGATAATAGGCGCTTGTGAGCGCACCTGGCGCATGTAGAAGTCGCCGACAACACGTTCGCGTTCAATACTCATGAAAGCAGCGCCGGTGGTTCCAATTTCAGGCAACCGTCGACTATCCTGCGCAGCACTGCTTGCAGCACTAAAGCTGATTGCAAAGGTAAGTAAGCAAGAGACAAAAAGGTGTATTATTTTGGTGGACATCAACTACTCATAGGCTAAATGAAACGGACTTAATCTTCTCTTAAGAGCAAAATTCTTATCTTTAGTTCCTTTTTACTCTATGGGGTTATGGAAAGATTGCAAGGACTGATATTATCATCTCAACAAAGGTTAAGAGATAGTCATTATGTGGGAATACATTCAACAGTGGTACCAACGGAAGTTTTCTGACCCTAATGCAGTAACTTTATTTCTGTTATTGGTTGTTGCGGTATTGGTCATTGTGTTTTTCGGTAGCTTAATTGCACCGTTGTTAATTGCTATTTCTCTGGCCTATTTGCTGGACTGGCCGGTAATGCGACTGATGGGGCTTGGTTTATCCCGTTTAACCGCAACAGTTATTACTTTCTCATTATTTCTGGCAATAATGATTGTTACTTTGCTGACTCTGGTGCCGGTTATATGGCAGCAAAGCACCACTTTGATTCAGGAAATGCCGGATATGGTCACGAACCTGCAAATTTGGCTGCATAAACTGCCTGAAATGTTCCCGACTATTGTCGATGACAGCCAAATTACTGAGTTCACTCAGGAAGTAAAAAGACGAGCCGTGAGCTTAGGGGAAAGCCTGTTAACGGTTTCCCTGACCTCTATTGTGAATGTCATGGCCATGCTGGTGTATCTCATTATCGTGCCGCTTTTAATCTTTTTTATGCTAAAAGACCGCGATATATTGATTGCTCATTTCAGCCGTCTGCTGCCTTCAAACCGTCAGTTAATTTCGCAGGTAGGGCAGGAGATGAATCTGCAAATTATGAACTACATTCGCGGCAAAGCGATTGAAGTGGTGGTTGTTGCGATAGTCACTTTTGTCACCTTTAGTTTATTTGGATTGCGCTACTCGGCGCTGCTTTCCATTATGGTTGGTTTATCGGTTTTAATTCCCTACGTTGGCGCTGCGGTCGCAACTATTCCGGTGGTGTTAGTGGCGTTATTCCAATTTGGACCAACGGCAGCATTTGTTTGGGTCACCGTAGCCTACCTGGTTATTCAGGCGCTGGATGGTAACTTACTGGTACCGCTATTGTTTTCAGAGGCAATAAGTCTAAACCCGGTTTACATTATTGGCGCGGTATTAATTTTTGGCGGCATATGGGGTTTCTGGGGCGTGTTTTTTGCTATTCCGCTGGCCAGCCTGGTCAAGGCGGTATTGACAGCATGGGACAGTGGCACCGGAGAGAACGCAGAAGAGCAAACACCGCTTTAACGCGGTGTTTGCTCTATAGAGCTTAAGCTTGCTTAAGGTGCTCCAGCACCACTTCGTGATGCTCTTTAGTTTTAAATTTATTGAAGACTTTTGAAATGCTTCCGTCCTGTTCTACTAAAAAGCTAATGCGGTGAATACCGTCGTATTCTTTACCCATAAACTTTTTCAGGCCCCATACGCCAAAGTCTTCAGCCACTTTATGGTCTTCGTCGCTTAATAAAGTGAAATTCAGTTCATCTCTGTCAGTAAATTTTGCTAAGCGCTTAGGCGCATCCGGGCTTATACCAACAGAGACAACATTAAATTCCTCAAGCTGTTTGCGGCTGTCCCGTAAGTTTTGCGCCTGCACTGTGCAGCCTGGTGTCATCGCTTTCGGATAAAAGTAGACCAGTACCCGGTTCTCTTTCAATAACTCCGATAAGGTCACTGAGTTCTCGTTCGCATCGGGTAAAGTAAAGTCAGGTGCTTTATCGCCTTGTTGTAGTGTCTGCATTGCATTCTCCTGGAACTTAGTTAACAGTGCCAACATCATAGCGGACAGATGCCGTCTTGGAAAATGCCATACTGGCAAAAGTTTACGGAACCTTCTTGGCAAGTTACGTTCCTATCACTTGTGTTTCGTCAGGGCTGGCATTACCATTGGAGCCCCAATTTAGGACTTGGAGAATGTATGCTTAAGGGCAGTATTGTCGCTTTAGTTACCCCTTTTACAAAATATGGCAATGTTGATTACAGTGAACTTGAGTTTCTGGTCAACAAACATTGCGAAGCGGGTACCGACGCTATTGTAGCGGTTGGCACGACAGGGGAGTCAACAACCTTAACGCATGAAGAACATATCGCTGTCGTTAATGCCATGGTCGAGCTCAGTGCCGGCCGCATCGATATCATTGCTGGAAACGGTTCAAACTCGACCAGTGAAGCCGTGCAACTGACAGAAAAAATGACCCAGGCGGGTGTAAGTGGTTTCTTAAATGTTACGCCATACTACAACAAGCCTTCTTTAACAGGCTTAATTGCACATTATAAGGCTTGTGCTGATGCCTCTGATAAACCCCAGATTCTATATAATGTTCCGGGGCGTACCAGTCTTGATATGACACCTGACATGGTCGAACAGTTGGCAAAAATTGATAACGTTATTGGTATAAAAGAAGCCACCGGTGACGTGAGTCGGGTGCAGGAACTTAAAAAACGCTGCGGCGATGACTTTATCTTATTAAGCGGTGACGACCCTACTGCACGCGAATTTATGTTTGCCGGTGGTCATGGTGTTATCAGTGTCACCGCTAATATTGTTCCTGCCAAAATGAAAGAGCTGGTAACGGCGGCACTTGCTGGTGATAAAGAAAGTGCAAACCAAATCGATGCTGAGCTGGAACCATTGCATAATATGTTATTTGTTGAATCCAACCCCATTCCGGTAAAATGGTCGCTCGCTTTAATGGGCTGGGTCAGCGCAAATTATCGTCTGCCACTGACACCTCCGGAAGAGAGTAATCAACAGTTGATTGAGTCAGTGTTACAGAAAGCAAACCTACTGAATATTCAGGAGTCGTAATGAAATTGTCTCGCCTTGCGTGGATGGGCGTAGCTGCCGTAGTTGTAACAGGTTGTTCGTCGGTAGAAAAAGAACGTGCCAGCGGCGGGTTTGAATATGTGAACATTCAACCTACTGCCACACTGAATATTCCGGATGGCCTGCAAAAGCCGGAAAAAGGAACTCAGTATCAAATTCCGGATACCGACATTGCACCGGCACCAGTCGGTTATAAAGTCAATATCATGGCTCCTCAGCAGGTTCGCCCTATTGGGTTGGGTAGCCGGGTTTTAGAAACCGAGACCGAAACCCGGGTGTATTTCGATATCGTCGATGGCATGGGCGATTCAGTAACCGAATTTGTTCGTCAGGCGGCATTTGATGTACTGGAAAGACGCGACATTGAATGGGAAGAAGCTGGTGATAACCGCTGGCTTACTGAGCAAATGACGGTTCAGCAGACCATTGAGGGCGACAGCGGCTTTTTTGGGTTTGGCGGAGAGAGCGACAGCGATCTGGAAAGAACCTTTCGTTACGAGCTGACTCAGGAAACTGAGTCGCATCAACGCAGCACCGGGTTACGAGTTGATATTAACGACTTTACTCAGGTTGTTGGTGGTGAAGAGCAAGAAGTAGCACCTTTGATTGTTCGCAATCTGGAAGCTGACTTACTCAATGCGATTATTTCGGAAGTTAACCGGAAACAACAACTGGCAGTAGCTCGTGAAAAAGCCGCCGGTATTGAAACTAGCTTGTCAAAAGCTGCAGAAGGGCATTCAGTTTTCATTGTTGAAGACAATTTTGAGCAAGCATGGCCATTAGTTAATTTGGCTCTTCAGAATATTGGTTTTGAGGTTGAAGATTTAAACCGCGAGACAGGAACCTATTTTGTTGAGTACAGCGAACCCGGTAGCGGCTTCCTGTTCATTGGTGGTGATGACTACGAAGACCTGGGTATTGCCGAAGGTGAATACGAATTCCGGTTACTGGAAGACGGTGAAAATACCTCGGTAACGGTTTACCAGGGTGAGGAAATTGTTTCTGACGAATGGATTAATCAAGTATTTGAAGCCTTTAAAAACGCTGTTAAACAGCAAAGCCAACTTTAACTTAAGCGCGAGTGGAACGATTCATGGAAAAACGCAGTGAACTGTATCGGGGAAAAGCAAAGACGGTCTACCATACCGACGATCCTAACCGCCTGGTGCTGGAGTTTCGTAATGATACTTCAGCGTTCGACGGCGAAAAGGTTGAACAGCTTGATGACAAAGGCATGGTGAACAACAAGTTTAACCATTTTATTATGTCGAAGTTGGAAGAAGCTGGTATTCCGACTCAGTTAGATGAGCGTTTGAGTGATACCGAGTCTTTGGTTAAGAAATTGGACATGATCCCGGTAGAATGTGTTGTCCGTAATGTGGCCGCTGGTTCTCTGGTGCGTCGTTTAGGTGTTGAAGAAGGTAAAGAATTAAACCCACCGACCTTTGAGTTTTTCTTAAAGAACGATGCGCTGCACGACCCTATGGTCAATGAATATCATATCCAGGCCTTTGGCTGGGCAACAGCAGAGCAAATTGAGAAAATGAAAGAGCTCACCTTTAAAGTGAACGACGTTCTAAAAGCTCTGTTTGCTGATGCTGGTCTTCTGTTGGTGGATTACAAGCTTGAGTTTGGTGTGTTTGACGGCCAGATTATGCTGGGTGATGAATTCACTCCAGATGGCTGCCGCCTTTGGGACGCAGAGACACGCGAGAAGCTCGATAAAGACCGTTTTCGCCAGGGCTTAGGTGGTGTTGTTGAAGCCTACCGTGAAGTTGCTAAGCGCCTTGGCGTAACGCTGGATTAGTCTTTATTTTTAGTGTCCTGGTCGGAGTCATCTTCGGTTTTAGATGATTTCGTACCAGGCCATTTAAACTTAGCGGTATACTTCAGCACCATTAGGTTACTCAAAACCACACCGACTACCAATAATATTATTAGCCACACCAAATAGTTGTCCATCCGTCATCCTCCGTTATCGTATCAATGTACTGATTTTTTATTTGAGCCAGATTCTCCAGAATAATGGATTTTCCCTCGATGGCTAACGAGTCTATGGTTTCTGCTAACAGCTCAAGGCTCAATTGCTTATGGCATGGCTGTGAGAGGGCCCGGTAGCTCATGTGCCAGGGTTCCTGTGCAACACCGCCCTGATAGCGTGCATAGGGAAAGAAAAAGCCACTTTCGTGGGCATGCCGGGTTAACCATTGCCAAAGTTCATGGCAAGGCCCGGATTCGTCAATGTACTCGCCTGGAACTAATTGCAATTTCAGTTCACTGTCCTGAAAAGGGCGGGGGTCATAAATATCGAAATCACTTCCCCAATGATGACGACTACTTCCCGGTAACGCAGACCAATGCAAAATTGCATGCATTTTCTCAACGTCGTTTAAGTTTGCTACATCCAGTAGTTTGCCCTCTTTGGAGCGAAGGGGCAGCTTACCCCGCCATTTTCTATTCCAGATAGACAGTTGCCTGTCCAGTGAGCGGAAACCACTGGCTATAGCCAGTTTAATACCCTCAGCCGCTGCTGCTTTTTGCATGGCGAGATAAGCTTCTGCTGTATCAGGATGCAGTTTATGCCCATCTAATGCCGTTAAGTGTGTTTCGCAGGCACCTGTCAGTTCTGTGCTGCTTAACATAAAAGCTTCTCCAGACAGCGGTAATAGACATCACTGAGTTTATCCAAATCACTGGCTTTAACGCATTCGTTCACTTTGTGAATGGTAGCATTTACGGGGCCCAGCTCAACGACCTGAGCACCGGTTGGTGCAATAAAGCGCCCGTCGGACGTGCCACCTGCAGTAGAGAGGGTAGTTGAAAACCCGCATTCGTGTTCAATTGCCGCCTGCACGGCTTCAACTAATGCGCCTGATTCAGTTAGAAAGGGTGGTCCGTTAAGCTTCCATTGCAGGTTGTATTTTAACGAGTGCTTATCGAGAATGGCTTCTACTCGTGCCTTAATTTTTTCGGCTGTGAGCTCTGTCGAGAAGCGGAAGTTAAACTGAGTATCAATACGTCCGGGTATAACATTACCGGCACCGGTTCCTGCCTTAATGTTAGATACCTGAAAGGTGGTTGGCGGAAAACTGGCGTTACCTTTGTCCCACTCTTCATTAATTAGCTCACTGAGCGCAGGTGCAAGATCATGTACCGGGTTTTTTGCTAAATGAGGGTAAGCAACGTGACCCTGTATGCCTAATACGGTTAAGTCTCCGGTCAAGCTGCCTCGGCGCCCGTTTTTAACTATGTCACCCAGGTTGTCAGTACTGGAAGGCTCTCCGACAATACACCAGTCTATGTTTTCTTTGCGTTCCTGCAGCGTTTCAATGACACGCTTGGTGCCGTTAATAAACGGGCCTTCCTCGTCACTGGTTATTAGAAAGCCTATGTCAGCATCCACATTCGGGTAGTCTTTAATAAATCGCTCAGTGGCAGTTATCATCGCCGCCAGGCTGCCTTTCATATCAGCGGCTCCGCGCCCGTATAAATACCCTTCGTGCGTGGTAGGTTCAAACGGCGGGAACTGCCAGTCATTGATGTCGCCGGGCGGAACAACGTCGGTATGGCCAGCAAAGCAAAACAGTTTACGGCCTTGCCCGCGGCGAGCCCACAAGTTAGTGGTGTCTTCAAATATCATAGACTCAAGGTTAAAGCCCATAGCCGCAAGCCGTTCACCGATAAGCTGCTGACAGCCTTCGTCTTCCGGTGTAATGGACGGGCGGGAAATGAGCTCACGGGCAAGCTTCAATGTCTCTGAACTCATAAGTAGCGTTCGCTCCAGAGTTTCTCATTAAAACCACAATGAACAGCCTGACCGGACTCCACTAACGGACGTTTAAACAGGGTTGGTTGTTCGGCAACTAATTCCGCTATGGCATTAGCGTCATTAACAGATTTTTGCTCATCTGACAGGTTCCGCCAGCTGGTGCTGCGCTTGTTCAATAAAGATTCCGCCGGTAGCTTTTGTAACCAACCGCTAACGGTTTCTTTTTGCAGTGGCTGCTGGCGAACATCAATAAATTCGTAATCGACTTCGTTTTTATCTAACCATTTAAGTGATTTTTTAACGGTGTCGCAGTTTTTAATGCCATAAACGCGCAACATAGGTACAGCTCCTGTCGATGTTAATAAGTAATAAGTGGACTGTCTTTCGCAGTAATAAGTCCTGGGTTTAGCCATTCGGGTGATTCGCTATCGTGCCCCGAATTCAATGAACAAAGCAAAACAGCAAGGCGTTGTTGTGAAGATTTCAAGCTGCGCAGTAATGACTGGTTAATCTTAACCAGAGGATCACCACACTTAACCTCTGTCTGTTCGCGACAAAGCACAGTTAAAGCGGCGTGGTTGCCGAACGCATCGCCGGAACCTATGACTAACTGTAGGGAATAGGTGTCGTTTAAGCGTAACGACAAGTAATCGCCACTACTGCTGATATGGGTTAGCGAGCCATCAGCCGGGGAATATAGCGTGCTGCCGGTCATCTCTATGACAATGCCTTTGCCAAGCAGGCCATGCTGGCATACTGCAGCTGAAGGTTGTGCTGCTATGATGCGACCGGTAACCGGTGCATAAAGAGAAGGAAGCTGACTTGTTGTCACTGCTGACACCATGCGACTGACTAATTCAGGTAGTATAGTGGCAAAGCTAAAGCTTAGGTGCAACTGTATCCACATTAACTGTGGATATCTTTGTGAACTACACGGTTGTAACAGTGTAACAGATTGAAAAATAAAGATAATATTAAAAGTGTGAATATCGTACAATAGCTCAGTAATCGATTATAATTACAGCAGGTTTGTCTAAGAGGTCACCATGAGTCGTTCATTTTTTGCGGTTTTAAGAGATGGAAAGAGGTATGCCGATAAATGGCCTCATCATTCAGTTGTTGCCGCAATGGCAGAGTCGCGAATTATCCCCATAACTCGCAAAGCCATTAGCTGGACTCCGGGAATAGCGGTACTCAATGCTGCGCTGACCTGGCAGTTTATGCCTCAGGAGCAGTTAGCCCCAGGGCTGATGTTGTCACTCATTATGTTGAGCTTACCCTTGCAGGGCTTGTACTGGCTTGGCTGGCGTTCCAGACAACAGTTAAAGCCAATGTTACGGAGTTGGTATAAAGAGCTGAGAGATAAACTGAGAAAGCAGGGCGTTGAGTGTCAGCCTCAGGGTGAAAAAGGCCCTGAATATATGGATTTGGCGATTATTTTGCGTAAAGCACTGGAAACATTGCCGCCGGAAGAGCATTAAGGCCAGCCGACGGCAAAATAATTATTAGTCTTTGAATGTAGACCAGACGGGGGCATGATCAGAAGGTTTTTCTATGCCTCTGAGTTCATAGTCTATACCGCTGTCTTCGCATTGCCCGGCAAGAGCTTTAGTGGCAAGAATAAGGTCGATGCGTAAGCCACGGTTGTCATCAAAGCCACGTGAGCGGTAATCAAACCAACTGAACTGGTTATCCACATCCGGGTTCAACTGACGGTACGTATCAGTAAAACCCCAGTCCATTAATTTTTGTATCCATTCCCGCTCTTCCGGAAGGAAGCTGCATTTCCCGGTTTTAAGCCAGCGTTTGGCGTTGTTCTCGCCAATGCCAATATCTAAATCGATACGGGATATATTCACATCACCCATAACAATCACTGGCTGCTCCGGCGAAAGATCGTTATCCAGATAGCTCATTAAGTCCTGATAAAACTTTTCTTTAGCTGGAAATTTCGTAGGGTGGTCACGGCTTTCGCCCTGCGGGAAATAGCCATTTAAAATACGTACATGGCTACCGTCCGCTAGCGGATAATCACCCATTATCATGCGCCGCTGTGCTTCATCATCGTCGGTAGGGAAACCAAACTGCGGGTTTTCCAGTGGCTTTTTACTGAGCATGGCCACGCCGTAATGACCTTTCTGACCGTGGTAAATAACGTGATAACCCATGGCTTCCACGTCTTTTAGTGGAAACTGGTCGTCGTGCACTTTGGTTTCCTGCAGGCCGATAACATCGGGCTGGTGTTTATCAATTAATGCCTGTAACTGATGCAGTCGCGCTCGTATACCATTGATATTGAATGAAATGATTTTCATGAAATGTCCTGTAAATAAGCTTCTTTATGGGGTTAGGATAACACAGCAAAGCGCAAACTTGGGATGCGAAAACGACAGAAAATTCGTATACTCGGACGATGCTTTTCAGAGGGGTACTAGCGTGCAGAATGTGTTGAATAATCTGGGCATGATGATCCGCCCACATTTTTACGAACTGGCTATGGCGATCATTGCCACACTACTGGTTATTTATGGTGCTGAAGTAAACCGCATGGTGAAAAGGCAAGTGGCGCACTGGCACTTTGTGTTCAGAACCTTAGTCTTCATTGTGGTGTGTGCTTTTGGTTACGGTTGGCTAACCGTCTGGTTTACGCCGGTTTTGGCGGGTTGGTTAAGTCTTATTCCCTTGCATTTACTGGCAGTCAGTACCATTGGAATACTCTTTTTCTTAGGTTTTCTTGCGGAAAGAAAGCGGCAACTGTAAGACAGGGATGTTGTATGACAGATTGGATTAATATAAAGGCCGGGTCATTGGCTTATCAGCATATTCAGGAGCAGGGGCTAAAGGCCGACGACATTGGTTTGCTATTAGGTGCTTCCGGCGGACCGAAGTGGTTTGTGCTTCAGGGGCTTGATAAATGGATGTTCGGTGAATTCTTTAAAGACAAGAAAGAGCCGCTGAATACCCTGGGGACTTCCGCAGGTGCCTGGCGCTTCGCAGCATTGGGGCAGCAGGACCCGGTTGCCGCCAGTGATTTATTTTGTCGTTTATACAGAACCCAGACTTACAGCGCGAACCCCGACCGGAATGAAATTACCAGTGAAGCTAAAGCCTTGCTGGCTAAGTACGTTCCTGATCAGGCGGTAACAGAAATACTGGGGCAGTCGGCGGTAAGACACCATTTTATTGTGGCGCGTTGCCGCGGTTGGACAGCTGCCGAAACGAAAAAGCAAATGCTGGGGTTGTTAAGTTCCGCTTTTGCTAACAGTGTGAATCGCCGTTGGTTAGGCCGCTTTTATGAGCGTGTTATCTTTCATCACCCGCAGTCAGACTTAAGCTTTACAAAAGGCTGGAACGATTTACCGACACATCATGTTGAACTGACCCAAAGTAACTTTCAGCAGGCGTTGCTGGCGACCGGTTCAATTCCTTTGGTACTGGACGGTGTGGTTGATATTCCCGGAGCACCGGAAGGCATTTATCGTGATGGCGGTGTTACCGATTATCACTTTGACCTGGACTTCTCTGACGTGAATGGTTTGGTGCTTTACCCTCACTTTCATAAAGAAGCCATTCCTGGCTGGTTTGACAAACGCTTGAGTTGGCGCAGAACCACCGGTAAGAAATGGCCCGGCGTGGTGTTTATTACGCCGTCGGAAGACTTTATTCAGTCACTACCTTACGGGAAAATTCCCGATCGCACCGACTTTGCTAAACTGGATGCTGCAACTCGTATTGATTACTGGGAAAAAGCGGTGGATGCAGGAAAACGTATGGCGGATCAACTTCAGGATTGGGTTGCTACCGGAAAAATACGAGAAAAAACAAAATTGTGGTTACCTTAAATTACAACCCATGTATGTCAAAACTGGCGTCGCAAATTTGTTCAAAGCGCTCGGCGGCAAGCTGGCGGGCGCTATTTAATTGTCTTGCCGTCAGCTTGTGTAGAAAACCATCAATGATTTTAGCGGCTTCGCTTTCACCGGCCCGGTCCGCTAAGGTTAGCCAGCAGCACGCGTGAAAAATGCTCTCTGGTAAGTCCTTACCTTGTAAAAACATTTGCCCTAAGTACAACATGGCCTTGCTGTGGCCAAATAACGCCGCACGGCGAAAGTGCTTGGCGGCTTCAAATCCTTGATCGGCTTTAAGTAAGTCTGCGGCTCGCACGTAATGATGCTTGGCAAAACGTTGCCAGTATTCAGGCCCACGAATCGTTGGCTTTTGTCGACCGGGCAAACGGGTTTGCGCCAACTCTATGAGTTGATCAACTTGTGTTAGTAGTGCGGTTTGCCATTCATTGACGTTTGCCTGGGTCATCCGAGTTTCGTTGTTTTTATGTTATTGTTTTTGCCAGTGTACACCAAGTTGCTACTGCGGCAAACTGGTTACGATAAAGCCTTTAAAGTGAGTCCGAATAGATGACAACACGTATTTCCAATGAAAATCTAGCCGCTTTGCTGAATGTCGGAAGTCATTTAAGTCTGTTTATCTGGGAAGATGCTCAGGGATGGCCAGTACGTTTTGTTTCAGACAACATAGAAAGTCTTTTAGGCTATAAAAAAGCGCGTTTAGAAAGTCATGAAATTCAGTACCGGGATCTTATTCATCAGGACGATTTGCCGCGCGTAATGGAAGAAGTTAATTCACTTCTCAGCAACGAGTCAGGAGCATCTTTATCGCATGAAGACTACCGGGTAAAGCATGCCAACGGGCATGACATTTGGGTATCTGACACCACGATACTATTACGTTATGAAGATGGTAAGAACCATCTTTATGGTTATCTAATTGATGTGACTGAGCGCAAGCAACTGCAAATTGCGCTTGAAATGGAACGCAATCGGTTACAGCTTATTTTAGATGCGACCCGCTTAGGTACCTGGGAATGGAATCCGCAAACCGGCGTTACTATTTTTAACCAACGCTGGGCGAATATGTTTGGCTGGGACGCCCGCGAGCTGGAAACTAATGTAGAAAGCTGGTCGAGCCGGTTACACCCGGAAGATTACGATGACGTATGGCAGGCGATTAAGAATCATCTGGACGGAGTAACGCCTTTTTATGAAAGTCTTCATCGCATAAGGCACCGTGATGGTCATTGGGTTTATGTATTGGATCGCGGAAAAATCATAGAGCGGGACAACGAAGGCAGGGCCATTCGCTACACCGGAACGGTCACCGATGTGACGGAACAGAAAAAAGCTGAGTTAGATGCGTTAAAAGCCGCTCATGCAAAAAATGTGTTCCTGGCGAATATGTCACACGAAATCCGGACGCCACTACACGGTATACTGGGTATTGCGTCTGTGCTGGAGTCAACTGACCTCAACCCCTATCAACAACAATTGCTGAGCACAATAAAGAACAGCGGCGATTATCTGCTGACAACGTTGAACGACGTGCTCGATTTAACCCAGGCCGAAGAGGGGCAGTTAAAAGTCAAAAGAGGCGTTCACTCGCCGACAAAAGTGTTAAACCATGTTATTCAGCTATTTAACCAGCCGGTAAAAGATAAAGGTCTGGAATTTATTATTGATATTGCGGCCGATATCCCGGAGCGAACCTTAATGGATCGGGCTCGTATTGCTCAGGTGGTCAGTAATTTAGTCGGCAATGCTTTAAAGTTTACCGAGCGAGGCTCCATAACGATTAAAGCCTGTTGGGAGGCTAACAGCGAAAAGCCAGATGAGGGCGACCTTGTTGTTAAGGTTCAGGATACCGGAGTTGGTATTTATGATACTCAACGTATTTGGCAACTTTTTGAGCAGGAACAGGACGGGTTGAATCGCCCGGAAGGAGGCAGCGGACTCGGGCTTGCCATAGTACGTAACCTGGTGCAGTTATTAAACGGCACTATTCAGGTGGATAGCAAACCTGAACAGGGTTCCTGCTTCACGCTTTGTATACCAATGAGCGTTAAGCCTGAAAGTGCACACCAGACAGAGCAGAATGATGTACCCAGGCTATCGAAAAAACAGGTTCTGGTCGTTGATGACAATAAAATCAACCAACTGATAATAAAAGAAATGCTGCTATCGCTTAACCAATATGTCGATTTGGTAAGTGATGCTCATAATGCGTTAAAGATGATGCAGGCCAGAGACTACGACGTGCTGTTTATGGATCTTCATATGCCGCATATGGACGGTATGGAGGCGACCAGAACGTTGCGGGAAATGCACATTCACCAACCTTATGTGATTGCGCTTACTGCGGATGCCTACCCTGAGACACGAACCGAGGCGTTGCGTTCCGGCATGGACGATTACGTGACAAAACCCTTTGTCAAAGCCGATATAGCCAGAGTGCTTGAGCGCTTCGATATGCTGTTATCCAGAAAGCCCACTGATTAGCACCGCCAGAGTGTCTGTTGTACCATAGGCTTAGTTTTAAGCTTAATGTAAGGGATATGGAATGGATTTTAGCAGTAGCTCTCAGTATGTCGTGTCGCAAGAACTGGCGACAGCCGTTAACGCCGCCGTAACACTGGAGAAACCATTATTACTAAAAGGTGAGCCGGGCACGGGTAAAACTCGTCTTGCCGAAGAACTGGCAAATGCTTTAGATACCGAGCTGCTGCAATGGTCAATTAAGTCCACTACGAAAGCGCAGCAGGGTTTGTATGAGTACGACGCTGTCTCTCGTTTGCGTGATAGTCAGCTGGGCAGTGAAAAAGTACACGATATTAGTAACTACATTCGACCGGGCAAATTGTGGCAGGCGTTTACCGCGGAAAAACGTCCCGTTCTGCTCATTGATGAAATCGATAAAGCGGATGTTGAGTTTCCGAATGACTTATTGCACGAACTGGACCAAATGGCGTTCCACGTTTATGAAACCGGTGAGCAGATTAAAGCCGAGCAGCGACCCATTGTACTTATTACCTCGAACAATGAAAAAGCCTTGCCCGATGCGTTTTTACGCCGCTGCTTTTTCCACTATATTCAGTTTCCCGACAGTGACACATTAAAAGCCATTGTCGATGTCCATTTCCCGAATTTACACCGTGATTTACTGGATACCGCGCTAGCGCTGTTCTTTGAGTTGAGAGATGTGCCCGGGCTGAAGAAAAAGCCATCGACATCGGAGTTACTGGACTGGCTGCGCTTATTACTGGTAGAAGATATTGATGCCAATGAATTGCGCAAAAGCCGAGAACAAGGCGGTTTACTGCCGTTATCCGGCGCCTTACTTAAGCACGAACAAGATGTGGAGCGCTTAGCTGAATACGCTCGCATTCAACGGCGCTAATTCACGCTATGTTTATTGATTTTTTTCAAACCCTGCGGCGGCACGGACTAAAAACCAGTATTACCGAATGGCTGGATTTACTTAGTGCTATGAAAGCAAACTTAGCTTTTGCCGATGTAGAGCAATTTTATTATTTATCGCGGCTTATTCTGGTAAAAGATGAGTCCCAGTATGACAAGTTCGACCGTGCTTTCAGCGAGTATGTGGATAAAGTTGCTAAGGTTGATGTGACTGAGAAAATCCCGAAAGACTGGTTAGAGAACGCGCTGAAACGCAATCTGAGCGATGAAGAAAAGAGTAAGGTTCAGCAGCTGGGCAGTCTGGATGAGCTCATGAAAACCTTTCAGGAGCGCTTAAAAGAACAACAAAAGCGTCACCAGGGCGGCTCAAAGTGGATAGGCACCGGCGGAACTTCGCCTTTTGGTGCGTATGGCTATCACCCCGGCGGCATTCGCATTGGACAGGACGGCAATCGGAACCGCAGCGCAGCTAAAGTATGGGACAAGCGCGAGTTCCGAGATCTGGACGATAATGCCCGGCTTGAGCAGCGAGGCTTTCAGGTGGCACTCAGGAAGCTGCGCCAGTTTGCCCGCACCGGTGCCGCGACTGAGCTCGATTTAAACGGCACCATTGAAGCCACCTCAAAAAAAGGCGGTTTACTTGATTTGAAGTGGCAGTCCGAACGTCATAATGCGGTTAAAATTATTCTGCTGTTAGACGTTGGCGGTTCAATGGACGACTACGTGTACCAGTGCGAGCAGTTGTTCAGCGCATTAAAAAACGAGTTCAAGCATCTGGAGTTGTTTTACTTTCATAACTGCGTGTATGAAGGCGTGTGGCGGGAGAATTCGCGCCGGCGTGAGGAGCAAATTTCGACTGAGCAGTTAATTCAGACTTATGGCGAGGACTATAAGCTGCTATTTGTCGGCGACGCTACTATGGGGCCGTACGAAATAGCGTATCCGGGGGGCAGTGTCGAGCACTGGAATGAAGAGCCCGGCGAAGCATGGATAAACCGGCTGACTCGTCATTTTGAAAAAGTCGCCTGGCTGAACCCGCAGCCAGAGGAGCATTGGCGTTATTATATGTCGGTAAGAATGATTCATGACTTAGTGGGTGGAAGAATGTATCCATTGACTCTCGATGGACTTGAAAGGGCGATGAGCAGACTGCGATGACACCTTTACTGCCGGCATGCCCGGACAATCAGTTTCAATTATTAGGCAATGCTCACCGGGCGCTGGTTGAACGAGTGAGGTTAATACGCCAGGCCCGGCACCATATTGCGTTACAGTACTATTTGTGGCGCCCTGACAGCAGTGGTCTCACTATGCTGAAGGAGTTACTGGATGCAGTTGAGCGTGGTGTTCGGGTTGATCTCCTGCTGGATGATTTGCACAGCAAACCATTAGAGCCATTATTACGGGACTTATCTTCCCGCACTAATTTTAATATAAAGTTTTTTAACCCTTTTAAACACAGACGCTGGCGCTGGTTAAACTGGTTAACCGACTTTAAGCGCATGAACCGACGAATGCACAATAAATCCATGCTGGTAGATTCTGAAGTGGGTATTGTCGGCGGACGAAATATTGGTAACGAGTATTTCGGCACCCATGCCGGACAATTGTTTTATGATCTTGATGTTATTGCGAAAGGTAAAATTGTTAAAAGGTTACTTGAGGACTGGCAGCAATACTGGGACTGCGCTTTATCGATTGGGGTTAATGCAATAAGGTCGTCGGATAAACCCAGATTGTTTAACGACATTTGGAAGGGTTATCAAAAGCAACCGGAACTTAGAGATTTGCACCAGTTTGTGCTTTCCGATGAACACCTCACTGACAAGCCCGAAAGTGACACCGAAACCTGGTATCAGGCAAGCGCAACGGTTGTCAGCGATGATCCTCTAAAGGCTCAGCCTGATAGCAAACCCAGCCGTCTGGTAACGCAGCAGCTGGCACAAACCCTGGGTTTGGCAAAGCAATCTATTGTTATGGTCTCTCCTTATTTTGTGCCGACACCTGCGGGTGTTAAAGAGCTGGAGAATTTATCGGAGCAAGGCGTAAAAGTTCGCGTGCTGACGAATTCACTGGCTGTGACTGATGTTCCGGCCGTGCATGCGGGCTACCAGCGACATCGACGTCGTCTGTTGTTGTCAGGTGTAAAACTGTTTGAACTGAAACGAACAGAGGAAAAACCTTTACGCAAAAATGTGCGTCCTTATTTTAGGCGTTCGGCGTCTAGCCTGCATGCTAAAACGGTGACAGTGGACAATGAAAAAGTTTTTGGTGGTTCATTTAATTTTGACCCGCGTTCAGCGCAAATTAATACAGAGTCAGGGCTTCTAATTGAGTCGGTGGAAATGGCGAAAAGAATTAACGCAATGTTTGAGCACGAATTGCCATTACGAACCTATGAGGCTCGAATCAACCGTTTTTATAAGCTGTACTGGCTGGATAAAAGTAAAATACCGGCGTTACGACTGTATAAAGAGCCGGGAGCCGGTATTTGGCGACGTCTGGCGGTTTGGTTAACCGCCCGGTTACCGGTTGATCATTTACTCTAGTTTAGAGTTGTTGGGCAACCCAACGTTTCACCTTACGCTCAAGCACAGTAAGCGGAACGGCGCCGTCTTCTAAAACCACACGGTGAAAGGCTTTGATGTCAAAGTTTTTACCGAGCTTTCTTTCTGCTTCGCGGCGCAGCTCACTAATTTTTAGTTGCCCAATTTTGTAAGCCAGTGCTTGTCCGGGCAGTGCCATAAAGCGTTCCGCTTCAGATACAGCCCTTGCTTCGGCGACCGGTGCGTTGTCGTACATGTAATCCAGCACCTGCTGGCGGCTCCAGCCTTTTGCATGAATGCCGGTATCAACCACTAGCCGAATAGACCGCCACAGTTCGGCCGCAAGCTGACCAAAACGTTGGTATGGGTCATCATAAAGCCCCATGTCGTAACCCAGAGCTTCCGAATAGAGCCCCCAGCCTTCGGTATAGGCGGTTTCCCGCCCAAATTTACGAAACTTGGGTAAGTCTTCCAGCTCTTGTTGTATAGAAATTTGGAAGTGGTGTCCGGGAGCAGCTTCGTGCAGAAACAAAGCGGTTTTAGCCCAGCTGGGACGAGACGACAAGTCGTAAGTGTTCAGATAAAAAATGGCCGGACGTGAATTATCTGTAGGGGCTGCCTGATAAGACCCTGAGCTCGCCGATTGTTCGCGAAACTCTTCAACTTTACGAATTTCGTATTCGGCTTGAGGGAAGATATCAAACAATTTATCCACGGTATTATCAACGGAACCGCGTAAAGAACGGTAATCCTCCAGCATTTCATTTCTGCTTTCGTAAATGAATTGCTTGTCGTTGGTCATGAAATCGAAGAACGACTGTAAATCGCCTTCAAATTCCGTTTCTTCCATAATGTCACGCATTTCATCATGAATACGGGAAACTTCGTCTTTACCTATTTTATGGATGCGATCAGCACTGAGCTCTGTCGATGTATTGGCTTTTATTTGATAGTCATACCAGCCCTTGCCGCCGGGGAGTTGCCCCAGACCAAAGCTCTCGGTGCGAGTTTCCGGCAAGTACTCGTTACTCAGGTAATCGCTCAGCTTCTGGTAAGCGGGGATGACCGTATTGGTAATAATGTCCCGGTACTGTTTACGAATAGCCTCGGCATCGGTGTCTGCAATGTCGTCTGGTAACTCAGCAACAGGTCGCCAGAAAATACTCTCGGTGACATCCTCTGTAATTTGAGCCTCAATTTGAGGAATGGCTTTTTCAATTAACACCCGGGGTTGAACAATATCCTGTTCAACGCCTTTTTTCATGTTCTCAATGGCCTGATCAAACAGTCTGGGTATTTTTTCCATGCGACTGGCCCAGGCACGATAATCTTCCGTAGTATCGAAGGATTGTGCCGAGGTGCCAGACGCCAGCATCGCGAGTCGTCCGGCAATATTGTAAAACTGATTAATAGGTATCAGATGATCGGGATATTGAGCACTTTCAACAGCCAACTCGCGGTTACGCTTAAAAATTTCGTAGCTAATTCGTTCAGAGCGGGGCAGCTGTTCAGCGTTAATATTCTTAATTTGCTCTAAATAACGCGTTTCTAACTGCAGAGATTTATTCCGGTGTTCTTCGGAGTAGAAGTTAGGTAGCAAATTGTTGTAGCGGTTATCGCCAATGTAAGTGGCTAATAAAGGGTTCAGTTGCAGTTTTTCATCAAAATAGTCGTTATAAATTTCCTGCAATTGGTCGGTTTGAGACGACTGCTTTATTGAACTTGTTTGTGATTCTGAATTTTTGTCTGTTTGCTGCGGTTGTCCACAACCGGCGATAAGCAGCGACAATGAAATAGCGAGAGTGGTTTTCTTTATCATGTTAAATACCTGCTATTGATTATAAGCGATTCAGTGGAACCTTCAGATAAACAGTGCCGTTATCTTCTGCAGGCGGGAGCTGTCCGGCGCGAATGTTTACCTGAATTGATGGAATAATGAGTCGGGGCATATTCAGTGTTGCGTCGCGCTCTTCACGCCATTTCACAAACTGTGCTTCCGTGGCTTTGCCACCAACATGAATGTTATTTCGCTTTTGATCCGCTATCGTCGTTTTGCATTGATGCTGACGTCCTTCTGGCGGATAGTCGTGGCAAATATACACCTCGGTGGTGTCTTCCAGTTCAAACAGTTTCTGAATAGAACGGTACAGGGTACTCGCACTGCCACCCGGAAAATCACATCGGGCAGTGCCAACATCGGGGTTAAAAAGTGTGTCACCGACAAACACTTTGTTTTCATTAATTACGTAGGCAATATCTGCGGGTGTGTGTCCCGGTGTATGTATCACCCGAATTGTCATTGAACCAAGGTGAAAGGTTTCACCGTCTTGCAGAAGTTTGTCAAAATGTTCGCCGTTAGGGAGAAACTCTTTATCCAGATTATAAACCTGCTTAAACGTTTTCTGCACTTCTGTAATGTGTTCACCAATAGCAATAGGTGCCTGAAGATGTTCTTTTAAATAAGGCGCCGCGCTTAAGTGATCAGCATGAGCGTGAGTTTCTAATAACCAGGCAACATTAAGCTTATTGCTTTTTACAAACTCGATAATACGGTTAGCACCTTCTGTATAGGTTTTCCCGGAGGCATAGTCAAAGTCTAGTACCGGATCAATAACAAGGGCATCTTTACTTTCTGAGTCGTAAACGACATAGCTGAAAGTTTCGCTGTCGTTATCTAAAAGCGCCTTAACCTGAATTTTCTCTACTTCACTCATGGTTTTGACTCCACACGGTTGCGGCCTTCACTTTTGGCCTGGTACAGAGCTTTATCTGCAGCAACTAGTAAACTTGAATGATCAGCATAGTCGTAGCTGCTGGCTACACCAATACTAACGGTAATCTTCATATCTTCAACCAAGTCATCAAAGCGGGTTGTAGCAATACGCTCGCGCATTCTCTCACTGGCTTCTCTGGCAATTTCCAGTTCAGAGTTGGTAATGAGAACCGCAAATTCTTCGCCACCCCAGCGGGCAACATAGTCTATGTCTCTTATTTCATCATTTAAAATGTCGGCCAGACGAATAAGCACTTTATCACCGATAGTATGCAAATAGCGGTCATTAACTTCTTTAAAATAATCGACATCAAGAATGGCCAGACTTAAATAGGTTCCGTCGCGTCGACAACGATTAAGTTCATGCTGCAACCGCTCATCAAAGGCCCGACGGTTACCCAGATTGGTCAGCGGGTCTTGTCGAGCCATGGTTTCCAGGTCGGCGGTTTTCTCTTTGACCATTTGTTCGAGTTGCAAACGGGTTCTGTTGTATTGATTAAGGCGCGCCCGAACGATAATCAGAACCAGCAGGGCAGTGATTAAAGAGGCTATAATCCAGAACCAGGGTTGCATCCAAAAATGAGCGGACTGCCGAAATGAAAAGTAGTCGGGCTGACTCCACTGGCCTCCGGGGTATCTTGCTCTTACCTGAAAAACGTAGTCTTTGGCCGGCAAAGTCGTGTATTCAACTGAATTGAATGAGTTTTTATCCACCCAGTCTTCATCAAAACCTTCTAAGCGTACCTGATAATCAATGTGCTCAGCCATAAGGTAACCGGGAGCAACAAATTCAAATACAATGCGATCAGTATCTGCGCTTAATTCTTCGCCAAAAATAACGGTTTCATTGTCCGCCTTTACCGATTCAATATTGACCTCCGGAGGGAGGTTACCAATTTTGGTAATGGTATTCGGGTCAACGACAGAGACGCCTTTACTTGTAGCAAGCCAGATGCGGCCATCGGAGCTTTCGAGAATTGAGGGGCCACCGGTATTAATTTGGGCACTTTCAAGACCATCAACTTCGGTATAACGTTGAAAGTCCAGCGTGTCTGCCTGCCCATTTAAAACCTCTGTAAATGAGTCATGTTCGACCATGATAGGCCCCCGGCTGGAGCCAAGCCAAAGGTTTCCATCGCCGTCAAAGGCAACGGACATAAAATTATCGAAAGGAAGTCCGGTATCACGATTAAAAATTTGCCAGCTATTCTTATCGATATTATGAACAATAAGCCCACGGTCGGTTGCCATCCAGAGATAATCGCCCCGCTCAGTGATATGAAAGGCGAGCTGTGCATTATTAAGATGGGTTAAATCAATGGGGTTAATTTGATAGTTAAAACCTTCATCTTCGGCAATAACTTCTATTTGCGCGACTCCGCCACCGGAGCTCACCCAAAGCTTCCCATGCTTATCCAGATACAGCGCCATAACAAAGTCATTCGACAGCACATCTTTTAAGGGAATATGCTGTGATACCCAGGTGTTTTCTGCATTTTTGTACAAGTGGGTGACACCATTGGGTGTGGCCAGAAAAACTCCCAGTTGCGCATTGAGCGCTATTTGCCGCACTTCATTCGATTGAAGCAAGTCGTCACTAGTGAAATGTCGGGTAACTTTTTTACCGTTCCAGATATAGAGACCGTCCGTATAACTGCCGATATAGAGCTTTTGCTCGTCGTCATAAGCCAGAGACAATACGGACAAGTCGCTTAATGCGGTGTTAGCAGCCAGTGGGGTAATATCAAATTCATCAATAACAGAGACTCCAACGCTGGAGCCAACAATAATTTCGCCGTTTTTATTTTCAGCTACGGCTCGGACATAGTCTCCCGTGAGCCCATTTTTAGTGGTATAAGAGGCAAATAAGGAATCTCTGAACTGTACCAGACCGCCGTGCGTTGCTACCCAAAAACTGCCTTCTTTGTCCTGAATAATGTCGAGCACGTGATTATTCGGTAAACCCTGTTTGGTGCTGAATTTTTCGATACCCGACTGGTTTATTCTTATCAAGCCATCCTGGTAGGTTCCTAGCCAGATTTGGTTGTCGGCAGTCTGGAAAATAGTACTTATTCTGCTGTCAATTTCAGGTTTAAAAGCTTCAAACTCGGTATCATTAACCTGTTTATAAAGGCCTTTCTCTGTACCGACGATTAAATGGTTATCGTCTAGCTCGAATAAAGTGATGATAACGTCCTCTGGAATCGTTGTTATATCGATAAACTTCGACTTACCTGCTTTTTTTACCTGTAGACCTTTATTTGTCGCCGCCCAGAGGCTGCCGTCGGAGTCCACAAGCGAGTCAAAAATGAACATAGAATTCAGCCCATGCTCAGTAGTGAACTGAGCAATACGTTCATTATTTTTATAAACCAGTATTCCCAGCGTTGAAGTCGAGACCCAGAGATTGCAGTTACTATCAATGGCTAAATCGTTAACAAAAGGTGGCGCTGACTGAAGTGTTTGCCAATGGCCATCATAAAAACGGGCTATGCCTCCACGGTTACCGGCAACGTATATGCTGCCATCGCAAGGGCTATAAGCTAAGGTATACATACCTATATCGGGTAACCCTGTCTCGCGTAAATTATCGTAGATATCAAAACGACGACCGTTAAAGCGGGTTGGTCCCTGCCAGGTTGCAAACCACAAATAGCCTTTATTATCTTGAATAATTTCATTGATAGAGTTGTGAGGCAAACCGTCGCGGGTTTCCCAGTGTCGAATCAAATAGTCGCTCAGTGGACGTATTTCATTTTCTGCACTATTTTCATCAACAAAAGCTGCCGCCACTGATACCTTCAGAGACAGAAACAGGGCTACCAGCAGTAAGGAAAAATGATACTTCATAGATCTTCAATTATTGAACAGCATTTTTGAATGGTATGTTGTCCCTGACTGGGTTGCAATAACTCAAAAGGACTACAATCTAAAAAATGAATTGATGAGTACATTAGTGTGATAAATCAAATTAAAGGAGCAACAAATGACGAAAGCCTATGCCGCACAATCAGAAACTTCTGAGTTAGCCCCTCACCCAATAGAACGTCGTGAATTGCGCAGCGACGATGTTGCTATAGATATCACTTACTGTGGCGTATGCCATACAGATATTCATTATGCAGAAAACGACTGGGGTGGAACCATTTATCCGGTCGTGCCGGGGCATGAGATTATCGGTAAAGTCACGGCTGTCGGCGACAAGGTTAAAGGGTTTAAAGTAGGCGACTCGGTTGGAGTTGGCTGTATGGTCGACTCCTGTCGCGAGTGCTCTTCATGTGAGCAGGGGCTGGAGCAGTACTGTCTGAATGGAATGGTTCCAACTTACAACGGTGAAGACTTGCACGATAAAAGTGTGACTTACGGCGGCTACTCAGAAAAGATAGTGGTCAGCGATCGTTTTGTGGTGCGAGTGCCGGAAAAACTCGACCCGGCAAAAGCGGCACCATTATTGTGTGCGGGCATTACAACTTACTCTCCGTTACGTCACTTTGGTGTGAAAGAAGGGCATAAAGTTGGGGTTATTGGTATGGGTGGCCTGGGTCACATGGGCGTTAAGTTCGCCAAAGCCATGGGTGCCGAAGTCACTATTTTTACTCGTTCGGAAAGTAAAGTTGCTGAAGCAAAACGACAAGGCGCAGATAATGTCATCATCTCAACCGACGATGAGCAAATGGAAGCGGCCGTTGAGACTTTTGATTTCTTGTTGGATACCGTACCGGTGCAACATGACTTAAACCCTTATATTAACTGCCTTAAAGTTGATGGGACTCATATTCTGGTCGGTTTACTGGAACCTGTTGACCCAGCGTTGCAAGCCGGAGCACTGGTAATGAAACGCCGTGTACTGGCAGGGTCTTTAATTGGCGGTATTCCTGAAACTCAGGAAATGCTGGACTTCTGTGCCGAGCACAATATTCACTGTGATGTGGAAATGCTTGATATCCAGAATATTAACGAAGCCTTTGTACGTATGAAAAAAGGTGATGTGAAATACCGTTTCGTTATTGATATGGACACATTAAAACAGTCTTAAATCGCAAATGAATTGACCGCGCTTTATTTGGCGTGGTCTAATTCATGCCGAGAAGAGGTGCGTACATCAGGGACTTTTGAACTTAGGCCGCCAAAGCCAGATTTAAGTTGAAAGAGAGGGGATGTCACGCCGAGGTAATATTGTCATTTTGGCGCAATGTTGCCGGTTGCAGGGTTTGAACACCCGCGACTGTCACCTTTAAGGTGGAGAGCTTCTGGTGTTTGCATCCCCCATTAGTGGCTAAATCCAGCTACTGATATTTTTTCTGCAAAGCCTAAGTTCTCCGAACACTTTTGTTGTCTTGTTCGGGAGAAATCTGTGACTTTTACCGTTGCAAAGTTCGGAGGTACAAGCGTCGCTGATTACGCTTCAATGCTCCGTTGTGCTGAAATTATTCAAAGTAATCCATCTATCCGTCTGGTGGTTGTCAGTGCCTGTGCGGGTGTGACTAACCGTTTAGTAGCGATAGCAGCCCAACAGGGAATGCAGGTAGAAAAGCTATTAAATGAGATCTACGAGATTCATTTCGCTATTCAGAAAAAGCTCAAAAATGCCAGCCAGGTGCAAAAATCATTAGAGCAACTGCACCATAAACTCGCGCTTCATTGCCAAAAAACCACAGAAGGCCGAGCTTCATGGCGAGATGAGTTGCTGAGCTTTGGTGAACGTTGCTCAAGCCTGTTATTTTCCTCATTACTTGTTGAGCAGGGACTGCGCTCCAGTACTCTCGATGCCCGGCAGCTACTTAAAACCAACAGTGATTTTGGCCGCGCTCAGCCAGATGAAGTGACTACAAAATCTCATTGTCTGGAGCAGAAACAAAAGCTTGAGTCCGGATGTGTGCGGGTAACTCAGGGATTTATTGGTTCTGATGAAAATAACCAGACAACGACTCTGGGCCGCGGTGGAAGTGACTACAGTGCGGCGCTTTTAGCGGCAGGCTTTAATGCAACGGATTTACAAATTTGGACCGATGTTGCGGGCATTTATACTACCGATCCCCGAATCTGCCCCAGTGCACGTGCTATAGCGGAAATGAGCTTTTCTGAAGCAGCGGAGCTGGCCACCTTTGGGGCAAAAATATTGCACCCATCAAGCCTGGCTCCGGCAATAAAAAACGACATTCGCGTATTTATCGGTAACAGTCAGGATGCGCTTTCTGGGGGGACCTATATTTCTGCCAGTCCGACAAGCCGGCCCGATGTTCGCGCTATTGCGCTGCGCCGTGACCAGACTTTAGTGACTGTTCATAGCCTGAATATGTTGCATGCAAGCGGCTTCCTCGCAAGGCTTTTTGAAATACTGGCTCGGTATAACGTGAGTGTTGATTTGGTTACCACCTCAGAAGTTAGCATTGCGTTAACTCTGGATGAAGGCGGCAGTGCAGCGAATGGGCAGGCTTTATTACCGGCAGCAGCCCTGGAAGAACTGGAGCAATTTTGTCGGGTTGAAGTGGAAACAGGTCTATCTCTTGTTGCTATTATTGGTAACGGCATTGGGCGAGATGCACACATTAGTCAGCTGACTTTTAACACCGTTAATGATTATGCAGTGAGGCTCATATGTCAGGGAGCCAGCGAACATAACTTATGCTTTCTTGTCGCAGACAATGAAGGCGAGAATGTAATCCGCACTTTGCACGACAGAATATTGCGTTAATAATGTGTAAATAATTGTCTATTTATTGTAAATATAAACTACAGTTAAAAAGATTCTGGCAACCAAATTCAGGTGATTATTATGAAACAACTGACATCGAAAACTCTGGCAATTACATCGGCTCTTTCCGTCGCTTCAGCAATGAGTATGGGGGCTGCTCAGGCAAATCCCTTTGAAGCCACCGAACTGTCGTCTGGCTACGAAATGTCTCAACCACAGGAAATGAAGTGTGGTGAAGGTAAATGTGGCGAAGAGAAGAAAGAAAAATCTGAAGAGATGAAAGATAAAAGAGATATGAAAGACAAAGCTAAGGAAGGCAAGTGTGGAGAAGGCAAATGCGGCGAAGGAAAGCGTGGTGACGAAATGAAACATGAAAAGTCTGAGAAAAAAGGTGAAAAGTCAGAAGAAGGTAAATGTGGCGCCTAATCGCTTAATGTTACTTTCGTTCTAAGGACGAAACTGACTATAATGCTCGCTTTCTATTTGAGCAGAATGAAGGCGAGCATTTTTAATGGATTTCTTACAATCGATCATCCTGGGCATTATCCAGGGAATAACCGAGTTTCTTCCAATATCCAGCTCTGCTCACTTAATTTTAATGCCTATACTTACCGGCTGGGACGATCAGGGTGTAGGCTTTGATCTTGCTGTTCATGTCGGTACTTTACTCGCCGTAATTCTGTATTTTCGCAAAGATGTCAGTGAACTCTTTATTGACGGACTTCGTTCTATTGCGGCACGCCAGCATGTTGGACAAAGCCGATTAGGTTGGGCTGTTGTTATCGGAACTATACCTGCCTGCATTGCCGGAATATTGTTACTGGATTACATAGATACTGCGCTAAGGGCCGTAGGAGTTATCATAACCACTACGGTTGTGTTTGCTGTACTTTTGGCTGCTGCAGATAGATTCGCCCGGGGCAGCAGAACTTTGCAGGATATTGGTTTCAAAGACGCGATTATTGTTGGTCTTGCTCAGGCTGTAGCGCTTATTCCGGGAACCTCTCGCTCTGGAGCAACCATAACCGCCGGGTTGTTTTTAGGGCTAAACCGGGAATCAGCTTCAAAGTTTTCATTTTTTATGGCCATTCCAATTACGGCGGCGGCGGCTTTGGTAAAGTTATTAACCATAGCTTCAGAGTCTATAGCCGTAGATTGGTTAGGTTTTTTAGTTGGCGGCATTGTGTCTTTTTTAACCGCCATTACGGCTATTCACTTTTTCCTTAAGTGGCTGAATGCCTTTGGTATGTGGCCTTATGTTATCTACCGGCTGGTGCTGGCGGTTGTGTTGTATTTTCTATTTTTCTGAGTCGATAATTTATGTACGAAAACCTCAAAAAGCAGTTATTTCGGCTTAAAAGCAACAAAACATTTGAAGCGTTAGTGGTCGCCGTAATCATTATATCGGCGTTGGAAATTGGAGCAAAAACCTACGAATTACCGGCTTTTGCTAATAGCCTGACGTACGGTTTAGATCTCTTTATCACGCTGTTCTTCTTAATTGAGATTAGCATTCGCTTCATCGCTGAAGACAATAAGAAAGCGTTTTTCAAAGACGGTTGGAATGTGTTTGATACTCTGGTTGTAATCATGAGTCTCATACCTATAAATGATTCTGAACTGGCTCTGCTGGCGCGATTGGTTCGGATATTCCGGGTACTGAGAATGATATCAATTATTCCGGAGCTGCGAACCTTAATAAACTCCTTGCTCAAAGCGCTTCCGCAGATGGGATATGTCGTCCTGCTGATGTTTATTATCTTTTATATCTATGCGGCTGTTGGCAGTTACTTATTCGCCGATATCAATCCGTTCTTATGGGACAACATCGCCACTTCAATGCTCACGCTGTTCAGGGTGATGACTTTTGAGGACTGGACAGACATTCAGTACGAAACCATGGAAGTGTACGGCTGGAGCTGGATTTACTATATGACCTTTATTTTCCTGACCGCTTTTGCGTTCTTGAATATGGTTATTGGTATTGTGATTAACGTCATGGATAAAGAGAGCCGGAAAATTGAACTTACTGAGGACGGCTTGGGTGAGGGCTTCGTGGACAAAGAACCTACTATAAGCGATCTGCAACAGGAAATTCGCGAATTAAAACAACTGATCGTGGCTCAGCAAGATGTCGAAAGAAAGTAAAAGCCTATACAGCGCAAAACTTCTTATTAACGATATTCCTGTTACGGTTAAAAGTAAGCGCATAAAAAATATGTATTTAAGGGTGCGTGCGCCTTCAGGCGATGTTGAAGTCTCAGCTCCTAAGCAGTGCTCGCTAAATGAAATTGAACGCTGGCTGTTTGAACGTCACGATTGGCTGATAAAGCAACGTGAAAGAGTTGCTATGCAGCCAAGTCCACCAGAACTTCAGTTTGTATCAGGAGAGGAACACAAGCTTTGGGGTAAAAGTCACACACTGGATGTTGCAGTTAAAAAGCGCGGAGCCTCAGTGAAATGTGAGGGTGAGCAGTTACAACTGGTTTCTCTGCCACATTACAATGCTGATAAACGTAAAAAGATTATGGATCGCTGGTATCGTGACCAACTTAGCCAGGAAATTGAAGCCTTACTCAATATTTGGCAACCGCGGATGGGAGCATACAGTAACAGCTTCGGCATCAGAGCAATGAAAACCCGCTGGGGTAGCTGTAATATACGAAGCAAAAAAATATGGCTCAACCTGGAACTGGTTAAAAAGCCGGTGGAATGTCTGGAGTACGTGCTAGTTCACGAGCTAACACACCTCTTTGAGCGTTATCATAACGCACGCTTTTACGCTTTAATGGATGAGTTTCTTCCGGACTGGCGCGAACGAAAGAAGCTGACCAACCAGTTTATCTAAGCTCTTCACCTAGCTGATTCTGCGCAATTAGTCTGAATACATACGCCACTTTAAATAGACCGGCTAAGATCACTTGTGATAAATGCAAAAAAACAAGCAGCATCAAAGGTAAGTTCTCTTCCTGAAACCAGGCCAGATAAAAAACAACGATTGAAAGCAATAAAAACACCCCCATAGAGGCATTAGAGGTTTGTAGAAGTTTACGTGGTTTCATCAGAAGCACTCCTAATGCATTTCAATACATGCATATTAAATGCATCTTTAATTTAAATCAAGAAAAGGTTGGAAAGTGAACAAAATATTGATGAACCATTGCAGGCGTCCTATCCGTACTTTGAAGCGAAGAGTGTGTCGATCTTATTGAGCGTGGTGCAGAAGCTCTAATTGAACAAACAGGAGATTAGCGGTGCAATATTTACATACGATGGTGCGTGTACATGATTTAGAACAGTCTTTAAATTTCTACTGTGATTTACTCGGTTTGCAGGAAGTCAGCCGCAAGGAGGTAGAAAAAGGGCGTTTCACCCTGGTTTTTTTAGCAGCGCCGGCTGACATTGAAAGAGCGAAGAAAGATCAGGCTCCCATGCTGGAGCTTACCTACAACTGGGATCCACAAACTTACCGCGGCGGCCGTAATTTTGGCCATTTAGCTTTTCGGGTTGAGAATATATACGAGCTTTGCCAAAAGCTGATGGATAACGGTGTCATTATCAACCGGCCGCCGCGAGACGGCCATATGGCCTTTGTGCGTTCACCGGACAATATCTCAATTGAGCTACTACAGAAGGGTGACAACTTACCGCCGGAAGAGCCGTGGACCTCTATGGAAAACATTGGCGAATGGTAATTAAAGGGCAGATCCTCTATAATCTGCGCCACAAAACTATGTAAGTAAATGAAGCAATTTTTACTTTGGTCCAATAAATAGGAATGACTATGTCGACTGATAAAGCAAAGATTATTTATACTGAAACGGACGAGGCGCCACGTCTTGCAACCTATTCGTTTCTGCCTTTTATTGAAGCATTTACTAAAGCTGCAGGTGTTTCAGTTGAGACTCGTGATATTTCTTTGGCTGGTCGTATTATTTCGCAGTTTCCGGAGTACCTGACCGAAGAACAACGTCAGTCAGATGCTTTAGCTGAACTGGGCGAAATGGCGAAAACCGCAGAAGCCAATATTATTAAGCTGCCAAACATCAGCGCGTCTATTCCGCAAATGACAGCCTGTATTAAAGAACTGCAAAAACAGGGCTATAAACTGCCGGATTACCCGTTTGACCCGCAAACCGATGAAGAGAAAGACGTTCGTTCACGTTACGACAAAGTGAAAGGCAGTGCGGTTAACCCGGTATTACGTGAAGGTAACTCTGATCGTCGCGCACCAAGCGCTGTAAAAAATTACGCGAAGAAGCACCCGCACCGTATGGGTGAGTGGTCTAAGGACTCCAAATCACACGTTGCTCACATGAATGAAGGTGATTTCTACGGTAGCGAAAAGTCTGTGACGTCTGCCAGCGAAGATACCTTCAAGATTGTTTTTGAAAGTAATGGTGAGCAAAAAGTACTGAAAGAATCTGTACCAGTATTGGCTGGTGAAGTAGTTGACGCGGCTACTATGAGCAAAAAGCAACTGCAGGCGTTCTTTGAAAAAGAAACGGTAGCGGCAAAAGAGCAGGGCGTATTGCTGTCACTGCACTTAAAAGCCACCATGATGAAAGTCTCTGACCCAATCATGTTTGGTCATGCGGTACGTGTTTTTTATAAAGATGTTTTAGAAAAACACGCCGATTTAATGAAAGAGATTGAGTTTGACCCAAGCAACGGTATTGGTGACCTTTATGGCAAGCTGGACAAACTGACAGCAGAGCAGCGCGACGCTATTGAAGCAGACATGAACGCGGTTTACGCGAAGCAGCCTGAACTGGCTATGGTCAACTCGCATAAAGGCATCACTAACCTGCATGTTCCAAGCGACATTATTATCGACGCCTCTATGCCGGCGATGATCCGTGACTCTGGTAAAATGTGGGATACCAACGATAGCCAGCAAGACGCAAAAGCAATGATCCCAGATCGTAGCTACGCGGGCGTTTATCAGCAAACCATCGACTTCTGTCGTGAAAACGGTGCTTTTGATCCGGCAACTATGGGTACAGTGCCTAACGTTGGTTTAATGGCGCAAAAAGCAGAAGAGTATGGTTCGCACGATAAGACCTTTGAAATTCCCGCCAACGGCGTGGTGAAAGTTTTCAATAAAGCCGGTGATGTCGTTTTCGAACATAACGTGGAAGAAGGCGATATCTGGCGCATGTGTCAGGTGAAAGACGCACCGATTCGCGACTGGGTTAAGCTGGCGGTTAATCGTTCACGCTTAAGCGGTATGCCGGCGGTATTCTGGTTAGACAGCAACCGTGCTCACGATGCTCAGTTGATTAAGAAAGTGGAAGAGTACTTAAAAGAGCACGACACTGATGGTCTGGACATTCAGATCATGGCGCCGGTTGAAGCGACTCGCCACACGCTACAGCGTGTGAAAGAAGGCAAAGACACCATTTCTGTTACCGGTAACGTATTGCGTGACTACCTGACTGACCTGTTCCCAATTCTGGAACTGGGCACCTCAGCGAAAATGCTGTCAATTGTTCCGTTAATGAACGGCGGTGGTTTGTTTGAAACCGGTGCCGGCGGTTCAGCGCCTAAACACGTACAGCAGCTTGTTGAAGAGAACCACTTACGCTGGGACTCTTTAGGTGAGTTTTTGGCGTTAGCCGCGTCTCTCGAGCACTTAAGCCGTACCTTTGATAATAAACGTGCTTTAGTGTTGGCCGACAGCTTAGATGTTGCAACAGCTAAGTTCCTGGAAGAAAACAAATCACCATCGCGTAAAGTGGGTGAAATTGATAACCGTGGTTCACACTTCTACCTGGCTATGTACTGGGCAGAAGCACTGGCTAACCAGAGCGATGACGCTGAGCTGAAAGAACGTTTTAGTAAGTTGTTTGAAAAACTGTCTGGTAACGAGCAGGCGATTATCAATGAACTTAACGAAATTCAGGGCGTTAAAGTGGATATTGGCGGTTACTATCAGCCAAATACCGATAAGGTGTCAGCAGCAATGCGCCCTTGTTCTGTATTAAACGAAACGCTTGCCAGCTTATAATTTACATAGTGTAAACTAAGCTGTAAGTTTAAAAAGCAGGCTGCGGCCTGCTTTTTTTATTAGGGCGTGTTGACGTTTGCTGATTAGATTTTGTTCGTCTGGCGGAGCTTTGATCGCGAAACGAGGAGTGCGGTTTAGTTATTCTAAATAAGCGACGAGTGACAAAGAGCGAAGCTCCGCCAGACGAACCCTTCGGGCAGCGTGTGGCTGGCATTTCAACTGCGTTATCGCTTGTTCATGTAGAATAACTACACATCACACGCTCTGCCTTGTATAAATACCAGCCACTCAGCTGCAAAAACAATCAGCAAACGTCAACACGCCCTAGCAAATTGTACCCAACCTATTTGGAGTCAAGATTTTGGCCAGTAGCAATTACCTTATTAATTTGTACGAACGCTGCTTAAAAATGCCTTTTGGGCGTAAGATTTTCTCCGCAATGTTTGCCCGGAAAGCGCCTTACTTTAAAACAATTAAGCCGCTTATTACTGAGTTAAAGCCTAATTTCTGTCAACTGACGTTTAAGAAGCGAAAGGCGGTACAGAACCACATTGGCACTGTGCACGCTATTGCTGTGTGCAACGGTATGGAAATGGCGATGGGAGCTGTAGCAGAAGCATCCATTCCTAAACATCTGCGTTGGCTACCGAAAGGCATGAACGTGCAGTATCTGGCGAAAACTGACAGCGATGTGACCATAGAAGCATCCAGCTCAGAGTCTACCTGGCAACCGGGCGATCAGCCTATATCCGTAGAAGCAAAGCGGAGCGACGGCACCGTTGTAGCCGCCGGGCACATTACTATTTATGTTTCAGAAAAGCCTAATCGATAAGATGAAAGGACTGTTGTCTGCCGTTTAAGTAGCTAACCCCGTCACCATCAAAAAATGCATCCTCTTCCAGCATGATGGTGATGGTTTTATCCTCGAATGTGGTTTTGTTATTAAGCTCTATAGAATAGGCCGTATTAGAAAATAACGGGTATTCTCCTCCACCTGGTATCGCGTGCTGTTTGTCCCACATACCAATAGTGGGCCCTGATCCATGGCCGTAATAACCAATAGGGTGAGTATAAATCATGGGCTTCAGACCTTCGCTTCTGGCTTCTTCTAATGCCGCAAGCAAAATATCATTGCCTGAACGTGCCTCTTCAAACTGTTTGGTCAAAATATCCTGTAGCTGATTAGCATTGGCTAGTGCTTGTTTTAGAGCTTCAGGAGCGTCTGACTCACCTTCTTTTAAAACATAGGCATGTTGCTGAGTATCGGTATTTAAACGTAAATACGTAATGCCAAAGTCCACGTGCAGTAAATCGCCGGGCTGTATGGTAACGCCGGTTGAGCGTGGGTGTCCTGGTTGAGGGTCATCGAGACGCTGTACACTTACGGAAGGATGGAACCAAACGGGCAGGTTCTCCTTTGCCGCACGTTCACGGAACCACCATTGAAGGTCTTCTGTGGTGGTTTCACCAACCGAGATCACTTTGTTTGAAAACCCCTCTGCGATAATTTGGTGCGCAAGCTTAACAGCATTACGATAATAGGGCAGTTCGGCTTCTGTCCGTTTTTCAAGCCAGGAGATGGCGAGCGGTTCAGCACTGACAATTTTATTTTTTAAATTGTCGGGTAAAGCGGCCATGAAAAGCTCTTTATCCGTTGCGGTAATCCCGTCGGTCTGAGCAAAGTCTTGCGACTGATTAATCGCAATAGAACCAGGGTTACGCTCTGTAATGACTTCCGTCAGACGTTGCCACTGATTAGGCTGTTGCTCTGGGTTCCAGGCGCTTTTAAACACCTCACCGACGTTATATCGGGCAATTGCTAAGGTTTCCAGGTTCTCACCATTGCCCGGGTTGTGTATAACTAAGATGGTTCTTCGTCTTGCAGATAACCAGTTGCTGGGCAGAAAGGTTTTCAGAATTGGATCTTCGTTGTACTCGCGACTTATTAATACCCACATATCAATATCAGCTTGTTGCATCAGATCCGGAAGCAGTTGCCGCACACGTTGCTGCAGAAGGTTATCAACAGCCTCTGCACGTTGTTTAAGGGGCAGGGGACTTATATTCTCTGCAAGTAAGTTAACAGAAAAAACAGTACAGCAAGCTAGGTTGGCCAGGAGAATCATTTGTTTTAGCATAAACGCTACCAATATTAAAAAAGGGACCCGAAGGTCCCTTTCTAGCAGCTTTTCACAAAGAAGTGAATTATGGTTTGCCGACTGGCTCGTTAGCGTCGATGACGGCACTCGGGTGCTCGTCTTCACCATCGTCCGGCGCCAATTTCTCCCATTTACGCGTAAACAGAGCCAGCACGAAAACGACCGCACCAACGCTGACACCAAACAAGAAAATAGTCCAGTAAAGCTCAGGCATTGCCTGTGGATCATTCGGATCAAGACCACCTGCTATTCGGCCGGCAACAACGTTACCGATTGAGTAGGTCAATACGAAGATACCCATCATTTGGCCTGCCATGCGTTTTGGCGACAATTTACTGACCGCACTTAGTGCTACCGGGCTTAAGCAAAGCTCACCTACAGTGTGGATAAAATAAACTGCGACTAACCAGTATGGAGCCACTTTCATGCCACTTGCCGCTGCTTGCGAGGCAAAGAACATAACAATGAAGCCAGTTGCCATAATGATTAGGCCAATCGCACTTTTAAAGCCATAAGATGGATTAATCATGCGTTTGCTGAGGTTAATCCAAAGTGCTGCGAAGAAGGGTGACAAGGCAACTAAAAAGAAAGAGTTTAGCGATTGAAACCAGGTAGTTGGAATTTCAAAATCGCCAACCATACGGTCAGTTAGGTCGCGCGCAAACAAGTTGAATGAAGAGCCTGCTTGTTCGAATCCAGCCCAGAACATGGTTGAGGCAACACAGACTAAGAATAACGCTCCCAGCCGTTTCATTTCATCGCGGGTTAACTTACCGAAAAGGAAAACCGATAGGTAAAACAAGAAAAAGATGACGGTGAAGATAATGGAAACGCTTTCAGCGGCAGCGACCGGGTTAATGCTGACATAGCCATTGAGTGCCAGAAATGTGTAAACAGCCAAACTAGCAAGTAAAAACCAAATGATTCCCCAACTGCGCTTTGCCGCTTTTGGCCCTAAAGGCTTGGGCGGTTTTTCACCAACGCCCTTCAATTTAGGTAAAGTCAGCCTGTACTGAATAAGGCCGAATGCCATACCAACAGCTGCCGCGCCGAAGCCCCAGTGGTAACCTGCATTTTCCATCAGGTAACCGGTAACGATGTAACCGATAATAGAACCGATGTTGATACCCATATAATAGAGGGTATAACCTCCGTCGCGACGGTCATCGTCAGAGCTATATAGTTGACCAACCATGGCGGTGATGTTGGGCTTCAATAAGCCGGTACCCAGTACCACCAAAATCATACCAATGAAGAAACCTGCTTTACTTGGTATGGCTAAGACAATGTGTCCCAGCATAATAATGATGCCGCCGTACCAGGTGGCGCGCTGTCCGCCTAATAATCGGTCAGCTATCCAACCACCGGGCAAGCCCATAAAGTAAACGGCACCGGTGTATAAGCCGTAGATGGCTGTTGCCGAGGCTACGGTGAATGCTATGCCGCCTTCTTGTAAGCTTGCGGTCATAAAAAGAACCAGCAATGCGCGCATACCGTAGTAACTCATGCGCTCCCACATTTCGGTAAAAAACAGGGTTTGTAAGCCCCCTGGTTGTCCGAAAAAACTTGCGTCTTTGTCGACTATTTTTGTTGGATCCATTGTTATTATCCGTTTAGTTATTGAAACTTTGGTCCTGTTCGACTTTGGTCTAAGTCAAAAAAAGTGGCGTTACTTTACTAGCGACCGCCGTGAAATAAAACCGAAAACGATGAAATACTCAATTTTTGGGGTGTTTATCCTCTGATATGTCCTTGCGAAATGCCACTGGCCTATGGCTTTAGGCATGCTAATTCACTCGAACATGTTGCTCCCACAAGCCTTAATAAGGCGTTGGGGCTATATTGAAAGGTATTCGTGATAAAAACAATACATTTTGGATTGTCGACAATCTTTCTATCGCGACCTTGCAAACATCGGTTTTTTCATGGAAAATAGCTAAATCAATAATTACTGTCGACAATTAATGCAAATAGTCAGCCCTTTAGAACGTTCCGCCATTACTTCATCAGACCGCGTTTTGTTTGAAATACAGCGCGCTATTGTCGAAGGAGATATTGCGGCGGGTTGCAAAATTAGCGAACCGGAGCTTGCCCGACGTTTCAATGTCAGCCGTGCGCCATTGCGAGAAGCTTTGGCCAGACTTGAGCGTTGCCATCTTATTGAACGAATTCCCAACGCTGGTGCCAGAGTGGTTACCTTGTCTCTGGAAGGATTAATTTCCTTATATCAAATTCGGGAAGAGCTTGAAGGCCTGGCTTGCCGTTTAGCGGCAGAGCAAATGCCCGACAATGAAATTGACGAGTTGAGGCTGCTTTTAGATAAACACCTGGAAACTCAGCGGGTTCGTGAAGGTGAAAGTTACTATCAGGAAGCCGGTGATTTAGATTTTCACTATCGCATTATACTCGGCAGTAAAAATCAGTATTTAATTAATATGCTTTGCGACGAACTCTACTATCTTGTCCGTATGTATCGAGTACAGATGGGTATGAATGGTCCGAGAGTCTCGCGCGCCTTCGATGAACATAAAGCCATTATTAACGCTATTGCTAATCGCGATGGTGAATTGGCCGATCTGCTAATGCGCCGCCATATTGGCGCGTCTCGTAAAAATATTGAATTACGGTTACAAACAGAAAAGGAAACATCATGACTCATATGACAAGCCCGGGTGCTAAGTTGCGCCAAGCTATTGCCGACGAAAATCCTTTACAGATTGTTGGCACCATTAACGCCTATACAGCAATGATGGCAGAAAAGGTTGGGCACAAAGCGCTATACCTGTCTGGCGCTGGTGTGGCAAATGCGTCTTTCGGTTTGCCTGACTTAGGCATGACGTCGTTGAATGATGTTTGTGAAGACATCCGTCGTATTACTGCAGCAACCGACTTACCGCTATTAGTAGATGCTGACACTGGCTGGGGCGGGGCATTTAATATTTCCCGTACGGTTAAAGAAATGACGCGTGCCGGTGCTGCTGGTATGCACATTGAAGATCAGGTGGCTCAAAAACGTTGCGGACATCGTCCAAACAAAGAAATTGTGACTCAGGAAGAAATGGTTGATCGCGTTAAAGCGGCGGTTGATGCGCGTATTGATGACCAATTCCTGATTATGGCGCGTACCGACGCATTGCAACAGCAGGGGCTGGAAGCCGCTATTGAACGTGCACAGGCTTGTGTGGATGCCGGTGCTGACGCCATTTTTGCAGAAGCGGTTCATACGCTGGACCAGTATAAAGCCTTCACCGAAGCCTTGAATGTGCCGGTTCTGGCCAATATCACTGAATTTGGCGCTACGCCATTGTTTAATAAACAGGAATTAGCTGACGTTGGGGTGGAAATTGTTCTTTACCCTTTAAGTGCATTCCGGGCAATGAACAAAGCCGCACTTAACGTCTACAATAGTATTTTAGAGAACGGTGATCAGAAAGCCGTTGTCGATGACATGCAGACTCGTGCCGAGCTGTACGACTTTTTGAACTATCACGATTTTGAAGAAAAGTTAGACCAATTATTTAAAAAGTAGCCTGACATTTATGTCAGGTGAGATATCGTTCCTGACGTAAACGTCAGGCTACGAACGATGACAGAGATCAAATACAAGAAATCAAGAAGGGAACAACATTATGGCAGAGAAGAAACTAAGTGGCGCAGGTTTGCGCGGACAGTCAGCCGGCGAAACGGCATTATGTACTGTTGGTAAAAGTGGCTCAGGTTTAACCTACCGTGGCTATGACATTTCTGAACTGGCAGAAAAAGTCAGTTTTGAAGAAGTGGCTTACCTTTTAGCGAAAGGTGAGTTGCCGAATAAGCAACAGCTAACAGACTACAAAAAGCGCTTGAAGTCACTACGTACCTTACCTCAGGAAGTCAAAGACGTACTTGAGCGTATTCCAAAGTCAGCGCATCCAATGGACGTTATGCGTACCGGTTGTTCAATGCTGGGTAATCTGGAAACGGAAGAAAGCTTTGATGAGGCAGATGATCACATCGAACGTCTGTTGGCGACTTTCCCGGGTATCGTACTGTACTGGTATCGCTATACTCACGACGGCGTTCGTATTGATACCGACTCTGAAGAAGAGTCTATTGGTGCACACTTCCTGCGCTTGTTACATGACAAAGCGCCTTCAGAACTGCACGCAGCAGTAATGAATACTTCATTAATTCTGTATGCTGAGCATGAGTTCAACGCATCAACCTTTACCGCTCGTGTTTGTGCTTCAACCTTGTCAGACATTCACTCCTGTGTAACCGGCGCCATTGGTTCTTTACGCGGCCCACTTCATGGTGGTGCAAACGAAGCGGCAATGGAGCTTATTGAAGGCATGAAAGATGTTGATGACGCTGAACAGAAGCTGAAAGGCATGCTGGAACGCAAAGAGAAAATCATGGGCTTTGGTCATGCTATTTACCGTGATTTTGATCCGCGTAACGACGTGATTAAAGCCTGGTCTAAGAAATTGTCGGAAGAAGTGGGCGATAGCCGCTTGTACGACGTGTCTGTGCGTTGTGAAAAAGTCATGTGGGACGAGAAGAAACTGTTCCCGAATGCGGATTTCTTCCATGCATCGGCTTATCACTACATGGGTATTCCAACCAAATTGTTTACGCCAATCTTTGTTATGTCGCGTGTTACCGGCTGGACAGCTCATGTGAAAGAGCAGCGTGCAAACAACCGTATTATCCGCCCAAGTGCCGATTATACAGGCCCTGAGCCGCGTAAAGTTCCGGCTTTAGAAGAGCGTTAATCTGTTCTTCGACTGATAAATAGTACAGGAGCAGTCATCTACTGCTCCTTTTTTCGTTTAACCATGACGATAAGTGGTAACTCATGACTTCATACCGTAAAAAACTCGCTGGTACTACGCTCGAGTACTTTGATACTCAAGCTGCTGTAGATGCGATTGAACCGGGTGCCTATGCGCGCCTGCCTTATACTTCCCGTGTATTAGCTGAAAACTTAGTCCGTCGCTGCCCGCCGGATATTCTGACGCAATCGTTAGAACAGTTGATTTACCGCAAAAAAGAACACGATTTCCCATGGTTTCCGGCACGCGTTGTCTGTCATGATATTTTAGGTCAGACAGCCTTAGTGGATTTAGCCGGATTGCGTGACGCCATTGCTGAAAAAGGTGGGGACCCCGCCAAAGTGAATCCTGTGGTGCCAACCCAGTTGATTGTTGATCATTCACTGGCCGTTGAGCATGCAGGTTTTGATAAAGACGCTTTTGAAAAAAACCGGGCTATTGAAGACCGTCGTAACGATGACCGTTTTCACTTTATTAACTGGACTAAAACGGCGTTTAAAAACGTTGATGTGATTCCTCCCGGCAACGGCATTATGCACCAGATCAATCTGGAGAAAATGTCTCCGGTAGTTCAGGTACGCGACAATGTCGCTTTTGTGGATACCTGTGTGGGTACTGACAGTCATACGCCAATGGTTGATGCCTTAGGTGTTATCTCTGTGGGCGTTGGTGGTCTGGAAGCGGAAAGCGTTATGCTGGGACGTGCATCTTACATGCGCTTACCTGACATTATTGGCGTTGAGTTGAGCGGTAAGCTGCAACCGGGTATTACCAGTACGGATTTAGTACTAGAAATGACCGAGTTCTTGCGTAAAGAGCGTGTGGTCGGTGCCTACCTGGAGTTTTACGGCGAAGGCGCAGAAGCCTTAACTGTGGGTGATCGTGCCACCATTTCTAATATGACACCGGAATACGGCGCGACTGCGGCCATGTTCTATATTGATGATCAAACTATTGATTATCTGAAACTGACCGGTCGTGATGATGATCAGGTTGAATTGGTTGAGCATTTTGCCAAAGAAACCGGGTTGTGGGCTGACAGCCTCAAGTCAGCAGAATATGGTCGGGTGCTTAAGTTCGATTTATCGAAAGTTAAACGTAATTTGGCCGGACCTTCTAACCCGCACTCGCTGTTACCGGCATCGGAGTTATCTGAACGTGGCGTAGCTAAGCACATTGAGAACCCGGAAGAAGGCAAAATGCCTGACGGTGCTGTTATTATTGCAGCTATTACCAGTTGCACCAATACCAGCAACCCACGCAATATGATTGCGGCGGGCCTCATTGCCCGCAACGCGAACAAACTGGGGTTAACCCGTAAACCATGGGTAAAATCATCGCTGGCTCCGGGGTCAAAAACGGTCAAAATGTATCTGGAAGAAGCTGAATTGTTGCCTGAACTGGAAGATTTAGGTTTTGGCGTGGTGGCGTTTGCCTGTACCACCTGTAACGGCATGAGTGGTTCTTTAGACCCGAAAATACAGCAAGAGATCATTGACAATGACTTGTTCTCCACAGCGGTGTTATCTGGTAACCGTAACTTTGATGGCCGCATTCACCCCTATGCTAAGCAGGCGTTTTTGGCCTCGCCACCATTGGTCGTAGCCTACGCCATAGCGGGTACCATTCGCTTTGATATTGAGAAAGACGTATTGGGAATAGACCCTGACGGTAACCCGGTAACGCTGAAAGACATTTGGCCAAGCGATGAAGAAATTGATGCCATTGTTAAACAGAGTGTTAAGCCTGAGCAATTCCGTAAAGTGTATGACCCAATGTTTGACCTGTCGGTTGATTACGGCGAGAAAAACAATCCGCTGTATGACTGGCGTCCACAAACTACCTATATTCGTCGTCCGCCATATTGGGAAGGCGCATTAGCTGCAGAACGCACCATGGAGGGTATGCGTCCGTTAGCCGTGCTGGGTGACAACATCACCACCGACCACTTGTCACCGTCAAACGCCATTATGGCTGACAGTGCGGCGGGTGAATATCTGGCGAAAATGGGCGTTCCGGAAGAGGACTTTAACTCTTACGCAACGCACCGTGGCGATCATTTAACAGCGCAACGTGCGACCTTTGCTAACCCGAAACTGTTTAATGAAATGGTGAAGGACGAAGACGGCAAAGTGATTCAGGGGTCGTTGGCACGCATTGAACCTGAAGGTAAAACTGTGCGCATGTGGGAAGCCATTGAGCACTATATGGAAAACAAGCAACCGCTAATTATTGTGGCTGGTGCTGACTATGGTCAGGGCTCGTCTCGCGACTGGGCGGCAAAAGGTGTGCGCTTAGCGGGTGTTGAAGTCATTGTTGCCGAAGGCTTTGAGCGCATACACCGTACCAACCTCATTGGTATGGGCGTATTGCCGCTGCAGTTTGAAGAGGGCACAACCCGTAAAACACTGAATATTGACGGTACTGAAACCTTTGATGTGAAAGGTACGCCGGAAGCTGGTGCAAGACTGACTTTAGTGATTCACCGTGCCAATGGTGATAGTGAAGAAGTACCGGTACAGTGTCGTTTAGACACTAAAGAAGAAGTTTCAATTTATGAAGCCGGCGGTGTACTGCAACGTTTTGCGCAGGACTTTTTAGAAGCAGAAGCAAGCTAAGGAGTTCTAAAATGATACATAAACCACAAATTAAAATTCCCGCCACCTATATGCGTGGCGGGACATCGAAAGGGGTCTTCTTTCGCCTGCAGGACTTACCTGAACCGGCGCAGCAGCCGGGCGCTGTGCGTGACGCTATATTGATGCGCGTAATTGGCAGCCCGGATCCTTATGCAAAGCACACGGACGGTATGGGAGGTGCTACCTCCAGCACCAGTAAAACCGTAATTGTCTCTAAAAGCGAGCAACCAGGCCATGACGTAGACTACTTGTTCGGTCAAGTGTCTATTGATAAGCCTTTTGTCGACTGGAGCGGGAACTGTGGGAACTTATCCTCGGCGGTAGGGCCTTTTGCTATTGCTAATGGTTTAGTTGACGCAGAGCGTATACCTGAAAATGGTGTGTGCGAAGTCCGCATCTGGCAGGCCAATATTGGCAAAACCATTGTCAATAAAGTGCCTATGGTTAATGGTGAAGTGCAGGAAACCGGTGATTTTATTCTGGATGGCGTCACTTTCCCGGCGGCTGAAGTTCCGGTGGAGTTTATGGATCCATCAGCGGATGGTGAGTCGATGTTTCCCACGGGAAATTTGATTGACGATCTGGAAGTTCCGGGCATTGGCACATTAAAAGCCACGATGATTAATGCGGGCATCCCGACCATTTTTCTTAATGCGGAAGAAATTGGATACGACGGCACTGAGTTGCAGGAAGTCATTAACGGCAATCCGGAAGCACTGGAGCGCTTTGAAACCATACGTGCCTATGGCGCGGTGAAGATGGGCTTGATTGATGATATTGCTGAAGCGGTTAACCGTCAGCACACCCCAAAAGTGGCTTTTGTGGCAACGCCAAAAGACTACACAGCATCCAGTGGTAAAGCCATTAAGGCCAACGATATTGACTTACTGGTAAGAGCGATGTCTATGGGGAAATTGCATCACGCCATGATGGGCACTGCTGCTGTTGCTATCGGCACTGCTGCAGCCATCCCCGGTACCACAGTTAATCTGGCTGCGGACGGTAAAGACCGTACCATGGTGAATTTCGGCCATCCTTCAGGTACCTTGCAAGTAGGTGCTGAATGCAAACAAGTAAATGGTCAATGGACTGCCATTAAAGCCATTATGAGTCGCAGTGCCCGAGTGTTAATGGAGGGGCAGGTGCGTATTCCGGGAGACGTTCTTTAAGTGGAAAAAGCCACGCAAGTCAAGTTACTCAAAGCTGCCATGATTACCGGCATTACCCTGATTTTATTAGGTCATGTTGTGCTGGCTGTGACTATTGGCAACGATGCTATTGATTTTCGTGGTTATATTTTGGGGGCAGCGATGAATGCCGTTGGCGTTATTCTTTCGCTGCCCACCAAAATTTATCTGACTCTGGTGCTAATGGAAAAGGAAGAAAAAAATAATAAAAATACGCACTGGAGCGATATTAATTAGCTTTAACTTTGTCGACCTTAGTCTGTGTATCCCCATGGAGTCGCAGGTGTTTCAACTGGCTCTGTTAAGTCAAAATCCACCCGAAACTCTCGCCCCTCTCTAACCAAACGATAAGTAAAGGTTTCGTCGTGAATGTACATTTCCCAGGTGTTGGTATTTGATTGCGGGACGCCAAGTTCAATAAATAACTCTTTAGAATAGGCATCAACAGGAAAGGATTGTGCGGTTGCATAACCTTTGTCGGTTGTGTGTCCGCCATACATAGTTAAAGGATCATAGTTGCCGTCAGGTTTACGATGGTCGTGTTTTAGGCTAATACCTGAACCTGTTTGCGTTAGTATCCAGGTGCGTGAGTGGTTGTCTCCAACATGAAAAGGGATTTCGATTCGTTGCTCACCACACTTACGCACGTGCATCACCAATTCACCTTCAAACCCTTCTGACTTTGGCGTGTCGACCGTTACTTCGCCTGCATAAGAATTACCGCAAAGCTCGTTTATAGCCGCAAAAAATTCAGCCTGAGCCTGAGTTGAAACTCTGGGGGCGGGTTTAATCACTTGCTCCTGGGCGATCGAGATATGAGATAATGCTGTTCCTAAAAGTAAAGTAAGAATGGAAAGCCTGATTTTCATTGTGGTTACCTTTTTGCTTTTTATAAGACCAATTTTGATGCGATTTTTCCTGAAGCTAAGGGAACAAGGGTGATATTAATTGGTGCCAGAGTCCAGACTTTTTACTTAACTTCACACGCAATCAGTGCCCAACGGTAGATCAAGGCAGCCAAATCTCACCAAGTGGGGTATCTGGCTCAAAGTGATGGGCTATCTGAGCCTGCAAAAGTTCTGCGCATGCCAGTGCGTCAGTTAAAGCATTATGCGGGGGATAAAAGGGCAGGTTATAGCGGGTACGGCTGTCTGCCAGACGAATAGACTCTTGTTTTTTGCCAAACAGTTTTTGCCAGAAGGATAACGGTTTACGGTGGAATCGAGCTTCAATTTCCATGGTATCAATAAGCGGAAACTGGATATTTTCATGCAGGCGTTCTTTAATCCCCCGTTGCAGGAAAGGGCGCTCAATGCCGTGGTAATGAACAACCCAGACTTTTCCGGCGACAAGCTCCAGTAGCTCATCAATAATACTTTCTAAATCGGGGGCGTGTTCAATTTCGCTATGAGTAATACCATGTATAACGACGGATTCATCCGTAAGACTGCGTCGTGGTTTAACTACCCAACTTTTTGCCTCTGAAAATAAAATTCGCTCTGTGGTCATAGGTATTGCGGCGATGCTGACTATGCCATGCTGTTCAGGATCCATACCTGTCGTTTCAAAGTCGACGGCAACCATAGGCGTTTTATTAATGGGCGTATCCGGCGAACTGATGCCCTGACTGTAATACCGTTTAAGCGCCTGAGAGTGGCAGAGCTGCTCTAAGGTCTCAAATTGTTTAGGCCAGTCAATGTTCTTAGATTTTCTGGGCTTTTGTTTTTGTTTGTTTTCCGGGGCGAGATAAAGCATTGCCTAGCCTCCCGAGTAACGGTAACGCAAATATTTTTGTGCGTTACTTAGAATTTGAAAGGCGTCTTTTAAGTTTTTACGCTCAAAATGAGATAAGTCTTCCGGAGCAACGTTATTGTCAGGCACTTCACCAGCTGAAATAGCCAACGCCTGGTGTCGAATTCGCACCATAGAAATCAGTTCCAGAGCATCACGTAAATCTGGTCCGCGACCTTGCGGCAAAATTTGTGAATCAATAATGTCTTCAAGACGAGTAAAGGAATTGCGCTGTGATGAACCAATGGCCAGAGCATGAACACGGATCAAATCAGCAACCGGGCCGGTGCCGCGACGCTTGGTATTGATGCTGTCACGGTGTTTGCCATCTTTTTCCATGACAAAGTCTTTAAAAAAGCCCAGAGGCGGAGTTCGGTTTAATGCGTTACGTGCCATAGAGCCTAAAAACCGTTTATTGCCTTTGGCTTTTTTTCGTATCAGTGAATTGAGTTCATCGGCGAATTTTTGTTGTCCCCAGACACCGTCCAAATCGAAAAATATGGAAGAGTGCAGCAGCTTTTCCGGTGACGGGTTTTCAATCCAGTCGGTAAAGTAATTTTTCCACACTTTTAACGGTTGTCGCCAGGCATCGGTGGTGGCCATGATGCCACCAGTACAATAGGTATAGCCGCAGGCATTTAAACCGTCGGCCACAAAGCCTGCTAATTCTTTAAAGTAGGCATCGTGCTGTTTGGGATCAAAGTCGTCGTGTAAAACCATAGCGTTGTCCTGATCCGTGACAATACTTTGCTCGTCACGTGCCATTGAGCCCAATGCCAGAAAACAGTAGGGCACCGGCGGCGGTCCGAATTTCTCCTCGCCAAGCTCTAAAAGCCGCTGTTTGAATGAACGACCAATGGTGGCCATTGCCGAACCTATCATTCGCGAGTTCGCATCTTCGTTAACCATGCGCACAAAACTGGCGCGGACACTTTCTGCAAGTTCGGTTAGCTCTTCAATAGAGTTTTGCTTAAAAATACCACTGACAATAAACAGAGTACTTTTTGACTCATGCTGTGCCACATCCGATAAAGCGATGACGCCTACAACCTGACCTTTCTTCAACACCGGCAAATGGTGAAGGTTGGTTCGCATCATTATCAATAAGGCTTCGAATACGCGGTTATTATGCTGAACAAATGTTAGGTTCTCGGTCATTATAGAAGAAACGGGGTGGGTACTGGAGCGGTTTACGGCCAGAACACGCTTGCGTAGGTCTTTGTCCGTTATAATACCCACAGGAAGATGCTGTGTTTCATCGATAATAAGTAATGACGATACTTTTTCATCTGTCATTTTAGCGGCTGCATCATGAATACTGGCGTTCAAATCAATAGAAACCGGCTCGCGGGTAATGATTGTATCAACGGTCGCTGAAAGCGATTCATTACGGTTTTCCTGCTCTTTTACCGCCTGATTTACGCGCCGATGTCCTTCAACTTCCACTGCGTCGGCAAAGCTGTCGTATTCATCGAACAAGCGATTAAACAAACTGCCGGGAATAAAGTAGATAAGCGTATCTTCTAATGCTTTGACAGGATATCGAACACGACCTTTACGCAGTAAACCCGCTTCACCAAAAAAACCACCTTCGCTCAAACGATTAAACAGGTCACCGTTACGATTGTAGGTTTCTACTGAACCGTTCCTAATGACGTGTAAATCGGAAATCGATTCATTATATTCAAGTACTTGTGAACCTGCTTTGAAGTAGCTGATAGCAGTGTTTTTGGCAAGCTCAACGAGCTCTTCTTCAGGTAACTCGTTGAAGGGAGGGAAACGACGTAAAAAATTCAGAATTTCCAGATGTTCGGCTTCCATAATTGTACCTGTTATAGCAAAAGCGGCGCTAAAGCGCCGCTTTTAAATGGGTAAAGAACTTACGCGAATCGCTACTTCGCAGATTTACCAACTCTTGGTTCGGATCGCAATCCCTGAACGACTGCAAAACAGGCTGCCAATAAAACAATGGTAAACGGTAAGCCTAACGATAAGGACATTGCCTGCAGGGCAACGAGGCCACCGCCAAGTATCAGCGCAATTGCAACCAGTCCTTCAAACGTACACCAGAATATACGCTGAGGTACCGGTGCTTCAACTTTACCGCCAGCGCTTATGGTATCGATAACCAGTGAGCCTGAATCAGACGAGGTAATGAAAAATACCATCACCAGAATAATACCCACAAACGAGGTTACTTCTGTCCAGGGCAAGCCTTCCAGCATAATAAACAGTTTGAGTGAAAGTTTTTCACTGGCTATTTGCTCGGCCCCCGCAACGAATTGCTCTATTGCTGCGGTACCAAATACTGTCATCCAGAATACGCAGGCCAGAGAAGGTATTAATAGTACCGAAATTAAGAATTCACGTACGGTACGACCTCTTGAAACGCGGGCAATAAACATGCCGACAAAAGGTGACCATGCAATCCACCATGCCCAGTAAAACGATGTCCAGCCTTGAGAGTAACCCAGGTCTTCTCTTCCAACCGGATTAGACAGGGCAGGAAGGTTAACAATGTAATTGTAAAGGTTTTCCGCGAAACCGGTGAAAATAGCCACGGTTGGGCCGACAATAATGACAAACAGCATAAGAATAGCCGCCAGTGACATATTCACTTGCGATAGTCGCTGTACACCTTTTTCCAGCCCTGCAAGAACTGAAATTAATGCGATAGCGGTTATCCCCATAACCAGCAGCACATCGGTGGTCTCACCTTCAGCCCAGCCGAATAGAAAGTTGAGTCCTGCTGCCGCCTGAGAAGCACCCAGTCCAAGTGATGTTGCCAGACCGAATAAGGTTGCCAGTATTGCAATAATATCAATTATATGACCTGGCCAGCCCCATACGCGCTCGCCCAGAATTGGGTAAAAAATGGAGCGTATAGTTAAAGGTAAGCCTTTGTTAAAAGAAAATAAGGCTAAACCTAAGGCAAGAACGGCGTAAATAGCCCAGGGGTGCAGAGCCCAGTGGAAAATGGTTGCAGCCATGCCTAATTTTATTGCCGCAGCTTGGTCACCGCCAGCCCCGCCAAGAGGTGCCGAGTCGGTACGAATGCCATCTGCGTTTAACTCAGTTCCACCAAATGCAGCACTAAAATGGGTGATCGGCTCAGAGACACCATAAAACATGAGTCCAATACCCATGCCTGCGGCAAACAGCATTGAAAACCAGCCCAGGTAAGAGAAGTCGGGGGTTGCTTCAGTACCGCCTAAACGCACGTTACCTAGTGGTGAAACAATTAAAAATAGACACAGAAGCACAAAAATATTTGCTGCCCCAATAAAGAACCAGTCTAAATTAGCCGTTAACCAATTTTTTGTACTTGTGAATACCGGTTCCGCCTGATTCTGGAACATTAAAGTAATCACCACAAAGGCGACAATCGCAAGTCCGGAGATAGCGAATACGCGGTTATGGAAATCCAGACCAAAAGGTCCTACTTTCATAACAACGTTATCTTGTCCTACTTGATAATCTGTATCTATTGGATTGACTTCACCGTCAGGAATCATTGGGTCGTCAGCTTTGCGCTCGCGCTCGAGATCTTTGTCTCCGCGGAGCACTTCCTCTTCTTTTTTATTCATTTGCTCTCCCCTGTATAAAAATAGGTATTTTTACGCTTTGATTTTAAGCGTTTATTCTAAATTTACTAATAGAGTATAGAGAGCTACGAAGGTTTCTTAAAGTTAGATCGGCTTTTTGCCGAAAAAATAATGAATTAGAGAAGTTTAAAATGTTGGATTGATGTGCTGGCATGTCTCTATAGAAGTTGACACGCCAGCGTTTAAGCATTCAGTCTAAGAGTTAGAAACTGTACCGAACAGTTGCGGCGACAGTATCGACGTCTTGATCGATTTCATCTAAATCGTAGAGTTTATAACCAACACCAAGAGAGAGGTTACTGGTTAAGTGAAAGAAAGCTGAAGCGTCATAACGAATACCATTTTCGTCATCAATGTCCAGATAGTCAGCTTTCACCGACAGCTCAAAAAAGTCGGTGATCATTGAACGAATGCCAACGCCGGCTCCGTATCCTGATTCATCGAAAGATTCTGAGCCAAGGGCGTCTACTGAACCAACAAGTTCAAGCTTTTCGTATGTAACTGTGGCGAAGACGTCGGTCGACTCTGTGATACCGTGATTAAAGCCGATACCTGCATTAAGTGAATCTAAATCAACATCACCGAGATCCGATTCATCACCAACGGAGTCGAAATTGGCCAATACAAAAATTGAGTCACTTAATGAAAGCGAGCCGGCTACGGCGTAACCATCCATTGTAATGTCTTCGTCGATAGGCGTTTCAATATCGGTTTCTATGTAGGAGGCCTGAATTTTATCCCAGTTAGGAGAGTCGGCAAACGCGCTAGTTGAAGTTCCAATCAATGCAATTGCAATTAATGTTTTCTTCATAATGCTTCCTTAGTTGAGAGTAGTTATTCAAAAAAGTAACCAAGCGGTTATCTCTCTTTAAAGCTAGCTACACCTCGGTCAGTCAGCAAGGCCCTTTACGAAACCTTTAATCTAAGCGGTTAATTAAAGAGATCAGAGCGGCTTCCGCAACCTTTTTAATGTTATTGCGTTCTTCGTTGTCACTTACTTCATAGGTCACCGCGTGAGCGGCAAATTCATCAGCGATAAACTGCTTAAAAACACCACTTTCAGGATGAGCTCCGGGCTGATAATCAAGTTCTACTGAACCGACAAGTTCTTCAATTTCCTCAATCCAGTTGTAGACTCTTTGAGGGTTTCTCAAAGGCACGCCACTGCGGGGTTCGTAGTCTTCAGGCATGGTGTAAAACACATTTTTTCTGGTAGAATGGAAGTCAATTGCAAATTCAATTTTGCCGCCGTCTTTAACCAGCTTTTTGAGATAATTAGCCATGGCCTGAGTTTCCGGCAGGGTCAGATTTTTCCAGTCTCTGTTCATATCGATGCCTGCCGCGGTTAAGCGCCAGTTACCATGATAGACCCCATCCGGATTCATATTGGGTACCAATAGAATGTTGTACTTTTGTCGAAATTTAACGACGTAAGGCTCGTCGCTAAACAGCAACTCACCAAAATGCAGTAGTGCTAACGCGCCGGTAACTTCGGGAGGGTGTTGACGGCCAATTAAAATTATCCATTTATCGCTGGACTCAACTCTATGCTCCAGAGCTGCCAGGTTACGCCCTTCACTGGAGACACCAAGAGAAATAACTTCGGTCTGTTGCGGCTCTTTAATAAGACTACTGAGCCACTCAATATAATGAACGTTATCAATAATCTCCTGTCCGGCAATATACTCTTTGGTTTGGCCTGAAAGGGTTAATTCAAATTGAAGCGTGCCGTCGCCCTCAGAAAATGGAATTGCGTGCCAAATATCATCGCCTTCACTACGTTTGGGTTTATATCGAGAAACCCCTTCACTGGCGACCAAAGTAATATCGATTGTTTGGCTTGTTTCAGTTTTATTTTTTACCGCAAAAGCATACCAGGGACTTGGGTTAATTTTTTCCCGTTCAGGCTCCAGAAAAAGCTTGTATTGATTATCACCTGTTTTCTCACAATGGTTCAGGCGTCCCACAGCAAAATTGATAGTGAACTCGATCTGCTCAAAAGAGCAGTCCTCCGGTTTTTTATCCGTCTCTCCGGGCTGCTGAAGTGCTAACTGGCTTAATAACGCAACATTAGCTAGTGTGAGCATTTATACTCCTAAAATGCCCACGACAAAGTTGCGTATGTATAACGTCCACGATTTGAATGAACATCGGAAAAGTAACCGAAGCTTTCATCTGCAATGGGCGGGTTTTTATCAGCCAGATTGCGGGCACCGATTCGCAGACTTAAGCCATCGAGTGACTCCTGATTAAAATAGTAGTCGAGATAGATATCGGTTGTGATCCAGCTATCAATTGGCATCATGTCTCCATCCGACGTTGTAACGCTAGTTTCGTAAAAGTCATCAACATAGTTGACTCGTATACCCGCGCCCCAGTTCCCGAGATCCCAGTCTAGACGAGCAAACGAACGCCATTTAGGGTTGCCGTCCATTTGCCGTAAATCACCTGCGCCAACCACCGGAATGTCAATAGGAACGGCAGGGTTACCATTTTCCTGAGCTTCCAGAACAATGGCACTTATAGGGTCCGGGGTTTGCATAAATTTACGCAAGTGAGCTGCATTTAAGGAAAAGTTGAACAACCCAAATGCCTCACTGTTAACTTCATAATTAATACTGATATCGGTGCCGGAAATTTCCCGAACTTCAAGGTTGTCGTACTGATTATTTACGTAAACAACTTCCAGGTCATCGTTACGTATAACGGCTGGATTTGAGCTGCCTTGTGAACGCAGCAGTGAATCATAAAGTAAGTGGGTTTGGCTGTTTAAAATTCCGACAACGTTTTCTTGTTCAATTGTCCAGCGATCGACAGTAATAAGAAAGTTATCGAAAGGGGTAATGGCAAAACCGACATTATAAATTTCGTCGTCTTCTGGTGTGAGTTTGCTATTGCCGCCTCTAATCTCGGTTATGCTGTAGCGGTCATCAATAACAGGATCGGTTCTGGAATTGGTTCGGGAAACACTTTCCTCAACCACCTGAGGTAAGTTAGGTGCGCGGAAACCACCGGAGTACGATGCTCTTAATTGCAACCAGTCCATCGGCAACCAGCTAAGGGCGACTTTGGGTTTGGTTACGCTGCCGACATCGTTAAATCTTTCATAACGAAGCGCCAGTTGCATATCAATGGTTTCGTGCAGCGGTACCAGAAGCTCAGTATAAGCGGAAAATACGTTGCGACTGCCTTCTGAGTCTGGTGTAAAGCTGCTACCGAGAACATCAGAGTTAGTCATGAGCTCGCCAGTGACTTGATCGTAGAACGGGGTAGAGCCATCCAGCAAATAGTGACGATCATCGGCATAGGCTTCGTAGCGATACTCAACGCCCGCGGCAATACCAATGTCACCTGCGTACCAGGATGTAAGCACGGGGTTTGATAATTTGAAGTCCCATTGCGCTAGTTCGCTGGTACTGTCACGGGTTATGTCTTCGGTCAGCCCGGCTATAACCGCGGCTGAGTTATAGACTGACGTGCCGTTGTTTACGTTATCCGGGTTACCGCCAATAAATGGATTATAGGCTTCTTCTATATTGGTTGAGTTAATCGCCTCATGCAGCGCACTCACGCGGATGCGGTTATAACCCGTATCCAGTGTGTCGGCTCTGGAATAGAGTAGGGCGGATTCCCATTCCCACTGTTTCGAGTAACCCTTTATGCCTCCCAGTAAACGGTAACTGGAGTCTTCAACCTCTATTCTTCTTGGGCCGACATCCATTGGCCGTATGTTTCTTAATGTCACGGTTTCGCCAAATGGGTTGTAAGCGGCATCTTCGCTGATGGTGAAGCGTTGTGCAGTAAGATTGGCATTTTGCTCGCGCCGACGCTTAGATAGCGCCTCGTAGTACAAGGCCTCGCCAAAAAGCTCTAAGTTAGGTGCAAGAGAATGTGTGTAATAAGCAAATAGGTTTACCCGGTCTATTGCCGAGGTCATGCTCTGATCCTGAGCTGAGTCGTAACGCATGTCTCTGGGAATGGAGCCTTCAGCAGCACAGACTCCATCAGACAAAGTCTGGAAGCAGTCACCCATAGATTCCGGCCGAATATGGAAACGGCCGATATTTTCACCATCGTATATTGCCCAGGGGCTGGACAGCGAACGGTTGTCTAATTGAGTATCGCCAACAAAAGCTTCAGGTATTCTGTCGTTAAAACGACGGTCTTCGCTGGCTGAATATGAGCGCTCATTGGCACCGATTTCATCACGGGTGTAATAAGCGAAAGACAAACTTAAATGGCTTTTATTGTCGTTAAAAAACACGCCGGTTGAACCGCTGGCAAGGTACTGTTGCATTGAAGTTCCTTCAGCATTGCCAGCGCTCAGGTTTAACTGAGTTTGAGTGACTTCTTTTTTCAGAACATAGTTAACGACACCAGCTACGGCATCGGTTCCATAAAGTGCTGAAGCACCATCACGAAGTACTTCAAGTCGTCTTAAGCCGGTTACCGGAAGCGTGTTTGAGTTTACTGTGGTGACAGGAACAAAATTCTCGGTCTGGGTTCCCGGGTGCAGAACCAAGCGACGACCGTTGAGCAGAGTTAAGGTATTACCTGTGCCGATACCTCGTAAGTTAATGGAAGCGACATCGCCACGGGCATCATTAACGCCACCAATAGATCGCTCGTTGTTAAAACTGATATCGCCCACCTGAGGAATAGAGCGAAGCAGTTCATCTCCGGTTACGGCACCTGTATTAATGATGTCATCTGAATCGAGGATAGTCACCGGAAGCCGACCAGCTGCTTGCGCCCCCCGAATATTACTGCCCACGACTGTAATTTTCTCTATAGCTTCCTCGTCATCCTCACTGCGATCTTGCTGCATAGCCAGAGCCTGCGGTTGGAGAGCAAACGAACTTAAAGCGGCAAAAGTACATAGGGCTAAGTAGCTTTTTCTGTGTTTATTCATGATAAAACCTACACTGTATTAACAATTAACTTAGTTGTAGGTATATACCCAGATCGTTATTTTTACCTCAATTTTTAAACATTCTTAACATATTGATGACTGAAAATTTTGGGTCAAGACTGACAATCCGATTATGGCAATCTATTTTTCGAGCCTATCTGAGCCCCCTAAAACACTGCGTTTGTTTTATATTACTGACGCACTTATTGTGTCTAACGAAAAGGGTAATTAATCATGTTTAAGAAAACAGTACCTTTACTTTCCGCTGTAGCGATTGCGATATCGTTTTCAGCCGGAACGGGTGTTGCAAATGCTCAGGAAAACGCATCTTATGAGGTGAATTCTCCAGAGCCTAAGTCGAACGATTTCTGGTGGCCAAATAAGCTCAATTTAGAGCCATTGCGTCAACATAGTCCTGAATCAGACCCTTACGGCGATGATTTTGATTATGCCGAAGCCTTCAGTCAGCTTGACCTTGAGCAGGTTAAAAAAGACATTGAAGAGCTGATGACCTCTGATCAGGACTGGTGGCCAGCCGACTACGGTCATTATGGTCCATTCTTTATTCGTATGGCCTGGCATGGTGCCGGAACCTACCGGGTTCAGGATGGCCGCGGCGGTGCGGCAGGCGCTCAGCAACGTTTTGAACCTTTGAACAGCTGGCCGGATAACGTCAGTCTGGATAAAGCGCGCCGTCTGTTATGGCCGGTCAAACAGAAATACGGAAGAGATATTTCATGGGCTGACTTGATGGTGCTAACCGGTAACGTTGCGCTTGAGTCTATGGGTTTCGAAACTTTTGGTTTTGCCGGCGGACGTGAAGATGCCTGGGAACCTGATATTGTTTACTGGGGCCCCGAAAAAGAATGGTTAAAGGGTGATGAGCGTTATTCAGGCGATCGCGAACTTGAAAACCCTCTGGCCGCTGTTCAGATGGGTCTGATTTATGTTAACCCCGAAGGCCCTAACGGCAAGCCTGATCCTTTACTGGCTGCGAAGGACATCCGTGACACCTTTGGCCGCATGGCAATGAACGACGAAGAAACCGTTGCTCTGATTGCCGGTGGACATACCTTTGGTAAGGCACATGGTGCGCACAAGCCAGAAGAATGTTTAGGCGCGGAACCCGCGGCTGCAGGTGTTGAAGAGCAAGGTCTGGGCTGGAAAAATAAATGTGGTAAAGGTAACGCCGAAGATACCATTACCAGTGGTTTAGAGGGGGCGTGGTCAGTGAACCCGACAGCCTGGACAACTCAGTATCTGGATAACCTGTTTGGTTTTGAGTGGGAACAGACTAAGAGTCCAGCCGGTGCTATTCAGTGGATCCCTGTTGATGGTCAGGCGTCTAATTTAGTTCCTGATGCTCACGTTGAAGGCAAGCGTCACGCACCTATTATGTTTACGACGGATCTTTCGCTAAAAGAAGACCCTGAGTATCGCAAAATTGCTAAACGCTTCCATGAAGACCCTAAAGAGTTTGAACTGGCGTTCGCAAAAGCCTGGTTCAAATTGACGCACCGCGATATGGGGCCTAAACAGCGTTATCTTGGTGATATGGCTCCGCAGGAAGATCTTCTGTGGCAGGATCCAATTCCTGCAGTCGATTTTGAACTGATTAACGAGAATGACGTTGAGCAGCTTAAGGTTGCAATTCTGGACTCAGGCCTTAGCGTGCCTCAGTTAGTTCGTACGGCCTGGGCTTCGGCATCAAGCTTCCGCGGTACTGACATGCGTGGCGGTGCTAACGGCGCTCGTATTGCATTAGAGCCTCAGATGAACTGGGAAGCGAACAACCCGGCTGAGCTTAAGAAAGTGCTGGATACGCTGAAAGGCGTTCAGGAAGACTTTAATGATGAGCTGTCCGGCGACAAGTACGTGTCTTTGGCTGATGTTATCGTTTTAGGCGGCGCTGCGGCTATTGAAAAAGCGGGGAAAGATGCCGGTTACGATGTGACGGTACCTTTTGAGCCGGGTCGTACTGATGCCTCTCAGGAAATGACGGACGTTAACTCGTTCTCGTTCCTTGAGCCTAAAGCTGACGCATTCCGCAACTACTATGCTGAAGGCAACCGTGTTTCACCAGCTCAGCATATGGTAGATAAAGCTGACCAGCTAACCTTAACGGTACCGGAAATGACGGTATTAGTGGGTGGCTTACGTTCGCTGGACGCTAATTATAACGACAGTGATCATGGTGTTTTCACAGACCAGCCGGGCACGTTGAATAATGACTTTTTCGTTAACCTGCTAAGCATGGATAACGAATGGAAAAAGTCATCGGACAACGAAGCGATATACGAAGGCTTTGATCGTAAAACTGGAGAACAGAAATATACTGCAACGACGGTTGATCTGATTTTCGGTTCAAACTCTGAATTGCGTGCTGTTGCAGAAGTGTATGCAATGAGTGATGCAGACCAGAAGTTTGTTAACGACTTTGTTCAGGCATGGACGAAAGTCATGCAGTTAGACCGCTTTGATCTGAAATAATAGTTAAGCGTGTAAGCGGTGGTATTCTCTTCAGAACCAAGAGAGTATCACCGCTTTTTATATTGTCATTTAAGAGCGCAGGCTGAGGCACCGCAAATTAAAGTACTTTCGCCCGAAACTTCTTACCTTTTATTTTATTGTTATTAATAAGCCCTAAAGCGTGCTTAGCCAAACGGGAGTTTACGGCAACAAAACCAAAGGTACTTTCCAGCTTTATCTTTCCAATGTCGTCAGCACTCAGAACCTTGTCCTTTGTGAGGGCGCCAACAATGTCACCCGGTCTCAACTTGTCCTTTTTCCCGCCACTGACTTGTATGGTCGACATATTAGCTTTCAGCGGTGTGCTGTTAGACAGCGCTGGCGCAGGCTTTACCTGAATGGGTTCTGCGAAAGTATCCTCAAGCAAACGCATTTTATAATCATCTTTTTCAGCAATTAAGGTTATTGCGACGCCTTCTTTGCCCGCGCGGCCAGTACGACCTATGCGGTGGGTATGGGTGTCTAAATCATGAGCCATATTAACGCTAATCACTAAATCAAGTTCAGCAATATCCAACCCACGGGAAGCGACATCGGTTGCAATGAGTACGCGAGCACTGCCATTACTAAATTGTATAATCGCCTGATCTCTATCTTTCTGTTCGAGCTCACCATGCAAAGCCAATACGCTGAATTTATTGGCATGAAGTGTGTTAAAAATGTCTTTTACTTCGTTCTTGGTATTGCAGAAAACCAGACAGTTTTCAGGTTGATGCTCGCCCAGTAAATTCATTACCAGCTGTGCGCTGTCTTCATTATTCATGGCATAAAAGAGCTGTTCGATTTGTGGCTTTGCCTGCTCTTGAATAGCCTCAATATTTTTTGCCTTAGTTGTCACCTGTTCTGCTAACGCGGCGATATTTTTAGGGTAGGTGGCACTGAATAATAGTGTCTGTCGTGTTTTTGGAATGTGTTTGACGATGGCGTTCAGGCTGTCCTGAAATCCCATTTCTAACATTCGGTCGGCTTCATCAAGAACCAGAGTCGTCAACATGGACAAATCAACATTGCGCTGCTCAAGATGATCAAGTACCCGCCCGGGTGTGCCAACTAAAACATGAGCGCCATGCTCAAGCGAGTTGGTCTGAATACGTGATGGCTCGCCACCGCACAGGGTAAGTATTTTGATATTAAGCATTGATTTAGCCAGCTTACGGATCTCGTCAGCAACCTGATGGGCGAGTTCACGAGTAGGGCACAATACCAACGCTTGTGGCGAAAAGCTTTTTGCCTCCAGCTTTGCCAGCAAAGTCAGCGCAAAAGCGGTGGTTTTTCCTGAACCGGTATCCGCGCGAACAACGGCATCGGTGTTATTTAAAATGATCGGCAAGCTTAAGGACTGAACCGGTGTCATTTGTTGATAACCAATTTCATCAAGCCGTGCCAGTAACGCTGGCGGCAGGTTCAGTTGATTAAAGTGAAGGAGTTCAGGTGAAGTCTCAGAAGTGTTATCCGAGATATTTTCAGGCGTATTTATAGGCATTAAAGGGGCCACTTTCTGTGTCAGGTTTCTGTGGTTATTGTAACAGGGTTCCGGACAAATACACTGAGGTAATCTGAGCAAAAGCTTCACTGTTTGCTCGAATAAACACCCAGCGCAGTGACCGTAGCCAGTATTATCAGCATTCCTAGTACCTGCGTGTAAGCCAGCACCTCACCTAAAATAATCACGCCGAATAGCGCTGCCGTAACGGGTTCTATTGTCGCCACTATAGATGCCAGCGCGGGCAATGTTCTTCTCAGCCCAATAATATAAAGAATAAATGATGCGCCACCGCCCAGTACTCCGAGAATAGCAAAGAGCGGCCAGTCTGCTGAGTTGACGACTCTGCCGGCTTCCTCTATATCAATTAATGTCCCCAGAGCCAGTGTCAGGGTAGAAAATGCGATTGCAAGAACCGCCTGCGGACTACCTTGCCTGGCGGCGTATTTAAAGCCAAAAATAAAAAGCGCCAGTGACATACCTGAAAGAAGTCCGGCTATGACGCCTATAGGAGTAATACCACTGCTGTCGATTTGATACACACGGGTGAGCAATACGACACCAGCCATGACTAACAATATTGCAGCACATTTGCTTAACGTGGGGCGTTCAATTTTAATAGCGAAAGAAATCAGGTAAACAAATATGGGGGCGCAATACATGAGTGTCGCTGCAACGGCAACGCTACTCTTAGAAATACTGAAGAAATAAAAAGCGAAATTCCCGGAGACCCCAAGTCCGGCGATGATAGACCACAACCATAACTTACTGTTAGTGAGCCCACTATTACGAGGTCTTAAAACCAACCACATCAGCACAAATATAAGCCCGACAGCACCCCGGCAAAAAGATACTAAAACGGCATTCCAACCGTCATTGATGAGGACGCCAGCTATTCCACCGGACAGTCCCCAGAACAGCGCCGCTGACGCCACCAGTATGATGCCTGAATTCGCCATTGCTTCGGTCAACTTCTGTTGGAGTGCTGAATGAGCCTAAAGTATTGAATTTAGAAGACAGGAAGAGGACTTTCAAATGGTGCTTAGGTATTGAACTAGCAGTGTAGACTGCCATTACTCTAAAAGTGCGAGCAATGACAGTTTATTGGAGAATAATGTTAATACTTAAAACGACAACGCAAAGCCGATACTGAAAGCTTCATTTTTAATGCTTTGGTTCATGTGGTTTTCTGCTTCTAGCGCCGACACTTCAGCCGAAACTGTAAAAATATCCCACAAGGTGTGGTAAACGGCAGCGCTGATTTTTGTTTGTTGTTTGACTTGCTCTAAGCTGTCTACGCCAGCTAAGTCCACTTTTGAGGTGCCATAATTCAGGCCAACTTTGGTTGCACCAAATTGATGGGTTAGCTGTGTAAACCAACCTGAGCTGTCGCGGGGGCTGCCGTTGACATCTGCTGCATCAATTAATAACCCGTAATAGCCCAGGCCTGACGCATCAAAAGCTGAAAGTGATAAACGAGTGTCATCAAACTGGATAGCCGCGGTGATGTCGATTCCTTTTGCATCGTAATCATCAAGTGAGGTACTGACCTTTTGATTATAGAAGGTTGTTGAAACAAACCCGTAGTCGTAGTTATAGCGAAGCCGTCCATGAAGTCCCGGGCGCTCCGAACCTGAATCGCCAACATAGCCATTGCCACCGAAACTGACCGAATCTAATGGTTGAAAAATACCGATATCTGCGTGGAAGTTTTCTCCTAATGCCCGGCTGTATGTAATTTGAGAAAGCCGGTCGGCAAAAATATAACCATAACCTGCCGCACCCAGCGAGGTATTCAATGGACTGCGAATTGAGGCTGGTGCGCCGACACCACTCAATGCCATATCCTCTAAAACAACATCAATGCCGAATACTCCATATCCGCGTCCGACTTTTAAAGTTCCGACATCGTCATTTCCTACCGTAAAATACGCACGATAAGCCCTGTTATCTCCGTTGCCGTTAAAGGCACTGTTATCAGTAGATCCTGGCTCAATTGCTAAAAATGCTTTTATATCGAAGTCATGTGTCTGAGTTGTTGCTGAGAATTGAAAGCTGGACGGGCTATATCCATTTGATACTGACGTAGCGTCTTCACCAATACATAGCAGGGCGTTTCCTGCGACGGTGTTATTAGAGTCATCACAGCTTGCGTATACCGCATGTGCATTGATGTAGCCGTTAAAGTTGAAATCCCAGTCCGGAGTTGTCTGCGCTGCTGAGCTTCCACTGATTAACATTCCTGCAATACCTAGCGACCGGTAAATAGTGTATTTGTTATTCATTTTTATAATCCCTGGTTTTTTATTATGTGACTAATGTCAGCGGTTTGAGTAGCAATGCTTGTGCCAAACGGTAGGCTTCGAGTAACTCTATGTTTTTTATGGTTTTTTAATGTATTTACATTTAACTATTTGATGAAATATCTCATCAAATATTGGTATATTGATGATGAAATTCATCAGAATATTTTAATTTCAGCAGGTGAAGTCACATAAAGTAATTTAAAAACAAAGGGTTATATAATTTTGTTGTGAGTGGTACGGGTTTTGCTACAGTTTATTGACATAACTTGAAGGTATAGATGAAGGAAATCTATGACAGCTAATAGCGTACAGGTTTTTAAAACGGCGGGACGATTGCTTACCGGCTCAGGAGCAAGTAACCAGCTATTTTCCGAGATGTGCAGGCTTAACTTGAGGCATCCCTTAATTGTAACGGATAAAGGCGTACTTGATGCCGGGCTAATCCAACCTATTGTTGCCGAACTTAAAAGTCAGGGCATTACGGGTATTGTCATTTACTCTGAGATATCAGCGGAGCCAGAAACCCATGTCGTTGAATCGTGCCGTGACGTTTTCATTAATGAAAGCTGTGATGGGATTATTGGAATTGGTGGCGGCAGTGCAATGGATACCGCAAAAGCTGTTGCGGTATATCAAAGTGAGAAGAGAGCTTTGAACGAACTGTTTGGCGAGAGCAATTGTGCGCGGCGAACCGTACCTTTAATTTGTTTACCAACCACCGCAGGAACAGGCTCCGAAGTCACTAATATATCCATTCTGTCAGACGTAGAGGCACAACTGAAAAAGGGGATTGTCAGCGATGAACTGCTGCCGGATGTGGCGATTGTTGCACCGGAATTGACACAGAGTTGCCCTCCATCTGTAACGGCAGCAAGTGGCATTGATGCATTGGTGCACGCCGTAGAAAGTTATATTTCCAATTTTGCTTCAGATATCACCCGGGCGTTATCAGTAGGCGCCATAAAAATGATTATTCGCGCCTTGCCTGACGCATATCAACGCCCTGATGATCTCGACGCAAGAGAACGTATGGCTACCGGTAGCTTAATGGCTGGGTTGGCATTCGGAAATGCAGGAGTTGGTGCAGTACATGCCTTGGCTTATCCCTTGGGCGGGCGTTATCACTTGTCGCATGGGGTTAGTAATGCATTGATGTTCACTCACGTCATGCGCTGGAATCTATCATCCTGCCCAAATGATTTTCTCAATATTGCGCTGGCAATGGGGGCTGAGGCCACGATTAGCGAAGCCGACGCAGGAGACTTCGTTATTGAGAAACTTGAATCCCTCTGTCGGGCTGTCGAAATTCCCGGCGGATTAAGAGAGTTTGGTATTGAACTCAGTGATCTGCGTTCACTAGCTGAAGCGGCGAGTGGTGTGACTCGTTTATTGAGAAATAACCCTCGTGAACTTAGCGTCGATGATATCGAAGCAATTTATCAGGCCGCTTACTAAAAGGACTCATTATGTCGTTATGGAAACAACGAAAAGACGGGGCGGAAGCACCTTTCTGGCCTATGGGACCATTCAAGGTCAGATTGCCATTTCTGCACTATCGCTTTGAGTGGCCAGACTATCTGCAGGGATTATTAATGTGCGCCGTCGATTTGGCGGCAATATCATTAATGACCGAATTATTGGGAATGCCATTTGAAGCGGCATTAGCCGTTGTTCTGATTAACGGCGCGTTTTATCTGCTGCACCATTTATTGGGCGACCCTGTTGTTCCAGGATGGATAACGCCCGCTATTCCTTTATTGATGATGTACGTATCGACCTTTCCGGAGGGGGAAGCGAGAGTGCATGCTTTAATAGCGTTTCAGATGATGCTGGGACTTTTTGCCATTGGGCTTGGAGCATCCGGTGTTGCAAAACGGGTAGTACAGCTTATTCCCAGCGCTATAAAAGCTGGAATTATCATGGGCTCCGGTTTAGCTGCGGTAGCGGTAGTATTTGAGGAGGGAGGCCGTTTCGAATCCTACCCGTTTACTATTTCAATTGCGGTTGGCATTGCTTTTTATCTTATTTTTTCACGACATTTCGCGACGGTTCAGAATAAACATTGGGTTCTTCGTGCACTGGGTAAGCTTGGTATCTTTCCCATTATTGCATTGGCTATTGTGATTGCACCACTGGCTTCAGAAGCTCCATGGCCAGATATCGAATGGGGCATAACATCACCTGACTTCGCAACCTTATTCGCGCATTACACCGTTTTTGGTGTCGGGCTACCGCCTCTTAGTATGTTTTTAACTGCCATGCCAACGGTGCTGGCAGCTTATATTGTGCTGTTCGGCGATGTGTTACAGAGCAAAGCTATTCTGGCGGAAGCAGATGAGATGCGTCAGGACGAAAAAATTGATTACAACGCCGACCGCGCGCATCTCATTTTTGGTGCCCGCAACTTTGGTATGAGCATAATTGGCCCGGATGTTGCGATGTGCGGACCGTTATGGGCGGCAATGCATGTGGTAATTGTTGAGCGCTTTAAAAAAGGGCGGAAAGCTATGGACTCCATTTTTGGAGGCGCGGGTTCTTTTCGCTGGGGAACCAATACCGGCCTTTTACTTCTGCCGGTGGTTAGCTTAGTTCAACCGATTCTGGGAATTGCTTTAGCTCTGACTTTGCTTATACAAGGCTACGTCAGCGTTCGTATTGGCATTCAGGAAGCAAAAACGGAACGCGACTTGGGCATAGCTGGAATTATCGGGGCAATTCTTGTAGTTAAAGGAGCAACTTGGGCTTTCGCTGCTGGGTTGCTGTTATGTTTTTTGCTATATGGCTGGCGTTTGCGCGCACCTAAAAAGGAGCAGAGCGATGTTCGGTAGCGATAGGTTACAGCGTGTATTAGATGCGATGAGCGACGGTGTTTATATCACCGATGGTAACGGCATTACGATAACGGTTAATACGGCTTATGAGCGTATTACCGGTATTCCGAAGGAAAAGCTTCGGGGGTTACATATGTCCGAAGTTGTAAAACGTGGCTATATTTCGCGCTCGGTATCATTGGAGGTTTTGAAAGAAAGAAGACCTGTCACTTTGACGCAGGACGTAAGTAAAGAGCACCAAATTTTAGTTTCTGGTACACCAATGTTCGACTCCGACGGGCGTATTGAGTACATCGTTACCACGGTTCGGGATGTCACTGAGCTGCTAAAAGCTAAAAGAGCGCAGGAAAAACTGGAACAGTTACTGAGCTTACGAGAGCAATATGGGGCTTCTGTTTCAACCGATGGCCATAAAGAGCCTTTTGTCATTAGTCGGCAAATGAGAGCTTGCTATGATCTCGCAAAACGAGTCGCGAGCTCCTCTGCAAAAGTGTTGCTACAGGGAGAAACAGGTACCGGGAAAACACTGCTTGCACGGACTATTCATAGTTACAGCAATGTCGCTAACGGGCCTTTTATTGAATTAAATTGTGCCGCGATGCCAGAGTCTCTGCTTGAGTCTGAGTTATTTGGTTATGCTTCCGGGGCGTTCACCGGAGCCTCGGAGAAAGGCAAGACAGGGTTACTTGAGGCGGCTAATAATGGCACTTTGTTTCTTGATGAAATTGGTGATTTGCCACTAACTCTTCAAGCCAAGTTACTTAAAGTTATTGATGAAAAACGGTTTTTGCCGGTCGGTGCTACTTCGTTTAAACAGACTAACTTTCGGTTAATTTCTGCAACACATCATGACTTAAAGAAACTGGTTGCCGAAAGTCATTTTCGCGAAGACTTGTTATACCGATTAAGTGTGGTACCGATTGAACTGCCTCCCCTGCGAGAAAGGATTGAAGAAATTCCCGTACTGCTTGAACATTATCTCAACCATTTCAATGAAAACTATGAGCTGGACTGTCGTTGGCATGCGGATGTGATTGCTCGTCTTAAACAATATGAATGGCCGGGCAATATTCGCGAGCTGATTAACCTGACAGAACGATTAATGGTGACTTCTGAACAGTCGCTGATCACAACGGCTCAGTTACCTATAGAAATAGCAACTGACAGGCCGTTAGGGCGTGAAGGTTGCTCGCTAAAAGAACAGGTAGAGATGCTTGAGAAGAGAGTAATTGAAGAGGCGTTATTGATACACGGTACCACGCGGGCGGCAGCCAGTGCTCTGGGAGTTGATCAGTCTACCTTAGTTAAAAAACAAAAACGCTGGCGCATAGAGCAAAAAAGGGACTTACCGAACGATGAATAATGAACAAGTTTTACAGCCCGATAACGTGGAGTTAATAAAAAACAGCCGGGTTGGTACGTCAACAAAAAGCTCAATAGCTGTTGATGATCCTGCAACTGGACATGTGATAGGTCACGTACCCGATTTAACACCGAGGCAAATTTTCCGTGCTATAGAGTCTGCGGAAACCGCTTTTTACAAGTGGAGAGACGTTCCTCTCAGAGAGCGATGCGAGAAGCTGTTCCGCTGGTATCAACTCATGCTTGAAAAGGAAGAGGAGCTTGCTGGCATTTTGACCAGTGAGCAGGGTAAACCATTATCTGAGTCGCGAGGCGAGATACGTTACGCAGCAAGTTACATTCAATGGTATGCGCAGCCAGGCCTGCAAGACCAGGGGAGCGTTCTGCCGTACTCGTCAATCGATGAATCGATGATGGTTATTACCGAGCCGGTAGGTGTTTGTGCTGCGATAACTCCCTGGAATTTTCCTGCGGCGATGATCACGCGAAAAGTTGCGCCGGCACTGGCGGCTGGTTGCACAATGTTGGTTAAACCTGCTCTTGAAACCCCACTGACAGCAATTGCAATTGCTGAGTTAGCGATACAGGCGGGGATTCCCGAAGGTGTTTTAAGCATTGTAACCGGCGACGGGGAGGCTATTGGCAAAATATTCAGTGAAAGTGCCGTGGTCAGAAAGTTAAGTTTTACCGGCTCAACTCGAGTCGGGCGTTTACTCATGGCTTCATCAGCTTCAACGATTAAGCGACTCTCACTTGAACTCGGCGGAAATGCGCCTTTTATTGTTTGTGAAACCGCAGATGTCGAGCGTGCAGTGCAAGGAGCTATCCAATCAAAATTTCGTAATGCGGGGCAAACCTGCGTATGTGCTAATGCCTTTTACGTTCATGCCAAAATTTACGATGAGTTTACTGCGAAATTTATCGCCCGGGTAAATCAACTCATGTTGGGTAACGGCAAAAATGAGTCCGTCGATATTGGTCCATTGATTAACGAAAATGCACTCGAAAAAGTAGAGCAGATAGTCGCAGATGCAGTAAAAAAAGGCGCCGTAATCGCCTGTGGCGGAGAGCGGTGGGTAAACTCAGAGCGCTGGTATTACCCGACCGTGTTACTCAACGCTGATAGCTCTATGCATTGTGTGAATGAAGAAATCTTCGGGCCCGTTGCACCTATTGTTCAATACGACAATGAGACAGCTTTATTAGAAGAACTCAGACAGCAACAAACCGGATTAGCTGCCTACTTTTACAGCCAGAATTTAGGGCAAATAAAACGTCTTTCGAGAGCTCTTGAAGTTGGAATGATTGGTGTTAATAGCGGCGTTATATCTGACGCGGCAGTGCCTTTTGGCGGTGTTAAATCGTCGGGAATTGGCCGCGAGGGCGGGCGTCATGGAATTGAAGAATATTTAGAAACTAAGTACATCAAACTTAGTTATTAATATAAGCGTTAGAACAACAAAAAAAGGAAGAACAATGAAAACAATAAAATCAGTACTATCAATGGCTTTAGCTACAGCACTTATGAGTGCATCCGGAGTTTCGTTGGCTCAGACCAGCGATATTGAAAACCTTCAAAAAGATATGCCCAAAAACTGGGGGAAATGGGGCGATGACGATCAACTTGGCGCTCTTAACTATCTTGATGAAAAACAGGCCTTGCGTGGTATAAAAGCCGTTCGTTCAGGTGAAACTTTTACGCTGCAACTGCCGATTACTCATGGCGTCGGGCCTGTGTTCCCGGGGCGTGTTCCGGCCATGCATTTCATGACGCAGGACGAGAGTATGTACAGTGTAAACAAGCTGGATGAGCTGGCCGGTGGCGTTAAGTACTCAGACGATGCAGTTTTTATGTACTTACAGGGCACGACGCACATGGATGCACTAGGTCACGCCTGGTATGGCGATAAAGTATACGGCGGGGTATCGGCCGATAGCACAGTGCATGGACATGATCATGTTGATGTCGGTGTATTAGCTGAACACGGTATTGTTGGCCGCGGAGTACTGCTGGATGTCGGGCATTTGAAAGGTGGTGACGTAGGACGGCTGGCACCGGGCTCATGCATTACGTTACAAGACTTGAAAGATACGGCAGAAGCGCAGGATGTAACCCTTGAAAAACGCGATATTTTGTTAATAAGAACAGGATCTGTTGGACGTTTTTATCAAGAGGAACCAGATGCTGAGTGGAGCGCAACAACGGAGCCCGGCCTGTGTTATAGCAAAGACCTGATCAAATGGATTGATAACATGGAGATACCCGTGATTGCGGCTGATAATCTGGCAGTTGAGCTCGTACCGCAAGAGATTGAAGGTAAAGACTATGTGATCCCTCTGCATGGTGCGCTTATTCGGGACTTAGGTGTGGTATTGAGTGAGCTTTACTGGTTGGACGATTTGGCGGCAGATAGCCGTGAAGATGGTCAATATACCTTTATGTTTACTGCTGCGCCTTTAAAGATGGAGCGAGGCTCGGGTTCTCCAATTAATCCTATCGTTATTAAGTAGCCTTTCATTTAAGAGTATGCGGGCATATCTGCCTGCATATCTCTTTGCTTTTTGTCGTAAAAAATGTCGATAATCATATGACAATCAACTAAAAAACAACAAAAAATATAAGTTTATTTCGTTATTATTACATACATTGCTTCGCTGAATGAAGCAGTGCTGCCTGGCAGCTTGGAAGTAGTAAGTGCGGGACACGCACGACATAACGGAGTATTAAAGAATGAAAAAAGCAGTATTAGCTACACTTATCGGCGCCGCGTTATTCAGTGGTGCAACTTTAGCCGCTGATCAAGGTTCTGACTTTGATCGCGTAGAAGCACGTTTTATCGACTTCGGTGATGATGTCGATGGTTTTGGCCTTGATGGTCGTGTAATGCTAAGTGAATCTATTTATTTCACTGCAGATTACTCTCAGCTTAGCGAAGGCGATGCAGATTTTGATCAAATCTTTGCCGGTGTTGGTTACAAACACGACTTCAGCGAAAAATTCACTGGCTTTGCTGATGTGAACCTTTATTACGCAGATGTTGATACTCAGGTAGGCAGCGACGATGATACTGGTTATGCAGTGCAGGTTGGTGGTGTTTATCGTTTAAACCCAGCATTTGAGTTCTCAGGTCTGGTACGTCACGTCGATAACGATGTTTTCGTAGACTCTGAGCAAGAATATGAATTGTCTGCTCGTTGGTACATCAATAACCAATTCAGCTTAAGTGCAACTTATGTTGATGGTTTTGATAGTGACTGGTTCGATGGCTACTCTATTGGCGCTGCTTGGCACTTCTAAGTAATCCAGTTAAGCCTGCCGTCTGTCGTTTTAGACGGGCGGCAATTTACCCTAAAAACTTCCCTTACCTTCTTAAAGCCCGCGCTAGTTAAACTTCGATACAAACAATGCTTCATTTCCATTAAGAAAACCACAGACAGAACCCGTTCAGGCTTTAACCGTTGTGTTTCCATTAAAGTCAAAGTAAATAAATAAAGCTTGAGGGATACTTCAATTAACCGAGTAAAGGTATTTTTCTATGGGGTAAACCGGGCACTTAGAATGGTGCGTCCGAGTAGACTCGAACTACCGACCTCTGCCATGTCAAGGCAGCGCTCTAACCAACTGAGCTACGGACGCACTTTATGGGGAATGTCGTTAACGACGGGCGGTATATTAGTGACTTGCGGCCACAGGTGCAAGAGATTTTTTACTAAATGCATTTGTTTGTCGAAATTCTATTCAGCTTTGAATGACTACGCTTACTTTCTTAAAAAGGCTTTTGCTAGAATGTTCACTAAACTCAGTTTTTACTGACGAAAAAGAGGTGATTAAATGTTTACTTTTTTACGAGTAATACGTGCCGTTGCAGGGCTTCTTTTTTTGGCGACTATCGTCGGCATCATTGCACAGCTTACTTTTAATATATTGCATGTCGATACTTTGATGCGATCTTCCGTAATTGTTGTTATGGCGGGGGCTTTACATGCCGCGTTCTGGCTTTGGGTCTTTATTGGTTTACGTTACGTTATCAATGAAATTCATCAAAAAGAGCAGGGTACGCCACACCCCGGTCTAACTAAACATTGGCATCTGTAAGCTAGATGCTAATCGAGCCCTGGTGTAAAGTCACAGGCGCTATAGAATTTTTGCCATGGACGGACAAAATGCACTGACGCATCGGTTAGCTTTTTACTGAGTGTACCAAGTTCTGCAATATAAGCTTTTAGCTCCGGTTGAGGGGCTATACCTGCGAGATTCTCCAGAGTCATGAGTAAGCGTTGATGCTGTTCAATAACTTCTGCTATGTCGCCTTGCATCTCTTTGAGATAAATGGCGTTAAAAGCTTCTTTTAGCGCTAATGCGTCATCTGGCACTTTTCCATTTTGACAATAAACTGATTCGGGAACTTCAGGCAGATATTCTGTCATTCTCTCCAGTTTATAGGAGTAATCCAACATAGTACGGAATAAGTCGGGAAGGTAGTCACTACGTTCTAAACGACCGAGCATTTTTATTAGCTCATCGGGGTCATCTGCTTCTTTTGTGTAGTTCCAGCGTTCTAATATGCGGGTAAAGCGTTCCAGCGCATTCACAGCGTAGTTGTACTCTGTCACATGTATTTTGGGTAAAGAGTTATTGCCTACAGACAGAGCTTTTCTCAACCCTTCGTCACGGGCAAAAGCGTTCGCCAGGCTATTCTGTAGTTGCGACTCCTTATGCATTAATGCTTCTTTCAATTTATCTTTAACATTGGCCGACTCAGGATGCTCAATGCATTCCTTCAGTGCCTGAATCATGGTCAGGTCAGCATGGTAACGGCTGAACCCATCTTTTAGCTTTCCCAGTGAACTGTTGTTTTCAGCTATTAGCTGGCCTAACTGGCAATGATTAAGCCTAAGGCTTTCCAGTAAGCCCATGCTTGTTCTTTCAATCTTTCGGGTTAGTGCGCGCTTGGCCGGATACTGGAGTTGAGGTTTAGGGGCATCTATAGAGTTATTGGGGAGTTTGAGTGTACTTTGGACTCGGTTATGCAGTTCATCTGCGTATTCCGTTAGACCCTGATCATCTGAGCAGGCAGATAACCCAAAGGCGACGAACGCATAGCCAAAAGAACGGAAAATCAGTACACTTCGCTTCATTGTATTATTCCTTGCAACAAGGTTCTTATCGATGTTTACCGGTATTGTTCAAACCCAAGCTACGATATTTTCAGTCTCCGACCAAGGATCTTTTCGACACCTGGTTATTAAAACTGAACCCAAATTTCTGCAAAACCTGGCTATTGGTGCAAGTATTGCCATAAATGGTTGCTGTTTAACGGTGGTCGAATTCAGCGATACTGAGGTGCACTTTGACGTCATTGATGAAACCCTGCGGCTAACAAATTTAGGGTTGTTAGGTGAGGGGGACAAAGTTAATTTGGAGCGGTCACTAAAAGTGGGCGATGAAATTGGCGGGCATGCGGTTTCAGGTCATATTCACTGCCAGGGCAAAGTGACTAAAATTGATACCTCTGAGAATAACGTTGCTATGTGGATAGAACTACCAGAGCAATACACTCCGTACTTGTTTGCCAAAGGGTTTATTGCGGTTAACGGTGCTAGTTTGACGGTAGGTCAGGTTGAAGCTAATTGCTTTAGCCTGCATTTAATTCCGGAAACTTTGCGCCTGACCAATTTGGAATCAACGCAGGTGGGTGACAGTCTGAATATTGAGCTTGATCAGCAAACCATTACTATTGTTGAAACGGTTGAGCGTGTGCTGGCTAAACGTCAGTAAAACTGCTCATCGTTACCATCTACTTTCACCCGTGCCTGCTGGTTAACTTCATCAACTTGCAACTGAACATGAATGAGGTCACCGCAGGCAGCACATTCTTCCTGATAATCCTGATTTCCCTCCGATGCATCAATATCTAAAAAGGTATTATGCCCACAATGCGGGCATTTCACCGGAACACTTTGTAAGTTTTCTTCGTTCACTGTTAACTCCTTGGTCGGGATGCCTCGCTAAACTCTGGCTGAGAAATCACCGGGTATGAAACAGACACGCTGCGAGTCCGTCCATGGACGCTTAACTCAGGCCATCCATGGCCTTCGATAGTCTGTGTCATACCCAGTTATTTCTTTAGGCGCCAGAGCTTATCAACGCACCCTCAACGAAATAAGGTTCTACGTCTTACTATAGAAATAAAATACTGATTCCGCCCAATGAGATTAACGCTCCTGCTATAGAACGCGGGGTAATTCGTTGTTTTTTCAGTAAAGATATTGGTATCAAAAAGAGTGGTGCAGTAGATAATAAAGTCTGGGTTAGGCCCGGGTTGATATTGGCGATAGATATTTGCTGTAACCAAATAGCCAGGAACGTACCGAATACAATAGCGCCGAGCAGCGGCAAAGGGTTAATAGAACGAACTTGTTTTATGATTGCGTTGTACGCGCCTCGTTTTGAAAGTCCGACAATTATGGCGAGTAATAAAGAGCCGGCGGCAAGACGCACAAATGCCGCATCTATAGCGTTTACGCTGGTTTGCATGAGCACCGCAAAAGCCATGACTAAACCGGTAGCCTGACAGAGCGCGGCGCCGCAGCCGAAGAATATACCTGATAATGAAAGCGCAGGCTGTTTGTCCGGAGCTTTTTCAGTAACGACCCACAGAACACCGCTTAAGGTTATGACCGCACCGGTAATTTCAATGGTGGATAAACCGTCACTTAAAAATACCCAGGCCATGAATGCAGCCAGTGGTGGTGCGAGATACTCCAGTAACATAGCGTGCCAGGGGCCTAAACGACGCAGAGCGGCAAAATGACAACTGTCGCCAATGGTAATACCTATAATGCCGCTTAACGCGAGTAACGACAGGCCTGAGCTTAGCTCTAACGAGTTACCCAGCAACAAACTCATAGTCAAAAGCAGGGGAGTCGCAACAACACCTTTAACTAAGTTCATTTGCAAAGGCGAGAAGTGGCTGCCGGCGCGGTGGTACAACACGGTGGCGACAGCCCAGAAGGCAGCGGCTAGTAAAGCGGCAAGTTGTCCGGTTAATTCTCCGGTAATGTCTGATGTCAAAACAGGCTCGGCGGTTGCTCAAATGTAAGCGGTCGATTATAGTAGCGTCTCGCGTTCGATGGTACCGAACGCAAAAATTTCGTAGGTTTTTCTATAAAGCAGATAAAACCAAAATAGAGCACGTGGCACTTGGTAGGTGTCACCACTGGTTGGAAAGGAAGTTTCATGCCTGTAATTACTCTCCCTGACGGAAGTCAACGCGAATTCGATAAACCTGTAAGCATTATGGAAGTTGCCGCCGATATCGGTGCTGGTCTTGCGAAAGCAACGGTTGCTGGTCGTATTGACGGTGAGCTGGTTGATGCCTGTGAACTCATTGAACATGATGCCCGCATTGAAATTGTGACACCAAAAGATGACGACGGCGTACACATTATTCGCCACTCCTGTGCTCATTTAATGGGGCATGCGGTGAAACAGATGTGGCCAGATGCAAAAATGGCAATAGGTCCAGTCATCGATAACGGTTTCTACTACGATATTGACGTTGATCACACCTTCACTCAGGAAGACCTTGAGAAAATTGAAAAGCGGATGAAAGAACTGGCTAAAACGGAATATGCCGTTATAAAGAAAAAAGCCAGCTGGAAAGAAGCCCGTGAAACTTTCGTAGAGCGCCATGAACCGTATAAAATAGAAATTCTGGACGAAGACATCCCAACCGATGCAACACCTGGGCTCTATCACCACGAAGAATATATCGACATGTGTCGTGGTCCGCATGTACCCAACATGAAGTTTTGTCAGCATTTCAAAATTATGAAAATGGCCGGAGCATACTGGCGTGGTGATTCTGACAACAAAATGTTGCAGCGTATATACGGTACGGCCTGGGCAGATAAAAAACAGTTAAAAGCCTATTTACAGCGTTTAGAAGAAGCGGAAAAGCGCGACCACCGTAAAATTGCGAAAGCTCAGGATTTATTCCATTGGCAGGAAGAAGCGCCGGGCATGGTGTTCTGGCATCACAATGGCTGGACCATTTTCCGTGAATTAGAAACTTACATTCGCGAAAAAATGCGCGAGTACGAATATCAGGAAGTCAAAGGTCCGATGATGATGGACCGGGTATTGTGGGAAAAGTCGGGGCACTGGGAGAAATTCTCAGAACTGATGTTTACCACGTCATCGGAAAACCGCGAGTATGCTGTTAAGCCGATGAATTGCCCGGGACATGTTCAAATCTTTAATCAGGGCTTAAAGTCATACCGCGACTTACCGTTACGCATGGCGGAATTTGGCAGTTGTCACCGTAATGAACCTTCAGGTGCGTTGCATGGTCTGATGCGTGTTCGTGGTTTCACACAAGACGATGCACACATTTTCTGTACCGAACAGCAGGTTCAGGAAGAAGTCGCGGGTTGCATCAGAATGGTGTACGAAACTTACAAAACCTTTGGTTTTGAGAACATCGATGTGAAGCTTTCAACCCGCCCTGAAAAACGCTTAGGCGACGATGCCACATGGGACCGCTCGGAGACTGCACTAGCTCAGGCTTTGAAAAATAATGACATCGATTTTTCTTATTTACCGGGTGAAGGTGCCTTTTATGGCCCGAAAATAGAATTTACTTTGTTCGATTGTCTGGGCAGAGCGTGGCAATGTGGTACAATACAGCTTGATTTTGCGTTGCCAGGGCGTTTAGGTGCCACATACGTAGGCGAAGATAACGAGCGACACACGCCTGTTATGATTCACCGCGCTATTTTGGGATCACTTGAACGTTTCATGGGTATTCTCATTGAAGAGTACGCAGGGCACTTCCCGTTGTGGTTGTCGCCAACGCAAGTTGTGTTAATGAATATCACGGATAATCAAAGCGATTATGTACGAAAAGTTGTCAAAACCCTGAACGAAAAGGGAATTCGTGCATCAGCCGACTTGAGAAATGAGAAGATAGGCTTTAAAATCCGTGAACACACATTAAAACGTGTTCCATATTTACTGGTTGTCGGCGACAAAGAAGTCGAAGCTGGTGAGGTTGCGGTACGTACACGTGGTGGTGAAGACTTGGGCAAATTCCCGTTAGAAGACTTCATTGCTCGTGTAGAGGACGAAGTCCGTACTCGCAAAATTGATTAATTGTTTGGAGGAATAAACCATTAAAGGCGGAAAAAGAACTCAGAAAGCTGCAGATAAAAACCGTATCAACGAACAAATTACAGGCGTTGATGAAGTTCGCTTAATCGGAACCGATGGTGAACAAGCTGGTGTCGTCAGTATTAACGAGGCTCTTGATGCAGCAGCGGAAGCTGGTGTTGATTTGGTGGAGATGAGCCCTAACGCAGAACCACCAGTCTGCCGCTTGATGGATTACGGCAAGTTCCTCTTTGAAAAGAGTAAAGAACAGAAAGAGCAGAAGAAAAAACAGAAACAGATTCAGGTCAAGGAAGTTAAGTTCCGACCTGGTACTGATGAGGGCGACTACCAGGTAAAACTGCGCAACCTGCGTCGTTTCCTCGAGGGAGGTGACAAAACTAAAGTCACTATCCGTTTCCGTGGCCGGGAAATGGCACACCAAGAATTGGGTATTGAATTGCTAAACCGTGTTAAAGACGATTTAGAAGAAATCTCAATTGTTGAGTCGTTCCCAAGACGTGCCGAAGGGCGCCAGATGATTATGGTCTTGGCACCCAACAAGAAGTGATCGTGGTTTACAAGTAGTCTGATTGTCAGGCTCACCCTTTCACACTTTTATCAACAATGCGGAGTTTAATTTCATGCCAAAAATGAAATCGAACAAGGGCGCTTCCAAGCGCTTTAAAAAGACTGCTTCTGGTGGTTTTAAGTGCAAGCAATCTCACTTGCGTCACATTCTGACTAAGAAGAGCCCTAAGCGTAAGCGTCAGCTTCGCGCTAAGAGCATGGTCCATGAGGCCGACGTTAAATTAGTCGTTCGCATGTTACCGTACGCATAAGGAGAGATAGCAAATGGCACGAGTAAAACGTGGTGTAATCGCGAGAGCGCGTCACAAAAAAGTCCTGAAGCAGGCGAAAGGTTATTATGGTGCCCGTAGTCGCGTTTATCGCGTAGCGGTCCAGGCAGTAACTAAAGCAGGTCAATACGCATACCGTGACCGTCGCAACAAAAAACGTCAATTCCGTCAATTGTGGATTGTTCGTATCAATGCTGCGGCTCGTCAAAACGGTCTGTCTTACAGCCGCTTTATCAATGGTCTGAAAAAAGCATCTATTGAAATCGATCGTAAAATATTAGCCGATATCGCTGTTCATGATCAAAACGGTTTTGCCGCTTTGGTTGAGAAAGCAAAAGGCGCACTGTAATTATTCAAAACCTTTATGGGTTCGAATAAACAGATTTAGAAGGGAGCCAATTGGCTCCCTTTTTCATTGAAAATTCGCTATCATAGCGCCTTTATTATTTATCTTGTGTTGTTGAGGGATACGATGCAGCTAGAGCAAATTGTTGAGCAGGCTGAATCGGCCATTGCGGCCGCAGATTCACCGACTGCGTTAGACGAAGTCCGCGTCGAGTATATGGGCAAGAAAGGGCAGCTCACTGAGCTTTTAAAAGGCTTAGGTAAGTTAGATCCGTCTGAGCGCCGGGAAGCCGGACAAAAAATTAATGAAGCCAAGCAACAAGTTCAGACCAGTATCAATGCTCGTAAAGAGCTATTGAAAGCGGCTGAATTAGCGCAAAAGCTGGAAGCGGAACGCATAGACGTTACTTTACCCGGACGGCATTCAGCGGTAGGCGGTGTGCATCCGGTTACTCAGACGATTCGCCGCATTGAGCAGTTTTTTGGTGATTTAGGCTTTAGCGTAAAAGAAGGCCCGGAAGTAGAAGACGGTTTTCATAACTTTGATGCGTTGAATATTCCGGCGAATCATCCGGCACGAGCCGACCACGATACGTTTTATTTTACCCCCTCAACAATGCTGCGTACGCAAACTTCTGGTGTACAAATTCGTACTATGGAAAATGAAAAACCGCCACTGCGGATCATTTCTCCAGGAAGGGTTTACCGGAATGACTACGACCAGACCCACACACCGATGTTTCATCAGGTTGAAGGGTTAATGGTTGATACCGACGTCAGCTTTACCCAATTAAAAGGAATTTTAGAAGACTTCCTGAATCACTTTTTCGAAGAGTCGCTGACGGTGCGTTTCAGACCTTCGTACTTCCCATTTACCGAACCTTCGGCAGAAGTTGATGTCATGGGTAAAGATGGTAAATGGCTAGAAGTTTTAGGTTGCGGCATGGTGCACCCAAACGTGTTGAAGGCGGTAGGCATTGATTCGGAAAAGTACACCGGCTTTGCGTTTGGTATGGGCGTTGAACGTCTTACCATGTTGCGCTACGGCGTGAATGACTTACGTGCGTTCTTCGAGAACGATCTGCGTTTCCTCAAACAATTTAACTAACGGGCAGTAAGCAATGAAATTCAGTGAACAATGGTTAAGGGAATGGGTTAACCCCGACATCAGCAGTCATGAATTGAGTGAACAGCTCAGCATGGCAGGTCTTGAAGTAGATGCTGTTGAGCCGGTTGCCGATGAATTCCATACTGTCGTCGTTGGTGAAGTGATTGAGTGTGGTCCTCATCCGGACGCAGATAAACTGCAAGTGACCAAAGTTAATGTTGGCGAAGACGAGCCGGTGGATATTGTTTGTGGCGCCTCTAACTGCCGCTTAGGCATTAAGGTTGCGGTTGCTAAAGTTGGTGCGGTATTGCCTGGTGATTTCAAAATTAAGAAAGCGAAGCTTCGCGGTCAGCCGTCAAACGGTATGCTGTGCTCGTTTAAAGAGCTGGGCCTTATTGATGAGCATGATGGCATTATTGAGCTTCCGGCTGATGCTCCGGTTGGAGAAGATTACCGTAAATACCTGCAACTTGACGACAACAGTATTGATATCGACTTAACGCCTAACCGTGGTGACTGTCTGAGTATTCGTGGTATTGCACGTGAAGTAGGGGTATTGAACCGTCTGGATGTCACAGTACCAGAAAGTAATGAAGTAACCGCTAGTATTGAAGATACGCTGAGCATTAGTTTGTCTGCGGCTGAGCAATGTCCGCGTTATTTAGGCCGTGTTATTAAAGGTGTCGATTTAACTCGTCCAACGCCGGTATGGATGACAGAAAAGTTAAGACGCAGCGGTATTCGTAGCATTGACCCGGTAGTTGATGTCACTAACTACGTGCTGCTTGAACTGGGTCACCCCATGCATGCTTTTGATCTCGACTCGCTGGAAGGGAACATTGATGTTCGCTTAGCTAAGCCGAAAGAGCAGTTGACCTTATTAGATGAGCAATTAGTTGAACTAGACGAAGACACCCTGGTTATTGCTGACGAGAAAAAAGCACTAGCCATGGCGGGGGTTTACGGTGGTAAAAACAGCGGTGTAACAGAAAGCAGTAAAAACATTTTTCTGGAAAGCGCGTTCTTTGCACCGGATGCCATCTTAGGCAAAGCGCGTCGTTACGGGTTACATACCGATGCGTCTCATCGTTATGAGCGCGGCGTAGACCCTCAGTTGCAGCGTACTGCAATGGAAAGAGCAACAGAATTATTGTTGGCGATTTGCGGTGGTGAAGCAGGGCCGGTAACCGAAGCCGTAGCAGAAGCATTTTTACCTAAGCGTGACGGCATTACCTTAAGAGCCTGCCGATTGGCGAAAGTACTGGGTGTCAGCATTGCTAATGACAATGTCACTGAAATTCTAGAGCGTTTAGGCTTTGATGTTTCATTTGACGGTGAACAGTGGCAGGTGGGCATTCCTTCATACCGTTTTGACTTAAGCATTGAAGAAGACTTAATTGAAGAAGTTGCCCGTGTTTACGGTTACAACTCAATTCAGGCTGCACCGCCGGCAGCGCAACTGCGTATGACCGAGCGCAAAGAAAGCCAGCTTAGTACCCATCAGTTGGTGGATGCTATGGTCAGTCGTGGCTATCAGGAAGCGATAACCTACAGCTTTGTCGATCCAAAGCATCAGGCACTGATGTTTGATGAAACCGCAGCGCTGACCTTGCCACACCCAATTTCGGTTGATATGTCTTCTATGCGTGTAAGCTTATGGCCGGGATTAGTCGGCGCGGTTGCTCATAATCAGAAGCGTCAGCAGTCTGTGCTGGCTTTCGTAGAAACGGGTTTGCGTTTTATTCCAGACGAGTCAGCTGAAAACGGTGTTCGTCAGGAAGCGGTTATCAGCGGTATACGTTCTGGTAAAGCGCATTCAGAGCATTGGTCGGAAGGTGACCGTCCGGTTGATTTTTACGATGTAAAAGGTGATGTTGAAGCTTTGTTGGCTCAAACAGGCAATGCTGCGGCCTTCCGTTTTGTTGCATCGCAAAATCCGGCACTGCACCCGGGGCAATCAGCGGCAATTTACCGCGGCTCTGAAAAAGTCGGTGATATCGGCGCTTTGCATCCCAAGTTTGATAAGGCTTTAGGGCTTAACCAGCGCACCTTTGTGTTTGAACTGGCGTTATCAGTCGTGACTGAGCGACCTTTACCGCAAGCTAAGCCGGTATCTCGTTATCCATCTATTCGTCGCGATCTTGCTGTTGTGGTTGATAAGGACCTTGCGGCAGGTGAGCTGATAGCTGCGATGGAAAATGTTGGCGTAAAACAGTTAGTTGACCTAAACTTGTTTGACGTTTACATCGGTGATGGTGTGGCAGAAGGTAAACAAAGCTTGGCTCTATCCGTTACTTTGCAAGACAGCGACAAAACTTTGGAAGAAGCGGAAGTCACTGAGCTTATGACTAAATTTATTGAGACATTAAAGAGTGAGTTTAATGCAACATTGAGGGATTAAACTATGGCGCTGACCAAAGCAGAACTGGCAGAAGTGCTGTTCGACAAATACGGTGTTAGTAAACAAGATGCCAAAGTGTTAGTTGAAGATTTTTTTGAAGAAATCAGAGTTGCTTTGGAAAGAGGCGAGCAGGTGAAGTTGTCAGGTTTTGGCAATTTTGAACTGCGAACTAAAAATCAGCGCCCTGGGCGTAACCCGAAAACGGGCGAGGAAATTCCTATTTCAGCGCGTCGGGTTGTCACCTTCAAACCTGGTCAGAAATTTAAAAGTCGAGTCGAAAACGCAGAACCCGAGGATTAACCTCGGGTTCTTTTTTATTTGAGTCTGTACTTAGTCGCCGGAAATTAACGAAAGAAGAGCTGGCTAAAGGGATTCAGTAACCGGCTGATGCCTGAAGTAAAATGCAAGGGCGCGTCCAGCGTAGCCAGAGTTAAGCAGTCTTCATCCTGAGTTTCCGGAGTATGGGTACGACTGGGGTCTAACAAAATAAAATCACCGTCCCGGTACTCGCTCTGCTCGTCATTAAAAACACCATCAATAACCAGCGTCGCTTCTTTTCCTTTATGCGTATGCTCAGGGAGTTTTGCGCCTGGTGCCATGTAAATCAAGTTCGTCTGATTTCCATTGTCCAGAGTTAATGGTGCGCGCCAGAGTTTACCGACCAGTTTCGACCACTCACCAATGCGATGACTGTTATGAGCCAAAGTACGAGGCAGTGTAAAGCGACGACCTTCCAGAGAGAGCATCTCATTCGGTTGGTGTGCTTGTTTGTTACATGCAGAAGACGCGAAAATGGCTTCCAGCATTTGGTCACACTGAGACTTGCTCATTGTTGTACTGGCAACACTAACCAAGGTATCCAGGTTTTCTTCACACAACTTCTGCTCAATCTCACACACGGTTTGACGACAGGCTTTACACATATCAATGTGTGTGCCGACAACTAACGTCATCGCCGCGCTAAGATCGCCAGAGGCGTACTGATATAAAAGGCCTTCGCCTGGGTGTGATTTAATCATCATCGACTATCAACTCTTTCAATTTTTTTAATGCTAGACGAGTTCGGGACTTAATTGTCCCTAAAGGTACTCCCAGAGCGTCAGAGACTTCCTGCTGAGATTTACCTTCAATATAAATCTTCTCAATAACAACCCGTTGTGCATCGGGCAATTGAGCGTAATAAAAAGAAATTTCCTGCATCAGAACATCGTGATCCAATGCGTAACCGTCATCGAGGCTATCGTTCTGCTCGGAGAGAATCGGCCAGAGTTCATCAGCACTGATATCATCTTTGCGTTTTTTGTTCTTACGAAGCAAATCGAAGCGGATGTTACGAGCTATGGTAAATATCCAAGTAGAAGGAGAGCCACGGTCAGGCTTGAACAAGTGAGCTTTATGCCAGACGTTAGTCATGGTTTCCTGGACGAGATCCATAGCCGTTTGTTCATTACCAAATTGTCTTGTAGCGTAAGATTGTAGTTTTGGTGCAAATAACCTAAAGAGTTCACTAAAGGCAGCGCGATTTCTATTTTCTGCAATCTTTGCCAGCAGTTCCGCGGCTTTCTCGGCAGCGTCTGTCTGGGTGGTAGCCATAGACCCCCGTTGCGATGTTCTTTCTGACACCATTTGCATAATTAGACCTGCTTCTTTTCACACAATGTTCTAACTATTACGGGGTGTTGAGAAAATGGATCACCCAGATGGCAGAATGTTTACTCAATTAACGAATTAAGTCTAACAGATATTCTTTTGCTTTTAGACAACTTTCGCATCTTATCAGCTCTTGTTTTGTATAGACGTCCAGAGGCAGTATTTCAAGCCACCTTGAACAAACCCAGTCAAGTTTCTCGTAGCCGAGATCAGGTAACAACTCGGAAAGTTCCGGGTAGGTCTCGAAAGCTTCCTGTAATCGAGTCTTGAGTTTATCGGCTGCGTTATCCAGAGAAAGTTCAGGCCAGTTTTCGAGGTACTCTATTTTCCCAAACCTTAATTTATCGCTTTCAGACCAATGCTCGTCAATACGAACCCGACTTTTCCCTTCAACGGTTATACCGAGTAAGCCATCATCTCTTGGTTCAAAATCAATAATTTTCACGGTGGTGGCGTAAGGAAGAAGGTAATCGCTTGATGTCGTTGCATGTTCGTTGTTAAACATGGCCACCACAAACTCACTGTTATTTTGCAGACACTCTTTTACCAGCCTGGTGTAGCGCGGCTCGAACACCTTCAATTTCATGCGTCCGCCCGGCATTATATGCGAGGTAAGCGGGAATAGCGGTAACTGCTGATACTGCTGCATATAACCTCATTTGGCTAGTAGTTTGAACAATTAAGAAACATTACGTTGAGGTGGGTCTGGTTGGATCTTTTTTATCGAATAAATGCCAAACTATTTTTATCGATATACCGTACATTATCATCAGTGAAATTCAACAGGGGTTAAAATGGTAAAGTTAAAAGTGGGTATTAGTTCCTGTTTAATGGGCGACGAGGTCCGGTTTGACGGGGGACACAAGAAGTCCGCATTCTGTGTTGATGAATTAAGTCGACACATTGAACTGGTACGGTTTTGCCCGGAAGTTGGTATTGGAATGCCGGTGCCAAGACCGACTATTCGCCTTGAGCAACATGACGATGTACAGGCGGTAGTGCCCAAAACCGGTGAAAATGTTACGTCACAGCTAGCTGCCTTTGCCGATAAGGTTCAGGTTAAAGTAGAGCAGTTAAGCGGTTACATTCTATGCGCAAAATCTCCCAGCTGCGGTATAGAGCGGGTCAAGTTATATGATCCGGAAACCGGGCATGCACAAAAAGCTGGAATGGGAATTTTTGCCGCGCGGCTTAAAGAAAAGAATCCCGCTTTGCCTTTAGAAGAAGATGGCCGGCTCAATGACCCGCATTTACGTGAAAACTTTGTGATGCGGGTTTATGTGTTTAGTCAATGGAAAGAAATGACGCAGAAGCTTTCCAAACATCAGCTTTTGCAGTTTCACCAGCGCTGCAAGCTACTTTTGTTAGCACATAATCAGCAACGTTACCGCGAGTTGGGTAAACGTCTGGGAGAACAAGAAGTCATCGACAGTGCCTTTGCGGAGCAATATATCATTGATGTGATGGACGCTTTATCAAAACCAGCGTCGCGCAAGAACCACACCAATGTGCTTCAACATATTCAGGGGTATTTTAAAGCGGATCTTGCTCATGAAAGACGAGAAGAGCTGAGTGATATCATTCTCCAGTATCACGATGGCATTCTCCCTCTGATGTCCCCTCTAACGTTAATACGGCATTATTTGCGCGAGTTTCCGAAAGAATATTTAGAAGGGCAATGGTATCTGACGCCATATCCCGATGATTTAAAATTACGTTATGGGCTGTAGTGATGCGAGAAGCAATTTGGTTTCGTAGTGATTTAAGAATTTTAGACAACCCGGCCGTGTTTTCTGCATGCCACGGCGATGAGCCACCCTTGGCTATATTTTTTGTGTGCCACGAAACCTGGAAAAGCCATGACTGGGCACCGATAAAAGTTGACTTTATTTGGCGAAACTTAGAATGCCTGCAGCAGGATTTAGCCGAAAAGGGCATTGAACTGCAAGTGCAGTTAGTCTCCAAATTCAGTCAGGTTCCAGGGGCTTTACGATCCTTCTGTCGGGAAAATAAAATTGCCCGGGTACATATTAATGCGGAATATGCGCTGGATGAAAAACGTAGAGACGCAGCTACCAATGCGGTACTAAGCAATGATGATATCGAACTGGTTTCGCATCATGGTAACTTGTTGGTGTCGCCCGGAGAGGTCAGAACACAACAAGGTGACTACTACAAAAAGTTCACGCCTTTTAACCGGCGGTGGCGACAAGTATTAAGCGAAAAAACTTACAGCGAACCGCTGCAAATTAAATCTTTTTCTCCGATAACCGCAAAAGGCCTGCCTGAATGCCCGTTGGAGAGAAAAGATTCGTCTGACTGGAGTGCCGGCGAGCAACAAGTTTTGGGGAAACTGGGTCAATTCGTTGGCCACAGTGTTGATGATTATCAACAAGCCCGAGACTTGCCTGCACAAAACGGAACCTCACAACTTTCCGCTTATTTGGCGCAGGGCGTTATCGGACCGCAGACGGCTGTCCGGGCATTACACAAGTTTTCGCCGGAGTTTCCGTTTGGGCTTGCTTCCGGGGCTGATACCTGGCTTACGGAACTGGCGTGGAGAGAGTTCTATCAGCATTTAATGTACTTTGTGCCGCGTTTATCAAAAGGTGAGAGCTTTCAGTCTGAAACTGACAGCATTCAGTGGTTAGAGGACGATGACGCTTTCCAACGCTGGTGTGATGGCCGAACCGGGTATCCAATTGTTGACGCCGGAATGCGTCAATTGACATCAACCGGATGGATGCACAACCGCTTAAGAATGATCACAGCTAATTTTCTGGTAAAAGATCTATTAGTGGATTGGCGAAAAGGTGAAGCCTTTTTCATGCAGCATTTAATTGACGGGAGCTTTCCGGCAAACAATGGCGGCTGGCAATGGAGTGCTTCGGTCGGAACTGACGCCGTTCCATATTTTCGTGTTTTTAATCCGGTTAAGCAAAGTGAGAAATTTGATCCTGACGGGCAGTACATTCGTAAATGGGTAGAGGAACTTAAGGAAGTACCAACAAAGTATATTCACTGGCCTCATAGTTGGCTTCAGCAACAAAGCAGTAATAACTATTGCGAACCCATGGTCGAGCACAAGTTTGCTCGTGAACGATTCCTAACAACGTTTAAGCAGGTGAAAAATGGATAACAGTGAATTAGTCGAAAAACTCAAAGAGCTCTACGATGAGCTGAAAACCGAAAACCTTGATGAGCTGGATGAGTTATACCATGACGAAATTTCGTTTACTGATCCAATACAACATGTCGTCGGGCTGGACGACTTTAGCAAGTATCTAAAACACACAATGGAAAACGTTGAGTATTGTCACTTTGCCTTTGACGATGAATGCGTTGGGGAAGAGCAGGCGTTCCTTACATGGCAGATGCGTTACGCACACCCCAAGCTCGCCAATGGTATGGAAATTATTCTGCCGGGAGTTTCGTATTTAACCTTTGAAGACGGCAAAATCAGAGAACAAAGAGATTATTACGATCTTGGCGCAATGCTTTATGAACACGTACCGCTAGTCGGCTATGTCATTGATAAAATTAAAAATAGGCTAACAGACGAATGAAAGTCTTAATTACTGGAGCTTCATCAGGTATTGGGCGCCAGCTGGCTCTGGATTATGCAGCTGATGGCAATGACGTTGTTGTGTGCGGAAGAAATAACGACGCGTTGTTAGAGGTACAAAAACAATATCCTGAAAAAATAACCTGCAGCGCCTTTGATATTACCGACAAAGAGTCAGCAAAAAATGCGTTAGCACAAATTAACGATATTGATGTTGCCATACTGTGTGCGGGTGTGTGTGAATACCTCGACGTTAAAGCGTTCGATGCCGACATGTTCGAGCGGGTGTTTAAAGTGAATGTATTCGGCACAATGAATTGCGTGGAAGCTTTACTTCCTCAGTTCAGTGACTCGGCGCGCCTGGTCATTGTTGACAGCCTGGCGAGACTTCTTCCGTTCACCAGGGCTCAGGCTTATGGCGGTTCGAAAGCGGCAATGCACTATATTGCCCGGGGGCTGGAAGTTGATTTGAAACCTCAGGGAATCAAAGTTCAAACCGTCTCACCCGGGTTTGTGAAAACACCAATGACTGATGCCAATGATTTTGAAATGCCAATGCGCGTTGACGTTGAGTTTGCGTCGAAGGCAATAATAAAAGGCATTAATAAGAACAAACGGGACATCGCATTTCCGTGGCTATTTAGTAGCCTTCTGAAGTTAATGTCTATTTTGCCGGAAGGCTTACAAGTGAAACTATCAGAACAAATGGCAAGGAAGCAGTCGTCATGAAGATAGCCGTTATTGGAAGTGGTATTGCGGGTCTTACCAGTGCTTATTATTTAAGTCGTGAACATCAAGTCAGTGTATTTGAGAAAAATGACTATATTGGCGGGCATACATGCACCAGCGATGTAAAAATTAATGGCAGTATGTATGCTGTGGATACAGGCTTTATCGTTTTTAATGACAAGACGTATCCACGCTTTAAACGCTTGTTGACAGAGCTGAAAGTGGCCTGGCGCGACACTGAAATGAGTTTCAGTGTACGTGACCCTAAGTCGGGACTGGAGTTTAACGGACATAACTTAAATACCCTGTTTGCACAGCGGAAAAATTTGTTTAGCTTGTCTTTTTACCGTTTGTTACGGGGGATTCTGAAATTTAACGCTGCCGCTAAAAGCGCGTTAGAAGAGGATGTCAGCGAAGCGGACAATGTCACGTTGGCAGAATTTCTTACTCGGCACGATATTCCGGAATCGGTCTCGCAGTACTACTTATTACCAATGGTTTCGGCTATATGGTCTGCAAGCCTGGCCGATGCGAAGGACTTTCCTCTGGGCTTTTTCTTACGTTTCTTTGATAACCATGGGTTATTGAATGTTAGCGACCGTCCTCAGTGGCACACGCTGGTTGGTGGTTCTCACGCGTACATTCCTATGCTGACCGAACCGTTTAAAGAAAGGCTTGAGCTAAACAGTGAAATTGTTGCGGTTAAGCGCCAACAGGAACAGGTTGTTCTTGTTTTTAGTAATGGCGAGGAACGGTATTTTGATGAAGTGGTTTTCGCCTGTCACAGTGACGAGGCGCTTGCTTTACTTGACGATGCCAGCCCCGACGAAAAACGTATTCTTGGTGAGATAAAATATTGCCCGAATGAGGTTGTTCTGCATACAGACGAGAATTTGTTACCCAGAAACCGACGTGCCTGGGCAAGTTGGAATTACCTATTAAGAGAAGATGATGCAGCAGAAGAACAACCCAGTTCAGTAACCTATAATATGAATATCCTGCAAGGGTTGCAGTGTGATAAAACCGTATGCGTTACATTGAATAATACAGCTGCCATTGACTCTGATGAGATTATTAAAACCTTTACCTATGAACACCCGCAATATTCTGTTCAGTCTTTAAAAGCCAGAGCAGAACGAAATGCGATTTGCGGAAAGAACAGCACCCATTTTGTTGGTGCTTATTGGTATAACGGTTTTCATGAAGACGGCGTAAGAAGTGCTATTGATGTTGCTAACCGTTTGAATACTGAAGCGATTGATAACTCATGAAGAGCGCCATATATTGGGGCGATGTTTTTCATGTAAGACATCGCCCCAAACATCATGCCTTTAATTACCGTTTTCAACAATGGTGTATTGATTTATCTGAACTCGATCAAGTCAGTTCTATAAGCCGTTGGTTATCCTGTAACAGTTTTGCTCCCCTTTGGTTTCGTCGAAAGGACTACCTAAAAGATGAAGAGGGCAATTTACACCAGGCGGCACTAAAGAAAATGTCCTCCCTTGCCGGGAAAGATTTAACCGGTCAGGTTCTATTTGTCGGTAACTTACGTACCTTTGGAATTTTTTTTAGCCCCATTAATTTGTATTTTCTTCGGCAGGACAATGACGAATATACGCACATGTTAGCTGAAGTCAGTAATACGCCCTGGCTGCAACGTCATTATTACTTGGTCGATTTGTCAGAAGAGTGTCCTGAAACCGTAAAGCAATTCCACGTTTCTCCATTTAATCCTATGGATATGACCTACCACTGGCAGATAGAGCCACCCACCGAGAGTTTAAAAGTCACTCTAAGCGCCCACCAGCAAGAGAAAGATTTTGTTGCCGGTATGAAATTAAATAGACAACCGCTAAACCGTACTGAAGTTTACCGCGTATTAAGAACAACACCTGTTATGGCTCTAAAAATTATTGGGGGCATTTATTGGCAGGCGTTAAAGCTTTTTATCAAGCGGGTTCCATTTTACGGAAACCCTGGTAACTAAAATAATTAGAAGGCAGTTTGTATGTCCAGTGGTGAAACAACTATGGTAGCGCCTATTCAGTATGGTGTGTTGGATAAGCTTTTCCGAACTATCGCTTTTAAACTACTCGCTCATTTGCAGTATGGGCAGTTGACGATAAAAGAGAAAGGCACGTTCATTGAAACTTTCGGGCATCCCGATAAAGACCTGAACGCTGAAATTGACGTGAAGGATTCATCTTTTTACCGTCGCCTGGTTACTGGTGGCAGTATTGGTGCAGCCGAGTTGTATATTGATAAGCATTGGGATACCCCCGATTTAACCTCGGTTATTCGTATTTTTGCCCGTAACTTACCGGCCTTAGATAAACTGGAAACGCGACTGGCCTGGTTAACTTTTCCCTTTAATAAATACCAGCATTGGAGTAATCGTAACCACAAAGGACAGGCAAAAAAGAATATCTCCGCTCACTACGATCTGGGCAACGAGCTTTATACCCGTTTTCTTGATAGCGCCATGCAATATTCCAGTGGTTTATTTAAAGAGCCTGCCGACTCACTGGAGCAAGCACAGTGCAATAAAATGCAGCGCTTATGCGATTCGCTTGATTTAAAGGCGCAAGACCACTTGTTGGAAATAGGCACGGGCTGGGGTGGCCTGGCCATTTATGCGGCCAAAAACTATGGTTGCAAGGTAACCACGACGACCATTTCTGATGAGCAGTTTCAGTACGCTAAGCAGCAAGTTGAAGCGGCGGGCTTGTCCGACAGAATTGAACTGTTGAAACGTGACTACCGTGACTTAGAAGGGCAGTACGACAAGTTGGTCTCGGTTGAAATGATAGAAGCGGTAGGAAAGGAATACTTACCGACTTTTTTCAAAACCTGCAACAAACTGTTGAAAGAAGACGGAAGAATGTCGTTACAGGCTATCACTATTGCCGACCAGCGAGCGAAATCCTATGCTCGCTCTGTAGATTTTATTCAAAAGCATATCTTCCCCGGTGGTTTTCTTCCGTCTTTAAGCCAAATGACGCAACTGTTTACACGCTACACCGACTTGGTGGTACGTGACGTGCACGACTTTGGTCTAAGTTACGCAAAAACCCTGAGACAGTGGGAAGAACGTTTTAACGCCCATGAAAGCGAACTCGAAAAGCTTGGCTATGATGAACGCTTTTCCAGACTTTGGAACTACTATTTCAGCTATTGTGAAGGCGGCTTTCTGGAGCAACGGGTATCGGTTGTTCAGGTTACCGCCAGCAAATCGCAGGCCTACTAATGACTTCTATTCAGCATAAAATTGTCAGTTTCGTTCTGTTCAATGCGCTTTGGTTAAGTGCCGTTTCCGGCCGCGAGAACTATATTGTGCTTAGCGGTGTTTTATTAGCCTTGCAATTTTTTTACAGCATTGCCGTAGCCCGGGTCAGCTGGACCTTAATTTTGCGGCTGTTTGCAGTGGGATTATTACTGGAGGCTATTGTGATTAGCCTGGGCGTTATTGATTTTGCCGGAGGGTACTTTCCTTTGTGGCTGGTCATGCTGTGGCTGGGTTTTTCATCTATGGCGCCGGTTGCACTGGACTGGCTTGCACCTAAACCGCTAATAGCTGTTCTGCTCGGTGCTGTTTCAGGCCCTCTAAGCTATGTTGCAGGAATAAAGCTTAATGCTGCCACCGTTGACTCAATGCCCATTGTTATTGCCTGTTATGCCGCTGTATGGGGACTAATGATGGCGTATTTTGTTTTCTCCATATCACCTAAGAAAGAACAGGGAGTTTAGAGTATGAGATTCATTTTATGCGGAATTATTGCGCTTTTCAGTCTTAATTCCTATGCCGCTGAATGCACCGCTTCCGTACCCGATGACTTTTCTAAAGTTGGGCAAACTCGGCTTAGCGTCTACTTCTGGGATGTTTACGATGCCACTTTATATAGCCCGTCAGGTAAGTATAAACAGGATGAGCGACAAGCTCTGTTACTGGAGTATCTGCGTGACATTAAGGCGAAAGATCTTATCGAGACAACGGAAGAAGAATGGCAGAAGCTGGAACTGAATAGCGATAAACATGAGCAATGGTTAGAAAAACTGGACTCCATCTGGCCTGACATTAAAGAGGGCGACTGCCTGCTCTTAGTTGAGAAGAAAGACGGGACAGCTGAATTTTACCAGGGCGATAAGTTGCTGGGCGAAATTGAAGATAAAGACTTTACTGAGCAGTTTTTAGCTATTTGGTTGTCGGAAAATAGCCGTTTTGAATCTGAGCGCAATGAACTCATTGGGGAGAAATAAAATGAAGGCTTTAAAGGTTTTAGGTTTTACTGTTTTACTCAGTTTGCTTGCGGCGTGCTCAACCGGCATTGATGCCTATAAATCAGCAGAGCCAAAGTTAAAGCTTGAAGAGTTCTTTAACGGTGAATTGGTTGCGTATGGTATGGTTCAGGACTACAGCGGTGAAGTGATTCAGCGTTTCGAGGTTACCATGACAGGCACCTGGGAAGGTAACGAAGGCGTTCTCGATGAACATTTTACTTATGCTGATGGTCGTGAGCAGCAACGAGTCTGGCACATAACGAAAACCGGTCCGAATAGCTATGAAGGGCGTGCAGACGATGTTGAAGGCGTTGCTAAAGGTACAACAGCAGGCAATGTTCTTAACTGGGAGTACCAACTGGAAGTTGTGGTAGACGGCGAGCCTCTGGTATTGACGCTGGATGACTGGCTGTATCTTATTGATGAGAACAATATGATCAATCGTACCGACATGTCTAAATGGGGCTTCCCTGTTGGTGAGATAACGCTTTATATTGGTAAGAAATAAATATCAAGAATCTCTGTCGGTGACCGATAATAGGAGTATAATCCTGGTATTGATATAGCCTTATAAGGTTTAGGGAAACGGCAGTGGCAATTAATTATCCGACATTTTCTTATAACAACCCCCGCATACAAGGGCAGACGATTTTTATTAAGCGTGGACCGCATCAGGGGAAGTTAGGAATTATAGCAAAAACACTGGATAACGACCGCTTCCTGGTGTCTCAGGCTGACTTTGGTTCTGAAAAAGTTATTTTCAAACGTAGCGACTTTCTGGTGCACCGTTACCGTAAAATTAGAGTTCCAATAGATCGCGTTGCCGGCAAAAATCCGGACGTTCTATAACGAAAAAAGCGACCATTAAGGTCGCTTTTTTTACTTATAGCGGTGGCTTACACACTGCCTCGAGGTAAACGACAATCGCTGTCTTTACCTTCTAGCTTTTGCTTCCACAGTTCTTTTGCGGTTAAGCCGCCAGAGCTGGATTTTTTCGCCGGGGATTGCTTAGCTGAAGATTTCTTCGCAGCAGGTTTTTTAGCTGCTGGTTTCTTAGTCTCAGCTTTTTTAGCCGCAGGCTTTTTCGCTTCTGCTTTTTTGGGTTCAGCCTTTTTCGACTCCGACTTTTTAGGCGCAGACTTTTTCTCTTTACCAAGCGCTTTTGCGTCGTCAGCTAATTGACTCAGGCGTACATTTTTGCCTCCATCAACGCTATACCAGCCGTTACTGCTTTCAATTTTAGGCTTTTTACCGTGAGCTTTTTGATAAGCTTCCGTGTATTCAGCGATTACCTTATCTTTGTCCAGGTTGCTCATTCAAGTGTTCCTTTATTCAAGGTTTGGTTTAAAAGTATTGTATAAAAATGCTTCGCTATTCGTTTATACCGTTTTTTCGGATTATTGTCTAATTTCGGGTAAACTGAAGCCATTCAACGAAGCAATTTGGTTTTTAGATATGCCGATAAATAGAAATGAATTACAGAATTATCTTAATAAACTATTAAACAGTGAGCAGATTAAAGACTATTGTCCTAATGGACTGCAAGTAGAGGGCAAATCTGAAATTCAGAAAGTGGTCAGCGGGGTAACAGCATGCCAGGCTCTGGTTGACAGAGCTGTTGATGAGAAAGCCGATGCGATTCTGGTTCATCATGGCTATTTCTGGAAGGGCGAGCCGGCGGAAGTTGTTGGTATGAAAAAGCGGCGCTTACAGCAGCTGTTGAAGCGTGATATCAATTTATTTGCCTATCACTTACCGCTGGATGTTCACCCTGAGCTTGGCAATAACGCGCAGTTAGCTCAGTTAATGGGCTGGGAGTTTGACGGCCCGGTGGATGCTTATGATCCGGCTTGCCCACTGGTCACCGGTCATTTAGCTAAAGCCGTTTCCTGCGATGAGTTTGCTAATGAACTGGAGCAGCGCTTAGAACGCTCGCTGGTTTGTCGTGTCGACAGTTTAAATAAAATTAAAACAGTTGCCTGGTGCACTGGTGGTGGTCAGGGTTTCATTGACAGAGCCGCTCAGCTTGGTGTCGACGCCTTTATTACCGGTGAAGTCTCAGAGCCGACCATCCACAGTGCCAGGGAGCAGGGTATCGCATTTTTTGCGGCCGGGCATCACGCCACCGAGCGTTACGGCGCAAAAGCACTGGGCGAGCACTTAGCCCGCCAGTTTGAACTGGATGTTAAATTTATTGACATTGACAGTCCGGCCTGATGAAAAGAAGCCTTTAATGAATAAAAAGAAACAAGAACGTGGCGACTTTAGCGGCATCAGCCAGAAGTTCTCTAAATCCATTTATGACACCACTAAGGGGCAACTCAGGGTTGAGGTGCTCAAGCGTGATTTAGCGCCGCTGTTAGCCACTGAGCCATGTTTAGTGCTTGATGTAGGAGCCGGGCTTGGTCAGGTAAACCAGTGGTTTCAGGAAAAAGGCTTTGCGGTGGTGCATTCTGACCTTTCAACTGAAATGGTTGAAGAAGCAGAGCGCCGCCATAAAGCGTCCGGTCTGGGGCATGAGTGCAAATATGTTTCGGCAAGTTTAACGGAGCTTGTTAATCAGCAACCGCTAATGCAGTACGATATTATCCTCTGCCATGCTGTGCTGGAATGGTTGCCGGATACCGAGCTCGCCATTCATCAATTGGCTTCACTTTTAAAACCCGGCGGCAAACTGTCGCTCATGTTCTATAACTACCACGCCAAGCTTTTTGCCAATGCCATTTACGGTAACTTTGATTATATTGAGCGCGGCCTGAAGGTGAAAAAGACCGTTCGTTTGAGTCCTCAAAACCCGGCGGTGCCGGAACAGGTTGACGACTTGCTAGAGCAAGAAGGACTAAAAGTTCAGCAAAAGACCGGTGTTCGCTGTTTTCATGACTACTTGCGCGACCTGACTCATCAGCAACGGTTCGATGAACTACTGGCACTGGAGATGAAATACAACCAAATGTCCCCTTATCGTGAACTGGGGCGTTACCAACACTGGCTTATTGAAAAACCGAATTTTCGGGAGGAATGACGATGTCAAAGCAATGTGCATTTATTGGATTAGGCGTTATGGGTTACCCAATGGCCGGTCACTTACAAAAAGCGGGCCATAAGGTAACGGTTTATAACCGCACTCAGGCTACAGCCGAAAAATGGGCAAAGGAATACTCCGGACACTGCCAGCCCACCCCGGCTGAAGCGGTTAAAGAAGCTGACTTTGTTATGGTTTGTGTTGGTAACGATGACGATGTACGCAGTGTCTTTTATGGTGACGACGGCATATTGGCGAATTTAAAACCCGGAGCTGTTGTTGTTGACCACACTACGGCTTCTGCTGAATTGGCACGAGAGCTGGAACAAGCTGTAAATGAAAAGCAGGGCAGCTTTTTAGATGCGCCGGTTTCAGGCGGCCAGGCCGGAGCGGAAAACGGTGTTTTAACCGCGATGATCGGTGGTGAGCAGCAAACTTTTGAAGCTGCAGACGAGCTTTTCCAATGCTATGCCAAAACTCGTCAACTGATGGGACCTGTCGGTAGTGGACAATTAGCGAAAATGGTCAATCAGATTTGTATTGCCGGCGTTTTGCAAGGCTTGTCTGAAGGGCTTCAACTGGCACGTAAAGTCGGCTTAGATCCTGATAAGCTTATTGCGGCTATTAGTCAGGGCGCTGCAGGCTCCTGGCAGATGGAAAATCGCTATAAAACCATGTGGAATAACCACTACGAGCATGGCTTTGCTGTAGACTGGATGCGTAAAGACTTAAAAATAGCCTTGGCTGAGGCCGACCGTCAGGGCTTGTCGCTGCCGGCGACTGCATTAGTTGACCAATTCTATGCTGACGTTCAGAAAATGGGTGGCAGTCGCTGGGATACATCGAGTCTTCTGGCTCGTCTGGAGAAGTAGCCTGATGCTATTGCATCAGGTGAGGTGATCCGTAACAACCGAGATGCTGCTGCCTTCTTACGTAATAACGTCAAGCTACATAGAACTCACCAGGCTGCGGACATTAAAAAAGGAGACTCGAATGAGTCTCCTTTTTCCGTTTTAGCGGTATTAACTTATCTGAAGCCTTTACGACGTAATGCGTTAGTACTGAAGTCTTCACGGTTTGGAGAAATATCCCATTCCATGTAAGTACTTTCTTCATTACCCAGACCCAGAGAAATATAACGTCCAGAGTCTAAGTCATATAACGCTTCTGCAGCCATCCACGGAACGTCCTGATTATAGAACTGAGTATTCAGAGCTTCACCAACACGCCATAGTTCGCCACGTCCGTCGTAGTGATCAACCAGTGACGCTGTCCAGGTATCTTCATCAAGGTACATTGTACGCTTAGAGTAGATATGGCGTTCACTGTCTTTAAGACTACCTTCAACCACCCAAACACGGTGTTTTTCATAACGGATCAAGTCCTGATTCATATGACCAGCTTTAATGATTTCGTCATAACTCAGTTCAGGATCCATGATCTTGAAGTTGTTGTAAGGAATATAAACTTCTTTTTTACCTTTTAATTCCCAGTTGTACTTATCTGGTGCACCGTTGTACATATCGAGGTTGTCAGAAGTACGTAAGCCATCTGCTGCAGTGCCTGGTCCGTCATAAGCAACGTTAGGTGCACGACGAACGCGACGCTGACCGGCATTATAAATCCATGCGCGACGGCCTTCTTTTACCTGGTTAATGGTTTCATGAACCAGCAAAACCGTACCGGTTAAGCGAGAAGGAGCTTCAACTTCCTGCATAAAATAAAACAGAACGTTGTCGTCAGCTTCCTGGCGACCGGTTTCTAAGTACTCAGGGAATACCAGGGTTTCTTTAAGTTCTACCGTGGTGTAGTTACCGTTAGACAGAACCGGGAACTGCGCTACGTTACGAGTAACTGCGCCGCCACGGTAACGAGTAATATGGTTCCATACAGCCTCTAACCCATTTTCCGGAATAGGGAACGGAATGGTGGTATCAAAGTTTTCGACGCCGTTACCACCGGCAACCATTTCTGCATTTTCTGCGTTGGATTTAATTTTAGGCCAAAGTTCATCCGGATAAGTTGCCGAACGACGGGTTGGATACACAATCATTTTATAGTCTGAGTATTTATCGAACATAGCGATTTGGCCTTCGCTCAGATGTTCTTTGTGCTCATCCAGGTTATCGTGAGTGATGGTAAACAAAGGTTTATCATCAGCATACGGGTCATTACCGCGAACAACTTCAACCGCGTGATCGGAGTAACCACCATCCCAGGCTGGGATAGAGCCGTCGGCGTTTGCCGCTTTTTCAGCACCAATAGGGGTTAGGTCCTGACCAAGCCGTGCGGCTTCTTCTGGTGATACTTTCGCCGCAACGCTCGCGGAAATCACCGATATGGCAAAAACGCCAGCTTTTAGCATCAGTTTATTCATTATAATTTTCCTTGTTGTTCTACTTTCCAACATCACTTTGCCAGAGGACTGACCTCTCAAGCAATACTTTAACGAAAAAAAGCACGAATTTAACGAAAAAAGGTTTTCAAATTATCTTGAGCTTATACAATCCTATGACATTTTTAGTACCCGGGAGGTTCCATGCGCTTGTCTTTAACCCCATTAGGGGTGTTGTTGGGGGCTATTTTTAGCACCGCAGTGCTCGCACAGGATAGCGACACAACAACGATTACTGATTACGACGTGATCAGTGCACCAGCATTGTCATCAGACAGAATTAAAAGCGAAGTACTTATTGAAGTGACGACTGTTGGAACGCGACTTATAGCCGTCGGTGCGCATGGAAATATTATCTGGAAAGAGGGTGATGACTGGCAACAGGCAGAAGTAGATACAAGCGTACTGTTAACCAGTATCGCTTTTGCTGACGAGCAAAATGGATGGGCGACCGGGCATCATGGCGTCATTATTAAATCAGAAGACGGCGGTAAAAGCTGGAAGCGCCAGTTAGACGGTTTTGAACTAATGACGTTAGAAGAAGGCTATTTTGAAAATCGAATTGAGAAACTCAACGAACAACTCGAATCAACCGACGATGAAGACGTTATCGGTGAACTGGAGTGGCAGCTTGAAGAAGCTCAGTTTCAGGTTAGTAATATAGAGGCAGCCAGAGAAGAAGGCCCCAGCAAGCCCTTTTTAGATCTTTATGTTAAAGACAGTCAGACCGTGCTGGCGATAGGTGCTTATGGTACCTTCCTTAAAACTGAAGATGGCGGCGAAAGCTGGCAGGTTATATCGGGTCGTTTGGAAAACCCGGGCGGTTATCATTTGAATACCATTTTTGGTCGGGGTGACGACTTATACATTGTCGGGGAAGCCGGATTAGCCTTTGCGAGTTACGATGGTGGTGAGAATTGGGAGACCCTTGATTCTCCTTATCGCGGTTCGCTGTTTGGCGGACACCTTGATGCCGAGGGCCGTGTTTGGGTTTACGGCTTACGCGGCAATGCCTTTGTCTCAGACGATAAAGGACAAAACTTTACAACCGTTGATACAGGCACCAGAGTTAATCTGTCAGCGGGAACCAACACTAACAAGGGTACTCAGCTAATTGTCGGGCATTCCGGAACCATTCTTGAGATTGATGACCAGCTAGAAGTAAAGAACCGGACACATCCGAGCGGTTCAGTTATGACCGATATTATTGAAGTGGCCGAAGGCGAGTGGATTATGACGGGGCGCAGTGGTTTATTGCACTGGCCGGCCAAAATCACTGAAGAAGAAGCATTAGCAACGCAACAAGGAGCGCAGTAAATGGATAATCCGAGTGCGAATAAACCAGCGGGACTGCTGGAGAAGTTATTATTCACGGTACGGGCTCCCTGGCTAATTGTCTTTTTGTTACTGACCTTGTTTTTGGGTTATCACGCGTCACAGGTTCGCCCCGATGCCAGCCTGACCAAAATGATCCCGACCAACCATCCATTTATTCAAAACTATTTTGAGTATCAGGACGACTTAGCCAGTTTGGGGAACGTTGTCCGAGTGGCGGTTGAAAATAAAGACGGCGATATTTTTGAAGCCGATTTTCAACAGGAACTGCAAAAAATAACCGACGAGATCTTTTTTATTCCGGGCGTTAACCGCTCCGGGCTTCGCAGCTTATGGACTCCTAATGTCCGCTGGATGGAAGTAACCGAAGAAGGTTTTGTCGGCGGCCCGGTTATTCCCGATGGTTATGACGGCAGTGAAGAGTCATTAGATCAACTAAGAACCAATGTTTTGCGTTCCGGGGAAGTAGGGAACCTGGTTGCCAATAACTTTGAATCAACCATCGTCTATATTCCGCTGGATGAAGTTAACCCTGAAACTGGTGAAAAGCTCGATTATCAGCAGTTTTCGGAAAAGCTGGAAACGCTGGTTCGCGACAAATACCAAAGTGATGATATTGAAATTCACATTACTGGTTTTGCGAAACTGATAGGCGACCTTATTGAAGGTGCCGAGCAGGTTGGTTTGTTCTTCCTGTTGGCTATTGCTATTACGCTGGTCATGCTTTATCTCTACAGCCGCTGTTGGCGCAGCACCTTTATGGTACTTAGCTGCTCAATTATCGCGGTGGTCTGGCAACTGGGTATTATTGAACTTATCGGCAGCGGTATTAACCCGTATTCAATGCTCGTGCCATTCCTGGTGTTCGCCATAGGGGTATCACACGGCGTACAGATTATTAATGCCATTGGCTCTAATCGGGTTGCCGGGCTTGATAAAGTTGCTGCGGCTCGCACAGCGTTCCGTGGTCTGTATATTGCCGGGTTAACCGCTCTGGCCAGCGACGCTATTGGCTTTACGACCTTAATGGTTATTGATATTGAGGTAATCAAAGAACTGGCAATAGCCGCGAGTATTGGTGTTGCTGTAGTAGTGCTGACCAACCTTGGTTTATTGCCTATTTTAATGTCGTACCTGGGAACGTCAGACAATGGTGTTGCTTATCAGAAGAAAATAAAGGACGAGCGTCATCCACTATTTGATTTCTTCGCTAAGTTTACTCAGCCTAAATGGGCCTATTCGGCACTAGTTGTTGCTCTTATTATGCTGGCCTGGGGCCTGGTGAACAGTCAAAATATGGCAATAGGTGACCTTGATAAAGGCGCGCCGGAACTGCGCCCTGACAGTCGCTACAATCAGGACAATGCCTTTATTGTAGAAAACTACAGCTCCAGTACCGATATTTTTGTGGTTATGGCGGCTTCTGCACCTGAACAATGTATTGCGTACGATAATCTCGAAATGATGGAACGTTTTAGCTGGCATATGGAAAACACCAGCGGTGTTCAGGACGTTAAATCTGTCGTCTACGTTTCTAAAATGGGCATGTTTGGTATTAACGAGGGTAACCTTAAGTGGTTTAGTTTAAACCGTAACAAATACGTTACTAATGCCTCGTTAAGCCGTATTCCGGATGGTTTGATCAATAACGATTGTTCAATGGCGCCGGTTATTATTTACCTGGACGACCATAAAGCTAAAACCTTAGAGAATGTCGTTGGCTCGGTTAATGAGTTTAACCAGAACTATCAGCAAGAAGGTTTAGAACTGTTGATGGCAGCGGGCAACTCGGGTATTGAAGCGGCAACCAACTCAGTTATAGAAGCGGCGCAGAATAAGATGCTGCTGTGGGTTTATGGCGTTGTTATCGTGCTGTGCTTTATTACCTTCCGTAGTGTTCGTACGGTGGCTTGTATTGTATTGCCGCTGGCCTTTACCACAGTGATGAGTCAGGGACTTATGGCGGTGTTAGGCATAGGCATTAAAGTGGCTACCTTGCCGGTTATTGCCTTAGGGGTTGGTATTGGTGTCGACTACGGCATTTATATCTACAGTAAAGTAAAAGAGGGCTTGCAGCAGGGCATGTCGTTGCAGGAAACCTACAAGTATTCACTGGATAATACAGGCAAGGCCGTTGGTTTTACTGGCTTAACGCTGGCCATAGGCGTCGCTACCTGGATATTCTCACCCATTAAATTCCAGGCCGATATGGGTATATTGCTCACCTTTATGTTCCTGTGGAATATGCTGGGTGCACTTATCTTGATTCCTGCACTGGCACGGTTGTTCAGAGTGGGGAATAAGAAAGCCTAACTTGGTAATCTAGTTTGAGTTAGTAAATTGAGGCGTCGGCTTTTATTAAGTCGGCGCCTTTTCTTTTATAGCGATAGTGAGCTATTAAAGCGATGCGGCGTAGTCATACAGTGACTTCAGCAACCGCAGTTTATGCGCATCTTCCTGATGCTGATTTGCTAAATCCTCAAGCTTCAGGGCAAAGTCCTCTGCAGATAATAAGCCTTCTGGCGGTTCAATTAAGCGCTGTTGACAAAACAGACGCCACTTATTTAGTTCTTTATCGCTAAGAGTCGACGGATAGTTTCGTGCCCGGTAACGAAATAGCAGTGCAGGCATACGCTTGTCCTGAAAATCCAGCTCCAGACCGGCCAGTTGGTGTGGCTCTGACGAACGGATAATCTCCATATGCTTTTTATCCTGAGGAGAGAAAAAGCCATCGTATATCTGGTGATCAACATCGGTTCTGGGCGCGAACTCTTTGGTCTGTTCAAACACCTGCATGAGCTTGTCGCGGAAGTCGCTGTTTTCCTGTAACCATTTGGCGTTTGTCTCCAGGGCGGCTGTATCTAATGCGGCACTGTCAGCGGCTTCCGCAGAAATGGTTTTAATGGGAGCTAAGAATGGACAGCGACCCAAGTGAATATTTTGTATGCCGCTCTTTTGTAAGCCTTGCTCTTCCAGTTCCCTACGACTGGTGTAGGTTAGTTCAGTTAATTCTTCTACCGATTTATCGGCAAAATCCATGGGAGGAACTCGCAAGTCCCAGGCAATAACGTTGTTATTTTGCTTAGGGTGAAAACCCAGCGGCAATATAGCCGACAAATAGCGGTTAGCCGTACCGTAAAACCCACTGACATGGGCCAATGGTTCCTGAGCCTGCCAGTTAAACAAATTCAGTAGCTTTTGCTTACGGCGAATACTGTAAGCCCACTGCCACAGCTTAGGCTGTTTTTCGCTGATAAGTTTTGCCAGACCAATGGTCGCGTAAACGTCTGACATAGCGTCATGCGCCTGACCGTGCTCAATGTTATTGGCAACACTCAAGTGTTCCAGTTTTAGACTGGGTTGTCCGTCAGAATTTTCCGGCCAGTTAATACCGTCAGGGCGTAATGCAAAGCAGGCTCGCACCACATCAATTAAATCCCAGCGTGAATTGCCGTTTTGCCAACTGTATTCGTAAGGGTCATAAAAGTTGCGATAGAACAGCAAACGGGTGACTTCGTCATCAAAACGAATGTTGTTGTAGCCAATAATGGTGGTATTGGGCTTTTGAAACTCATTTGCTATGGCTTTGCTGAATTCCGCTTCACCGACACCTTGTTTAGCAGCAAGCTGTGGGGTTATACCGGTAATTAAAGTGGCTTCCGGGTTAGGCAGAAAGTCTGGTGTGGGCTGAGCGTAAAGCGTTAAAGGCCGACCAATAACATTAAAATCAGTGTCTGTGCGTAAGCCTGCAAACTGTGCCGGGCGATCCACTAAAGGGTTAGCGCCCCATGTCTCATAATCGTGCCAGTAAAAGGTTTCTTGTTCGTTTTGTGCCATAAGCCTAACTGCTCAGCGGAAAAGGAAAACTATAGCACGAGCCTGCAGATAAATTCAGCCACTCACTCCCTTTCAATCTTATTCACTTGCACGTCGTAAGCTTTGTCCAGCTTTTGCTCTAATGTGCGGTCGTCTTCGTGGCGAAAAGCAAGTTCGGCGTGCGGCAGAATGCGGTCGGCTAAACGCTGTGCAACGGTGTCTCTGAACTTTTGTTCGTTATCTAGTGCTTCATTATCTACTTCCAGCGTAATTTGCTGTCTGTCGCCTAAGTGTGTGTACTCAACGCGATAAGTCGGCATCTGTATATCTCCTCGTTGTCAGTTCGTTGCTTTCCTGCGACTATGTTGTGACTAACAATCTAGCCTATAACAATAAAATCGAGGTCAGAATGAAAAAACTCTACTTATCAGCATTACTTGCCACCGCTGCGTTTGGATCGCTATTACCAGCCGCACAGGCGGATGATCATGATGTTGAATACGCTATGGCCATTCACGGCGGTGCCGGTACTATTACCCGTGCGAATTTAACCGCCGAACAAGAGCAAGCCTACAAAGATAAACTGACGGAAGCTCTAGAGGCTGGCCGTAAGGTATTGAAAGAAGGCGGTGACAGCACCACCGCTGTTATCGCGGCTATTCAGGTAATGGAAGCATCGCCACTGTTTAACTCTGGCAAAGGCGCGGTTTATACCTGGGATGGAGAACATGAGCTGGATGCTTCGTTAATGGAAGGTCTGAACGGCAATGCTGGGGCCGTTGCCGGTGTGAAAACGGTAAAAAGTCCAATAGAACTGGCGCGTGAAGTAATGGAAGAGTCGGTACACGTCATGCTAAGCGGCGAAGGCGCAGAGCTGTTTTCCCGGCAACAAGGGCTGGAGCAGGTCGAGAACAGCTACTTTAATACTGAGCACCGTTATCAGCAGCTACAAAACGCCAAGGAAACCATTAAGAAAAGTGAACAGCCAGAGCAACAAGCCTGGGAGTATCTGGATTTAGACTACAAATACGGTACCGTTGGCGCTGTGGCTGTTGATAAAAACGGGTTATTGAGCGCTGGTACTTCAACCGGCGGCATGACAGCTAAACGTTATGGTAGAATAGGGGATTCCCCCATTATTGGCGCCGGCACCTGGGCGGATAACGACAGCTGTGCAGTGTCTGCTACTGGACACGGGGAATATTTTATTCGCTTCCATGTGGCGGCTGATATCTGCTCGAGGGTTAAGTATAAAGGGCTTTCGGTCAGTGAGGCCGGCGATGAAGTCATTCACGGGGTGCTGGAACAAGCGGGTGGTACCGGGGGCGTTATTATTATTGACGCAGAAGGCAATATTGCTATGCCGTTTAATACCGAAGGTATGTATCGTGGCTATATTAAGGGCGAAGGTGATGCCCATATTGCTATTTATAACGAGGATGAATAAGTTCGGAGTCTATGAGTCGTCAAAAATCGCACGATAAATCACAAAGTCAGCCTTTTGTTGATAAATTTCAGACACAATTAGAGCAATGTACAACACAACAGGCCGCGCTTTTGCGCGGTCGTTTGCGTGGTCTGAGTAAAATTAAAAATGAGCAACGACAGCAGCAGGTGCTGGAGCGGATAGCTGCGGACATTGAAATTGCCGAGCTGGCATATTTAGAGCGTCAGCAGCAAAAGTTTCATATTAGTTACCCCGAAGAATTGCCGGTTGCCCAGCAGCGTGGTGACATTAAAAAAGCCATTGAGCAGAATCAGGTGGTGGTCATTGCCGGTGAGACCGGTTCGGGTAAAACCACTCAGCTACCGAAAATGTTGCTGGAACTGGGTTACGGTCGCAAGGGTACCATTGGTCATACTCAACCACGACGTCTGGCAGCTCGCAGTGTTGCCGCCCGTATTGGTGACGAGCTGCAGGATCACGCGAAAAAACAGGTGGGTTATAAAATCCGCTTTCAGGATGAGACCGCACCAACGACAGCAATAAAGCTAATGACCGACGGTATGCTGTTATCCGAACTGCAGCAAGACCCTCTGCTACTGCAATACGACGCCATTATTATTGATGAAGCACACGAGCGCAGTCTGAACATCGATTTCTTACTGGGTGTTCTGCATACGCTGCTGCCCAAACGCCGTGATCTTAAAGTTGTTATTACCTCAGCGACCATTGAAACCGAACGTTTCTCCAAACACTTTCATGATGCTCCCGTACTGACGGTAACCGGCCGAACCTATCCGGTGGAAGTTCGGTATCGACCGCCAAAAGAAGACGGCAAAGCAGCCGATGCAGACGTACTTCAGGGCGTTTGCGACGCGGTAGAAGAGCTGCAGCGGGAAAGTGAAGGTGACATTCTAATTTTTGCGAGCGGTGAGCGAGAAATTCGTGATTACGCGGACGCTATTGGTGACTTGCAACTGCGTAATACGGAAGTTTTGCCCTTGTATGCGCGTTTATCGTCGCACGAGCAGAATCGTGTGTTTCAGTCGCACAGTCAACGGCGTGTGGTTATTGCCACCAACGTAGCAGAAACCTCATTAACCGTGCCGGGCATACGCTTTGTGATTGACCCGGGCACAGTGCGTATGAGCCGTTACAGTTACCGCACTAAAGTGCAGCGCTTACCTATTGAGCCTATTTCACAGGCCAGCGCCAACCAGCGCAAAGGCCGTTGTGGCCGTATTGGTCCGGGTATTTGTATTCGCTTATACAGTGAAGAGGACTTTTTGCAGCGTCCGGAATATACCGATCCGGAAATTCTCCGTACCAATTTGGCGGCGGTCATATTGCAAATGTCGTCGTTGCGTTTGGGTGACATTCGCCAGTTTCCTTTTGTGCAGAAGCCCGACGAACGTTTTGTCAAAGATGGTCTGAACTTACTGGAAGAGCTGCATGCGATTAAACCCGGACGTAAAAACGAACAACCGAAATTAACGGATACAGGACGGCAACTGTCGCGGCTGCCTCTGGATCCGCGCCTGGCCAGAATGGTCATAGCCGGGCAGCAATATGGTTGTGTCCGGGAAATGCTGATAATTACCGCGGCTTTGAGTATTCAGGAGCCGCGTGAACGGCCGCACGATGCACAGCAAAAAGCGGCCGAATGGCACCAGCGTTTTCGCGACAAAACCTCTGACTTTATGGGGTTTCTCAATTTATGGAATTACGTCAAAGAACAGCAGAAAGCTTTGTCAGGAAATCAGTTCCGTAAGCAAATGGGACGTGAGTTTATTCATTTTATGCGCTTGCGTGAGTGGCAGGATATTTACACGCAGAGCCGACAAACGGTTCGGGAAATGGGGTTATCCATTAATGAAGAACCTGCCACTTTCGAGCAAGTACACCGGGCTTTAATTACTGGCTTATTGTCTCAGGTGGGTTTTAAAGAAGACCGACACGAATATCAGGGAACACGCCAAACGCGTTTTCATATTTTCCCGGGCTCAGGTTTGTTCGGTAAACCGCCCAAATGGGTTGTTACCGCAGAACTGGCGGAAACCTCTAAACTGTATGCGCGTATTAATGCGGATATTGATCCTTTGTGGATAGAGGAAGCCGCGCCGCACTTAGTTAAAAAGCAATACCTTGAACCTCATTTTGAGAAGAAACAAGGCAGTGTTATTGCCGATGAGCAGGTCACGTTACTGGGGCTTATTCTGGTGCCCAGACGGCGCGTTCAGTTTGGTCCGGTTTCACCGGTTAAAGCCCGGGAGATATTCATTCGCGAAGGGCTGGTTAATTCACAGTTAACGCGCAAGCTGCCGTTTATTCAACACAACTTAAAATTGATTCAGGATGTTCAGGCGCTGGAGGCGAAGTCACGGCGGCGTGATATTCTGGTGGATGAAGAGGTGCTGTTTGAGGCTTATGACCGCGCTATACCTGAAGGCATCTATAACGAGAAGTTGCTGGCAGGCTGGTGGCATAAGGCGGCCAAAAAAGAGCCTAAGTTGCTGTTTTTTGAGCGTGACGACCTTATTGCCGGCGAAACTGAGCATATTACAGAAAATGAGTATCCGGAGTTTTGGCGACAGGGCAACCTGCGACTGCCGTTAAGCTACCATTTTGAGCCTAACGCTGAAGACGACGGCGTCAGTGTGAATATTCAGCTGGGTATTCTGAACCAGGTGAAGCCGGAAGGTTTCGACTGGCATATTCCTGCGTTGCGCGAGGAGCGTATTGCCCACTTAATTAAGTCGCTGCCAAAAACCTTACGCCGTAATTTTGTACCGGCGCCTAACTTCGCTGGCGCGATTATAGCCGATGTTGAGCCGTTGCAGGGACGCTTAACTGGCGCTATGGCGACTAAGTTGCGCCGTATGACCGGCGTGACAGTTCCGGAAGAAAACTGGGATGAGTCCTCGCTACCGGCTCATTTACGCATGAATTTTAAGATTCTTGACGGTAAGAAACTGGTGAATCAGGGGCGCGACTTGCAAAGCCTTCAGCAGCAGTTATCCGGTAAAGTGCAGCAGCGGCTGGAGAAAACCGCCGGTGATGATATTAGTCGCGAGTGGGTGGAAAGCTGGGACTTTGATGACTTACCGGAAGTTATTACCGAGCGCCAGCAAGGTTTTGAGCTTAAGGCTTACCCGGGCTTAATCAATAAAGGCAAAGGACAGGTTGCGCTGCAATTGTTCGATAACCCAGAGCAAGCGAAGAAGCATCATAAAGCCGGTGTGCGCGAATTGTTACTGCAACAAATACCGTCACCTATTAAGCATTTACAGAAGTCACTGTCGAATAAAGCCAAATTGGCCATGTATTTTAACCCCTGGGGTAAAGTGGATGCGTTAATAGCCGACTGTATAGCAGCGGCGGTAGACGGCCTTATTCAGGAACAAATTGAACAGGGCAATGGGCTTAGGGAGCAAAAGGGCTTTGAGCAATTAAAAGATATTGTTCGTGCTAATTTGAATGAACGTGTTGAGCAAATAGCCCTGGAAGTTGAACAGTGCCTGCTATTGTCACAACAGGTGAGAAAGTCTCTTAAAGGTAAAATCCCATTGGATCAAATCCAGTCCCGGGGCGATATTCAGGACCAACTGGATAACTTAGTGTTCGCCGGGTTTGTCTCTGCTTTTGGTGGGGAGCGCTTGAGTGACATTGTGCGTTATTTAAAAGCTATTCAACGTCGGCTGGAAAAGCTGCCGGTTGACCCGAATAAAGACAGATTAATGACTCTGACTCTGGCAAATCTGGAAGAACAGTATAAAGCAGCGGTGAAAGTTTATGAAAATAAAGGCTCGGTTGTTCCCGATGACGTTACTGAAATTCGCTGGATGATTGAGGAGCTGCGAGTATCATTTTTCGCGCAGACACTGGGGACAAAGTATCCGGTGTCGGAAAAGCGGGTTAAACAAGCAATAGAGGCGGCTAAATAGCCGCCTCTACGATAGGGTTACATTGCTAACACAGAATTATGCAGTATATAGCCCTAAGTTTTCTTTTGCGTAGGCTTCAAACTCAGTGAAACCACCAACGTGTTGTTCGTCGACAAAAATTTGAGGAACTGTTTGTACCGGTTTGCCTACTGTTTTCTCAAGGTCAGCTTTACTGATGCCTTCAGCGTGAATGTCGACATAGCGATAATCAAAATCTTCCATATCGGCTTTTAATTTATCCGCAACTTCTACGGCACGAACACAAAAAGGACAACCCGGACGTCCAAAAATGACTGTAAACATGAAATACCTCTCTCACAAAAATTTATGGTGCCATTATCCAGATTTTATTGCTGGTTAACAATTGTTCTGCACGATGGGCACAATCGATTTAATGAATAATACTTAGTGGTCAATGTCCAGATCTGACTCGGGGACACAACAGCAGGGCAGAATGTCGCCTTTTCTGACATAAGCCAGAGGTTCTGTTGTATAACGGACTTTACCGGACTTTAGGGTGCTACGGCAGGCACCACAAAAACCACTGCGGCAGTGGTAATGCATTTCTAACTGATGCTTTTCTAAGGCCTCGAGTAAGGTGCCTTCAGTCGCGTCAACGGCAAGTTCGGGCCCACCGTTGACAGTGACTTTAAAGGTGTTAGCCATAGCTTAGAGATCAAAGTCCCCAAGGTCGGAAGCATTAACTTCGCTGTCTATCTGACCAACAAGGTAAGAGGTGATTTCTGATTCCTGCGGCGCTACCTGAACGTTGTCTGAAACCAGGTACTTGTTCATCCAGGGTAGAGGGTTGGAACGCTGGTTCTCAAACGGTGCGTCAAAGCCAATGGCCTGCATACGTAAGTTAGCAATATACTCTACGTACTGGCAGAGCATGCTCTCATTCAGGCCAATCATTGAGCCGTCTTTAAACAGGTAGTGCGCCCACTGTTTTTCTTGCTTCACTGCAGTCATGAAAATTTCATAAGCGTCGTCACGCAGTTCTTCGGCAATTTCTTTCATTTCCGGGTCGTCTTCGCCGTATTGCCACAAATTAAGAATGTGCTGTGTCGATGTCAGGTGAACGTTTTCGTCACGGGCAATCAACTTAATAATTTTTGCATTGCCTTCCATTAACTCTCGTTCTGCAAAAGCGAAAGTGCAGGCGAAACTGACATAGAAACGAATAGCTTCCAGCGCGTTAACCGAGTTAATGCATAAGAATAGTTTCTTCTTAATTTCCCGCTGCGTTACGGTATAGGTTTTGCCTTCAACAACAACGTCGCCTTCACCGTGCGTCTGCAACAGTTGAGTATAGAAAATAAGATCATCGTAGTACTTGGAGATGTCATTCGCGCGAATTTTAATTTGCTCGTTAATGACGATATCTTCAAAAACTTCGCTGGGGTCACTAAACAGATTACGCAGAATATGTGTGTACGAGCGCGAATGTATGGTTTCAAAGAATGACCAGGTTTCAATCCAGGTTTCCAGTTCCGGAAGAGAAACAATAGGCAGTAGCGCGATATTCGGCGAACGCCCCTGAATTGAATCTAACAGTGTTTGATACTTCAGGTTAGAAATAAACACATGCTTTTCACTGGCTGTTAACTTGTTAAAGTCGATGCGGTCACGGCTGACATCGATTTCTTCAGGTCGCCAGAAAAAGCTGATTTGTTTTTCAATCAGCTTTTCAAAAATGCTGTGTTTTTGCTGGTCGTAGCGAGCAACGTTAACGGAGTTGCCTAAAAACATAGGCTCCGTTAACGGATTATTCTGCTCTTGATTAAAGGTTGAGTACGACATTCGCTAAAATCCTTCTTATTAAATTTTGCAGGCCCCGCCGGCACAGTCATCATCTTCTTCAATGATAACTTCTGTCGGCTGAGCTTGAGACGCAGCAGCACCTTTACGTGCCGCAATGTCGGATTGATTATCCGCAGCACCGTCACGGGTGTTGTGATAGTAAAGCGTCTTAACACCAAGCTTATAGGCCGTTAATAAGTCCTGCAGAAGCTGCTTCATTGGTACTTTTCCGGCTTCGAATTTACTTGGATCGTAATTGGTATTCGCAGAAATTGTCTGGTCGACAAACTTTTGCATAATACCAACCAGCTCAAGGTATCCCTTGTTGTTAGGGATTTGCCATAACAGCTCGTACTTGTCTTTTAAGTTTTCGTAGTCCGGAACTACCTGTTTGGTGACACCGTCTTTTGACGATTTAATGCTGACAAAACCACGAGGCGGCTCAATACCGTTAGTCGCGTTAGAAATCTGTGACGATGTCTCAGAAGGCATTAACGCTGATAACGTGGAGTTACGCATGCCGTGTTGTTTGATGTCGACACGAAGCTTGTCCCAGTCTAGATGCAGCGGCTCATCGCAAACCTTATCCAGGTCTTTCTTGTAGGTATCGGTTGGCATAATGCCCTGAGAGTAGGTGGTCTCATTAAATTTAGGGCAGGCACCTCTTTCTTTAGCCAGGTTCATTGACGCTTGCATCAAATAATACTGTATTGCCTCAAAGGTCTGATGAACCAGACCATTTGCAGAACCGTCTGAATATTTAACGCCGTGCTTAGCTAGGTAGTAAGCAAAGTTAATAACCCCAATGCCCAGAGTACGACGGTTCATTGTTGCATTATAAGCGGCCGGAACCGGGTATTCCTGATAATCCAGCAGGCTGTCCAGTGCGCGAACGGCTAAGTCGGCCAGGTTTTCAAATTCACTTAAGCTTTCAATTTTACCTAAGTTAAAGGCCGACAGAGTACACAGGGCAATTTCACCTTCTTCGTCGTTCACATGACTTAGAGGCTTAGTTGGTAACGCAATTTCAAGACACAGGTTGCTCTGACGAATAGGAGCAACTTTAGAATCGAACGGGCTGTGCGTGTTGCAGTGGTCAACGTTTTGTACGTAGATACGGCCAGTACTGGCGCGTTCCTGCATAAACAAACCAAACAACTCAATGGCTTTAATACGTTTTTTGCGGATGCTCTCATCCTGCTCGTACTGAAGATACAAACGCTCGAACTCGTCCTGATCTTCAAAGAATGCGTCGTAAAGGCCTGGCACATCCGACGGGCTGAACAAGGTAATATAATCGTCTTTAATCAGACGCTGGTACATGGTGCGGTTAAATTGCACACCGTAATCCAGATGACGAACGCGGTTTTCTTCAACGCCACGGTTGTTTTTCAGTACCAATAAGCTTTCAACTTCCAGATGCCAAAGTGGGTAGAATAGGGTAGCCGCGCCACCACGAACACCACCTTGCGAACAGCTTTTAACTGCTGTCTGGAAATATTTATAGAATGGAATACAACCTGTGTGGAAAGCTTCGCCGTTACGAATAGGGCTGCCCAGAGCGCGAATACGCCCTGCGTTAATGCCAATACCGGCGCGCTGCGATACGTATTTTACGATGGCGCTTGAAGTGGCATTAATAGAGTCGAGGCTATCGCCGGCTTCAATCAGAACGCAGGAGCTGAACTGACGCGTAGGCGTGCGCACACCCGACATAATAGGTGTTGGTAGCGAGATTTTGAATTCAGAAGCGGCGTCGTAGAAACGTTTAACGTAGTCCATACGAGTGCTTTTCGGGTAGTTGGCGAACAAACAAGCCGCTACCAGAATGTATAAGAACTGAGCGCTTTCATAGATGTCGCCGGTAACCCGGTTTTGAACCAGATATTTGTTTTCAAGCTGCTTAACGGCCGCGTAAGAGAAGTTCATATCGCGCCAGTGATCCAGAATTTCGTCCATCTGATCAAATTCTGCTTCAGTGTAGTCTTCCAGCAGGTGCTCATCGTAGCGATGCTCTGCAACCATCTTTTTGACCTGGTCGTAAAGACGCGGTGGTTCAAACTTACCGTAGGCCCGTTTACGCAAGTGGAAAATAGCCAGACGCGCAGCCATATATTGATAGTCGGGCGCTTCTTCTGAAATTAAATCAGCTGCGGCTTTGATGATGGTCTCGTGGATATCTTCGGTTTTAATACCGTCGTAAAACTGAATGTGAGACTTAATTTCGACCTGAGAAGCTGAAACATTGTTAAGACCTTCAGCGGCCCACATGATAACCCGGTGAATTTTATCGAGGTTTAGCGGTTCGCGTTCGCCGCTGCGTTTAGTGACATATAGTTGCTCGTTCATTTTGCGCCGACTCTTAGCTTTTTGTTATATGTTTGTAGCCACAAGATATTGTGCTTATTAGTTGTACAGGGCGATATTTACACAATATCTAGTGTCTTGAGGATGAAGAGTATGCTAGGTCTAACTGCCACTTCGATCAAGTAAATTTACGGGCAAAAGCAGGAATAATTTTGATTTAGAAATCTTGATTTTTTGTCAGCCTTTGTTTGGCGTGAGTTTGCGCTGGTAATCTTGCTATATATTTTTTTGATCTTTTAAAAGATGTTTATAGATCAAGAGTTATCGATAGCCAGTAACTTCAGTAACTCCAGTGGTGAGGCGATATGGTAGTCGGCTTGCCAGCGTTGCGGCTGATCCTCATTGCTAATATAACCATATTCAGCAAGCACAGTAACCATACCGGCATTGCGGCCGGCTTCGATATCCCGTTCCGCGTCTCCGACATAAAGACAGTCGGCAGGTTCTATTCCCAGCTTTTCAGCTGCATAGAATAAAGGTTCCGGTGAGGGCTTTGCCACGCTTAAGGTATCACCGCTTACGACCACACTAATCGCTTCAAACTCAGGGAAGTGAGGTAATAACTGCTGAGTGAGCCGTTCTGGTTTATTTGTGACGATAGCAACTTGAATGGATTCGCGCTGCAGCACAGCAAGTAGCTCCAAAACCCCAGGGTAGGGTTGCGTATGAATGGCTATGTTCTCTTTATATGCACTAAGAAACGCATGCCGCAGTTCGGCTTCCATGTCGCTGTACTCATTGGCAAAAGCTAGCTGCAGCATGCCTCTGGAACCATGCGACGCGACCGGCGTAAACACTTCCGCGGTAATGGCGGGGCGTTCGTATTGTTCGCATACGGCGTTCAGTGCAGCACCCAGGTCGGGGGCTGTATCAAGCAGCGTGCCGTCTAAATCGAACAACACCGCCTTTACCGGAGACTTTCTGTTTGATGAGGCCATTTATGACTCCGGCTTCTTTAAAGCGATAATGTAATTCACATCAACATCTTTTTCTGAAAGAACAAAGCCTTTCAGTGGATTAAAAATAAGACCGTTAATGGCGATATCTTCTAACGCGGCGGCATCTGTCATACGCAGTAGCTCTGATGGTTTGATAAAACGTTGATGCTGATGAGTTCCTTTGGGAACCCAGCCTAAAACATGCTCAGCGGCAACAATACCTAATAGCCACGATTTTACATTCCGGTTTAGTGTGGAAAAAAAGATCTTTCCACCAGGTTTTAGTGCTTTAGCACAGGCTTCTACAATAGCCTCAGGGTCCGGTACATGCTCCAGCATCTCCAGACAAGTAACCACATCGAAGCTTGCTGGCTGCTGTTCTGCCAGAGTTTCAATAGCAATGCATTGATAGTCAATTTGACGCCCGCTTTCTAAGGCATGCAAACGTGCCACTTTTAATGACTGTTCGGCTAAATCAACCCCCGTAACCTGAGCGCCACGTTCAGCCATAGCTTCACTGAGTAATCCACCGCCACAACCAACATCCAGTACCTTTTTACCGAATAGGCCTTCAGTATGGTTTTCAATAAAACCCAGTCGAACAGGGTTTATTTTATGTAAGGGTTTGAATTCTCCATCAGGATCCCACCAGCGCGAGGCGAGGGCTGAAAACTTTGCGATCTCTTCCGGATCGACGTTTTTTTGTTCACTTTTAGAGCGACTGGTGGTCATAGATTATGCGTCTTTAAGAGATGGATAACGCGGCTAGTCTACCTCAGGCAAAGAATAAGAAAAAGAGGGTGCGAGACGCGTTTGGGATGGGTACAATGATTGGATCAAAATAACAATGAATATGCGGATCTATATTTAGGGAATAAACTATGAGCGATCTAGGCAGAGAAGTGTCACCGGTAAATATCGAAGACGAACTGAAAAGCTCGTACCTCGATTATGCCATGAGCGTCATTGTTGGGCGTGCTTTACCAGATGTTCGTGACGGCCTGAAGCCAGTACACAGACGAGTCTTGTTCGCAATGAATGAATTGCGCAACGACTTTAATAAACCTTATAAAAAGTCAGCTCGTGTCGTTGGTGACGTTATTGGTAAATATCACCCGCACGGTGATAGTGCTGTTTACGACACGATTGTACGTATGGCACAGAACTTCTCCTTGCGTTATATGCTGGTCGACGGCCAGGGTAACTTTGGTTCGGTTGACGGCGATTCTGCTGCCGCGATGCGTTATACCGAAATTCGCATGGCGAAAATTGCGCATCAGTTACTCGCCGATTTAGATAAAGAAACGGTTGATTTTGTAGACAACTATGATGGTACTGAGCGTATTCCTGACGTTCTGCCTACCCGCGTACCTAACCTGTTAGTTAACGGTTCTTCCGGTATTGCCGTTGGTATGGCAACCAATATTCCACCACATAACCTGACCGAAGTTATCGACGGTTCACTTGCCATGATTGATAACCCGGAGATTGATGTTGAAGGGTTAATGGAATACATCCCAGGACCGGACTTCCCGACAGCGGCGACAATTTCTGGCCGTAGCGGTATTGTCGAAGCTTATAAAACGGGTCGTGGCCGTATTCATTTGCGTGCTCAGGCTGAAATTGAAGTTGATGAGAAATCGGGTAAAGAAACCATCATTGTTACGGAAATTCCGTATCAGGTGAATAAAGCTCGCTTAATTGAAAAAATTGCTGAGCTGGTTAAAGAAAAACGCGTTGAAGGTATAAGTGCTCTGCGTGATGAGTCTGATAAAGACGGTATGCGTATCGTTATTGAAATTCGTCGTGGTGATGTTGGCGAAGTTGTTCTTAACCATTTGTACGCTAATACTCAGCTACAGGTTGTCTTTGGTATCAACATGGTTGCCCTGGATAAAGGTCAGCCGCGTCTATTTAACCTGCGCGACATGCTGGACTGCTTTATTCGTCACCGTCGCGAAGTAGTAACGCGTCGCTCAGTCTACGAGTTACGTAAGGCACGTGAGCGTGCTCATATTTTGGAAGGTCTGGCGATATCGCTGGCTAATATCGACGAAATTATTGAGCTTATCCGTCGCTCACCAACGCCTGCTGAAGCTAAAGCTGGACTAATTGCCCGCGCATGGCAGCTGGGTGATGTTGCTGCAATGCTGGAAACTGCCGGCGTCGATGCTGCGCGTCCTGATCATCTGCCAGAAGAATACGGCATTCGGGATGGCAACTATCACCTGACCGAAGAGCAAGCTCAGGCTATTCTTGATTTACGCCTGCACAAACTGACCGGTTTAGAACACGAAAAAATTCTGGATGAATACAAAGGCCTGCTAGAACAGATTGCTGAACTATTGCATATTCTGAACAGCTCAGAGCGCCTGATGGAAGTGATTCGTGAAGAACTGGTAGAGATACGTAACAACTTCGGCGATGAGCGTAAAACGGACATTACTGCTGCTGCGCACGACATCAGCATGGAAGATTTAATCAACGAAGAAGACGTGGTTCTGACACTTTCTCACGAAGGCTATGTGAAGTATCAGCCACTGACTGAGTACGAAGCGCAACGCCGTGGCGGTAAAGGCAAAGCCGCCACTAAGATGAAAGACGAAGACTTTATTGAAAGACTGTGGGTGGCAAACACGCATGACACCATTCTGTGTTTCTCAACCCGTGGCCGTATTTACTGGATGAAAGTTTACCAGCTGCCGCTGGCAAGCCGTGCGTCGCGTGGTAAACCAATAGTGAACTTGTTGCCGCTGGAAGCCGATGAACGTATTACCGCTATTCTGCCAACACGGGACTATCCGGAAGATAAATTCGTTGTTATGGCAACGAAGAAAGGCACGATTAAGAAAACGCCATTACCAGAGTACTCACGTCCTCGTAACGGCGGAATCATTGCACTGAATCTGGTTGATGACGATGAACTGATTGGTGTTGATATCACTGACGGTAACGGTGAAATTATGCTGTTCTCTGACGCCGGTAAAGTGGTGCGCTTCGCTGAAGAGCAGGTACGTTCAATGGGTCGTACCGCAACAGGTGTCCGTGGTATTCGCTTAGAAGAAGGGCAACGTGTTGTATCACTGATTGTTCCTCGCGAATACGAAGAGGAAGAAGCGAATGTATTAACCGTGACTGAAAACGGTTACGGCAAACGTACGCCGCTAAGTGAATATCCGGCTAAGAGCCGTGCGACCAAAGGTGTTGTCTCTATTAAGGTCAGCGAACGTAATGGTTCCGTTGTCGGCGCCATGGAAGTTATCGACGGTAATGAAATCATGCTTATCAGTAATAAAGGTACTCTGGTAAGAACTCGCGTCAACGAGGTTTCTACTGTTGGTCGTAACACTCAGGGCGTGCGCTTAATTCGCACCGCTGATGACGAAAAAGTCGTTGGCTTACAGCGTATTGACGAAATTGATGAAGATGAAGTGTTAATTGACGGCGAGGTTGTTGCTGAAGAAGGTGAAACCGCAGCTGAAGACAATACTGAAAATCAAGAAGGTTCCGACGAGTCATGAGTCAGTTGTTTAACTTTTCTGCTGGACCGGCAATGTTGCCGGTCGACGTTTTGAAACAAGCTCAGGAAGAGTTACTGAACTGGAATGGGCAGGGCGTGTCGGTGATGGAAATTTCTCACCGCGACCCTGTTTATGTCCACATGGCACGTGAAGCCGAGCAAGACCTGCGCGACCTGTTAAACGTACCTGATGACTATGAAGTACTCTTTTTGCAAGGAGGTGGCCGCGGCCAGTTTTCTGCGGTTCCGCAAAATATCGCGTCACCGGATGCCACGGTAGATTATCTGGATACAGGAATTTGGTCTGGTTTTGCTATCCGGGAAGCCGAAAAGTTTGTTTCCAGAGTGAATGTTGCCGGACAAGTTCAGGAAGGCGCTAAAGGCAAAGAAATTCAGTCTCCAGAAAACTGGAAGCTGTCTGAAAATGCCGCCTATTTTCATTATTGTCCTAATGAAACCGTCGATGGTATTGCGCTGCATGAAATTCCTGATGTAAAAGCGCCAATTGTCGCTGATATGTCATCGAATATTCTTTCTGAACCACTGGATGTCTCAAAGTTTGGCGTCATATACGCTGGAGCTCAGAAGAATATTGGCCCTTCCGGTTTTGCCATTGCGATTGTTAAAAAGTCCCTATTAGGCGAGCCGCAGAAGCAGGTGTCGTCTATTATGGATTACCAGCTTCAGGCCAAAGACGGGTCTATGTACAACACGCCCAACACCTTTGCCTGGTATCTGGCTGGGTTGGTATTCAAGTGGCTAAAAGCTCAGGGCGGACTAACCGCTATGGGCGAACGCAATCGTCATAAAGCGCAGCTTTTATATGACTTTGTCGATAAGTCCGATTTTTATAGTAACACTATTAATCCGGCTTACCGCTCAATTATGAACGTTCCTTTCCAGTTGGCCGACGACAAGCTTGATGCTGAATTTTTGCAAGGCGCTAAAAACCAAGGTTTACTGGGGCTAAAAGGGCATCGTTTTGTTGGTGGCATGAGAGCCAGTATTTATAACGCAATGCCGGTGGAAGGCGTGGAAGCATTGCTAAGTTATATGGCTGATTTTGAGCGCAAGCTTGGCTAAATAAATAGAATAAAAAAGGTAGTGAATCGTTATGGCAGAATTTAATGCATTAGAATTGGTTAATTCCGGAGTAAAGCAGTTACGTCCGTACCAGGCGGGTAAACCTACGTCTGAATTGCAGCGTGAGTTAGGTCTGCAGCACGTAGTTAAGCTGGCTTCAAATGAGAACCCTCTGGGTTTGAGTGAAAAAGTAAAAACCGCGCTGGAAGCCGAGTTAACTGATTTAGTGCGTTACCCCGATGCTAACGGTTACTACCTTAAAAGTCGTCTGGCTGAGTTACATGAAGTTGGAACGCAGCAAATAACTCTGGGTAACGGTTCTAACGATGTTCTGGAAATTTTAGCCCGTACCTTTGTGTCGGATGAAGACGAAGTTATTTTCTCACAACACGCATTTGTAGTGTATCCGCTGGTGACTCAGGCTATTGGTGCTAAACCTGTTGCTGTTCCTGCAGTAGATTACGGGCACGATCTTGATGGCATGGCAAAAGCCGTTACCGATAAAACCAAGATGATTTTTATCGCTAACCCGAATAACCCAACGGGTACATTTTTATCAACCTCAGTACTGAAAGGCTTCCTGGATAAAATTCCGCAGCATATTATTGTGGTTCTGGATGAAGCTTATTACGAGTATGTGCCGGAAGACGAACGAGCGCCGTCGGTAGAGTGGATAAAAGAATATCCTAACCTGGTGGTCAGCCGGACATTCTCAAAAGCTTATGGGTTAGCGGGTTTGCGCGCCGGTTATGCGGTAAGTCATGAGAGCGTTGCAGATGTCCTTAACCGTATTCGCCAGCCATTCAACATGAACTCGCTGTCACTTAAAGCTGCTGAAGTCGTATTAGATGATCACGCTTATTTGCAAAAAGCCGTTGAACTAAACGCTCAGGGTATGCAGCTATTAACTGAGTTTTGTGAAGAGTCCGGACTTAACTACATTCCATCTTACGGTAACTTTTTAACCATAGAAGTTGGGCCCGATGCTGAGAAGCTTTACGACGAGCTTCTGCATGAAGGCGTTATTGTACGTCCTGTTGGCGGCTATGAGTTGCCTAATCATTTACGTGTCAGCATTGGCCTGCCTGAAGAAAACCAGGCCTTTATTAAGGCAATGAAAAAGCTGCGTGGTTAATTCTATTCGTTTAGAGCCGCGACAGCATTGTCGCGGTACTGTCACCTTACCCGGTTCAAAAAGCATTGCTAACCGGGCATTGCTTATGGCTGCTTTATGCCAGACTCCCGTCACCTTGCATAATTTACTGGTTAGCGATGACACCAGTCGCATGCGTGAAGCTCTTAATGCATTGGGAGTGAGCTTTGACGATGACAAACTCACTACCCGGGTGCATGGCTTAGGAGGGCATTGGAACAAACCTGTTTCTGATCTCTATCTGGGAAACGCCGGCACGGCAATGCGGCCGCTTATAGCCGTGTTAGCGGCAACATTAAAAAGCGAACATCAAGCGGTAGTGTTAAAAGGTGATGCCCGAATGCATGAGCGCCCGGTTAAGCACTTAGTTGATGCTTTACAGCCTCATAGTGCCGGGGTTAACTATCTGGGGGATACAGGGTTTCCTCCGTTAGAAATGGCTTCTGGTTTAAAGTCGGGTCACTTTGAAATTGATGGTTCGGTATCCAGCCAGTTTATCTCGGCCTTACTGATGGCGCTTCCGTTACTGCCCGGTAACTCAACCCTGACATTAAAAGGGAATGTGGTTTCACGACCTTACATTGAACTGACGCTGCAAATGCTGGCGGGCTTTGGCATTTCGATAAAAGAAGACTCTCCTCAGCGCTACGCTATTACCGGCGGGCAATGCTACCAGTCGCCCGGCGAATACTGGGTCGAAGGCGATGCCAGTGCTGCGTCTTATTGGATGGCTGCCGCGTTGTTAGGTAAAGGTCCGGTTGAGATTATCGGTGTTGGTAAAAACTCTATTCAGGGCGACAAACGTTTCGCCGAAGTCATTGAGGCCATGGGCGCGTCAGTGAGCTACCATAAAAACAGCATAACCGTATCCGGCACAGGAAGTGTACAGGGCATTGACCAGGACTTTAATGATATTCCCGATGCGGCAATGACAGTCGCGCCACTGGCTTTATTCGCAAATAAGCCGACGACAATTCGTAATGTCGCAAACTGGCGGGTTAAAGAAACCGACCGTCTTCATGCTATGGCAACAGAGCTGCGCAAGCTCGGTGCCACAGTCGATGAGGGCGAGGACTTTCTCCACATTGAACCGCTGAAACACTGGCAACATGCTGCAATTGATACTTATGACGACCACCGCATGGCAATGTGCTTTTCCCTGGTAGCGTTTTCCTCCGCAGGAGTCACAATCAATGATCCCGGTTGTTGTGCGAAGACCTACCCCGACTATTTTTCCGAGTTTTCACGGCTCTGTCACAGTTAACTCTTAGACTCGCTGACTTTGATTAATGCAATTTTTTTACAAATGCGTATAATTGCGCGGCTAAATGCTGCGTAATGCAGAGCAATTAGAGGATTTTATGACAACTCATATTCCAGTCATTACGATTGACGGGCCGAGTGGGGCAGGAAAAGGAACAATCAGCCGGTTATTGGCTGAAAAGCTAGGATGGCACTTGCTGGACAGTGGTGCGATTTATCGCGTGCTGGCATTAGCGGCTTTGCATCACGATTTTACGCCAGAAGATGAAGAAAGCCTGGTGGCTTTGGCGGCGCATCTGGATGTGAAGTTTGAAGCAGAAGAAGAACGCTCATTGACACATATTATTCTTGAAGGTGAGGATGTGACTATGACCATCCGTACTGAACAAGTGGGTAATATGGCGTCAAAAATAGCGGCTTTACCACGAGTTAGAGAAGCTCTGTTGCGCCGCCAACGTGGGTTTAAAGAGCTTCCGGGTCTGGTAGCCGACGGCCGTGATATGGGAACCGTTGTTTTCACTGATGCCGATGCCAAAATCTTTTTGACCGCTTCTGCCGAAGAGCGCGCAAGACGACGCTTTGAGCAATTGAAGGAAAAAGGTTTTGATGCTAATATTGATCAATTAGTGAACGAAATTAAAGAAAGAGACGATCGTGATACGAATCGCTCGGTGGCGCCTCTTAAGCCAGCCGAGGATGCGTTGTATCTGGATTCTACTGATACGTCTATAGAGGACGTGTTGGAACAAGTATTGACGTTTGCGCACAGCAAACTCTCAAAGACTAGCTAGGGTCAGGTGACCTTAATTAGGCGTCTGTTGTAAGGATGCGAACAGACTATTTTAATAACCCCGCTGTATACGGAAGTTCAGTGGACGTCTTATTTATAAGCGAAGTTAATTACTATGTCAGAAAATTTTGCAGAATTATTTGAAGAAAGCCTAAAGGAAGTTGAAACACGCCCGGGCTCCATTGTTAAAGGTACTATCGTTGCTATCGAAAAAGATTTGATCCTGGTTGATGCCGGTCTTAAATCAGAAAGCGCGATTCCAGCAGAGCAATTCCGTAATGCAGAAGGTGAATTAGAAGTCAGCGTCGGTGACGTAGTTGACGTAGCCCTTGATGCAGTTGAAGACGGCTTCGGTGAAACTATCCTGTCTCGCGAAAAAGCGAAACGTTACGAAGCATGGCTGGTGTTGGAAAAAGCACACGAAGACAATGCAACCGTTATCGGTATTATCTCTGGTAAGGTTAAGGGTGGCTTTACAGTAGACTTAGGCGGCGTTCGCGCGTTCTTGCCTGGTTCACTGGTTGATGTACGTCCAGTACGTGAAACAACGCACCTGGAAAACAAAGATTTAGAATTCAAAGTTATCAAGCTTGATCAGAAACGCAACAACGTTGTTGTATCTCGTCGTGCTGTTATCGAGAAAGAAAACAGTGCAGAGCGTGAAGAGCTGCTTGAAAACTTGCAGGAAGGCCAGGAAGTTCAGGGTATCGTTAAGAACCTGACTGACTACGGCGCGTTCGTTGATTTAGGCGGCGTCGATGGCTTATTGCACATTACCGATATGGCTTGGAAACGCGTTAAGCACCCAAGTGAAATCGTAAACGTTGGCGATGAAATCACTGTTAAAGTATTGAAGTTTGATCGTGAACGCACTCGTGTATCTCTTGGTCTTAAGCAGTTAGGCGAAGATCCATGGGCTGATATCGCAAACCGCTACCCAGAAGGGCATCGTTTAACTGGTCGTGTTACGAACTTGACTGATTACGGTTGCTTCGTCGAAATCGAAGAGGGTGTTGAAGGTCTTGTTCACGTATCAGAAATGGACTGGACTAACAAAAACGTTCATCCTTCTAAAGTGGTTAATCTGGACGACACTGTTGAAGTTATGGTTCTGGAAATTGACGAAGAACGTCGTCGCATTTCACTAGGCCTGAAACAGTGCAAACCAAACCCTTGGGAAGAGTTTGCGAAGAACCACAATAAAGGCGAGCAAGTTACTGGTAAGATCAAGTCAATTACTGACTTTGGTATCTTCATCGGTCTTGACGGCGGTATTGATGGTTTGGTTCACTTGTCAGATATTAGCTGGAACGCTACTGGCGAAGAAGCCGTTCGTGATTACAAAAAAGGTGAAGAAGTTACCGCTGTAGTCATGCAAGTTGATGCTGAACGTGAGCGTATTTCACTGGGTATCAAACAGCTTGAAGAAGACCCATTCAATAACTACCTGGCGGCCAATAAAAAAGGTGCTATTGTTACAGGTACAGTTACTGAAGTAGACGCTAAAGGCGCTAAAGTTGAATTAGCTGAAAGCGTTGAAGGTTATGTTCGTGCCGCAGACATTTCACGCGACCGCGTTGAAGATGCAAGCACTGAACTGAGCGTTGGTGATTCTATTGAAGCTCGCTTCATGGGCGTTGACCGTAAAAACCGTACTCTGAGCTTGTCTATCCGTGCGAAAGACGAAGTTGAAGAGAAAGAAGCGGTTGAAAGCGTTAATAAGCAACAGGACAGTGGTTCTGGTCTTAACAGCGCAATGGCTGAAGCCTTTAAAGCTGCAAAAACTGACGACGAATAATTTACTGTAATTTTGCAGTCAATTAGAAGGAGGTAATGATGACTAAATCAGAGCTGATTGAAAGGTTAACTTTGAAACACGAGTTACCTCCTAAGCAGGTTGAAGCTTCGGTAAAAGAGATACTCGAACAGATGGTGCAATCCTTATCGCAAGGTAAGCGCGTTGAAATTCGGAGCTTTGGAAGCTTCTCTCTGCATTATCGGGCTCCTCGTGTTGGCCGTAATCCTAAAACAGGTGAGCCTGTTGAATTGGATGGAAAATATGTACCGCATTTTAAAGCGGGCAAAGAGCTTCGCGAGAGGGTCGATACATTAAGTTAGTTTTTACGCTCGATTGATAAAAACGGCATGCTATACTGGCATGCCGTTTTTTTATAACTAACAGGTAAGCAATTATGCTTAAAAAGCTGCTTATTCTCATTCCTGTATTAATCATATTTCTTTTAGCAATGGCGTTTGGGGCTCAGAACCCGCAAACTGTGGTTGTTAATTTACTGGTGCTGCAAACAGAAATGGCTGTTGCATCGCTGCTTGCTATCTTTTTTGGTAGCGGTTTTCTGGTTGGTATTTTATTACTTTGCCTATCGAGTTTATCCTGGCGCTATCGGTATAACCGTTTAGTTAAGCGTTTAAATAAACTGGACAAGGAGAGTTAACGGCTCATGTTGGAGCTTCTCTTCCTGCTTTTACCAATTGCTGCTGCCTATGGCTGGTTCATGGGCCGCAATAGTGTTCGCACAGAAGAACGAAAAGAGCAGAAACGTTTCTCCAAAAAGTACGCCACAGGTATCAATCTTTTACTGTCAGATCAGCCAGATAAGGCAGTTGATTTATTCGTCGAGTTATTAGACGTCGACAGCGAAACCATAGAGACTCACTGGACCTTAGGCAAGTTATTTCGCCGCAGAGGCGAAGTTGACCGCGCAATAAAAATTCATAAAAACCTGACATCACTTCCCAATCTGTCTGAGCACGATCGCTTAACGGCTATGTACGAGTTAGGTAAAGACTATCTTTCGGCCGGAATCTATGACCGCGCTGAACAAATGTTTGCCGGCTTGCAGAGTTACAAATTATTCCGGGAAAAAAGCCAAAAGCACCTTCTTGAGCTTTATGAGTCCACGCACGAATGGGATAAAGCCATTAAAATAGCTTTGCGTCTGGCGAAGCAAAGCAGCCACGCGCGGGTCGTTCTCGCTCAGTTATATTGCGAACTTGCCGAATTAGACGACAATGTTCCGAGTAAAATAAAGCATTACAGCAAAGCGCTTAAACACGATACTAATTGTGTTAGGGCTGTTCTCTCCCTGGGGAAAATCTACATGAAAGAAGGGGAGTACGGGGAATCTATTAATTACTTAATCCGGGTGTTCGAACAGGATAAATCCTTCGTTTGCGAAACCATTCCTTTGCTAGAGGAAGCTTACGAGAAAATATCGGATACCCATGCTTTTATCGAGTTTCTACACAGTTGCGTTGAACACAATGCGGGGATAACGGCCGCTATTACATTGTCAGAAAAAATCTGTGAATCGCAAAGTATTGAAGACGCAGAACACTTTATGACTCACGTTTTAGAGCAGCATCCAACAATGCGCGGATTCCATCATTTAATGGGGTTACACATTAGAGCCGCTGATGTGGGCAATGCGCGTGACAGCCTCCGGAGACTGCGCAAAATGGTTCACGAGCACATAGTGCAGCGACCCAATTATAAGTGTCGCCACTGTGGTTTCTCCGGACATACTTTATATTGGCGTTGTCCGTCGTGTAAGAGCTGGGCAACAACAAAACCTATTTTTGGATTAGATGGTGAATAACAACATGGCGTTACCGAAAATTTATGTTGCATTAGATTGCCAGACACAGGAAGCCGCTGACAATTTAGTGAGTCAATTACCAGCCGGAAAAGTTGGGCTGAAAGTGGGTAAGGAATTGTTTACTGCTATTGGACCTGACTGGGTGAAAAAGCAGGTTGAGCAAGGTTTTTCAGTATTTTTAGATTTAAAGTTTCACGATATTCCAAACACAGTGGCTAAGGCGGTAACCTCAGCAGCTAAAATTGGTGTTGATATAGTGAACGTGCATGCCAGCGGCGGTACCGAAATGATGAGCGCGGCAAGGGATGCATTAAAGCAATTTGATAAGCCTCCTTTATTAATAGCTGTGACAGTACTCACCAGCATGGGTGATTCTGAACTTGCAGAAATTGGAATCCAGGTAACTGCGGAACAGCAAGTCCTTAAACTGGCAAAACTAGCGCAGCAGGCTGGTTTGGACGGAGTGGTTTGTTCTGCTCAGGAAGCTCGTATGCTGAAACGTGATTTGGGTACGTTATTTAAGCTTGTAACGCCGGGTATCCGACCTGCCAACAGCGCCGCCGGTGACCAAAAGCGGGTTATGACACCAGAAGCCGCAATAGAGGCTGGAGTTGATTATATGGTCATTGGGCGACCCATTACGCAAGCAACTGATCCAGCTGCCAGCATTGCGGAAATACTAGCTTCTATAGGAGAATAACTTACTTACGCCTTCACAATGTCGTAATCTTCCAGGAAGGCTAAAAACTTCGGCTATAGTGTCCTTACTGCAGTGACGCAGTGATTTTTCAATAGGGAATGAACACTATGAAGCTAAAATTAATACCCATACTTGTTGCCTCATCGCTGGTTTTAGCAGCAGGGGCACAAGCCACTCCGTTATCCGCTTTACCAAACTTATCGCCCGTAGCGCAGACTGAAGAGGTTAAAACTGTCAATATCAATACGGGGTCAGCACAAGAAATATCGGCTGTGCTGGTTGGTGTTGGTGAGAAACGGGCTGAACAGATCATTAAGCTAAGAGAGCAACTGGGTGGCTTTACCGAAGTAGAGCAGTTACTTGATGTAAAAGGTATTGGTGCTAAAACCTTAGAAAAAAATCGAGCTTTCATTACGATTAAGCAGTAGTGGCAAGTAAACTCCAGAGATAAAAAAGGCCGGTAGTTGGTTGCTACCGGCCTTTTTATTTTTTAACTAAACCTTTGTTTAGCTGAATTTAATCACATTTTGCCATTTCGGCATAAGAAGTCGAACGCGCTTGAGAAATACTGGCAATACGACTGTCTTTAACAAACTGAGGACGATTATCTGATGAAGCTACAGGCAGAGCCTTAAAGGCTTCTTTGCGCTCTTCAGCTGTTGCCTTTGTCATTGCAGAAAATGATGAACCACTTAATGAACGGTTAGGTATAACCGCTTCGGTTTTCATTTGCTTGCGTTTTTGCCCAGCAGCCCGTTGGTGACGAGGAGAGCGGCGAGAGCGATCTCTGCTTTTCTTTTCTTCAGCCTTAGGTTCTGGTTTTTCTTCAACAGTGTCTTCTGTCTCAGTTGGCTTTGGATGCTCTTCAGAGGTTTCAGAGCTATTACTTTGTTCATCTTTAGCTGGTTCTGACACTGCTTCACTGGCTTGCTCAACTGATGCTTCTACTTTGTCATCAGATGCCACTTCAGGCTGAGCTTCTGGTTTCGCTGTGTCCGGCTTTTGTACTGTTTCGTCTGTACTGGTTTCAGTTTGTTGAGTTGCTTGAGTGTCCGCTTGAGGCGTTTTCTCATCAACACTCTTCTCTACGCTCTGTTGCATCGGAGTCGTAGATTGAGTCTGATTTTGCACCAACTCAGCAGCTGCCTGCATACGCGGATCCAGCACCTTATCAGAAATTACTTTATTTTCGCTCTTACCAGAACCCGACTGCTGTGATGGTTTCTCTTTAGCCTGGGCTGGCTTTTGAGTATCTGCGCTATTAGTAGACGCATCAGCAGCCTTTTGGACTGGTTGCGTTGGTTCTTTAGCTTCTACTGAATCGCCAGTCGATGAAACACGAACGGATTTTTCAATCGGCTTACGTTGGCGACGTGGTTTATCCTGAACAGCTTTAGGCTCTTTCGGCTTTTCTGCTTCAGCCGGGCTATCAACTTGCTCGTTCTTAGTTGCTTCTGGTTTTGGCTGCTGCTGATTTTTATTGCTGCGACCACGACGTCTGCGATCGTTACGGTTGCGACTATTACGGTTACCTGCGTCATCGCGAGATTCCGTTGATTTATCTTCCGTAGCTGCAGAGGTGTTTTCTTTACTGGCTTCTTTGTCCTTACCTGCTGACTGGTGGTTGCGGCCTCGCTGCTGACGGTTCCCTGAGCGGCGATTACGGCCACGACGTTGCTGATTCCGCTGGTTCTGAGCATTGCGTTCTTTTTCTTTCTCAGCTTCAGCCTGTTTCTGCGCTTCATCTGAACCAAATAAGCCAGAGAACCAGGTAGCTAAACGACTCAACAAGGATGGTTGAGCTGCTTTTTTCTTTTCAACTTTAGGAGCCGGTGCTGGCGTAGGAGCTGCACTCGGTGCCTGAAGGCCTTTTAGTGCCGGCTCTTCAAATTTCGCTTTATCCTGAGTCAAGGTAATAGAAACCGTAGATTCAGTTTGTTCCGGTTTTTGTACCAACTCAAAACTGGCCGATTCCGGAACTTCGTCATCACGAATACGTAACACTTCAAAGTGAGGTGTTTCCATATGGTGATTCGGGATAATAACGATTTTTACGTTATGACGCTTCTCAATATGATTTACGGATTGACGCTTTTCATTAAGCAAATAAGTTGCGACATCGACCGGAACCTGAGCATGCACCTGAATGGTGTTGTCTTTTATGGCTTCTTCTTCAATCAAACGCAAAATCGACAGAGCTAAAGAATCGCTTGAGCGTATAGTTCCCTGACCATTACAGCGAGGGCATACATTGTTTGCTGATTCGCCCAGTGAAGGACGTAAACGCTGACGGGACATTTCCATCAAGCCGAAGCGCGAAATACGGGCCACCTGAATACGCGCTCTGTCCTGAGATAAACTGTCGCGTAAACGGTTTTCAACATCACGCTGATGGCGGGCAGGGGTCATATCAATAAAGTCGATAACCACTAAGCCGCCAACGTCGCGTAAACGCAATTGACGCGCTATTTCTTCGGCTGCTTCAAGGTTGGTCTGCAATGCCGTTTCTTCGATATCGCCACCTTTAGTTGCACGTGACGAGTTAATGTCGATAGATGTCAGTGCTTCAGTAGGGTCGATAACAATTGAACCACCTGACGGAAGGCGGACTTCGCGCTGGAATGCAGATTCAATTTGACTTTCTATCTGGTAGTGACTGAAAAGCGGGACATCGCCTTCGTATTGTTTTACGCGTTGTAAAAAGTCGGGGCGAATAAGCTGTATATGACTACGGACTTGCTCGTAAACTTTCGGGCTATCGATGAGAACTTCACCGATGTCTCTACGCAGGTAATCGCGTAAGGCACGGAAAATAACGTTGCTTTCCTGATGAATAAGGAAAGGAGCAGGGCGCTCGTCTGCAGCTTTGCTAATGGCTTCCCAATGATTAAGCAGAACATTTAAGTCCCACTCGAGCTCTTCTTTTGACTTGCCTACACCAGCGGTACGGACAATCAGTCCCATTTCTTTTGGAACATTGAGGTCAGATAGCGCTTCCTTTAATGCTGAACGTTCGTCGCCCTCAATACGGCGAGAGATACCACCGGCTCGGGGGTTGTTCGGCATGAGTACCAAATAGCTGCCAGCCAGGGAAACAAAGGTAGTTAAGGCGGCACCTTTCTGGCCTCGCTCTTCTTTGTCTATTTGAACAATAACTTCCTGGCCTTCTTTAACTACATCTTTGATATTGGGGCGACCCTGGAAGGTATAACCTTGCGGAAAATAGGTTTTAGCTATTTCTTTAAGAGGAAGGAAGCCGTGGCGTTCTGCGCCATAATCAACAAAGGCAGCTTCGAGGCTTGGCTCTATGCGCGTGATTTTGCCTTTATATATGTTTGCTTTTTTTTGTTCGTGACCAGGGCTTTCAATATCTAAATCGTAAAGGCGCTGGCCGTCAACCAGCGCAACACGCAACTCTTCTAATTGCGTGGCATTAATTAGCATTCTTTTCATTACTGTGACTCAATTCTTTGGGCCACAATATGACACGCCTCAATGGCGATCGTGCAATTATCGAATTCGTCTGTCGCTGCAGGCCCTTTGGGACCTGCGTTACCCGTCATCTACAACGTGTAACTAAAATGAGTTTGACTGTGCCGATAACACCAACTGTTCGGTGTCATATTGTCGCTAAATTTTACGTCTGCAATCGATTATGAAACAAAGCGTATTCAATGTGCTGTGTTCTTCTCCGTGCCATCAACATCTCGGCTAGTCACTTCATTAGACTTTAAAACCGTACGCTGATGTGGATAATGCGTCGCTCTGTTATTTCGATTGCGCGAAATATATTCTTCGTCTGCCATCTTCGATGGACTTTGACACTTAATTATTCCATGAAAACCACTGAAAATACAAGCAACAATTTCGCTGTTGAATCTTGTAGATGATGGTAAAATAGCGGCATGAAAACAATTCAACAAGAAGTACGCTGGCATACTGTCTCTGCAGAAGAGTCAGGGCAGCGAATAGATAACTTTCTCATTGCGCAATTACGCGGTGTACCTAAGTCTTTGGTGTACCGAATTGTTCGTAAAGGTGAAGTACGGGCGAATAAAAAGCGGATAAAACCGGACTATAAGTTAAAGGAAGGCGACCTCATTCGTATTCCTCCGGTAAAAGTGAGTGAAAGGCCGGATCTTCCGTCTGCTAATTTAGAACAGGTTGCAGCTCTCGAGCACGCGATCCTCTATGAAGACGACGCTTTGATGCTAATTAATAAACCGTCAGGAGTCGCCGTACATGGCGGCTCCGGGCTGCAGTTCGGTCTTATTGAAGGTTTAAGAGCGTTGCGGCCAAAAGAGAAAAACTTAGAGCTGGTTCACCGAATAGACCGGGACACCAGTGGCCTGTTGCTGGTTGCTAAAAAACGTTCAGTGCTGAGAAGTTTGCACGAACAGCTGCGTAACAAAGAAATGAATAAGCAATATCTGGCGTTGGTTCGCGGTCAATGGCAAAAACGGGTTCGTAGTGTTGAGGCGCCATTGAAAAAGAACACCTTAAAATCCGGCGAGAGAATTGTACGCGTTGATGCAGAAGGCAAAGCCTCTTTGACTCGTTTCAGAATTCAGCAAAGGTATAAGGAAGGGACACTAGTTGAAGCCTCGCCAGTTACCGGTCGCACCCATCAAATTCGTGTTCATGCGTTACATGCGGGTCATCCTATAGCGAAAGATCCTAAGTATGGTGATGCAGATTTCGACAACGCAATGTCCGGGCTTGGGTTAAACCGACTGTTTTTACACGCCTGGCAGCTGCGTTTTCTGCATCCTGTTACAGGAAAAGAAGTGGCTTTTGAAGCCCCTCTGGATGAGAACTTACAGCAAACGTTAAAGCAACTGACGGCGCAATAATAAGGACAGCTTATAATGATGTACGATAAGCGACTTGTGGTGTTTGACTGGGACGGCACTTTAATGGACTCCATTGGCCGAATTGTGTCTTCTATGCAAAATACAGCGCAGCACACGGACTTACCCGTTCCGACCGAGGTTTCAGTCAGAGATATTATTGGTTTAAGCCTTGAACCCGCAATAGAGAAACTGTTCGGCGTGCTTAACGCAACACAAATGAATAATTTTCTAACTCAGTATCGTGATGAATATGTTGATTTGAATACAACGCCGTCGCCATTATTCCACGATGCAAAGGCGGTGCTTTCTCAGTTATCCAGTGCCGGTTATCGTTTAGCCGTTGCTACGGGCAAGGCCAGACGGGGGCTAAAGCGAGTCTGGGCAGAAAGTGAAACCGAGCATTACTTTGATACCTCGCGGTGCGCCAGTGAAACTAAAGGTAAGCCTGACCCCCAGATGCTTTATGAAATTATGAGTGAACTTAAAACCCAGCCTGAGCACACCGTAATGGTTGGAGATTCTGTTCACGATATGAAAATGGCGGTTGCCGCTGGTGTACTGGCAATTGGCGTAAGCTTTGGTGTGCATGACGCTGAACGTTTACGCGAAGCCGGAGCTACAATAGTGGTCGATTCGCTTTCCGAACTCAGCAATAAACTTGTCAGGGAGGCCTTATGACGTTGCCATTAATCCTGGGATCAGGTTCTAAGTACCGTCGCGAAATTTTAGATAGACTGCATTTGAACTACGATGTTGTGAAGCCGGATATAGATGAGAGTGCGATTAGCTCAGAAAGCCCGCAACAATTAGTCGGCCGGTTAGCGGAAGCAAAAGCCCGGGCAGTTGAAAAGAGAATGACTTACGATAACGCTATTATTATTGGTTCCGACCAGGTTGCTGTTTGTGATGGCAATATTTTAGGCAAACCCGGCAACCATGAAAATGCGGTGCAACAATTATCCAGCTTTGTGGGCAAAACGGTAACCTTTTATACTGGGTTGGCCGTTCTTAATACAGAGGCTCAACAATGCGAAGTCAGAGTAGAGCCGTTTGAAGTCGAGTTTCGTCAACTGAGTACCGAAGAAATAGAACGTTACGTTGAACTTGAAAACCCCTTTGATTGTGCCGGCAGCTTCAAAAGCGAAGGGCTGGGAATCAGTTTATTCAGTAGTTTAAAAGGCAACGACCCCAATACACTCATCGGGTTACCAGCTATCGCTTTATTGGATATGTTGAGAACTCACGGAATTAACCCCCTAAATAAGGATTAACGACAGATTTCCCTTGTCAGTAAAGCGGAACTTCGTTAACATTCGCGCGCTATGCAAAAAGTTCGTATTCCCGTAACAGTAGACCCAGTCAAAAGTGCCAACAAGAAAGTGGCATACGATGGGGTTGTGCCTGGAAAAACATTAACAAGACTTCAGGAAAGTTTGGTAGAACCTTGCCCCGATCCTGAGGCCAGTGTTGAGTTTGGAATTGATGAGCAGGGCATTAGTTATTTTACAGGGAAAGCAAAAGTTGCTGTAAAAGTACTTTGTGAACGCTGTAATACGCCCCTGGATGTTGATATTCTCGCGCAATTTGCGTATGCTCCTGTCACTAAGCGACAGGTGGCAGATGACTTTCCCGATAGCTACGAAGCTATTGAGGTAAACGACTTTGGAGAAGTTAACCTGCATGGGCTTGTTGAAGACGAATTAATTCTGGCTATGCCAATAGTTCCTAAGCACGACGCTAAGGCATGTCAGGTGGATCGTGATGCGATGACGTGGGGCGAAATTGACGAATCAGCTGCTGAAGAGTCTGAGAACCCGTTTGCCGTATTGCAAGAATTGAAGCGTAAATAATCAGGAGATAGCGTAAATGGCTGTTCAAAAAAGTAAGAAAAGTCGTTCAAGACGCGACATGCGTCGTTCACACGATGCAATAGACGGCCCAACACTGTCGGTTGACTCAACTACGGGTGAAACGCATCGTCGTCACCACGTAACAGCCGACGGTTATTACAAGGGTCGTAAGGTCGTTAATAAGTAAGACAGGCCATGCCTGAACTGAACATAGCGATTGATGCAATGGGGGGCGATAATGGCCCCTCTATTGTTATAGAAGCCCTGGAAAAAGCGGTTCATCGGTATCCCGATGTTAAATTCACCGTTGTTGGGCATGAGCAAGAACTCACCTCGTTACTCGATAAATTCAATTTAAGCTCGCATCCTTCCATAAATATTGTTCATGCAGAACAAGTTATCGAGATGGATGACAAACCGGGCCAGTCTCTGCGCAGTAAACCTGAGTCCTCCATGCGCGTTGCGCTGCAAACCCTAACCGATGGTAATTGTCAGGCAATGGTCAGCGGTGGCAATACTGGCGCATTAATGACTAATGCTTATTTTACACTTAAGACACTTCCTGGTGTCTTGCGCCCGGCGCTGATGACGGCTTTGCCGAATCAAACCGGCGGAAAATCCTACCTGCTTGATCTCGGCGCTAATGCCAGCTGTGATTCAGAAACCTTGTTTCAGTTTGGTGTTATGGGAGCTGTGGCCGCTGAATATTTATCGGGTGTGCCGGCTCCTAAAATTAGCCTGTTAAATATGGGTGAAGAAGACATCAAAGGTAATGATGTTGTGCGCAATGCAGCGGCCAGACTCGCTCAATGTGAGCAGCTAAACTACATTGGCTTTATTGAAGGTAATCATTTATTTAGTGGCAGAGCTGATGTTGTGGTTTGTGATGGTTTCGTCGGCAATGTTGCGCTCAAAAGCTGCGAAGGTCTGGCAACATTCATTATTGACCAAATGCGGGATACATTAAACTCACATTGGCTTTATCGGTTTTTCTTTCGTTTTTTACAAAAACGGACGCACAAGTCCTGGGATAGGCTGAAGCCCGACCACTACAATGGTGCGAGTCTGATAGGATTGCGGCATGTCGTGATCAAAAGTCACGGTAGCGCTAGCGCCGGCGCTTTTTATAGTGCAATTCAACAAGCCGTCGCAGAAGCGCATGAACAGCTTCCTGAGCGAATTAAACATCGTGTCGAAGCAGTCTTATCAGAACAGCTGTAATCAGTTAAGTAGCGCTATGACTTATGCAAAAATTGTTGGTACCGGGCACTATCTGCCCGAACAACGGCTTACTAATGAAGAACTCTCTCAGCGGGTTGATACGTCTGACGAATGGATAACAGAAAGAACTGGCATTAAAGAACGGCGCATTGCGGCACCAAATGAAACCGCAGCGACTGTAGGTTATGAAGCGGCTAAAGAAGCACTGACTGCCGCCGGTTTAAGCCCCCGGGATATCGATATGATTGTGGTGGCGACCACATCGGCCGAGCACGCTTTTCCTAGTGCGGCCTGTGAAATTCAACGAATGCTGGGCGTCACATCTATTCCGGCTTTCGACGTCGGAGCGGCATGCTCTGGTTTTATTTATGCGCTTTCTGTAGCTGATCAGTTTATTAAAAGTGGGCAGCACCGACGTATCCTGGTCATCGGCACTGATGTACTGGCGCGCTTATGTGACCCTGATGATCGTAACACCGTGGTGCTTTTTGGTGATGGTGGAGGAGCGGTTGTCCTGGAGCAAAGTGATACTCCCGGAATTATCTCCACTCATCTATTTAGTGCAGGCGAATACAGCCACTTGTTAGGAGCCAAACAAGCCTCCAGAGGGGCCGACCGCGGCACAGAAAACGCCTGGATGTACATGAAGGGTAACGAAGTCTTTAAAGTTGCGGTTTCAAAACTCAGTAGCCTGGTAACCGAAACTTTAGCGGAAAATCAATTACAGGCGCATGATCTGGATTGGCTGATTCCGCATCAGGCAAACTTACGCATTATTAATGCAACAGCGAAAAAGTTACAAATGCCGATGGAGCGCGTGGTAATTACTCTGGACTCAACAGGGAATACTTCTGCGGCATCGGTACCAATTGCACTTGATTGGGCGGTTAAGGACGGACGCATTAAGCGTGGTCAGAAGCTCTTGTTAGAGGCTTTTGGCGGCGGCTTTGCGTGGGGTTCAGCGCTCGTTCAATACTAAGAGGATGATTATGACTAAAACGGCATTGTTATTTCCGGGGCAAGGCTCTCAAAGCGTTGGTATGTTAAGTGACTTGTCGAATGATTTCGCATTAGTGAAAGAAACATTCGCAGAGGCCAGCAGTGTTTTGGGTTATGACCTTTGGCAGTTGGTGCAGCAGGGGCCCGAACAGCAGTTGAATGAAACGCAGCGGACACAACCTGCTTTATTAACTGCCAGCGTTGCACTTTATCGTGTAGCTAAAGAGAAGGGGTTGGCCGATGTTACCGTTATGGCCGGCCATAGTCTGGGCGAGTATTCAGCCCTTGTATGCGCAGGAGCGCTGGAATTTACCGACGCGGTTAAACTTGTAGCCCTGCGCGGCGAATTTATGCAGCAAGCCGTAGCCGAAGGTGAAGGTGCTATGGCCGCGGTTATTGGCCTGGAAGATGCCGAAATTGAAAAAATTTGTTTAGAGCAAGCAGGAGAACAAATAGTAACTCCGGTTAATTATAATTCACCGGGTCAGGTGGTTATAGCAGGACATGCAGACGCTGTAGCCCGTGCCGCAGAAGCTTTAAAAGAAGCCGGAGCAAAACGTGTTTTACCGTTACCGGTTAGCGTGCCGTCACACTGTGCTTTGATGCAGCCAGCAGCCAGTAAATTGGCCGACGCGTTAAAGTCGATAAAGTTAAAACAGCCACACACACCGGTTATTAATAATGTGGATGTTGCCATAGCCGACAGCGAAGATGCCATTAAAGATGCCTTGGTGCGTCAGCTTTATTGTCCTGTCCGCTGGACTGAAACGATTGAACAGATTACGAAATTGGATGTCGAAACAGCCTATGAAGTTGGTCCTGGTAAAGTACTGACCGGATTAAACAAACGTATTACTAAGGCTTTTGGTTGTAGTGCGTTGAATACGCTAGACTCTTTGAACTCACTTTAATAAAAAAGGTTATTTACGTGCAAAACTTTGAAAATAAAGTCGCATTAGTTACAGGCGCAAGCCGGGGAATAGGAAAGGCAATAGCTGAACTGCTTGCTAGTCAGGGAGCGAAAGTTATTGGTACGGCTACCTCCGATAAAGGTGCAGCTGCAATCTCTGAATATCTTGGTTCAAAAGGCAAGGGTCTGGCGTTGGATGTAACCGACTCCGATAGTCTGCAGCAGGTTATTAAAGAGATTGAATCAGAGTATGGTTCTATCGATATTCTGGTGAATAATGCCGGTATTACCCGCGACAACCTGATGATGCGAATGAAAGACGACGAGTGGGATGCCGTCTTAAACACTAACTTGTCAGCCGTATTTAAAGTTTGTAAGGCGGTTGTACGCGGCATGATGAAGCGCCGTAATGGTCGTATTATTAATATCAGTTCAGTTGTTGGCACAACAGGAAACCCGGGGCAGGTTAATTATTGTGCGGCGAAAGCCGGACTGGTTGGTTTCAGTAAGGCAATGGCTAAAGAAGTTGCGGCGCGCGGCATCACCGTGAACTGTGTAGCGCCTGGCTTTATTGATACAGATATGACAAAAGCTCTGAATGATGAGCAAAAACAGGCTATTTTTGATAATATTCCGGCAGCACGTTTAGGCGAGCCAAAGGAAATTGCTGCTGCGGTAGCATTTTTAGCATCAGAAGGTGCAGCTTATATCACTGGTGAAACCATTCACGTTAATGGTGGTATGGCGATGGTTTAAGAGGTTAGCGGTACGACCTCTTAACTTTATGCTATTTTTTACTTTATTAATGAGGCTGGTTTCACTACACTACAGCCAATTTTCACTCTCGCGATGACTATTGAGGGATTTTATAATCATGAGTACTATTGAAGAACGCGTTAAAAAAATCATTGTTGAACAATTAGGTGTTAAAGAAGAAGAAGTTAAGCCTGAAGCGTCATTTGAAAATGACCTAGGTGCTGATTCTTTGGACACAGTTGAACTGGTAATGGCTTTGGAAGAAGAATTTGAAACTGAAATTCCAGACGAAGAAGCTGAAAAAATTAAAACAGTTCAATCAGCTATCGATTACGTAAATAATCATTCTAACGACTAATTAGTCGTAGAACGTGATATAAAAGGCGGAGCCATTGGTTCCGCCTTTTTTGTTATGACAATAAGAAAAATACTACTTAATAATAAGCCTTTCCATTGTTCTGAAATAGACAGAGGGCTGCAGTTCGGCGACGGGCACTTTACAACCATGCGAGTTGTTCAAGGTGTGCCTTTGCATGTTGAGAGACATTTGAGCCGACTGTCTGAAGCAAATACCCGTTTATTCATAAACCATCCAGGCTTTGACTCTTTGCATCAACGTATTCTTAACGCTTGCGATGGCATTGAAAACGGTGTGTGTAAGGTTATTGTCACTAGAGGTTTTGGTGGCCGTGGGTACGGTTTCTCAGACGGTGCAGTGGCGAATGAATATCTTCAGGTAAGTGATGCTCCGGGTAACCTTAAATCAGTTAGTCTTGGTGTTGCTGAATTGAATTTAGCCAGACAACCTAAGCTATCCGGTTTAAAAACACTAAATAGACTGGAACAGGTTCTGTTAACTCAAGAGTGTAGTGCGTCTGAATATGACGATTTACTGGTCTGCGACTCTGAGGGTAATGTTGTCGAAGCCATACAGGGAAATGTTTTTTGGTACAAACAAGGGCAATGGTATACCCCCGATCTGAGTTTTTCCGGAGTACAAGGAATTATGCGTCAGTTGATTATTGATGAGGGCATGCTCACTCCTTTGCGTATTGGCCATTTTTCATTGAAAGAGTTAGCGAATGTCGAGCAGATTATCCTCAGCAACAGTGTCAGAGGCGCTGTTACGGTTAGTCAGTTTAATGGTAAAGTATTGGATAAATGCGAATTACCAGCGGTATTAGAGCAGCTTATATTATGAAAAAACGTCTTATTTTAGTGCTGCTTGTGGCAGTTTTTGCGATTTCGGCCGCTGCTGTTTTTGTGTCCGGACGCTGGTATCTATCGCAGCCGATACAAAATGATGCCAGTACGCCTTTACTGTTAGATTTTAGAGGCGGAGCAACTGCCCGTAGCGTGACATCTCAAGTGACAGAGCACTTTGAGGGGGGGCATTCGACATTAAGTTACCGCCTGAGTCAGATTTTTGCTGATATTAATCATTTGCAGGCTGGCCTTTATGAAATTCATGGGCAGCAGAGCTGGTTTGATATTTGGAGTATGCTGAGTCAGGGACGGGAAAAAACCTTTACCGTAACGCTGGTGGAAGGCCTAACCCTGGAACAATGGCGAGCTCAACTGAAACAACTGCCGTATTTAAAAGACGAGTCTTCTGAATTGAGTGCAGCAGAATTAAGGCAAAAGCTGGGTGTTACAGAAGCTTCGTTAGAAGGTGTTTTACTACCTGAAACCTACAGTTACAGAGCTTATACAACAGATATCGCTATCCTGACACAAGCGTACCAGTCTATGCAGCGCGTGTTGGGAAATGCCTGGCAAGAACGCTCAGACAGGTGTCCTGTAAATTCGCCTTACGAGCTGTTAATACTGGCTTCTATTATTGAAAAAGAGACCGGTTTAGCCGATGAACGCCCTTTAGTCGCAAGTGTATTTGCTAATCGTCTGGCTATCGACATGCGCTTACAGTCTGACCCGACGACAATCTATGGTATTGAAAACTTTGACGGTAATATTACCCGGGCTCATTTGCGTGAGAAAACGGCTTATAATACATACCGAATTAATGGATTACCGCCAACACCAATCGCAATGCCAGGCAAAGCCTCAATTGAGGCAGCGGCGAACCCGGCACGCTCTCCGTACTACTATTTTGTTGCGGATAAATCGGGTGGCCATGTTTTCTCGGAAACACTGGAAGAACATCAACGGGCAGTACGCCGATATCAACTGAACCAAGAGTAATTATGTCAGGAAAATTTATTGTTATCGAAGGACTCGAAGGAGCCGGTAAAAGTTCGGCTATCGCAAGTATTGTCACGCATCTTCAGGCTAAAGGAATTCAGGCCGAAACGGTTCGGGAGCCGGGTGGCACACCGTTAGCAGAATCGCTGCGGGACCTGGTAAAAAAGAAGTGGGACGAAAAAGTCAGTCCCACCACCGAACTTTTGCTTATGTACGCCAGCCGGGTTCAACTGGTCGAGAATATTATAAAACCCGCGTTATCCAGAAACCGCTGGGTTATTGGGGATCGCCATGACTTGTCTTCCAGAGCTTATCAGGGCGGTGGTCGTGAACTTGGTGATGACTTGTTGCAAAAGATACGGAAAATTACCTTAGGTAATTTTACCCCTGACTTAACTCTATTACTTGATGTTGAAGAAAAGAAAGGTCTTGAGCGAGCTCGTGAGCGGGGCGAACTGGATCGCATTGAAGAAGAGGATTTAGCCTTTTTTCAACGTACCCGGCAAAGCTATTTGAATATTGCGGCTAAAGATCCGAGCATAATTGTTATTGATGCAAACCAGTCGATGCTGGATGTACATCAGTCAATATTAAGAGCAATTGAGGAGTATCTGTTTTAATGGCTTTTCCGTGGCTGCGAGACCCCTGGTTGAGACTAGTAGCAAGTGCCGAGGCCGGGCGGCTGGCTCATGCTTATTACTTACAACATAATATTGAGGGCGGTTCGACCGAGTTTATTCAGCGCCTGAATCAGTATTTGTTGTGCAAGCAGCCGGGCAAAAGCGCCTGCGGGAAATGCAAATCTTGTTTACTTTACCTATCGGGTAATCATCCGGACACCTGGACTATTGACGGAGCACAGGTTAATCGAATAGGTGTTGATACGGTGCGTGAACTGCAACAAAACGTAACGCAGACAGCGAACCAGAACGGACTAAAAGTTGCGGTCATACTCGAAGCGGAAAAAATGACAGAACAGGCAGGCAACGCACTGCTGAAAGTACTGGAAGAACCTCCGGCTGATACACACTGGCTAGTTTCAACTAAAGACGCAGAGCGCTTACTGCCCACCTTAAGAAGCCGCATGCAGTGGCTAAGCATTGCCTACCCGACAACGGTACAAAGCGACGAGCAGCTGACTTTTGCCAGGCAGCTTCTGGCAGGACTGCGGGGACAGCAGGAATTACCCTTGTTAAAAGATAAAGATGGCGCATTAAGCTGGCTGGATGTTTCCGAGAACTTATTAATGGATTGGTTGTTGATTAGCCAACGAGCTGCGGCTACGCGTTTGCGTTATCAACAATTGGCGGACGAATTACAACAAATCAGCAACTATGAGTGGGTCAATGTCGCGCAACTGAGTGAATGGGTATCCGAATGCCGACAGCTACGTCAGCGATATCAGGGCTCAACCGGTATCAATTTGCCGTTATTATTAAGTTTTGCCTGGAGTCGCTGGTCAAATACTCTTTCAGCATAGCGACTCCGTAAAACGGAGTTCTCATGTTGACACTAAAATTAAGTCCACAATCAGCGACAGAGCTCGCAGCTCACGTTGTTCCTGAGTTTCAGTCTCTTACTCTGTTGGTCAACTACGAAGCGACTGATATCGCGGTAGATGAAAGAGCCAGATTAGAGTTTCAATGTCCTGACATAGAAGGTAAATCTCTATGTTTAGAGGTGAGCGTGGTCTTTCGCTTTGAGGCTGGGGAGCTAAAGAACTGGTTGGCGGTTGCGGTTCTGCCTTCACAGCAAGCCTTGATTCATCATCTTCGTTACCTTTGCCGCCATCATACAAGTGAATATGGTAAACTCTTCAATCAACTGGTTAACGACTTTTGTCACTCAAATCAACGCTAAGTGGAGCTATCTATGTTCGTCGACTCACACTGTCATTTGGATAAAATCAATCCTGAAAAAGCGGGTGCCGATTTAAATGAAATTGTTGCAGCGGCACGAGCTAATAAGGTTGAGCACATGCTGTGTGTTTGCGTTACCCTCGAAGACTTTCCGGCCATGCAGGCGGCTGTGGCCGAATTTGATGATGTTTCGGTTTCTTGTGGTGTGCATCCTTTGTATGTGAAAGACAGTCAAACTCCAATAGCTGAGTTAGGCGCGAAATTGCGCGAGCTAGCAGCACTGAATAGCGTTGTTGCAGTAGGAGAGACCGGGCTCGATTATTTTTACCACCCTGAGTCAAAAGTGCTACAGCAGGAAAATTTCGAGCAACATATTGAAATAGCGAACGACGTCAATAAACCACTAATTATTCATACGCGTGACGCTCAGCAGGATACCTTGTCGTTATTAAGAAACGGACATGCTGAAAAGCCAGGCGGTGTTTTGCACTGTTTTACCGAATCTCTCGATATGGCAAAAAAAGCCATTGATGATCTCGATTTCTTTATTTCTATTTCTGGTATCGCGTCGTTCCGCAACGCTCAGGAGCTGCGTGACACAATCAAAGCATTGCCACTGGAAAAACTTTTAATTGAGACCGACAGTCCCTGGTTAGCGCCGGTTCCTCATCGTGGTAAAGAGAACCAGCCAGCCTATGTTGTTGACGTTGCAAAATGCGTAGCTGACGTAAAAGGCATTACTTTAGAAGAGGTGGCTAAGACTACGACAGCTAACTATTACAAGCTGTTTGCTAACTCTTAATTAGTTGTGCATAACCTGTGTTCTTTTTGGTTAAAATTATTCAAAAACAGTAAGATAAAAAAATTTTTAAAAAAATTAGACATCCCTTTGATATTGTCTAAACTGAAGTTTACTGAATGAATTTTATGCGACCTAATACAGTGTTTTGTCATGAGTTAGCGCACGGCTCAATCTTTGAGCCATTCCCCTATACCCGGAACAATCTGGATTGGTTCCGGGTTTTTTTTATCTTTTTTCTCCTACTTGTTAACAATTCAAGGCGATCAAAAAAACGCTTTTCAGGGTACATATAGACAAACGGATAGCCCGTTCTGATAATAAAATTAACTAAGGAGTCAGTGATGAGTACGACCGTTGAAAGTAATGAACGCCCCGACTACGACGAAGTTATTCAAACCATTGCAGACTATGTTATCGATTACAAAGTAGACAGTGAGGAAGCCTGGAATACTGCCCGTAACTGCCTGATGGATACTCTGGGGTGTGGCTTACTAGCACTACGTTTTCCTGAATGCAGTAAACATTTAGGCCCGCTGGTTGAAGGAACCACGGTTCCAAACGGAGCCCGGGTACCGGGAACTCAATTTCGTATGGACCCTGCTAAAGCGGCCTGGGATATAGGTTGTATTATTCGTTGGCTGGACTTTAATGATACCTGGCTGGCAGCCGAATGGGGACACCCCTCCGATAATTTGGGCGGCATACTGGCAACCGCTGACTATATTTCGCAAAAGCGAGTGTCTAAAGGTGAGCAGCCTTTAACCATGAAAACTGTTTTAGAGGCGATGATTAAAGCTCATGAAATTCAGGGTAATTTAGCCATAGAAAACAGTTTTAATCGCGTTGGTCTGGACCATGTGGTATTGGTCAAAGTGGCGTCTACGGCGGTAGTTACTTGGTTAATGGGGGGCTCCAGAGAGCAAATTATGGCTGCGGTCTCACAAGCATGGGTAGACGGTCAGTCGTTAAGAACTTACCGTCACGCACCTAATGCCGGTTCGCGTAAATCCTGGGCTGCCGGCGATGCCACATCAAGAGCTGTACGTTTGGCCGACATAACCATGCGCGGTGAAATGGGAATTCCCGGGGCATTAACGGCTCCGCAATGGGGCTTCTACGACGTACTGTTTAATAAAACCAATAAAGATCAGCAGTTGAAACCGAAAGAAGATTGGAAATTTAAATTTCAGCGTGACTACGGCAGTTACGTTATGGAAAATATTTTATTTAAATTGTCTTTCCCGGCGGAGTTCCATGCTCAGACTGCCTGTGAAGCTGCGGTGGCGTTGCATTCAGAAGTTAAAGGCAGAATTGATGATATTGAAAAAGTTGAAATAACGACTCATGAGTCAGCTATTCGAATCATTTCAAAACACGGGAAGCTGGCTAACCCGGCGGACAGAGATCATTGTTTGCAATACATGACTGCGGTTCCGCTAATTTTCGGCGAGCTAACAGCGGATCATTACGAGAACAGCTTTCACGAAAATAACCCGGTTATTGATAGCATACGTGAAAAAATGGAAGTGATTGAGAACAAACAATATAGTCAGGATTATCACGATCCGGAAAAGCGTTCTATAGCCAATGCTTTACAGGTGTTTTTCAAAGATGGAACTCATACTGAAAAGGTTGTGGTGGAATATCCTATAGGACACAGAAGACGTCGGGAAGAGGGCTTTCCTGTGCTGGAAAGCAAGTTTAAAGCGAATTTAGCGACTCGTTTTCCTGAGCCGCGGGTTAAATCTATTTTTGACCAGTGCCGTCAGCAGCAGTCTTTTGAAAACATTACGGTTAACGAATTTATGGATATGTTTGTTATCTAAGTTGGTTATAGAAAAAAGGCTCTTCAATAAGTTGAAGAGCCTTCCAACGATCACTAACCGCGCCAGATAACCAGCAGAATCAGTATTGGGCAAATGAACTTTACGTACCACGGCCATATCTTCCAGAACAAGCTTTTATCAATGTCCGGTGAGCCTTGTTTTAGCGCTTTTAATAAATGATTCTGGCGTAATACCCAGGTAAGCATTATACCGAACACCAGCGCCATTATTGGCTGCATATAAACGGTGCTAAAGGTAATAACGGCACCGAACAGTAGTTCAAAGTTATAAATGATAACTGTGGAAATGGCTGTCACGACAAGCGCAATGATCCAGACGCCGCTGCTACGATCACAGTTAGCTTCCTCTCTAAGCGCATTGACGGGTGCTTCCAGCATAGAAATCGAAGAGGTAATAGCGGCAATAACCATTAGCAGGAAAAAACCAAAAGACATAAATAGTCCGGCGTAACCGAGAGCATCAAACATCGCAGGTAATACAGTGAAAACTAAAGTATCCGCTGAGAGCAGGGTACCATCTTCAGCATAAATGGTGACGCCATTAGATTGCGCTACGAACATCGCTGGCAGAATGAGCAGGCCAGCTAAAAATGCAACGCTGGTATCAATACCCGCTACCCAGGCTGCTGTTTTGGGGATGTTTTCGGAGTTTGAAAGGTAAGCACCATAAGTCATCATCACACAAACACCGAGAGACAATGAGAAGAATGCCTGCCCCATGGCCCGAATAATCAGGTTCGGATCGGTAATGGTTGAGAAATCAGGGAGCAGGTACATTTTCAGGCCCTGTATCGCACCGTCCTGCGTTAAAATGTAAGCGGACATGCCAATTAACAAAATGAACAATAATGGCATTAACCGTCTGGACCAGCGCTCTATGCCGTTGTTTACACCAGAACGTACAACGTAAACGGTTAGCAGCATAAAAAAGATCATGGTGGTTATATTTCGGGAAACCGAAAACTCGGTAAACCATAGAGCGGTTTCAGGCTGGCCAATTAAAACCATCAGTGGGGCCAGCATATAGGAGACAAGCCAGCCTGATACAATGGCGTAGAAACTCAATATTAAGCTTAAGACAATAAGGCCAGTGACCCCGGCGATTGCACCTGAGCCTCTTAAGAAAGGCTTATGGGATAAGTTACGTAATGCTTCTATTGGGTTCTGACGTCGTATGCGGCCAATGGTTATTTCGGCTACCAGCATAGGGTATGCCAGAAGAATAATCATAACCAGATACACCAATAGAAAGGCACCACCGCCATTACTGGCGGCCTGGGTAGGGAAGCCCCAAATATTACCAACGCCAACCGCTGAGCCAGCGGCAGCTAATATAAACCCTAATCGGGTTGCGAACGCAGGTGATGAATTTGCCATAGTTTTTCTTATTATTATTTAAGCTGCGTCAAATTATGGCGGAGTTAATTCGCCACGTAAATTCTTCTGTAACAATTTTTGCATTTTACTCAGGCTTAAGTCTTGTGACAGCAGATAATGCAATTTAGTCAGTGCCGCCTCAATGGTCATATCTGAGCCGGACACAATGCCGATTTCAGCCAGAGCGTTGCCGGTCGCGTAGCCGTCCATATTGACCCGACCGCGAAAGCATTGAGTACAGTTAAGAATGGTAATGCCCTGGTTAATGCCTTCTTTCAGGCTAGTTAGCAGGGCATCGTCCTGTGGCGCGTTACCAACACCGTAACTTTGTAAAATCATGGCCTTTACCGGTTGTTGCAGCTGGTTTTTTATAATTTCAGCAGAAATTCCCGGGTAAAGCATGACCACACCGATTGGCTGAGGGGTCATTTCAATGACCTTTAACGGCTGGTTGGAGGGTTCCGACAGTTCTCCTGCGTTTAGCTGAATCTGGATTCCTGCTTCAAGTAAGGAGGGGTAGTTAGGGGAGGCAAAAGCCTTAAACCCGTTTGCGTCCGCTTTGGTCGAACGGTTCCCGCGGTAAAGCGTATTATTAAAGAATAAACCCACTTCAGGAATGGGATAGTTCGCGGCCACATAAAGTGAATTGAGCAGATTGGTCTGGCCATCAGAACGTAAGGCGGCTAACGGTATTTGTGAGCCGGTTACAATAACGGGTTTGCTCAGGTTTTGTAGCATAAAAGAGAGAGCAGACGCCGTATAGGCCATGGTGTCGGTACCATGCAAAATGACAAAGCCATCGTACTGGTCGTAATTCTGCTCTATATCACGAGCAATAGTCACCCAGTCTGAGGGGGTCATATTTGATGAGTCCATTAATGGCGAATACTCATTAATGGTAAATTCGGGCATTTCTTCCCGGAAAAACTCCGGCATGTTTTCAACGCATCGGCTCAGGTGTCCGGCAACCGGAACATAACCCTGAGCTGACTTTTTCATACCTATGGTGCCGCCAGTGTAGGCAACATAAATTTTTTTACGAGGCAAAGTTCACTCCTGTGCTCTGCGAAATAACCGCGATAATTCTATCGCGGTTGAGGGCAGAGTGCACAATAAGAGTAAACATTTTTAGGGTCATCAAAGTTTTGTAAAACTGCGGTTTCAGTTTTCACTTTATTTAATGTACCCATCAGCCAATGTTTCGCCTCATTACCGACGCTCGGAGTTGGTATATAGTCTGAGGTGCTATTGAACAAGTCAGCAAAGAACTGCTCTTTGGAAGACAATTCTTGTTGAATGACCTTCACATCGTAGTCATCAATAGCTGCAAGTTGTGCTGCAACATTTACTGAGTCATCAAAATTACCCAGTTGATCGACCAGACCACGTTCCATTGCCTGTTTACCCGTCCAGATTCTGCCCTGAGCAACTTCGTGTACGTCGTCGCGGGACATATTGCGCGCATTGCTGACAATAGTTAAAAAATCTGCGTAGGTGGCTTCAACTGAGCTTTGTACCAGGTTCTTTTGATAGTCGGTCATTTCTTCCAGCGGGTTTAAGCTGGATATTTCAGTGGTACTAACCGTATCGCTATGAATACCAATGGCCGCAAAACTATCTTCCAGAGTCATTAACAGACCGAAAACACCGATGGAGCCGGTAATAGTGGTTGGGGCGGCTACAATCTTATCGGCATCTGCTGCGATCCAGTAACCACCAGATGCAGCGACGGTGCTCATAGAAGCGACAACCGGAATACCGGCTTCTTTTGCCTGGAGAATTTCCTGACGGATAATTTCAGAGGCAAAGGCACTTCCGCCGGGGCTGTCTATGCGCAACACAATAGCTTTGGTCTGCTTGTTATTACGCGCTTCACGAATCAGTTTTGCGGTGCTGTCACCACCAATCATACCGGCTTTTTGCGAACCGTTAACGATTTGCCCACGGGCGACAACAACCGCTATCTGGCTACGGTCTGTCGGCTGCAGGGTTTCCGGAACTTCCATTTCGGTCGCCAGATAGTTGTCGTAGGTAATATGACGGAAGGTATCTTCTTCCTTATCGTATCCGGCTAAATTGATGAGCTCGTTACGAACTTCGGTACGTGTACGCAGCGCATCAACCATGTTTGTTTCTAACGCCATTTTGGCCATATCGCCATTGGCACTGTTAAACGCAGACATGTAATCATCAATTTTACCGCTGGTAACTAACGGATTAATGTTACGTGCTGCGGCGACATCGGTGCGGAAGTTATCCCACAAAGCTGAATAAAGAAACTCATTGGCTTCGCGTGCTTCGTCAGACATGTCGTTACGAATGAAGGGTTCAACCGCTGCTTTAAATTTACCGACTTTAAAGACTTGAGGCTGAACTTTAAGCTTGTCGAGTAAGTCTTTAAAGTACAGTTGAGTGTAATCAAGTCCTTCAAATACAACTCCGCCCATTGGGTTTAGGTAAAGCTGATCTGCATGCGCGGCAAGATAATACTGATGTTGATCATAGTAATCAGCATTACTGATAATGGGCTTACCAGAGGTACGGAAATCGTCAAGAGCCTCAGCAACGACTTGCAGTTTATTGAGCCCGCTCGGATAAAGGTTTTGTAAATTTAAATACAGTGCGCCTATACGCTCATCTGTTTTGGCTTTCTCAATTGAGTTGACCACATCAGACAACAGAACCTCGGGTATATCATCACTGCTTCCCATCGCTTCGTTCAGGAATTGACTAAAAGGATCAACCCAGGTCTTCTCTTCAACCAGCATGCCATTAGGGTTAAGAACCAGAATGCCATTCTCCGGTACTTCGATAGGATCCTCTCCGCTAAATAGACTAACGAGAAAAACCGCGAGGATTAAAAAGAATACAAGGTTCAAAATGACCTTGCGCGTACCGTTGATTATTTTCCACAAATAACTGAAGATTGAGCGCATAGTTAAATTCTCATTAGCTAATAAAACAGGCCTTAGCATATCGAATGTGCGAGTAACAGACCAGTCAGAGAATGTAACTAACCATTACACATTGAATAAGGTGAAGTATGAATGCCGAAGAGTTATTAACCAGCCGTTCCTCGATGCCGCGTTTAAATGAGCCCGGACCAACTTTAGAGCAACTGGAACTAATTAAAGCCGCCGCTGTTCGTGCGCCGGACCATATGGGGCTAACGCCATATCAGTTTATTCAATTTCAGGGAAAAGAGAGACAGGTTCTGGCGGATATCTACCAGCAGGCTGCGCGCCTTAATGACTTTTCAGAAACAGTCATAGAGCAGGCAGGGCAGTTGCCATTTCGGGCACCAATGATAATTGTTTCTTGTCTGCGTTTTCAGGAACATCCGAAAGTCCCTCGTGATGAGCAACTGTGTACGGTAGCCTGTGCCACTCACGGCATGCAGCAAGCGGCTTTTGCGCAAGGTATTGGCGCAATTTGGCGTACCGGATGGATGGCCGAAGACGACTTTATCAAGGAACAATTAGGGTTATCTGTAGACGATGCCATTGTCGGCTTTCTGTACGTAGGGACACCTGCAGTCCCTACGCCAATAAAGCCTCAGAAAGATTCATCACCATTTTTCATGAACGGCAATGACTTAGTGCTGGATTAAAATTCAGCACTTTTCGGAGCCCGGGGGAAAGGTATAACGTCACGAATATTTTGTACGCCGGTGACATAAGCCACTAAGCGCTCAAAACCCAGGCCAAAACCGGCGTGAGGAACGGTACCGTAACGGCGTAAATCGCGGTAGAAGCCGTATTCTTCTTTTGGCAGATTCATTTCCTCAATCCGCTGGTCAAGAATGTCTAAACGTTCTTCACGGGCGGAACCACCGATAATTTCCCCGATACCCGGTGCTAAAACGTCCATAGCAGCAACGGTTTTGCCATCTTCGTTCTGGCGCATGTAAAACGCTTTAATATCGCGCGGATAGTTTTTCAGAATAATTGGTGCGCCTACATGTTCTTCAGCTAAATAACGCTCGTGCTCTGATTGTAAATCCACACCCCATTCAACCGCGTATTCGAATTTTTTATCGCAGTTTTTCAGTATTTCGATGGCGTCGGTGTAATCCATGTGCACAAAGTCATTGTTAACAATGGCTTCTAAACGGCTGATAGCGTCAGAGTTAATGCGCTCGGCAAAGAACGCCATGTCGTCGGGACGCTCTTCAAGCACGGCTTTAAACACGTACTTAAGCATAGCTTCAGCTAAGCCGGCAACATCATCTAAAGTAGCAAACGCCAGCTCTGGCTCTACCATCCAGAACTCAGACAGGTGACGGCTGGTGTTTGAGTTTTCGGCGCGGAACGTCGGCCCAAAGGTGTAGACTTTAGACAGCGAACAGGCATAAGACTCAACGTTTAGCTGCCCGGAAACGGTTAAAAAGGCTTCTTTACCGAAAAAGTCTTCAGAGTAGTCGACTTCGCCTTTATCTGTTTTCGGGATATTCAGCATGTCCAGTGTTGAAACACGAAACATCTCACCGGCACCTTCGCAATCGGAAGTCGTAATAATGGGGGTACTCACCCACAAATAACCTTCCTCGTGGAAGAAGCGATGAATAGCCTGAGATAACGCATTACGAACACGCATGACCGCACCGGTAATGTTGGTACGCGGACGCAAATGCGCGTATTCACGTAAATATTCCATGCTGTGACGCTTGGGAGCCATAGGGTAGGTGTCCGGATCTTCCACCCAGCCGTATACATGAACCTTAGTTGCCTGCAGCTCAAATGACTGACCTTTGCCCTGAGATGGAACAACAACACCGGTAATAGCAACAGAACAACCAGTCGTCAGCTTCTGCACTTCATTAGTGTAATTGGGAAGTTCTGCCGGAACCACGGCCTGAATGGCATCAAAGCATGAGCCATCGTGCAAGTTAATAAATGAAATACCGGCTTTCGAGTCACGGCGGGTGCGGACCCAGCCCCGGACTGTGACGGTTTCATCGACAGCGATTTTTCCCGTCAGAACATCCACTACAGAAGCATACGACATGAGTTGGTTTTCTCCGAAATTTACACTATTTTGCTATAGAAAGGTTGCTATGTTACCGCGCTTTGGCGCAGACTCAAGTATAACCCCTGATAACCGAGAGAAAAATTATGAAAAGGGGATCTTTAGATGATTTAAGACGCGTACCATTCTGGTCTCGTACTTTGGGATGGCTGTCTATTTTTGGCTGGCTTATTTTTGTTATTGCTGCCGTTGTCTTTAATTATGCAAAACCCGAACGTAACACCATTTTAACTGAAATTTTCGGGATATCTGTCCGGGACTACTGGCAGATCACATTAGGTGATTTATTTGTCATCCTTTTAATTATTGGGCTATGCGTGAGTCTGCTCAGCTTTGTTCTTAATTATGTTCTCTTTCGTCAGGACAAGCAGCACCTGTGGATTAATATTCTGATACTGATTATGAGCTGTTTAGGCGGTTTATCACTTTATTTTTTTGGTTATTAGGTCTCAATAGAACTCTGAGTTTCAGCGTAGTCTTTCATGGCATGGGTTAAACAGCTGAGCTCGCTCTTAGAAATAACATAAGGCGGCATAATATAAAGTAAGCGTCCGAACGGGCGTATCCACACTCCTAGTTCAATAAAACGTTTCTGCGCAACGGCGACATCAATTGGATGATGCATTTCTAATACGCCAATAGCCCCAAAAACTCGCGCGTCTTTTACCGCATCACATCCAGCCAGGGGAAGAAGTTGCTGCTTTAACTGAGTTTCTATTTCAGCAACCTGTTGCTGCCACTTACCCTCAGCAATAATTGTCAGCGATTCAGCCGCAACGGCACAAGCTAAAGGGTTCCCCATAAAGGTGGGGCCGTGCATTAATGCTCCGCCGCCGGGGCCGTGACCAATGATTTCTGCTACCTGTTTCGTGGTTAAAGTAGCGGCCAACGTCATGTAACCACCAGTTAACGCTTTACCAACGCAGAGGATATCAGGCGTAACTCCAGCGTGCTCACAGGCGAATAACTTGCCGGTACGACCAAACCCTGTCGCAATTTCATCCGCTATCAGTAATACATCAAACTCGTCGCAAAGCTGGCGTATTAACCTTAGGTACTCAGGGTGATAAAAACGCATGCCACCGGCGCCCTGAACTATAGGTTCAAGGATAATCGCCGCCAACTCCGCGTGATGTTGCTCAAACCAGTTTCGGAGTTCGTCGCCTGCGGAATCTGTCCAGTCATCATTTGGGGTTAGTGTTGGAGCTTCAGCAAAGAGCTGTGAATTGATGGCCTTATTAAAAAGGTGGTGCATGCCATTGACCGGGTCACAAACTGACATCGCTTTAAAGGTGTCGCCGTGGTAGCCGCCTTTGATGGTCAGCAGTCGGTGTTTCTCGGGCCGTTCTTGCGCTAACCAGAACTGCAGAGCCATCTTTATAGCGACTTCAACGCTGACAGAGCCTGAATCGGCAATAAATACCCTTTGCAGAGGCTCCGGAGTTAATTCAATAAGACGTCGCGCAAGATTAATCGCGGGCTGATGAGTGATACCGCCAAACATAACGTGGCTCATTTTATCTATCTGACTGTGAGCGACGGTATCTAAGCGAGGATTACGGTATCCGTGAATAACAGCCCACCAGGATGACATGCCATCAATAACGTCTTGACCGGTATCCAGAGTTAACCTGCAACCTTTTGCAGACTCAACTTTATAAGCAGGTAAGGGGGTCAGCATAGAAGTGTATGGGTGCCAAATGTGCTGGCGATCGAACTCAATATCGCTTTTGCTCATAAAATAAACTATTGTAAAGTATTAAACTGAAAGTATATTGACAGTGTATCGAGCTGGATTATTCTAGTCGACCATAATTTGCCAAGCACACGAGATTTACCATGCCACAAATTCGTAACGACTGGACCATTGAAGAAGTTCAGAACCTTTTGCAGATGCCGTTGAATGACTTAGTTTTTGAAGCGCAAACCGTGCATCGCCAGCACTTTAACCCGAACGAAGTTCAGGTCAGTACCTTGTTGTCGATTAAAACCGGAGCCTGCCCCGAAGACTGCAAATATTGCCCACAAAGCGCGCATTATCACACCGGGCTGGATCGCGAGCGTTTGATGGCTGTAGAAAGTGTGTTGGCTGAAGCTCAGGCAGCGAAAGAGAAGGGCGCGAGCCGTTTTTGTATGGGCGCGGCCTGGCGTAACCCGAAAGATCGCGATATGCCTTACGTCATTGAAATGATCAAAGGGGTTAAAGCTTTAGGTTTGGAAAGTTGTATGACACTTGGCATGTTAAGTAACGAACAGGCGAAAATGCTGCAGCAGGCAGGGCTTGATTATTACAACCATAACCTCGATACCTCACCTGAATTCTACGGTGACATTATTACTACCCGAACTTATCAGGATCGCCTGAATACGCTGAATAATGTGCGAGACGCAGGTATGAAAGTGTGCGCCGGAGGCATTGTTGGAATGGGCGAAAGCGTAACCGACCGGGCCTCTTTATTAGTGCAGTTGGCGAACTTGCCTAAGCACCCGGAAAGTGTCCCCATTAATATGCTGGTTAAAGTAGAGGGCACGCCTTTTGCCAAGCTGGAAGACCTGGATAACTTTGAATTTGTACGTACAGTTGCCGTAGCTCGTATTTTAATGCCTGCTTCGCACGTACGCTTGTCTGCCGGCCGTGAGGACATGAACGATGAAATGCAGGCGTTGTGCTTTATTGCTGGTGCCAATTCAATTTTCTATGGCGAAAAACTGCTGACTACCGCAAACCCTGAAGCAGATGCCGATTTACGTTTATTTGAGCGTCTGGGCATAAAGCCTGAACAGCGCGATGGTTATGATGATGAAGTTCACACCGCGGTTATTGAAGACGCGATTAAAGAGCAGCAAAATCCTGTTCGATACTACGACGCGTCTTAGTCGAGAATAGGCAGAGAAAATAGAGTGGAGAAAATCGTGTTGGAGTATCAACAGCGGCTTAATGAGCGTAAAAACTCTTCGCTGTTTCGCTCGCGAAAGGTCCGTAGCTCCAACGCTCATTGGCAATTGGATTTCAGTACCAATGATTATCTCGGTTTAAGCCAGCATCCGGCCATAAAGCGCGCATTTAAGCAAGCTATTGATACCTGGGGTGTTGGCAGTACTGGCTCACCTTTACTCAGCGGTTACAGTGCAGTTCATCAGGAACTGGAAGAGTTGCTGGCCCAGTGGCTGGGTAAATCGAGAGCTTTGCTGTTTAATTCAGGTTTCGCAGCAAATCATGGTGTGTTGACAACCCTGGTCGATAAACAGCAAAAGCTGTTCGCCGACAAATTGGTTCATGCCTCAATTATTGACGGTATGCAGCACGGCGAAGGGCGTTTTAAGCGATATCCGCATAACCAACCGGAACCTTTGGTTGCTAAAGCATCGCCCGGCGACTGGTTAGTGACTGAAGGCGTTTTTAGTATGGACGGAGACGCCTGTAATCTAAACCTGCTGGCGTCTTTAAAGCGCAAGTATGGCCTTAAGATTATGCTTGACGATGCGCATGGAATAGGTGCTTATGGCGTTGAAGGGAAGGGCTCATTATCTGCCGACTCTGCTGTTGCCGATGTGGTAACAGGTACTTTTGGTAAAGCGTTGGGCGCTGGTGGAGCCTTTGTATGTGCCAATGAAGATGAAATTGAAAGTTTAATTCAGTTTTGTCGTGATTATATTTATTCCACTGCAATGCCGCCGGCTCAGGCGGCAGCAATAAAAGCCTCTGTAGAAATTGTACGCAGCGCAGAAGGCGATGACCGTCGCGGAAGACTTGCTGAGCGCATTCAGTATTTTCGGGAACAGCTGAAACAGCGCGGTTTAAAAACCATAGAATCAGATTCTGCCATACAAACCTGGTTATTTAACTCCGATGAAAACGCGCTACACATGGCAACAGAATTACAGGCTCAAGGGTATTTATGCAGTGTTATTCGTCCGCCAACGGTTCCTGCGGGAAGCTCCCGTATTCGTTTTAGCCTAACGTCAGAAATGTCGACGACGGAACTCGCTCAGTTTTGGAGCCGGGTAGATGAGGTTCTTAACCAGTTATGAAAAGAATGAACTTTCAGCAGGCTGTTGCACGGCAGTTCAGTAAGGCGGCAAAAGACTATCACCAGCACGCGAGCATTCAGCGATTAACAGCCAACCGGCTATTAGGTCTCGGACCGGTTAATGTGAATCAGGTGCTTGATGTTGGCTGTGGTCCCGCGTCAACGACAGCGGAACTCTTAAGCCGCACGAACCATTACCTTGGTGTTGATATTGCTCCGGCTATGTTGTCTAAAGCCGCCTCTGATTATCCTGAACTGAGTTGGCTTAATGGTGAATGGGAAGCTTTGCCTGTAGCTGACAATTCGGTCGACTGGCTTTTCGCTAATTTGTCTATACAGTGGGTCGATGATTTACAAAAAGCCATGTGCGAAGCTTATCGTGTTTTAAAGCCGGGTGGTGCTGTAACCGTTAATACCGTTGTCGAAGGCACTTTCAGTTCTTTCATAAAAAGCTGGAACGCCGTGGACGATTTGCAACATACGCACCGCTTTGAATCCACAGAGAGGGTGCAGAACGAAATAAGCTCAGTTAACTGGCGCTATTCAGAATTCGTGTTAGAAGAACACACTCAACACTTTGGCAGTGTCCGTGAACTTATGGGTAGTATTAAGGGGGTTGGTGCCAACTATGTGAGACGAACTGATAACGCCGGACTGATGACGCGTAGCCGCTTGCAGCAGTTGGAAAACGCCTTTGAGAAGTATCGAACTTTGCAAGGATTGCCACTTGAATGGTCAGTTCTTAATATTAAATTAGTTAAGTAGCATTGAGTTTAAGTTGATATGAACACTTATTTTATTACCGGAACAGATACTGATGCGGGAAAAACCGTCGCGGCATGTGCTTTTGTTCAATACTTAGTTAAGCAATCGCAGCAAGTTGCGGTAATGAAGCCAGTTGCATCCGGTTGTCACTGGCAAAATGGCCAGTTGGTGAATGAAGATGCACTGAATTTAATGCGTCAATCTAATACTTCCTTTGATTACGAAAGAGTTAATCCCTATACCTTTGAAGCAGCAATTGCTCCTCATATTGCAGCAGCAGACAGTGGCGTGGTCATAAACAAGCGATGCTTGTTGAAAGCAGTGGACTGGTTTCCTAAGCAGTCAATAGACAGTTTGGTAATTGAAGGCGCAGGTGGCTGGCAGTTGCCTCTGGCTCCCGGGTTGCGTATGCCGCAAGTAGTAAAGGAGGTTAATGCGAAAGTTGTGCTGGTGGTTGGGCTAAAACTTGGGTGTCTGAACCATGCGTTGCTCAGCCTGCAATCAATAAAGCAGGAAGGTTGCGAGGTTGCAGGCTGGGTAGCCGTGCAAACCGCGCCGGAGCCTATGCCGCGACAGGCCGAAAATCTGGCGTCGTTACGTGAATTGCTGGGCGAAAAAGAGCTCGCTAATATTCCTTATTTGCCAGGCTGGGAAGAAAAAGATTTGAGCATTTATTTCCATAAGCAAGATTGAAATACGACTAAATAGCCCCACATAACTTAGCAGACTAAGTTCCCCGGAGTACGAGCAATGAAGAGAATTTTGCTGTTTTTAGCGACTAACATGGCCATTTTATTGGTTGTTAGCCTGGTCTTTAATATTGTCATGGCGGTAACTGGCATTGATGCACAAGGGTCAGTGGGTTTACTGGTGTTCTGTGCGTTATTTGGTTTTGGCGGTGCCTTTGTATCGCTCTGGATATCACGCTGGATGGCAATTCGGTCAACTGGAGCCAGAGTCATAGAGAAACCACAGAACCAGTCTGAAGAATGGTTGTTCCGTACCGTTCAGCAACAGGCACAAAAAGCAGGGTTGCCTATGCCTCAGGTTGCGGTCTATCAGTCGCCGGAGCCTAACGCTTTTGCTACCGGGCGCAGTAAAAATGCTTCATTGGTTGCGGTCAGCACCGGGCTACTGCAAAGCATGAATGCTGACGAAGTTGAGGCGGTTCTTGCGCATGAAATTAGTCATATTGCTAATGGCGATATGGTGACACTGACTTTAATCCAGGGTGTGATAAATACTTTTGTGATGTTTTTTGCACGGATTATTGCCAGCGCAATAATGCGCGGAGGTGATAACCAGCGGGGCGGCGGATTCGCTTATTACGGTGTCGTAATGTTGCTGGAAATTGTGTTTGGTGTGTTAGCCAGTACTATTGTTATGTGGTTCTCTCGTCAGCGTGAATTCAGAGCGGATGCCGGGTCTGCTGATTTAGTCGGCAAACAAAAAATGATCGCTGCTTTACGTCGTTTGCAGCAGGGCAAAGAATCTGAACTTGATGGCACTATGCTGGCGTTTGGCATTAAAGGAAAGCGTTCAACTATGTCTAAGTTGTTTATGAGTCACCCACCTTTAGATGAACGAATTCATGCTCTTGAGCAACGGCGTTAGTCGTTGCTTTTCAAGGGATACAGAGGTACATTCTTAACTCTTACTCACCGATAAAGCGGATAAATTTTTGTTATGGCCCAATGGAGTGCGCGCAGTTGGCGCGATAAGCCAATAGAACAACAACCGAAGTATTCAGATCCGTCGCAGTTGCAGGCTGTAGAGCAGCAACTGAGTCAGTTCCCGCCACTGGTGTTCGCGGAAGAGATACGAGCGTTAAGAAATCAATTAAAGAATGTCTGCGTAGGAGAGGGATTCCTGCTGCAGGGCGGCGATTGCGCTGAATCCTTTAGTGACTTCAATGCACCAAAAATTCGTGACACTTTTAAGGTCATTCTGCAGATGGCCATTGTCATGACGTTTGCAGGATCCTGCCCAGTGACAAAAGTTGCACGCATGGCAGGGCAATATGCCAAGCCGCGTTCCAGTGACTTCGAAACCATTGGCGACCTTAGCCTGCCTAGCTATCGTGGTGACATTATTAATGGTTCAGAGTTTGATGAAATGGCTCGTCAACCTGACCCTGAACGTATGATCAAGGCTTATCATCACTCCGCAGCAACCATGAATTTGTTACGTGCGTTTGCGCAGGGCGGTCTGGCAAACTTACACAAAGTACATAAGTGGAATTTAAGCTTTATAGCGTCTAACCCGTTAAAAGAGCGTTATCAGAAAATAGCTGAAGAAATTCAGTCGGCGCTGCGCTTTATGGAAGTATTAGGTATTAACTCAGAAAATAACGCGGCCATTCATGAAACCTCTTTATTTACCTCGCATGAGGCGTTATTGTTGCCTTATGAACAGGCATTGACCCGCACCGACACTTTAACTGGTTTGCCGTACGACTGTTCGGCGCATATGGTCTGGATTGGTGAACGTACTCGTAAGCTGGATCAGGCTCATGTTGAATTTATGCGCGGCATTCACAACCCGGTTGGGGTAAAAGTAGGTCCAACTATGCCAGGGGACGAGCTTATTCAATTAATCGATGCATTGAACCCTGACAACGAACCTGGGCGTTTAACGCTTATTACCCGTATGGGCGCCGATAATCTTGCGAATAAATTGCCCGAGTTAGTGCGTCGTGTAAAACAGGAAGGTCGTAACGTGGTCTGGTCAAGTGACCCCATGCATGGTAATACGATTAAGGCTGATAATGGCTTGAAAACCCGGAATTTTGACGCCATACATAAAGAACTAAGACATTTCTTTGCGATTCATCAAGCTGAGGGCACTTATCCGGGCGGTATCCATCTGGAAATGACCGGTGAAGATGTTACAGAATGTACCGGCGGTGCCTACCGCATAAGTGAAGCGGATTTATCCAGTCGTTATCGCACTCAGTGTGATCCGCGACTGAATGCCGACCAAGTGCTGGAATTAGCGTTTTTAGTCGCAGAATCATTAAAAGCAGCTCGCAACGGTGCGGGTTGATAATCTCATTTAACCGGATATTTAAGAGGTATTTTTTTATATGTCGCAGCAGGTAGAAGTGTTATTTGAAAACTTGTGGCAAGATTATTTATCGCGTACACCTTCAGCAAAAAAGGTGCATCAAATTTTAGGTGAAGGGCATCCGATCGTTAACGATCACGTTGCTTTTCGTACCTTTGATATCAGTCCGGTTGGTTTAGAAGTACTGGCACAACATTTTCTGGACTTAGGTTACAAAGAGGGTGGAGATTACCACTTTGAAGCGAAAAAACTGCGTGCAAAACATTTTGAGCACGAAGACCCTGAGTTGCCAAAGGTATTTATCAGCGAATTAATGACAGCTGAATTTTCTGATGAACTGCAAAGCAAAGTTAAAGGTATGGTGGCTCAGGTTTCGGCTGAAGACACCAAAAAGCCGGACTTTCTTTATTCAGGTACGCACTGGAAAGTCAGCTATGCCGATTACCAGTCACTGCTGGAAGAGAGTGAGTACGCTGCTTGGATGGCAGCATTTGGCTATTGCGCTAACCACTTTACGGTCAGCGTTAACCAGTTGCCGGGCTATAAAACGCTTGAACAGGTAAACCAGAAGTTAAAAGACAATGGTTTCAAACTGAATACGTCTGGCGGCGAAATCAAAGGGTCTCCGGAAGTTTATCTGGAACAATCATCAACTATGGCTGACCGTCATCCAGTTGAGTTTTCTGATAAGACTGTTGAGATCCCTAGTTGCTTCTACGAGTTTGCTAAGCGCTACGAAATTGAAGAGGGCAAACTGTATACCGGCTTTGTTGCAGCGTCGGCGGACAAAATTTTTGAAAGCACCAACGCTAAATAAAGTGTAGCTTCTCAGAATGCTAGAGCGGCATTAATAACGGTGCCGCTCTAAGTTTGTTTTAGCCAGAATTTTTGCGGCTATCTCTTCTACTGAATAATGAGTTGAGTTGATAAAAGGTACTGCTTCCCGACTATAGAGCCTTTCAACTTCAGCGAGTTCAAACCGACACTGCGCCATAGAGGCGTACTGGCTGCCTTCCCGCCTTTGACTTCTAATTTCATGTAAACGCTGTGACGACAAGGTCAATCCAAATAGCTTATGGCGATACTGCTTTAGTTCTTTGGGTAACTGCAGTCGTTCAAAGTCGTCATCGTCGGTTAAAGGGTAGTTGGCAACTTTAATTCCGTATTGCATGGCCAGGTATAAGCTGGTCGGTGTTTTCCCTGTACGCGACACTCCAATTAAAATCAGGTCAGCTTTATCCAGCTGATTTAAGCGTTTGCCATCGTCGTTATCCAGCGCGTAGTTAATTGCATCTATTCTGAAGTTGTAGTTTTTATGCACACCATGGGTACGGTGTGTTTTCGGTTCCGCTTTAACGCCAAGCTCTTTTTCCACCGGCGCAACAAAGTGGTCTAAAAAGTCGTAACAAATGCCTCCACAGTCAGTAATTTTTGCTTTTAGCTTCTCGTTAACGAAAGTATGGAAGATTAAAGGCGGTTCACCACTGTCGGAAACGGCTTTTTTTATAGTTTTACACACCTCATTTGCTTTTTCCTGGTTATCGATAAAAGGCAATGTCTTGTGTTCAAAATTGACCGGAAACATTGACAAAAGCGCATGGCCAAAGGCCTCGGCGGTTAAAGCAGTACCATCTGAAATGTAAAATGCATAGCGCACTGGCAAATCTCTTTTTAAGCGATTGTAGGTTCGATATTAACTTGTTGGGCCACAGCGTGTAAAATAGATGCCACTTCCATGCCGAAAAATCAATTAAGGATTGTGACGTGCAAGAATACGTAGTTTGGTACCAACATCTGGGAATGCAGGACGTAAACCGAGTGGGTGGCAAAAACGCCTCGCTGGGTGAGATGATCAGTAACTTAGCCGGAGCAGGAGTTGAAGTGCCCGGTGGTTTTGCAACAACGGCTGATGCCTATAACCAGTTTCTGGAGCAAAGTGGCTTAAACGATCGTATTCACGATTTGCTCGACACGCTTGATGTTGACGACGTACAGGCCTTGGCTCAGGCGGGCAAAAAAATTCGCCAATGGATTATTGATACGCCTTTTCAATCAGAATTTGAAGCGGCCATTAAAGACGCTTTTGCTGAGTTAAGTAAAAACAACGACGAATTTAGCTTTGCAGTACGCAGTTCAGCGACGGCAGAAGATATGCCGGATGCTTCATTTGCCGGCCAGCAGGAAACCTTCCTGAATGTACGTGGCTTAAGTAGTGTAATGGAAGCCATTAAACACGTGTTTGCTTCATTATTTAACGACCGCGCTATTTCCTATCGCGTTCACCAGGGCTACGACCACCGCGGTGTTGCGTTGTCGGCTGGTATACAACGTATGGTTCGTAGTGACATTGCCTCTTCCGGGGTTATGTTCAGCATCGACACAGAGTCAGGTTTTGATGATGTGGTTTTTATTACCTCATCTTACGGTTTAGGCGAAATGGTTGTGCAAGGCGCGGTTAACCCGGACGAATTCTACGTACATAAACCGACCTTAAAAGCAGGGCGCCCTTCAGTATTGCGCAGAACTCTGGGCAGCAAGAAAATTCAAATGATTTTCTCTGACGACAGAGAACATGGAAAACAGACATTAATAGAAGACATAGAAAAGTCGAAGAGCCTGACCTTCTCGGTAACAGACGAAGAAGTCGAAACACTGGCTAAGCAAGCTCTTATCATTGAAGAGCATTATGGTCGTCCAATGGACATTGAGTGGGCTAAAGACGGCATCGATGGCAAGCTGTATATTGTCCAGGCACGCCCTGAAACGGTTCAGTCAAACCAAAAAGGGCAAGCCATTGAGCGTTTTGCGTTAAAAACTAAAAGCGACGTTGTCTGCACAGGGCGCGCTATTGGTCAGCGTATTGGTCGTGGTGTTGCCCGTGTTCTGAATGACATTAGCGAAATGGATAAAGTGCAGCCGGGCGATGTATTAGTTACCGATATGACCGACCCTGACTGGGAACCAATTATGAAACGTGCGGCGGCTATTGTTACTAACCGCGGTGGTCGTACTTGCCACGCAGCGATTATTGCACGCGAACTGGGCATTCCGGCGGTAGTTGGTTGCGGTGACGCAACTGACCATATCAGTAATGGTCAGGCCGTTACGGTTTCTTGTGCCGAAGGCGACACCGGTTATATCTACCAGGGTGAACTGGACTTTGATATTACCGAGTCACAGATTGATGCCATGCCGGACCTACCGTTAAAAATTATGATGAACGTGGGTAACCCGGACAGAGCCTTCGATTTCGCCAGTTTGCCACATGCTGGTATTGGCCTGGCTCGTCTGGAGTTTATCATTAACCGGATGATAGGCGTTCACCCTAAAGCCTTGCTTAACTATGATCAGCAAAGCGATGAGCTGAGACAGACAATTGATAGCATGATGGCCGGTTACAGCAGCCCTCGCGAATACTACGTTGCCCGTTTGGCCGAAGGTATCTCTACCTTGGGTGCTGCATTTTCACCAGAACGCGTCATTGTGCGTATGTCTGACTTTAAGTCGAACGAATATGCGAACCTTATTGGCGGAAAGCAGTATGAACCTGGCGAAGAAAACCCAATGCTTGGTTTCCGTGGCGCGTCTCGTTATATCTCTGAAGAATTCCGTGACTGCTTTGCACTAGAGTGTGAAGCAATTAAACGCGTTCGTAACGATATGGGTCTGACCAATATCGAAATTATGATCCCGTTTGTCAGAACTCTTGAAGAAGGCCGTAAGGTTATTGAACTTCTGGCCGAGCAGGGGCTGGTTCAGGGCGAAAATGGTCTGCGCGTTATTATGATGTGTGAACTGCCTTCTAACGCTCTGTTGGCTGATGAATTCCTCGATATTTTCGACGGTTTCTCTATTGGTTCTAACGACTTAACCCAGTTAACTCTGGGCTTGGATCGTGATTCTGGTGTTATCGCGCACTTATTTGATGAGCGTAACGAGGCAGTGAAAAAGCTGTTGGCCATGGCTATTCAAACGGCAAAGAAACGCGGTAAATATGTTGGCATCTGTGGTCAGGGGCCGTCGGATCATCCTGATTTTGCCGCCTGGTTGGTTGATCAGGGCATTGATTCGGTGTCGCTGAACCCGGACACCGTTATTGAAACCTGGATGTACCTGGCGGAAAACCTATAAGTATGACTGTATTACCTGAGATTGCTGCTGAGAATGCGTTACCAGATGACTACCGGCACTTTATTGAGCAGGTAAGAAGCTCAGAGTTTGCAGGTGAAATTGACGTGAGTTATTCGGGCCGTTTAATTGCGGCCACGGATAACAGCGTTTACCAAAACCTGCCTCAGGCTGTTTTGTATCCTCTTAATCAAACCGACCTTGTATTGCTGATGAAGCTGGCAGGTCAGGAAAACAATAGCAGTGTGCAGTTTTCCCCTCGTGGTGGTGGCACCGGCACTAATGGTCAGTCTTTAACTTCCGGTATTGTGGTGGACTTAAGTCGTCACATGAATAAAGTACTGGAAGTTAACCCTAAAGAAGGCTGGGTACGAGTGCAGGCGGGGGTAGTCAAAGATCAGCTCAACGATATATTGCGCCCTCATGGCTATTTCTTTTCACCTGACTTATCAACCAGTAATCGCGCGACTCTTGGTGGGATGATCAATACTGACGCATCCGGTCAGGGCTCCTTAGTTTATGGTAAAACCAGCGATCATATTCTTGGTTTAAAAACTGTGCTGCTGGACGGCTCTGTACTTGATAGCGCACCGGTTTCGCTTGAACAGGCGGAAACCGTTGCACGGCAGGATAATCGCATAGCCCGAATTTATAGGCAGATTATTGATACCTGTGTTGGTGAGGCTGAGAGTATTCGTGAGAAATTCCCGCCGCTGAATCGGTTTTTAACCGGTTATGACTTGAAACATGCCTATAACGCCGAAGAGCAAAAGATAGATGTTTCACGAATAATTGCCGGCTCAGAGGGAACCTTAGGGTTTGTCAGTGAAGCCCGGCTGAATATTACTCCTATTCCCAAACACCGGGTGTTGGTGAACGTAAAGTATTCAAATTTCCAGGCTGCTTTAGAGAACTCGCCTTTTTTAGTTGATGCCAAAGCAACCTCTGTAGAGACCGTTGACAGTACCGTACTGAATCTTGCACGTCAGGATATAATCTGGAAGTCGGTTGAGCCGCTGTTATCTGATGTTGAAGGTCAGCGAATGGATGGCATCAACATGGTTGAGTTCACCGGGTTAAATCAGGAAGAAATAGACAGTAAAGTTAACTCTTTAACCCAACGTCTGGATAAGCTGATTAAAAGCAAAGACAGCAAAGGGGTTATTGGCTATCAAGTCTGTGACGATTTGCCCAGTATCCAGCTGATTTATGCTATGCGGAAAAAGTCGGTGGGCTTGCTGGGCGCAACTAAAGGACGCCGTAAGCCCGTTGCTTTTGCTGAAGACACCGCTGTACCGCCAGAGAAACTGGCTGATTTTATTAATGAGTTTCGTGCTCTTTTAGACGCTAACGGACTGCATTACGGCATGTTTGGGCATGCCGATGCCGGAGTCTTGCATGTGCGACCAGCGCTGGACTTGTGCGAACCAGAAGATGAAGTCATGCTCAGACAAATCAGTGATAAAGTTGCCGAGCTGACACAAAAATATGGCGGACTCATGTGGGGCGAACACGGTAAAGGGTATCGCTCGGAGTACGTCCCTGCATTTTTTGGTGAGCATCTCTATACCGAATTGCAGAAAATAAAGGCCAGCTTTGACTCCTTTAACCAGCTAAACCCGGGAAAAATTTGTACGCCGCTTAACACTGATGCCGAACTTATTTCTGTCGATGCCGTTAAGCGCGGATTTTTTGATCGTCAAATACCGGTGGCTACACGCGACAGCTATAAAAATGCGATGGATTGTAACGGTAATGGCTTGTGCTTTAATTACGATCCTAAGTCCGCTATGTGCCCCTCTTATAAGGTAACGAGGGACCGTCGTTATTCTCCTAAAGGACGGGCAGGGCTTTTACGTGAATGGTTACGGTTAACTCACAACGCCGGCTATAACGCGGCTGAAAAGCCAGAAGCATTGGGCTTTGCCAAACGTCAGCTTAACCGGTTTACCGGGAAAAATGACTTCAGCCACGAAGTGAAAGAGTCCATGGACAAATGCCTGGCGTGCAAGGCGTGTACCAACCAATGCCCAGTCAGTGTCGATGTGCCGACGTTCCGCGCTCGTTTTTATGATCATTATTACAGTAAATACGCTCGTCCGTTAAAAGACTATCTGGTCAAAGGTATTGAAAAGACCGCGCCGATAGCGAGTAAGTTTCCCCGGTTGAGTAATGTACTGATTAATAATCCGTTAAGCCGTTTTGTACTCAAATACGGTATTGGCTACGTCGATACGCCGTTATTCTCAACGCCTAATTTAAGGACTGCCTGGCGCCGGAACGGACTTATTGAGTTAACCACAGAGCAGGTGATGAGCCTGACTGAGGATGAGAAGTCAAAAGCGGTGGTTATTGCGCAGGACCCGTTTACAACCTTCTACGAGGCCGATCTGGTTCTGAAACTGGGGCTGCTTATCAGAAATTTAGGTTATACGCCTGTGTTACTGCCGTTTATAGGGCATGGCAAGGCTCAGCACGTAAAAGGCTTTATCAGCGACTTTGAGAAAACCGCCGAAAAAGTGACTGAACAGTTAAAACCTATTTCTGATGCTGGTATTCCATTAATTGGACCTGACAGCTCCACGGCATTGATATTCCGGGACGAGTATCGCAAGGCGAGCGATGGTCAACTGCCCGAAGTTAATGTCATGACGGTTGTAGAATGGCTTAATACTTTGAACTTTGATGATATTAATTCATTTACTACCAGTCACTACGGTCTATTGCTGCACTGTACCGAACAGAGTTTCGTGCCTGAGTCAGCTAAGCAATGGCAAGCCTTATTCCAAAATCTGGGACTAAAACTGGATATTGTTAATGTGGGCTGTTGCGGTATGGCCGGTACATTTGGTCATGAGAAACAGAACCAGGAAGACAGCCAGGGACTTTATCAAATGGGCTGGCAACAAGCGGTTCAGGAGTACGGGAGTAGCGGAGTACTGGTTACTGGATTCTCGTGTCGCTCACAAATAAAACGGGTAGAAAAAAAGCGGGTGAGACACCCGCTTGAGATAATCTTACAAAGCCTGAGTTAACTCAGGCTTTTTATTTGCAGTAACGTTTACTGCTTACCTTTGGCGATAATTTCGCGAGCCATTTCATCAGCTACTGTTCCGGTAGGACGGTCTTCGTCCTGTGCCCGGGCAAAAAGCTGATCTAAGGTATCGTATATACCGCGCACACGTTTTTCTGTTTCTTCCACAGTAAAGTTGGCGGCTTCTGAACAGATGTGAATAACGCCACCGGCATTAATCACGTAGTCCGGAGCATATAGAATACCCATATCTTTAACGACTTTATCGTGCTTAGGGTTAGCTAACTGATTATTCGCGCTGCCGGCAATAATTTTGACTTTAAGTTGCTTTAAAGTCTCGTCATTGATGGTGGCACCTAAAGCGCATGGTGCATAAACGTCAGCGTCTACGGCATAGATTTCATCCAGACCGACAGCTTTCGCGCCCAGTTCTTTAACAGCACGCTCTATGGCTTCTTCGTTAATATCGGTAACAATAAGTTCAGCACCGTCTTCCGCGCAGTACTTGGCGAAATCGTAGCCAACAGCACCCAGACCCTGAATGGCAATTTTAACGCCTTTAAGATCTTCGCTACCTAATTTGTGTTTAGCTGCCGCTTTAAGACCAAGGTAAGTACCCAGTGCCGTATGAGGTGAAGGGTCGCCTGCTTTATCGGCCGTGCCTGCAACATAACTGGTCTCTTTCGCGACCATGCCGATGTCTTCAGTACGAATGTTGACGTCTTCGGCGGTAATGTAACGACCACTTAAAGACTCGATGAAGCGGCCATAAGCACGGAAGAGTTCTTCGCTTTTGATCTTTTTCGCGTCGCCGATGATAACGGCTTTACCGCCACCTAAAGGCAGACCGGCCATTGCACTTTTATAAGTCATACCACGAGACAAACGCAGTACATCGGTGACCGCTTCGGCAGAAGAAGCGTAGTTCCACAAACGAGTACCACCAAGGCTTGGACCTAAAGTTGTATCGTGGATGGCAATAATGGCTTTTAAGCCTGATTCCTGATCATGACAAAACACCACTTGCTCGTGGTGATCAAATTCGGGATGCTCGTATAGAGACATGAGTTTCACTTCCTCATTGCTTAAAAAATTGCGCGAACATTACCATTTAGATAAGGCTCGCGCTACTTTAAGATGCGAATAAATTTAGGTATTTAAACAGGCGTTTATCAACTCTTGTTTACACAGAATCACTTAAGATTCGTCAATGTATAAATAGATGATTCCCTGGTTAATAGCTTCGGCAATGAGCTCACATTCGGCTGGAGATTTTGCCAGTTTAGCTAATTCTTCAGTAGCCTCAGAGCCTTGCAGTTGCGCCAGCCATTCCGCGGTAGGTAAAGCCTCTTGTACAATGTGAAAGGCTTCGCCATTACCGTAAAACTGCGTACTGCTAAGTTTTAAGAAACGGGCGCCCGAGGTTTTTTCTATAAACGCATTTTGCTGCGCGAGCAGAGTCGGAATTTGCTCAGCGGTGGTCGGCAGCTCAGGCTCAGGAAGAGGGCGTTTAGACTGGGAAATAATTTTTGCTAAAAATGAGTCGGTTTCATCGCTTTCTAAAGCGTCTTTTAAAAACTGCTTTAATGCACTTAGCTGCGCTTTTTCAATAACCCATGAAACGTCTTCGCTGCTAAGAGCCGGGTCTTGATAACGCTCCTGCAACGACTCCTGTTGCATCGCAATATCACCTAACTGTAGCAGTAGTTCGGCTTTTGATGGAGCACGAAAACCAACAGAGTAGTTTAAAGATGGTTCCAGTGAGACTCCGTCATGAGGACAACCAGCAGGAATATACAAAACGTCACCGGCAGTCAGGTGTTCATCAATAACAGCGTTGAATTCACCTTTTATCTGGCATAGGTCTTCCGCGGGTTGATACTCCTGCATTGCTTGTCGTTCACCGACCCGCCAATGCCGGGAGCCTGCGCCCTGAATAATAAAAACATCGTATTGATCCAGATGAGGACCGACACCACCGTTTTCGCAGGAAAAACTGACCATGACATCATCGATGCGCCAATCGGGCAGAAAACGAAAAGGGGTTATTAATTCCCCTACGTCTGGTAGCCATTCGTTTACTGACTGCACCAGCAAAGTCCAGTCAGTTTCTCCGAACTTTTCGTAGTCCTCAAATGGGCCGTGAGTCACTAGCCAACCGGACTCAGTATCCGCCCGTGATTCAATAACCCTCGAGTCAGCGCCTTCTTCCATTGCCAGTCCAGCCAGAATTTCAGGGCTGACAGGGTCGGTAAAATCGGCAAAGCCTTGTCGAATAAGGCAAGGCTTTTTCTGCCAGTAGTTCGCTAGAAAATCGTCTTTATCAAACACTAATTTCATAGGAGATCATCAACAAACTGAGTGGCGCGGCCAATATAATTTGCCGGAGTCAGTGCTTTCATTTCGTCTTTAGCGGCTTTAGGTACGTCTAAGGAGTCAATAAATTTAGCCAGATCATCGCTGGTAATGCGCTTACCACGAGTTAGAGTCTTAAGCTTTTCGTATGGCTTTTCAACGCCGTAGCGGCGCATAACGGTTTGCACCGGTTCTGCCATTAATTCCCAATTTTCATCCAGCTCAGCCGCCAGACGGGCTTCGTTAACCTCCAGTTTACTCAAACCTTTTAAGGTAGCCTGGAATGCGATAACAGTATGGGCAACACCCACGCCTAAATTACGTAAAACGGTTGAGTCAGTCAGGTCCCGCTGCCAGCGTGAAATAGGCAGTTTCTGAGCTAAATGCTGCATAACAGCGTTTGCAATACCCAGGTTGCCTTCAGAGTTTTCAAAGTCGATAGGGTTTACTTTATGAGGCATGGTTGATGAGCCAACTTCGCCTTCAACAGTACGCTGTTTAAAGTGGTTCAATGCAATATAGCCCCATACGTCACGATCAAAATCAATGAGTACGGTATTAAAACGAGCTAATGCATCAAAGTATTCAGCAACATAGTCATGCGGCTCAATTTGTGTTGTGTAAGCATTCCAGCTCAAGCCTAATGAAGTAACAAATTGCTCTGAAATGTGGTGCCAGCCTACATTAGGGTAAGCCGCCAGGTGTGCGTTATAGTTACCGACAGCACCATTGATTTTACCCATAACGTCTACAGCTTTAAGCTGTTCCAACTGACGTTGTAAACGCACGGCAACATTTGCAAACTCTTTGCCCATTGTGGTTGGCGTTGCCGGCTGCCCGTGTGTACGAGCCATCATAGGAACGGCTTTGTGTTCTTTCGCCAGTTCTTTAACCCGCTCAACCAACTCCTGCATCATAGGCAGTAATACTTCATCACGGGCTGTGTTCAGCATTAAGCCATGAGAAAGGTTGTTAATGTCTTCGGATGTACAGGCAAAGTGGATGAATTCGGAAACGTTATTCAGCTCTTCATTATTTGCTACTTTTTCTTTCAGAAAGTACTCGACCGCTTTCACGTCGTGGTTGGTGGTACTCTCAATAGCTTTTATGCGTTCAGCGTCGTCTACCGAGAAATTCTCAACAATGGAGTTCAGTATCTGTGTTGCTTCTTTACTTAGCGCAGGTACTTCTTTAATACCGTCAACGTCGGCTAATAATTGTAACCAACGAACCTCAACAGTCACTCGAAATTTAATCAGTCCGTACTCACTGAAAATAGGGCGTAACATTTCTGCTTTTGAGGCGTATCGTCCGTCAACAGGTGACACCGCCGTCAAGGAGGAAAAGGGCAACATAAACTGGCTCTCCGAGGGTTAATTAAATCGTTAATTGTTATTGGTTATGCGACATGCAGCAGTTGCTGCGCTGTATCTAACATTTTATTTCTAGAAAACACGAAATGACGACGCTTGCCGCCTACTTGCTGCCAAAGCACAGCACTGCGAATGCCAGCCAGCAACAAGGTTCTAATATGGTGTTGATTTGAGTCCCGTTTTAAAAACTCCGGGTTACCATTGATGCGAATAGGTTGTCCTAAAGGACTTATCAGCTCACGATAAATTCCGGCCAGACTTTGCTGAATGCGGTAGTTTTCAAACTCAAACTCTTCTTTTTGACGTTTCACCTGGGTAATACGCTCGCCCAGTAAATTGAGTACGTCTGGTTGTTTTAAGAGCCTTCTGGATAAATGAATTAGGCCTATCAGATAACGGGTAACCTCAATGTCTTTATTTTTGTTGCTGCCGGCCTGACGAATAAACGCCTGAATGCCGGGTTTTATGTTGTCCAGTCCGCCGTAAATATCTTCGATACTGTCCGGGTTTTGCTGTAAAAGGCTGTGCACTAAGGTATTGCTAATAGATTCAGGGTAAAGCTCGCCGCTGCGAGCCAGCTTCTGTACGGCCATAGCACTTAACGACATGCCAGCTAAGGCAATTACCCGTTGCTGCCATTCATTCATAGCTTAACCTCAAAATCGGTAATTCGCTGCTCTATTATGCCACCGCCTAAACAAGCATCATCGCTGTAGAATACCGCAGACTGTCCCGGAGTAACTGCTGCAACCGGTTCCCTAAATTGAACCTGGAAGTCACCGTTACTAAGCGGCGTAACCCGGCATGGAATATCCTGCTGGCGGTAGCGTGTTTTCACCGTGCAATCGAAAGCCTCCGATGGGGCATTTCGACTAACCCAATGCAGTTGTCCGGCAATAAGCCCCTGAGAGTATAGACGCGGATGGTTTTTCCCCTGCGCTACAATTAAAACGTTACGTTCGACGTCTTTGTCGACAACATACCAAGGTTCGCCGGAAGTATCGGCCATGCCTCCTATATGCAGACCTTTACGCTGACCCAGCGTGTGGTACATCAGGCCTTCGTGTTCGCCTAATGCTTCACCTTCAACGGACTCAATAGGGCCCGGTTTGGCGGGAAGATACTGCTGCAAAAAGTCTTTAAATTTGCGCTCTCCAATAAAGCAAATGCCGGTTGAGTCCTTTTTATCGGCCGTTACCAGGCCTTGCTCTTCTGCAATTCGACGAACTTCTGGTTTCTCCAGTTCTCCGACCGGGAACAGAGTCTGTGCAATATGTTCATGGCTCAAGGTATACAAAAAGTAGCTTTGATCTTTATTACTGTCTAAACCACGCAGCATTTCCCATTTGCCATCACGCTGTTGACGACGGACATAGTGTCCGGTCGCAATATAATCTGCATCTAATGCTTCAGCGGCAAACTCAAGAAAGGCCTTAAATTTAATTTCTTTGTTGCACATAATATCGGGGTTAGGCGTGCGACCCGCCTTGTATTCTTCCAGAAAATACTCGAACACATTGTCCCAATATTCTGCAGCGAAATTGATTGTATGCAGCTCAATACCCAGCGTTTCACAGACTTTTTCAGCGTCAGCTAAGTCGTCGGAAGCCGCGCAGTATTCGTCAGTATCGTCTTCTTCCCAGTTCTTCATAAACAGGCCTTCTACCTGATAGCCCTGTTGCATAAGAAGGTAAGCTGAAACGGAGGAGTCGACGCCCCCGGACATTCCGACAATGACTTTTTTACTGGCATTTGACATAGGTTGACCCTAACTGACTATAGCTCCTGAATTGGCTGCGCATTCTATCATTTTAGCGCGCACGAGGGTAGCTCAGGAAGTTACCAAACTGGTGGCTCTGAACGCCATTCGCCGGGCTGCATTGTTTTTAACTGAAAAGGGCCGACAGCGGCTCGTATCAGGCGAAGGGTAGGTAACCCGACATGCGCTGTCATACGGCGAACCTGGCGGTTTTTGCCTTCGCGAATTTTAAGGCAAAGCCAGCTGTCAGGAACGCTTTTTCGCTCGCGAACGGGAGGGTTTCGTGGCCATAAGTTCACTGGTTCAGGCATAACGAAGGCTTCAGCAGGGCGGGTCATTCCGTCGTTTAACTCGACACCCTTTCTTAATTGTTCTAACTGCTCTTCGCTTGGGTCACCTTCTACCTGCACCCAGTAGGTTTTCCAGACTTTGTATTTAGGATTAGCAAGGCGAGCCTGATAAACGCCGTCGTTGGTTAGCAACAACAACCCTTCGCTGTCTTTATCAAGACGTCCGGCGGGGTAAACGTCGTTATGGGGAATGAACGGCTTTAAAGTCTGGTCGCCTTCTTCTCCGGTAAACTGAGATAAAACGCCGTAAGGCTTGTTCAGTAAAACCAACTTGGGGTTTGCCGGTCGTTTTGTCTGCGATTTCATGACTGCCTCAGATTGTTCTGTCGATTTAAATTGGATCGTACCAGAGGATACTCTAGTATATCGGGCGCTAGTTTATCTTACTGATCAAAAAAGTGTGGGAATTTCTGTGGATGATAACAAAGTAATAATTGGTGGTTCATTAGTTGAATCGCTTAAAGGAAACTATCAGCTGTCGTTGCGGCAAATTTTTGAGCAGGCATTTAACATTACCAAATCCAATCTGACTCCTTTAATTGGTGGCTTTTTGGCTTTACTGGGTATTAATGTGGTGATGGTACTCATTTTGATGAACGTGTTTTCGATTGAGAGTCTGCAAACATCAATAAAACTTCAGTACTTCTCCAGCATTTTACAAGCTGTCATCAGTGCTCCTTTATTAGGTGGCTTGATGTTAATGGGCATCAAACACAGCGTCGGTATCGGCACAAAAAGCGCAGATGTCTTTAATGGTTTCAATGTAATGTTCCCTTTAATTGCTGTCGCTTTGATAAGCACGTTGCTAAGCATTGTCTCCAGTCAACTCTTTGGCTTGATTCATCCAAACGTTTCTATTTTGGCACAACTTTACATTACGGTTATTTTGATACTCGCTATGCCTTTAGTTATTGAACGAGGAGTGGGTCCGCTAAACGCCTTGTACTATTCAATAAAAATCATCCATTTCAAGCTGCCTAAATTTATTTTGCTATTTTTGATTCTCGCGGGCTTGTTACTTCTGGCTATTATTCCTTTTGGACTAGGCCTTATTTGGATGTTGCCAATGATTTATAACCTCCTGGGAGTGGTCTATCGGGAAGTTATTGGCGTAACGGTTATAGAGAAACCCAACAATAATTCGTCTGAAAATATTTCAGCCTGAGGAATACATGCGATTATTAACCATACTACTATTTATTGTACTGAGCATAGCGGCGTTACTGTTACCGTGGCTTATTAAAGAAACCGAAGTAGAAGCTCCGGAGCAATCGGTCACAGCTCATTTACCGGCCATTCCTGACGTGCCTGTGCAGAGAGATTTACCTGACTTTATGTCGATGACCGATGTTACGGAAAAGAAAGAAGAGTTTTTTCGCTTTCTATTGCCAATGGTAGAAGCCGAAAATATACGTATATTGCATGACAGGGCTTACCTTAAAGCAACTTACGAGCGTTTTAAAAACAATGAGTTAACTGAGGCCGATAAAAAACAGCTTGCGGACTGGATTGAGTATTATCGACTGGAAGACGACATTGCAATTGATGAAAATTTATTTGGTTTACTAAAACGCCGCATGGATATTATTCCGGAAATGATGGTACTTGTTCAGGCTGCAAATGAATCGGGCTGGGGAACATCCAGATTTTCACGTAAAGGACTGAACTTGTTTGGTCAATGGTGTTATTCCAAAGGTTGTGGTTTAGTTCCTACAGGAAGGGATGAAGATGGTCGCCATGAAGTTGCGCGATTTGACTCGGTTAATGCGTCAGTAAAAAGTTATATGCGTAATATTAATACTCATGGCGCTTATCTGGATTTGCGCTTATTACGCGAACAAAAGCGCTTAGATAATGAAGATATACTGGCAAGAGATTTAATAACGGGGTTATCAAGCTATTCTGAACGCGGTGAGCATTACATTGATGAACTACGCGCAATGATTCGTATCAACCGACCTATTGTAAAAAAAGTCAGCGAAGAATTGAAAACGCCGGAAACTCCGCAACCCGAGTAGGGTTAAGCAGGATTATACTGATATAACTTAAGAGAGGCTCAATTCAGAGCCTCTTTTTGTATCTGGGTTAGGCCAAATGTTTTATTGGAATATTACTGGCAAAAACAGGACTTTCTTCAGTCTCAAAGTTTGAAGTAAAGCTTTCTGTATCAAAGGCTTTATCGCCATTTTCATTAGCAACGCCGTCTGCGGTAACGGCCTTAAAATCAAACAGGGCACTGTCGGCTAAATGCGAGGGTACAACGTTTTGCATTGCCGTAAATAAGCTTTCAATTCTGCCCGGAAACTGTTTGTCCCACCCATTAAGCATTTGTTTTATCTGTTTTCTCTGCAGGTTTTCCTGAGAGCCGCATAAGTTACAGGGAATAATAGGAAATTCCATTGCGGTAGAGTATTGCTCTATTTCTTTCTCACGAGCATAGGCTAAAGGGCGAATAACAACATGCTCGCCGTTATCGCTGGCTAATTTGGGTGGCATAGATTTTAACTTGCCACCGTGAAACATATTCAGAAAAAGGGTTTCAATCATATCATCGCGATGATGGCCAAGAGCGATTTTAGTCGCTTTTAGCTCTTTCGCTGTGCGATACAAAATGCCTCGTCTAAGACGAGAGCATAACGAACAGGTTGTTTTTCCTTCGGGAATTTTGTCTTTTACGATGCTGTAGGTGTCTTCTTCAACAATGTTGTAGTCGACACCAAGCTTTTCCAGATAAGCCGGAAGCACATGCTCAGGAAACCCGGGCTGTTTTTGGTCCAGGTTAACCGCAACCAGAGAAAAGCGAACAGGAGCAACTTTTTGCAGATAGAGAAGGGTGTCCAGCAAAGTGTAACTGTCTTTACCGCCCGACAGACACACCATAATATGGTCACCGTCTTCAATCATTCCGAAATCTTGTATGGCTTTTCCCGCATCGCGGCGAATACGTTTCTGTAGCTTATTGAAACTGTATTTATTTTCACTGGCCATAGTGGCTCCTGCAACCTGTGTCATCTGTAAGTTCTGAGGAGCCGGATTATACCTGAGGCATTAAACTCAAGCGAGGGGACTGACAAAGTCTTCTGGTTTAATTGCCAGCACGTCACAATTTAACTGGTCCAGTACGTGTTCAGCTGTGTTACCTAGTAACGCAGCGCTTAACCCTGTGCGGCCAATAGTCCCTAACACCACAAGTTCAGCATCTAATTGTTTTGCCGCCTCGGGAATAACCTGTTCCGGCAAACCTTGCGACAGATCCTGGTAATGGCTGGAAATGCCGTAATCGCGTCCCAGCGCAGCCATGCGGTTAACGTGGTGCTGCTCGAGAGCATCGCTGTATTCGCTGACATCAAATTCAGGAATTTCCACCGCTACGTTAACCGGAGCACTGGGATAAGCGTTGACCAGGTGCACACTTGCATTCAGCACATTGCTCATGGACTGCGCGTGTTCAATAATGCGTCTATTTAACTGCTGGTGATGTTCTTCTTCAGAACCGGTATGAACAGCAGCAATGATCTGCCCATGGCTTGGCCACTCATGTTCTTTAACCAGCAAAACCGGGCAGGGGGCTTTTCGCAGCAGGTGCCAATCGGTTGGTGTAAAAATTAAGTTCTGGAAACTGGCACTGACCTGAGTGCCTTTTATAATAAGGTCGTGTTTGTGCTTTATAGCTTCTTTGATAATGGCTTCAAAAGGTCGGTTATGCCAGACCACATCAATATCAATGCGAACCGCATCTGTATCAAATTCACTCAATACGTCGGTTAACCAGGCTCTTCTGTCCGCTATAAGGTTTGAACGCATAACGTCGCGTTCCTCGCTGGAAAGCATGGTTGTCATTTCGTAAGAAAAGTCATAAATAGACAAAAACAGCGTTAATCTGGCATCGCTCAACCGAGCCATATGTAAAGCACGTTTCAATGCTTTGTGCTGCTCATCGGCAGCGTCTATAACAACTAGAACATGACGGAATGCGTCCATACTGACCTCGTTATTAATCTATATTCACTCTTAAGATTAGACGAAAGCAGAACGCTTTGCAGGCTTTATTAGAAAAAAGGTTTGATTAGGGTCAACATGCTCCATAAAGCATAAATTATGAGCAAAACTCCCATGGCCGTACGTACGCCCTGGGCGCGTAAAAAGCGATGCAGAAACTGGCTGAAATGCCCGGCGGCTACCATGGCTGGTAAGGTTCCCAGACCAAACGCCGCCATGGTTAAGGCACCACCGCTGGCTGAACCACTTAAAGCCGCCCAGCTGAGAGCACTATAAACCATTCCGCAAGGTAACCAGCCCCATAAAGCCCCGGCAAAGAAGGTGGCAAAAATACCCGGCTTGTTTCTGAGTTTTGCGGCCAGAGGCTGTATTTTCTGCCAAATTGGGCGAGCTGACTTTTCCAGATACACCAACCCTGAAAACCATCCGGTAAAATACAGTCCAAGCAAGAGGAGAAAAGCCACAGCTAACCAGCGCAGAATGATTGTTGTATAACCGCCTTCCGGAGCAAACAAGCCGATAGCTCCGCCGACCAAAGCTCCAATAAGCATGTAGGAGCACACCCGGCCTAAGTTATACAGCCAGACATGATAGGGGCGGGTATTAATACCCATAGCGCTGGCAATACCGCCGCACATCATTAAGCAATGCCCGGCGCCGGCAAGCCCCATCAGTAAGGCTGTAACAAGATCAGCGCCTGGGTTTATCGGATTCATCATCAGCTTTATTGGTGTTATCTTCGTCGTCCATCAGAATATTGAGTCCCTGACGTTCGATGTCCTCAAACTGGTCGGAGCGTACCGCCCAGAAAAATACCGCAACAGCAATAATAACGAAAATTATAGCGATGGGAATTAATGCGTAAATTACACTCATTTTCGATACAACCTTAGAGAATTTCCTATTACCAGAAGAGAACTAAGCGACATACCAAGTGCTGCTGCCCAGGGGGCAATCATACCGATAGCAGCTACAGGTAATACAGAAACATTATACACCAATGCCCAAATGAAGTTTTGTTGCATGATCTTGCGTGTTTTAAGTGCGCTCTCTATAACCACTTTAATTTGATTCAGAGATTCAGACATTAGCACAACGTCCGCTGCGGTTTGTGCTAAGTCAGATGCCTGAGAAAACGTCATTGAAAGGTCAGCTTTTGCCAGAACCGGACTGTCATTAATACCGTCACCAATCATCCAGACCGTATGTCCGGCTTCCTGTTGAGCCGTAACAAAAGCAAGCTTTTCTTCTGGTTTCAAGGCACTGTGATATTCCGGTATACCCAGCTCATGAGCCAGTGACTGAACTCTCGATTCACTGTCACCGCTTAGGATAATAGGTTGATAACCGTTGCTTTTTAACCAATTAATGGTTTCAGCGGCATCCTCTCTTATTTGGTCTTCAACTCTGAACTCGGCCAAAACCCGTTCTCTACTGGCAATAACCACCTGGTGCTTGTTAAGAGCTTTAAACTCCGGATGCCACTGCCGAATATAACTTTCACTACCTGCACGATATAACTTCCCGTCAAATTCGCCTTGTAGACCAAATCCCATCTCGTTAGTGACGTTCTGAAACGACGCCGGGGTGTCCGACAGTTGGCTTAACGGAACCGAAAGAGGGTGCTCGGAAAAAAGCTCGAGCCCGCTAACCAATTTATTAACGGTGCTGGAGTCTATGTAATCTTTTCGCTCAACCAGTCGGAATTTGCCTTCAGTTAAAGTACCGGTTTTATCCAGGCAGACTGTATTCAGGTGTTTAACCGACTCAAGAACACCTGAGCCTTTTAATAAAATGCCATCTCGGTTTAGTCGGTGGATAATGCCGGTTAATGCGGTTGGTGCCGCAAGAGACAAAGCGCAAGGGCAGGTTGCAACCAATACCGCTAAAGTAACCCACAGGGCGTGATCTGGCTGGAGCCACCACCAGCTGAAATAAGTAATAACCGCAACGGTTAAAATTGCAGCAATAAAATAGCCCGCAATTTTATCGATAACTTGCTGCGCTTTAGGTTTAACCGCCAAAGCAGAGTCCTGCATCGCAATAATGCCGGCGAGAACCGTTTGCTGAGCGGTTGCTGTGACTTTTATCCGTATTGGAGAGTGTTGGTTAATACTGCCGGCAATAACCGCGTCTCCAAGCTTTTTTGACCTGGGCAGACTTTCTCCGGTCAATAAACTTTCATCAACCTGAGCTTGTTGGTTCAGTAATTCACCGTCTGCAGGAATGGTTTCACCAGCTTTTACCCGAATAATATCGCCGCTTGCAAGTAACTTAATGGCAACCGATTCATAGCCCTCGGGAGTTTCACGGTTAGCCAGTTTAGGCAGCAAGGTCAGACGGTTAGTGGCGAACTTTAATGCCCGTTCTTTTGCCAGCAGTTCCAGAAAACGACCCGTCAACAAGAAGAAAGTAAACATGGAGATGGATTCAAAGTAAACTTCACCCGTGTTGGTTATTGTCGCGTACACACTGGCACTGTATGCACCTAATAAGGCAATACTGACGGGAATGTCCATGTTCAAACGCGATGCCTGTAAAGCTCGTAGGGCACCTGCATAAAAAGGTTGTGCGCTATAGAGAATAACCGGAGTGGCAAAAACCAGACTAATGCTCCAGAGAAAGCGTTGTAGGTCAGGTGATAAATCGCTGACGACGCCGAAATACAGGCCAAAGGCAATCATCATAACCTGCATAGTAGCAATGCCTGCTACGCCTAACCTACGGATATAGCTCTTGCGCTGCCGTGCATATTGTTGCTCGGCTTCATTGGGTTGGAATGGCAGAGCCTTGTATCCAATATTGGCTAAGACTCTTAAAATATCGCTTAATTTTAACTTAGCGGGAGACCAGCTAACCTGCACCCGGCGGCTGGTAACATTAACCACAGCTTTTTGTATACCTTCAAGGCGCAACAGTTCACGTTCAATTAGCCACCCACAGGCGCCACAGGTAATGTTCTCTACGGTCAGGGCTGCTAATTCGGTGTCAGCTCCTTCGTGTCTTACAAACTCTTTTTGTAAGTCAGGATTGTCGTAGAGATCTAAATCATTTAATTCTTCGGGAAGAACAGGGGAGTCCTGTAATTGAGATGTGTCTCGGTGTTCGTAATAAGCGTGCAAGTTGTGCTGAATAATGGTTTGTGCCACAGCCTGACACCCAGCACAACAGACCGGTTTTTCAGAACCTTTGTACTCAACAACAAGGTTAACCCCTTTAGGAACTGGCTGCAGGCAATGAAAACATTCCATTTAATCAGACTCCGTATAATAACGGACGAAGCTTAGTTAATTCAGCTTTAGGCAATTTATACTTTTCGCTTACTTTCCAAACCTCATTAAAAGGTTCTACGGTTATAGTCCAGCTGCCATCAATATCTTCAGGGATATCTGCCCGATAGGTACCATCGGAAGCAACCGTCAACATGCGGGTAAAATCTTTTTCGTCTTGCGTAGCGTGAATAAAAAACACTCGTAGAGCAGACAGCTCTTCCGGCTGACCCGATGCATATTTAAGAGTAAACAAGCCTTTGTCAGCAGTAAACTCAAAAGAGATATTGCGACGTTGTGCTTCCTCAACGTGTTCGATAATTGCGTTTATGGTTTTGCCGCGTTTGTAGTAGTCATCAACCACCATGGAAACGCCGCCCTGAGATACGGACAGATAAATAATAACGCCACAGACGATCATAACAGTAACGGGGAGGGAAATAAGAAACCATGGCCAGAACTGCTTATACCAGGGTTGAATCATAATGAGACCTCATACAAAAAGCCCCGCCGTAGCGGGGCTGTGTTTACTACATTTTATTCTTCGTTAGACAAGCTGTAGACATAAGCTGAAATAACGTGAATTTTATCCTCACCCAGAATGTTTTTCCACTTGGGCATAACGCCGTTACGACCATGCTTCAGAGTTTCTTCAATTTTATTAATTGAACCACCGTAAAGCCAGACGTCATCAGTTAAGTTTGGCGCGCCGAGCTGCTGGTTACCTTTGCCATCAGCTCCGTGACACGCACTACAAACTGCGAAGTTTGCTTTGCCAGCTTCGACTAAATCGGCATCACGTTCACGACCACTTAAGCTGGCGACATAGTTCGCTAGTTCATTAATTTCTTTATCGCTGAACTGCTCACCAAATGCTGGCATATTGCCCTGACGTCCTTCACGCAAGGTGGTTTTTATATTGCTTGGTTCACCACCATATAGCCAGTCGTCGTCGGTCAGGTTAGGGAAGCCTTGACCACCCATAGCGTTCGAGCCATGACACTGCGCACAGTTTTGCAGGAACAAACGTTGACCAACATCTAGCGCATCTTCATTTTTTGCCAGCTCTTCAATTGGCTGCTCTGCAAATGCCGCAAAAATAGGGCCATACTTTTCTTCCGCAGCACGAACGGCACGGTCATACTCAACAATCATCCCTTTTTCATGGGCTTCTTCCATTGCCTGGCGAGACTCTTCTAAGGACTGAATATCCTGATTTGAGCTTTTCCAGCCAAGCAGCCCGTTAAAGTTCCCAAGCCCTGGGTATAGAGCCAGGTATATAAAGCCCCATACAAAGCAGGCCCAGAACAAATAGGTCCACCATTTAGGAAGAGGGTTGTTTAATTCTACAATCCCATCGAATTCGTGGTCCATTTCCTGACCTTCTTCGATGTGAGTGTAATTTTTCATGTTCCAGCGCAATAGCCAAATTAATACCACTAAGGTGGCCAGCGTTAAAACAATTATCCATGCACTCCAGAAGCTACTCATCTTTCTTCGACTCCGGTTTGTCGCTGTTATCTATTGATGACTCGTCCTCAAATATAGAATTAGCCGCATCATCAAATTGCTTTTTCGTACGGCGACTGAACGCCCAGGCCACGATGGCAATAAAAATTGCCAGTATGATCAGGCTGAACACGCCGCGCCAAGTTCCGTAATCCATTACTTATCAGCCTGCTGTAGCGTTGTGCCAAGCGATTGTAAGTAAGCGATAAGAGCCTCCATTTCAGTTTTACCCTGAACGGCTTCTTTTGCATCGGCGATGTCCTCGTCTTCGTAAGGAACGCCCAATGTACGCATAACTTCCATCTTCTTAGCTGTGTATTCACCCGTTAGCGTGTTTTCTGCAAGCCAAGGGAAAGCTGGCATATTAGATTCAGGAACCACATTACGAGGGTTCATTAAATGAACGTGATGCCATTCATCGCTATAACGGTCACCCACACGTGCCAGATCAGGACCCGTACGCTTAGAACCCCAAAGGTGAGGGAATTCCCAAACGTGCTCGCCAGCTAATGAATAGTGTCCGTAACGTTCCGTTTCTGCACGGAATGGACGAATCATCTGGCTGTGGCAGTTGTTACAACCTTCGCGCATATAAATATCGCGACCTTCAAGCTCTAGCGCGGTGTATGGCTGCAAACCTTTTATGGGTTCATTGGTCTGGTTTTGAAAAATCAGGGGAGTAATTTCTACTAACCCACCGATAGAAACCGCAATGATCATTAAAATTGACAACCAACCTAAGTTCTTTTCAACAAATTCGTGTTTAAAACGACTCATTATTCTCTCCCTCAGGCAGTTTGTACGACGTTGCCTGCAGCTGTCTCACGACGGCCGGCACGAATTGTCTGATAACAGTTATAAGCCATCAGCAACATACCAATTACAATGAAAACACCACCGATGAAGCGGCCTGTCCAGAATGGGTATGAAGCCTGAACACTCTCTACGAAACTGTAAGTTAAGGTTCCGTCAGAGTTTGTTGCACGCCACATAAGACCTTGCATAACACCTGAAATCCACATTGAGACGATGTAGAAAACAACGCCGATAGTGTGCAGCCAGAAATGAACGTTCACTAGCTTAATGCTGTGAATTTCTTTCTGGTTAAACAGGCGCGGTACCAGGTAGTACATGGAACCGATAGTGATCATTGCAACCCAGCCTAAAGCCCCAGAGTGTACGTGACCCACAGTCCAGTCAGTGTAGTGAGAAAGCGCGTTCACTGATTTGATTGCCATCATCGGACCTTCGAAAGTCGACATGCCGTAGAATGACAGAGAAACAATTAAGAAACGCAGAATTGGGTCGGTTCGCAGCTTATGCCATGCGCCAGATAACGTCATGATACCGTTAATCATGCCGCCCCATGAAGGTACGAACAGGATAACAGACATGACCATACCGACCGACTGAGTCCAGTCTGGTAACGCGGTATAGTGTAAATGGTGAGGTCCGGCCCAGATGTATAAGGAAATAAGAGCCCAGAAGTGAACAACCGACAAGCGGTAAGAGTAAACAGGGCGCTCAGCTTGCTTCGGTACAAAGTAATACATCATACCCAGGAAACCCGCTGTCAAAAGAAAGCCTACAGCGTTGTGTCCGTACCACCATTGAACCATGGCATCGACAGCACCTGAATAGATTGAATAGGACTTGGTAAACGACACCGGTATAGCGAAGCTATTCACAATATGCAGCATGGCGATAACGATAATGAAACCACCGTAGAACCAGTTAGCGACATAAATGTGTGATGTTTTACGAATAGCCAGTGTGCCGAAGAAGACAATTAAGTAAGCCACCCAGACGACAGTAATTAAAATGTCGATAGGCCACTCAAGTTCAGCGTACTCTTTCGTACTGGTTAGACCCATCGGCAGAGTAATAACGGCTGCCACTATAACGGCCTGCCACCCCCAGAAAGTAAACGCTGCTAACTTGTCTGAGAACAAGCTCACTCTGCACGTTTTCTGAACAACATAGTAAGAAGTGGCAAAAAGAGCGCTGGTACCAAACGCGAAAATAACAGCGTTTGTATGTAGCGGGCGAAGACGGGAGTAGGTTAGCCAGGGAGTATTGAAGTTAAGCTCTGGCCAGACAAGCTGGGCAGCTATCAATACGCCTACAGACATACCGACGATACCCCAAATAATCGTCATGACAGTAAACTGCCGGACGACTTTCATATTATATTCGATCGGTTGTTGTGGAATTGTTTGACTCATCTTTTAAATCCGCAGTGATGTAAGATCAGGAAAAAGGTGACTTTTACCAGACAGACACAATCCATGTAAAAGTGCATTTATTTTACGTCTTGTGAGCTGAAAGGTACAGGGGAGATTACCAGTATCCCCTGTATTTTTAAGGTTATTTTGTCTTAAACCGACTGACAAGTTGACTCAAATCAATACTGTTTTTACTCAAATCCCGACTGACTTCAGCAACGCGTGTATTAGCGTCCTGATTGGCCTGAGAAAGGTCGGATATTCCCGTGATATTCTCATTCAGATCTTTGGTTACCCGGCTCTGCTCGTCGGTCGCCGAGGCAATTTGTATATTCATACTCGATATATTCGCAACGGCTTCCTGAATTTGACTTATCGCTTGCTCGGCTTTCAAGGCCTCTTCATTTGTTGATGCCGAACGATGCTCAACGTCGCTGATAATTTGGCTTACCTCTTTAATGGCACTTTGAATGCTCTCCACAATAGAAGAAATTTCATCCGTTGAATGCTGCGTGCGGGTTGCTAAAGTTCTGACCTCATCGGCGACAACCGCAAATCCGCGCCCGGCATCGCCAGCACGAGCAGCCTCAATGGCGGCATTTAACGCCAGTAAGTTGGTTTGCTCTGCTATAGCAACAATAACACCGAGTATATTTCCAATTTTGTCTGAACCATCTTGCAGTAAGCGGGCTTTTTCGCCTGCTTTACCCAGCTCAGAAGTTAGTGCTTCAATATTATTAACAGATTCTCGTACGATAATAGCTGAACGTCCCGCTTCTTCGTCTGCCGTATTAGCCGAGTCGGCCGCCTGACGAGCGTGATCAGCAACCTCTGAAGCGGAGGAAGACAATTCGGTAATGGCTGTAGCGACAGAGCTTGTTTGTGAACTAAGCTGATTACTTTGACGGCTGCTGGTACCCGACAACTCAGTCAACTGACTTGCAGCTTCGCTTTCATTTCGTGCACTTTCCTGCACACTTTGAACAAGTTGCTGAATTTTGTGGACAAAGGTGTTGAATGATTTTGCAAGTCGGGCAAGCTCATCAGAACCCGATTCATTCAGTCGTCTAGTCAGGTCTCCTTCGCCTTCGGCGATGTCGAACATAGCACTATTAATCGTCGCTAAAGGACGAGTGATGCTGCGTATAATAAGTAAAAAGACTAATAGAAGAGGGATTGCCAGAACGGCTGCTAATCCGGCTAGTTTAAAGAACTCCTGCCATAACATGTTGGTAATATTGTCAGTGTACTGACCTGTACCCATAATCAAATTCCAGGGTTCAAATACTCTAATTCGGCTAATCTTAGGCACCAGGTTGTCGGCATTACTGCCTTTTTGCCAAATGTACTCGACCGTTGCGCGATCAGATGAACGTGCTTTTTGAACCATCTCCTGAAACAGTCTTGTGCCTTCCGGATCTTCATAGCTGGTTACGTCTTTGCCGACTAATTGCTTTGAAAAAGGGTGCTGTACCAGAACGCCGGCACGGCTCAATGTAAAAACGTATTCGCTTTCTTCGTAACGTATATTGTCAAGTCGTTCATATGCTTTAGATTTCGCCTCGGCCTCGCTTAAGTCGCCGTCCTGATATTCCTGATAGTAGTAGTCGACTATGGTGTGGGCGGCATCAAGCACGGCGTTTAGTTTACGTTTCTCTTCATCAACCAATAGGCTATTAAGGATGAACATCATAAAGGCTACCATCAGGGCGGTTCCCAGAGCGGCGATACCCAATAATGATATAAGTCTCTGTGTGATACTTAATTGCTGTACGATTTTCATTAATAATCCTTATTTAACAACCGTCGGAAAGCTTTCGTAATAGGCTATCGGCAGGTTACAAAATCTTTACAGCAGAAAAATAGCTTAATGGTGCTTATTTTTCTAAGACTTGATCTTTCTCCCTTTAAGTACCAACGCAGATAAAGCTGGCAAGGTAAACACGGTAACTAATGCGGCGCCGATTAAGCCAAACATCACAATAGCCCCAACGCCCCTGTATAACTCCGTGCCGGCCCCGGGGATAAAAACCAGAGGTGCAATGCCGCATAGGGTGGTTAAGGTTGTAATGGTTATGGGGCGCACGCGCGACAGCAAACCTTCCTGAACAGCTTCTTTAATTGAGTAGTTCTCTTTATCGCGAAGATAAATAGCCCGTTCAACCACCAGAATAGGGTTATTAATGACAGTCCCCATAAGAATGAGAAAGCCAAGCATGGTAATCATATCGAAAGGCTGACTCAGCGGCTGTAACCCAATGGCGGGTAACAGCTGGCCGACGCCGTTCATAAGAGCTAACCCGGCAATACCCGCACTTATTCCCATGGGTATGGTTGCCATGATCAGTAACGGATAACCCCAGTGGGCAAAAATTGCGACCATCAACAGGTAAATAATAGCGATGGAAATAATGTAGTTTTCACTCAGTGCGGCCTGGGTTTCCGCAAGCTGATCGGCCGCACCGGACAACTGAGTCGAAATATCAGCAGCTATAACACCTTGATCCCGTAAGTGCTTTAACACTTCTGAACGGACCATCTCAACGCCGGACTCAAGCGCAACTGACTCTGGGGGGATGATATTTAAGGTTACCGTACGCCTGCTGTCGACGCGACGTACGGTACTGGTATCGACAATTTCGCGCACCTCGCTAATTGCATTTAATGCCACGGAGCGGCCGTTGACATTAAGTAATGGCAAGTCATCGAGCATTTCCGGCGTTACTTCCGTACCTTTGTCGCTGTACAGGTACATATCAATTTTGTCGTCACCCTGAAAGTACTCACCAACAAAAGCCCCGTCAGTTAGCGCGGAAACAGCGTAACCAAAACTGTCTGCATCCAGACCTAATTCACTCATCCGTTCCCAGTCAGGGCGAACCTCTAATAAAGGTTGGGCAAGAGTAAGGGAGTTCGGTGTGGATTGAATTCTGGGATCATCGAAAACCTTTTGCGAGCGATCATATATAGCTCGTGCTGCCGCATAGACCTCGTTGAGCTCTTGTCCGCCAACATCGACATTGATACTGCGGGTACCACCATCGTTACTGCTTATAATAGAGCCTTTAGCTGCAAAGGCCCGCATGCCGGGGTAGCGTTCGTAAACTTGAGTAATAACTTCCATTAGCTCATCAATCCGGCTTGTATCGCGGGTTTCAGCAATAATACGAATATTCGACGGAGCGACGCTTAAGCTCATAGTTTTAAGGGCGGGAATAGTGACTCCTGAACGGGTAACCTCATTATTTTCCGTCATTAATGCCGGATCGAAAATATCACGTATTTCATCTCCAATAGAAGACATGGTTTGCAAGTTATAGCCGGGTGGGGCGCTCATAGTGGCAAAAGTTTTAGCTTCTTCCCCTTCAGGCAAATATTCTGCGGGTGGCATCAGAAACCACCAAATTGCCACCACGGCAAAAAAGGTCACCCCTACAGTGCTGAGTTTTGATTTTTTAGAGCGTAAAAGTCGACTACTGATAGCTTCAATTCGGTTGGTCAGTTTGTCTGTCACTTTGGTTTTAGCCTGCGCAGGAAAATAAGCGGCGAGTAAAGGCACTAAGGTCACAGAAACAAACATCGAAGCAATAATGGATGCCGAAATGGCAATAGCGATATCGGAGTACAATTGTCCGGCTTCCTGAACAATAAAGAGAATTGGCAGGAAAACCATGACGGTAGTCAGGGTAGAGGTGAGCATCGCGGTCCAGACTCGTTTCACACCTTCAATTGCCGCATCTTTAGGGTTCAGTCCTTTACGTCGTTCAAGCTCTATACTTTCTAACACCACAATGGTGTTGTCCAAAGTCATACCAATGGCAAATGCTATGCCAGCTAATGAAATGACGTTGATGGTTCTGTCCAGTAGCAACAGCCCCAGAAAACCAGCCAGAGTACAAATTGGAATACCGATAACCGCAATTAACGTCGCGCGGCCTGAACGCATCAAACCATACATAACCAGAGTTGCGAACAGGGCGCCTAACAGTAAGTTCACCAGTACATTCTGAACTGAACTTTCGACATAGCGAACATCATCGGAATTTAGCGTAATTTCCATACCGGCCGGGCGCAGCAATTCTTCGTTAATGCGCTCAACTTCGTCCAGCATCGCGTATTTTATATCAATGACATTAGAGCCCAGCTCACGCTGAACCTGAAGGCTCAGTACCTGCTGGCCTTTAAACCAGGACTCACTGTTCAGCTCAAAGTGATTAAAGTCGATATCAGCAACATCTTTTAATCTAACCAGACTGTCACCGGTTCTGCGGATAATGGTGTTTTCTATTTCTTCAAGCGAATCAAAACGACCAACCGTGCGCAGCAGGAATCGGCGTTTGCCTTGTTCCAGTTCTCCGGCCGAGGTATCGCGGTTACGTCCGCTTATTGCGGTTCTGACATCATCAACCGATATGTTGTATTGAATCAGTGCGTCTTTATCCATAAGGATACGAACTTGTCTTTGTGCACCGCCACTAACATTCACTTGCGAGACGCCAGCAACTGAAGACATTCTTGGACGAACGTTGTCTTCAATGTAATCGCGCATCATGATCATGTTGATGTTTTTAGGGTTATCCTCAATTGGGGCAACCCTAAAATACATAAACGCGTTACTGGAAAAAGAAGCGGAGAAAATACGAGGCTCATCTACATTTTCAGGGTAATCCGGTACCTGACTTAACGCATTGTTAACCAGGATTAATGTTTCGGTAACGTCAACTCCGAAAGGAAAGTCCAGTTCTATGCTTGCTTCGCCATTACTGGCACTGCTTTCCATACGTTGTAAGTTAGGGACAGTACGAAGAAACTCTTCCTGCTCAATCAGTATCTCTTTTTCAATGTCTTGCGGCGTGGCCCCCGGCCATTGAGTCTGTACAGAAATAGTTCTGACTTCTAAATCAGGGATCATTTGTACCGGAATGCGCATCGCTGCTGTTATACCCAGTAAACAAAGTATTAAAATGGCAACAATGGTGACATGTTTATGCTTTATTACGGCTTCAATCATAGTCGGCAGACTCCGTAAGCTTTAGTACCTGACCATCAGTTAGAGCTTCATTACCGCGTACAATGACTCTCTCGCCTTCATCTAAACCGTTTTCCACCTCTACATAACCATTGAAGCGTAAGCCAAGTTCAACGGACTGTTCTTTCGCTTGCCACTCATTGTCCCTTTCTATCGCGATCCAGACGGAGGTTCTGCCGTCGCTGTAGCGAACAACCGCATCCTGCGGCACCGAAGTCTGAACCCGTCCCGTATCTATCTCAAATGAAGCACTTAATGGAATTCCTACAACCCAGTTCTCAGGATAATCACCCGTCAGCCGAACCTGAAAAGAGCGGTCATTTCCGTCAACAAAGGGCACAATACGACTTAAACGAGCATCAATAGTCGTCTCTTTGTAGCTGAGCGAAGCCTGAGTAGCAGAGTTTATAGAGGAGTAGTAAGACTGCGAAAGAAACACATCTGCATGCTGGTTCTTACTGCCTACTAATTGAAACACGACTTGCTCAGCACTTAACCATTCACCTAAATCCGCAGAGCGACTCGTAATAACACCGTCAAATGGTGCCGTAAGTTGATGATAGTTTTGATTAACTTCAGTCTCGTTTAGCATTGCCTTTGTTTCTGCCAGTTGCGCTCGTGCAACTTGAACCCGGGTACGGGAGCGTCTTAAATCGCTAGCTGGAACAAAATAGGTTTCAGCTAATTCTTCCAGTTCGCTCAACTGCTGTCTTTCATCGGCAAGACTGGCCTGAGCGCTGTCTACCTGAGCCTGCAAAGACTCTATTGTCGAATTAATTTGACGCGAATCTAAACTGGCAAGTACGTCACCTTTGCTTACTTTGTCTCCAATATCCTTATTCAGGCTCAACAACTTTCCTTCAACAGCAAAACTGAGTTGCGAATTATTCAAAGCGGATAGGGTGGTGGGTACATCAACGCTATTAATAACTGGCTGATTTTTGGCTTCAACGTACTCAACCGGAGCCTGAGCCACTGCTGGGTTGCTAAATACTGCCAACATTAATAGTAACGGAATTAAAAAAACAGACTGCCTGAACCATGATGCCATCATTCGTACTCAGCTATTTTGTTAAAAGAAGGTTGTCTGTATGTTACGCAAACTTCTTCAGATTCGATTACTATTGTAGTTTACAGATAAAAATAAGAGGCTTGTATGAGCTTAACGGATCCGAAAACGTTCGAATGTCCTTATTGTATGGCAATAAATGACATTGAAATTGATTGGTTAAATGATATTGGCCAACACCAGATTGTCGATTGCCAAATCTGTTGTCAGCCAATAGAGATCGAAATTTTGCAGCTCGGGGATGATGTGCAGATTAAAGCGCACCGTGATGATGAATAAGGTACGCTGTTAAACCTTATATTGCTTCAATTTCCTGTTCAGCTTCTTTAAAGCCATTTTCACGCGGCTCATCACCCATGTTCATGCCCTCGGCACGAATGATGGTTACGTCAGTAATACCGATAAAAGCCAGTGCCTGTTTTAAGTAGCTTTCCTGGTGATCCATAGCCTGAGCGTCACCTTGAGAGTAGATCCCCCCACGACCAGACGCGATATAAACTTTTTTGCCATTTACCAGACCCTGAGGGCCTTGCTCTGTATATTTAAAGGTGACACCAGCTTGCAATACACGATCAAACCAGGCTTTTAGCTGGGTTGGAATAGTAAAGTTATACATTGGCGCACCAATGACAATGGTATCTGCATCGAGCAACTCTTTAACCAGCTCATCAATTAGCGGCTTCTCTTCAGCTAATAATTCATCGGCAGCAAGATGAGGAACAGGGTTGGCAACCAAGTCTCGATGCACAAGAGTAATATCTTGTTTTTCCTTAAGTTTATTAACAATGTTCTGACTAACCTGACGACTAACAGATTGTTCTAAAAAGATACCTGAATCCAAATGTAAAACTTTCATAGAAACCTCTTTGCTTTTTTAATTGATGCACGGATTATAATTCGTTCCAATTAACCTAATAAGTAGCTAAAATGGAAACTATCGTTCCAAAATCGGAACCTTTGAGGTTTTCACTATGTCTTTTCCTGATGTCACAAACTACTATCTGTTCGCTCAGGTAATGGCCTGCGGCAGTATCAGCGCAGCCTCAAGGGAGCTCGGTCTGCCCAAATCCACCATAAGCCGGAAAATGGCTATACTTGAGCAAGAGCAGGGGACCCGGCTGTTTCACAGAAGCCGGTCAGGCCTCAAGTTAACCGACATTGGACGTGAGTTTCTGGTGCACTGCGAGCGTCTTGTCAGCGCAGCTGAATCGGCTCAACAAGTGACTCAACGTTTACTGGATAAACCCAGGGGTAAAGTCGAAATAAGCGCGCCCTATGCCTTAAGTCAAAGCTTGTTAGTCCAGGTGTTACCGGAATTTATGAGTTTGTATCCGGAAGTTGAAATTCAGCTTGTTGTGACAAACCGGCCGGTTAACTTAATAGAAGAGGGCATCGACATTGCTCTACGCGTACGAAAAAATATAGAAGACTCCAGTTTAATAGCCAGACCCATAAGTCAGGCACCTCAAACCCTTTATATTGCTCCCGACTTAATAAATCAGAACTCTATAACTGAGCCTGAGGATTTATTAACGTTCGAACATTTGAGTATGCATTACACTAACGGACGATATGGTTATGAATTAATCCACAGTTCAGGCCAACAAAAAAATATCAGAATAAAACCCCGGCTTATCACCGACGACATGATTGTTTTGCGAGAAGCTGCAATAAAAAAACTTGGCATTGTCGCTTTACCAAATTATCTCTGTAACGATGCAGTGAATAGCGGGGAACTCGTCCCCGTTTTAACCGACTGGCATCTACCCATCGGGATCATGCATATGACGTACTCGCACCGACGCGGAATACTGCCGGCAGTGCGTGTTCTTATCGATTTCCTTGCTGAAAAGCTTCCTAATCTTGCACAGCAGCAGTTTTAAAAAGTAAGTGCTTCGTACTAGATTTATACTGATATAGTTATGATTTAACATAATATACATTATGCGCAATTCAGTTATACTGCGTTTTAGGTGCTTTCCAGGCCCGTCTTTAGTTCTCTCGAGTAACCTGAGATGATTTCTACTATTTAGGAGGAAGTTTTACCGTGGCAACTGAATTTCAGACAAACTTTGTGCGCGTTTTCGCCTTCAATTATAAGGCTGCTGCTGACCATTTCGGCGTAACTCTACGAACGATTTACCGCTGGTTTGACGGTAACCCGCCGCTCGTCATAAAGCGTTATGTGGATGTTATGGCTCGCGGCTGGCTTCCTCAATACGAGCCTTTTAGCAACTGGCATATTGATGGTACCAATATTCACTTTCCTACAGGTAAAGTGTCGGCTTTTGATGTTGAGTTCATTGAGCAGTAAAAATGGAGCCAGAGAACGCTGACGGAGCGATTTAAGAACCGCCAACTGAACCAAAAAGAAATGCTTGAATCAGTAGAGAGAATTATCGAGGAATCAGAGCGTTTGAGATTAAAGCTGGGTAAAGTTATTTAAGCTTTTTTATCCTTCGATCTAGTTCAATTATAAACAAAAGCTCTTTTTCTCGATTTCTTACAGTTTTCTCTGATAGTTGCTCTCTTTTCATTTTAAGGAAATCTGGAAAGTTCTCATCTTTCTCTTGCTCTTCAATTTCACTAAGTAAGTTAGCTATATCCTCATAACCTTTTTCCAAATCTTCCATGTCTGTAATTTCTTTTCTGCTGAGACTTCTAATCTCATCCATTATCGCCATTTTTTTACTTCTATATAGAAATAGCTCAGTTAAGTATTTCCTTGTTACTTCTTGAAGAACCTTACCGCCTTCTACGCCATCAAGAAAAGGATTATGTTCTACATCCTTGTGTTGTCTCTCATAAAATGATGTTGTTTTATGTATGGTCTCGATCAGCATTGCTGCAAGAATGTACGCTTCTCTTTTTAACTTCTGAGAGTCCCCTAAAAGGAGCTTTATTGATTCATCGTTTTTCCAACGAATATAGACAAAAACAGCTACCATAATTGCCACTAAGCTGAATAGAGAATCTAAGATTGATAAATATGGTTCGGCTGAAACCATTAGCTGATTGAGAGAAAAAGAGCTGTCTACTATTTCTTTTCCCGTTGTTGGATGAAACTTCATTCAATCTTCCTCGTTAATTCACTTACGCTTGGCTTTATCTTGTTTACAGTAATTAGCTATCTAGGAAGGTGCAAGTATTTAGCCGTAAATGAATTTTCCCCAGTGGCAAAATGGCAAAGCTACCTCAGGCTGTCGTTATTTCCCACAGCAAAACTCTCTCAATTCAGCATTTCTGTTATCATGTCGTTATTGCTAGTTAAGAGAAGAACTATTAAATGAAATTAGACTGTCTGGCGCTACAGCCACAAACCAGCGAGTGGCTCAAAGAGCTGCCTGCGGAACTTAAAGAAGATGCCTTAGTTGGACAAAAACGTGCGGTTACAGCCTTAAACAACGCGTTACGTCAGCATGGTACATACTCTAATATTTATGCTTTATTTCCTGGTGGCCTTTTAAAGCGGGACATCCTCGATGCCTACTTTACGGATAATCGTTGGGAATTCACTAATTGGTATGACTGGCTGTATTTGGCGAATCCGTCCGATCCTCTGCGTCCTCTATGCGTTAACTTGCCGTCAGGAACAGCTGACGCAGCAATTAAAGCGATATGGGGCTTTCTGCAGCGACCGCTAGATCAGCGCGAAGAAGCTTACAATACAATTATTGAGCAATTCGACACGCACAAGCTGCGTGACTACATGCAACAAATACGGGATAAGAAGGCTGAGGACATCCAGGGAGAGAGCCTGGCCTCTGTTTTAGTGGGACATCAGCACCCTGCCCCTTACTACTATTGCGACCGTGTTACTGAGGAACGTCTCTTTGGTCACATTGGTGTGCAATCGGTTGAAGGAACGGTCAGTTCAGAGCTGCATTTGATTGAGGCCGGCCTTTTGCATAAAGCAAACGGAGGCATTCTTGCTATTGAGGTTGCTCAGTTGCTCGAAAACATCACGCTCTGGAAGCGCCTGAAAGATGTTATCGAAGGTGGAGAATTTGAGTGGCCGCGTCAGTCACCGACTTCAGGTGCAGCTTTCTTTTACCGACCCGAGTCTGTGCCCATTAATATTAAGATTATTTTACTGGGTTCACGTAACGAATACGCACAGCTGCGCGAGTACGACGAAGACTTTGATAACTTCTTCCCGTTTTTGGCTGACTTTCATGGTCATTATGCAACTCAGAATGAGCCGGTAGCGCTCTACTTCAATTACTTACAGTATGTGTGGCAACTCGCCGATGTGCTGCCGCTAAGTACCGATGGTTACTCAGCCTTACTGCGAGTTTGTGCCCGATACACGGATTATCAGCAGGAGCTCACGTTAAACACAATACAGTTATTGCAACTGCTTCGTGAAGCCAACGACTGTGCGCTGCAGAATCAACATGCGAAGATAGATAAAGCCGCAATAGATTTAGCGCTACAGCAACAGCGGGATCGTGAAGGTAATCTGGCTGAACTGAGCCGCCGCAGCATACTCGAACAGCAGGTTCGAATAGACACTCATGGTTCTGCAGTTGGCCAGCTAAATGGCCTGACGGTAGTGACTATGGGCGGCAGTGAGTTCGGTGAGCCTTCCCGAATTACTGCGACCATTCACTATGGTGATGGCGATATTATTGATATTGAACGTAAATCAGACCTCTCCGGTAATATTCACACTAAAGGGGTTATGATTTTAAGCGCCTATTTGGCCAACCAATTTGCCCGCCATGAGCCGTTATCAGTATCAGCAACCGTGGTATTTGAGCAGTCTTACTATGAGGTAGATGGCGACAGCGCATCACTTGGCGAGCTTTGCTGCTTGATTTCAGCTCTGGCGGAGCAGCCGTTGAAGCAGTCGCTGGCTATTACTGGTGCGATAGATCAGTTTGGTAACGTTCAGTCTATTGGTGCAGTGAATGAAAAAATTGAAGGTTATTATGCGCTTTGTGCTCACAGAGGCTTAAATGGCGAGCAAGGCGTTATTATTCCTCAGTCGAATAGGCACCAGCTTAACCTTAACGACGATATCGTCGACGCGGTTAAAGCCGGTAAATTTCATGTGTACACGGTAGAGCATGTTGAAGAAGCATTAGAACTGCTGACCGACACGCCGGTTAAAGAACTTTTTCAGAAAGTTCGGGAACGAACGCTTGATAGTTCTGATAATGATCAACCTCGCGGTTTCTGGCAGCGACTTTTTAGTTGAGAAATCACTTGTCGGATTTGTCTAGCGTACAGTTGTACGCTAGACTGCTGCCTAGTTTTTTGAACAATTAATTAGGGTATTTATGAATCAATCGAGCTTTACTCGTGAAGAACTTCTCGCCTGCAGTCGCGGGGAAATGTTTGGTCCTGGTAACAGTAAACTACCAGCACCTAATATGTTAATGATGGATCGCATCATTGAAATTAACGAAGACGGCGGATCGGCCGGAAAAGGTTTTATCCATGCCGAGCTCGATATTAACCCTGACCTTTGGTTCTTTGACTGTCACTTTAAAGGTGACCCGGTAATGCCTGGCTGTTTGGGTCTTGATGCTATGTGGCAGTTGCTTGGTTTTCACCTGGCGTGGTCTGGTGGCCCGGGGCGCGGGCGTGCACTAGGTGTTGGTGAAGTTAAATTCACCGGGCAAATTCTGCCGGAACACAAAAAAGTCAGTTACTTTATTGATATGACACGAGTTATTAAGCGCAAATTATTTATGGGCGTAGGAAATGGTCGTGTCGAAGTTGATGGTCGCGAAATTTACACAGCCAAAGACTTAAAAGTTGGCTTGTTTACCGACACCTCTACTTTTTAGCCCCTCTTTGAATTAAAAAAACGCCGATGCTTTCGCTATCGGCGTTTCGTCTAACCTTTAATGTCTTGACAATCAGCGGAATAAGCCGGTATTTCGGGCTTCCATTGCATCTCGCCAACCTCCCAGCCAGTGGGAACGAAAATCATCCTGGGTTTGATAAGGACAGTTGTCTTTTGAGCGACCATGCAAACCGGCTTTAAAGCCTTGAGTATGTGCTCTTTCAAAGCGATCGCGCTTTTGTCTTTTCATAAATCTATCCCTCGCCTGTTATTCACAGATTATTATTTAGAGAGTTGAGACATTTTTGCTGCCTCATTACTATTGATAGACTTATTTGGTGAGAGTTCAATTGTAAAAGCAGCACAGTATCCATTGACTTTTTTTAACGGATTGAAACTGTGCTACTTTTTATTTTAAGACCTATTATGATTTTTTGGTCTTAAGGAAGGTTCTTCTTCTTATTCCGGTAATAAGCAAACCTAAGGCGCCAAATCCAAGTAGCGAGCCAAGCCCGACAGCTGCGCCCTGACGCTCTACAGGTTCTTCATTGTCAGTACAGTTATTAAGTTCGCCTTCAATAGGATCGAGCTTTATATTGACAAGAATTTCACGAGTCTGAGTTTCCCCTTCTTCGTCTGTATACTCTTCAGTTTTAAGCGCCGTAGCAATAATCTCACCGTTTTCGGTAATATCATTGGCATCGACAATATTGTATTCGCTGTCACAGCTAATCGTATTGTTCAGGTTGATAATTTGTGGAGCTTCTGCACTCATATCGTAGTAAAAACCAGCACGGGCACGAACCTGAGAAAGTGTTGGGTCAACCTCTGCTGTCCCGACCATTTCGCCATTGTCATTGATACTGCGAACCACGGTCGACGCGCCATTAAAGAAGCTGTCTAAAATCGTCAGTTCACCCGCATCAACATCATAATAGAAGCCGTAGCTACGCAGAGTTCCTGCAGGACGTTTGGTCAAATGGCCTACAGCAATATTCGAGTCATTGATGTCTGTTGCTGAGCCCCACAAATAAATAGGGTCTTCAGTTACAGGCTGTGCCTCCTGGTTCTGGAAAATTGCAGGCATACGAATAGCGCCGCGATCAGGGTGATATGTCCAGCTTTGCCCTACCGCTATGTCATTGTTATTAATGGCATAAGCGTAGCTTGAAAAGTCATTTTCATCATCGCTTCTTCTTTCTACCAAAGTTGGTAATTCAACTTGGCTAATGACTTCGCCACTGGCGTCAAACTGCCATAACTTTCCGCGAATGTCATAGATAGAACGTCCTGCATTGTAACCTGAACGCGGACGGCTATAGCGATAACGGCTGTTATTAAAGGCCGCGATATTCGACGCATCGGCGTTCTGTAAGCCTCTCCAGATGCCCCATACACAAACCTCCAGGGGCTGTGATTCACTGGCAACTTCAGGGTCTTCGCAACTCTCTTCAATTCGAGTAACGGCAGCAGGACTTAAAGCAACGCTTTCATAACCGGCAGCGAGCCCGCTGTCGTTGATATCAAAAATGGCACTTTCACCACCCAGGTAATCCTGAGCTTCTGGTTCAACGACACTGGATTCGCCGTTGTTATACCACATTCCGCGACTTAAAAAGTCAGATACAAAGTACTCTGCAGTCTCAGTTTCATCGTCAGAGTTGGTATATTCATGTTCAATAAGCTCAAACGGTGCACTGGTTACGCCAACCGCTGTATTGGAGTTATTGATTGAGTACAAGAAGCTATCGACGCTATTCGCGAGTTGATCCGCAGTTGCTGATACCGCGTTAACTTCACTGCTAGTCCCGTTATAAATAAAAGCCTGGTTCAATCCAATACGCTGAGTCTGAAGGCTACTATTTGCATAGTTTCCCAGATTTTCTACAATTGCCTGATACTGAGCAATGGTCAGTTCTTCATCTTCTTCGGGATCAAAACCTATCTGCGCGAGTAGTCGCGAAGGAACTTTAGAAAAATCAATTTCCACATTTTCGGGGAAACGTGCAACACCAACAATTTGCCCACTCGCGTTAATACTTTGCGGGATACTGCTTCGGTAATTATTCAAAGTTTCAATTGTTTCAATATTATAAGTGTCTGCTGCAGATGCAAAAGAGACTGTTGAAACAATTGCTACGGTAAGTGACTTCAACGTAAATGATTTCATTAACTAACTACTCTGTTCTGATAAGTTTTCCAGTTCTTCCCAGCGCTCCAGATCCTGCATCAACTGCCCTTCAATTTCGGCAATTTGAGTCATTACAGGTTCGGTTTTTTCTAATGGCTGTTCGAAGAACCCCGGTTCATTCATTAACTGTTGTAATTCTTCAAGTTTTGCTTCTTTTTCTGCAATAACCTTGGGTAACTGCTCTAGTTCGCGTTGCAATTTATAGGATAACTTCTTCCGCGGTTTGTCTGAACCTTTGTCTGCGGTTTTTCCTTTATTTTGCGAACTTTTGTTGCTGTCAGACTCTTTAGCTGCCGCTTTGGTTCCGTTGCTATGAAATGAATTTTCCGCTTTTGCCGCTAAATAGTGGTTTAGCTCGGTAAAACCACCTATAATTTCCGTAATAACGCCCTCACCTTCAAAGTACAGCACACTGGTCGCCGTATTATCGACAAATTCCCTGTCGTGACTGACCAACAGAACCGTGCCCTGATAATTCGCGACTATTTGTTCAAGTAATTCTAAGGTTTCAATATCGAGATCGTTGGTTGGCTCATCGAGTACCAGAATATTACTGGGCTTAAGTAATATTTTTGCTAGCAACGCCCGGTTCCTTTCCCCACCGGAAAGTGCCCGAACCGGGGTTCGTGACTGTTTAGGTGAAAACAGAAAGTCCTGCAAGTAACTTAAAATATGGCGGCTACGGCCCTGAAACTCTATGTCCTGCTTGCCGTCACCAACGTTGTCCATAACGGTTTGCTCAGGGTCAAGCTGCGCCCGGTGTTGATCAAAGTAAGCGACTTCCAGATTAGTGCCCAGCTGAACCTTACCGCTGTCTACTTCCTGCATACCGAGAATAACTTTAATCAGTGTACTCTTACCGCAACCATTAGGCCCGACAAAGGCCACTTTGTCGCCGCGCATCAACAAGAGATCGAGGTCATTAATAATAGTCTTGTCACCAAAGCGCAAAGCCATATTTTCGCCTTCAAACACCTTTTTACCGGAACGTGATGACTCGTTCACTGCCAGATTTGCCTTACCCTGAAGCTCGCGTCTTTGCTGACGTTGCTTCCGCAAGTCCTGAAGCGCACGAACCCGTCCTTCGTTACGAGTGCGGCGCGCTTTAACGCCCTGGCGTATCCATGTTTCTTCAGCTGCCAGCTTTTTATCAAACTCAGCGTTGTGGCTTGCTTCAACTTCCAGTGCTTCCTGCTTTTTCTGCAGGTACGTATCGTAGCTGCCCGGGTAACTGGTTAAATGTCCGCGGTCTAAATCAATAATTCGTGTGGCCAAACGGCGGATGAATGCCCTGTCGTGACTAATAAATAACACGGCGCCGGAAAAGTTAACGATTTGCTCTTCCAGCCAACGCACCATTTCAATATCCAAGTGGTTGGTCGGTTCATCTAACAGTAAAATGTCCGGATCAACCACCAAGGCACGAGCCAGCGCCACGCGACGCAACCAACCACCGGAAAGTGCTGCCATGGTTTCATCTGCGGGTAATTGCAGCTGAGTTAAAACCTGCTCTATGCGCGTATTCACTTGCCAGCCGTTAATAGCATCCAGTTGATTCTGCAGCTTGTCCATTTCATCAAGCGTTGCACTGCTGGGCGAGTCGGTAAGACTGGCAGACAGTTCATGGTAACGAGCCAGCGCTTTGCCCGATTCAGCAAGAGCTTCTGCTACGTAGTCAAATACTCTCTGCTCGGACTGCTGAGGTGGGTCTTGCGGCAAACGGGTCACTTTAGTATCGCCCACCCACTGTATTTGGCCTGAATCTAAGACCACTTCGTTATCTATGGCTTTTAAGAAAGTCGACTTACCTGCACCGTTTCGGCCGACTAAGCAAACTCTTTCACCGGCTTCAATGGTGAAATCAACACCGTCTAAAATGGCATCAGCGCCAAAGGCCAGGTGTGCATCCTGTACACGTAATAAACTCATTGCTCTACAAACTCCAGCAATTGATTAGCATCGAAAGGCCAACGCAGCTCGGCGTCGTCTTTTCCCCGAATAAATACTGGTACTAACCAGCCATACTCTTCTTGCAGCTCCTGCTGTTCGGCAATGTCGACTACTCCAAGTTCAACCGGCTCTTCCAGGTCAAGCGAGTGCAGTAGCTGAATAGCCTGAGTACAAAGCGGACAGTTTGGTTTCGTAAGCAAATAAAACGCAGACATTAATTAAGCCCGTGAAATAATATAATAATGATGAATACCTTTATGGCGTTTGAAGTCCTCGGGTATTGAGGCTTGAGTCTGATCATTCACCTCAAGGCCAGCTTTATCCAGGCCTTCGGTGTCGATGCGGAATTTCTTTCTATTGTTAGAGAACAGAATCACGCCATCCTCTTTCAGCATGCCCGTGGCGGTTTTTATCAGGCCAACGTGGTCACGCTGTATGTCTAAAGTTCCGCTCATCCGTTTTGAGTTACTAAAAGTTGGCGGATCAAGAAAAATAACGTCAAACAGTTGCTTGCCACGTTGTTCCCGCATCCAGCTAAAGCAGTCAGCCTGAATAAACTGGTAGTCGCCTCGTAAGCGGTTTAAGGCAAAGTTACGCTCGCCCCACTTCAGGTAAGTTTTCGACATATCGACGGAAACCACGCGTGCGGCTCCGGCTCTGGCGGCCTGTACAGATGCGGTGCAGGTATAGGCGAATAAATTCAGTACATCCAATTCTTCGCACTTATCCAGTAGCTCTTTACGCACCAATCTGTGGTCCATAAATAAGCCGGTATCAAGGTAATCGGTTAAGTTTACTTCAAACTTGGCGCCGTACTCATTAACCGTTAACACCGTGCTGTCCTGCGATTGTCTTTCGTACTGCTGTTTACCGCTTTGGCGCTGGCGACGTTTCAAAATAATTTTGTCTTCAGATACAGGCAAGGCTGAACTCAAGGACTCGAGCATGAACCACAAGCGGTCATTAGCCACTCCTTCCGGGATGTCTTTCGGCGCTGCATATTCCTGAACAACTACGTAATCCTGATAAATATCGATAGCCGCGTTGTACTCAGGAATGTCGGCATCATAAACACGCCAGCAATCCAGTCCTTCCTTCTCTGCCCATTTACTTAATTTCGCGTAATTCTTTTTAACTCTATTAACCAGGTCATCAGCTTGACTCTCTGCGAAGTCAGGTTGCTCTTTAGTTAAGTCGTAAAGCGCCAGATTAACCGGAATTGCGCCGTTTAACAGCGGGTATTTCTTATTACTACGCAGTTTCAGACGTTTCAGTAACTGCTCGTCTCCTGCCAGTACCGCTATGTGCCAATTGTGGAAAGTGTCTTTTAGTTGACGGCCAAAACGGCGGTACAACAGTAAGGTTTCAACGGCTTCACCCAGACGTTCACCGTAGGGAGGATTACAGACTAACAGGCCCCTTTCCGCCGGTGCTTCGCAGTTTGTTGCATCCGCAACTTCAAACTCTATCACTTCATGCAATAGTACACGCTTGGCGTTATCTTTGGCTTTAGCGACCAAATGAGGGTTGTTGTCAGAGCCTTTTAACTGGCCTTTAAAGTTCTTCTTACCCTCTTTAAAGCGCTGCTCAGCCTGCTCTAGCACGTCGTGCCATAATTGCGGCGAATGTTCATGCCAAAACAAGAAGCCCCAATGCGCGCGGCTCAAGCCTGGTGCGTGGTCCATTGCCATCATGGCGGCTTCAATGACTAAGGTACCCGAGCCACAAAAGGGGTCAAAAATAACGGGCGCGTCTTTTTCTAATTCGTTTTTGATACCGGCACGGACTAATATAGCGGCAGCTAAGGTTTCCCGCAGCGGTGCTTCGCCCTGCTGCAAGCGATATCCTCTTTTGTGCATACCATCACCGGTAAAGTCTAAAGACCAGGTGAGCTTGTCTTTATGCACCCGCACGGCAATACGAATGTCCGGATCCTGCTTATCGATACTGGGGCGTTCAAATCCGCTATTACGAAAGTTATCGACAATACAGTCTTTTACTAACTGTGCGCCAAACTGGGTATGGCGGATGTCGTCATTACCGCCGGAAAAATCAACCACAAAGGTTCTGTTCGCATCGAAAACCTTGCTCCACGAGAATTGAGTCAATGCCAGTTTAATCTCATCCAGGCTGGAAACTTCCTTTTCACCCAGTTGTAATAGCATACGGCTTGCTAACCTGGACCACATAGCCACGGTATAAGCCTGCTGCAAATCAGCTTCGATATAGCAGCCTGCAAGGGTTTGCTTAACATGACTTAAATTGAACTCTTGCAACTCATCAAACAAAAGCCCTTCAAGACCTTTGGAGCACGCAATAAAAAAACGATACATAGAAACTTCGCCTAAAAAATTAAGGGGACAATTATAACGGAGAGCTAAGTGGCTGTCTGTAATTCCAGCTGAAATAAGGGAATTACAAAGAGAATGACTAATAAAACAGCAGTTAAACCGTATTTGTATAAATACTATGCGGTTGGTTTAAATAAAGCTTGCGCGGCACGAATTATGACTATACTATGCGCTCTCAATCGGACGCGGGGTGGAGCAGTCTGGTAGCTCGTCGGGCTCATAACCCGAAGGTCGTAGGTTCAAATCCTGCCCCCGCAACCAACGTCCGGAATTAGAATTCAGTAATACCTTCCTGCTAAATACTCTTTTTTTGAATAAATTCCCAAGTAAGCCTGAAAATAGACTTAAGACGCAAACTTTATATTTAAAGTCACTACGCCAGCTGTTGTCCCCAGTTAGACTGAGCCGACAAAGCTAAGTCAACGGTTGCCGGTAACAAGCGGTTTAAGGTGACTTTAATGACATGATACTGACGCAGAGATTTAATCGCAGAAAGCTGCATGCCCTCACTTAATAGCAAGCAAGTCGCAAATTCATCATCTGTATCAAGAATTAAGAACAGCCCCTGATCAAAACCTGAGTTCAATTCGCATAAACGCCGCTCTACCGGCCATTCGCTAATATCAGATTTTTGAAAATGCCAACTCTGCGGCATTTGGGGACGACCAAAACGACACCAGGCAGTTGCATTAAGAGCTGCATTTTGCGGTGTGCAAGGCATTTTATCAGCTGGGTAAGCCTCTAATGTTTCACTAACGGTTTGGAAGGTTGTCGCGTCTTCAATATCCATCATTTGTTCATTAAAATGAATATTGACTAGCTGACTCGGTTTGTAAGGCGTATCAAATACCTCGGTATCACTTAGCTTAACGCTAAGCTTGCCGCTTTCTGCATTGAATAACCATAACCAATGGGATTCCGATTCCACGATGTTAGCCTTTATTATTAGAAGAATTTAAGCTTTGCGATAAGATACTAAAGTCACTTAACCATTACAAGTGACTAACAATTGAGCGAATTAGCCCTGGGCCTTGATAGATAAACCCAGTATAAACTTGCACCAGGCTCGCTCCAGCCTTGAGTTTGGCCTGCGCTGACTCAACTGAATCAATCCCCCCAACGCCTATAATCGGTATTTTTCTTTGCAAAGTTTTACACAATAGCTCTATCACTCGAGTACTTTTATCCTGCAGCGGCTTGCCACTTAGGCCCCCTGCTTCACCGGCCTGACTGCTTTTCAGTCCGTCACGCGACAAAGTTGTGTTGGTTGCTATTACGCCATCCATTTCATTCTTTAATAGCGACTGCGCCATAACTTCCACTTCATGATCTTCAAGATCCGGAGCTATTTTAACCACCAACGGCACATAGCGATCATGCTCTTTTGCCAAAGCTAGCTGAGCCGTTTTAAGGCTGGACAATAAGCCATCAAGACTAGAGCCGTGCTGAAGGTTTCTTAAACCCGGAGTATTAGGAGATGAAATGTTTATCGTTACGTAGTCTGCATAAGGATAAACCTTATTCAGACACGCAAGATAGTCATCAATGGCCTGTTCTTCCGGTGTGTTTTTGTTTTTACCGATATTAATGCCTAACACGCCTTTATAGGAAGACGCTTTGACATTGTTAACAAGCGCATCAACCCCATGGTTATTAAAACCCATGCGATTAATAATTGCTTCGTCTTCGGTCAAGCGGAATAAACGAGGTTTATCATTACCCGGCTGAGCTACAGGTGTCACTGTACCAACTTCGATAAAACCAAAACCCATTTGAGAAAATGCATCTATGCACTCGGCGTTTTTATCAAGGCCAGCAGCTAGACCCACCGGGTTAGGGAAATCAATTCCCATAACCCGAACCGGTTTGCTGGCTACGTTTTGCTTCCAAAACAGCGACAACGGTGTGCGATGCCATTTACGCAGGATCCCGAGCATTAACTCGTGCGTTTTCTCAGGATCCTGACGGAACAACCATGGTTTTATAAGGTTGTACATTAACTGATCACTTTAGGTGCGCAGTTGTGACTCAATAGCATAAGCTCGCGCAAAGCAACCGAGAACTTAGCAAACTCGTGGCTCTTCGTTGTACGGAAGTCTGATAGCATTTGCTGCCAACGAGATAACAGCACTTCGTTTTGCTCTATCCACTCGCTGATCATCTTCTCTGGGTCACTGACGTCTGGTGTTGAACGCAGTACAACTTGAGTTAATGAACGTTGCTGCCAGTCAAGCTCTTCACGGAATGCCGCTCTTGCAAGGGCTTGCCAGTGATTCGCCACAGGTTGGTTATTAATTTGTATTAAGAACCAATGTAGGTTTATTTCCGCACCTAAGCGGAAGTAAAGCGTACCCACCGTCTTGAATGACTGTCCCGTTTCATTAGCAACTTCAGCAAGATCCATGGCAGAAAATACCGTGCTCAGGCTTGCAACTTGTTTTGCCAACTTGGCCGGGAAGCCGTGTTCTTTGTACTTCTCAATCGTTTCTTCAATGACTTTAGCTTCATCTTCAACCATATACTTAAGGCTGTTCTCGCGTAAGTCATCAAATGCACCCATGTAGAAATCTAAGTGCTCCTGAATACCACTCAGAGCTGGGTTGCGGTGACGCAGGAACCAGCGAGTTGCGCGGCGAACCATACGGCGAAGCTGGAATAAAACTTCATTCTGAACTTCGGCAGGCACTTTATTATTCAGCGCTTCAATTTGTTCCCACAGCTCTTCAACTTTAAAACACTCGCGGGCTACCACATAGGCAGAAGCTATTTCAGCAACAGTTGATCCGGTTGCTTCCTGCTTGCGGAAAACAAAGTTTGGTCCCATATCGTTGACAATATTATTGGCAAGCTTAGTTGCAATAATCTGGCCTTTCAGCGGATGAGATACCATGCTGTCAGCAAAACGCTCACGTAAGGCCTCAGGGAAAGAGTCAAAAAGTTCACGCATGTGGTACGGGTCTTCCGTAATTTCATCCGTTATCAACTGCTCTTTCAGGACCATCTTTCCGTAAGCCGTAATAATGGACAGCTCCGGACGCGTTAAGCCCTGGTTCGTTGCCTGACGCTCAACTAATTCATCATCATCAGGTAAAAACTCAAGCTGACGATTCAACGAATGCTCGCGCTCAAGGTGATGAATAAACCGCGTGTATTCTTTAACTTGATCGGTGCCACGCAATGCAGTTACCGAAATTGACTGTGTTTGTCTGTTACAGTCATCCAGAACAATCTTCGCGACATCGTCGGTCATATCGTAAAGCAGTTTATCGCGTTGCTTCTTCGTCAGATCACCGCTGTTAACTAAACCATTCAATAAGATTTTGATGTTAACTTCATTATCTGAGCAGTCCACGCCACCCACGTTATCGACAAAGTCGGTGTTAACTCGCCCACCGTTTTGCGCAAATTCAATACGGCCTAACTGGGTAAAGCCTAAGTTGCCGCCCTCACCGATGATTTTGGCGTTCAGGTCTCGGCCGTTAACACGCAAGGCATCGTTAGCACGGTCACCGACATCGCTGTCGGTTTCGGCTTTGCCTTTAACGTAAGTACCGATACCGCCATTCCAGATAAGATCAACTTCCATAGTTAAGCAGGCTTTGATCAAATCATTCGGTGTCATTGATTTTTTCTGAGTACCCAGCATTTTCTTAATTTCAGGCGTTAGCTCAATAGCCTTAGCACTTCTGTTGAAGATGCCACCACCTTTTGAAATCAATTCGCGGTTGTAATCATCCCAGCTTGAACGCGGCATTTTGAATAAACGGTCACGCTCTTCCCAGGATTTCGCAGCGTCTGGCTCCGGGTCAATAAAAATATGCAGGTGGTTAAATGCCGCTTGTAAGCGCGTATGCTTGGATAGCAACATGCCGTTACCAAAGACATCGCCACCCATGTCACCAATGGCAACACAGGTAAAGTCTGTGGTTTGGCAATCAATACCCATTTCACGGAAATGGCGTTTAACTGATTCCCAGGCACCGCGAGCGGTAATGCCCATTTTCTTATGGTCATAGCCAACTGAGCCGCCTGATGCAAAGGCATCACCCAGCCAGAAGTTATATTCAGCTGAAATGCCGTTAGCGATATCAGAGAAAGTTGCAGTACCCTTATCTGCGGCAACAACCAGGTACGGGTCGTCTTCGTCGCGGCGAACAACGCTTTGCGGCGGAACAATTTCGCCTTCGACGATGTTATCGGTAATGTCCAGTAACGCACGGATAAAGGTTTTATAGCACTCTTTACCCTCGGCCATCATACCTTCTCTGTCTTCCGGTAAGGCTTTACATATAAAGCCACCTTTTGCACCCACAGGTACAATAACGGTGTTCTTCACTTGCTGAGCTTTTACCAGGCCAAGCACTTCGGTACGGAAGTCTTCACGACGGTCTGACCAGCGCAGGCCACCACGGGCCACTTTACCGCCGCGAAGATGCACACCTTCGACTTTCGGCGAGTAAACAAAAATTTCAAACTTAGGTAACGGCAACGGCATTTCCGGTACCAGCTCAGGCAAAAACTTAACCGAAATATAAGGTTTGTCGTTGCCCTGATCATCTTTCTGGAAGAAGTTGGTACGCAAAGCCGCATCAATCAGTTCGACATAGCGACGAATAATACGGTCGTCGTCTAGGTTGGCTACGTTATCCAGCTCGGTATTAATGCGGGTATGAAGTGCTTCGAGCTTTTTCTCAACACCTTTTGTACCCGGTTCAAACTTGCTGTAAAACATTTTCACAACCAGCTTGGCCAGCAGAGGATATTTACTGAATGTACTCTCAATATAGCTTTGGCTGAATGTGGTACCAATTTGGCGCATGTATTTCGCAAACATACGCAAAATAGTTGCCTGACGGCCGTTCATGCCGGCGCCTAGTACCAGGCGGTTAAAGCCATCGTCTTCTAACTTACCGTTCCAGACTAACGCAAAGGCTTCCTGGAAGGTTTCACGACTCTCTTCCAGATTCAACGAGCCTGCCGTGTGAAGCATGTGAAAATCAAGAACCCAGTACACATCACCGTCGCCTGTTTTAATCTGGTAAGGGCTTTCGCCAATAACTCGTAACCCGAAATTTTCGAGCATCGGCAGTACGTCCGACAGATGAATCGGTTCGTCTTTATGGAACAGCTTCAAATGCAGATGTTTACTGTCGTCTTTTTCTTCCTGAGCACGGTATAACACCATACCCAGCTTATGCTCGTCGTTTAACGATTCCAGTTGTTTTATGTCTGAAATTGCTACCGACGGTAAAACGTCTTCTTTATACGCACGGGGAAATGCCGTAGCGTATCGCTTGTTTAAACGGGTGGCATTTGCTTCGCCGAAAGTAGACTGCAAAATACGTTCGAAGTTGTCTTCCCACGTGCGGGCCGCTTCAATTAAGTTCTGTTCTAATTCTTTCACGTTCACATCCTGATGGTCTTCGCTCAAACGCACGGTATAATGTGTTCTAGCTAACGAAGACTCTGAAAAATAGGTGGTAAAGTCGACGTCGTATTCGGTTTTCAATGTACGCGCCAACACACTTTGAGTCCGTTGACGTAACAAGGTGTTGTAGCGCTCTTTTGGCACATAAACCATGCACGACATAAAGCGGCCGAAAATATCACGACGCAGAAAAGCGCGGGTCATGTCACGCTCTTGCATTTGCAACACGCCCAGACCGACAGTTAGCAAGTCATCTTCTTCTGCCTGCACAATTTCGTCACGAGGATAAGTCTCTAAAATATTTAACAGTGCTTTAGCTGCGTGAGACTGCGGAGCAAAGCCTGACATGTCTAATACGCGAGATATTTTCTCACTCACCAACGGGATATCACGTGCACTGTTGTTATAGAAGTTTGCCGAATACAAACCAATAAAACGGTCTTCGCCTATGACTTCACCTTCTTCATTAAAGCGTTTAACGCCGATGTAGTCTGAGTATGCCGGACGATGAACCCGTGATTTTGAGTTGGTTTTGGTCAACAACAAAAGACGTTCATTGTGCGTTATTTCGCGCGCATCTTCCGGTAAGCTGGAAACCAGACGTCCTTTCTCACTAACTGAGTTTTTCATTAACCCCAGACTGGAGTCTTTAACCTGTTTAAGTTCGTAATCGCCTTTCACCGGAGTCAGCTCATAGGAACGGTAACCGGTTAACGTGAAGTTATCGTTGGCCAACCACTGCAAAAACTGCTTAATTTCTTTCTTTTCTTTTTTTGAACCCGGATAAAACTCTTTATCCAGTTGTTCTGAGACCGCCTGCAAACGTTGACGCATAGCCTGCCAGTCTTCAACCGCAAGACTGATTTCTTCCATTACCGAAACCAACTCACTTTTTAATCTTTTTATTTCTTCTTTGCTGGTTTGGCGGTCTATTTCAATAAGGAAAACCGTGTCGACATAGTTATCATCGCTACGAGTACCCGGTTTCTGTAATTCAGTAACCTGACTATTTTTGTCCCGCTTATGACTCAATGGCATATGCAGTAATAAATGCGATGTAATGCCCAGACGAGCCAGTGCCATCCGCACTGAATCGACCATAAATGGCATATCATTCTGAATAATTTCAATAATGGTATGAGGAGATTCCCAGCCATCTGTAGGAACCTCAGGGTTATAAACTTTTATGAGTGCTTTATCACCGGGTTTATACTCATTAAAGCTGTGCCATAAACCCAAAACCGCACCGTACATATCACTATCGTGGCGGTTCGTTAAATCATCACTGGCAATATTGCGATATAAGCGCTTGGCAAAATCTGCTACTAAGTGCGCTTGAGAGGCGGGAACTTTTTTATTTATCAATTCAACGACTTTTTCCAGTAAAACCGGAGATTGACTATCGACCAACGACATAATTGCAGAGTCCTTGAGGTTGTTGGTGAAACGTCGTAGGCAAGCCCAAATGCGGCCCACGGCCAGAGAATATATGATTGATGTTATTGTCGAACATTTACGCGAGGGTTTCAACGCTTATTCGCGTTAAAAACAGGTGTTTAGACCAGATATGGCAAGTAAAATAATATAACTATTTAGTTTAAATGAATGGACTCTAATTCAGTCGTTTTAATCCCACAAACTTTTGCTGCTCATCAACTTGTAAAAGGAAGCGTCCACGCACTCCCTGGTTATCGATAAAAGGGATTAGACGACCCGCGGGCAATGCTACCCGCGTGCCGTTAACGGTCGTTACTACAACTTGTTGATAACCCTGACTGTAATAAACATCACAAAACTCCTGATAGCTCATACTTAGGTTAAAAACATACTCAATAATCACCGTTGCTTAATACCTTTAAATAATTATTCAGTTAGACAACTTTCTATCTTTTCAAATAAGTCACTGGCAAGGTTTGGCAATTGACGTAAAGATTCAAGCTGGTTGCGCATTAATTGCTGGCGATTCTCATCATACCGGCGCCAACTGACAAAAGCAGAAAGCAGTCTTGAGGCAACCTGAGGGTTGCTGGTATTTAACTGTTGAATAACTGAACCTATCAGTTCATACCCTGCTCCGTCAGCTTTGTGAAACTGCGGTTGATTTTGGGTAAACGCGGCAAGCAGTGAATACACCCGGTTTGGGTTTTTTAACGAGAAATCCGGGTGCGTCATTAAATCTTTAACTCGCTCCACCGTTGCGTCGTTATTAGCTAGTGCCTGAGTACTGAACCACTTGTCCATTACCAGTTTTTCGCCGCGCCATTGCTGCTCAAACTTATTGAGTAAAGACTCGGCTGCGGAATGATTAGCCCACACTCCGGCCTGCATTGCACCCAGTTGATCAGTCAGGTTATCGGCCTGGTCAAACTGTTCTGTCAACTTATCGGTCGCTGCGTCGCCTAATTCGGCTAAGTAGCTTAAACAAACCTGTTTCAGTTGCCGTTTGGCTATTTCATCACCCACTAACTGGTAGGCTTTTTCTGACTTACAGGCACTCAGAAGCTGGCTGAAATCATTCTCCAGCGCAACTGCCAGTTGTGTTTTTAGTGACTTCAACAGGGTATTAATTGCTTCTACCGGAATGGTTTCATAATTATCAGCAATCGTTGAGGCTGAAGGCAGTGTTAAGGCCAGAGCTTTTAGTGCCGGATCTGTATTGGCCTGAAGCAAGTTCCTGCATGCATCAATCGTTTGTGCTGATAATTCGATAGCGGAATCATCATTAATTCCCTTTTCTATCATTCGGGTAAACAACGACTGTGCCGCATCCCAACGACTAAAGTCATCTTTGCTATGAGCCAGCAATACCCGCAATTCGTCATCGCTTATGGTGCGTTTTACTTTAACTGGCGCAGAGAAATTATCGAATAAAGATAAAATGGGTTTCTCCGGAACATTATCAAAGGTAAAAGTCGATTCATTCTCTTTTAAGTGCAATAAATTATTATCACTTAATGACAGTTCTGCGCCCTGCTCGCTATAGGCTGACCATTTAACCGGAATATGGAAAGGTGCCTTTTGCTCTTGTCCGGGAGTAGACGCTGTTTCCTGTTTGAGCACCAGGGTCAGTTGTTTCGCGTCTTTATCGTAAGACTGCTCCGCTGTAACAACAGGCGTTCCTGCCTGCGAGTACCAATGACGGAACCGACTGAAGTCTTCGCCGTTTGCATCTTCCATAGCCTGAACGAAATCTTCACAGGTTACAGCCTTACCATCGTGACGCTCAAAATAAAGCTTCATACCTTTCTGAAAACCGGATTCTCCCAATAAGGTGTGGATCATCCGAATAACTTCAGCGCCTTTGTTGTAGACCGTAACCGTATAAAAGTTATTCATTTGAACCACTTTATCCGGTCGAATCGGATGCGCCATCGGCCCTGCATCTTCAGCGAACTGGTGGCTGCGAATAACGCGGACATCCTGAATGCGGTTGACGGCTCTGGAGCCAAGGTCTGAGCTGAACTCCTGATCGCGGAAAACAGTCAGCCCTTCTTTTAAACTCAATTGGAACCAGTCGCGACACGTCACCCGATTGCCAGTCCAGTTGTGGAAATATTCGTGTCCGATAACGGATTCGACGTTGAGAAAGTCCTGATCGGTTGCCGTCGCGGGATTAGCCAAAACGTACTTCGCATTGAAAACGTTCAGGCCTTTGTTTTCCATGGCGCCCATATTGAAGAAATCGACGGCTACAATCATATAAATATCCAGATCGTAGACCAGGTCAAAACGCTCCTCGTCCCACTTCATCGCATTCTTAAGCGACAACATGGCATGATCAGCTCTGTCCAGGTTACCTTTATCAACAAAGAGTTCTAAATCGACGGTACGCCCTTCCCGGGTAGTAAATTCGTCACGTAATACATCGAAATTACCCGCGACAAGAGCAAACAGATAGCAAGGCTTAGGAAACGGGTCCTGCCAGGTTGCCATATGCTTTCCGTTATCAAGATCCTGCTGCTTTATGCGGTTACCATTTGATAATAAGTATGGAAACTCTGCTTTATCGGCAATAATTGTGGTTGTAAATTTTGCCAGAACATCAGGCCGATCGGGGTAATAAGTGATGCGTCGGAAGCCTTCTGCTTCGCACTGCGTACAGAAGGTGTTTTCAGCCAGGTACAGGCCTTCAAGCGCCTCATTAGCCGTCGGGTTAACGCTATTTTCAATTTCAAGGGTAAACGCCTTGAGCGAAGTATTAAGTGAAAGGCTGTGCTCATTGCATTCATATGAATCCTCAGCAACGTCTTCACCATCGACTTTTAAGCTCAGTAAGGTGAGTTGTTCCCCGTCGAGTACCAAAGGCTTTGTAAGATCGCCTTGCCGTACAACTTTTAAGACGCTCGTTACCCGAGTTTCTGTTGGATGAAGATTAAAAGTTAAATCGACATCCGTTATTGTGAATTCAGGTTCCTGATAATCTTTACGATATTTAGCCTTTGGTAATTGTGTCATAGCTTCCTTCTGTATTTAGTTCTCTTAAGTCGCTCTCTTGCGTACGGCTATTCGCTCTAATTAGGCTTCAGCCGTTTTGTCTTTTGGGTTCAAATACAAGATAGTCCAGCCGGTATAAGCGAGAATTATGGCAATTAGCGGTGTCAGGTAATTAAAGAACGCATAAATACCATACTCGAACGGACTTACGGCAAGTACTGAAAACATATAAGCTCCGCATGTATTCCAGGGAATAAGAGCCGATGTGATGGTACCACTATCTTCCAGAGTACGGGAAAGCACTCTGGGATCCAGATTGCGACGCTCATATTCTTCTTTGAACATGCGCCCTGGCAATACAATTGCCATATATTGGTCTGCGGTTAGTACGTTCGCACCAAAACAGGTAAAAATGGTCCCGGTAACCAGCGAACCGACACTCTTAGCTGACTTCAGCATGCCGCGGATAAAGCGTTCCAGCAGGCCAACTTTTTCCATAATGGCGCCAAAGGTCATGGCACTTAAAATGAGCCATACGGTATTTAACATTGACGACATACCACCGCCGCTTAACAAGGAATCAAGATTGGCACTGCCTGTACTCACCGATACGCCATCTGATAAGGCTAACCAAACTACTTTTAAGGCCGCAACCCAGCCCTGTTCTCCGGCTATTTGACTGACCATTTCAGGTTGGAAAATTAGCGCCCACACGCCACCGAGCAAGGCTCCGAAAAATACCGTGGGTAGCGCTGGTTTGCGGGTTGCTGCCAAGTATAGCAACACCGCCAGAGGAACCAACATCTCCCAGCCAACGTTAAAGGTTGCGCTTAGTTGTTCCTGCATCAGTTCCAGGCGCTGTAAACTAACGTTGGTATCAGTGTTAAGACCAAGAATTAAGAACAAGGCTATCGAGATAGCAAAAGCAGGTCCTGCGGTATACCCCATATAACGGATGTGAGCGAACAGTTCTGTTCCTGCGACGGCTGGTGCCAAGTTGGTTGTATCAGACAAAGGTGACATTTTATCACCAAAGTACGCTCCCGAAACTATTGCACCAGCAGCGATACCTGGCTCTAAGCCCATACCGGAAGCTACTCCCATTAATGCTACACCAATGGTCGCTGCGGTTGTCCAGGAACTTCCGATAGATAGCGCTACTACACCACAAATAATACAACTTGCCGCATAGAATAAGCTTGGGTTTAGCAGTTCCAGACCAAAGTAAATTAATGTTGGAACGGTACCTGACAACAACCAGGTACCGATTAGCGAACCGACGGCAAGAATAATTAACATTGCGCCCAGGGCGACAGAAATCCCCTCGGTTATGCCCTCTTCTATTTGTTCCCAGCTAAAGCCGTTTTTGAAACCTATAATGACAGCAATACCGGCCGCCACTAACAAGGCTATCTGGTTGGGTCCATAAGAAGAGTCTTCGCCAAACAAATAAACCGACGAAGACAACATTCCGATTAGCGCAAGTAAAGGAATCAGCGCCTGTAATAAACTGGGTGCTTTTGTTTTATGACTCATTAATTATTCAACCTAAAGTTTTATAAAGCCGATCAGCTGTAAAAAAATAATAATGATAGCGACTGGAGAAATATATTTAACACACAGTAGCCAGACATCGAAGATGCCCTTTTTTGTATCCAGCTCGTCTTTCGTGAATTCCGAACGCATTACCCAGCCCGCTAATAAAGCGAGCAGCAAACCACCTAGCGGCAACAGTAAGCTTGATGTCAAAACGTCAATAATATCAAAGAGTGACTCAATTGGCTTACCTAACCATTCGGAATCTAATTGAGCCCAGCCGGAGCCGGCAAATGAATGGATAGTCAACTGCCCCAGAAGCCATAGCACTCCGGCAGAAACTAAGGTTGCCGGCCAGCGGCTTAAGGAAAATTTTTCTGAAACAAAGGCAACCGATGATTCAATCATGGCAATTGCCGAGGTAAACGCCGCAATAACCAGCATAATGAAGAATACAGTTCCGACAAAGCCTCCGGCAGGCATCTCACTGAAAGCTAAAGGCAAGGTAGTGAAAATAAGGCCCGGACCTTCGCTTGGCGTTAAGCCGTAACCGAAAACTAGAGGAAATATTGCCAGCCCCGCTAACAACGCGACAAAGGTATCAATAACAGCAATCCATACACTGGTTTGTACTATGGAGGTTTCTCTTGGTAAGTAAGCGCCGTACATAATCACAACACCGGAAGCCAACCCCAGAGTGAAAAAAGAGTGGCCTAGAGCGACCATAACACCGTTAACACTCAACTTGCTGAAGTCCGGTTCGAACATAAAGCCAACGGCCGTAGAAAAGTCACCAATACTGCCGGAATAAAGAGCTATACAAACCAGTAACACAATCATGCAGGGAAGTAAGAAGCGTACTGATCTCTCCAGACCGTTCTTAACGCCGTTGCCAACCACCAAAATGGTAGCGACAACAATCAGGCTATGCCAGATCATCAATTCGCCGGGCGACGCTTGCAGAGCATCAAAGGTTTTGCCTACTGCTTCGGCAGAAGCATTGGTAAACACACCCTGTGCGGCTTTAAAGACATAAGCCAGCGCCCAGCCCGCTATAACCGCGTAGAAGCTTAAAACCAGATAGCCGGTCAACATTCCCAGCCAACCTGCAACTTGCCAGGCCGAATGCTTACCCGATTCCAGTGCGACAGATTTAGCCGCGTAGCCTGGTGAGTGTCGGCCACGACGGCCAATAATCACTTCGGCCATCATAATTGGAATGCCAATGGCTAAAATACAAAGAAGATAAACCAGAACGAAGGCACCGCCGCCGTTCTCGCCCATAACGTAGGGAAATTTCCAAATATTGCCTAAACCCACAGCGGCAGCTGAGGAGGCCAGTATAAAACTTAACCGACTTGACCATCGGCTTGATATCGCCTGATTATTTGTTGTCATTATTATTAATCGTTTGTGTTCATTAACGCGCTATATGACCACAAAACTGGGGTCTATGACAAGCGCACAAAAAAATACCGCCGTAAAGGCGGTATTTTTAAAAGATTTATTTAATTTGAGGCGAGTTGATTATTATCAATAAAATCAAATGCAACTAGAGCCGCTTGATCGAGCAAAGGGTCAATCTCGGTAAATTCTTCAGGAGCATCTTCAACGTCTTCTACAGGCTCTTTACCTGCACGTTTTAAACGTTCGTTAACTCGCTTAAGCTGCCTATTCTTTTGCTGCTCTTGTTTCTCTTCACGTTCAGCTAACACCAGACTGACCCAAGTCTTATCTTTTTCCTCTCTGAAGCGTTCTATTTCTTCAAATATATAAGAAAACTCAGGGTCTTCTTCAATTCTCTGGTTTAACTGTTGTTGCAGCTCTTTCACTTCGGCGTTATTAATTTCACCAACAGGGCTATAGCTCGCTTTATCAATTTTATCCCAGGGTAACGCGTTATCCTCTTTGCTTTCACCCCAGTCTGAAGCTTCAACAAACGAAGGGAACTCAACGTCTGGTTGAACGCCTCTTAACTGCGTACTGCCACCATCTATGCGGTAGAATTTCGCAATTGTATATTGAACGCTGCCTAAAGGCTTATCGTAGAAATCGAAGCGACGAGCCAGTCCGCGATGCTGCTGCACTGTACCTTTACCAAAGGTGTTTTCGCCTATGATCAAGGCACGTTCGTAGTCCTGCATAGCGGCAGCAAAGATTTCTGATGCCGAGGCACTGTAACGGTCAACCATAACGAACAATGGTCCGTCGTAGTACGTTTTCCCGTCTTTATCTTCACTGACATCAATACGTCCACGACCATCGCTAACCTGAACCACCGGACCTTTATCAATGAATAAACCGCTTAAGCTAATAGCTTCGGTTAACGCTCCACCACCATTACCGCGCAAATCTACCACCAGACCTTCTACTTCGTCGCTTTGTAGATCTTCTATCAGCTTTTTCACATCAGCAGTCAGGTTATTATAAAACCCGGGAATTTCGATAACACCAAGACGACGACCTTTATACGGCCCCTCTTCAAACTCTTTAACTTCAGCTTTCGCTGCACGGTCTTCAAGTTTGACTTTGTCACGAACAATTTCAACTTCACTAGGTGTGCCACCAGCACCCTGACTGGCTTTTAAAACCTGCAAACGAACCGTTGTGCCTTTAGGGCCTTTAATTAGCTCAACAACATCATCCAGACGCATACCGATGACATCAACGAATTCTTCTTCGTCTTCGCCAGTGCCCTGACCTACAGCAATAATTTTATCTTCCGGAGAGAGCTCATCGGTTTTATCCGCAGGGCCACCGGGGACTAAGCTGCGAATAATGGTGTAATCATATTCCGACTGAAGTACAGCGCCAATTCCTTCCAATTCAAGATTCATATTTTGCTGGAACCGCTCTGAGTTGGAAGGCGAAAGGTAACTTGTGTGCGGCTCAACTGAACGGGCAAACGCGTTCATAACGGTTTGAAAAACGTCTTCGCTTTTCGATTTTGTCAGTCGATTTAATGCACTGTTATAACGCTTGCCGAGTGTCTCAACTATCTCTGGCCACTCTTTACCGGCCAGTTTCAAATTAAGCGCATCGTATTTAACACGGTTTTGCCAAAGCTCATCCAACTCTTCTTTGGATTCCGCCCAATCAGCATCTTCACGATCGTAGTAGTACTTGTCACCCTCAACCGAAAAATCCATGGGCTTGTCTTCGTCCAGTATAGACAGCGCATACTCGTAACGCTGAAAACGTCGCTCAAGACTTTTCTGATAAATGTCGTAAGCAACATCAAGCTCCCCCCGTTTCAGCATGTCATCAAACAAATGACGATACTCCTGGGCGGCTTCTATATCCTCTTTCAGAAGAAACATTTTGCTGTAATCCAGCAAGTCAAAGTAGCGCTCATGAATTTGCTCAGATAACTCGTTATCCAGCGTCAAACTACTGAAGTGATAACGAGTAAAGTAGGACGCAATACGCTCACTGGCTGTATCATGCTGAGCTTCCTGCTCTAACTCTGGTAATTCACTGATCTTGTGCTCTGGCGGTATGGCAACCGCAGCAGGAACAACACACATCAGTGCCAATGCACATTTCTTTACAGCCCAGTGTTTCATTGACTACTCCTAAGCGCGCAGAAAAATCTTATCTGCTTTAACTTTCATAATTAAACCGTTTTGCAACTGAACCTGAACGTCGTCCTTGTCCAGCTCTAAAACTGTTGCTGACATGGGGGTATTCCCCGCTTTTACCTGAACCTGTTGACCAACAGAAAGCTTGTTGAGTTCCACATCTGCCAATTTAACTTTTGGTTTGGCCGGTTTTTTTGCGGTTTTCGGTTTAGCTTTTGCTGTATTTTCAGGTTTATCTTTAGCCGGAGCTTTTTTCGCGGCAGCCTTGTTGGTTGCTTTGTTTTTCTCTGCAACTTTAGCTTTAGATTCTTTTAAAGTCTCTTGCGCATGCTGCTGATGTTCTTCTGTAACAGCTTCTACCTGCTCGCCGTCTAAATTCACTCGCTGAGCACCCGTTTTAACGCTGTATAGATACCGCCAGCTATTGGTGTAATGACGCAGAGCTGTTCTTAAACGTGTTTTACTTACTTTGTCATCGTCCTCAAGGCGTTTCGCCAAATCCTCAAAAATACCAATTTTTAAAGGTTTGGCATCGCCTTTAATAGTAAAACAGTCTGGAAACTGTTCGGCTAAATAGGCAATGACATCTTTACTTTTCGTCAGCTTTTCAGGTTCACTCATTCCATTCTTCTTCCTGTTCGCGGACAACTTTCATTAAGTTTCGAACATAGTCGTCCATTTCATCAAATGACAAATCTAGCAATGCAGGCTCTTCAATCCAGTCGTACAAAGTACGGCGAACCATTTCTTCAAGCTGCTCTGTTGTATCGTCATCCTCTCGTAATGCATTAATAAGATGCAGCATTTCATTTATTTTATCAGCGGCTTCTTCTTCATGCTCTTCAAAGAAAATAACATCTTGTTTGGTTACTAAATAACTGTGAATATCGAATTCAACAAACATATTATGACTGCAACCCTTGCCAATTCAGAGTTTGGCAGTGCTCAGCAATAGCCTGAATGGCTTTTGCGTCTTCTTCGCTAAAGCGCCCCACGGACGGGCTGTCGACATCCAGTACCGCAACGGTTTTGCCGTTAACAACTATAGGTGCAACAACTTCACTATTTGATGCTGAGTCACAAGCTATATGTCCGGCAAATTGGTGAACATCTTCGACTCTCTGGCAGGTTTGGGTTTCTGCAGCAACGCCGCAAACGCCCTTGCCAAAAGGAATACGAACACAAGCGACGCGGCCCTGAAACGGACCTAACACCAATTCGTTATCGGAACGGGTAAGGTAGAAACCTAACCAGTTAATGTTTTCAATGTGCTCGTAGAGTAGCGCAGAGATATTCGCAAGATTTGCAATTAAATCGGGCTCATCTTCTGTTAAGGCCCGGCTTTGGGCTAATAAGTCAGAATACAGCTGAGAGCTCATAATTCGCCTTCTTGTTGGTCGAGTTTGAAACGAGCAATTTGTTCGCCAGAGTCAGTTTTGAACTGCTCTTTTAATTGCCGTTTGGTTTTCGTAATTATTTCGCCGTTAGCACCTATAGTAAAAGCTTCCTCAGTGCTGGCGTACCGAGCCTGGTAAGCCATAACTAATTGGATGGAGTTTTCACGTTGCTCATCAGTTAAACGATTACCATCTGGCCATTTACCGGTTTCAACCGCCTGAACCAGACGCTCGTAAATGTCCTGATTCATACTTTTAATTAAGTCGTCGAATTGCATAGTTTATCGCTTTTTCTTTTTTAAAAAGACAAGCTGCACGCGGTTGATTATAAACCAAACTAATCCCCCGACCATTAAGCCAACGGCAACGCTGTATTGCCACGTTTTAGGCATAGGTTGCTGAAGGAATAAGTAAGTAAAAGCGGCAATCGATATCAGTAAGGCGAGCATTGAACGGGAAACCAGCTTGTCGGATTTTTCCTGCTTTATCCGTATGGCTTCACGCTCGATATCATCTTTAGACTGACCGGCCAGAACAAACTGGCAATGAGGGCACTCTTTTACTTTGCTTGAAATTCGCTTATTACACGAAGGACATTGTGTTAACGCCATAAACTACCTATCTCTTATGCAGTCCTTGCAATATAAGGCTTTTGCTCTCAATTTCAAGCATTGCGAGGGAATAAAAAATAAAACGGCCAACTTTGGGTTGACCGTTTTGCTTTAATTGACCGTTATTACATTACTTTTTCTTGTCGGCATCGCCAAAGTCTTTCCAATAGGACTTCACCGTCGATTTCATTTCCTTATGAAGCAAAATCATCCCCAGTAAGTTAGGTAAGGTCATTAGAACGATAGCAACGGCGGAAGCTGTCCAGATGAGAGTCGTATCTGCAAATGACGCCCAGAAAAAGCCTGCGACATAAAGTATGCGGTAAGGCATAACACCTTTTTGGCCGACCAGATAAACGACCGCCCTGTCTCCGTAGTACGACCAAGCTATTGCAGTAGAAAAAGCAAACATTAGCAGAGTAATGGGAATAATGTACTGTCCGTAGTCTCCGAAATACCCATTAGCAAAAGCCAGTGAGGTCAGAGCCGCGGAATGCACAAGTGACTTCCCGACAACTTCGATGTCTTCTTTAATCAAGTTACCATTTTCAATTTTCACCTGACCGTTGTAAGCATCTTCTCCGGCAATAATGAAACGCACGTCTTCAGCGACCGAGCGTGCATGCAAAATAGTGATTTCACCATTAGTCTGCGCCTTACCATCAACAACATTCAGCGTACCCGAATAGCGTTTAATTTCAGTATCGTCGTAGTCGTTCAGGTATCTGTAAAGCTCCTGCCGGTCTTCTTTGTCAACATCATTGTACTCACCAACAACGAAGTCCAGATCGCTTCTGGCAAAGTTATTCTCAAACTTCTCAGTCCAAACTCCGGAAGACAAAATAACCAGACCGGTTAAAGTACAGATTAAGATGGTGTCCAGGAAAGGCTCAAGAATTGAAACTAAACCTTCAGCAACAGGATCTTTGGCTTTAGCTGATGCGTGTGCAATTGGAGCAGAACCCTGACCCGCTTCGTTCGAGAATAAGCCACGGTTTACACCACGGTTAAAGGCATAGGCAAAACTAGCCCCAAGGAATCCGCCTGCAGCCGCTGAACCAGTGAAAGCGTCACTGAAAATAGAAGCAAAAGATGAGCCGATATTATCGATATTGAATAGAATTACGCTCAAAGAACCGATGACGTAAACAATTCCCATAATAGGAACGATTTTCGAGGTAACCGCTGCTATTCGCTTGATGCCACCAATAATGACCATTGCCAGTAAAATAGAAAGGATAGCCCCTGTCCAGACTGGATCAATTGAAAAAGTCTGTTCCATTGACTGCGCAATATTATTGATTTGCGGCATATTACCGGTGCCAAAGGAACTAACAATAGTCGCAATTGCAAAGATAACCGCTAACCATTTCATATTAAGGCGGCGATCCATGTAATACATTGGTCCGCCAGCCATGGTGCCATCTTCGGTTTTTACACGGTATTTATGCGACAAGGTAACTTCGACAAACTTCGTGGTCATACCGAGGAATGCCGTCATCCACATCCAGAAGATAGCCGCCGGGCCACCCAGGAATATCGCCAGTGCAACACCACCAATATTACCGGTACCTACAGTACCTGATAACGCGGTCGATAAAGCCTGAAAGTGACTGGTATCACCTTGTGAGTCTTTTTTATCGAATTTCCCTGCCAGTACTCTCCAGGCATGTCTGAAATAGCGTACCTGAGGAAAGCCAAGATACAGTGAGAAAAATAAGCCCACACCGAGCAAAATAAACGGGAAATAGGCAGCAGAGCCTAAAAACCCGTCAATCCAAAGCAAAAAATTGTTGAGCGCTTCCAAGGAAGACCCCCTTTGTTGTTATTATTTTGTGATCCAACTCTAGTTTTAACGCAATTTTGGTGAGACTGCCAATATTGCGGTTAAAACATCTTCTCCTAAACGCTGACAACGGGCGACTGACCAGCCGAAATCTTCGTCAGGTAAGTCTGCATTGTCTTTAAACGGCATTTCCAGCGTATAAGACAAACACTTAAAACGCTCACCTACCGCAGAGTTTGCGACGGTCATATTCGCTTTACCCGGCTCATCCAGTTCATAACCATACTTCGTCTGGAACTCTGGAGTTGCAGCTAAAAAGGCTGACTTGAAAGTGTCTTCTAAGTCTTTATGGCGCTCGTCATATGAAGGAATACCTTCACAGCCTGCGACAAAGTTATAAGGCAAAGCCTCATCACCATGCACATCAAGAAACATATCTACACCGGTTTCCTGCATGCGTTTTAGCACATAAAAAACTTCCGGGCTTTTTTCCAGGCTTGGCTCGGCCCATTCGCGGTTCAAGTTAGTGCCAACGGCGTTGGTCCTAAGGTGGCCACGGACACTGCCATCCGGGTTCATGTTTGGTACAACGTAAAAGACGTTTTCGTCTAACAGCTTACGGGCAACGCCATCTTCGTCGTCCAGTAAACGTGTAATTAAGCCTTCCATAAACCATTCAGCCATTGACTCACCCGGATGCTGGCGTGCAGTCACCCAAATGGTATTTTTGTGCTCAGCGGGTTCACCTATAACCAATAAGTTTAATTCACGGCCGTCTATCGTTTCGCCTAATAGCTCGTGATAACAGTCAATTGACTGTTGAGCTGATTGAACCAGATCCTGGTGACGCTCATACGAATAAGGGATGAAGTACGCATAATAAACGCTTTCTTGTTCTGGTGTATGACGAATAGTCAGCTCTTTGCCATTGTACTCCGTCGGAACCCGGAACCAGGTCTCACGGTCATATGAGGCAAGTGCCTGGTATTCTTTCCAACCGTCGGGGTAAGCAGAGTCAGATGCATTTTCAATCGTCATCACGTGCTCTTCGCCGGCTTCAGCAAACAGCTTAAAATGGAACCATTGGTAAAAATCAGACTGCTGATCTTTTTTGATAGCTAAACGAATGTTATCGGCATTGTCTGAACTGATAACCTGAATATTGCCACTGTCAAAGTTTGCAGTGATATGCATACTTCACCTTTATGTGTTGTTTCTGAGAAAGAGAGTAGAAAAAAAGCGCCCGCAGGCGCTTTTTCCATTATTTAGGTAAATTAGGAACCTTAAGTCCGGCCATAGCTTCAGCCACACGAATAACCTGGCAACTATAGCCAAATTCGTTGTCATACCAAACGTACAGTACTGCTCTGTCGTCTTCTACTATTGTTGCCTGAGAATCAACTACACCAGCATGACGTGAACCCACTAAGTCGGAAGAAACAATTTCAGTTGAAGCGGTATAATCAATTTGGTTAGCCAGTTCTGAATGCAACGAAACCTGACGCAGATAATCGTTTAATTCATCGCGACTTGTCGACTTTTCAAAGTTCAGGTTCATTATTGCCATTGACACATTCGGGGTTGGTACGCGAATGGCATTACCTGTCAGTTTACCTGCCATTTCCGGAAGAGCTTTAGCAACGGCTTTAGCTGCGCCGGTAGAGGTAATAACCATGTTCAGAGGTGCTGAACGGCCACGACGTTCGGCAGTATGGTAGTTATCAATCAGGTTCTGATCGTTAGTGTACGAGTGAACGGTTTCTACGTGACCATTACGAATACCAAACTCGTCATTTATCGCTTTGAGTACAGGCGTAATCGCATTGGTGGTGCAGCTTGCTGCAGAAACGATTTTATCACTGTCTTCGATCATTTTATCGTTCACACCAAACACGATATTCTTGATATCACCTTTTGATGGAGCCGTCAGAAGTACCTTATCAACACCTTTTGATTTCAGGTGCAGACCCAGGCCATCTTCATCTTTCCAGATACCGGTATTATCGATAACAATCGCGTTATTAATACCGTACTGGGTATAATCCACTTGATCCGGTCCATTAGAGTAAATCACTTTAATACTGGTACCGTTAGCTTTTATGCTCTGGCTATCATGGTCAACAGTTATTGAACCGTTGAATAAACCATGAATTGAGTCACGGCGCAGTAAGCTTGCCCGCTTTTCTAAATCACCATCGCGACCGCCGCGAACAACAATAGCACGTAGGCGCATTTTGTTGTTGCCGCCATTACGTTCAATTAACTGCCGAGCCAATAAGCGCCCTATCCGTCCAAAACCATATAAAACGACGTCACGAGGCTCGATATTATCTTCTGAGTCAATGATGTCTGCTAACTCACGTTTGACGTAATCTGTAACCGATAAACCATCAGCTTTATCACCAAACAAGTAGCCATAGGCGAGTTTACCTAAATCAACGCGTGCCGGGGACAGCTTCAGCTCTGCCATAGCCTGCAAGAACGGAAAGCTTTCGCGTAAACGAACTTTCTGCCCTTCGTGGCGAAGAATAAGACGGTGTGCCTTAATAATATTAATGGTCGACACGTTCAGTAATGAACGGCCATAAACCAAAATTTCCACACCGAAGTTCCGGTACAACTTCCCAAGCAAAGGTTGCATCTGCTCGGCGAATTCCTGACGTTCCTGCCAACTTGATAAGGTTGGATCCTGCTGGTTAGAGTTCATAGTGAGCCCTGTCCTCTATGGTAATGTCTGTGAGCTTATAAAGTGCTACGCTTAAAAACCGCGATATTGTACTGAAAAGCTTGGCATGAAGCCAATTTTACGAAACAATTGTGTTTCACTAAAAAAATGTTGATATCTATGTTTAAAAAAATTGTTATTACAAGTGCTGTTCTAGCCTTAACCGGATGTATGGAAGGGAAACCGTCAGTCAGTGAGATCTGCGAGTCTACACCTGGTATTTGTAGCGATTTAAATACCGACAACTGGTGCAGTGTAGAACGTAGTAAACTCATATATAGTCGTTATGACCGCAGCCTGAACGATACGAACGAAAACCAGTACTTTGTCATGAGGGATCTGGAAGAGTACTCAAAATGTATCGAGTTGGCCGCAACACTTGAAATGACAAAATCCAAAGAGAAGCAGTCGGAACGTTTAGAAGCCTTTATTAATTCCCGAAAAAATATAGAGAAACTTGCTGACGAAACCACTGATTCCGAACACCCTCTATGGTTATACTGGCATTGGGCTAACCGAAGCGACCAAGGTGCACTGGACAGGCTGTTGGCGTTAGAAGGCACCAAGAAAATGGAAACGCCTGAGCTTAAACTAGCGCTAGCCACCTATTATACTAAGAAAGACTCACAAAAAACCTTTGAGCTTCTGTACAGTGCACTTCGATTGTATCGTCCCGATGACAGAGTTAACCCTGAAATACCTTCAACGTTAGTGTCTATGTATTTAAAAGAAGGCAATGGCCCTGAAGCTTATGTCTGGTCCCAGGTTGCCTGGCAGTTCGGCCAGAAAAACCTGGATAAAAACAGCATGAAATCAATTGTTAATGCCAGCGAAGACCAGTACGAAGACTGGGATGAGCGCGCTGAAGACATTGTCGATAAAATTGAAGCTGGCAAATTTCGTGGTTACTACTCATCGTCCTCGTGACGCATTGCCAGTGAGTTAACGCAATACCGTTGTCCGGTTTCTGTTGGGCCATCGTCAAATACGTGGCCCAAGTGCCCGCCACATTGACTGCAGAGTATTTCAGTACGGGTCATGCCATGGCTTGAATCTTTTACATAGTCAATTGAGCCTTTTATGGCTTCATCGAAGCTTGGCCAGCCGCAATGCGCATCAAATTGATGTCCGGCTTCAAAAAGTTTCTGACCGCAGCCGGCACAACGGTAAACGCCGTCTTTATCACAGCTCAAGTACTTTCCGGAAAAAGGCCGTTCGGTGCCCTTTTCTCTTAATACATAATAAGCTTCATCGCCCAATATTTCGCGCCACTCCTGTTCACTTTTGTTACTCCAGTCGTGTTCACTCATATTTGCTTAACTCCTTTATCTTTCAATTAAATTTCGTACTACTGTAACAGTCCATGTGCTAAACTTAAGCTTAAATTCATGGGTAAATTTGCTGAGGTTTTGCATGCTTCGTCGTACCAAAATTGTGACTACTCTCGGGCCAGCTACTGACTCTGAGGAAACGCTCAGAGAATTGATTAAAGCCGGTGCCAATGTTGTTCGTTTAAACTTTTCTCACGGCAATGGTGACGATCACAAGCAACGCGCTTCCATGGTCAGAAAAATTGCCCGGGAATTAAACGCCCATATTGCCATTTTAGGTGACTTGCAGGGACCCAAAATTCGAGTTGCCCGCTTTCAACAAAAACAAATTACGTTGGCTGTCGGTGATAAGTTCATTTTAGACGCTGAACTTGGAAAAGACAGCGGCGATCAGGAACGTGTCGGCCTCGACTATAAAGACTTGCCAAAAGATGTCAGCCCAGGCGACCTTCTGTTACTGGATGATGGTCGTATTCAATTAAAAGTTGAAGAGATTGATGGCAGCCAGGTTAAAACAGAAGTGACCGTTGGCGGTCTGCTTTCCAATAACAAAGGCATTAACCGTCAGGGTGGTGGCTTATCAGCCGCCGCATTAACAGAAAAAGATTTAGCGGACATTAAACTGGCTGCGGAAATTAACGTAGATTACCTTGCGGTTTCATTCCCCCGCTCTGGCGACGACATTAATCAGGCTCGTCACTTGCTCCGGGAAGCCGGTGGACAAGGCGTATTATGCGCTAAGATTGAACGCGCCGAAGCCGTTGCCAGCGAACATGCATTAGATGACATTATCAGAGCATCCGATGCCGTTATGGTTGCCCGTGGCGATTTAGGCGTCGAAATTGGTGATGCGCAATTGGTGGGTAAGCAAAAACAAATTATTTCGCGTGCACGCCAACTAAACCGTGTGGTTATTACCGCGACTCAAATGATGGAGTCGATGATTGAAAACCCAATGCCAACCCGCGCCGAAGTGATGGATGTTGCCAACGCCGTACTGGATGGTACAGATGCCGTAATGCTGTCGGCTGAGACGGCTGCCGGTAAACATCCAGTAGCAACCGTAAAAGCCATGGCTGAAATTTGCCTGGGTGCAGAAACACATCCAACCGCTCAGTTACGCCACCAGGATCTGGAAGAAATGTTTTCCAGCATTACCGAGGCGACAGCCATGTCTGCCATGTACGCAGCCACCCACTTGAATGGGGTCAAGGCCATTATAGCGTTAACTGAATCCGGTTTTACTGCCAAGCTTATGTCGAGAATTACTTCCCATTTACCGATATTTGCATTATCCCGCCATCCGCAAAGTCGCGACAAATCAGCTTTATACCGTGGTGTTTACCCTATAGATTTCGATTCTACTAGTGTCAGTAATCCGATAACTGAAGCTATTGAGGTAGTGAAAAAAAGTGGACACATAAAAGCCGGTGATTTAATCATACTAACCCACGGCGATGTAATGGAAACCGTGGGCTCAAGTAATACCTGTAAGATGATAGAAGTTCGTTAATCGCTAAAATCATCAATTAAAGAGTCAAGAAGGTCGATGTATTCATCGGCCTTTTCTATCACTTTTTTGCGTTGTTCCCCAGTCAGGCTCTGATACATATCCCACAAGAATTCTTTACGAAGCTGGCTATTTTTATCCGCTTTTTGCTGAAGCTCTTCGCTTCTTAGTTGTTGTGGGTCAAGAATTAATGCTGATAATTGATTTTCATCTACAGGTTGCTTCAGCAACGCTTTCTCAAATTCACCTAACCAATTTGAGCGATAGCTTAACCATTGCTCACGTAATTCAGGAGAATCAGCCACCCAGCTGCGTAATAACTTATCCTGCTCTTTAGTTAGAGAACCAATGATATCTTCTAAGTCCTCTTCCACTTCCGAAATACGGTCCAGCCTTCTTAGTATCGGGTTCTCTTCCTGGTCGTCCTGAAAACGTTGATAACGCTCTTCCTGCGCTTCTTCTAATCGACGAATAAGCTGTTGCCGTTGCTTGAGAGACAGCATCACTAATAAATCCGCTTCTGCTTTGGCTCGTACTAAAACATTATCCCAGAACGTCCAGAGCTTATCTTCAAAGTCGCCTATATCGCTTTTGCTCAGCGTCTGCTTATCGACCTTATCTCTCAGATTTTTCAGTTCATTTCTGTACAAGGGCAGCTGGGTTTGTGCATGCCAAATATGCAGTTCATCAACTTTTTCTGACAGCAGCTCTTCCTGCTCACCGGTTAAATCAACGTAATCTTTTATTTCCCACTCAACCAGAGTGTCAGCGAACTTGTAGCCAAGGTTCGCCGTGCACCCTGCTATCAGGATTAAAAAGGTTATTACTGCCAGCAGTCGATACATGATTAGCTCAGAATAAGTTGTTTAATTCGGTCTTTATAACTACGGCTTACTTTCAGTTTTTGACCATTTTTTAATTGTAAATGGTATTCGCCATTTTGCTGGTTACAGAGCTTTTCAACCTGTTTGATATTAACAATGGCCGAGCGGTGCACCCGCTGAAACAATTTAGGATTTAAGTCCTGCTCCAGTTCTTTCATTGTGCGTCGCAGAATATGGGTATCGTCACCAGCATGTATGCACATATAATCTCCGGCGGCATCAATCCATTTAATATCTTTAACAGCAACCCGGGTTATCTCACCGCTGTCCTTTATGGCAATATGGTCTGGGTATTGGTCTGCAGTGATATTTTCGCCCGAAGCCAGTTTCTCTAATAACGTGTGAGTATCTTGCCCGGTTACCTCTGCAACTAAACTGATGAGTTTGTCCTGGTGTTCGTCGTTAACCGTCTGATGTTCATTTATAACGCGATTAACGCATTCAGCCAAGCGGTCGTCATCAACGGGCTTCAACAAGTAATCTAACGCTCTGACCTCAAAGGCTTTGATAGCGTAGGTGTCATAAGCGGTCACAAAAACCACGGTTGGCAGCTCATGCCCTTTTTCCTGAACTGCTTTTAATACTTCAAAACCATTAAGCCCGGGCATCTGTATATCGAGAAAAATTAAATCAGGGTTATTTTCGATAATGACATCGACGGCTTCCCTGCTGCTTTTGCACTCAGGCATTAACTGCAGTTGTTCAAACTCCTGTAAACGAATAGCCAAGCCCTTTCTGGCTAAAGGTTCATCGTCAACAACCAGGGTTTTCAATCGATTCATCTTTGACTCTCCAACATTTCCATCGGAATGGTAATACGAACACAAAGACCGCTTTCAGCACCCTTTAGCATTTCAAAGCGATACTGCTTGCCATATAAGGATTTAAGCCTTTGGCGAGTGTTATTAAGCCCGACACCGTCTTTGCGGAATAGCTTTTCCGGATCGGTTTCTATTTTCGGCCCATTATCACACACCTCCAGAATAAGATTCTCTTTTTCTGACCAGGAACGAACTCTGATTTTCCCCACCCCTTCTACATTTGAAATGGCATACTTAATTGAGTTCTCGATTAAAGGCTGGCAGATTAAGCTAGGAACCAGAGCATTCTTAGTTTCATCTGACAAATGAATATCAATTTCAAGCTGCTCGTCAAAACGTACTTTTTCGATATCCAGATACAAAAGCAGCGCATCCACTTCTTTTTCCAAAGTCACTTTTTTAATCGGTTCATTATCTAACGAAAAACGCAGGAAGTGGCTTAGCTTATTCACCATTAAATTCGCTTTCTCATTCTCTTTTAGCAAAATAAGCGTAGAAATTGCGTTTAAGGTATTAAACAAAAAGTGCGGATTGAGCTGGTATCTCAGCATTTTCAACTGTGCCTGATGCGCCATAGATGAAGCCAGTAACGCTTTTTGCTTCTCCTCCTGCAGCATCTGATAATACTTAATACCAAAATAAAGCCCGCTCCAGCTAAGAATGATGTAAAACTTGGCCAAACTGTTTTTCAAATAGAAAAAAGGACTGTCCGGGCGAAACCCAAATTTATAAATTTCCCAGTAAGTTGCATTATCAACAATGGCCCAGGCCACGGCGGTAACATAGGAAACCACAATGGCAATTAAAACCATAAGCGCCGGGGGAAATTCCCATATACGCCGATACAAATAACGGAGCGGAATGGTACTCAAAAAGCCGGCATAAGCCCCCAAAATAATAATGAGGGTGTAGATATCCCGCATTTCATGCATTAGTGACCCTATGTAGTTCACTAACGCATAACCTATCCAGCCTCCCGCCTGCAGCAACCAAAAGAACCGGTTACGGTTATCCATCAATAGTTGCCACTGCGTTTTTATCGGTTTTTCCATTATGTTGAGGACTCTAAACGCGATAACTCGTCAATATCCACCAGGCTTCCGGAGAAAAGCGAGTTAACCTCGTCCTTCTGGTTCCCCATAAACTGGACACCTAACTCAAGCTGGTCATCCACTTGCTTTACTTGCCGGACTATAGCTTTAAGAGTTAAGTCGCCGTTATTTTTCTGTTCTATTTTTAAAACAATTTTGCTGCCATTTTCCCAAAGCTCGTCTATTTTCCCTTCGGGCTTTTCATGCTTAAGACGACATCCGCTCTCAGATACATCCAGCACGTGTCCCCTGAAAGTTTTCTCTTCACCTTTTATTGACTGCCCTGAAACTGAAGCGGGCAGAAAGGCGTCGAACCGGCGCCCTTTTCTAATAACCCGGTGCTCAATCTGATTTGGCCACATGATAAAGAGCATTTTTGTTGGGTGCGAGATGACATAGCTTATTTCACTGCGAAACGCGCAAATTTCACCACTTTCGTTTTCTAGAACAAAGCGGACAATGACCGGGGTTTTTTCCTGCAAAAGATCACGCATGTCATTGTATTTACGTGCGTCAGGCATATTAACGATAACCCAGCGCTCGTTAACCGCACCAATGAACTCTGAATAAAACCGAGCCGGAACGTTCGAATTGGACAGCTGAACTTCTATTTTCTGACCTGTAACGAGCTGCGAAATTTTGCTTGGCATAGGGGTCTCTTTGCGATGAATCAATATGTTACTATGATCGCTAGTTGTCAGGCTGTGTCAAGCAAAGGAGAGTCTCTTGATCGCTTACGATATAAGACCCATCGATTTACATGGGCATTTATTTAATGTCACTCTCACTATTGAACAAACCAATGATGAGCAGGAACTCTGGTTACCAAACTGGATTCCGGGCAGTTATTTAATACGGGATTTTAGTAAACACATTATTGGCTTGCACGCCGAGAGTAACGGCCATTCTCTGGCGGTTAAACAAATAAGTAAGAACCGCTGGCAACTGGCTCGTTCGAAGCATCCTGTTACTGTGCACTATCAGGTATACGCCTGGGACTTATCGGTTCGTTCGGCTTATCTGGATCAGTTTCAGGGCTTCTTTAATAATACCAGTCTGTGCCTTGCTGTTGAGGGGCAAACCGACCTTCCCTGCGAGCTACATTTGCATGCGCCGCCAGAAGCTCCACAGTGGAAGGTCGCAACCGGGATGCCCCGGAAAAATGGGCAAGCACATTCCTGGGGATGCTTCCGGGCCGATGATTATGACGCGTTAATTGACTATCCTTTTTTAATTGGTGACTTAACCATCGAAGAGTTTATTGCTCACGGCATTAAGCACTCTCTCGTCTTAAGCGGCCGCCATTATGCTGATACCTCGCGTATAACGGCGGATTTAGCCAAAATTTGCGAAACTCAAATTAGCTTGTTTGAGGAAGCACCTTTTCAGTCTTATACCTTCCTGACCATGGTGGTAGGAAGTGGTTTTGGCGGACTGGAGCATAGAAATTCAACCGCATTGCTTTGCAGCCGTAAAGATTTAATCAGCGCTCATCAATACGAAATGAATGACAACTATCAGACCTTTTTAAGCCTGTGTTGCCACGAATACTTCCACAGCTGGAACATTAAAACTCTGAAGCCACAGGCTTTTCTTCCTTATCAGTTGGATAAAGAGTCGTACACTGAGCAACTCTGGTTCTACGAAGGTATGACATCCTACTTTGACGACTACCTTTTGCACACCAGCGGCATTATTGACGAAAAGCGTTATTTAAAGCTGTTAGGCGACACTCTGTCGCGGGTTGAGCGTGGTGCCGGGCAATACCAACAAAGCGTGACAGAGTCGAGCTTTCTGGCCTGGACTAAGTTTTATCAGCAGAACGAGAATGCACCGAACAGTATTGTTAGCTACTACGCGAAAGGTGCATTAATAGCACTTAGTCTCGATCTCATGTTGCGTTTGCAATCCGATCATAAACTGACTCTGGCAAGAGTTATGAAAGAGCTTTGGCATGAGTTTGGTAAAACATCCATTGGCACAGCTGACGACACGGTCATTAATTGGCTGAATCAGTATCCCGGCATTGATGTTTCCGACTTTTTGAAAGATGCCCTATACAACAAAGAACCGCTGTCGCTTGTGGAGTTGCTGCAAAACTTTGGCGTTATGGTTCAGAAACAGGTGCCCGTTGATGATAACAGCGTCGGTGGAAAAGCGTCAGAACAGCCTGCGCGTGTCAACTTTGGAGCTAAGTACAAAGCGTCGTCGCAGGGTCTGGACGTTATTAACGTGTATCATGATGAAAGCGCTTATCACGCAGGTCTTTCTGCAGGCGACAAAATCATCGCAATTGACCATTTGCAGGCAACCGAGCAGTCGGTTAAACGAATTCTGGAGCGATATATTCCCGGAGATACGGTTACGATTCATGCGTTTCGCCGCGACGAGCTAATGACACTGGAGCTTACCTGGCAAGAACCGGCTAAAAGCAGCTATGTTTTAAGCGTAGAACAACCAGATAAGCTGAAAGGCTGGTTAACGCCTCCCGGTTAATCCATATAAAGCTGGGGAAGTAAGGCCGGATCTAACCGTTCATTTCCCCAGTTAACCCGCCAGTCCAGGTGAGGTCCCGTAGCACGGCCTGTGGCACCGATAGCACCAATTGAGTCGCCCTGCTCAACTTTGTCACCAACCTCGACATGCAGCTCACTCAGGTGCAAATACGTTGTGTTCACTTTATAACCATGTTCAATAATGATGGTACCGCCTGAGTAAAATAAATCAGGTTCAGCCAGCACAACCTCACCCGGCCACGGCGCTTTAACCGGAGTCCCTGTTGGCCCGGCGATATCTTCCCCATAGTGTGGATTGCGGGGCTCGCCATTAAAAATTCGCTGACTGCCGTAAACACCACTAATGCGGCCTTCGGCGGGCTTAGTAATTGCAGTCAAAAAGTCCGTTCGTGTGGTTTCTTTTTGTCTGGCTAACCAAACCTTTTCCGCTTCTTTTCTGGCTCGTTTTACCTGTTCAGGATCTGGTGTCACGGTCTTTTGCGGTACACCATCGACACGATCAATCTTGTATTCACGAGGCTCTAGTTTGAGTTCCTTAGTGATAGTTTTCTCGCCTTTACTGACAACTAAGGTGTTTTCTAATTCAGCCTTGCGCGGAAAACCAAAAACAATATACCCCTGCTCGGTTACCTGCAGAGCTTCGCCGTTCAGTGTTGCAGTAACACCAGGCTCAGATTTAGCCAGAATTAAAGCCCCCTGAGTTAAAGACCCTTTTATTTCTAACGATAAAGGCTCATCGGCTGAGGCCACATTCGCCGAACACAGCGCTAAAGCAGCGGCAACAATCATTTTACGCATAGGCTATTGCTCCTTTTCCTACCCCTTCGAAGGCGCGAACTTCTACAGCCTGACCCGCATGCTTAGATTTAATTTCTGCAGCGAGAAAATCCGCAATACACTCAACTGTTGAGTCTGTCTCTATAACAAAGTTCTCTGCATTCGGAACAATAAGCTCAAACAGCCCCTGGTCGGCAACATAGCTGTAATAGGTATGAGTCGAGTCGCTGGTTACAGACGTTGCAGCCTCGGACAGCGTCAGTTCTTTCTTTGAACGAACATCTTCGGTAGTGCCCAGATAGATGTCTTCCCACTTATCTGACCATTCTTTTTCCAACACCGGTTGGCGAATGTTATCCAGTCGAATTTGAATTTTTGAACGATGACCATGAGCAATACGTTGGCAATTACCGTCGTGCTTTTTCAAACCATGTGTGTAGTGATAGTAAAAACCATCGATATTTTCTGGTCTCAGAAGCAGTTGCAGACCTTCGACATTAACCGGTAATTCGCGCTTTATAACGGCTTTCAAGTAGTCCGTTACTGTCTCTATGGAGACAACATCTGCATCGATAAAGGCGAAGGCATCGGCCGGGCAAAACAGATGAATAGAACCTTGTTCCGGGCGCAGAAAATCGACCCAGTTAGCGCTGTCATCAGAGTTGTGCGTTACTTTTGTATACGAATGCTCTGCCGGTACGACCAATTTATGGTCAACCGAGTTATCGATAATGGCTTTAACCTGCTTTTTAACCCGACCAAAGTCGAGCACCATAGATTGCTCATTTAACGCGCCATCCAGCACGATATCAACAATCCAGCTCTCACCAACTATCCCCCTTTCCGGGCATAAGTAAGAGCAATCAATAACGGTCAAATCATTCACAAATAACTGCATAGTGAGCTTTTCTCATCTCTTCTTCGGTAACTGTAACTAGTATAACCTGAAACGCTTTATCAGATAAGCTCTATCAGGTTTGCCCACTCCCATAATAATTTTAACGACAATAAAATAAGGGCAGCTCCCATCGTACGATCAACCCAGTGACTGTAGTGCCATAGTGTTTTAAAAATGCGGGGTTGAGTCAGCAACCATGTGAGGAATAAAAACCACATACCGGTCGCAACAATTAGGTAAATACCATAACCAAACTGGATAGCAAAAGGCGTTTCCGGGGCAATAATAGTAGTAAATAAAGTTAAAAAGAAAATAGTCGCCTTTACATTTAAGCCATTAGTAATAAAGCCGACAATAAACGCTTTCCGTTTACGCGGCTGGGTCGCGGCCAATTCACTATCGGACATATCCTTTCTGGGTTTAGCTTTAATAGCCTGAGTTCCGATGAAGCCTAAATACAATGCACCGGCACAAAGTAAAGTCTGATAGAGCCAGTCAGTCTGGTGAATAATCAGCGCCACACCAATAAGCGAATAGGTAACATGAATAATGATTCCTGATGCCACACCTAAACTCACCCAATAACCTGCCTTACGACCAAAACTCAGGCTATAACGTGAAACCACCGCAAAATCAGGCCCCGGGCTCGCAACCGCAAACAGGTGGATCAAAGCGATAGTTAAAAACTCACTCCAGTAAGACAATACAAACTCCTTATTGCGAAATTTAACTTTAGATGCCAGAATCAAAGTTACTTTTTATTAATTACAGATTACTATTAATCAACATGAAAAACACTAAACTCCCCTCATTAAATGCATTGAGAGTGTTTGATGTCGCCGCCCGAAGTGGCTCTTTTAAACAAGCCTCGCAAGAGCTTGGAGTAACTCAGTCTGCCGTCACCCGACAAATACAAACTCTGGAAGAACAGCTTGAAGTTCGCTTATTCCAGCGAGACAACCGGGTTCATTCGCTCACTCCTGTCGGTCTGGAATTAGCACCTCAAATTGAGCAAATATTTGAACAACTGGAGCGTACCATTGAGCGCACCCGAAACCTCAGTGACAATACAACAACCCAGTTAACCGTCGCAATCAGTTCTGAGCGACTGCGCTTTTGGTTAGCAGCAAAGCTTGCCGATTTTCATTCTCTGTACCCGCACATTCAACTTAGTTTCAGCCGTTGCAATGAGTACTTTATTAATGAAAGCGCCGCAGAAATGGCGTCAGCAATACAACATCAAAGCTGGGATCTTGCCATTGGTTATGGAAAAGTCACGGATAAGCACATTCAGTCCATTGTGTTACAGAAAAATCAAATGATCCCGGTTTCTGCCATTAAGACCAATGAGTCACCTTTCCAACTGCCCTGGTTAGTAAACCCTGAGAATCCCGATCATCAGGCAATATTAAAGACCTACAGTCAACAATTGAAATCCACACGTATTATTCATTGCAATGATGTACAAATGTCGCTGGACTTGTCATTCGCAGAACAAGCTGTGGCATTAATTGACAGTAGTCTTATTACGCCCGGACTGTCTAATTTAAAAGTCTATAACGACTCCGCACAGCCCTGTCAGTATCCGCTAAGCATCTATTATCGCAAACGACAGAGGCAGCCCGTAGCCTTGGTAGCGTTCATAAAATGGCTGCAAATGATTACTTCTTGAATAAAGACTAAAAAACGCGCAGTCAGTTAGCCAAAGTTCATTTTCCAGTTTACATACATTCATGTTTGTATGTAAAATGTCACCCCTTTTTGGTTATTGGAGAGTGATATGTGGTTAAGAGCATCACTGGTTGTACTAATAATATCGAGTTTTTCATCTTTTGCGGACGAGGTTCACGTTGCCGGAGCCTATTCCACAGACCAACTGCGTGGTGTAAGAGCGGGTTATAGGGTCACCAACCTGCCGATCGAAATGCCTACCTGGTTAGGCTCACCCAGCCTTCATTTAGAAGCTGCTTTAAACCACTGGCAGGATTCAGATAATACAGCGGACAATATTACCGCTTTTACCATTAGCCCTATCCTCTCCTGGCAAATAGCCGGAACAGAGCGGCCACTGTACGTAGAAGCAGGTATTGGCGGCAGCTACTTCGACAAAACCCAGATAGCTAACCGACGCTTATCAACTCAGTTTCAGTTCGAAGATCGGGTATCGCTTTCGTGGCAATACAGCCAAAGTTCCAATGCTCGCATCGCTTTAGGGTATACCCACTACTCAAATGCTGATATTAAGCGTCCAAATGACGGACTGGACTTTTTATGGATGAGCTGGGTTTTGCCATTTTAATGTTTGAAGAGCGTTAGCGTTATTCAGTTGAAGTTGCTACATTTGATTCTAAGTTTTATTTAAAATGGAGAACTTATGAAAAGCCAACTTATTAAATTATCTGCAATTGCAGCCAGTGCTTTATTTGTCACCGCTTGCGGAGCCCCTGAATCAGGCACCACACAGTGCACTATGGAGCCGAAGGAAAACTGGTTGGATCAAGAGCAGTTCCAACAGTCGTTGAAAGAACAAGGTTACAAGATTAATGAGTTTAAGGTAACTGACGGAAATTGCTACGAAATTTACGGTCAGGATAAAAGTAAACAGAAAGTTGAAATTTACTTTAATCCTGTAGATGGCAGTATCGTCAAGCAAGAAACCGAGTAACTCAGTAAGGAAGGCAGTACCAATGATCATTTGGGATAGATTTATCAGAACTTTTCATTGGTTGTTGGTGCTGTGTTTTTGTCTCAATTACTTTTGGCTTGAACCCGGAGGCAGTTTTCATCAGGCCGTGGGTTATACTGCCGCAACCTTAGTTATTATAAGGATTATCTGGGGTTTTACGGGGCCGGCAAAAGCACGCTTCCATAACTTCCTCCCTTCTGTTGCTGGAGTTAAAGAGCACGTCGCAGAACTTAGCCACAGAAAAGTAAACCAGGCTCAGGGGCATAACCCGCTCGGTGGCCTTATGGTGTTCTCTTTTTTGGCTTTATTCTTACTGCAAGCCATTACTGGCTTCCTCCGCGAAGAAATTAATGCGCTCTATGGAGACAGTTTTCTAACCTCCATTCATTCTGTTTCTGCCAACATCATTTTTGCTCTGGTTATTATTCATATTATAGCGGTAGTTGTTACCGCATATATTGGTAAAATAGAGCTTATTCGTCCTATGATCAGCGGCAAACGCCGAACCAAACACCATGACCGAGCAAAATAAAAAGCGAGAACGTGTTTATCAGGTCTCCAGTAACAGGGAGAAGTCCTCTCATAAGCTGCGTTACGTTGAGGCATCTGCGCCTCATGAAGATGACTGCCGTTTATGCGTAGGTTCCCTTGCAACGACAGATGCGCAGCCTTGCGATTTTACAGTAGCCAATACCAGCTATAACGACATTTCCAAAATTGCATTTTTAGAAAAACAGCTTTATTCAAATGACGCTTATTCTGCGGCCTTTTTCTATCAGGCATTAAGACAATGGCCACACACCTTTTTAACTCTAAAGGCGGGAGAAAAAACGGCAGGTTATAGTTTAATGGTTCCGGTTTCTGACTCTGGTTTATCTCTTATGTCGCTATTGGTGGGAAAAATATTCCAGGGCAAGGGACTGGGCAAGTTGCTATTAAGCGATTCTATAGCACTTGCGCGCAGCCTTGGTTATAAACAAATGGAGCTTAGTGTCGCGCCAGACAACGCCTCAGCAGTTTCGCTTTACCGGAGCTTTGGCTTTAACACCACACAAACGGTGCGTGACTATTTAGGACCAGGCCAGGATCGCTTGCTAATGACGCTTTCACTCCTGGAAACTGATGTCGTCTCTTGACCTCTTTGCCAACAATGGCTCAGAACCATTAACCACCGAAATAAGTGAGCAAGCCACCCTGTTTCACCAATTTTTGTTGGCGGATGATGAAGCTTTGCTCAATGATATCCGTGGGGCTTTAAAGCAATCACCGCTGCGTCACTTAACAACCCCTGCAGGCCATAAAATGTCGGTGAAAAGTAGCAGTTGCGGAAGCTACGGCTGGCTCAGCGATAAGCACGGCTATCGTTACCAGAATACCGACCCTGCAACAGGTCAGCCATGGCCTGATATTCCCCAAAGTATTCTAGTAAAAGCAACGCAAGTTTCACGGTTAGCCGGTTTTGAGAATTTTATGCCTGACTCTTGTCTCATCAACGTTTACACGCCGGGTGCAAAAATGGGACTCCATCAGGATAAAAATGAAACTGACTTTTCCAAGCCCATCGTCTCATTTTCTTTTGGGTTACCTATAACCTTTATGTGGGGCGGTTTTAAACGTTCTGACAAGTATCAGAAGTTCAGTCTTCAGCACGCCGATGCGCTTGTCTGGGGAGGAAAAGATCGCTTGAGATATCATGGAGTTCAACAACTTAAAGAGGCTATGCACCCGTTAACCGGACGCTGTAGAGTAAATTTGACTATACGTCAGGCTGGTTAACCCAATCAGCAACTCCCCAACTTTTCCATATAATTGAAGATATCGTACTCTTTTGCTTTTGCCATAAGTTCATTGCGCTTTTCACTACAGAGGCTCTCTGTCGCAACGTGAAACTCCTGAAACAGCTGAAAGCTTTGTTGCAGCAAAGCGCTATCGCGCTGATTAAAAAAGCCGTGATGTTGACTGCCCCAATAATGGGCGTGACGAAACAACTGCTCTGCTACCTTGGCAAAAACTAAAGGATTAAGTACCCGGTAATGGCGGTATTGCTGAAACAACTGATAATTGGCTTTCCCCTGCTCTGTTAACAGATCCATAGGTTCGTCCATCAGCATATAATTGTATAAATAGTTATTATTGAATGATGCCAGACGTTGCCAGTATTCACGCTCATCATCGTTTTCGCAACTATCAATTCGAGCACTCAGTTCAGAGATATCATAGAACCTAAAGTTTTTTAATAAATGGCCACGCATAAACCGCACGAATGAGTCAGACTGCTGCACCGCAAAATTCTCAAAGGCTTCGAAAAGCTCCGGCGTAACATAGTTAAATTTCGGCTTTAATGCCTGGTACTTATTCGACAGACAACGAAACCGTGGGTGCTCTCTAAGACCGTCAAGGTCTTCGTCATTTAACAGGCTTTCCATGCCGGTGTAACGAAAATCTAAAGCAAGCTCAATACAGTCAAGGGCACTGTCCTGCTCTCCGGCTAACCAGTACACACACGCGGCGTTGTGCAAAATAGACGGGTTTAACCAACTGAATTGCGCCATGCTTAAGTAAACCTGAACTCCTGCATCCAGAAATGCCTGATCGGGCTTTTCTTTGTATGCATCACAGCAAAGAGCCAGATAGTATTGAATAAGATTATAGAACTCAGGGCTTTCCTGATAGGTTTCCCACTTCACATCGAAGTCTTCATTAAACCAACGCTCAATTAAAGCTAACGACTTTATAGGTGATAAATTTTCGGCTTTCGGAAGCGGTACACGTTCATCAACTTTATTGTCATTTGCGGCATTCACATTGGGTAATACACTGTGGGCTTTCTTAGCTTGTGCTGGTGAGCGAAAAAGCTTATCGCCAATGACCACATAGTGTTTGTCAACTAAACCAAAAGGCTTCACCGTAGCGGTTGCGACATCGAGCTCTGTAAAACAAGTGCAATGCCCAGTTGTATGATTATACGAATAGATAAAACAACCATTAAAAAAATAGCTAAACTGAACATCACTTTCCAGAGGTTTACTGCACCCCATAAACACCGGGGTATCCGGCGTCACATTGACTGCTGTATTGGTTATAGTGCTCACGGATAGCTCCTGTCGCAAGTTATTCAAAAGCCATTAATGGTGAATTAATAGACAGCGTTTAGACTATCTGCGTAACTCAGCGTATAAAAGAGGCTTTACAGAACTTTAACTTTCAAAGTGCAATTTCTGACTAGAAGCTAGAACCAATAATGACGAAATGCCTGCAGTCAGCGCTTTTTATAATTATGATAGTTATCATAATCGAAATTAAATGAAGGTAAAGCTTTTGTTTGTTTTTTAACCAGATCAAGTGAAAAGCTTTTAAAGAGAGGCCGCGAAGTTGGTTTTGCCTTGAAGGGTTCATCCGTGCTAACTATAGTTATAAAACAGCAAGTTAAAGAGCATCGTTTATTAAAAGGACTAATATCTAAATGAAGCTATGGCGGTTAATATCACTCGGCAGCTCCATGCTTCTCACACTTCTGCTCATTGCATTTGCTATAGCATTGTTCGGCTACTTCTATTTAAACCAGCAACTGAAATTGGCTGGTGTTACTGACTGGGAAGTGGAATTTGAGAAACTGACTACCAGCCACATTGTGATTAAAAGGCTAGAAGCAACAATTGACTCCTCACCCGAATCGACCGGAACCAGTCCCTCCGCAGCGATAAATCTCGCGCAGATATTCTCCATGGAAATGCCGGCTTTATTACCAGAACGTATCGATATTAAGTCGCTACAGCTGAAAGGCAGCTTGTTGCCCGAAAATGTCTCTTCAAGTCTCTCACTGATAAACAAGAAAAATGTGCGCTTAGAAGTTAATAGTCAGGATCCATTTCTCGCTACTCTGAAAATTTTTAGACAAAATGGCCAGATAAAATTAAAAGCTCGCTACGACAACACTCTGTTACAAGCTAATTATGATTACAACTCAGGAAGGCTGAAAGCCGGTGGCAGTTATCTGTTAGCGGCACAGCAGTTTGCAGACAAAGTAACGGCCGAACCAGTGTCGATTGATGCTAAGTGGAACGGTAATCTTGCACCTGATATTGATTCAGCAACATTGGAGAGTCTTATAGCGGCACTGTCCGGTGAGCTTGTCGTGTCAGTTAAACAGCCCACTTTAATAAAGATAACCGACACTACCACAGCGACAACAGGTGAGCTTCAGTTACATGTGGATAAGGGGGTTATAGATTCGTATCAGCTTGAGCTGAACGGCAGTACCGAAAACTTAACGTCGTTAATCGAGCCAAAGCTACCAATACAATTGTCGTCGTTATCGTGGGAGCTGAAAAGTAATGACAGTTTGGGCGTTTCACTGCTCAATACTCAACAGGCTGTTAATAAAACCCGATGGCCTTTAAATCTGAGTGCTGTGGCTAAAGGTGAAAAAAACGAGGCGATTCGCCTCGCCTCTGAGTTATCGTTAAAGCAAAACCAATGGCAATTTAACTCGTTTGAACTCGATTATGTGCAGCTGAATGCGGACAGCATTCAGCTTCCTGTTGCCGGGCAATCAATGACGATAAGCAAACTCATATCGGATTTTTCCGGAACAATTTCGACCACAGCTGCCGAATTCCATAGTACTGAACCAACCCACATTGAGCTTAAAGCTTTAGACAACGACGCCTCGGCCACACTGAGTTTCAATAGCATTCATTACCCGTACTCAGAGCCTGAGAATACGCTTGCAGAGTTTGACCTTAACATTCACAGCAAGGCGATTAATTTCGAGCCGATACGCAACCTTGAAGCCGTTTTTGACAGTAAGTTTCAATATCAACAGCAGCAACTGACCGGTGACGGAGAGCTGGTACTCGGTGACCATATAAAAGTGGCGCACCATAGCCAGGTTAATTCTGATCAGCTGAAAAGCAAAATTGAAGTGGCAAATTTTAACTGGAAGCAAGTTCCACAACTGGATGCCCTGCTGACAACTATGATGCCTCAACTTGTTGTCAGTAAAGCGGCGATTAGCGGCCAGACAGATGTAACTTACTCCATAAATAATAACCGCTGGCGCCTCGATAACGGGCAGTTAGAGATTCAAAAAGGTGACTGGGTTTTTGATACTTTATCTGTGGTGAATAACAATATTGACTTTGGTTTCAGTGCCAATAATGAAAAACTTAGGGTTGATAACGCACAACTTCACATTGGTAGCGTGCAACAAGGCTTTGCGCTGGGCCCAATTACCGCTGAGTTTAAGGCCGACCTGCCCTTTCAACAACCGTTACAGTCAACGCTTGATTTAACTAATCACACCATTAAAGGTTTTGGTGGCAGCATTAGCGTACCCAACCAGAGTTACTCTTTAACCAACAGCTTTGCACTACCCATAGTGTTTGAGAAAATTTCGCTGGGCGAACTTATGCGTCAGTATCCCAGCAACAAAATTTCCATAGATGGTGAGGTTTCAGGAACCATACCCGTTCACTGGGACTCTAACCACTTAACCGTAGAAAGGGGTTACCTGAATGCGCTGGCTCCGGGTGGGCACTTGCAGGTAGATTCGTCCGCCCTGGTTCAACTTGCGGGAAGTAACCCCAGCCTACAAACTTTGGCCGGCGTATTGGGTAACTTCTATTACCAGCAACTGTCTACGACCGTTGACTATAATGACAATGGTAAATTGACCTTAGCAGTGCAGTTAAAAGGCTCTAACCCTGAGCTTGAAAATGGACGTCCGGTAGAGCTTAACGTAAGCTTAGAAGAAGACCTGCCCGCATTGATAAAAGGACTACAGATAAGCAACAGTTTGAATGATGTGATCCGTAAACGAGTACAGCAGAAAATCAATTAATCAGGGGATGATATGAAGCAATTTTTTTTACTAATAAGCGTGCCCTTATTCGTTCTGGGGTGTACCCCGACGGTACAGGTCGCAGCACCTAAAGAGCCTATTACTATTAACTTAAACGTTAAAATAAAGCATGAAATTTACGTGAAAGTTGATAAAGCGCTCGACGACGTAATCTCTGAATCCAGTGGCCTGTTTTAACGACAAAGGAATGCAACAATGAAATATTTACTAACCGCAGTTTTAGTTGCTTTTATTGGCTTATCAAGCCCTATGGCACAAGCACAACAGCTAAACTTAGAGCAATCAATGGCACAGTTAAGTGACGCAAAAGAGCAAGGTCTGGTAGGTGAAAAAACCGACGGTTACCTGGGAGTAGTAAAGTCTACCGAAACAGCCGAGCAAATTGTTAAGCACATTAACGAAGCTCGTCGTCAGGAATACACGCGCATTGCTAATGACAACGACATTGCTGTTGCCGATGTCGAGCTGTTAGCCGGAAAGCGCGCCATTGAGCGCAGCAAATCAGGTCACTACGTAAAAATTGACGGAGAATGGAAGCAGAAGCCTTAATTGGCTTCTTCTTTGGGTTCTGTTCTAGTAAATTTTACCTGTATGTTCCGACTTCAGCCATTTTAACTTGGCTCTATGCATCTCACCTGCGGCTAACCGCAGGCTACAACATCAGAAGTAGCACCAAGTGTTCGTATTTTCCAATAGGTTTTAATAAACAAGGGGAATCAAGGAATCGCCTGAGAGGCTTTATTTATAAGACTTTATAAACTTTCAGATACTGCTGTAAATTCGGAATTGGTGCCCGGGGCCGGACTTGAACCGGCACGAAGTTACCTTCGAGGGATTTTAAATCCCTTGTGTCTACCAATTCCACCACCCGGGCACTACATAGAAGTGTTCTCGAATAATGGAGGCGGGTCCCGGAGTCGAACCGAGATCCACGGATTTGCAATCCGCTGCATAGCCATTCTGCCAACCCGCCAGAATTTGGAGCGGGAAACGAGATTCGAACTCGCGACCCCAACCTTGGCAAGGTTGTGCTCTACCAGCTGAGCTATTCCCGCACCGTCATCTGCCGTGGCATTCTACTGTTTAATCGTTTTCAGTCAATGACTTTTTATCATTTTAATGACTGTTTGCACAAATTTACGGCAAAGCAGTTAATTTCTGGTCAATTCACTCTTGGCGCCGCGTAAATATTCCCACATGGACCACACAGTCAAAACGAAAGCCGAATAGAATAAGAACATCGATAACCAATAAATATAAACGTTCGCATTCCAAAGCAGTCCAATTAAGGCCAGCATCTGTGCCACTGTTTTCCATTTACCTAAATTCGAAACAGCAACTTTTGCTCTGTGGCCGCTTTGTGCCATCCATTCCCGTAGCGCACTGACTATAAGCTCACGACAAATCATGGTCAGCGCCGGAATGGTAATAAAGGCAGAGTTATAATCTTCGACAATGACAACCAGTGCAGCGACTACCATCGCTTTATCTGCTACCGGGTCAAGAAACTCGCCGAACTTAGTAAACTGGTTAAAACGACGGGCAATATAGCCATCCAGAGCATCTGTGATTGCCGCTAACCAAAAGATAAAAGCAGCCCAGAAACGCGCATCTTCCATTGGTAAATAGAAAACCACCAGAAATACCGGAATAAGTACTATCCGGAAGCTGGTCAAAATATTAGGGATATTCCACTTCATTATCCGCTGATTCCTTATTGTTTTTACTCATCACGAAATGAGTAATAGATTTTCTCTGCCAATGCTCGGCTAATGCCAGGTACGCTGGCTAATTTATCAATACTAGCGTTTTTTACCTCTTGTAATCCACCTAGATTTTTCAAAATGGCCTGTCTGCGCTTCGCTCCTACCCCGTCAATCTGTTCTAACGTCGAGGTTTTCTTAACTTTAGCCCGCTTCTGGCGGTGCCCGGTTATGGCAAAACGGTGTGACTCATCACGTATGTGCTGAATCAAATGCAGCGCACTGGCGTCTTTACTTAGCGGAATGGTTTCATGACTACCGGCCATGATCAAAGTTTCCAGACCCGGTTTGCGCGACTCGCCTTTCGCCACGCCAATTAATACCGGCGCTTCTTTCCCCCAGTCGTTAAAGTAGTTCTCCGCCTGAGCTAACTGTCCTTTACCACCGTCGATAAACAGGATATCCGGTATGTTGCCCTGCTCTTTAGCATTGTCGTAACGCTTAGCCAAGGCTTTAGACATGGCAGCGTAATCATCGCCCGGCGTTATACCGGTAATATTATAACGGCGGTAGTCTGACTTTTTGGGCCCGTTTTGATCAAACACAACGCAGGACGCCACCGTTTGTTGACCCATTGTGTGGCTAATATCAAAACATTCCATGCGCTGAATAGGTACACCAAATTCCAGCACCTGCTGTAATGCTTGAGTCCGGCGGTTCATTGTACTTTGCTGATTCAGGCGACTCTCTAGCGCATTAACCGCGTTCTTTTGAGCCAGTGACTGATACTGACGCTTGTCTCCGCGCACCGAGCTCTGCAGCTTAACTGGCTGCGACAGCGCATCACTCATGACTTCAGCGAGCACGTTATCAGGCTGAATATCGACAGGAAGCACCACTTCTCTTGGAATTTTCCGTCCAGCCGTATCTGACAAATAAAACTGCAGCAAAAAGGCTCTGAGCACTTCATCGTCAGGAGTATCTGTCGGCACTTTAGGAAAGTAGCTGCGGCTTCCCTGCAAATGATTATCCCGGATAAACAACATTTGCACTGTCGTCATTCCGTTACCACGCGCCAAACCAATAACATCCAGCTCTTGTTGGCTTCCGGTAACCGAGTTACGTTCCTGAGTTTTTCGTAGCGCTGCTATCTGGTCACGAAATCTAGCGGCTCGTTCAAAATCGAGATCTGTACTCGCCTGCTCCATTTTATTCATCAGCTCGTCAATAACCTGCTGATTCTTGCCCTGCAGGAACTGTTTTGCCAGCACCACCTGTTCATTGTATTCGTCGTCAGTGCAGACATTAACGCAGGGCGCGAGGCAACGTTTTAACTGATATTGCAAACAAGGCCTGGTGCGCGCACGATAGTAAGAATCATCGCACTGTCGAATTGGAAACAGTTTTTGCAGCAGGTTCAGGCTTTCGCGTACAGCCGAGCCATTAGGAAAGGGACCAAAATAATCGCCTTTCGCACGCCGGGCGCCCCGGTGAAAACCAAGCTTCGGATGCTGATGTGAGGTTAAAATAATATAAGGATAGGATTTATCGTCACGCAACAAAACATTGTAGCGTGGCCGATATTTTTTTATAAAAGTGTTTTCTAATATTAACGCCTCAGCTTCGGTGTTGGTAACGGTAACGTCCATAGACGCAATTTGTTTAACCAACACCTGTGTTTTCATCCGGTCTACCTTCTCACGAAAGTAACTGGACACACGCTTTCTTAGATCTTTTGCTTTTCCGACATAAATCACGTCACCCGACTCATCGTACATCCGGTAAACGCCGGGCTGATGAGTCAGGTGACGAAGAAAGCTGTCGCTGTCAAAATGCTTTTGTTGATTACCTTCTGTCATCTACCTTCAAACTGAATTAGGTCAACAAGACCTGACTGAATTGCAAGATGAGACAATTGTACATCACCATCGATACCGAGTTTAGAGAAAATCCGATAACGGAAGGTATTTATTGTTTTACTGCTAATACATAAATGCCGGGAAATTTCTCTTACCCGAATACCCCGACTGAGCATTTGTGCCACCTGAAGCTCGCGTTCACTCAGCATATCAACCATTGTTTTTTGCTGCTGCGAACGCGGATTCTGTGCAAGATAAGCGGCAACCGGCGCTGCGACAAAAACATTGCCCTGTTTCAACGAACGAATAGCCTGAACTAAGTCAGCACTGTCGCATGAGTCCAGTAAGTATCCGTCGACAACACTAATACCACACTGAAAATCAAGTATATCTTGTTGGCTGCTACCCCAGACAATAAGTTTTAGATCGCAGTGACGGCGCTTCAAGCGACGCCAGTGTTCAACTGTTGCAGCACCACCAAGTCGACTGCATAAAACAACCACAGCGTCTTCATACTCGTAGCAAGCGCGGCGTAAATCGGCAATACCCGTTACAGTCAATATTTGATCACTGAAGTGTTGCTGCAGAACAGAGGCCATGCCGGCGCTAATAATGGGGTTGGGGATCGCTAAAATAATACGGTTCATTTTCACATTCCTTATTTGTATACCTTGTTAGTCTTCCTGATTAGGTTAAATCCGTACCACCCTGCCCGAATTCGGATAGAATATTCTGAGCTTTTAAAGACAATAACAAGCGGCTTTTACAGAACTTTACAAAAACTCTGAAAAAGCCAATTCAAAGGTGTGAAAACAACATTTGAAGATTAGCTTCAAGGTGAATTTTTATACTGGCTACAAGCGTGCCTGATCCAGCATGTCCCACAAATAGCAGGCTAAATAACTGCGGTAAGGCTGAGCCCGTTCGGGAATGATCAAAATATCCTGGTCCTTCAGCAAGCTCATGGCTTTACGCAGCGAGCTATCCTGAATGGGGAAAAGATCTTCGTGGGCAAAATGAAACATAGCTAAAATAGACGCCGTCCAGGGGCCAATACCTTTAAGCTGAGTCACATCCTTAATCAGGTCAGCTGAACTCATCTGCGACCAGGCTTCTATTCTCTCAGGTTGAGTTTGATGACAGTGAGCAACGCTGTTAATGGCTGAGGCTTTCGAACGACTGACACCGCACCCTGTTAATTCCTCCGCAGGAAGGTAAGCAATCCGGCCTACTCCTAATGCTTTTGCCTTTTGCTCCGCTCTTTCAATAATGGTTGCGGAGGCTTTTAAAGACAGCATTTGACGAATAATAATTCGTGGTAAGGCTTCAATAACAGGTGTTTCAGATGCCGCCAATAAGCCTCGCTCGGGCAACTGAAGCAGCAACAAGTCGATACCCGGCTGAGTATCGATAAGGTGTTGTCTGACGATTGCTGGTGTCGTTTTCATACAATTATTACGCAAATACCGTAAAAGTCTGTCGACTTATAGCTAATAACTCGCCCTTCTCACTCCACAGACCAGCGCGGCTGTGCCCATAACCATGTTCAGCATGCTCAATAAAAGCTTCGTACTGAAACCAGTCGTGGCTACTGAAACTTTGTAGAGGAATATCGGGAAACTCAATAGTCCAGGTTAAAGACGAGGCCGGCGCAGGGCTGTCCAGATGAGGCAAGACTGCCGGTGGCCAGGCGTCAACTAAAGCCAGTATAGTTGCCGTTGTCAGCGGCTGTTGTTCTTCACGAAAACGTATCCAGCCACCAAAAGTTCTTCCCGGTTGTCCGCTAAATGGCATACCACCTGACGTAATACGGTAATCGAAGTTTTTCGCAAACTCTGGGACAATATCCGCTTCAGGTAAACCTGGTCCGTCGTTGATGGTTTTAAGATCGGGTGGCGTTTCACTTACCACTGTAACCGTTGAACTTCGGCCTTTGCCCAGGCTCGCCAGACAAGACAACATAATCTGCCCTTGCTGCTGCAGTTCGACAGCAACCTGAATAACCGATTTTCCCTCGCGCAAAATTCGGTAATTTAACTCAGCCTCACCCGGTTCAGCAGGCGCGACAAAAGAGATACTCATGGAACGAAGATGATATTCAATCGGAAATTGTTTCAACAAAAACTGAGCAGCCAATGCTCCGCTGAATCCGCCGAAAAACGCGCGTCCCTGAGCCCAGCCGGAAGGTAGTTCAATGACTTGATTGTTCTTATCCGCAACGATTTGTTCTACAGCTGTGTGGAAGTTCATACTATTCCCTATTTAAACGACTGTTTGATTTAAGCGTTAAGAATACCAATTATCACCATTAATACAAAAGAAGCGCTTAATAAAAGAAAATAACCAAAAACACAGGCTAAAAATTTGAATACAGTTAATGTCCAGCTTTGCTGATAGAAGCTCTTTTGCGTCAATAGCAGATAAGTGAACATCCACCCAATAAGAATATAACCTAACCAGTCGGATGGTAAGGTTAACCAGGTCCAGCCAAAGTTATCAATCAGCGGATTAGTTATATAGCCTAATGTCGACAGCAACATCAGGGAAAGCAGTAAAAAAGCATGTGTATGCAAAGCTACAGTTAAGTGCTCTAAGTAGTAACGGTTACTGAATAAATAAAGGACTTTTAAATACAGAGCCCAAAAAGGCAGCATCAGAAGCATCATCTGCGGAGTCATTGAAATCAGTTTTTGCGTAAACAGCTGGGGGTTTTGCTTTAAATGCTGAAGTTTCTGTTCAAGCATCCGCGTTTGCTCTTCATTCAACCAGGGAATATCGCCAAACTGCAACTCAAATCCGCGCCGTACGGTACTTTCGTTAGAGTCACTTTCAGATACTTCTGTTTCGGACTGTCGTGCCTCGCTCTTTGACTGTGAATCATTAAAGGTTATCTGTGATGTCAGCACCATAAAAGATATCAACGAGATAAAGAAATAGAGCCTGAGCGGAGGTACATAAGAGGCGTGGCGACCTTTCATAAACTCAGATGATAGAAAACCAGGTTTTAGAAAGAGTCCTCTTAGAGTACGGTAGAATCTGGAGTCCCAGTGCCCTAACTCACCAAAAAGATCGCCGACAACGGCAAAAACGCTGCGTATGCTTTGTTTATCCTGTTGGCCGCATTGATGGCAGTATTCACCGGTAAGAGGTGTATTACAGTTCTTACAATTACTGACGGTCGATTCCATGGCAAAATTCCATTTTTGCTTAATATAACAGGAGGTTTAAAGTTGCGCTATTGGCTGGAACAAAAAGCTGCGGGCACAAAAAAAGCCCCACTCAAATGAGTGGGGCTTTTTTGTGAATTTGGCGGAGAGGGAGGGATTCGAACCCCCGGTGGGTATGAACCCACGCCTGATTTCAAGTCAGGTGCATTAAACCGAGCTCTGCCACCTCTCCGTATTTTTGCTCTCTGCAACTTCGTTGTTGAGAACGAGGCGAATATTAAAGACCTAAGTTACGCTTGTAAAGTAAAAATTTGAACAAAGTGTTCGTTTGGGCGTTTATTAAACAAACCGACCAAAATTCGCCAGAAATTACTACCTTCTGCTCTACCCAACGCCCCCATTAATGCTGTAGTATCGAGGAAACTTTTTAAATAAAAAACAGTCTTAACAGACAGTAAGTTCAACACGGAGAAATCTATGAACAATCGCAGTCAGACTTATGTCGGTCAGAACGAATCGACGCTGGCCGTTAATAAGGTATTACGCAACACCTACACTTTATTGGCAATGACATTAGCCTTTAGTGCTATTGTTGCTACTATCAGCACGATGATGAACTTACCCTATCCGGGTTTCATTATCACTTTAGTTGCTTACTTTGGCTTACTTTTTGGTATTCACAAAACCAAAGATAGCGGCATGGGCATTGTACTCACCTTCGCTCTAACCGGCTTCTTAGGTTACACCCTTGGCCCTATCCTTAACATGGCATTATCAATGCCTGGTGGTGGCGAGATGGTAGCTACTGCGTTAGGCGGTACAGCTCTGACCTTCTTTGCAACTTCGGCTTATGTGTTAACCACGAAGAAAGACATGTCTAAACTGGGTGGTCTGGTTACTGCCGGTATTATCATGGTTTTTGTGGCGATGCTGGCTAATCTATTCTTCCAACTGCCAGCCTTACAGCTTGCAATATCTGCTATCATGATTCCATTGATGGCAATGCTGATTATGTGGCAGACCAGCGACATCATTAACGGTGGCGAGCGTAACTACATCCTTGCGACAGTCACTTTATATGTTTCGATTTATAACTTGTTCCTTAGCTTGCTACAATTGCTAATGGCGTTTGGTGGCGACGATTAATCGCTTCTGTAAAATCGTAATAAGCGCCCCGCATTGCGGGGCGTTTTTGTATGAACGGACAATTTATGGCTAAACTCACACTCATCCTTCAAAACTCAGTTAAAGAACACACTCAATCTATGAATGCTCTGGCATTTGCGAAAGCGGCTATCACCACCGGCCACACTATAGCCTGTGTGTTTTTTTATCGAGAGTCAGTAAATCATGCGGAATTTCCTACGCCTGCAGAAAATGAAGACTTGATTACGCAATGGGAAGAGTTTAGCCAGCAAAACCATGTGCCTCTGGTGGTCTGCCATACCGTAGCTGAACGCAAGGGAATGGAAAAATTCCACCCCGGTTTTGAAGCCTCAGGTTTAACCGCTCTGGCAACTGCCATGGCTAACAGCGACCGGACCTTACAGTTTTAATGACCATGAAAAAAATTGCTATTTTACAATGCAGTGCTGCGAGCGACTCAGCAACCGAAGCACTTGATATCGCTTTAGCATTAGCCAGCTTTGATTATCCGGTGCAATTAATATTGTCCGGTGAAGCCGTTAAGTCTTTACTGAACCAACCTTCAAAGCGTTACGCCATGCTGGAGTTGCTGGATGCTGAACCTATTGTAATGAGTTCAGAAGAGTTAACCGATACAAGCGCCCTGCCCGCAAGCATTGATACGGTTATAGTCTCGCCAGGACAGTTAAAGAGTCACCTAAGCCAATTTGACGAGGTATTACAATTCTCATGACCTCTACTCTCCACTGGTTAAGAAATTCGTCTTTAGTGTCCTGGCTGGAACAACATGACCGGCTGCTGAGTGACACTGATGCCTTGCTTATATCCGGCGTAGCACTCAACGAACTGCCATCTGAGTCAACTGTTGAATTACCGGTTTATGCGCGTAAACAGGAAGTTGACGCTTTGGATACTGCACTGCCTGACTACGTCATGTTAAAATCGGACGAGCAGTGGGTTGAGCTGGTGCTTAGCTTCCAACAACAGATAACCTGGTAATAACACGGCATGATTAAATTTAACGGTAAAGAATACGAAACCGACAAACACAACTACCTTGCAAACTTAGACGACTGGAGCGAGGAATTGGCGCTTCACTTTGCGCAGTTAGAGAGTATAGAAATGACCCCGGCACACTGGGAAGTCGTGACTTTTGTGCAGGATTTCTACCGTGAGTTTGATACCAGCCCGGCAATGCGCGTACTGGTTAAAGCCATGAAAAAGCAGTTAGGCGAGGATAAAGGCAACAGTCGTTATCTGTACAAGCTGTTTCCTAAGGGCCCGGCAAAGCAGGCCACACGAATTGCAGGCCTGCCTAAACCAGCTAAATGTATTTAACTTAAGCCTTAAGTACTTCTACGCCGCCCATGTAAGGACGTAATACCTCAGGAACAACAATTGAGCCGTCTTCCTGCTGATAGTTTTCCAGCACTGCGACCAACGCACGGCCAACAGCCAGGCCTGAACCGTTTAATGTGTGCATAAGTTCAGGCTTCTTTGCGCCCTTACGACGGAAACGAGCCTGCATACGACGCGCCTGAAAGTCCTGCATATTCGAGCAGGAGCTAATTTCACGGTACGCTTCCTGCGCTGGCAACCAGACTTCCAGATCATAAGTTTTAGCTGCACCAAAGCCCATATCCCCAGTACAAAGCAGTACTTTACGGTACGGCAACTCAAGTTTTTGCAACACGGCTTCAGCGTGACCTGTTAATTGCTCTAAAGCGTCCATTGACTGTTCAGGTTTAACCAACCAGACCAGTTCCACTTTATCAAACTGATGCTGCCGGATAAGCCCACGAGTGTCGCGACCGTGAGAACCGGCTTCACTGCGAAAACACGGCGTATGCGCAGTAAACTTAAGCGGTAACTCGTCTTCATCCGCAATTTCATCACGGTATAAGTTTGTTAACGGCACTTCAGCCGTTGGAATCAACGACATAGGAATTTGATCTTGTGACTCACCTTCAATATGGAATAAGTCTTTACCGAACTTAGGTAACTGCCCGGTTCCATATAATGAATCCTGATTCACCATATAAGGCACGTAGGTCTCAAGATACCCATGCTCGTCAGTATGTAAATCCAGCATAAACTGAGTCAGGGCGCGATGCATGCGGGCGATACCACCACGCATAACCACAAAGCGTGCACCAGTAAGTTTTGCGGCAGTTTCAAAATCCATACCTTTGGCTAATGCTTCGCCTAAATCGACATGATCTTTCACTTCAAAGTCGAACGACTTAGGCTTCCCCCAGGTCAGAACCTCCTGGTTTTCATCTTCATCCGCACCTTCCGGGACTTCGTCTGCCGGCAAGTTAGGAACACCCATAATAATATCGTTAAGTTCTTGCTGGATAACTTTCAATTCTTCTTTAGCGTTATCCAACTGCTCGCCTAAATCGCTTACCGCGTCCAGCAACGGTTGTATATCTTCACCCGATGCTTTTGCCTTACCTATGGCTTTCGAGCGGCTGTTACGCTCTGCCTGTAACTGCTCGGTGCGTACTTGCACCTCTTTGCGCTGCTCTTCCAGCTTTTGTAATTTGGCAACGTCTAAGTCAAAGCCTCGCGTTGCTAGCTTTTTTGCGGTCTGGTCTAATTCCTCTCGGAAGTATTTTGCGTCTAGCATGAGTGTCCTATTTAACCGTTGTTGAGTACAACATCATTGCCGCGAAAACAGCAGCAATACAAATAATTACATTAAAGGCAATGTGCAGAGCCGCTTTAAACAGCTCGCCCTGACTGGCTAAAGCCACAACCTCGACTGAGAATGTCGAGAAGGTTGTAAAAGCGCCCAGTAAACCAACTCCTAAAAATAAACGAGTTGTTTCAGAAACGGGTTGTTGCTCTGCGTAAGCCAGTAACAACCCTAAGAAAAACGAACCTATTATGTTAACGGTCAACGTGGCAAAAGGGAATGCCCGAAACCCAAATGATTGCATAGCCAGAACCATGGCAAAACGTGCCGATGCGCCTATTGCGCCACCCGCAGCTACGCAAAAGAAATGAAGAAGGAGGTTATTCATCGGGTTCCCTGTGCCAGTCTGACTTTGAGTCCATATCTTGCAACCAACGGAGCTTTTCCTGCAACTTTATTTCCATGCCGCGAGGCTCCGGCGTATAAAATTGGGTGCCGGCTATTTCTGACGGTAAGTAACGTTCACCCGGAACGTAAGCGTTAGGATAATTATGTGCGTACTGGTAGTCAGCACCATATCCCTGAGCCTTGTGCACCTTGGTTGGTGCGTTACGTAAATGTTCAGGCACCGGCGCATCGCTGTGCTCTTTAGCCGTTCTTAGTGCACTTTTAAACGCATTATAAACGGCATTGCTTTTCGCTGCACAAGCGCAATAAATAACCGCCTGAGCAATGGCACGCTCGCCCTCTGCAGGCCCCACTCTGTGGTACGTATCCCAAGCGTTTAATGCTAACTGCAGTGCTCTGGGGTCAGCATTTCCTATATCTTCCGAGGCTATAGCTAGTAACCGACGAGCAATAACCAAAGCGTCGCCGCCACCGGTTAATAAACGTGCATACCAATACAAAGCGCCGTCGGGAGATGAGCCTCTGACAGACTTATGGAAAGCGGATAAAACATCGTAGTAATGGTCGCCCTGATGATCAAAAGCCGTGGCTTTTTCGCCAATAGCCGCGGTGATCAATTCTGGTGTAATTGGCTGGCTGCTGCTCTCAACAAAATCAGCAACCACTTCAAGATAGTTTAATAAGCGACGCGCATCCCCGCCGGCTAAGTCCAGAAGCTTTGCCCGGGCTTCACCTTGTAGTTGCAACTGACGCTGACCAAGGCCTCGTTCTGCGTCCGTTAACGCGCTTTCCAGAGCCTGTTCAAGATCCGTTTTGGACAATGTTTGTAACCGGTAAACCCGCGCCCGCGAAAGCAGTGCGTTGTTAAGCTCAAAGCCGGGGTTTTCTGTGGTCGCGCCAATAAAGACAATAGTGCCGTCTTCAATGTGGGGCAGAAAAGCGTCTTGCTGGCTTTTGTTGAAACGGTGCACTTCGTCCACAAACAAAATGGTGCGACGCCCCTGCTGCTGAGCCAGTAACTTCGCTTCTTCAATGGCTTTTCGAATGTCTTTAACACCGGAGGTTACCGCACTAATGCGGCTGACTGTAGCATTTGCCTGGGTCGCAATGAGTTCCGCTAAGGTGGTTTTACCGGTACCCGGAGGTCCCCATAAAATCATTGAATGCAGATGCCCTTGCTCTACCGCTACCCGCAAAGGTTTACCGGGCGCAAGAAGATGCTGCTGACCTACATACTCGTCAACCGTGCGTGGGCGCATTCGCGCCGCAAGGGGTTTGAAATCGGGTTGAAAATCTAAGTCCAGACCTGCCACAACAATTAACTTTGATCGTCGACGTCGACATCAGCGGGTACGTCAAAAACAAATTGTTCGTCGCTGATGGTTTCATTTAACGCCACATTATTCAGCATCAGTTCAGTCCGCTCACCCTGAGCCTGAACCATGGTTATCTCTGTGAGCTTTTCATCGGTAAATGTTAATTCCAGCTTATTACCATTCGTTTCATGCTCAACAAAGTAGCGATTATCGCTAAAGTTGACGTTGTAGTTCTGCCACTGATTACCGTTGCTGTCCAACACCAGCAGCAAAGGGCTGTCGTCAACCATGTCCTGCTGTGCATAAATGGTTACTTGTTCAACAAAAGGATTGTAGTACCAGACCTTTTTGCCGTTAGCGACCATCACGCTTTCATCCGGCTTTTTCGTATGCCAATACAAATTAGCGGGTCGTTTTAACTTTAACGTACCACTTAGTGTTTGCAGTACTTCACCCTGTTCATCTTTTACTTGCTGTTCAAACTCTGCAGATAAGCTTTGAGTTTGTTTCAGTAAATTTTGCAGAGCCTGCTTGTCTGACTCGCCGCCTGAGGCAAACACATTAAACGAAACGGCCATAATCATGGCCAATACAACTGCTTTCATGAATTAATCCCTTGGAGCTCGTGGAGCCAGCACTTCGCGCTGACCGTTATTGCCTGCACTGGTTACGACACCACTCACCTGCATTTGTTCGACGATACGGGCAGCGCGGTTATAACCGATACGGAATTTGCGCTGTACACTCGATACTGATACCCGCTGGGTCTCAGTAACAAAAGCAACGGCTTCATCGTACAGAGGGTCAGATTCAGCATCATCAGATTCCTGCTGTTCCCCCGGTAGTAGCGCTTCCTCGCCCTGATCGCCCGATAAAATTTCTTCCAAATAGTTAGGTCGACCACGTTTCTTCCAGTCCTTAACCACCGCATGAACTTCATGGTCATCGACAAAAGCTCCATGTACACGCACCGGAGAACCGCTACCCGGTGGTAAATAGAGCATATCGCCCTGCCCTAACAATTGGTCGGCACCCGGCTGATCCAGAATGGTTCTCGAGTCTATTTTTGATGATACCTGAAACGCAATTCGGGTTGGAATATTCGCTTTAATTAAACCGGTGATAACATCCACCGATGGGCGTTGAGTCGCCAAAATTAAGTGAATACCGGCAGCACGCGCTTTCTGAGCGATACGTGCTATGAGCTCTTCTACTTTTTTACCGACAATCATCATCATGTCGGCAAATTCGTCTATCACCACGACAATGTTCGGTAATTTTTCCAGCAACGGCGGTAACTCATCCATAGAATCGCCCGGCTTCCAGATAGGGTCACGCAGTGGTTCACCAGCGTCTTTAGCCGCCTTCACTTTCGCGTTGTAGCCTTTTAAATTACGTACCCCTAAAGATGACATGAGTTTGTAACGACGCTCCATTTCTCCTACACACCAACGCAGTGCATTGGCGGCATCTTTCATGTCGGTGACGACCTCGGTCAACAAGTGCGGAATGCCCTCATAAACCGACAGCTCAAGCATTTTCGGATCTATCATAATAAGGCGAACGTCTTCGGGCGTGCTCTTATAGAGCAGGCTCAGAATCATAACGTTAACACCAACAGATTTACCGGAACCGGTGGTACCAGCTACCAGCAAATGCGGCATTTTTCCTAAGTCGACAACGACTGGAGTGCCAGCAATGTTTTTGCCCAGAATCATCGTTAGCGGCGAGCCGCTATGGGTGAACTGGTCGCTATTAATTACTTCGCTTAGCTGCACAATTTCGCGGTGTTTATTAGGCAGTTCCAGACCAACATATGACTTACCCGGAATAACCTCTACCACACGTACAGCAACAGCAGATAAGGTACGGGCAATATCTTTTGCTAAGTTAGAAATTCTGGAGACTTTAACACCCGGCGCTAAATCGAGCTCAAAACGGGTGATGACCGGACCGGGCTCAACGTGAGCCACACGAACATCAACCCCAAAATCTTTCAGCACTGTCTCGACCGTGCGTGATACCTGATCCAGTTCTTCCTGAGTTACCGGGTGCTCTTTTTTATTCGGTCTATCCAGAAGCTCTATTGACGGCAACGGCGGAAGTAACTCGCCCTCGCCTGAATCAGCCTCTGCTTGCGGCTCGTCTTCCGTCGAGGTTTCTGAAGAAGACGCCGCGGCAACAGGTTTCTTAGGTGTGTCTTTTTTCGCAGCCGCCTGCTTGCTAAATTTAGGCGCATCGTTGTCTACGTCATCGTCTTCGTCAACAGAGCTCATTGACGGCAGGCTCAAAACGGGTTCTTGTTTGTCGGCTCCAAATAAGTCACTACTGAGTGTTGTCGGTTTCTTTTCTTCAAGCGTTTGCTCATGCTCGTCGTCATCATAAGCTTCTGAGTCGTCTTCTTTATCTTCCGCTTCCGAGCTTCCGCGACTTTGCCAAAGCATTTTAACTTTTTCGGTTAACCACAAAGCCCCATCGATAACCCACTCACCTAGTTTATCGGCAACCTGCAACCAGCTTATTCCGGTCACTAAAGTTACTCCGGTAAAGAAGAAAGTCAGTAACAACAGTGTCGTTCCGACGAAGTTCAGGTAAGGAAGCAAAGACGCAGCAATAACGTCGCCGATAACGCCACCGGCGGAAAAGTAGTAAATATCGTCGAAATTAATAGATGACAGTGCGGATGCACCGATGAGCGCGAGCATAGCGCCTATCATGCGCAAACTCACCGCAAGATAATCCATTTCTAATAAATGGTAAGTTTTACGGAACAGTAAGTAGCCAAGGCCAACAAAGCCGAAAGGAATAAGGTAGGCAACGAAGCCAAAAGCAAACAAGAGTACATCTGCCATCCAGGCACCTACGGCACCGCCGGCATTATGTATGCTTCCTTCATAACCGGTCTGTGACCAGCTGGGATCAGCGGGATTAAAGCTCACCAATGACAAAAAAATGAAAATGGCCAGCGCACCACTTATTAGCAACCCTGCTTCTAAAACTCTTTGTACACCTGTCATTATCTTATTGCAGCGCCTTCGTTGGTATTCTTGTTACGATAAAATATCGAGATAAATTTTATCCGCATGATTGTAGCGAATATCAGCCCCAATGTTACCCCTTTACTAATACTTTATTTTCTTGTTTGACCTCTTCCATAACCACATAGGTTCTTGATTCATCAACCCCCGGCATCATTAACAGGGTTTCACCCAATAATTTGCGGTAAGCACGCATATCCGGCACCCGTGCTTTTATCAGGAAGTCGAAGTCACCCGCCACCAAATGGCATTCAAGAATTTCATCTGTTTTACGTGCAGCCTCGCTAAATTCGGCAAAAGCGTCGGCTGAGGTTCGGGTTAAGGTAATTTCAACGAAAACCATCAGGTTTGCACCTAACTTAGCAGGATTAATCCGGGCATGATAACTTTCAATTACTTGTTCCCGCTCAAGCTTACGCACACGCTCCAGGCAAGCAGTCTGGCTAAGGCCTACACGCCTTGCCAGTTCAACATTCGACATGCGTCCATCATCCTGCAAAAGCCGCAGGATCTTCCTGTCGGTTTTATCAATAGTGACTTCTGCTGGTTGCTCGGCGTTAAACATGATAAATCTCTAAATAAGTAATTAAAATTAGTATATCACACCAAAAAATAACTTAAAAAAAGTAAGTCATGCACTGTTGTTTGCGTCTATAATTTGCGCCAAATAATTCCCCCTTAAACACGAAATTGTAAGAGGCAGATAATGTTAATTGGTGTACCAAAAGAGATTAAAAACCACGAATACCGTATCGGCTTAACTCCAGCAGCCGTGCGTGAATATGTGGAAAACGGCCATGACGTCATCATTGAAAATAACGGTGGTGCAGCAATAGGCTTCACAAACGAGCAATATATGGAAGCCGGTGCAACTATTATTGATACACCAGAAGAGATTTTTCAGCGCGCCGACATGATTGTTAAAGTAAAAGAGCCTCAGCCAAACGAATGCAAAATGCTTCGCGAAGGCCAAATTCTTTATACTTTCCTTCATTTAGCACCAGACCCAACTCAAACTGAGTTACTGGGTAAAGCGGGTTGTACTGCTATTGCTTACGAAACGGTCACCGATAACCGTAACGGTTTGCCTCTTTTAGCTCCTATGAGTGAAGTTGCCGGGCGTATGTCAATTCAGGCAGGCGCTCACTATTTAGAAAAAGCACATGGTGGCAGCGGCACCTTATTAGGTGGTGTTCCTGGCGTAGCACCGGGTAAAGTACTTATCATTGGCGGCGGTGTTGTTGGTACTAACGCTGCGAAAATGGCTATTGGCCTGGGCGCTGAAGTCACTATTTTAGATCGTTCTCTGCCTCGTTTACGTGAACTGGACGATATCTTTGCCGGTCGCGTACAAACGGTTTACTCAACCGTTGATGCTATCGATAAATACTCTCGTGAAGCTGACTTAGTGGTGGGTGCGGTTCTTATTCCAGGCGCCGCGGCACCGAAACTGCTAACTCGTGAAAACATCAGCAATATGAAGCCGGGCTCAGTACTGGTAGACGTTGCAATTGATCAGGGCGGCTGCTTTGAAACATCAAAAGCAACCACGCATCAGGACCCTGTTTACATTATTGACGACGTTGTTCACTACTGTGTGGCAAACATGCCGGGCGGTGTAGCACGTACCTCTACTATTGCACTGAACAATGCAACCTTGCCTTATGGTATTGCATTAGCAAATAAAGGCGTGCAAGCCATGCTCGAAAACGAGCACCTGTTACGCGGCCTGAACATGCATAAAGGTAAAATTACCTACAAAGCCATTCACGATGATCTTGGTCAGCAGTTAGGTCTGGATTACCAGGACCCTCGCGAAGCGCTTCAGGCGTAATAGCCGGTTGTTCTGAATAAGCCCGTGAACAAAAGTTTGCGGGCTTTTTTATTGGCAGTTCTTGTTCGCTAAGCTTGTAAACCCTACAATCAACCCCCATAGCTAAAGAACGAACAATCAAAAACGCATTAATGGAGTTTTTCTAATGGCTGAAGCCAAACACTGCAAGTTACTTATTCTGGGATCAGGTCCTGCTGGCTATACAGCTGCAGTCTATGCTGCACGTGCTAATTTAAACCCGGTTATGGTAACGGGTATGCAACAAGGTGGTCAGTTAACCACCACAACCGACGTTGAGAACTGGCCGGGCGACGCCGAAGGTTTAACCGGACCCGACCTTATGGTCCGTATGCAAAAGCACGCTGAGCGCTTTGATACCGAGATTGTGTTCGACCATATTAGCAGCGTCGACTTTTCCAAGCGCCCTTTTCAGTTAAAAGGTGACGTTGGTGAGTACACCGCAGACTCAGTCATTATCAGCACTGGCGCCTCAGCTAAATACTTAGGCTTAGACTCAGAAGAAGCCTTTATGGGTAAAGGCGTTTCAGCTTGCGCAACATGTGACGGCTTTTTCTACAAAAAGCAAAAGGTCTGCGTTGTCGGCGGCGGTAATACTGCGGTTGAAGAAGCGTTGTACCTTTCAAACATTGCCAGCGAAGTGCATGTTATCCACCGTCGTGACACTTTCCGGGCGGAGAAAATTCTGGTCGACCGTCTGCATGAAAAAGAGCAGAACGGTAATGTCACTTTCCATCTGAACAAAACCTTAGATGAAGTGCTGGGTGACGATGCTGGTGTTACCGGCGTGCGTATTAAAGATACGCAAGACGGTAGTACCGAAGAGCTGGAAGTTGCGGGCTGCTTTATTGCCATCGGCCACCAGCCTAATACCGGTATTTTTGACGGTGAACTGGAAATGCAGGACGGTTACATTCAGGTGCAAAGCGGGCTTCAGGGCAATGCGACAGCAACCAGTGTACCGGGCGTTTTTGCGGCCGGTGACGTAATGGATCACATTTACCGTCAGGCAATTACCTCTGCCGGTAGTGGCTGTATGGCCGCGTTAGATGCCGAGCGTTACTTAGACGCACTGACTAAGTCTTAGTCTTTTAACGTGATTGTTCAGCTTGATCCGGCATCAATCAGTTTTCCACCCGCAGCGACCGCTTTGCATGAGCCCAATGGGCTACTCGCTGTCGGTGGAGATTTATCGCCGGGTCGGCTGATACACGCCTATCAGCAGGGAATATTTCCCTGGTTCTCAGAAAATGACCCAATTCTGTGGTGGTCCCCTAACCCCAGAGCTGTATTTTTCCCCGACCAAATCCATACCAGCCGCTCTTTAGCTAAAACCAATCGTAAGCCAAACTGGCAAATGAGCATTAATCGTAACTTTGCTGAAGTTGTTCGTGCCTGCGCAGACGAACGCGCCGACAAAAAAGGTACCTGGATAACGGAAGAGATGATTGAAGCTTATTGCAAGCTGCATCAGTTAGGTCACGCCCATTCGGTCGAAATTTGGTTCGACAATGAACTTGCAGGCGGTTTGTACGGTATTTCAGTAGGCCGTGCTTTTTGCGGGGAAAGTATGTTTCACTACAAAACCGACGCGTCAAAAATAGCCTTGTTACGTTTCGCTCAATATTTTAAAAAGCATGGCGGCCAGCTAATTGATTGTCAGGTGGGTAATCCGCATTTATTTTCATTAGGTGCTGTTAACCTGCATCGCGAACGTTTTTTAATGAAGCTCAATATTGCACAACAACAAAAGATGCCAGATACTTTTTGGCAAGCTCGTGAGCTTTCTCATTCTGGAGAACTGTAGTGCAATTTGGCGTGACGAAAGAGAGCCAATGTCACTATTTAACCGACCAGCAGGAACGACTTGTTGTTGCCCTCCCTAATGCTCTTGAAAACCTTAATGCAGACGCGTATCAGCAACTCATGCAATACGGCTTCCGTCGCAGCCATAACGATGTTTACCGTCCTCACTGCCGGCTCTGTAGTGCCTGTCAGTCGTTACGCGTGGTCGTGCCTGAATTTCGCTTTAGTAAGAACCAAAAACGAATTCTAAAAAAGAATGACGACTTAACGCTGCAGATTAAACAGCAGCCGGAAGCTGAATACAGTCAATTGTTTTCGCAGTTTATTGAACAACGACACGCGGATGGAGAGATGTACCCACCCGACCCGGAAAAATTCTGGAACTGGATAGATTGCGACTGGTTAACTCCGGAGTTATTAGAGTGGCGCAATGCCAGCAATGAGTTAATGATAGTTTCGGTAGTTGATCGCACTGCTGACGCAATGTCCGCAGTTTATACCTTTTTTCATCCCGATGAGGAAAAGCGTTCGCCGGGTACCTTCGCTGTATTAGAAATGATTCGACTGGCTCAGGAGCGAGATGTTGCCAGACTCTATTTGGGTTACCAAATTGATGACTGTAAAAAGATGAATTATAAGGCTCGATTTGCCCCATATGAACGACTGGTTGGCAATCATTGGAAAAAAGAGCTAAAATCGCACACACTTAAAGCTCAAAACAAAGATTAGAGGATTTTAATGGCGAAAGAAGACAGTATTGAGATGCAGGGAACGGTTCTTGACACCCTTCCTAACACTATGTTCCGAGTAGAATTGGAAAATGGTCACGTAGTTACTGCCCATATCTCAGGAAAAATGCGTAAGCACTATATCCGCATCCTGACCGGCGATACCGTGACTGTGCAGTTAACTCCTTACGACCTGACCAAAGGCCGCATCGTCTTCCGCGCACGTTAATCCGCACTGAGGATTAAAAAAACCGGCTTCATTTAATGAGCCGGTTTTTTCATTTCTGCTGAAGGCTTATTAACCTTCTACGGTTTCGTTTTTGCTGTCGTAATCAAATTGCAGTCCGTCCTTGCCATCAGCAGTCACTCTCACGCTGCCACCGCTGGCCAGTTTCCCGAACAGAATTTCGTTGGCTAAGGTTTTCTTCAGGTGTTCCTGAATAACCCTGCTCATTGGGCGGGCGCCCATTTCCTTGTCGTAGCCTTTCTCAGCAATCCAGGCATGAGCAGAAGGATCAACCTCAAGCGACACACCTTTTTTATCTAACTGAGCCTGCAGTTCACAAATGAATTTATCGACAACCTGTTCCAGTACTTCCGGTGTCAAATGGTTAAACCACACAATACCGTCCAGACGATTACGAAACTCCGGAGTGAAAATATTATTAATTTCCGCCAACGCATCGAAGCTGTGATCCTGCTGTTTAAAGCCAATAGACTTACGCACAGTTTCACGAACACCCGCGTTGGTTGTCATAACAATAATCACGTTACGGAAGTCAGCTTTACGGCCGTTATTGTCCGTTAAAGTGCCGTTATCCATCACCTGCAACAGAATATTAAATACATCGCTGTGGGCTTTCTCCAGCTCATCTAACAGCAACACGCAATGTGGTTGCTTGATTACAGCGTCGGTCAATAAACCGCCCTGCTCGTATCCTACATACCCCGGAGGCGCACCAATCAGGCGACTGACCGCATGGCGCTCCATGTATTCCGACATATCAAAGCGCACCAGCTCAATGCCCATAGCTTTCGCCAGTTGCTGTGTAACCTCGGTTTTACCAACCCCCGTTGGTCCCGCAAAAATAAACGAACCTATTGGCTGGTTATCGTTGGCAAGACCCGAACGCGACAAGCGAATAGCACCGGTGAGCTTATCAATAGCTTCATCCTGACCAAATACCACCATTTTCAGGTTACGATCCAGCTGCTTCAGTAAGTCTTGGTCGGACCGGGAAACCGACTGTTCCGGAATACGGGCTATTTTGGCGATAATAGTCTCAATATCCGACACCCCTACCGTTTTACGGCGTTTAGACGGCGGCAATAAACGCTGTGAAGCTCCGGCTTCATCCATGACATCAATGGCTTTATCGGGCAAATGGCGTTCATTAATGTATTTAGCAGAAAGCTCCGCTGCCGCTTTAATAGCAGGTTGCGTGTAACGAATACCATGATGATTTTCGTAACGCTCTTTTAAGCCCATCAGAATTTTAGTGGTGTCTTCTACAGAAGGCTCCACCACATCCACTTTCTGGAAGCGACGAACCAGCGCTCGGTCCTTTTCAAAAACATTTTTGAATTCATTGTACGTAGTGGAGCCAATGCACTTAAGTTGGCCACTTGAAAGCAACGGCTTAATCAAGTTAGAAGCATCTAAAACACCACCGCTGGCAGCTCCGGCACCAATAATGGTATGAATTTCGTCAATGAACAGAATAGCGTGCTCTTTTTCCTGCAGCTCTTTTAAAAGCATTTTAAAGCGCTTTTCAAAGTCACCGCGGTATTTAGTACCTGCCAGCAGGTCGCCCATGTCTAGTGAGTAAATGGTGGCATCGGCTAGTATTTCTGGTACTTCGCCTTTAATAATGCGATAAGCCAGGCCTTCTGCAATAGCGGTTTTACCCACACCGGCTTCGCCGACTAACAACGGATTATTCTTACGACGGCGGCAAAGAATTTGCGCACAGCGTTCCAGCTCGAAATCGCGGCCAATTAGAGGGTCAATTTTGCCTTCCTTTGCCTGCACATTAAGATTGGCACAAAAGCGCTTCAAGTAGCTCTCTTGCTCCTCGCCACCCTTAATGGCCTCTTCTTCCGCCATTTCTTCGTCCATAGGCTCATCGTCATCGATACGAGAAATACCATGAGAAATGAAGTTAACGATATCCAGTCGGGTAATATCGTTTTTACTGAGCAGATAGACGGCTTGAGATTCTTGTTCACTGAAAATGGCAACCAATACATTGGCGCCCGTTACCTCAGCGTTACCGGATGACTGAACATGAAACACCGCGCGCTGCAAAACTCGCTGAAAACCAAGCGTAGGTTGAGTGTCCGGACTTTCTTCTTCCGGACCAAACAGCGGGGTACTGCGGTCAATATAACTTAATAGTTCTTCTTTCAATTGTTGAAAGTTTGCCCCACAAGCTCGAAGCGCTTCCGATGCATCTGGGTTATCCAGTAATGCAATTAGCAAGTGTTCAACTGTCATCAATTCATGATTACGTTCGCGCGCTAGCCGAAACGCATCGTTTAGCGTTAATTCAAGGGCTTTATTCAACATAGACCACTCCTTACCAGCCAACCCGGATCATTCTTGCTCCATGGTACACAATAATGGATGCTGATTTTCCCGAGCATACTGATTTACCTGTACTACTTTAGTTTCGGCGATTTCCGCAGAATATACACCGCAAACGGCCTTTCCTTTATAATGCACCTGTAACATGGTGTCCGTGGCGCGCTCCTGATCCATCTTAAAAAATCTCATCAATACTTCAATCACAAAATCCATAGGGGTGTAATCGTCATTATTAATAATGACTTTATACATGGATGGTGGCTTGAGCTCCTGCTTTTCCTCTGTATCGCTAAGGTGCTGGTGATCAAACTGACTCATTTATTAACAACCTGCCATAATAATAGTTTTAAATTTACCAGAAAATATAAAAAAACAACCAAAATATTAACAATCCAGGTTATTTTTTGAACTTTAGGGCTTGACTAATCACTCACGTCACCTAGAGTTAAACATGGTGCTAAATCGGCGATTTTTCAAGCCACCGCACCTAATAATAATAAACTATCTATCTGTTGCAGAAGAAGGATGTAGAAGTATGGCTACCGGAAAAGTCAAATGGTTCAATAATTCGAAGGGCTTCGGCTTTATCGAAAGCGAGGATCGCGAAGGTGATATTTTCGCTCACTATTCAACCATTGAAATGGAAGGCTATCGCACACTTAAAGCGGGGCAACCCGTAGAGTTTGAACTCGAAGAAGGCCCCAAAGGCTTGCATGCCAATAACATTGTTCCCGGTGCTGCCGATAAATAACATCGGCTAAACCAAACAATTTAAGTACTTTCAAAACGCCGGCTTGTCCGGCGTTTTAATTTACTTAATCACTTCAACTAACTATCTATACCAAAATAACGCCGTAATTGATCACGTAAATTTGGCGGAGTTCCATTAATTGTTAATGTATCCGTCGCCGCGTCATAGTGCACTCTCTCTCCCAGGGCAGTGTGATCAAAGCCAACGCTGACTCCTCCACCTTGTCCCTGAAACTTAACCAACTTACGTAATGTCGACTTATCTGCCGGAAAATCATCAACTAATTCGCGTGAATTCTGTTCAGCAAAATCCTTTGAGAAACTCTCAAAGCTCTTTTCTACCGGGTACTGCTCTGCAAATTGCTCTGATAGATCTTTGATTTTTACCGTGTCGCCCTGCTTCCATTGATCGTCACAATACTCATAAGCCGCTTTATTCAGGGCTTGGCGTTGTTCCGTTTCCAGCTCCGACTGTTTCGCATATTCTTGTACAGAATCGACCAACTGTTGTGTGTGAGCTTTTGAGTTTAAACGTTCAGTACACCCCAGAAAATCCAGGAAGAAGTCTGAAACCTTGCGGCCCGCGCGTCCTTTAATAAAGGAAATATACCGCTCACTTTCCGGAGATGTTTTCCACTCAGTTAAGTCAATACGGGCCGCCAATTGCACTTTCGTTATATCTAACTGCGACGAGCGGTCAACAGCCAGCTCAGGGTTTATTGTTACCCCTTCTTTAACGGGTAAAAAGCAGACCAATAAATATTCGGTACTAATATGTTGGTAGCGAGTGACTAACAAAAAGCCCGCTTCTAACAAATTATAGTTTTGCAGTTGTTCCAGCAATAGCTTGGCAGACTGCTGACTGAATTCGACAAAGTCCAGTTGCCCGTCATACCAGGAGGTTAAATGTTCAGGAAAAGGGCCGGGTTCGCCCTCTTCTTCATCTTTAAGAAAACTCGCATAACCTTTCGCCGGTTTGCTGGTATACACGTCCGTTAATTCGACTAACAAATCGTGCAGCTGGTCATCTTCGGTTAACGCCGAAGGAGCCAACCGAAGCCCTACTTGTCCGTCATTTTGATAAAACTGATGAATAATGCTTTCTTCTATCCGCAATTGCATAACGGGGACTATCCTTGCTGTTTTGCTGTGTTACTATAATGCCATTGTAACACGGGACTGACGAACGATGGGAAAGTACCAACGTAGGGATAAAATTGCCCGATTAATAAGCTGGGGACATTGGTTTACCTTTGCCAATATCGTCCTTTGCCTGTTTATTGGACTTTTGTATATTGAAGCGGCCCCGAAGCCCTCCACGGCTATCGGTAATCTCTACATGCTTGTCAGCTGGATAGGTCACTTTGCCTTTCTGCCTTTTATATTCTTCATTATTCTGATATTCCCGTTTTGCCTGGTTGTGCCCTACTCCAAAATATTACGAGGGTTTGCCGCTCTGGTTGCCTCATTCGGGCTGATAGCACTTATCGCCGATGCACTGTTCTTTCGACAGTACGGGTATCATTTAAATACCTACTCTATGGCGCAAATGACCCGCGATGCAGAAGCGGTTTTCACAGGGGCAAGTTTCGTTATTATTTCCGGCGTTCTGCTCGGTTTCTTACTGACTGTCGGAATACAGCTGCTGTTGGCTAACCTAGCCTGGAAACGTCTGGAAGATTTACAGCAACGAAAAATTGGCGCTCCGGTTACAGCCATTTTCCTTTTATGCTTTTTCGTTAGCCACAGTATTCATGTTTGGGCTGACGCGGTGTTGTACGACCCAATTACCCAACAAGACGATATGTTTCCGTTGTCCTATCCAACAACGGCTAAAACATTAATGGCTAAACACGGAGTCATTGATGTTGAAAGTTACCAGGCCAGACAACAAATGCTGATGGCTACCGATAAAATAAAACTTAAGTATCCTCAGCACCCTCTTTTATGCTCTAAGATAAACTCTCAGCAATCAACAACTCTGATTTTATTTGAGCGTAGTAGTAGCAAAGTTCAGAAAGAGCTGGAAACTCTGGCAGCCAAGCATCAACTAGAGCGGCCGGAGCTAAAGCTACTGGCTCATCCGAACCGCGACGGCGGATTATTTCAGGTGCTTTATGGCTTGCCCGACTTTTATCAGGAATCCATTGAGCGACAGCAACTGAAACCCGCTTACCTTAAGCCGCTTAACGACTTTAATTTTGATGTGCGCTGGTATCACAGCAAAAATTGGAACGACTCTCTGCATTTAAGTCAGTTTCATCCCGAATGGCAAAGCCAGGAGCTGGCAGAGTTTAGCGCTCATCCGCAAAACCAAATTAATGTCATTCTAATTGCTGAAGACGATATTTCTACTTTAGATAAAGTACTTCAGCAAACCGAAGACCAACAATTGCTGCTGACGGCTTTGTCTCCTGCACAAAGCGAAGAGTTATTGGGTAACAAGCAGTTTGCGCTTGAAAACATGCAAGTTCCTCTTTGGCAGCGAAATTACCAGTTGGCAGACCAACCTATAGCCGGACTTATGGATTTGGTTCCAACCATGCTTGAAGATCGTATCTCCTGCGCAGGTTCTCATAAAAATTACACCAATGGCGAAAGCTTACAGACATCTAAGCGTCGTTGGCCGCTGGTTGAAACCTACAGTCCTTATATTGTTATTTACGATCAGAAAGAGATTACGATTCTAGATAATAGTGGTCAGTTTAGCGTATACAGCAGCAGCGATTTTGAACTGAAAAAACAGGCCGAACCGCCCGTTCCGGTGCTTATTGACGCCCTGAAAGATTTAAAACGCTTTAGCGAAACTGAAAACAAGGAGTAATTGTCGAAAATAGCAGCAGTCGAGCATCGGAGGGCGTGTTGAGACTTGCTAATTCGGCTTAATCCAGTAACATAGCAGTCCTCGGTCGGCGTGTGGCGCAGCTTGGTAGCGCACTGTCATGGGGTGTCAGGGGTCGGAGGTTCAAATCCTCTCACGCCGACCAATTCTTCTTCGAATGACACTCAATAAAGCATTCACTGGTTCCATTCTGGTAAGCTAAGTTGCTCTCCCATTTCAGTTGCCACTCGCCAGTAACCTCCTCTGGCTGAACCTTTTCGAATTAATACCCCTTGTTCTTTCAATTTAGAAATGTGTTTTTCTACCGCGCGCGATGAAATATTCAACACTTCAGCGACTCTGGCGGCACTCCATTCGGGTTGCTCATTTAATAGTCTAAGAACCATATTTCGTGTGCTCGAGCCCGAATATCGACCTTTACCCGAACCGTTATCCGAACCTAACAGCGAACTTTTTACCGAACTCACTGCCGTTTCACTAGAAAAGTCATGTGAAATATTCGCTTCTTCCAGCACCGCTGCTTTGTCTTTTTCTTCTTTCACTGTGGTTGAAATACTCTGTTGCAAACAATCCAGAATAAACTCAACCATAAGACCTCTGTCATTTTCACTAATTGAGCGGCGCAAGCAGTCAAGGTATTCATCTTTGTTGAATTTAAAAGTTTGTTCAAAGCTTAACCAGGCAACTGCCGGATGCCATTTGGCAAGAATGAGGCTAAACCAGAGTCTGCCAACACAACCGTTGGCAACAGAAAACGGCTGAATGAACTCGAACTGCTGTAAAAAAATAGCGGCTTTAATTAAAGGGTGCTCGGTACTTTCGTCTAACCAGGACAATAAACTTCTTACCGACTTACCGGCCTGCCCCGCCGGAGCAGTCATATGAACCAGTTTGTTGTTTCGGTAAACGCCCATTCCCGTTGCACGATAACTTCCGGCACTAGGCGTTACTGCAGCGCAAATCATCTGGTGAGCGCTTTTAAGATCCGATTCCGAATGTAAATTCCACTCAGACAATTTTTTATAGGCTTCGTCTAGACGAATACCCTCCAGCGGTTGTGACTGCTCATCCAGGCCAACCGACGCATGAGCTTTAATTGGCAGTTGTTGAGACTTAAACTCTTCTAAATTGCTTTTACCGGATTCAAGTAATGCTAGCCAGCGGCCAAAGTCGGTGCTTATTTGCGCCACTAAATTCACGCATTTACTGGTAATCAAATAATCTGCTGCCATTTGTTATTAGTAACCTCTGAGGGTTACTCTCCGTTATTTTGTTAACGCACACACTCAGTCTAAAACACTTACACTGTAATATCAGCGAATACCGATTGCAGCCTTGCCACTTCACTTTCTTTCAACGGAAGCATAGGTTGTTTCCCCCAGACTGGAGCAGGCCAGGCAGCGTCAGTTTGAAACCGCGCTATATGATGAACATGCAACTGCGGAACCTGATTTCCTAAAGCAGCGACATTGAGTTTATCGGGTTGGTATTCAGCTTTTAGCCAGTGGCATAGAAACCGGCTTTCTTGTAACAACTGTAGTTGGTCATCTTCAGAAAGGTCTATGGCTTCGCGCACGTCTGCCACTTTAGGAACCAACAAAAACCACGGAAATTGCCTGTCATTCATGACTCTGACTTCGCATAGCGGCCAATCGGTTAAATGATAACTGTCTCTGGCTAATTCCGGAGCTAATGTATATTCCATAACCTACCCTTTTAATAACGTTTCAAGAAACCGTTTAAACAGTGCATTAGTTTGCGGCAAGCTGTCAATTAAACGGTGGTCATCATTCACCAGGTGTAACTCTGCCCTGGTTCTTTCCGCATAACGCCAACTGTTTTCAACAGGAACAATATCGTCGTTCCAGCCATGAATAATTTGAGTCTCACAAGCCGGTGTTAGTTCATCAAAATTTGCCTGACCACCTAAGTAAAAGGCCGGAGCCATTATGAACAGCCCCCGGCTCTTTGTTTTAGCTGCAGCTACCGTTGCCACGTAACCGCCCATGCTGGAACCGACCAGCAAGAAATTTTCCGTTAGTGCTTCAATATATGTTGTGAGTTTTTCCACGCGCTGATCAGGATCATCAATACCCTGATAATCGACACTGGTTACGCTGAACCCCAAAGCTTCAGCGGTTTTTGCTAAAACTTTAATTTTGCTGCCCCAGGGGCCGCTCTCTTTTCCGTGATTAAAAATAACCAGCATTTAGCAATTACCTATATTTTGTGCTTAGATAAAACTATCAGATATAACAATTAAGTAACAATGTAAGCTTTTATCATGATAGTCAAAACGTTCATTATAAAGAAAGGCGGTTACTATGACCTTTAACAAGCAACTTGTTGCGCTGTACACCGCATTATCTATAGTGGCTCTGTTTAGCTCAAGCAGCCTTGCCGAGCATGAAGACATTATTTGGGGAGTAAACTCCTCCCCGCCGTTTCATATATTTGATGGTAAATATGAAGAACAAGGCTTTTGCGATGCTTTAGTCAGCAGCTTTCAGCGCCAGCTACCGGAACTGTCGCACAAGGTCAGAAAACTGCCCTCCCGCCGTATTACCATGCTTATGAAAAAGAACAAAAACCTCTGCTTTCCCTGCCTGATTAAAGGAGCAAGTTACAATTCCGAATTTAATTACACCGACATAACTCATCGGTACCAACCACACGGCATAATTACCCGTGCTGACACCGCGGCCAGAATCATTGGAAAATATGGCCAGCCAGTAAATTTTTCCAACCTGGTTCAGGACTCAAATTTACGCTTTGCGCAACCAGCTGAACGCCGTTATGGACGACTGCAGCCCCTGCTGGAAGAGCACCTTATCGACTCAGATAATTTCAGTTTTATCAGCGGCGACAATGCCCACATCAACTTGCTGACCATGATAGTCAACGAGCGTATTGATTACACTATCGATTATGAAATGATCATGACTTACTACAACGAAACTGAATTTAAAAACAGCGGACTGGTGTTTTTACCTATTAAAGAGTACGAGGGTGTGATTATCGAGGGTGCAGTGGGTTGTAGCAATAATGAATGGGGGCGTAAAGCTGTGCGGCACCTTAATGAAGTCATTAACGAGCTTAACGCTGATCCGGACTTTCAGCAAAGCCTGGATCAGTGGTTAGGAACTAGTCGCCCAATGTTTGATTAAGCAAAGCGCTGTTGTAAATACTGGTTAATGTCGTCGGACTCATACATCCACTGTACTTTATCGTCCTGCTCAATGCGCAAACACGGCACTTTAGCCCTGCCGCCGCCATCTAGCAGCTCTTGTCTGTGCTGCTCATTATTTTTCGCGTCTCTTAACTCTATATTCAAATTAAGACGGGCAATTTCCTTACGCACCTTGACGCAAAAAGGACAAGCGGCAAATTGATAAAGAGCCAAAGACTTGCAAGCTTCATCTACCTGTTGCTGAGCCTCATCACTGCGGCTCTGGCCTTTTGGTGTGGTCAACTTTTCAACTAGTAAAACAATAGGCGTTAAAATAAGCCGTAGAGTACGAAAAAAGTAACGAATGATAATTCTCATAAAAATACAACCAGACTGCCTGTTAAAGATGCCGCTATTCTAACGTGTTTAAGGTAAAGCGTCAGTCTTTTAGCTAAACGCTTTTCACTTTCCGTTTAAAGCTTCTGCAGCAATTTCTAACGACCTTAAACGAGCCTGATGATCAAAGGCATGGCAGGTAAGAATAACTTCATCTATACCGGTATCATCAATAAACTGATTAATATGCCGTTGAACTGAATCCTTAGTGCCAACCGCCGTATAGGTTAATGCATGATTCGCCCCGGCCAGTTCATGAGGCGCAGCAACCGTTCTTATGTCATCCACCGGTGCTTTCAAAGGCCCGGGTGTACCGCGACGCAACGCAATAAACTGTTGTTGCATTGAGCTCATCATTTTTCGCGCATCGGTTTCGCTGTCTGCCGCAAAAACGTTCATTGCCGCAGCAACATAAGGTTTACTGAGGTAACGCGACGGACGAAAGTTCTCGCGATACGCTTTTAATGCATGCTGCAAATAGTCTGGTGCAAAATGCGATGCAAAGGCATAAGGCAGACCTAAATGCGCTGCAAGCTGGGCGCCAAAAGTGCTTGAGCCGAGCAACCACACCGGAATTTTCTGTCCAAAGCCGGGCACAGCTTTAATGGCATCACTTTCCTGTGCTTCTTCCAGATAACCTAAAAGCTCCTGAACATCGTTAGGAAACTGCTCGGCGTCGTCGGGTTTACGTCTTAATGCCCGTAGGGTTCGGCCGTCTGTTCCCGGCGCTCGACCCAAACCAATATCAATACGTCCGGGGTACAGGGCATCCAGCGTACCAAACTGCTCAGCGACCACAAAAGGCGCATGGTTAGGCAACATAACACCGCCTGAACCTACCCGAATTTTATCGGTTTTGCCAGCAACATAACCTAAGGCAACCGCGGTTGCGGCCGAGGCAATTCCGGTCATATTGTGGTGCTCAGCCATCCAGAAGCGGTGGTAACCCCACCGCTCTGCATGCTGGGCTAAATCAGCAGAATTATGCAATGATTCAGCCACAGACCCACCTTCGGTAATAGGCGCTAAATCAAGAACTGAATATTTCATAACAAATTACAGCTCTTGCTTGGTTGGGCGAATGATCATTTCATTCACGTCAACTTGCTGAGGTTGCTCAATCGCAAACGTAATGGCACGGGCAATAGCCGCAGAATCAATCGCGTCTGAATACAAACTGTCAGCCATTTCTTTCGCGTCTTTGTCACTAATGTGGTCAGTCAGTTCTGTTGCTACAGCGCCCGGTGAAATATTGGTTGCGCGAATTTCACCATTAGATTCCTGACGAATGCCTTCAGAAATAGCTTTTACCGCAAACTTAGTTGCGCAATACACCGTTCCGCCGGCAAAGACTTTCTGACCTGCAACTGATGACAGGTTGATGATATGACCGACATGCTGTTCACGCATAACCGGTAATACAGCAGCTACGCCATACAGAACACCTTTAATGTTCACATCAATCATGGTATCCCACTCGTCCACTTTTAGCGCATCGAGCGGTGCCAGTGGCATGAGTCCGGCGTTATTAATCAGCACATCAATACGACCAAATTCAGCTTTAGTGTCGTCAGCCAGTTTTTGAACTGCCGCTTTGTCGGTTACATCAACCACACGGTAAGCTGCCTGACCACCGTCTTTCTTAATTGATTCAGTTAACTCTTTCAAACGATCTTCGCGACGCGCCGCTAACATCAGTTTTGCGCCTTTTGCCGCAAGCATACGAGCGGTTTCTTCACCTAAGCCGCTGCTTGCACCCGTAATAATTACAACTTTATCTTGTACTTCTGACATAGCTTTACCTCCGGTTAGTGCTATTGGTCAACTGCCCCTAACTGCTTTAATATCATCTCTTCAAAACGCAGTAGCGGCAGCATAGAACGCTGAACTTTGGCTCGCAGTAACGCTCCCTGCCAACCTGAAAGAATGAAGGCTCCCATCTGTTCGGTGTCAATGCATTGCTGAATTTGCTGTGCGTCCTGCGCAGCTTTTAAACACCGGGCAATACGCTGTTCCCAGTCAGAAAAAATGTCATCTAACCGTTCGCGAAATAAATCACTCTGCGAGGCCATTTCCTGACCCAGGTTGCCTATCAAGCAGCCTTTGGAAAAATCACACGACTTTAAGTCCTCTACCGAGCGACGCAAATAGCTACGCAAACGATCAATCGGCTCCAGATTCTCGTTAGCCAGAGTTTCGTCCATGCGTGCTTCATAATCCTCGGCGTAGGTTTCGATAACAGCCAGGCCAAAATCGTTCTTACTTTTGAAGTAATGATAAAAAGAGCCCTTGGGCACCTGCGCCTCGCTCAGAATTTTATTCAAGCCGGTGCTGCTGAACCCATGTATGGATATCAGGTCAGCACCGATTGTTATGATGTTTTGTCGTGTGTCATTTTTAGTCATGCGCCATATATTAGACCAGTCGTCTAGAAACTTCAAGATCAGTCTGTTAATTGCAACTATAGGGCTTCCGCAATGGGTTCCGGCCAGACACCACACTGGACTTTAGCAATGTGATCACTTTGTAAAATTTGCATCACCACCCGTGACTGCCCTATTCCCCCTCCAATAGTTAAGGGCAGCTCGCCCGCCAACAAAGACTGGTGCCAGGGTAGCTTGAGCTTCTCTTCCTGTTGACTAATAACCAGCTGACGCTTTAATGCCTGCTGGTCAACACGTATCCCCATAGAAGAAAGTTCCAGCGCATCATCTAATGCCGGATGCCAGACAAGAATATCGCCGTTTAAACCAGTACTACCCTGCTCGTTAACCGTACTCCAGTCATCGTAGTCCGGCGCTCTTACGTCGTGTGCATGGCCATGACTCAGCTCCCCGCCGATACCGACCAAAAATACGGCGCCATGTTGTTTAACCACTTTGCGCTCGCGTTGTTTTGCAGTAAGGTCTGGATAAGCAGTAATTAAATCTTCTGCATGCACAACCTGTATTTTCTCCGGTAAGGTTCCGGTTCCGCCGTGTTGTTCAATATATTGCTGCTCCGTTTGACGCAAAGCAGCGTAGATGCATTCTACTGTCTTAGTCAGATAAGCCAGCGAACGTTGCTCTTCGGTAATGACTTTTTCCCAGTCCCACTGGTCAACGTAAACAGAATGTACCGAGCTCAAAGCTTCTTCATCGGGCCGCAGGGCTTTCATCTGGGTAACGATGCCCTCGCCGGCACCAAAGCCGTAACGGCCAAGGGTAAAGCGCTTCCACTTAGCCAACGAATGAACTACTTCATAATCTTTTTCGGGCACGGCTTTTACTTTAACTGCAACCGCCTTTTCCCAGCCCGACAAATCATCCTGAACACCACTGCCCAACTCACTTAGCAGTGGCGACTGCACTTCAATAAGCCCAAGCTGAAGCTGCAACTGCTGAGTAAAGCAGGCTTTTACGAATTGAATTTTCTGTTGCTGTAACATGTATTGTGACTTCATAAATACTCCGAATCATTAATAAAAGAATAAAAATACAATTCAATTAATACCTTTCAGGACTATTTATTCAATAACGTTTAATAAAAATAGCTTTACTTATTATTTTTCGTTAATTTATACCTAAGTTAATTAACGAAGCTTTAATAAAACATGAAAAAATCACCCGAAAATTATCAAATCGATGATCTGGACCGTTCCATACTCAAAACCCTGATGGACGAGGCACGGATTCCTTATGCTGAACTGGCTAAACGCTATAAAGTAAGTCCGGCCACTATTCACGTGCGAGTTGAAAAAATGAAGCGCGCGGGAATTATTGAGGGCACGCGTTTACAGGTTAACGCCAAACGCTTAGGCTACGATGTCTGTTGTTTCATCGGCATTACCTTGAAAAGCGCGGGTGACTATCCGGCCGCAATTGAAAAACTGGAAAAGCTCGAAGAAGTTATTGAGGCGTACTACACCACCGGTCAGTACAATGTTTTTATTAAAATTATGACGCCATCAATTAACGAATTGCAGCACACGCTAATCAACCGAATTCAGGCTATTGATGAAATACAGTCGACAGAAACGCTCATTTCACTACAGCAGCCAATTAACAGGGACATACAGCCATGAGTCAGGACGTTAAACTAACAGAATACAGCCACGGTGCCGGTTGTGGCTGCAAAATATCGCCACAGGTTTTATCAAGCATTTTGCAAAGCAAACTGGATATAGCACCCGATCCTAAATTGCTGGTGGGGAACAGCACTCGTGATGATGCTGCCGCCTACGATTTAGGCAACGGTCAGGTTGTATTAAGTACTACCGACTTCTTTATGCCAATTTGTGATGACCCTTTCGACTTTGGCCGCATAGCTGCAACAAACGCTATTAGCGATATTTACGCTATGGGCGGTCAGCCTTTAATGGCTATCGCTATTTTCGGCTGGCCAATCAACAAACTACCAGCGGAAGTGGCGCAGCAAGTTATTGATGGAGGTCGCCAGGCCTGCGCCGATGCTGGCATTATGCTTGCCGGCGGCCACAGCATTGATGCGCCAGAACCTATATTTGGGTTGGCGGTAACAGGTCAAGTAGAAAAACAAAAACTCAAACAAAACGATACGGCCCGGGAAGGCGATGTATTAATGCTAACCAAACCATTAGGGGTTGGTATTTTAACTACAGCACAAAAACAGAAAAAACTGTTGCCCGAGCATAGCGGAATTGCGATAGAGACCATGTGTCAACTGAATCGAATTGGCAGCGTCTTTGCTGATATTAAAGGCATTAACGCCATGACAGATGTGACCGGATTCGGTTTAGCCGGACACTTGATTGAAATGGCTGAAGGCGCCGACCTTTATGCAAAAATACAGTTCGACAAAATCCCGACCTTACCCCACGTACGTGACTACCTCAATCAGGGTTGTGTTCCCGGAGGCAGCTTGCGCAACTTCGAGAGCTACGGTCAGCATATTAGCCCGGTACCTGAGCAACAGCGTAACCTTTTATGTGACCCGCAAACCTCCGGCGGATTACTCATTAGTGTGGCAAAAGAAGACGTTGAAGCCGTTTATCAAATCTGTCGCGAATATAATCAGTCAATTCAGATTATTGGTGAGCTCTATACGGCAGAAACACAAACATACCGAGTGGTCGTTGAATAAATGTCTGGTAACTGGATAACCCACTCACAATTTGACCAACTCTTTATTAACGATACACCTTTGCTGGATTTAAGAGCGCCGGCGGAATTTAAAAAAGGCGCTTTTAGTACCGCGGTGAATCAACCTTTAATGACAGATAACGAGCGCGCAAAAGTCGGGACTTGTTATAAACAGCACGGTCAGGATGCCGCTATTGCGCTAGGACACGAGTTGGTCAGTGGAGAAACAAGGCAGCAAAGAGTTAGCGTCTGGAAAAGTTTTTTCAATACACATCCAGATGGTGTGATTTATTGCTTCCGGGGCGGCTTGCGATCACAAATAGTACAACAGTGGTTAAATGATGAAGGCGTTGCCCGACCTCGTATTGAGGGAGGTTATAAGGCACTGAGGCAACACCTGATTCAACGCACGCATGAGCTTGCCTCCGAGTTTAACTGGATTGTAGTAAGCGGCCGCACCGGCTGTCAGAAAACCGAGTTTATTAAGAATCAGCCGAACTCAATTGACTTAGAAGGCTTAGCGCATCATAGAGGGTCAGCATTCGGCCGTTACCCCGAACCTCAACCCACCCAGATTAACTTTGAAAACCAATTAGCCGTTAAACTGATAAAACTTAAGGCTCGTGGCGCGACCAGTCTATTTATAGAGGACGAAGGCAGCCATATTGGCTCAGTTTCCGTTCCTGAATGCCTTCGCCATGCAACTCAAAAAGCTGAGCGGTACCCTATAGAAGCCAGTATAGAGCAACGTGTGGAAGTCATTTATCAGGAATATGTTGTAGCCGCCCAGGATCTTTACCCGTCACGTGAGCAGTTTGAAAATTATCTACTCGACAGCCTGGCCCGAACCCGCAAGCGATTAGGCGACCTCCGCTTTCGCCAACTGTCCGGCATATTGCAGCAGGCCTTAAGCCAAGACAGTGAAGAGCGGCATAAACAGTGGATAGAAGGCTTACTGGTTGACTACTACGACCCCATGTACGATTACCAAATGAAAAAGCGATAAGCATCGCTAAAAATCTGCGACCCGCCGAAAACAACAGTCAATGCGTTACGCTTTTGTTATGGTATTGGCATAATAACACCAAGGGGATCTATCTATGTTTAAGCGAATGTTAAGCCGTGTCACCACGGCCGCATTGGTCATCGTTGCCTTGCCTTCTATGGCGGCAACAACAGACCTTTCTTACTACCTGCCACAGGATGTCAGTTACAACCCGGAAATTACCAAACCCAAAGATGTGCTGGGTTATCAGGTTGGTGAGTGGCATGCCCGCCCCGAGCAAATTGTAAAGTATATGGAAGTTCTGGCAGAAGAGTCAGATCGTATTACGCTGGAAGTCACCGGTCGCACACATGAGCAGCGTCCTTTGTTACTTCTTACCGTCACTTCAGAGGACAACCACCGCAATATTGATGACGTTCGTGAGCGTCATCTGGCAGCCGCTGATCCAAGCCGTGATGCCGACCCGGACAATACGCCGGTCGTAATGTACATGGGCTATAGTATTCACGGAGACGAATCGAGCGGCAGTAATGCAGCAATACTTTTTGCTTATTACCTTGCCGCCGCTGAAGGCGAAGCCGTGGATGAACTTTTGAATGATTCAGTTATTCTGCTTGATCCGGCGTTTAACCCAGACGGTCTTGCCCGCTTTGCACAATGGGCAAACCAACACCGTGGACAGAATTTAGTTGCGGACCCTCAGCATCGTGAGCATGTGCAGCCGTTTACCCGCGGACGAGTTAATCATTATTGGTTCGATATGAACCGCGACTGGCTGTTGCTGCAGCACCCTGAATCGCGCGCGCGTATTGCTAACTTCCAGAAGTGGAAGCCCAACGTACTGACCGATTACCACGAAATGGGAACCAACAGCACGTATTTCTTCCAGCCGGGTATTCCGTCTCGTAAAAACCCTTTAACGCCAGATGAAAACGTGCGCTTAACAGAAATTCTGGCAGCGGAACACGCTGACTCGCTGGATGATATTGGCAGCCTGTATTACACCGAAGAGTCATTTGATGACTTCTATTATGGAAAAGGCTCAACGTATCCGGATATTCAGGGCGCTGTTGGTATACTGTTCGAACAAGCATCCAGCCGCGGGCACCTGCAGGACTCGGTTAATGGTGAGGTCAGCTTTCCATTCACTATTCGTAACCAGTTTGTCGCCTCACTCAGTACCATTTACGGCACACACAAAAACAAAAGTCGTTTTATTGAATTTCAGGAGCGCGCTTACGACGAAGGTATGGAAGCAGCTCAAAAAGCCAAGTTTGAAGGTTATTTAATTGGTGACTCAAGCGATCCGTCGCGTGTAGAAGGCTTACTGGAAATCTTTAAACAACACGGTATTAAAGCTTATCGTGTAGAAAAAGATATTGAGCAAAACGGTACTCAGTTTAAAGCCGGAAGCAGTTATTATATTCCTCTGGCTCAGGCTCAGTACGGTTTAATTCAGGGAATATTCAGTACCCGTAAAAGCTTCCCGAACAACACCTTCTACGATGTTTCGGGCTGGACTTTACCATTAGCCTTTAACGTACCATTTGAGACTCATCGCGGTCGTATTCAAATAGCGGATAATGCCTGGGATGCACCAAAGCGTAAAACATCGGCTCTCACTGATGCTTACGCCTACGCATTTAACTGGAACGATTACCACGCTCCGGGCTTATTACAGGAGTTGCTGGAGCAGAACATTCACGTTCGTCAGACAACCAAGCCCTTCACTGTAGAAGGTGAACAAGGCCGTCAGGAGTTTTCAGCCGGTTCTATTGTTGTACCTAAAGCCTATCAGGAACGGGAATGGCGTGATGTACAACGCCGTCTGGCTACCGCAGCAAAAGAAAAAGGTATTCAGGTAACCTCTATCGAGACCGGATTAACACCTGAAGGTGTTGACCTGGGTAGCCGTAATATTCAGCCGGTAGAAAAACCCAGCGTAATGATGCTGACCGGTGCAGGTGTTAACCTATACGAAGCTGGTGAAACCTGGTATTACCTTGACCGCCATGTCGGTATTCCATTGTCGATGGTTGATACTGAGCGTTTATCCAGAGCTGACTTAACCCGTTATAGCCATATTATTATGGTGGACGGACATTACAGCAATTTAGATAAACCACTGCGTAAAAAAATCCAAAACTGGGTAAGCCAGGGCGGAACAATAATTGGTCAGCGCGGTGGTGCTGAGTGGTTAGCAGACAATGGCCTTCTACAAACTCGTTTTGTTGATGACGCGGTCTTCCAGAACGCTTTTGCTAAAAAGCAGCTAAGTTACGAAGAACGTGACGATTTCTACGCCGAACAACGAATTGCCGGAGCGATATTCTCAATGGATGTGGATACTTCTCATCCGTTATTCTTTGGTTTCCCGCGTGACCAAATGCCGGTATTCAAGAATTCGGCAGCCGCTATGGAAGAGCCGGAGTCGCCTTTCGTTTCAGTTGCCCGCTATTCAGAGCAGCCTTTAATGAGTGGTTACACGGATGAGCGCAATCGCGAAATACTGAAAGGTAAAACCAATATTGCCGCACATCGTTTAGGCAGCGGTCAGGTTATTGGTTTTGCCGATAACGTGAATTTCCGCGCCTATTTTTGGGGAACCGCTAAATTACTCAGTAATGCCATTTATTTAGCTCCCCGTATTCAGGTTTATGCAAAAAAGCTGGACGATAAAGCGGCAGCTGATGCCGCTGCTGAAGCCCATTAATTAATCACCTTTTGTGAAATAAAAACCGCTGGGCTTCTCGTCTTAGCGGTTTTTTACACTTGGATATATTGGTAATTTTTCAGATCATGGTCTACCTTACTAATTGAATCTTCTAAATTAATCAGTGAGGTGAATATGTTACGTTGGGTTCTTATCTTTCTAGCCGTGGCTGTAGTTGCTGCCATTTTAGGTTTTGGTGGAATTGCCGGAACAGCAGCCGGAATAGCCAAAATTATCTTCTATATCTTTATTATCCTCTTTGCGATTTCTTTAGTCGTTCGCCTGCTTCAGGGTAATAAAAGGCTTTAAATGTTTTAGCCTTTGTTAGATATTAGACATTGGTCGTATGCCAACAGTTATTGATTCTACGATACAATAACTGTTGGCATTTTTCGTTATCTGTCTAACACTACAACAATGAGGCTCTTGCCATGAACGCAATCGTAATGATGGTTCTGGGTTTAGGCGCAATGTTTCTCGGTTATGTTTTTTACTCTAAATTCATTGCTGAGAAAATTTTTAAGCTTGATCCAGACTTCAGAACACCCGCTCACGAATTAGAAGACGGCGTCGACTTCGTCCCTACCAATAAATACGTTCTGTGGGGCCACCACTTTACTTCTGTAGCCGGTGCGGCACCTATTATTGGTCCTGCCATCGCGGTTATCTGGGGTTGGGTACCTGCTTTCTTATGGGTTATTTTCGGTACCATATTTTTTGCTGGCGTACACGATGCTGGCGCTATCTGGGCAAGTAACCGTAATAAAGCCAAATCTATCGGTAACCTGACCGGCGATGTTGTAGGCAAGCGCTCTCAAACGCTGTTTATGATCGTTATCTTCCTTGTCTTATTGATGGTCAACGCAGTGTTCGCTACCGCTATTTCGGGTCTGTTGATTAAATTCTCCAGCTCGGTCGTACCGGTGTGGGGAGCTATATTTGTCGCACTTATTATCGGACAAATTATTTTCCGTAAATGGATGGGCTTAGGTGCAATATCGATTATCGGTGTATTGGCGCTGTATGCACTTATCTGGGCAGGCCCATCATTCCCAATAGCATTGCCGGAAACGGTAATGGGCATTAGTGACAACGCGCAATGGGTTCTTATCCTGTTTGGTTACGCAGCCATCGCTTCGTTACTGCCTGTTTGGATGTTGCTTCAGCCGCGTGACTACATCAACGGTCTGCAGCTCTTCATTGGTCTTATTTTGCTTTACGGTGCCACCCTATTGCTGGCTCCGGAAATTTCTGCTCCTGCCTTCAATAGCAATACTCCGGAAGGCACCCCGTCAATGTTGCCGCTGTTATTCGTCACCATAGCCTGTGGGGCAATTTCGGGCTTCCACGGTCTGGTTGCATCGGGTACAACCTCTAAGCAACTTGATAAAGAAACCGATGCTCGCTTTGTTGGGTACTTTGGTGCAGTTGGTGAAGGTTCATTGTCATTGGCCACTATCATCGCTGCCACAGCCGGTTTTGCAACATTAGCCGACTGGGAAGCAGTCTACTCTTCTTTCGGCCAAGGCGGCGTGTCAGCCTTTGTTGAAGGTGGCGCCAACATTATTAGTCAGGGGCTTGGCCTGGACATTGGCGTATCAGAAACATTACTGACCGTTATGGCAGTGCTTTTCGCCGGTACCACAATGGACACCGGACTTCGTCTCCAGCGTTATATTTTCCAGGAATGGGGAAACCTGTATAACATTAACTGGATGCAAAAAGCGTTTCCGGCAACCATGCTTGCTGTAGGCAGCTGTTTATTGCTGGCCTTCGGTGCTGGTGGTGCAGATGGATCTGGCGGTTTAGTTATCTGGCCTCTGTTTGGTACCACAAACCAATTATTAGCAGGGTTAACCTTGTTGGTTATTACGGTCATGCTGGTTCGCCTGGGCAGACCAATGTACTACACATTAATACCGTTAATTTTCCTGCTGATAATGACAGTCTTCGCGCTAATTGTTCAGCTCAAGGACTTTTACAACAGCGGTGACTGGTTCTTAATGGGTCTGGATTTAGTCGTACTGGTTGCAGCTATCTGGATTGCTCTTGAAGCTAGCGCTGGCTTATCTAAAATCCGTAAGGAACAAAAAGCTCAGAAACAGCAGTAAGAGTAAACAGGAGTAAGTAGCATGAATATACAATCAGTCCGCCGTTGGTTCAGCCGGGCGAGTGATTTGGCCAATGAGTTTTATAATGCGCCCTATCGCTCTGCTATTGCCCGGGCAAAGCGCGATGAAGATGACTTATTCATGCTACTGGTTTTTTCTGAAATGATGGGCGTGCCGAATCCGGCCGCCTATTATACTTTAGAGTTACAGCCATTAATGCTGGAACGCTTCCACGAATGGCATCAACGTATGGGGATGGAACATTCACCTCTCGACCATTTCCGTTGTTGCTAATTTTATAACCCGACCAAAAACAGGGTTCATTTCTCATGTTGTTAAGCGATAAAAAAGTTTTATTAATTGGTGGTAAAGGCGGAGTTGGTAAAACAACAGTGTCCTCTGCTCTGGCGGTTCTTGCTGCCCGAAAAGGTAAAAAAGTACTGCTGGTTTCAACCGATCCGGCACATAGCCTGGCCGATGTATTCGACAAAAAAATCGGCGATAAAAAAACTGTCATGCGCGAAAATTTAACCGCATTAGAAATTGATCCTGACCACGAAGTTAAAGCTCATATTGAACGTGTCAGTTCTCAAATGAAACGTTTTACCAACCCCGACCTTTTTCCTGAAATTGAACGTCAAATGCGTTTAACCCAGCAGTCACCGGGGGCACAGGAAGCGGCTTTACTGGAACGAATTTGCAACGTTATTGATGAAGCTGAAAAGGACTATGACTTACTGATTTTTGATACAGCCCCAACCGGGCATACCCTGCGTTTACTGACGTTACCCGAGGCAATGGCTGCCTGGACTCAGGGAATGCTGCGCTCGCAAAAGCGCTCTGAAGACTTCGACTCAGTTCTCGAGCACTTATCGCCCAAAGCCGGTAAAGACATTAATAACCCAATGGCTGACCCTCAAGACAATGCCAGCGACGGTATGACCGACCGCACTAAAGCAATTACCGAACAACTATTAACCCGACAGAGGCTTTTTCAGCGAACCCGGCGTCTGTTGCAGGACAACAGTTACACATCCATTCTGTTTGTGCTGACACCCGAGCGGCTACCTATTCAGGAAACCGATCGTGCATTACAATCGTTAACTGCGGAAAAGTTACCTGTTGGTGGTGTTGTCATTAATCGAATTTTGCCTGAGCAGGCCGACGGCAGCTTTTTAGCCAAACGCAGGCTCCAGGAGAAAACTTACATAGAAGACATTCACAAACGTTTTAAAGCATGGCGAAATTACTCTCTTTATTTGTTAGAAGAAGATGTGCAAGGTCTCGATGCATTAGAGGCCTTTGCAAATAATCTGGAGCAAGCAGGATTTTCTGCCTAACTGCCATTTTTTTGTCATCGCTTTCTCTAATAATACGTATACAGTGTGATTGTTGTTAATTAAGGAGATGACTATGCGCGCTGTAGGATACAAAGAATCACTTCCGGCCGAAGATCCAAATTCACTGCTGGATATTACCCTTGATGACCCTATTCCGGGAGCAAACGATTTACTGGTTAAAGTTAAAGCCGTAGCCGTTAACCCGGTCGATACCAAAATCAGAATGCGCATGGCGCCTGAATCTGGCCACAAAATTATTGGCTGGGATGCGGTCGGCGAAGTTGTCTCTACCGGAGAAAAAGTTACCGGATTTAAAACCGGTGACCGGGTTTGGTACGCGGGTGACTTAACCCGGCAGGGTTGCAACGCACAATTGCAAACCGTTGATTACCGCATTGTGGGTAAAGCCCCGGAAAACCTCGATGACACTCAGGCAGCCGCACTTCCGCTAACCAGTATCACTGCCTGGGAAGTTCTGTTCGACCGCTTACAGGTTGATAAGCCTTCACCGCATAACAAAAGAACTCTGTTAGTCATTGGCGGCGCCGGTGGCGTGGGCTCTATCTTAATTCAGCTTGCCGCTCAGCTAACCGATGTCACCGTTATCGCTACGGCCTCCCGTGCCGAATCCCAACAATGGGTAAAAGCTCTGGGGGCTGACCACGTTATCAATCATTACGACGACTTAGCTGAGCAGATAGAGTCTATTGGCGCCTCCCCGGTAACCGACGTGGCCTGCTTGACTCACAGCGAGCAATACTTTGCACAATGTATGAAATTGATGGCACCTCAGGGTCGTTTTTGCCTCATAGATGACCCGTCAGAAAGCCTCGATATTACCCTGATGAAACAAAAAAGCATCAGCTTACACTGGGAGTTTATGTTTACCCGTTCTATGTTTACTACGGCAGACATGATAAAGCAGCAGGAATTACTGAACCATATTGCGAAAATGGTCGAAAAAGGCCAGATTCGATCGACTCTAGGTAAAAGCTTTGGCGAAATGAACGCGAGTAATCTCCAGAAGGCGCATCAGGCATTAGAAAGTCAGAAAACCATCGGAAAAATAGCGCTAACTGTCGCCGAATAGTTTTACAAACATACATGAATGTATGTATAATTCCGGATTGATATAAATTAATAGGTCAGAGGTAATTTAATGAACACGCGTTTTAGGTTTGCCCCCATTTTTGCCGCGGGTCTTCTGTTAACGGGAGCACTAACCGCATGCAGCGACCAACAACAGCAGCAACAAGGCCAGCAGCAAGCAGCTCAGGTTGATGTGATTACCGTAACGCCTGAGTCAATCAGCCTTAGTACTGATTTGCCTGGTCGTACAGCCGCCTATCGAGTTGCTCAGGTGCGTCCACAGGTTAGCGGTGTACTGCTGAAACGAACTTTTGAAGAAGGTGCCTTTGTAGAAAAAGGACAACAGCTTTATCAAATTGATCCGGCAGTTTATGAAGCTGAGTTAGCCAGTGCTGAAGCTGAAGTTGAAAGCGCCAAAGCCGTGTTACGTAGTTCAGAACTTCGCTATGACCGCTTTCAGGAGCTGCTTGAAGAAAACGCAGTAAGTCAGGATGAGTTTGATAGCGCAGAAGCTACCTTCTACCAAAACAAAGCGGCTGTTTCAGTAGCTGAAGCCCAGTTGAAGAATGCCCGCATTAATCTTGAGTACACGAAAGTCAACGCCCCTATTAACGGTGTTATTGGCCGTTCTAATTTCACAGAAGGCGCACTATTAACGGCGTCGCAGACTGAGCCTTTGGTTACGATTAATCAACTGGATCCAATTTATGTTGATATCAACCAGTCCAGTAAACAATTTATGGAACTACAGGCTGATATAAAATCTGGCCGTATTCAGGCGAACGATAAAGGTAACGCCCCCGTTCGTCTAAAATTAAATGGTCTGGATTACGATCAAAAAGGTGAGCTGCTTTTCTCTGAAGTCAGCGTCGATGAAGACACCGGTGCAATTCTATTGCGTGCTGAATTCCCTAACCCGGATAAAACACTGTATCCCGGCATGTTTGTGCGTGCTGAAGTGAGTGAAGGCACTATCAACTCAGCCATTAAAGTACCACAAACAGCTGTAACTCGAGACCCCAGAGGACGACCTTATGTCATGCTGGTAAATGATGACAAAAAAGTTGAACAACGGATGATAACGACAGAACGCGCTGTAGGCAGCAGTTGGTTAATATCTGAAGGCCTTGAAGAAGGCGATACCGTTATCACTTCAGGTCTGCAAAAAATTCGTCCGGGCGCATCGGTGACTATCGATTCATCTAACTCTGAACAGCAGCAGTAAGGGAAGTCAGTAATGGCCAAGTTTTTTATAAATCGCCCGATATTTGCCTGGGTTATCGCGCTGCTGACCATGATGGCCGGTGCTATCGCGATGCTGCAGCTACCTATAGCTCAGTATCCGACTATTGCTCCGCCTGCAGTCGAAATTCAGGTGAGTTACCCTGGCGCTAACGCCGAAACCGTTTCAAATACCGTAACCAAGGTTATTGAGCAGAATATGACAGGTATTGATAACCTGCTCTATTTCTCTTCTCAGAGTAACTTTGGTAACGGCACCGTTAGTCTGACTTTTGCTTCAGGAACGGATCCTGATATTGCTCAGGTGCAAGTTCAGAATAAGCTTTCTCAGGCAACCCCCCAGTTGCCTCAGGCAGTTCAGGCTCAGGGCATTACCGTTAGTAAAGCGAGTAGCTCATTCTTAATGGTAGCCGCGCTCGTGGCCTCAGACGACCGTTACTCTCAAACCGACTTAAGTGACTATATTGCGTCAAATATTCAGGATCCTATAGCCCGTACAACGGGGGTTGGTAACGTTCAACTCTTTGGCTCACCCTACTCTATGAGAATTTGGGTCGACCCGTCAGCGCTGGTTAACTACGGCATGACAATGGCTGACCTTAAAAGTGCTATTCAGGCACAAAATGCTCAGGTTGCTGCCGGTGAACTTGGTGGCACACCAGCCGTAGAGGGGCAACGTCTGAACGCAACCATTATTGCGCAAACTCGTATGTCTGATGTCTCTGAGTTTGAAAATATCACCTTAAAAGTGTTGTCTGATGGTTCGCAAGTCCGCCTTAAAGACGTTGCTGAGGTCGAAAAAGGCGCAGAAAACTATTCCATTCAGGCCAATTATAACGGTAAGCCGGCAACGGGTCTGGCAATTAACCTGCAAACCGGGGCTAACGCTCTGGAAACAGCCGATGCGGTGAAAGCCCGAATGGCTGAACTGGAAGAGTTTTTCCCTGATGGAATGGAATTGGTTACAGCTTACGACACCACTCCTTTTATCAAAATTTCGATTTCAGAAGTGGCGCAAGTTTTAATCGAGGCCATTATTCTGGTCTTCCTGCTGATGTTCGTTTTCCTGCAGAACCTACGCGCTACCTTAATCCCCACCTTAGCAATACCGGTGGTTATTCTGGGAACCATGGGGGTCATGGCATTAGCCGGTTTCTCAATTAACACCCTGACCATGTTCGGTATGGTGTTGTCCATCGGCCTGTTGGTTGATGACGCCATCGTCGTTGTAGAGAACGTTGAGCGCTTAATGTCTGAAGAGGGCTTGTCACCCAAACAGGCAACGATTAAGTCGATGGGACAAATTACCGGGGCACTTGTTGCTATCGGTGTTGTTATGGCCGCGGTATTCGCACCTATGGCCTTCTTCCCGGGTTCCACCGGTGCCGTTTACCGACAGTTCTCACTGACCATCATTACTTCTATGGGTCTGTCTGTGCTCGTCGCTATCGTGTTCTCACCAGCATTGTGTGCCACCCTGCTGAAACCGGTTAAGCACGACAAAAGCAGTGGCTGGGGCCCGCTTGGCTGGTTCAACCGTACCTTAGAAAAATGGACCGATAAGTACACCAATACCATTCACTCAATTTTACGTCGTACCGTACGGTTTGGCGTACTTTACCTGGGTATTATCGGCATTCTGGTGTTCTTATTCATGAAATTGCCAGCGGCCTTCTTGCCCGACGAAGATCGCGGCGTATTCTTGACTCAGATGCAGTTACCCGTCGGCTCAACTATTGAGCAGTCCGTCAACACTATGGATAAAATAGAAAACTACTATCTTGATCAGGAAGATGCGGTCCAGTCAGTATTTTCTGTTGTTGGTTTCAGTTTCTCAGGACGAAGTCAGGCTAATGGTATCGCCTTCGTGCGTTTGAAAGACTGGAGCGAACGTGACGAAAGCCAGAGTGTTGATGCCGTTATAGGCAGAGCTTTTGGATTCTTCGCTGGTATTAAAGAGGCGATGATATTTGCCTTTAACCTGCCACCTATTCCAGAACTTGGTGTTTCCAGTGGTTTCAACCTGTTCCTGCAGGATCGCGGTAACCTGGGTCATGCTGGTTTACTCGAAGCCCGTAACCAATTGCTGGGTATGGCAGGACAGAACGACAAGCTGGTACAGGTACGTCCAAACGGTCTTGAAGATGCGCCACAGTTGCGTATTGATATCGACTTTGAAAAAGCCCAGGCGCTGGGACTGACTATTGCCAATATCAATGAAACCTTAAGCACAGCCTGGGGCTCATCCTACGTTAACGACTTTATCGATCGGGGCCGGGTGAAAAAGGTCTATCTGCAAGGCGAAGCGGAATCGCGTATGTTGCCTGAAGATATTAACGAATGGTATGTCAAAAATAACCAGGGTGATATGGTGCCATTTAGCTCATTCTCGAGCTGGGAATGGACTTATGGTGCCCAGCGAGTTGAAAGCTACAACGGTGTTGCTGCAATGGAGATTCAGGGACAAGCTGCTCCGGGAGTCAGTACCGGCGAAGCCATGATTGAAATGGAGAAGATGATTGCTAAGCTTCCTCCGGGTATTGGTTTCGAATGGACAGGTATTTCTTTACAAGAGCGTCAATCCGGTGATTTTGCGCCGATCCTTTATAGCGTATCGCTGATTGTTGTATTCCTGTTCCTGGCAGCGCTGTACGAAAGCTGGTCGATACCATTCTCAGTCATGCTGGTTGTCCCTCTGGGTATTCTGGGTGCTGTTGTTGCTGTTATGCTTCGCGGTATCTCTAACGATGTTTACTTCCAGGTAGGTCTGTTGACAACCGTAGGGGTGTCAGCAAGGAACGCCATACTGATTGTTGAGTTTGCGAAAGACTTACAGGCTCAGGGTAAAGAACTACTGGATGCCACGCTGGAAGCCGTGCGCTTACGTCTGCGCCCTATCCTTATGACGTCCTTAGCCTTTATCTTTGGTGTTATGCCTCTGGCACTAAGCGATGGTGCAGGTGCAGCAAGCCGTAATGCCATCGGTACCAGTGTTATAGGCGGAATGATTGGCGGTACTGTACTGGCGATCTTCTTCGTACCGTTATTCTTCTATGTTGTACGGCGAATATTCCCGCCCAAACAAGCTGAAGAGTAATCTATAGCAGACACAAAAAACCCGGAGCTGAAACTCCGGGTTTTCTTTTTAAAACACCAGTTTATTAAGCCGCTTTTTTAAAAACTAGCCGCTTTTGTCCACCATAACTCAACAAGAAGACTAAGCCTTCCGCTAATGGCTTACCAATAAAAGGTGTAACACCAAGGTAGCGGAACGCCTCCGTAAGGCCGTAGTTAGCAGCCACTAAGACAATCGCAAGACAACTGTATTTAGTTGCATCCCAGGCAACATGAGACCCTTGTTTGAATACCCATTGGCGATTCAGAGAAAAATTGAATACCCCGGATATAACTCGAGCAAGAACAATAGACTCCAACACCTGACCTGAGAAAAAGTAAGCTGTTGCGAATACGGAGTAATCCAGACCGGCAGACAAAATCCCAATACTCGCAAACTTTAAAAACTTTTGGTAAATTTTTATCGAGTCGATTACTGGTCGGTAATGACTTGTTTCATTACCCTCTTCATAAACCGTGGTTATCTCCTGAGAATTTATGCGATAGCCGCAGCGCTTAGCCGAAAGCAGCATTTCCAACTCAAACTCATAACCTGAACTGGTGAAGTGAACTAACTTTTCAAGAAAGCCCAAAGGAATTCCGCGCAGCCCTGTTTGGGTATCTTTAATGTCCTGCCCCGTTACCAACCGAAAAATAACCCGGGTAAATTTATTGCCGAGTCTGGAACGAAAAGGAATGTCTTTTTCATCGAAAGTGCGGCTACCCAGCCATAGCTTATCCGGGTATCCTTTTAGGCAGGTACAGATAGCAAGAATGTCTTTAGCCAAATGCTGGCCGTCTGCATCAGCTGTGACAGCACCGGAACAGCGCTCATCACCTTGCTTGATGATCCAGTCAAATGCCGTGCGCAATGCAGCGCCCTTTCCCTTATTTTGCTCATGGCTTAGAACATGAACACGATGGCGATCAGCCAGTTGCTGAAAAACGTCTGAGAAGCGACTACCGTCATCAACAACAATAATACCCAGATAGTGATTCCATTCTGGATCTTCAGTGGTAATTCTATCAATAAGCTCCAGCAAGTGCTGGTCGGGATCCAGCGCCGGAATAACAATATAAGGTTTCTTCATTCCAGCACTGGACCTTTGTTTCTATGGTTTTTTGTCCTGATCTTCTTTAACTTCGTACTCTCCATCAATAACCGAGCCACGGTCTTCCTTATTATTTTCATAATGTTCTTGTTGTTTTTGATGCTGCCGCTTTTGCTCCTGATAATGCTGTTTTGCTTGTTTACGCATACGCCAAACTTGTTTAATAGTATGACGTTGACGCCACATAACCGGAATCATCAGCACAAATAACACGGCCGCGATGACCATGCCAAAAGCCAGCCCAAGGCCAATCAGAACCAATAACAAAAAAAGGCCCAGCAAACGGCTGAGCCAGTTACCGGAGGATGAACCTCCGGCGCGTGAACCCTGATTGAAACGGACATAAACTTTATCTCGTTTATGAGTCATAACTGCTCCTAAAAAATGACTACAAAGCTAAGACAACATAAGGCACAGACCGTTCCTACAAGGTTATCTTAACGTCTATTTACGCATATCTTCTGTTGCTTTACGTGCCGCTTCAAATTCATTACCCGGTGCCCATTGAGGCCATTCACGTGAGTTTGCTAACTCATTACCGATTGAATAAAAAACAGACATATCCTGCTGTACACCACGTAAATCCCAGTCTTCATCAAATTCATCAGCCGGTTTATGATAAGCATCGCGATTAAATATAGCACGCTGCTCTTCAGTCCATTCACGGCCTTTTTCAACATGGTCATTGCCGCCTTTAGCGTAAAGCATTGGAACACCTCTTTTCGCCAGATTAAAATGATCTGAGCGATAGAATGAACCCACTTCAGGAGTTGGCTCAGGTGCTACATAACGATCTTGGGCCTTTACGTAGCGTTTCAAGTAGTCTTCCATAGAAGAATTGCCATAACCTACGACAACCATGTCTTTCATAGGACCATAAACATTCATAACGTCCATATTGATACCGCCAACCGCTTTGCCCAGTGGCAGCATTGGATGCGACGCGTACCAGTCAGAACCAAGCAGGCCACTCTCCTCTGCACCGACTGCAGCAAACACAATAGAGCGCTCTGGTTGTTGCCCTTTGGCAAACTGCTCAGCCATAGCCATTAATGCAGCCGTGCCCGAGGCATTATCCTGTGCACCATTATAGATAGGATCATCTTCACGCACCGGGTCGGTTCCCAGGTGGTCGTGGTGAGCCATATAAATAACGTGTTCTTCTGGATACTTAGAACCCTCGATGTAACCAATCACGTTATTGGTATCTAAATATTCAAATTTGTTTTTAACCGTCAATGAGGCTTCAATGTTCAGCGGCTGAGGCTTGAAGTCACCACTTAAAGCCAACTCACGCATTTGCTCTAAATTTTTACCAACACTGGCAAATAACGCGTTAGCGCTTTCTTCTGTCACCCAACCTTCAATGGCTGAACGGTCCATATTCTTGTTTTCACGTTTTAAGTCAAAACGCACTGGAGAACCACCAGCAACAACGCCCCAACCGTAACCGGCAGGCCCTGTTTCGTGTATTACAAACGCGGCTTTAGCTCCCTGACGCGCCGCTTCTTCATATTTGTATGTCCAGCGCCCATAATACGTCATAGCATTACCATTAAAGAGCTCTGAATCTCCGGTGGCATAACCCGGATCATTCACCAGCATAACAACGGTTTTACCTTCAACGTCCAGTCCTTCGTAGTCATTCCAGTCGTATTCAGGAGCAACAATGCCGTATCCGACAAAAACGACGTCGCTGTTTTCAACGTTAACTTCGTCAACCACACGCGGTGTCCAGGCCATCATTTCAGTACGATACTTCATAGATTCGGGCGCTGACTCACCAGCAAAGTTCAGAGAACTCACTTTATACGGCATCAATTTGACTAAAGGAACAGGCTGACGGTAGCTGTCATTTTCCTGGTCGTACGGCTTTAAGCCCCACTCACGAAAATTATTTTCAATAAAGCTAACGGCTTTCTCGCCGCCGGCTGACGCAGGTGCGCGCCCCTCAAACTCGTCAGAAGATAACGTCTTTAAATAATCCCGATAATTGGGGTTAAAAGCTGAATCCTGTATGTCGGCAACCGCTTTGTCTGTTTCTTTGTTTGACTCGTTTGCCGGCCCGCAGGCAGCAAGAACACTTAAGCTCAATGCTCCCAATATGACGTACTTCATGGTTTCTCCTTTTTTATTACTCTTCATTATTATTTTTTACCCTATTTTTGCTTACAGCTTTCGCCCTCAGCTTTTCTTAATTGATCGCCCATGCGAATATCATGCTCAGCAAAGAATCCGCCATTGACCTCAAGCACACTCCAGTAGTTTTTCCCCGGAGAATAGCTTCGGCACTGCGTCGGATCATCGCTGCCGCACGGTCGCATCGTGAACGTTTTCACAATACGCCCCTGCCGATCAAGGTAAGCAATATCTAATGGAATTAATGTCTGATACATCCAGAAACCACTGTAGCCCGGACGTTCATTGCCGTAACGGAACCACATCCCGTTATACTCGCCCAGTGACTCTCGCTGCATTAGCCCCCGCGCTTGCTGCTGCTGATTATCCGCCAGCTCGACGGTTAAAGGTTGTTCAAGTTCGCCCAGACAAACTTCGGTTTTATCAAATTCTTGTGGTTCAGGAACATTCCATTGTTGCGCCATACCGCAAAAAGGTAAGGCGCTGATTAACATAAAAAGCACTCGATAATTCATTTGCTTGACCCTGTCATAATCAGTAACTCTGATTTTGTCCTATCCAGTGGGAGATCGCAATTCAAACCTCAACTTGAGCAGGACAGTTCAGAGACCTGCTCCTCAGGCGTTGGCGGCTTCGCCCAGGAGCTTTCGCGTAAACGTTCAGAAAAGGGGTTCATTAAAGCCCGCATATAATCGTGTAATAAAGAGTCTTCACCGGCTTCTGCAGCATCAATTACCCGCTGCGCATGGTGTGTTCTGACAATAACCCAGGGGTTAACTTGCTTCATCACGTCAATATCACTTTTTCCGTTTACCGCGTTATTGTATTCCTGCCACCAGCTGTCACCGCTTTGTGCCAGTAATCCTCTTGGCTCTTTCGCTTCAAGCGAGTCAATTAAGTCGCGGAACGCCAGTTGATAGTCGGCCTGGTTCACCTCCAGCAGACTTAACCAGCCACCGACCAACTGCATTCTCTCGTTGGCAGGTACTGACGACATACCCAGACGTTTTGTCATTCGGTTTAAGTAAGCTTTTCGAAGTTCCGGTTCGTAAGTGTCCAGCGCAGCCCGCAATTTATCCGCCTCAATTAAGGGGCTAACTGCCTGAGCCAGTCGCTGCAAATTCCAGAGCCCTACCCCGGGTTGTTGCAAAAGACCGTAGCGCCCGCCTGCATCCGTATGGTTAAAAATCTTTTCGGGCTGGTAATTATCCAGAAAGGCGTAGGGGCCAAAGTCGAAGGTTTCACCCGCTAAACTCATATTGTCGGTATTCATTACACCATGAATAAAACCATAAGCCTGCCAGGCAGCAATCATCTCAGCGGTACTTTTTACCACCTGCGAAAATTGTTCCGCGATATCCGCATCCGCTAAGTGTGGCCAGGTTACTTCTATTGTGTCCTGCCAAAGGTTGCGCATGGTGTCTTCCAGCCCTCGGTGAAAGCAGTGCTCAAAATGACCAAAGCGCACATGCGTCGTCGCTGTGCGAGCTAGCATCGCGCCGGGTTCGACCCGCTCCCGTTGTATCTTCCCTTGTGTCGAAATTAAGGCCAAAGCACGCGTTGTCGGAATATTTAGCGCGTGCAGCGCTTCGCTTGCCAGCAATTCACGTATCGAAGAGCGCAACACCGCCCTGCCATCTGCCCCCCGGCTGTATGGGGTTGGTCCGGCACCTTTTATATGGATATCGGTTATTTTATCCCCCACTGCAGCCTGACCCAGCAATAGGCCGCGACCATCGCCTAAATAAGGGTTAAAATGTCCAAACTGGTGCCCTGCGTATTTTTGTGCAACAGGTTCAGTTCCCGGCCAGGAATCAAGCCCTCCCAGCCACTGAGACAACTCAGCCGGTGGCGCTTCCCCATCGGTTAACTCAGCCCATAACTGGCTACTTAACCAACGTAAACTGACCTCACCGTCGGGCTTTATTGGCTGACGAGTTGTAATTTCCGGGAACTTACGGGCAAAGCGGTTATCAAAAACTATTGGCATACATCCTCCTGCTAAATAGATTGTTACACAGTCAGCGAGGCTTGCATAACTCATAATAAATCAGCTAAGGTCGCAACGTTTGGCCATTGGCAGCAAAGGAAGCCACATGCAACTTCATTCTTTACGACGTATCACCGCAATAGGCGGTGGCCACGGTCTGGGTCGGGTACTGTCGACGCTGTCGTTTATGAAACATAAGTTAGTCGGTATTGTAGCAACCACAGATAACGGCGGCGCAACCGGCTTGTTACGTGAGTCACAACACTGCATTGCCTGGGGTGATATCCGCAACTGCCTGTCACAACTTGTAGAACAACCACTAGCGGCCGAAGTACTGAATTATCGTTTTGATTGCACATCGTCACTGCATGGTCATAACTTTGGTAACCTGCTGCTTTATACGCTAGACCAGCTCAGTGCCCGCCCGTTAGATGGCATACAGCTCTTAAGTCGCTTACTGAACGTCGATAATCGCATACTTCCTATGTCTGAATGCCCGACCGACCTCATTGCGACAACCAACGATGGCATTCAGTGTCATGGCGAAATACGTATTGATAAACTGCCGGTTATGCCACGTAAGCTGTCTTTGTCCGGCAGCGTTACTGCAACCCCCGAAGCAATACGCCATATTCGCAGCAGTCAATTAATATTGCTGGGGCCGGGAAGTTTCATGACCTCGGTTATGCCACCGTTACTCGTTAGCGGTATTCGCGATGCCTTACGGACAACTCAGGCCAAAGTGGTGTTTATTGATAACCTGGTGGATGAAAACGGTCCTGCCGGCAAACTCAGCCTGGCTGAAAAAGTCGGCTTTATCGAGAAGCAGCTGGGTAAGCAGGTTGTCGACTTAGTTTTAAGCAACAAAAAAGAGAATGGCCTGAAGTTACCGGTTATTGGCGGTTTGCAGAGCGATGAAGATGTCTACTACCGCCATAACACGAGCAATTTACTGGCTAAACTGGAAGAAGCCGCGAAACAACTCCTGGTGGAGAGTGCTTAGCCTCCGTCAGCTGAAATACGCGAAGCCACGGCGCTGTGTTGATCCCGATATTTAGCATCTTCACGCTTGTTGTAAGGCCTTGCACAAGGGCCACTGAGCTTCTCAAAACTAATAGCGCCTATCTTCATACCCGCCCGTAACGCCAAAGGTAACTTACCGCTATTAAAGAACTCCAGAACAATTTGTCCTGACCAGCCCGGATCAATGCGGTGAGCCGTTACATGTACCATCAATCCTAAACGCGCTAATGACGAGCGACCGTCTAACCAGCCCACCATATCGGCCGGCAAAGTAATAGATTCGTGCGTTACCGCTAAAGCAAATTCGCCCGGGTGAATAAAAAAGGCCTGGTCATCTTTAAGCACAATTTCATCACTCATGACTTCCTGAATTGCCGCTTCAATAGCTTCACGCGAGCCGCTAATATCAATAAAAGGTGCCGCATGATCCTGCAGCACACGAAAATCGTTGCCTAAATGAATATCTAGTGTAACGCCTGAGATATTATTGGCTTGGGGTGCAGGTTCGACACCTATAATTCCATCTTTCAAATGCTGTTCTATTTCAGTGTCGTTTAGGCGCATCGTTCATCGTTCTCCGTGTTGTCGTTTAAGACCTTAAGGCCAGTACTATAACGAATTTTCTTGCTGATAATAGAGGTTTGCTGCAACTTGTTGCGCTGAATTTAAAATTAGCTGACTTAACGGGTGTTCCGGCTGCGCTATCAAGAGTGGTGTATCACCATCCAGACTCTCGCGCAGCTCGCTGTTCAAAGGCCATTGACCCAATAACGGTAAGTTGTGCTCAGTTGCCATAACCGCGCCGCCGTTTTTGCCAAAAACCGCATCTTCATGTCCACACGACGGGCATTGGTAAAAACTCATGTTTTCCAGTATGCCTATGAGCGGAATATTCAGCTTCTCGAACATAGCCACGCCTTTTTCTGCGTCCTTAAGCGCAACGGTTTGAGGTGTAGTTACTACCACCGCGCCCGTTACCGGTAACTTTTGCGCCATAGTCAGCTGAATGTCGCCAGTACCCGGCGGCATATCCACAATGAGATAATCAAGCGTCGGCCAGGCTGTGTCTTTGTATAGTTGCTGAAGAGCACCACTTGCCATAGGGCCGCGCCAAATAGTCGCATCATTGTCCTCAACCAGGTACCCCAGCGAATGTACATGCAATCCGTGGCGCTCTAAAGGCATCATTTTATTGTTCCTGGTCAACTCCATCTCTGAACCGCCACCGCCAAGCATGGTCGGAATTGACGGCCCGTAAATATCGGCGTCCAGCAAACCAACCTTGGCGCCTAGCTGTGACAAAGCTAATGCCAGATTCACACTCACAGAGGATTTCCCCACTCCGCCTTTGCCGGAGGAGACAACAATGACATTACCGGTGGTAAGCGGTAATTCCGGCTGTGAGTTCTTCAGTTTTTTGATCTGACAGTTAAGCTGCCAGTCAAACTCGCCCAGTTCAGAATCTTTCTGCATGGCTTTGAGCAAGGACTCGCCAGCAACAAAAGGCAAGTTCAACACCCGTTGCTTACCAGAGCCAGTTACCCAGTTATCGGGTATGCCATTCGGCAATAAGGGGTGAGTAAAATCTTTCATCATCAACCTCGGGGATCTGTGTATCAGCCAAGAGCTATGCTAACATGAGCGGCATAGAACTTTGGGGTTTACATTCGATTAATCAACAAAACGGAAGCAGATTTTCGCATGAGCCAATCCGCACGTAAAATACTGGTTACCAACGCACTGCCTTACGCTAACGGACCTATCCATATCGGTCACATGTTAGGTTATATTCAGGCCGATATCTGGGTACGCTTTCAAAAGCTACGCGGTAACGAATGCCACTTCGTCTGTGCTGACGATGCGCATGGCACACCTATTATGCTGAAAGCCCAGCAGTTGGGTATAACGCCTGAACAAATGATTGGCGACATGCAGCGCTCGCATGAATCCGACTTTAGTGACTTTTTAGTCGGTTTTGACCACTACTACAGCACACACAGTGACGAGAACCGAGAATTGGCCGAGACTATCTACACGCGTCTTGATAAAGCCGGGCATATTAAAACCGAAGTCATTGAACAGCTGTATGATCCACAAAAGGAGATGTTCCTGCCCGACCGCTTTGTTAAAGGCGAGTGTCCGGATTGTGGCGCAGAAGACCAGTACGGCGACAACTGTGATGTTTGTGGTGCAACATATGCACCAACCGACCTGAAAAACCCGAAGTCAGTGGTTTCTGGTGCGGAACCCGAACTGCGTGAGTCAGAACACTACTTTTTCGACCTGCCTGCATTTGGCGACATGCTAAAAAGCTGGACACGCTCTGGCTCATTGCAAAACGAAATGGCGAACAAGCTCAACGAATGGTTTGAACAAGGCTTGCAGCGCTGGGATATTTCCCGCGACGCACCTTACTTTGGCTTTAAAATTCCCGGCACCGAAAATAAATACTTTTACGTATGGCTGGATGCGCCAATAGGTTACATGAGTAGCTTTAAAAACTACTGCACAACCACAGGCAAAGCGGACTGGGACACGTATTGGCAAGCCGACAGCGAAGCCGAGCTTTATCATTTTATTGGTAAAGACATTATCTATTTCCACAGCTTATTCTGGCCTGCCATGTTGAAAGGCGCCGATTTCCGTCAACCAACCAATGTCTGGGCACATGGTTTTATTACGGTTAACGGAACTAAAATGTCTAAGTCTAAAGGGACATTCATTAAGGCTCGCACTTACCTCGAGCATCTTGACCCGGAATATCTGCGTTATTACTTTGCGGCCAAGCTGACAAGCCGTATTGATGATCTCGACTTAAACCTGACTGACTTCGCGCAACGGGTCAATTCTGATCTTGTTGGCAAGGTGATTAACATTGCCAGCCGCTGTGCCGGTTTTATTCAGAAAAAATTCGACGGAAAGCTTTCAGCTAACGTAGCTGACTCAGCATTGTTAGAAGACTTTCAGCTAGCCGGTGACAACATAGCTGAACTTTATGAAAAGCGTGAGTTTTCACACGCCATGCGCAACATTATGGCGCTGGCTGATCGCGCTAACCAGTACATTGCTGATAAAGAACCCTGGCAGTTAATTAAGCAGGAAGATAGCGAACAGGAAGTTCACGAAATTTGCTCGCTGGGTATCAACCTGTTCCGGACGTTAATGATTTACTTAGCTCCGGTCGTGCCTAAGCTAACCGAAGAAGTGCAGCACTTCCTGAACGATACATTCACCTGGGAAAGCCATAAAACGGCTTTAACAGAGCACCCGATAAATAAATTTAAAGCGCTTATGCAGCGTGTTGAAATGGACGACGTAAACGCCATGATTGACGCATCAAAAGAAGAGCAAGCTTCACAAGCCCCTGCTGTGGAAGCCAACGACGAGTTGAAAAAAGAACCCATTGCCGATGAAATCAGCTTTGACGATTTTGCTAAAGTCGATTTACGCGTTGCCCGTATAGCCAACGCTGAGCACGTCGAGGGCGCGGATAAGTTATTGAAACTTACGTTGGATTTGGGTGGCGAAACTCGTCAGGTATTTGCCGGTATTAAGTCAGCTTATGCTCCTGAAGCATTAAAAGGTCAATTAACTGTTATGGTTGCGAACTTAGCACCTCGCAAAATGCGCTTTGGTTTATCTGAAGGTATGGTGCTTGCTGCGGGGCCAGGCAAAGATGAAATCTACATTCTTAACCCGCACGACGGTGCCAAACCCGGTATGAGAATAATGTAATCAGCCGGGCTGCTAGTCCATTGATATAATGCGACAACCCAGAATAAAATCGCCGCTGCTGTCTTCCAGTCTCTGACTGCGAACGACTTCAGCGGTAACTTTCAAAGGAGCTATCGAACCAGACGAGCCAATTTCAGCAAATAAACTATCGCCAATTTCTACACTTGCAGGTAACTGCAAAGACAAACCCGCCGCGCTTAAATCCAGACAAACTCCCTGTAACTGCTGCTCTCCCTTTTCATTTTTAAGAGTAACCTTTACATCCGCATTGACTGCCATTCGCATAAAATGTCGATTTTCCGGGGATTCCAGCATGTTGCCCTCTTATTTGTATATTAAGTGCAAATCTCACTTAAGTTTTAGCACGCCTTAGCCGATAAAAAAACATTATCGGGTAACATGGAAGCGTCATCATGGTAGAAGCGAAGTTTTCAATTGGTCAACTTATTACACACAGCCTTTACGGTTACCGTGGCGTGATTATTGATGCTGACCCGTGCTTTACACTATCTGACAGCTGGTACAATAAAATGGCGACCTCTAAACCGGCAAAAGACCAGCCCTGGTACCATATTTTAGTTAACAACTCGTCAATTCAAACTTATGTTAGTGAAAGCAGTTTAGAAGCCGACTTTTCAGAACAGGCAATTCAACACCCAATGGTGGACCTGTTGTTTTCGGGAAAGTCCGCCAGCCAATATAAGCTGTCCGAAAACCTCAACTGAATTTGTCGATGCCCAATGCTATAGTTACCATAGACTAAAATAGCGTAATAAGGGTAAGACAATGGCAGAAGAAACGATTTTCACAAAAATTATTAACCGTGATATCCCTGCGGACATTATCTACGAAGATGACAAAGCGCTTGCGTTTAAAGACATAAATCCACAAGCCCCGTTCCACTGTTTGATCATTCCCAAACAACCTATTGCGACTGCAAACGACATTAATGAAGACAACGCGGCTTTGGTTGGCCACTTGTATGTGGTTGCAGCGAAATTAGCAACGGAACACAATTTTGCACAAGACGGTTACCGGTTAGTCATGAACTGTAATGAGTATGGTGGCCAGACGGTGTATCACATTCATCTACACATGCTGGCCGGAAAACAAATGGGCTGGCCACCTTATACCGATAAGAAAAAAGAAGCGTAAAACAATTAAGGGCGATATCGGGTATCCAGAATTTTATCAACGACCCAGGCATCGTCCCTTTTAATCAGTACCACATCACGGCTGTCCTTCGCTCTCTCACCGTTGTGATAGCCGTCAAAAATGACCGTTACTCGTAAATCTTCCGAATTATTTAAGTAATCGGTAAAAGAGTTGGTTTCCACTTCAATTTCAACGGTTTCAAAATAGCGGCCAAGAACGTACCTCTGAACCGCACTAACCGCGCCATAATGATTAATTAAGTCAGCCATTCGTTCTGAAGAAAGCTGCTTAGCTTGCTCTAAATCCCCGTCCGTATAAATTGACTTGTAAAATCCATGAATCACTTCTTCGGGTTGAGCCTGCGCATAGTTAATAGGTTCGTCGTCTCCGCATGCAGATAACGTCACTACAGCGCAAGCCAAAATCAACAGTTTTATAATTTTCATCGCCTGCTATTCTCCTTTTGCCACACCTTCGCGACGTGGGTCAGCACCACCTATGAGAGTGCCGTCTGAATCAATACTGACTCCGTGTAAGCCACTATTTAAATCAATAACTTTGACGTCATGTCCGCGTTTTTCTAAAACCGCTTTCAGTTCACTTATGTCCCGGCCTTTTTCCAGCGAGGTGTAGTCATTACGATTGGTTACGTGACCAAGATTGATAGCTTCCTGCACATTAAGGTTCCAGTCCAGCATGCCAACTAGTGTCTGGCTGACATAATTAATAATTCGGCTACCACCGGGAGAACCCAAAGCGTGTAAAACCTGTTCACCCTTTTCGTCCAGTACAATAATGGGATCCATTGAACTACGGGGCCGTTTACCCGCCTCAACTCTGTTGGCATACTTTTCTTTACCATCGCCCGGCGCCAGAGAAAAGTCCGTTAATTGGTTATTTAACAAGAAACCGCCAGCCATGACTGTTGAGCCAAAGCCCATTTCAATACTGGTCGTCATAGACAATACATTGCCTTCAGCATCAACTATTGAAACATGGCTGGTATTTGGCAGTTCATAAGCAATATCCTGCTCATATCCGGGTTGCAGCTGAACTCCCGGTTTTGCCTTACCCATGTCATTTTCGGTAATTTTATCTGCCCGGCTCGACAAATAAGTTTTGTCCAGCATGGCTTCAACTGGCATCTCTACAAAGTCAGGATCCGCAATCCATTGATTCCTGTCAGCGTAAGCCATCCGTGAAGCCTGAGTAAACAAATGCACAAATTGTTCCGAATTAGGTTCAAGTTCACCTAATTCAAAGTTCTCCAGCACACCCAGGGTCTGCAATGTCGTAATGCCCCCTGAGCTTGGCGGCCCCATACCGCAAACCTGATACTGTCGATACACGCTGCATACCGGTTCGCGCAGTTTGGCTTTGTATTGGCTTAAATCTTTAAGACTTAAGACACCAGGCTCTATCGGACTGTTTTGTACCGCATTCACGATCTTTTCGGCCAGTTCGCCCTGATAAAGTGCATCCGCACCCTGTTCAGCAATAAGACTCAGGCTATTTGCATAGTCCAGGTTTTTGAGAGTGGAACCCGCTGCTAATGGCTCGCCATTGGGGAAAAAGTAGTTACTGGCTGCTGGCATTTTCTTAACACCGGGGTTAATTTCCATCTCAACCAACTTAGCCAGTCGCGGAGATACTTCAAAACCCTCTTTTGAAAGTTCAATAGTTTGACTGAAAAGTGACGACCAATCCGCTTTGCCCCAACGTTTATGAGCTAATTCCAGGCCGCGAATGACTCCAGGTGTCCCGACTGAACGGCCACCGACGACGGCGTCAATCCACTTAGGCGCATTACCTTCTTCATCCAGAAACAAAGACTCAGTAGCGTCCATAGGAGCAGTCTCACGCGCATCTATGCTGTACAGCTTGCTCTCTTCGTTATCCCAATACAGAATAAACGCACCGCCCCCCGGCCCCGATGACTGAGGTTCAACCAACCCCAGCATAGCCTGTACGGCAACAGCGGCATCAACGGCAGAACCACCACGCCTTAATACTTCATAGCCCGCATCAACCGCATGCGGGTTAGCTGCGGCAACCATAAATTTATCGGCAGTTACCGCACTCTTCTCAGCAAAGCCTGTTGCAGCTTCAGGTTCACGGGTTTCTTGTTCAGATACAGGCGAGCAGGCAGTCAATACACTTGCAGCAATTATTGTCGGTAGCCAGAACTTCATAAGGTCTCATTCATATTGGGAAGAATTTCCCCTATCATACGAATCAGAAACCAATGACGCAACGAAAAGGGAAACGAATGGAGAGGTTTAATCGATACTGGGCGGGACTTATCCTTGTTCTGATTTTATCCATTTTTTTGCAACTGATGCCTCAGTGGCACTCATTGTTGGCTTTTAACTCAGAAACCGTTATGGCTGAAGGCTGGCCATTGATTAGCGCCCACTTTATTCATTTAGACTGGTGGCATGCGTTGTTTAACTTCGTTGGTCTGACACTCATCGTACTCATTTGGCGAGAATACTGGAGCACTCGCTGGTTAATAAATGCCTTGCTTATAAGCGGTGTTGCAACCTCGCTAATGCTCTGGATTATTCCGGTTAATTTAAGCTTTGTCGGTTTATCCGGTGTTCTGCATGGACTGCTTGCTTATTGCTTAATTAAAGACATTCGTTCGGGGAAAAAATGGATGTGGATTATTCTGATAGCGCTTGTGGTAAAGGTCGTTGCCGAGTTACTGGGCTGGCAGCCGGATCACTTTGTTGGTGAGCATGTCAGCTACATTCACGCTGCAGGTTTAGTGAGCTCACTATTACTCTATAAATTAGAACGGCGCCGTATTAGTGACGCCGTTCCCTTCGATAAGTAAAGTTCGCTTTACTTCAGGTTTTCTTCAAACAACTTAAAAATCCGACGGTATTCGTTCAGCCAGCTTTCGGGCTGACGGAAACCGTGCGGTTCCACCGGATAAATTGCCGTTTCCCAGTCTTCTTTCTTCAGCTCAATTAAGCGCTGCACAAGGCGAACACTGTCCTGGAAGAACACATTGTCATCAATCATTGGGGAATTGATAAGTAACGCATCTTCTAAGCCGTCGGCAAAGTAGATAGGAGAGCTACGACGATAGGCAATAGCATCGTCCTGCGGCAAATTCAGAATGTTTGACGTATAGCTGGTGTTATAATGAGCCCAGTCAGTAACCGGACGCAAAGCAGAACCCGCCTCGAATAAACCAGGCTCTTTAAACAAGGCCATAAAAGTCAAAAAGCCCCCATAAGAACCACCATAGGTGCCTAGCTTGTTGCCATCAACGTTCAAGTCACTTTCTAAATAACCCGCAACATCGACCAGATCTTCAACTTCCGGTGTTCCCATTTGACGGTAAATAGCAGTACGCCAGTCGCGTCCGTAACCTTTTGAACCGCGGTAGTCGAGGTCTGCAACCACATAGCCATTTTTATTCAGTAAGCTGTGGAACATGAACTCGCGGAAATAGCCCGACCAACCCATATGCGCATTCTGCAAATAACCTGCACCATGAATAAACACAACCGCAGGATATTCTTCGGCTCTGTTTTCATCAAAACCTTCAGGCTTATAGATACGGGTATAAATAGGCTCATCAACATGAGAAGACTCAACCCCGACCAGTTCCGGCGCCGTCCAGTCAATACTCAAAAACTTCTCCGAAACCGTATGCGTCAGACGCTTCGCCTTTTCTGAGGAGTTTGCTGCTTTATGATAAAGCTCAGGCGGCATTAACGGTGTTGAATGAGTCAGCAACAGCTCGTCACTTTCAGGGCTGAGCTCAAATGCGGTCATACCATCAAGGTCAGTCAAAGCTTCCGGTTCGCCACTACCATCGGTTTTCACCCGGTACACTTCGTAGATACCAGGGTGTTCAATGTTCGCCTGGAAATACAGATAGTCTCCGCTACGGTTTAAGTCGGCAGACTCCACAACATAGTTGCCTTTAGTTAGCTGGCGCGTACTGCCATCAATGCTCGTGGCATACAACTGAGAGTAACCGTCAGCTTCGGACATAAACCACAATTCGTTGTCATTTAACCAGCCAAATTCATTGTGAGTGTAGTTTATCCAGGCATCGTCGTGTAAACGGTCTTGAGAAACCAGCTTTTTACCGGCAGTATCAACCGTGGCAAGCCAGCGGTCTTTGTTGTCCCAGGCCTCCAGCATAACTGCAACTTCGGTGCCCTGCGCGTTCCACTGAATAGCACCGTTATCCCAACCCCAGTCGGACATCAGGGTAATTGGCCGCGGCTTCTCTTCAGAAGTATAGCTTTCGCCTTCTGCCTCAAGGTTTTCGCGCTTCACTTCCGCCAGCACATCTTCGTTCCAGCCCGGTAAAGTGTTGTAAGTTAAAGTGGACTGACTACCGTTCGTTAGGTTCAGCAAAACCAACTGATGTTCAACCGGCTTAGCATCAGCCACACGGCGACGCACGTTCTCACTTTTTACGCGGCCGTCTTCACTGATGTAGTTCGGCATAATATCGCCTTCATCACGCCAGCTTTGCGGTTCAGTAATAGCTACCAGTAAAAAGTCACCTTTTGGTGATAAGCCGGCCGATACCAACTCTTTATTCTCAGGTAGATAGAAAGGCTCTGGTGCCAGGGTTGCGTTTTGTGCTTGTAAATCGGAACGCTGAGCAAAACGTTCTTCTGATGCCTTACGCTCTTTTTGCACATACTCAAGAAGTTCTTGCTCTTCGCGAGCCAGGTAATCTTTAGGTTCTTCATTTGCCTTAGGCTTTTCTTTAAACGCTAATGAAGCAACCTGGCGGCTTAACCCTGAGTTCACGTCAATGACGAAGAAGTTATTGTCCTGCTGGTAACTTAACTGACCATTAGTCATGGGCTGCAGGTTGTGCTGGCGAGCATCGTCACGGGTTAATTGCCTAAGGCTACCGTCATTGAAACGAACAAAGATATTGCCTTCAAAGGTATAAGCCAAAAAGCTGTCATCAGCTGCATGAACTTTTTCATCGGCAACGTACTGATGCAGGTTTTCTATCGCCACTGTCTGTGGCTCACCAGCACCGTTCTCAAGCATCATTAGATCACGAATGTCACTGCCTTCGCGCTTTTGATAAAAAAGAATGTCCTCACCATCCATACTCCAGAAAGCCTGCTCCGGGAAACGTCCCATCCAGTCCGGATCAGCCATAATTTGTTCCATGGTGAGCGCGGCTGTTCCTTGCGCACTGGCAAGAGAGTTAGCTTGTATGGTTGGTGTGTTTTTCTGCGTGTCAGCAGTATTCGTATTCTGAGGAGAGGTTGATGCGCAAGAGGCGACAAACAATGCCGCCCCAATGGCCATCACCAGACGTGACTTCACCATATTATTATTTTCCTTTTTAGGATCCCTGGATTACTGTGCATCCGCTTGATTTTCAGGCCGAGCCTGTTGCACTGCGTCAAGCGCCTGCAAACGTTCATGCACCGCCATTAAAGTTGGATATGAAGTTAAATCCAAATTAAAGCGTTGCGCATTGTATACCTGAGGTATCAAACAGATATCAGCCAATGTTACCGAATTACCATAGCAATAATCACCTGCATACTCGGTCAGTCGCTGTTCAAATGCGGTAAAACTTTTTTCCACCCAGTTTGCGATCCAGGCTGAGCGTTGTTCGTCACTGCAATTAAGCTCACCGGTTAAATACTGTAGCACTCGTAAATTGGTAACAGGTTGCAGTTCGCAGGCCAAATCATAAGCCAGCGCTCTTGCCTTTGCTTTATCCGTGGGAGCGGAAGGCAGTAAAGGCGTGTCCGGATAGCACTCTTCCAGATACTCAATAATGGCTAAAGACTGATTTAACCTAACCTCACCATCTATAAAAGTAGGAACCAAGCGCGCAGGATTAAGCTTTCGATAAGCCTCACTGTGCTGTTGTCCGCCGTCTTTAACTAAATGCACCGGTTCGTACTCGTACGCCAGCCCTTTGAGGTTTAACGCAATACGAACCCGGTAACTGGCGCTTGAGCGCCAGTAGCCGTATAGTTTCATCACTTTTCAGGACCTTCGTATTGAACAACTTTTTGGTTAATGGTGCCGAATATTGACTGGCCACCATCATCTTTCATTTCCATTTTAATGGTGTCACCAAACTGCATAAACTGTGTCGCCGGCTTGCCATCACGAATGGTTTCAATCATACGCACTTCAGCGATACAGCTGTAACCAACACCACCTTCTTCAATAGAGGTTCCGTGGTCAGTTCCCTGCTTATTGGAAACTGTACCCGAGCCAATAATGGCACCGGCCCCTAAGTGACGAGTCTTCGCTGCATGAGCGACCAACTGGCCAAAATCAAAGGTCATGTCTTCGCCGGCATTAGGTTTACCAAAAGCTTTTCCGTTGTACTCTGACAATAGTGGTAAATGTACCTTGTTAGCTTTCCATGCGTCGCCCAGTTCGTCTGGTGTTACCGCGACCGGCGAAAAAGCTGAGGATGGTTTACTCTGGAAAAAGCCAAAACCTTTGCCCAGCTCGCCCGGAATCAGCCCGCGTAACGAAACGTCATTAACCAACATCAATAATTTAATATGCTGCCCGGCGGTCTTAGCATCAACACCCATTGGTACATCATCGGTAATAATGGCAATTTCGCCTTCAAAATCGATGCCCCATTCAGTGCTGCCCATTTCAATATCATCGTAAGGCGCTAAGAAGTCATCAGAACCGCCCTGATACATTAAAGGATCTTCCCAGAAGCTCGGTGGCATCTCGGCACCGCGTGCACGACGTACTAATTCAACGTGGTTTACATAGGCGCTGCCATCGGCCCACTGATACGCACGAGGCAGAGGCGACTCACATAAAGCTTCATCGAACTGGATACTGCCATCCACGTCGCTGTCGTTAAGCTGCTGATAGATTTTTTCGAGCTTAGGTGCAATACCGTCCCAGTTGTCGAGCAACTCTTGCATGCAAGACGCAATAGCAGGAACCGCTACTGCTGCATTTAAATTTCTGCTAACGACCATTAACTGACCGTCTCGTGTACCATTCCTGTATGTGGCGAGTTTCATAAGTTGTTATTTCTCCTGCCAACTGTAAACGTAGTCCGGGTTCTCAACCGCCATAGCCTCATCACTCGCGTGTAAGGCATCGCGGGTATCGAGCATAACCGCAACTTCGTCAGTGAATTTCTTTTTGTGCTCACGCCCGGCTTTAAATGCTTTCGGGTGTGGGCCATGAGTAAAGCCTGCCGGATGGAAGGTTACCATACCGCGATCGATATTATCACGGCTGAAGAAGTCGCCTTCGTGATAGAACAGCACTTCATCGTAATCATCGTTATTGTGGTAGAAAGGTACTTTCAATGCGCCCGGGTCTGACTCAATAGGACGCGGCACAAAGGTACAAACTACGAAACGATCGGCGACAAACGTGGTGTGTGCCGATGGCGGCAAATGATACCGGTGGCTCATTAATGGTCTGATATCGCGCCAGTTCAGACGGACCGGTGCGAGCTCACCATGCCAACCAATCGCATCCAGCGGATTATAAGGGTAAGTTATGACCGACACTTGCTGATGACGTTTTACATAGACCTGCCATTGGTCTTCACTGTACTGAACCTGAAAAGCTTCATCAATATCCGGAGTATCCAGAACCGCTGGATCAAAAATGGCATGATTACCGACCAAGCCCTTTTCTGGCAAGCTATAAGAACCATCGGTTGCTTCAATCATCAGCAACTGCATGGTTTCATCAGGTTCAAGGCGCCAGTTAGTGGAACGCGGAATTAAAAAGTAATCCCCTTTTACTAAGTGGATATGGCCGTAGTCACAGTACAGATGACCACTTCCTTCATGGACAAAGAGTAAATCGTCGCCATCGGCGTTACGCACTAAATAGTCCATTTTGCTGTGGCAATGCCACAAACGAAAACGGCAGTTATTATTGTGCAATAAATCAGGCGTTACCCAAGGGTTTTCCGGAGCTATGGCTTCTAACTTATTAAAATCAAAAGCCCGCGGGCGCAAGGGCCCACGCCACTCCGACCAACCGGTCGGAGCATGCTGATGGTGAAAATGCGTGGCCGGGCCAAAAAAGCCGCTACGGCCAGCTTCACGTTCATAAATGGCTTGCTCCGGAAAGTCAGCATGAGCCTGTCGAGATGACTTGCCCACCTGCTTCGGAAAGCTAATCCATTTACGCATCGCTTAACACTCCCCGGCGAATCTGGTCTTCCTCAATGCTTTCAAATAACGCTTTGAAGTTACCTTCGCCAAAACCTTCATTACCTTTACGCTGAATGATTTCAAAAAATACAGGACCAATAACGGTTTGTGTAAAGATTTGCAGTAAGATGCCGTCTTTCATTGGTGCACCGTCGATTAGAATACGCTGCTCACGCAGTGCGTCCAAATCTTCCTGGTGCCCTTCAACGCGGTCATTCACTTTCTCGTAGTAAGTTTCCGGCGTATCCATGAAGTCCATGCCAATAGAACGCAGGTCTTTTACGGTTTTGTAGATATTGTCACTGGTTAAAGCAATGTGCTGAATACCTTCGCCTTTGTACTCTTTTAAGTACTCTTCAATTTGCGATTTGTCATCGTGAGATTCATTAATTGGAATACGGATCTTACCGCAAGGTGCTGTCATCGCTCGGCTTAACAGGCCTGTCAGTTTGCCTTCAATATCAAAGTAACGAATTTCACGGAAGTTACCAATGCGCTCATAGAAGCCAGCCCAGGTATCCATGTTGCCGCGGAATACGTTGTGCGTCAGGTGGTCAATATCAAACAGACCCGCGGCGTGACCGCTCATTTTCGCTTCCCAGTTTTCATAGAAGTCGAAATGCTGCTTATAAATTTCATGGTTTTCGTAGTTGTCGACAAAATACAACGCACTTTCGCCAATACCGAACACTGCCGGAACACCTTCAACAACGCCTTTATCAGCAGGGAATGCTTTAGCACCGTTATCAAGTGAATGCTTCAATGCATGAGCCGCATCTTCGACACGCCATGCCATACCACAAACACTTGGACCATGGTCTTTCGCAAACTCTTCAGCCTGACCACCCGGTTCAGCGTTAATAATGAAATTAATGTCGTTCTGCTTGTACAACCAGGCCTGCTTGCTCTTGTGCTTAGCCACTTCAGTGAAACCCAGTTTGTCGAACAAGTCTTTTAACGCATCAATGCCTTTCTCGTCCGGAGCGGTATACTCAACGAACTCAAAACCGTCTGTATTTAACGGATTAATCATTTTATCTGTCATGGTTACTTCCTCTTATTATTCGGTTGTTAACACCATGACTGTAGCGGTAGTTGTGGGGAAAAGGCGAATAAGAGGAGAAGATAGCAAATTGCTGAAGTTAAGGTTAAAACGTAAAGTTTAATGTACAGGCTGAACACTTGCTCTGGATCAAGGTACAGCCTGTTTAACTTGTAAAGCTTTTGTTACAAGACTACTTTTTTGTCTGTTCTGCTTTACGGGCGCGACCACTGCGTTGCTTACCAATGCCATAATCGCGTAATTTATTAGCCACTGCGGTATGGGAAAGCCCTAAACGTTTTGCCAGTTGCCTTGTACTGGGGAAACTCGGATACAAACGGCGTAATACGTGGCTTTCAAAACGGCGAACTGCATCGTCCAGGCTCATATCGTCAATATCCAGTGCTAGCTGGTCATCTTCCTGATTCAACTCAGGCAAACGGATATCCGCGGGCTCCAGCGTATAACCTTCTATCATTGAAACCGAACGAAACATAGTGTTCTCCAGCTGGCGCACGTTGCCCGGCCACTGGTAACGCTTGAGCCGCTCTTTCGCCGCCCGGCTTAAACTTACCTGACTGCGCCCTAGCTTCTTACAAGCCTGAGTCACAAAATGCTCTGCCAACAATAAAATATCGCTTTTGCGTTCACGCAGCGGCGGAACATTCAGTGCCAGGACGTTTAGCCGATAATACAAGTCTTCGCGAAATTCGCCGTTTTCAACGAGTTCGTATAGGTTACCCTGGGCTGTGCAAATAACTCGCACGTCTACGCTCACTTCCTGCTCTTCGCCAATGCGGCGAAACACACCGTCTTCTAAAAAGCGTAGTAATTTTGCCTGCAGGCCAATAGACATTTCACTGACTGAGTCCAGTAATACTGTGCCCCCGGCAGATTGTTCCAGGACCCCGGTTTTACGAGTGCTCTGGCTACTTATGCTGCCTTCGCCATGACCAAACAGTTCGCTCTCAGCAACATTGTCCGGTAGTGCCGCACAATTTATGGCTAAAAAGGGTTTATCCTGACGCTGGCTGGCTAAATGACAGGCTTTTGCCAACAGCTCTTTACCAACACCCGTTTCACCTTCGATTAACAGCGGCGCGTCAAGCTCTGCCATACGCTGAGCATCTTTAATCACGCGCTTCATAGTGCTGTTATCGGTCAACAGACGTTCAAAGGCTTTCTCATTAGTCTGACTCTGCCAGGTTGCTGTTACGGGCTCTGACTTACAAGTCATTACCGCACCGGCAAACGCCGTACTACCTTCTTCGTCGTTAACCCAGATAGGAAGTAATTGAGCGTAGTACTCTGAATTGCCTATGGTCACGGCCTCGTAAATAGGGTCACGGGGCTTTTTATCCAGCCAGCGTTGTAGCGAGATACCATGCACATACTGCATCAGCGGCTCACCTTTAAGGCTGTCTTCCTGACCCGCTAATAAACGTAAACCGGCGTCATTGATAATGTCGATATGACCTTTACTATCAATAGAAAGAACCGGATCCGGCAAGGTACTTAACAGCAAACTAAATTCATAATGCTCGCGTTCAAACGGCATGTAAGGAATGGTTTTTACGTCAATAATATTGGGAATGCGACGAATCTGAGGCATCAAATGCCGAAAATCATCGAAGGCTAATTCAGGAAAATTTAGGAAGATTTTTCCTTTAGGATCGACTTCAATGCCACGTAAATCAATTTCGTGGTCTCGCAAAATTTGCAGAACATCCTGACAGATACCCAGACGGTCATCACAAGTTATCTCAAGTCGCATAAACCCTACTGCATTGAACTAAATGTAAAGCAAATAATACACTATTGTTCCCGCTTAAAAAACAAAAACCCCGGCCAATAGACCGGGGTTCCATGCAGTTCATCGACAAAGCTGGCTAAGCGTCAACTACACTGTCGGTTTTTGCCGCCATAATAAAGTCATTTTTATGCAAACCGTTAATGGCGTGAGTCCACCAGGTAACCGTTACTTTGCCCCATTCAGTCACCAGCTCAGGGTGATGTTTTTCTTCCTCAGCAAGGTCACCTACTCGGTTAGTAAAAGCCAGCGCCTGCTTAAAGTTTTTAAACTTAAATTCGCGCTGCAACATCATCACGTTGTCATTTGTTACCGGCGTCCAGTCAGGTATTTCACGCATCAGCTCTTTCAGTTCTTCATCACTAACTTGTGGTGCGTCTGCATGACACGCTTCACAACGTGCATTTTCCAAGTTTGACATTCTTTAATACTCCTTCGCCTTAAGCTGCGTCTTTTGGTGGAAATTTCGGTTCAAATAAGCCTAACTCCATAGCCTCATGAACCAGCGACATAATATCCATGTCGGATATCTTAAACAGCTCGTCCACACTCTCTATGGTGTAGTAGATAGGTTGAATAATATCAATTCGGTACGGTGTACGAAGCGCATCTAACGCTTTCAGTGGCTTGCGCTCTGGAGTATCGCTGTTAACGGCGTATTCCGTTTCAGCCGGAGACGATAAAATACCGCCACCATAAATTCGGATACCCTCTTCGGTCTTCAATAACCCGAACTCTACGGTAAACCAGTACAGGCGAGCCAGATAGACCCGTTCTTTGGGTGTGGCTGCATAACCCAATTTACCGTATTGGTGAGTAAAATGCGCAAACGCCGGGTTGGTTAATAGCGGGCAGTGTCCGAATATTTCGTGAAAAATATCAGGTTCCTGCAAGTAATCAAACTCTTCCCGTGTGCGAATAAAGGTTGCTACCGGAAACTGCTTGTTTGCCAGTAGGCGAAAAAACTCATCAAATGGAATTAACGCTGGAACTGCTGCAACTTGCCAGCCTGTCTCTCTCTCCAGTACATTATTAATTTCATGCATTTGTGGCAAGCGATCCTTCGGCAAGTCGAGTAACTCCAGTCCCTTCATATACTCATCGCAAGCTTTACCCGGTATGCATTCCAACTGACGTTCGACCAAATCTTTCCAGACCTGATTTTCTTCGTCACTCCACTGAATAATACCGTTTTCATCCGGTTGCCTTGATACGTATTGACTTTGTTTACCCATAATTCAGCCTTGTTGCTTCCTCATTAATGTTTGATCGTTTTTGTTATTATTAGTTCATCTTTTGCAGAGTTACGCGGACTTCTGCCACTGCACACGGCAGGCCTCCAGCGCCTGTTCAAGATCCGCAATAATATCTTCTGCTGCTTCTAAGCCTACAGCAATTCGAATCAATGTATCCGAAATCCCAGCTTTAAGACGAGCCTCCGGCGTATACGGGGAATGCGTCATTGACGCCGGATGCTGAATAAGAGTTTCAGCATCGCCCAGACTCACTGCCAGAGCTATCATCCGCAATTGATTCAGAAAGTAACGTGCTTTCGCTTCATCGCCTTCCAGTTCAAAAGCGATAACCGCCCCATTACGGCTCATCTGCTTACCCATTAAAGCTTGTGCTTCGTGGTCAGGCGCTCCGGGGTAGTAAATCTTCTTAATATCATTGCGTGTGGCCAGAAAATCATAGACCGCATCAGCGTTTTCGCAGTGGCGCTGCATGCGCACATCCAGGGTTTTCAGACCACGCAGTATAAGCCAGGCGTCGTGTGGACTAATAGTCGCGCCCATGTCTTTTAAGGTTGTACTTTTAATGGTGTTAATATCGTCGTCACTGCCACAAATAATGCCTGCGACTACGTCACCATGGCCATTAAGGAACTTAGTTGCACTGTGCACAACAATATCCGCACCGTGCCGTTTGGGCTGCTGCATCAGTGGCGTCATAAAGGTATTATCCACCACCAGGCGAATGTCTAAGTTGGCAATTACGGCATGAACTTTTTCGATATCAACCACTTTCAGGTGGGGGTTAGCCGGGGTTTCCAGAAAAACTAAGCGGGTATTTTCGCGCAGGGTTTCTTTCAACAGGCCTTCGTTGTTTAAATCAATAAAGTCGGCTTCGACACCGAAGCGCTCAAACAACTCACTGAACAATGCAAAACTGCAACCGTAAATGGCATCAGATACCACAATATGATCACCGCTGCGCACAAAAGCCATAGTGGCCGCGGCAATAGCACCCATTCCGGTTGCTGCCGCCGCTGCTGCCTCATAACCTTCAAGGGATGCCATCCGGCGCTCTAGCTCTGCAGTCGTCGGGTTGCCTAAACGGCTGTAAATATAACCTTCTTCCTCGCCGGCAAAGCGACGAGTGCCCTGCTCCGCAGAAGAAAACCGAAAGGTCGATGTCTGATAAAGTGGAGCGGTTAACGCGCCATGAGGGTCGTCATGCGCGGCTCCGGCATGAATTACCTGAGTCGCTGGCTGCCATTTATTATTATGTGATTTTAAATCAGAAGACATGCGTTTTGGCTCGTTTGTCAGAAATTTGTTAACGAGCAACAGAGTGCAACGAGCTTACCTTAGTTGGCAATCTTTGCGCTGTGTCAAACCTTTAAACAACTGTAACGCTAGTTTTCCACTTCCTGCTCAGATGTTGCTGTAGCCTTTGCCTGGCGCGATTTATAAACAAAAGGTAAAACGCTCTTTAGCTGGCTTAGTAAGTCTTTTTGCAGTTTCAAATAGCCCGGCTTCTTGACCTTTTCGAATGGCATGGGTCGACATAATTCAATCACTTGATAACCCAGTCTGGCGGTGAGCAAACCGGCTCCTAAACCTTGTCCGGCCCGGGTTGATAAACGCGTCAATAGTTCAGCGCTAACCCACTGAGCACCTAAATCTACCGCAACTTCACTAAGCCCGGCATAAACAATATTGGCAAACACCTGACGCCATAAGCGAACTCTGGCCCAGTAACCCAGTTTTACACCGTACAGCTCAGCAATACGCGATATCATACGCTGATTACGCCACATAACGATGAGCATATCCAGTAAAGCGAAGGGGCTCACCGCCACCATGGCGGCGGCTTCTGCCGACCAGCGACTGATAATACGAGTAGCCTGCTGGTCTATACGGCTTAAGACATCCACTTCAAAACGTTCACGTTCTTCATCCACGGACCAATACGGTTGTTTGATTTGCTGCCAGCGGTGTTCTAAATCCGGATGCTGCAGAAGCTGCAACTGTTGCTCCGGTTTGGGATCGTCAGACTGTTTTTTCCAGCGCCGTTTCAACTTTTGCAGCAACCAGATTTCGCGCACCATAAAGCTCAATAATGCCAACGCTATAACGCCAAAACCAACCGCCCACAAACTGCCTAAAAATATATTTTGCTGAAAACGCTCAATAACCATCAGTACCGATTCAATAACGGCGGCGGTTAAAGCAACCACTAAACCCAGTGCCAGCCACTTACCCCAGCGACCAGCCTTTGCGCCCGCAGTTGCTTGGCCGGAACCTGGTTCGTGTCCGGCTTGCTCAGGAATATTATCGATATCAGAAACTTCAACTGCCGGTTCATCCACCGAATAGTAAGTTAATTTGCGCGGATCACTCATTTGAGTTTATCTCCCAGAACGTATTCAAGTAGCTGATCCAGCCGGATATGCGGCAGGGGTGAATTCTGCGCAGTGAAGCCGGGATAAAACTGCGGATAAATATAGCCTTGTTGCCAGTCTGCAGCCGTTGGTATGGCTTTAGGTACCTCTGGTGCACCCACCCGCACAAACTCGCGGCTCTCATTAATACCGTCCAGAACTGTCGTGCCGTTACTTAATTTCTTAATTTGACTGGTGGCAATACCCGCAACGCTAAATACCTGGTGCGGTATTTGATCAAACTGCAGCTCCTGACGCTGCTTCTGCGTCATAACACGCAGTAAATCCGTCAGTTTTTGATGGTCTTGCGGAGCAATGCTGTCGGCTTTTGTTGCAACCAGCGCAACTTTATCAATAACCGGCGACATCAACCGCTTAAGCAAACTGTTACTGCCATATGAAAAGCTCTTCATCAGTTCATTTATTGCCAACTGTAATTCAGCAAAATGATGCTCACCATTCTGCAACGCCTGCAGGACATCAACTAACACAACCTGCCGATTAAAGTGCTTAAAGTATTTTTGATAAAACGGAGTCACCACATGCTGTTGATAGTAGCGGTATTTCTCGCGCAAACGTTTTACCCAGGCATCGGGTATTGGTTGTGACAACGGCCAGGGGAAAAACTCCAGCGCCGGAGCTCCCCCAAGCTCTCCGGGTAACACCATTCTTCCGGGTTGCAGCAATAATAATTTTTGCTCCCGGCACTGACGTAAAAAAATCCGATAACCCGATGCCAGTTCACGTATCTGCTGCTCAGCTTTATCCTCTGACGCGGCGTTTGCGGCCGTCTGCACCTTAGTCAACCAGCTCTCTGCCAGTTTATGTCGTAACTCAGCTTTCAGTAAGCGCTGCTGTTGCTGGCTCCACTCATCATAGCTCAGTTGTAATAAGGGTAAATCCAGCAGCCATTCCCCCGGATAATCAATTAAATCCAGTGTTAAGCGTCGTGTATCAAGCATTCGTCCGGCTAGCCCTCTATGTGGCTTATATTTTATTTCGACACGTATTTCACTCACATCGCGCGTCGACTGCGGCCATCGGGGACCCTCTCCGGTTAAACAATCTATAGCGCCTTCGTAGTCAAAGCGCGAGACTTGCCAGTTGCTGCTGGTGTGTAAACGACAGCCGTTAAGACGCTGTTGTTGCTTCACTTTAAAATAAGGCAATTGCTGCGTTTCGTTGGCATATAAGAGTTGCTCAAGTAAACCGGTGATTAACGCCGTTTTACCCGCCCCACTTAATCCCGTTACAGCCAGGCGTATATGACGATCAAACCCGCGATGAATAACGTCGCGGGTTTGGTGTTGTAGCTTTTGAAAACGGCTCACAGACGATTAAATTCTCGTTGAAGGTTATAGTGATTTGAGGTTACGTACTTTTCCATTGATTGCAACTGTTGCTCCAGTTCATCAAACTCTCGCTTTATGTCGCGAAAAGCTTCACGCGGCGGTTCTCCGCCCTGCCAGACCTTAGTCTTTACATCAACATTATGACGCTCGGTATTTGGTAACTTTTTATCCAGAATTAACCAACCGGCGATATAAAGTACAAAGAAAGAGCCATTAGTAAAAATCACTCCAGTAACAAAGGCCACTCGTATTAGCCAAGGTTCCAGGTTCAGGTAATCTGCAATACCGGCACAAACACCTGCAATTTTTCCTCGTTCTGAGTCGCGACGCAGTTCTCGCTTTGGTCTTCGCTCGCTCATTGTCTGTCCCTCCAGCCCGGAGCGTCAGCATCCAGAATACGTTCCAGTGTCTGTACACGCTCACGGATGCGTTTTGCCTGATTCGCCAGTAACGCCAAAGATTCCCTTTCTTCCTCGTTCAATCCCTGATTCATTTGTCGTTTACTGCGGTAATGAAGGATGATCCAGATAGGCGCGACTATAATAACAAACAGAATAATCGGCGCCATCAACATCCCTAGTATTGCTTCAATATCCATTTTTTTAAGCCTGCTTTAAGAGTCTTGTTTGGTTTTTGAGCTCATACGAGCACGCAATGCTTCCAGCTCGTCATTCACTTTACTCTCGTTTTCCAGCTCTGCAAATTCGTCACGTAAAGTCCGTTTACCCATATCATAAGATTCAACCTGGGCTTCTAAATCATCGATTTTGGCTTCGTAACGATCAAAACGCTGCATCGCGTCATCAACTTTGCCACTATCGACCTGTTGCTTAACCTGCAAGCGGCTGCTGGCTGCCTTCTGGCGCATCAGAATCGCTTTCTGGCGAGACTTCGCATCAGCCAGTTTTTCCTGAAGTTGGCCAATTTCGTCATTTAGCTTGTCCAGATTTTCGTTAACGCGATCCATTTCCTGCTGCAACGAGTCAACGCCCTGCTGCGCTTTTTGCTTTTCAATTAATGCCTGGCGCGCTAAGTCGTCACGCTCTTTGGTTAACGCCAGCTCAGCCTTTTTCTCCCAGTCCTGAACTTCGTTTTCCATCCGTTGCTGCTGGCGCTGAATGTCCTTCTTTTCAGCCAGCAGGCGCGCTGACGTAGAGCGTACTTCAACTAACGTATCTTCCATTTCCTGAATAATCAGGCGTACCATTTTTTGCGGATCTTCGGCTTTATCCAATAAAGAATTGATATTGGAGTTCACGATATCGCTAAAACGTGAAAAAATACCCATAATAATGACCTCATACTGGTTTAATAAACAACTCGATGATTTATTATTCAAGTATCAGGCCAACTTTTATTTATGCCATAACAACTTGTTTTATAAATACTTTTTATAGTTTATGTGAATTACACCCTTGCGGGAGTTCGTAAAATAAACTAATAATTAGCAAAAATAACTATAATATAAGGCATTCGACATGCGCCCTGAGCGAAAACCCGACAACCTCATCGGACAATCCAACAGCTTTTCCGATGTGCTGGAACAAGTGTCGCAGATTGCTCCCCTCGATAAGCCCGTATTAATTATTGGTGAACGTGGTACAGGCAAAGAGCTTATTGCGGCGCGTTGTCATTATCTTTCCAGACGCTGGCAACAGCAATACGTTACCCTCAACTGTGCCGCACTTAATGAAAACTTACTCGACAGTGAACTCTTTGGTCATGAAGCCGGCGCTTTTACCGGCGCAGCTAAAAAGCACGAAGGTCGTTTTGAACGCGCTGACAGTGGTTCGCTATTTCTTGATGAATTAGCCAATACGTCCCTGCGGGTTCAGGAAAAGCTGCTGCGGGTTATTGAGTACGGAGAATTCGAGCGAGTAGGTGGCCGCCATTCGGTTAAAGTCGATACTCGCCTCATTGCCGCTACCAATGAAGACCTGCCGTCATTGGCTGCCAAGGGCAAGTTTCGTTCCGACCTGCTGGATCGCCTGGCATTTGATGTTATTACCCTGCCACCGCTACGTGAACGCCGCGACGATATCATGTTACTTGCTGAGCACTTTGCTATTTCTATGGCACGCGAAATGGAACTGGAGTTATTCAGTGGTTTTTCCGAGAAAGCCCGTAAAACCTTGCTTGAATATCATTGGCCCGGTAACGTACGCGAGCTTAAAAACACAGTAGAGCGGAGCTTATATCGGCTGGGAAATGGTCATGTCCCTATTCATGACATTATTATTGACCCATTTAACAGTCCGTTCCGGCCAAAAACTCCGGTTACGGAAAAAACAGTAGCGCAAGAGCCATTGGCCAATGAACAAAGCAATACTGAAAGTAATGAAGTAATTGATATGCCGAAACTCAACGCCGATCAACCAATAGACTTTAAACAAAAGTCGCAAGAGTATGAAATTGATGTCTTGTCGCAAGCTTTGCGTTTATGTCAGTTTAACCAAAAGAAAACAGCTAATTTTCTTGGACTGACTTATCATCAGTTACGAGGTTACTTAAAAAAGTATCAGTTATTGGAAGGGGCTTCCGCAGCTAATGATTAAAGCGTACGCCAATGTGCTTGTTATTGCAGCAGTGTTTCTCTCAGGCTGTCAGTCTGAGGAGCCAGAGCCAGCTCCCCTGGCCGACGGTATTATTTACTGTTCAGAAGGCAACCCCGCTTCTTTTAATCCCCAGCTTGTTACTTCGGGCACTACCGTTGATGCAACTGCAGCTCAACTCTACGACCGGTTAATTGATTACGATGCTGAGCAACAAAAATTTGTACCTGCACTTGCGAAGCGCTGGGAAACTCTGGATAACGGCACTCGTTATCGGTTTCATTTGCGCGAAGGCGTAAAGTTTCATACCACCAACTACTTTCAGCCCAGCCGCGAACTAACCGCTGACGACGTTCAGTTCAGCTTTAACCGATGGCTGGATGAGACCAGTCTTTATCATCAGGTCGGAGGGAGCTATCCCTTTTTCAGAGCCACAGGGCTGGATCAGCTGATCAATAAAGTTGTTAAAATTGACAAAATGACGGTCGATATTGTGCTGAATAATGCCGACAGTTCGTTTTTAGCGAACCTTGCAACAGACTTCGCCATTATTTTATCCGCTGAGTACGCCCAACAACTTTTGATAGAAGACCGGCCCGGGCAAATTGATGCTTTGCCCATAGGAACCGGCCCCTATCGTTTCGAAAGTTATCGCAAAGACGTGTTAATACGTTACTCCCGACATCCTGGGTATTGGCGGGAAGGCCCGGGAATTGAACATCTGGTGTATTCTATTACTCCGAACGCGAACAAGCGTATGCTTAAATTGGTCACCGGCGAATGTGACATTATTCCTTATCCGCTAGTGAGTGAGTTGCAGGCGCTCAACAGGGAACAGTTAATCGTCACCGATGAAGTAAGTCCAAACGTCTCTTTCTGGGCATTTAATACTGAGAAAGCACCTTTTGATGACCCCAGGGTTCGTCAGGCTCTGAGCCACGCCATTAACCGCGAAGCAATTATTCAGACCATATATTACGGTAATGCTGAGCTCGCACAATCAATACTACCGCCAACATCCTGGGCTTATGATGACCGTGGCATTCAGTATCAGTATGACCCGGAAAAAGCCAAACGTTTATTGGAAGAAGCCGGTCATTCAAATTTGAATATTAACATCTGGGCTATGCCGGTACAGCGCGTCTACAACCCTAACGCCCGCAGAATGGCGGAACTGATGCAGTCAGACTTAGCTCAAATTGGCGTTTCTGCTAGCATTGTTTCTTATGAGTGGAACACCTTTCGCCGACGCCTTTCTCGTGGTGAACACGATACCGTGCTCATTGGTTGGTATGCCGACAATGCTGACCCTGACAACTTTTTCAGACCACTGTTGAGCTGTGCTGCCGTAGCTACCGGTGGCAACCGGGCTAACTGGTGCCACCCGGGTTTTGACCAGTTGCTTTACAGCGCCATAGCAACCACGGTTCCGGAAGAGCGTAAAGCTCTGTATCAGTCAGCTCAGCACTTACTGAATCAGCAGCAACCTTTATTACCTATTGCCCACTCAAAACGCTTTCAGGCACAGCAGAAAAACATCAGCGGCGTAGAACTTCCCCCTTATGGCGGTATTAACTTTCGCCTGGCCACCAAAGATACCGCGGAGGAAGAGTCACAATGACCCGCTATCTTATAGGCCGTTTAAGCGTTTTTATTATTGCTGTGTTTTTACTAACGGTGTTTAGTTTTAGCCTCAATTACTTGTTTCCGGGCGACCCAATAACCAATATGAGCGGCATCCGGTCGTTCCAGAGCAGTTATCCACTCATGGTTGAACTGCGTGGCGGTGACCAGAACCTGGCCATTCAATACATGCGTTACCTGCAACACTTGTTTGCCGGCGACTGGGGGCTATCGCTGAGTAATGGTACACCGGTATTTGCCGATGGTATTCAACACTTTATGGCCTCAATGGAGCTCATTCTTCTGGCCTTACTGGTTGCCATTATTTTTGGTTTACCATTAGGTGTATTTGCTGCCTCCCGCTTTCGTCAGCGCTCCGATCAGACGGTAATAAGTCTGGCTATGGTTGGTTACTCTATCCCGGTTTTCTGGTTAGCTCAGTTACTGATACTACTGTTTGCCATAAAACTCGGTTGGTTCCCTATTACCGGCCAGATAAACCCTTTATATGGTGTCGAACCACAAACCGGTTCAATTCTCATCGATGTATTTTTAAGTGACTCGGAATATAAAGCCGCGGCGCTTCAGGACGCTTTAAATCATATTGTTCTGCCGGTGATCATACTGGCTATCATGCCAATGATGCTGTTACTGCGCTTAATGCGAAATGCAACCCAGGAAATGCTGCAAAAACCTTTCGTAAAAGCGGCTCGTGCCCGCGGGTTAAGTGAATTTAGAGTACTGGTAAAACACGCTATTCCTAATGCCGTGCAATCGGTACTGCAACAGACCACCCTAATTTTCAGTTTACTGTTAACCAACAGCATTGTGGTTGAATCCATTTTTAACTGGCCGGGAATGGGCAATTGGCTTATCCGCAGTATTTTTGAACGTGACTACCCTATTATTCAGGCAGCTGTATTAATGTTCGCTTTCGTTATTTTGTTCTTTAACTTACTGGTCGAGCTATATCATGGCTGGCGATTCCCAATAGTGAGGCACGAACAATATGCCACACGTTAATCTTTACCATCACGATGAAACCCCGTCGCCACTCAAGCTAGTCTGGAAGAGCTTCCGCTCAAGGTTTCTCTCCATGGCCGCTTTGTATGTTCTGCTGGCAATGATATTGGTTGTGTTGCTGTCACCCTTGCTCGCACCCTTTAATACGTCAGCCCAGTTCTCTGATGCCATTGCACTTCCCCCTTCATGGGTCGAAAGCGGCAATATGAATTATTTGTTTGGCACCGACGATTTAGGTCGGGACATGCTATCGCGGCTATTAATTGGTGGACTATACAGTCTGGGACTCCCCATACTTATGGTTGCTGTATCCTCACTAATTGGCATGAGCATAGGGGCTCTTGCCGGTATCGACCGAACTATAAAATACCAAAGCTTATCGCGACTTTTTGATACTTTGCTGTCCATTCCTTCCTTCTTGATGGCGCTTATCATCATTGCGATTCTCGGTACCGGTTTTAATAACGTAGCCTTTGCTATAACGCTTTCGTTAATTCCACAGTTTATCTTCGTTACCCGTAATGCGGTGCACGAAGAATGGCATAAGGACTATGTTACCGCCTCGAGACTCAATGGTTGCTCCAAAGCCTACTTGCTTTACCGGGTGATATTACCTAACGTGACCCCCACATTGGTCATGCAACTTACGGTATCGCTTTCCGTTGCTATTATGGATATTGCGGCTCTTAGCTTTCTTGGGCTGGGTATTCAGGCTCCAACTCCTGAATGGGGCAGCATGCTGGCACGCAGTCTGGACGAGGTTTATTTATCGCCCTGGTCCATGGTGCTGCCGGGCGTAACCTTGTTTATTACCATTATGGCCATTAACATTGTCGGAGACAGCCTGCGCCGTGCATTAAAAGAAAGGGTTAACAGCTAATGCAGTTACTCGATATACGCAATCTGACAGTAGAGATGCAAACAGCGCACGGCATCGTTCGAGTATTGGATAAAGTCAATCTGCAGCTTACCGAGGGAGAAATTCACAGTATTGTGGGCGAATCCGGGTCGGGGAAAAGCTTGCTGGCAAAAGCCATTATGGGTTTTATCAACCCTAACTGGCAAGTTACCGCCGACAGACTTTGGTGGAACGGACAGGATTTACTGGCAATGACGCCAAAGCAGCGCCGGCAAATTACCGGCCGCGATATGGCTATGATTTTTCAGGACCCTAATGCCTACCTCGATCCTAACAGCACAGTAGAGCAACAAATTGTGGAAGCTATTCCACAAGGGGATGTTCGGGGTACATTCATGCGTCGCCGGGTTGATCGTAAAACCCGGGTCAAAAGACTGCTTCACCGAGTGGGCATTCGCGACCACGAATCTATAATGGAAAGCTACCCTTTTGAATTGTCTCAGGGCATAGCGCAAAAAGTGAGTATTGCTATAGCCATTGCTCACCGTCCCAGACTCCTTATTGCCGACGAACCCACCACCGCGATGGAACCTTCAACCCGTTTACAGATCCATCGTTTGCTGGCACGACTGGCGGTTAGCCAAAAAATGTCCGTGGTGCTAATTTCTCAGGATGTCGGCTCCATTTTGCCTGAGACCAAACGCTTAACCTTGCTTTATTGTGGGCAGCTAATGGAGACCGGTCCTGCTCAGGACATTTTGTCGGAACCGGCGCACCCTTATACCGACTCGATGCTTCGCATGTCATTGCAAACGCAACAGGAGTTGCCTCACAAAGCGCGTTTACCGACCCTGCCCGGCTCCATACCAACCTTGCGGCATATGCCAATTGGGTGTCGTCTGGGGCCCCGGTGCCCATACGCTCAAAAAACTTGCGTTAAAGCACCACGGGCCACTCACGACCGACAACGTGTGTATCATTGCCATTTCCCGCTACTGGATAGCAGCTCATGAGTCACTTACTGGAAGTTCGAAATCTCGGCAAAACGTACCGCTCCCGAAAAGGCTGGCCATGGACTCCTAAGTCGGTAGCGATAGAGCCTTTGTCTTTCACCCTTGAAGCTGGCGAAATACTGGCAGTAATGGGCGAGACCGGATCGGGAAAATCGACCCTGGCACAAATTATTGGTGGTGTAGACACCGCAACCAGTGGCGAAATTCTGCTTAATGGCCAGAAGCTTCATAGCAATAACTACCCTCAGCTATGTAACAACATTCGAATGATATTTCAGGACAGTGAAAACTCTCTGAATGCGCACCTCAACATAGGTAAACAGCTGGAAGAGCCTCTGTTATTTAATACCCAGTTAACAGCCGCCGAGCGCCAGGAACGGGTCAATTTAACCTTGCAACGCGTTGGTATGCTGCGGGAGCACTGGGAGTTTTATCCTCATATGCTGTCCAGTGGGCAAAAACAAAGAGTCTGTATTGCGCGGGCCATTATTCTGGAACCGCAGATTGTTGTCGCCGACGAAGCCCTGGTTGCACTTGACCCATCAATTAGAGCTCAAATCATTAATCTTATGCTCGATCTTCAGAAAGATATGGGTATTTCTTACATTTTAGTGACACATTCGCCGCAAATCGTGAAACACATTGCGGATAAGATCTTAATTTTATATCGTGGTAAAATGATCGCGTTTGATAAAACAGACATAGTACTAGAGGACACGCAGCAAACTTACGTTCAACAATTGCTGCACGAACATTTAAAACAGAACATTCAATATAACAGCGACAGAAGCGCTAAGATCGCTGACTAAAAACTAAAAAACGGGAGTTTAATGTGGAAACAGGTACTCTGATATCACTAGCGCTGTACTTTATTGTCATGCTAGGTATTGGGCTTTACGCCTATAAAAAGTCTACCGACTCAGTTTCAGGCTATATGCTTGGAGGACGAGGCTTAGGCCCTGCAGTTACGGCATTATCAGCAGGTGCATCCGATATGAGTGGTTGGATGTTGATGGGCTTACCCGGTGCAATTTACGTCTCTGGCGTATCGCAGTTGTGGATTGCAGTGGGTCTGGTCATTGGTGCATTCTTAAACTATGTCATAGTGGCGCCCCGCCTCAGAACCTACACCGAAGTTGCTAACGACTCAATTACAATACCCGACTATTTTGCCAATCGTTTCACTGACAAAGGTCGTCGGCTGCGTATCTTTTCTTCAGTTGTTATTATCATCTTCTTCACCTTGTATACGTCTGCCAGCTTAGTTGCGGGAGGCAAGCTGTTCGACAGCTCCTTCGGCATGGACTATACCACTGGCCTTTGGGTAACAGCCGGCGTTGTCTGTGCTTACACCCTGTTCGGGGGCTTTTTGGCGGTGAGTATGACCGACTTTGTGCAAGGCTGTATCATGTTCGTTGCTTTGGTCTTAGTGCCTATTGTGGCCTTTGCGGAGCTTGGCGGATACAGCAGTGTCGTTGGACAGGTCCAGGACATTGACCCAAATTTCTTAGACTTTTTCTATGACGTCAAAGAATCCACAGCTTTAGGAGTTCTTGGAGTTATCTCATTACTGGCTTGGGGCTTGGGTTATTTTGGTCAACCACATATTATCGTGCGTTTTATGGCCATCCGCTCTGTGAGCGATGTTAAAGCTGCTCGCCGTATCGGTGTCTCGTGGATGGTAGTTTCTATCATTGGCGCCATGGCAACAGGCTTTGTCGGTATTTCTTACGTATCCGAGACCCAAATGAGTCTCCCTGATGCCGAAACTATTTTCATTATCTTCTCGCAGTTCTTGTTCCACCCGTTAATTAGTGGGTTCCTGCTGGCCGCAATTCTGGCCGCAATTATGAGCACCATTTCTTCGCAATTGCTGGTGAGTTCAAGCTCTTTAACCGAAGACTTTTACAAAGCCTTCTTACGTAAAGATGCAAGCCAAAAAGAACTTGTTCTTGTTGGACGTATATCTGTTCTGGCGGTTTCCCTTGTAGCTATTTGGCTTGCCTGGGATCCAGAAAATACTATTCTTGATCTGGTCAGCAATGCCTGGGCAGGATTCGGCGCAGCCTTCGGTCCTGTAGTCATTCTTAGCCTGTTCTGGAAACGTATGAATCGCCACGGTGCATTAGCCGGCATGTTAGTTGGCGCCATCACAGTTCTGTTCTGGATTTATGGACCGACTTTCGGTGGCGAACAGCTTTCGGCCTATGTGTACGAAATAGTACCAGGCTTTATCCTGTCTACTCTCGCGGTTATCATCTTCAGTAAGCTTACTGCTGAACCAAACCAAGAACTTCAGGATAAGTTTGATGAAATGGAAAGTGTCATTGATGATTACTACCATGGTGACAAAAAAGGCTAAGCTATTTACGCCTTGTAACTGATAAAAAGACCAGCCCATCGTGGCTGGTCTTTTTTGTTTTAGAAGTTAGTCCTATAGTGGTAGAAAAACAAGAAGGTAACCACTATGGCTAAATTAAATATTATTGCATCCGCGGCGCTCGCATTTTCCTGCGCGGCAACAACCTTACCCAGTAATGCCAGTGACCGTATTACCGGGCATCACTTTGCTACCCGCTCAGAAGCGATGGCACCTACGGCAATGGCCGCAACAAGCCAGCCATTAGCCACACAAGTTGCGTTAGATATTATGCAGGAAGGTGGCAATGCAATAGATGCCGCTATTGCAGCTAACGCGGTATTAGGTCTGGTCGAGCCAACCGGAAACGGTATTGGTGGCGACCTCTACGCCATTGTCTGGGATGCTGAGGCTAAGAAACTTCATGGCCTCAATGCCTCTGGACGTTCCCCGCAGAGCTTAACGCTCGACTATTTTAAAGAAAACGGGTACGAATCAATTCCGGCTCGCGGTGTACTTCCCTTATCCGTACCCGGGGCGGTAGATGGCTGGTTTGAGCTACACGACCGTTTTGGTGAAGCCAGCATGGAGAAAATTCTGCAACCCGCCATTCATTATGCAGAGTCTGGCTTTCCGGTGACTGAAGTTATCGCGTATTACATGAAACGCAATGCCGAGGTACTGAAAGATATTCCCGGTTTTGCCGATGTCTTTATGCGTGACGGTAGTGTTCCGGAAAAAGGCGAACGTTTTAAAAACCCCGACCTTGCCAATACATACAAAATATTGGCAAATGAGGGTCGCGACAGCTTTTACAAAGGGAAGATAGCCCGTACTATCAGCGACTTTGTCGAAAAGCACGACGGTTTTCTCTCATATGATGATTTAGCGCAACATAGCTCTACCTGGGTTGATCCCGTATCCACTAACTATCGCGGCTACGACTTATGGGAATTACCACCCAATACACAGGGCATAGCAGCACTGCAGATTCTGAATATACTTGAGCAATTTGATATCAAAGCCATGGGTCACGATAGCCCCGAGTACATTCATCATTTTGTAGAGGCCAAAAAGCTGGCGTTTGAAGACCGTGCTAAATACTATTCGGATCCGGCGTTCAATGACGTACCGGTTCAGGGTCTTATCGACAAAGAGTACGGCAAAAAACGGGCGCAGCTAATTAACTCTGAACGCGCCGGACGCTCCTTTGAGCCGGGTAACCCGCCAACAGAGGGCGACACTATTTATCTAACCACTGCCGATAAAGATGGCAATATGGTGTCACTAATTCAAAGTAACTATCGCGGTATGGGTTCAGGCGTTACTCCAACCGATTTAGGTTTCGTTCTGCAAAACCGGGGCGAGCTCTTTGCGTTAGACCCAAACCACCGTAACGTATTTGAACCAGGTAAACGCCCTTTCCACACCATTATCCCTGCTTTCGTCACTAAGGACGGTAAGCCGCTTATGAGCTACGGAGTTATGGGAGGAGCTACGCAGCCACAAATGCACGCACAAATTCTTATCAACCTCATTGATTTTGATATGAACTTGCAAGAAGCCGGTGACGCGCCGCGTATTCTGCATACAGGCTCAAGTCAGCCAACAGGATCGATAATGGAAGATGGTGGCGTTGTTAGTCTGGAAAATGGTTTCTCAAAAAACACTCGCCGTGAATTAATAAAAATGGGGCACACACTACAGGAAGCCCTGGGACCCTACGGTGGCTATCAGGCTATCTGGAAAGACCATGAACAAGATGTCTATATTGGTGCTTCTGAAAGCCGTAAGGATGGGCACGCCGCTGGTTATTAAGAATAATAGCCGTCTCGTCTCAGCGCAGGCGAGACGGCTTTATCTTTTCAACTCAGAGAAAATCTGACTAACCTCTGCGCTCACGATAAAGTTCAATTTCTTCCATAATCAAGTCACGCATTCTGGTGGTTGTATCGTAACCCAGATCAATGGCTTCCTGACCCCGATAAAACTCCATAATACCGATATGGCCAAGCTTAGGCTGCACTAAAATATCCGGCGGATCACCCGCCATACGGGCCTTAGTAATACGCTCCTGCATAATGTCTATGGAGCTTGCCATAACACTGAACATCCCCGGCGCTTTTTCACCATTATTTCTAAAGCGTTCTTTAAAACTGTCCAGATACTCTTTACTGCCTGACCAAAGGCTGTCAAAAAAGCCGTTATCATCCTCTCCGTGCTCTTCCATATCAGCTTTTTCTTTTTCAACCTGCTCGGTTTCCGTCTGAGGTGGGATGCTTCGCCCTCTGCGTTTCAACGCTTTTGAATTTAATTGCGAATTAAGATGCACAGCAATAACAAAATCTGCCCCCAAAGCTCGGCACAACGACACCGGCACTGGGTTCACCAAGCCTCCGTCTATTAGCCAGCGTCCGTCAAGAGACTTCGGTGACAACACGCCCGGCATGGCACAAGATGCTCTGGAAACATCATAAAGGTCGCCCTTACGTAACCAAATTTCGCGACCGCTGTATAAATCGGTCGCAACGGCACCATAAGTAACAGGCAAATCTTCTATATTGCGTTGACCAAATTCTTCCCGCGCGCGGTTAAAGACTTTTTCTCCACCAATAATGCCGCCATGGTTAAAACCAAAATCCAGCAAATTAAACACTTCCCAACGGTTCATGCCCTGAACCCATTGCTCTACTTCGGCCAATCGTCCGGACGCATAGCCGGCTCCTACTAACGAGCCAATTGATGTACCGGCCACCATATTGATGCGCACGCCCATCTCTTCCAATGCCTTAATGACACCAATGTGCGCCCATCCTCTGGCCGCTCCAGAGCCCAGAGCTAAAGCGACTTTCACTTCCGACATGTGCTGTTTCCTACTTTTCTTAATAATGTATCTATCGTACTATGATTACTCATTCGTCAACAACATCACTGAGCAGTTAGATGATTTGGACAGAACGCCAGTCAGGTACCTCGGAACAGCGCCCTAACGATACCCGCACAAACTTTCAACGGGACAAAGCCCGAATTCTTCACAGTGCGGCATTCAGGCGGCTGCAGGCAAAAACTCAGGTTATGTATGTTGGTATGCACGACTTCCCCCGTACACGACTGACCCACTCGCTGGAAGCCAGTCAAATTGGTGCCAGCCTGGTAGTTCATTTAAGTAACCAGCATCCGTTACTGGCTGAACAACTGGAGCTTTCAGAACCTTTGCTCGAGTCTTTATGTCTCGCGCACGACATAGGCCATCCGCCATTTGGCCACGGTGGTGAAATTGCCCTTAATTATATGATGCGAAACAACGGCGGATTTGAAGGTAACGGCCAGACATTTCGTATTGTCACTCAGCTTGAAGCATACACGCCTGAACATGGCATGAGCTTAACCCGAAGAACTCTGCTGGGGCTGTTAAAGTACCCGGTATTAGCCAGCGCAATCCGAAGACAAGAACTCCCCCCTGAGGTAACAAACTTTCGTCATTTACCCACTCGCGAATGGTTGCCACCAAAAGCCTTGTATGACGACGACTCAGAGCAGTTAGACTGGGTACTTCAGCCGCTAAGCACTAACGATAAGAAAAATTTCCAGTCCTTAGTGCATGAACCAGCACAAACTACCCACGGAAAAAGTGCTCTAAAAAGTATTGATGCATCCATTATGGAAGCGGCTGATGATATAGCCTACGGCGTTCATGATCTTGAGGACGCCATTGTTGTCGGCCTTATCCAGCGGCATCACTGGGAAGAACACATGTTCTCTGACCTGCAGCAGCTTGAAGCAGAGCTTTCCGACTTTAACGCCCGAAAGTTAACCGAAGATCTCTTTTCCGGCAGCCATCACCTCCGCAAACAGGCAATAGGAGGATTAGTTAACCGGCTGCTTACCTCAGCAAGACTGAACTCTACTGAGTACAATTTTGACTGTCCTTTGCTGCAATATGAAGTTCAGTTAGGAGCAGCCGAAAAAATTCTGCTGAACTCGTTAAAGCAATTTATTTTTAAATGGGTCATTCGAAAGCCCGAAATGCAGGCACAGGAATTTAAAGGGCAGCAAATTGTTATGGAGCTGTTTGAGGTTTTAGCTGTAGAGCCGGAACGTTTATTGCCTGAAAATACCCGTTTGCGTTATCTGCAACAGCAACAAAAAGGCGGGAATGCTCTGCGCGTAATTTCTGATTACCTTTCCGGCATGACTGACGGGTATGCCGCTAAACTTTACCAGGAACTGTTCTCAGTCAGCTCACCCAAAAGTGCGTTTCAGTAACTTTTACTCATAAAAAAACCGGAGCAATAAGCTCCGGCTTGTTATTAAGAAAAATAAATCCGTTATGACAAACTGATGTCGTCTTTCTCGTTACCTTTCTTTTCTGCTTTCTTGTCAGCCTTAGCTTCGCTCTTCTCGTCTTCTTTCGCAGCAGCGCGCTCAGCTTCACGAATTTCTTTTGTTCGCTTTTCTGGTTTCGACAACAACAGTTCGCGAATACGACCTTCTAATTCATCGGCAATTTTAGGGTTGTCCTGCAAAAACTTCATTGAGTTAGCTTTACCCTGACCAATCTTGTCGCCGTTATAGCTGTACCAGGCACCAGCTTTATCAACCATTTTGTGTTTAACACCCAGGTCAATAAGTTCACCTTCTTTAGAAATACCTTTGCCGTATAAAATTTGGAAATGTGCTTCTTTAAACGGTGGAGCGACCTTGTTTTTAACCACTTTCACGCGGGTTTCGTTACCAACAACTTCGTCACCTTCTTTCAATGCACCAGTACGACGAATATCCAGACGCACTGAAGAATAAAACTTCAGTGCGTTGCCGCCAGTAGTCGTTTCAGGGTTACCAAACATCACACCAATTTTCATCCGAATTTGGTTGATGAAAATACACATGGTGTTGGATTTCTTAATGTTCGAAGTTAGCTTACGCAGGGCTTGAGACATTAAACGAGCTTGCAAACCAACATGGCTATCGCCCATTTCACCTTCAATTTCCGCTTTGGGTGTTAGTGCTGCTACCGAGTCAACAATAACAATATCAACTGCGCCGGAACGAACCAGCATGTCACAAATTTCTAAAGCCTGCTCACCGGTATCTGGTTGCGATATTAATAAGTCATCAACGTTAACACCTAAAGCTTCTGCGTAAATCGGGTCTAACGCGTGCTCAGCATCAACGAAGGCACATGTCTTACCCATTTTTTGCGCTTCGGCAATCACTTCCAGAGTCATAGTCGTTTTACCACTGGACTCAGGACCGTAAATTTCGACAACCCGGCCAAAAGGCAAGCCACCAATACCAAGAGCAATATCCAGCCCTAATGAACCGGTTGAAACAGAATCGATATCCAGGGTCTGGTTATCACCCAGACGCATGATAGAACCTTTACCAAATTGACGTTCGATTTGTCCGAGCGCTGCATCTAACGCCTTTTGACGATCATTGCTCATTATAAGCTCCGTTATTAATCACTGGTTTTATAAACAGTATACTGTACACATTTACAGTATCAAGCATTGTTCTTATTTTTTCACTAAAACAAAAGTAAGCTATTGTAATTCAATTAAATTTATAAGCTTATCCAAAACTGCATCTAAAGTTTGTAAACGCACCTGGGTGCGGTCACCTGCAAATTGTTCAGACCAGCACCAACAGCCCTCACTATTTGCTATTGCCATCCACACCAGGCCCACCGGTTTATCCGCTGTACCACCCGCAGGACCTGCAACACCGCTCACTGCAATACTCCAGTCGGCATCACATGCCGCTATGGCACCAGTCGCCATTTGCTGTACACAAGCTTCGGAAACTGCCCCTTGCTTTTCCAGCACGCTGGGCTCAACCGACAATAGCTTTTGCTTAAGGGCATTAGTATAGGTGATTAATCCACCATTAAACCAAGCAGAACTTCCCGCAACTTCGGTAATAGCGTATCCTATCCCTCCTCCGGTACAAGATTCTGCGGTGCATAAAGTCTGCTGCTTCTGTTGTAGACTCGAACCCACTTGTTCCGCGAGTTTAAAGGTTTGCGGCGCGATTGCCGTGGTTGCTAACATAACACTGGCTCCAGATAAGAATAATCAATTATGCCTGAATTCTCTGATAAACAGATCCAATCACATACCCCAATGATGCAGCAATACCTACGTATAAAAGCGGAACATGCTGACATGCTTTTATTCTATCGTATGGGGGACTTTTACGAACTGTTTTTTGAAGACGCCAAGCGCTCAGCCCAACTGTTGGATATCTCCCTCACCGCGCGCGGCCAGAGTAATGGTGAGCCTATTCCAATGGCAGGTGTTCCCTATCACGCAGTAGAAAACTATCTGGCGCGCCTGGTCAATATGGGCGAATCCGTTGCCATCTGCGAACAAATTGGCGATCCGGCAACCAGTAAAGGACCGGTTGAAAGAAAAGTCGTGCGTATAGTCACGCCGGGAACCGTCACTGACGAGTCGCTGTTAGCGGAAAAAAGACAAAACCTGTTAGTTGCTATTTGCCCGCTGAATCCTAAACAGCCGGAAGCTGAATACGCAATATCTAGTCTGGAGCTAAGTAGTGGCCGTTTCTGGATAACCAAAGCCCATTCCAGTGAACAGCTGGCTGCAGAAATGCAGCGTCTGGAGCCTGCCGAATTGCTCTATCCAGAGTCTATTTCCTTGGCCGGACTACCTTTAGCAAAAGCGAAATGCAAACGCCGACCGGCCTGGGAGTTTGAGCAACAAACCGCGTTTATGCTGCTGACACGCCAGTTTGGCACTCAGCATTTAGAGGGCTTCGGTATCAAAAATGATGAGCCTACCCTGGCAGCTGCCGGTGCTATTCTGCATTATGTAAAAGAAACTCAACGCGCTGCCCTGCCTCACATTCAGGCACTAATAACGGAACATCCGCAAGACGCCATTATTCTCGATGCAGCAACACGCAGAAACCTTGAACTGCAGCAAAGCATGGGCGAAGGCGATACGCACCTTTCGGCGGTACTCGACAAAACCGTTTCGGCTATGGGCAGCCGGCAGTTTCAACGATGGCTGCAACGCCCTATTCGCAATCATCAGGAACTCAATCAGCGCTATGACGCTGTCGACGCATTAAAAGAAAATCTGGATTTTGAAAATATACAGCTAACATTAAAACAGTTAGCCGATATTGAACGTATTGTTGCCCGTGTGGGCTTACGAAGCGCGCGTCCGAAAGACTTTGCGCGTTTGCGCGACAGCCTGGCTAAAATACCGGAAGTCAGAGCATTTTTGTCTCACCGCTCGCTCAGTTATCTGCACGACATTATTGAACCCTTTCCAGAAGTTGTCGACTTGCTGACTAAAGCCGTTATTGAGCAGCCACCTTTACTAATTCGCGACGGCGGCGTTATTGCCGAAGGATACGATAAAGAGCTTGATGAACTGCGCGATCTTGCAACGGGTGCTACAGACTACCTGAAACAACTGGAACAGCGTGAGCGTGAGAGAAGTGGTATCGCCACATTAAAAGTTGGCTACAACAGAGTTCACGGCTACTTTATTGAAGTCAGCAGGCAGTCATCAGAAGCAGTACCCGATGACTATCAGCGTCGTCAGACACTAAAAAATACAGAACGCTATATTATTCCAGAGTTAAAGGAGCACGAAGACAAAGTTCTGAATGCTCAGGCACGTTCTCTGGCCAGAGAAAAATGGCTTTACGACCAACTCTTTGAGCACTTATTGCCACAGGTGAATGCGTTGCAAAAAAGCGCTTCGGGTCTGGCTCAACTCGATACCTTGTGTTGTTTTGCACGGCTGGCTGATAATTATCGTTATTGTCGCCCACAGTTGCAAAAGGAAACCAGCTTAATTGAACTGGAAGCGGCTCGTCACCCGGTTATTGAACAACTGAGCGATGAACCTTTTATTGCTAACCCCATGTCACTGACGCCGCAGCAACGTATGCTGATGATAACCGGCCCTAACATGGGTGGTAAATCGACTTATATGCGACAAGCCGCGTTAATCGTTATTCTCGCGCACATGGGCTGCTATGTACCAGCTGATAAGGCAATTATTGGCGACATTGACCGTATCTTTACCCGTATTGGAGCCTCTGACGACTTAGCCTCAGGGCGTTCGACTTTTATGGTAGAAATGACAGAAACCGCGAACATTCTGCATAACGCCACAGCAAAAAGTCTGGTGCTTATGGATGAAATTGGTCGTGGTACTTCAACCTATGACGGCTTGTCATTGGCGTGGTCTTGTGCTGATTACCTGTCCCGACAACTCCAGTGTCTGACCTTATTCGCCACTCATTACTTTGAGTTAACCGAGTTGGCAGAAGAGTTGCCAGCCACGGTAAACGTTCACGTCGATGCGAAAGAGCATGGCGATACCATCGCCTTTTTGCATAAGGTCAGCCCAGGCGCTGCTAGCCAGAGCTTCGGCTTGCAAGTGGCTAAGTTGGCCGGAGTGCCCGATCATGTCATTCACAAAGCAAAACAAAAGCTGTCAGAGCTGGAGCATACTCAACACGGAGTTTTAAACGAACCTAAACAAACCACTATGGAACTCACTCCGCCGCCTGAAACCATGCCGTCTCATACAGAAAAACGCGACCCGCTGCTTGATGAGCTGGAACAACTGGACATTAATGATATGACTCCGAAGCAGGCGCTGGATATTCTTTACCGATGGCAGCAGAAACAAAAAGGCTCAACACAAGGTTGAGCCTTTTTAGTACGTTTAGTGAGTGTTACTTTTACTGAGCAGTAAATAGAGAATCTAAAGTTAAGCCTTGCTGTTTTAACGAATCGCGTAATTTACGCAGGGCTTCCACTTGTATCTGCCGGACTCGCTCACGCGTAAGACCTATTTCACGACCAACATCCTCCAGGGTCGATGGCTCATAGCCCATCAGTCCAAAGCGGCGTGCCAGTACCTCGCGTTGTTTCTGATTTAACGACTGCAACCATTCCGTGATATTTCCTTTCAGGTTTTCATCCTGCAAGACACCTTCAGGTCCGGTATCAGCATCGTCGGTGAGGATATCCAACAAGGCTTTGTCGTTATCGCCGCCTATAGGCGTATCTACCGAACCAATGCGTTCATTCAGACGCAACATTTTGGTGATATCGCCCACGGGCTTATCAAGGCTTTTCGCAATATCTTCGGCGGTTGGCTCGTGATCCAGCTTATGCGCAAGTTCACGGGCGGCACGAAGGTACACGTTAAGCTCTTTAACGACGTGAATCGGCAATCTAATGGTGCGCGTCTGATTCATAATAGCGCGCTCAATAGTTTGTCGTATCCACCAGGTAGCGTAAGTTGAGAAGCGGAATCCACGTTCAGGGTCGAATTTTTCAACCGCCCGGATAAGGCCGAGGTTACCCTCTTCAACTAAATCTAATAAAGGCAGCCCGCGATTAGAATAACGGCGGGCAATTTTAACAACCAACCTCAGATTACTCTCAATCATACGACGGCGGGCTGCTTTGTCACCTTTCAATGCACGGCGGGAATAAAAGACTTCCTCTTCAGCAGTTAGTAATGGAGAGAAACCGATTTCTCCCAGATATAACTGCGTCGCGTCCATCTTCTTTTGATATTGAGTTGAAGACGAGGATAGCGCCTCTTCCAACTCTTCTGCTGCACTGTCAGCGCTATCTATAATAGATTCTTCTTCATTAGCTTCGACGTTTTCAACTGCTTCTTCCTTTATGCGGCTCATAACAAGCTCCTGTTATACTGAACACCGTGTTACAACACACGTCGACTTCCTTATCTTGTTATTATTATTCCCACATGACTAGCGAGATTTGGGTAAGTAATGCCTCGGATTAACCGACTTACCACGGAAACGAACTTCAAAATGCAATTTCACACTAGAACTACCGGAATCTCCCATACGTCCGATAGTCTCACCTACGTCCACCCATTCTTTTTCCTTCACCAGAATGTCTTCATTGTGGGCGTAGGCAGTAATAAAATCATCGTTATGTTTCAAAATGATTAAATTACCGAACCCGCGTAATGCGCTTCCAACATAAACCACTTTTCCAGCCGCCGCGGCGTTAACTGAATCACCCCGGCTACCGGCAAAATCTATCCCTTTATTGCCTTGTTCACGCAACGAGAAGTCAGCTATTATTTTGCCCGATGACGGCCAACGCCAGACAATATTGTCATTGCTGGGTTGCGCCACTTCAGGCCGTTTAATTCGCTGTATCGGTTGGCTCTTGCTACCCTTATCGGTTTGTTTTGCAACCGTTTTTCTCGTGCTCGTTTTTTGACCATACCTTTTCTGTTTGTTATTAGCAACGGGCGTTTTTATATTATTTTGTGCGTTATCAGAGGCTTTTTTATTCTGTTTAGCACTAGCTGTTCGCTGTGCCTTTCTGGCTGTGGTGGCGCCCCGTTGCGGTTCGCTCTCGAGACTCAATTTTTGCCCCGGATAAATAGTGTAAGGTTTTTGTAAATTATTGATTTGAGCAATATCCTGAACATCCAGGTTAGCTCGAAACGCAATTGAATAGAGCGTTTCTCCGGGCTGAACTTCATATTCTTTGTCGTTTATAGAATTGGCTTCAAAATCGCGGTAAGTTTTTCCGGTATAGAGTTCTTCGACGGGTGCAGGTGCCGACCGGCCACTGCAAGCCTGCAGCAGAATGATGGCAAAAACCAATAATACAGATTGCCTAATTGCCCCGGACGATACCAACATCATTTATACCAACTGCGCTATTACGTACCCAATAATAACCAGTATTACCAGTGTCCAGCCAATGCGGTCAACATATTCACGAAGTTTTACGCCCATTTCCGGACCACCAGTACGCAACAACCAGGCCACCAGATAAAAGCGCATGCCGCGACTGATAGCCGATGCAATAACAAAAGGAAAAAACGCTATCTGCATAACCCCGGCAGTTACCGTAAATAATTTATAAGGAATAGGAGAAAAACCTGCAATAAACACTATCCAAACGCCCCAGTCCGAAAACCAGCCCTGAACAGTAAGCAGCTTCGACTCGTAGCCAAGTGCCTCAACCGCCGGCAAAACTAATGATTCATAGGCCCAGTAGCCCAGAAAGTACCCTAAAATTCCGCCGGCTACTGAGGTAACTGTTGTCAAAAACGCTAATCGCCACGCTCTTTTAGGCTGAGTCATTGCCATTGGCGCCAGCATAACATCGGGGGGAATAGGAAATATCACCGACTCTGCAAAACTCAACAGGCCAAGAATAATGTCTGCTCTGGGATGCTGAGTCCAGGATAAAACTTTATCGTACAGTGCGGAGAACAGCTTCAAACGACATCTCCCTTAACTAAAGGTACGAAACGCACATCACCAATACGCTGTTGCTCCAGCGAGTCGCCAAAGCGACGCATAACTACGAGGCTCTGCGACTGGTTCTGCTCGCCAACCGGAATAATCATCACGCCGCCGTCGGCAAGCTGCTCGACTAAATCCTGAGGTATGTCGCTGGCAGCTGCAGTAACAATAATACCGTCAAACGGCCCTTTGCTGCGCCAGCCTTTCCAGCCATCACCATGGCGCATAGCAACATTATGTAAGTCCAACTGCCGCATACGTCGCTTGGCCTGATACTGTAAAGTAGCAATACGCTCAACACTGAAAACCTTATCAACCAGTTGCGCCAGAACCGCCGTCTGATAACCTGATCCGGTACCTATCTCCAGCACATTTTTACAATGATGCTGCATTAATAACTGCGTCATTGTTGCCACCATTAACGGCTGCGAGATGGTCTGCCCATTACCAATGGGCAACGCCGTATTTTCATAGGCTTTGTGAGCTAATGACTCGGGCATAAACAGATGTCTGGGGGTTTCAGATATCACCCGCAACACCTCTTTGTTGGTAATGCCGAGATCCTCTAATTGTTGAATCAGTCGCTTAACCCGCGACTGTCCATTGCTAATCATCATTTTTGTTGTTCTAACCAGTCTGTCAGTGTATCGGTGTGACGTTGCGCCGTCATATCCAGGCTTAAAGGTGTAATGGAGACATAACCTTCATGAATCGCGGTAAAGTCGGTATTGGGTTCGTCACTTGCATGATGCCCAATGGGTCCATACCAAAAGATTTCGCTGCCAAAAGGGTCCCGGTCGTGAACCATAGTCTCTGCGCGATGCCGACGTCCCAATTTAGTCACCCGGGTACCTTTTAACTTATCGTAGGTCGTGTAAGGCACATTGATATTCAGTACCGTATCAAGCCGCAGCGGATCGTTTTCCATATTAGCGATAATTTCTGCCACGACCCGCCCGGCGGTATCATAGTAGTCGTGTCCACGCCCCCCCATCGATACTGCAATGGCAGGCAGCCCCATAAAACGCCCTTCCATCGCGGCCGCCACCGTGCCCGAGTACAATACATCGTCACCCATATTGGGGCTGTCATTAATACCGGATACGACTAAATCCACGTCTTCAGCCATCGGCGAGTTCGTACCTAAATGAACACAGTCTGTGGGCGTACCATTAACAGAATAGAAACCATTATCCAGCCGACGCACCCGCAAAGGATTATGTAAGGTTAACGAATTACTGGCACCACTGCAGTTACGGTCCGGAGCTATCACTCTTACGTCCGCCACTTCTTTTAAAGCCTGGTATAAGGCGAGAATTCCCGGAGCGTGTACGCCGTCATCATTACTCAATAAAATTTTCATCATCTGGATTCACCACTTAAGTCCACAATTTCATTTAATACGGTTGTTGCATAAGCGCCGGACGGAAGCGTAAAGCGAAGCTCTGCGTCCTTACCCTGCCAACTAATTTCTGGATTTTCTACGTGCAACAGAATAGCCCGGCGAGTCGCTTCTACGCGCAGTTTTTTGAGCGCCTGTAACCAACTATCGAACGGTTGTAATAAGCTTTGCTCAAAGGCGTCGGCTTCCCCCTTCACTAAGGGTTTATTTGTGCTTCCTGCTAGAGGTGCCGTTAAGTAAATATTGTTATTTGCCAGCCGCTGTTTAAGTTCGTCGTCCCATTGCGCTACGGTAAAAACCGACTGCGAGCCTTCCAGCATTACACAATCACCTGTCAGAGTGCCGTCTATACCAAACTGACGTATTCGCTCAGCCACTATCTCGTTAAATAAATAGCTGCGCAGTGCAGACAAATAAAGGCTTCTCTTGCTGCGGCTGATACGCGGGGGGCGGCTCGCCATAAGCCAGCGCTCAGCTTGTGCAACGTTATCTCCGCTGCGGCCAAAGCGCTGTTCGCCAAAATAATTTATTACGCCCAGCTCACTCACACCTTGCCAGAGGTTTTCCAGCGCCTCCCGGGAGCTGACATTAGCTAACCGAATAACGAAGCGGTTCGCGCGGTGAAACCCCGTCTTTAACTTTTTAGTTCTGCGTATCACTCGCTCAATCGACATTTCTTCGTCGTTTAACTCATCCCAGTTAAGCGTTTCTTTGCCGGGCAGCTGAATAGAAAACCATTGCCAGGTCACTGCCTGACGATCTTTTAACCCGGAATAACTGACATTTCTTTCTGATACTCCGGCAAAACGGGCAATTTTTTCCGCACAAAAGTTTGTATTAGCTCCGGTTTTTCTAACCCAAAGCCACTGGTGCTCACCTTCACCGTCATCAGCAACATCAAGCTGCTCAATAACCTGAAAATCTTCAGGTGTCTGTTTAAATTCGGCCTGCGGTCTGTCACCTTTATGTAAACGCGGTAAATCAGCCAAAGACACTTGTGAGGGTGCCAACATTAAAATGACTCCATCAGAACCACGGCATGACAAGCAATACCTTCTTCACGCCCCACAAAGCCTAACTTTTCTGTCGTTGTCGCTTTGACATTCACATTGTCGATGCAGGTTTTTAAACACTGGGCAATGCTGGCCCGCATATCGTCAATATGAGGGGCCATTTTCGGAGCCTGAGCGACAACAGTTACGTCAATGTTACCCGTCTTAAACTCTTTTTCCTGACATAGACTTACGGCATGACTCAGCAATTCGGCACTATCAGCCCCGGCGTAGCGTTCATCGGTATCCGGAAAGTGCTGACCAATATCACCCAAAGCTAAAGCGCCTAATAACGCGTCGGTGACAGCGTGCAGAACAACATCGCCGTCGGAATGTGCGACAAGTCCCTGGTGATGCTCAATTTCAACACCGCCTAAAATTAAAGGCTTATCTGAGCCCCAGCGATGAACGTCATAACCATGACCGACACGGATTTTCATGAACGACTGTCCTTTTTAATTTTTATGATCATTATTGTTCGCTAATAACCAGTCACGAACACATTCAAAATCTTCCGGGTGAGTCACTTTTAAGTTGCGGATAGACCCGGGAATAAGCGCTGGCTGAAAACCACACCACTGCATAGCCGAAGCTTCATCAGTTAACTGAGGGTTTAATGCCCCCATGTGCTCAATAGCCTGCTGTAAACGCTCTGCATTAAAAACTTGTGGTGTCTGAGCCTGCCACAAGGCCTCTCGATCAACACTGGATTCTACATGGGTAACACCGGTTTCATCATTGACAGAGATAACAGCACGTTTTAGGGAATCTCTTACCGGAATAGCAAGAATTGCGCCTTGAGGGTCAGTTAAGCCGGTATTAATGACCGCTGCTAATGCCGTTTTCGGTAAGCAGGGGCGTGCCGCATCATGCACCAGAACATGGGTAGCCCCTTGAGAAACGACAACCTTGACTCCGGCCAATACGGATTCGGCACGGCTATTGCCGCCTTGCACAAAATGAACCTTTGTTGGCAGGCTCTTTTTAAGCTCAATAAGGTATTCAGCATTAGGGTCAGAAACCGCAACGAAAACCTGTTCAACCCGCGCATCGTTCAATACGGCTTCAATGCTGTACTCCAGCAAAGTCCGGTTAGCGACCGTGAGAAACTGCTTGGGGATGTTAGCCTGCATCCGGCTTCCGTTGCCAGCCGCAGGAATTACAGCCATTAACGAATCAGTCTGACTGTTTGCGTGGCTTTCTGACTCACTCTTCATCTCGCTCACCCGCTCAGGCTATGGATTACGATCAGGTACAAGACGGAAGAAAACTTCATCCTTTTTTACCATCCCTAGTTCGTTACGGGCACGCTCTTCCAGCGCATCTTCCCCTTCGCGCAAATCTTCGATATCTGCGTAAATGAGTTGATTACGTCTTTCCAGGTTTTCATTCGTGTTTTTCTGATTGCTGACTTCTTGCTGCAACCGCCAATAATCCGGTAGGCTATTTTTGCCAAACCATAGACGGTATTGTAACGCAAGGAACAAGGCCAACAACACGACCAGAGTCACCCGCATGCTCAGCTCCGTTGTTTTTCCTGTTATCATTATGAAGACTATTGGCGTGACTGAAAAGCCGTTTTCAGCATTATAAGACAAAAGAGGTTCATTTGGAGTATTTCGCTGCCGCAATAGTATTTTTCTTCGCAGCTTTGGTTCAGGGGATAAGCGGTTTTGGCTCCGGTTTATTAGCCGTCCCAATTCTGGCGCTGTGGTTCCCTATTAGCGTACTTACGCCCGCACTGTCTGTTATTAATATCGTAATAGGCGGCTGGATCTATTGGAAAAACAGGGAGGCAGCCCGCCCGTCTCAGTGGAGGTGGCTAATTTTGTCAGGTGTCATTGCCTCTCTGGTATCGGGATCTTTGCTGTTAGCCGTAAACGAACAGTTTATAAAACTGCTTCTTGGTTTTGTCATACTGGCTGTTGCGCTCGCTTTAGCCAGCGGTAAACAGTTGCCTACGGCTGAGCATGCGCCCGGACATATTGCGGTGGGTACAGGCTCTGGTTTACTCAACGGCTTAATGACATTAGGCGGGCCGCCTATTGTTTTATTTCTGGCCAATGCTCGTATTCCCAAGCAGCAATTTCGCGCGACGCTCAGTCTGTTTTTCTGCTGCATTGCCATGGCAAACGTCGCGAATTTCTCGCGCCAGTCAATTTACACAGAGTCCCATCTTTATCTGGTACTCACCTTATTGCCCTGCGCGCTTATTGGCGCCAGCGTCGGGCAAAGACTTCAGCAGCATGTATCAGAGCAACGCTTTAGACAATTTACACTGGTACTAATGATACTTTCGGGGCTCAGTGTCGTATTGCAAAGTATTAAATAGTTTTAGTACTCCAGCCAACGGCTCTGGTAAAATTAAATTTATGCTTGAAACCCTATACGCATTTTTCGATTTGGGTCAATTTTCCCAGTCCCCTATAAATGGCTCCCATAATCCGGGGTTAGTCGTGCTTTCCTATTGTGTTGCACTGCTTGCCTCTTATACCGCAATACTCACACTGGAACGTGTACAAATATATCAGGCTAAGGTGGCTCGCTACAGTTGGTTAATTGTCAGCGCCGTCATCTCTGGTATTGGTGTCTGGAGTATGCATTTTATTGGCATGCTGGCTTTTGAGCTTCACCTGCCCATGAGTCATGGCGTATTATTAACTCTTATTTCGGTTACTCCGGCCATTATCGGTAGCTTTATTGCAATGAAGATTCAGGTGTCCTTGTCGTCGGTTAGCGCGACTCTCATAGCAGGCACCGTTTTAGGCGCAGGTATCGGTCTGATGCACTATACCGGAATGGCAGCAATGGAAATGCCAGCCCACCTTCGTTATGACCCACTCTGGTTTGTACTTTCGGTAGTTGTTGCCGTATCGCTGGGCATAATTGCTTTACTGGCATACCGCCATTATAAAGAGTCGGAAAGAACCAGCTGGTTCAGGCGCAGAAGCGCACAAACTGTTGTTGCCGCCATTATTGCTCTGGCTATCTCAGGTATGCACTATACCGCCATGATAGCAGCCAATTTTTACCCCACCCGTGAACCCGACGCGGTATTCACCGACCATGGTAACTGGCTGGCTTACGTTGTTGGAATTGGCTCCTGCTTAACCGCTCTCATGGCCATTATAGCGACGCAGATAGACAGACGCTTGCAGCAACAGCAAAAATTAGCCCAAATGTCGGCAGAGCAACTTTATGAAGTTATTAGCGCCATAGATGACGGCTTGCTGCTATTCGACGAACATAACCGTGTTTTGTTAGCGAATCAGGCATTTACGCGACTTACCGGAGATGACCTGGAACGAATAAAAGGCAGTAAACTCAATATTGAAGACTATATTGAGCATGCCGATAAATTACTGGAGAATATTAAGAGCTCACTAGCCCGCAGAGTTGCCTGGCAAGGTAAGGTTAACGTAAGAAAACGTTCTGGTAAGACTTTCCCTGTTCGCTTAAGTATTTCAGAAGTGCGCTATAACCAACAAAAAGAGCGACATTTTGTCGCAACGGCCACAGACATTAGTGCAGAAGTTGAGTCCAGTGAGCGCATCCGTTATCTGGCTTACAACGATGCGTTAACCGGGTTAGCAAACCGCCGCTCTTTGTTGGATCATTTACAGGATAGGCTCGCAACTTATAACGAAGACGGACAAAACGGTGCGTTAATTCTCTGCGATATCGATAAATTTAAAATATTAAATAACACCCTGGGCTCCGATATGGGGGATTTGCTGCTAAAACGCGTGGCAGAAAGGCTGCAAAGTTCGACGAAAGCCAACTCATTCCTGGCGCGTTTGAGCGCGAACGAATTCGCCGTTGTGCTCACCGGCCTTGAGCGCGGTAATTCAGTCAATATAAAACAGCAATTGCTGACCCGAATTTATCAATTGTTGGATCAACTACAGCAGCCCTATCAGCTAAACAGCTACACGCACCTTTGCTCCTTTAGCGCAGGCGCTTCTTTGTTTGACGACAGCGAGTCGAATGCTGAAACTTTAATGACACAGTCAGGCCTTGCGTTATCCCACTCAAAACGCAAAGGCTCAGGAGAAGTCTCACTGTTTCGTCAGGAGTTTGCCGATGCGGTCAGCAAACGAGTCAAATTGGAAGAGCAATTGCGTAATGCAATAAAACAGAACGAATTCGAACTTTACCTGCAACCTCAGGTAAATGTTAAATCAAAACCTACCGGAGCTGAGGCACTTATCCGCTGGAAACAAAATGGTGGCCGTTTTGTTTCTCCTGCTGACTTCATTCCTTTAGCCGAAGAAACCGGCTTAATTGTTCCTTTAGGATACTGGATTACCGAGCGCGCCTGTCAAATTCTCCAGCAATGGCAGCAGAGCCCGGAAAAAGCAAAGATGCAACTGTCGATTAACGTCAGTGCCAAACAGTTTCAGCAACCCGAGTTTGTCGAGCAGGTTCAACTTCTGGTAGAGAAGTACGACATCCAACCTCACAGATTAAAGCTGGAACTCACAGAGAGCTTACTGATGGATGACATTTCCAGCGTCACCAATAAAATAAAGCAATTAAAGCGCCTTGGTATTGAGTTCGCTCTGGACGATTTTGGTACAGGTTACTCGTCGCTTTCTTATCTTATGCAAATTCCTTTCGACACCCTGAAAATTGACGTGTCGTTCGTACGCAATATGCTGGATAGTAAGGAAAAAGCCCAAATTGTTTATACTATTATCCAGTTAGGAGAAAGCCTAAAACTGAACATTGTCGCTGAGGGAGTCGAAACCGAAGAACAATTTAATTATCTGGCGCGACTAAATTGCGATACCTTTCAAGGCTACCTGTTCAGTAAACCCGTACCTGAGTCTGAATTTATGGCAGATAAGACAGCCCCATAGCTTAACGTAGCTGGCTGTCTTTACTTCCCCGCCGATTAAAGCCCGCTTTGCTTGAGTCCTGTTTGTCGAGTTCCGCCTGGCATTCCACACACAAACGAACACCCGGAATCGCTTTGCGCCGGGCTTCCGGAATAGGCTCGCCACACTCTTCGCAAAACTCCAGACTTTCCCCGCCGGTAAGTTTGCTGCGTACGCGTTTTACTTCATCTTCGGTACTGGCATCAATTTGTTCCTGTACGGCACCATCGTGCGACCAGCCACCCGCCATATACAACTCCTTAGAAAAATGGAGAACACAAACAGACGCTGAGTCTGATACATTAACTATAACGTAAAAATACATTGCTATTCAGGTTTTACCTATAAGAAACGCCTATGAAACTTATTTATACCCATGAAAACAAACTATTAGTGGAAAACGCCCGTAACCTATTGCAAATGGAAGGCATTGAAACGGTTATGAAAAATGAATTTTCCAGTGGTGCCGCCGGTGATCTAGCACCAATGGATACCTGGCCGGAACTCTGGCTTGTTGAAGATACTCAATTCGCTGTCGCAAAAACACTGATTGAAAAGATGGAAGAACAAGCGAACGGCTCGGACTGGCGTTGCAATAATTGTCAGGAAATTAACGGAGCCGCTTTTGAAGTCTGCTGGAGTTGTGGAAGCCCGGCTTAACCAAATCATAGAGAACAAAAGGAGAGATAAAATGAACGGAAGTGAAACTTATACAATGGCTTATTGGGGCGTACTTATTGCACTGGTGATTTTGTTGGTTCAATGGGTTATTGCCAGCGGTCAAAAAGCGAAACAACCCGGCGCCGTTCCGGGCAAAATCGACGACTCACTGAGTCATTCATCTTTTGTGTTTCGTGCTCACCGCACCCTGATGAATTCGTTAGAAAACTATCCGCTGATGCTGGGCACAGTATTTCTTGCCTTTTTCATCGGTGCCAGCGCTTTCTGGACGGGGCTTTTTATCTGGATTTTCGCTATTGCCCGCTTAATTCATATGGTGCTTTACTACGCTATAGCGACAGAGAAAAACCCCAGCCCCCGTAGTTATTTCTTTATGATTGGTTTGGCAGCCAATGTTGCGTTATTGGTCTTGTGCGGCATGACTCTCATCTAAATACACTGCTAAATGGGCTGATCATACATCAGCCCATTCTCTTAACAGGTTATGAAACACCTTGGTCAGGCGATCAAAGTTTTCAGACTTACCGTTTGCATCAAATTCAGCTTTCAACGATTGCTCTATATCAAAGAGTAGCTCCCGGTAATTCGGCTGTTTAACCAAGCTTTGCACCCAGCCTATCATTGCCAGCCGGGAACCTTTAGTCACCGGATTAACCCGATGTAGGTAATGGCTTGGATACATGAGAATATCTCCCTGGCCCAGTCGCCAGCTCCGTTCGCCACTGGCGTCCTCTATAACCAGCTCGCCGCCCTCAAAATCCGATAAGGGTGACAAACCCAGCGTAAAAGAAATATCGGTTCTTACCCCGTTCATCAAGGAATCATCCATGTGGGTACCATAGTACTCTCCCTGCTGATATCGGTTTACCGTCACCCGCGCCACCTGCTTTGGCCGCATAACCGATTGCACCAGAGCGTTTTGCTGAAGCCTGTCCAGCAGCACTTGTGTAGCTGCCTCAGACTTTTTACCCGACAGTTGCTGGTTATTTTTTACATCCTTCGCTGCCCAGCCTGCGGTTTTCTTACCATCACTAAACTGCCCGACATCAAGGCCTGCAACAATACTCTTTATCGTATCTGTATCTACGGCATTGCTAATTTGTAATATCATTATTCCACACTTCTAACTTGCGAATAGTTATCATTTCTGCAAATATACATGAGTTAACTCTCTCAAAAAAGCATACTAAGGTCTTTATATGTTTGAAAAGAAAAAAGTTTGGCTTGGCGTTGGCAGTGTTCTGGCCACCACCGTAGCAGCATCACAGGTAACAGCAGCGCCACTGACGCAGCCGGGCGCAGCACCTTCTATGTTCATGGCTGCCCCTATGGCAGAAGGCGAAATGGCCGCCCCTGAAATTGATTTAAACACCAATGACACGGCTTTTCTGGCTCAGCTCGGTTTTATCCGCGGCCATTTATGGGTGGGAATGAAACTGTACGAGCAAGGCCACATTAAAATGGCTAAAACTCATATGAAACACCCGGGTGACGAGCTCTATAGCGGCCTTACTGAAGCCTTCGAAGCACGCGGCTTACCCGGATTTGCCGAACCGTTAAATACCCTGGCGGAAAGTGTCATTAATGATAAAGATGAAGACACGGTCATGAGCAACTACAAGGCTCTGCTGGACTCTATCAGTACTAATGAGCCTATTGCTGACATGTCAGCTAAAGACGTCATACTGAGTGTTTCATCAATGCTAATGGTAGCCGCCGACGAATACGCTATTGGTATTCAAAATGGCGAAGTCGCTAACGTGCACGAATATCAGGACGCCATGGGCTTTAAAGAAATTGCGCTTGAACGCTTAAACCGCATTAATGATAAAGAAGCAAGCAAAGCTGAAGAAGCCATTAGCGAAACCCGCAAGGTCATCAGTAATCTTGAAAACCTCTGGCCTACTACTACTCCAGAAGGCGAATTCGAAGGTGATCCGAGTAAAATTTACGGTGCTGCCTCTCGTATTGAATTAGAAGCACGTAGTATTTAATACCCACCAACCTGCATTAGGCTTACTTCTTTTACACATAAAGGAGTAGGCCTGAGTTACCCCTTCATTTCACTCGTAAAAGCTCATTAAAGCAGTATTCTAAAGGCATCTTAAGTCAATTACGAAGGTGTCGTTATGAGCATTCAATCTCTTTGCAAAGTATCACTTATTGCCGTGTCTCTCGCGGGTTTATTCATAAGCCAGGCAGCCGATGCTAGCGAAGGCGAAAACGTATACAAAAAATATTGTCAGGCATGTCACCAACCAAATGGTAAGGGCATGCAAGGTGTATTTCCACCACTGGCCGGAAATACAAACATCAAGAATAACCCCGACTACATAGCTAAGACAATTATCAATGGTAAGTCCGGCGCTATCACCGTTAATGGAACTAACTACAACGGCGCTATGCCGCCCATGGGTTATCTGAAAGACGCCGATATCTCGACCTTAGTTAACTACATCAATACCGAGCTTGCAGATGGCGGTGAAACTATCACAGCCGAAGCCGTTGCCAGTTTGCGTTAAACCTATTTGTTATCAGTTAAAGGAAAAATCATTATGAAAACTCTAAGTTTATCAATTATCAGTGCATCTCTTCTGGCCGCTATGGCGTCTGCATCAGCTCCGCTTAATGCGGAAGAACTCAGCCTTAAGCACGACAGCGAATATGTCATTGACGGTAAAATCTTTGGCTTACCAGAAGCTAAAGTGTACCGTGAAGACTACAGTGGCCCGGCGGTTGTTGGCGACTACCTTACTCAGGTTCCAAATATCGCCGAGCTCGACTATGAAGGTAACAAAACCCACGATGTACGCATGGATGTGTTCTCTCAGAAAATAGAAGTTGCTCCGGGAGTAACCTATTCGGCCTGGACATTCGGTGGCTCAGTACCCGGTCCCGTATTACACGTACGTGAAGGCGACCGTGTTATCTTCAAAATGAAAAACCGCTCTGACGAAGAAGTGACTATCACTAAACCGGTCAAAAATGGTTCGCCATTTTTCCAGCAAGTACAAGCCAATGGTTATCAGAACAACCAGCCTGTCGTTAACCCAATGCCGCATTCTATGGACTTCCATAGCGGTACCGTCGCTGCTGAAGACAAATGGCGTACCATTTCTCCGGGTGAAACTATTGAGTTCGAATGGATAGCCAACTACGCGGGTACTTATATGTATCACTGTGGTACTTCCAGCGTACTCATGCACACAGCTATGGGCCAATACGGCGCCGTTGTGGTATCTCCTAAAGATGGCTACCCAACTGACAAAGACGTTGATAAAGAATTCGTTTTGGTTCAGTCAGAGCATTATCTGGAAGAAGCATCAGAAGGTAACTACATCTATAACCACGGTGCAGCTTTAGACCGCCAGCCAAGTCATGTGACTTTTAACGGACATGTTGCAGCACTTAGCGACAACCCGTTGCGTGCGAACGAAGGTGACCGTGTGCGCTTACATGTGTTAAACGCAGGTCCATCAGGCACTTCCAGCTTCCATGTTATTGGTGCGATTTTCGACCGCGTCTGGTACGAAGGTGACCCGCGTAACGAGTGGTATGGCATGCAAACCGTGCTGCTGGGTGCCAGTAACAGCGCAACCATTGAATTTATTGTTCCGGAAGAAGGCATCTATAAGTTGGTCGATCACGAATTTGCTGACGCAGAGCGTGGCGCAGCCGGCGCATTAATTGCCGGTTCGCGTAAAGAGAAATAAGGGGAAACTTATGGTTAAGTGGCTTGGAGTTGCAGGTGTTCTCTTATCACCGTTAGTGCTCGCCGATCCAGTTCTGATCAATGGTGGTACGTTTAAACCACCGGTATTACTGGATAAAGAGCGGCTCAGCATAGAAATGGAAAGTTTCATGCTGGACTCAACCCCTGTCACTAACCAGGAGTTTCTGGAATTTGTCATTGAACAACCTCAGTGGCAGCGAGACAACATCGCTGCCCTATTCCATGACGGAAATTACCTGAAGCATTGGGATGATAATACTGAATTTGCTAAAGGCAAAGAAAACGAGCCAGTCACTTATGTGTCCTGGTTTGCCGCACGCGAATACTGCTCCGCACAAGGTGGGCGTTTGCCTGGTCTTAACGAGTGGGAGTATGCGTCGGTCAAATATCGGCAACAACAGAACATCAGCGATGATGATTATGCCCGTAACCTGTTTGCCTGGTACAGCCAGCCCCACAGTGCGGAGCAACAAACCGTCGACCCAGATGCTGACCAATTGATGCACATGCACGACCGTGTCAACGAGTGGGTGGATGACTATCAATTATTACTCACTAACGGCGATGACGTTGATTTGCTCTCCGGTTCTTGTGGCGACGGAGCACGCTTTATGTCGAGTTTTAGTAACGCCAATTACGCCACATTTTTCCGTTATCAGTCACGCAGTGATTATGCCCCGCAAAGTGCCACCAGCACTATGGGTTTTCGTTGCGCATACGACCTGGAGAACGACCATGAATAAATTGCTAAAATTGACCGCCCTGGCCTCTTTTATCTTTGCTGTCCAGTCTTTTGCGCAGGATCATTCGCATCACGATATACACAAGAATCAGACAGCTAACGACCACAGTAATCATACGGCAATGAACGCAGCAGAGGTTTCTCACTCCGAGTCGGTATACCATGTGGATGCTATCTGGAAAACACATAAGAATAGCGAACTAAAACTTTCAGAACTTGAAGGTCATCCCGTTATCCTTTCCATGATTTATGGCAGTTGCACTACCGCCTGCCCGGTATTGGTCCATGATGTAAAACGCTTATACAGCAAGCTGGACGACGATACTAAACAGCAAGTTAAACTCGTTATGGTGAGTTTTGACACCGATCGCGATACACCCGAGGCACTCGCTGACTATGTTAAGCAGTATCAACTTAACAACAACAATTGGCTGTTTCTGAACGGTTCCGAGCAGGATATCAGAACCTTAGCTACAGTACTTGGTGTGAGGTATCGACAGCGTCCCGATGGTGATTTTGATCACAGCAATTTGATCACTATTCTCGATAAACAAGGGCTTATTGTTGAACGCATAGAAGGCTTAAGCCAGCCAATGAAGAAGCCAGCTAAAGTTGTCGCTAAACTGGTTAACGATTAACAGCGGTTGCATTCGCTCTAAGATTTTGTTCCACTAAAAAGGAATCTTGTCGGAGTGCCGGTAGCTTTCTTAATGAAGCTACCGGCTGAGACCGCAATTGCGGGATCCGTTGAACCTGATCAGGCTAATACCTGCGAAGGGAACAAGAGAGCATCAGCATGACACAACCGTCGTTTCTGCGCTGGTGTTCCTTTCAACACTCCTGACAAGCATCTCTAACATCAACAAAATGAGAGAATGCTATGTCAACTGCACCATCGAATAACCGTTTAAACCGCCAACAGGCTGAATCCTTTTTATCATCGCTATCCGGGCATTATTACCCTAATTCCAGCCGTGAATTTCTGTCTGGCAACAACGATATCCAGGTACCCTTTCGCCGCATTCATTTAAGCGAAACTTTGCACCAGCCCACGCCGGGCGTAAAGTTGCCACCGAACGAACCAGTGGATGTCTATGATACCTCCAGCGTTTACGGTGACCCGGACGCTAAAATTGACGTTAAAGCGGGTTTGAAAAAGGTTCGTGAGAGCTGGATTCAGGATCGCCATAGCGAGAACCAGCAATATAATCACAGCATTACGCAGTTAGCTTACGCAAGACGCGGCGTGATCACCCCTGAGATGGAGTTTATTGCACTGCGTGAGAATATGGGTCGGGAGCACCTGGATAACCCCATAACGCCAGAATTTGTACGCGATGAAGTTGCCAGTGGGCGCGCAATTATCCCCGTTAATACCCACCATCCCGAATCTGAACCGATGATTATTGGCCGCAACTTTTTAGTAAAAGTGAACGCCAACATTGGTAATTCTTCGGTCAGTTCGTCCATTGAAGAAGAAGTTGAAAAGCTGGTATGGGCGACTCGCTGGGGTGCTGATACCGTAATGGACTTATCTACCGGCCGTAATATTCACCAAACCCGGGAATGGATCTTACGCAACAGTCCAGTGCCTATTGGTACTGTGCCTATTTATCAGGCTTTAGAACGGGTCAATGGCGTTGCTGAGGATCTGAGCTGGCCAGTATTTAAAGACGTACTGCTGGAACAGGCTGAGCAAGGTGTGGACTACTTCACGATTCACGCGGGCGTGCTGCACGACTTCATTAAACTGACTGCAAAACGAGTTACCGGCATTGTCTCCCGTGGCGGTTCGATTATGGCTAAATGGTGCATGGCGCACCAGCAAGAAAGCTTTCTTTACCAACACTTCCGCGATATCTGCAAAATTTGTGCGAAATATGATGTGTCGCTGTCTTTAGGTGACGGCCTGCGCCCCGGTTCCATAGCCGACGCTAACGACGAAGCTCAATTTGCTGAACTGAGAGTACTCGGCGAGTTGACTCAAATTGCCTGGGAATACGATGTACAGGTGATGATAGAAGGCCCCGGCCATGTGCCCATGCATAAAATTCAGGAAAACATGGATGAGCAGTTAAAACACTGTCACGGCGCGCCGTTCTATACCTTAGGGCCGCTAACCACTGATATAGCCCCCGGTTACGACCATATTACTTCAGGTATTGGTGCTGCCATGATTGGCGCCTTTGGCTGCGCCATGCTTTGCTATGTTACTCCGAAGGAACACTTAGGCTTGCCCAACAAAGAAGACGTAAAACAGGGGATGATTGCCTACAAGATAGCTGCTCATGCCGCCGATTTAGCCAAAGGTCACCCGGGTGCTCAGGCGCGGGATGACGCTATGTCAAAAGCCCGCTTTGAGTTTCGCTGGGAGGATCAGTTTAACCTGGCATTGGATCCTGTAACTGCCCGCAGCTATCACGACGAAACTCTGCCGCAGGATTCGAACAAAATCGCGCAGTTTTGCTCCATGTGCGGTCCTAAGTTCTGCTCCATGAAAATTTCTCACGAGGTGCGTCAGTATAATCCTGACACCCGCATTGATGTAAAAGTGAAAGATGCGGCGACCGAAGGAGCAGAATGATGTCGGTACCTGTCGTATGGACCATCGCAGGTTCTGATAGCGGCGGTGGCGCAGGCATTCAGGCAGACTTGAACACCTTCCGTAGTCTGAACGTGCATGGCTGCAGTGTCATAACCACAATTACCGCCCAAAACTCTGTTGCAACCACCGGGTTATTCCCGTTAGCTGCTGACGCCATTCGTCAGCAGTTGGAATGCCTGCAACAGGACATGCCGCCTGCTGCGATAAAAATTGGGTTGCTTAGTAATGTGCAACAGCTTCAGTGTGTGGCTGACTTTTTAAAGCAGTGGCCTGATACCCTTCCCCGACCTTCCGTGGTCTGGGATCCGGTGGTTGTCAGCACTCAACAGGATCGTCTGTCAGAGCTCAAGCCTCAACATTGCGCGGAGTTATTCCCACTGGTTGATATTATGACACCGAATTTGGAGGAGCTAAGTTGGCTAAGTGGCGTGAATATTACTGATGAAGACTCAATGTGCCGCGCCGCCGAAAAACTCTTTCATACTGGGCTAACTCAGATCCTTATCACTGGTACTGACTTTGGTAATGCAGGGAAAATATCTGATCATTACCTAAATCCCGAAAAGCATATTCAATACATTCAGCAGAAGTTGAAAACAAAACACAGCCACGGAACAGGCTGCACCTTATCTTCTTCTATTGCGTCGGTATTAGCGCATGATTATCCACTTGAGGATGCCATTACGGTAGCTAATGCCTATGTGCATAACGGCTTGATTAAAGCTAAAGGTATAGGTCGCGGACCCGGTCCGGTTGCTCATACACACTGGCCACAGCTAATTGATCATTTTCCAAAGATTAAAACGCCGGAGTTGCCCTGCGTTGATCTCCAGTTTCCCGGGCTAGACAAGGAACCCGGATTGTATCCGGTAGTAGATTCTTATGAGTGGATAGAAAAGCTCTTAAAACTGGGCATTAAGACACTGCAACTGCGTATTAAAGACCCAGATGCTCCTCAGTTGGAAACCGCTATTAAAAAAAGCATTCAGCTGGCAGAGCAATATTCAGCGCAATTGTTTATTAATGACCACTGGCAACTGGCTATTAAGCACAACGCTTATGGCGTGCATTTAGGTCAGGAAGACTTAACCGAGGCCAACCTTAACACCATTCAGCAAGCAGGGTTGCGGTTGGGTATTTCCACTCACAGCTACACCGAGTTATTAATTGCTCAAGCGTATAAGCCCTCATACATAGCTCTGGGTCATATCTTTCCAACTCAGACCAAGGCTATGTCGTCTAAACCCCAAGGTCTGGAGCGACTACGCCGCTATGTCGCATTATTAGCGCCAACGAACATACCGACAGTCGCTATTGGGGGTATTTCTTTAAAGCGCGTAGCTGCCGTAAAAGCTACCGGAATTAACGGCATAGCGGTTGTTAGCGCTATTACTGCTACGAGCGACGTCGAGCAGGCTGTTCGTCAGTTACTGACTGCAATGGAAGCTGAAGTTAAAGCCGAAGTTAAGGAAGAAAGCGAGGTTTCCCATGCTAAGTAACGAGCAACTTCTACGCTACAGCAGCAACATTCTGATGAAAGAAATTGGCGAAACCGGACAACAGCGTTTGCTCAAAAGCCATGTTTTAATTATTGGTTTGGGCGGCCTTGGTTGTCCTGCCAGCCAATATTTAGCGTCATCGGGCGTTGGGCAAATCACACTGGTCGACCATGACACCATCAGCCTCAGTAACTTACAGCGGCAAACACTCTATTCCAGCGACGATATTGGTTTGTCCAAGGCGCGGCAAGCTGGTCATTCTTTGTCGCAGTTAAACCCGGACATCCGTATAACCGCTCTTGAAGAGCAAGCCTGTGAAGACAACCTGAAAGCGCTCGTCGAGCAAGCCGATTTAGTCCTCGACTGCACCGACAATCGTGAGACCCGGTACCTTATCAATCAAAGCTGCTACCGACTGAACACCCCGCTCATTTCTGCTGCGGCGCGCGGCTTTAACGGGCAACTCATTGCGCTTAACCCGGAGCATTCCCACGGCTGTTATCAGTGTCTATATCCTGACGATGTTAACGAACCACTGAACTGCAGTAACTCGGGTATAGCCGCTCCTGTTGTGGGCATTATGGGATCCAGTCAGGCGCTACTGGCAATTAATTATTTTACCGGACATAAGCTTGTCTGGGGTTACCTGCAAACCTTCAATGGCTTATCGCAAAACTGGCAACAACTCTATTTACCCCGGGCCGCTTCATGCCCTGTATGCGGAGGTCAAAATGCACATTCAAATTAATGACAAAGATTATGAGATTACTGAGGAAAGCAATTTATCGCAGCTACTGTCTGCTCAGAACGTCGATACCTCGGCCGTTGCCGTCGCCTTAAACGGACAGATTATACACCGCGAGCAATGGCAACAGACTGAGCTTAAAGACAACGATACCATTACACTTGTTCAAGCCGTGGCCGGAGGTTAAACCATGCTGAGAATAGCCGATCGAGATTTTCATTCCCGTTTATTCATAGGCTCTGGCAAATACAGTAGCGCGGATATTATGCAGAAGTCCCTTGCGGCTTCCGGTAGCGAGTTAGTAACGCTGGCATTAAAGCGCGTTGAACTTGAGCGCCCCACTGACGACATTGTCACGCCTATACAAAACTTAGGTTTACAGCTTTTGCCAAATACCTCTGGTGCCAAAACTGCACAAGACGCTATTTTTGCTGCACGCCTTGCCCGTGAAGCTTTAGGTACCCATTGGCTTAAACTGGAAATACACCCCGACCCCAACTATTTGCTGCCGGACCCGATAGAAACCCTAAAAGCCGCTGAAACTTTGGTAAAAGAAGGCTTTACCGTACTGCCCTACTGCGGTGCTGATCCCGTATTGTGTAAACGCTTAGAGGAAGTTGGCTGTGCGGCAGTTATGCCGTTAGGCGCTCCCATAGGCTCAAACCAGGGCCTGCTTACTCGAGACTTCCTACGGATTATTATCGAGCAGGCATCGCTACCCGTCATTGTCGATGCGGGCATTGGCGCGCCAAGCCACGCTGTTGAAGCTATGGAAATGGGCGCAGACGCTGTGCTGGTGAATACCGCCATAGCCACTGCAAACGACCCCGTCGCTATGTCAAAAACCTTTCGCGATGCGGTTATTGTTGGGCGTCAGGCCTTTGAAGCAGGCTTAAGTCAAAACGCTTCGCTAAAAGCGTCCGCATCCAGCCCGTTAACGGAGTTTCTGGAGTCGCTATGAGCTTTTATACTACCTGGGAGCAGACCAGCTGGGATGATACCCGCCTGCAGCTTTACAGTAAAAACGCGGCTGACGTTGAAACCGCTTTAAGCAAAAAACATCTGAATACGGGCGATTTTATGGCGTTACTGTCGCCGGCGGCGGAGTCCTATCTGCCCCTTATGGCAGAGCGCTCACAACAACTGACCCGGCAACGCTTTGGTAACACACTGCACTTGTTTATTCCGCTGTATTTATCGAATCTGTGTGCTAACGATTGCAGCTACTGCGGCTTTTCCATGAGTAACCGCTTAAAGCGCAAAACCTTGTCACCAACTGAAATCGAGCAGGAATGTCAGGCCATAAAAGCCAAAGGTTTTGACACCCTGCTGATAGTGACTGGCGAGCATGAAACCAAGGTAGGTATTGATTATTTTCGTCACGCGCTACCTATTATCAAACGCTATTTCAGCTATGTCATGTTTGAGGTGCAGCCATTGGCTACCCATGAATACGCTGAATTACGCACGCTGGGTCTGGACGCCGTTATGGTGTATCAGGAAACTTATCAGGCCGCTACCTATGCTAAGCATCACTTAAAAGGCAAAAAACGCGATTTCCGCTGGCGGCTTGAAACGCCCGACCGCCTGGGCGAATGCGGTATCGATAAAATTGGCCTGGGCTCGCTGATTGGACTGGAGGACTGGCGTATCGACAGCACCTTTACCGCCATGCATCTGGATTATTTACGGCGACGCTACTGGCGCAGTCGTTATTCGCTGTCGTTTCCCCGGCTACGGCCCTGTGCCGGTGGTGTCGATAACGCAAGGACAATTTCTGATAAACAACTGGTTCAGTTAATTTGCGCCTATCGGTTGCGGTTCCCCGATGTAGAACTCAGCCTTTCCACGCGCGAACAGCAGGCGCTTCGTGATGGATTGTTCCGGTTAGGTGTGACCTCGGTCAGTGCCGAATCGAAAACTCAGCCCGGCGGTTACGCCAACGAGCAACAAGAGCTGGAACAGTTTTCCATAGATGACGACAGGCCAGTAAGTGAAGTGGCGCAGGCAATAAAAGCGAAAGGATTACAACCGGTATGGCAGGACTGGCTTAACGAGCTATCCGCAATGCCACCTGAAACTTTTTCCAGTCCAGAGTAGCCACCAGTAACAACTCACGCAGCGTTAAGGTGCGTGGGTTAACGCGCCCTTTATGATTCCACTGATGTCCACAGCTGGCTGCGGTCATAACGCGCTTATTAGGCTTGAGTAAGGTATCCTGACTATGTTCACCCTGCCCGGTAAAATCAAACCAGCCACGGTAATTCAGATGCAGACGCTTTTTATCAGGATCCACACGGTCGATGCTGTCGAGCATTATGGTCGTAAATTCAGGAGTTTGATAACGAACAGGAACCACCAGACCCAAAGCTGCATGTTTAGCAAACCATTGGCTCTGCCCTTCGGCAGATATACCGGCTGAAGGAGATTTTGTTGGCTGAGGAGCCTGCCAGCTGGCGTTCTGAACATCCAACTTTAACGGCGAATACTGCACTGCATTGAGGCAACCATGAGCGGCGTGACGAATATAGTGCGGGAGACTGGCTAAACGACGTTGCAGAGCCGCAACAGGCATATCATTAACCTGTGCCAGTTGCGGTAATTCACGTTCATACAGCGCTGAGCACAGCTCGGCAAAATCGCCCTGCTGTGCCAGCGGCTGAAATATGTCCGCCTGTTGATTAGCCAGCGTTGACTTCCTGTCGTCCGCGGTAAGGCGCTTGGCCATTCAAATCGCCCTCTATACGCAATAATTGGTTGTACTTAGCAACCCGGTCAGAGCGACACAGCGAGCCGGTTTTAATTTGACCCGCTGCGGTGCCTACTGCCAAATCGGCAATAGTGGCGTCTTCGGTTTCACCCGAACGGTGAGAAATAACCGCCGAGTAACCTGCTTCACGCGCCATCGCAATGGCTGCTAAGGTTTCTGTCAGGCTACCAATCTGATTAAACTTAATCAAAATTGAATTGGCAATCGACTTGTCGATACCTTCTTTGAGAATACGCGTATTGGTTACAAACAGGTCATCACCGACCAGCTGAACTTTGCTGCCCAGTTTTTCGGTTAAGACTTTCCAGCCGTCCCAGTCGCTTTCATCCAGGCCATCCTCAATAGAAATAATAGGATAACGGTCACACAGCTCTGCCAGATAATCAGCAAACTCTTCGGCGGTAAAGGACTTACCTTCGCCAGACAATTCGTATTTACCGTCACGGTAGAATTCAGATGCAGCGCAATCCAAAGCCAGGGTAATGTCGCTGCCCATTTTATAGCCCGCGTTTTCAACCGCTTCGACAATCACCTGCAAGGCTTCTTCGTTAGACGCCAGGTTGGGCGCAAAGCCGCCCTCGTCACCAACCGCTGTGCTTAAACCGCGCTTCTGCAGAACCTTTTTCAGAGCATGGAACACTTCAGCGCCCATACGCAGGCCTTCTTTGAAGCTTTCAGCGCCAACCGGCTGGATCATGAACTCCTGAATATCCACGTTATTATCTGCATGTTCACCACCGTTTAAGATGTTCATCATTGGCAGTGGCATGCTGTATTTACCGCTGGTGTTATTCAGGTTGGCAATATGTTCGTAAAGCTCAATGCCTTTACTCAAAGCCGCTGCTTTCGCCACCGCCAGAGACACAGCTAAAATAGCGTTAGCACCTAGCTTTTCTTTATTATCGGTACCGTCCAGCTTCAACATAATGTTGTCGACAGCTTCCTGGTTAATCGCATCAATACCGCTTAAGGCTTCAGCAATAGCACCGTTAATATTGGCGACTGCCGTTTCAACACCCTTACCTAAGTAACGAGAAGTGTCGCCGTCACGTAACTCCAGAGCTTCACGTGAACCGGTTGATGCACCACTTGGTGCTGCCGCACGGCCCATGTGGCCAGATTCTAAATAAACGTCGGCTTCAACCGTCGGGTTACCACGGGAGTCCATAATTTCACGACCAACAACTTTAACAATCTTACTCATACTTAAATCCTGTTTAATGCTTAATCATTAGCCGGGTTATTAACCCAAACGCTCTTTATGAAATTCGCCAGCAGCTTCTATAAAGCCTTTAAATAACGGGTGCCCGTCACGCGGCGTTGAAGTGAATTCCGGGTGGAACTGTACTGCCACAAACCAGCGGTGTTTCGGGTTTTCCAGAATCTCAACCAACTGCTTATCGTGCGAGTAACCGGTAATTTTTAAGCCAGCTTTCTCCAGTGCCTCAACATAATGGTTGTTCACTTCGTAACGATGACGGTGGCGTTCTTCAATGGTCTCTTTACCGTACATTTTCAGCGCTTTAGAGCCCTTTTCTAAATGACACTCTTGTGAGCCAAGGCGCATGGTGCCACCCAAGTCAGAATGCTTATCGCGCAATTCTTTCTGGCCGCTGGCGTCCATCCATTCGGTGATAAGACCCACTACAGGATCGCTGCAATTTTCATCAAATTCAGTACTGTTAGCGCCAGCTAAACCGGCAACATTACGAGCGAATTCAATCATTGCGACTTGCATACCTAAACAAATGCCCAAATAAGGCACATTGTTTTCACGAGCGTATTTCGCTGCAATTAGTTTGCCTTCAATACCACGACCACCAAAGCCACCGGGAACCAAAATAGCGTCCACGTCTTCAAGCTTAGACGTACCTTTGGTTTCTAAATCTTGCGAGTCAATGTAACGAATGTTCACCGTTAAACGATTCTTAAGACCAGCGTGCGCTAAGGCTTCGTTAACTGACTTGTAAGCGTCAGGCAGTTCAACGTATTTACCAACAAAACCAACCGTGACTTCTCCGTTCGGGTTCGACTCCTGATACAGAACCTCTTCCCACTCATGCAAGTCGGCTTCAGGACAGTCCAGACGGAAACGTTTGGTCACTATATCGTCCAGGCTCTGAGCTTTTAGCATAGAAGGTATTTTGTAAATACTGTCAACGTCGCGCAGGCCAATAACCGCGCGCTCTTCTACATTGGTAAACAAAGCGATTTTCGAGCGCTCAGTTGCCGGTAAAGAACGATCTGAACGGCATATTAATATATCGGGTTGAATACCAATAGAACGCAGTTCTTTCACTGAGTGCTGTGTTGGCTTGGTTTTCACCTCACCCGCAGCACCTAAGAATGGCACCAGGGTCAGGTGCATAAATAAGGTGTGGTCACGACCAATTTCCGTGCCCAATTGACGAATGGCTTCAAGGAAAGGTTGTGACTCAATGTCACCCACCGTGCCGCCAATTTCAATAATGGCAATATCGAAGCCTTTACTGCCTTCAATAACACGACGCTTAATTTCGTTGGTAATGTGAGGAATGACCTGAATGGTCGCTCCTAAAAACTCACCTTTACGCTCACGGCGAATAATGTCTTCATAGACACGGCCGGTGGTAAAGTTGTTGCTGCTGGTCATACGGGTGCGGATAAAACGCTCGTAGTGACCAAGGTCAAGATCGGTTTCAGCTCCGTCTACGGTGACAAAAACTTCACCGTGCTGAATTGGACTCATGGTACCCGGATCTACGTTAATGTAGGGGTCCAGCTTCATGATAGTAACGTTAAGGCCCCGTGCTTCAAGAATTGCCGCCAGGGAGGCTGCAGCAATGCCTTTACCCAGCGAGGATACAACTCCGCCGGTTACGAAAATATAGTTTGTCGCCATGTGATACCTAGTTGGTCAGGTCAAATTTGGGATTGCATTCAGACGGGAAAGTAGTATACCGAAAGACGCCCCTAACAACAAATAAAAGCTGTCGTTAGCTACTTCTAAAAGCTAGTAATCGGCATCAAAATCTATGCACCGATAGATTAAAGTCAGGAATGTTGCTCAGTGCTCTCATGTGTTTCGGGCAGTTCTTCCCAACGGGATAATTTGTTTCGCTTTGCACTATATAACAATCAAAACCGCTTTAAGTAATGAAAAAGAACATATGTCCAAATAACAGCTGCGGGTATCAGACTAAAAGCAAGTTGAGCGTACATTTCAGAATTGCCGGTTAGTTCTACCGTGCTTATTGCTACTCCAATTCCCACACCGAAAAGTAAACTTAGAACGGAAAATAAGATGGTAAAGGCTTTGCGGTCGAATTTAGTTTCGCTAGCAGCTAATGCTTTCGCGCCTGAGTTCATGGTGTTTCCTTAATAGTCGGAACTTATTGTTTTAATCATGTTAATAAAACCAAACTAACTTGTTAAGAGTGAATCAATAAAAAAGCGCGCTCAAAATGAACGCGCTTATTCGGAGGCATTAATAAAATTACGTTTTCGCCTGTTTAAATCGATTTACCAAATAAAACAACGCGGGTAGAACAACCAGCGTCAGAAGCGTTGACGAAATAATACCGCCAATAACAACGGTGGCCAGAGGCCGTTGAACCTCTGCTCCTGTACCAGTATTAAATGCCATAGGAACAAAGCCTAAGCTCGCGACAAGAGCGGTCATTAATACCGGTCGCAGACGTTGTTGCGCTCCCTCAAATACAGCGTCTTTCAGCTGTAAGCCATCGCGGAGTAACTGCCGGATAAAAGACAGCATAACCACCCCGTTTAAAACTGCGACACCAGACAAGGCAATAAAACCCACCGCCGCAGAAATAGACAGAGGCATGCCTCGCAATGACAAAGCGAAAATTCCGCCAGTTAATGCAAGCGGCACTCCGGTAAAGATAATCAATGCGCTGCTTAAAGAACCGAAGGCACTATACAGCAGGCCTAAAATAAGCAGCAGCGTCAACGGAACCACCAGGCTTAAGCGCTCTGAAGCTGACTGCAACTGCTCAAAAGTGCCGCCATAATCAACCCAGTAACCCGTCGGAATATCCAGATTTGTGTTTAAACTCTCCTGAACCGCATTAACGAATGAGCCCAAGTCGCGGTCAGTAACGTTGGCACTAACTATGACATTCCGTTTACCACTTTCACGGTTAATTTGGTTCGGACCATTGGCCAGAGTCAGTTTGGCAACTTCCCCCAAAGGCACGTACTGCAACTCTGGGTTACTCGCTGCAGGTACATCCACCGGTAGTTGTTTCAATTTTTCAATGTTCTGCCGCCAGTCATTGTCCAGCCGAACCAATAGTTTGAAACGTTTGTCACCTTCATAAATAACCCCGGCCTGAATGCCGCCTACAGCGCTCTGCAATGTACTTTGTACATCAGCAACCGTAAGTCCCAGCAACGCCAAATGGTCTCGCTTAGGTTCAACAGACAAGATAGGTAAGCCGGTCATTTGCTCAACGCGAACACCGGAAGCCCCCGGAACCTCTCTGATAATAGCCGTCGCGGAGTCACCCAGTTGTTTGAGTTGTTCAAGGTCGTCGCCATATATACGTACGCCAAGATCAGCCCGCACGCCAGCAATCAGCTCGTTAAACCGCATTTCTATCGGCTGGGTGAATTCGTATTTGTTACCGGGTAACTCTTGTACCGCATTACGAATTTCGCTCACCAGCTGCTCTTTAGTTTTAGCGGGGTTAGGCCAATCTTCGCGTTCCTTCAGCATAATAAAGGTATCGGCGACGCTCGGCGGCATAGGATCCGTTGCGACATCCGGTGTACCAATTTTAGAGAATACCCGTTTCACTTCACCGAATTCAGCAACCACGGCTTCTACGTCTTTTTGCATGTTGACCGATTGCTGTAAGCCAGTCCCCGGAATCCGCAGCGCATGCATGGCAATATCGCCTTCGTCCAGCTGGGGCAAAAACTCTGTGCCCATACGGCTGGCCTGGAACAAAGAAGCTGCAAATAAGCCAAAGCCAATAACAATAACTAACACAGGGAGTTTCAACGCACCTCGTAACACCGGTTGATAAGCTTTACGAGCGCCGCGCATGACTTTGTTCTCGCCGTGCTTAATATTGCCACGGACAAAGATAGCGACAGCGGCAGGAACAAAAGTGACCGAGAAAATCAAGGCACCCAGCAGAGCTGCAACGACGGTGAAAGCCATAGGATGGAACATTTTCCCTTCCACGCCGCTTAGCGCGAATATGGGCAGATACACCAGCATAATAATGAGGACACCGAATACCGCCGGATTGAATACCTCACGCGTACTCTTCATGACCTCAGCTAAGCGTTCCTGAGTATTTAACACCCTTCCTAACCGCTGTTGCGCATTGCCCAGTCGTCGCAGAGCATTTTCCACTACAATAACGGCCCCATCGACAATAATACCGAAGTCAATCGCACCCAGGCTCATCAAGTTGCCGGACACTTTATTCGTGACCATTCCGGTAATAGCAAACAGCATACTAAGCGGGATAACGCATGCGGTGATCAAGGCCGCTCGTATATTGCCGAGCAGAATAAACAAAACCACAATAACCAGAATCGCGCCTTCGAAAAGGTTCTTCTCAACCGTGGCAATGGTTTTATCCACCAGGGTAGTACGGTTGTAAATGGCCTCAGCGACCACGCCGTCCGGCAGGCTTTGTTGCACTTGCTCCAGCTTTTCGGAAACCGCTTGTGCCACTATGCGACTGTTCTCACCAATCAACATCATGGCAGTGCCCAGCACCACTTCTTCCTGGTTAGACGTAGCCGCTCCGGTTCTCAGCTGCTCCCCCAGTTTCACATCGGCAACATGACGAACCCGAACCGGCGCATCGTCCCGCTTTGATACCACCACATTGCCAATTTCTTCCAGAGATTTTAACTGACCCGGCGAGCGCACCAGCCATTGTTCCCCGTTCTTTTCTATGTAACCAGCACCAGCGTTTCGGTTGTTCAAATCCAAAGCTCTGAGTAAGTCCTTCATGGTCACTTTGTAAGCCAGCATACGACCCGGGTCAGGTGCCACCTGGTACTGCTTCTCATAACCACCGACACTATTTATTTCGGTAACCCCAGGTACTTTTACCAACTGCGGTTTAATGATCCAGTCCTGAATGGTGCGCAGGGTTTCCGCAGTGTAAGGGTTACCCTCTGCGTCGGTTGCTCCGGGGTTTGCTCTGACAACGTAGTTAAAAATTTCACCTAGGCCTGACGCAATGGGTCCCATAGCGGGTTCAACGCCCTGCGGCAGCTCCCCTCTAACTTGCTGCAGCCGCTCGCTGATTTGTTGCCGAGCCCAGTAAATGTCAGTTCCTTCTTCAAATACCACTGTCACCTGAGACAAACCATAACGAGAAATTGAGCGGGTATAATCCAGCTTCGGGAGACCCGCCATAGCCGTTTCTACCGGATAAGTGATACGTTGTTCTGTTTCCAGCGGTGAGTAACCCGGCGCTTCGGTATTCACCTGTACCTGCACATTGGTTATGTCTGGCACCGCGTCAATTGGCAGCTTCACGGTGCTGTACACACCGACAGCCGCAATCAAAAAGGTTGCAGCCACGACCAGCCAGCGTCGTTCAATCGCAAAGCGAATGAGTGCATCAATCATTGTAGTCCCCTTAGTGGCTGTGCCCTGCACCCTGTTTGAGAATGTCGGCTTTAATCAAATAACTGTTGCCAATGACATACTCTGCGCCTAGCTCAAGCCCCGAAAGAACCTCCACGTAGTCACCCGATTTACGGCCGGTTCTAATCTCACTGGCTTCAAATCGGTTGCCGTTGCGGATAAAAACTACGGTTTCTCCGTTCAAGGTCTGAATAGCATCGGACTCAACCGCGATATCAGCAGTAAAGGTGTCGGTTGTGACATCCGCTTTAACGTGCATTCCCGGCCGCCAATGTCCTGATTTATTGGGCAATACTACGCGTGCCCGGGCGATGTGACCGCCGGTCATCTGAGGTGCAATGTAAGATACTGTACCGCTTACCGTTTTATGGTGGTGCAAGTCGTAGACCTCGGCGGTCTGACCTTCCTGCATTGCTTCCACGTTTTCGGGAAAAGCTGACAACTCTACCCAAACTGAAGCGGTATTAATTACCTGAAATAAAGGTTGCTGATCAACCAATTCACCAACATTGGTAAAACGTTCAGAAACCTGGCCACTAATGGGACTGACTACACTGAACCTGGTACCTGTACTGACGTTTTCGACTACGGCAAGTACCTCGCCCTTTTCAACTGAGTCGCCGATATTGGCATTAAGCGAACTCACAATGCCTTTATAGCGGGCGCTAATATGCGCAATATTGTTATTCTCCGGGGCAATTACACCGAATACGGTTTGAGTCACAGCCATGCGTTGAGAGCTAACTTGCCCCATGCTCAGGTCGGCGTTTTCAATGGCTTTATCACTCAGTTCGGTATGCGACTTTTCATGGTGGTCATCTTCCGACGCCCAGGTTTGTTGGGTGTAACTACAGACAGCCAACAAAGCAGCTGTTAGAAAGTAAGTTGATAGTTTCACTGCTGTTCTCCTAAAAATGCTTGTCCGGTCATACGTTCCAGCTGAATGACATCGCTATATATGGCGTGCTCCCGCGAAACTCTTTGGTACTCGAGCTGAGCTAGCTCATTCTGCGCATCCAGCACCTGCAATAGCGAATGCGTGCCACGCACATAGCCCTGGTTCGTTTGTTCGACCAGTTGCTGTGCCAGCGGCAATAGCGTGTCTTTCACTTTTTGTCGGTAGTTTTGATGGGTTTGCAGGCTGTTTATTAGCGCCAGTGCCAGCGAGCGCAACTGAGTTCGCACCAGTTTCTGCTGCTGCAGGTTCGATTGATGCAAAACCCGACGCTGCTGAATACGCCCAATATTAGGATCTTGCAGTTGCAATGGCATCGAAGCTTCAACCACAAAACCGGTATCATCCGACTGATTGTTGTAACGCAAGCCAAATCCGAGACTTAAGTCAGAGGTAGAGTCTGCTTCCAATGCCTTTGCCTGAGCCTGCAATAAGCGCTCGGAATCTAACAGCCGTAAATATTCAGGTGCCTTATTAACTGCATTTAGAACGTCAGATTGCTTCGGCAACTTTAAAGGGAAATAAAAAGTCCCCGAAACTTGGTTAAAGTTTGGCTGCTCAGCCCACATTGCACTGAGCTTTGCCTGCGCTTTAGCCAACTGGCCTTTCAGTTCTTCTATATCAGCCCGTTGGCTCTCGCGCTGAAGTCGAATACGGGTTACCTCAGAGTTTGGAACCGCGCCAGCATTTGCCCGCTCCTGTGCAGTTTCTAACAGACTCTCCGTACGATGGAGTTGCTGCTTGCTAAGGTTAATAAACTCCTGCAGCTTGAGTACTTGGTAAAAGCGTTGTGTGGTTTGTGCCAGTACCTCAATGCGCTGGTATTCAAACTCGGCCTGTTGCACTTTCTCTTCGGCTGTTGCCGCATTAATGCGCTGCTGGCGTTTCTCTCCTAACTCAATGACCTGAGAGAAGGACAGCGTCATCTGCGCACTATCCAGACCGGAGCTTTCACCAGAGCCAGCAAAGTTTTCAACTTCCAGTCCAACTCTCGGATTAGGTGAAAACTCAGCCTGCAGAGTCAGTGCCTCGGCGGCCTGCTGTTGGTAATCGTACTTTTGTAAATCGGGGTTACTCTTCAGCGTGCGGTTTAATGCATCACTTAAAGTTAAATCTGACGCGGCAGCACTAACCGGAAACACCAATATGGCACCCAGAAAGACCACCACGAAGCTCAAACGCTTCATGTTTTTTCTCCAATTGTTCGCTATTTAAAAATGACGGTAGAAATGGAGATTAAGCGTTTGGTGGGGGAACCGGCGGTTGATGGGCTAAACCCTTATCAAAAATCACAGCGGTAGGTTGAGCTTCGGTAATAACGGGACAAGCAGAGACACTAATGCCATAACCAGTAATGCAACTAACGTGCGCATGAAACTGGTGGTCGTGCCCCTGCTCAAGATCTAAAGATGAAGAATTCGCGCTATGTTCCAAACCATGGTTTACATCAAAAACAACATCCACACTGCTGTGGCTTGCGTCTTCCATATGGCCAACCACAGACGCACAGGTAAAAAAGCTGTGTATCAGGATGACTGTAATGAGTAACCATGAGATTTTCATGCCCGCTACTTTATCGAACTTAAGCCGCGAACGCTAGCGCAGAGCAATAAAGCTATAAGCCTATAAACTACTTTGCGTTCTGCGTGCCAGTAGAATTCAAGTCAATATCTACGTCATAGTCGATAAATTTAGCCTCCCCCATATACCAAATTTCAAAGGTTTCGGGCTCGCCATAAAAATAGTAAACATCTACCGGTGGCTTGTTCCGACCATGAGCATACACAAAAGACTGCCTCGTTATTTCCTTGAGGTATCCCTTGCTATCCTTAACAAAAACCTCATTCCGACGACGTTCTTGTTCGTACGCTTTTCTTTTTATCGTTTCGCGCGGCTCAAACTCCGCGTAGTCAATAATGAGTCGGTTACCTTTTAGACTTGCGCCTTGCGGCAATTCGTCTTTAGCATAGCTTTCTTTCGTCAGATTAGGTGCGATAAGCACCGGAAGCGCAGCTTTAAAGCGAGCAGGTTTAGTTGTGAACCTTTTTGGATAATAATCAATACTGTGCGCTTTAAAGTCATAAGCAAATTCAATGCTCTCTAAATCCGTGTTTTCGAGGTTCCCACTTTTCTTTAACTCAACTTCAGCGGCATCCTGCACTGGCTCATTATTTTCATCAAAGAACTTATGACCGGCCATTGCAGATGCCGCCACCCGGTTGCCACTTTCAATAAATACATCGCTTTGTACATTGGGGTAAAACCACCTTATAACTCCGGGGGTTTCAACATCCTGTTTTTTCGGGTCGTCGAACTCATATCCTCGGAAATGTAGTAATGTCATTAAATCTGAAATTTCTTGTGCATTTAATTCGGTACGGGATGCTGTAACAGGCAGACGATCATTGTAAACAGGAGCCGTTAGCTCAATCTCAGGTATATCGCCCAGGCTGATCTCATAAGTCCGGGAATATGGCAGGTCAAGCACTGGAAGCTCTAACTCACGTTCCACTTTTTTGCTTTCTTCACCGTACACTAATAGCGTTAACAACCCTTTTTCTACTTGTCCGTTAAAGGCTCTGCCTAAATATATTTTACCAGCGCGCGCCTCTTTACTGTCTTTTTGCCAGGCCTCAAAATCCTTTTTTACAGCTTCTAAATCGATATTTCCCTGTTTAGCCTTTGCTATTACCTCTTCCAGCAGGTCGTTTTCCTGATAAACCTCAGACGTAGGCCGACGTCGTGTTGACCGCCAGGCGAGATAATCCCCATTGGCTGTAACGGCCTCAGCAAGAACATCTTCATTTCCGAACAATTTAGAAGGGTCGGTGCCGTCTTCAATACTAATTTCAACTACGTAATAGTCTTCCCCAAACTCCAGCACGTTAATTAAAAAGCCGTCTCGCTCCAGAGTTTCTCCAACATCTTCAGCGCTGAGTTCAAATGTAATTATCTGTTCTGGCAATTCTGCATAAAACTCTCCCTTTACAGCAACTGGTCTGGGGGACTTCTCATCGCGTGCCTCGGTGAAACAGAATTCTTCACGTGTATCGACAATATCGCCCAATGCCTGCTTATTATTTGCCATATCAGGAAAGCTCGCATATTCAGGGAAGCCCAAGGTATCACCGTTGTCGAAAATCATATTGGTGTATGTCAGACTGTAACGAAACGGAAACTCAAAGCCAGGCTTCAGAGTAAAACCCTGTTCGTTTGAATATTGCATGCAAGAGAGGTGTTTCCAACTGTTTACCGCTACCATACTTTGCAAGTACGCTTCGATGATTGCGTCCCTGTCACTGTATTGGTTGAAATGGAAAAACTCCGGCTGAGTGTATTCAACTTTTTCTATCCCGGCATAAAAGACAAAAACGTCCATCATCCATTGGAAGTTAGACATTTCCTGACCGTACAGTGCACGTCCGAGCTCTTCGTCCTCAAGCCCTTTTAATATTTCAAAACGGGCGTCGTGAAGTTCATCGCGTTGCTGAATTTGCTCGTACACAGTTCGACCCTCCTGCTTAGCTTCCTTGCTTTCTGCACAACCCGCGCTCAGCATTGCGCTAACGACGGCAACACCCAAAACTTTGTATATATTCACTGTTTCCCTACCTACTTTTTTAAGTAAACCTTTGTGCGCTAGTCGTTTATTTGAAACCACCAGGACAAGTACGGATATTCTTCTAATGCTTCCGGCGGCGGTTGCTGTAAAAAGCCATGACCCGGATCAAGATCAAGCGCTCCGGTTTCCTGAACAATACCTCTAATTGCCTTAATGGATGCATCCGACTTAGCCTCTTCCAGCTGCGCTTCCTCGTGAAAAGACCATAAATATAAGCCTAATGCGGAATACCACAGGCTGACTAATTCAGGGTTACTCTGCTCTTTTGCCTCAACAATGACTTCTTTTGCCGTATCCTGAATAGCCATTTCCACCGGCGGCAATGCATCGTCGCCCGTCAGCAAGCCTGCTTCGACGAATTTTTGCCAGAGCGGTGAGCCGGCATCGCAATATAGGTAAGGTGGTTCAATGTAGCCGACGGTGGGGTTTGTCTCGCCGTTCCACTTTTCTTCAGGGTGAAGTCCAACAAAAGTAAACTCGCGTGCGCTATCGAAAAAGGCTTTATGCACGGCGTAGTCAGGGTGTTGAGTGAGTTTAAATTGGTAAACAAAGTTGTGTTTCAACAAAGTGTCAATAACACGAAGATGAGTAAAACCAGTATCCCAACATTCCTGAAATTGATAGAGGTTGCAGAATAGCGAGCGCAGTTCCTGGCTCGTCTTTGTTTTCGACTGAGCCAGACAGTTAACCGACGACTCAACCAGGTCTTCAAACTCGTGCATCGACATAAGACATTCCCTTATTAGTAATAGCGCGGCTCTTCACAATACAGCTAACGGAAGAAAACTTACTATGCACCTTCCATTGGCACCGTGTTGTCATTTTGTAAACTGAGTTTACCCAACTTAATACCCAGCTCCAATACAGTTGTGGACACCTTTACAGAAACTTAACCCTAAGTTTCTGCATAACGGCCTGGAGGAACTAACGTATGCGACGAGCGCCCTCGTCCATTCCGGTCACTCTAAACTTCTTTCCAAGTGGTGCCCTGACAACGGGGTTTGATATCAATTCATCACCACAATAAATTCGCATGGGTAAACCAATATGCTCTTTACTCGCGGCTTTCCATTTACTCAGCGCATGGTCGGCCACTTCTATTGTCCATTGAACCGTATTATTGTCGGTAGTTGTATTTAACGAACTAAGGTCAGAACGCTCTAACAGTAAGGTATCCGGGGCTCCCTCACTCTTTGCTGGTAAATATAAGTTAAAATCACAGTACTTTTCTTTGTCCTCTGCGATCGCAGTATCGTCCGCATACGTGAAAGCACTTACCAATAAAGCAAGAACCAGAATGTATTTAAAATTGGTCAAGTTTTGTCCCTGTAACTGAGTCGGTAAAAAGTTTTCCAGCTTTCTAATTAAGCTTTGCAGATAATAATATTTATTATTTTATCAACGACTTCACCTGTATTACTCACGCCCTGCTCTGCATAATATTCCGCATTGAGTAATCTGAACCCCGCGTCTTGCAACAAGTTACAGGCGAGTTCCCTATCGTAGAGCTCAAAGCCATAAGGCACGAAGGGCAAATCTTTCATAAATGAACTATCGCCAAAAGCGAGACAGAATAGCCCCTGAGGTTTAAGAACACGTCGAATTTCCACTAAGTGCTCAAGTGGTTTGTCCCAAAAATAGAGAGTATGAACGGTCAGAACTTTATCGAATACATTGTTATCAAAATTGAGTTGAGAGGAATTGCCCTGCTGAAATGTTGCCTGCCCCGAAGTCACTATATCTTCGTTCATGCGTTTCGCTTCGGCAACCATATCTGCTGACCAATCAACGCCAGTATAGGAGAGGTTATCAGCCCGTTTGATTATGTCAGCAGCAAAAACTCCATTGCCGGGACCAATTTCCAGCAGTGACTCCGAATTTTGTAGGTTTAAAAGATCTATGCACTTTACGTTCAACTGACCGTTTGCACTGTTCATGTTTAAAGCGACTTCAGAGGCGTGCTCTCCACTAGGATGACGTAGTTGTGAAGCCAGAATTTGTGGATCCATTTGAGGTTACCCGTTAACAAATAATATTTTTATTTTACAAAGCATCGGAAGGCTCTGCTAATTCAGACATACGCTGCCACCTAAAATACTTTTCATCCGCTAAAGACAACATGGGCATGTCTTCTTCGGTATCACCATAGGCAAATATGGTTTCAAACGCGGACAAATCGAGGGTACGTTTAATCCCTTTCACTTTATTATCCAGACTGCAGTCGCCGGAGACATAACGGCCTGTCAATTTATTGTTTTTAAGCTCCAGTTCACTGCATATGAACTTAATACCCTGGGCATTACACCAAAACGATAAATATGAATTTAACGATGCTGACACCACATAAATTTCGTCGCCGCGCTGTTTATGCCATTCAATTTTTGCAAGCGCTTCTTCCCTTGTAACACTGGGCAAATAGTGTTCAGCAAACTCTTTTGCCGATTCTAAAACTTCAGGTGCCCGGCGGTTCCAGAATACAATTCTGGATAACGCAGGCCTCGTTCGTGAGGCTTTTAAAAGCCCCAGTTTATAAAGAATAATAATTGGTGAGGCTAAAATCAGAGTTGCTATAACGCGGTGCTTAGGGGTTGCGTAAAACAGGAACTTTGTGTAAGTGTCCTGGTTAGTTATTGTGCCGTCAAAGTCAAAGAGAGCTAAGTTCATTGAGTTAGGCTATCCCGAATCCACTTTCATCAATCAATTTTTTTGCAGCTTTGGCTCTAAAGCGTTGTAACGATAATCTAATTACCGTTGAAGCAACCACCGCGCAGTCATTATTCGAAGGCTTCATCTAGACTCAGCTCTTTGCTGCCTAAAGACTGATTCAACTGTAGCAGGTTACGAATTAACCTCAAACCCAAACATCGTTCTTCGCCTTAAGCTCACCACCGGCTTTCCCTGTATTTATAACGCCCCTTGGTTCAATTAGAAGCACCTGACATTCGCTCTCAGCAAAGGGTTTATGCTCTACACCTTTAGGTACCACATACATTTCCCCTTCCGCTAGCTGCACAACGCTATCTCTGAACTCAATACCCATTTTTCCCTTGAGTACCAGAAAAACTTCGTCGGTATCTTTATGATCGTGCCAGACAAACTCCCCCTGAATCTTAACGACCTTAATTTGATAATCGTTCATTTCGGCAACCACCCGCGGCGACCAATGTTCAGAAAACTTACTCAGTTTTTCGGCAAAATTAACAACCTTTGATGACATTGGTCTTCTCCTTAACTTTCTTTGCTTTAACTCAAATTGTAATAGTGAATCATTCGATGGCTATATTAACTGACGTTCCTTAAGACCTTGCCTCTAGCAACTCCCGTAACTCCGCGGGAATCAGCGCACGCAATTTGTTAGTCATGGTCTTTTCATGCTTCTGCCAGAGAATACCTAAATAAACGATACCCAGACCAATAGCCGTTAAAGCGACTGGAAATAGCCAACTGTCCTGGAAAACATCCTGAGCTAGATAGCCAAGATAGAAGCAACTACCAAGGGCTCCAAGCACCACAAATACCCGGCGAACCAGTAATACACCAACACCTATCATCAGAAGATTTACGCAGAAATAGACAAATTTTGACAGCTCACTGTCGGACTCCATAAATGATAGGCTCCCCCAGAATGCCAAAGCGCCAAAAATATAAATCCAGAAGGCATAATCGGCTGTATCGCGCGAACGAATGTCCACCCAGAATGCAAAACCTATCATTAACAATCCAGTGTACAAGGATACGAGTTTTCTTAATTCCCAACTGAGGTCACCGCCAGCAATCATAACGGTAATATCCATCGTCATATACCAAAGTGTCACAGCTATAGGCATAACTAAAAAAGGATATTTGTACTTCCACGCCATAATGACACCGACAGCCAGTGTAGCCAGTTCCATGTATATCCAGTGCCACTTTATGTACCGGTGATACTCACGATAAACAGTTTCGTCGGGCCAGACACCTAACCATTGCTGAAGACCGTAGATAGCCAACGGCGTTAAGCAAACCACAAAGGTGGCGCAGATTCCTGCGGGAATAGATAAGCTTTTGGCGGAGAAAACATGAGTAAGTTTTAAGCCAATAGCGGCATAAAGAACGGATATCAGAACAATCCCGGCACCGCCAAAAGACTCCCACCCCAGGTTCATAAACAGCGTCATGGCGCCAATAGCAATAAGCCCGCCCAGATAATACAGCACATGATTAAAGGTAAATTGAGGCTTGTCCTGATGTTGCTCTTTAAAAAACTCAAAAAGAGCGTCGGCTTGCGAAGTCGAGATAATGTTTTTATCTGCCGCCTCGCTTAAGTTCTTCCTTGTAATATTCATACTGTTTCTTCAAATTCCGCGGTGACTTGGTACTCCATCTGCTAGAATATCGCTCACATCTGTATGCATTTCAACATATGGAATCATTGCTATGATTTTATTCGCTATTCTAACTGCACTTCTTGGCCTCGCCTTAACAGTAGGCGGTATTCACCTGCTTACATTGGGTGGCAGCTTCTATTACGCTCTAGCAGGCGTGATTTTACTATTTAATGCCTGGCTTGGTTACAAACAGCATCCGTTAACCCGCACTTTGTTCGCTGTATTCCTGATCCTCACCATGCTGTGGTCATTATGGGAATCTGGGTATGACTGGTGGGCATTAGCACCCCGCATAGGTTTATTTTTGGTGCTGGCCATACCTTTGCTTCTTTCCAAAGTGGTAGACAATGGCGGGCGCAAAGTATTGCTCCCGGTGTGGTCCGTTCTTGCGCTAATGACACTGGGCAGCCTTCTGGCAAACCCGCATGACTTATCCGGCAAATTAGATACTCAAGTAGACAGCGAGTCACCTAAACAGGGAAACTCCCCGGAAGACAGTTGGTACGCTTATGGCCGGACTAATATGGGTCAGCGTTATTCGCCACTGAATAAAATCACCACCGAAAATGTGGGGCAACTAGAAGAAGCCTGGCGCTACCGCACTGGTGATATGAAAGGCCCTAAAGACGTCGGTGAAACCACCTATGAAGCAACGCCATTGAAAATTGGCGATACACTCTATTTGTGTACACCGCACAATTGGTTAGTCGCACTGGATGCCGACAACGGCTCTAAACGCTGGGTATTTGACGCCGAAGTGCCGCCAGAAAGTCAGCGCCAGCATCAGACTTGTCGCGGTGTGTCCTATTTGCCGCCAAGCTCCGGTGAGGCGCCGTCTGCTGAAAAGCTGGACATAGCGGCTGAAAATCAGGAACCAGTACAGTGTGACGCCGAACTCTTTCTTCCCACGTCCGATGCCCGTTTAATTGCGATAGATCCAACCAGCGGCGCACGCTGTGCAAACTTCGCAAATAACGGTGAGCTCGATTTAACCCACAATATGCCGTTCAAACAAGCCGGTTATTATTACTCTACGTCGCCGCCAGTTGTGGCGAATGGCGTAGTGGTGGTTGCAGGCTCCGTAAACGACAACTACGACAAAAACTCACCTTCCGGCGTTATTCGTGCCTATGACGTAAAAACGGGCGAGCTGGTATGGAACTGGGATTCCGGCAACCCGAATGAAACCGCCCCTATTGCCGAAGACGAAGTTTACACTACCAGCTCGCCTAACAGCTGGTCGGTAGCCAGTGCCGATGAAGAGCTGGGTCTTATTTACTTTCCTATGGGGAACCGCACACCCGATCAGTTGGGTTGGTACCGCTCTGAAAATGAAGAGAAATATTCCAGCTCTGTGGTTGCACTAAGCCTTAAAACCGGACAGGTAGAGTGGGTACAACAATTTGTTCACCATGACCTTTGGGACATGGATACCCCTGCCCAGCCAGTATTGCTCGACTTAGACACTGTAAGCGGAAGACAACCAGCTCTTGTGGTACCCACTAAGCAAGGCGATGTGTACGTGCTGAATCGTGAAACCGGCGAACCTATATTCCCTATTACCGAAAAATCAGCACCTCAGGGAACGGTAGCTCTGGATAATGCCTCGCCAACACAGCCAATTTCAGCGCTAACCTTCCGTCCTCCTACCATGACTGAAAAAGACATGTGGGGAGCGACACCGCTGGATCAAATGATGTGCCGTATTCAATTTAAGTCTCTACGCTATGAAGGCCAGTACACACCGCCATCAGAACAAGGCACACTGGTGTATCCGGGTAACTTCGGGGTCTTTAACTGGGGCAGTGTTGCAATAGACCCAAAACGTCAGGTTATGTTCGGCATGCCTTTATACCTAGCCTTCACACAAACTCTGGTTAAAAAAGACGGCTCCGACATGGGTCCGGCCAACCAGGGAGAACAAGGTCTGAACTCAAACGACGGTGCACCTTATGCGGTAGATATGAAGCCTTTACTTTCTCCGCTGGGCGTCCCCTGTCAGCAGCCACCATGGGGCTACGTGGCCGGTGTTGACCTGAAAACCGGCGAAACCGTATACAAGCATAAAAACGGTACTGTCCGTGATCTGACACCACTTCCGCTGCCAATTAAAATGGGCGTCCCCGGTATTGGTGGCCCTATCATCACCGAAGGCGGTGTGGTCTTTATGGCAGCCGCTGTAGATAACTACCTGCGCGCTTATAACTTATCCACCGGTGAAGAACTTTGGCGCGCACGTTTGCCAGCTGGCGGACAAGCCACACCAATGACTTACTTGAACGGCCAGGGTGAACAAATGGTGGTTCAGGTAGCTGGTGGTCACGGCTCTATAGGCACCACCATTGGCGATTATGTAATTGCCTATAAACTCAAACGCTAAGCAATATAGCCGCGAAATGTAAGCTAAAGGCTATTTCCAAGGACGAACTAAAGTATTGGCAAACGTTGCCGATACTAATGCAAACCTACGGAAATAGCCTATAGCCTTCTGGAGAGAGTGCCATGCCTATCTCTTTATACACGAAACCCGCCTCTTCCAGTGTGCCTTCGGTTAGTACTAAGCCGCTCAACACAACAACGAATAACCAACCTACAAGCGACAAAGCCAGTAGCAACGCCAGTTTTTATGTTGACCTGTCACCTTTGGTTAAAGAACTTACCTCTGCCTCTGAAAAAGGGGAAAGCTCGCTGTTTTCTAAGAAGGAAAAAATTGACGAAAGTAGTCTTCCTTCAGGGCTAAAAGACTTACTAAAACGGATAGCGGAGTACAGAGAAAAGCTTAAGGAAAAACAACAGGAACTGCAGGATGTTATGAACGATAGCGCCCTGAGCGATGAAGAACGCAAGGCCCGAATAGACGCTCTGCAAAAGGAAATCAGTAGCTATAATACCGCACTTAGCCAGGCCATGCTCCAACTCAGTGAAACGGTTGATCAAATGGACTTAGATGACAAAGCAGTTGCGGAAGTTATGTCCTTGGTTATGTCCTAATGAAAAGCCCCACTTTTTGACCTGCATTTGCGAAACTTAACCGCCGCGTATGTACTCTAATTGAAGTACAATCATCAAATAAGTGTACGTTATGTCTATACAAAATAAAGTAGCTTTAATGACTGGAACTGGTCAGGTTCGAGCCACCTATGACGTGGCTTGAGCCTCAAGGTTCAAACGGAAAACTTGAAATAACCAGTACAGCGAATCAAGATAGCCCATTAATGGATAGACTGACTCCCATACTCGGACTGGATGTTTGGGAACACGCTTACTATTTAAAATATCAGAACAAACGTGCAGACTATATTGCAGCATTTTATGAAGTCGTCCACTGGTCCGAAGTTGCCAGGCGTTTTGAGGAACATAAATGAAGGTAATGGAATTAATTCAACCAGGCTGGCGGCTTGGAAGCAAGCTGCTTGCCTGGTGCGCCCTATTGCTGGGCGTGGGCTATGGTCTGCAGCAACTCATTCTGTTAATGCAGACTCAAGAAAATGTGCGCTATGCCTTTTATGCAGGAATGATAGCTGCAGGTGCAACCGCTTTAGGCACTTTTCCGGCTCTGTTCTCCAATCAGTTATCTAGCCGTTTACATGCTGCAATGCTGGGGTTTGGCGCTGGTGTCATGCTGGCGGCCAGTATTTTTTCTCTCATTGTACCTGCGTTAAACTTGTTTGAAGTGGCCGCACAAACGGCCTGGCAAGGCCCTCTCAAAGTAGCTGCCGCTATTCTCCTGGGCTCTTTTTTGATGATGGCTCTGGAGCGCAGTGTACCGCATGAGCACTTTATTAAAGGCACTGAAGGGCGTCAGGCACTAATATTAAAACGCAGTTGGCTATTTGTCATTGCTATTATCCTGCACAATATACCCGAGGGTCTGGCAATAGGCGTCGCCTACGCTGGCGAAGATACTGTTGGAGCTTCAACTCTGGCAACCGGTATTTCGGTGCAAGACATACCGGAAGGTTTTGTCGTAGCCATGGCCTTACTAACCGCCGGCTATAGCCGTAAGATAGCAATTGGTGTCGGGATGTTATCCGGCTTGGTGGAGCCATTAATGGCTGTTATTGGCGCCATTGCATTGAGCAACTCAGCTGTGCTGCCCTGGGGGCTGGCTATGGCGGCGGGCGCTATGCTGTTTGTTATCAGTCATGAAATGATTCCCGAATCACATAAACAAGGCCACGAAATGTCCGCAACGAATGGCCTTATGCTGGGGTTTGTTCTGATGTTTGTACTGGATACCGCTTTGGGCAGTTAGCGCTCAGCTTAAATACCTGAATACAGGCGAAGCAATCACAGAGTAACGCTTATTCGAAGGCTTTATCCAGGCTCAAAGCCTCCTTGCTTAGAGATTTCTCGGACAATTTAAGCAGTTTAAGCAAAGCCATAGTTTCCTTCTGAAACTCATCATCAGCGTAAGACTGCACCACATACGCAGGCTTACCTTTTTTGGTTACTAGCAAGTCCTCTTGCAACTCGAACGAATTCGCATTTTCTTTTAAATAAGTAACCGTTTCCGTTTTCATAGCATTTTTCACAAAGCTTATTTATCGAGTAACCACATGACAAAAGCGTACAAGTTGGTAAAGAGGTAAAAAGCACACAGACATAGTGTCACAAAATAAACTGAAAACAGTACCACTTTGGGTGCTATCTCCCTGACTAGCCATTGGAAGCCTGATGCGTCCAGCCAACAAGGTAATGCCGCGGTCAATGCTAAAATCACAACTTGCATATACTCGAGGCGATACTCCGCAGCGGAGTTAGCGTAATACCCGAATGTGTATTTTCGTTAAATCGACTACTTTCGAACAAAGCGACACATACCTTTCCCGAGGTTTTCGCCGTCTCGCGCAATAAACTCGTAATGCTGATAAAAAGCCTCTTTTCCTTTAGCTGCGAGTAGACCTACTGTTGAACCTTCAGGGCATGCTTTACTTAAATAGTTTTCCACTCTTTCCATAAGCTCACGGCCAATACCGTAGCCTTGATATTCAGGACTGACTAAAACATCTTGAATATAAAAGTAGATGAAACCATCACCAACAACTCTTGCCATGCCTATAAGGTTTTCCTCTTGGCGGATTGAAACATTGAACAATGAATTATCTAAGCTATTTTGCGCCACACTCTGCTCAACGCTGTCCCAAGCGACTTTGTGTCTTAACTCAATGTATTCGTCCGCTGTGGGTGGTTCGTTGACTATTGTGTAGTTTAGTTTTTTCATTGTGTGCTTTTACCCGTCTACTCGGCCTCCCCACAATTAGGAATAGCATTAATATTGCGCTGAATATCGCCGTCTAATTTAGTGATATCCATGTCCTCAAGGAACAAGAAAAAATCTTCATCGTCTTGAGTCTTTAAATAAACATCCAACTCTGAATTACTCCATGAGAACTTATCGCCACGGCAGGCAGAGACTAGTCTCACGTTCATACTGCCAGCTCCTCCGGCCTCATTCTTACTACGATACTCTTTTACAGCTTTCTGCCCTTCATACATTGTCTGTGCGTCTTGTTTTGATAACTGCATGATCGTTATTTTCTCGTTGTCCTCAATATCTTCTTTTAAGTTATCAGGAACGAGGTAGTCATCATTAATTATTACCGGAAAATTATGACTAAAACTGTATTCAGGATCGTCAGTTCGAAAATCAAAATCAATAACCACGTCGCCATCGCGCACGTCAACGCCTTCCGGGGCCTTTACCGCAACAACCAACTGCTTCGGATCAGTCTCTAAAGGATTTAGATCCATCAGTTTTATCATGGTGCTAAGTGGAATGTTACTGCATGCCGTTGCCAGAGCTAGAATGCTGGCTAGTAAAATTATTTTTATTTTATTCACAATGAATCCTAATTGTAAAAACCAAATGTAGAATTACATCTTATATTGTTGAAAAAATGTAACTCCTGCAAATAACTGACTATGGTTATGCAGTAAAGTTTCAATCTTGGTTTAGGAAATTAATTTTCAGTGAACACCGATAAGATAGGCAAGAACCGGAAAGTTGGTTGTTATTTTGGCGAAACGGTTATTTAGACCATGCCCCATCTGCCGCTAATCCAAGCAGACGACGAAATTTCGGGCACTCCATATGGCTTGGCGCGGAACAAGCGGCAGCATGTCGAAGGCCGTCGCGCATTCCTGTTAACTTTTGAATCGTTCTATCCAGTTCATCGGCCTTATTCGCTAATAACTCTCTGTCTATATTGGGTTTTCCTTTCGAGCCTATCATGCGTGCAATTTCATCAAGTGAAAAACCTGCCGCACGCCCAAGAGCAATCAATGCCAATTGATCGAGTATGTTCGCGTTAAAAACCCTACGCAACCCTTGCCGCCCGACAGAAGTGATCAGTCCTTTCTCCTCATAGAAGCGCAAAGTAGAAGCTGGAACTCCAGAAAGTTTGGCAACCTTAGCAATATCCATAAATTCCTCTTGACCTAAAGTTAACTTTAAGTTGTACGCTGTCATTGGTTCAAAATCAAGACGAACAAAGGAGATAATTATGAGCAATTTTCTAGTTATAGTATTAATCGGGTTTGGAGCAACTGCAGTGATGGATTTGTGGAGTATCGTGCGTAAATCGCTGCTTGGTATCCCTCTTCCAAACTATGGAATGGTTGGGCGCTGGATTACTCACATGACTCACGGTCAATTCAGACATAACGCCATTGCGAAGTCCAGTAAGGTAACCGGGGAGCATTTTATAGGATGGACGGCGCACTATATAATAGGCGCTATTTTTGCTGCATTACTCATTACTATTTGGGGAGAGTCGTGGCTTCACAATCCGACAATTACCCCGGCACTACTAGTCGGTATAGCTACCGTTTTAGCCCCTTTTCTCATTATGCAGCCAGGTATGGGAGCAGGTATTGCAGCGTCCAAAACACAAAACCCAGCCTCTGCCCGACTACAGAGCTTAATGACACATACAATTTTTGGTCTCGGCTTATATGTATCCGGCTGGGTAGTAAGACTTTTTTACTCAATATAGAAATACCCGAACCGCTGGTTCAGCCGCATTTCCGATCGCAGGCTTGCCCTTACGCCTTCTTAGCTTGCAGCCAGAGCGCTTCGAGTTCCTCGAGGTTGCAGTCAGTTGGGTGTTTACCCTGCTCGCTCAGGCTTCGCTCTATATGCTGAAAACGGCTTTTGAATTTGTCGTTAGCGCGTTGCAGCGCGGCTTCGGGGTTTACTTGTTTGTGGCGGGCCAGGTTAACTACGGCAAACAATAAGTCACCAATTTCTTCTTCAATATGGTCCTGGTCGGTGGCTTCTTTTACTTCCTGAATCTCTTCATCAACTTTGGCGTAAACCGGTTCGGCTTCGGCCCAGTCAAAACCTACTGACGCGGCACGCTTTTGCAGTTTGGCGGCTTTTAGAATACTGGGCAGTTGGCTGGGTATGTCGTCAAACACAGAGCCTGTGGCGTCTTTCTTTGTACGTTCCTGCTGCTTTATCTGCTCCCACTGGGCTTTAATTTCAGCATCAGACAGATTCCGCTCCGCATCGGTGCCGAACACATGCGGGTGACGGCTTATCAATTTTTCAGCGGTATGTGCAGCTATGTCATCCAGCTCAAATTGCTGCTCTTCGCGCGCTAACTGAGCATAAAACACCACCTGAAACAGTAAATCGCCCAGCTCATCTTTTATCGACTGCCAGTTACCCGACTGAATGGCATCTACCACTTCGTAGGTTTCCTCTATGGTGTAAGGAATTAACGAGGTCATGTTCTGCTTTAAATCCCAGGGGCATCCGCTTTCTGGGTTGCGTAGCTGAGTCATAACCTGTTGCAGTTGTTGCATGCCTTTCACTGAGGTACCTCTATTGTTTCAACTAAAGCTTTAAAGTAATGCGCTGAACTTGCTCAACACCATGAACCTGACGCAGTCTATCTGTAATACGGCTGAGCGCGTCGCTGTCTTTTACGGTCAGAGTTAACACCACGGTTGCCGACTGTGACTGCGCATCGCTTTCACTGTCCATTTGCGCCACCGCCGCTTTTTCATTCGACAGCACGCTGGTAATGTCATGCAACAAACCGTTACGGTCTAAAGCCGACACACGCAGGCTTGCCCGGTATTCCTGTTTGGAATGCCCCGACCAGGACACTTCAATACCGCGCTCGGGGTGCTGGTGCAATAAATGCTTCAATTGATCGCAGTCGCTGTGGTGCACGGACACGCCCCGCCCCTGAGTAATAAACCCGGTAATAGGCTCACCCGGCAACGGCTCGCAGCAGTTAGCAAAGTGCATCATCAGGTTACCAATGCCTTCTACCGTAACGTCAGACTTCGGCGTTTTTGGTGACTGCTTGGCTTTACGACGTTTAGTTAAGCGCTCGACTTTGTCGGCTTCGGTTTCCTGCGGTTTCAGGAAATTCACCACCTGATGCAGGCGAACGTCGCCAGCGCCAATAGCGGCTAACAAATCGTCCAGCGTAGGCACGTTAAAGCGCTCGACCGCTTTGTTCGCATCCTGCACATGCAGTTGATACTTCTGCAGTTCGTTTTCCAGTAACTCTTTACCGGCCTGCAGGTTCTTTTCCCGGTCTTCTTTTTTGAAGTAGGTGTGAACCTTGGCTCGTGCCCGTGACGAATGCAGGTAACCCAGTTGCGGGTTTAACCAGTCGCGCCGTGGCTGGGCGTTTTTCTGAGTCAGAATTTCAACCCGGTCACCGTTTTGCAACTGGTAAGTAAAAGGCACAATACGGCTGTCAATTTTAGCGCCAATGCACTTATGCCCTACCTGGCTGTGAATGTAGTAAGCAAAATCGAGCGGGGTTGAACCCATGGGCAAATCGACCACCTCGCCCTTTGGGGTAAACACGTACACACGATCTTCAAACACCTGCGAGCGAATTTCATCGACCAGAGTTTCGCTGCCGGCCATGTCTTCGTGCCAGGCCAGTAGCTTACGCAGCCAGGCTATTTTGTCTTCAAAACCATGACGTTTACCGGCGGCTGCGCCCTCTTTGTACATCCAGTGCGCCGCCACGCCCAACTCGGCGTCGTCGTGCATATCGTGCGAGCGTATCTGAATTTCAACGTTCTTATGTTCAGGCCCTATAACCACGGTATGAATGGACTGGTAGCCGTTCGCTTTAGGCGTTGCCACGTAGTCGTCAAACTCGGACGCAATATGACGCCAGCTGGAATGCACCACGCCCAGTGCGGCGTAACAGTCTTTCAGGTTATGCGTCAGAATACGTACGGCGCGAATGTCAAACAGCTGATCAAATTGCAGGTGCTTTTTCTGCATTTTGCGCCAAATAGAATAAATATGTTTGGGGCGACCATAGACATCGGCATCAATACCCTGCTGCTTCAGCGACTCCTGCAAACCCGACACAAAGTTATCTATGTAGAGTTCGCGGTCAGTGCGGCGCTCATCCAAACGCTGAGCAATGGTTTTGTAAGTTTTAGGATGCAGGTAACGGAAAGAAATATCCTCCAGTTCCCACTTAAGCTGCCCAATGCCTAACCGGTTAGCCAGCGGCGCGTATATTTCCGCGCACTCTTTAGCAGCCAGTACCCGGGTTTCTTCGTCGGCTTTTTTCACTTCGCGCAGGTAGCAAATGCGTTCGGCCAGTTTTATCAGCACCGCGCGCACATCTTCCACCATGGACAGTAACATGCGTCGCACGTTATCTATCTGGCTGCCGTCTGGCTGACCGTGTTGGAAGTGTTGTAAGTCACCAATGCTTTGCATTTGCTGTACGTTACGCAGCAGCACAATCAGGGTTTTAGATTGTTTACCGGTGAGTTTGTCTAAATCGAGCTTGCCAGCTTCCAACAATGGCACATACAACGCCGCCAGCAAGGATTCTGCATCCAGCTTTAGTGGTGCCAGTATTTCAACCATTTCCTGGCCTTTCAGCAAGGCTTCAGTTTCCTCAGGAAACTGCTGCTTCAGTTGCTGAAAAGTACTTTCTAACGGCTCAGGATCACTCACAGCGTTCAGCCAATGCTGTTCACTGTCTTTGTATTTGGGGTCATCCACGTGGGTACTGCGTACATGGACCATGATTTACGACGCTCTCTCCAGACAAACCATAGTTTCAATGTGATGGGTTTGCGGAAACATGTCAACTGTACTCAGGCCAATTATGCGGTAATTACAGCCCTTGCTTTCGGTTAGCATGCCGGCAATATCCCGCGCCAAAGTATCCGGTGCGCAGGAAACATACAAAATGCGTTGTGGTCTGTGTTCGGGCTTCAGCTTATGCAGCAGCTTCACCACACCTTCAGCCCCCGGTCTGGCAGGATCTAAACACCACAAGTCAGCGGGTTCGCCTAAGTCTGAAGCAGTTATTTCGTTTAAGTCAGCACTAAGTGAACTCAGGTTATCCATACCGTTGTTTTCGGCGTTAATGCGCGTCTGCTCTGCCATGCGGTAAACACCTTCTACCGCAAGTACCGACTTTGCCCGGCGCGCTAGCGGCAAACTGAAGTTACCAATACCGGCGAAAAAGTCATACACGCGCTGTGTTTTTTCTGGCTTCAGCCAGTCCATAGCCTGTTGCACCATACGCTGGTTAATACCGCCGTTAACTTGTAGGAAGTCACCCGGTTGAAAATACAGTTTGTCACTGTCGATGCTGGTATCAAAAGGCATTGCTGTACCAGCTAAAGGCTGCAGATCATTCTCGCTCTGTAACCAAATATCGGTTTTATTGGCCGTTTGCCACTTCTGCAACGCTTGCATGGCGTCACCCGGCAGCGTTTCCGTGATACGCAGCAAAATAATGGGTGTGTTGCTATTTATGGCTTCAATATGGCCCAGCTTGCTGGCAACCGCCGATGTATTTAACAGAGGGTACAAGGCATTGACACGTTGCAGCAGAATTTCTTCGGCTACCAGGCAGTCCTGTATGGCGACAATATGGTGGCTTTGTGCTTCTCTGAAACCAATTAGCAGCTTTTGCTCTTTGCCCAGCCAGCGCGTTGCCAGCCTCACTCTGCGACGGTAACGCATCGGTTCGCTGACAAGTGGTTCCTGCCACGGCAGACTATTGGTTTGGGGATTAAATACGCCGAACTTCTGAAACAGCTCTTCCACCACCTGCCGCTTATGAGCCAGCTGCTTTTGCTCGTCTATGTGCTGAAAGTCGCAACCTCCACAGCTAGCATAATACTCACAGGGCGCTTCGCGACGGTCGCTACTGGGTTCCAGAATACGCTCTAAATGACCACTGTGTTTGCCTGCGGTTTTGTACTCTATAACCTCGCCCGGCAAAGCGCCCATAATAAAACGGGTGGGCTGACCTTTTACAGCTGCACGCACAACCGCACGCGCCTGATGGTCAAGTGCTGACACCTGACCTTTTAGGGTTTTACTTACGGACTTATTGCGCTTCTGCGGCTTAAAAAATTGCGCCATGTTGGTTTTACTTTACCTAATTTATTTCTAGTCTGTTTCTAAAATAACCGTTGCTACCGCGTAGTGCTTTTCATCACTAATGGATAAATGGCTGCCGGTGATGCCCTGCTCTTTTACCCATCGTGCCGCGGTTTCGGTGAAATGCCACTCGGGTTTACCGTATTCGTTATGCACTACCTGCATATGCTGAAACGACAGTCCGGCGGAAATACCCCGGCCAAAGGCTTTGGAACAAGCCTCTTTAGCAGCAAAACGTTTGGCCAGAAAAGCGGCTTCATCAACCGAGGCTGTCATTTCTTCCTGCTCTTTTGGCGTTAACACGCGTTTCACTAAACTGTTGCCACGCGCTAAAGACTGCTCTATACGGGCTACTTCAACAATGTCAGTACCTAAGCCCCAAATTGCCATTAGCGCGCCTTATCTAAAATATTACGCATATCACGCACCGCCTGATCCAAGCCAACCAATACCGCACGGGCAATAATTGAATGACCAATGTTCAGTTCACAAACTTGTGGGATTTCCGCCACTTCTAATGTGTTGTGATAGTGCAAACCGTGACCTACATTCACCTGCAAACCAATAGAATGCGCGTATTCTGACGCTTCCATTAAGCGTGCCAGTTCAACGGTACGCTGCTCTTCAGTTTCGGCCTCAGCGTATTGCCCGGTGTGCAGCTCAACAATGGGTGCACCGGCTTTTTTAGCGGCGTCTATTTGCTCATGGTCAGCGTCAATAAACAACGAAACCTGAATACCGGCATCGCTTAAGCGACGGGTGGCATCGGTAATTGTCTCTAACTGACCGGCAACATTCAGGCCGCCTTCCGTGGTCAGTTCCTGACGTTTCTCCGGTACCAGACAACTGTAGGTAGGCTGCGTTTTTATCGCTATGTCGAGCATTTCTTCGGTAACCGCCATTTCCAGATTCATGGGCACGTTCAGTGTCTGCTTTAGCATAGCAACGTCGCGGTCAGTAATGTGGCGGCGGTCTTCACGCAAATGAATGGTAATGCCGTCGGCACCAGCTTGTTCGGCAATAGCTGCCGCAGCTACCGGGTCGGGATAACGAACCCCACGTGCGTTACGCAACGTGGCCACATGGTCAATGTTAACGCCCAGGCGTAAACCTTTCATTATTCAGCTCCTTTCGCTTTCGGCTAGTTCTTCGTAATTCACTGACGCTTAGTGCCCCGGAACAATTCACGACTGCGCAGAGGTTTATCACCTAAATAAACCGCTAAGGCGTCACGCATAATATATTTCAGCAGTCTTAAGCGGTTTTCATCGTCAACATCCCACGCCGCCAGTTTTTGAATATCCGCCACCGAGTATGCTCGTTGTTGGTCGTCTCGGGCTTGGATCACAAAGCCATGATCGGGAATAAAATAGCACCACTTCGAGTCCGACAGCGCATGGCCTGTGTCGGCGTCATAATGCCAGTCAAATGCCGCTCCCAGATGCTGCAACAACTGCCATTCAAACTGACGCAAAGCAGGCTCTACGCGCTCGCTGCTAGTCATATTTTGCAAAGCCGACAAATAGCTTTCAAAAAGCTCCGGGGCTTCAGCTTCTGTCGGCACCAGCCGTTGAATTAACTCGTTGAGGTAAAAGCCACTGTAGAGCTTATCGCCCTGCAACAGCAGCTTTTGAGTTGTCTGCTGCGGCTCCAGCAAGGTTAAGGTTTTTAAGTCGCTGCGCCCCTGAAATTCGGCCAATAGTGGAATAAAAGGTTGTGCTAAACCACGCCAGGGGCTTTTCGGACGCTTAGCGCCTTTTGCCACCACCCGAACCCGTCCCTTATCTTCAGTGAACAGATCCAGAATGAGGCTGGTCTCCTGATAGTCCCAACGATGCAACACCAGTGCCCGCTGCGCCACCGGTTAATCTTCCCGGTAGCCCAGACTTTTTAAAGCTCGTTCGTCGTCCGACCAACCAGATTTTACCTTAACCCAAAGTTTCATCATGACTTTGTTGTCCAGCAGTTTTTCTAAATCGCGTCGGGCTTCAGTGCCTATGGTTTTCAGTTTGCTACCACCCTGCCCGATGATCATCCGTTTCTGCGCTTCGCGCTCAACCAGTATTAAGGCATGAATATGAGTGGTGCCTTTTTCAGATTGACCAAACTGCTCAATTTCTACTGTTGTTTCATACGGCAGTTCGTCACCGGTAAAGCGCATAAGCTTTTCACGCACAATTTCTGCCGCCATAAAACGTACAGAACGGTCGGTTACGTAGTCTTCAGGATAATAGTGGTAGCCTGGCTGCAAATGCGAGCGAACAATTTTTCTCAATTCGTCAACATTGTCGCCGTGTGTCGCCGATATGGGAAGAATGGCATCAAACTTATGCTGTTCATTCAGCCACTGCAAATGCGGTAATAAGCGCTCTTTGTCTTTCAATTGGTCAACTTTATTAACCAATAACACTACCGGCACTTTACTGCGCTGAATTTTCTCCAACACCATTTTGTCGTCTTCTAACCACTTTAAGTTTTCAACCACAAAAAGTACTAGATCCACGTCTTTCAAGGCGGAGGATGCGGTCTGGTTCATCACCCGGTTTATGGCACGAGGTTCTTCTTTGTGCATACCTGGTGTGTCAACATAAATAGCCTGACAGCCATCGTCGGTGTCTACGCCTAAAATACGATGGCGGGTAGTCTGAGGTTTATTCGAGGTAATGCTGATTTTCTGCCCCAGCAACCGATTAATCAGTGTCGATTTACCCACATTCGGACGACCAACAATGGCGACAAAGCCGCTGTGTTTATTCTCGTCCAGTTCTATATCCAGCGTCATGCGCTCTCCTGCAAATGTTCTAATGCAGCCGTTGCTGCAGCCTGTTCGGCTTTACGGCGGCTGGTACCTGTACCCTTAAAAGGGCTTTCGATACCTTCTATAGAACAGTTCACGGTAAATTGTTGATTATGCGCCTGCCCCTGTGTAGCGACCACGTCGTACTCAGGTAGAGGCTTCTGACGCGCCTGCAGTAACTCCTGCAGGCGCGTTTTTGGATCTTTCTGGCTAGTGCCGGGCTCAATCAAGGTTAACTGGGGTTCAAACCAGTTAAGAATGACCTGTCGAATGGTATCCATGTCACTGTCCAGATAAATGGCACCAATAATGGCTTCTACTGCATCGGCAAGAATGGACTCGCGCCGATAACCGCCGCTTTTTAATTCGCCCTGACCCAGCGACAAAAAGTCACCCAGACCCATTTTTTTACCCAGCTTCGCCAAAGAACGACCACAAACTATGGCGGCGCGCATGCGACTTAAATCGCCTTCTGCTACTTTGGGAAATTTTTGATACAAAGCTTCGGCTATCACCAGACCTAAAATAGAATCGCCCAGAAACTCCAGACGTTCGTTGTGCGTTGATGAAGCACTACGGTGGGTCATTGCCTGACGCAATAAATCCTGCTGTTCAAAGCTATGACCAACAATCTTTTCCAGTTCCGTTAAAGGTGGTTTGGGCAAACTCACTCAATACTCCCTAGCCTTTCAAATCGAACTCCCGTAGGAACCCACGACGGTAACCAACTATCGCTACTGCGATCCATTTCAAAACTCATCCAGATGAATACCGCTCTGCCAACCAGCAGCTCTTCGTCAACGAAGCCCCAGTAGCGACTGTCACGAGAATTATCGCGGTTATCACCCATAGCAAAATACTGGCCTTCCGGCACTACCCACTCGTCTTTCTGTGTGCCCGGCTGATTAAAATACGACATAGTCCGTGGCGCAACACGTGGGTCGATAAGAATTTCGTGGCTTACATCGCCTAACTGCTCGCCATATGTCCGTAATGGCGACGAACCAGAGAAATATTCGCCATCTTCTTTTAACGAGGTGGAGACCACCTTCATTTCTTCACAGTCTTTCTCGCCAGCGGCACACGCTGGCTGAATATAAAGCGACTTGTTTCGGTAAATAATACGGTCGCCAGGCAAGCCAATAACACGTTTTATGTAATCTATGCTCGGTTCTTCCGGATATTTAAATACAGCAATATCGCCGCGTTCAGGCAACGAAGTGTCGACCAACGTCTTTTGGAAAAGCGGATCTTTAATGCCATAGGAAAACTTTTCTACCAGAATAAAGTCGCCCTTTAGTAAGGTTGGCATCATTGAGCCTGACGGTATCTGAAATGGCTCATACAACAAAGTGCGTACAACCAGTACTAAAGCAATAACCGGGAAAATAGACTCGCTCAGCTCCATAAGTTTAGGCTGAGGTGCCAGTGTGTCAATCTGCTGTTCGGTTAAAGCCTTGGTTGTTTTGGTCTCAACCTCAGCAATAACCGCTTTACGCTTTGGCTTCAGTACTCGCGCATCGTAAAGCCATAACAACCCGGACAGAACGGTAATAACGGTTAAAATAATTGAAAAATAATTGGCCATTTCCTATTTGCCTACTTTTAAAACCGCAAGAAAGGCTTCCTGAGGTACTTCTACGTTACCCAGGTTCTTCATGCGCTTTTTACCCTCTTTTTGTTTTTGTAAAAGCTTCTTCTTACGACTAATGTCGCCGCCATAACACTTCGCTGTTACGTTTTTACGCAACTGCTTGACCGTCGAGCGCGCAATAACATGGTTGCCAATGGTCGCCTGAATGGCAATATCAAACATTTGTCGTGGAATTAACTCACGCATTTTATCAACTAACATGCGGCCGCGCCCTTCAGCGTGATCACGGTGAGTGATCATTGCCAGCGCATCTACCCGGTCGCCGTTAATCAGTATATCGACACGAACCATGTCCGCAGGTTCAAATTTCTTGAACTGATAATCCAGTGAAGCGTAACCACGACTGGTCGATTTTAACCGGTCGAAGAAATCCATAACCACTTCTGCCATGGGCAGCTCGTAAGTTACCGCAACTTGTTTACCATGGTAAGCCATAGCCGTTTGTACGCCGCGCTTATCAACGCACAAGGTAATCACATTACCCAGAAACTCTTGCGGAACCAGAATATTGGCTTCCACAATAGGTTCGTAAATGGTTTCAATATCGTTAACCGCTGGCAAGTTCACCGGGTTATCCACTTTGACTATGCTGCCATCGGTCTTTTCAACTTCGTAAACAACCGTTGGTGCCGTGGTAATCAAGTCTATGTCGTACTCACGCTCTAAGCGTTCCTGAATAATTTCCATGTGCAGCATGCCAAGGAAACCACAACGGAAGCCAAAGCCAAGTGCCGCAGAGTTCTCCGGCTCATAAAAAAGCGACGCGTCATTTAACGACAATTTCCCCAAAGCATCCCGGAACGACTCATAGTCCTCTGAGCTGATTGGGAACATACCTGCGTAAACCTGAGGTTTGACTTTTTTAAAGCCCGGTACCGGCTCTTTTGCCGGCCTCTTCGTATTGGTTAGAGTATCACCGACCGGTGCACCCAGAATGTCTTTAATACCCGAAATAACATAGCCCACCTCACCAGTGTGTAAAATACCGGTTTCGTGAGGTTTCGGGTCAAAATAACCAACTTTATCAATTTGATACGACTGACCAGTAGACATTACTGTCATTTTCTCGCCGGCACGCAACGTTCCGTTGCGGACGCGAACCAAAGAAACAACCCCCTGATAATTATCAAACCAGGAGTCAATAATCAGTGCCTGTAATGGCTCTTCTGGTTCGCCCTTAGGCGGCGGTATTTGCCGGACAATGCGCTCAAGCACGTCGTCAATACCTAAACCAGTTTTAGCCGAACACTGAACCGCATCCACAGCTTCAATGCCGACAATGTCCTCTATTTCCTGTGCAACGCCCATAGCATCGGCCTGCGGCAAGTCAATTTTGTTCAATACCGGAACAACTTCCAGGTCCATTTCAATAGCGGTATAACAGTTTGCCAAAGTCTGCGCTTCAACACCCTGAGCTGCATCAACAACCAGCAGTGCGCCTTCACAACCCGCCAACGAACGCGAGACTTCATAAGAGAAGTCAACATGCCCTGGCGTATCGATGAAGTTTAACTGATAGGTTTCACCATCTTTAGCCGTGTAATAAAGGGTTACGCTCTGCGCTTTAATCGTAATACCCCGCTCACGCTCCAAATCCATGGAATCGAGTACTTGCTCAGCCATCTCACGGTCAGTCAGTCCACCGCAATGCTGGATCAAGCGGTCGGACAAGGTGGATTTACCGTGGTCAATGTGAGCGATGATCGAGAAGTTACGAATATTACTTTGCTTGAACGCCCTATTCGGCATTGATGATACCTCTGTAAAACTGAATTCTGGAACTTAAAAAATTAGTCCCGATCATACTCATGTTAGCGGCAAGAACAAAGGACTTTATGACAGTTCAGGGGTTTCAGTGCTGAACTTCAGCCGCGACGGTTTCCAGTTTGACCATTGCATTGACTTGAATGTCACGTTTACGGAACCAGCGTTTTAGTCCCCAGAAGGTAAAAGCAAAGCCAGCAAAGGACAATAAAATAACAAAACCTTCGGGTAACGTGCCTGTGTTTTCCAGTAGCACAGCTAATAGCAACAGTGTCAGTATAGGTAAACCGTAGAGTAGTAGAGCAAAACGTGTTACTGCGGTTTCCGGTACTTCTAATTGCACCTGGTCGCCGGGACTAAACGTTTGTTCGGTAACCACAGTAAACTGCGCATTTCGGTCGGCAAAAATTTTACTTAAAATGCCGGCGCCACAGTTAGATACCTGCGCACAACCTGAGCAGGCAGTTTTTAACTGGGTGGTAACGGTTACGCGGTTGCCATCAACCGCTGTTACTTCTGCTATTTCTTTCATTATTTAACTTCTGCCGCTATGCGTTGAGCCATGGCTAAAGGCACCTGACCCACCACTGTCACAAGAAAGTTATTATAACGCTTTGAGAACAAAGTGTGTGAAGAAGATAGCGCGAGATCGGTTTCCATGCCCTCAGTTAGTTCAGCTACATAAACCGAGTACTCGGCAAGACCATCGGAAAATAAATAGTGGTCAACCGGCGTTGAATCGACAACTAAAGTGTGGCTTTGCTGGCTTAATAATTTGAACCCTCGTGGTGCCCATTGCGGCACAACATTGTAATTTGTTGCACTTTGCACCCGCAAATCTTTTAGCAGCGGCGGCATTTCAATATTGCTTATTTCTTTCGTTATTTCCGGCGCAGTATTGCGAACCGATAAACTGGTTAATTGCATTTGCTCTACAACATCGCCGGACTGATTCATCATCATCATTTTAAGCGGCATACCGTTCTTACGGTCAATCCATAATGCGTAGCTGTAACGCTGATTATCGCGGCTTAGAATACGAATATGCTGGGCATTACGACCTAAAACTCTTGCGCCACCGCCTACCGTAACCTGATAGCTATGACTAAGACGTTCAAAGGGTTGAGAAAATGCTGCCGGAAAAATAGCGGTAATAGTATCGGACTTTAATGCGTAGTTACTGGCTGAGGTATTAAAGTGGGCAACCTTGTTATTCACTCTTAAGATGCGAAAGTCCGGACCATTCATTTGAATTAACAGTTCGGTACTTCCTGTTTCCGGGTCGTTGCCCTGTAACCACTGATAAGGCTCAATTTGGTCACCATGTACATGAACTAAAGAGGCCTCAAAATTCAGTTCAGTTAAGGCTTCTGCCATACGGTTGAACCAGTCAGCACCACTTTCTGCCTGTTCGCTAGCCTGTTGTGCGCTTACCGAAAAGGTTCCGGCGAATAATACAGCGCTACATAAAATAGACCGGTACAACCGAGTTATCATAGCCTTAATTACCTTTGTTGAGCTCCTGCTCTGACTGCTCATCTTTTTCTGTTTGCTCTGCTTTTTGCTGCAACATTAGTTGTTGCTGGTGATCAATCAGGTATGACTGAACCTGACGGCGTCTTTGCTGATCGCTGATTTGCGACATTGGCTCAACACGATTCAAGCTCACCGGCTCACGACCACCACCAATGGGACTGGTCAAAAGAGTAGGTTCCGCGCTGCTGCCATCGGGTGTCGCTGGCTGCTGATAAGTTTGCACTGTCATCACCGCAACCACGGCCACACTTGCCGCAACGGCAACTTTGGCGAAAGGCTGGAACCAACGTGAAGCCGCTTTATTCTGGCTCTTAGAGCGACCAAAACCTGGCTTAACGACATTGGACTCCTGGCTTACGCTAACGCGAACCCGCTCGCTAATATCAAGGCTGATATCGGAGTTTAAGTCACCTTTTATTGCCGCGCGAATAACACTGTAACGGTGCCACTCCTGTTGAGCCTGTTCATCTTTCAACAGTGCTTCAATTTCATCGGCATTGATGAGTTGTTCATCAAACAGCGCGGATGTTGATTCTGATTTGTTCCGAGACATAGATGCCCCTCTGTTAGTTTACCGTTCCAGCAACGGTCGGAGTTGATTATCTATTGCTTCCCGAGCGCGAAAGATGCGAGAGCGGACAGTACCTATAGGACAATCCATTTCTAGCGCAATTTCCTCGTAACCGAGACCTTCAATTTCCCTTAAAGTAATTGCCCGACGTAAATCATCCGGCAATTCATCAATCGTTTTTAGTACCACATCTCGAATTTCATCAGAGAGCATTTGTCTTTCCGGAGAGGCGCTGTCTCTTAGCGCACCGGCTCCTTCATAAAACTCTGCGTCTTCTGCATCAATGTCAGATGCGGGCGGTTTCCTACCTTGCGAAACTAAATAGTTTTTCGCCGTATTAACCGCAATTCGGTACAGCCAGGTATAAAAGGCACTGTCGCCACGGAAGTTCGGTAACGCCCGATACGCTTTTATAAACGCTTCCTGTGCAACATCAGCTACGTCGCCCTGTTGTTTGACATAACGCGATATCAAACTCATGACTTTATGCTGATACTTTTTTACCAGCAGATCAAAAGCTCGGTTATCACCTTGTTGTACTCTTTCGACCAGCTGTTGGTCACTCACCTGTTCGCTCATCCGAGCCTGTTCTCCCTTAACCCAGGAACTGCTGGAACTGGCGGCCCGTCCTGTTTCTTACTGACTGTGACAGAGCCGCATGTAAAAAGTTCGCAAAAATATCGCCAAATGCGTAAAATCGTTCAAAATTCACATTGAGTACTTTATGGAACCTGTTGCAAATTATCAATGCGATGTACTGATTATTGGTTCGGGAGCCGCGGGATTAACTACCGCTTTACAGTTAGCCGATAACTTAAACGTTACGGTACTAAGTAAAGGCCCGCTGACTGAAGGCTCAACCTTTTATGCGCAAGGCGGTATAGCCGCAGTATTCGACGAAAACGACAGTATTGAGAGTCACATCGAGGATACCTTAATTGCCGGTGCCGGCCTTTGCGATCCCGAAGCCGTTAAGTTTACCACAGAAAACGCGCGTGCAAGTCTGCAATGGCTGATTGACGCCGGAGTAGGCTTTGATCAAGTTGAATCTAAAGACAGCAGCCCGACCTACCACCTGAATCGTGAAGGCGGCCACAGCCATCGTCGTATTCTGCACGCAGCAGATGCGACCGGCAAGGCGGTACAAACAACATTGCAGAAAAAAGCAATGGAGCATCCAAATATTCAGGTGCTGGAACGATACAACGCCGTCGATTTGATCACGGGTTCACGTATCGGTAAACCTGACGGTTGCTATGGAGCTTATGTCTGGAGCCGCCAGAAAGAACAAGTTGAAACCGTTGCGGCAGGCTGTGTGGTATTGGCTACGGGCGGCGCAAGTAAGGTATATCAGTATACCAGTAACCCGGATATTGCCAGCGGCGACGGTATCGCCATGGCCTGGCGTGCCGGCTGTAGCGTTGCCAATATGGAATTTAATCAATTCCATCCGACTTGTTTATTTCACCCCAATGCACAGAGCTTTTTATTAAGCGAAGCCTTACGTGGCGAAGGTGCTTTATTGAAGCGGCCGGACGGTACTCGTTTTATGCCGGACTTTCATGAGTCTGCTGAGCTTGCCCCGCGCGACGTTGTTGCCCGCGCTATCGACTTTGAAATGAAGCGTCTGGGTGCCGACTGCATGTATCTGGATATTTCTCATAAACCAAAAGACTTTATCCAGCATCACTTCCCTACCATTATGGAAAAATGCTTGTCGCTGGGCATTGATATCAGCAAACAGCCGATGCCGGTTGTCCCTGCGGCCCATTACACCTGTGGCGGTGTTAAAACCGATATGAACGCAGCGACCGATTTACCCAACTTGTATGCTGTTGGTGAGGTTGCCTGCACAGGTCTGCACGGAGCCAATCGCATGGCCAGCAACTCCTTGCTGGAATGTCTGGTTTTCGCCCGTGCGGCGGCTAAAGATATTTTATCTAAACGCCCACATCAACAAGCCTTGAACCATATTCCCGGTTGGGATGAAAGTCAGGTAGGCAATTCCGACGAGGAAGTTATAATTCAACATAACTGGCATGAGCTACGACTGTTCATGTGGGACTACGTTGGCATTGTGCGTACCACCAAACGTCTGGAACGTGCGCTTCACCGAATTCAGTTGTTACAGCGTGAAATTCACGAGTATTACTCGAACTTCCGCGTGAGTAACAATTTACTGGAGTTACGTAACTTAGTGCAGGTATCAGAGCTTATTGTACGAAGCGCTATTAGTCGTAAAGAAAGTCGCGGCTTACACTATACTCTGGACTACCCTGACACATTGCCAGCTCCCCAACCTACGGTACTAACACCGAAAAGTTAAGACTCTGGCAGCTGTTGTAACTGGCGCCGCAGTTTTATCTGCTGCGCCTTTGGCATCTGAAACCACCAGACCCGGAGCCAGCGCCGTTTTTCCCGACCTTTTTCTGTTTTACAGGCAAACGGCAGTAAAACCAACATACCGCCTACGACCAGTGCCTTGCTGAATAATTGACAACGTTCGCCCTGCCACCACCAGTAACGCCCGCACGCTGACACAGACAACACGCGCATAGGTCGCTGTAAGCGGAAATAACTGTCAGGGTTCACCGCGCGGGTCTATACCTTAACGCGTGACAACATAAACTGAATCATTTCAGCTAGTTCTTCGTCTTCACACTTCTGGTGACCCATAAACCAGGCAAAAAGATCCGGGTCATCGCAGGTAATTAAACGGCGAAATACCGCTTTTTGTTCTTCACTCAGCTCGTCGTAAGCTTGATCGACAAAAGGTTCAAACAAGACATCCAGCTCCAGCATGCCCCGGCGGCATGCCCAACGTAAACGACGCTTGTCTTTTAGTGCTTCTTCCGACTGTTTTAACGGCAACATAAAATCTCCGCAGCAATTGCCCTTGTAATTCGATAATGTGCCCTAATATTACCACGTAAGCCATTTAATAAGGAGTCATTGTGGTTGAGTTAACGCAGCATTTTACTGACGCAAATCAGGATCACCTTTCCGTTCAACTGGTGGACTATGGTATCCTCTCGGTTTCTGGCGAAGATGCTGACAGTTTTTTACAGGGTCAGCTGACATGTGATTTACGCAAACTCGGCCAGGATAATTGCTTATATGGCGCACATTGCGATCAAACCGGAAAAGCATTTAGCATCTTCTGGCTTTATCGTGAAAACGACTCCGTTTTTTTAGTGATGCATCGCAGTGCAATTGAAGGCTCTTTGGCACAATTAAAGAAATTCGGTGTCTTTAGTAAAGTCATTATTGAAGATGTAAGCAACGACTGGAACATAGCCGGTGTTTTCGGTAGCAAAGCAGCCAGCGTTGCAGCAGAATTTGATGGCCGGGTAATACAGGTTGGGACCAGTCCCGACCAATATCTGTTGCTCAGCCAACAACCAATTTCTACGGATTATCCGCAACCTTACTGGGATGCGTTGGAAATTGAACGGGTTCGTCCACAACTTACGTCTGAGAACATCCAGGCGTTTGTCCCGCAAATGATGAATTTGCAGGCGTGGGATGGAATCAGTTTTGACAAAGGATGTTATATCGGCCAGGAGACTATTGCCCGGATGAAATATTTGGGCAAACAGAAACGGGCGCTCTTTCGCTTATCCGGTAAAGTAACGGCTCAAGTTACTGCTGGTACGCAATTAGAGAAAGCCATTGGCGAGAACTGGCGTCGTGCAGGTACGGTCATTATGGCAGTGAACCGCACCGACACCCAAGTGGACTTATTAGCTGTTTTACCCAGTGACATAAACACTGACACGGCTATACGAGTCCGGGATGACGACGCAAGTCTTCTGGAAATACACTCACTGCCTTATCAATTAGGTTAAATTTATGAGCGAAACCATTGCACCAAACAAAGTCGTGGCTATCAACTATGCCGTTAAAACGGAAGATGGCCAGACGCTGGACCAGTCTAAAGATGGCAGCCCACTGAACTTCATCCACGGTCGTGGCATGCTGATTCCTGGTCTGGAAAATGCACTGGAAGGCAAAAAAGTTGGCGATAGCTTCACTGCAGAAGTTAAACCAGAAGAAGCTTATGGCGAACGTCATGACGGCTTAATCCAGACTGTACCACGTAACCTGTTCGGCGAAAACGAAGTACAGCCTGGCATGCAGTTCCGTGCCAGCACGGATCAAGGCGAACAGTCTGTTGTTATCGTTGAAGTAAAAGACGACGAAGTGACTGTTGACGGTAACCACCCACTGGCCGGTGTTAACCTGAACTTTGACGTAGAAGTTATTGAAGTTCGTGAAGCGACTGAGCAAGAACTTGAGCACGGTCACGTTCACACTGACGGCGAAGATCACTAAGCGCTGTTTTTGATAAAAGAAACCCGGCTAATAAGCCGGGTTTTTTTGTTTCAGAGAGGTAATTAATCCGCTTTTGGGCGCATATGCGGGAACAATAATACGTCGCGAATAGACGCAGAATCCGTTAGCAACATTACCAGACGGTCAATACCAATGCCCTGACCGGCTGTTGGCGGCATACCGTGTTCCAGTGCGGTGACATAATCTTCGTCGTAGAACATGGCTTCATCATCGCCCGCTTCTTTCTGTTCAACTTGCTCGCGAAAACGTTCAGCCTGATCTTCAGCATCGTTAAGCTCCGAGAAACCATTCGCCAACTCACGACCACCGGCAAAGAATTCAAACCGGTCGGTCACAAACGGATTGTCGTCGTGACGACGAGCCAACGGTGAAACTTCAGCCGGGTACGCAGTAATAAAGGTAGGCTGAATTAAACGATGCTCAGCAACAGTCTCAAAAATTTCGATCTGAACTTTACCTAAGCCCCATGACGGCTTAACACTGACACCAACCTGCTCGGCAATTTCAGTTGCTGTATTCATGTCATTAAGCTGCTCAAGGCTCACTTCCGGCATGTACTTAACAATAGCTTCCAACACTGTCATGCGCTCAAACGGCTTACCGAAATCATAATCCACGCCCTGGCTGGTAAACTGAGCAGAGCCTAAGACCGACTCAGCCGCGCCGCGTAACATCTGCTCGGTTAAATCCATTAAGTCGTGATAATCCGCGTACGCCCAGTAGAACTCCAGCATAGTAAACTCTGGGTTATGGCGTGTGGAGAGACCTTCATTACGGAAATTACGGTTAATTTCGAACACCTTCTCAAAACCACCAACGACTAAACGTTTCAGGTAAAGTTCTGGTGCAATACGTAAAAACAGCTCCATATCCAGTGCGTTATGGTGCGTGCTGAAAGGACGAGCTGCGGCGCCACCCGGAATAGCCTGCATCATAGGAGTTTCAACTTCCAGAAACTGACGGTCACTTAAAAAACGACGAATATAGTCAATGATTTTAGAGCGAGCCATGAAAGTACTGCGAGACTCTTCGTTGGTAATCAGGTCCAGATAACGCTGACGATAGCGCATTTCCTGATCTGACAGACCATGGAATTTATCCGGCAAAGGACGCAGTGCTTTAGTCAGCAAACGTACTTCGTCAACTTGCACGCTTAACTCACCGGTTCCGGTAATAAACAAGGTGCCAGAGGCGCCGAGAATATCGCCTAAATCCCACTTTTTAAATTCCGTGTTGTAATAACCTTCAGGCAGATTGTCGCGGGCAACATACAGCTGAATTTTGCCGCTCATATCCTGGATGGTCGCGAAACTGGCTTTCCCCATAATACGACGGGTCATCATACGACCGGCCACTTTCACGCGAATGCCCTTTTCAGCCAGCTCCTCTTTGCTCACATCATCGTATTCAGCATGCAAATCGGCAGCCAAAGAATCCCGACGGAAATCGTTCGGGAATGCGATGCCCTTATCGCGAAGCGCCGACAGTTTCGCCTTTCGCTGCGCGATCTGTTCGTTTACGTCTACTTCAGGTGCCTGCGATTTATCAGTCATTATCGATTTTCCTCTGTCGGGATACTTAAATTAAACTTACAGCCCGCTTTTTAAGCTGGCTTCAATAAATGGGTCAAGTGCGCCATCAAGCACAGCCTGGGTATTACGGTTTTCGATACCCGTACGTAAATCTTTGATGCGCGCATCGTCCAGAACATAAGAGCGAATTTGACTGCCCCAGCCAATATCAGCTTTTGAGTCTTCTAATGCCTGTTTCTCTTCGTTCTGTTTCTGTAATTCAAATTCGTACAATTTCGCTTTCAGCTGTTTCATTGCTGAGTCGCGGTTCTTGTGCTGCGAACGGTCACTCTGACATTGCACAACAATGCCTGTCGGTTCGTGTGTTAAGCGAACCGCAGAATCGGTACGGTTAACGTGCTGACCACCTGCGCCAGAAGCACGATAGGTATCAACTCGTAAATCTGACGGATCAATTTCAATGTCTATATCGTCGTCAACTTCCGGGTAAACAAAAACCGAAGCGAACGATGTATGACGACGATTACCTGAGTCGAAGGGCGATTTACGTACTAAACGGTGCACACCGGTTTCGGTGCGCAGCCAGCCGTAGGCGTATTCTCCAACCACACGTACTGTCGCCGATTTAATACCAGCTACATCCCCTTCAGACAGCTCAGTAATTTCCGCTTTAAAGTCATGTGCTTCTGCCCAGCGCAAATACATGCGTAGCAGCATATTAGCCCAGTCTTGGGCTTCGGTTCCGCCGGAACCTGACTGAATATCCAGGTAGCAGTCTGCCGAGTCGTTGTCTTTTGAAAACATACGACGAAACTCTAAAGCTTCCAGCTGTTTTACTAAACCGGACAGCTCTTCATGGGCTTCGTTAAAGGTGTCTTCGTCTTCTGCTTCCACTGCAAGATCAACAAGACCTTCGACATCATCCAGCCCCTGCTGAAGTTTATCCAAGGTTTGTACCACTTGCTCTAATGCCGCACGCTCTTTACCTAAGGCTTGCGCCTTGGGTGGATCATCCCACACATTGGGCTGTTCCATCTCACGGGTAACTTCTTCCAGACGCTCTAACTTAGCATCGTAGTCAAAGATACCCCCTAAGCGAATTACTACGCTCACGCATTTCTTTGATGTTGTTGTAGGTTGCGTTGGTCTCGAACATGCGACTACCTAATTCTGTTAATTCTAAAAGGGGCGTAGTTTAACGTATTGCGCGGATTTGCTCCACCAACAACTGAACGTTTGTGCGTCCGCGAAAGTGATTAAGTTGTGGCTTGTATAAAAGTTCAACAACCGAGGCCTGCTGCGCCGGCCATTGTTGTGTATCAACGTTAAAGGCAATCGCATCTAATAATTCGCCTTGCGGGTGACGCACAACCAATTTTAGATGTCGCTCTCCGACAATACGCTGATCCACCAGCTCAAACTGGCCGTCAAACATAGGCTCGGGAAACTGCTGACCCCAGGGACCTGCACTTTGCAGCATATTCACACTGTCCTGCGAAAGTTGCAGTGTTGTGAGTTCGCCATCAGACCAGAACACACGTTGCTTCTGTTCTTCTGACAACCACTCCGACGCAACTTGCTCCGCCAGTTCAGAAAAGCGCGCCAGATTTTCTTTTTTCATGGTTAAGCCGGCGGCCATGGCATGTCCCCCGAAACGTTCCATAATGCCCGGCTCAAGACTATGAACACGTTCCAGTAAGTCTCGCATATGCAGACCACTGACCGAACGTGCGGAGCCTTTTAGGAATTCATCGTCATCGTTGGCTAACGCAATAACCGGACGGTTCACCTGCTCTTTTACCCTGCCCGCGACAATACCGATAACACCCGCATGCCAGTCCGGCTGATACAAAGTGACTAAATCAGGCACCTGTCCCTGATCAAAGCGCAACTTTGCGACAGCGCTTTCAGCGTGCTCGCGCATTTCCGTTTCAATTGATTTACGTTGCTGGTTTAAATCGTTAAGTTGCTGCGCTAACTGCTGCGCCCGGGTTTCACCCGCTAACAAGCATTCTATTCCCAGCCCAATATCGTCTAAACGGCCTGCAGCATTGATTCTCGGACCCAGAGCAAAACCTAAGTCGCTGGCAGCCAGCTGACTGGCATCACGGTTCGCAACTTCCAGCAACGCCTTAATTCCGGGGCGGCTCATACCTTTACGAATACGGGCTATACCCTGTTGCACCAATACGCGGTTGTTATAATCCAGCGGCACAACATCAGCTACAGTGCCAAGAGCAACGAGATCCAGCCAGTCAGCCAGGTTAGGTAGTGGCTCAACACCTTGTTCACGTAACGCTGAGCGCAACGCAAGCAGAACATAAAACGCCACACCCACACCGGCTAAATTTTTGCTTGGAAACTCACAGCCGTGCTGATTCGGGTTCACTATCGCATTAGCCGGAGGCAGTTCTTCAGGTGGTAAATGGTGGTCAGTAACCAGCACTTGTATGCCCTTTTCACGAGCAAGTGCAATGGCGTCATGCGCTGCAATACCGTTATCGACAGTCACAATTAACTGCACATTCTCTACGGCCAGTTGTTCTACCATGGCAACAGACAGGCCATAGCCGTCAGTCATTCGATTTGGTACACGATAACCCACTTGCTGCAGACCAAAGGCCTGCAGGGCCGACACCATTAATGCCGAACTGGTTGCGCCGTCGGCATCAAAATCACCGCAAATACAAACCTTTTCTTGATTTTTTAACGCATTTAGCAGCAGTTCAACGGCTTTATCGATATCTCTTAACGAAGAGAAATGGAGTAAACCGGAGGCTTTCAAAGATAATTCGTCAGCACGACGGACACCCCGGCGGGCATAAATTTGCCGCAACAAAGGCGGTATTTGTTGCGGCAAAAAGTCATCGTCAACGACTTGATAACGACGTATTTCATAATCACTCATGAATTACTGTGACTCACCTTTTTTAATTTCAGCAATTAAACGTGATGCAGGTAGCGCTCCCGGCACTAAACGACCGTCGGGCAGAACAATAGCGGGAGTACCGCTTACCCCAAACGATTTACCGAGTTGGTAGTGCTCCGCAACCGGATTGGAACAGCTTAAGTCGCCACTGTAATTTTCGTCTTCTTTAAAGGCGGTAATGGCCGCTTTTTTGTCATCCGCACACCAAACCGTCTGTAGCTGCTGCCCGCCTTTGCTACTCATACCACCACGGGGAAAGGCCAGGTATTTTATGGTAATGCCCTGTGCGTGATAGCTGTCCATGTTTTCGTGCAAGCGCTGACAATAACCGCAGGTAGTGTCTGTAAAAATCGTTACCTGATATTTCTCGTCCTCAGCCGGGTACACGATCATATCGTTTTCAAAACCTTTCAGCATTTTCAGACGAACTTTAGCCATACCCGCTTCACTTAAGTTTTCCGGTTCACTGCCGGTTATATCAAACACATTGCCGCTAATCAGCCGTTCACCATCATCTGACACATAAAACATGCCCTGATTAGTCACCGCACGGACATAGCCGTCAATTTCACCAGACTCTGTGGATAACACTTCAATACCAATTTTATTCAGGTGTCGGGTGTCGATTTCATTTTGTTCCGCACTAATTGCCAGCGCACTAAAACTTGCACCAACCAGCCCTACTAATCCAACTACAGACACTAAATTGCGCATAAATACCTCTTAAATTAACTGTCCGAACCCTACCCTGTTACCAGCCAAAATGCAATTAGCCGCGCGGGTGATGCTGAGCATGTAAGGCCTGCAGACGTTCACGTGCAACCTGGGTATAAATTTGTGTGGTGGATAAATCACTGTGACCTAACAGTAGCTGTAAGACACGTAAGTCGGCGCCATGGTTCAGCAAATGCGTGGCAAAAGCATGGCGTAAAGTGTGCGGCGACAAATGTGCGTAAATGCCGGCTTCTTCGGCGTAATGCTTTAATCTGTACCAAAATGCCTGACGTGTTAATAAAGAGCCACGTTGCGTAACGAATATCCAAGGGCTGCTCTTATCCGTTATTGCCGGGCGGCCGTGCTTCAAATACTTGTCCAACCATTCCAGCGCTTCTTCTCCTAAAGGCACTAATCGTTCTTTATTGCCTTTGCCGACAACCCGAACTAGTCCTTGCTGGCGGCTCAACTGGTCATATTGCAGACGAATAAGTTCGGTTACCCGTAGTCCGGTGGCATAGAGCACTTCCAACATAGTCCTGTCACGCAGACCAATGGGAGTTTCTGTATCAGGTTGTTCCAATAGAGAAACCACATCGTCCTCGCTTAACGAATGTGGGATGCTTTGCGGTAATTTAGGGCGTTTAAGGCGTGCTGTTGGGTCTACTGCCACCCACTGCTGTTTTACAGCAAACTGGAAGAATTTCTTCGTCGAACTTAAAAAACGCGAGGTGCTTCGTGGCGATAAGCCTTGCATACGCCGCCACAACAGGTAGTCCTGCAGCACCACTTCATCGGTGTCCATTAAGGATTTTTTGAGCGATAGCAAATATTCACAATAACGGCGTAAGTCACTGCGGTACGCTGCTTGAGTATTATTACTGGAGCCATGATGCAGCCATAGATGCTCAGTAAAAGCATCAATACGGTCTTCGTCCTCTGGGCGGAGTTGCTTCATGGGTTTTGGAAATTAGCGAAATGATAATGCTATTATGCCGCATAGCGAGAGCGGCTGAAACTGCTTGTGCAAAACTCTCCGAAAAGAATCAGGTTAAGCGCTAATGAGTAATGCCTAGTTTCTGCAGAACATCATATAGGCCAGCGGGCCCTTTGTGCTTGTACTCGTCTTTTTCTTCCGTTTGCGGCTGTTTCTTCTTTTCCAGCCGCTGACGAACCCGCCAGTCCAGGTTGTGAAGAAGCTCCAGGGGCAAACGATCAGGCGTTGCATCGGGAATAAGCGGCTGAGGATGAGTCGCGTCCTGTAGTTTAAAGTCTGACAACTGACTGACTGTTGCATAGACACCACTAGCCAGCACCATACCCGGCTTCGCATCTAAAGGCCGCGCTCTGCCTGCGCCAATGCTTCTTTGCCAGTTAACTTGCGCAGGGCGCTCAGAAATAACCGGGTCGTCACCCAAGGCAGACACCCAATAGGCAAACTCGCCCGCGAAGCCGTGATTAACTGCTTCGCTCGCGTGTTGCTCAAAGAAATGAGCGGCCTGATTTTCGACAGCAGCATTCTGTACAGCTGAAACTTGACTCATTAAGACTCTGGATAATCGGTTACAGATACTTCTGTATCGACCAAAGTCCTAAAAGTTTAAGTTTTCTCTTTACAGCTAAGCTAAGACTGTTATTATACGCGCCTCTTGAGTGGAGGGGTTCCCGAGTGGCCAAAGGGATCAGACTGTAAATCTGACGGCTCAGCCTTCGCAGGTTCGAATCCTGCCCCCTCCACCATTTCTTTACTGCACCGTCAGTTGGCTATCAGTCTGAATTACTCTTCCGAAAGCGTTATAACGACCTTACCCTGAGTTTTATTATCTGCAACATAATCCAGTGCCTGCTGAATATCGTCAGCGGCAAAAACCTCATCGATAATCGGTTTTATGGTGCTGCTTTTAAACTTATCACCAAAATCACGCCACAAACCCTGTAAAATTTGCCCCTTGCGTTCCGCTGATAATGCTCTAAGGGTTGAACCAATCAGTTTTTGACGCTTCATCAGCATACGCCCGAAATCGACTTCGCCAGTTACGCCAGCCATTAAGCCAATTAAAATAATACGACCATCCTGAGCCAGATACTGCTGGTCTTTTGCTATGGACTCACCGGCAACAGGGTTCAGAATAACGTCGACTTCGCCCAGAGCTTTAACTTCTTCAACAATGTTCTGTTGGTGCCGGTTAACCGTATATTTTGCCCCCAGTTTCAGACAAAACTCTGATTTCTCCCCGCTACCCACTATGGCGATAAGTTCGTTCCCGCTTTCCCGGCACAGCTGTGTTAATGAAGAACCAACCCCACTGGCACCCGCATGAGTTAATACTCTCTCTCCGGGTTTTAAGCCAGCTAATTGATAGACATTAAGATAAGCTGTAGCAAAAGTTTCCAACCAACCCGCAGCTTCTGCATTATTCCAGCTTTCAGGCACCTCCAGTATTTGTGCGGCGGAAACATTCACCTGCTCAGCAAAGCCGCCGCCAGCCAATAACGCACTGACACGTTGCCCGGTTTGCCAACCATTGACCTCGCTACCCACTTTTTCTATAACCCCACAGACTTCTAAGCCGGGAACAGCTGACGCGCCTTTAGGTGGTGGGTATTTCCCTGCTATTTGCATTAAGTCGGCACGATTAAGCCCGGCGCTTAGTACCCTCAGCTGAACTTCATTAGCCTGAGGTTCGTCCAGTGCAGGGTGGTTCTTCCAGTGTACTTTTTGTTCGGAAATAGCAATTGCTTTCATATCAGCCTCTGTTGCCGCTTAACATTATTGAAATTAGCCAGTATGCTGTCGGTATGAATAAGATCAGGATACTGTTTGACGCAAATGGACAAAACCTTAGAGCTCAATAATAAACGCGTATTATTAATAGATGACCAGAAGCCCTTTCAGGTCATGCTCAAAGGCTTGCTGTTAAACTTGGGGGCGCAGGACGTACAAGTCAAGACCACTGGCGAAGCCGGCATTGCCGCTTACATCAAAAATCCGCACGATATTCTGCTGGTAGACTATAACCTGGGGCGTGGACGCAATGGCCGCCAAGTTTTAGAGGAGCTGCAAGTTCGCGGGTTAATGAAAGAGCACACTCTGTTCTTTATTATTACCGGCGACAACACTCGCCCTATGGTGCTCAGCGCACTCGAATTGCAACCCGATGATTATTTGATGAAACCATTTTCACATCGGGTGTTGCGCTCCCGCCTGGTGCGAGCTTATAAACGTCGCATGTGGTTAAAGGACGTATTCAAAGCGCTGACCAATCATGATTATGAGGCCTGCATTGATGCCTGCCAGAAGCATATTCAATCTAACAGCCGTTACAGTAATTACTGCCGCAAACTGCAAATTGAGTTGTACAACAAAACCGGGCAATTGGATAAAGCGGAAACGGCGATAAAAGAATTGCTGGAAGAAAACTCCCACAGTTGGGTCTTTCTAAAACTGGCTGAAACACGGTTATTACAGAACTCTCCCGAAGAAGCGCTGAATATTCTTAATCATTTAATTAAGCGTATGCCTAACGCTGTTGAAGCTTATGATCTGAAAACCGAGTGTTATCTTCAACAGCAACAGCTGGAAGACGCTTTGGAAAGCGCCCGCGATGCCATCACCATGGCGCCATTTTCAATTGAAAGACAAACCAAACTGGCTCATATTGCCCGCGATAACGGCGACTTTGACATTGCCAAGCAAGCCATGAACAACGTTTTGCAAATAGCCCGTAAATCGGTTTTTCGTAACGCACATCACTTGTGTAACTATTTACGCAGTATTTTAGATGCGGCCGAAAATAGTGATACACCGCAGCAAATCAGTAAGTATCAGACAGAAGCAACAATGGAGCTGCAACGTGCCCGCTACGACGAGCATCTGTTGCATGCCGATATTTCGTTTGAGGATTTGGAATCCATTTTATTATCGCGTATTGACTCATTTAATGGTCGCTTACGCGAGGCACAACAGCGTTTAAACGAAGTTGTCGGCGAAAAATTGGCGCACAACCAGCCTATCAATAAAGACTTATTGCCTGACGTTATCGCCATTTTGCTGGATGTCGGGGAGTATGAAAAAGCGAATGCCCTGACTGCGAATCAGGACGAAAACCCAACTCTTGACAGTTACACCTTTAAAATTTTACAGGCGCGCTTAGCTGCTGCTCAAAAACAGCAGGATAACTTCTTTGAGGTTCACAAGGCGGGCTTAGATGCTTACCAGCAAGGCAACTACATTCGAGCACTGGAACTGTTTCGTAAAGCTATGGAAGCGGCACCAATGAACAGCGGTGCCGCACTTAACTTTATTCAGGCGGCCGTTCGTTATGTTGAAGAAACACCTGGTGGAGAGCGGGTTCGGCTTAAGAAAGAATGCGATAATTGCTTTAAAGTCTTAGAGGGGCTGCAATTATCCAGTAGCCACAGTAACCGCTATGAGCGGTTACTGGAGCAAACCGAGGGGCTGGAACTGCGCTAGCTTAGCTTTTGGTTAGCGGCTAACTGACCCGATTGATAATCTTTAATAGCCTGCTCAATCTGATCCGATGAATTCATGACAAAAGGACCGTATTGAGCAATAGGCTCTTCAATAGGTTTCGCGGCCAGCAAAATAAAGCGCGCATTTTCAGTAGCGGAAAAATCTAATGTTTCAGCAGGATCAAGCAACATCAACTCGCCCTCTTTCGCGGCTTCTCCATTCACTGTCAACTCACCCTGATAAACATAAGCCAAGCGTCGTTTTTGCCCTTGTGACGGCAAGCTGAAGCTTTCACTTCCTAAGTGAACATCCAGCATTAGAAAGTCTCTTCCCGGCGCATTCACAGGCCCCTCATGCTGCTGGTACTGCCCTGAAATAATCCTGATCAGAGCATCACCATTTTTCACTTCAGGAATACTGGCTGCCGGGTAGTCGTGCCACTCAGGTTCACTCATTTTTTCATCGGCCGGCAAATTGACCCAGAGCTGAAAGCCCCACATAAGGCCTTCAACTTGCTTCGGCATTTCGGCGTGAATAATACCTTTCGCTGCTTTCATCCACTGCACACCACCAGCATCCACTTCACCGCTATTACCGACAGAGTCTTTATGCTCCATCGTACCCGCCAACATATAGGTCAGCGTACAAAAACCGCGGTGCGGGTGCGGCGGAAAACCAGCAATATAGTCGTCCGGGTTATCGGAGCGAAACTCATCCAGCATTAAAAACGGGTCCTGATGTTTTAGCCCCGGCTGATTAATAATACGAGTGAGTTTAACTCCCGCGCCATCCTGCGCTGGCATTCCCCGGTGTTTGGCTAAAATAACACTCATGACTGGCTACTCCCCTTACTACTACGGTTATGTGCCTGATGAAAATCGATTTCCGGCCCCTTAGGTACTATTTGTGTCGGATTAATGGTTTTATGGCTGGCATAGTAATGCGTCTTAATGTGGTCCATCACGACGGTCTCCTCCACGCCCGGATGCTGGTATAGCTCCAATAGGTAATTCCACATGTTAGGATAATCGACAATGCGCTTCTTATTGGTTTTAAAATGCCCAAAATAAACCGCATCGAAACGCACCAGAGTAGTGAATAAGCGCCAGTCCGCCTCGGTTAACTCGTCACCGGCTAAATAGCGGTTCTGACTAAGAATGTTCTCTACTTTGTCTAAGGCAGCGAATAGCGATTCATACGCTTCTTCATACGCCTGTTGTGTAGTCGCGAAGCCACTGCGGTAAACACCGTTGTTAATGTCGTTATAAACCCATTCATTAACTTCTTCTATCTGCTTTTGCTTATCTGCAGGAAAGAAGTCCAGTGTATTCCCGGTCAGTTCATTAAACGCGGAATTAAAAATACGGATAATTTCGGCCGACTCATTGTTCACAATGGTCTGATTTTTCTTATCCCACAGTACTGGAACGGTTACTCTTCCGGTGTATTCCGGGTCGGCTTTTAAATACAGCTGATAAAGAAAGTCCGCGTCATACAGTGGTTCGTTAAGTGGCGCATCAGCAAACTCCCAGCCATTCTCCAGCATTAGCGGATGCACAACGGAAACGTCGATATGACTTTCCAGACCTTTTAATTTACGGAAGATAAGCGCCCGGTGAGCCCACGGACATGCGTAAGAAACGTAAAGGTGGTAACGCCCGGATTCAGGCTCAAACTCAGTACCCTGCGCTACGGTATTGCGAAATTGTGATTCGCTACGGACAAAGCGGCCACCATGTTTTTTGGTGTCATACCACTTGTCGTGCCATTGACCATCAACTAATAAACCCATAATAAACTCCTTAAGTTGGTATACCCTTATAATAGAGTCTATTTTTTGGAATTATTAGCGCATTATTTTCTATTTATTTTTCTAAAAAATAGAACTATAGAAAAGATTCAACCACATCAGCGGCTTTTTCGCTCGCCGACACCTTCAATTGCTGGTGAATATTCGTAAACTGCTCCAAAAGCGGCTGGTTGTCTTGCTCAATTAACCGCACTAGCGCTTGTTCGATTGCCTCTTCCGAAGCTTCTGATTGAGCCAGTTCCGGCACAATTTCTTTACCCGCTAAGAGGTTAGGTAAAGAGAAAAAAGGTGCGTGAAACAAACGTTTAATGATTTGATAAGACAACCAATGAAAACGATAAGCGACTACCATTGGCCGTTTAATCAGCAAGGCTTCAAGCGCAACAGTTCCCGACGTTAGCAGTAAATAATTGGCTGCCGCCATAACTTTTCGACTTTCACCAACAGGTAATACAATATCCAGTTCAGGACTGTACTGATCAACTAATTCCCGAAATTGTATGGCTCGAGCTTCGCTTATCATAGGAGCAACAAAGCGTAATTCCGGATATTTTTTTGCTAGCTTGTTCGCTACATTCAGAAATACCGGCGCCATACGGGCAATCTCACCCTTACGACTTCCAGGTAAAATGGCAAGATACGTAACATCAGGTTCAAGTTCCAGCTCGTTACGTGCTTCCGTCTGTTGCCACTGCATAGGAATATCATCTGCCAGGGGGTGACCAACAAAGGTTGCTGGTAGCTGGTGTCTGTCGTAGAAGTCTTTCTCAAAAGGCAATAAACACAGTACGTGATCCACTGCCTTTTTTATTCCTTTGATACGACCTTCACGCCATGCCCAGACAGATGGACTGACATAATGAATAGTAGGGATACCGGCTTTTTTAAGGCGAGCTTCAACCGTCAGGTTAAAATCAGGAGCATCAATGCCTATCATCACATCCGGTTGCTCAGAAATAAGATAGTTGACCAGGTTCTTTCTGTGTTTTAACAGCTTAGGAAGTTGCTGAAAGACCTCAGCAATGCCCATAACGGCCAAATCATCCATGGCAAAGAACGAGTCCATTCCCCGTTCTGCCATTAAAGGCCCGCCGACTCCAATAAAAGTTGCATTGGGGTGACGTTTGGCAATGGCCTGCATTAGCCCGGCGCCTAACAGATCACCCGAGTGCTCACCGGCAACAATAGCTATTTTAGGCGACTGATTGCGGCTCATTACGGACGAATAATGCCTCGTGAACTGTTTTCAACAAAAGCTTTAAAACCATCCAATACCGGTTCGTTTAATGCTGAAATACCTTCCAGGGCTTCGTCTACAGTCAGGCTGGAACGGTACAAAATTTTATAGGCACGACGGACATTTTGAATTTGTTCGGGCGTATAGCCGCGACGCTTTAAACCTTCGGAATTGATTGTTCTGGGCTTGGCATTATGACCCTGCGCCATCACAAAGGGAGGAATATCCTGAACGATAATAGAGTTAACCGCAGCAAAAGAGTGAGAACCAATATGACAAAATTGATGCACACCGCTCATGCCACCCAGAATAACCCAGTCACCTACGTGAACATGGCCAGCCAAAGTAACCTGATTAGCAAAGATATTGTCATTACCTATGACGCAATCATGCGCAACATGTACGTAGGCCATAAACAGATTATTATCGCCAATTTTAGTTAACGAGTTATCCTGCACCGTGCCACGGTGAATGGTTACCGACTCGCGGATGACGTTGTTGTCACCAATCTCAAGCTGTGTCGGTTCACCGTCGTATTTTTTATCCTGACAGTCTTCACCCACCGACGCAAATTGATAAATAGTATTATTTTTACCAATGGTTGTCGGGCCTTTTAAAACAACATGAGAGCGGATATCGCAGTTGTCGCCGATAACAACGTCGGGGCCGATAACCGTCCAGGGGCCGACACTAACATTAGTACCGAGTTTGGCGCTGGGATCGATAATTGCGGTTTCGTGAATCACTTAAACTTCTCTTCTTGCACAAATAATTTCGGCAGTACAGGCAACGTCACCGTCGACTTCCGCGCGGCCGGTAAACTTCCAGATACCACGACGCTCTTTTTCGAAGGTAACAAAGAAATCAACGGTATCACCGGGGATAACCTGACGTTTAAAACGGGCATTATCGATACCGGCAAAAAGGTACAAATCGTTTGCATTCTTTTTGCTTTCGGTAATTTTAAAGCCTAATAAACCACAAGCCTGAGCTATAGCTTCGAGCAATAACACTCCCGGGAAAATAGGCTTCGCCGGAAAATGCCCATTAAACATAGGCTCATTAAAAGTTACGTTTTTTATCGCGTGCAACGAGTCTTTAGAGTTTGTTTCTATAACTCTGTCTATTAATAAAAACGGATAACGATGAGGCAGTAAATCTAATACGCCCTGAATATCAAACCCTGATTCCGTAATTTTCAAACCTTTCACCTTACTCAATTATTATCGTCAGCTTGTTTTTCTAACTCTTTGACACGCTTGAAAAGATCATCCAGCTGACGGAATCTCGCTCCATTACGTCGCCATTCACGATGTCCACTGGCAGGAATACCTGACGCATAAACACCTGGCTCGGTGATTTCTTTTATCACCATAGCAAATCCCATAATTTGCACGTCGTCGCACACACTAATATGACCGTTAATAGCCGAAGCTCCGCCTATCATACAACGCTTACCAATGCGACAGCTACCGGCGAGTACAGTACAGCCCGCAATAGCCGTGTCTTCATCAATGAAAACGTTATGTGCTATTTGACATTGGTTATCAATAATACAACCCGACGAAATAATGGTGTCATCCAGCGCTCCACGATCGACCGTTGTACTGGCACCAATTTCAACGTTGTCTTTAATAACGACACGCCCCAACTGAGGGATCTTTAGCCATTTGCCATTATCAGGTGCCCAGCCAAAGCCATCAGCACCAATAATAGAACCGGAATGAAACAGGCAGTCATCGCCAATAACACAACGATGGTAGATTTTAACGCCTGACCAAAGTGTGCATCCAGAGCCAATTTGCGTTTCAGGGCCAATATAGCAATGCGGTCCAATACTGGTGTTATCACCAATTATAGCGCCATCATCAATGACCGTATATTCGCCAATGCTAACATTTTTGCCTATGCTGGCTGACTGCGCAATTTTCGCAGACTCAGCGATACCCTTGGCTGGTTTCGGCGTAGTGTCTAATAGCTGCGCTATTCGGGCAAAAGCCGCATAAGGGTTGGACACCCGAATCGCGTTATCAATCGCATCGCTGTCGTCTCTTTCAGAGACAATAACTGCGCCGGCAGAGGTTGTTTCTAGCTGACTTTTGTAACGGCTATTCGCTAAAAAGGCGATAGCGTCACCAGTAGCAGACTGCAAGGTCGCCACGCGCAAAATGGGGAGCTGCGAATTACCTCGCACCTCCCCACCCACATGGTCAGCCAACTGCTGCAATGTGTACTCAGCCATAAATTAGTTACCTGAAGTCATTTTCTCGACAACGGCGTTAGACAAGTCATTATCGGCTTTCATGTAAGTAACCGCGTTGCTTTCAAGAACCATGTCGTAGTCTTTAGCTTCTGCAACAGCAGTAATCGCGTCCTGAACTTTTCCAAGTAGCTTATTACGTTCTTCGTTCTGACGACTACGAGTATCTTCTTGTAACGCTTTGCTCTTAAGCTGTGCTTCAGAGATCGTTTGCTCAAGATCACGCTCTAACTGAGTTTTCTCAGAAGCAGACATGATTGATGCATCGCGTTCCTGCTTTTGACGCAATTCCTGAACTTTTTGTTCAAGGCGGCGCATTTCTTCAAAGCGATCTTGAAACTCAGTTTGCAGTTGCTCTGAAATTTGCTCACGTTGTGGTAACTGCTGGAATACTTCCATCATATCGACCACACCAATTTTTTGTTGCGCCTGTGCGGCACCAGCAAAAAGCGCTGTAGAAACAGCAACCGCTGCAGCTGTAGATTTAATTAACTTTTTCAAGGTAAAACTCCTTCAAATTTTATCACTATATTTAATTATTATTATCAGAATGTGGTTCCGATATTAAATGAGAACACTTGGGTTTCATCACCCTCAACTTCTTTCAAAGCCCGACCTAACGAGAAAGTTAATGGACCCATTGGAGATATCCATTGCACTGACACACCAGCCGATGCACGAAAGTCTCCCGGAGAACTATAGTCGGTTAACGGTTGTGGACTGGTATTCTCCAAGTCCTTGTATCTATCGTAGTCGAATTCAGTATCCCAAACCATACCAAAATCAACAAAGACACTAGTTCGTATACTATTACGCATACCTTCGTCAACAAATGGCGTCGGTACAATCAGTTCCAGTCCGCCAGACACTTTAGCGTTACCGCCTAAAGAATAGTTGTTTTGCACAAACAACTGCTGGTTACCTGTTTCTGAACTGTAGTTCGGAGTCGGCAACCCGGTAAAGTCCGGGATACCCTCTGAGTTGACCGACTCAGGTACAACATAAACAGCTCTGGGACCGACAGTGTTCGGTTCAAAGCCACGCAAGTCTCCCTGACCGCCAATACGGAAATACTCCCAGAACGGTAACAGGTAATCATTTCCAGCATCGTCTTCACCGTAACCGTTACCATAACCTAAATTCAGTCTGGTGAGAAATGACCACTGCTGGTCTCGACTTAATGGATAATAGTGTTTGTACTCATAGTTTAAACGGAAATACTTTACGTCACTAAATGGTGCTGAAATTTCAGCGCTGGCACGCTGCGACGAACCGCTGGTCGGGAACTGTCCACGGTTTAATGTTACCCGTGACCACCCTGCGTTCAGTTCATAAATATCGAAACTAATTGGTCGCTCTGGATTCTGGTCATCCAGATAAGACCGATAAAACTGCTGAATTTGCTCAATACTTTGGTTCTGTGAATTTACGCTCACTTCCTGGTTTTTATAGCCAATACCAAAGTTTAAGCGGTTAATTTCATCAATTGGGAAGTTAAGTCCGGTCGATACCCCATAGGTTTTCTGGTTATAGTTTACGAGGTTTTGCGCATTACCCGCGTCAAACTCACTCATATAAACCTGACCTGAGAGTCCAACGCCGTTCATGGTGAAGTAAGGGTCAGAATACGACAAGCTGACGTTTTTATTAAACCGACTAGTGCTGATATTAAAACCAACCCGGTTACCGGTACCTAAAAAGTTGTTTTGCTGAACACCGGCATTAAGCTGCAGGCCAGAGTAATCACCGTAACCGATACCAGCATTAAAGGAGCCTGAAGGCTGTTCTTTAACCTTATAAGTCACATCAACCTGATCATCACTGTCTTCAACCCGTTCAGTAGAGGTTTCTACGGTTTCGAAGTACCCCAGACGTTGAAGACGAACTTTACCTTGTTCAATATTGCTATCAGACAACCAGGCACCTTCAAGTTGACGCATTTCGCGGCGTAACACCCTGTCTTTGGTCGCGCCATTACCCTCAAAGTTAATGTGGCGAACGTAGACACGTTTCCCGGGGTTTATCGAAAACGTAATTTTAACGGTTTTATCTTCGTCGTCGTGCTCAGGAATAGCCTTAACCTCTGGGTACGCATAACCATAGCGCCCATAAAAACGGCTAATCATATCTTCAATGTAAGTAACCTGTGCCGCGTTATAAAGCGTGCCTTCTTCTATTTTAGCGATTTTTCCAACCAGCTCGTCATGCCCTTTCAAGTCGCCAATAACGTCCGTTTCGCTAATATTGTATTTATCACCCTCATTCACATTTATGGTGATATAAATACCTTCACGATCCGGCGTCATAGAAACCTGTACAGACTCCACCCGAAAGCGCAAATAACCGCGGTCACGGTAGAATGACTCTAAGGTTTCCAGGTCACCGCTTAACTGTTGTTTCTGGTAACGCTTTTCACCTATAAAGTTCCACCATGGAAGGCTATCCCGAAGCTCAAAGGTATCCAGTAATAGCTCATCAGCGAACGCCTTGTTGCCCACAATGTTGATTTGCGCAATTTCAGCGGCATCGCCTTCTTCAAAATTCATGCGCAACTCAACACGGTTACGCGGCAAATCCACGACCTGAACTTCTACCGAGGCATTGTATTTACCAACGCTGTGATAAAAGTCTTCCAGACCTTTTTCTATGCCTGAAATAGTGGTTCTGTCTAAAGGCTCACCAGTAACAATATTATTATCAACCAGGCTTTCCTGAAGCTGCTCGTCTTTAATATCGCTGTTACCTTCAAAGGTGATTTCGGCAATAGTTGGCCGTTCACTAACAGTGAAGATCAAAGTGTCTTCACTTCTGCGCGCATCGATATAGTCGAAATGAGTAGAAGAATACAGTGCACGAATAGCGCTGCGAATTTGCAGCTCGCTAACTTCGTCACCGACTCTCACCGGTATATAGGTTAACGCTGCGCCTAACGCAACACGTTGTAACCCTTTAACTTCAATATCTTCGACAACAAATTCATCTTGTGCGTAGGCTGGTGCTACTGCACCTGCAATCATGGCACTCACTAACAGCTTTTTAAACGTCATTATCACTAGCTACTTATTGTTAATTCGTGACTCAGAATGCGAAACGGGCGATGTCATTTGATATTGCTAACGCCATCAACGCGAATACCAGCACCCCACCAATCCTATAGCAAACGTCTTGCACTCTTTCGGATACCGGCTTACCACGCACCCATTCAATGCTGTAAAACATCAAATGACCGCCGTCCAATACCGGTAAAGGTAATAAATTAATGATCCCTAAATTGACACTTAACAGCGCCAAAAAACTTAAAAAATAAACGAACCCATTGCTGGCACTAACCCCAGCACCTTCGGCAATACTTAAAGGTCCAGCCAGGTTCTTTACAGAAACATCTCCGGTCAGCAGTTTACCTATCATTTTCACGCTAACAACCATCAATTCCCAAGTTTTTTCTGCGCCTTTCGCTAAGCCCCCGAAAAAACCGTATTGATGGGTGAAAACGTAATCATCTGGCAACGGCTCTGTTACCGGAACTACGCCAAGGTAGCCTATGACACCATTTTGGCTTTCCCGTTCCCCTATTTGAACAGAAATTTGCTGCTCAACCTGGTTCCTCTCAACCGTAAATAAAACGTCCTGTCCCGCCGATTGAGCGATTATCTTACGTATTTCAGTCCAGCTTTCGACACTTTCATCACCAATTCGCGTGATTGTGTCACCTTCTTTTAAGCCACCAACGTCGGCTGGCGAGCCGCTTTCCACCTGGCTAAGCTCGGTATACACAGCGGGTTGATACACCTCAATACCCAAACTACCAAAGGTCGATTCCGTTTCAGGATCAAACTGCCAGCCACTTAACTTCAGTGTCCGTTTAACTTCATCACCGTCCGGTGTTCTTAATGTGAGCACCGTTTCATCATCACCTATTGCTGACATAAGCCCCAACTGAACCTGTTGCCAGTCATAGGCTTCAACGTTATCAACTGAGAGAATTTCACTGCCTCTTTCAAGTTGAGCCTCAGCAGCAACAGAGTCGGCTTTTATGTCGCCGATAACCGGTTTCACCGTTGGTACACCAATACCAAACATCAACCATAAAACAGCAACGGCTAATACAAAGTTCGCAACCGGACCCGCAGCAACTATCGCGAAACGCTTGTAAACTGACTGTGCATTAAAGCTGACATCTCGTTCTTCCTCGCTGACATCATCAATGCGTTCGTCCAGCATGCGTACATAGCCGCCAAGAGGAATAATACCCAGTTGATAAACCGTGCCGTCTTTGCCTTTACGTTTCCATATAGCCCGGCCAAAACCGACCGAAAAAGTTAACACTTTTACGCCGCAACGGCGCGCAACCCAAAAGTGTCCAAACTCGTGAAAAGCAACTAAAATGCCCAGAGTTACAACGAAGGAAAAGAAATACCAAATTGCGTCTATCACTGTGCGTACTCCTGCAACCATTTATTGGCCGCTAAACGCGCTTGTTTATCTATGGCTAACAGCGTCTCTAAGCTGTCGGCCTCATCAGCTTGTATTGACTGCAATACCGAATCACAAACTTTTGCAATATCAGTAAAGCCAACCTGTTCTTGTAAAAATGCAGCGACGGCAACTTCGTTCGCCGCATTTAAAGCCGTAGTGGCCCACTGCCCTTCCCAACATGCTTCTATTGCCAACTGTAAACACGGATAACGTTGCGCTTCGGGCTGCTTAAAGGTCAGTTCGGCTATTTGAGTAAAATCTAAGCCCGCCACACCGCTTTCTAAACGCTCTGGATAACCCAGCGAATGGGCTATCGGTGTGCGCATGTCCGGCTCGCCCATTTGAGCAAGTACGGAACCGTCGGTGTATTGCACCATTGAGTGAATAACGCTCTGCGGGTGAATAACAACTTTAAGTTGGTCGCGTGAACAATTAAATAACCAGCGAGCTTCAATGTATTCCAGCCCCTTGTTCAGCATGGTGGCGGAGTCCACTGAAATTTTCCGACCCATAGACCAGTTTGGGTGATTACAGGCTGCATTTGCGGTTTGCTGAGGCAACTCATTAAGGGGTAAATCGCGGAACGGGCCGCCTGACCCCGTTAACAATAAATACTGGATACCATGCTCAGCCAGAGCCATAGTACCGACCTGCTGCTGCGCCGCCTGGGGTAAACACTGAAAAATAGCGTTGTGCTCACTGTCGACTGGGATAATTCTAGCGCCAGAACGTTGTGCATGATCAATAAACAACTGACCACTCATAACCAAAGCTTCTTTGTTCGCCAGCAGTACGTCTTTACCTGCATCAATTGCAGCCAGTGTCGGTGATAGCCCGGCCGCACCGACTATAGCCGCCATAACCACATCCACCTCACCAGCCGAGCTCACCTCTGCTAAAGCCTGCTCTCCAGAAACAACCTGAGTTGGAGTCTGTTGACCGAGCAACGTTTTAAGCTCAGCAGCTGCATCTTGTGAGCCCATAACCGCATATTGCGGATTATGCTTTACACAAAGCTCAGCCATAGCGCTAACCTGGCTATGGGCAGTTAAGGCAAAAACCTGAAAGTCATCCGGATGCCGCGAAAGAACATCCAATGTGTTTTGACCAATAGAGCCTGTTGCTCCCAAAACTGTAATTCGACGCATAGGTTTAATGCAAAAACTCCAGATAAGCTAAGGTGAAAATAGGCACTGCAGCGGTAAGACTGTCAATACGGTCAAGAATTCCCCCGTGCCCGGGTAAAATTGAACCGCTGTCCTTAACCCCTGCACTACGCTTAAACATGCTTTCGTTTAAATCACCAAATACTGAGGCAACCACAGTAAACAATCCGGTTAAGTAATAACCGGTAAACTGATCGGCCGGCACTTTAGTCCAGTGCGCCACAACCATCATCACCACAAAAGCTAAGGTCACACCACCACAAAGGCCTTCCATAGTTTTCCCCGGGCTTACCGCTGGCATCATCTTATTACGGCCATAACGCACGCCGGCAAAATACGCACCAACATCAGCAGCCCAAACCAGCAGTAAAATAAAGAGAACAACCCAGCCACCAAAGAAACGCGACTCATCAATATCAATTGAGCGAACCGTGACTAATGCCGCCCAGGTAGGAATAAAAATTAACAAACCGAATACGCCGACAATGGCGCGGGTTCGCGACCACATACGTCGGCTGGAGGGGTAATTAACGATCATTGCCAACGCAACGACCCACCAGACACCGCCGGCTAAAATGGTGTAATAAATGAGTTTAGAGAGCTCGCCGCCCTCCCATAAATGCTCGTAGGGAGCCAGCCAGGACAACACGCCAATAATGGCACCGACAAATAAGGTGTAAGCGATACGCGCTGAAGTGCGGCGCACGCCCATTAGCGGAGACCATTCCCAGGCGCCCAGCATAAGGACCCCCTGAATAAAAAGAGCAAAGCCCCACAACGGCAGCATAAAAACACCGTACAGTGCCACCGGAACCAGCAATAGTGCTGTAATAATACGTTGTTTTAGCAAGTGTTATTCCTCTATCCGAGTTTCTATGCCTTGCATTAGCACGGTTAATTGTTCGCTCGTTAAACCAAAACGGCGTTCCCGTTGCGCAAAATCTGTAATGGCCTGAGCAAAAGCCGTATCGTCAAAGTCAGGCCATAAGACTGAGGTGAAATACAGTTCGGCATAAGCCAGCTGCCATAAAAGAAAGTTACTGATACGATGTTCACCGCCTGTGCGAATGAGCAAGTCCGGCAATGGCTGGTCGGCCATCATCAATTCACCGGCTATTGTCTGTTCAGTAATTTCTGTCGGCTCTATTTCACCAGCTTTCACTTTCTCAGCTAACTTACGACTGGCTTGTGTAATATCCCACTGACCGCCGTAGTTTGCCGCTATGTTCAGATTAAGTCCGCTGTTCTTTCGCGTTTGCTCTTCTGCCTCGCTCATGCGCTTTTGCAAACGTTTTGAAAAAGCCTCTTTGTCACCAACTATGCGCAAGCGAATATCGTTGTCATCTAATTTTTTAATTTCGCTTTTCAGTACTGACATAAACAATTCCATCAATACCGAGACTTCAGTTGCCGGACGCTTCCAGTTTTCACTACTGAATGCGAATAAAGTCAGTGACTCTATACCGTTACGACGAGCGAAAGCAACTGCCTTGCGTACTGCCTCCGCGCCCGCTTTGTGGCCGAAGGTTCTTATTTTACCGCGTTGTTTCGCCCAGCGCCCGTTACCATCCATTATAATGGCAACATGCTTGGGGACTAACTGCTCAATTGACGGTAATTCTTTCATTCAATCTGCCGTAAACATTAAAAAACGCCGTGCGAGTATACCTGACACGGCGTCATAGACCAACGTAGGGAAGGTTTGATGGTTAAATTTCCATCAAATCCGCTTCTTTTGCTTTCAGAGCTTCATCAATTTGCTTCACGAATTTATCGGTCAGTTTTTGAATCTCTTCTTCAGCATTACGTTCTTCGTCTTCAGTAATTTCTTTTTCTTTTAGCAGGTCTTTAATATCACCATTCGCATCGCGACGAATATTACGTACCGCAATACGCCCGTTCTCAGCTTCGGCACGAACAATTTTAACTAAGTCGCGGCGACGCTCTTCTGTCAACGGAGGTAATGGAATACGGATAACTGCGCCTGCTGAGGCCGGATTCAGACCCAAATCAGAATTAATAATGGCTTTTTCAACTGCTGCTGAAGCTGACTTATCAAACACTGTCAGAGCCAGAGTTCTGGAATCCTCCGTGGTGATATTAGCTAACTGCTTAAGAGGCGTGTCAGTACCGTAGTAGTTCACCATGACACTGTCCAGTATACTCGGATGAGCACGGCCTGTGCGTACTTTTGACATTTGACTGCGCAGCGACTCAACACTTTTTTCCATGCGATCTTTAGCGTCTTCTATAGTTTCTTTTATCACTGTCTTATACCCTTTTATTCAATAACTGCGTTTACTCTGCGTTCTTGCTGATAAGTGTACCTTCTTCTTCACCCATTATCACGGCTCGTAAAGCACCCGGCTTATTCATATTAAACACCCGGATAGGTAAAGCGTGATCACGCGCCAGAGTAAATGCGGCTAAATCCATTACTTTTAACTGTTTTTCCAGTATATCATCGTAATTAATATGCTTATACAAAGTGGCATCCGGGTTACTCACTGGGTCATCGGAATATACTCCGTCAACCTTGGTTCCCTTAAGTACGACTTCAGCTTCAATTTCGATACCGCGCAAACAAGCGGCAGAATCTGTAGTAAAGAACGGGTTACCGGTTCCTGCAGAAAATATCACTACACGTCCTGATTTTAGCAAACTGATGGCTTCTGCCCAGTTGTAACTGTCACAGACCCCCGTCAATTCAATAGCTGACATTAAACGTGCGTTAACAAAGGCACGGTGTAAAGCGTCGCGCATAGCCAGACCATTCATTACAGTGGCCAACATGCCCATGTGGTCGCCCACAACCCGATTCATACCCGCTTTTGCTAAACCTTCTCCACGGAATAAGTTACCGCCTCCAATGACTAAACCAACCTGAACCCCAAGTTCAACCAATTCTTTAATTTCCTGCGCCATACGATCAAGTACTTTGGCGTCAATACCAAATGGCTCATCTCCCATAAGGGCTTCACCACTGAGTTTTAACAATATGCGTCGATAACTGGGTTTCGGATGGGTGCTCATCATTGCCTCTACTCTTTCCTTTAGTTTAAAAAAAACCGCGTCCTGAACGCTCAAGACGCGGTTTATAATTTTCTATTTCATGGGGCTGGTCGAGACCACGTTATTAGCCTTTACTCGCTGCCGCCACTTGTGCCTGAACTTCAGAAGCAAAATCTTCTTCTTTACGTTCAATACCTTCACCCACTTCAAAGCGAACGAAAGTAACAACATCAGCACCAGCTTTCTTCAGTAACTCACCAACAGTCATTGATGGATCTTTTACGAAAGGCTGACCTGTCAGGCTGATTTCACCGGTAAACTTACGCATACGGCCTTCAACCATTTTTTCAGCAATTTCTTTCGGCTTACCGCTTTGCATCGCGATATCAACCTGAATAGAACGCTCTTTTTCTACAACTTCAGCTGCAACGTCTTCAGGCTTAACGAATTGCGGGCTGCTTGCAGCAACGTGCATGCACAGGTCGCGAGCCAGATCTTCGTCACCGCCGGTTAAAGCAACAGCAACACCAATGCGGGCACCGTGAGTATAAGTCGCAACAACGTCGCCAGCTTCAAGAGTTTGAACACGACGAACGTTCATGTTCTCACCAATTTTAGCGACTAAGTCTTCACGAGTTTTCTCTACAGTCTGACCGTCGATGTCAGTAGTTTTTAATGCTTCAACGTCATTTTCTTTGTTAGCAAATGCGGCGTTAATAACTTTATCGCCGAATGCCAGGAAGCTGTCATCGCGAGCAACAAAGTCGGTCTCACAGTTCAGTTCAACCAAAGTTGCCTGGTTACCTTCAGATTTAACTAAGATAACGCCTTCAGCCGCAACACGGCCTGCTTTTTTAGCTGCTTTTGCCTGACCGCTCTTGCGCATCAGTTCAATTGCCGCTTCCATATCACCGTCGACTTCCTGCAATGCTTTTTTGCAGTCCATCATGCCAGCGCCTGTGCGCTCGCGCAGTTCTTTAACTAGAGCTGCTGTAATAGCCATGATTCTATTCCTCGATTATTCAGTTGCTTCGACGAAATCGTCAGAGTCTTTCGCTTCAACTTGCGCTGTACGTGCTTCTTTTACCGCTTCAGCAGCAGTGTTCAAGTATAATTGAACCGCACGGATTGCGTCATCGTTACCTGGAACAATGTAGTCCACACCGTCAGGGTTAGAGTTTGTATCCACAACAGAAACAACTGGAATGCCCAGGTTATTTGCTTCTTTAATAGAGATGTGTTCGTGATCAGCGTCGATAACAAACAGAACGTCAGGTAAGCCGCCCATGTTTTTGATACCGCCTAAGCCTTTTTCCAGCTTTTCCATTTCACGAGTATTAACCAAAGCTTCTTTCTTGGTCAGTTTCTCGAAAGTACCGTCCTGGCTCATTGTTTCAAGGTCTTTTAAACGCTTGATTGATTGACGAACTGTTTTCCAGTTAGTCAACATGCCGCCTAACCAACGGTGGTTTACATAGTACTGACCACAGTTAATGGCTGCTTCTTTAACCGCTTCAGCTGCTGCGCGCTTAGTACCAACAAACAGGATTTTACCTTTGTTAGAAGCAACGTGCTGCATATAGCTCAACGCGTCGTTGAACATAGGCACAGTTTTTTCGAGGTTAATGATATGAATTTTGTTACGAGCACCAAAAATGTAAGGTTTCATTTTTGGGTTCCAGAAACGAGTTTGGTGACCGAAGTGGACACCCGCTTTCAGCATGTCACGCATTGACACGTTAGCCATAATATTTTCCTTTTTAGGGGGTTAAGCCTCCATACATCCCATAAGCCGACCTGTTCTTAGACAAGCACCCCGCCTTATGTGTCGATGTATGTGTGGATTATAATTTACATACAAGTGTACTTTGTTGGCATAAGGCCAAAAAAGCGTGCGTTTTATACCATAAAGCTGAGCCCTGCACAACAAAAAACCTTCGCTAACTTCTGCTTTGACCCACCTCAAAGATAGCGAATTTTATCAGTCACTGTTAAACTGTCGGCTTTTCCAGCAGTCATGGACAGGAAGAGAATGACCATCTCAATTAAGACACCCGAAGAAATCGAAAAAATGCGCGCCGCAGGCAAACTCGCCGCCAGTGTGCTTGAAATGATTGGTGAGTACGTCAAACCAGGCGTAACCACGGAAGAACTGGATGATATCTGCCATAAGTACATCACGGATCATAACGCCTATCCAGCACCATTAAACTATCACGGTTTCCCTAAATCGATATGTACGTCCGTTAACCATTGTGTCTGTCATGGTATTCCTGGCCCCAAAAAACTGAAAGACGGCGATATCATGAATATTGACGTTACCGTTAAACTGGATGGTTACCATGGCGACACCTCAAAAATGTTTGTTGTGGGTAAACCCTCAATAATGGCTGAGCGATTAATTAAGGTAACTCAGGAGTCGCTTTATAAAGCTATAGAAATGGTTAAACCGGGTATCAAACTGGGTGACTTTGCTGAAGTTATTCAGAAACACGCCGAAGGTCATGGCTATTCTATCGTTCGTGAGTATTGCGGTCACGGTATTGGCTCCGTATTCCACGAAGACCCACAAATTCTGCATTACGGTGAGGCGGGTACTGGCGAAGAGTTAAAAGCCGGTATGTGTTTCACTATTGAACCTATGGTCAATGTTGGTAAGCGTCACACAAAATTAATGAAAGACGGCTGGACCGTACTGACGAAAGACCGCAGCTTAAGTGCACAGTGGGAACATACATTATTAGTTACCGATAACGGTGTTGAAGTACTGACACTGCGCAGTGATGAGCCCGACTTAGCGCGAGTTATCGAGCACAGCTAACGCATTTGCAGGGGAGAGCCTATGGCTAACGTTCAAGAAGATAAAGACTTTCACGGGCGCTGGCCTGACCGAACCCTGCAACCTTGCCTAAAAGACTACAAAGCGCTTTTAGAAAGTTACCAAAACTGGTCTGCCGCGCGTTTTGTCACCGCCGATATTGATGAGCTGGTTCATCACCGTGCGACCTTTTTTGACCAGTTAATTGGCCAGTTGTGGCAGCAATTTCAGCTTAATGGCGAACCGGCAAGCATCTTAGCTGTGGGCGGCTATGGTCGTGAAACTCTGCACCCCGGGTCGGACATCGACCTGCTCATTTTAGTTGGCCCTGAAAATGCTGAAGCCGAAGCTAAGTTGTCTGAAAAGCTCGGACAGTTTGTTACCTTTTTATGGGACCTGCACCTGGATATCGGCCATTCGGTACGTACTATTGAAGATTGCTTCGCTCAGTCAGAAAACGATATCACGATAGCCACAAACCTTATTGAAAGCCGATACCTTTCAGGGGCTGAGTCGCTCTACAATGAATTTCATCAACAGTTGTTAAATGACTTTCCCTGGTCTAGTCGCGATTTCTATCAGGCCAAGCTGGATGAACAGAAGCAGCGCCACCAGCAATACCACAGCACATCTTATAACCTGGAACCGAATATTAAATCGAGTCCCGGTGGGCTCCGTGATATTCAGACCGTAGGCTGGATTGCTAAGCGTCACTTCCGTACTCACTCGGATGAAAACCTGGTTGAGTACGGTTATATGACAGCCGATGAATTCGTTGAATTGCGCGACTGCATGAACTGGCTATGGCGCATACGCTTTGCCCTTCATCTGGAAGCAGGTAAACGCGAAGACCGCTTACTCTTTGACTTTCAGCCAGGCGTTGCTGTTCGCCTGGGCTATGGTAATGAAGGTAAAGCATCCGTTGAAACCATGATGAAAGATTACTTTAAAGTGGTCTTACGCGTCAGCGAGCTTAACCAGATGCTTCTGCAGTTTTTTCATCAGGCAATACTAGGAACACAGGACTTACAACACGCTGAACATATTAGCGATGACTTTGCGGTTGCGAATAAACTGTTAACAGCACGCCACGACAATGTATTCGATAATCACTGTAATATTATCCGCGCTTTTGTCTGCATTGCGGAACATCCGCAAATAAAAGGCATACACTCAAATACCATACGTTTACTCAGAAATGCCCGCGCCCAACTAAGCGAGCCATTAAGCCACGATCCGGAATGCCGTGACTTATTCAACCAACTGATTAAGCATCCCAGAGGCTGTGGTTTGTCCTTTGCACTGATGCATCACCACAGTGTGCTGGCGAGCTACCTATCGCAGTGGCAACAGATTGTCGGACAAATGCAGTTTGACCTTTTTCACGCCTACACAGTGGATGAACACACCTTTCGCTTAGTAAGAAATTTGTACCGCTTTAGTGACGAAGATTATCAGGATCAATTTCCACTGTGCGAAAAACTCGTGGCGCAAATGGATCGCCGCTATTGCTTGTATTTGGCGGGTATCTTCCATGACATAGCTAAAGGTCGCGGCGGCGATCACTCAGAGCTTGGCGAAATGGATGCGCGTAATTTTTGCCACCAACACGGTTACAGTGAAGAAGACGCAGAGCTAGTGGCCTGGCTAGTACGGCACCATTTAACCATGTCGGTTACCGCGCAAAAGCGGGACATTCATGACCCGGAAGTTATTCAAGACTTTGCAAATCAAGTTTCGACGCTCGAGCGGCTAGACTACCTTTACTGTCTTACGGTGGCAGATATTCGGGCAACGAACCAGTCGCTTTGGAACAACTGGAAAGCAACTTTACTGGAAGAGCTTTATAACGCCACTTCGTACTTACTGCAGCAGGACAGTAATAAGCCTACCCTGGATATTCGCCAAAAAATTAATGAGAATAAAGCCAGTGCAATGGCCTTACTACTAAGCGCAGGCTTTAAAAAAGCAGAAATTCTGGCGTTATGGGGGCGTTTTACCGCGGATTATTTTTTCCGCCATACGGCAGAGCAAATCAGCTGGCATTCACAGCATATTCTGAACCTGCCAAGCGAGCAGTTGCCGCTCATTCTCATCGGAGACGAAAACAACTACGGCACAACTGAGTTGTTTATCTACCATCACGAAGAAGGTCATTTATTTGCCTCGGTTGCCGGTGTTCTCGACAGTCAGCAACTCAACATTCTGGATGCACAAATTCTGGCTACCCGCGACGGCTTTGTTATGGATACCTTTGTGGTGCTACAGAGAGACGGCAAGCCGTTAACAGAGCCTCATCGTATTGAAGAAGTAAAACAACAATTGCTGGATGTCCTGCATAAACGGATACCCGTTCCCAGCACTAAACGACCATTATCGCGGCGCATGAAGAACTTTTCGGTGGCAACTGAGGTCACTTTTATACCGAGTAAACACCACGGCCGTACCACCTTCGAGCTGGTAACACTGGACAGGCCGGGGCTTATTGCTAAACTTGCCGCTATTTTACAGCAACAGAACGTTATTCTGCTGGCAGCGAAAATCACCACCATAGGCGAGCAGGCAGAAGATTTATTTATTGTCACTACCGAGCAGCAAACCGCCCTTAGCGACAAACAGAAAAAAACATTGAAAGCAAAAATTATCAAAGACCTGGAGTTTTAAATTCTTATCATGGAAAACATAAAGCAGCGCATCATCGATGCATTTGAACAACGTGATCAAATCAATGCCCGTACCGACAACGACGACCTACGCGAAGCTGTGCGTTACGTTATCGACGAGATTGACCGCGGCGAATTACGGGTAGCCGAAAAAATTTCCGGTGAATGGGTTGTTCATCAATGGCTTAAGAAAGCGGTTCTTTTATCATTTCGCTTAAACGACAACGACCTGATTGAAGGCGGAGAAACCCGCTTCTGGGATAAAGTGCCGGCCAAATTTGCTGACTATGACAGTGCCCGCTTCCGTGCCGAAGGCATGCGCGTTGTACCACCTGCCATGGTTCGTAAAGGAGCTTTCATCGGCCGCAACGTTGTCGTAATGCCATCGTACGTTAATATTGGTGCATACGTTGGTGAAGGCACTATGGTGGATACCTGGGCTACCGTGGGCTCTTGTGCGCAAATTGGAAAAAATGTTCACTTATCCGGCGGGGTTGGTATCGGTGGTGTTCTGGAGCCGCTGCAGGCCAACCCGACGATTATTGAAGATAACTGCTTCATTGGTGCGCGCTCAGAAATTGTTGAAGGCGTTATTGTTGAAGAAGGCGCGGTGATCTCCATGGGCGTTTACATTGGCCAGAGCACGCGCATTTATGACCGCGAAAATGACCGCATTCTATATGGTCGCGTACCTTCAGGTTCCGTTGTTGTACCGGGTTCATTGCCTTCTGCAAACGGAACGCACAGCCTTTACGCTGCCATCATTGTTAAGCGGGTTGATGCTAAAACTCGTGCCAAAGTGGGTATCAATGCCCTGCTACGTAGCGCGGAATAATTTTTACTTAAGAAATGGCTGGTGAAACTCATCCGGCAGTGGTATTTCCAAATTGATGGACTCGCCACTGACCGGATGTTTAAAGCTAAGTCCAGTCGCTGCCAGCAGTAAACGGTGGCAATTAAAGTGCTCGCGAAAAAAGTTATTATGCCGTCCATCACCATGGTTAGTATCACCGACAATGGGATGCCTAATGTGTGCCATGTGTCGACGTAATTGATGCTTGCGCCCCGTTTCCGGTTGCATCTGAACCAGTGAATAACGTGTGGTGTCATGTTTTTTACTGACTTTATAAGGCAGTTCAATCTGCTTTAAACACTGATAATGCGTTACCGCCGGCTGCTTATCTTTATCCGGATCCGCCTCTTTATCAGCAAGCTTATCCAGTTCTTCTTTCAGCGCGTAATCGATAGTACCGTTTTCTGGTACGTAGCCTCGGACCACAGCGTGGTAAGTTTTGCTCACTTCGCGAGCGGTCAGTTGCTCTGTCAGAGTACGGGCGACATCGCTGTTTAAGCCAAAAATCAACAAACCGGATGTCGGGCGATCTAAACGATGAACAGGGTAAACATGACAGCCAAGTTGATTCCGCAGCATCTGCATTGCAAACTCGCGGGCACCGCTGGCTATACGGCTTCGGTGAACCAATAAGCCACTGGGCTTATTAATAACGGCAAGGTGCTCATCCAGATAAACAACTTCTAACTGACTCACCGTTAAACATCTTCCTGCAAGGGGTCAGTTCCGCTGAGCAACACATCAAATTCACGTATCAGTGCAATAAGTTGTTCGTATTGTTCCAGCTCGCTGCGGTAGATATGCGCAGCCATGGGGCTAACAGCAATACCCTCAGGCAAAGGGCGCTTGCTATCCACTAACGCCCACATTCGGGGAAGCATAATAAACTGCAGCCACTGATGAAATTCCAGCGTGTCGACAGCAAAAGGCTGCTGACTCTCCAACGCCTGCACCGGCGGGTGGTGAGACTGCCATAAGCCAAGACTGTTCAGTTCACGCTCTATTCTATCCAGCAATCGAGCGGCTTTCTGATACTGCTCCATATCAGACTCCGTTACCACATCATTGTATAAACCGATATAATGGCGCCATAGTGATTTAATACGCCTTAAAATTCAAGCAAAAAGGGAGCGCCTGTGTCAGCACCGACCATCACCACCTTGGGTGAGTTTTTGCAAGCCGGCCAAGCCGAATACAAAATTTTTGATATTGGCAGATGCCTGACAGAGCTGTCTCAAGAAGAGTTTGCAGCCATTGAGCAACAACAACGTCCATACCCTTACCCCATTGCGCGGCAGGCTCAATTGGCGATACTGTTCCAGCATAAACAACATGATCAACAGCCTTTTATTTGGTTTTTGCAATTTCCGTTGGACGAGCGCGGGCTTTTAAATATAGCCGCACGTAATCAATATCTGGAGTACGTGATCAATGCATTGGGCCATGAAATTACCGAAGAAATGACCGAGGAGCAGCAAAAACAACTGCAGCAAAATCCGTATTTATTAACGCCGAATGAGCAACAGCGCGCAGCTTTGCATGCCCGGGTTCAGCGCCAGCAAAAATTGTCGCCGTCCATACATTTTGAAACGGCGGAAGCCTATTTGAAGCAACCTGAAAGCGGCATAGATTGGCAACAAATAGGCTTGCAGGGGTTACACGACTGCGCTGCCCGGTTAGAGCAATTGCCGGAACTGAGCAAAGCCATAGCAACGCATTTCTCTCATTATCCGAGTGCTGTGCGCCAGCCGTTGGCGGTTGCGCTTGAGCAACAAAGCCTGACTCCACCGGTAAGAGACGCTCTTCTGCATAACCTCGAGAGCAGTAATGCTCAACTGTGCACTGACAGTTTGCGCGCGCTGGCCTCAGCGTCAGCTCATCCTCGGGTACAAAAAGCAATAAACACGCTGGTTCCAAATGCCAATGCCGATCAGCTCGTTGTTATTGCTGCGCGTTTATGGCCGGTGCTTTGCGAAGAACAAAATTTGCTGCGCTACTTAGACGCCATCGCAGAGCTTGATAATTCATTATTTGATGCATTATTCCAGGATATTATTGCCCTGCCGGACATACGTCCGTTACTGTTATCCATTATTGCTCAACAAAAACAGTCTGCGGCGGTTAATGAAGCATTAAACCGATTAAAACAACAGACTCAGGGAAGCTAATGAATTTACTTGATGTCATTGTTTTACTGGTGCTGGCAACGGCAATATGGGTGTTCTGGCAACATCGCCAACAGTCAGAAAGTGCGCAAAAGCATGCGGTATTTTACTGTAAGCAGCAAGGGCTTCAGTTTTTAGATATTCGTCGCGAGGAGACGCGTTGGTCATTTAAAGGCAGTCAACCGGGCTGGCGTAGTACTTTTAAAATGGGCTTTAGCAGCGACGGCGAAACTCGTTATGAAGGCGACTTAACCCTTCATAATCAGCGTTTGGTCGGCGTTGAATTACCGCCCTTTAGAATTCCCGCTTAATAACCGGACCCAGGCGTCTTTATACATAACCCAGTCACCCATTAAACTGTACAAAGGATATTGGAAAGTGGCTGGTTTATTCTTTTCAAAAATAAAGTGACCGAGCCAGGCAAAGCCATAACCAATAATAGGCAATGCTAACAACCACCAATAGTTTGCACTAACTAGCGCATAAAAAAGTACAACTAAAACCAGGGTGCTCCCAATATAGTGCAGCACCCGGCAACGCTTATCGCTGTGCTCCTGTAAATAATAAGGATAAAACTCCTTAAAACTGGAATAACTCATTTTACTCAGCCTTGCTGCCGTTCATAGAACAGGACTTCACCGGGCAGCTTTTCAACTTCTATCTGAGCTTGTATGCGATAGCCGCGCTTTTTAAAGAAAGCCTGATAATCCGAACGAGTGACGTAAACCGCTATCCCTTGTGATTCCGGGTCTTCTTCGAAAACCGCTTTGGCAGCTTCAACAAGTAAGTGCCCCACGCCCTGCGACTGATATTGTGGTGCTACCGCAATAAATGCCAGCATATGGTAAGGCACATCCGGCATCGCTTCCTGAATTAAGCGTTCCTTTTCAAGTACCTGTTTCGTACTCAAAAAACCAGCCGTGAGCAACATGCTTATCCGCCAGTGCCAGAAACGCCCCGGACCAAAACTTTTGCCAGGACGAGTAAGACACGCGACACCTAATAGTGTACCGCCGTCTCTAATACCTATAATAGGCTGTCCACTTTCCCAAAACGCGTTTAAGTCTTCGCGGATAGCCGCCCGTAAACGCTTATCGTAGTCAGGTTTGTCTGACCGGAAAATTTTCTGCAGCAACTCATCATCGTAATAAGTCTGGAACAAAAGCGAGGCCGCTAATTTCAAATCTTCAGCAACAAGATAAACCAGCTCGCCCTGAACATGCTCACTGCTGTTTTCACCTGCTTCATCAATTTCGTTTTCCGTTTTTTCTGTCAGACCCTGCATAATGAATAGCCAATTGTTAGTTTTTCATAACACCAACTTAACCATTTTTCGGAATTCTGTCGAGAGTCATTTATCCGCCATTCCGGCAAAGCTGTCATCAAGAGTTTTTATCAGTCTCGACTTGAGGCTGACAATTATCAAGCCAGTCAGCCAATGAGTCAGACAGAACTTCGTGTTGTTCCTTACCTACCCATTCAAGTCCAACCGCACCACTTTGATTATCTATGGTTACTAACAAGCCGTCATCCTCGCTACCTAAACCAATAAAGACCGTTTCAGGCTGTTTCAAACGGCGCTTCATTAAAATGTGACCCGTAATATTCTCTAATAAACGTTCACCATCTTCTGCGCTCTGCGTCTGTAGCAAGCTAATTTCGTGCCCCTGATAATCAAGCGCTAGATCTCCTGCGTACCAGCGGCCAAACAAAGTTTTAATACTCTGATGGAAACTCATTTCCAGAGCACTCTCAAGATCATCAAAGTTTAACGCTTCAGGCTGCCGGCACGGCGTCCATTCAACCGTATTCTCATCAATAACAGTTCCGTAAATCGGGCTATTCCACTCTTCTACGTACTCTGTATAGCGCACAGGAACAGTTTCCTGATAGCGCACCATTAGTGCATCTATCGATTCTTCTAACGTCTTCATCTGGTACTTACACCTAAGAAAATTTACAATACAGCCATTGTACTTACGGAGCGACTTAAATGCCAAAGAAGGACGCACTAGACCACTTATCTCTGGGTCAACACACCGACTACCCGAATGAATATGACCCAAAGCAGTTGCAACCAGTCCCCCGCTCACTGAATCGGGAACCTATAGGGCTTAAAGATAAGCTACCTTTTTCGGGTGTAGATTTATGGACCGGTTATGAAATCTCCTGGCTAAACTCAAACGGACTGCCACAGGTTGCGGTGGGTTATTTTGCAGTGCCTGCCGAAAGTCCTAATCTGGTCGAATCCAAGTCGTTTAAGCTTTACTTAAACAGCTTCAATGACTCGCGTTTTGACACATGGGAGCAGGTGCAACAACTGATGGAAACCGACCTGTCCGCTTGTGCCGGTGCACCGGTTAAAGTCAAGCTGGAACATTTATCTGAGCTGGAAGGTGAATCCGTGGCGACTTTCCCGGGTCATTGCATCGACCATCAGGATATTAGTATTTCGCATTACGACTATCAGCCGTCACTACTTGCTACAGAACAAAATGAAACAGAAGAAGAGCTACACAGTCATCTGTTAAAATCGAACTGTCTGATAACCAATCAACCCGATTGGGGTTCGGTTTACATTCATTATCAGGGGCCGAAGTTGGATCGCGCTGCACTGCTGGCTTATCTGGTCTCATTCAGACGTCATAACGAATTCCACGAGCAATGTGTCGAGCGCATTTATCAGGACTTGAAAGCACTAGGAATGAAAAAGTTGACGGTTTATGCCCGTTACACACGTCGTGGCGGTCTGGACATAAACCCATTTCGTTCAGACTTCGAGCCAGCGCTGCAAATGCAACGCATGGCCCGACAATAACTGATTAAGCGTTAGGGTGCGGAATTTGTAACCATTGCAGGAAACGAGCTTTCTGTTCAGCAGTAGGCTCGTCTAATGGTTCAATTTTCGCATCGGTTGCAGGAGTTGGTTGCACCGTTAAGGTTTTCTTGTGCAACTGGTCGCGACGGAAGAATGTTACTTCAATAGAATCACCCGCTTTATATTCAGCAAAAGCTTCTTTAAAGCGACCATCAACTACGGTATGTCCGTCATAAGCAACAATGACATCACCCGGTGTAAAGCCCGCTTCCCAGGCCGGGCTGCCTTTACTAACCCGGGTCAGTTCCATGCCGCCACTGGCTTCATTAGCACTCCAGCCGGCCCAGGCTTTTTCAACGCTGTCTTCGTCCTCACCCTGCTCATACACCAGTTCTAATCCAACTTGCTCCAGCATACTTTCAAATGGAATATCTGCCGCCGGACTTTCAACATTTTCCTGCCACCAGCCCTGCCAGGACTTACCCGTTAAGTCTTTCAAAATAGTTAGCACGTCGGCTGAAGTGAAGCCCTGCTCGTCGGCATCAAAGCGCTGATACAACTCATTATGTACGTCACGATAGCTAACTTCCCCATCGGTTGTTTTCAACAACTCGCTGTCCAGCATCCAGGAAACCAGAGCACCTTCCGAATAAATATTCACAGAATCGTTGTGCGCGCGATCTCCATATTGATCAATCCACGCCTCAAAAGAGGCTTCAGCCACTGACATAACATCCCTGCCTGGCTTTGCTCGGTAACGGTCAATGCTGGTTGCCACCCGCTCAAAATACTCAGACGGTTCCATAATATCCGCCTGTAATAACAAATGATTCTGGAAGTAGCTGGTTGAACCTTCAGCAATCCAGAATAAATCAGTGTAGTTTTCTTTTTGATAATCGTATGGAACCAGTCCATCCGGACGATAAGCTTTCACGTTCCAGGTATGCACAAACTCGTGTGACGCTGTGGACATAAACGACAAGTAATCATCGCGACTGGCAAAGCTGTATCTGGGGCGCTGGATAATCGTCGAGTTTTTGTGTTCCGTTGCACCACCAGCCCCAGTCGTCGCGTGGATCATAAAGACATAACGCTCAAATGGGTAACTGCTCCAAATCGAGTCACCGGTGGCCACTAGCTTTTGTAAATCTTCGACCGTTTTTTCAGCGTCGTAGTTACCCTCACCCCAGAATACGACTTCATAATCGCGATCATCCTGAGTGAATTCATAGTGTTTGCTAATGCCTGTTTCTATTGGCGAATCAACTAAGACATCCCAGTTTGCGGCCGAGAACTGATGTCCGCCATCTCTGTCCATACCGGAATAACTCTTCCACTCACCCGGTACATCCAGAGAAACTGAAACCGGCTCGTCACGCCACGCATCTGCATACATGAACACAGCGGATGCATCTAAATAGGCATGGCTGTCATCAATATGACGGCTGCGGCGACCAAGTTGATTCGCGTAAATTTCGTAATCTACGGTCACTTCGCCGCTGTTTTCAGGTAAGTAAACTCGCCAGGTGCTTTTATCAACTTTTTCCCAGCGAAGTTTTTCACCATTACTCTGAACTTCAAAATCACGAACACCGTTCGCTAAATTTAAAATGCGATAATAACCTGTTCTCCAGGATGGCATCTTCACATCCAGAAACTTAGCATCACTGGCCGGGAAGGTAATCGACACTTCACCCTTGTGGTGCTCAGGTTGCGTTAAATCAATTTTATAGTCGGTATTTGCTAATACAATGGAAGGTGCCAACATAACACCAACAGCTAATAAGCTCTTGCGCACAGTTTATCTCCGTTAGTTTCGCTTTATTTGTTAGTTAACTTGTTCAAAGACTACCACAATTCACCAATAGTAAATAAATTCAGATAGGTTAGACTTTATCTGATTAATTTTCGTATTATGCGTATTGACTTCAATATTGGGTAGGTGAGCATTGACAATACCTGAGACACCACAAGAGCAGGTTCAGCATCTTAGTAAGAAGCTGCGACAAAGTATCCAGTCACGCAAACAGATAGAAGACGATTATCAGCGCGACTCACAGCGTTACTCGAATTTTGTAAATGATCTTTGTCTGGCGTTAAATGGTGTTGACAGTGAGTTAGACGGTTTACTGCATAAATTACGTGGTCATCTTCAGCAAAATGCGTCCGCCGCGGTGCTAGAGCCCATGATGCAGCAAGTGGGAGAGGTAATTTCTCAGCATACTGTCCGTATGCAAACTCTTCTTAGAGAAAGCAATGAAAGTATCCAGTTAGCTTTACAACACGTTAAGCCCCGCGATAGCAACGGCAAGAGCCAGCTACAAAAAATAGCAAATGAGTTTGAGCAACCCACAATGACGGTTTCTCATTATTTGCCCCTGGTTAATCAATTGCTTGCACTTTCTTATCAGCAGCAAGGTACTCAGACTGAGACCCAAGTAACTCAGTACCAAAATCAATTGGTTGATTTACTAAGTGAAGTGGAATTTCTGGGCAGTGCCGCAGATACCCTGCAACAAGTGAAAGTAGCTTTACAAAAGCCACAGACCAGTGAAACCTTGCTAGCTATCACCTTAAAGGTTATGCGGCTGGTATTTAACAACATTAACGATGAACGCCGCTCAGCGCAGCTGTTTCTACAACAGTTAAATGCATCTTTAGAATCTGTTCAGAGTGTCTTAGGTCAAACCATAAATCATTCTGCAGACTTTGCTGATCAGCGACTGCATCTGAACCAGCAACTAAAAAGTGGCGTTTCTGAGATAAAGGCTTGTGTCACTGACGCGTATGAACTTAACGATTTGAAAGAGTCTGTCGGTTTGCAGTTGCACCGTTTAGGTGAAACTTTGAATCAGCACCTTCAGTTGCATGATGAAGAACGTCAAAGTTTCCATAGCAACACACAAGCCATGGAACAAAAACTTCGTGAAACCGAAGCGCAGGTTTTACACTATAAACAGGAGCTGGCTAAACAAAAGTTCCGCAGTTTACAGGACAACCTGACCAAACTGCCTAACCGCTCTGCTTTTGATGAACGCTTGAATCTGGAGTTCCAGCGCTGGGGCAAAGATGAAACTCCGCTCAGCATAGCGATTATCGACGTGGATCATTTTAAGAACATTAATGATAGCTTCGGCCACATTGCCGGCGACAAAACCTTACAAGTTATTGCAGGTACTCTCAGCAAATCGTTAAAAGAATCGGCCTTTGTTTGTCGCTATGGTGGCGAAGAGTTTGCTATCATATTCTGTTCTGATGGACAAAGTGCCTATCAACATATAGAGAATACGCGGGAGAAAGTGGCTAATATCCCGTTTAAATTTAAAACCGACGATATACGCATTACTATTTCCGCAGGAATAGCTGAATTTAAATATAATGAAGATACACCGCTGGCGGTTTTTGAAAGAGCCGATAAGGCGCTCTATGAAGCAAAAAATAGCGGGCGCAATAAAGTTATCGCAGCCAAATAGAAACCAACGCTGATGATCACCGCCGGCACAAGGATGACGCCGAGTCATCGTTATTACAGGAGTATGGAAAAATAATGAGAGCAAGTATTTCTCCAAGAGGCACCATGTCTCTTTTGTCGCAACTGGAAATAGAACGTTTAAAGCAATCCTCAAACAGCCAACTTTATAAATTATTTCGTAATTGCTGTCTCGCGGTTTTAAATGCCGGAAGTAATACCGACAGCAGCGCTGAAATTTACGATAAGTATAAAGATTTCGCCGTTAATATTATCCGCAAAGAGCGCGGTATTAAAATTGAGTTAATTGAGCCGCCGGCAGAAGCTTTTGTTGATGGCGAACTCATTGTCGGTATTCGTGAATTACTGGAATCGGTATTGCGCGATATTCTCTTTACCGGAGAGCGCTACTCAGAAGAAGAACTAAAAGACGCTGACAGTGCTACCCTAACCCACGTGGTGTTCGATATTCTACGCAACGCCCGCACTATTCAGGCCATGCAAGAGCCCGATATGGTTGTTTGCTGGGGCGGTCACTCGATTAACGAAGCTGAGTACAAATACACTAAAGAAGTGGGTTATCAGTTGGGTTTGCGTGGCTTAAATATCTGTACCGGGTGTGGTCCGGGTGCAATGAAAGGCCCGATGAAAGGCGCGACTATTGGTCATGCTAAACAGCGTATTAGTGGTGGGCGTTATTTAGGTCTTACTGAACCGGGCATTATCGCTGCCGAGCCACCCAATCCTATCGTTAACGAACTGGTTATTTTGCCCGATATTGAAAAGCGCCTGGAAGCCTTCGTTCGCTGTGCGCACGGTATTGTTATTTTCCCGGGGGGCGCTGGTACGGCTGAAGAACTGTTGTATCTTCTTGGCATACTGATGCACCCGAAAAACCAACAACAAAGCTTACCGGTTATATTAACAGGCCCTGAAGCGTCTAAAGATTACTTTGATGCGCTGGATACCTTTATTGTTGAAACTCTGGGTGAAGAGGCTCGCGGATTCTATCGTATTATTATTGCAGACCCTTCAGGTGTTGCGCAGCACATGCACGCCGGAATGGCAGCAGTAAAACAATATCGCCGTGATTCTGGTGACGCTTACTACTTTAACTGGACCTTGTTTATTGATGAAAACTTCCAGCGCCCGTTCTACCCGACTCACGAAAATGTCGCGTCGCTAAACCTGCACCCGGAACAGCCTAAAGAAGAGTTAGCAGCGGACTTACGCCGTGCATTCTCAGCTATTGTTGCCGGTAATGTGAAAGATGGCGGCATTCGCCAAATTCGGGAAAAAGGCGTATTTACCATTCACGGTGAAAAAGAGTTAATGAAACGACTGGACGTATTGTTAAGAGCATTCGTCGAACAAGGACGTATGAAATTGCCAGGTTCGGTGTATCATCCTTGTTATAAGGTTGTTACTGACTGAAGGATTTATGAAAAATAAAGTCTTTGTCATACTCGCCATTGGCGCTGTTTCTTACCTAGCCATAGTAGGAGCAGTGCTGATGCTTTATCAGGCTGATCCTGCTGATTTACAATGGCAGGAACGAGAAACCTACAACGCCAGACAAATTGGTCAGTTGGATCTCGGTATGTCCAAAGACAGCGTTATTCGTATTTTAGGCTCACCCGATATCAACGAAGCGAAAGCCTCCTCTGAAGGTGACATGCAAGTTCTGTTTTATCGGACTCATCACGTGACTTCTGACGGAATAACGACTAAAGATGAATGTACCCCTTTGGTTTTTCGCGATAATAAGCTTATCGCCTGGGGCAACGACTCTTATCGTGACTATCAGAATTATCAGAGGCGAGAATGAGAAAGCTGACCGAGTGTTGTGAAAAAGCAGCTAGTTTACTGAAACAACACGACGTTCGTCAGCTTTATCGTCTGGTTCAGTTTATTGATGAAGAGTATCAGCAAAACCGCTGGCCGGAACTACTTCCCCTTTACGCTCAGCAACATGCTCCGGGCAATAACCAACTAATAAGTGAGTTACTCGCGGTTTGTGTAACCGCACTGCATTGTGGTTACCAATGGTCTTTGCACTCGCATTACCGTCGAATTCTGGCCGCTGCTTGTGTCAGTGAGAAGCTTAACCCGGCCCCTTCTCACTGGAAGCAGCTGCATTTAAGACAGCCGCTGTGGCTTTCGGCTTTAGAGCCTTTAACACTAAAATCCGCTGACATTGTCGTTTTTCGCTATTGGGTTAACGCCTTAACTCAGGTTCAGTTGCAATGCTGTGAGCCTACTCAAGCTTTTTTCCCTTTATTAAACAGCGAATTCCGCTATCGCTTCTGGACACTGTTAAATCAGCAGGATGCGTTTCCGATAAGGCTAACCGGGCAAAAGTTTTCACACCATAAGAACCAACAGACCGCTGTACTTTTAGGTTTTGAAGGAAAGCACCAGATTCTGGCTTTATTACATAAGCTGGACAGCCCGTTTTATGTCAGCCCGAACGAGACACAAAACTGGCAAGTTAACGACAAGCCTTTGACTCAGGAACAAATGAACGCTCTGGCTCAGCACCGGTTACTAAAACACGAGCAAAAAAGTGCAACACAACAAACGCCCAGACAACTGTTACGCGCAATAAACCGTTACGCCAATGCCAGTGGCGCCTTAAACGCAGTAATTCAGCAAATTAACCAGCTACCCTTTTTAGCCAGCAGTCTACATGCTGCCGTGCATCAGAGCGAACGCATTGGCAACAGCGAAGCCAGTCGTATGGACTTAAAGCAATCTTATTTATGGCTAGGCTCTAAACGGGCTTCCGTTATTCTTGCTACCGCTTTTTTGCAGCATCAGTTTTCATTAAATACCATTCCGCTGCATAACGCATTAATGCAAAAGCTCGGCTTACTGACAACAACGCTACAGCACTTATCGGCAGAAACCGGCGTTAGCCTGCCAACCCCGGCACCACTACTTGCCCTACTTTCAGGCTCCGATCTTTTTCGTCACCCGGAGCTGCTTAAATCGGCAAAGTGGCCTCGCCCGCGAGAAATAGAACACTGCTACAGTACAAGTTGGGTAGGCTCTGCACTGGATATCAGTGACTTCCGTCGCAGTCGACAATTAGTTAAGCGCTGGCAATTGCCTCCGGCTACCGAAAATTTATTAAACCCGGATAAAGCCGAATCCAATAAATTAGGTGCACTATTTTTTTTAGCTCATTATTTAACACTAAGCACTTATTATCCCGATGTCTCGTTAAGCAGTTCAGTAAAATCGATGCTAAAGTCTTATTGTCAGCAACTGCAAATAAACAGTGAGCAACTGACCCGAATTAAAGCCAAATCGGCTTTTGAAAGTCACTGTTACTCACCGTTATAACCTACATTCACTGACTGAATAATGCTTTGCTAGTCAGTATTAGCGCGGCAATGGTAGAATTACCGTTCCTGTTTTTGTTGTAACACGGTTTAAAGGAATCAATTCATGAGTAGAACTATCACAGTTATTCCAGGTGACGGCATCGGTCCGGATATTGTCGAGTCTGCAACAGCCATTCTTGATAAAGCAGGTTGTGACTTTGAATATGAATACGTCGACGCTGGTTTAACTGCTTTGGAAAAGACCGGAGAGTTATTACCTCAGAATACTCTTGATGCGATTGAACGTAACGGTGTTACATTAAAAGGTCCACTAACCACTCCGGTTGGCGAAGGCTTTACCTCTATTAATGTCAGCCTGCGTAAACATTTTTCGTTATACGCTAACGTACGCCCTGTGCTGTCTTTTACCGGCACCCAGGCACGCTACGAAAACATTGATATTATTACCATTCGTGAAAATACCGAAGGTATGTATTCGGGCTTAGGTCAAAAAGTGTCTGAAGACGGTAACGAAGCCGAAGCAGTCAGCAAAATCACCCGTGAAGGCGCTGAGCGCATTGTCCGTTTCGCCTATGAAACCGCGCGTCGCGAAGGCCGTAAGAAGGTCACCGCGGTGCATAAAGCCAATATTCTGAAATCCACTTCTGGTCTATTCTTAAAAGTAGCGCGTGAAATTGCTGAAGAGTATCCGGACATTGAATCAACAGAAATGATTGTTGATGCTGCCTGCATGCGCTTAGTTATGAACCCGGAAGAGTTTGACGTTATTGTCACCACCAACCTGTTTGGCGATATCCTGTCAGACCTGTGCGCAGGTTTGGTCGGCGGCTTAGGTATGGCACCCGGAGCTAACATTGGTAAAGACTGTGCCATTTTCGAAGCTGTACACGGCTCAGCCCCGGATATTGCCGGTAAAAACCTGGCAAACCCAACCTCAGTTATCTTAGCGTCAATTCAGATGCTGGAATACTTAGGCATGCAAGAGCAAGCGGAAAAAATCACCAAAGCATTAGAAGATGTGATTTCCAGTGGCGATCGAACCACTCGTGATTTAGGCGGTTCGCACGGTACCACTGACTTTACTCAGGCGGTTATTGAGCGTCTTTAAAGCGAACGGCATAGCCTGAATGAACTCAGGCTATGCCATTAAAGCTAGCTGCGGGGCAACCAGCGCAAATGTACGGTAATTTCTTCACGGTCGTGGTAAAGGTGCTTGGCCTGAATTTCAAACGGCTTAGTCCCCTCGGTTTGTAGCTGTTCTTTAATCTGATCCAGGTAGCCTTTAACTGCGGCATAGCGCTGACGCATTGGTAGCTTTAAATTAAATATGGCCTCTTCACAGTCACCGTCCAGTAACCAACTGGTCATCAGCTCGCCGACACGTGCGGGTTTTTCAACCATATCGCACACCAGCCAGGTAACATTTTTGCGTTTCGGGCGGAATTTAAAACCGTCTTCCTGAATGTGCTTAACCTGACCGGTTTCCATCAAGGATTCTGCCATCGGCCCGTTGTCCACAGCCTGTACCATCATACCGCGGCGTACCAGCTGATAAGTCCAGCCTCCCGGCGCTGCACCAAGATCTACCGCCTTCATGCCCGAATGAACACGTTTTTCATGTTCGTTTTCAGGTACAAATACCTGAAAGGCTTCATCCAGTTTCAACGTTGAACGGCTTGGTGCCTCTTTTGGCATACGCAAGCGCACAATACCACCGTTGTGTAAGGTTTGGTTATAGCTGTATGAATAGCCCACCAAGGCATGCGCCGGGTTGACGAATAACACATGCAGCATCGGTCGTTTAGCTAGCGGTTTATTACTTAAAAGCTCTTCTTTACGCAACGCCTGACGCAGCGGCACGCTAAACTTACGGCAGAATTTGGATAGCTGGTTAGCTTCGTTAGTATCTGGAGTTCCCACTCGTAACTCACCAGCCAGGCCAAACGTTTCCTGGTGAGGTTTTAATACCTTAATGACTTCGCTGGCACGGTCTTCTATACCGGCCACTTTAACCGGCCCCAGCAAGGCAAACATTTCGCGCGCAAAAACCAGGTCTTTCAGCGTCAGTTTACGGGCAATATGCTCTGCTTCTTCGTGCTGGCAATGATAGGTAACGTAAGCTTGCTCGGGTTGTGTCTGGCAATAACCATAAACACCCAGTTCCGCGGTTTTATCCTGAATTTCGGCCGCGCAATCACCTTCGAACCCAGCACGACACAGCAATACAATGCCACTACCTCTGCCGTTAACAATCTCACTCATTAACTACCTGCTCCTAACTTTATTGCGCCAACTAATAAACTGACCCAGCCAGCAATAAATAATAACCCGCCAATAGGCGTTATAGGCCCAAACCATTTAACACCGGTAAGTGCTAAGGCATACAAACTGCCGGAAAATAAAACCACGCCAGCCAGCCACAAATAACCACTGGCAACAAACCAGACTGACTGTGACTGCTTTAACCAAAGCGCTAAAACAAACAGTGCCAACGCGTGATAAAATTGATAAGTGACTCCGGTCTCAAAAGCGCTCAGCAAACTCTCGCTTAATTTCGATTTTAAACCGTGCGAAGCAAAAGCGCCCAACATAACGCCGGTACCGCCTAAAATGGCGGCCACAATTAAAAATATCTGACTCATTGAATAAACTCCTTAATGGCATCTGCGGCCTGTTGCCAAAGCTTAGGCGTATTCTCCGCTTTGGCTTTTGTGGCGGCAAAACCGTGATCGGCACCCTCTAGCCACTGCAACTGCCAGTTATGCGGCAACTCCACGCTTTGCCCCTGCTCCGCTCTTTTTAAAAGCGGTTTACTGAACGGGTCCCGTGTTCCCTGCAAAATAAGACCGGGCGCCTGCGTCATTTCTAATTCTTCAAGGCGTGACTTCTCAGGTTTTTGCGGCGGATGGAACGGAAACCCCAAAGCAATTACTGCTTTCGCGCCGGATTTATCGGCTAAACGCAACATCACCCGGCTTCCTAATGACTTACCCATCAAAACTAACGGCTTATTATCTTGCTGTAATTCGATCAGCAGTTCATCAATCGCATCAACCAATGCCTGCATTTTATTCGGCGGCCGTGGCTTACCGGTTTCTCGAACCTTTTCCCAATACGGAAAGTCCGGACGGACAAGCTCTGCGCCAAGCGCTATGCCCTGCTCCACAAAGAAATCCATAAAAGCTGTGTCGGGACCGCCTCCTGAACCGTGCAAAAACACGATGCGGATGACTCCTTCCGGGTTCTGTTGTTGATAACGCATTATTGGTTAAACTCTTGCTCTTCTTTTTGAACCAAGTTTAGCAACCACTGACGGAAGGTCGCGATTTTACCTATCTCCGCCTGATTGTCACGACAAACCAGATAAAACGCTTTATTCCGCTGCAGTGCCTGAGGGAAAATGCGAACCAGGTGGCCACTGTCAATTTCGGACTTCACCAGCACGTTATTGGCTAATGCAATGCCCTGCCCGTGAACCGCCGCCTGTAAAGCCAGGCTCGAATGACTGAATACCGGTCCATTATCACCTTTATACTGAGGTAAGCCCACCAACTGAAACCAGTCCTTCCAGGCATTACGGGTTTCGTCGTGCAGCAAGGTTTGCTTGAATAAATCTATCGGTTCTTTGATATTCGCTTTGTTCAATAACAACGGCGAACAAACCGGCCATAAATATTCTTCATGCAATTGGTATGCTTTTACCCCGGGCCAGCGGCCATCGCCATAGTAAATAGCAACGTCCACGTCGTCGGTTAACGAACCACTAATTTCATCCACCGCTTTAATACGAATGTCCATATCCGGGTGTTCTTCGCGAAAACTACTAAGCCGCGGAACAAACCATAAAATAGCGAAACTGGGCGGAACCGACACGGTCAAAGCGCCGCGTTCAGACACTAACCGAAGTTTATCGGTGGCCTGCGCCAGTTGCTCAAAAATATCCCGTAATTCTAAATAGTATTCCTGTCCTTCTTCGGTCAACAGCAACGAGCGGTTACGTCGAATAAAAAGTTTAAGTTCAAGAAAGTCTTCTAACGCTTTTACCTGATGACTGACTGCCGCCTGAGTCACAAATAACTCTTCGGCTGCTTTGGTAAAACTGAGGTGACGCGCTGCCACTTCAAATGATTTAAGCGCGTTTAAGGGAGGTAATTTCCGCATGCCATTAACTAAAAAGCGTCTCTGTTTAGTAGATATCCACCACTATAACAGAGACGCCCTTTGTTCGGCTATTTATCATTACTTTATCTAATGTGACTTACAACCGGACGCCACCGTCAATTTCGACCACACGGCCGCTGAAGAAGTCATTTTCAATAATGTAGCGAGCACTGTGAGCTATTTCATTGGGCTGGCCCCAGCGTTTTAGCGGGACCATAGACAACGCACGATCAACCGCTTCAGGTTTCATCTGTGCCGTCATTGGAGTTTCGATAAAGCCCGGTGCAATGGCACCACAGCGAATGCCGTAGCGACCTAATTCACGAGCCCAGGTGACTGTCATGGCAACCACACCGGCTTTCGTTGCGGAATAGTTAGTCTGTCCCATGTTGCCAGCACGCGCGACGCTGGAAATATTAATGATAACGCCTTTCTTACCAGCTTTTACCATCTGCGCTGCGGCTTCACGTCCGCACAAGAAGGTACCGGTTAAGTTCACATCCAGTACTGACTGGAACTGCTGTAATGGCATTTTCTGTTTCAGTTCGCCGTCTTTGAATTTTATCAGCAGGCCGTCACGTAGTAGACCGGCGTTGTTTACCAACACATCAATGCCATCAAATTCTTGCTGTATTTGTTCAAACACGGTTTCTACCGATTCTTCGTCGGTAATATCAACTTCATAACCAACCACTTTGGCTGCACCCAGCTTTTCACATTGCTCCTGAGCTTCACCTAATACGTCACCGTTAATATCGATAAGCGCAAGTTTGGCACCTTGTCTGGCGAAATCTTCAGCCATTGCAAGGCCCAGCCCCTGGGCACCACCGGTAATAACAATAACACTGTCTTTAATTTGCATGTGTATCCCCAATTCTTAGGTTACTTCTGTGACTTAGGTGCCACATAATTAAAAATACTGGAAAAGTCCTGCCGCCCATGGCCTTGTTCAGACCAGCTGTGATAAAGGTTGCGAGTCAACGAACCCATAGGCGTTGCAGCACCACTTTCTAATGCGGTTTGTTGCGCCAGGCCTAAATCTTTGGCCATTAGGTCAACCAGGAAGCCACCTTGATAGTCATTACTTGAAGGCACGTTATCCATTACTCCAGGGCACGGATTATATACTTGTAAAGTCCAGTTGCTACCTGAGCTTGCCAGCATAATTTCCGATAAAACTTTCGGGTCCAGCCCGTTAGCCTTACCTAATTGCAGAGCCTCTGAAGTACCCACCATTAACACTGACAACAGCATGTTGTTGCAAATTTTTGCAATCTGCCCGGCACCGACATCACCGGCACGGAAAACGTTTTTCCCCATGTCGTTAAGCACAGTGCGAGCCCGGTCCACATTGGTTTCTGTGCCGCCGCAAATAAAGGTTAAGGTGCCGGCTTTCGCGCCACCCACACCACCAGAAACCGGAGCGTCGATAAAGGCAATACCTGCTTTCTCTAGTTGTTCACCCACATACATAGCGGTTTCAGAAGAAATGGTACTGCAGTCAATGACCAACTGATCTTTATTCAGCTTGTTGATTAGGCCGTCGTCACCAAGGTAAACGCCTTTTACGTGATGGTCTGCAGGCAACATAGAAACCACAAATTCAGCTCCATCAACTGCCTCAGCTGCTGTTTTCGCGGCCTGTGCACCGTCAGCAACTATCGCTTTAAGCGCTTCTTCCGATAAGTCAAAAGCCTTAACCTTGTGGCCGGCTTTTGCCAGGTTGCTGGCCATAGGGCCGCCCATGTTACCCAGTCCAATAAATCCTACGGTTGCCATACAGGCACTCCTTCTTGTTAATTCGTTTTATTTATCAAGATCGGCTAGTGGATGCGTTCGCTCGCCCCAGGGCGGTAAAAAGAATGCATCAACCTCTTCCGCTGGTACTTCGGCTACCGAGCTATGCTGCCATTGGGGATTCTTATCTTTATCAATCAGCAGTGCCCGAATACCTTCCGCAAAATCACCACGAACCGCACAGTTACAGGACAAGGTTAGCTCTAAACGGAAACAGTCAGCCAAAGACAAGTCAGAGCCTTGCTGCAACTGGTTCCAGACCAGGTGCGATGTAAATGGACAACCATTGGCCAAGTTCTTCCGTGCACGCGCCAGCCATTTATCATCGGTTTCGTCACTGACAATACGTTCAGCAATTTCACCGATATCATTGCCTGTGGTTAACTTAGTAATCAACGACTGATGCGGCTCAACCTGTGGATTCGGCAAAGATGTGGTGTCACTACTAGCAACCGAACTCAGTAAGTCCGTCACTTTTTGTTTATTCAGAGCCTCGGTATTGCCCCACTGAACTTCCTTCAGCTGATTCAGAATGCTTTCTTTGCTTTCATGACCAACAAAGTGATCGGCCAGGTTCAGATACAGCGCATCGTTCGCATTCATCGTCGCGCCGGTAATGCCTAAGAACAAACCGCAACCTTGTGGCATGCGATTAAGGAAGTAGGTCGCACCAACATCCGGGTACAAGCCAATAGTCACTTCCGGCATAGCCAGTAACGAACGTTCGGTCACAATACGGTGGCTGGCGCCATTCATCAGCCCCATACCGCCGCCCATCACAATGCCGTCACCCCAGCAAATAAGAGGTTTAGGGAAGGTCTGGATAAAGTAGTCCAGTTGATATTCCTGCGTGAAGAAGTTTTCGACTTCTTCCACTAATTTGCCCGGTTCTGCCTGCATAGCTTTATACATGGCGACAATGTCACCGCCGGCACAAAAGGCTTTTTCACCAGCACCCTGCAACCAGACACAAGCAACTTTGTCATCTTCTGCCCATTTTTTCAGCTGCGGTAACAGCTTTTCAGCCATCGCCAGACTCAGGGCATTCAATGATTTCTCGGAATTTAACGTAGCAACGCCGATGACTTTGTCACCGGCGTTCAGTTCTTCAAAAAGTACAACGTCTTGCATGGAATCTCCTTACAAGATTTCGCGATCGTTATCCGCCAGAATGCGACGTCCAATAATCATGCGCATCACTTCGTTTGTGCCTTCCAGGATCTGGTGCACACGAACATCACGCACATGGCGCTCTAACGGATACTCTTTAATGTAGCCATAACCACCGTGCAACTGCAGTGCGTCGTTACACACTTTAAAACCAACATCGGTCGCAAACTGTTTTGCCATAGCACAATAGGTAGTTTTATCAGCGTCGTTGTTATCGACTTTACTGGCTGCCAGACGCACCATTTGACGGGCTGCAACCAGCTCAGTTGCCATATCGGCTAACTTAAACTGTAACGCCTGAAATGCCGCCAGCGGCTTACCAAACTGCGTACGTTCCTGCATGTAAGCTTTAGCAGTATTTAATGCCGCCTGCGCGGTACCCACAGAACACACCGCAATGTTAATGCGTCCACCGTCTAAACCCATCATGGCAAACTTAAAGCCTTCGCCTTCTTTACCCAGCAGGTTTTCTGCCGGAATGCGAACATCTTCAAAGGTCACCAAGCGGGTTGGCTGGGCATTCCAGCCCATTTTATCTTCGGCTTTACCGTAAATAACACCTTTGGCGTCCGCCGGTACAGCAAAGGCAGAAATGCCTTTAGGCCCGTCTTCGCCAGTACGAGCCATAACCACTAAAACGTCAGTTTCACCGGCACCGGAGATAAACATCTTAGAGCCGTTCAGAACGTACTCGTCGCCGTCTTTTTTCGCACTGGTACGTAAGCTGGCAGCGTCCGAACCAGAGCCTGGTTCAGTCAGGCAGTAAGAGCCAAGCTTCTCACCGGTTACCAACTCTGGTACCCACTGGTCAATCACTGACTGTTGGCCGAAAGAACCAATCATCCAGGTAACCATGTTATGAATAGTCATCATGGCTGTGGTGGCTGTACAACCACCCGCCAACTGCTCAAAAATGAGCGCCGAGTCCAGACGGCTCATTCCGAAGCCGCCAGCCTCTTCCGGCGTGTACATGCCCATAAAGCCCATTTCACCGGCTTTACGGAACACTTCAACTGGGAAGTAATGCTCTTCATCCCACTTAGCCGCATTAGGCGCCAGCTCTTTGTCGGCAAAGGCCTTGGCAGTATCTACAAAAGCTTGCTGGTCTTCTGTCAATTCGAAGTTCATCGTTATCCCCTATTATCTTAGGTTAATTGACATGTTCGGACCTGCTGGATCTTCAAGGTCGCTCTCAAACCAACGCGCCGTTACGGTCTTCGTTTCACTATAAAAACGAACGCCCTGCTTACCATAAGCGTGAAGGTCACCAAAGAATGAACGCTTCCAGCCTGTAAATGAGAAGAACGGCAGTGGTACCGGAATTGGAATGTTGATACCGACCTGACCCACTTCAACTTCGTGCTGATATTTACGTGCCGCAGCACCACTTGCAGTAAAGATAGAAGTACCATTACCGTAAGGGTTGTTGTTAACCAATTCCAAAGCGTCTTCAAGGCTGTCCACTTCTGTGGCGCACAATACCGGACCGAAAATTTCCGTTTTATAAATTTCCATATCCGGCGTTACGTTAGAGAAGACCGTTGGTCCAACCCAGTTACCGTTTGGCAGACCGTCAACTTTGCAATTACGACCATCAACCAGCAATTTAGCACCTTCTTTTTCGCCTTGAGTAATCAAAGCTTCAACGCGTTCTTTCGCTTGTGGACTAATAACCGGGCCATAAGCGGCACCTTCGTCATTCCATGCGCCCGGACGAACCTTAGCAATAGCTTCCGCTATTTCAGGGATCCACTCTTTTGCCGCGCCAACAAATACCGCGACAGAAATAGCCATACAACGTTGACCCGCCGCACCGACAGAAGAGCCAACCATATTGTTGATGACTTGCTGTTTATTGGCGTCAGGCATAATAACGCAATGGTTTTTTGCACCGGCAAAGGCCTGTACACGCTTACCATTTTCCGTACCACGGCGGTAAATATATTCAGCAACCGGCACTGAGCCTACAAAAGACAAGGCGCGAACGTCGGGGTGGTCTAACAGAAAGTCGACCTGTTCTTTGTTGCCATGCAATACCTGCAGTACGCCTTTCGGTGCGCCAGCTTCTTCGAACAGTTCAGCCAAACGGGTTGGTGTTAAAGGATCTTGCTCGGAAGGCTTCAGAATGAAGGTATTACCGCAAGCAATGGCCAGCGGGAACATCCACAGTGGGATCATCGCCGGAAAGTTAAACGGCGTAATACCAGCGCAAACACCTAATGGCTGAGTGTAACTATAAGAATCAATTTTACGGGCAACGTTTTCAACGGTCTCGCCCATTAATAACGAAGGAATATTCGCTGCGTGTTCAACCACTTCAATACCACGCCAGACATCGCCTTTGGCATCTTCAAAAGTTTTACCGGTTTCTTGCGCCAGAGTCTCGGCAATTTCTTCCTGATGTTCTTTTAACAAGGCCTGATAGCGCATCATTACTCGAGCACGCTCAGAAACAGGCACTTCTTTCCAGGTTTTAAAAGCTTCACGGGCACTCTCAACCGCTGCGTCCATTTCGCTCTGGGTAGCAACTGGCACTTGAGCGATAACTTCCTGAGTAGCAGGGTTGGTGACAGGAATCCACTGTTCTGACTTCGAGGCGACAAATTCGCCATCTATATACAGAGGCACTTTCTTAGACATAATTCACCTTCTTATTGTGTTATTTTGTCATCTATTGATGAGCTAAATTTAGTTAAGTGAGCCTTTTACGTGACCCTCTTAATTCTGATTACTTTACTTTGGGCCGCCAGTTTTTCGCTAATTGGCGTTTACCTTGCGGGCCAAGTTGATGGTTATCTGGTTGTCTTTATTCGCATGATTTTAGCACTGATAACAGTGTTACCCTTATTCCGCTGGCGTCATCTGTCGCCCCAAAATGGTCAGCTATCTCAGTTGGCTAAGCTAGCGATTATTGGCGCTGTACAAATTGGCGCTATGTATTTGTTTCTTTATCATGCCTTTTTGTATTTGAGCGTTGCCGAAGTGCTTTTGTTCACTATTTTTACACCACTCTACATAACGCTAATTGACGAGCTGATACTTAACCGCAAGCATCTGCCGCTGTTATGGTGGATAGCCGCAGCGGTATCGGTATGCGGCGCCGCCATTATTCGCTATCAACCCTTGTCCGATGACTTCATCACCGGCTTCTTTTTAATTCAGGCAGCCAATGCGTGCTTTGCTGCCGGTCAAGTTGCTTATAAACGTTTACCCACCGGTAAAACCTTAGAACAAAGCCAGCAATTTGCTGCCTTTTTCTTTGGTGCCAGCGTCGTTGCCGGCCTTGGTGTTTTATTATTTGGCGACTTAACCAAAATGCCGACCACCAATCTTCAATGGGGCATTTTATTATGGCTCGGTATTGTTGCCTCCGGCCTTGGTTACCTTGGTTGGAACCTTTCCGGAAAACGAGTCAATACCGGGCAACTGGCCACCATGAACAATGCGTTAATTCCCGCGGGCATTTTGGTTAATGTCGTGTTTTGGGAACAGTCTTTCGACTATACCCGCTTAAGCATTGGTGCTCTTATTATTATTCTTGCCGTATGGCTGGCAGGACGGGTTAACAAACTTAAACCCGCCCGCTAACCAGCGCTTTAGAGCATTTCTACGGCCAGAGCAACGGCTTCTCCACCACCAATACACAGTGAGGTGATGCCCCGTTTCTGGCCTTTTTGTTTCAGTGCATGCAGCAAAGTAACCAATAACCGCGCCCCACTTGCGCCAATGGGATGCCCTAAAGCACAGGCTCCGCCATGCACATTCACTTTCTCCGGATCCAGTTTCATTTGCTGAATAGCCAGCATGGTAACCATGGCAAAGGCTTCATTAATTTCCCATAAATCGACGTCGTCTTTAGTCCAGTCCAGCTTACTCAGCAAAGAGTTCATTGCACCAATTGGGGCAACGGTAAATTCAGACGGCGCCTGAGAATGCGTAGTGTGACCCATAACTCGCGCCAGCGGCCGCAGGCCTTTGGCCTTTGCATCGCTTTCACGCATTAAAATGAGTGCTGCTGCGCCATCAGAAATGGAACTGGAATTAGCCGCGGTAATGGTGCCGTCTTTTTTAAATGCCGCACGCAACTGAGGAATTTTGTCCAGACGCGCTTTACCCGGTTGCTCGTCAGTATCGACAGTGACGTCGCCTTTACGAGTAGAGTATGTAACTGGGGTGATTTCGTCTTTAAAAAAGCCATCTTTAATAGCAGCCTGAGCTTTGGTAAGTGAATGAATGGCAAACTCATCCATTGCTTCACGGCCCAGACCGTATTCGTCAGCAGTGTCCTGTGCGTAACACCCCATAGCTTTATGCTCGTAGGCGTCTTCCAGACCGTCCAGCATCATATGATCCAACACTTGTCCGTGCCCCATACGATAACCGCTGCGGCCTTTTGGCAGCATGTAAGGTGCATTCGACATGCTTTCCATGCCACCGGCCAGCACCACGTCTGCAGAGCCCGCTTTAATTAAATCGTGCGCCATCATTGCAGCTTTCAAGCCAGAGCCGCATACTTTGTTAATGGTTGTGGCGCCTGTTGAGCGAGGTAAATCGGCATGCAGCATTGCCTGACGCGCCGGCGCCTGACCTAAGCCGGCAGGTAACACATTGCCCATGATAACTTCTGAAATATCATCGGCTGTTAAACCGCTGTTACTCAGCGCCGCTTTTATAGCTGTTGCGCCCAAATTGGGAGCAGTAACTTCACTTAAGCTGCCCTGAAAACCGCCCATTGGCGTACGGTTGGCCGCTACTATAACGATTGAATCGCTCGACATTTTTCCTCCAAATGCACTTTACGTTAACGTAAACTTCCTCTAAGCTTAGATCTTAGGACAACCAAAAAGCAAGTACCGATGAACAATAAAGTGACCTACAGTATTGGCGAACTGGCAAAAGAATTTGACATTACCACCCGTAGCATTCGTTTTTATGAGGACGAAGGCTTGCTTTCCCCCAGACGCCAGGGGCAACAGCGCATATATACCAACAAAGACCGGGTTCGTTTAAAGCTGATTCTACGCGGCAAACGACTCGGTTTTTCACTGGCCGAAACCCGTCGTTTGTTCGAACTTTACGACGCGGATAATAGCAGTGCGGCCCAGCTCGAAAAGGTACTTGAGCTGGTCAGTGAGAAAAAACACTCACTTAAACAACAAATGGAAGATATTAATGTGTTACTGACCGAACTCAGTGGTCTGGAGCAACGTTGCCAAGACGAGCTCGAGAATATTCAGTCGTCAGTTTCAGAAGTTCATTCTCAGGAGTCGTTATGATCAGTCAATATACCACCTTTAACTTTGGTCTCGGCGAAACAGCCGATATGATCCGTGAACAGGTTAATGCCTTCGCGCGTGATGAAATAGCCCCACGCGCCGCCGAAATTGATGAAAAAAATGAATTTCCCAGCGATTTATGGCAAAAACTTGGCGACATGGGTCTGCTTGGCTTAACCGTTGCTGAAGAATATGGTGGTTCCGGCATGGGCTACCTCGAACATGTTATTGCTATGGAAGAAATTAGCCGCGCTTCTGCCTCGGTTGGCTTAAGTTATGGTGCCCATTCAAACCTTTGTGTTAACCAAATTCACCGTAATGGTAACGAAGAACAGAAGAAAAAATACTTACCGAAACTATGCACCGGTGAACACGTTGGCGCTTTAGCTATGAGTGAACCGAATGCCGGTTCTGATGTAGTCAGTATGAAGCTGCGTGCTGAGAAGAAAGGCGACAAATACATTCTGAACGGCAATAAAATGTGGATCACTAACGGTCCGGAAGCTAATGTCTTTGTCATTTACGCGAAAACCGAACCCGAAAAGAACTCACGGGGCATTACGGCCTTTATCGTTGAAAAAGACACACCAGGGTTCAGCCAGGCGCAAAAACTCGACAAACTGGGTATGCGTGGTTCAAATACCTGTGAACTGGTATTCGAAGATGTCGAAGTCCCCGAAGAAAACATTCTGGGAGAGCTAAACGAAGGCGTTAAAGTGTTGATGAGTGGCCTTGATTACGAGCGCGCTGTTCTTGCAGCGGGCCCTTTAGGCATTATGCAGGCCTGCCTTGATACTTGCGTACCTTATATTCATGATCGTAAACAGTTCGGTAAAGAGATCGGCGAATTCCAGCTAATTCAGGGCAAAGTTGCTGATATGTACACTCGCACCAATGCGGCGCGTGCCTACGTTTACGCCGTGGCTCAATCTTGCGACCGTGGCGAGACCACTCGTAAAGATGCCGCCGGAGCGATTCTCTACGCCGCAGAATTGGCCACTCAGCTAGCACTGGACGCTATTCAATTATTGGGCGGTAACGGCTACATTAACGAATACCCCACAGGACGCCTGCTACGTGACGCCAAGCTATACGAAATTGGCGCTGGCACGTCAGAAATTCGCCGTATGCTCATTGGTCGCGAACTGTTCACTGAATCCAAATAATAAGGAGGCAACGCCGTGGCGATTTTATCCAGTAAAATCAACACCCGCGATGCACAATTTGCGGCTAACAGCGAGTCTATGCAGAGCGTCGTTAACGACCTGCAGGAAAAAGCGGCAAAAATTCATCAAGGTGGCGGCCCTAAGTATCAGGAGCGCCATTTGTCCCGGGGTAAATTATTGCCCCGCGACCGTATTAATAAACTACTGGACGCGGGTTCACCGTTTCTGGAAATAGGTCAGTTTGCGGCCTGGGAATGTTACGAAGACTACGTTCCTTCTGCTGGTGTGGTTGCCGGTATTGGTCAGGTTGAAGGCACTGAGTGCATGATCATCGCTAACGACGCCACCGTTAAAGGCGGTACCTATTATCCGCTGACCGTTAAAAAGCATTTGCGTGCTCAGGAAATTGCCGAGCGTTGTCACCTGCCCTGTATTTACCTGGTGGACTCCGGCGGCGCTAACCTGCCCCGTCAGGATGAAGTATTCCCGGACAAAGAGCACTTTGGTCGCATCTTTTTCAATCAGGCGAATATGTCTGCCAAAGGCATTCCGCAAATTGCTGTAGTTATGGGATTGTGTACTGCCGGTGGCGCTTACGTACCGGCAATGGCCGACGAAAGCGTTATTGTCAAAGAGCAAGGCACTATTTTCCTTGCGGGTCCGCCGTTAGTTAAAGCAGCAACTGGCGAAGAAGTTTCAGCCGAAGAGCTTGGCGGCGCCGACGTGCACACACGCATTTCCGGTGTTGCGGATCACTTTGCTCACAACGACGAACACGCTTTAGCCTTGGCACGCCGCTCGGTAGCCCGCCTTAACCGCGGTGAACCTACTAAGCTTGACCGCCAACCAGCCAAACCTCCGCGTTACGACGCAAAAGAGCTGTACGGCATTGTCGGCACCGACCTACGTAAACCTTATGACGTTCACGAAGTCATTGCGCGCATTGTCGATGATTCGGACTTTGACGAATTTAAAGCCAACTACGGCAATACGCTGGTAACAGGCTTTGCCCGCATTGATGGCTATCCGGTAGGCATTGTGGCTAATAATGGTATTTTGTTCTCTGAGTCGGCACAAAAAGGCGCCCACTTTATTGAGCTTTGTGCCCAACGCAAAATTCCACTGGTGTTCTTACAAAATATTACCGGTTTTATGGTCGGCAAAAAATACGAAGCCGAAGGCATTGCTAAGCATGGTGCGAAAATGGTGATGGCGGTTTCCTGTGCCAAAGTGCCTAAGTTTACCGTGTTAATCGGTGGCAGCTACGGCGCCGGTAACTACGGCATGTGTGGCCGTGCTTACGACCCTACCATGATGTTTATGTGGCCAAATGCCCGTATCTCAGTTATGGGCGGTGAACAAGCCGCGGGTGTTATGGCGCAGGTAACCAAAGACAACCTGGCGCGCAAAGGCGAAAGCTTAAGCGAAGAAAAAGAACAAGAATTGAAAAAGCCCATTGTTGAGCAATACGATAAGCAAGGCCACCCTTATTATGCGTCAGCGCGCTTGTGGGACGACGGTATTATTGACCCTGCACAAACGCGCGAAGTTCTGGCGTTAAGCCTTGCCGCTTCATTGAATGCACCGATTGAAGACAGCCGCTTCGGCGTCTTCCGCATGTAATCGGAGGTTATTGATAATGGCAAAATACACAAAGCTTGATATTAACGACCGGGGCGTTGCGACATTAACATTAAACCGGCCTGACGTTCACAACGCGTTTGACGACGTGATGATTGCGGAACTACTGCAGGCATTGAAAGAGGTTGAAGAAAGTACCAGCGCGAGAGTGCTGGTGCTTCGTTCAGAGGGTAAAAACTTTTCTGCTGGTGCGGATTTGAATTGGATGCGCTCCATGGCCGATAAAAACTATCAGCAAAACGTGGATGACGCCGGTGAGCTTGGGCTCTTAATGGAACGTCTGGATTTGCTCAGTAAACCCAGTATCGCGTTAGTGCAGGGAGCCGCTTTCGGCGGTGCCGTAGGCCTTGCCGCATGCTGCGACATAGTCCTGGCGCAACCGCGCAGCAGCTTCTGTCTGAGTGAAGTCAAAATTGGGCTTATTCCGGCAGTTATCAGCCCTTATGTTGTGCGTACTATTGGTGAGCGTCAATCACGCCGCTATATGCTGACCGCCGAGCGTTTCTTTGCCGACAAAGCGCAGGAGCTAGGTTTAGTCAACGAAGTTGTAGAAAACTTTGAAGAGCCGTTAAACAAACTATTAGATGCGCTTCTAGCCAATAGTCCACAAGCGGTAGACGCCTGTAAGCAACTAATTCGCAATGTCGGTTCACGCCCTATCGATAAAGGCGTACGTGAACACACCATTAAAGCCATTGCCGAAATTCGCGTGTCGGACGAAGGTCAGGAAGGACTCAGTGCGTTTCTTGAAAAACGCCCCGCCGCCTGGCTTAAACAGAGTTAACAACAGGTCTCATTATGATCAAAACATTATTGATTGCGAACCGTGGTGAAATTGCCTGTCGTATTATTGCCACAGCAAAGAAAATGGGAATTCGCACCGTAGCGGTATTCTCCGATGCCGACCGCAACTCACGCCACGTTAAATTGGCGGATCAGGCTGTACACATTGGTCCTGCAGCAAGCACTGACAGTTATCTGCGTGCCGATAAAATTATCGCCGCCGCTAAGCAAACCGGTGCTGAAGCCATTCACCCGGGTTATGGCTTTCTCTCAGAGAACGAAGACTTCGCTGACCAATGTCAGCTGAACAACATCATTTTTGTGGGACCGCCGGTGTCGTCTATTGCCGCTATGGGCTCTAAGAGCGCGGCTAAATCCATTATGCAGGACGCTGGTGTACCTCTGGTTCCGGGGTACCACGGCAGTGAACAGGGTATTGAAACGCTAAAAGCCGAAGCTGAAAAAGTTGGCTTTCCATTGCTACTAAAAGCGGCGTACGGCGGCGGTGGTAAAGGCATGCGTGTAGTAGAAAACATGGGCGAATTCGATGACGCTCTGAATTCCGCGAAACGCGAAGCTAAGTCCTCTTTCGGCAACGACAAAATGCTGATGGAGCGTTTTATTCGTAACCCTCGCCACGTAGAAATTCAGGTGTTTACCGATGAGCACGGTAACGCTGTTTATTTGGCTGAGCGCGATTGTTCAGTGCAGCGCCGTCACCAAAAGGTGCTTGAAGAAGCGCCCGCTCCGGCACTTACCGAGAAAACACGTACTGAAATGGGCGAAGCCGCCATTCGTGCAGCCCAGGCAATAGACTACGTTGGTGCCGGTACGGTTGAGTTTTTGTTTGACCAAAGTGGTGAATTCTACTTCATGGAAATGAACACCCGCTTACAGGTTGAGCATCCGGTTACGGAAATGATCACCGGCCAGGACTTAGTCGAATGGCAATTGCTGGTCGCTTCCGGTCAGCCATTGCCGTTGGCACAAAATGACATAAAGGTAAACGGCCACGCGTTTGAAGCACGTATTTATGCCGAAGACCCGGACAACGATTTCTTACCCTGCACTGGCACCATTAAGCATTTACGTACGCCGGCAGAAGAAAACGGTATTCGTATTGATACAGGCATTGAAGAAGGCGATGAGATTTCGGCTTTTTATGACCCAATGATCGCGAAACTGATTGTCTGGGACACCGATCGTACCCGAGCCCTGCTGCGTCTGCAAAAAGCTTTGCGTGAATACCGCTTAACTGGGTTAACGACTAACGTAGACTTCTTGCATCGTTTGGCCTCGCATCCGGAGTTTGTAAAAACTAACCTGACAACCGAATTTATCCAGCAACATCAGGAAGAACTGCTGCCCGATAGCTCGGTAAATTATCAGCAAATTGCAACCGAAGCGGCGTTGTTTGATATTTGTCAGCGCCAACAGCAACGTGGCAGTTCTCCATGGCATAGTGGTAACGCGTTTAGAATGAACTCAGCGGCGACACATACGGTTCCACTGCAGTTTGGCGAAGAAACCTACCCTATTTCACTAATAGAAACCGCTAACGGAGAGTTCCTGCAGCGAGTTGATGAAGAAAGCGTACAATGGCAAGCGTCTTTAACCGACGACAAACTTACGCTGACTGCCGGTAGTATGCGCTATCATCGCTACGTCAGTGCCGACGACCAGCAAATTACGGTATTCACCGATAACGGCCCTATAACTTTCCATCGACACCGTGTGACTGATACGCTGTCGGACGAAGCGGCGCACGGTGGTCACGTTGCACCAATGAACGGTACCATTATGGAAGTGCTGGTTGAAAAAGGCGATACAGTCAAAAAAGATCAACCACTGGTCATTATGGAAGCCATGAAAATGGAATACACCATTAAAGCTGGCCATGATGGTGAAGTCACCGACGTCTTTTTCGCCGCAGGAGATTTGGTCAGTGACGGCGATGAACTGCTTGCAGTGAGCGAAGCCGAATAATAAATAATCAGGAGTGACTATGGCTATTGCAGAACAGATAAAAATCGTCGAAGTTGGTCCTCGTGACGGCTTGCAAAATGAAACTGCTGTTTCTGTTGATGCAAAAGTTGCCTTAATTGAAGCGCTGGCAGAAGCCGGCGTTTCTTATATTGAAAGTGCCAGCTTTGTCAGCCCCAAATGGGTGCCTCAAATGGCCGACAGCACAGCTGTTATGGAGCAGATTAAACGTCGCCTGGGAGTCACTTACGCCGGTTTAACGCCAAATTTGAAGGGCTTTGAAGCGGCAGTAGCAGCCAACATGGACGAGGTAGCGGTATTCGGTGCAGCGTCGGAAGCTTTTGCCCAAAAGAACATTAACTGCAGTATCGACGAGTCGCTGGAGCGTTTTAAGCCAGTTATTGCCGCAGCTAAAGAAAAAGGCATTCCTGTCAGAGGCTACGTTTCCTGCGTTTTGGGTTGCCCTTATCAGGGTGAGGTTCCGATAGGAAATGTGGTTAAAGTTGCAGAAGCCTTGTATCAAATGGGCTGTTATGAAGTATCGCTGGGCGACACCATAGGCGTCGGTACGCCGTTAAAAGCTCAGGAAATGCTTGCCGCCGTTGCAGAGAAAGTCCCCATGGACAAGCTGGCGCTGCATTTTCACAATACCTACGGACAAGCTTTGGCCAATATCATAGCCTGCCTTCCACTGGGTGTTGCTACCATTGATTCAGCCGTAGCTGGCCTGGGTGGCTGCCCGTACGCTAAAGGCGCCAGTGGCAATGTTGCCACCGAAGATGTGGTTTACATGTTAAATGGTATGGGCATTAAAACCGGTATTGACCTGAACAAGTTGATCGCGGCCGGAGCCGGTATTTGTCAGCATTTAGCGCATGGCCCCCGCTCTCAGGTCGCAGTAGCAGAATTGGCAAAAGCTTAATTAGCAAAATAAGAGGATTAAAATGACTTCAGAAGCTTTATGGCAACCGTCAGCAGATACCATTGCTAATGCCCGCATGACAGACTTTCTACAACAAGTGAATAAAGATAAAAACGTAGCGCTGGCCAATTATCACGACCTTTATCAATGGTCCGTCGATAACGATGAAAGTTTCTGGTCTATGGTATGGGATTACTTTGATGTTATTGGTGAAAAAGGCTCTACCATTGTTACCGATAAAGAAAAAATGCCAGGTGCTCAATGGTTTCCTGAAGCCAGCCTGAATTTTGCCGAAAACCTGTTGCGTCATAAAGACGACCATATTGCTTTAATTTTTCGCGGTGAGAATGGCACACGCCAGCAGTTAACTTATGCTGAACTCAACCACGAAGTTGCCGCTTTTTCCGAAGGCTTACGCCAACGCGGAGTTGAAGCCGGTGACCGTGTTGCCGCCATGATGCCTAACTGCATAGAAACCATAATTGGTATGCTGGCAACCACCAGTATCGGCGCTATCTGGTCGTCTTGCTCGCCGGACTTTGGCGTTCAGGGCGTACTTGATCGTTTCGGTCAAATAGAACCTAAAGTTCTGATCACTGTTGATGGTTATTTTTATAACGGCAAAAACCTCAACATAAAGAGCAAAACCGCCGATATCATCAAACAAATTCCAAGCATTGAAGCCACGGTATTAGTTAATTTCAGTCAGCAAAAAGACCGCATAAAAGGCGACAAAGTGTTTTCATGGAGTGATTTTGGCGACGCTGAAAAGACCCACATAGATTTCGCTCCACGCAACTTTAATGACCCGCTCTATATCATGTTTTCATCAGGTACTACGGGCGTACCTAAGTGTATTGTTCATGGTACAGGTGGTACCTTATTGCAGCACTTAAAAGAACACGGTCTGCATACCGATTTAGATCGTGACGATAATCTGTTTTACTTCACCACCTGCGGCTGGATGATGTGGAACTGGCTGGTCAGTGGTCTGGCTGTGGGCGCAACCTTAACCTTATTTGACGGTTCGCCTTTTGCACCTAAACCTGAGTTTTTATGGGACGTGGCTGACGAAGAAGGTATTACCGTATTTGGTACCAGCGCCAAATATTTAGCCGCACTTGAAAAAGAAGGCGTTAAACCGGGAGAAAGCCATAAACTGGAAAAGCTGCGCAGTATCTTAACCACGGGCTCGGTGCTACCTCCAGAAAGCTTTGACTACGTTTACCGCGACATTAAAAAAGACTTGTGTCTTTCATCGATATCAGGCGGTACTGACATTGTCTCCTGCTTTGCCCTTGGCTGCCCTATTCTGCCGGTTTACCGGGGAGAATTACAATGTCGGGGTCTTGGTTTAGCTGTTAACGTTTATGACGAGAACGGAAAGCCGGTTAAAGGCGAAAAAGGCGAGCTGGTTTGCGAAAACTCATTCCCCTGCATGCCCGTAAGCTTCTGGAACGACGAGAATGGCGAACGTTACTTCAGTGCGTATTTCGACCGCTTTAAAAATACCTGGGCACATGGTGACTTTGCCGAGCTCACCGAACACGATGGCGTTATTATTTACGGTCGTTCCGATGCCGTTCTCAACCCGGGTGGCGTACGTATTGGCACTGCCGAAATTTACCGTCAGGTAGAAAAGGTTGATGAAGTATTGGAAAGTATTGCCGTCGGTCAGCAATACGATGATGACGAGCGCGTCGTTCTTTTTGTAAAACTCAGAGACGGTATAAAGCTTAACGACGAACTTCGTCAAACCATTGCGAAAACCATTCGTGCTAACGCAACTCCACGGCACGTACCTGCTGTAATTTTGCAGGTTGACGACATACCCCGTACTATAAGCGGTAAGATAGTCGAATTAGCGGTACGTAATGTGGTTCACGGCGACCCCGTGAAGAACACGGATGCTCTGGCAAACCCAGAAGCACTGGATTACTTCCGTGATAGAGAGGAGTTGCGTTAATCCATGATGTTCCTGCACGGATCACGGCAGGCTGTTATAGCAGCCCTTGTTGGTTTGGTTATTACTGTTACCGCTTTTAGCTATTTGCGTTATCAGGAAAATCAAGTTGTCCACGATGCCCTGGAAGCGGAAACTTACAACTTACAACGCGACATTAGGCAAAGTCTGGTTTCCCATTTATTTGTCGCTGAATTGCTAGCGCGCGAGTGGGAACGTAGTGATCTTTCGATAGAGGAACGCTGGAAGGAAAACGCCGATATCGTTACTTTGTACTATCAAAATGTACAAGGCATTACCTGGCTCAATGACCAGTTGGATATTGCGCTTATCTATCCTCAGAATGAACAACCCGAGCTACTGGGAACGTCTTTCGCTAAAACGCCATTGCTGGAAAAACTAAAGGCTTCTGAAGGAAACCGTCACGCAATGATGGGAGCCGCCGGAAATTTGGGACGTATTAGCAGCGACATAGCTATTTTCGTCCGTGTGGAGCAAGAACAAACCCACGGTTTTCTGGGGTTTGTAATAAGCCTGCAAAGCCTGTTTAATAATGTCGTGCGCAGTAACATCAGTGAAGGTTTCCAACTCAGCGTACGCAGTGACAACGACATACTGTATCAATTTGCCGGCGATACCTCATTACGCGATGAATGGTCACATTTTCATTCACTACAATTGGTAGGAAACAGCTGGGAGCTCTCGGTCTGGCCAACCGCTGATCATCTGGAGCAACTCCGTGGTGGAATTTCAGTAGCTGCGTTAATCGCCGGTTTACTCGTCACCGGCATGCTCACTTTTGTCCTTTATATTTTAGGTCAGAGCCGCTTTAAAGCACAGCAACTGGCCGATTCTAATATTGAACTTTATAGTGAAATTGATGAACGCGAGCGCATTGAAAAGCAGATGGCTTATCTTGCCGAGCATGATTCTCTTACTGGCCTTGTAAACCGAAACGCATTAAAACGCATTCTGGGTGAGTGGCTGGAAACCGAATCACCGCATAAAAAGGCCGCTTTATTGTTTATCGACTTAGATAGGTTCAAAGAAGTCAATGATGCGCTGGGTCATACGGTTGGTGACGAATTGCTACGCCGAGTTGCGCGACGCATTACAAAATTAGCGCCTAAAGGCAGCGTTCTGGCACGAGCCGGCGGCGACGAGTTTTTATTGGCAATAGCAAAGCCTGATAGTCGCGAAAGTATTATCAAATTGTCTGAGCAAATGCTCCAGGCTTTGGACACGCACTTTTTCGTGGACGTCTATGAACTCTTTATTAGTGCCTCTATTGGTGTCACTTTCGCGGATGATGCCGATTTTAACGCTGAATACTTTATTCGTAACGCAGACACCGCGCTATATCAGGCAAAAGAACATGGCCGCAATACCTATAAAGTTTACGATAAAGCCATTCACCGCGACTTGACCAAAAAACTGGAATTGGTTAAACGGCTGCGCCACGCTGTTTCTAAGCAGCAACTAACGGTTTATTACCAACCTAAAGTTGAACTCGGCAGCCGCCGTATCAGTGGTTTAGAGGCTCTGGTTCGCTGGGTTGATGACGATGGCAGTATCATTCCTCCGGATGAGTTTATTCCACTGGCTGAAGATACCGGTCTCATTATTCCGATATCGGAATACGTGATGGAAGAAGCCTTTCTACAATTAAAGCAATGGCACGAACTTGGCTTCGACGAATTGAGCATTGCCATCAATATATCTGGGAAGCAGCTACACTTAGCTGATTTGGTCGACGATATTATGGAGCGGGTGAACGAAGCCCAAATACCGCCAAACAAAGTAGAACTAGAGCTAACTGAGCAAGTGTTTATAGAAAACATTCAGTCCCATACCCGCTTTATGCATTCGGTACGCGAACAGGGAATGTCGCTGGCTATAGATGACTTTGGTGTGGGATATTCTTCGCTTTCATATTTGAAGAATTTTCCGGTTACTTCGTTAAAAATAGATCGCTCTTTTGTCAGAGATCTACCGCACAATGAAGATGACGCAACCATTACGCAGACCATTATTAGTCTGGCACGTAACTTAAATCTTCAGTTGGTTGCCGAAGGTATTGAAACCGAAGAACAAGTCGAATTTTTATTACAACGTGAATGCAGTACCGGACAAGGCTTTCTTTTCAGTAGACCGGTCCCGGCGCGGCAAATCACTGAATTATTACAGCAGTATAACGGGCTTATCCCTATCCAGATAGCCTGAATATAGTGGAGGTTAATGTGGAACGCGAAAGCATGGAATTTGACGTCGTCATAGTTGGTGCAGGCCCATCAGGGCTGGCAACCGCCTGTCGACTCGGACAACTCGCGCAGGAAAATGAGCAAGAGCTCATGATATGCGTGGTTGAAAAAGGCGCAGATATTGGCGCTCATATATTATCCGGCGCGGTGTTCGAACCTCGAGCCCTGAACGAGCTTTTTCCTGACTGGAAAGAGCGCGGCGCTCCACTCAACACCGAAGTAACCGGCGACGATGTTTTATTGCTAAAAGACGAAAATAACCACAGTCGCCTGCCAGACTTTAGTGTCCCTAAAACCTTCCATAATAAAGGCAATTATATTGCCAGCATGGGTAACCTGTGCCGTTGGATGGCAGAACAGGCCGAACAACTGGGCATTGAGATATTCCCCGGATTTGCGGCTTCTGAAATTCTGTATAACGACGATGGCAGCGTTGCTGGCATTCAAACTGGCGACATGGGCGTTGCTAAAGATGGCAGCGAAAAAGACGGCTACATGCCGGGAATGGAACTGCGTGCTAAATACACCTTATTCGCAGAAGGTTGTCGCGGTCATTTAGGCAAAGAGCTGATTAGCAAGTTTGAACTGGATAAAGACAGCACCCCGCAGCATTACGGTTTAGGCTTTAAAGAAATTTGGGATGTACCACAGGACATGCACGAGCCCGGCAAAGTGGTTCATACCGCTGGCTGGCCGCTAACCGACAGTGACGCCACTGGCGGCGGTTACCTTTATCATGCCGAAGACGGACAAGTGTACTTAGGTCTTATTGTGGATCTTAACTACGCTAACCCTTACCTGAATCCATTTCAGGAGTTTCAGCGGTTCAAAACTCACCCGGCTATTAAACAAGTTATAGAAAATGGTAAACGGGTGTCCTACGGCGCACGCGCTATTGCTAAAGGCGGCTATTATTCGTTACCAAAAATGACCTTCCCCGGAGGTTTGCTGGTTGGCTGCAACGCAGGCACCTTAAACTTTGCTAAAATTAAAGGAAACCATACCGCAATGAAGTCGGGTATGGTGGCCGCTGAATGTGTATTTGAACAGCTAAAAAATGGTAAAGCCAACGACGACATTACCAGCTACAAAGAAGCGTTTGAAAAGTCCTGGGTATTTGATGAATTGTATCGCTCACGCAATTTCGGTGGTGCTGTGCATAAGTTGGGCACAATACTTGGCGGCGCTTATAATATGGTCGATCAAAATTGGTTTGGTGGTAAACTGCCCTTTAAATTTAAAGAGTGGACGCCAGACTATAAAGCTACAGGTAAAGCCGAAAACTATACGGCAATCGACTATCCAAAAGCAGATAATAAACTGACATTTGATCGTCTGTCATCGGTCTTTTTATCCAATACCAATCACGCAGAAGATCAACCCTGCCATTTAAAGCTCAGTGACGCTAATATTCCATTAGAGGTCAATTTACCGAAGTATGCAGAGCCGGCGCAACGCTATTGCCCTGCCGGGGTTTATGAAGTGGTTGAAGAAGACGGTAAACAAGTTTTTCAAATTAATGCGCAAAACTGCATACATTGTAAAACTTGTGATATTAAAGACCCCAGCCAAAATATAACCTGGGTTGTGCCCGAAGGCGGTGGCGGACCTACCTACCCAAATATGTAAACACTTCGTAAAGTTAATAACAAAAAACACCAAAGCATGTTAAATGTTTTGGTGTTTTTTCGTTTTAGGAACTAAAAATTATAAATTTATCGACTTATTAAGTCGTAAATGCACTTTAAACGAGTCATATAAACATGAAGTAAAAAGCGAGCAGTATTGATAGTAATTATAAGTAATTGTTAATAAGTAACGCTAGACGGTGATTTTAATCCCCTTTCTCTATTTCTATGTACTTATTCAATAAAAAGAAATTTCAACTTAAACTGTGATAACAACTATAATCAGACAAACCAATATTTAAGCAATCAAATAAGGTAAGCAAAAAATGAGTGAATTCATTAACATTCTTCGTCACGAACGCCGTTTAAAAGCAGCATTAAAAGAACTAGATTTAAATGAACTGGAAAGTGTTAAATCTAAATTTGATTCGGTAATTTCTCAGCGTCGCGAAGAGGAAGCTGAAAAGCAACGCCAGAACGAAGCAAAGCAGAAAAAAATAAAAGAATTTAAAAGTGCCATGGCTGATGCCGGCATTGAATTGTCAGACATATTAGAGCAAGAGCTCGGTGGCGAACCTATTGCTAAAACCACTCGTAAAAAACGAGCACCTAAGCCACCTAAATACGAATACACTGACGAAAACGGTGAAAAACAAACCTGGACCGGCCAGGGTCGTATGCCCAAAGCCATGAAAACAGCAATTGATAATGGCAAATCGCTAGAAGCTTTTTTAATTAAATAGCGTAAATAAGGCGTAATCGGTACTAATAAAGAGTATTGATTACGCTTTTTGTTGAACAATAGGCTCAGCTTGATTAGGCTATAGAAAATTCAAACTGGCAAGGATCGACATTGCGCTATCGTTTCATAGCATTCGTATTAACGCCATTATTCGGCCTTTCTGCCTGTAGCATCTTACCTCAGATGTCAGGGGGCTCTCATCAGATCGACTCAGGTGATGTTGAAGTTTATCGTGGTGACAATAAGCCTTCACGCGCATACGAGTTGATAAGTATTGTTAATGGTGAAAGCTGCCAGCGACAGTTTAAAGGCGCAAAAGCCTCAGCTAACGATGCAGTTCAAGCCCTGCAGGAAGACGCTGCCCGGTTTAAAGCTCATGCCGTTATCGGTACTCAGTGCTTCTCTTTTAAGCCAGAAGCCGACTCCATCTGTTACAGTGAAGTCAGCTGCGTAGGCCGTGCTATTCAGTGGCGTGATTAATGGCCTTGTTTCAATGTCACGTCGCCAACGCCAACTTCAACCTGAACTCTGACAGAGCCATTCCCCTGATAACGCGACTCAGATGTCACAATCATTCTGTCTTCCTGAGTATTGCCGAAGTTTTTTAAGCTGGTATCGCCAACTCCTACCGAAGCTTCTACTTGCTTGTAGTCGCCCTTCGCCAAATTCAAAGAGACATCACCAACACCTAAATCAACTTTTAAATCGTTGAACGGTACGTCACCTTCAATCTGTCCAACCCCCAGATCTATCTCCAGTAACCGGCTACGCGGCACGGATACAACCCAGTGTTGTGACATGTCGTCATCAGGCGTAGCAGAAATTTCCAGACGATTCCCGTCTCGCTCACCTTTTATAATCACTTTGTCGAGCTCACCACCACTGACAAACCAGCCGTCGTCGTCTGACTCTACACGAAGCTCAATTCCGACCGTATCACCGTCGGTTACATTTAGCTCAACCGTTCCCACCGTTGCGTCTAAATGAATTTCTGTATCGCTACTGACGATATAGCTGCTGCTTAAGGTACGTTCGCTTTCAGCAGAAAATGCGGCTGTACTCACCGTAACCAAGCCAATAAAACCTAAAGTTAAAGGCCAAATTTTATGTTTCATCATTTTTCTTTTCCTATTGTTATTAAAACGATTCATGCCAAACCCTAAAGCATTAAAAGTTGCTTATAACTGGTTTTTGCAACGCCTATGCCAAAATTAAAAAGTGTTAATAATCATATATTTAAATAAATATCTACTTTGTAGATTAGTGAATTAACAAACTATGTGGTCAAATTGGCTACCACAATTATGGGTATTCACTAACGGAGGCAGAATGAAAAGCCAGCAACAATTAACACCCATAGCTATCATTCGTACGCCTTTTCCTGAAAAGTTTAGTGTTCCCCGGCAACCCGGTCTGGCTCCCTCTGCATTAGCTCAGGTTGAGTTAGTTGGAAATTACCAGCATGCACAAGCCATAGAGGGCATAGAGCAGTTCTCTCATCTTTGGCTAACCTTCGAGTTTCATCAGCACAGTTCATGGCAGGAACGCGTTCGCCCACCACGGCTTGGCGGTAATGAACAATTGGGCGTCTTTGCCACCCGCTCCCCCTTCCGGCCGAATCAATTAGGCTTATCTGTGGTTGAGTTAGTTGCAGTAGAAACCAAACCTAAAGTGGTGTTGACTGTTCGCGGAGCTGACTTGGTGGATAACACCCCTATTGTTGATATAAAGCCTTATATTCCCTACGTCGACGCCATTTGTGAAGCTCGTGCGGGATTTGCTCAGCAGAAACCGGAAGAAAACTTAACGGTGGAATTTTTAGAGGCGGCGGAGTCTACTCTGATTAAAGAACTAGAACGAACTCCTGAACTTAGAGCACTAATTACTGAAGTGCTCAGGCAGGACCCCAGACCGGCTTACCACAAGTCACAGGAAAACCAGAGAAATTACGGCACAACACTTTTGAACTACAATATTCGCTGGTATGTACAACAAAACACCGTTTTTGTTGAAGAAATCTCGTTAAAACAGCTGTAAAAGGCTTTTGAGCTGAGTCAGACACTGCTAAACTTCGCTCTAATTTTTGACCACTATAACTTGCAGAGATGCCGGACTATGCGCAGCAGCAAATATTTATTATCAACGCTTAAAGAGACACCTTCTGATGCTGAGATCGTGAGTCATCAGCTGATGTTGCGGGCAGGTATGATCCGTAAAGTCGCCGCTGGGTTGTATACCTGGACGCCAACCGGTTTGCGTGTACTGCGCAAAGTTGAAAACGTTGTGCGCGAGGAAATGGAAGCCATTAACGCATTGGAAATTTTAATGCCAATGGTACAACCCGCCGATCTTTGGCAGGAGTCAGGACGCTGGGACGACTACGGCCCGGAATTACTGCGTATAAAAGACCGCAACCAACGTGACTTTTTACTGGGACCAACCCACGAAGAAATTATCAGTCAACTGGTACGTAAGGAAGTTAGTAGCTACAAACAACTGCCATTAACCTTATTTCAAATTCAGACTAAATTCCGTGACGAGATCCGCCCTCGTTTTGGCGTTATGCGTGCGCGCGAATTTCTAATGAAAGACGCCTACTCTTTCCATTTGACCGACGAATCTCTGCAGAAAACATACGACGATATGTATCAGGCCTACTGCCGTATTTTCGAGCGTCTTGGTTTGGATTATCGTCCGGTTATAGCTGATACAGGCTCTATTGGCGGAAGTCACTCGCACGAGTTTCATGTGCTGGCAAGCTCCGGTGAGGACGCCATCGCGTTTTCTGACTCTTCAGATTACGCCGCGAACGTGGAAATGGCAGAAGCTCTACCTCCTGCCGGTGAACGCCCTGCTCCGAATCAAAAAGTGGAAAAGCATGCAGTACAAGGCGACGAACTCGCTGCTGTATTACAGCCTTTGTCTGTAGAAAGCCAGCAAGCAACCAAGTCTTTTATTGTTAAAGCAGCGGACGACATTGAATCAGAATACGTTCAGCTAGTTCTTCGCGCTGACCATGAACTGAACACAGTAAAAGCCGAGAAACTCGCTCAGGTCGCGGCTCCGCTGCAAGTGCTGACTGAAACTGAAAAAGCCACTGGCGTAGAAGCTCCTTATATTGGCGTAGTAAACGCAGTATTACCATTGCTGGTTGATCGCAGCGCGGCTCACCTTGCCGATTTTGCCTGTGGTGCAAATGAAAATGGTCAGTGGCTAACCGGTGTTAACTGGAAACGTGACACCGGTGATTTCAGCGTTGTCGATATTCGCAACGTCGTTGCTGGTGACCCGAGCCCTTGTGGTCAGGGCAAAGTCAAAATTGCCCGCGGTATTGAAGTTGGTCATATTTTCCAGCTGGGCAAAAAATACAGCGACGCGATGAAAGTTGGTGTGTTGTCTGAAAGCGGTAAACACGAAACTTTAACCATGGGCTGCTATGGAATAGGTGTTTCGCGCATAGTCGCTGCCGCCATAGAGCAAAATAACGACGAGCGCGGTATTTGCTGGCCGGAAGCTTTAGCACCTTTCCAGGTTGTTATTGTGCCAATGAATATGCACAAGTCTGCACGGGTACAGGAAGCCGCTGAAAAGCTTTATACCGATTTAAAGGCTCAAGGTATTGATGTGCTGTTTGATGACCGTAAGGAACGCCCCGGGGTCATGTTTACCGACATGGAGCTCATAGGTATTCCTCATCAGGTTGTGGTTGGTGAACGTAACCTTGACGAAAACCAGGTTGAGTACCAAAGCCGCAAAGGCGGAGAGAAGCAGAAAATCAATTTAGATGACTGCATTAGCTTCATACAGCAACAACTCTAACTTATGCCGTTAATAAAAATGGCCTGATAGCGAAAACTATCAGGCCATTTTTTTGTCTTAATTTTTTAACGAGCGAGTCTTAAGACTCCTGACCCGCCAAAGGCTCAATGTAATGTAAGTGCATATCCCACGGAAAGTGGATCCAGGTGTCCTGGGCTAAGTCGGCAACGAAATCGTCGACCATTTCCATACCACTGGGTTTTGCGTAAACCGTCACAAACTTAGCTTTCGGCAAGCGTTCCCGCAAAAACTTAAGCGTATTGCCGGTATCCACTAAGTCATCAACGACCAGAAAACCTTCGCCGTCTTCCGTTGCCGTTACGTCTTTCATTACCTGCAAGTCGTCACGCTGTTCTGTGTGGTCATATGAGCTGACAGCAACACAGTCGACAACACGAATATTAAGCTCGCGCGACACAATTGCCGCCGGAACCAAACCACCACGGCTAACCGCAATAATACCTTTATATTGCTCCGCCGGTAATTGCCGACGCGCTAGTTCACGCGTTGCGCGGTGCAACTCTTCCCATGATACAAAAAACTCGCGGTTTGAATGCCATCCCATAATTTCGTTACCCTAACCAAATAAATTTAGCGACAAAAAGTGCGCCCAAGAAAACGACGCTTGGTGTTAAATCCTGATAGCGTCCGCCCAGTAATTTCACCACAACGTAACTAATAAACCCTAATGCAATGCCGTCGGCTATCGAAAATGTCAGTGGTGTCATCAATAAAACCACTGTTACCGGCGCGGCCTCAGTAATGTCGTCCCACTCTACGTCTTTCAGCGTAAACAGCATTAACACCGCAACATAAATAATTGCACCTGCGGTTGCGTAGGCAGGGATCATACCAGCCAACGGCGCAAAGAACATTGCCAATAAGAATAAAATGCCAACAACCACCGCGGCAAGCCCCGTTTTACCACCTGATGCCACTCCTGCGGCTGACTCGATATAACTGGTGGTGGTTGAGGTACCCAGCATGGACCCGGCAACGGTTGCAGTGCTGTCTGCCATTAATGCTTTATTCAAGCGCGGCATTTCGCCATTGGCTTTTGCCAGCCCCGCTTTTTGCGCCACCGCCAGTAAAGTGCCAGACGTATCAAACAGATCCACAAACAAGAAAGCAAAAATAACCGACAGCATGCCAATATCAAAAGCCGCCGCTAAATCCATTTGCATAAAGGTTGGCAGCAAGCTCGGTGGTGCAGACAAAATACCATTATATTCAACCAGCCCGGTTGCCCAGGCAATAACCGTTACCAGCAAAATACTGATTAAAGCCGCACCCTGTATTTGCCGTGCGACTAACCCAATAATGAGAAAGAAGCCTGCTGCGGCGAGCAGTACTGAAGGCTCAGACAAAGAACCCAGAGTCACCATAGTGTCGTCGTTTGCCACAATAATATTCGCATTCTGCAAACCAATTAATGCCAGAAAAGCCCCAATACCTGCGGCAATAGCCAAACGCAATGTGGTTGGAATGGACTTTATTATCCACTCACGCACACGCAAAGCCGACAGCAAGAAAAATAAACAACCGGAAAAGAACACCGCTCCAAGGGCCGTCTGCCAGGTGTAGCCCATGCTAAAAACAACGGTGTAGGTAAAAAAAGCGTTTAGTCCCATACCCGGAGCTAGTGCTACCGGATAATTTGCCCACAGGCCCATGACCAGACAGCCAATAGCCGCGGCCAGACAGGTAGCGACAAATACGGCTCCGTAATCCATACCGGTTTCGCTTAAAATGGACGGATTAACAAAGATAATGTAAGCCATAGTCAGAAAGGTTGTGAGCCCGCCAATAACCTCTGACTTAACCGAACTACCGCTAGCTTTAATTGAAAACAGCTTTTCCAGCATGAGGAACCTTGAAAGTTTAGCGTTGTGGTTAAAGGGCAGGTATTTTATCCTAACCGCCACAGAATTTGTTGCTCACTTTTTATTTTTTAACAGGATACAGAATTTATCATGCCAACCGTTTACTTTGTTGATGCCGATGGTAACCAATTTGAAGCTACTGTCGATGCAGGAACCAACGTTATGGAAGCCGCTGTCGAAAACTTTATTGACGGCATTATTGGCGAATGTGGCGGCGTTATGTCGTGCGCAACCTGCCATTGTTACGTACCACCTGAGTGGCAAAGCAAGATTCCTGCTCCTTCAGAGCAGGAAGAAGACATGATAGATATGGTTTTAGACCCGCAGGACAATAGCCGCTTAAGCTGTCAGATAGAAGTAACTGACGAATTAGACGGCCTGGTTGTACACATGCCAAAAACTCAGTTCTAAATAAGCCTGAAATTAATTTACGGCTGCCACCGGCATAAGAACTTCGTCGTGGTAGCCGGTAATAACCCGAATAGTGCCTGAAAGTTCCCGGTCTAATTCTGAGTCGCCCGTATCAATACGTAGTGGTTTGTTATTCAGTGCCTGCAACTTAGTTTTAGTCGCAACCACCCAAATGTTCTCTTTACCAATATGCCGAATAACCCGTGGACTTAATTGCTGATTTCCACGACCAAATATATGTCCCTGCCCGCCAATTAAGGTTATAACCAATTTAATGCTTCCTGTTTCGCGCTTAGCCACTTCTTCGTATAAACGGTTTTCGGTTACGTCGCTGGCTAACAGGTTATTCTGCTCGACTAAGTCGACACCGAGCAAAGTATTCTCGTGCCCCATACACTGCATAATAGCTTCTACTGTAGAGCCAGACCCCATGACTAAAAGCTCGTCGTCAATACGCTCTGTGACTTCAGCAGCAATATCATCCAGTACCATCTCGTCGCTTTCTTTACCGCCCATTTTTACTGCCTGAACATATTCAAGCTCGGCCGGTACCGACATTTCACCAAAACGCCGGGCTTTTACGGTACCTTTTCTAAAGGCTTCTTCGTCAATATCCATTACATCGGCATTATGAATACTGGATAACTCACCCTGCAGGATCTTTTCAATAACCCGTCCGGCAGCAGTTGGACTAATAGCGTAAACGCCTGAATGAATTTTAACGCCGGCCGGTATACCCAAAACTAATTGTTGCTCAGGAACTACCTGATAAATATCGCGCGCAGTACCGTCACCGCCAGCGAATAAAAGAATATCGACATTATGAGTCACAATTTCAGACACTGCTTTTTTTGTGTCTTCTGGTGAGGATGGCGTTTCAGCAGCCTTATAGACTGAGTTAAATGAAAAGCCCAGAGCTTTGAGGCTATCCGCGCCCATTTCATTGGCGGCAGTAACAAAATGAAGTTGCTGCTTATATGGTTGCAAAAGTTCTAATGCGGTTTCAGCTCTTTTAGCGGCCTTTTTCTCGGCCCCCGCCGCTAATGCTTTTTCCCGAATATCGGCGCCATCGCTTCCCTTTAAAGCTAAGGCGCCGCCAATACCTGCGTATGGGTTAATAATAAAACCTACGGTGAGTCTACTGCTTGTTTCCATTACTACTCGTCATCAGCCTCATCTTGGATCGCTTCACCAGCGTTTTCTATATCTTCACCCGCACCTTCCATGGTTTCACAGGCACTCAAACCGAATATTGCGATGGTAACCAGTAATGCTCTTAAAAACATAGATAACTCCTTATTTACTATTACAATTAACTGTTTGGCGATTAGGCCAACTACAATTAAAGTCGTGACAGAGTGCTTTTGCAAACTTTGCAGCGCGTGGCGGTATAGTATTTTCTTCCAGTAAACGGTTTAACTGTGCAGCCACTTCTTCGGTAAAGGCCTGCCTGTCGACTTCAACGCCATTCAAATTATCCACACTTACCTGAAACGGAAAGTCACAACACAAAGAGAACAGCCACTCCAAAGCCTGCGGCTTTTGCTCAACCTGCTCAAAGGATTTCTGCTGGGCTTCGTTGCGCCCGTCAGGCTCATACCAGTAGCCATAGTCAAACAGCTTGCGCCGCGCTTTGCCCGCTATACACCAATGCGCGGTCTCGTGCAGCGCTGAAGCAAAAAAACCATGAGCAAACACCACTTTATGCGGTTCCCCCTCTTCCGAGGCAGGCTGATAATACGGTTCGTCGTCACCGGCAACCAGTATTGTGTTGCAATCTTCGCTGAAACAGCGGTTAAAAATATCAATTAAGCGCTCATAATGGTGTTCTGACGTATCACTCATATTCGCTTAGCGACTAATATCCGGTGTTTCAGTTTGCGCGGTTAAATTATGCGCACGCTGGCGTAACCAGTGGTCCGCTAAAACCAGGCTGGTCATAGCTTCAACAATAGGTACCGCACGTATGCCAACACAAGGATCATGACGACCTTTCGTCACTATAGCCTGCTCATTGCCCCAGCGGTCAATTGTTCGGCCGCTAATAGCAATACTGGACGTTGGCTTTAAGGCGATATCGGCAAAAATAGGCTGGCCGCTGCTAATACCGCCTAAGACACCGCCCGCGTGGTTCGACAAAAAGCCGTCCGGCGTCATTTCATCGCGGTGTTCGCTGCCACGCTGGCTCACAACCTCGAAACCATCGCCAACACTCACTGCTTTTACCGCATTAATGCTCATCAGTGCTTTGGCTAAATCAGCATCCAGTCTGTCAAAAACCGGTTCACCCCAGCCTGGGGGCACACCAGTAGCCTGCACCCGAATTTTTGCGCCAATTGAGTCGCCTTCTTTTTTCAGCTGACGAATGAGCTCCTGCATAGCTTCAACCGCATTGGCGTCGCCGCAGAACAGTTCATTCTCGCGTACCTGCTGCCAGTCAATGTTATTAGCAACAACATCGCCCATTTGCGTTAATGCCGCCTGAACCTGTATGCCCTGCTGTTGCAGTAATTTATCGGCTATAGCACCAGCCGCCACCCGCATTGCGGTTTCACGCGCTGAAGAGCGTCCGCCACCGCGATAATCACGTACACCGTACTTGTGCTGGTAGGTGTAATCGGCATGGCCGGGACGGAAGGTATCTTTTATGTCAGAGTAATCTTGGCTGCGCTGGTCGGTGTTTTCAATCAGCAAACCAATTGATGTACCGGTTGTCACACCTTCAAATACCCCGGAGAGGATCTTGACCTGATCGGCCTCACGACGTGCAGTGGTATAGCGGCTTTGTCCTGGCTTACGCCGGTCTAAGGCTTCCTGTAAATCGGTTTCGGTTAGTTCTAACCCTGCAGGACAACCGTCAACAACGGCACCGAGCGAAGGTCCGTGGCTTTCACCAAAGGTGGTAACTTTGAATAACTGCCCAAAACTGTTTCCTGGCATTAGCTGGCCTTAGTTTCCCGTTGTTTATGTTCAATTAGTTGCTGTTTTGTCAGTAAGAATACTCCGTCACCGCCATTAGCAAACTCAAGCCACATAAAAGGCGTTTCCGGATACTTTTCAGCTAAAGCCGGCATTGAGTTGCCCACTTCACAAACAAACAGGCCGCCGTCGTTCAACAAGTCCGAAGCCTGCATCAGCATTTTGTCTACCAAAATCAAACCATCTTCGCCAGCCGCCAGCCCAAGTTCCGGTTCATGGTGATACTCAGGTGGTAAATCAGTCATATCTTCGGCATCGACATACGGAGGATTGGTAACAATTAAATCGTATTTTTCGGCTTTTACTGCATCGAATAAGTCCGACTGAATGGGCGTCACTCTATGAGTTAAACCGTGCTGTTCAATGTTGAACTCAGCCACTTCCAACGCCTCCGTGGAAATATCCAGCGCATCGACTTCAGCTTCAGGAAACGCATAGGCACAGGCTATAGCAATACAGCCACCGCCGGTGCATAAGTCCAGAACACGGTGCGGGGCTTCGACTAACCAGGTCTGAAAGCCATTTTCAATAAGCTCGGCTATTGGCGAGCGCGGCACCAGAACTCGTTCATCAACATAAAAAGGTAACCCGGCAAACCAGGCCTGATGAGTCAGATACGCAGCCGGAATATGCTGTTCAATACGTTGCTTTAATAACTCGACAAACTCTTGTTTCTCTGAGTTGAGCATACGGCAATGACCCATAGCGGCTAGCTGAGCCGTTGTTAGCTGTAGCACGAAGCTTAATAAAGCCCGGGTTTCATCAATTGGGTTGTCGGTGCCATGACCATAATACACATCCGACTGGTTCAGCTGAGTTACGCTCCAGCGGGTAATATCATCAATGCTTACTAACTCTTGAATGGCTTGTTCCAGATTACGCACTTGCAAAGGCTGTCTCCCGACCACTGAATGTTTTATACTGAATAAACTTAATGCCTTAAAGATACCTTAATTCAGCGCGGTTTTCATCAATCATGGTTGCAAACAAACGTCAGTCATCATCACTTTCTGAAGACGATATCGAGCTTTTTCGTGAAGCCGCAAAAGGTGCTGCCCGCATAAAGCAGGACAAATTGCCGCCGGAACCACCCAAAATTGCTGAATTACGGCAGCGCCGACAGCTATCGCAAGACCCCAGCGCACAGCAAATTGCCGACGCCAGTCGCTCGGCCAGTCATTATTTTTCCGATGATTTTGAAGCGCACTTTGCTGACGGCCCGGTACGTTTTGCCGCGGAGGGTGAGTCGGGGTATTTGGTTAAGCAATTACGCCGGGGAGACTACACGCCCGAGTTGCTGCTGGACTTACACGGCATGACATTAGCCACGGCACGCCAGGAGTTAGCGGCGTTATTACTGGCATGTGAGCGCGAACACATAGACTGTTGCTGCATTATGCACGGGCACGGCAGTGGTAAATTAAAACAACAACTGCCGCACTGGTTAGTACAGCATCCGCATGTTCGGGCCTTTCATCAGGCGCCGCTGGAATGGGGTGGCGCGGCGTCGTTATTGGTACTGTTAAAAGTTGCGAGCTAGCAGTTAGCCCGCACACCGCTCTGCAATTAACAGCTGCTGAAATTTACCGCGTAAAGTTTCCGGCGAAAAGTCGACAACCGCAATACCCGCTGTCGGAAAAATAGGAGGCTGCACGCTGGCATCCAGTTCATGCACTAAATAACTCACTAGCGGCATGTGCGACACCAACACCACACTCTCATAGCCGTGCTGCTGAATTTCCGCAGCAAGCCAACTGACAACCGAACCGGCATGACCATCGGGGGTAATATCATCGCAATTTTGCTTCTGTCCGGTTTTCAGGTGCGACAATAAAATAGAAGCCGTTTGCTGAGCACGTATATAAGGGCTGACATAAACACAGTCAACCTTCGGCTGTTTGTCTATCAGCCATTTCGCCGTGGTTATAACTTCGTGTTCACCGTTAGTGGTTAAACGGCGCTCGCGATCGGAATAGCTGCCCTGTGGGTAGTTTGCTTCACCATGACGCATGATATACAGCTTCATTCTGGCTTAGACTCCTCGGCCTGCGTTCGGCGATTTGTGTCAGGTCGGCCACCGGTAACCCGATTAGCCCGGCCGGACTGTTTGGCTTCTTCCGCACGACGTTTGCGTACGGCTTTTGGATCGGCAATTAACGGGCGATAAATTTCAATGCGGTCACCGTCTCGCGGTTGTGCATTTAACTTCACCGTCTTATTCCAGATACCCACTTTTTGCTGTTCAAGATCAATTTCCGGAAACTGCTCGAACACGTCCGACATGCGTATGCACTCTTCCACCGTTGCGCCCTCTTGCGGATGCACCGTTAGCAGCACTTGCTTGTCAGGAGTAGCGTATGCCACTTCAATGGTTAATTTATTGCCCATGCTGGTTTCCATACACCTGCTCCGCCCTTTTCACAAAGGCATCGACCATACGGGAAGTCACTTCTTTAAATATTTTACCAAAGGCCATGCCCAGCAAGCGACTGGAAAACTCAAAGTCCAGCTTAAGCTCAACTTTGCAGGCGTCGTCGGCCAGTGGCGTAAATACCCAGCCACCGGTTAATTTTTTAAATGGCCCGTCTACCAGGTCCATGTCTATACGTTCGGGTTCGTGCAGCGTATTGCGGGTAGTAAAGGTTTTGCTGATACCCGCCTTGCTTATATCTAACGCAGCCACTTTTTGTTGGCTTGACGACTCCAGCACCCGCGCAGCAGCACATCCGGGTACAAACTCCGGGTAAGCTTCAACGTGGTTAACGAGGTCGAACATTTGTTTGGCGCTGTACGAAACTAAAGCACTTTTCTCGATACTCGGCATTTTTTTACCTACGACTAAAATCAACTGCGCAATAATAACGCAACCAGAAACGCTTTGAAGCCCTTAAAGCAATTTTCTTTTCAGTGCGCATAGGTATAATGGCTGTCATGAGTAAAAAGAAACCACAACAATCATCCAATACCATAGCTCGTAATAAAAAAGCGCGGCATGAATACTTCCTTGAAGACAAGTTCGAGGCGGGTGTCAGTTTGCAAGGCTGGGAAATTAAGAGCATACGGGCTGGCAAGGTCAACATTAGCGACAGCTACGTCATTATAAAAAATGGCGAGGCTTACCTTTTGGGTGCCGAAATTCAGCCACTTAACCAAGCCTCGAGCCACGTTTACTGCGAGCCCGACCGCAGCCGTAAACTGCTGCTGAAGCGCCGCGAGCTGGATAAGCTTATTGGCGCCTCAGAGCGTGAGGGCTATTCCATAGTTGCCACAACCATGTACTGGAAAGGCCCGTGGGCAAAACTGGAAATATTTTTAGCCCAGGGTAAAAAGTCACATGACAAACGCGACACCATTAAAGAGCGCGACTGGCAACGCCAGAAGGCTCGGATAATGAAACATTCGGTGCGTTAGTTTAAATAGTCTATCCCCTTTGTTTGACAGGGCTCAATAACGACAAGAGCATCAGAAGTTTCAGTTGAGCCCTCAATCAAAATAACTTTATTTACAATGAACGCAGCTCCCTCAAACATCAAAAAGTCATCCTTTACCGGAATTCTAGAATAACTAACATTTCCCAAAACTACTCCATCGTAGCTAAGTGTTATATCCCCCAAATTTCACCTCCTCAAAAAGCAAATAGGTTATTACCGTTTTGAAAGCGTTAAAATAAGAGATAGTTAAACATTCTTGTAGGAAATTTCAGGTTTGAAATGCAGTGATTTCCTTAAGACTTCAAGTGTCACCATTCAATACATCAGGTAGCCCCCAAAGTCCGCTAAGTGCCAAGAGCGTCAACTTATTAAGTGGTTTAGGCTCATTATTGAGCGACAATTACGGTGGCCGGTCCGCATTGACTCACTAAGAATCAAACCTAGCAAGCTCGGTTGCCTCATCTAAAATCAAACTCTACGGGAATGATATTAGGTGATTTATGACGACTACTATGAGTCTTGCCGCTCGCCGCGAAATGTTATTAAGCATCCGGCAGCGGTACTTAGCAGCAAAACGCCCGGAAAAAACCAAGATCCTCGATGGTTTTGTGGCGGCAACCGGTTACGACAGAAAATATGCGCTCGTTCTGTTATGCAAAAAGAGTTCATCAATCGATATCGTATCGTTAAAACCCAAATCCCGACCTGGAGCTCAGGTTTATGATGATCAGTTTCGCCACGTGCTCATTAAAGTCTGGAATACCGCGAATCAAGTGTGCTCCAAGCGATTTGTTCCTTTTATACCTGATTTAGTTGCGGCGATGGAGCGACACGGCCACTTGCGAATATCAGGCGACATACGAAAAAAACTTATGACAGTGAGCGCTGCCACTGTTGATCGAATACTTCAACCTGAACGCTCTCGACAAGTTCAGGGACTAAGCCAAACCAAAGCCGGAGCCCTTTTAAAGAGCAAAATTCAAGTGCGAACTTTCGCCGACTGGAATGACATAGTGCCCGGGTTTTATGAAGTTGATTTAGTTGCCCATTGTGGAGATGATGCAAATGGCACGTTTCTTAACTCGCTAGTGATGGTGGACGTAAGCACCGGTTGGCTTGAATGCATGCCGTTGTTAAGAAAAAGTGCGGCGGATGTCATTAACGGCGTTAGCGTTGCTCGCTCTCTCATGCCGTTTACGCTGTTGGGACTTGATACAGACGGCGGCTCAGAATTTATTAATTACGAAGTCCTGGATTACTGTGAATCAAACAAAATCACATTTACTCGTTCGCGGGCTTATAAAAAGAATGACCAAGCATTTGTCGAAGAGAAAAACGGCTCCGTTGTTCGGCGCTTAGTCGGTTACGACCGTTTCGAGGGCCCTAAAGCATGGACGGCTCTCGCGAAGTTCTATAGTGTGTTACGAAAATACGTAAACTTCTTTCAGCCATCAGTAAAACTACTCAAAAAAACACGTACCGGTGCCAAAGTGGCGAAACAATATGACAAAGCACTGACCCCTTACCAACGTATTTTAAATAGTCCGCACGTACAGCAAGGCGTCAAAGACGATTTGACCGCAATGTACTTACAACTCGACCCGGTGACGTTAATGTCTGAGTTAAAAGTGTTGCAAAATAACCTAATGACCTTTGCCTGGAATATTAACGGCACCGCCAAAACCGAGCAGTATGCTGATAAACCGGCTGAACGGAATCAGAGTCATTCAGCACCCACAGAGTCAGACGTTCTCGATTACTTTCGTTTTGAAAAGCCAAAAGACAAGCGGAGTCTTCCGCGTACCTGGCGGACCCGTAAAGACCCGTTTGAACACGCCTGGGATGATATTAAATTTAAACTTCAATTAGAGCCTCACTGCACAGCCCCTGATATCATTGAGTGGCTTTCAGTACGTTATCCTGGCCGCCACGATATGGGACAAGTTCGAACCCCGCAAAGACGTATTTCAGCGTTGCGTTTACGTGACCAGACTTATCAAGCTAAACTAACTCAGTTAATGCAAACGGAATGATTTTGGACTGAAAAAACCGAGCGATTGGCAGAGTGTTATTTTTTAATGAGGCAATACGAACCGGCCAAGGTAATTGACGCTACATAGGCTCATAGTCTTTGGTGGATAAACTCATTCACCATTGCCAAAAAATCAATATCAAATTGTTTACTGTCTCGTTCAAGCAAACGTGACGCAAAAGTAGACTTAATCATGGTGGATACATTGCCCGCCATAGATGATAATTTAGTATTCGAATGCACAAACGTAAGTATGACAGGTCGAACTTTTGAGCTATCGAAAATCTCGGCTAAATCTTCTTCTGCGACTTCAGGCAACGACCTATAAGTACTAATAAGACCAGAGGTAAGTTCATGGAATGGCTCTTCTAGATCGAGGTATACATTTTCAACAATGTTATTGTGGGGAAGTATATTCATTGCATTTATCGCAATGTACCCAAAGTCACAATCCGCTCTTTTTATTTGTTTTGCAGCAGATCTAAAATTATCCAAAATGGTATTTACAGACTCGCCCCGCAGGGTTTTGCAAGCTATTGATATCCTGTTACCTTCATAATTAAAAATGATATCGGGATTATCGCCACCTGATGATAAGATTGGATCATCCAAATCAATTTCGCTACCAACTTTTACTGCGAACATTGCAACAATAGTTTCAATCAATTTATTAGTTTTGTCATCTTGTTTTTCCGTAACAGGGCTTAACATGGTAGTTTTAGAGTTTATCCTAGTGGCCGATTGAGACAGCATTTTTAAGTGAGGTATTAGTGCATCAAATTCATCACAATCTTTAATTGACCATAACCACTTATATAGCTCATGCAATCCCCCTACAGCGGCCCTTCCATCTTCCGTTAACTGATCTTGCTGTCCATTCTCGAAATTTTCTAAAAAATCAGTTGCTAATAAATAGTCACTTTCTAAATGCGATTTTAGTTCCCCATCAATTCCAAGCTGATTCAGGAAGGCAAGCAATGAATTTATGTTCTCATGTACTTTCTCGTAATGTGTTATCACATAATTTCCTTATGATCGCTTTATTGTGCTCACGCACTTTGTAACTTTCTCAACTGATAAAAAGTGCCGATACTAATCAACACATTTGCCTACTGCAAACCTATCGCAACTATGTGAATTTTAGTATGCAATGGAGCCACACACACTTCTGCTCTTTGGTCATTACTGACCTTTTTCTCGGACAATACATGTGGATACCACAGACAAAACCTTGTCAAAAGCTAATTGCTTTTACCTAAGATAAAGGTACATCACAACCGGAGTAAAGAGATAGAAGATTATTAAATGAAGAAAATAACAACCAACTAATATTCTAAAAAACCTTCCTTTGATGTCAGGGTAAAGGTTTAATAAAGCTAACCAGAAAGCGAAGTAGCAGGAGAAACTTATAACCAAGTCGATTATGAACGTAAAACCAAAGATAAGAAGATAGCCAATATTATTCTGGTAATCAAACCCTTCTACGTACGTTGCGAAAAGCTCATGATCTAGAAATAGAGATTTTGCTTCAGTCACATCAAGGACTAGCTCTGGATAAAAGAACAAAGATAGACCATTGCTGAACGACCATAAAAAAGAGTTTAAAATTAACTGCAAAGCACTTATAGCAAATGCGGCTACTGTTACATTAGCTACATCGCTCATTTCCTTTCGACCTAGGAATAATGTGGCAGGAAAAATCAAAGATAAAATCGCAATTAACTCTATCACCACAAGTTGAAAAAAGGGCACCAAACTAATACTGACTCCATCTTCTATGTTTGGCGAGGTTAACATAGCAACGCAGAGTGCCAGCCCGCACAAAAAGAAAAGCCTCGAGGCCTTTTCCTTTTTTCCTAGTTCGATAAGCTTAAATATGGTCACGATTGGCTGGAAAAACATGCCCCAAGTGTCAGATAGCAGGTCAGGGATGTGTTCTTTTACTTTAAAAACATCCATTTTATATCGCTTTTCTTTTATATTTTTGGGTTTTCCGGGATGTAAAGTCCATTAAGTTTCCTAGTGCTATTCTACACATAAACTAAAGATTTTTATCGAATGCTCAAGAATTATAAAAGGACTCATGGTTGAGACTCTCTGTATGCCATCTCATGAGTACGGAGCTATTACAGACTAACTATAAAGGGTGAAAATCCAAGCTCGCCCAATGACTGTTATTCTCTCGTTACAGACTGTCAGCCTTGTGTCAAAAGCTGTCGCCAAGTATGAGCTAGTACATCTGAAAGTTTGCCATAAAGAAGTTTGATTGAGCAATCATCTGCTAACTGAGTTAGATAATCAAAGCCCAGAAAAATGGTGTTGAATCCCATATTTCCGCTCTCTCTTTTCAAAAGCGTAACTACCGCCCTCTAAAATGTTGCAGATACTTGCTTTAATGCCATCCCCGGTTTCTACTTTTCCGTCTTCAAGCGCCCCAGACACATAGCTTATTACCTCTCCTTCATTGTGAGCTACGATAATTTGTTCCGCATCAGTATTCACTACCAAATTGGCATTATGCGTCACGATTATTACTTGTCGATACTTCTTGATGATTCGGAATAGTGGCACTAGCTGTTGCATGATGAATTCATTATCGAGGTCATCTTCAGGTTGATCGAACACGAATGGACTACCGAATGGATCAGTAGCAAGTTTAAGGCAAACATAGAATGTACCTCGCTGACCGACACTCAACTTATCAACTGTCTTACCTTTGTATTCAAAATCAGCGTTCACGTATAGGTAAGAACTAATGCTCTCCGGGGAAAACAAATAATTTAGTAGTTCAAACCGCCCGCCTTGATTGAAGTACTCATTCTTCCAAAGGAGCTCTTCAATTGAAATTTTTATCGGCTCTCCGTTTTCGTCAAGCTTTCCCTCGCAAATGATCTGCTTATTTCCTGCAACCAAAGAGAAAAAGCTATCAACACTATCCACCAAAAACATATCCAACAAACGCTGCTTCGTGGTCTGCTGTTGTGTTGCCCTAAATTTCCCCCTGTTAAGGCACTCTTCTAAGCCCTGATAAAACCTTTCTGCGTCAAAAATGACTGTCCCAATAATTGTTATATCCTGAAGAATTGAAGCTACTAATTGGTTTTGTTCTTGATTCCAATGCTGCCTAGGTTCCTTCAACGCCTGAAATCTCTGATTAATACCCTGCTCTTGTTCGACTAGAAATCCTCTGTATTCCTGAACCAATTGCGATCTTGAAGATACATATTCATGATAGCTCTGAGTTTTGTTATGAATTTCAGACAGTTTCGATTGGGCAGTATCGATAGCCAATTGATACTCTGAGACTTTATCCAACAATGAAGCGATGTCCTGAGTAATTCCTTGTTTTTTAAACTGCTCAACAATATCGTTGTTGCTCTTTTTGAAGTGTTCAACTTCAGTTTCAAACACCCCCAAGTTAGCACGTAGTTTGTCTTCAGTACCAGATGTCTCAACTAATGGCACTTGTTGGTCTAGATTTAGCTTTCTATTTATTAGCTCAATGCTCACGTTGACTTGTTTAACATTTCTCTGTGCTTCTGCAATCAGCTCCCTAATAGAGCCAATCAACGCCAGTTTTTCATTAATTTCTTTAAGATTCTGTTGGTACTGGGCAATAAGCTGTTTGTTGTGGAGATTTGTGATCGTTGCCATCAAGCCCTTGTTCTTCTCAATAACATTATTTTGATAGTCAGGCGTGTTTACCCTATTCCCTTGGTTATCAGTAGACTCCCAATATTGGACGAACCCTCGGTACTTACCGATATTATCGGTGATAGCAGCAGTTACTACGGGATCAAACTCAACATCATGTATTCCTAGCATCCTCTTTATTTCATTACTTAAATCGCTAGGCGATGAACTAAATGTTTGCACATCACCTTGGGATACATGGAGATACGAATAATTGTTATCAGTGCTATCAAACACCAGTTCTGAACCGTCACCCTGATCAATCGTTACGTTCAAACTTTCTACGTTTACAGCTCTCGCATTATCAGATGGGGAAGAATGATGGAATAAAGTGTGTAGAGAATCCATGAAGAGGCTTTTACCTGTTCCTCGCCCCCCTATTATGGCTACCAAATTAGGATTTAAAGGAATGCTTTGTTGCTCGAACCTAATTCCTTGGCCTTGAAAAATTTCTCCACCTAGTTTAATTGAAGTGAATCTTGGTTTACTAAAGTTTTTTTCAATGAAGTTATCAGTTTGCTGAACCCTAAGTTCAGGTTCATAAAGGGTCTGTCTTAAACCTTCAAAGGATGATTTTGCTTTAACCCAAGTATAGTTCTCCCCTATTGAATACCTACCGTTATCAGGATCACTGTCGAAACCATGAGCATCTGAACAGCAAAACACGGGTTTAGGTTTTGCACCCTCGTATCGAGCAATGTTCTCTAGAAAAAATTCCCTATCGCGTTCACGACCGAAGATGATTTGGCCGTTTCTTTCAATCTCTGTTGCAACAGCGTTAGACCGCCCCCCACTTGCATCGGGGCGAAAGCCGCCATAACCATTAGGGCATACAGCTATCAGGTAATCGATGCCGAACCTAAAGTTTTGTCTCAGATGCTCAACTAGAACTTTGAGTTCGACTGTCACCTCGTCAATTGATATGGAATTTTCATCCAAAGACGTTTGACAGCAGTAAACACTCTGACCATGTGCACCCGTTGATGAGGTCTCTAACCTAGATAGGACATTATTTATCTCGTCTGTTGTAATATGCTCTGCGAATATCGCGTGTAGATTAATCCATTCACCATCTTTATTTTGTTGGGTAAGCCTAAATTCGACATTTCCTAGAACAGCAATGTTAAGTTCTTTCCTGCCTACTTCCTCTCTGACAGCCTCAAGTTCACGTTCTGCGAAATAGAAGTAGTTAGTAATACCAACTAGAGCTAATTCATGAGACGCAAGCGAATCCACATAGTCTGATATAGATAAACCATTGAACTGACTATTTAGATGCGTAAGTGGAGAGTGAAGGTGTAAATCCCATTTATTCCAAATCGACCCAATCATTCTACAATCCTTGTTTTTCAGCATATGGCACAGTTTATACCTTTTATGCTAACTGGGAGGGCATTTTTACCCAAGTATTAATAACGCTAATGCTTCTGCCAATGTACCACTTTGAATCAGTATTAGTTAACTGGAGAAAAAATCTAAATTTGAATGGCAATTTTTGTAGTCTATTAGTAGATACCAAACCCACTACAAAATCTCTGCACGACTCACTTTTTGATTATTCGTTGCGCCGTATATTGCTAAGGTCCGAACGACCGCAAATTGTCTGAAATGGACGACCATTTAAGAACGAGTCAACGTCCGCTCTCGCTCACTGAGGCCTGAGTGCTTAGTGCCAAGAGCTGACTTTCAGAGCCAAATTTAGCTACCGTTTTCAACGGTTGGTTGATTTTTCCCTTCGCCCCTAATTTCAGCCTCGTCATTATCTAAACTAGATTTTATTTTTCCACTGAATGATAGTAAAACTCCACCATCTTTTTCAATGCATATATCTTTACTTTTTGAATTTACAAAAAAGTAATTGCTACCGTAATAACCGAGATAAATCATTTTAGACTCTTTATCAACCAAGCAGTTTTCTGAGCTACTTTTAAGATAATAGAAGTTGGAGTCACCTTCTAAGACTTCCATTATGCTTTTACTACCTTGAAAATAAGATACTGTCGGGAGTATACAGGTAAATATAATTACAAAGTTTCTAATGAATTTATGACTATTTACCAAAAATGGGGGGTGAGATAAGAAGTAGAAAATACTTACTACTGAAGCGACTGGTAAGGCGTATGAAAGCCTTTCTTCTGGCTCTGAAATAAATAGATAATACAAATGGGTAGCCAGGAACATGATATTTATTAAAAACATCAATAAAAATAACGCGACAATAACCCCAAAAATCACCTTTATCGCTTTCGGCTCGTCATATTCTGGTTTCCTTGTCCCTTGTGAATTATACGAGTCTATTAATACAAAAAAGAGTATCCCTAACGCAGCGGGTATAACTGGGTAAGTTGCGGATTTAATCATGTCGATGGGAGATAGAAACTCCAATATATTAAAATGTAAAGGGAACCAAAATCCGAGAAGGTAGCATATTCCCACAAAAACAAAATAAAAATAAAAGAAGGCGGAGAGAGTCCAGTTCATCGCTATATTATTCCTTTAAGGTCTAAAAATTTAGCACTTATACGATAGCTAGATTGTTTTGCAGTGTCGCTTTTTAAATGCTCGGTGCCATAAGTAGAGTACGTTGACGCTTTCTTTGTCCAATTCAATTAGGTTTTATTTACTCTCAGATCCATCCATCGACAAGATCACTTCTTGTAAAGCCTCAAAATCCTCGTATTCATCTTTAGTGTTGCCATGCGTAGATTTGGTTCCAATAGCCTTACTAATCTCGCGAAGTATGTCTTTGACCGAGTTATTATCCGCACCCTGAGTGACAAGGATTTTTCTCATCGTGTTTCGCCAGAATTCGATCTCTTTCCCATAGTCCGCAACACGACGTAAAAGAAAAACTCTTTGACGTTTATAAATTTTTCTAATTTCAGTCAAATCCTCTTTTAATTTTTCAGTTTGATCTAATGAATTCTCGTTTTTTTCGGATAACGTTCTTATATCCTGTTTTAATTCGGCTACTTTTGATCTCAACCAAACCGCCAATAACAATATTAATAGACTATAGATAGATGCTGTTTGAACACCGTTAAAAAATGCGCTTTTTATCGGATTTAAGGTATCACCATCATTTCTTAAATCAAGCTTCAGCTCCTTTGCATTTAGAAATTCGCAGCAACTGGAGTCTTTGAATTTAAGGGGAACTAGTATTCTAGTAATCGCTTCACCATTGATTTCCGATATTTCAAACAAATTAAATTGATTGGAGGATGCAACAGAACTGACTTGCGCTATCTGAACCGGCTTAGATGAAACGACATCTTCAGCTTCCAAGCCGATTGGCATAAGAATTTTTATGCCATTGATAGAGCTTGACTTGTAGTTCTCGATATCGATTGGCACGAAGCGGTTAGATCCAATAGATAAAACCTCACCAGTTCGAATATATCCAGCATCCGCGGTGAAAGCTTCGAGGGCCCAGTTCAACGCTAAAGTCAATATGAAAGCCATAACGATATTGAGGCTTTGAGAAGCGTAGCTAAACATCAATTCTCCAGGAGATCTAAAAGTTAATATATTATGCCAGCGCACTTTCGAAACTTGTTTAACTGATAGTCGTTTGCTCTATAGTTAATGAGGACAAAGACACTCATACCTCGAGATGCTTTGAGAACGAAAAAGAAAATTTGGGCACGTTCAGCCGTATTTTAACGGACGCACAATAGTTAACTTTAGTTTTGCATTATGCTTTTAACAGTAAACGACTTAAATACACAACACAATGACAAAACGCTCAATATTGTGTAGATAAGTGTGCCGAGCGTGATTGATGTCACTAGCACTGACTAATAACAGGACGGCGAGTGGCTTGTTGAATTAAGCAAAAGTCAGACGATCCGCAGTTCGCTCGCTGCAGACCGTCGGTCTCGTATCAACAGCGGACGTTAGCGCTGCCAACATGCGCAGATTTGGAATGGAGGCGGAAGCCGAAATGGAAAAGCTGTCGCAGTGCTTGGCTTTGTTAGCGTACGCCACCACGCTACCGCTCAAGTTTGCCAATTTTCTTCTCAAGAAATTAGATATTCTTCAACCAATCGTCCGGCGAGTCCAGATTGTTGTGTTTTCTATGCTCCATAAACCCATCGCAGGCGCTCTTATACGCCTCCCGAGCATTTTCTTTCTCACCGAGCTTCTTGTAAGCAGCACCCATTTCTTTTAAGAGCAAGGGTTAATAATTTGAATAAATGTTGCCGAAGAATACAAGGCAATGATTTTATTGAATATTTCTACAAATCGCTGATACTCCTTTGATCGCTTAGCTTCTTTTAGAGCTTTTCTCAGCTCCTACCACTGATCAAACTTTTTCTGCTCGAATTTAACTGACATATACCGTGACCCAACTTGTAATCAGAACACTACCAATTGATCTGGCATCTCAATGACCTCAAATGCTTTTATCGTAGGGTTGCAAGTTTCCGTCTTGCTCTCGAATCTTGTACTGACGGCGGATCATCTCCTTGCCTTCTTCCAGCGATATCCCCAGTTCTTCACAATGACCGGGCAAAACCGATTCACCACCGCCGTCTCTATATGCCAGATAGACACTCTCTTCAGTAGTCAATTTCATCTCAGACATTATGCTTATTCCTCAGGTTGATTTGGCTCGCTAACATTTGTATATCGTGCATGCACACTTTGCCATTCGTCAAGTTATTAGTTAACTAACTTTAAGTTACTGAGCTAAAAAAGATTCCAACCTCGAAGCACTCTAAATAAGCGAGCAATAACGCAGAGCTACTAATTCGCACCCAAACTTACTAATGATAGGAAGGTGAGTAACCAATTAGGTTAGGTAAAAAACCTAAGGTCCGCTGTTCGCTCAAATCAGCTCCTCAACGGTTGCTTAACGATAGGTGAAACGTCGCTTGCTTTATAAAGTTCTATAATACATTCTAAACTTTTTCCTTCACTTTTAGTTTCATTGAATAGTGATGCTCGGTAAAGTGTAGCGATAACTTAAAATTATTTGAGTTGCTCAAGTTTGAAGGAGTAAAATTTGTTAATTCCTAAAGATCATACTAAAACTATTTTCTCTACGAAAATTCCATTTAGATTACTAATCGATTTTGTGCGGCTAGTGAAAAAGAAAGAGGAACAACACCAAATTAGTTGCCACATAATCCTAAAAACGGAGAACGGTGAAACTTACATATACCAGTCCGCAACCGAAGCTTTAGCAGAAGAAACTGAAGATAATCTAAAAACACATAACAAAAGAAAAGTTACCGAATTTATATTAAGAGTAAATGATAGGTTCAATATTTATATTTGGTCAAACGGACGAGCACAGCTGACCACGCGTTCTGGTGATGAGTTAGCACTAGCACTTTCCGACATCGCTACCTTAACGCTGAATTTGAGAACAAAGAAGTCTTGGATTGTATCAATAATCGATAGTAAGCTTTACGCCTTCTTAGGCGGGGTCCCACCTGTTGTAGCTTTTTTACAGCTAGAGCCAAACTATCCATTGGGTCTAGCTTTTGCCCTCACGCTCTTTCTTATGCATTTATTAACCACTGGATTAGTGACTAAGTATGAATCAAGCAATCGCATTGTTATGGAAAATGGACAAGACAGTTTTGTGATAAGGAACAGAGACTCAATCGTTATATCTTCAATCTCTGGTTTTATAGGGTTACTCATTGGGTATTTTGTTAGCTGCCAATAACCTACGCAAACAAAGAGCTTTGATTTTATATTGTGTTTTCACTACTAAGCCTTTTTTAGGTTCATTGTCCCCAAACGCTGTATCAGCTGCGCTGCACAACGGCCTTTTAAACCACTTAGTTAGAGGTCTGCTTTGAGCTGTGAGTTCAATTGGTGAATGCAACGCTATCCTTATTTAAGGGAGGATCGCGTCATGAACCGAAGAAAACGTATTTATTACACGCCAGAGCAAAAAGCACTGATTTGGGATAGGTACAAGCAAGGCGATTCGTTGCACGATATCGCTAAAATGTTTGATCGTTACCATTCGTCGATAATGCCGACCATCTACCAAACTGGTGGTTTTAGGCCACCCAACAGGAAAAGACGAGCTTCATCACTAACCCTTGATGAGAGAGAAGAAATATCCAGAGGACTGGCAACGAAACAGTCTATCAGAGCAATAGCCGAACGACTTTCCAGAGCGCCTTCAACCATTAGTCGAGAAATACTGAGGAATGGTGGTTCGAGCCAGTATCGTGCTGCAGAGGCTGAAGATGAGGCTTGGAGCCGAGCCCTACGACCTAAGCCTTGCAAGTTAATTGATAGCCCTTCATTGTGTAAATTAATCGCAGCTAAGCTCAAGCGCGCTTGGTCTCCACAGCAAATAGCTGGGTGGTTAAAGCGACAATACCCGGACGATCAGGAAATGCATGTGTCCCATGAAACCATTTATAAGACGCTCTTTATTCAAACGAGAGGCGCCTTAAAAAAAGAATTGCAAAGGTGCCTGCGAACCAAACGTGCGGTACGTAGATCTCGAACAGCGTCGACTAAAGGGAAAGGACTGGGTCAGATACCAGAGGCAGTTTCTATTAGCGAAAGACCTCAGTGTGTTGAAGATCGCGCAATACCTGGCATTGGGAAGGTGACTTGATACAAGGCTCTAAGAACTCTTTTATCGCCACATTAGTGGAGCGTCACTCACGTTTCGTGATGCTCGCAAAGGTGTCCGATAATAGAACAGCTACCGTTGTTTCAGCCTTAATTAAACAAGCGGAAAAATTACCGAAAGAACTCTATAAAACGCTTACTTGGGATCGAGGCTCTGAAATGACAAATCACAAGGCCTTTACGGTAGCTACTGATATTAAAGTCTATTTCTGCGATCCGAAGTCCCCCTGGCAAAGAGGCTTAAACGAGAATACAAACCGGCTTCTCAGGCAGTATTTCCCAAAGGGCACCGATTTATCAGCTCACAGTCAACAGAAGTTAAGTAGCACCGCAAGACAGTTAAACGAACGCCCGAGAAAAACGCTAAACTATGAATGTCCAGCTGAGAGATTTAAACAATGTGTTGCACTGAACGATTGAACTCACAGCACATAGCGGACATTGGCCCAAAACCAGAAGTAGATGCAGAGCATAAGAAGCTCTTCATAGATGAGCTGCCGTGTGCCTAGTGAAATATCACAATCTCTTATTCAATGTTAAGATATTTATACATCTGCGTAGAGAGTTTACGAACAGGTTTCAACGATCATCTGCCTTAAGATCTTTAAATACATCTTCAGATGGGATAGCTTGCTCTTCACCCCAAATATAAGCTTCGTATCGGTTATTTGCTTCAGCCACCCAGGCTCGCTCCACTTGTTGCGCATTCGAATCAGAGCGTTGCTCAAGACTCTCCAACAGGTGAACTATCAATCGGGTTTTCTCCTCTTTGGGAAGGGAAAGCGCCTCGGTTTCGAGAACTTCTGCAGGTATCGTCATAACCACCTCGGTTAATATTTACTCTATAACACCCTACTATACGAGAAAGATGAAATGAAACCAGCATGCCCCACAGAATATTTCGACGCCTAAACAGCACGCGATATAAACGTTAATTATAATGCCATAGATGGGAACATCGCTTTTTTAGCAAGTTACTCAATATTAAGATATTTATGCATCTGCACGGAAAGGCGCCAGTTGCGCGCTATGCAGGTTTTCATGGCCAGCTCGGTGGCGCGTGGGCGCTGGCTTATAGGTTGCAGGCAAATAATGGCATCTGCTTTGGGCGGGCAGCGTTCTAGTAAGGAATCTAGCGCATCTATGTGCTTTTGCATGGCTATGGGGTGCTTTATTTCATTAGCGCGTGCCATGCAGTCAGGGCGCACTAGGTAGCCGCCGGGCATATCCAGCTTGGGCGATACTGTTACCCAGGTGCTGTCGGTTACTTTTAGCTCAAAGGTACCGCTGGTTTCTATTTGCAGCTGGTAGCCTTTGGCTTCTAAGGCTTTGCCAAGCGGCAGTAAGTCAAACATAGCGGGTTCACCGCCGGTTATCACTACATGTTTGGCGGAGTAACCTTCTTGTTCAAAGCGCGCGATAATGTCCTCGGCAGTCATTTCTGACCATTTTGCTGAGGCTTCGGTTTTTGCCATTAATGCGTCTATGCTTACCTGGTCGCTGGGGTTGGTTTCCCATGTGTGCTGGGTATCGCACCAGGGGCAGCCCACAGGACAACCCTGCAAACGCAGAAAAATAGATGGCACGCCGGTAAAGGTGCCCTCGCCTTGCAAGGTTTCAAAAATTTCGTTGATGCGGTAAGACATAGCTTCCGTTAAAATGGCTTTGGTTAACATGAGTGAATGCGGATTATACGGGGAGTTACAGCATGTCGCAAAAGGTCGTTGTTATTTATTCAGGCGGAATGGACTCTTTTACCGTTTTGCACAAAGCCCTGGCCGAGGGAAAAGAGGTACTGGCACTGTCGTTTAACTACGGACAACGCCATGTAAAAGAATTAGAAGTTGCGGCTAACGTCTGTAAACAGCATGGAATACCCCACAAAGTGGTGGACATTACCGCTATTAACTCGCTGCTATCGGGTAGTTCGCTAACCGACGACATCGACATTCCTGAAGGCCACTACGAAGAAGAGTCAATGAAATCCACTGTGGTGCCTAACCGCAATATGATTTTACTGTCGCTGGCCATTGGTTATGCGGTGTCTGAAGAGGCTTCTGCAGTGTATTACGGCGCGCATTCGGGTGACCACGCTATTTACCCGGACTGTCGGCCGGAGTTTGTGCGGCAAATGGACGTAGTGAGTAAAATGGCGAACTACGAGCCGGTAGCGGTTCATGCGCCCTATTTAGACGTGGACAAAAACGCGATTTTAGCCGACGGCATTAAAATGGGGCTGGACTACAGCCAAACCTGGACTTGCTACAACGGCCGCGACAAAGCCTGTGGTAAATGCGGAGCCTGCCAGGAACGCTTAGAGGCCTTCGCCGCCAACGGCATTGAAGACCCTATTGCTTACGAATAAAAGGCTACGAATAACCTACAGCCAGCGTTGGGCTTGTTCCCAGCGCTGAGTGCGTTTTAACTCTTCGAGCGACACCGCCGACGATGACATCAGCATTCGGTTCACGCGTTGGGCACTTTCCGGCTCTGTTGCTGGCAAATCAGCGTCCAATACTTGCACCGCCCCTGCTCTGTCATTACACACCAGTATCATGTCGCAGCCTGCCTTTAGCGCCGTCACCGCGCGCTGCTGCATGTCACCGGCAACGGTAGCACCCTGCATAGACAAGTCGTCACTAAATATGGTGCCATTAAACTGCAATTCGCTGCGCAGTATTTGCTGTAGCCAGAACTCGCTAAAACCAGCAGGCTGCGGGTCTATTTGCGGGTATATAACGTGAGCCGGCATTATGCCGTCCAGTTTCTGGCTTAATGACAAAAACGGCTTTAAATCGTGCGCGCGAATTTGCTCTAAGGTACGGTCGTCTTCCGGAATGGCAATGTGGGAATCGGCCTGAACAGAACCGTGCCCAGGGAAGTGCTTGCCGGTGCAGGCCATACCGGCCTCATGCATGCCTTCAATAAACGACGACGCCAGTTTAGAAATTTCCGACGGTACTGCAGAAAATGCGCGGTCACCAATAACGTCACTACAGTCGTCTACGTCCAGTACCGGGGCAAAACTGATATCAATGCCCATAGCCTGAACTTCTGCTGCCATTAGCCAGCCTAAGTCGCGCGCGGCACGCTGGCGCTCATCTTCATTTTCTATGTTTTGCAAAGAGCCCATAGAAGGTATGGCGCTAAACCCCTCACGAAAGCGCTGTACCCGCCCACCTTCGTGGTCTACTGCAATAAGCAACGGCTTAGCAGCAGCGGCTCGTGCCTCACGTATTAACTCCTGCAGTTGTTCCAGCGAGGCAAAATTTCGCGTAAATAGAATGAGTCCGTTTACGGCGGGTGCCGCAAGAAGTTTTTTGTCCTCGGCGGTCAGCTCTGTGCCCGCAATATCTATCATTAATTGTGCCATAACAGCAGCTGTCTCATTTCGTTTTCAATAGTCAGCAGTTTGCCATGAGTTCAGTAAAGACGCCATGTTCCCTGTTTATCTTTTCGTTCGCTGTGCTAAATTAACATTATTACAACAACAAGAGATACGTAGTATGAAACTCGAAAAATCGCTTTTATGTATTGGTATTACTTTGGCACTGTCGGCCTGTGGCGGCTCAGACAGCGGCAGTTCTGGTAGTTCAGGTGGCTCCGCGGGTGGTGACAATGACTACGCATTTTGTTCCGCTGAATATCAAAATGAAGAGTTTTTCGAGTACATGAAAAAGGATTACTTCTGGGCAAATCAGCTACAGGACAGCTTAGATCCTGAGGCCTTTGACGACGTTTATGAGGTTCTTGAGGAATTGCGAGTACCAGAGGACACCTACAGCTACATTCTTACAGAAGAGGAATACGATGACCTGTTTGTCAGTGCGACTTACTTTGGGTTTGGTTTTTCTATGGAGCAGATTAGTGCAAGCCGGGTAAAAATTCGTTTTGTTTATGACAACTCCCCCGCCGCTGCAGCTGGCATTGCCCGAGGCGATGAACTATTGGAGATAGATGGGCAGTCGGTAGCGGACTTACTTGCCAATGGGGAGTTTAATAACGCATTAGGCCCCAACGAGAGTGGCGTCAGTAAAAGCGTTACCTGGAGACGTCCGGACGGTAGTGAAGAAACCGAACTCTTAAGTAAAGTTGAAGTAGAAACCAATACCGTTATGGGGGCTCAAACTTACACACAAAATGGAGAAACGGTTGGTTACTTTGCTCTGGACTCATTCATTAACCGCACGGGTTCAGACTTAAACACGGCATTTGATCAGTTTGCCACCGACAACATCGACCATTTGGTCATTGATGTGCGCTATAACGGTGGCGGTTTAATCCGTTACGCTAATCAAATTTCTACTCAGACTGCCGGCAGCAATGTGCTGGGTAAAACCTTTCTGCAATACCGCTTTAACGAGCAGAACAGCGACCAGAACCAGACACTCCCTTTTAGTTTGGTCGATGGTGTCGAGCAACTCGATTTAGACCGGGTGTTTGTGCTAACCACCGGCAGCAGTTGCTCGTCTTCCGAAATTATTATTAACTCGTTAAGCCCGCATATTGAAGTTGTCACTATAGGCGAACAGACATGTGGAAAGCCTGTCGGTCAGCAACCCGCCGAACTCTGCGATAAAGTCACTTTTGCCATTAACTTTGAAACGGTTAACTCAGAGGGTGAAGGGAAATACTACAATGGTCTGGCACCAACCTGTTCGGTTGAAGACCAACTGGTCGCTGACTGGGGAAGCTCAGAAGACCCATTAACAGCGGCCGCAAACACATACATTAGTACGGGCAGTTGCCCGGTAAGCTCCGCCAGCGCGGAAATAAAAAAGAGCGCTCAGGCGCGCTCTTTTGTTGAACCTATTCACAACATGAAGGATAAACGCGAGTCCCTGCAGTAAGCTTATACGCAGGAACCCGACGCCGCAGCGGTTAGTCTTTAACCGCTGCTTTTCTTATGTCGCCTTTAGCCGTGTAAAACTGGTTATTTTCGATAATACCGGGAGCAAAGCTGTCCACGCCAATGGCGGTTAAACGAAGCTCTTCGGTTTCAGCGAGTTTTTCAGCTGTGTCTTTATCAATTAAGCCTTTCTCAAGCGCCACATCGGCAAGCTCTTTACCATTAAGGTTAGAGGATAATTCACCGCGTTTTTGCGCTTTACGCAGCGTTTTGTAAACCGACTTCATTTCCAGCATAGAAGTAAAAGCTTTTTCCATGTGCCCTGTTGCATCACCAATACTGTCTTTCCAGTAACACAGGAAAGTATGGCGGTCACGAGTAACGCCCGGCTCCATCATGCTGACACTGATATCCTGTAAAATTTCATCAGACGGCTTTTTGAAATGATTGCCCAGCGGGAATATCAAAATACGCATTACCCACGCCATAAAGCGATTCGGGAAGTTATCAAAGAAGCCATAAAACGCATCGGCAATGCTGTATAAATGGTGCTTCAGCGCATAATGAACGTAAGGTAAGTCGGCTACCTGACGGCCTTCGTCTTCAAAGCGCTTCAGTACTGCCGAGCCCATATATAAATGACTCAAAATATCACCTAAGCGGGCTGAAATCATTTCTTTACGTTTCAAATCGCCACCCATCATCAGCATAGAAATATCTGATGCTAAAGCTAAACCACGACTCATACGACCCAGCTTACGATAATAATGAGCAGTTTCACCACTCACCGGAGACTCGCCAAAGCGTGCGCCACTAAGGCCCAGCCATAAGCTGCCAAAGACGTTGCTTGCGGCAAAGCCGATATGCTTCATCAGCAGACCGTCAAACTCACGCATACCCTCATCTTCATTCGGGTTAGCCGCAGCTTTCATTTCTTTAAGTACATAGGGGTGACAACGCGTTGCGCCCTGACCAAATATCATCAGGTTTCGGGTCAGAATATTTGCGCCCTCAACCGTAATAGACACTGGTGTCGCCATGTAAGCGTGGCCTAAATAGTTATGCGGGCCTAATTGAATGCCCTTACCGGCATGAATATCCATTGCATGCTCTAATACTTCACGACCCATTTCTGTCATGTGGTATTTGGTCATGGCCGTCACTACCGAAGGACTCTGTCCCTGACATAAAGCCGAAATGGTCAGACGGCGCATAGATTCCAGAATGTAGTTGGTGCCACCAATTTTGCCCATTGATGACTGCACGCCTTCGAACATACCAATTGGCATGCCAAATTGCTGACGCACATAAGCGTAAGCACCGGTCATGCGCTGAGTTACGTGGCCTGATGCAGCAGCCAGTGCAGGCAGTGAAATACCGCGCCCTGCTGACAAACATTCAACCAGCATACGCCAGCCTTTACCCGCATAGTCTGAACCACCAATAATCCATTTCAGCGGAATAAAGACGTCTTTACCGTAGGTTGTACCGTTTAAAAACGCCTGGTTCAGAGGGAAATGACGGTCGCCAATTTCAACACCTTTGTGTGATGTCGGAATTAACGCACAAGTAATGCCAATTTCTTTCTTATCACCTAATAAGGCATCCGGGTCGTAGAGTTTAAATGCCAACCCCAGAACCGTTGCTGAAGGCGCTAAGGTAATGTAACGCTTCGACCAGTTAAGACGAATACCAACAACTTCTTCACCCTCGTGCTCGCCTTTACAAATAATACCTTCATCCGGAATAGCACCAGCATCTGAGCCAGCTTCCGGTCCGGTTAAGGCAAAACACGGAATGTCGGTACCATCAGACAGGCGTGGCAACCAATAGTCTTTTTGCTCTTTGGTACCATAATGAGTTAGTAACTCGCCCGGCCCCAGGGAGTTTGGAACCATAACAGAGACCGCAGCACTGATAGAACGACTGGCAATTCGCGAAACAATGTAGGAGTTTGCCGCCGGGGTAAAGTCGAGGCCGCCGTAATCTTTACCAATAATCATGGCGAAGAAGCGTTCTTTACGCAGATAATCCCAAACTTGTTTAGGTAAATCGCGATCCTGCTGAACAATTTTAAAATCATCCAGCATGTCCAGCAGTTTAGCCAACTGGTTGTCGACAAACGCCTGTTCTTCGGCAGTGAGTTTAGGTTCAGGTACATCCAGCAGTTTTTGCCAGTCCGGACGTCCGCTGAACAGTTCTCCGTCCCACCATACATCGCCCGCTTCCATGGCCTCACGTTCTGTGTCAGACATAGGCGGCAAAATGCGTTTAAAAATAGCAAAAACGGGTTTAGTCACCAGGCTGCGACGGATATCTCCGACTGCAAACACCAGTACCACTAAAACCACTAACAGAATAAAAATTTCCATGGGTATCTCCAGTGCACCATCACAATAAAAGTGTAGTCAAATCTCAAACTTACGACAGGTTGTTTACGCTTCTTCCAGCCCGCCGGAAACAAATGGGATCAAATGATCAATAACATCCTGCGCACCTACTTTTTGATTGAATTCGGCCTCAGCAATTTCAATCAGAGCTTGCCCCGATACCTGGGCAAAAACTGCCGCTCCCAGAATAAAGTGTAGACGCCAGAACATTTGTTGCTCATCCAAATGTGGATTCGCGCGCTTTAATAAAGCCATTAAATGCTGTAATACCTCACCAAACTCCTGCTGAGTGTATTTACGTAAATGCCCCTGAATTTCGGAATAAGCAAAGCCCAGTAATCTTAAAAAGATATCGGGGCCGTGTTTATTAACTTCGGTTAACTTTGCCAGAGGTATTTTAAAGCGCTTAAACAATTCTTCCGTTTTTAACTCGCTCTGCTGCTCTGCCAGCTTTAACTGTTCTTCCAGAACCGGCATAAAAACAACCAGATAACGCGCCATTACGGCCTGAATAAGTGCTTTTTTTGAGCCAAAGTGATAGTTTACAGAAGCAAGGTTAACCCCCGCTTCCTGCGTAATTTGCCTTAACGAAGTCTGCTCAAATCCATCGCGGGAAAAGAGCATTTCTGCGGCATTAAGTATTTTCTTTTGAGTCGGAATTCGGGCTGCCATGAAATAAATAAACGCATGATTTAAACATGCGTTTAATCTAATTCATGTGGTTTCAGCGTGCAAGTGTTCGCTGAATTTATTTTTGGTAAGTGTGTAAACCTTATTAGGCTGCACTTAATGCCGCCAGTAATGACGATGGAACAAAATAAGTACCGTCATAATTTCCAGACGGCCTGCCAGCATAGCAAAAACCAGCAGCAACTTGGCTCCCCCGTCAAGGCTTGCGAAGTTTCCAGCCGGGCCAATAATGTCGCCTAATCCAGGCCCAACGTTACCTACAGCAGAAGCCGCACCAGATATTGCCGTCATAAAATCCAGATCAAATAATGACAACCCCAATGCAATAACGGCTATCAGCAAGAAGTACATAAAACAAAAAGCGACCATTGAGCCAAGTAATGAGTCATTTACCCGACGCTCCTGATAGGTCTGGACACTAACCAGGTTGGGGTGAATTAATTGACTGAACTGCTTTCTTAATAACAACTGCGACAACTGAAAACGAAAAATTTTCATACCGCCGGACGTTGAACCGGTACAGCCGCCAATAAACATTAAGTAGAAAAAAGCCATTAATGACCAGCTTCCCCAGTTTCCGTAATCTTCGGTTGCGTAACCGGTTGTGGTCACAACTGACACGACATTAAATGCCGTATGCATTAACGCATCACCAAATTCCCGTCCTTTAACTATCTGAACCAGAGTAATCAATGCAATAGCAATAAAAAGGAAGGTAACAAAAGCCCGTACCTGGCTATCTTTCCACAGTGGCCCAAAGTCGCCTTTTACAAAGCGAATGTAGAGCACAAAGGGTAAAGCGCCTGCCACCATAAAAATAGTGCCCGTTATCACCAAAAATGGTGTATCCGAGAAATGGCCAAAAGACGCATCGTAATTAGAGAAGCCCGCTGTCGCTATGGTGGTCATGCCGTGCACAAAGGCATCAAAACTGCCCATACCGCCAATTAAATACAAACTAATAACGGCAACCGTCAAAATGAGGTAAACCCGCCCTATTGCCAAAACCATATGGCTGGAGCGTGGCATAAATTTCCCCGACATATCGGAAGATTCAGCCTGGAACAAACGCATGCCGCCAACCTGCAAAAACGGCAAAATGGCCATAGCCATAACGATAATTCCAATTCCGCCCAACCATTGCAACATAGCCCGCCATAACAGAACACTCGCGGGCAAATCGTCCAGCCCCGAGATAACGGTGGCTCCGGTAGTTGTTATGGCTGACATGGCTTCAAACCAGGCACTGGAGAAATCCAGATAGGGGCGAGCAAAAATAAATGGCAAGGTTGCGAATAAGCTGGCGGAAACCCAGCATAAGGAGGTTAACAGGAAAACTTGTCTTGCCCGCAGCTTGGCATCACCCGCCGGCTGCAGGAATAAAACCAGACCCAAAACCAGACCCAGGCTGGACAGCGTCAGATAAGTCCACTGCTCTTTTTCGCCATTAACCACCGCCATAACAAAGGGAGCCAGCAAGGCGACAGAAAGCAAAGCAATGAGCCCGCCAATGGCTTTCAGCAATAGCTTAATAGCCTGACGCTTATCAAGCGGTGTCTGACGCAATGACTGGCTGGCCTGCATTGACATTGTTTTAGTTAGACGTGTCTAAAGGAGAAAATGACTTCACCAAATCATCAATCGCTTTCATCTGCTGAAGGTACGGCTCCAGAGCGTGTAAAGGCAACGCACAGGGACCGTCGCATTTCGCTTCATCGGGGTTAGGATGCGCTTCAATAAACAAGCCCGCGATACCCAGCGACATACCAGAACGCGCCAGCTGCGCTGCTTGTGCGCGGCGTCCGTCAGCGGAGTCAGTTCGGCCACCAGGACGCTGCAGGGCGTGAGTAGCATCAAAAATAACCGGTGCCATAGGCTTCATTTCGTCCATACCAAGCATATCGACAATAAGGTTGTTATAACCAAAGCTTGAACCGCGCTCACACAGCATTAACTTTTCATTACCGGCCTCGACAAACTTTTTAATAATGTGCTTCATTTCCTGTGGTGCAAGAAATTGTGGTTTTTTAATATTAACCATAGACCCGGTTTCAGCCAGTGCTACCACCAGGTCAGTCTGACGAGCAAGAAACGCCGGCAACTGCAATACGTCAACCACTTCAGCAACCGGAGCGGCCTGATGCGGCTCGTGTACATCGGTAATTAAAGGCACATTAAACTGCTGTTTCACTTCTTCAAAAATGCGCAGTCCTTCTTCCAGACCGGGGCCGCGAAAAGAGTGAATTGAGGACCGGTTGGCTTTATCAAACGACGCCTTAAACACGTAAGGTATGCCAAGTCTACTGGTTACCTCAACGTAATGCTCAGCAATTCGCAAGGCTAAATCACGGGATTCCAGCACATTCATCCCGCCAAATAAAACAAAGGGTTTATCATTTGCTATTTGAATGTCACCAAGCTGTAACTCTTTAATCATCTTAAACTCCCGCGGTTAACTACCGACAACTCGTAGAATCTGTCCGGCGAAATACGCCATATAGGTTCCAAGTGCATAACCCATTACCGCTAATAATACACCAACCGGCGCCAATGACGGGTGAAAAGCTGAAGCAACAACCGGTGCTGACGCTGCGCCACCCACATTAGCCTGACTGCCCACAGCCATATAAAACACAGGAGCACGAAGCAGTTTGGCCACAAATAACATAAGCCCGGCGTGGATCAGCATCCAGATGGCACCAATTAAGAAGTACTTAGGCGCTTCTACTATTTTGGTTACGTCCATATGTAAACCAATGCTGGCCACCAGAATATAAACAAAAACGGAGCCTATTTTTGACGCTCCTGCAGCTTCCAGAGAACGAGCCCGGGTAAAAGAAAGTGCAATACCACCAGCCGTGGCTAAAACAATAACCCAGAAAAACAAGCTGTCGAGACTGAATTTACTTAATGCAGGATAATTCGTTGCTATTCCCGGAGCTATCCAGTCAGCCAGCAAATGCGCTAACCCGGCAACACCAAAACCAATAGCCAGAATCAGCATTAAATCGCGTAAGCTTGGGTTTCTGACATGCTCAGCTTCATACTGCTCCACTTTATGACGAATGTTATCGATAGCGGATGTATCAGCGCCAGTGCGTGCATCAATTTTCTTAGCATTTGCTGCCATATAAAGCAGTACAGCCATCCATAAGTTGGCAACAATAATATCTACGGTCACCATGGCTGAAAAAATATCTCCGCCGACTTCATAAACTTCTTTCATGGCAGCCTGGTTTGCGCCGCCACCAATCCAGCTTCCGGCAATGGTTGTCATGCCACGCCAGACTGCATCGGGGCCTGCACCGCCAAGCATTTCAGGGAATATGGCAGACACCAGTAACAAGGCAATAGGGCCGCCAATGACAATACCAAAAGTACCGGTTAAAAATAGAATAAGAGCCTTTGACCCAAGGCCCATTACGGCTTTTAAATCCAGACTTAAGGTAAGCAATACCATACAGGCCGGTAATAGATAATCCATTGCTATATCTGTTACCGCGGTTTGATTTCCGTCGACAATACCAAAGGTATTCAGCAAAGACGGTATGAAATAGCAAAGCAATAAAGCCGGGACAAAGCGATAAAACTTCTTGAAGAAAGGATGCTCGCTGCTATTGGTGTAAAATACAAAACCAAGAATGGCCAGCAGTAAACCAATAACAACCCCATCGTTAGTGATTAAGGCATTCGTTTCCGAAACAACAGACTCAGGCGCTAACATAGGTACTCCCTTAATTTAACCGGCAATAAGTGCTTGTTTGGACACAGCCACATGCAACAGGAAGGCTATCCAGCCACAAGCACCAACAAAACCAAGCCAGCGTGCGCCAGCTGTTTTTCCTTTCATAGCCAAGACACCAAAGCCAATGTAAGCAATAACACCTATGACTTTATCGGTTAGCCAGGGAACCTGAATTGGGTACATGCTTAATGTCACCATGATACCCACCGCACTGAGTAACAATAAGGTATCGTTAATGTGAGGAACTATCTTCAACCACTTCTTTTTTAATAAAGGTGAGTCAAGAAGCTGAAGCACAAAACGGAATAAAAAAAGGCTGATCGAAATCAGCACAAATAATACATGCAGGTGTTTAAAAGCAGCGTACACAGTAACCTCTTATTTTTAATTTAATTAAATGGTTCTCAACTCAGGCAGGGATTTTATAACAACATCAAGAAACTTAGGTGAATAATAGCGACCCCGTTCATCTTTCAGGCGCACAGCAATATCGCTGTCACTAATGCCACTTTCCCACCAATCCAGCAACTGCTCGGTCAACAGAAGAACCTGAGTACTTATCGCGATATCCGAACCTTGTTTACCTTCAGGCAAACCCAGGCCGTCCCAGCGTTCCAGTCTTTCAATAAGTGCTCTGTGAGCATTTTGTGTTGCTTCATGCTCACCGTGCCCCAGTGCTCGCAATGAGCGGGCAACTCGTTGCTGACACGTAGTTTCTACCGCAGCAGCCGCATCCGAAGCGCAGTTAAGCAACGGTCGCGCCTGCGCAAATAAAGACCAGGCTAAAGCCGTTGTCTCAGCGTCTTCTGCCGAAGTTTTTTGGGCTACAGCATAAGCAAGCCGGACTTCGCTATTTTGCTCCAGAATGCCGTTAAAATGGCTGGCATGGTGCAGCATAAGTTGGTCAGCTAAACGCGCCAGAAACTGATCGGAGTCTTCCAGACAAACCACGTTATCCTGCGCCAGCTGCACGTTTTCAGAAAATAGCTGAAGTACATGGTGATCATCGGCCGTAAGTGCTCTGGATAAGCCGCCGATAAACAAAACAGACCCGTGCGACCGACAATGACTTCGGCAATATAACAATACGAAGTCGTCACCATAATACGAGCCATGATTCGCAATAACATGCTCTAACTCAGCTAAAGCCTTTGACGGAATAACCGAGCGTAAAGTCTGACCAACACAAACCCCGGAATCTTCTCCATGAGCGGCTAACACTCTATAGGATGAGCCGTCTTCATTAGCGGTAGCATACAAGGTTTGTTTGGCACCGCCGATGACCCAGCTCAACTGCTGCACTAAACCATCAACAAAACTGTTCATTGGTTGCAGAGCATAAAGATTCGCCGAAGCCGCAATGATTTTCTCAAGCCCGTGACGACTTTGATCAATGGACATGATATCGCGGTACGAACGCAGCGATGACATTACTGCAGTAAAGAGCTTCTGTGCAGTGAGTTCGGTTTTGGATTTGTAGTCATTAATGTCGTAGTTAACGATAACCGTGCGTTCAGGTGCCTGACCCGGCTGCCCTGTCCGCAAAATAATACGAGTAAAGTGGTTGTCGGCTTCTTCCCGAATATAACGCGCTACCTGTAGTCCTGCATCATCGGTTTCCATAACAACGTCCAGCAGTAATATAGCTGCGTCAGGATGCTCGTCAATTAACCGCTTTGCCTCTTCACCAGAAAAAGCACTGTAAAACTTTAAACCACGACCTAAAAAATTAAAGTCGTTGAGTGCCAGTTTGGTTACCGCATGCACCTCTGGTTCATCATCGACAATCAGAATTTTCCAGTATTCTGTCGGTAATTTTGTGGTTTGCTGGCTGGTTTCGTCAGCAAACATAAACTGATTGCTCATTATTAGTCTCTCCCCGCCCTGGCTTTTCCCCGCCGGTAACTCGGTCTACCCTAGCATAATCCTGCCAACGGTTAACCTTTTTATAACCACTTTTAAACAGTAGCTCTGCAACGCTATCAGCCTGTTGCCATCCCTGCTCAAGTAGTAACCAACCCTGGTCTGCTAAATGGTTGTTGGCTTCTTTTATAATAGTCTCTATATCGGCTAAACCGTTATTTTCCGCAATTAACGCCGTCTGGGGCTCAAATCTGACATCTCCCATACTCAAGTGCGGATCGCCTGCATCAATGTATGGAGGGTTCGATAAAATCAAGTCAAATTTAAGAGACTTTGGCACAGATTGAAACCAGTTGCTGCACAAAATTTCAACATTTAAGCCTAAAGCCTGACTATTCCGGCGTGCCAGTTCCACCGCATCGCCGCTTTTATCGCACGCCCAAACTTGCCAGCCGGGACGTTCCGACTTTAATGCCAGCGCGACCGCTCCCGTACCCGTACCTAAATCCAGTACGCGGGCATTTTCAGGAAGCTCAAGACTAAGCGCCGCTTCAACCAGCGTTTCAGTATCGGGACGGGGAATTAACGTGCTGTCGTTTACTTCAAGCATCAGTGACCAAAACTCGCGGCGACCAGTGATATGAGCCACAGGTTTGCCTTTCTGCCGGGCTAAAATACATTCCTCATAATGCCGTTGCTGCTCTTGTGTCAGCTGCTTTTCCGGCCAGGTCATAAGGTAAGTTTTTTCTTTATCCAGCACAAAGCAAAGTAAGGCAGAAACATCCGCAGCAGCATCTTCACTCTGCTTTAACTGCTCCCGCCCCCACTTTATGGCTTGCTGCAGCGTCATTGCTGTCCTTCAGACAGAGCCGCCAGTTGATCCGCCTGATGCTCAGTAATAATGGCATCCAGTATCAAATCAATATCGCCGGTTAGTACTTCATCTAAACGATACAATGTCAGGTTAATGCGATGGTCTGTTACCCGGCTTTGCGGATAATTATAGGTGCGAATGCGCTCTGAACGATCACCACTTCCTACCAGGTTACGGCGGGTACTGTCTTCTTCTGCCTGACGCTTTTCATCTTCCAGACGTTGAATTCTTGCCTGTAAAACCGACATAGCTTTAGCCCGGTTTTTATGTTGCGAGCGCTCTTCCTGACATTCAACCACCACACCGGTTGGTATGTGGGTAAGACGAATAGCAGAATCGGTTCGGTTTACGTGCTGACCACCAGCACCCGAGGCGCGGTAAGTATCGACGCGTAAGTCCGCCGGGTTAATTTCAACGGCCTCGGCTTCTGGAATTTCCGGTAACACGGCAACAGTACAAGCTGAAGTATGAATACGCCCTTGCGATTCAGTTTCCGGAACACGTTGTACGCGGTGCCCACCAGACTCAAACTTCATACGCCCGTAAACACCATCGCCACTCATGTGCGCAATAATTTCTTTATAACCGCCGTGTTCACCATCACTGGCACTGACAATATTGACCTTCCAGCCATTTTTTTCAGCGTAGCGGCTGTACATACGGAATAAGTCACCGGCGAATATCGACGCTTCGTCACCGCCAGCTCCGGCACGAATTTCCAAATAGCATGAGCGGTCGTCATTCGGGTCTTTGGGCAACAATAGAAGTTGCAGGCGGTTTTCCAGCTCTTCTTCGGCTTTTCTTGCCTCTTTTAGCTCTTCTTCCGCCATTTCGCGCATGTCAGCGTCATCATCTTCAGCCATATCTTTTGCGGCTGCCTGATCATCCTGATTCTGGCGGTACTCTTCAAAGCAACCAACCACTTCTTCTAATTGAGAATACTCACGCGATAATGAGCGAAAGCGGTTTTGGTCACTGATCACATCGGGCTCACCCAATAAAGCCTGCACTTCCTGATAACGCTCAACTAGACCTTCTAGTTTGCGTTCAATGGATGGATTCAACATGTTTTTATTTGCCTTTTGATGAGTCAGAGGATGGCTCTGACCAAAGTTGTTGCAAAACGGCCAGCGTATATTGGTCATTATTTTCGCCGGCAGATTTCAATAAGCTTGTCGGTTTATGCGTTAATTGCTGCACCAGCCTGTGGCTGAATCGTTGCAGCACTTCGGCCGGGTCTTTGCCCTGCTCTATTTGCGCTAATGCTTTTTTTAACTGCTCGTCAGCTAGTGTTTTTGTGTGCGTACGGTACTCCCGCACCAGCTCGACACTGTTCAGCGACTTCAGCCAGTCATTAAACTCTTTCGTTTGCTGCTGAATAATAACCTGAGCTTCACGAGCGGCCTGCTCACGGTTACGGATATTCTCACTAATAATACTTTGTAGATCGTCAACGGTATAAAGGTAAGCATCATCGAGTTCATTAACCTGCTCTTCAATGTCTCGTGGCACAGCTAAGTCAATTAACAGCATGGGTCTGTGCCGACGCTTTTTCAGTGCTTTTTCAATGCTGCCTTTGCCCACAATAGGCAAAGTACTGGCGGTTGAACTGACGACAATATCGGCCTGCGGCAATAACTCTGATAACTCAGACAAACTGTGAGCCGTTGCGCCGACACGTTCAGCCATTTCGCTAGCCCTTTGCAAAGTCCGGTTTGCCACCAGAATTTCGGTTACGCCTTGCTGCTTTAAATGCTGAGCAACCAGCTCGGAAGTATCACCGGCTCCAATCAGCAGCACCTTCGACTTCTGTAAATTAGCGAAAATATGACGCGCCATAGAAACCGCAGCATAAGCAACCGAAACCGCGTTTTGACCTACCGCGGTTTCATTTCTAACGGTTTTTGCTACACGAAAGGTCTGCTGAAATAAGCGTTCAAGGATACCGCCGACAGAGGCCTGACGTTTCGCGGCCTGATACGCTTGTTTTACCTGCCCCAGAATTTGTGGCTCGCCAAGTACCAGCGAGTCTAAACCACTGGCGACTGACATAAGGTGGGTAATGGCCTGCTCGCCCTGGAAGTGATAATGATGATTTTCCAGCGCATTTGGGGCCAATTTGTGGAAACCGGTTAACCAGCCCAGGAGCAAGTCACCAGACACTTCCCCCCGGCAATATAGCTCGGTTCGGTTACAGGTAGAGACGATAACGGCTTCTTCAACACCTTGAAGATTACGCACGGCCTGCAGCGCAGCATCAAGCTGTTCAGCACTAAACGCAACTTGCTCGCGCAAATCGACTGATGCGGTTTTATGATTAATTCCGAGAGCTGAAATGGTCATCTGACTGTGAAACTCGTTATCCCAACGCGGCCAAAATCTAAGTTGCCCGATTGTACGTGAAAGCCTTAGTCATTGAAAGTGACAGCGCTTTCTGGTCAACTAATTACATTCCGATTGCAGCAATTGAAAAATATGATTCAACGCCGACTATTCTGGGTTTACCTGGTTGTTATAACATCGTTAACCGGGTGCGCGCTGCCGACGCCATCAGAGCAAGCAAGCAGTACCGAAGTTAATCAACGTATTATTGACGCTCATCAACAAAAGCTGGAGCAGCTACAACAATGGTCACTAAGTGGTCGCATGGCTGTTATTCAGAAAAACAATAAGGAAAGGGACAGCTTTTACATTAACTGGCGTTACCAGCCTCACCAGCAAATCATTCGTTTCTCTCATCCGCTAAAAGGCCAACTGGCTAAACTGACCGTCGATGACAGCGGCGCTTTGTTGACTGACTCCGATGACCAGGAACGCTGGGCTCCTTCAGCAGACGCTTTATTATACCGTCTGCTGGGCGCGGCTGTTCCCTTTGAAGAGTTACACAACTGGGTTCTGGGCAGAAAAACGAGCTCACTAAAGTCTGTGAGTTATCATAAAGATGGAACCTTAGCTCAGTCGACGATATTCCATCAGGGTCAAAACTGGCAGCTCAGTTGGTTCTATGATCAGGACAAAGTACAAATAGTAACCTTACCGGAACAGATCCACCTGGAAAGTCCTGAGCTACAGATAAAGGTGCAAGTGAACGAATGGCAGTAAACACCTTAACGCTCCCAGCTCCGGCGAAACTTAATCTGTTTTTGCATATCGTTGGGCGCCGCGCCGACGGGTACCACAATTTACAGACCGTTTTTCAATTTCTGGATTACGCTGACACCCTGAAGTTCTATACCACCTACGACAACCAGTTTGATTTAATTGACTGCAACAGCCAAATTCCCCGCGACGAGAATTTAGTCTGGAAGGCGTTAACAGCGCTAAAAAAAGCCTATGAAGAAAAAGGCATGACGCAACTGCCTGGCTGCTCGATTGAATTAATTAAGAGGCTTCCTCAGGGAGCCGGACTAGGTGGAGGTTCATCTAATGCTGCAACCGCGCTGGTGGGGCTGAATCAGCTTTGGGGCAGTCATTTAAATAGCACAGAACTACAGGCAATAGGTCGCAAACTTGGTGCAGACGTGCCCGTATTTATTCATGGACATGCCTGTTTTGCTGAAGGTATCGGCGATGTATTCACTAATATAACACCGCCTACTCCCTGGTATTTGGTAGTTAAACCCAATGTTTCTATCAGTACGGCTGCGCTGTTTTCTCACCCTAAACTACAACGCAACTGCTCGCCGGTTACCGCGGAAAACTGGCAACAGCAAAAAGTCGCGAATGTGTTTGAACCGGTGGTCTGCGATCTACACACCGAAGTTGCTATGTTGCGCCGTGCCTTGCTAGAATACGCCCCGACTCGGCTCACTGGCAGTGGAGCATGTCTTTTTTCAACATTTGAGACAAGACAAGCCGCAAAGGAAGCGCAACAGCAGGTTCCCAAAGAACTTTGCTCATTTATCGCTCAAGGCCAGAACCGTTCACCACTTATCCAGACATTAACCCAATAAAAGTCGAGGTATGTTGTGCCTGACATGAAACTTTTCGCCGGCAACGCCACTCCTGAGCTAGCCCAGAAAATCGCCGATCGCCTATATATCAAACTTGGTGAAGCTTCCGTTGGTCGCTTTAGTGACGGCGAAATTAGCGTCGCCATTAATGAAAACGTCCGCGGTTCCGACGTCTTTATTCTTCAATCTACTTGTGCCCCCACCAATGACAACTTAATGGAACTCATTGTTATGGTGGACGCTTTACGTCGTGCCTCAGCTGGTCGTATTACTGCAGTGATGCCTTATTTTGGTTACGCTCGTCAGGATCGTCGCGTTCGTTCAGCTCGTGTTCCTATTACGGCTAAAGTTGTTGCCGATTTCTTATCCAGTGTTGGTGTTGACCGTGTACTGACTGTCGACTTACACGCCGAACAAATTCAGGGCTTTTTTGACGTACCTGTCGATAACGTTTTTGGTACTCCGGTATTGTTAGAACACATGCGTCAGCAAAACTTCGACCATCCGGTTGTAGTCTCTCCTGATATTGGTGGTGTTGTACGTGCCCGTGCTTTTGCCAAGCTTATGGACGACACCGATTTAGCCATCATTGATAAGCGCCGTCCGTCAGCCAACGTATCGCAGGTTATGCACATAATAGGTGATGTTAAAGGCCGTGACTGCATTATTGTCGATGACATGATTGATACTGGCGGAACGCTTTGCAAAGCCGCAGAAGCACTGAAGTCTCACGGTGCAAAGCGTGTGTTTGCTTACGCTACTCACCCGGTATTTTCCGGCAATGCGGTGCAAAACATTAAAGACTCTGAAATTGACGAATTTATCGTTACCGACAGTGTTCCGCTGAGCGATGCGATGAAAGCCACGGGTAAAGTTACTCAGTTAACCTTGTCCGGTATGCTTTCAGAAGCACTTCGCCGCGTTAGTAATGAAGAATCTATTTCAGCAATGTTCGATTACTGATTGTTGTAATTATTTCTGCTCAGTGCTAGTATTGCGCGCCCTTAGAAACCGGCCTCGTTGTCGGTTTCTAAGTTTCTGGGTCAGCTCTTGGTCGCGAGTGCTGACAAATAAAAACTTTAAACATTGAGAGGCCAAATCATGGCTGAATTAGATTTTAACATTCAAGCTACCGTCCGCACGGACAAAGGGAAAGGTGCGAGCCGCCGCCTGCGTCACGAGGACAAAGTACCAGCGATTTTATACGGTGGTCAGGGCGAGCCAATCGCATTAGCGTTAGACCACAACAAAGTGAATAACATGGCCGATTACGAAGCCTTTTATTCGCACATTTTGACGCTGGAGTTTGATGGTAAGAAACATCAGGCAATTCTGAAAGACATGCAGCGTCACCCGTACAAGCCTAAATTGACTCACCTGGATTTCCAGCGTGTAGAAAAAGGCCACAAGCTGCACACTAACTTACCTCTGCACTTCTTAAATGAAACAACTGCTAAGGGCGTTAAAGAAGAAGGCGGTGTAGTTGTTCACCACGTGAACGACGTGGAAATTACTGTATTACCGAAAGACTTACCAGAATATCTGGAAGTTGATATTGCTGAACTCAGCGTTGGTGACACTATTCACCTAACTGACTTAAAACTGCCTAAAGGCGTTGAGTTAGTTGAACTGACCAAAGGTGAAGACCACGACCAGGCGGTTGTGTCTATTACTGCTCCTCGCGTCGAGAAAGAAGAGACCGAAGAAGATACAGTAGCACCTGGCGACGTTCCTGCTGAAAACAGCAAAGACGCTGACGAAGAATAAGTCAGTCTCCTGTTATGGGAACTGAAGTAAAACTACTTGTGGGCCTGGGAAATCCGGGCCCCGAGTATGAACGAACTCGCCACAACGCTGGTTTCTGGTTAGTCGATGACTTTTGCAGACGCCACGCGATTACGCTCTCCCCCGATGCAAAAAGCAAAGCTCTGATTGGACGCTGGCAACAAGGCGCTCATGACCTGCGTATTGTATTACCACAAAATTTTATGAACCGTAGTGGCTTCTCTGTTGCGGCTCTGGCTAACTTTTATAAAATACCGGCTAACGAAATTTTAGTGGCATACGATGAGCTCGATTTACCACCCGGCGTTGCTAAATTTAAAAAAGGCGGAGGTGCCGGCGGGCATAACGGAATTAAAGACATTATTGCTCAGACAGGCAGCCAGGACTTTATGCGGTTACGCATTGGTATTGGCCACCCGGGCGATAAAACAAAAGTAACTGGCTTTGTCTTAGGCAAAGCTTCAGCAAATGAACAGCGGCTTATTGATGACTGTATCGATGAAGCCAGCCGCAGTATCGACACATTAATGGCGGAAGGCTGGGGAACTGCGTTGCAGCGCCTGCATAGCTACCGCCCTGAACAGAAAGGCTAAACTCTCATGGGATTTCGATGTGGTATCGTTGGTTTACCTAACGTAGGTAAATCCACTCTCTTCAACGCACTGACCAAAGCAGGCATTGAAGCTGCAAACTTTCCATTCTGTACCATCGAACCAAACACTGGCGTTGTGCCTGTTCCTGATCCTCGTCTTGATAAGCTAGCCGCTATTGTTAACCCGGAACGCGTTATTCCAACAACCATGGAGTTTGTGGATATCGCCGGGCTAGTTAAAGGTGCTTCAAAAGGCGAAGGCTTAGGTAACCAGTTTTTAGCAAACATTCGTGAAACTGACGCTATTGGCCATGTTGTTCGCTGTTTTGAAGACGACAACATAGTGCATGTCAGCGGTGGTATCGACCCGGCCGATGACATTGACACCATTAACACCGAGCTGGCATTGGCCGATTTAGACTCAGTTGATAAGTCTCTGTACCGCTTAAGTAAAAAAGCTAAAGGTGGGGATTCACAAGCTAAAGCCGAAATTGCTGTGCTGGAAAAGCTGAAACCGGCATTGGACGAAGGCAAAATGGCTCGTTCTGTTGAGCTAAGCAAAGATGAGCGTGCCACTATTCGTTCATACAACTTGCTGACTTTAAAGCCGACTATGTACATTGCTAATGTCAACGAAGACGGCTTTGAAAATAACCCTCATCTTGACAAAGTTCGTGAAATTGCCGCAACCGAGAATGCGGTAGTCGTTCCGGTATGTGCCGCTATTGAGTCAGAAATTGCCGAGCTGGATGAAGCGGATAAAGAAGAGTTCCTGAGCGAACTGGGTCAGGAAGAACCTGGCCTGAACCGCGTTATTCGTGGCGGTTACGAACTATTAAACCTACACACCTACTTCACTGCCGGCGTAAAAGAAGTTCGCGCCTGGACAGTTAAAGTGGGTTCAACTGCACCGCAGGCAGCCGGACGCATTCATACTGACTTTGAAAAAGGCTTTATTCGTGCCGAAATCGTTGGTTATGACGACTATATAGCCAATAACGGTGAACAAGGTGCAAAAGATGCCGGTAAATGGCGCCTGGAAGGGAAAGAGTACATTGTGAAAGACGGCGATGTCATTCACTTCCGCTTTAACGTTTAAATACCGATTAATGGCTCGCTCCCAGCGAGCCATTTTTTCATCCATTACTCTTCAACAATATCGCTATGCATAGGCGCCAGCACGCCCAATAACTGATTCTGCGCTGAAACCGGAACATTCTCCTTTTCCATTGCAGCAATCAAGTGTTCCACTAAAGCATTAAAATCCGCATTGTCGACGCCCATATTACGATGGGAAGTTTTCATATCCTCACCACTGTAATCACAAGGTCCGCCACTTAAATCACACACTTGCTCGCTGATGAGCTTATGTACGCGCATAATATCAACACCATCAAAATGATGCGCAATACGCTCGTCACCACCCACCCGATAAAGCATTTCTTCAACAATAGTCTCTATGCCCTGCTGTTCACCCAGTTGCTGATACAAGCTCTGAGCGAAACTCAGTGGCGAAAACAACAAGGCCACCAATAACAAAACGGTTTTCATAGTCTCTCCTTAAAAAGCTGCCTGAACAGACAAATACCAACCAGTTTGGTCGTCCAGTCCCGCAATGGAGCCCAGATCGGTGTAGGCTCCAACGACAGATACATGTTTGTTCGGGAAATACGCAACAAAAAGATCTTTCCAATCCTGCTCTTCCGCAAAGCTTAAGTTATCCGGTTTCTGTCGGTACTCAACGCCTACAGCCCAATAACGATTAATAAACGCAGCTACGGAAGCTTCAGCCAGCCACTCGCGGCTTTTCTCTTTATCGCCACCAAAGCCCAGTAAGCCCAATTGGTTAGCTTCACTTGAACGTAATGTCAGATTAGCAACCCAGGTACGGTGGAAAGGCCCGTCCAGCCATGCTTTTGCTGCACTGACATACCAGTCGGTGCCGCTGTCATCCTGAGAGCCTACCACCGCTGGCAACTCATAATCGTTGTTCTTCTTGTGTTGTAAACCCAGACTTATTTGCGGTAGGTCACCATAAATTAGATCGCCAGCTAAACGTACTTTTGCACCAACAATGCTTTGGCTCAATTCGCCGCCAATAGTGGATAAATCAAAGGTTTGCTCCGCATACGACAGCTCAATACGGTTATTCCAGCTGAAACTGGCGCCCTGAACACTTAAGCGAAAATCATCAACAGACACTTCACTCAAGTTAACCGTCGCGCCAAACTGGCCTTCACCGGCATAACTGCTTAACGTAGCCCAGGGCACAATGCCTCCGCCACCAGAGCCTTCAAGACTACTGGTACCGCCGGTTGCCAGTAATCGTGTTCCCTGATCCGCTGCCGCAGATGGGGCTACAGCTAAAGCGCAGGTCAGCAAAAAACCTCCGCCATATAAACACTTGTTCATCATTCGTTATCATCCATTGGTTTCATGGTTATTTAAGTAATCTATAAAGCCTGAAATTGGTAAGGGTTTGCTAAAGAAATAGCCTTGCAACTCATCGCAATGCATCGACTGCAACACTCTCCAGCTGTCTTCATTTTCGACACCTTCGGCAACGACACGAAGACCTAACTCGTGAGCTAAGTGTATGGTTGAACGAACAATAGATTTGTCCTTAGACTCCTCGCTCAAATGCTGCACAAAGGCTCTGTCTACTTTCAGCTCTTCTACCGGTAAACGCCGCAATTGTGCCAACGAGGAATGCCCGGTACCGTAGTCATCAATTGATATTGAAAACCCAAGACGCTTCAATGTTTCCAGCCGGGCAATGGCCTTTTCCGGGTCTTTCATTACCGCACTTTCTGTAATTTCCAGTACCAGCAACTTCGGTAATTCGGGAAAATCAATAATGAGTTGTTCAAATAGTAGGGGTAAGGCGTCGCTCAATAAGTCGACGGTTGACAAATTGATGCTCAGTTTTAGCGTCCGCCCCTGCTCATGCCAGCTCTGAAGCAGCTTGGTCGACTCTCTGCACACCCAGTTGGTCAACTCGGTAATAGCTCCGGATTGCTCTGCTAACGGAATAAATTCATCCGGCCCGACAAATCCAAGCTTGTCGCTCTGCCACCTCAACAATACCTCAGCCCCCACGACTGAACCCGTCTGGCAATTAATTTTAGGTTGCAGTACAAGATGTAGCTCCTGATCCGCTACCGCATCTTTAAGTGACTCAATAATTTGCAGGCGGCGCATGTATTGTTCGTCCAACCCACTCTTATATTCAACATAAAAGCTTTTCTGGAGCTTGGACTGCTGCACACTGACTTGCGCACGACGAATAAGTAAATCGACTTCATTGCCCTGCTCAGGAAAATAAACAACACCGACATTAAAGGCCAGACGATAATCACTGTCGCCAACTTTAAAGGGCGTATCGAGAAAAGAGTGAAGCTCTTTAATTTTACCATCGAGGTCGAATGTGGATTTATCAGAAGCGTATAGAACAGCAAATTCGTCACCGCCAATTCGAGCCAATAACTCAGCTTTACCACAACACCACTTCAGCCGAACAGATAACTGATGCAGGATGTCATCACCAATTTCCTGACCCACACTGTCATTGAGAACTCTGAATTGATGAATATTCAACAATAAAAGACACCCGGAGCTGGTATTCTCATCTAAACGGTATTGCAACTGCTCACGGAAAAATGAGCGATTCGGCAAATCTGTTAAATGGTCATGAGATGCCTGATAAGAAATTCTTTGTTCACGTTCGGAAATAGCTTTGCGCATGCTGCCAAAGGTATTGGCCAACTCTCCGAACTCATCATCGTTCAGCGACAGTTCAGACTCACTGTAGTCACCTTGCTGTAATTTTCTAGCGGCTCCCGATAACTGTTGTAACGGACGGGAAACACCTCTGGCTATAATCGCCGCTAAAAGTATCGCTATAACCAGAGCAACAATTGCAATTAAAGCAATTTGCCAATGCAGCCGCGTGAATTCAGCAGCCGCAGTTTCAAGTGACGTTGTTAATGCCACGTGGACAGCATCATCGGAACCGGCATCCAGCACCACCTCACTCCCCGCCAGTTCCTGATTTAACAACCAGTTATCAAGAGTATGGTCGTCTTTATTCAGCGCTTTCGCAAACGAAGACACTTGCCGTGCAGCCAGACTGGAAGCAATGACTTTTCCTGAGTTCTCCAGCCACAGGGTGATATCAGCATTAGCCAGATTTTTTAATTCTTCTGCTAAACCCGAATCCACTTCAAAACCTAAGGTTGCCCAGGCAATAAGATTTGGAGCATGAACCGGTACTGTAACCAGTTGAAACAGTTCTTCTTCGACAACCGCCAGTTCGCTGTTCGAACCTGCCCCACTATGGTTAATGCGTAGCTGATCAAAAGCATGAGATGATGCAATTTCTTCGCCTTCGGGAGTTTGCAGCACCATCAACTCAGCTTCAATACGTTCACCGTAGTTAACCAAAGCTGACACTATGGTTTCCCGATCTTTTGAAGCCACCGCGCGTTTAAACCCAAAATCATCGGTAAGGACTTCTGCCGCTTGCAGCAATTGAGCGCTACGACTATCCAGAAGCTCCCGGAAAACTCTCTCACTAACGCTAAGCTCACGCTCAATTGAGCGATCTAACTGATTTTCTGTAGCGACCCAAACCGCAGCCAAAGCAACCAACAAAGCGCCAGCTACAAGTCCTGCAAGGATGAAAATTAAACGGGTTCTGAACCGTGTTATCATCAATTCCCTCTGCGATTAAATCGCTGTTCCAGCCGCGAGGGCTCTTTATCTTCCCGCACCGGCGGTGATACTTGCACCTGCCCGGTCAGCTTCCCTGAATCTGAGGTTAATTGCACGTTCTGTGCTTTAGACAGTTCATCCCCCATCCAATAGTGCCACACCCTGATTTCGGCGGGAGCTGAATTTTCTTCCACCTTAAGCTCAACAATACCCTGCTCATTCGTTACCGCAATATCGTATTCGTCACTTACCAGCACATAGGCAACCATTTGGTCGTGGATATTACAACCCAGAGTCACTATGCCTGCTTTATCAAAATTAACGCTTGGCTTTTCTTTATCTGAATAAAGTTTTAACTCAAAATTCTTAGCCTCAGAGAAAGAGTAAACATGATGTCGAATGTTATCACTGTTAGGAAACACAACGTCGGTGCCCGGCTCTACTGCGCTAACCGTGGGCGTAAATTGCTTGTTCACCTGGTCAACTACCGCCGACTGCCCAGTCACTTTGACAGGCGGCTTTTCCCTCTCAATTAACAGTGCAGCATTTGCCAACGGCTGACCATCTGCGGCCAAAATCTCAACCTGCACGGTATCTGCGACCACGCTTTGAACCGCAAATACCGTGAAAAAAACACCAACAAAAAGTCGCTTCACACAAAGTCCCCCACAAAATCACCATTAAGCTCGCGCACATCAGTCAACCGTAACCGAAAAAACGAAACTGCGCTATGATTGAAGTACGTATTAATGATCCACTATGGTTCATTGTTGGTACTTGAAATACATAAGTATCGACAAACAAATTTAGACACTAAGCTATTACTCTTAGCTTGAGGACAGGAGGGATATTTATGAGTCAGGATTATCGCACAGAGAAGGACAGTATGGGCGAGGTCAAAGTCCCCCAAAAAGCACTTTACGCTGCACAAACACAGCGTGCCGTTGATAACTTTTCCATTAGTGGGCTAACCTTACCCACTCAACTGATACAAGCCATAGCAATGGTTAAAGCGAGTGCCGCCGGAGCAAACGCTAAAATTGGTCAGTTAGAAAAGGAACAGGCTGACGCCATTATTAAAGCGGCTAAAGAAATCATTAACGGTCATCACTTAGAGCACTTCCCTATTGATGTGTTCCAGACCGGTTCAGGTACCAGTTCCAATATGAATGTGAACGAGGTTATTGCCAATTTAGCTAAGCAAAGCGGTGTTGAAATTCACCCCAATGACCATGTGAACCAAAGCCAGTCGAGCAACGATGTTATACCTACCGCTATTCAGGTGGCGAGTGTACTGGCTGTAGAAAAACAGTTAACACCAGCTTTAAAAGGCCTTATTGATACTATTCGCAGTAAAGCCATTGAGTTACGCAATGTGGTAAAAACCGGCAGAACCCATTTAATGGATGCCATGCCAATGACCATGGCGCAAGAACTTGAAGCCTGGGCTGGTCAGTTGGACATAACTGCTGAACAGCTTCCACAGTTATTACAGCGCAGCCGAATTCTTCCGCAGGGCGGTACAGCAATAGGCACAGGAATAAATGCCCCTAAAGAATTTGCAGCTGAGTTTGCCGAACAGTTGACTGAGCTTAGCGGCAGTGACTTTAAACACTCAGCGAACCCTTTTACGGGTATTGCCGGACAGGAAATCAATTTACAACTCTCGGCACAACTGAATACGCTGGCGACGACCTTACTCAAAGTCAGTAACGACTTACGCTGGATGAACAGTGGACCACTGGCGGGCTTAGGCGAAATTCAGCTAACCGCATTACAGCCCGGAAGCAGTATTATGCCGGGTAAAGTGAACCCGGTCATTCCGGAAGCTGTAGCTATGGTTGCCGCTCAGGTTAATGGTAACCACACCACAATTACGACAGCTGCCCAGCAAGGCAACTTCCAGCTAAACGTTATGCTGCCAGTTATTGGCTACAACTTACTACAGTCCATTAATATACTCAGTAACAGTTGTGACGCTCTGGCAACTAAAGCTATTGCCGACTTCGAGGTCAATGAAGAGCGGCTGCAACAAGCTTTAGCGAAAAACCCTATTCTGGTAACAGCTCTTAACCCGGTCATTGGCTACAATAAAGCCGCTGAAATTGCCAAAGTAGCGTACAAAGATGGACGAGCCATTATCGATGTCGCTGATGAGATGACCGACCTAGGTCGTGACCGGCTTGAGCAGTTGCTGGACCCGAAAAAACTAACTGAAGGTGGCGTTAGCGAATAACGCCTCTGGTATTTGGAGTACAAAATGAGTCAACAACAGGTTTTAATTACCGGTGCTAACCGGGGAATTGGCTACGAATTTGCCCGGCAGTATGCCGAACAAGACCACAAAGTTTTCGCCGTTTGCCGCAACAGTTCAAAGCAATTAACTGAGCTGGACGTTGAAATTATTGAGGGCATTGATGTCACCAAAGCCTCCGATTTACTGCGTCTTTCCGAGACCATCGGCGATAAAAAGATTGATATCTTAATTAATAACGCAGGGCTTCTGCATAAAGACGTATTAGGTGAAATTGACGCTGGTAATATACGGGCTCAGTTTGAAGTCAACGCGTTAGCGCCGCTAAGAGTCACCGAAGCGCTACTAAAGAATTTAAAGAAAGGCAGTAAGGTTGCCTTGATTACCAGCCGTATGGGATCCATTGGAGATAATGGTTCAGGAAGCCGCTACGGTTACAGAATGTCAAAGGCGGCATTGAATGCGGCCGGGAAATCCCTTGCGCTGGACTTAAAAGAACATGGAATTCCCGTGGTATTACTCCATCCGGGTTTTGTACAAACCGATATGGTGAATCATGCCGGTGATATTCCTGCAGAAACAGCAGCGGAACGCTTAATGCAACGTATTGAGGAATTAAGCTTAGATACCACCGGACAGTTTTTTCATAGTAACGGAGAAAGCCTGCCCTGGTGATTTGCTGCCTTTTTAAGCAAATCACTGTTTTTTTGCTCAAACGCGCCCGTTAATATCGTTTTTTCTCAAAAATAGGTTGACGGGCTGCGGAGCGATTTGCATAATACGCGCCGCACTCACAGAGAGCGGTAAGTAAAAAGGTATGGCTACGTAGCTCAGCTGGTTAGAGCACAGCACTCATAATGCTGGGGTCGCAAGTTCGAATCTCGCCGTAGCCACCAACCTTTAACTGATCATGATGCGGACGTGGTGGAATTGGTAGACACGCTGGATTTAGGTTCCAGTGCCTCACGGCGTGAGAGTTCAAGTCTCTCCGTCCGCACCAACTCTCAGAGCCAGCTAAAATTGGGGCATAGCCAAGCGGTAAGGCAGCGGGTTTTGATCCCGCGATTCCCAGGTTCGATCCCTGGTGCCCCAGCCATTAGTTGTTTCCAAAAGTGATTGCCATCTTAGTAGGATGGGGCATAGCCAAGCGGTAAGGCAGCGGGTTTTGATCCCGCGATTCCCAGGTTCGATCCCTGGTGCCCCAGCCATACTAACTACTGTTGCGGTGGTGGCGGAATTGGTAGACGCGCTAGCTTCAGGTGCTAGTGTCCGTAAGGACGTGGGGGTTCAAGTCCCCCCCTCCGCACCACTTTATTCGAGTATAATTTTACTCAGGTAAAAGTGGAAAACAGAAAGGCCACCATAAGGTGGTTTTTTTGTGCCTGTTATTCGCCCACAGCTTGCTTTAACAGCCAACGCTTAACCCGCGGGAAAGCCGCTACTTTCAAGGATGCTGCGGTTGCAAACTGCATAACTGGATTACGACTGCGCCAACCAAACTGTATGGCATCCATCATCCGCATCATTTTCGCATTTTCGCCTTGCCGGGTCTTTTCGTACTTATCCAAAGCTACGCTCGGAGTATTTTCCTGTAGTACCTCAACCAGACAGCGCACATCGGCAAATCCCAGGTTAACGCCCTGCCCGGCCATAGGGTGAATACTGTGAGCAGCATCGCCTAATAAAACAATAGAGCCTTCTTTAACGTAGTGTGCAGCATGTTTTCTCTGCAGCGCAAAACTGGCACTTTTAAGTACCCGGAAATTGCCGATATGGGGAGAAAAGGTCTCACTCAAATAAGCTTCAAGACCCGCCTTGTCTCTCTGCAGAGAATTGATGTCGTCACGTAAACCGTAGTCTATAAGGCAAGCTTGTTGTTCAGTCAGCGGCAGCAAAGCATAAGGCCCCTGGGGGCGAAAAACTTCCCAGGTTTCGGGTTCTATCGGCTTTTCCAGACTGACATTAGCTAATAGGCAACGTTGGTCATAATCCCAGCCCCGATAATGAAAACCGGCAAGCTGCGCCACTTTAGAATTGGCTCCGTCACAGCCCAACAACAGATCATAGCTGAGCGTATCGCCCTGACTTAAAACCACCGTTTTTGTTCCAACATTGAGTTTATCGAGCGTGTCGTCTGTTCGTAAATCAACGTTTTTAAGAGTACGCAATTTTGTCCACAGAGCCAGCTGCAAAGCGTTATTTTCAACCATAACGCCCAGCTTCGATAAGCCCGCTTCACTTGCCTGAAAGCTCAGGTTATGGCCACTTTGCGATGTCACACTCAGTTTCTGGTAGTCAAAAACTCGTTGCTGACGCACACAAACGCCAATACCTAAATCCAGTAACCATTCCCAATTGCTGTTATTCACAGACGATATGCGTAAATCCCAGTCAGGGTCTGTACCGCTGTCTTCTCCCGGAGGAAAGGGTTCAAGTAAGGTCACATTTGCACCTTGCTGCGCTAATGCTAGTGCGGCCGCAGCACCGACCATTCCGCCGCCATTTATCAATACTGATAGCTGTTTCATCTACCGCGCCCTCACTCCTTACATTCCTGCTAGCCCTTATAAATAACACATCTCATGGTGAATTTCCGTTATCATAGTCAATAAGACGATGTTCAGAGTGTTTTTTATGCAAGCTAGGGAAAGTTCACAAAAAGCGGTCATTATTGCTTCTCTGCTTATTTTAAGTGCCGAAGCCAGTTTTGCAGGCGTCAGTGCGCTGGTTAAATACATCAGTCAGGATCAACCTTTCGAGCAATTGGTCTTTTTTCGTAACCTGATGGCCTTTCTCGTTCTTCTTCCCTGGTTATGGCGAAAAGGTCTTGGCAACTTAAAAACAGAACGCCTGAAACTGCACCTTATTCGTGGTGCTGCGGGCATTGCCGCTATGTACTTGTTTTTCTACGCTATTGCGACAATTCCGCTGGCGCAGGCTACTCTGGTTCTGTTGCTGTCCCCCTTTTTAATTCCAGTTATTGGCTGGCTTTGGCTACACGACTATGTGGCTAAACAAACCTGGCTGGCTATTGGGCTGGGTTTTATTGGTGTCTTTATTTTTCTCGACCCTATGAACAGCGAGCTTTCACCTGTCATCGGGTTAGCCTTTTTAGCCGCCGCATTCGCAGCCTTCACCAAAACCGTCATTCGCCGCATGTCGGACACCGAATCGACAAGTAAAATTGTATTTTATTTTTCTACTCTGGCCACCATTGCTTCAGGGCTTCCGCTGCTGTGGTTGTGGCAACCTATTCCAACTCAGCACTGGCTTGGAGTTGTTGTTATGGGCTTGCTGGCAGTTTATGGGCAATTGGCTATGACCAAAGCTTTTTCCATCGCCCCACCAGCAAAGGTTGGAGTGTTTACTTACAGCTCAGTTTTGTTCGCCGCTTTACTCGGCTACTGGTTATTTGGAGAGGAACTTGCCTGGCACATGCTGTGGGGCGCGTTAATCATTGTTGTTGCAGGCTATTTTGCCATACGAACACGGCGCAAAAGTTAATCATTTCAAACTTGGCAATCTGCTCCAATACGCGATAAAATAAGCGCCTTATACGAAATCCATCAACCATCGAGTGGTCATGAGTAAGAAGTTATATATCAAAACCTGGGGTTGCCAGATGAACGAGTACGATTCCACCAAAATGGCGGAATTGCTCCACTCAACCCACGGCTACGATGTTGCCGAAGAAGCCGAAGATGCCGATCTCATTCTTTTGAACACCTGTTCCATCCGCGAAAAAGCGCAGGAAAAGGTTTTTCACCAGTTAGGTCGCTGGAAAAACCTGAAAAAGAACAATCCGAATTTATTGATTGGTGTTGGTGGCTGCGTTGCTTCTCAGGAAGGCAATGAAATACGCGCCCGCGCGCCTTTTGTCGATATTATCTTTGGCCCTCAAACCTTGCACCGCTTACCGGAAATGGTTAATCAGGTCAGCGAGACTCATGCGCCTATGGTTGACGTCTCTTTTCCTGAAATTGAAAAGTTTGACCGTCTAGCCGAGCCTAAAGCAGACGGTGCCAGTGCTTTTGTCTCTATTATGGAAGGCTGCAGCAAATATTGCTCATTCTGTGTTGTGCCTTACACTCGTGGTGAAGAAGTCAGTCGCCCGGTTGATGATGTCATTTATGAAATTGCACAACTAGCGGAACAAGGCGTCCGTGAAGTAAACCTGTTAGGACAAAACGTTAACGCCTATCGCGGTGAGCATTACGACGGCGAAGTGTGCCGCTTTGCTGAATTGCTGCACCTGGTTGCGGCAATTGATGGTATTGATCGGATTCGCTATACCACATCGCATCCGGTTGAATTTACAGACGACATTACCGAAGCCTATAAAACCATTCCGGAGCTGGTCAGCCATTTACACTTACCAGTACAAAGTGGTTCAGACCGTATATTGACCATGATGAAGCGTGGTCACACGGCGTTGGAATACAAATCGAAAATTCGCGCCTTGAAAAAAGCGCGCCCTGATATCGCCATGTCATCAGATTTTATCATCGGTTTCCCCGGCGAAAGCGATGCCGATTTTGAAGCAACCATGGATCTTATCCAGAGCATTGACTTCGACATGAGCTTCAGCTTTATTTATAGTGCTCGCCCGGGAACGCCAGCGGCTGATTTACCTGACGACATTAGTGAAGAAACCAAGAAAAAGCGGCTGCAGCTATTACAGCAACGTTTGAACCAACAGTCTATGGCGCACGCTCGTCGTATGCTGGAGACGGAGCAACGCATATTGGTTACCGGACCATCGAAAAAGAACCCGATGGAGCTTACCGGACGCACTGAAAACAATCGGGTTGTAAATTTTGTTGGTCAACCCCATATGATTGGACAGTTCGTTGATGTACGTATTACCGAAGTTCTTCCGAACTCATTACGCGGTGAGTTAATTCGGGAAGAAGCCGATATGGGGCTTCGTGTAGATACGGCACCAGAAATTATTTTGCAAAGAGGAAAATCGAGCGAGCCTGATGAATTAGGCGTTGTTCGAATGCCTCGACAAGCCAGTTAAGTAAAGAGGAAACGATTGAGTCCACAAACACAGACACTTGATTTTGAGCTAGAGCCGACGGATTCACGTCGGCTTTCCAATCTCTGCGGCCCTTTAGACGAGAATCTGAAGCATATAGAGCGTCGCCTCGGCGTAGAAATAACACACCGCGGTCATCAGTTTCAGTTGATAGGTCACGCAGCCAGCGTTGCAGCCGTGCACAAATTATTACTCGATCTCTACATTGAGACGGCAACCGTAAAAGGCAAAGAAGGCCAGGTTGAACCCGAACAAGTTCACCTGGCCATTCAGCAGGCCAAAGTTCTTGAGCAAAGCGACGATCAAGGCGACCCTGCCGCTGAAAAAATGACTCACATTAAAACCAAACGCGGCTTAATTAAGCCTCGCAATCATAATCAGGCGGGTTATGTTCGTGCCATTCTGGCTCATGACGTTAATTTTGGTATTGGACCTGCCGGTACCGGAAAAACTTATCTGGCAGTAGCTTGTGCAGTAGATGCTTTGGAACGTCAGGAAGTGCGCCGTATTCTCTTAACTCGTCCGGCGGTAGAGGCGGGTGAAAAGCTGGGTTTCTTACCGGGAGACTTAGCTCAGAAAGTAGACCCTTACTTGCGCCCTCTTTATGACGCTTTATTTGAAATGCTCGGCTTTGAAAAAGTTGAAAAGCTGATTGAGCGTAACGTCATTGAGGTGGCTCCGTTAGCATACATGCGTGGTCGAACGCTGAATGATGCCTTCATTATTTTAGATGAAAGCCAGAATACCACTTGTGAACAAATGAAGATGTTTCTGACCCGTATTGGTTTTAATTCACGAGCGGTCATTACCGGCGACATCACTCAGGTGGATTTACCCCGCGGTCAACGCTCAGGGTTAAGGCACGCCATTGAGGTACTAAATAAAGTAACAGACATTAGCTTTACCTTCTTTCAAGCCGGCGATGTCGTGCGTCACCCCGTAGTGCAGCGCATCGTTCAAGCCTACGAGGAATTCGATAAAAGCTAATGGCTGATTTAACACTAGACTATCAACTGGCTGACGGTATTACCAAAGCTCCAGAGGAAAACGCTGTCCACAGTTGGGTCGCAGCCACTCTGGATTATCTGCAAGAAAATGATAAAGCGGTTGAGCTAACGGTGCGCATTGCTGCATTAGAAGAAGCTCAGCAGTTGAATAATGAGTTCCGTAATAAAGATTACGCCACCAATGTTTTGTCTTTCCCCTTCAATAGCCCAGTCGAATTACCCGTCACTTTGTTAGGTGATTTGGTTATCTGTCAGAGCGTCGTTGAACGTGAAGCTGAAGAGCAACAAAAGTCAGCCATCGACCACTGGACGCATATGGTGATACACGGTACTCTCCACCTATTAGGTTACGATCATATTGAAGACGACGAAGCCGAAGAAATGGAACAAATTGAACGTAACATCTTAGCGAGTCTGGGAATATCAGACCCGTATCAAACCGCAGACAACATGGAGCTTAACACTCAATGAGCGACGACAACCCCCACTCAGCCAACGGCTCATCGGGAAAATCCTGGGCAGCGAGACTGCTGCAAGTATTCGCTGGTGAGCCGAAAAGCAGAGAAGAACTCGTCGATTTGATTCAGGACGCCGAAGACCGCGACCTGATAGACAACGATACCAGAGAGATGATTGAGGGCGTTCTCGATGTCGCTGAGCTTAAAGTCCGCGACATTATGATTCCACGCTCACAAATGGTCACCATTGATATCCATCAAGGTGTAGACGAATTCCTGCCTATCGTTATCGATTCTCAACACAGTCGTTACCCGGTTGTTACTGACAACAAAGATCACGTTGAAGGCATTCTGTTAGCAAAAGACTTGCTCAGCTACGGCTTTAACATGACCGACGAAGCCTTTTCGCTGGACAAAGTCATGCGCCCCGCGGTTATCGTTCCGGAGAGTAAACGCGTTGATGTGTTACTAAAAGAGTTTCGTTCCAACCGTTACCATATGGCTATTGTTGTCGATGAGTATGGCGGCGTATCTGGTCTGGTAACTATTGAAGATATTCTGGAAGAAATAGTTGGCGAAATTGAAGACGAAACCGATGCTCATGGTAACGATGAGAAAAACAATATTCGTCGCCTTAGCCCAAGCCGCTATTCAATAAAAGCTTTAACTACCATTGAAGACTTTAACCAATACTTTGACACCAACTTCAGTGATGAAGAACACGACACTGTTGGTGGGCTTGTTGCGCACGGCTTTGGCCATTTACCACAGGCAGGTGAAGAAGTTAAACTCGGTAACATGACTTTCCGGGTCACTAACGCAGATAAAAGACGTATTCAACAACTGCAAGTCAGTCTGGACTCTGATACCGATACCTCGCCGGAGTCTGCACAGTAATGATAACACCCTCAGGAAGCGTTACACGCTCTTTACTGTTAGTGATTTGCGGCGCTCTCCTGACGCTGTCTTATTCACCTTTTCACTGGCATTGGCTGCCGTTTATCATACTGCCTATAGTGGTAAGACTGATATGGCCCCTAGCCCCTAAACGCGCATTCAGAGCGGGCTTTGTCTTCGGCATGGGTTGGTTCGGTGCTGGTTTAAGCTGGATTTACGTTAGCATCGATCAATATGGTGGTGTTCCGGTTCCGGTTACGCTGCTTTTATTAGTGTTGTTGTTTGCTTATTTAGCGCTGTTTCCTGCAATTGCATTTTGGTGTTGGCAGAAGCTCTCTCACCGAAAATTTGTCTGGCGCTTCAGTCTGCCTTTCTTCTGGCTTATTGCCGAGCTACTCAGAGGCTGGCTCTTCACCGGCTTCCCATGGCTGAGCCTGGGTTACAGTCAAACCGATGGTATTTTCGGCGGACTGGCTCCGGTTATTGGTGAAACGGGTATTACGGTAGCACTTTGGTTTACTGCTATTACCATGGTGCTGGCGTTCAGGTTCAAAAAACCAGCGTCGCTTTTAATTCCGCTTATTTTTCTCACTTGCGCTGTCGTATTCCCTAAAATACAACCCACAGAGAGAAAAACGGAGTCCATGTCGGTACTGCTGGTTCAGGGCAACATTCAACAATCTTTAAAATGGCAGGCCGAACAGCAATGGCCAAATATTTTGCGCTATCTCGATTTAACCCGCCCTAAATTTAATCACGATCTGGTTATTTGGCCGGAATCCGCGATAACCGCGCTTGAGCCTTATGCCAGTGATGTCCTCAATACGGTAGAACAGTCCGCGAGTATGAACGACTCAGCCTTAGTTACCGGCATTATTGATTACGACAGACTCAACGATGATTTTTACAACTCCGTTATTGTACTGGACGACGACAGCTACAATTATGGCAACGCTAACCGTTACCAAAAACACCAACTGCTGCCAATTGGCGAGTTTGTGCCTTTTGAAGATCTTTTACGTCCGCTGGCTCCGCTATTTAATCTACCTATGTCGTCATTTAGCCGGGGGGGATATCAACAGCCTAACCTCAAGGCCAACGGTAGCAATCTGGCCATGGCTATATGCTATGAAATAGCCTTTGCGGGTCAAGTTCGTAGCAATACCTACGACGATACCGATTATCTCGTGACCATAAGCAATGATACCTGGTTTGGTGATTCACACGGTCCCTGGCAACACATGCAAATAGCGCGAATGCGTGCAATGGAGCTTGGTAAGCCTTTGTTACGGGCGACGAATAATGGCGTTACAGCAGCTGTAGACGAACATGGTCAATATATAGAACTGGCTCCACAGTTTACGGCAACGGCGTTATCAGCAGATGTTTACCCGGTTAGTGGTTCAACATTATTTAATAAAATTGGTAACTGGGGAGCTGTAATTCTGGCTCTGTTTGGCCTGTTACCTGTAATCGCTACAAAACGTACTAAGAAACGCGCTCAGACATAGTCATTAGGCGCGAAAATCAGTACACTATAAAGGCTTAGCAGAACTATTCTGTTGCTGTTCTTTTCCATTTTTTCACAGGGATCTCATTATGGAAAATATATTTGACGCCATTCTTTTTGCTGTGCTTATTGCTGCAGGCGGTCTGGGACTAACTTCCTGGCTCATGCTGTTCGCCATTGATAAGTCTGAACCTGCCGAAGTCAAACAACGCGCTGTTTTTGAAAACGGTTTTTTTGGTCTGGCCGGCATCGTCGTTGTACTTCTTATGTGGTACGCAATTAGCTAAACCGATATTTAAATTCAAACGGAATCAGCAGGAATTATGCAAGAACAATACAACCCGAGCAAAATCGAATCTGCCATGCAAAAACGCTGGCAGGAACAAGACGTATTTACGGCAAAAGAACAGCCGGGCAAAGACAAGTTCTACTGCCTGTCCATGTTCCCCTACCCCAGCGGCAAACTACATATGGGGCATGTTCGTAACTATACTTTAGGTGATGTCATTAGCCGTCATCAGCGTATGCTCGGAAAAAATGTTATGCAACCTATGGGCTGGGATGCCTTTGGGCTTCCTGCTGAAAATGCCGCTATACAGAATAAAACGGCACCGGCAAAATGGACTTATCAGAATATCGATTATATGCGCGAGCAGTTAAAAAGCTTAGGTTTTGGCTACGACTGGAACCGTGAACTGGCAACTTGCTCGCCGGATTATTATCGCTGGGAGCAGTGGTTCTTCACTAAGCTTTATGAAAAAGGCCTGGTTTATAAGAAGAATGCGACGGTTAACTGGGATCCGGTAGACCAGACCGTGTTAGCCAATGAGCAAGTCATTGACGGGCGCGGCTGGCGTTCCGGCGCTAAAGTCGAGCAGAAAGAAATTCCTCAGTGGTTTATTAAAATAACCGATTACGCTGAAGAGCTGTTAGACGATTTGGATCAGCTTGATGGTTGGCCAGAACAGGTCAAAGCTATGCAGCGTAACTGGATCGGCCGCTCAGAAGGTGTCGAAATTGACTTTAACGTCGCTTCCTCTGAACAGAGTTTACGCGTTTATACCACCCGTCCGGATACGCTTTACGGCGTTACCTACATGGGCGTTGCGGCACAGCATCCTTTAGCTACGGAAGCCGCCAAAACGAACCCTGAGCTGGCTAAATTCATTGAAGAGTGCAAAAACAGCAAAGTTGCAGAAGCTGATATTGCCACCATGGAAAAGCTGGGCATGGACACCGGTATTAAAGCCGTTCACCCAATGACCGGCGAAGAAATTCCGGTGTGGGTCGCTAACTTTGTTTTAATGGATTACGGTTCCGGCGCTGTTATGGCGGTTCCTGCACATGACCAGCGCGACTGGGAGTTCGCAACGAAATACCAGTTGGAAATTCGGCCTGTAATTGAACCTCTTAGTGGCGATAGTGACATTGAAAAAGCAGCCATTACTGAGAAAGGCACCGTTATTAACTCGGGGCCATATAACGGTATGAGCTCGGCACAGGCCTTTGACGCAATTGCAACCGAACTAAAAGAGAAAAACATTGGTGAGCGTAAAGTAAACTACCGTTTGCGCGACTGGGGGGTATCTCGTCAGCGTTACTGGGGAACCCCAATTCCGATGCTGAATCTGGAAAATGGCGAGTCCGTGCCCGTTCCGGAAGATCAGCTACCGGTTAAACTGCCTGAAGATGTCGTTATGGACGGTGTGAATTCACCAATAAAATCTGACCCTGAATGGCGTAAAACCGAATATAACGGCCAGCCGGCAGAACACGAAACGGATACCTTCGACACCTTTATGGAGTCATCGTGGTACTACGCCCGTTACTGCAGCGCACAAACTGATGATGCCATGCTGGATCCGGAAAAAGCGAACTATTGGCTACCGGTTGATCAGTATATTGGTGGTATTGAGCACGCCATTTTGCATTTGTTGTACGCTCGCTTTTTCCATAAATTATTGCGCGACACCGGCTTAGTGAAGTCTGACGAACCATTCAAACGTCTGCTGTGTCAGGGCATGGTACTGGCAGACAGCTATTACCGCGAAGATGAAAAAGGCGGCAAACAATGGGTGTCGCCTCTTGATGTTGACATTGAGCGTGATGAAAAGGGCGCCATTGCCGGCGCTAAACATAAACAAGACGGCCAACCGGTTAATATCGGCGGCATGAGCAAAATGTCAAAGTCTAAGAATAACGGCATTGACCCGCAAACCATGGTTGAACGTTATGGCGCGGATACCGTGCGCTTATTTATGATGTTTGCCGCACCACCGGAAATGACGCTGGAGTGGTCAGACTCTGGTGTTGAAGGTGCGCAACGCTTTTTACGCCGTCTGTGGAAACTGACTTACGACTTAAATAACGCCGGTGGTGCTTGTTCAGGTCAAAGCTTAAATGCAAACCAAAAGCAGCTGCGTCGCGAGTTGCATAAAACCATCGCTAAAGTCAGCGATGACATGGGACGCCGCCAGCACTTTAACACAGCAATAGCGGCCATTATGGAGCTGCTTAATCACTTACAAAAAGCACCACTGGAAAGCGAGGCCGACCGTCAGGTATTAGCTGAGTCAATCGATGCTATGGTGCGTATGCTTGCGCCTATCACGCCGCATATCTGTGAGCAATTATGGCAGGAACTGGGACATCAGGAGCCGCTGTCTTTTGCTGACTGGCCAACCGTTGATGAAAGTGCGTTAGTTGAAGACGAAAAACTGATTGTGGTGCAAATTAATGGCAAAGTTCGGGCTAAATTAACCGTGCCGGCCGACGCTTCCGCAGAACAAGTTGAGCAAATCGCTTTTGATGAAGAAGCCGTACAAAAGCATACTGAGGGCAAGGAAGTTCGTAAGAAAATCTACGTGCCCGGAAAAATTCTCAATATTGTTGTTGGATAACCCATGCGCGTTACCTTTAATCTTTTACTCACCCTGCTACTGATAGCCACTCTTAACGGATGTGGCTTTCAGCTGCGCGGAAATTACCAACTGCCAGAAACACTGCAGTCGGTTTCTCTGCAAAGCCAGGTTTCAAAAGAATTAAGTGAGCATATGGAACAGCGCTTTATTCATTCGGGCATTCAGGTCTCTAAAGCGGAGCAGCCCGTTGTCGTTCGCCTTCTTTCAGATAAGTTAGAACGAAGAACACTGTCGTTGTTTGAAAGTGGTCAGGTTGCGGAATACGAGCTTCTGTATCAGGTCAATTATCAGTTGTTCAACAATGAAAAGCTGTTACTTGAGCGAACGGTTGAGGTGGCGCGGGACTATCAGGACGACCCTAACTTCGTATTGGCTAAAACCCGCGAACGGGAAATGCTGGTCGATGAAATGAGAGCCGAAGCGTCACGCCTTATTTTGCAACAAATCATCTCCGAAATGTCGGAATAGAACTCTTAACCAATGCAAACTATCTACCCTGAAAAGCTTGAACCTTACTTGCAACAGAATGGGGTTCCCCCTGTCCTGCTTGTGTTTGGTGACGACCTTTTACTCAGGAATGACGCCCTAGCCAGCATTCGAAAAGGCTTAGCCAGTGATGACCTCGAGCGAGTGCATTGGTTACAAAGTAAAGACTTCGACTGGCAGCAACTGTCTGCCGGTGAGCAGTCAATGAGCCTGTTTGGCAATATGCGGCTGATTGAGCTGGAATTACCCGAAAACAAACCCGGTCGGGACGGTTCTGCCGCATTGACCGAGTACGCAAAAAATCAGGCCGAGAGTGAAATCCTGGTTGTTATTGGTGACCGGTTAAAAAAGGAAACCCAGAACAGTCGCTGGTTTAAAGCACTGGCAGAGCGCGGCCCGCTGGTTCGCACCCAAAGCCCGGATAAATCACAGTTGCCCGCCTTTATTCACCAGCGTGCTCAGCGTTACCAACTCACTCTCGCCGCGGGTGTTCCGGAAAAGTTATCAGACTGGTTTGAAGGAAACTTACTTGCTCTGGATCAGGAACTTAGTAAGTGGCAATTGCTGAGCAACGATGGCGTCATTACGGAATACTTTCTGAAAACCTCCATTGATGATGTCAGCCGCTTTAGCGTGTTTGCCTTGCAGGAAAGTATCCAGCAACAAGATTTTGAAGGTGCGTTGCATCGGCTGGAGCGTTTACTAGACGAAGAGAATGATTTTCACAGGCTCATCTGGATTTTGCAGCGCGAAGTGCAACTGCTAACAGCATTGCAAAAAGCTAAGCAGACACAAACCGATACAAACGCACTTTTCCGTCAATTTATGATTTGGCCTAATCAACAACCGGGTTATCACCAGCGCGCAAATCAATTGAGTCAGCAAACTCTATTGAGTGCACAGCAGTTGATTGAGAGAATAGAAGCGGCGCTTAAGCTTGATAGCGGCGAATCCCCTCTTATACTCACGACTCATCTACTCAGTTTACTTTGCTGTAATAACGCCGACGCCATTAATGACGGACTTTCGGTGTTTAATCACGGCATTGAACCGAACGAAAAGTTTATTCAGCTATGATACGCGCAATTTTTGGCGGCACTTTCGACCCTATTCATAACGGGCACCTGGAAACGGCAGCCGCTCTGATAAAAGAGCTCGACATTTCCACTTTAGCGCTGATGCCAAGCGCGGTACCGCCACATCGCCCGCAACCAGATGCCAGCCCTGAGCAGCGGCTGGACATGGTTAAGCTTGCATCTCAACAACATACGGCTTTCACCGTCGAGGACTGGGAGTTAAGACAGGACAGACCGTCCTTTACCGCCAATACATTAAGTGAATTTAAAACCCAGTTTCCTGATGACACCCTACTTTTTGTGATGGGGATGGATTCATTAATGAGTCTTCACCGCTGGCATCAGTGGCACCAGCTTATTGAGTACGCTCACCTTGTCGTGATGCCAAGAGCCGGGGTTCCTTTTAACCCTCAGGATGACGAGTTGAAAGCGTTTATTTCAGCGCACATGACCCGCGATAGAAACGCCTTGAATAAACAACGCCAGGGGCTGCTTTATATTGCAGAAACTCCAATGGTCGATGTTTCCGCCACTGAACTCCGGAAACAACTTCAGCAACGTGAAAAAAACCTGCCACTGCCTTCCAATGTTTATGACTATATAAGACAACATCAGCTGTATTTGTAACTGAACACTTTTACTAATTTCTGTTAAACTTCGGGTTTTAATCCTTAAATCGGAGAAAATCTTTTGCAGGCAGAAGAATTGCGTGAATTTGTCATTGATAAAATCGATGATCTTAAAGGTCGTGACGTTCAAATTTTAGATGTTCATGATAAAACGGACGTTGTTGATTACATGATCATCTGCTCTGGCAGCTCGAAAACGCATGTAAGAAGCATTGCTGAACATGTGGCTACGGAAGCAAAACATGCTGGCACGCCACCTATTGGCGTAGAAGGTGGAGAACAGTCGGAATGGGTTTTAGTTGATCTTGGTGATGTTGTTATACATGTAATGCAGGACAGCATCCGCGACTTCTATCAATTAGAAAAACTCTGGGGCTAATCAGTGCAAATTCAATTACTCGCCGTTGGCACAAAAATGCCCGCGTGGGTTACTGAAGGCTTCAACGAATATAAAAAACGGTTCCCGACGGATTGTAAGTTAGTGCTGCATGAAATAGCGGCTCAAAAGCGAACGCGTAAAGCAGATTTAAACCGCGTTATGCAACAAGAAGGTAAATCGCTGCTGCAAGCAATACCCAAAGGGAACCGAATTGTCACTTTAGAGGTCACAGGTCAGGCCTGGGACACACCTAAGCTTGCCCAGCAGTTAGAGAAGTGGCAAATGGACGGCAGAGATGTCACTCTATTAATCGGAGGGCCTGAGGGCCTTTCTGATGAATGCCTGGCGGCAGCTGAGCAGCGTTGGTCTTTGTCTAAATTAACATTGCCCCATCCGGTGGTCAGATTAATTGTCGCAGAAAGTCTTTACCGGGCATGGAGCCTAAATAACAATCATCCGTATCATAGAGAATAAGAATAATAATGCGTCACCGCACCCACATACGTGATCATGATTCAGAAGCGGCCGTTTTTGGACGACGCGTGCTTGTTGCTATGGTGATTGTTGTGGCGGTTTTTATAGCTCTGGCATCAAACATGTATCACCTACAGGTAAGTGAACACAATGAGCTTCAAACGCGCTCTAACGATAATCGGATAAAATTACTTCCCCTGGCGCCGAATCGAGGCTTAATTTATGACCGCAACGGTATTTTGTTAGCGGAAAACACACCAATTTACAGTCTCGATGTTACCCCGGAAGAAATCGGCAACCTTGAGCAGACTCTAAATCAGCTTCAACAGTTACTCGAATTCCCCGACAGCACTATCGAGCGCTTCTACCGGAATCTAAAAAACCAACGGCGTTTTAATAATGTGCCCTTACTTGATGAGCTTAATGAAAAGCAACTCGCCGTTTTTGCAGCTCAACAACATAAGTATCCCGGAGTGAGTATCGAAGCTCGTTTAATCCGGAACTATCCGCATAAAGAGTTACTGACTCATGCCGTAGGTTACGTTGCAAAAATTAACCGTCGTGATGTCGAGAAACTACGTGAAAGCGACGAGTTACCTAATTACGCTGCCAGCCGGACAATAGGAAAGCTCGGGATAGAAAGATACTACGAGAAAGACCTGCATGGCGAGGTCGGTTATCAGAGTGTTGAGGTTAATAATCGCGGACGAGCGGTAAGAACTCTAAGTATAGAAGCTCCCAAGCCGGGACAGGATATCGTCTTAGAACTCGACCTTGAATTACAAAGAAAAGCCGCAGAGTTACTGGGAGAGCAACGCGGTTCTATTATATTAATGGACGCCACCACCGGTGGGATCTTAGCCATGGTCAGTACTCCCAGCTATGATCCAAACTGGTTCGTCAACGGCATTTCCGTTAAACAGTATCAATCGTTATTGAATTCAACCCAGAGCCCACTGCTTAACCGCGTAACTCAGGGAGCATACCCTCCGGCCTCAACTATCAAACCTCAGATAGGTTTACTTGGTTTAGAAGATGGCATCATTGAACAAGATACTCGCATTTGGGACCCCGGTTGGTTTGAAATAAAAGGGGTTGACCGGCGCTACCGTGACTGGCTGGCCTGGGGGCACGGTTGGGTTGACGTAGAAAGAGCCATTACAGAAAGCTGTGATACGTTTTATTACGATTTAGCTCTGAAACTCGGCGTTGATAAGATATCCGGCTTTATGACCCAGTTTGGTTTTGGTGAAAAAACAGGAATAGACATTCATGAAGAAGTTCCTGCGTTGATGCCGTCGCGCGGGTGGAAAAGAGCTCGTTTTGGTCAGCCATGGTATGCAGGCGAAACGCTCTCTGTTGGTATTGGCCAGAGTTACTGGACCGCTACACCCATGCAACTGGCAGTTGCAACGGCAATGGTTGCCAATAAAGGCGAGCACCTTATTCCCAGACTGTTGCGCGGAAAAATACAAGATGGCGCATTTGAAGAGGCTTTAATTGCTCATCGCGAAAAATTGACCTTATCCGACAGCAATAATTGGGACGTTATTACCAGGGGAATGCGTAATGTTAATATGGCGCAAAAAGGCACAGCTCATCGAGCGTTTAAAGATGCGCCCTACTCCTCAGCCGGAAAGACCGGAACGGCTCAGGTTAGAAGCCTTGGTCAGGAAGAAGAATATAACGCAGAAGATATTGCCGAACGCTATCGCGATAATGCAATGTACGTAGGTTATGCCCCGGCAGACGATCCTAAAGTTGTTGTGGTGGTTGCAATAGAAAACTCTCTAGGGGGTGGCGGGAGTATCGCGGCGCCGGTCGCAAGAAAAATATTAGACGTCTGGCACACCCGGTTTAACAATGGCAAAAAACAGCAGGAAGAAACTAATGCTGACGACTGAAGAACGCCAAAGAAGCCCGCTATTGAAAAAACTACACATTGACGGGCCCCTGCTTATTCCCCTAATAGTACTGTCGATTGTCAGTTTGTTTGTTATTTATAGTGCTGCGGGCCAGGACTTAGAGGTCGTAGAAAGGCAGTCTATACGTATAGGGCTATCGTTTGTGGTGCTTTTTGTGGTTGCACAAATTCCACCGAGAGCTTTGTCGCGGTTCGCCGTTCCCGCATTTATCGCCGGAGTCTTGCTGCTCATTGCTGTACTTGTCTTTGGTGAAATGGGCAAAGGTGCACAGCGCTGGCTAGACATAGGTCCTTTGACAATACAGCCGTCGGAGATTATGAAGCTCGCCATGCCTCTTATGCTGGCCTGGTATATGAATCAGCGCCCTATACCACCATCTATTTATCGGCTATTTGGTGCTTTAGTTCTGGTCATTATTCCCACACTACTTATTGCGCGACAGCCTGATTTGGGTACATCGTTATTAGTGGCCTGTGCAGGTATTTTCGTTATTTTTCTGGCTGGCCTTAGCTGGAAACTGGTTACCGCAGCAAGTCTTGCAGTAGCGGCATTTACACCAGTTTTGTGGTTTTATCTAATGCACGACTACCAGCGTCAACGAGTACTGACCTTTTTAAATCCCGAGCGCGATCCTTTGGGTTCCGGTTACCACATTATCCAGTCAAAAATCGCCATCGGCTCGGGCGGCATTGACGGTAAAGGCTGGCTTCAGGGCACGCAGTCTCAACTCGAGTTTTTACCTGAGCGTCATACCGACTTTATTTTCTCTGTTTTTAGTGAGGAGTTTGGCCTTACCGGAGTTATCCTTTTGCTTGCGCTATATGGCTTTATTATTTTACGGGGCCTGATTATTGCTCTGCAAACACAGGATATCTTTTGTAAATTACTGGCCGGTTCACTGACACTCACCTTCTTTGTTTATGTGTTTGTAAATATTGGTATGGTTTCAGGACTATTACCTGTGGTTGGGGTACCATTGCCCTTAATCAGTTATGGTGGCACATCGATGGTAACGCTTATGGCAGGCTTCGGCATGCTTATGTCTATCGCGACCCACCATCGCTTAGTTATGAAAAATGGCTAAAACAGGGAAACTTTATGCGCACCTTATTTGGATTAGCGTTGCTAACCGCAACAACCAGCTTGTCGGCATATGCTCAGGAGCAAACACCTGAGGTTGAAGAATTTATTCAACAGCAGGTAAAAGAACACCAACTTGACGAAGCTCAAGTACGTCAATGGCTATCAAAAGCAAAGAAAAATGACGACGTACTGGAAGCCATTCAGCGCCCATGGGAAGCCAAACCCTGGTATCAATATCACCCTATTTTCTTAACTGAAAAACGCTTAGACGCCGGCGTTAAATTTTGGAAAAAACACCGGAAAACACTTGAGCGCGCGGAAAAAGAATACGGCGTTCCAGCACAAATTATTGTGGCAATAATTGGTGTCGAAACCTTCTATGGCAATTACATGGGCAAATATTCTGTTCTGGATTCACTCTACACTTTAGGTTTCCATTATCCTCCCCGCTCAAGTTTCTTCCGTTCCGAGCTTAGCGAATTCTTTCAGTTAGCAGCTGAAGAAGGTTGGGACGTAGGTGAAGCAAAAGGCTCTTACGCCGGCGCTATGGGCTTCGGCCAGTTTATTTCTTCCAGCTATCGCCATTACGCAGTGGACTTTGATAACGACGGACACAGAGACATCCTGACGAATCCGGTGGACGCTATCGGCAGTGTGGCTAATTATTTTGCTGAACATAAATGGCAGCAAGGCCAACCGGTGGCTCAACCTCTTGGGAACGAACAAGACTGGAAAACTTTAGTCAGCGACGGTATGAAACCCAACACCACACGTTCTGAAATTAAGCGCAAGGGCTATGAACTTCCGCAACACCAGGCGGTTAATGATGACACCAAAGTTAGAGTATTTGAGTTTGAAACAGAAGAAGCTCATGAATACTGGCTGGGATACGACAACTTCTATGTCATTACCCGATATAATCATAGCCCACTGTACGCGATGGCTGTTTATCAGTTTAGCGAGCAATTGAAAAATGAAGTGGAATAATTTATTAACCTTAATACTGAGCGTACTTATGCTCAGCAGTTGTTCCAACGGCCCCTCCGGCCGCTACTCTCAACATAAAGACAGCGCTCCGACTCGTTTACCCAATGAGTCGGAGTTACGCAGCGCCGTTCCTGTTCACGAGCCTCTTAGTCCTCAGGGAAACCGGGACTACCGGGTTCTGGGTAATGACTATGAAGTAATGGACAGTGCTGCTGGCTATGTTGAGGAAGGCTATGCTTCCTGGTATGGCAATAAATTTCACGGTCACCTGACGTCCAATGGCGAATACTATGACATGTACAGCATGTCGGCCGCCCATACCCGGCTTCCCCTGCCAACTTACGTAAAAGTTACTAACTTAAACAATGACCGTACAGTCATTGTGCGGGTGAATGACCGGGGCCCCTTCCATTCTGAGCGTATTATCGACTTGTCATTTGCTGCTGCCTATAAACTCGATATGCTGGATAATGGCACCGCCCCGGTCAGAATTGAAGCCATTAACTTAAACACTCCCATGCGCGCAGAAGCGCAATCTATATCAACGAGTCAGTCCAATTATCATATTCAGTTAGCTGCTTCGTCAAATATCGACCGTTTATCGCAGTTAAAACACAACTTACCGCCCAAGTTCCAGGAAATTGCAACTACTGAACAAACTCACGGTCTACATAAACTCATGCTGGGACCGGTTTCTGAAGATGAAAGCCACGATTTACTCGAGCAAATACGATCTTCCGGATATCCCGAGGCTTTTCGCGTAAAGGCAGCGCAAAGTCAGACGGATACTCCTGACGCTGTGCAACAGAACTGATATAATCCGGCTTCCTTAAGCACATGATTCACTTTTTGACCGATAAGATAAAGATAATTCCAATGAAAAAAATTTGTCACCTCTTTACCGTTGTAACCCTATTATTCAGTTCAGCAAGTTTTGCGGCTCAGTCATTGGTTCCCAATGCGCCGTCAGTTAATGCCAAAGCTTATATCCTTATCGATCACACTACCGGCAAGGTATTAGCGGAAAGTAATTCAAGCGAAAGTTTGCCTCCTGCCAGCCTGACCAAAATGATGACCAGCTACATTATTGGTAAAGAGATGTTGGCCGGCCGCATTAGCGAAAAAGATCTTGTTACGGTTAGCGACAATGCCTGGGCCAAAAACTTCCCGGAGTCCTCTAAAATGTTCATAGAGGTTGGTAAAGAGGTCAGTGTTAAAGACTTAAACCGCGGTATTATTATCTCTTCCGGTAACGACGCCTGTGTCGCTATGGCGGAGCATATCGCAGGAAGTGAAGACGCTTTTGCCGACTTAATGAATAACTATGCCGAACAAATTGGCATGAAAGACAGCCATTTTGCTAACAGTCATGGTCTGCCCGATTCAGAGCAGTATGTATCTGCGCGGGACATGGCGACTTTAGCCAGCGCTTTAATAGAAGAAACCCCGGAAGAATATAAGCTATACGCAGAAAAGTCTTTTACCTATAATAATATTAAGCAATATAACCGTAACTCATTGTTATGGGATCGTAGCTTAAATGTCGACGGTATAAAGACCGGTCATACGAATGAAGCAGGTTATAGCCTGGTATCTTCTGCGGTTGAAGACGGAACCCGTTTAATTGCAGTAGTAATAGGAACCGGGAGCGAGCAGGCTCGTAAAGTTGAAAGTAAAAAACTACTTAACTACGGGTTTCGCTATTTCGAAACCGTTAAAGCTTATAGTGCGGGTGAAAGCTTTATCTCTCAGCGTATTTGGGGCGGTGATTTAGACGAAGTTGAACTGGGTATTAGCGAAGATGTGGTAATTACTTTACCTAAAGGCCAGCGTGATAAATTGAATGCTAACTTTGAACTTGATGAACAACTTCAGGCTCCGCTGTCGAAAGGTCAGCACGTAGGAACAGTATATCTTCAGTTAAATGGTGAAGATGTTGCTTCCTTCCCGCTGGTGACGCTACAAAGCGTAGAAGAAGGCGGTTTCTTCAAGAAAATGATGGATTACATCAAACAGCAATTTAGTGAAGAGTAAAGGTTTAGATAGATGCAAAAAACTCGTTTTGACGAACTGGTCGACTTTCCCTGTCACTTTACGTTTAAAGTGATGGGGGTTGCTAGTGACAGCCTTCCTGACCAGGTCGTAGAAGTTTTACAAGAGCATGCTCCGGGCGACTACAGTCCTTCCGTAAAGCCCAGCAGCAAGGGTAACTACCACTCAATTTCTGTTGCTGTGCGTGTTGAAAGCCAGCAGCATATCGAAATACTGTATCGTTCCCTCTCAGATATCGAGGACGTTCGCTACGTTCTGTAGTCATAGGGCTAGCCGTTATTGCTGACAAACGTTATAATGACGGCATGAACGATACCCTAATTATCCGTGAATTGGGCAGGCAGCCATACGAACCCGTATGGCATGCTATGCAGGAATTCACTGACCAACGCGACGAAAACACTGCCGACGAACTGTGGGTGGTCGAGCACGATCCTGTCTTCACTCAAGGACAAGCTGGTAAAGCTGAGCATATTCTCGCTCCGGGAAATATTCCGGTTATCCAGGTCGACAGGGGCGGACAGGTTACCTATCACGGTCCGGGTCAGCTCGTTATCTATTTTCTTCTTAATATTCGCCGTCTTAACTATGGTGTCCGTCAATTGGTTAATCATATTGAAAACACCGTAATTGACACCCTTTCCGATTACGGAATTGATGCCAAAGCGCGTCGCGACGCCCCTGGCGTTTATGTCAATGCAGATAAAATTTGTTCTCTGGGGCTTCGTATTCGTAAAGGCTGCTCTTTTCACGGATTGGCGTTGAACGTCAATATGGATATGGAACCTTTTTCCCGAATAAACCCCTGTGGCCTTTCGGGCATAAAAATGATTCAAACTAAGGACCTCAATGGCCCTGATAGCTTTAGTGAAGCGGCTGCTGCAGTGATAAAACACTTTACCAGCTCTCTTTCCTACAGCAACACTCTTCAACAAACGGGACTCGCTCAAGATTATGTCAAAGCCAGTTAGAGTTGAACCTGGTGTCAAAATGCGTGACGCCGATAAAATGGCACTGATACCAGTACAAATTATTCCCACCGAACGCGACCAGATGTTGCGTAAACCGTCGTGGCTGAAGGTGAAGTTACCTTCTTCAACTGAGCGTATTGATGAAATTAAGCAAGCAATGCGCAGCCATGGTTTGCACTCTGTTTGTGAGGAAGCATCCTGTCCAAATTTACCGGAATGTTTTAATCACGGTACAGCCAGTTTTATGATCCTGGGCGACATTTGCACACGTCGTTGCCCATTCTGTGACGTTGCTCACGGTCGCCCTCTTCCTCCCGATCCGGAAGAAGCTGAAAAACTGGGCAAAACCATCCGCGACATGAAAGTGAAGTATGTCGTAATTACATCGGTTGACCGTGATGATTTACGCGACGGCGGTGCGCAGCATTTTGCGGACTGTATTCGTGAAATTCGTAAGCACAGTGAGAACAACATTCAGGTAGAAGTATTGGTACCGGATTTTCGTGGTCGTATGCAGGTTGCGCTCGATATTCTTAAAGGCGAAGCGCCTGACGTATTTAACCACAACCTTGAAACCGTGCCACGCCTGTATAAGGCGGCTCGTCCTGGTGCAAATTATCAGTGGTCTTTAGACTTGCTGCAAAAATACAAAGAAGTGCGTCCTGATATCCGGACTAAATCTGGACTTATGGTCGGTCTTGGCGAAACCAAAGAAGAAATACTGGAAGTCATGAAAGATCTTCGTGCGCACGATGTCGACATGTTAACTATCGGACAGTATTTGCAGCCTAGCCGCCACCATATTCCGGTAGCGCGCTACGTGCATCCTGACGAATTTGAAGAGCTGCGTGTTGCGGGTGTTGAAATGGGCTTTAGCCACATTGCCAGTGGACCACTGGTACGCTCGTCTTATCATGCTGACTTACAGGCTGCAGGCGAAACCGTACGTTAATTAGGGAATAATGACCATGAGCCTTTTACTGTGGTGTTTACTCATTGCCGGAGTCTTGCCAATTTTGGCTAAGGCGCCTGTAGTTTACTTTCAGAACCGGGATAACGGTTATGACAATAAACACCCCAGAGCTCAACAGCAACGGTTACTTGGGCGTGGAGCCCGGGCCGTTGCCGGTCACTATAATGCTTATGAAGCTTTCCCGTTATTTGCCGCGGCCATATTGGCGGCCTTGGCAACTTCTCAGGTTACCGAACGCATTGAATTTTTGAGTATTTCTTTTATTGTGCTTAGAGTGCTCTATCACATTGCTTATTTAAGCAACTATGACAAACTTCGGTCACTTATTTGGTTTCTGGCAACACTCTGCCCAGTATTAATTCTGGCCCAAGTCGCTATTAGCGTCTAAATCAAAAGCGTCAGTTTTTTGCTTCAGCAATCTTAAGTAGAGTTCTGGCCATAGTTTGGTGTCATGCTGTTCCATAGCAGTTCTGACATTCACAGGACGCCATGCTTGCCTGTCATCTATGGCATTACAGGTATCCGCTTTAAAAAGGCCGACAGCAGCCTCTTTTGAGCTTCCTAAACGCCATTTCCCTTGCTTTTGCGTCGCAATATCCTGCCATGAACTGAGTTCATCTTTCCACGGCAGGTTTTTATAAACCGCTTTAACCTGCCGTGCCGAATACTCTTTATGGGCTTCTGTCACAATAATATTCAGACTGTCGTGGTCGTAGTAGCCATAACAGAACTTTTGAGCAAGTGCGTCTGACATTTCATATTCATCAGCGAACCCCAACCAATGTCCCAGCTCATGTTGAATAACCGCTTCTGAACTGTCAGGGGTTAAAGTCAATGTCTGACTATTTGCACTGGCAATACCTTGGTCGGCTAATATCACTCGCTTATCAAATTGCTGTTCGGAGCGGCAATTGGCTCGTTTTCTTTGCGTATCGGTCACGCAGGATAAGTTTTCGTCCAGAGTATAACTAATGCACCAATTCCGCGTATCAAAAGGAGCGTTTTGTACCGCGGACAAAAAGTTAAGGTAACGTCGCTTTTCTCCAGAGTCAGCTGCAACCACATTAATTTCCATATGACACTGACCATTATTCTTATAGCGTTCAATCAGTTGAAACTTGCTCTGCAACCAAGAGTCACTCGAGTTTACCCAGCGACTCTGCCATTGGTTTATAGAGGTGTTCTGATCGGTTAATTCAGCGCTGGCTACCTGCCTTTGAGCCGCCGGATCCCCCGCAGCAACGGCCAGTTCAAGCCAGGTGTCGCTCGCCGCCGGGAATTCGTTGATTAGACTTTCTATGGAAGGAAAATAATGCTGCCTTGCCGACCGCTGCCACCAATAATAAGCAGCGGTACGGTTATTAAGTTTCCAGTGATGATTTGCCAGTTGGTGTTGTGCCTGGGCATTACCCTGATGCGCTAGCCAATTGCGTTCTTGTTGTTGGTTGTAAACCTGATGAGACCACCCACTTAAAGCCAACAGAAACAACACAATTAAGAGTCTGGCTTTCACTTACTTCTCGTTAGCGACTAAGTAACGATTCACGAATACGGGTTAACTCAACCGACGCATAACGGTGTTCAACGAAGCCATACACATTAGTCATTAAAGCCAATTTAAAATAGTTAACGGCCTGCAGTTGCTCTCCTTTCATTTGCATGTATTTGCCAAGGTAAAAATAGGCTTCACACAAACGTTCAGTCAGTTTTTCCGACTCGCCTAAGTTACGAGTCATACGTTGTAAAAACTCTTCATCAGAGAGTTTCCCCGTATAAAGCTGCACAATCTGATAACCCCAGTCGGATTTATCCAGTTTCTCAGCGTTTTGCTCAAGACTTTTTTGTGCCAACGCGGCGTCATTTTCATGTTCGGCGAGAAACAGCCAAATAACACGGTAAGGGTCATCGGGTTCTTTTTTCAGGTGGTATTCTAAGTCTTCCTGAGACAGTTTCGTTCTGGCGTCGTAATACTCAGCTATACCCCGGTTTAAATAGGCGTAACGATGTTCGGGATTTAACTCAATTGCTGAGTCAAAAGCCTCGTAGGCGTAATCAAACTCTTCCAGCTGCGTATACTGAATACCTAAGAAATTATACGCATCGGCCAGTCTCGGGTTATATTCTAAAGCTCGGGTAAAATCCATTCTGGCAAGAGTTCTTAAGCCGACGGCGTCATATAGAGCCCCACGACGGTAATAGAGTTCTCCGCGTTGTTCTTCGGTTAAATCTTCTCTTAACATTTGCGCAATGCGGGCCAACTCAATTTCATAGCGAAACTCTGCCCGCTCAGGCTCAGCGAGTACCACAGTATCAGGTAACTGGTTAAATGAACTTTGCGAGGCACACCCCGTCATGGCGCCTAATAACAACAAAGCTCCAATGAACCTAACACTTCTGCGCTCTTGCATAATTTTATCCTTAAATAAACACTGGCCTCTATTACAGCACATTCAACGCCATTCAGGCAAAAAGCAGACATAAAAAAACCCCGTTTACACGGGGTTTTTAATAAAGCTGTGGAAATCTTTACGATTATTCTTCGCTTTTGTTTTCTTCTTCAGCTGCAGGCTCTGCCGGCGCTTCAGTTGCTGGTTCTTCTTTTTTCTCAGCTGCTTCTTTCATGCTTAAACGTACGCGGCCCTGACGGTCAATTTCCAGTACTTTAACCGGAACAACATCACCAACTTTCAGGTATTCGTTTACGTCGTTAACACGTTCTTCTGCAATTTGAGAAATATGAACTAAGCCGTCTTTACCTGGCAGAACAGTAACAAAGGCACCGAAGTCTACGATACGCGCTACTTTACCCTGGTAAATCTTGCCAACTTCAACGTTCGCCGTTAGCTGTTTGATTTTTTCAATAGCAGCGTCAGCATCAGCCTGATCACTGGCTGCAACTTTGATTGTACCGTCATCACCAATTTCAATGTTGGTATTAGTTGACTCTGTCAGCTCACGAATAACGGCTCCGCCTTTACCGATAACGTCTTTGATCTTGTCCTGATCAATTTTGATAGTGGTAAAGCGAGGTGCATAAGTAGACAGTTCTTCACGGTGACCGCCAATAGCTTCGTCCATCACTTTCAGAATGTGCAAGCGAGCTGATTTAGCCTGCGCTAAGGCACTTTCCATGATGTCGCGAGTAATGCCGTCAATTTTAATGTCCATTTGCAGCGCAGTAATACCATCGGTGTTACCGGCTACTTTAAAGTCCATATCACCTAAGTGATCTTCATCACCAAGGATATCGGAAAGAACAACATGCTTGTCGCCTTCTTTAACCAAGCCCATAGCAATACCCGCTACGGAAGACTTGATTGGCACACCAGCGTCCATCAACGCCAATGAAGAACCACAAACTGAGGCCATTGAACTTGAACCGTTTGATTCAGTAATTTCTGAAACCACACGGATGGTGTATGGGAACTCATCGTGGCTAGGCATAACCGCCTGAATACCACGTTTAGCTAAACGACCATGACCAATTTCACGACGTTTTGGCGAGCCAACCATACCCGTTTCACCAACACAGTATGGAGGGAAGTTATAATGCAGCATGAAGCGATTCGTGTTCATACCAGTCAGCTCATCAATCATCTGAGCATCACGGTCAGTACCTAAAGTCGCAGTTACCAACGCCTGAGTTTCACCACGGGTAAACAATGCTGAACCGTGAGTACGCGGTAATACACCAGTCGCCACGCTAATAGCACGAACCATGTCAGGGTCGCGGCCATCAATACGCTTTTCACCGGCAATAATACGGCTACGGACAATATCACTTTCCAGATCGTGGAAAATTTTGCCGGCTTCTTCTAAATCGACATTTTCATCTTCAGCAGTCAGCTTCTCTGCCATCTGCTCTTTAACCTGGTCAAGCTTACCTTTACGTTCTGCTTTGTCAGTAGTGCGGTAGGCTTCGCCAATACCTTGCTCTGCCAATTCACGTATTTTGGTCTGCAAACTTTCATCTTTTGCAGGTGCCTGCCAGTCCCACTTCTCTTTGCCTGCTTCTGCAGTAAATTCAGTAATGGCTTTGATAACGTCCTGCATTGCTTCGTGACCATACATAACGGCACCAAGCATTTGGTCTTCAGACAGCAATTCAGCTTCTGATTCAACCATTAAGACAGCTTTATCAGTACCAGCAACCACAAGGTCCAGCTTCGAGTTTTCCAACTCATCTGCGGTTGGGTTTAATACGTATTCATCGTTCACGACACCAACACGAGCTGCACCGATTGGGCCTGCGAAAGGAACACCAGAAATAGACAGTGCTGCTGAAGTACCAATTAAGGCAACAATATCAGGATTAATTTGAGGGTTTACAGAAACAACAGTTGCAACAACTTGCACTTCGTTCATGAAACCATCAGGAAATAATGGGCGAATTGGACGGTCGATTAAACGACAAGTCAGAGTTTCATTTTCGCTTGGACGGCCTTCACGCTTAAAGAAGCCACCTGGAATTTTACCGGCTGCGTAAGTTTTTTCTTGGTAATTTACCGTTAATGGAAAAAAGTTTTGCCCTTCGCGAGCTTCTTTTTTCGCAACCACAGTGACCAGGACTGTTGTGTCATCGATGCTGGCAAGTACAGAAGCAGTCGCCTGACGTGCTATTACGCCAGTTTCTAAAGTGACTGTGTGCTGACCGTACTGAAATTGTTTAGTTATTGGATTCACGTTGCTTTCCTTTACCTTCAAAATATAGAGTATCCGGATTGATACTCGTCTTCTCTCTTTATTTATCTCATCGCATAGTATAGGGGAATTGTGACGAAATTAAGACCCATAAGCCTAAAAAAGAATACAAAAAAAGGGCCTGAAGGCCCTTTTAATTTTATTCTTTTCAGAACGTTTGTCTTAGCGACGGATGCCAAGACGTTCTACGATAGCTACGTAACGTTTTTCGTCTTTACGCTTCAGGTAATCAAGAAGCTTACGACGACGGCTAACCATACGTAGCAGACCACGACGTGAGTGGTGATCTTTCTTATGTTCTTTAAAGTGGTCTTGTAATTCAGCCAGGTTTTTAGTTAAAAGCGCAACTTGCACTTCAGGAGAACCCGTATCGTTCTCGCCTTGGCCAAATTCTTTTAAAATCTCAGCTTTCTGTTCAACAGTTAGTGACATGCTAACTCCTAAGTTTTGTCAAAATGATCGACGCCAATCACTAATTCAGCATCGATATGAAGGCGGCGATTATACTCGTCAGCCGCCGTAAAAACAACTATAAATCCACATGCTCCCGCGCAATAACCCGACGCGGCCATAATTCCGCATTTTTCACCCGTGCAACACCAAGAAATAGCGAGTTTTCTGTGGCAACGCGCCATTCTTCTGCGTCATTTCCATTTTGCTCAGGTAAAGGAATGGGCTGTCCATGCAAAAAGTCGCGAGTTTGCGCTTGAGTCACTGTTACCTCTGGCAATTGTCCCAGTAGCAAATCAGCCGGATGCAATAACGCATCGAGACCTTCATAGCCCTCTTCTGCTAACGTTTCCAGTTGTTCCAGGGTCACCATAGCCGCTTCAGCTATGTCGGCTACTGCATTACGATGTAGCATGGATACGTGAGCACCACAGCCTAGTAACTGACCCAGGTCATCAACTAAAGTACGAATATAAGTACCTTTGCTGCAACTCACTTGCAGGGTCACTTTATTGTCCTGAATATTCAGCAGTTCGATAGAGTGGACGGTGATTGTCCGCGTTTTTTTCGGTACTTCAATGCCTTGGCGCGCATAATAATATAATGGACGGCCTTCGTGCTTCAGTGCCGAATAAATAGAGGGAGACTGATCCTGTTCACCAATAAACTGCTTTATTGCATTAGCTACAGTAGCAGCACCGACTGCAACCGGCTTTTCCTCTACCACTTCGCCTTCGGCGTCACTGGTGGTTGTTCTTACCCCCAGCGTAGCTTCAACCCGGTAGGCTTTATCGGCATCCAACAGATATTGCGAGAATTTGGTCGCCTCTCCGAGACAAACTGGCAGAATACCGGTTGCCAGAGGATCCAGCGCACCAGTATGACCGGCTTTTTGTGCATTATACAGGCGCTTAACACGCTGCAGGGCATGGTTTGAACTCATGCCCTGCGGTTTATTCAATAATACTACGCCCGTGAGAGCACGGCCTTTGCGTAGACGAGCTTTAGACATTAATCGTCTCCGCTGTTTTCGCTGCTTTTCTTATCTCGTTCACGAGCTTCTGCAACCAATTTGCCCATACGAATCCCTTCATTTAAAGAAGCGTCGTGCTGAAACTTTAGTTGCGGAACAATGCGTGCTTTGATGCGCTTACCCAATAAAGATCGAATGAAGCCTGAGGCTTCATTCAATACTTTTAACGCCTGCTTAGTTTGCTCAGGGTCATCCTGGAAAAAGGTAACAAACACTTTGGCATAAGCTAAGTCACGAGAAACTTCCACGTCGGATACTGTGACCATGCTAACGCGAGGATCTTTTATCTCACGTTGCAGGATCATAGCGATTTCTCGTTGTAGCTGATGCCGTACCCTTTCGGTACGGCTAAACTCTTGAGCCATAAATTCCTGTGTCCTTGATTACAGCGTACGTTCAATCTGAATGGTTTCGAAGACTTCAATTTGGTCGCCTTCTTTGACATCGTTATAGTTCTTAACACCGATACCACATTCCATGCCGTTACGAACTTCCTGAACGTCGTCTTTAAAGCGACGTAAAGATTCTAGTTCGCCTTCGTAGATAACAACGTTATCACGCAATACGCGAATTGGAGCAGAACGCTTCACCACACCTTCAGTTACCATACAACCAGCAATGGCACCAATCTTAGGTGATTTAAAGACATCACGAACTTCGGCTAAACCAATAATCTGCTGTTTAAACTCAGGCTGCAGCATACCGCTCATTGCCGCTTTAACTTCGTCAATTAAGTCGTAAATAACGCTGTAATAGCGTAAGTCGACACTTTCCTGTTCAACCAGTTTTCTGGCTGCAGCTTCAGCACGAACGTTAAAACCAACAACAATGGCATTTGAGGCACTGGCCAGAGAAATATCGGTTTCGGTGATACCACCAACGCCGCTACCGATGATGTTCACTTTCACTTCATCAGTTGACAGTTTGGTTAAGGCATCAGAAATCGCTTCCAGTGACCCTTGTACATCAGATTTAAGGACGATATTAAGCTCAGCAACATCGCCTTCGGCCATGTCCGCAAACATGTTTTCCAGTTTCGCTTTTTGTTGCTTGGCTAATTTCACATCACGGTATTTACCCTGACGGTAGTTAGCTACTTCACGCGCTTTACGCTCGTCTCTGACAACCGTTGCTTCGTCGCCTGCCTGAGGAACACCGGACAGACCCAGTATTTCTACAGGAATAGATGGGCCCGCTTCTTTAATTTCTTTACCGGTTTCATCACGCATTGCACGAATACGACCGTATTCAAGACCACAGAGTACAACGTCACCCTGCTTCAGCAGACCGCGCTGAACCAATACCGTTGCTACCGGGCCACGACCACGGTCCAGGCGTGATTCAACCACAATACCTGAAGCCATACCGGTTTTCTCTGCACGTAAATCCAATACTTCGGATTGCAGCAAAATAGCTTCTAACAGCTCATCAATGCCTTCACCTGTGTGCGCTGACAATGGAATGAACTGCACATCGCCACCCCAGTCTTCAGGAATAACTTCCAACTGAGACAACTCGTTCTTCACACGGTCTGGATCAGCGCCTTCTTTATCCATTTTGTTGATAGCAACAACCAGAGGAACGCCAGCAGCTTTTGCGTGCTGAACCGCTTCTTTAGTTTGCGGCATAACACCATCATCCGCAGCAACTACCAGGATAACAACGTCTGTCGCGCCCGCACCACGTGCACGCATAGAAGTAAAGGCGGCGTGTCCTGGAGTATCCAGGAAAGTCACCATGCCATGACCCGTTTCAACATGGTATGCACCAATATGCTGAGTAATACCACCCGCTTCGCCTGATGCAACTTTGGCTTTACGAATGTAATCCAGCAACGATGTCTTACCATGGTCAACGTGACCCATAACAGTAACGACTGGTGCACGAGGTGCCTCTTCTCCGCCTTCCTGACGGTCAGAAAGCACTTCTTCTTCCAGCGCATTGTCTTTCACCAACGCAGGTTTATGACCCAGCTCTTCAACCACTAAAGCGGCTGTGTCTTGGTCAAGAATCTGGTTAATGGTGACCATTTCGCCCATTTTCATCATGGTCTTGATAAGGTCACTGGCTTTAACCGCCATACGGTTAGCAAGTTCACCAACGGTAATGGTCTCACCAATTTTTACATCACGTTCAACTGGCTGAGCTGGTTTATTAAAGCCCTGTTGCAGCGACGAGCCGCGACGAGCACCTTTACGACGCTTCTCGCGGCGTGGGGTATCATCGCTTTCTTCATCTTTACGACGACGTTTTTTACCGCGTTTGCGGCTTTTACGCTCTTCGTCAAAATCTTGTGCGTCTTCAGCTTCTTGAGCAGTAGATGACGTTGTAAAGTGCACGTCTTCCTGCTCTTGCTGTTTACGTTTCTGCTCTTCTTCTTCCCAGCGTTTTGCGTTCTCTTCCGCTAGTTTACGAGCTTCTTCCGCTTGAGCTTCCGCTTCTTTTTCCGCTTTTTTACGTGCTTCTTCTTCCTGCTGACGCTTCAGTTTTTCAGCCTCTGCTTTCGCTTTGTCTGCTGCTTCACGTTCTTCAGGTGTCATTGCTGCACGTTTTTCAGCTTCTGCTTTTTGACGCTCTTTCTCTTTTTCTTTGCGCAGCTTTTCTTTTTCAGCTTTTTCTTTCTCAGCTTTTTCGCGTTCTGCTTTAGCCTTGGCTTCCGCTTCTTTACGCTGCTGCTCTTCTTCGCGCTGCTTTTCTTCTTCGCGAAGCTTCGCTTCTTCCGCTTCTTTCTCTTGCGCTAAGCGTTCTTGTTCTTCACGTTCCTGCTCTTCGCTTGCTGAACGTTTCACGTAAGTACGCTTTTTACGCACTTCTACCTGAACGGATTTAGAGTCTCTTCCGCCACCAACGCTTAACGTACTTTTTGTTTTGCGCTTTAAAGTCATTTTGCTGGGTTCAGAGCTGCCGCCACCGCCGTGCTGACGATTCAAGTGAGCCAGTAATTTCTGTTTCTCTTCTTCGTTAACAGAATCACCCGCTTTCTTGGTCATGCCCGCTTCAGCGAACTGCTGAACCAGACGATCAACTGTTGTACCGACATCTGTGGCCAGCTTATCGAGCGTTACTTCTTCCATAGTCTGTTGTACCTCCGCTGATCGTTCTACTGTTCTTCATTGAACCAGCAAATATTGCGAGCTTTCATAATTAAATCGCCAGCCTGCTGTTCATTTAATTCTTCAATATCGGCTAAGTCGTCAACACCCTGTTCCGCTAACTCCTCCAGAGTTGTCACGCCTTTGCTGGCTAATACGTAAGCCAGGTGACGCTCCATTCCTTCAAGGTTTAACAGTGTGTCATCTGGTTCAGCCGATTCCAGAGATTCTTCGGTAGCCAAAGCTTTCGTGGTTAAATAAGCACGTGCTCTGCTACGCAATTCTTCTACGATATCTTCGTCCATTCCTTCGATATCAAGGAATTCTGCCACCGGGACATAAGCCACTTCTTCAAGTGAAGAAAAGCCTTCATCAACCAGTACATTGGCAAAATCTTCATCGATATCTAAAGTCGATACGAACAAGTTCAATAGACGCTGAGTTTCAGCTTCATTTTTTTCGTTGAACTCGTCTTCGGTCATAACATTCAGCGTCCAGCCAGTTAGCTGGCTAGCCAGACGAACGTTCTGTCCACCTTTACCAATAGCTTGAGCCAGATTATCTGCCGCAACCGCAATATCCATAGTGTGTGCATCTTCATCCACAACTATAGACGCTACTTCAGCAGGTGCCATCGCGTTAATGACGTACTGTGCCGGGTTATCATCCCACAGCACAATGTCTACGCGCTCGCCACCAAGCTCACCGGATACCGCCTGAACTCGTGCACCGCGCATACCAACGCAAGCCCCAACAGGGTCTATACGCTTATCATTACTCTTAACCGCAATTTTAGCACGCGATCCCGGATCTCGGGCAGCACCGCGTAGCTCAATCATCTCTTCGCCTATTTCAGGCACTTCGATACGGAACAATTCCAACAAGAAGTTAGGATTGGTTCTGCTTACAAATAACTGTGCTCCACGAGCTTCTGGACGAACGTCATAAAGCAAACCGCGAATGCGGTCACCTGGACGCACTGACTCACGTGGTAACATTTCGTCGCGATAAATAATCGCTTCTGCGTTATTACCTAAATCCAGAATAACGTGTTCCCGATTCGCGCGCTTCACAATACCGCTGACCATTTCACCCACTTGCTCACGGTATTCATCAACAACCTGAGCTCGTTCGGCTTCACGTACTTTTTGTACAATAACTTGTTTTGCAGTCTGGGTCGTAATACGGTCAAACTGTATCGAATCGATTTGCTCTTCTACGTAGTCACCGGCCTGTACCGATGAATCTTCGTATTGCGCTGCTGACAAGCTAATTTCACGGTACGGATGTTCTAACCCTGAATCCGTGTCTTCAACGACTAACCAACGACGGAAGGTATCAAATTCGCCAGTGGTGCGATCGATATCAATGCGAACTTCAATATCGCCGTCGTACTTCTTTTTGGTCGCATGAGCCAATGCCGACTCTAACGCTTCAAATATTTTTTCGCGTGGTACTGCTTTTTCGTTTGAAACCGCTTCTGCGACTAACAGTATTTCTTTACTCATGAGTGCTGCCTCGCCAACGCAATCTTTTAATCAAATGCCGGAACCAGGTGAGCGTTTTTCACATCACGCATATTCACCTGAAGAGTATCGTTATCAACGGCAAGGGTCAGTTCTTCACCCTCAACCGCAATCAATTCTGCCTTAAATTTTCTTTTGTTTTTTTGCGCCGCTACTAACTCAAAAGCAACGGTTTCATTTATATAAGGCTGCATTTGTTCGGCATTAAAAAACGGTCTTTCCATCCCCGGAGAGGATACTTCCAGGTTGTATTCAACATTAATAGGGTCTTCAACATCCAGCAGTGAACTGACCTGATAACTCACGTCTGCACAGTTATCCACACTGATACCTTCCGGATGATCGATATATACCCGTAATGTTGAAAACTTACCGGCGCGAATAAATTCTACGCCCCACAATTCAAAGTCCAGCGCTTCTACCGCTGGGCGAATTATATCGGTTAACCGTTCTTGCAAATTTGCCAATTACTGCCTCCTGAAACAAAAAAAGGGCGCAAGCGCCCAGTGTTCTGGCTATCCTAAGATAGCTAAGGCCGCATAGCAAAAAGCCCCGAGCTGCTGCGGGGCTTTCTGAACACTGGACCCTTTGTCAGTTATTTTAGCAAAAGCGACGCCCTAATGCGAAACGCTGCTACTAAAATTGGTTGCGGGGGCAGGATTTGAACCTACGACCTTCGGGTTATGAGCCCGACGAGCTACCAGACTGCTCCACCCCGCGTCCGAAACTTGTTGCACATTATACGTATTTTTCGTTTATTTTCAACCTCTGAGGCAACAATCAGAGAGCTAATTTTGGTGCAGAAGGCGGGACTTGAACCCGCACGCCCGTAAGAGCACTACCCCCTCAAGGTAGCGTGTCTACCAATTCCACCACTTCTGCAAAATCTTAGTCAATTGGCGGCACGTCAGATTCAGACTCTGACTTATCATCCGCTGGAGGTAACTCTTGCTCTTCAGCCGGAACTGAAAGGTCTGAAAAGTCATTTGACGACTCATCAGTAGAGGTCGATAAGTTACCTAATACCAGGCTCAGAATGAAAAATACTACCGCCAACCCGGCTGTTGCGCGGGTCAGGAAGTTACCTGAACCTGATGAACCAAAAACAGTGTTCGATGCGCCGGAACCAAAAGATGCGCCCATGTCTGCGCCTTTGCCTTGTTGCAGCATAATAAAGCCAATTAAGACCAAAGCGACAACGAGAAATGCGATCATCAAAATTTCGTACATAATTTTACCCTTGAGCAGCTTGGCAAATAGCAACAAAGTCTGATTCTTTCAAACTTGCGCCACCTATCAGGCCGCCATCAATGTCTTTTTGCGCAAATAATTCGGCAGCGTTGTCAGCTTTAACTGAGCCGCCGTACAATAACGGCATTTTCTCACCAATCGCGCCAAATTGCTCTACCAGTAACGTTCTTAATTTTGCATGAACGTCCTGTGCTTGTTCTGGTGAAGCCGTTTCTCCGGTACCAATTGCCCAAACTGGCTCATAGGCCAAAACAATTTTACCGGCTTGCTCTTTAGGAAGGTCAGCTAAAGCCGCTTTCGCTTGCTCTGCTACAACTTCCCAGGTGTTTCCCTCATCGCGTTGTGCTTTATTCTCACCAACACAAATTACCGCTGTCATACCGGCATTAACCGTAGTTAAGGTTTTCTCATTCACCGTTTTGTCGGTTTCTGCGAACAGCTGCCGACGTTCTGAATGTCCCACTAGCACGTAGCTAACACCAAACTCTTGCAGCTGTGCGGTTGAGATTTCGCCGGTAAAGGCGCCACCAGTGTGTTCAGATACATTCTGAGCACCAATGGCAATGTCATCGTAATAACATTGATTAGCCAGCTCGCCAATAAGGGTGAACGGAGGACAAATGACTAACTTAACTTGCTGAAGCTGATTAAGTTTTTCCCGCAAAGCCGCCGACATTGTTTTCGTTAGCTCGCGATTTCCGTTCATTTTCCAATTTGCAATCACTAGTGATGCATTAGGCATAGTTTGTCCTCTACTCCAGAGCGCGGGAATAGTAGCGAAACACTCACCAACTTACAAGCGAGATTTTCACCACCACCCGCTAACTGTTTAATTTGTAGCCGCTTCGACCTCGTTCGCAATTTGCTGAGCAAAGGCTTTTACCTTAGCTTCGTTCTCGCCCTCGACCATTACGCGAATTAAAGGCTCAGTACCAGACTTACGTAATAAGACCCGACCACTACCAGCAAGAGCAGCTTCCACTTCGCGAACAACACTTTTCACATTTGCAGATTCCAGCGGCTGTTTATCGCTCTCGAACCGAACATTAATAAGTACTTGCGGCAGTTTATGAAAGTCGCAGCTCAGTTTCTCCAGAGACTTTTGTTCCTGATACATAGCTGCCAACACCTGCAGGCCAGCTATAATACCATCTCCAGTAGTGTGATGCTGACGGTTTATAACATGCCCGGAGTTCTCTCCACCCAGATACCAGTCACGTTTAACCAGTTCCTCAATAACATAACGGTCGCCGACTTTCGCCCGAACGAATGGAATACGCCGTTTGTCCAGCTCTTTCTCCAAAGCAAAGTTGGTCATCAAGGTACCAACAACCCCGCCCTGAAGCTGCCCCTGATTCTGCGCAGTAACAGCAAGCATATAAAGAATTTCGTCACCATCAATGGGGCGCCCGTTTTCAGTCACCATCATGATGCGGTCACCGTCGCCATCAAGCGCTATACCAAGGTCGGCTTTGGTTTCCAGCACTTTATTCTGCAATGCCGTTAAATGCGTTGCACCGCACTCTTTATTAATATTGAGGCCATTGGGCTGCGTGCCTATTTCGGTCACTTCAGCACCAAGTTCGCGAAGCACATTAGGCGCAATGTGGTAGGTAGCGCCATGAGCGCAGTCAACTACGATGTGAAGCCCTTCCAGAGTCATTTCGTTGGGGAATACGCTTTTGCAAAACTCAATATAGCGACCGGCAGCATCATTAATGCGTTTTGCCCGCCCTAACTCTTCAGAAATAACGCAGTCCATAGGCTCGTCCAGCAAGCGCTCAATTTCTAGCTCAACCGCATCTGGAAGCTTGTGTCCGTTATCAGCAAAAAACTTAATACCATTATCATAATATGGGTTATGAGAGGCGCTGATCACGATTCCGGCAGCGGCTCTGAACGTGCGTGTAAGATAAGCAATTCCGGGAGTGGGCATAGGACCTAAGAAGTCCACGCCAACACCAGCAGCGGCTAAACCAGCCTCTAGTGCTGACTCAAGCATATAACCAGAAACCCGGGTGTCTTTGCCCACTAATACGCGACTGGTCCCCTTAGCGGCTAGTACACGCCCTGCTGCCCAGCCAAGCTTTACGGCAAATTCAGGGGTTATCGGGAATTGCCCGACACGTCCGCGCACGCCATCGGTGCCGAAATATTTACGCTCACTCAAAGGTGTTCTCCTTCTATAGTTGCTGCAACCACTTTCATCGCATCAACTGTCTCCTTAACATCATGAACGCGAATTATACGTGCTCCTTTCATAGCTGCAATGGTTGCAGCCGCTAAACTGCCTGCTAAGCGGTCTTTTACTTCACGTCCGGTAACATGACCTATCATGCTTTTTCGTGACATTCCTACCAACAACGGCAACTGCAATTCGTGAAACGCCTGCAAACGTTGCAATAACTGATAGTTATGTCGCTGCGACTTGCCAAAACCAAAGCCTGGATCCAACCAAATCCTCTCGCGTCGTATACCCGCTTTTTCACACGCTATAACACGCTCTTGTAAAAAAGCCTTAACATCGCAAACAACATCATCGTAATTAGGGTTGTGCTGCATACTACGGGGTTCACCCTGCATGTGCATCAGACACACTTCTGCGTCTGTCCCAGCGAGGGCATCCAAAGCTCCTTCCTCACGCAAAGCATTCACATCATTAATGATATTAGCGCCGACTTCTATCGACTTGGTCATTACTTTGGGCTTGGTGGTATCCACCGAAATAGCAACATCAAAACGGTCTCTTACCGCCTTTACCAAAGGAACAACTCTGTCCAGTTCTTCCTGTTCTGCAACCGAATAAGCACCTGGGCGGGTTGATTCCCCTCCAATGTCCACTATGTCAGCGCCGTCTTTGATCAGCTGTGCAACATGGTCTATTGCATCATTTAGACGGTTGTACTCGCCTCCATCTGAAAATGAGTCCGGCGTGACATTAACAATTCCCATCACTCGCAACGGCTTTGGATTTTTCGGCATGGCTTAGCTCCGCTAATAACTGTGTCCTACAAAAAAGCCACCTCTCGGTGGCTTTTTAAAAGAATCAACGTTAAGAAGTTGCATCCCCGGGTTTATCAACATTAATGGGGCGATCCGGACGTTCTTCGGTGTTATCTGCCTTAGCAGCCCCACCGTCAGAATCGTTACCACCACTGTCTCTGTCATCCCAGTCTTTTGGTTGACGAACATCACGACGGTTCATCAAATCATCAATTTGGTCGGCATCAATAGTTTCATAGCGAACTAATGCATCCTTCATTGCATGCAAAATATCTTCGTTTTCTTCCAGCAGCTTTTTCGCTCGCTGATAATTACGGTCGATAACTGACTTAACTTCTTCGTCAATAGCACGCGCCGTGTCATCTGACATGTGCTTGTGCTGAGTTACCGAGCGTCCGAGGAATACTTCATTTTCATCTTCGGCGTACAGCAAAGGCCCCATTTTTTCTGAAAGCCCCCACTGGGTAACCATTTTACGAGCAATTTCAGTTGCACGTTCAATATCGTTAGAAGCACCGGTGGTCACTTTATCGTTACCGTAAATAATGGCTTCTGCGAGACGTCCGCCGAACAAGCTTGAAATCATACTTTCAAGGTGCTGCTTACTGTGGCTGACACGATCCTGCTCTGGCAGATACATGGTCACACCCAGTGCGCGGCCTCGTGGAATAATCGATACTTTGTAGACTGGATCATGTTCTGGTACCAGACGACCAACAATGGCGTGGCCGGCTTCGTGGTAAGCGGTCATCGCTTTTTCATCATCCGTCATAACCATTGAGCGGCGCTCTGCACCCATCATGATCTTGTCTTTTGCTTTATCGAATTCTTCCATTGAAACGACGCGCTTGTCGCCCCGGGCAGCAAATAGCGCAGCTTCGTTAACTAAGTTCGCTAAGTCCGCACCAGAAAAGCCAGGTGTACCACGAGCAATCACTGACGGTTTAACGTCATCACCCAATGGTACTTTACGCATGTGCACTTTAAGAATCTGCTCACGACCACGAACATCTGGTAAACCAACGATAACCTGACGGTCAAAGCGGCCCGGACGCAATAATGCGGGGTCTAATACATCGGGACGGTTAGTCGCGGCAATAACGATAATGCCTTCATTACCTTCAAAACCATCCATTTCAACCAGCATTTGGTTCAATGTCTGCTCACGTTCATCGTGGCCACCACCGAGTCCGGCACCACGTTGACGACCCACGGCATCAAGCTCATCAATAAAGATAATGCATGGCGCAGATTTTTTCGCTTGTTCGAACATGTCACGAACACGGGAAGCACCAACACCCACAAACATCTCAACGAAGTCTGAACCGGAAATACTGAAGAAGGGTACTTTTGCTTCGCCAGAAATAGCTTTTGCCAGCAAGGTTTTACCCGTACCCGGAGGGCCGACCATAAGAACGCCTTTCGGTATTTTGCCGCCCAGACGCTGAAACTTAGAGGGGTCTTTCAGATAATCAACAAGCTCTGAGACTTCTTCTTTGGCCTCATCACAACCCGCAACGTCTTTGAACGTTGTTTTTGATTGCTCTTCATTCATCAGCTTGGCTTTGCTTTTACCAAACGACATGGCCCCACGGCCGCCACCGCCCTGCATCTGACGCATGAAGAATATCCATACACCAATTAACAACAGCATTGGGAACCACGAAATAAAGATAGATGCCAGAATACTCTGCTCTTCCGGCGGAGTACCTTGTGTTTCTACATCGTTTGCCAACAAATCATCCAGAATTTTTGGATCATATTGAGTTGGTACAACGGTTTTATAAGACTGACCATTGCGAGTCATACCTGAAATAGTGCGTCCATCATCACCAAATTCAGCACGACGAATATTGCCATTATTAACCTGAGATACAAATTCGCTGTATACCATGGTTGATGATGACGTTCCGCTCGGACTGAAGCTCTGAAAAACGCTCATCAGTACGACGGCTATTACAAGCCACAAGATGAGATTCTTTGCCATATCGCTCAAAGCCTATTACCTCTATTAAAAATCAACTACCCAACAGGGTACTACAGTTTATAGTCTGTCGCTACCAAGTAGACCTCTCTCGAACGTGCTCTCGAGGACTCTGGTTTTCTCGTTTTCACATCGTTAAACGCTGCTCGTACATCTTTCAGGAAAGATTCAAAACCTTGCCCCTGAAACACTTTGACGGCAAAACTCCCGCCGGGTTTCAAAACCTGATGGCACATGTCCAGCGCCAACTCTACCAAATACATAGAGCGTGCCTGGTCCACCGTACCATTACCACTCATATTAGGTGCCATATCAGACAGCACCACATCAACATTCTTACCACCGATACGTTCCAATAAAGCGTCCAGTACCGATTCTTCACGAAAATCGCCCTGAAGAAAATCGACTCCGGCGATTGGGTCCATCGCTAAAATATCACAAGCAATAATCTGACCGTCACCATTAAAGTAGTCGGCAACGTATTGTGACCACCCACCCGGAGCCGCTCCTAGATCAACGACGGTTTGACCTTTTTTGATCAGTTTGTCCCGTTTTTGTATTTCTTCCAATTTAAAAACAGCGCGGGAGCGTAATCCCTTCTTCTGTGCTTTTTGGACAAACTGATCGTCAAAATGTTCTTTCAGCCAGCGCTGACTACTCACACTGCGTTTTTTTCCCATGATTTAACGAAGTTTCCTTAATTGTCTGGCCTGAATACCTGATCTGGCGTTACAATGTTAAAAAATCAAGCTCTAAAACGGATATTATCGAATGTCATTAAGTAATAAGCAAAAACAGCATTTAAAAGGTTTAGCACATCCGCTTAAACCCGTCGTACTACTGGGGGCTAACGGCCTTACTGAAGGTGTTCTTGCAGAAGTTGAGCAAGCACTTGACCACCATGAACTGATTAAAATAAAAGTTCCGGAAGAAGACCGCGAGCTCAGAAAGCAAATTATGGCAACCATTGTACATGAAACCGGTGCCGCTGAAGTGCAAATTATCGGTAAAACACAAGTGATATACCGTGCTGCAGAAGAACCTAAGATTCGTCTTCCTCGCGGGTAACTCTTTCAATCGCAGGCTTAAGAGCTAATGCTTTCGCGACTAACTCTAATGCCTGCGATTTCTCCATCCACTTATCGGTAGTGGAAAAATACGCATCCAGCATCAAAGTCATACATTTTTCGTCATCTTGCAACCCGTAGACTTTCAATAACGGCTCGATCTTCTTGTGCGCTTTTAAAAACTCAATTCGCCGTTTGCGTTCTTCCTCTGCCACACTGCTCTTAACATAGTCGCCCTGAGTATAAGTGTAACTGGGTTCATGCAAGGTATAACCCGGAGCGAAAAACCAGTTAAGAGAAATTCTTTCTTGCAATAGTTTGCGAATAATTTCGGCAAAAGGTAACTTGTTACTACGTTTCCAGTTGGCATAGTCGTTGGCGTTGCGGCCTAACCACACAGAAACATCTTTATAAGTTGCTTTCTGTGAGATGAGTTTTAAACGCTCGAAACACTCCGTGACAGTGAGTTCATCAAGAGGTGTATATTGAAGAGTATTAAATGATAGTGACTGTTCCTTGTCCATTGTCATCTTCTCTTGTAAATTTAATGTTAGAAAAAAAGATAAGAACAAACTATACAATAGATCGTATAAAAAACAAACAGGAATGTATTTGAAAAGCTAATAAAAAGAAAAAGGCTGGTAAACTTACGTTTCCAGCCTTTTATGCACTCATTTTTGATATTACTTATATTGTACTGCAACAACCTCGTATTCAACTTCACCGTTAGGTGTCGTCACTGTCGCAATATCATCAATTTCTTTACCAATAAGCGCACGCGCAATGGGTGAATTCACAGAAATTAAGTTTGATTTAATATCCGCTTCATCATCGCCGACTATTTTATAAGTAACTTCTTCGTCCGTTTTCGTGTTGTAAACGGTGACTGTGGAGCCAAAAATAACTTTGCCGTTATTTGGTACCTTAGTTACATCAATAATCTGCGCGTTGGAAAGCTTGGATTCAATTTCCTGAATACGGCCTTCGCAAAAACCTTGCTGTTCACGCGCTGCATGATATTCCGCATTTTCTTTTAAATCGCCATGCTCGCGAGCATCAGCAATAGCTTCAACGATGCGCGGACGCTCTACCGTTTTCAAACGTTTAAGCTCATCACGTAATAATTGCGCGCCATGTTCCGTCATTGGAATCTGGTTCATATTAACGATACCCTTTTATGTAATTCTTGTACCGAGCTCACCCGAGCCCGATCATCCGCTGTATTTGCTTTTACTGTCGCAAACGCAGCATTCAATGTTGTGGTATAAATAACTTTATTCAATAGTGCTTCGCGGCGAATATAGACCGAGTCTTCAATCGCCTGACGGCCTTCTACTGTATTTATAATATAGCAATACTCGCCGTTTTTAATCGCATCGACAATATTTGGACGGCCTTCTTGCAGTTTATTTACAATACTGCAATCAATACCTTCTTCGCCAAGCATTTTGGCTGTACCGCGCGTTGCTTCTAAACTAAAGCCTAATGCCAATAAGCCGCGGGCTAAGTCCATCAAGCGTTGCTTGTCACTGTCTTTTACAGAAATGAGTGCTTTACCTTTTTTAGCCAACGCTTCGCCGGCACCCAGGTTGGCTTTCGCATAAGCTTCTTCAAAGCTTTCACCCACACCCATAACTTCACCGGTTGAACGCATTTCAGGTCCGCGAATCGGATCCACGCCCTGAAATTTAGCAAAAGGAATAACCACTTCTTTCACCGAGTAATACGGTGGAATAATTTCTTTTACATAGCCCTGCTCTTGCAGTGACTGACCAACCATTACCCGTGCTGCCACTTTGGCTAACGGCACACCCGTTGCTTTAGAAACAAAAGGTACGGTTCGTGCAGCTCTTGGGTTTACCTCAATTAGATAAATTTCATCATCTTTAACCGCAAACTGCGCATTCATCAAGCCGTTCACATTTAACTCAAAGGCTAACTTACGCATTTGTTCACGTAATTGAGCCTGAATAATGTCACTCAATGAGTACGGAGGCAATGAACACGCAGAGTCACCTGAGTGAACACCAGCTTCCTCTATATGCTGCATAATGCCGCCAATTAGCACGTCGGTACCATCGCAAATAGCATCAACGTCCACTTCTATCGCATTATCAAGGAAACGATCCAGCAGTACCGGCGCATCGTTTGAAACTTTGACCGCGTCTGTCAAATAACGTTGCAAATCTGCTTCATCATAGACAATTTCCATTGCCCTGCCACCCAGAACATAGGATGGCCGAACGACTAGCGGATAACCGATACGCTTAGCTTCCGTCAGAGCTTCGTTAAAGCCTGTAACTGTTGAGTTCTCGGGTTGTTTCAATCCCAGACGGCGTACGGCGGTCTGAAAACGCGCTCTGTCTTCCGCCCGGTCAATAGCGTCAGGCGACGTACCGATAATCGGCACGCCATTAGCCTCAAGCTCACGCGCCAGCTTCAACGGAGTCTGACCACCGTATTGAACAATAACCCCTTTAGGCTTTTCAATACGGACAATTTCAAGGACATCTTCGAGAGTAATAGACTCAAAGTATAGACGATCTGAAGTGTCATAATCGGTGGATACGGTTTCCGGATTACAGTTCACCATAATGGTTTCATAACCGTCTTCACGCAGCGCCAGCGAGGCATGCACACAGCAATAATCGAACTCAATGCCCTGCCCTATACGGTTTGGTCCGCCACCAATAACCATAATTTTGTCATTGTCCGTCGGCGCTGCTTCGCATTCTTCATCGTAGCTTGAATACATATAAGCTGTGCCAGAGGCGAATTCAGCCGCACAGGTATCAACACGTTTGTAAACGGGATGAATTTTATACTTATAACGCTTTTTACGAACTTCTGCTTCACTCACATGCAGAACATCGGCTATACGGGAGTCAGCAAAACCACGACGTTTCAGCACCGTCATCACGTCTGCGGTGAGCCCGGCTAAACCAAGTTCATCAACCTCTTTTTCAAGGTCGACAAGCTCTTCAATTTGAATCAGATACCACTCATCTATACGCGTTAGTTCAAAGACTTCGCGTACCGTCATACCTAAGCGGAAAGCGTCGGCGATATACCAAATACGCTCTGCACCCGGTTCTTTTAATTCACGGATAACTTTTGAACGGGCATCTTTAGCTTCTAAGTCCACAATAGGGTCAAAACCTGAGGCACCAAGCTCTAGACCACGCAATGCTTTTTGCATTGACTCCTGGAAGTTACGGCCAATAGCCATCACCTCACCTACCGACTTCATTTGTGTGGTCAGCCGGTCATTACAGTTAGCAAATTTTTCAAAGTTAAAGCGCGGTATTTTTGTGACCACGTAATCTAATGCAGGCTCGAAAGACGCGGGCGTTTTGCCGCCGGTTATTTCGTTCTCAAGTTCATCAAGCGTGTATCCAACGGCCAGTTTCGCTGCAACCTTAGCAATTGGGAAGCCTGTAGCTTTTGATGCCAAAGCGGATGAACGCGAAACCCGTGGGTTCATCTCGATAATGACCATACGTCCGGTGTCCGGATTAACACCAAACTGTACGTTTGAACCACCAGTTTCCACACCGATTTCGCGCAGAACGGCCATTGCCGCATCACGCATTAGCTGGAATTCTTTGTCTGTCAAAGTCTGGGCAGGCGCAACCGTAATTGAGTCACCGGTGTGAATACCCATAGGGTCAAAGTTTTCAATAGTACAGACAATGATGCAGTTATCGCTTTTATCGCGCACAACTTCCATCTCGTACTCTTTCCAGCCCAGTAGCGATTCGTCAATTAACAACTCATTGGTTGGCGACAAGTCCAGACCCCGGCGGCAAATTTCTTCAAATTCTTCGCGGTTATAAGCAATACCACCGCCACTGCCGCCCATAGTGAAGGACGGTCTAATAATGCAAGGGAAACCTAATCGGCTAAGCACATCAAAGGCTTCATCAAGACTATGAGCCATTTCAGCATTCGGTGTTTCCAGACCAATCGCTTTCATTGCCTTATCGAAGCGATCTCGGTTTTCCGCTTTATCAATCGCATCGGCATTAGCGCCAATCATTTCAACCTTGTAGCGTTCCAGCACACCGTGGCGGTCTAAATCCAGCGCACAGTTCAAAGCGGTTTGGCCACCCATGGTCGGTAACACCGCATCCGGACGCTCACGCTCAATAATTTTCTCTACTACTTCCCAGTGAATTGGCTCGATATAAGTTGCATCGGCCATTTCCGGGTCAGTCATAATGGTAGCAGGGTTAGAATTTACCAAAATGACTCGGTAACCTTCCTCGCGCAGCGCTTTGCACGCTTGAGCGCCGGAGTAATCAAACTCACAGGCCTGGCCGATAACAATAGGGCCTGCACCCAGAATCAGAATGCTTTTAATGTCGGTACGTTTTGGCATAAAGTCGCTCTATCTGTCCTTTCGCTACGGATGACGGCATCGAATATCATTCGACGAATCAGGCTTTGGCCTGCATCAATTCAATAAATTGGTCAAACAGTTCACTGGCATCGTGCGGCCCAGGGCTTGCTTCAGGGTGCCCCTGAAAACTAAAGGCCGGCTTATCTTTGCGGCGAATACCCTGCAATGTGCCATCGAACAAAGACACGTGAGTCACTTCCAGGTTATCCGGCAGCTGCTTTTCATCAACGGCAAAGCCATGGTTCTGACTGGTAATCATCACCCGTTTCGTTTTTAAATCTTGTACCGGGTGGTTAGCGCCGTGATGACCAAACTTCATTTTCATGGAGTGCGCGCCACTGGCAATAGCCAATAATTGATGACCAAGGCAAATACCAAAAATTGGAATGTCTTTATCCAATAAGGCTTTGATTGCTGTGATCGCGTAATCGCAAGGCTCAGGGTCGCCCGGACCATTCGATAGGAAAACCCCATCGGGTTTTAATGCCAGTACATCCTCGGCCGACGTTTGAGCCGGTACGACTGTAATCTTACAGTTTCGGTCTGCCAGCAAACGCAGAATGTTGTGTTTACAACCATAGTCGTAAGCGACTACATGGTATTTATTCTGCTCTGGTTTGGTGTGGCCTTCGCCAAGCTGCCAGCTGCCGCCCTGCCAGTCGTAAGGCTTATCGCAGCAAACTTCTTTCGCAAGGTCCATTCCTTTTAAGCCCGGAAACTTCTGAGCCAGTTCCTGTGCTTTATTTTCATCCAGCTCGCCAACCATAATGCAGCCATTTTGCGCACCTTTCTCGCGCAGAATGCGAGTTAAACGACGCGTATCAATATCTGCAATGCCCACCACATTGTGACGTTGCAAGTAAGCGCTTAGCGTTTCCTCACTACGGAAATTGCTGGCTTTCATTGCCAAATCTCTAATGATAAGTCCTTTCGCCCAAACCTGATCAGACTCTGCGTCTTCAGAGTTAATACCGGTATTGCCTATATGGGGATAAGTGAGAGTAACGATTTGTTCTGTATAAGATGGGTCAGTAAGAATTTCCTGGTAACCTGTCATGGCCGTGTTGAAGACCACTTCGCCGACTGCAGAGCCTTCGGCTCCGATAGCGGTTCCGCGAAACACGGTCCCGTCAGCAAGCACCAGAATCGCTCGTTTAGCGGATTGACTCGCTAGAATACTCAAGGGCAACCTCCGTACATAAAAAAACGGGTAAATCAATAATTTGACTTCCCCGTCTTGCGTCCTGAACCGCGCGTTTTGCCAAATCACGCCGGCCTTCGGACTGATTCAGGCAAATTCCCGCCATTCTACGAAATATTACGAAAACCGTCCAGCGGTATTTATTGCTTGAGCATGCGTTGCAGTATGTCCTGCAAATTCAAGGTGTCCTGCAGGCTATATAAACCGGGCGCTTGTTCGTCGAGCCACTTAGCGGCACGTAAGGCTCCGTCGGCAAAAGTTTTTCGATTGCTGACACGGTGTCCAATCTCAATGCGTTCACCCGCAACCGCCAGAGTGACTTGATGTTCACCGATAATATCCGCTGCCCGCATTACAGAGAAGCCAATGCCATCGTCGCTACGCAGACCGTCAGAGCGGATACCGTCGTTAACCTGTTCCCAGTTTTGCTGCCGGCCTTTTGCGGCAGCCTGCCCCAAACTCAGCGCCGTTCCGGACGGGCCATCTTTTTTGTGCCGGTGATGCGCCTCGAAAATCTCAATATCAGCATTGGGTAATGCAGCACTGCTTAAACCAACCAGCTGTTCAAGCAAAGCAATGCCAATGCTGGTATTACTGGCATACAGCACCGGCACGGTCTCGGCCGCCTGAGCCAGACGTTCTTTCTGTTCTTCGTTTAACCCCGTCGTACAAACAACAATAGGCAATTGATATTGTTCAGCAAGCTTCAGGTTTTCAGTGAGTGCTTCAGGCAAAGAAAAATCAATAAGGACATCAACCTGCTCGGGCTGCAACTCATCGGCACTAATAAAATGAACGGGCTCGTTCTCTGTCGCACTGTCGCCGTAACTGTTGCTGCTTTTTCTGACAATGGCTGCACCCAGCTTAGCTTGGTTATCATCCGCCAAAGCCTGAATAACGGCTCTGCCCATTCTTCCCGAGGCTCCGAATACGCCCACATTAATCATTATTTTGACTCCGTCGCTAAATGAGTTTGATTGTCCAACAGGTTTTCGCTTCGCGCAACAACTCTGGAAACCATCATATCGCCAGTCACATTAGTCAGGGTTCGGGCCATGTCAATAATGCGATCGATAGCAGCGATAAACGCAATGCCTTCTAAAGGCAACCCAATAACATTCAGAGTAACAGTTAACATTACCAGAGCGGTGCCCGGCACGCCTGCCGTTCCCACCGAAGCCAGCGTCGCTGTTAGCATGATCAAACCGTAATCCATCCACTCTAACGGTATTCCGTAGAGCTGCGCAATAAAAATAGAAGCAACTGCCGGGTAAATACCACCGCAGCCGTCCATATTAATGGTTGCGCCTAAAGGCAAAACGAAACTGGCGTAATCCTTCGAGACACCCAAACGTTCAGTGACAGCCCGGTGCGCTGCCGGTAAAGAGCCGAATGAACTACACGTGGTAAAGGCGACAATCTGTGCGTCAAATATCGCTTTGAAGAACTGCCAGGGGCTCATACCGCCAGCGGTGCGAATTAACCCGCCGTAAACCACCACAATATGGATAAGACAGGCCAAATAAATAACGCCAACAAACTTCGCCAGAGGCAGTAAGGTACTAAAACCGTATTCACCAATAACCCAGGACATTAAACCAAGCACACCAACAGGCGTTAACTGCAACACCATGCGGGTAATTTCATACATGACTTCGGCGCCTGATTTTATCGTCTTGCGCAAAGGCTCGCCCTTGTCTTTTAAGCGTTGAATAGCAATACCAACCAAAGCAGCAAAAACAACGATTTGCAGCACATTACCTTCGGTTAAAGCAGCAAAAGGATTACTCGGCACAAAATTGAGGAAAACCTGGGCTATACCGGGAATTTGCTTCTCGTTTTGTTCTGTTGCAGTCAGCGTGGCTGCCGGGCTCATATCAATTAAACTGGCCAGGGTTAGGCCAATAGCACTGGCAATCACCGCAGTCAGCATGAATAAACCAATGGTTTTAGCGCCCAAACGGCCTAATTTTGTACCATCATTCAAATCCGTAATGGCGCTGACAATGGCACAGAAAATAAGCGGCGCGACCAGCATCTTAATGGCTTTTATAAATAAATCGCCAAGAGGCTTAAGCGCGACTCCAACTTCAGGAGCCAGTCCACCTATGAGCATGCCTAATACAAAGGCACCTAAAACACGTTGCCAAAATGGAATTGCAAACCACGCTTTAAACATAATTCCCCAGCCGCTTTATAAAAAATGGGAGCTAGGGTAAAACTTTAAGGATAAGGGCAAAAAGAATAAATTGAACTAGGTTATAACCTTTTGAAAGGCAGAGGGAACAGGATCATTCCCTCTGTTACTTTATTTGTCTGAACTGCCGACCGAAGCAGGCCGTTGACAGGCTGGTGTTTTTCCGGCGGCACGAGCCGCAGAATAACGCTCTTGCAACGAAGGGATCAGCGCTTCAAGATCTTTAATACGAGTTTTTGGATTCGGGTGAGTCGACAACAGCTCAGGCGGCGATTCGCCGTCTGAAGCGGATTGCATATTGCGCCAAAGCTCAGGTGCCTCTTCCAGATTGAACCCGGCGTCGGCCATATATTCCATTCCCAGTTCATCCGACTCTGACTCATGGGTACGTGAATAAGGCAGCAGAATACCAACCTGGGCTCCTACACCTAACGCGGCCATCAATAAACCGGCTTTATCGTTATCCAGCTGAGTACTGGCGAGAATGCCGCCAAGCTGCAAACCAAGCCCAACCATCATATTACTTGAGATGCGCTCATTACTGTGTTCAGCAATAACGTGGCCAATTTCGTGCCCAATAACCGCAGCAAGCTGATGTTGATTTTCGGCAACTTCTATCAAGCCGTCGTATACGCCAATATAACCGCCCGGTAAAGCAAAAGCATTGACTGTAGGCTCTGCAAAAACAGTCACTTGCCAGTCCATTTCACTATAGTTTCCCGGCAAGTTTTCAACTAATGCGTCGCTGATACAACGCACATAAGCATTGACCTCAGCATCATCATTAATTTTTTGCTCTTCGCGCATTTCTTCGTAGGAGGCAGCCCCCATTTTATTCAACTCGCTATTTGAATAAAGTTGCAACTGCGAGCGGCCCGTCGGAGATTTAGCACAACTGGCCAATACCACCAACATGCAGGCACTTAACGTCACGGTCTTCCAATTCATTGACTGCCTCCGGTCTTTTTTATCATGCACTTATATAGTGATAGACAATCTAGCTACGTAAGTCATCAAAGAATTGTTTCACGCCGTCGAAAAAACCTTTTTCTTTGGGTCGGAATTTTGCAGCTTCATCGCCGGTACCCATTGAATCCTCGAGCTCTTCTAACATGTCACGTTGCTTAGATGACAGATTTACCGGGGTTTCAATTACCACTTTGCAAATTAAGTCGCCAACTTCACCCGTGCGGACTGACTTAACGCCTTTACCACGTAACCGAAAATGCTTACCCGTTTGTGTTTCTTTAGGCACTTTCAGTTTTACTTTGCCATCTAAGGTTGGCACTTCAATGTCGCCACCCAGAGCAGCTTTAGTGAAACTGACAGGCACTTCACAGAACAAGTTATTGCCGTCGCGGGCAAAAATAGGATGCTCCCGTACGTGAACCTGAACATACAAATCACCCGCAGGCGCTCCGTGTTCACCCGCTTCGCCTTCATTCGCTAAACGAATGCGATCGCCGGTATCAACGCCAGCCGGGATCTTAACCGACAAGGTTTTTGTCTCTTCTTTACGGCCATGACCATGACATGTGCGGCAAGGATCTTTAATAATGGTACCCGTACCACGGCATTGAGGACAGGTTTGCTGCACAGCAAAAAAGCCCTGGCGCATCTGAATCTGACCTGAACCATGACAATGACCACAGGTTTGCGGCTTACTGCCTTTCTTCGCGCCACTGCCGTTACAGTCTCGACATTCCACTAAGGTAGGAATTTCGAGCTCAACAGTTTTACCGCGAACCGCTTCTTCCAGCGACATATCAAGGTTGTAGCGCAAATCTGCACCGCGTTGCGCGCGAGCTTGCTGACGTCTGCCACCGCCAAAAATATCACCGAAGACATCACCAAAGATATCAGCAAAATCAGCACCGCCACCGCCGAATCCGCCTGCACCATGGCCAGCTCCGCCCTGGCGTGCCTGTTCGAAAGCTTCATGCCCATATTGATCATACATCTGGCGTTTCTGAGGATCAGAAAGAACTTCGTACGCCTGCTTAATCTCTTTAAACTTAATTTCCATATCTTTATCACCCTCGGTTCTGTCCGGGTGATACTTCATCGCCATACGTTTGTAGGCTTTTTTAATGTCACGTTCATTGGCGTCTTTCGATACGCCCAGAACCTGATAAAAATCTTGCGTCGCCATAATTTCTTCGTCTTCTATCTGTGCTGTTTGTCAGCCTGATACAAATACACGGGTATTACCTTTCGGCAACACCCGTGTGCTTTTGCGAAGTTGCCTTGATGCTTACTTCTTATCGTCGTCTTTGACTTCTTCAAATTCAGCATCAACAACATCATCATCCGCTTTGGAAGACTGTTGTTCACCGCCAGCTGCACTTTCAGCACCTTGCTGTGCCTGTTGCTGCTGAGCCGCTTCCATCAGTTTCTGTGATGCTTCCATTAACGCCTGAGATTTCGCATCAATGGCTTCTTTGTCGCCATCTTTAGCAGCCTGCTCTAACTCTTCACAAGCTTTCTCAATGGCGTCTTTGTCTTCCTGAGACAAGGCATCGCCAACTTCTTTCAGTTGATTACGAGTTGCGTGAACCAAACCGTCAGCTTGGTTACGTGCCTGCACCATTTCTTCAAACTTCTTATCTTCTTCAGCGTGCGCTTCTGCATCTTTAACCATCTTATCGACTTCGGATTCATCCAGACCAGAAGACGCCTTAATGGTTATCTTCTGCTCTTTGCCGGTATCTTTATCTTTAGCCGATACGTGCAGAATACCGTCCGCGTCAATGTCGAAAGTGACTTCAATTTGCGGTACACCGCGTGCCGCTGCACGAATACCTTCGAGGTTAAACTGACCCAGCGACTTGTTGTCTGCTGAACGTTTACGCTCGCCCTGCAATACATGGATAGTCACCGCAGACTGGTTATCTTCAGCCGTTGAGAAGGTTTGCGACTCTTTAGTAGGAATCGTTGTGTTCTTCTCAATCAGTTTCGTCATAACCCCGCCCATGGTTTCAATACCCAGCGACAGCGGGCATACGTCCAGCAGCAGTACGTCTTTAACGTCACCTTGCAGTACACCGGCCTGAACCGCAGCACCAACGGCAACCGCTTCATCAGGGTTAACATCGCGGCGTGGTTCTTTACCAAAGAAGTCAGTTACAGCAGCCTGTACTTTCGGCATACGAGTCTGACCACCCACCATGATGATGTCCTGAATGTCACTGACAGACAGATCAGCATCCGCTAGCGCCTGTTTCAGTGGCTCAAGTGACTTCTTAATCAAGTCTTCAACCAGCGACTCCAGTTTCGCACGGGTCACTTTAATGGCCATGTGCTTAGGACCTGTGTTGTCTGCCGTAATGTAAGGCAGGTTCACTTCGGTCTGCTGCGCAGATGACAGTTCAATTTTTGCTTTCTCGGCAGCTTCTTTTAAGCGCTGCATAGCCAGCGGATCTTTACGCAGATCAATGCCCTGATCTTTTTCAAACTGCTCAACTAAGTAGTTAATCAAGCGGTTATCAAAGTCCTCACCACCTAAGTGCGTATCACCATTAGTCGCCAGTACTTCGAAGGTGTGTTCGCCTTCAACTTCATCAATTTCAATAATTGAGATATCGAACGTACCACCACCTAAGTCATACACAGCAATCACATTGTCGCCGGACTTCTTGTCCATACCGTATGCTAAGGCAGCTGCTGTCGGCTCGTTAATAATACGTTTGACGTTAAGACCCGCGATTTTACCGGCGTCTTTTGTTGCCTGACGCTGAGCATCGTTAAAGTATGCCGGTACAGTAATTACCGCATCCGTTACTTTCTCGCCCAGAAATTCTTCCGCTGTCTTTTTCATCTTTTTCAGGACTTCAGCAGAAATTTGTGGTGGCGCTTTTTTGTCACCATCAATTTCTACCCATGCGTCACCATTGTCAGCCTTAACAATTTTATAAGGCATGATGCCTATATCACGCTGTACTTCTTCGTCCTGAAAGCGACGGCCAATAAGGCGCTTAATAGCAAACAGTGTTTTGTTTGGGTTGGTTACTGCCTGGCGTTTTGCCGGTGAACCTACCAAAATTTCGCCATCGTCAGTAAATGCAACTACTGACGGAGTTGTACGGTCGCCTTCGCCGTTTTCAATAACGCGAGCTTTGCCACCATCCAGTACAGCAACGCAAGAGTTTGTTGTACCTAAATCTATACCAATCGTTTTACCCATGATTCGTCTCCAACTTCTGATTCATGTAATTTGTTTCGTTACCCCTTATCTGGGGTGCCTATGTTCGAATTTCAATACCCAACACAGGGATAATTTTCGATTTTGTTACGCTTTTGTGTCGACACCAGAGTTCGAATTACGCGCAACCATTACCATTGCCGGACGCAACAGGCGTCCATTCAGCTCGTAGCCTTTTTGCATTACCGCCATAATCGTATTGTTCGGATGTTCATCAGATTCCTGCATCGACATGGCCTGGTGTTGATCCGGATTAAAGGCTTCGCCTTCAGCACCAATTGCTTTTACGCCAAACTTTTCCAGCGTTGAGGTTAAGCTTTTATAGGTAAGCTCAATCCCTTCTACAAAGTTTTTGTTCGCTTCATCTTCTTTATCAGCCAGCTGTAAAGCACGTTCCAGGTTATCTACCGAAGTCAGTATTTCATTAGCAAACTTCTCCAGCGCAAACTTATGTGCTTTTTCAACATCCTGACTGGCCCGACGACGCACGTTTTCCATTTCAGCCTGAGTGCGTAGTACCGAGTCGCGTTGATCATTCACTTTCGCTTCTGCTTTACTTAAAGCCAATTCCAGTTCAGCAATGCGATCCGTTTGATCCGATGACTGTCCCGCAGTTTCTGCTTCATCAGCTGCTACATCTTGTTGCAACGCCTCTTCAGCTGCCTGTGCTGCTTCCTGTTCAGCTTTTTGCTGCTCTACAGTCGGCTCATCAGCCGCTTCATTTTTCTGTTTCGAATCGTTTTTATCGGTCATAAGTGACTCTCTTTAACCAGTTTAAAATTAAGGTTGCAGGATTAATGGGGGCAAGTTTTTTTCTTTCAAGGGGATTTCTCTTACTTGATAAATTTTCTTGCTCATCGTAGCGTAAGCACACGAACGCATAAGGATCCCGTTAATGAGCGCTTTTACAAAGATTGGGTTACTCGGCAAAGCCGACGACCGCGGTACCCAGTTAACTTTAGAAACAATTACCACGGCTTTAATTCATCGTGGTTTTGCGCTGTGTCTGGAGGCACGTACGGCGGAGCAATTAAACCTGCCGGAAGAGGTTGAGACGCTGAGCCTGCCAGACTTAGGTGAATGGGCCGAAATTGCTATTGTCGTCGGTGGTGATGGCAACATGCTGGGTGCTGCCCGCGCCTTATGTGAATATGATATCGGTGTTATCGGCGTCAATCGCGGCAATTTGGGCTTTTTAACCGACTTAGACCCTGACGAAGTTATGACGCCTTTGTTGTCTGTGCTCAATGGAGACTACCACGTAGAGGAACGTTTCCTGCTCTCAGCTGAAGTCATTAACAAAGGCAGCTCATCAGGTACCGGCAGAGCAATTAATGAAATTGTTCTGCACTCAGACAAAGTCGCGCATATGATAGAGTTTGAACTCTATGTAAACGACCATTTTGTTTTTAGTCAACGCTCTGATGGTTTAATTTGCGCCACACCAACCGGCTCTACCGCCTATTCATTATCAGGCGGCGGCCCTATTTTGCATCCCGGTCTGGACGCAATGACTCTGGTGACTATGTTTCCCCATACTTTAAGCAGTCGCCCAATTGTCGTCGACGGTAACAGTGAAGTCAGATTAAAGGCCGCTTTTGACAATGACTTGCTGCAAATCAGTTGCGATGGGCATGTCAGGATGACAGTTCACCCCGGCGACGATGTCATTATAAAAAAATACCCGAAAGCCTTACGTATGATTCATCCGATTGACCACAACTACTACCACGTATTACGCAATAAACTGGGCTGGGGTAGTCGACTTTTTTAAAAGGGATACTTGCATTTCGACGCAGCTACTGTATAAACACTGTATAACCTGTATATATCAACAGTATTGGAGCGAAGATTATGTTATCCCAATTAACTATTCGCAACTTTGCAGTCGTTAAATCTTTAGACATTGAATTTCACAACGGCATGACCGCTATCACCGGTGAAACCGGCGCCGGTAAATCTATAGCTCTGGATGCCTTGAGCCTTTGCCTGGGTAGTCGGGCCGATGCTAACTGGGTTCGTCCGGGCCAGGAAAAAGCGGAAATTACAGCTGTTTTCGCTTTGGAAGATGCCAGCCCCGCCCATCAATGGTTAACTGAAAATGAGTTTGATGCTGATGATGACTGCGTTTTACGCCGGGTTATTCAGCGCGACGGACGCTCCAAAGCATGGATTAACGGGACACCGGTTCCTGTCAGTCAGCAAAAATCCCTTGCACCTCTGTTAGTTAACATTCATGGTCAGCACGAACACCAATTATTGTTAAAAGAGGAGCATCAATTAACGCTACTCGATAGCTACGCCCGCCATCAGCACTTATTAGACAAAGTCCAGCAAGACTATAAAAACTGGGCTTCAGTTGAAAAACAATACCAAAGCTATCAGCAACAAAAAGAAGAGCTGGAAGCCCAGCGTCAATTACTTGAATACCAGGTTAATGAGCTGAATGAGTTCGCGCTAGCTGATGGCGAATTCGACGAGCTGGAGCAAAAACACAAACGCTTAAGTAACAGCAAGGTTTTACTCGAAGCCGGTGTGTTTGCTTTAAATGCTCTTTACGAAGGGGAGCACAATAACGCGTCCAGCCTGGTTCAGTCAGCCAGCCAACGCTTAGCTGAAGCTGAAGAGATGGATACCGCGCTTTCTCCTATTAACCAGTTACTGCAACAGGCGAAAGTACACATTGAAGAAGCGGCACTTGAATTACGCCAGTATCAGGACGATTTAGAGCTCGACCCGGGCGAACTCCAGATTATAGAAGACCGCTTAAGCGCCGCTATTCATCTAGCGAAGAAGCACCAGATACCCGGCTCGGAACTGAGCCAGCAACACAAAAAGCTAATAGATGAGCTTGATAATCTAGAGCAAGCCGGTGAACAAGCCGAGAAGCTTGACGAAGACCGGCAGCAGGCCCGAAAAATCTACCGTGAGAGTGCCCTTAAGCTTTCCGCTAGCCGGGAGCAGGCAGCTGCGGAATTAAGTCAAAAAATAAGCAGCTCGATGCAAGAGTTGAATATGCCCCATGGTCGTTTTGTTATTCAGGTTGAACATGATGCCAGCGCCCGGGCTACCCGACTGGGTACCGATGAGGTCGAATTTCTGGTCACAACCAACCCGGGACAACCCATACAGGCGCTGAATAAAGTCGCTTCCGGGGGTGAACTTTCGCGAATTAGCCTTGCCATACAGGTGATGACCGCAACACAGAAAACGGTTCCTACCATGATGTTTGATGAAGTTGATGTTGGCGTCAGTGGCCCTACGGCATCAATAGTGGGTTCTATGCTTCAGGCTTTGGGGAAAACCTCTCAGGTTATTTGTGTTACCCACTTACCACAAGTCGCGGCTAAAGCTCATCAACAATTGCAAGTGAGCAAGTCAACGGATGGAGCCGAAACTGAAACCGCAGTGGTTGCGTTATCGAAAGAACAAAGAGTTGTCGAGCTGGCACGCTTATTGGGCGGCGACAAGGTCACCGACATGGCGAAAGCTAACGCGAGAGAATTACTCGCCAGTTAAATTCGTTCTATACTGGCGTTCGGGTAAGTCATTGTTTATCATCGACGCCAATACAATCAATTGAGATTAATTTTAATAGGTATTTCATGTCAAGATTTGGAGTTTTTCTAGTTGCCGTTATAACCTTAAATGGCTGTTCTCTTCTCGATGAAATGGTATATCGTATTGATATCCCACAAGGAAATTACCTTGAACAGGAAGATGTCGACAAGTTGCGGGTGGGAATGACTGAAGAGCAAGTTGTCTTTGTGCTGGGAACCCCTGTTGCGCAGAACAGCTTTGACTCTGACCGCTGGGTATACCTTTATAAAATGGATCCCAATTCAGGTGAAGATTACCGTAAAGAGCTGGTACTTACCTTCAATGACAAGCGTTTGCAGGATTTTAAAGGCGACTTTGATAAACCAGAAGACTTTAATCAGGCACTGGACCAGTAACTCGCCTCGAAATCTACATCAAGGAGAATTATGGCGAACTCTTCACTTAACGATGAGGTCGTCCGTGTTGTCCGAAGTTCTGGAGACAAACGAGACTATCAGCACCTGACATTAGAGAACCAACTTAAGGTGTTGTTGGTTCACTGCCCTGATAGCCAGAAAGCCGCGGCCTCTGTCGCGGTAAATGCCGGCCATTTCGATGATCCTGAACATACCCAGGGGTTGGCTCATTTTTTAGAGCACATGTTATTTTTAGGAAGCCAGACGTTTCCTGATCCCTCCGCTTTCGGGCACTTCTTAAATTTGCAAGGTGGCCAGCATAACGCCTGGACCGGCACGGAATTTACTAACTATCACTTTGACTGCAATGCTAATGCACTGCCACAGGCGCTGGAATTTTTTTCCGCTATGCTAAAAAAACCGTTGCTGTCGGAGAGTTGGATCGAAAAAGAAATAAGTTCTATAGAGTCGGAATTTCGCCTGAAACAAAATGATGAACTCCGACGCTTATATCAGGTTCACAAGGTTACGGCTAACCCAAAACACCCTTTCAGTCAATTTTCTGTGGGCAACCTTAATACACTCAGACACGATGAGCACGGTACCTTAAAAAGCAAATTGCAGCGTTTTTTTAACGAGCATTACGTAGCGCAAAGAATGCGGCTGGTCATTGCCGGTCCGCAGTCTATTACTGAACTCGAACAATTAGCCCACAGCTACTTTGCGGATATTAAACAACAACGCACGGGCAAAACGTCTATTAATGCTCCTCTTTACCGCCAGGAACAAAAAGGAGTATGGATAAAAGTTAAGCCCATCAAAGCAGCTTACCGTCTTATTTTGACATTACCGTTACCGAGTATCGACGCAGACTACCCGCATAAAACCACCAGCTTTATTGCGCATTTATTGGGTTACGAAGGTCCGGGAAGTTTATTCAGTTCGTTGCGTTCAAAGGGTTGGGTCAACTCACTTTCAGCGGGCGGTGGCATTAGTGGTAGTAACTTCAAAGATTTTAATATTAATATCCAGCTTACTGAGTCTGGTCGCCACAGAGTTGAACAGGTTGTTCAGTGGGTTTTTGCCTATATACGAAAAATAGAAGCGGACGGGATCGAAGACTGGCGCTACAAAGAGCGCCGTATTACCACAGAAATGAGTTTTCTGTATCAAGAGCCTACTCCGGTCGGAGAATTGGCTAATCAACTCTCTGTAAACGCTTTTCACTATAAACCGGAAGACACTCTCTACGGTGATTATCGTATGGATGGGTTAAATCATTCCTATGCAGCTAAAACCCTGCAACAGATGACCGCTCATAATGCGCGCATCACATTAATTGCTCCTGATGTCCGTACGACTGAAGTCGCGCCGATTTATCATACAGAGTATGGTTTAAGCCCTATTAGCAAAAAGCAGTTTCAGTTATTTTTATCAACACCTGATGACTTCAACTGTCAGCTACCTAAGCCCAACCGTTTTCTTAATTCCCGGTTTAAACCTTTGCCTCTGGAGGCTGGAGGCTCTCTGCCAACACGATTAGAAGACAGTGCACAGTTACAGTTATGGCACCTGCAGGATCGTGACTTCCGGGTACCCAAAGGGCATATTTACTTATCCTTAAAGTTGCCTGCGGTAACCAATTCAGCCGCTCACTTCGCTATCGCCAGATTATGGTCTGAGCTTATGATAGATGCATTAAATGACGACTTGTATGACGCCGAAGTCGCTGGCTTGCACTTTAATATTTATCCAACTCAAAACGGTATTACAATACATACAACCGGGCTTTCTGCCGGGCAAATTCCGTTGATGCAACATCTTATCCGGCGAGCTTTAAAAACTCGTTTTGCAAGACGCCGCTGGCAGGATCTAAAACAAAGTTTGCTAAGTAACTGGCACTCAGCTCATCAGAGTCAGCCTCTTAACAAGCTTTTTGCTGAACTGAACCAACAGCTGCAATCCGGTTTATTTCGGCTTAGCGATTTAGCCTGTGAACTGGATAAGGTCTCTTTCCGTCAGTTTACAATAGAAGTAGCGAAGCTTTTCTCCCCAGTGCATGTTACTGCATTAGCTCACGGTGACTGGCAAAAAGGCGATGCTCTGGAGCTGGGAGAGCTTATTAAAAATAACCTCCCTGACCAACGAAGCGTCCCCAACAAAAGGCTTCCGGTTAAGCGCGTCCGCGATTTTTGTTCGCAGCAGTTAATTGTTCCTGCTGAACACTCAGATACCGCTGTTTTACTTTATTTTCAGGGCGAAGATGATACTTCAACCGAGCAAATCAGTTTTATGCTCTTGCAGCAGTTAATTCATCAACCAATATTCCAGGCTTTACGAACCGAACAACAACTGGGTTATGCCGCCGGTAGCCAATATTTTCCGGTACAGCGGCTGCCCGGAATCTTATTCTTTTTACAGTCACACGAGTTTGATGCTGATAAACTTTATCAAGCAATACAAGACGTGATTAAAGTGCAACTGGCCGAGCTTGAGGAGTTGACACTAAAAGAATGGCACCACGCTAAGTCGGTACTTAAACAGCAAATTAAGACAGTTGATCGTAACTTAAGGGTTCGCAGTCAAAGACTTTGGGGCGCTATTCAACTCGCCGATACAGGGTTCAATCGCCAGCAAGAACTCCTCAGTGCCCTGGAACATTGCCAACTCACTGACTGGCTGGAGCGAATAAAACTGCGTTTAGGTGATAAATCGCAAGCTCTAAGGCTTCAAACCTAAACTCTGACCGAGTAGAATAGTCTTTGACAGTCAGTACCTCTCTCGTTATCTTAACGATATATTAACAATAAAGAGCTGCTAAAATAGCCATTCAATAGGTTTGTCGTGAATTTTACATTGCCTATCAGAACATTATGCTCTGCTCTTTTTCTATGTGTTTTGTTATCTGGAAGCTTTAGCTTTCATGTTTACGCGCAATACTCCTCCACACAAAACTCAGTACATCAATGGACTTTCAATGATGGCTTACCCAGCAATCATGTAAATGTTATAGCTCAGGGTTCCGAAGGTTTCTTATGGGTTGCGACAGCCAGTGGCTTAACCCGATTTGATGGCAACGAATTCAAAAATATTTTAGCTGTCCCTGAAGCAAAAAAGCATTTGCTTTCTGATAATATCGAACAACTGTTTTTTGATACATCGGGTGCACTATGGCTCGGAACCCGAAACGGTCTGACGCAACTGCAGTTTTCCTCAGAGCACAAGCTTAAAACCTTTGAGTTATCAGGGCGTGAGTCCGGCGGTCAAACTCGTATAAAACACATTTCAGCAGACGCAAAAGGTCGGTTACTGGTTGGTACAGACCGAGTCATTTACCGCCACACTCCCGGAACAGAAGTTTTTGAACCCTTAAACCTAAGCTATAACGGCACCCCGATTCAGCAAATCAACTATATTTATCATGGAAAAAAATGGAACTGGTTAAGTACTGAAAATCAGGGAGTATTTGTCTGGGATGGTTTTTCCAGTGAAGTTTTTGCGGTTAATAAACAAAACCCGATTACAGACACAATACCAGGCAAGCAGCTATACGCTGCCGTTCACTATCAAGATAAGCTCTGGCTTGCAACAGAGAAAGGGCTGACTCTTCTGGACAAAGATTTACGCTTAAAAGCACTTCCTGAGTACCTTAGCAACCTAAATAAAGTTAATGATATAGCATTAACTCAAGACCGTTCCGCAATTTTACTCAGCACCGCTAATGGTCTTTATGAACTCCAAAATGGGAAGCTTATCCAGCTACATAACGCACCCGCGGTCTCGGCTTTGCAGATTAGCCGGGGAGATGTTTTTTTCGTACCGGATAATCAGGGCATTTACCAAATAGACACGCCTTTTGCTCCGGCGGCTCTGGTTTCCGGTTCCAATACGCAGCAAAGTTCAGCCAGCATAAACATTCCGCAACTGATGCAACAGGTATCAGCAGCTATAGAAGATAGCAATGGTAACTGGTGGTTAGCGACAGACTTAGGGTTATTATTTTACGATACCGTCAATGAAGAAATCTCCGAACTTAATCACTACCCGGACGCCCAGTTTGAAATAAATAAAATGCGTTTATTCGCTAATCAGCTTTATCTTGTTAATAACTCCGGAGCGCTATATCAGTACAACATTGGTAATAGAAGCTGGAATTCCCTGGTAACGTCAGAATTGTCGGCAGCGCCCGATAATTTAGATTTAACGGCATTTGACCATTCGCTTTGGTTGCATACAAAAACCGAAGCCATCGAAATAGACGCATTTGGACAAGTCTCTCAGAAGAAAACAATTTCTGTCGATAATGAACTGTTAGACAAACCACCCCATATTGACTTAGAAAAAGTCAGCAACGCTACATTTATAGCTGGCTTTACGGTTCCGTTCGCAGCCGCTCCGACAGAGTTACACTACCGTTACAAATTGAATCACGCTGAAAGTAGCTGGCAAACTCTGGAAAAAAGCGGGGCATCGCTACAACTATCGTCGTTGCCACCCGGATCGCATGAATTGGAGGTTCAGGTCTCTTATCATGATGACCTCTGGTCGCCATCGGCAGTGGCTCAGCTTGACGTGGCAATTCCTTTTTGGAAAACACCTTTTGCCTGGATCGGCGGCACACTCATCTGTGCTCTGGTCTTGTTATCGTATTGGCTTTATCTGCGCCAGCGGCAAACCAAAATGCGCCGCGATCTTAAACAGTACCACCGGCAGGCTCAAGGCGTACTTTCCAGCCGTTACCAATGCTGGGAATGGGATCTCGATTCAGGCGAACTGATACGACAGAATATCTGGGAGAACTGCCCCGCTTTCCCTATTGACGGGAAACGACTTGGCCTTTCTGGCGGAAAGTCGAACGTACACCCGGAAGACTTAAAACGACTGCAAAAAAGCCTTGCAGACCACCTAAGTGGTGAGTCTGAGTTGTTCGAATGCAGCTATCGACTGGACAATCAGGGCAACTGGCTGTGGGTATTAGATAGAGGAAAACTTCAAACTAACGATGAACACCGAACTATGTTCGGTACCCTAAGTGACATAAGCAGTCTGATAAGCTCTGAAGAGCGAATTACGATGCTGGCTTCTTCGATTACAAATATATCTGATGGAATTTGCATCTTCGACCGGTTTTTCCGAAAACGCGAAGTCAATAATGCGTTTGAGCGAATTAGCGGCTTCAGTCGTGAACAGGTTTTAGGTCAGTTATTGACGCTTGAATGTTATCCCGAGAGCTTCGTGAATCAAATAAAAAGAGCGGTCATAAAAGAGGGAACCTGGCGGGGTGAAATCACCGATGTTAAAGCCAACGGTGAAGAGTTCCTGATGGAATTAACCCTTGATGCGGTTCGGGATGATAACGGTGAGGTGTCACTCATCGTTGCCAGTTTCTCGGATATCACCGAAAGGCGTCACACAGAAAACGAGCTTCGCCGCTTGTCGAACACCGACACTTTAACCGGCCTGCCGAATCGTTCTTACTTTCAGGTCAGTCATTCAAATCTGGTTAGGAAAAAAGTCTCACATACTTTATTGCTCTTTGATTTAGACGATTTTAAGAAAATTAACGACTCCTTAGGTCATGAGATTGGTGACCAGCTTTTATGCCAGGTTGCCGAGCGACTTATGGATATTGGCCGTCGGCAGGATACTCTTTATCGGTTGGGTGGAGACGAGTTTGGTTTGCTCATTGAAGACAGCGTGGACATAAACCTAATTGGCGATTTGGCCAACCAAATTAACCTAAAAGTGGCAGAGCCATACTTTATTGAGCAACAGGAAATTGTCATTGGCAGTTCCATTGGCATTGTACTTTACCCTCACGACGGCCAGACGTCGCAGGAGCTTTTACAGAAAGCCGATATGGCTATGTATCATGCCAAGCAGCGTGGCGGAAACTGCTATCAGTTTTTCAGCCAGTCAATGAACGAGAACGCGGTCAAACGACTTAAGCTGGAAAATGAATTAAGAGCAGCATTAAAGTCTCATAATATTCGCGTTTACTATCAGCCGAAAATAGAAATAAACTCCGGCCATATTGCCGGACTTGAGGCGCTGGCCCGCATTGAGAGTGAAGACGGCTCAATGATTAATCCGGCTGACTTCATTCCTCTGGCCGAAGAAACCGGGCTTATTATTCCACTAGGCGAAGAAGTTTTGCGGCTAGCATGCCGTGATATGAAACGCTTTATGGCTTGTCAGGGCTCACCGAAGAGCATTGCTGTGAATTTGTCTGCCCGGCAGTTTATGCAATCCAGTCTGGCCTTGCAAATTGAGCAAATTTTACGTGAAGAGGGGTTGCATCCTCGCCATGTTGAGTTTGAGATAACCGAAGGCATGGTCATGAGCGACCCTGAACGCGCCATTACTATGATGGAAAACCTATCTGATATGGGTGTAAAACTGGCTCTGGATGATTTTGGTACAGGTTACTCTTCGCTGTCGTACCTTAAGCGTTTTCCTATGAACAGCCTGAAAATTGATAAAGCCTTTGTTGATGACATAACCATCAACGACAAAGACCGTAATATGGTCGCGTCAATTATTGCAATGGCACATAACCTTGGCCTGAAGGTTGTTGCGGAAGGGGTTGAAACTAAAGCTCAGTTACAGACGTTAAAAAGCCTCAAATGCGAATACATTCAAGGCTTCTATTTTGCAAAACCAATGCCGGCTGATGCGTTAATTGAGTTTATTGAGCAGCACAACGAAGTAGCTGCTCAGGTTTAACGTTACTAATAAAGGCTATTGATAAAAATTCCAACCATTTTCCAGCATTTGCTTCAACAAAGGCGCAGGCGTGTATCGTTCGCCACGTTCTGCTGCCAGCTTCTCTAGCTTATTCACTATCGTTTCAAGCCCCTGGCTGTCCATATAACGGAATGGCCCGCCAAGGAAAGGTGGGAAACCGATACCGAAAATTGCACCAATATCACCGTCGCGAGGACTGCGAATAATCTCTTCCTGCAAACAGTAAGCAGCTTCATTCAGCATGGGCAATAAACAAATATCAATAATTTCGTCCGCAGACTTGCTCTCGTTCGGATCAATATCCAGCAAAGAATACACTGAAGTGTCTACCGGCTTACCCTTTACACTCTTGCCGTATTGATAAAAGCCTTTTTGGTTTTTCTTACCTTTACGGTCGTCGTCAATCAGCTTCTCAAAAGCTTCAGGCGCTTCAAAACGATCACCCAGCTCTTTCACCAAGACCGGAGCCACTTTTGCCGCAACATCGATACCAACCTCATCCAGTAAAGTAATTGGCCCCACCGGGAAACCAAATTTCACTAAGGTTTTATCGATATGCTCAATAGGCTCTCCGGCTAACAGTAAGCGCGCAGCTTCGTTCATGTAGGGCGCAAGAATTCGGTTTACATAGAATCCGGCACCATCTTTCACCACTATCGGAGTTTTACCCTGCTTCTTGGCCAGAGAAACCGTTGTGGCTATTGTCTTATCGGAAGTACCCGGATGGGTAATAATTTCCGCCAACGGCATTTTATCGACCGGAGAAAAATAGTGGAGCCCAATAACCTGTTCCGGGCGCTTGGCTTTAGCCGCTATTTGAGTAATAGGCAGTGAGCTCGTATTAGTTGCAAAAATGGTCGACTCGTCTGCGTGCTCCTCCACATCAGCAACCATTTTTTGCTTCAGGTTAAGGTCTTCAAATACCGCTTCAATAACCACATCGGTACGCTCAAATCCACTGTAATCAAGCGAACCGCTCAGCATTAGCATGGTCTTTTCAAGCTCGGCCCGGCGCATATGCCGACGCTTCACTTTTTTATCTAGACGCTCGTAACTGTAATGTAATGCATGTCGAATTCCGTCTTCAGCGATGTCCTTGATACGTGCAGGAATACCTGCTTTAGCCGCCGTAACATAGGCAATACCGCCGCCCATCAATCCACCACCTAAAACGCCAACCCGTTTGACCAAATCAGGTTTAACACCATCGGCGCCGGTTTCTTTTTTCATTTCTGTGGTGGCAAAGAAAATCTGGCGCAGCTGATAAGACTCTGGCGTCATTGCCAACTCACCAAAGCTACGGGCTTCCTTATCCAGGCCAGCTTCGCGGCCACGTTCAACACCTTCACGCACCGTCTGAATGATTTTATCAATTGCCGGGTAATTGCCCTGAGCTTTCTTCTGCGCCTGCTCACTGGCCTTTTTAAAGATAATGTCACGGCCAAACTTGGTCGCCTCCAGCACTTTACTAATGCCCTTAAGTGGCGGCTTAGTTGATTTTGGCTTACGTTTTAACGCGTGCTCAACGGCAACATCCAACAATATGCTTTGGGGAACAACCTCGGTGACAAGTCCTGCTTTCAAAGCCTGTTTAGCACGCAGTTCTTTACCGGTCAGGATCATCGTCAGTCCTTGCTGAACACCAACCAGTTCAGGCAGACGTTGCGTACCACCACTGCCCGGTAACAAGCCTAATTTCACTTCAGGTAAGCCCAGAGCTGTCTTGCTGTTGTCGGTACAAACTCTTACATGACAAGCCATGGCCAGTTCCAGTCCACCACCCAGGCAAGCTCCGTTAATAGCCGCAACCACAGGCACATTTAACTGCTCGATGCGATCAAACATAGCCTGCCCTTTTCGCGCCAGACTTTCTGCATCCACGGCATTTTCACAACCGTCTATCATGTTGATATCAGCACCGGCAATAAAGGAGCCTGGCTTACCACTAATAAAAACCACACCTTTGACTGAATCATCGCTTTCTAAGCGATTCATCAAACTGCCAACTTCTTCGGCAAATGAGTCTTTTAAGGTATTCATCGACTCACCAGGGACATCAATCGTAATTACAGCGACGCCGTCGTCCCTAACTTCCATAGTGAATGCTTTATCCTGACTCATTATTCTGTCTCCACAATCATTGCTGCACCCAGGCCACCGGCAGCACAAGCGGTTGTTAAACCGACACCACCACCGCGACGGCGCAATTCATTCAAAGTCTGTGTGATCATTCTGGTACCGGTTGCGGCAAATGGATGACCATAAGCAATGGAGCCGCCCAGCACGTTAAATTTATCCATATCGATTTCGCCAATGGCTTTATCACGACCCAGCTTCTCTTGCGCAAACTTATCACTGGCAAACATCTTCATATTCGCCAATGTTTGCGCTGCAAAAGCCTCGTGCATATCAATAAGGTCTAAATCGTTTAAGCTCATACCCGCGCGGTCTAAAGCCACCGGAGTCGAATAGGAAGGTCCCATCAGCATGTCTTCTTCCACCTGTAGGGCAGCAAAGGCATAACTGCGTAAGTAACCTAATACCGGCAACCCGAGTTCTTTCGCGCGGCTTTCGGTCATCATCATGACAGCAGAAGCTCCGTCAGTTAAAGGCGTGCTGTTCGCCGCAGTCACTGAACCATGCTTGCGATCGAATACCGGCTTTAATTTCGCCAGTTTTTCTATCTGGCTGTCACCGCGAATATTGTTGTCGCGGCTCAAATGCTGTTTATAAGGCTCAGGGTAAGCCGTCATCACTTCATCACTTAACCAACCAGCTTCCCATGCAGCATGAGCCTTTTGGTGCGATCTTACCGTTAGCTCGTCCTGGTCTTCACGGCTAATGTTATGCGTTTTCGCCATTTGTTCCGCCGTTTGTCCCATGCTTAGTCCGGTACTGTATTCTGCCACGGCCGGTGGTACAGGCAGTAAGTCTTTAAAACCCAAGCGCTTCAATATAGAAAACCGTTGCCCTAAGGTTTTTGCTTTATTTAAATCGACTAGAGCACGCGCCAGACGTTTACTGACACCAATAGGTAATACCGAAGATGAATCCGCACCACCAGCTATGCCGCCACGAATATGGCCAGCCACCATAGCTTCGGCAATATTAACCGCCGACTGAAAGCTTGTAGCACACGCGCGGGACACACTGTAAGCATCAGTACCAACAGGCAAACTGGTTCCCAATACTATTTCACGGGCAATGTTAGGCGCTTCCGGCATTTGCACAACCTGACCAAACACCAGTTGCTCAACCCAGTCACCGTCAATACCGGTTTTATTCACTAATTCCTGAACAACCATTTTACCTAAGTCGACTGCGGGTATGCCGTGAAAGTCCGTTGCTTGTTTCGCAAATGGTGTTCTTATACCCGCCACAAAGGCAATTCTTTCGCCATTTACGGTTAGCAAGCGTTGTGCTGCTGTCATAATAAATCCTCAATTCAAAAACCAATACTGGTCTGACCACAAATTATGTTACAAATTCTAGCCCGTAATAGAGCAGATTAAAACCACCGTTTTCGGTAAAGTATGCTGTATAGATTGAAATTTCGGAACAAAGACAGCATTGTTGCTGTCATTGCTATGCAGTACTGACAGCATAGTCAGTTTTCGCTGATAACGACAGCCTGGAGTAAACATGACCGCGACAGCGTTTCAAAAGCTACAAAATTACCTGAATCGGCAAGTGCTTGGACAGCCGGACTTCACTCAAAACCTTTTAATTGCCGTATTGGCTGACGGCCACCTGCTGGTAGAGGGCCCTCCCGGCCTGGCTAAAACCCGTGCAGTACAAGCTTTAGCAAAAGGTATTGAAGGCGACTTCCATCGGGTGCAGTTCACTCCCGACTTATTGCCCGCCGATTTAACCGGTACCGACATTTTTCGTCCCGAAACTGGACAGTTTGAGTTTCAACAAGGCCCTTTGTTCCATAATTTAATTCTGGCCGATGAAATTAACCGAGCCCCGGCAAAAGTTCAGTCAGCATTACTGGAAGCTATGGCAGAGCGACAAATAACTGTCGGTCAACGCAGCTACCCACTTTCTGATCTTTTTATGGTGTTAGCAACACAGAACCCGCTGGAGCAGGAAGGAACTTACCCGTTACCTGAAGCCCAGCTCGACCGTTTTTTATTGCATTTAAAACTCGACTATCCGGATGCCGAGACCGAACAGCAAATTCTGCGCCTAACCCGGGGAGAAGCCCTGTCAGGTGATCTTGATATGCCTACGCCATTAACGCAAAAGCAGTTATTCGACGCGCGCCACGAAGTCCTGCAGTTGTATTTAGATGATGCAGTCGAAAACTATCTGGTTCAGTTGATTATCGCGACACGTCAGCCGCAGCGCTACGACCAGAACCTAGCACAATGGATAGGTTACGGCGCCAGCCCTCGCGCCACTATAGCGTTGGAGCGCTGCGCCCGCGCTAAAGCCTGGCTCGACGGTCGCGATTTCGTCACACCTGACGATGTTATCAGCGTGTTCCATAACGCTTTACGCCACCGTATTATTTTGAGTTATCAGGCGGAAGCCGATGGCGTATCACACGATCAGGTTCTTGATACAATACTGAAACTTGTACCGGCACCATAATGTTAAAAGCTGAAGTTGAACAATGGCTTAAGCAGTTGCACTGCGATGGAGTCAGTCCCGGTATTCAGGAACTTCTTTATTATCGCAGTAAAATTAATGCGTTTGCACGCCACCATAAAAGTCTGCCGCGCTCAAGCCAGACCGGCCCCCTGCTAAGTAAGAGCCGGGGGCGCGGAATGGAGTTTGATGAAGTACGGCATTACCAGCCCGGTGATGATATCCGCTCCATTGACTGGCGGGTAACCGCGCGAACCGGTAAAGCTCATACCAAGCTCTATCGTGAAGAAAAAGAGCGCCCGGTATTTATCTGGGTGGACCTTTCTTTAACCCAATTATTTGGTAGCCAGTTTGTATTTAAATCTGTGCAGGCTTGTCACTTAGCCGCAGCCCTGGCCTGGCAGGCACAACACAAAGGCGACCGTATTGGTGGGCTCATTGGCAACGGTTGGCAACATCAGGAGTTAAAACCTATAGCCAGACAAAAAGGCGTTTTACGTTTATGTCATGCACTTCTGGAAGTTCATAAAGACAGCCTGAAGCGTTGGCAAGACAAGCAAAAACAGCAACAAAACACGCTGGATGATAACTTAAAACGCATACGACAACTGGTTAAGCCCGGCAGCAGCATTCATGTTATCAGTGATTTCTATAACGCAGGCGAACGCTTTCTGGATGGTTTGCGCGTGCTATCCCAGCATAATTCGGTTCGTTGTTTTGGGCTTTACGACCCTATGGAGCATGAGTTGCCTCAGGGGTACTCGTCTCATCCGCTGGCAATTACCGATGGTCAGCAACAAGTCAGTATAAATCTCGCTGATCAGCAACAAAGAAAAACATACCAAAACGCCGCTGAGCTTCGTTGGAGCAGTATTCAGCAAGAGTTCAGGAAGCGGAAGTTGTCTTTAACACCTATATCCAGTGCTTTACCATTGGAACAGCAATGGGCAGAGGTAAAATAATGCAGCAACCGTCATTAGATAAGCTTAATGATATTGTCGAGCCAGGGGCAGCGAGTTGGTGGCCGCCGTCATGGCCGGCAATTGCTATTGCCGTTGTACTACTGGCTGGCATCGCTTTACTTATTTTCTGGTTAGTTCGGCGTCGACAGCAGTCACGCGTGCGCAAAGCGGCTATCAGGCAGTTGCAGCAAGACAGAAATATGAGCATCGAAGAGCTTACTATATTATTGAAACGCACGGCGCTGGCGTATTATCCCAGAAAGGTCGTTGCGGAAAAACACAGTCGTCAATGGATAAGCTTCTTGCTCATTCCTCTGTCAGGCAAGGAAAAGACAGCTTATGAACCCCTGCTTAACGAGGCCAATAAAAACTTTTATGGTATTGCTGATAATAATTTTAATCGACATTACTACGAACTCGCTCGCCTGTGGCTGAGTAAAGATTTGAGCAAGCAACCCGGAGCCGAAGATGTTTGAATTTGCCTGGCCGTGGATGTTTTGCCTACTCCCCTTACCCGCCATTATCTGGAAATGGTTTCCGGCCGTACGAAAAAGTAGCTCGGCTATACGCCTTCCCAGTACTTACGGCTTAGTTAGCGGCAGTCAGAGCTCTGGTAAACGCTGGTTATTGTTACCGCTGATGAGTTTATGCTGGATCATGCTGGTCGCTGCGGTGGCTAAGCCTCAATGGTTGGGCGAGCCGCTCGCAATTCGAGCCGAAGGAAGAGAAATTATGCTGGCTGTAGACTTATCCGGCAGTATGGAAATTGCAGATATGCAATTGGAAGGCCGCTCAGTGAACCGTCTAACCATGGTTAAGCACGTTTTGAGCGACTTTATTGAACGCCGCGAAGGTGACAGGCTCGGACTGATTCTATTTGCAGACACGGCCTATTTACAGACTCCCATGACTTACGACCGCAATACTGTAAAACAAATGCTCAATGAATCTGTACTCGGCTTAGTGGGTGAACGCACCGCAATAGGAGACGCTATTGCTTTGTCGGTGAAGCGCTTTCGTGACGACGAAGAATCGAACCGGGTACTGGTATTACTAACCGACGGTCAAAACACAGCGGGGAATTTAACTCCGGAGCAGGCTCTTGAGCTGGCTCAGGCTTACGATGTGACGATTTACCCTATCGCGGTAGGTGCTGAAGAAGTAGTAGTTGATAGCTTTTTCGGGCAACGGCGAGTTAATCCAAGCCGTGATCTGGACGTACCGTTAATGCAAAGTATCGCTAAACAAACTGGTGGTAAATATTTCCGTGCCCGCAGTACCAGTGAGCTCGAAGAAATTTATCAACGCCTGGACAAGCTGGAGCCTATTGCCGGTGACCCTCAGCAACTAAGGCCCCGAGTCAGTTTATTTTACTGGCCATTAGCAATCAGTTTTCTTCTGTTTATCGCGCTAGCCTTGTTGCACTATCGCCCATGGGGGAGACGTTCATGAACGAATTTCATTTATTGCGTCCCTGGTGGTTGTTGGCTTTAATTCCGGTCGTACTGCTGTACTGGCGTTTACTCTACAGTCAGAAACATCAGGCAGGATGGCATCAATGGCTACCCGGCCACCTGTCAAAAGTATTGGTTAAGTCAGGGTCACAACCGTCTCTCTGGCCTGCCCACCGTTTTCTGTTAATTTCAGTTCTGGCAACACTGGCTCTTAGCGGGCCTACCTGGGAACGACTGCCACAACCGGTTTACCAGCTTGAATCGGGACAGGTTGTGATTATGGACATGTCGCCATCGGTTTTAGCCGATGACATTTCACCCAATCGCTTAACCCGAATGAGATACAAAGCCATTGATTTAGTCCGGGCAGGACTTGATGGTGACACAGGTCTTATCGCTTACGCCGACGATGCTTTTATCATCAGTCCGCTGACTGCCGATAACCGTAATTTAATGAACCTCATTCCCTCACTCTCACCCGACATTATGCCGGCGCAAGGCAGTGAACCTCAGTTAGCTCTGGAACTGGCTGACGAGTTATTAAAGAATGCGGGCTACCCGCAAGGCGATATATACTGGCTTACCGATGGCATCAGTAGTAGCGAACTCAACCAGCTCAGTAGTTATTTGCGCTCTATTGAGCATCGGGTTTCTATTCTGGCGGTTGGTACTGAAGAAGGTGCCGCAATCCGCGATAGCTCTGGCCGTTTATTAAAAGACGACAATCAGGTCATTATTGCCAAAACTTATCCTTCGCGATTATCTGATCTGGCTTCTATTACGGGTGGAGCCTTCTCATCAGTAACCGCGGACAACAGTGATATTGATAAACTGATAAACCAGGCGCCATTGACGCGTGAAGGTAAAGACGGTGATGAACAGCAACAAGGAGACGCATGGCGTGATATGGGCCCTTACGTTGCACTCTTTATCTTACCTATTATGTTATTTAGCTGGCGTCGGGGCAGTCTGCTAAGCCCAGTGTTAGTCTCTATGTTATTGCCTTTAATCGGCTTCACTCCAAGTGTTCATGCTCAACAGGAGTCCGTCTGGCAGAAACAACTGCTGAATCAGGAGCAACGCGCACAGCGTTTATATCAGGAAGAAGAATATCAACAGGCTGCTAACCTTAGTGAGACGCCTTTTCGCCAGGGTTCAGCGCTCTACCGCGATGGTGACTATGAAGCTGCCGCCGAGGCTTTCTCTCAGGACGATTCAGCAGAAGCGCAATACAATTTAGGTAATGCTCTGGCTCAGCAGCAGCAATACGATGCAGCAATAGAAGCTTACGACAAGGCGTTAGAACAACGGCCTGACTGGTCACGGGCAGCCGAAAACAAGCAGCTTGTCGAGCAATTACAACAACAGCAGGAGTCCGAAGACTCCGGCGACTCGGACGAATCCTCAGATGAGTCAGATTCCGATAATAACGAATCGGATAAAAATTCTGAGCAAAGTGGTGACAGCGAAGAGCAGCAAAGTAATCAATCCAACAGTAATGATGGTCCTCCTAACCCTGATGAGCAGGGCCAGCAGGATGGAGAGTCTGATCCGGAGCAAAAAGAAAAGGAGCAGGAGTCATCTCAGGAGGAAATGCAAGAGCAACAGAGCAAGGATCAAGACACCGAAAGCGCAGAAGAATCCAACGAGCAACTTCAACAGCAAGTGCGCGAGGGCGATATTGATCCTGAAAAAGCCCAGCAATTGGAACAATGGATGAACCGGGTGCCTGATGACCCGAGTATACTGCTACGTAATAAAATGCTTCTGGAGAGCCAGAAACGGCGTCAGCGAAGAGCCTCAGAACCCCAGGGAGAAGATAAAAAATGGTAAGAGTATGGCGACACATTATCTTATTGATAAGTTTTTTGCTCGTGAGTCAGCTTGCTCACGCTGATGTCTCTGAAGTTACCGCAACGGTCGATCGCAATCCGGTTACGGCCAACGAGTCCTTTGTTTTAACGGTAACCGTTGACGACGATGTGGCTAACGACAGCTTTTCGCCATCTAAACTACTAAAAGATTTTGTTGTGGGCAGAACTTCGGTTAGCCGCCAGACGTCAATGATTAACGGAAAACTAAGCAAACAGACGCGCTTTACAACCGTACTTATTCCTCAGTCCGCCGGGGAATATAAAATTCCCGAAATTAGTATAAGTGGGGTTTCATCGGCTCCTATTTCACTGCAAGTTCTGGAGCCAGGCAACAACCAGGATAACGAACAGAAAGTCGCTTTCCTTGAAGCTCGGGTCGACAGTCAGCAAGTCTATTTACAGCAACCTATTACCTATGTTGCGAAGTTATTTCTTGCTGCCGACTTGAACAAGGGAAACTTAATACCGCCTGAAGCAGAGAATGCCGACATTCAGCAAATAGGCAGCGATGAAGAAAGCACTGAAATGGTGAATGGCAGGCGCTACAAGGTTTATCAGCGTATTTATCAAATAACGCCAAGCAAGTCCGGTTCTTTAAGTATTACAGGAGCCCGGTTCGATGGTGAAGTTTTCACTCAGGGCCAGCGTTCTATCTTTTCATCTTTTTCCAATACGCAGCCTGTCAGCACCATTGCTGAAACTATAGAGGTTGAGGTTCAGGCCGTTCCGGATAATTGGCAAGGCCATTGGTTACCCAGCGAGCTTGTCAGTGTTTCTCAGTCTGTTTCTCCTGAACAAGACAGTTACACCGTAGGCGAACCCTTTACGGTTTCTTATATGCTGACCGCGGTTGGTGTGAAACCAGAGCAATTACCGGACATTCAACCCGAATTTCCCGATACGGTAAGAGTTTATCCGGATGGCGACGAGACGGATCAGTTTAGCCGTAACGGCGTTATTATTTCGCAAAAAACAATAAGCTTTGCAATAGTTCCTAATCAGCCTGGACCGTTAAAAATTCCGGCGCTAAGCATCCCCTGGTTTAATACTAAAACAGGCTCACCTGCATCGGCTAAAACCAAAGAGCTTAACTTTTCTGTCGCAATGGGTGACGGCATGCAGTCTATTCCGTCGCCAAATGATAATGCCGAAGCTCCTGCTGCTGAAAAGCAACCAGAAAAGGATGAGAAGCAGGCTTCAACTGAGGTGAAAACCCAGTCAGCTGAATGGAATACCTGGGTAATAAGCTTACTTGCCCTTGCATTGGTTATTTCGCTCATACTAAACGCTTACCTTCTTTGGCATAAAGGCACAATCTCTCAGAATAGAGTATCGTCGCGTAAACCGGAAGAAACACCGCGTAACCTCAATAAAGACAAGTTCTGGAGAGAATTTCAGCTTGCCTGCCGTAACAATAATGCGCAAGAAGCAAAAGACTCTCTATTAGAGTGGGCAACCCGATATTTTAAGCGTTCGTTTAATAGCTTAACAGAGCTGTCCCAATACCTTTCGATAGAAGCTGCCTGCTCAAGCTTGCAGCAAAGTCTCTACCATCCGGGAGCTACCACCCCATGGCAGGATGGTAAAGTGCTTTATAAAGAGGTTAAAGCCTCTATAGAGAGTAGGAAAAATAAAACAACAACCAAAAACGTGCTGCCTAATTTATATGGCAATGGTTGATAAAACTTTCCGCAATAGCAATAAAAAAGCTCAGACTTTTTACGGTCTGAGCCTTTTTCTTCGATATTAACCTTTACCGAGTTGATAAACGTTGAATATCTGCGTCCGTTTTTAAGTTATTGATGAACGCTTGTAACATAACCTGAGCCTGACGATTCTGCATCTGACTCTTTAACTCATCAAGCTGGTTGTCGTCAGCATTTCCCGGAGAAACGTCGGTCAACGCGACCACAGCAGCATCGCCATTTGGCAAGGCAACCGTATTAAAAACACTCTCGTCGCTGGCTGAAGGAGACATCGAAAACAACTCTTGTATTATGGCTCGCGGATATTCGCCGCTATTCCGCTTTACGCTGTCAACCCAGACAATGTCGTCACTGACGTCATCGCCGTTTTCCCATGCCTGCATCCATTCTTCTGCCTGCTCGAGTGCCAGTTGCTGCGCTTTTTCTACGCGCAATTGTGAAACGATTTGTTCACGAACTTCGTCCTGATCCTTTACACGTTCTGGTTGATGGTCCGTTACGCGCACAACAAGAGAGCGGTCATCCGGCGTCTCAATGATGTCACTATTCAGTTTCTCTTTAATTAACTCTTCCGAAAATAAGTTATTGAGAATCACATCATCACTTAATGAAGTAGGCGCTCGCTCACGAGTAAATAAATCGGAGCGGCGTACAGTAGCACCAATTTCTTCTGCGGCAGGTTCTAAAGTGTCAGGTTGTTCAAAACTAATTTCCGCTAGTTTTTGTTGTTTTTCGAAATAGCGGTCTTCCGCTTTTTCGGTCAACAGTTGCTGACGCACTTCGTCTTCCACTTCGCTAAATGGTGTGACTGAGCCTTCGCGTAAATCAGTCAGCTTAATAATGTGGTAACCAAAACTGGTTTCCACAATACCGGATAAGTCGCCAACATTCTCCAATTCAAAAGCAGCGGCATCAAAGTCTTCATCCATCATACCGGCTTCTATCCAGTCAAGATCGCCGCCCTGCTCTGCCGAGAACGTGTCATCTGAATAAGTCTGCGCTACTTCCGGGAAGTCCGCACCTTGTTCAAGTTCAGCGAGCGCTTCTTCAGCTTTCTCTTTGGCGTTATCCGTATCAAACTCAATCAGAATATGAGACACATGGCGCTCTTCTTCCGTTGAATATTGTTGCTGACGTTCATCATAGTACTGACGTACTTCTTCATCTGAAATTTCGACTTCAGACTCAACAGCAGCTAACGAAAGCTCCACATAAGCAACGCTAAGCTTTTCCTGAGTCCGGAACATATCTTGATTTTGCTGATAGAAGTTTTCAATATCCTGATCTGCAATCTCTACCTGTTCTTCGAATTTCTCATTGCGAGCAACCAGAAAGCCCCCTGAACGAGATTGACTCTGTAAACGCATAAAGGCTATAGCTTCAGGCTCCAGTACGAACTCAGTTGCAGACAGCCCGCGTAGCAATTGGTTTCGTGTCATATCTTGCTGCATAACCTTAGCAAAAGCTTCAGGGCTGTAGCCGGCATTACGTAACGCCATCAGATAAACATCGTTATCAAATTGTCCAGCCGTACGAAATTGAGAGATATCGCGGATTGCAGCTTTTACCTGCTCAGGCCCCACTCTCATTCCGTTATCTTCGGCGTATTGCACTAAAAGCTCTTGTTCGATGAGTTGCTCTAATACTCCGCTACGTAAATTACGCATATAATCTGGATCGGAAGTAATAGCAGAAAACATATCACCAAACTGCTCTTGCAAGCGGCTACGCTCATTCTCATAAGCACGATCGTAGTCACTACGAGGAATTTCTTCTCCATTAACTTTTGCGACAGCATCTTCTGTGTCACTAGTGATATAACCACCAACACCCGCTAATGCAAAAGTTAGAATGATTAACACAAGAATGGCCTTAGCAGTATAACTCTGCGAGCCTTCCCGAATCCGCTCTAACATAATAAGGCTTTCCTTATTTAACCTGAATAAACAACGTCACATTATAAGGTGATTCGTCTTAAAACTCACCATTCATACAAAAAAATAACCCGAGGTTTTATAAACCTCGGGCTACTATTATTATTCTTTAAAAAAAGCGCTAATGCGCTTTGATTAATTTACTGCGTCTTTCAGTGCTTTACCTGCTTTAAAAGAAGGAACTTTAGCAGCAGCGATCTGGATAGTCTCACCCGTTTGAGGGTTACGACCAGTACGAGCAGAACGCTCACGCACGCTAAACGTACCGAAGCCAACTAATGCGACTTGGTCATCTTTTTTTAGAGCATCAGTTACTGCATCGATCATAGAGTCCAGAGCACGACCAGCAGCAGCCTTAGAAATATCTGCACCTGCCGCGATTTTGTCAATAAGCTGAGACTTGTTCACAGTATCATCCCCTTAGATTGTTATTATCAAGTTTCCGTGGTTCCATTCGGATTTTAAAATGGGCCAGAACGGTTATATCAAGCTTGATTTAATTGTTCAAGCACCATTAGTCCAAATGGCTTTCCTATCCAGCTGTTCGTATGTCATACATGTGAATCAGCTATAAACTCTAGGCTACCACAGTCTTTTAGATTGAAAACCCTTTTTACTCACTTTTTAACGAAAAAATGCGGTCTGAAGCATGATTTCTCATCCGCAGGCCGCATTCTAGTGCTTGAATATGACTTTAGTATTAATCCGCTGGTTAATCCTTAACCAAGGCGACATCCAATACTTCATCAATCCATTTTACCGGCTGAATCACTAAATCTTCTTTTACGTTATCAGCGATTTCTTTTAAGTCGCGTTCATTCTCTTTCGGAATTAACACATGCTTAATTCCGCCACGATGAGCAGCCAGCAGTTTTTCTTTTAAACCACCAATGGCCAGCACTTCACCGCGCAATGTAATTTCACCCGTCATAGCAACATCTGAGCGTACAGGTTTACCGGTTAACGATGAAACCATAGCTGTCACCATAGCGATACCGGCACTGGGCCCGTCCTTAGGTGTAGCGCCTTCTGGCACATGCACGTGAATATCGCGTTTTTCATGGAAATCTTCCGCAATACCCAGCTTGTCAGCACGGCTACGAACCACTGTCAGAGCAGTCTGAATCGACTCCTGCATAACATCACCCAGGGAACCGGTGGTGGTTGTCTTTCCTTTACCAGCTACATTAGTAGCTTCGATAGTCAGCAAATCTCCACCAACTTCAGTCCATGCTAAGCCAGTGACCTGACCGACTTGATTCGCTTCTTCAGCTTTGCCGTAATCAAAACGTTGTACGCCAAGGTAGTCGCTCAGATTATCGCCGGTAATCTCAACATGTTTTATCGATTTATCCAGCAAAATTTGCTTAACCGATTTACGGCACAAACGTGACAGCTCTCGTTCGAGGTTACGCACGCCGGCTTCGCGTGTGTAATACCGGATAATGCCAATAATCGCACTGTCCTGAACCGTTATTTCTTTTTCTTTTAAACCGTTACGGCCAATTTGCTTGGTTAACAAATGTCGCTTCGCAATATTCAGCTTCTCTTCTTCGGTGTAGCCCGACAAGCGAATCACTTCCATGCGGTCTAATAATGGCGCTGGAATATTCATACTGTTAGATGTCGCCACAAACATGACATCCGACAGGTCGTAATCCACTTCAAGATAATGGTCATTGAAATTAATGTTTTGCTCAGGATCCAGCACTTCAAGCAATGCTGAAGCCGGGTCACCACGCATATCAGCCGACATTTTGTCTATTTCATCTAACAGAAACAACGGATTGCGGACACCAACTTTTGACATTTTCTGGATCAGTTTACCCGGCATAGAACCAATATAAGTGCGACGGTGACCTCGTATTTCTGCTTCATCGCGCACGCCACCTAACGCCATGCGCACATACTCACGCCCCGTAGCCTTCGCTATCGATTGTCCAAGCGACGTTTTACCGACACCCGGAGGACCTACTAAACAAAGGATTGCACCTTTCACTTTGGTGGTTCGTTGTTGTACCGCAAGATACTCAATAATACGTTCTTTAACTTTCTCTAGCCCGTAGTGGTCAGCATCTAGCACTTTTTCAGCGTGAGCTAAATCTTTCTTGATACGCGAACGCTTTTTCCACGGGACCGATACCATCCAGTCGATATAGCCGCGCACGACAGTTGCTTCTGCTGACATAGGTGACATCATTTTTAATTTTTGCAGCTCAGCTTCAGTCTTTTTCTTCGCTTCTGCCGGCATCTTAGCGTCATCAATTTTCTTCTGTAACTGCTCAAATTCATCGACGCCATCTTCGGTTTCACCCAGCTCTTTCTGAATGGCTTTCATTTGCTCATTCAAATAATATTCGCGCTGGCTTTTTTCCATCTGCTTTTTAACACGACTACGAATGCGCTTTTCTACCTGCAGAATATCAATCTCACCTTCCATCAGAGCCATCAGGTGTTCGATGCGCTCCCGAATGTCAGTAATTTCAAGAATGGCCTGTTTTTCTGCAAGTTTCAGTGGCATATGAGCAGCCATGGTGTCCGCTAAGCGATCACCGTCTTCAATACCAGACAAAGAGGTCAGTACTTCCGGTGGTATTTTCTTGTTTAACTTTACATAGCCTTCGAACTGATTCAGTGCAGAACGAATAAGAATCTCTTCTTCTTTTTCCGGCAACTCTTCCGCGGCCAGGTAATGAATACTGGCCTGGAAGTATTCTTCGTTATCCTGCAATTCATCCAGTTGCGCCCGCTGCTTACCTTCAACCAGCACTTTAACGGTGCCATCGGGTAGTTTCAGTAGCTGTAGAACCGTCGCAACTGTACCTACCTGATAAATATCCTCAGTAGTAGGTTCATCCACAGAAGCGTCTTTCTGAGCCGCCAGAAAAACTTGTTTATCTTCATCCATAGCGGCTTGTAAGCATCGAATCGACTTTTCCCGACCGACAAACAGTGGTATCACCATATGCGGGTATACCACGACATCTCTCAACGGCAGAACCGGCATCGTTAATTGTTCGGTGCGCTCTTCGCTCATTAAATTCTCTCCCGACCTAGGTTTACTTTGTAATATGCGGTCTTTACCTGAAAGTTCAATCCTTGACAGAAAAAAAGGGCCTTTCCGGCCCTTTTTTGAACACTTTTAATACAGTTTCGGATTATTCGCCCGAAGCCTGCTTATTTTTCTGCTGATTCGCGTAAATTAGAATAGGATCGGATTCACCAGCGATTACCGACTCATCCACCACAACTTTCGCGACCCCTTCAATAGAAGGCAGTTCATACATAGTGCCCAGCAGAACACCTTCAACAATGGAACGTAGACCACGAGCACCTGTTTTGCGAGCCATGGCTTTTTTCGCGATAGCTCTTAAAGCATCTTCACGAAATTCCAACTCAACGTCTTCCATTTCGAACAAAGCTGAATACTGTTTGGTTAACGCATTTTTTGGCTCACGCAAAATTTCAATCAACGCTTCTTCATCCAGCTCATCTAGCGTGGCTACAACCGGTAAGCGACCAATGAATTCGGGAATCAAGCCATAGCGAACCAAATCTTCCGGTTCCACTTTAGCAATGATTGCCCCTTCTTCATTTTGCGTCTTACTCTTCACTTCTGCGCCAAAACCAATACCTGTTCCGGTAGACAAGCGTTGCTCGATAACTTTATTCAAGCCAGCAAAAGCACCGCCACAGATAAACAGAATTTTTGATGTATCGACTTGCAGAAACTCTTGTTGAGGATGTTTCCGACCACCTTGTGGCGGCACAGAAGCAACGGTTCCTTCAATCAGTTTCAGTAAGGCTTGTTGTACACCTTCGCCACTGACATCGCGAGTAATCGACGGATTGTCCGACTTACGTGAAATCTTATCAATCTCATCAATATAGACAATGCCGCGCTCTGCTTTCTCAACGTCGTAATCACATTTCTGTAAAAGCTTTTGAATAATGTTTTCAACGTCTTCGCCAACATAACCCGCTTCGGTTAATGTTGTTGCATCTGCCATAGTAAATGGCACATCCAAATAACGCGCTAAGGTTTCAGCCAGGAAAGTTTTTCCTGAGCCTGTCGGACCAATTAGCAGGATATTACTTTTGCCAAGCTCAACTTCCTGCTTGGCTGAACCGCGTAAGCGTTTATAGTGATTATAAACGGCTACCGACAACACCTTTTTGGCGCGATCCTGACCAATAACATAGTCATCCAAATGCTTACGGATAGCTTTTGGCACAGGCAACTCATCCTGATCCGGAACCGGAGACAGTTGATGAATTTCTTCTTTTAGAATGTCATTGCATAGCTCAACGCATTCATCACAAATGAATACGGACGGTCCTGCAATAAGCTTCTTAACTTCGTGCTGACTTTTGCCACAAAAAGTGCAATATAGCGGCTTATCGCCGTCACCTTTGGACTGATCCGTCATGCTTTTCTCCTAACTGCTCTGCGCCAACTCAGGACTCTTCGCCACGCTGACGTAAAATACCATCAACCAGGCCGTAATCGATTGACTCTTCTGCCGATAAAAAGTGATCGCGATCAGTGTCTCTGGCCACTTTCTCGTAATCCTGACCTGTGTTCTCCGCTAACATACGGTTTAAGCGCTCTTTCAGATCCAAAATTTGTTTCGCATGAATTTCAAAATCTGACGCTTGTCCCTGGAATCCACCCAAAGGCTGGTGAATCATCACTCGGGAATTAGGTAAACAATAACGTTTACCCTGAGCACCACCAGCCAATAGGAACGCGCCCATACTGGCCGCTTGGCCCATACATACCGTGCTAACATCCGGCTTAATAAAGCGCATGGTATCGTAAATAGCCATACCAGCTGTCACTACCCCACCAGGCGAATTAATGTAAAGGTAAATGTCTTTATCAGGATTATCTGATTCTAAAAACAGTAGCTGAGCCACAATGAGATTGGCCATGTGGTCTTCTACCTGACCACAACAAAAAATAACACGTTCTTTTAAAAGACGTGAATAGATGTCGTAAGAGCGCTCACCTTTCGAAGTCTGCTCGACGACCATAGGGACTAGCTGTGCCATTGGATCCTGAATATCGCTCGACATGTTTTATAAAGCTCCTGAAATAAAAATGGCTCGTATGAGGTCATACGAGCCATTAAACCAAGCTGTAGCGGGACCCGTCAAGGATTCCGTTACACGAGATTACTGCTGCTTCGGATTCATGATGTCATCAAAGCTCGCTTTTTTATCTTTAACCGAGGCTTTTTCCAACACGAATTCGATTGCTTGCTCTTCCAACGCTAAGTTACGAACTTGCTGCATCATATCGTTGTTTGACTTGTAGTATTCCACAACTTCCTGTGGGTCTTCATAAGCAGAAGCTGCGGTTGCGATGATTTCATCTACTTTCTCATCATCAGCTTTAAGCTCGTTACCACGAATCACTTCACCTAATAACAAACCGACTTTAACACGCTCTTTCGCTTGTTCTTCGAACAGCTCCGCCGGTAAGTCAGGCATTTGTTCAACATTACCACCGAAACGTTGAGCAGCTTGCTTACGCAACTGGTCAATTTCCTGGTCGATCATTGATTTAGGCAGTTCAACGTCGTTGTTTTCAACAATACCTTTCAGTACCTGTTCTTTAACTTTTGCTTTCACTGCGTTTTTCAGCTCGCGTTCCATATTTTTGCGAACTTCTTCTTTCAACGCTTCAACACCGCCTTCTTTCACACCGAACAATGCAACGAACTCATCGTTTAGCTCAGGCAGGTCACGTGCTTCAACTTTCTTAGCGGTTACCACGAATTGCGCTTCTTTACCTTTCAGGTTTTCAGCGTGGTAGTCTTCCGGGAAAGTGACTTCGATAGTCTTTTCTTCGCCTGCTTTAATTCCTTTGATTTGATCTTCAAACCCAGGAATCATACGACCTTCGCCCAGTTCAAGCGCGAAGTCGTCAGCTTTACCGCCTTCAAATTCTTCACCGTCGATAGAACCAACGAAATCCATAGTGACACGGTCACCCTTTTTGGATTTACGCTTAACTTCTTTCCAGTCAGCGTGTTGTTTCTGCAACGTTTCCAGCATGTTGTCGACGTCTTTCTCGGTGACTTCAACAGCAGGCTTTTCAACTTTTACTTTGTCCAGGTTCTGTACTTCTACTTCTGGATACACTTCGAACGTAGCCGTGAACTCAAGATCTTTACCTGGCTCATTGACTTTAGGTTCAATTGCAGGTGCGCCAGCAGGGTTCAATTTTTCCTGCATAACAGCTTCAAAGTACTTACTTTGCATGATACTTGATGCTGCACGTGAACGGGCTTCGCGACCAAACAGCTTTTGTAATACGTTTGGTGGAATTTTTCCTTTGCGGAAACCATTCACACGACGATGGCGATATTCTTCTTTTAATAAGCGTTTTACTTCGCTATCAATTGTATCTGCCGGGACTGTAACAGTCACACGACGTTCTAAACCTTGAGTTGTCTCTACAGAAACCTGCATTGCTTCATTACCTCGGTTTCAATCAATGAATGTTACTCGTATCAACTTATCATTATAAAAATGAGATACGGCAACGGCGTTGACCTTTAAAAATGACGCAGCATTATAGCGAGGTGACCGCCCGGAGTCGAGCCCCCGAGCGGCAATTTTTAGGCTTCACTTTAACGGAAGGAAAAATAACTAAGATTTGTCTTTAAGCTCAAGGAGTAGATTGTTGATTTCGCCCAGTTTATCCGGTTTTTCCCCGGCCATGTTTTCCTGATCGGCGACTTCAGTTTCCAGCTCATCATAACGCCACTGCGTCAGCACTTCGATTTTCTGCTCGTTTGAAAGCTCAGAATCGTTTGCCACGTCTTGCGGAGAATCAAACGCTTCAGCGGGATTCTTTAAACTTTTCTTAAAGTCCATAACAATAGCTCCAGCCAAGGATTAACAATAAAATCTTTTGATTAAGTATTAAGATAAATGTAGCAGTAGTGACTGAAAAGAAAAAGGGGAATTAGTGTAATGGTCGGCGATGCAGGATTTGAACCTGCGACCCCTTGGACCCAAACCAAGTGCGCTACCAAACTGCGCTAATCGCCGATATACAGGATGTTACTTCAAAAGAAATGGGGTGGATGATGGGACTTGAACCCACGACAACCGGAATCACAATCCGGGGCTCTACCAACTGAGCTACACCCACCACTGAGTGATTTCTTTGGCGCGTTATGGCGCACCCGGCAGGATTCGAACCTGCGACCCACGGCTTAGAAGGCCGTTGCTCTATCCAACTGAGCTACGGGCGCATATCGAACCAGTAAACCGTCAAGAGAATGGTCGGCGATGCAGGATTTGAACCTGCGACCCCTTGGACCCAAACCAAGTGCGCTACCAAACTGCGCTAATCGCCGAATTTCTCCGAAAGCCGTGTCAGACGCAGCTTTTAAAAACGCTATTGCTGGTCGACAACGGTGGCGAATATTACCTGCTGAAGACTGACCCGTCAAACTTTTTTTCGGTTATCGGTACCGACTGGCTACTTTTGCAACAACCTGATGACTAAACCAACAACCGGTGACATTCAGGGCAGAAAAAAGTTACAATGAGGCTTATATATCACCTTGAATTCTCTCATCTTTGGGAACGTCATTATGCCAGCTCAAATTATCGATGGTAAAACCATCGCTGCCACTGTTCGCCAGGCGGTTAAACAGCAAGTAAAAGAACGCATTGATTCCGGCTTACGGGCACCGGGGCTAGCTGTTGTCCTGGTCGGAAGCGACGCCGCTTCAGAAGTTTATGTGGGCAACAAGCGCCGTGCCTGTGAAGACGTTGGTTTTCGCTCGTTTGATTACGACTTGCCAATAACCACAACACAGCAAGAACTTGAGAAGCTCATTGAAGAGCTGAACGATGACGACGCCGTAGATGGTATTTTAGTTCAGCTTCCGTTGCCTGCGGGTCTGGATGCCACGCCGATTTTAGAACGAATTCGCCCGGATAAAGATGTCGACGGTTTCCACCCTTTCAATATCGGACGCTTGTCACAACGCATCCCTGCTTTGCGCCCCTGTACCCCCAAAGGCATTATGACACTGTTAGAACACACACAAGTCGACTTACATGGGTTAAACGCAGTGGTTGTCGGCGCATCGAATATTGTTGGTCGTCCAATGAGCCTGGAGTTATTACTGGCCGGAGCAACAACCACGGTGTGCCATCGCTTTACCAAAGACTTATCCGATCATGTAAAGCGTGCCGATATCGTCGTTGTTGCAGTAGGCAAGGCGGAGTTCATTCCCGGAGAATGGATTAAGCCTGGCGCCATTGTTATAGATGTAGGAATGAATCGCCTGCCCGATGGTCGGTTAACCGGTGACGTAGAGTTCTCTGTCGCTGCCGAAAGAGCTGGCTGGATCACTCCAGTTCCCGGTGGCGTTGGTCCCATGACAGTTGCCTCGTTAATTGAGAACACATTACAGGCCTGTGTCGATTATCACGACGTTCGTTAAGTTTTATTGCTGTCGGTAGCCGCTTAACATGACATGTTGAGCGGTATTCGATAACCCCCACAACGGTTTATCGAATAAAGTACTGCGGCCTGCACAGTAAGTCGCGGCTTTTGAATCTGAGAGTAAACTCTGTGTTGCTGCCAGAAAATCAGCAGCAATTGGAATTTCCAATGGCAAGCACCAATAAGTTTCAATGACCAGAACGCGTGCCTTATGCCATTCCTCCGAAGCATTATCGCCAGCCCGGGCATGATAATGGTCGACCGAAATTTCCAATACATCTTTTTGCAATTCGTTATCCCAACGCCAGTCGGAAAACTGGCGAAAGTCATCAGTACTGGGCGAGAGAACCTTTAATTCTCCAAACCGCGAGAAATGCATTCGCTGTTTAGCTATCGCCTCAGCTGCGGCGGCTATTTTGTTATCTATGTCCAGTTGTGGTTTTAAACCGGCCATTCCTGACGCCAGCGTGTTCACCATGGCGTTATTGTTGCCATGATTAAGACTTCCCGCTCTTACTGCATACTGATTCGCTACCGTGAGTGTTTGCTGCGCCCACCAAATAAAGAGCGCCTGAACAAAAGTAAAAACGCAGGCGACAATAACAGGCCAGACGACCAGCAGCTCAACACTCGCCTGCCCGGATTGTTTTTTCAGTATTTTAACGGGGTTCAGAAAAGAAAAACCCGCTGCCGGAAAAGCAGCGGGAAGTGTTATGCTCAAGCGAGACAATAACATGAGGACCTCCGTGTCCGGTGTGCCGTGTCCTTCAATAGACACGGCACTATGTTAGTTCAGCTTTTATCTTTTAACTATTGGCAAAATGAGTGTTTGTTCGTAAGTTTTTAGCTACTTTTCCTCAACTTTCCATTTACCGTTACGGTAGAACGCCTTCCACCCTGTTTGTTTCTTCTTAATTTCAGTTACAACGTACTGTTCTTTATTCTTTCTTGAAAAACGAACAATAGCATCATTACCGTCATCATCTTCCTTGGGTGCTTCTGCCAGGTACTTAAATTTTTCCGGTAAACGATCTTTAAACTGAGCCAGCTCTTTTACCGTTACCGCGCGTGTTTCTCTGGATTTAGGGAAGGTATTGGCCGACAGGAAAATACCGGAGGCACCGTCTCTTAGCACAAAGTAAGCATCCGACTCTTCACAAGGCAATTCCGGTAACGGCACAGGGTCTTCTTTCGGTGGCGCAGCTTCCCCGCTGCGCAGTAATTTCCGGGTGTTTTTGCACTCACTGTTGGTACAACCAAAATATTTACCAAAACGTCCCGTTTTTAACTGCATTTCAGAACCACACTTATCGCATTCAATGGTGGGTCCGTCATAACCCTTAATGCGAAAAGTCCCCTCTTCAACCAGTTGGCCGTCACATGTTGGGTTGTTACCGCAAACATGAAGCTTACGCTTTTCATCAATAAGGTAACTGTCCATTGCGGTGCCACATTTAGGACAACGCTTTTTGGCCCGAAGCGCTTCAGTTTCACGCTCTTCCTCGTCAGTCACCTCTATAGCTTCTTCGCCCGGCGTCAGGTTAAGCGTTTTAGTACAACGCTCTTTGGGCGGTAGGTTATAGCCAGAACAGCCAAGGAATACTCCCGTGGAAGCTGTTCTTATTCCCATTTTGCGACCACATTCAGGGCAGTCGATATCGGTAAGAACCATGCTGTTCTCGCGCATACCGCCTTCGGTCGGTTCCAGTTCTGCTTTTTCCAGACGCTCTTTAAAGTCGGCATAAAACTTATCCAGAGTCTCTTTCCAGTTCCGCTTTCCGGCAGCAATATCATCCAGAGCCTGTTCCATTTCCGCCGTAAAGTTATAGTTCATTAGCTCAGTGAAGTTCTCAACCAACCGGTCATTGACAATTTCACCCATTTTCTCAGCAAAGAACCGACGGCTCTCAACCCGAACATAACCGCGATCCTGAATGGTAGAAATAATGGAAGCATAAGTTGATGGACGACCAATGCCCCGCTTCTCCAGTTCTTTGACTAAAGAGGCCTCGCCATAACGCGCCGGTGGCTTAGTAAAATGTTGTTCCGGGTTCAGTTTCTCCAGCTGTAATGCATCGCCTTTTTTCACGTCAGGCAAGGTCGCATCACCGTCTTTTTTACTACTGGCCGGAGGCATCACCTTAGTCCAACCGGCAAACCGCATAACGCGTCCGCGAGCTTTCAATTCAAAATCGCCGGCGGTTGCAGTCAAGGTGGTACTGTCGTACCGAGCCGGTACCATTTGACAGGCTACAAACTGACGCCAGATAAGTTCATACAAACGCTGGGCGTCTCTCTCCACAGAAGATAAAGATTCAGATTTAACCTTCACATCTGACGGACGTATCGCTTCGTGCGCTTCCTGCGCATTACTTTTTGCACCATAGCGAACAGGAGCATCCGGTAAATAATTTTTACCAAAGTCCTTGGTAATTAATTCACGACAGGCATCAACAGCCTCAGAACTTAAATTGGTTGAATCGGTACGCATGTACGTAATGTGACCCGCTTCATACAGACGCTGAGCCATCATCATGGTTTTCTTAACACCAAAACCTAACCGGGTACTGGCAGCTTGCTGCAGAGTCGAAGTAATAAAAGGTGCGCTGGGTTTGCTGGACGTTGGCTTATCTTCACGCCCAGTAATTTCATAGCCGGCTTTTTTCAGTAGCGCTAAGGCTGCGTCCGTTTCCTGTTTATTGGACGGCCGGAAGTTCTTACCGGCCTGCTTCATCACCTGCATGCGCAGAGACTCGTCTACTGGCGTATTCAGGTCTGCATGGACGTCCCAGTACTCTTCCGGCACAAAGGCTTTAATTTCGCGCTCACGTTCAACCACAAGCCTTACAGCAACAGATTGAACACGTCCTGCTGACAATCCTCGGGCGATTTTCTTCCACAACAGGGGCGACACCATAAAACCGACGACCCGATCCAGAAAACGTCGGGTCTGCTGCGCATTAACCCGGTCGGTGTTCAGCTCTGCCGGATGCTCGAAGGCCTCCTGAATGGCTTTTTTCGTTATTTCGTTAAACACCACGCGTTTATAACGCGAGTCGTCACCACCAATAAGTTCCCGCAAGTGCCAGGCTATCGCCTCTCCCTCGCGGTCCAAATCCGTTGCCAGAATAATTTCATCTGACTTTTTGGCTAACTGTTTTAGCTCTTTAACGACTTTTTCTTTTCCCTGCAGAACCTCGTAATGCGCTTCCCAGTCATTTTCCGGGTCAACCCCCATACGAGCAATCAGTCGCTTATAATCACGTTCTTTCTGGTATTTTGCCTTAGCATCCGGCGACATTTTGCGTACTTCCGCAGCCGGCTTACTCTTTATTGTCTCAGTGGCACGGGTAGGCAGATCACGGACATGACCAACACTGGACTTAACGACAAAGTCCTTACCTAAATACTTATTAATCGTTTTGGCTTTTGCCGGAGACTCGACAATGACGAGCGATTTTGCCATAGAATAATCGTTCTCTTGTTGTAGATGACCGTGTATATACGTGCTAACAGTAACAATTACAAGTGCAATTGCTCTTTAGCGGCCTTTTTTAGGTATATCGGTTATCGCTTGCAGAAACAACCGCAACTCGGTTATTTGATAAAAATTCGCACAAGTTAAATAAACAGTCACAATTAGATTCGAACGCCAAAGTCCAGAAAAATAAAGGCTTTCAAGGCAGTTTTAAAACAGTATAATGGAAATTAAGTTTCTATTTTCAGGTGCACGACACGTGCAGGGAGTATCGAAAAGTGAGCATGCAACACTTCGAAGTCAACTACGACGGTTTGGTTGGCCCAACCCATAATTACGCTGGACTGTCATTCGGCAACGTTGCCTCTTTAGCTAATGCAAAAGCAACTTCCAGCCCCAAACATGCTGCCCTGCAAGGCCTGAAAAAAATGAAAGCCTTGCACGATATGGGAATGAAGCAAGGCGTGTTAGCCCCACAGGAACGTCCGGATATTTTTGCATTACGTCGCCTGGGCTTCAACGGCACCGATTCCGAGGTGTTGTACCGTGCAGCAACCGAAGCGCCCGCAATATTTCAGGCCGTTTGCTCCGCTTCCAGTATGTGGACAGCCAATGCCGCGACAGTTTCGCCCAGTGCAGACACCGCCAACGGGAAAGTACACTTTACCCCGGCGAATCTGACCAATAAGTTTCACCGTTCCTTAGAGCCACAAACCAGTGGTCGTATTCTACAGGCAATGTTCAATAATGGTCGTTATTTTGAGCATCACACCCACTTGCCGGACAATGAACACTTTGGTGACGAAGGTGCCGCGAACCACACCCGTCTGTGCCGTGAATATGGTCATGCCGGAATTGAGCTCTTTGTTTTTGGCCGTTACGCCTTCGACAGTTCCAAGCCAGCGCCTAAGCGCTTTCCGGCAAGACAGACTCTGGAAGCCTCTCAGGCAATAGCCCGGTTGCATGGTCTAAGTGAAGACAACACCGTTTACATTCAGCAGAACCCCGATGTTATTGATCAGGGCGTATTCCATAATGATGTTATTGCGGTCGGTAATCAAAATGTGCTTTTTTATCACGAGCAGGCTTTTACCGATACAGAGTCGAAATTAGCTGAAATTCAACGTAAATTCGGCGAACATCCGCTACATTTCATTAAAGTAGCTACAGAACAAGTGAGCATTCAGGACGCAGTAAATACCTATTTATTCAATACTCAGTTAATTACACCGCCCGACGGCCAAATGACCATTATCGCGCCTACAGAGTGCCAGGAAAATGATAATGTCCGTTCCTATCTTGAGCAGTTGACGCAAAGCGCTGACAGCCCAATTAAGCGGGTTGAGTACTTCGATGTGAAACAGAGTATGCGCAACGGCGGCGGCCCCGCCTGCCTGCGTTTGCGTGTTGCTTTAAACGATGAAGAAATAGCCGGTGCAAACCAGAACTGCCTAATGTCTGAAGGGCTATTTAATCGCTTAAATCAGTGGGTAGAGAAGCATTACCGTGATGAGTTAGCGGTAGATGATTTACGTGACCCTGCGTTATTGGAAGAATCGCGCACGGCACTTGATGAATTAACACAAATTATGAAGCTGGGTTCGGTGTACCCATTCCAACAAGACTGAGCGCCAGGCGCTCAGTCTTTCATTTCAGAATGAATTAATCGTTGTCGTTGTGAAGTTCGAGGTTGGCGTCTTCTGAACCGTCACGATCGGACCTTGCAACGTCATTACGTGCCGCATGCAAACGATCCAGATACTCCTGACTCACATCACCCGTTACGTATTCACCACTGAATACCGACGTCTCGAAGCGCTTAATTGAGCGATTCTCTGCTCCTACGGCATCAATCAAGTCGTCAAGATCCTGGTAAATGAGCCCATCAGCTTTAATCATGTCACGAATTTCTATAGCTTCACGTCCGTGACCAATTAACTCGTTAGCACTTGGCATATCAATGCCGTAAACGTTCGGGAAGCGAATTTCCGGAGCCGCTGATGCAAAATACACTTTCTTCGCACCGGCTTCACGAGCCATTTCAATTATCTGCTCTGAAGTTGTTCCTCGTACAATTGAGTCATCAACCAGCAGAACGTTCTTACCACGGAATTCCGCGCTAATAGCATTTAACTTGCGGCGTACTGATTTACGGCGCTGAGTCTGCCCAGGCATTATAAAGGTGCGGCCAATATAGCGGTTTTTCACAAAGCCCTGACGATAAGGTAAGTCTAGCACGCTGGCTATCTCTAAAGCGATATCACAGCTGGTTTCGGGAATTGGAATAACAACGTCGATATCAAGATCGGCATAGTCACGTTTCAGCTTTTCGCCCAGCTTACGTCCCATATTAACCCTTGATGCATACACCGAAATACCATCGATAAATGAATCGGGACGAGCAAAGTAAACGTACTCGAAAATACACGGGCAATGCATAGGTTTATCTGCGCACTGACGCGAATACAATTTGCCATCGTTAGTGATATAAATGGCTTCGCCGGGCTCGACATCACGCACATATTTAAAGCCGGTGCCATCAATGGCAACGCTTTCAGAGGCAACAATATACTCTTCGCCGTCTTCGGTATCGCGCTTGCCCAGCGCTAACGGACGAATGCCCCATGGGTCACGAAAAGCTACCATGCCATGACCCAGGATCATTGCTACCACGGCATAAGCACCGCGTACCTGACGATGTACAGCGGTCATAGTGCGAAAAACATCTTCTTCGCTCAGCGTTAAGCTCTCATTTTTATCCAGCTCATTGGCAAAAACGTTCAGCAAAATTTCCGAGTCTGAAGTGGTATTAATATGGCGACGAGCCGTTTGAAACAAATGCTCCTGAACGTCTGCAGCATTGGTTAAGTTACCGTTATGCGCCATGGCAATACCAAAAGGCGAATTAACATAGAATGGCTGAGCTTCTGCTGAGCTCGAACTTCCGGCCGTAGGATAACGCACATGACCAATACCGACGTTACCTGACAACCGGTGCATGTGACGCGTATGGAACACATCCCGTACCAGTCCGTTGGCTTTTCTCAAACGCAAAGTACAGTGTTCATCAACTGTCATAATACCAGCGGCGTCCTGGCCACGATGTTGAAGCATGGTTAACCCATCGTAAAGCGCTTGGTTAACAGGTTGCTTACCAACAATACCAACAATACCACACATGTCTTTTCACCTTTTTATACAGGTTGAGGGACTAAAAAACTGGAGCTGTTTTCCAGATAACTGAAAAACCACTGAATAAATACACCGAAATGGGGAATTAACACGGACTCCTTCCACCAGTCACTGGAAGATAACGTAGTAAAGGAGTCAATAAAGAATAATAACGCACTGACAATTAGCACTCCGCGTAAGGCGCCAAACACCAGACCAAGTACCCGGTCGGTTCCGGACAAGCCAGTGTGATGAACTAATTGAGAAAGAATATAGTTGATAATAGCGCCCAGAATAAGTGTCGCTACGAATAGTGCGGCGATAGCGGCTGCGTTTCTGACCAGCGGATCACCAATTTGGGTAAAGTATACCGCAAGATCTTCGTAGAACTGACTAGCGATGAAAAAAGCTGCTATCCAGATGGCCAGAGATACGGCTTCTTTAACGAATCCTCTTACCAGGCTGATAAGCGTAGAAAGGCCAATAACAATGATAATGGCGTAGTCAATCCAGAGCATAGTGACTCACAATTGCTGAGCTAAAGACGCGGGCGATTTTAACAGAATGCGATTCATAATGTGATTTCTTTTCGCATATATTGCAAAACTTATGGCCGGTAGGTAATGACCTTACCTTCAAGACCGGTTAACTCTTTTAATGGCGTTAATTGCTTTTCAAGTTCTGATTTAGACGTATCCGGACCAACCAATACACGGATTAAAGAGCCGCCTGAGGCTTTTTGTGAGTATGCGGCAAAGCCCTTTGCCTGTAACTGCGAAATTAACCGTTTAACACTGTCTTCCTGACTAAAAGCACCTAACTGAATAACCCAGGCTTTACCATCGGCAGCAAACTCAGTAGGTTCCCGTGGTGGCACCTGAACCTCGTTATCTTCGTTAACGGGAGCGGCCTCGTCTGCTGTCTTCTCAACATTTGATGACGCTTCTTCAACTGTAACGGGCTCTGCTACTGTTGTATCTGAGAGAGTTTCAGGTTTCTGCAGCTGCTCCTCTACTGCGGGCTTTAATGGAATGGTTTCCATTGGTTCCACAGGCCCTTTCTTTTCGCCATCAAGCACATCCGGAATAATGATCACGGCTAACGCCACAAGTATTAAAGTGCCAACGAGACGATTTTGCAGAGGACTGGACAAACTCAAACTCCTTTTAGGTACGCGTTAATTCTCGCTACAGTGTAAAACGAGCCGAAGCCGAAAACCAGAGCCTTACCATGATTCATTTGCCATTGCTTCGCTGCTTTTACAGCGGCAACAAATGCCTGCTCCACAGATTCAAACTGACAACAGGATTCGGTAGGTAATTTAGCACTCGTCACCAAGTTATCCGCAGTTTCACCACGCGGTTCCGGCAATGAGCCAAGATACCAGGCGGAAGCCTGAGAACTCAGTGCGTTAGCGACACCGGCATGGTCTTTATCGTTTAACATCCCAACCACAGCGAAAACCTGATGTTCAGGATAAAACTTACGTAAATAACGACTGGCATACACTGCAGCCTGCGGGTTATGCGCGACATCCAGCAAGACTTCAATACCATCAACGTTATGAGATTGCATTCGCCCGGCTAAACTCGCCCGGCTAATACCTTCACGAATAGCCGATAAGCTAACTGGTAACGGCAACTGTTCGATAGCCGCAATGGCTGTTGACGCATTGATAAGAGGCAGTTTGGGCAACGGTAAATCATTCAGTTGGGTGTTCTGACTGCGATAACTCCAGCTTTCTTTGTATTCGGTACGATGAAAGTCACGCCCCACTTGATAAAGCTTAGCCCCAATGCGCTCCGCGCTTTCTGCAATACTGGACGTTGGATTTACTTCACCGCAAATTAATGGCTTACCCGCTCTGGCAATACCGGCTTTTTCATAGCCAATGTGCTCACGATTATTTCCGAGAAAAGCAATGTGGTCGATACCGATACTGGTGACCACAGCCACGTCTGCGTCAACACAGTTAACCGCGTCTAACCGCCCACCCAGGCCTACCTCAAAAATAGCGACATCCGGAGACTGGCGACCCATTAACCAAAGCGCGGCTAAAGTACCAAACTCAAAATAAGTTAATGAAGTATTGTTACGAGCCTGCTCAATAGCATGAAATGCTTTAACGTGTTCGGAGTCAGGCAATTCTTGCGCATTAACCCGGACCCGCTCGCGATACTCGGTAATATGCGGTGAGGTATAAACACCAGTAGTGTAGCCCGCCGCCTGCAAAATGGTTTCCAGATAACAAACAGTTGAGCCTTTACCATTGGTTCCGCTAACCGTAATGACTAAAGGTGCCGGCTTTAATACGCCGACATTCGCGGCAACTCTGGCTACACGCTCCAGACCCATATCGATATTTTTCGGATGAAGTTTTTCGAGGTAGGTCAACCACTCCTGCAGTGACGCTGTCGCCGCAGGAGCTGATAAAGATATTTCCGCCATTACTCGTTTACACTTACTTCCGTAGCTTCGGTAGAAGGTAAGTTTTGCATTTTCGCCAACAAACGGGCAACAGTATCGCGCATATCACGACGGTCGGTAATCATGTCGATAGCCCCATGTTCCAGCAAGAACTCAGCGCGTTGAAAACCTTCCGGTAAGGTTTGACGAACCGTTTGCTCGATAACTCGAGGTCCGGCAAAACCGATGAGTGCTTTTGGTTCGGCAATATGAATATCACCCAACATTGCCAGGCTCGCAGAAACACCACCCATGGTCGGGTCTGTTAATATCGAGATGAACGGCAGACCTTCTTCACTCATGCGCGCTAAAGCTGCAGAAGTCTTAGCCATTTGCATTAACGACATCAGAGCTTCCTGCATACGAGCACCGCCGGAGGCAGAAAAACAGACCAGCGGAATACGGTGCTTAAGGCAGACTTCGGCAGCCAGGACAAACTTAGCCCCTACTACCGATGCCATGGAGCCGCCCATAAAATTAAAGTCAAAGGCAACCGCGACTATAGGAACGCCTTTTACGGTACCTTTCTCGGCAATTAAAGCGTCGTTCTCGCCCGTGCTTTTTTGTGCGGCAGCAATACGGTCTTTGTATTTTTTGGAATCTTTAAAGCGTAAAACGTCTTTTGGCTCCAAATCTGTGCCTATTTCTTCGCGATTGTCTTTATCCAGAAAAATATCTAAACGGCTGCGCCCGGTGACCCGCATGTGATGATCACACTTAGGGCAAACATTAAGACTGCGTTCTAAATCAGCCTTATAAATAATATTGCCACAGGCCGTGCACTTACTCCACACGCCCTCTGGAACGCCACGTCTTTTGTTAATTTTTGGCTTCGCAAGAATTCTTTCTATCCAGCTCATACTATTCCGCCCAAAGGCTGTTATTAGTCAATTTGATGTAGCTTACATGGTACCACAAATGGGTCAAGCAAAGAGGTCATAACAGTGACTCTTAATCGCCTAGCCACAAAGGTCCCAATGGAGCCTCCGGTATATTATAGTGTTCTGGGTAAGTTACTGCCACCAGGTAAAGTCCGCCGGGTTTCGCTGTAGCTGCGGCCTTGGTGCGGTCTTTTTCTCTTAGCAGTTCGCCAATCCACTCCGGCGGCTGCAAATGCTGGCCAACAACGATCAGGCTGCCGACGATATTGCGCACCATGTGGTGCAAAAAGGCATTCGCAGAAATATCCACGATAATATAATCGCCACGGCGTTCAACTGTTAAATCGGAAACCTTGCGAAACGGCGTATGCGACTGGCAATGAGATGCCCGAAATGCAGTAAAGTCGTGCTCACCAATAAGCGCCTGAGCGCCTTCTTGCATAACCTTTGCATCAAGTGGCTGATGATAATGACTGACCCCGGCCGAATGAATACCCGGACGAAATCTGGTATTAGCAATAATATAACGGTAACGCCGCGACGTTGCACTAAAACGGGCACTGAAATCACTGTCAACTTCCTGCGCCCAACGCACAGCAATACCGGCCGGCAGATTGCTGTTCACGCCTAATGTCCAGGCCACGTCAGCTCTTGGTACAGGAACATCGAAATGCACTATTTGTGCAGTGGCATGAACGCCAGCATCCGTTCTGCCGGCGCAGGTTACCTCAACAGGAGCATTCGCTATTTTACTCAAAGCCTCTTCAACACACTGTTGAACACTGGCTACTTCACGTTGTCGTTGCCATCCATAATAACGACTGCCGTCGTATTCAAGGCATAAGGCCATTCGCATACTACTTTATCCTACGAATCTAGTTTTTGTTGCAGCGTCTTAGCTTCATTTGCCAGCGCTTCATCATCACCTTCTGCTAATTGCTGAAGAATCTCCCGCGCTTCGTCCTCTTCGCCCATTTCAATATAGGCTCTGGCCAGGTCAAGCTGACCCGCCGGATCATCATCTTCTGGAGCACCTTCGGCATCTCCCGATTCATCATCCGGTAAAACGTCTTTTACTGCCGAGGACTGATAGCGATCGCTGTCTTCATCTTCCTCATCGGCGTCCGCCATTAAGGAGTCAATATCCACAAATTCATCATCGTCGGTAGCACTAAACGCGTCAGTTTCGGCTTCCTTTTCGGTTTCGTCTTCTTCTGTCGCCAGCTCATCTTCATCGGCAGTGTTATCTGCGTTATCAGTACCGCCAAATAATGATTCTAAGTCTTTGTCAGCTTCATCTTCAGCCTGATCAAGTTCCGCATCGTCGTCGGGAACTTCTTCTTCAAGATCATCCAGATCGTCCAGCGACTGCGTCAGCTCATCCGACTCTTGCAGCAACTGTTCCAGATTATCCTCTTCGGTGTCCTCTTCTACAGGCTGGCTCTCCTCTTGCGAGGTTACCCCGGTTTCTTCAGGTTCAGCAGTCTCTTCTGGTCGAACCTCATCAGCGTCTGGTTCATCTGCTGCTTCGGAGCTGTCTGTTTCTATACCTTCCGCTTCCGCACTTTCCGGCTCATCGGCTTCGTTTTCTGCAAGACCTAATTCAGCGAGAACATCATCAACTTCGCTGTCGTCAAAGTCATCCGGCAACAAATCATCGTTTTCTTCATCAGATTCGCTTTCACCTTCGTCCGGCTTTTCATCAGCCGCAGGCTCATCGTCGCTGTCAGCTTCTTCAGGGGTTTCTGAAGGCGCGTTGTCGGACAGAATGTCATCGATATCGTCGACATCCGCTACTGCAGACTCTTCTGTTGCTTCGCCTTCTTGCTCAATATCCTCTGAAACAGGTTCATCGGCGTCTGCACTCGATGACTCCGGCGATTCTTCTTCATCATTGACGGAAAGGTCAATGGCCTGTTCGTCATCATCGTCAGCTTCGCCAAATAAACGATCCAGTTCATCCTGAGACAGTTCACTAGACTCTTCGTCTTCTTCATCCGGCAACACAGCCTGATCGTCGTCATCTAAATCGTCTTCTACAGCCGGTTCAGTTTCGGCTTCCGGCTTCGGTTCTTCCTTCCTGACATCGTCTTTTCCATCGTCAAGACGAACACTCAAATCAGCGGCTTCCGGTTCGCTCGAATTCCCGGTTAACTCGGCCTCTAGCGCACTTAAGTCGTCACCTTCATCGTCAGCACTTTCTTCGCCGTCAATATCGAATAAGCCGTCCGTACTGTCGTTAGGCACATCACCCAGCAATTCTTTATCGAGTTCAGCCGCGGCTTCTTCTTCGGTGAGCTCTTTGCTGCTTTTCTCTTCCTGCTCCTCGTCTTCGTCCGCTGGTTTCGCTGAGCGGCGTAAAAAGAAGAAAACAACAAGACCAATTATGAGCAGTGCCGGTAATACCGATACAAGCAACATATTCAGAGGGCTTTGCAGCCAGTCGGAAAACCCTGACTCCTCCTCCATTTCTTCCCGAGCCTGCTGTTCAAGCAGCTCTCGCTGTTGAGCTAAAACCTGTTGAAACTGAACTTCCAGTTCATCTGTCTTGCTCGCATTGCTGGCGATTTCATCTAAGCGTGACGCTAACGCATCAATACGCTCCTGCAGAGACTGGTTCTCTCCATACATGCGTTCAACCGCCTGCATAGACTTCTGCATATCAGAGCGAAGCTCCTGAAAGTTTTGTTCCTGACGCTGTTCAACTTCCTGAATGGTTTGTTCAGCTTTTGCGCGGGCTTGTTCAAGTAACTGTTGCTGTTCGGCGCGAGTTTTCTGAGTCTCCTGCTGAGCTTGTGAAAGTTGTTGAGACTTGGTTTTTAACTGACCGTCAACCACTACTTGTCTACGAGCAGCTTCAGGATTAACCATTTTGATTTCTTGCAAGGAAGGTATACGCAGGTAAAAACCGTCGAGCATGCGGTTCATGTTACCGTCGACGAAAGCATCGTCGTTAGCCTGCACAATAGCAACCATCGTCTGATACTGGGTCACACTGGAGTGTGGCTTATAACGCCGCGCAATGTCCCACAAGGTGTCGTTGCTGCTTATAGGCCCATAGCGCTCCTGACCGATACGAACATCGGTTGCTTCTGAGCCTTTCTCGCCTTTTATAACGACGCCATCCTGCCAACCTGCTGCAGCGACAGTCATACTGCCGGACAACACCATGGCTGCCAGCGAGAAGTATCTCAGTACCTGCACTATCTTGGTTTTTCTCATCCTTTAGTCTCTGCCCGCGCTTTGCTCTTATCTTTAACGGCGTTCGTTAAAAAAACTTTATGACATACAGCTGCTTAAATTACCAGTAATCACGAATTAAAGTTTCCGCAATTTGTATACTGTTGGTTGCCGCGCCTTTGCGTATGTTGTCCGATACAACCCACAGGTTAAGTCCATTAGGGTGGCTGATATCTTCCCGTACCCGCCCTACAAAGACATCGTCATTGCCAGCAGCATTTCCCACTTGAGTCGGAAATTCCTCGCGCTGTTCCATTAAAGTAACACCCGGAGCCTCACTTAACAGCTGTTTTGCATGCTCAGCGGTAATTGGCTGCCGCGTTTCAATATGAATGGCTTCTGCGTGTCCGAAAAATACAGGAACCCTTACCGCCGTAGGATTAACCCGAATACTGGGGTCATTAAATATCTTTTGGGTTTCCCACACCATTTTCATTTCTTCTTTGGTGTAGTCATTCTCCTGAAAAACGTCTATTTGAGGAATGCAGTTGAAAGCAATTTGTCGACTGAAGTTCGCGACCGTCGGCTGCTTGCCGTTTAAAAGTTCTGCAGTCTGCTTTGCCAGCTCTTCCATCGCCTCTTTACCAGCACCGGATACCGACTGATAGGTGCTGACATTTATGCGCTCAATGCCGACCGCATCATGAATAGGCTTAAGCGCAACCATCATTTGAATAGTAGAGCAATTCGGATTAGCAATAATATTGCGGTTTCTGAAATCGGCTAGCGCCCAGGCATTAACCTCCGGCACGACCAAAGGAATATCCGGTTCATAGCGATATTCAGAGGTGTTATCAATAACCACACAACCTGCTTCAGCAGCTTTGGGGGCGAACTCGCGTGAAATTGAACCACCCGCTGAAAAGAACGCGATATCCGCATTAGACCAGTCGAACTCACCAGCATCTAACACTTCTATTTCTTCGCCGTTGAAGTCCACTGTTGCGCCAGCGGAGCGGGCACTAGCTAACGGAAAAAGTTCTGCCACCGGGAATTTTCGCTCAGCTAAAATTTCTATCATCTGCTGACCTACTAAACCTGTTGCACCTAATACGGCAACGCGAAACCCATGTGACATGCTAAAACTCCTTACTTAGGCAATTGTTGAGCATTAAAGCCCAACTGTAAAAACTGGATGTATTGCTCGCTATTATGGCATGTAACGACCTGATTAATGAACTCTCTACGCGGGCTTTCTTTGCGATAATTGCGTCGTAAGCTATCAAAACCTTCGGTAGTGAGACCCTGTTGCCGGAAAAGTTCATCGTCCAGGAACAAGTCGAAATGTTCTTTTGCCCACAAATTAAGACTTTCCAATGAATTCAACTCATCGGCATCACGTTCATTCCAGGCCGTCCCCGGCAACACGTCAGACACAGTCTTATCGGCGGGCTTACCAAAGTGTTCCAGCAATGCATTTGAAATCATTACCGCCCCGCCTACTTTACCTTCCAGGCTGTGTCCGGCAATGTGTGGAGTTGCGATATCAACATAAGACACTAAACCTGACAGGACGTCAGGTTCATTCTCCCATACATCCAGCACCAGCGATGGGCGCTCGCCCTGTTCGACTCGTTCCAGTAAGGCCTTGTTATCGATAACAGCACCCCGGCTGGCGTTAATTAATAACTGCTGCGAATGCAGTGACTGCAATGCCGTATTTTCAAACAAATGCTGAGTCGGGAAATCGCCGTCCCCCGTCAGGGGGACATGACAGGAGATAATATCGGCCGTTAGTACACGCTGCCAATGGTCATGCACAAACTTAACGCCTTTTTTACACAAGGGCGGATCATAATAATGAACATTGAGTCCCAGAGCTTCCAGCCTCTTTCCCCCGGCTTTTCCCGTATGCCCGGCACCAACAATAGCAACATCGATTTCGTCAGCTACATACCGGGGTTTGCCACTTAACCAATTGAGCACCGCGCATAAAACATATTCGCCAACTGATTGCGCATTCGCCCCCGGCGCGTGGGCAAAACCAATGCCTCGCTCTTCTAGAGCCTGAAGATTGATATGCTCGGTGCCAATGGTTGCGGAGGCAACAAATTTAAGTTTGGGAGCTTGCTCTAAAAGTGCTTCATCAACTTGAGTAACAGAACGCACGAGTAAAGCGTCAGCTTCTGCCAACAGTTTCTGCGGAGGGATTCGTTCAGAAAAGTAGGAAAGTGTTCCCGCACCCGACAATAAGTCGGAAAGTGCGGGAATATTCTGATCGGCAACGATTTTCACCGAAGTCACCGATCTTGTCGATTATTCAGAGTATTGGCGCATCACTAGTGATGCGTTTGTACCACCGAAGCCAAAGCTATTAGACATAACCGTTCTAAGTGGTGCTTCAGTTGTCTGCTGAATAATGTTCATGCCGTCGGCTTTTTCGTCCAGCTCTTCAATATTGATTGAAGGTGTAACAAAACCATTTTTAAGCATCAGCAATGAATAGATTGCTTCATGAACACCTGCGGCACCCAAGGCGTGTCCTGTCATGGCTTTTGTCGCGCTAATCATTGGCGTTTTCTCAGGGAAAACTTCACGAATAGCTTCTAACTCTTTAACGTCACCAACTGGTGTACTGGTACCGTGCGTATTCAAATAATCGACCGGAGTATCTACCGTTTCCATTGCCATTTTCATACAACGAACCGCGCCTTCACCCGACGGAGCAACCATATCGTAACCGTCTGAAGTCGCACCATAACCTACAATTTCACCGTAAATTTTGGCGCCACGAGCTTTTGCCGCTTCCAGTTCTTCAATAACCAGAATACCGCCACCACCAGCAGGTACGAAACCGTCACGACCCTGGTCGTAAGTACGTGAAGCTTTTTCAGGCGTATCATTGTACTTGGTACTTAATGCGCCCATAGCGTCAAATTCCATGCCCAGCGTCCAGTGCAGTTCTTCACCGCCGCCGGCAAATACGCGGTCTTGCTTACCGAATTGAATTAATTCCAGCGCATGGCCAATACAGTGCGCAGAGGTTGCGCAAGCAGAACTAATTGAATAGTTAACACCTTTAATTTTAAAAGGTGTTGCCAGGCAAGCTGAAGTCGTTGACGCCATGCAACGAGGTACCATGTATGGGCCAACTTTTTTCACGCCACGTTCACGCAAAATATCAGCTGCTGCAACCTGATGTTCACCAGAAGCGCCACCGGAACCAACAACTAACCCCGTACGCGGGTGAGAGACTTGTTCTTCGGTTAGGCCTGAATCCTCGATAGCCTGCGCCATTGCAATGTAGGCATAAGCAGCCGAATCGCCCATAAAGCGCAGCGCTTTGCGGTCAATATGGTCTTTAGGATCTAACTTAACTTCGCCCCATACCTGACAACGCAAGCCCATTTCAGCAAAAGATTCTGAACGGGTAATACCCGATTTGCCGGTGCGTAATGATTCCAGCACTTCTTCTTGATTGTTCCCGATACTTGATACAATACCAAGTCCGGTGATAACAGCTCTTCTCATTCTATAATCCTGTCTGACATTTCTACGTCGATATCTTACCAACGTCGTGTGTGAATGTGGTCTGCTTTGTCCACTGTTGTTCGTAAAGTTGTTATTATAGCGTTCATCAACCAATAAATCATGGGATAGCCGCTTGAATTCTAGTTCATCTGTTCAGTTTAACGAGCAAGGCGTACCCGTTTCCACTACTTTCGATGATATTTATTTTTCTGTCGAAAGCGGTGTTGACGAAAGTCAGTACGTATTTCTGGCGCAAAACGGATTACCCCGCCGCTGGCTGTCGCTACCGGCTCATTATAGCTTTACCATAGCCGAAACCGGGTTTGGTACAGGTTTGAACTTTCTTCTGACCTGGAAACGTTTTTTAGAGCAGGCACCTGCCAATACACGTCTTCATTTTGTCAGTTTCGAGAAGTTCCCTTTATCGCGTCAGCAACTTGAACAAGCATACCAATTACTGGAACCCTTAAAGGAATTCAGTCAGTTGTTTCTGGAGCATTACCCGGCAACCGATCCCGGCTGTCATCGCATTATCCTATCACAGGGCCGGGTCATTCTGGACCTGTGGATAGGCGACCTCAATGAGCTATTGCCCAAATGGCTTCCACAGGCACAACACCAAATTGACGCCTGGTTTCTCGACGGTTTTGCTCCGGCAAAGAACCCGGAAATGTGGCAGCCCACACTTTTTGATGCCATGAAGCAAACCGCACACAGCGAAACAACCTTTGCTACCTTCACCGCTGCTGGCAGCGTAAGAAGAGCACTACAACAAAGCGGATTCGAAGTTCAAAAAGTAACGGGCTTTGGTCGCAAACGAGAAATGCTTTGTGGTCACTACCATAGCGCCGAAGTTTGTCAGAAATATTACGACAGACGTGACGTTACCATTATTGGTGGCGGCATTAGCGCGGCATGTTCAGCCCTGGCACTGAAGCAAAGAGGCGTTAACGTCAGAGTCGTTAGTGCGGGTACTGCTGATGGCGCATCCGGAAACCCTCAGGGAGCAGTGTATCCTCTGTTACACGCCGAGCATACGCCGCTCAGTCGTTTCTACTGGCAGGCGTTCTCCACAGCCACCAGCTTCTACCGTAGTTTTTGTGCCACCCACTGGTTTCCAGTGGGCGTTATGCAGCCCGCCTTTAACGATAACAGAGCCAAACGTTATCAACGTATAGCCGATGAACTGTATGCGCCGGACACGGTACGCTATTTATCTCAGCCCGAGGCAGAACAAAAAGCCGGGGTGTCGCTGGCAGTTCCGGCGTTGCATTACCCTAAAGCAGGATGGTTAAGACCGGCGGCTGTGGTCAAAAGCCTTTTAGAAACAGCACAAATTGAGCTTATTGAAGGCGAAGCTACGGCTCTTCAGAAAACTGAAAATGGCAGTTGGCAGATATCACTAAAGGACGGAAGTGTGCTGGTCGCTGAGCGTGTCGTCATTGCCACGGGTCATCACATCAATTCGTTATTGCCGGAAAGCGTCGAACCGCTGCCAATCCAACCGGTTCGCGGACAAGTCAGCCTGGTTCAGACAACTCCCTTATTGTCTTCGCTGAAAACGGTTTTATGCTTTAAAGGGTATTTAGTTCCGGAAGATGGCAAGCATCACTGTGTTGGCGCAACCTTTAATCGCGATAGAGAGGATTTAGAACCAACCCCGGAGGATGACGAGGAAAACCTGAAACAACTGGCTGAAAACGCGAGGCAGCCATGGGCTGAGTCTCTGCAATTAACATCTCAAAGAGTCTCGGTACGGGCGACCAGCCCCGATCACCAGCCTGTTACCGGAGCGGTTGCTGAAAACTTATATGTTATTACAGCGTTTGGGTCACGGGGCTTCACTTCCGCCCCTATTCTGGCCGAGGTGATTGCCTGTCAGCTAACCGGAGAGTTAACGCCTTTAACTCAGGATGCTTTACGCCGCATCTCCGTTAGTCGCTTTGAGAGCTAATTTGTCCAGTACATTGTTAATATGAGCCTGGTCGGCCGGAGACAACTCATGCCGCGTTTTGTGAACTGCATCACGCAAAGCAGGCATAATCTTCTCCGGTTGAGTCTCACCAGCCATTTCCAGTTGAGCAACAACTAAATCGAAATGCCCGCGCAAATAACCGCAGGCAAATAGTTCATCATCTGTGCCGGAAACCACCGCATCATCGAATACGGTTTCAAGTTGTTCCACTAATTGATCAAAGTCCGTACGAGTTCCCATCTGCAGTTTCCCGTTGAAAAACAAAGGCGCTCATTCTAACGGTCTTTTTGTTACAATGCATCCGCATCACAGACTCAACCTATGACAGAGGTAGTTATTATGTCCCTGGAAATTGGCTTGTTTTACGGCTCTACCACTTGCTATACCGAAATTGCTGCAGAAAAAATTCAGCAAGCCATTGGCGAGGACATTGTTCAGCTGTTTGATATAAAAAATACCCCGCTAAAAGAAGCTGAGCAATTTGATATTCTTATTTTTGGTATTTCTACCTGGGATTTTGGCGAACTTCAGGAAGACTGGGAAAGCCATTGGGATGACATAAATGACGTGAACCTGCGCGGTAAAGTTGTTGCGCTTTTTGGCATGGGTGATCAGGAAGGTTATACCGACTGGTTCCAGGACGCTCTGGGCATGCTGCATGATGCCATAGCCAACCACGGTTGTAAGCGCATTGGTTTTTGGCCAAATCAGGGCTACGAATTTGCCGCCTCCAAAGCGTTAACCGCAGATAACACTCAGTTCGTCGGTTTATCACTAGATGAAGACTCCCAATATGAGCTATCAGATGAACGTATTGAACAATGGACGACGCAAATTTTAGAAGAAATTGCCGAACAATTAGGATAACAAAAATGCAAAACTTTCTTTCAAAAGCCCTGCTGTTACTCGCCTTGTTTGTGTCGATAACGGCTCAGGCAAAAACCGAAGTTTCCAGCATCGACGAATTCACCTCATCATTCCAGGAGCAGTCCGGGTTCTTCACCTTTTACCACGATAAAACAAACGCTAAATTTTATCTGGAAGTGCCCAGACAAGGACCACAGTTTATTTTTCAAACCAGTCTTCCCTGGGGCTTAGGCTCTAATGATGTCGGGCTGGATCGCGGCCAACTGGGTGAAACTCGGTTAGCATCATTTCATGTTGAAGGAAATAAGGCGTTACTGGTTCAACACAACACCGAGTTTCGTGCACAAACCAGGAATCAGGCTGAACGCAGCAGTGTCGATCAAGCGTTTGCCGACGCCGTACTTTATGGTTTTGACGTTGTTGCGAGCAGCGATGACCGTGTTTTAATAGACTACACCCCTTATTTGTTGAGCGATGTACACGGCGTTAGTAAGCGCTTACAGCAAACTGAACAGGGACAGTTTAAAGCCGATACAAGCCGCTCAGTAATTTACCCTGAACGCAGCAAAGCCTTTGCAGAAAATACGGAGCTGGAAGCAAAAGTCACCTTTGTCGGCGAAGGGAAAGGTCAGTGGGTAAATCAGGTTGCGGCCAACGCCGATGCACTTTCTTTGCACCTGCATCATTCCTTTATAAAGTTACCTGACGCCGGATACCAACCCAGGAAGTTTCATCCAAACAGCGGTTTTTGGGCTCACAGCTTTAAAGACTACGCAGCACCTCTTGGCGAGTCGATGACAGTGCAATATATCCCACGTCACCGGTTGAATAAGAAAGACCCTATTGCCTCACAAAGTGAAGCGCGTGAACCTATTGTTTATTATCTTGACCCAGGTGCACCGGAACCTGTCAAAACGGCACTGCTTGAAGGTGCCCGCTGGTGGGCTCAGGGCTTTGAAGCTTTAGGTTACGAGAACGCTTTTCAGGTAAAAGTTCTGCCCGACGATGCTGACCCTATGGATGTGCGCTACAACGTCATTCAGTGGGTTCACCGTGCAACCCGGGGCTGGTCTTACGGCTCATCGGTAATAGACCCTCGTACCGGCGAAATCATTAAAGGTCATGTCACCCTGGGGTCACTGCGTGTCCGTCAGGATATGAAAATAGCCGAGGGCTTGTTGACGCCTTTTATCGAAGACCCCAGTGAACTTAAAAGCGCGGTTAAAAATATGGCGCTGGCTCGTATTCGCCAATTAAGTGCGCATGAAATTGGTCATACCTTAGGCATTGCTCATAACTTTGCTGCCAGCGCGTCAGACAGAGCTTCTGTTATGGACTACCCGCACCCACTGGTAAACCTGACAACCGATGGCGGTTTAAGCCTAAGCAACGCTTATACAGAAGGCTTAGGAATATGGGATAAACAAGTTCTGGCTTATGGTTATAGCGATTTTGGCGGTATGCCATCGTCTGACGAGCAACTGGCACGTATTCTGGATAAAAATAAAACGCTCAATCTGAGCTTTATTTCAGACAGAGATGCGCGCCCGGCAGGCGGTGCTCACCCTCAGGCGCACTTGTGGGATAACGGCAGCGAACCTGTTACAGAGCTTGAGCGACTGCTTTCTGTGCGTCAGCAAGTACTGGATAATTTCAGCAAAGACATGCTGGACAGCGATCAACCGTTAAGCCAGTTACAATCGACTTTCGTGCCTATTTACTTGCTGCATCGGTACCAGACCGAAGCCGCAGTAAAATGGTTAGGCGGCGTTAACTACCATTACTATATGGCTGATGATTCTACCGACGACTACCAGCCGGTAGGTGCCGCCAGACAACAAGCTGCTCTGAAACAGTTGTTAAAAACCATTCAGGCAGATACTTTGCGTGTCCCTTCACATATTAAACAATGGCTGGTCCCATCAGCTTACGGTGAAAGCTCATCGCGCGAGAACTTCAGTGGTAAAACAGGGCTAATACCCGATACCGTCAGCATGGCCGCCAGTGCCGCAGATCACAGTTTAAGTTTGATGTTAAACAGCCAGCGTCTGAACCGGTTAGCACAACAACACGCGGACAATGACCGAGTGCCTTCTCCGGCCGGACTAATGACAGCTATTTTTAATACCGTTTTCAGCGACTGGGAAAACGCAAAGAAAGCTCCTGTTCAGCAGCGCTTGCTGGCAACGGCCATCAACGCCGAAGTAAGAGCGGTAAAAAATTCGGGACTGGCTGCAGAAACCCGGTTAGTCATGCGAGCTGAGCTTGCTAAACAACAGCAGGAGCTTGCCAAAGCTGACTCAATGCTAATACAACAATTGGCAGAGGATTTAGATAAGTTCTTAAACGAGGGAGAGTGGTCGGAACAATACGAACCCGAGCCGTTACCGCCGGGTTCGCCAATTTAAGTGAAATGCCAGAGCCGCTTAAAGCGGCTCTGGAAAATCGTCTAACTGTTCTTTCGTTTTGCCATGAGGCGTTGGCTGACGCGTTTCCGGATCAATATGTACGAACACAATATCATCGGCTGAACAAATATTTTGCTTGGTGTGCTTATTGCGTACCAGGCAAGTAATCGCTAACGACGTACGTCCCACAGATTTCACCTGCAAGCCAAATTCAACGACATCGCCCTGAAACGCAGAAGTTTCAAAGGTAATAGCGCCAATATGCTTAGTTACCAGGCTTTTCGCGCCTAGCTGGCAACTGGCAAAAATATAAGCTTCTTCATCAATCCATTCTAAAATACGGCCACCAAATAACGAACCGGCAAAGTTCAAATCATTTGGCATAACCAGTCGGCGAGATAAAAAGCGCATAGTCACTCCTTGTTCATGGAAGATATGTACATATTATAACCTATTGTTCGCCAATGGTTTGTTGAAAAAATTGAGCAATCATTGAATATAAATGAATTTTTGTATTACGCCCGTTAATAGAATGCTTTTTCCCAGGGTAATTCATCATTTCAAAAGCCTGAGCATTATCCTGCAATTGCTTATACAGCTTCGTGCTATGAGTAAACAAAACATTGTCATCCGCCATTCCATGGTAAATCAGTAAATCACCTTTTAAGTTCTTACTGTATGGAAAAACCGATGAGTTTTCATAGGCATCGCCGTCATCAGGCATGCCCATAAAGCGTTCCGTGTAATGCGTATCATATAAGCGCCAGTCGGTTACCGGTGCACCAGCCACTCCGGCCTTAAAGTATTCAGGTGCTTTAAACATAGCCAGCAATGACATATAACCACCGTAACTGTGACCGTATATGCCAATGCGCTTGGGGTCGACATAAGGCAGGCTGGTTAAATAGTTAACCCCCACCACCTGATCGTCCACTTCAGGGCTCCCCATATTTTTATAAATAGGTGCCTCAAAGCGTTTTCCCCGGTTCGCCGAACCCCGGTTGTCCAGAGTGAAGACGATAAAGCCCTGTTGAGCCATATACTGAACAAAACCGCTGCCCCAGCTTTTCGTTACCCGCTGAGCGCCGGGTCCACCGTAAACATATACCAGCACCGGATACTGCTTTTCTGCATCAAAATTCTTTGGCTTGGTTATTTTGTAATACAATGTCTGGCCGTCTTCAGCTTCCAGCTCACCAAACTCCGGGTAACGCCAGTTTCTCAAATAAGGAGACAGTGGATGCTCTTCAGTCACTTTGTTCTCAGCCAGCCACGCCAGATGATTCCCTGTAGGACCGTGCAAGCTCACTTGTTTGGGCTGCTGAGGCGATGAGTAAGTATCCAGATACGAGCGTGCATCGGCATCAAATTCAATACTGTGCATACCTTCGCGTGTGGTAATGCGTGTCGGGCTAGCCGCAGAACTCGCATTTAGCTGAGTACGATACAGATGAGATTCCAGAGGTGACTTTTTCCGAGCGGTAAAATACAGCGTACCGGTACTTTCATCAATCGCTTCCAGTTCATCAACCTGCCAGTCGCCGGAACTCAATTGACGAATTAGCGACCCGTCCAGGCGATATAAATAAAGGTGTTTGAAACCACTTCGTTCAGATGCCCAAATGAAATGCTTATTATCATTTAAGAAATACAAGTCATCGTGCAGGTTCAGCCAGCTGTCCGAGGTTTCTGTCAGCAACTCGCGCTGAGTTTCGTTTGTTCTATTATAAAGCCAAAGCGTCAAGGACTGTTGATTCCGGCTCTGCCATTGATAACTCAAGCGCTTGCTATCACCAACCCATTTCACCCGAGCCAAATAACCATCACTTTTCTTACCGAGCTGCAACCAATTGATCTGTTTATCGGCAATTTGATACACACCCAGGTCAATCTCAACATTGTCACTTCCGGCGAACGGATAGCGCTGTTGTATGGTTTCAATTCGGTCTGCGTATATCTCGCTACGGGTGGCCAGAGGCACCGGGCTTTCATCGACTTTGGTTAACGCAATAGCCGACTCATCCGGAGCCCACCAGTAACCGGTCATGCGCTTCATTTCTTCCTGTGCAACAAACTCCGCCATGCCAAACTTAAGCGTGTTACCGCCTTCGCTTGTAACCGCGTGTTCTTCGCCACTGGCAAGGTCAATAAAGTACAAGTTCTGTTCCCGGACAAAAGACACATAGTTACTTTTTGGCGAGAACTTAACGTCAGTTTCAAAAGCATCGGTTTTTGTCAGCTGAGTCACTTTTTCTTCGTCAGTCTGGTAATAAAAAACATCACCGTTATAGGGAAAAAGTAGCGCGTCCCCTTTTGCTGACCAGCTGTACTCAATTATGCCATTGCCGCTAATGCGTTGGCGTTCCCTGCGGGCTTTCTCTTCATCAGACAATTCAAGCTCATCGGCAGCAAGCTGGTCTGCTGAGACCAACAATTTATGCTTATCAGCTTCTATATCGTATAACCAGAGATCATAACGTTGCGGCTCTTCCTTACTGCCTTTTAAGTATGAAAGGTATTGCCCGCCGGGCGCAAACTTTAACGACTTGGGAGTTTCACCCGTAAGACCGGGACCACTAAACAAACGTTCTATGGTTAATTCTTCGGCAAAAACAGAGAGACTAAAAAAACTAAAAACAATAACGGCAATCGCCTGAATACGACGATTAAAATGAAAAGGCATGATGCAAGATCCAACGATGAGTTTATTACCACTTATATTAACAAAGTTCGGAATAAAAATCGGTTGGCTGCGGTGAAATAACACGAAAACGCTACCGTCGAATTACGACGATAGCGTTATTTTCGGGAAAGGCAGTTCAATTAGAAACTAATAGAAACGCCAGCCTGAAAACGACGACCTGTAACAGGCGCATCATCTTTTATAAAGGAGCTGTGAACAAAGCCCAACTGATCCGTCAGGTTTTCACCCTTCAGGTAAAGGGTAGCACCGTAATTTGCTAACCATTCAGGGTAAAAGTTGAGGCGGGCGTTCAATAAGCCATACGCGTCAGTTACTGTTTCATTCTTCCCTATTTTATCTTGTTCCATATAGCGCGTATAACCGATAGCACCATCCCAGCCAACGGCCTGATAACGCACTTCAGTACCAAAACGCTGAGCCGGAATTCGCGGCAAGTCATCACCATCACGCTGTTTTGCGCGAGTGTAATCACTAAAGCCGTGGAGTGACCATTGTTCTGTAAATTTCCAGTCTAACTCAAGTTCATAGCCATAAAGCTCAGCGTCAACCTGTTTAAACTGAACCACTTCCAGACCGCCGTGATCATGAGCATGCTCTTCTTCATGTTCATGCTCCTCTTCATGAGCATGTTCATCGTGGTCATGGTCTTCATCACCGTGCAATTGTTCACTGTTCAGGCCAATGAAATCATCGTAGATGAAGTCATCAACGCGGTTGTAGAACACGTTCAAATTTGCATGAAAACGGTCATTTTCGTAATGAAAGCCAGCATCAATGTTGTTTGACGTTTCGGTTTTAATCGCAACATCATTCGGCTCAACATGGTACTCATCGTGCTCTTCTTCATGCAGCTCATAACCCAGACCTAGCTCATAAGTGCGGGTCGCAAAGTGATTACCGTTAGCAAAGACTTCGTTTGCAGCCGGCGCCCTTTCTGCATGACTCAAGTTAAATGAAACCGATGTGTGGTCACTAAAATGGTAGAGGTAACCGGCAGATGCCGAAGTGGCGTCAAAGGTATCCAGTTTGCGCTCATCACTAGAAAGCGATGTGCGCTCGTGACGAACACCTAAATCAACATGATGATAACCAAATTCCTGCTCTACGACCCAGAATAAGCCCTGAGTACGGCGCGAGGTGTTCGGGGTAAAGGCTTCTTCTCCAAAAGCCGCCTTATCACTGATGTCCCACTGCCAGCCGACAGCGCCTTTCCAGCCCGCAATTTCTTTATGCTGACCAATCAGTCGTACCTCTTTTTGTTCATTTTCAAATTGAGTCGCAACAAAGTTGTCTTCAATTTCCTGATGCTGGTAGTCAGTTAAAGCGGCACGAAAATCTAAACGGTTGAAACCACTGAAAGGATTACGCCATTGACCCGCAAATTGAATACGCTCTTGCTCCAGGTCAGCATATGGGCCAGCTTCCGCATGGTCATGCTCTTCCTCGTGATCGTGTCCTTCTTCATGCTCATCGTGCTCATGTTCTTCCTCACCATGGCCATGGTCATGGCCCGGAATACCGTATTCCTGATAAAGCCCCTGGTAAGACACTCCGAAAAAGCCATCATCGAACTGATAGCTGGCGCCAATAGTGCCGCCCTGAGCATCAATAAAAGAGTTTTCGACATGATCTACCGTTTCACCTTCATCATTAGTAAACGACGGTGTCTCATAATCGTTGGCGCGGCGAATAAAGGCGTCGGTATAAAGAGCCCAGCGGCCATTGCCTACTTGCAAGTCGTAAGAGCCCTCTTTGTTATCGTTATTGGTAGCAGCTGACACATTCGCATTACCCTGCATGCCGTACACCGGCTCAGAAGGAATACGGTTATCGACCACGTTAATCACGCCACCAATTGCTCCACTACCATACAGCAGGGTAGCCGGGCCTCTTAGTACTTCAATTTGCTGTGCGGTGCTGGTTTCCGTTGTGACTGCGTGATCAGGACCACCACGAGATACGTCACCAGTATCAAGTCCGTTTTGGGTGATTTTTACTCGTGGTCCGCCCAATCCCCGAATAATGGGGCTCCCAGCAACATTCGCAAAATGCGTGTTGTTAATACCCGGCTCCATTGCCAGAGTTTCTCCCAGGCTATGGGCATTCTTTTGCTTAAGCGCGTCACCGGAAATAATATTGACAGGCTGTGCTGATTCAAGTGCCGTCTTATCCAGCGGGCTTGCATTAATCACTATGACTTCATAGTCATTAATGTGTTCATGTTCTTCTTGCTGTTGCGCATGCGCAACGGTGCTCGTTGCCAGTAATGCAAGAGTTAACGCATTCAGTTTCATAACCACTCCAGTTAACGTCGTTTCAGATTAACGCCATCTCGTTATTGTAATAATATAACATTACGAAATCTTGATACGTTTTGCAACACTCTTTCATCCATCCACTCTGGTTGTCTGTTATCTGCTGCGGTACACTAGATTGGCTATTATGATAAAAATAACACCAAGGACATGATATGAAGCCATCCCATATTCTTCTGCCCGTCACATTAAGCCTGCTGGTAGCGGCTTGCGGTGCATCAGAAACCAAGTCGCAGACTGAAGAGATCCGTGCTGACGAATCCAATATCCGTGCTCATTTAGAGTTTCTTGCAGACGATGACCTTAAAGGCCGAGAAACCGGTAGCGACGAGCATGAAATTGCCTCTAACTACATTGTTTCTGAATTCAAGCAGCTAGGCCTGGAGCCTGCTGGCGATGACGATACTTTTTATCAGCGTATTCCCTTTCGTAAAAGTACACTGAAAGAAAACAGCGCTCGCATGACCTTTGAAAACAATGGTGAAGTGGTTGAGTTTGAATTTCCTAAGCAATTCATTACCGGCCCAAGTCATTATGAAGAAAAAGATGAAATTACCGCGCCATTAGTTTTTGTTGGCTATGGTATGGAAGCCCCTGAGTTTGAACTTGATGACTATAACGGCCTTGACGTAGAAGGCAAAATTGTTGTCATGCTAACCGGTCGTCCGGACTTTTTGCCTAGCGAAGAAGGCGCTCATTTAGCCAATATTAAAAGTGATATTGCCCGCGAAAAAGGCGCGGTTGGTATTATTACTTTGCACACTCCGGTACGCGAAAAAACTCGCAAATACGAAACCAGTGTTTATTACACCAAAACACCACGCATGACCTGGTTAGGTCCTAATGGTTTGCCTAAGGGTGAAGAGCAACAATTAAAAGGTTCCGCCTATATTGATGACGAACCTGCGGAGAAACTGTTTGCGAATGCTCCGACTAAGCTAAGCGATATCTTCGAGAAGATAGAAGAAGACCCGGACTTCTCTCCTAAAGGGTTTGAACTGGAAGGTGAAGTCACCCTGGCTCGTGAATCGCGTCACGAGGAAATTTCCAGTCCTAACGTTGCGGCTGTATTACCCGGTTCTGACGAAACCTTGAAAGACGAATACGTTGTTTATACTGCGCATTCCGATCATATTGGCGTAGTAAAAGACATGAGTCGCGAAGACAATATCAATAATGGCGCTATGGATAATGCCAGTGGCGTTTCCATTATGCTGGAAACCGCGCGCTTATTTGTTGAATCCGGACAGGAATTCGACCGTTCAATTATGTTTTTGTCTGTCACCGCAGAAGAAAAAGGCCTGCTAGGTGCTGACTACTTTGCCAATAACCCTACGGTTCCGTTAGAAAACATTGTAGCAAACGTAAACCTGGATATGCCGGTACTGCTGTATGATTTTGCCGACGTGATTGCCTTTGGTGCTTCCCATTCAACTTTGGGTGACACTGTGAGCAAGGCAGCTCAGCAATTCGATACAAAGCAAAGCCCCGACCCTATGCCTGAGCAGGCTATTTTTACACGCTCAGACCATTACACTCTGGTTAAAAAAGGTATTCCGGCGGTATTTTTGATGACCGGCTTTACCTCACGTACCGAAGGTGAAGACGGTGGAGAAGTCTGGGGCGAGTTTTTTGCTGAGCATTATCATAAGCCCAGCGATGGGCTCAACTTAGACATTAACTACGAAGCCGGAGCTCGCTTTACCAACATTAACTTTGCCATTGGTAAAGAAATTGCGAACGCCGATAAGCGTCCACAATGGCTGGAAGACTCGTTCTTCGGTAAGCAATTTAACAACTAAGCATACTGTTAAAGCACAGAACGAATTCGAGGGAGCCTTAACCGGCTCCCTTTTTGTTAGCCACCGTCATTAAACTGTCATTTACGCTCTCTACACTTTTACCATCAGTAGCTGCCGGAGCACTTGATGTTATCTGTAGACAAAGTCGTTAATGACAAGCTTCCACTCATTAAAGGTAAACCCTGGTTAGAAAAGCCAACAACCTGGGTTTTACGCAACCTTTTACACGAAGAAGACATTCAGAAGTTTGGCAAAAGTTTTCCCTCTTTAGAAGGCATAGACTTTGTTGAACACACTCTGGACTACTTTAATTTCACTTACTCCTACTCTTCGCAAGAACTGGATAATATCCCTGTCAGCGGACGTCTGGTTATTATTGCGAATCACCCGATAGGTTCTCTTGATGGCCTGGCGTTATTAAAGTTAGTGAGTGAAATGCGCAGCGATGTAAAAATAGTTGCCAATGAATGGCTGTCTGCACTCGAACCTCTTAATTCCCTATTGCTGCCGGTTAATGTCTTTGGCGGCAAACCCAGCCGCAAAGACATTCGCAACATACATAACCACCTTCACGACGAAGGGTGCGTCATACTATTTCCTGCAGGAGAAGTGTCGCGGTTACGCCCTAATGGGGTACGCGACACACACTGGCAAAGTGGCTTTCTTAAAATAGCCAAGGCAACCCAAAGTGACATTTTGCCAATACGCCTTGATGCTCACAATTCCGCCTGGTTTTACACCGCTTCTATGGTCTATAAACCTTTAGCAACCATGCTCTTGGTGAAAGAAATGTTCCGTCAGCAACGTAAACAGGTTAAATGTCATATAGGGCAAAGAATACCGGTTGAAGCCTTTATTCATCAGGGTCTTAGTGTCAACCAGCAGGTTAAACTGTTTAAAAAGCACTTGTACCGTTTAGGTACTCAAAAAAAATCGATTTTCCCAACTCAAACAGCAATAGCCCGTCCTGAATCGCGCCAACCTTTGAAAGCGGCCATTGAGGCCTGTGAGTTACTTGGTGAAACCCCATGTGGCAAAAAGATTTATCTGTATGAATTCAGTGGTAGCTCTCCTATTCTTCGGGAAATAGGCCGCTTAAGAGAAGTCGCTTTTCGCACCGTGGGCGAAGGCACCTGGCGTAAACGGGACCTTGATGAGTACGATACCTGGTATATGCATCTGATACTCTGGGATCCGGATGACCTTGAAATTGCCGGTGCTTACCGTCTGGGCGACTGTAAAAAAATAATAGAAACTCACGGCCAAAACGGACTCTACAGTGACGGATTCTATGAGTTCTCAGACGCTATGAAGGAGATTTTTCCGCAAAGCCTGGAGCTGGGTCGCTCATTTGTTCAGCCTCGGTACTGGGGTAAACGCAGCCTGGATTATCTTTGGGTTGGTATTGGTGCGCTGTTGCGTAAGCACCCAAATTATCGTTACTTATTTGGTTCTGTCAGTATTAGCAACGCCTTACCAAAAGATGCGCAGGCCGCTTTAGTTAAATTTTACAGCAGCCATTTTCCGCCGCAAACACCGATGGCCAGGGCGAACATTCCTTATCGTTTAAACACCGACTCAACGGTGCCTGACTTTACCGGTAACAACTACGCCGATGAATTTGTTCTGCTAAAAAGTTACATGGCGAATATCGGCTCTGCCATTCCCACACTTTATAAACAATACTCGGAGCTATGTGAACCCGGCGGAGTGCAGTTTTTAGAGTTTGGCGTTGACCCGGACTTTAACCATTCGATAGATGGGTTGGTGTTGGTGGACACCACAAAACTCAGTGCGAAAAAGCGCAAGCGTTATTTAGAAACGAGATAAGCACTGGCCTGCTGATACCAGTCGCCCAGTACGATACGTTTAGCAGGTTTGCCGTCACCGAGAGTGAAGCAATGCACGGCCGGACGGTGTGTGTGACCATGAATGAGCTTTCTAACGCCGTGCTTTTCCATAACATGCAGCACTTCACTGTGCTGAGCATCCATTTTATAAAGCTGTTCCGGAGTTAATTCAGGTCTTTGGCTACTGGATTTTTGCCGTAGCCGATTAGCTATACGCATACGCCACGACAAGGGTAAGCTGCGCATAATACTTTTGACCAGAGTATTCTGGATAATAGCCCGATAACGCAGGTAACCTTTGTCCAGCGTACATAAAGTATCACCATGCATCAGCAGTATTCGCTCACCATACAAATCAATGACGGTTTCATCCGGAAGAAGGGTTAAACCAACGTCGCTGGCAAAACGCTCGCCCACCATGAAGTCACGATTTCCAGCCATAAAGTAAAGGCGTACACCGCTGTCCGTCATGTGCTTCAGCTGACTTTTTACTTGCGCCGCAAATTCGCTGGTGTCATCGTCGCCCAGCCAGGCATCGAATAAGTCGCCAAGAATATAAAGCGCATCCAGATTCCGGTGTTGCTGACAAAAGTCACTAAAAGCAGCCAGAATATCTGGCCGCCCCGGACTTAAATGTAAGTCAGCAATAAAGCCGGTGGTCATAGAATCATTCTTTAACCGACACACTTTCAATAACCACGTCTTCAACCGGCACGTCCTGATGGAAGCCTGCTGAACCGGTTTTCACGTCTTTAATCGTGTTTACCACATCCATACCTTCAACAACCTCGGCAAATACACAATAGCCATAGCCATTCGGTGTCTCATTCTGAAAGTTTAAAAAGGCATTGTCGTTCACGTTAATGAAAAACTGAGACGACGCTGAATGAGGATCGGGCGTGCGCGCCATAGCCACCGACCCAACCACATTGGGTTTTGCTGTCGGCGCTTCGTTTTCAATATTCGCGCGTGTTTCTTTTTGCTTCATGCCAGGCTCAAAACCACCGCCCTGCACCATAAAGTTGCTAATAATACGGTGAAAAATTGTGCCGTCATAAAAACCGTCACGGGCATACTGTAAAAAGTTATCTACAGTCTTAGGCGCGGTTTCATTGTGCATTTCTAAAGTGATATCACCATGGTTGGTATGTAAAACGACTTGCATTGAATGTACCTGTTTCATTGACTAAACCAGCCAATAGTGTACCAGAGCCGTACCATAGGTGGTATCATAAGCCCCCAGTTTTCATCGCTAACCGTTTAAAAGTAAGAGACACTATTTATGGCATTAACCGTATTTAACACCCTAACCCGCAAAAAGCAGCCATTTGAGCCTATTCAGCCCGGCCACGTGGGTATCTATGTGTGCGGTGTTACCACTTACGACTACTGCCATATTGGTCATGCCAGAACCTATGTCGCCTTTGATATCGTTGTGCGTTATCTGCGCAAGCTCGGTTACGAAGTTAAGTACGTGCGCAACATTACTGACCTAGACGATAAAATCATTAAACGTGCAGCAGAAAACGGAGAAGATTTTCATCAGGTGACCGAGCGTTTTATCGGCGAAATGCACAAAGACTTTGATGCGTTAAATTTGGTTCGCCCTGATATTGAACCCCGGGTTACCGGTCATATGGATGACATTATCCAGATGATTAAAAGCCTTATTGACAACGGCAACGCTTATGAAGCAGGTAACGGCGATGTTCTGTTTGATGTTTCTACATTTAACGATTACGGCAAGCTCAGTCGCCAGGACTTAGAGCAATTGCAAGCGGGTTCACGGGTTGATGTTGATGCGGCCAAGCAAGATCCACTCGACTTTGTACTCTGGAAAAGTGCTAAACCCGGAGAGCCCAGCTGGTCTTCGCCCTGGGGCGAAGGTCGCCCGGGCTGGCATATTGAATGTTCAGCAATGAATAAGAAGCACCTGGGCAAAACTTTCGATATTCATGGTGGCGGCTCTGATTTGTCTTTTCCTCATCATGAAAATGAAATAGCTCAAAGCTGCTGCGCAAATCAATCTGAGTACGTAAAGTACTGGATGCACAGCGGTATGGTACAGGTCGACAATGAAAAAATGTCGAAGTCACTGGGTAACTTTTTTACCATTCGCAGCGTACTGGAACAATACGACGCGGAAACGGTTCGTTACTTTCTGCTGTCGAGCCACTATCGCTCGCAGCTAAACTATACTCAAGAAAATCTGGATCAGGCGCATTCCGCTCTGGAGCGCTTGTACACCGCATTGCGTGACCTAACACCGCAAGCCGCCAGCGACGAGTTACGTAGTAAATACTGGCAGAGTTTTAAACAGGCAATGGACGACGACTTAAACGCACCGGAAGCAATGAGTGTGTTATTTGAAATTGCCCGGGAAATTAACCGCAACCGCGAGAGTGCTCCAGACACAGCCGCGCAGTTAGCGCACGTTTTGCTTGAGCTGGCTGAAGTAATGGGGCTGCTACAACAGTCTCCGGAAGAGTTTTTACAAGGCGATGACGACGATGTCGCCAAAATTGAAGCGTTGATTGCCAAGCGTAATCAGGCCCGGGAAGATAAAGACTGGGCTACAGCAGACGAAGCTCGTGATGAACTAACCAACATGGGTATTGTTTTAGAAGATGGTGCAGAAGGCACTCGCTGGCGTCGCGCTTAACCGACAAACTGATTAAGAGGTTTAACCTATGGCATTTGCACAACTGCAAATCGTCAGCTCGCTGGCTGACGCATACTCAAAAGATGGTGCTGATGCACTTATCTTAATTGGAAATTTTGATTCTATTGACGATTCCGCTCTGGCTGAGACTATCCAGCAGGCACAAATTACCGATCAAAGAGTGGGCAAACAACCCTTACTGTTGAAGGCTGACGGCGTTCCCGGACAGCGTTTGGTCGCTGCGCCTACCGGGCCGTTAAACCGTGACTTCGACGATGTCCGCCAGGTTTTCGATGCAGCACATGCGGCAGCAAAAGTTGCGCAAGATGCCGGTGCCCGCCACCCGGTTATCGCGTTGAATAATGTCAATGTGAATGACGAGCGTTATCAGCAAGCCTTTTTAGCCGCTTACCTTGGCTTTTGTCAGGCACTTTACCAGCCACTGGAAGCTCGCGAAGCTCATGGTGAAGAAGCCATTGAACCGACTCAGAACGTCATTTTAGTTGGAGAGCTCGACGCTGAATGGGCTATGGCAGTTGAAGCCGGTAAACGCGTTGCCCGCGACCTTGCAGGTACCGAACCTGAGCGTATGGCACCACCTAAATTCGCTGAGTATTGCCGCCAGGCCTTTGCCCACACTTCGGTTAAGGTCACGGTTAGTGATGACTACCAGCAGCTACAGCATGAGTATCCTCTACTGGCAGCCGTTGGTCGCTCGTCAATGGCTGTAGAGCGTCACCGCCCTTGTGTTATTCGCCTTGAGTACCACGGTAATAACCCGGAACGTACGGTTATGTTTGCCGGTAAAGGTATTGTTTACGACACCGGTGGTGCTGACTTAAAAACCGGTGGGCATATGGCCGGTATGAGCCGCGATAAAGGCGGTGCTGCAGGCGTTGCCGGCTTCTTAAAAACGGTTTCGGAATTACAGCCAGAACACCTTAATGTGATTGCTGAAATTGGCGCGGTACGTAACAGCATTGGTTCGGATGCTTTTGTTGCCGATGAAATTATTACCGGCCACAGCGGCAAGCGTGTTCGCATTGGCAATACCGATGCCGAAGGTCGCCTGATAATGGCCGACTTGTTGTCGCATTTGCGCGAAGAAGCGTCGAAAAGTGACGGCGAACACGAGTTGTACACGGTAGCAACTCTGACAGGCCACGCAGCCCTTTCAAAAGGTCCATACAGCGCTCTGGTACCCAATGGCCATGCACGTCGTCAAAATCTGGCTCAGGCTCTATTCAATGCAGGCGAAACCTATGGTGACCCAACAGAAATATCCTGGTCCCGTCGTGAAGACTTTGACTTTGTTAAAGGCCGTACTTTATGCGATGACCTGTTGTCATCTAACAACGGTCCTTCTGCCGCTACGCCACGTGGACACCAATTCCCAATGGCATTTCTGACCGGAGTATCCGGTCTGGACAATCATGGCATTGATAGTGAGCATCCAATAAGTTATATCCATATTGATATTGCCGGTAGCGGCGTGGAAGGCGGAGACTGGCAACACGGCAAACCAACAGCAGCTCCGGTTACTTGTCTGGCGGGTCATTACCTGAAGAAATAACCTTTACGAAAGTACTTTATTGAAACAATAAAAAATGCCCGATTCTGATTAAACAGAACCGGGCATTTTTTTATTTAGCATTTACGTTAAGAAATAAAGTCTGGTCCAAAACCATTGGTCCATAAAATGGCGGTGGTTGCCATTAATACAACCATAGCAATAAGACCCGCGGTCACTACCGAGCTCGCGTATAGGAAACCACGTTCTTCCGGAATGTGCATAATAACCGGTAGACCTGAGTAAAGCAGGTAAACCGAATAAGCCACGCCAATAAGGAAAACCGACGCAACAAACCACAATTCAGGATAAACTGACGCTATTCCCGACATAATAACCGGAGTTGCCGCGTAAGCTGCTAATTCAAGCGATTTCGTATAACTGGGATCAGCACCAAAGGTTTTTGCCATCCAGTAAATTAAGTAAGCCAACGCAAACGTGGCTCCCAAAATACCAATATACATTGCAACGCCAAGCATGACGCCGCTGCTTTGGGTAAGATAAATGGACTCGCGTGCACCGACACTCCAGCCAATATGAGCTGAAGCGTAGTAAGCGGCCAAGCAAGGTAAAATTGCTACCAGTAAAATATGAGAACACGAATAAAGAAAGCTCTCACGCTTGCTGTCTATCGATTTCCACTCTTGCGCTGGATGGGCGTATAACCCCCAAATATGATTCAGTATCATAATTTCACTTCCCCATAGTTCGCGGTCATACCGCCGAATTCGTAAATACGTTATAATTTTTGACGCGGGTACTGCTGAAAAATTCACCCCATGCATCTAATATTCAGCACCATCTGTATTCTGTCAAGGCCTTTTGTTATAGAACAAAGGGTTAGTTGTTAATTTATTATTACACCTTTTACGCCAAGAAGGATCGCTGTGAATTATAGTCTCGTCGAACCCTATCTAAATCTGCTCGACCCAATACACTCGTTTTTACTTTGCCGAACGCCTTCAGAGTGGGTTAAGCAGGCGTCGCTGGCTGAGAATCTGCCCGTCATCTTACTGGATCATTTACACTGTGAGCTAAAAGCGGCTCAAAGTGCAGCCTTATTGCTGCGCCGTTATGCCGTTAATAAAGACCACGGACAAACCCTGCTTGACGCTCTGCAGCCATACGAAGATTTGGTTTATCGCGGCCTTGGGAATTTTCAGCAACTTAAACAAAGCAAGCAGTTGTCTCACGCTCTACAAGCCGCTGAGTCACAACCATACGCCGACGAAATTATTGATAAAATGTCCCGTTTAATTCGGGAAGAGCTGCATCACTTCCAGCAGGTTCTTGAAATAATGCAGGTACGAGATGTGCCACTTTATAAGCTCAGCGCATCGCGTTACGCCGCCAGCCTGATCCGGCATGTACGCACTTACGAACCGCAGGCTTTAATTGATAAATTAATTATAGGCGCTCTTATTGAAGCACGCTCTTGTGAGCGTTTTGCCGCACTCGCACCTTATCTGGATGAGGATATAGCCCGCTTTTACGTGTCCCTGTTACGTTCAGAAGCACGCCATTATCAGGACTACCTGGAATTAGCGCAGAAGCTAAGCGATACAGACATTACTGAGCGGGTTAATCAGTTCAGAGAGTGGGAAGCGGAATTAATTACATCTGACGATACTGAGCTACGTTTTCACTCAGGAGTACCGGTGCACGCTTAATTGTGCACCGGCTCTCGGCGGATTATCTGGATAAACCTCAATCGCTAAAGTTCTTCCAGTTTTTTGCCAGCCTCTTTGTCATAATAAACATCTTCATCAAAGTCGCCTTCGGAGCGAGCAACTACGCAGCTGACCATAGCGTCACCGGTTACGTTAACTGCAGTCCGGGTCATATCCAACAAGCGATCCACCCCGATAATAAGGCCAATACCTTCAACCGGTAAACCAACTTGCTGCAGCACCATGGCAAGCATAATAAGCCCAACGCCAGGCACTCCGGCAGTACCGACCGATGCGAGAGTTGCCGTCATAATCACCATAAGGTATTCAGCAACACCTAAGTCCAGCCCATACACCTGCGCGATAAAGACGGTGGCAACACCTTGCATAATAGCCGTACCATCCATGTTGATGGTAGCGCCCAGCGGCACAGTGAAGGAACCCACACTGTTACTAACGCCTAAACGACGGGTAACGGTTTCTAAAGTGATAGGCATAGTCGCATTACTGCTTGCGGTGCTAAAGCCAAACAGTTGAGCGTCACGCATCTTACGCATGAAAAGTCCCGGCTTAACCCGGGCAAGAACGCGCATAAATAAGGGGTAAATAATTAAACCATGAGCGAGCAGCACAAACAGCACAAGCAGGAAGTACTTCGCCAGACTGCCTATCATTTCCACGCCAATTTCCGTAAACAGCTTAGCCATTAACGCAAATACACCATAGGGCGCTACGCTCATCAGAATAACGACTAGCTTCATAATGACCGAATTCAAATCATCGAAAAAGCCTTTTAAACGTTCACCCGGCTTACCGACTAAGGCCATGGAAATACCGAACAACAATGCAAACACAATAATTTGCAGCATATTGCCTTCGGCCATAGCATTAATCGGGTTATCGGGGAACAAGTTAACAATAACTTCACTAACCGACGGCGCTTCGCTGGGCTCAAAAGTGGCGTCCGAAGCGCGCTCAATGCCAGAGCCTGGCTGCACCAAAATTGCCGAACTAATCGCAAAGGTAATCGCTATTGCCGTGGTGATCATATACATGCCAACAGCTTTACCACCTAAGCGTCCAAGCTTACTCGGGTCACTTAAGGAACAAGTGCCGACCACCAGTGACACAAATACCAGTGGCACAACAAGCATTTTCAAAGAGGTAATGAATATTTGACCAACAACGTCGAAAAGACCATTGGTTAAATACAGAGAGACCCAGGCATTATCACCGGCAACGTAACGAATAATGGTACCGAGAATGATCCCAGCAACCATGCCGATAACAATACGGCTAGTCAGGCTGAGTTTTTTCTTTTCGCTCATAAGCGTCCTTTATTATTCATTCTAAAAAACTGCGACAGCCTAGCAGAAAGCTTTTAAATAAGCAGCTATAAAACTGTAAGCCTCGCTGAACACCTTCTATTGTGCGACATCTGACCGGGTTAAGGAAGATTTTAAGGTGTGGATAATAACAGACATACCTTTCGCAAAACGTTCACTTAGCGGTTTACGGATAACATACTGTAATTGTAATACATCAAAACCTTTATGCTGCTTCATTAACCACGCGTCACTGGTCGTCACTTCATCAATTAAGCCAAGCTCTTTTGCTTCCTGACCTGACCAGACCTCGCCTGTTGCAACTTTGTCTATATCCAGCTCACTGCGATTTTCCTGGACAAAAGACTTAAACTGACGATGAATGGCTTCTAAATCCTGTTTAAACTTACGACGCCCTTCATCGGTATTTTCGCCGAAAATAGTCAGAGTGCGCTTATATTCGCCAGCCGTTAATTGTTCAAAATCGACATTATGCTTTTTCAAAAGACGGTGGAAATTCGGTATTTGTGCAACCACACCTATTGAACCGATAAAGGCAAAAGGTGCCGCGAGCAGTTTATGACCGACACAGGCCATCATATAACCACCACTTGCCGCGACCTTATCAATAGCCACATTAACGGTTAAGTTGTGTTCTCTTAAACGCAGTAACTGAGCCGCCGCCAGCCCATAACCATTGACGACACCACCGCCACTTTCCAGCCTCACCAAAACTTCATCTTTTTCAGTGGCCAAGTTTAAAATGGCATTGACTTCATGGCGTAAGCTATCGACTTCCTTCGCGTCCATACTGCCTTTAAAGTCTAGAACAAAAAGCCGTTTCTCTTTGTTCTCCACAGCCTTCTTTTTCTTTAACGCTTTTAGTGCTTTTTTCTGAGCTTTTTTATCCATAAGCTCAATTTTCAATTGTTCACTGAGCTCATTCAGCTCTTTAGATAAATGCGTGACTTGTAAGTCACCTTTACTCTTTTTCTGCTTCTGCGCCGCCTGAGCAATAAGGCCTACAATAAAACCAACAGCCACCACAATAATAGCGGCTTTTAGTAAAAAGCCTCCAATATCAGCAACAAAATCCATACCACTCTCCTAAAACGAAAAAGGCCAGCATAACTGCCGGCCTTTGAATACAAAGTGTTCAATAACCTAGGATTATTCTACCACTTCTTCGTTGGTTACTGGTAACTGCAACATGTCGGCTGCAAACCAGAAAGCAATTTGTTGCTGCATTTCTGCAGTAACATCTGCTGATGCAGAAGAATCAACTAACGAGCCATGCTCTGCATCGCCACCAAAGCGAACGATGCCTGATACCGGCGTGGTTCCATCTTCAGATGTTGTCGTAGTTGAGATGCCCTGCAGACCAAGCAATGCAGCCAAAGGTTCTGTTCCCGCCAGTGGTTTATTCTCCACTGAATTCGGGATAACAGCATCATCAATAGCTTCTATCACATGAATGGGTGTTTCCGATGCGACTACGCTACTTGCATAGTTAACAGGGTCACCTGAATCGATAACGGTCTGAGCTGCAAAGGCGAACTGTTCAAGAGTTGCATTAATTTGCGCGACTTGCTGTTCTGACGCTTGTGCCATAAATCCTGCATAGAATTCTTCAAGAGTGGCGCCGCCAGCGATAGCCTGGTCGGCCGCAGCTTTAAATTCTGGATTAGATGAATACAGCAAAGTTGCTTTAATCGTCGGCCCGAAGCTGTCAGAAGCCAATAGGAAACTCGCTATGCTACCACCAGGCATACCTAAACTTGAGGCTTGAACAGAAAACTGGTTATCAAGTGACACAAGCGGACTGTCTTCACCAAAAGAGGTGTTAGCCAAGGCAGTGAAACCTGTGCCGGCAATTGCCCCCAAAGAGTGTCCAACAAAGTGCACATCACTTCCGTCAAGTTCAGCACCATCACCTGCGATAAAGTTATTCAAACTAACGCGTAAACCGACTAAGTCAGCAATCGATTGACGCAAATTATCGCGTGTCGTAAGCAAGCTGCTCAGATTCATATAAGTTGTAACGTTTTCTGTGCCGGTAGCGGTAATATCAAGATTACCATCGCTATCAACATCAAAGCCTCTATCCCCATGCAGTGGATGATCAATGGCAACAGTTGCAAATCCAGCGATAGCTAACGTCCCGGCAATAGCCGCTGCATTAGATTTATCCTGAGCGATACCGTGTTGGAAAATCACCACAGGCCAACCGTCAGCAGGCGCAGTTAAAGCAGGCAAAGCAGGATCCATTCCGGCGCGAACAGCATTTGCTGTTGCCAAATCAGGAATAGTCACAAAAGCATTAACCGTTTCAGTATCCTGAACAGTCGGCACTGGGTTGTATTTAGTCAAATGGCGCTCTTCATCAACGCCTGGCAAGTCAATTCCATTTGGCTGAGCAATACAGGTTTCAACCAAAGTCTGGATAACTTCTGCTTTATCGGCTGCTATCGACTCTTGAGTGATACCAAGAGTGCCATCAGGAATGGCTCCGCTTTCAATGCCGCCGACGATAGATATCGGACTATCACATTTTGCCGTCCAACGACCTGTTATTGGTGCAGTAGGATTTTCAGCACTAGGTATTGGAGAGTAATAAGGTAAGTCTACTTGTCCGCCATATACTTTTGCCGCACTCGCTGCGGCAAGCGCATTTGGATCGGTGATACCTGCGTCAGTCAAGTCTTCATCTAATGTTCGACCTAAATATGCTGCTTGCAGTTGTGGAGTATTACCAGCCGCCATTTTCTGTCCCAGCAAGGTTTTTGTCATACCCAAAACATCACCCACAGACTGTGTAGTAAAGTTCGAGCTGTAAATCACGCCTTCAGAGTCTACACCATACTGCTCTAAAGAACCTTCATAACTGTTAACCAGGCGCTGCAGAGAGACTGCACTTGCATCACCTGAAACAGGCTTCTCATCGGCATTACGCTTCATTAATGTATAGGTTTGTGATGGTTTAACATCGCGACCGAGGGAGTCTTGAATATTGTCGGTCAATACCACCAGGTAACCGGTTTTAGGTTTGAATGGACGCAGTGGTACAACGGCAACACTGCCCTCACCCGTTGCTTTAACCGTAAAGTCGGTATTGTGTTCAAGCTCACCTGTTACGGCACATACAGCCGCAGGATTTGCAGCGGCACATTGCTCAGAAACAGCGCTGCCGCCCTGAATCGTTTCAAATACCCGTATTGAACCCTGAGCTTCCAGGCTCGCAGCTTCAATAGTGACTTTCTCACCGTTTTCATCAACTGGTAATGAGAAATTAAAAGTTAAGGTTGAGTGCGTACCCCAGCCATCAAGCCCATTGATAGCAACCTGAGGGTTTGCTATATCTGACACATCTTCAACTGGCAAATTCAACGTGCCATCAGTTGAACCGCTTAATAAGATGTTAGTAGGCGCAGATAAAGCACCATTGGACGGGTCAAAAACCACGCGTGACGCAGCAACGCTAACTTCGGTTTCTGTAACAGGAGCTTCGTCGCCGCTGCCGCAGCCTACCAGGCTAAGTGCAGAACCAATCGCAAGCGGGAGTAATAATTTCTTCATGAGGTATCCTCAATTCTTTTTTATGATTTGTTATTTTACGGCTTCTCTTAACGATTTTTATACACCGGTATCAAATAAGATGAAAGGCTTTTTACCGATTTTTCGTTCGTTTGCTGAGAAGTTACTCGAATATCGTTACAATAGCCCACTCACCCGACCACAGTCCAATGGTATTAAGAAACTGTTATGGAAATTAAAACCGTACATGATTATCAGGCAAGCCCTGAATTATTGAAAAATAAGGTTATTTTAGTTACTGGTGCAGGCGACGGAATTGGTCGTCAAGCCGCTCTGAGCTACGCCGAACATGGCGCTACAGTCATTTTACTGGGGCGTACTGTTAGCAAGCTGGAGTCAGTTTATGACGAAATTATCGCTCAGGAAAGTCCTCAACCAGCAATTATTCCGCTGGATTTAAAAGGCGCAACAGAAAGTCATTATCGTGATATGGCGGCCACCATTGCCGATCAGTTCGGCAAATTAGACGGTGTGCTGCATAACGCTGGGCTACTTGGCATTCTGTCCCCTTTTACTCACATTGAAAAAGACAGCTGGGACGACATTATGCAGGTTAACGTAACGGGTCAGTTTGCCATGACTCAGGCACTGATTCCGGTAATGGAAAAATCTCCGAACGCATCATTAGTTTTCACGTCTTCCGGCGTAGGAAGAAAAGGCCGGGCATTCTGGGGACCATATTCTGTCAGTAAATTTGCTACCGAAGGTATGGCTCAGGTTATTGCCGACGAGTATGAAGATACCAAATTACGCACCAACGTCATTAACCCCGGTGCGACCCGCACATCAATGCGGGCAAAAGCGTATCCGGCAGAAGACGCGAAGTCGCTTAAAACGCCAAAAGATCTGATGCCAACTTATTTGTATCTGATGAGTGACGACAGCATTTCTGATAATGGATTATGTTTCGACGCCCAGTAAACCGGCAGCTTCGAACTGACGTATCGGTAAAAAGGAAACGTGTTACACTCAATAACATGCATAATTAATTAGGTTACGTCTATGACATCGAAGCTACAGCAGCGAGCCGTTAATATACTTAGGCTCGCTTTGCCTTTCAGCGCATTGTTCAGTTTGTCAGCAGTTGCTGAGCCCCCGGAAATCGAAGTTTTTGACAACGTCCGCCAGCAACAGTGGGTGGGGGTGAGTCCGGTTAGTCGCGATACTATTTGGATCTCCGGTGAGAAAGGAACTGTAGCCAGAACTACCGATTCAGGAAAAAGCTGGGAATATTTTCAACCCGGACCTGGTGACCTCGATTTTCGCGATATTGAAGCTATTGATGACCGCCGCGCCTATGCGTTAAGCGTTGGTACCGGTGGTCAGTCACGTATTTACTACACTGAGAATGGTGGTAACAGTTGGCGTCTGCGTTATCGCGGCGAGGCGGACAGCTTTTTCAACTGCATGGCACTTTCTCCTAGCGGCGAAGCCTGGGTACATGGCGACAGTGTTGGAGACGAATGGCGGATGGTACGCAGTGCCGATGGCCGCAACTGGATGCAAGTTCGCAGCGCGGTCGCCGAGCCGCCTCAATCTAACGAAGGTGGTTTCGCCTCAAGTGGCAGCTGTGCCCGCTTTAATAAAGACAACTGGATGATTGCAACGGGTAATGCTGATAAAGCTCGAGTATTAATTAAAGGCTCGTTTGGCATTCGCTTTCGTGTGGTAGAAACACCAATGGAAGCAGGGCCTATGGCGGGCATCACCAGTGTGTGGCCTATTGACGATAAAACCTTTTATATTGCTGGTGGTGATTTAAATGATGATTCTGGCGATGAAAATCGCTTGTGGCATTATCAAAACAACGAATTTGAAGCCTTGCCCGGGCCGCCAATTAAAGGTGCTCTTTATAGCTTAAGCCTGGTCGACCACAAGGGTTCCTGGTTGCTGACCTCTAACCCTCAAGGCGCAGCAGCATTAGACCTACAGAATAATGAGTGGTTTAAGCTCTCTGATGCCAATATCTGGAATATTCAGTGTCATGGGGATATCAGCTGCTGGCTGGTTGGTAAAGACGGTTATGTGGGTCGTTTGCAATGGCAGGCGCCGCAACAGCGCCCGAAACTCTAGCGATTAACGCACATTAAGCCGCTGGAGAACTCAATAAAGCCAGCCCACCTAATAAGTGACGGCTATTAAAACCGTGTCGCTTAAGCACATTAGCTACCACCTGGCTTCTGTTGCCTGAGCGACACAAACAAATAATATCGCGCTCACGCAAGTGTGAATTACTGTGTATAAATTGAATGACTTCGGTCAGTGGTACATTAACCACCTCTGCATTGCAGGGAATATCGGACAATACGTGCTCCTGCCGCTCCCGCACGTCAACAATTAATAAATCATCGCGATGCCAGAATTCGTCAGTATCCCCCACCGGAATATTAACTCCATCATCAACACGACAGTCACCGTTTAATTCACAAGGCGTGTAAACAATATGGTGCTCTGAGTCTTGCCCCGGGCAAATAAGCGTACTCTCGCCAATAAAGCACTCATAAGTGCTTGAAGCTGCCTCAGACCCGGTAAATAAAAAGTCTGAACCCACCCGGCTTTTCAGCGCAGCCGATTCACTTAATACATAAACCGGATTACGGTTACCGACTCGAAATAAACGTCGCTCACCGATACTCACACAGCCACTGACACTGCCTTCGCATTCCATTGGAACCACGTCACAGGAATCAGTAGCAGACTTAGGCCAGCCAAACACATCGTACTCGTCTATTGACTGCTCAGGCATAAGTATTGGTAATAACAACTCAATAGACTGGCTGGTAATTGAATCAGCGGATGTCGATACCACCGCTTTCACTTGATAATGCTGGCAGCTGACAATATTCTCAATTCTGCCAGCCAAAGCCGGATGAGGATCGATAACGGCTATTTCTTTAGCTTGCTTATCTATTACCAGGTAACAGCAATGATCATCGTACTTCAGTTGCACAACACCGTCTAACTGAGCGTCGTTATCGTTATTCGTGTCCGCAACAATCAAGCAGGAATTTCTCAATGCATCAGCAGCTTGTTTTATACGTACACAAGCCTCAGTAATTTCCTCTTGTCGCGTTGCCGGACCAAAAGATAATCGAATAGCAGAACCGCTGCGCCACTCTTCCAGCCCCATAGCGTCTAAAACAAAGCTTTTTGTTACCTTAGAACTGCATGCAGAGCCTGAACTCACTCTTATCTGACAGGCGTCAAAAACATCCATAATATCGCGCGAGGCAACTCCTTCTACGGAGAAGTTCAGCGTAGTAGGAACCGAGCGCTCAAAGTCATGGTTAAATACAATAGAAGGGAAAGCTGACCGTAGGGCTTCAATCAACTGAGATCGATAATCCTGTAATTTAGCTTCACTATGAAAGCGACGGTTACTATCATCCAGCATCAATTCAAATAACGCATTTAATGCTGCTATTCCCGGTAAGTTTTCGGTTCCGGAACGCAGACCTGACTCTTGTCCTCCACCAATAATTAGAGGGGTATAAGGGGCTGAATCCCGAACCGCCATAAACCCAATGCCTTTCGGCCCATAAAGCTTATGACCACTAAACGGAGCGTAATCAATGGTTGTTTCATCTAAATTAAGAGCTTTTTTCCCCAATACCTGAACGCAGTCAACCATCCAGGGTACATCCGGGCTTTGCTGACGTATTGTCTCTTCCAGTTGTTTTAAGTTCTGAATAACACCGGTTTCATTGTTAACTGCCATAGTACATATCATGGCAGCATCTTTGACATGCTCAGCAATAAACTGGTTATCCAATAAGCCTTGTTTATCAACTGGAATGGCAACAAGCTCAGCTTTCAGTCCAAGTAACTGATTCCAGTGAGCCAGGGCCTGGGGAACAGCTTTATGTTCTGTCGCACCATACAGGAGGTATTTTTTTCGCTTATCGGGAGCAACCTGCATAGCCGCGTGAATTGCAGAAACCACAGCCGTCTGAATGCCTTCTGTCGCGCCACTGGTAAAAATAAGTCGCCCCGACTGCAAGCCAACAATTTTGCGAGCTAACTGACGTGTGGTATCCAGAATATAGCGAGCTTTTAAGCCCGTAATATGGCTGCTTGAAGGGTTACCAAAAACCGTTTCCATCGTATGCGAAACAGCCTGGATAATTTCGGGAAGTACCGGAGTGGTAGCATTACAGTCCAGATAAAGTTCGTTTGCGTTTGTCTGAATATCTACTGGTTTCATGCCACCCTCCAAATTAACTAAAAGTTATATGTTTATAACCTTTATGACTAAAAGGGTCAATGAATCTGGTTTTCTTTCCAGGCTTGTTCCTTTTTCATCCTGTCTTTTCGCTTGTCACATGGTTCATCACAGTCACAGGCTTTTTCCATGCCCAGAGCGCCAATTCCCCCACAGCTACCGGAAATTGTCTTGCGCTGTACAATATAGCCAACGGCCATCGCCAGCACAACGATAATAAATAAGGCGAATACCATTATAAAGGTTTGCATTAAAACTCCTACTACTGCTCGGCCAACAACGGCTTAAATGCATCACTCATATACTCTTCAAAACCGTTTTCGGTTTTATAAATGAGCATCACTGCCATATTGTGTCTTTTTGCGAAGGACTTTGCTCTTTCCGTCCCCATTACAAATAAAGCAGTTGCATAAGCGTCGGCAGACATTGTGTCCTCGGCATAAACTGAAGTAGAAACCAAGTTATGCTGCACAGGAGCACCGGTTACCGGGTTAATAATATGCGAATATCGTTTACCATCTTCTTCATAGTAATTGCGATAATCACCCGATGTCGCCAAAGCGCCGTCTTTAAATTGGACAACATGTTGCACCGCACGTTCCGTTGAAACCGGTTTTTCTATCGCCAGGCGCCATAATGCTTCATCCGGTTTGCCGCCTTTTGCGATAACCTCACCGCCAATTTCCACCAGGTACTGCTTTATACGCAACTGATCCAATAAGTGAGCAACTCTGTCGACGCCGAAGCCTTTGGCTATAGTAGACAGATCGACGTATAGATCCGGGTTGTCTTTAATCAACTGATGATTTTCTACGCGTAGTTTCTGATAGCCCGTTTTTTCCCGAACCGCATTCAACTCTTCTTCAGACGGTTCTTTTTCTGGTCTTGCCTGAGGACCAAAGCCCCAAAGATTCACCAGAGGACCAACGGTTATATCCAGAGCACCTTCCGTTTCCTCAGCAATTTCGAGACCACGATTAACTACCCGTTCAAGGTCACGGCTAATAACCATAGGTTGGGTACTTTTAAACTGATTAAACTGTGAGAGTTCAGACTCTGGATCATAAGTCGACATTTGTGCATTAACTCTTTTGAGCACTATATCAACTTTCTTCTGAATCTCTTCTTTGTTGTGCCTGGGATCCTTAGAGTAGACAGTGACACTATAGGTGGTTCCCATAGTCTTACCGCTAAAGGATATTTTCTCAGGTGCATCAGAACAAGAAACTAAAAAGGCCAGCCCCAGAAGGGCTAGCCAAATTTTAGCAATCGACAGTTTCGATAGCATCATGAATTAACCACCAAAGTCATCCAACATGATATTTTCGTCTTCAACGCCTAAGTCTTTCAACAAGTTGATAACTGCCGCGTTCATGACCGGTGGTCCACACATGTAGAACTCACAATCTTCTGGTGCGTCGTGGTCTTTAAGATAACGCTCATAAAGAACGTTGTGAATAAAGCCAGTATCACCTTCCCAATTGTCTTCAGGCTGTGGATCAGACAATGCCACGTGCCAGTCAAAGTTTTCATTCTCTTCGGCCAGCATGTCGAAATCTTCAACATAGAACATTTCTTTTTTAGAGCGGGCACCGTACCAGAATGAAACCTTACGATCCGTTTTTATGCGACGCATCTGATCAAACAAATGAGAACGCATTGGTGCCATACCAGCACCACCACCAATAAAGACCATTTCAGCGTCAGTGTCTTTGGCAAAGAATTCACCAAATGGACCTGAAATTGTGACTTTGTCGCCTGGCTTCAGACTGAAAATGTACGATGACATTTTACCTGCAGGCAAGCTTAAGTCGTTAGGTGGCGGCGTCGCTATACGGACGTTCAGCATAATAATGCCTTTCTCTTCCGGATAGTTAGCCATTGAATACGCACGCACAACTTCTTCGTCAACTTTAGACTCAACATCAAAGAAACCGAAACGATCCCAATCTCCGTGATATTCTTCAGAAATATCAAAGTCTTTGTATTTAACGTGATGCGGTGGAGCTTCAATCTGAATGAAACCACCCGCACGGAAAGGCACTTCTTCGCCTTCCGGCAACTGAACAATAAACTCTTTAATAAAGGTTGCCACGTTGTCGTTAGACTTAACCGTACAGTCCCACTTGCGAATACCAAAAACTTCTTCTGGTAATTCAATTTCCATGTCCTGTTTCACGTTAACCTGACACGAAAGACGACAGCCTTCACGAGCTTCACGTTTGGTAATGTGGTCAAGTTCGGTCGGCAGTATGTCACCACCACCCTCTTTAACTGTGACACGACACTGGCCACATGAACCACCACCACCACAAGCTGACGAGACGAAAATACCAGCATTAGCCAGCGCGCCCAAAAGTTTAGTACCTGGCTGGGTCACGATTTTTTTGTCTTCGTCGTCATTAATCAGGATTTCTACATCACCCTGAGGTACCAGCTTTGATTTTGCGAACATAATAATCGCAACCAAAACCAGTACGATGATGGTAAACATCCCTACACCGAGATATATCTCTTGCATCGATTCGTACCTTTTTTTACCGATTCAACACACTGGTTATAAGGATACGCCGGAAAACGACATAAAGCCCAAACCAATCAGACCCACTGAAATAAACGTGATACCCAAGCCACGCAGGCCATCAGGTACATCTGCATATTTCAGTTTTTCGCGCACTGCAGCCAAAGCAACAATAGCTAAAGCCCAGCCAACACCACTACCAATTCCGAACACAACGGATTCGCCGAAATTGTAATCACGCTCGACCATGAAAGCTACGCCACCAAAAATAGCGCAGTTAACGGTAATGAGTGGCAGGAAAATACCCAGTGCGTTGTACAATGCAGGCACATATTTATCCAGCGTCATCTCCAGAATCTGTACCAATGCCGCAATAACACCGATAAAGGTCAGGAATTTCAAAAAGCTTAAGTCTGCATCCGGGAAGCCTGCCCATTCCAGAGCACCTGGCGCCAGAATGTTGTGATAGATTAAATTGTTTACTGGTACTGAAACACCCAGTACAACAATAACCGCCACACCCAGACCAAATGCCGTTTTTACTTTCTTAGATACAGCCAAAAACGTACACATACCTAAGAAGAAGGACAATGCCAGGTTTTCAATGAAAACCGCGCGGATGAACAGGTTGATATATTGTTCCATAACCATTACTCCTTAGGTTCAACTTGTTCAGTGCGGAAGGTACGCAGTACCCAGATAAACCCGCCAATGATGAAGAAGGCGCTTGGTGGCATCAGTAACAAGCCAACCGGTTCGAACCAACCACCTTGTGATGCCAAAGGTAAAATCTGTACATCAAACAAGCTACCAGAACCAAAGAGTTCACGAATGAAGCCAACAACCAACAGCACCACTGAGTAACCTAAACCATTACCCAATCCGTCCAGGAATGACATAAACGGAGTGCTCTTCATAGCGTAAGCTTCTGCGCGCCCCATAACGATACAGTTAGTAATGATTAAGCCAACGAACACTGACAACTCTTTAGAAATTGAGTAAGCGTAAGCTTTTAGTATCTGGTCAACGACAATAACCAAGCTCGCAATAATTGTCATTTGGACAATAATACGTACGCTTGACGGAATATGATTCCGTATAATCGAAATAAATAAGTTAGAGCACGCGACAACCGCAGTTAGCGCAATACACATAACCAAGGTGTTGCTCATTTTTGACGTTACAGCCAATGCAGAACAGATACCAAGAATCTGTAATGCGATGGGGTTGTTGGCGAATATCGGCCCGAATAATACGGACTTCATTTCTTTTGCATTAGCCATTGTTCAACTCTCCCTCACGAAGTTTCTTGAGTAATGGACCGTAACCATTTTCGCCCATCCAGAATTGAACCAGGTACTCAACACCATTACTGGTCAAAGTTGCACCAGAAAGCGCATCAATTTCGTGCTCGCCTTTGGCGCCGCCTTTTACCACTTCAAACTGGACGTTACCGTCCTCGCCGTAAACTTCTTTACCTTGCCAAGTTTTCACCCAGGCCGGGTTAGTGATTTCACCACCAAGCCCTGGAGTTTCAGAGTGCTCGTAGAAGTTAACGCCTTTAACAGTGTCAAAGTCGCCTTCTAACGCCAGCAAGCCGTACATGGTTCCCCATAGACCCTGGCCACGAACATGAAGAACAAGACCTGTTGGTTCGCCGCTTTCATCTTTAACAAGATAAATCTGTGTTAAATTTTCGCGGGTACCTAAACCAGCAGGGTCGTTCTTTTTTTCAAGTTTTTTACTTCTTTCAGGGTCACTCGCTGCTTTGCGATTGCTGAAAGATGTCGGGTCAATGTCATCCTTAACGGATAAATCTTCAAGGCTGACAACCATGGTATCGATGCGTTGCTTGTAAGTTTCAACAACGTCGGTATCGGCTTCCAGAATACCGGCAGCATCCAAAACGTTCTTTTGCATATCAAGTGCCGCATTCTTTTCCTGCATTGGTTTCAAACCAATAGCAGCACCGGAAACAACAATTGAGCAAACCAGGCAAAGCGCCAGCACGACACCAACGGTCTTGCCTAAACTTTCATTTTTCTTAGCCATTGCGCGCTAACCTCCGTTTGATATTTGCCTGTGCTACAAAGTGGTCAAATAACGGTGCAAATACGTTAGCAAATAAGATGGCCAACATGATGCCTTCCGGGAATGCCGGGTTAATGACACGAATCATGACCGTCATAAAACCAATTAACAAGCCGTACGCGAACTTCCCTTTATTGGTAAAGGACGCTGATACCGGGTCGGTTGCCATAAACATCATTGCAAAGGCAAAACCACCCAATACTAAGTGCCAGTACCAGGGCATTGCGAACATTGGGTTTGTCTCACTGCCAACGAGGTTCAGTAAACCGGAGAACAGAACCATACCAGCAAAGACACCCAGGACAATACGCCAGGAGGCAATACGGAAATAAATTAACGCTAAACCACCAACCAGAATAAGTAAGGTTGAAACTTCACCTACTGACCCCTGAATGTTACCAAGGAAGGCATCCCACCAAAGCTGGGTGTTACCGTAATCCATTTCCCCCAGAGCCGCTTTACCCAGGTTTGTCGCGCCAGAAAAGCCGTCGACAGCCGTCCAGATGGAATCACCTGACATACTGGCCGGGTAAGCAAAGTATAAGAATGCACGACCGGTTAGTGCCGGGTTAAGGAAGTTGCGACCAGTACCGCCAAAAATTTCCTTACCGATAACGACACCAAAGGTGATACCTAAAGCAACCTGCCATAATGGCGTTGTTGCCGGCAAAATCAGGGAGAATAAAACCGAGGTAACGAAGAAACCTTCGTTAACTTCGTGCTTACGAATAGACGCAAACAACACTTCCCAGAAACCACCAACAATAAAAGTAACCGCATAAATAGGTACGTAGAAACAGGCACCATACCAAAGTTTCGTGCCCCATCCAGCATCGGCTCCAAGTTCACCACCGAACAAGTGGAACAATCCAACCTGCCAGATATCAGAAAGCGCATAGCCGTCAGCCAAAGCCAAAGCAGCCTGGTTACCAACGTTGTACATACCCCAGAACATTGCCGGGAACGTCATCATCCACACCAGGATCATAATGCGCTTAAGGTCGATACGGTCACGAACATGCGTAGCCGACTTAGTCACAGTACCTGGTGTGTACAAAATAGTGGCTACGGCTTCGTAAAGCGCGTACCACTTCTCGTATTTACCGCCTTCTTCAAATTGCGGTTCAATACGCTCGAGTGTGTCTTTCAAGCTCATGGTTAGCCTTCTTTCTCAATCTTAGTGAGACAGTCACGCAGCACCGGGCCATATTCGTACTTCCCGGGGCAAACATAAGTGCACAATGCGAGGTCTTCCTCGTCCAGTTCCAGACAACCCAACTGCTGACCTTCATCAGTATCCCCTGATAACAAGTCACGCAGCAGTAATGTTGGCAAAATATCCAAAGGCATTACGCGTTCGTAGTTACCAATTGGAACCATTGAACGTGAAGAACCATTCAGTGACGTTGTCATGCTAAATAACTTCTTCGGATTAAAGTGTCCGGCATAAGCGCGTGTAACTGAGTGCAAGTCCGAGCCAGGACGTATCCAGCCCAGAAACTCTTTATAATTGCCTTCCGGAATAACGCTAACCTGATTATGGAAACGACCTAACCAGGCGTGTTCGTTATCCGCAGTGTGACCATGCAGGACTGACCCTGAGATAATACGTTGATTATCACCACTTAGCTCACCATCCGTTAACTCATGCAAGTTAGCACCTAAGCGGGTGCGCAGCAGGCGAGGCTCTTTAACGCCTTCACCGGCAACCGCAACAACGCGGTCAGTAAAGATTTCACCTGTAGTGAATAACTTACCGTAAGCGATAACGTCCTGATAACCAATATGCCATACCGGGCGTTTAATGCTCGCTGGCTGAAGGAAATGTATATGAGTACCAACCAAACCTGATGGATGAGGGCCGGAAAAAGACTCCAGCGTGACATCTGCGTCGCCAGTATCAACTTCAGCGTCACCCGCTTTACAAACAAACAATTTGCCTTCGGTCAGGTTAGAAAGAACCTTCAGACCATCAATGAAAGCTTGTTTCTGTTCATTTATAAATAAAGTTGGGTCGCCAGCTAACGGGTTAGAATCCATCGCGTTGACAAAAATCGCGCTGGCTTCTGCATCTAATGCCGGAGTTTTGCTGTAAGGACGGGTACGAAGCGCAGTCCACTGACCAGACTCAACCAGAATGTCCTGAACTTTCTCACGACCTAATGAATTGAGCTTGTCGCTGTCAAATTTATCAAAAGTAACCTGCTCGTCACCTTTCAATTCAATAACAACCGCCTGCAATACTCGGCGCTCACCACGCAGGATGTCTTTTACTACACCAGCCTCGGGGGCTGTGTACTTGACACCAGGGTTTTTCTTATCCTCGAAAATCAGCTGACCTTTTTTAACCTGGTCACCTTCTTTCACGTGCATGGTTGGGCGCATACCCACGTATTCTTCACCTAGGGTAGCGACTGTCGTCACAGCCTTACCGTCGGATAGTTCTTGCTGGGGCGCCCCTTTAATAGGGATGTCCAGCCCTTTCTTGATCGTAATCATATGCGTTTGCACTACTCGTTAAGGGAAGATTCATCACAACCAGCCACCGGGGCTGGAAACCTGAATAATCAAATAGTTACCGACACAAACAACCGCCTTCAGGGGGCTTGTCATCGGCAACCTGAAACATTTTCCACACTTATCGTTGGGATTTTAGCATTTTTCCCACAACGCTTACCAGTTTACTTTTGGATCAATATCCGCGTCATAATCGACATTATCGAAGCCAAAACCGAATAAGTGCAGGAACTCCTGATGATACCCTTCGTAATCGGCAAGTTGATGGAAGTTATCCTGAGTTACTTGCTCCCAGAGTGCTTCTATTTTTGCCTGAGTTTTATCGTTGGTTTCGTAGCCGTCCATGTGAAGCCGGCCTGCGTCATCCAGCTCCGGATTACTATTATATAGACCTTCAGTAAACAGGCGGTAAATTTGTTCGATACAACCTTCGTGCGTGCCTTCTTCTTTCATCACTTTATAAATTAATGAAATATACAGCGGCATAACAGGAATAGCTGAACTCGCCTGTGTTACCAACGCCTTTAATGAAGAAACGTAAGCTTTCAGATTAAGATCATCGCATTCGGTGACGAGCTCTGATGCCGCGCGATCCAGATCTTCTTTTGCGCGGCCGATGGTTGCATGACCGTAAATTGGCAATGTCAGTTTTTTACCTATGTAAGTATAAGCAGTGGTTTGACAGTTTTCGGCCAAAACGCCCGCATTATGCAGAGCTTTAACCCAGCGTTCCCAGTCTTCACCGCCCATCACTTTTACGGTATTGGCAATATCTTCATCGGTAGCCGGATCAAGTGTCACTTCGTGTACCTGATCTTTGTCCGTATTGTAGGTTTTGGTTGTGTATTGTTTGCCTATTGGCTTTAACACTGAACTGTAGACTTCACCGCTATCGGGGTCTTTACGTTTAGGTGATGCCAGGCTGTAAACAACGAGGTCAATTTTCCCCATGTTTTGCTTAATGTAATCGATACTTTCCTGCTTAATTTCATCAGAAAATGCGTCGCCATTAATTGAATGGAAAGCTAAACCGGCTTTGTTCGCTTGCTGATGAAAAGCGGCGGTATTATACCAGCCAGCTGTCGCTGTTTTCTTTTCTGTAGGCTCTTTTTCAAAACACACACCAAGAGTATGGGCTTCGCTACCAAAAGCAGCCGTAATTCTTGACGCGAGTCCATAACCTGTGGAGCAGCCTATGACTAATACATTCTTGGGGCCATTGGTAATGGCAGGCTTATTACGGACAAATTCGATTTGACGTTTGACGTTTTCGGCGCAACCCACCGGATGAGAATTGGTGCAGATAAAACCGCGAATTTTTGGCTTAATGATCATATTGATGTGTCCCTGTTGTTCGCATTATTTCGGCTATTGTAACCAATCAAACGACAGGAACACATCAGACATGCGGAATTTTTCTTAATTTGCCGCTATTTTCGACCCACCCAGGCAGTTGGGTGAACGTCTGGACTCTCCCAGTTGCTCCCACTCACCTTGAGTATAGGTGTGTAGCGCCAATGCATGGATATGATTCATTAATTCATCCGCTAAGATTTTATTAACCGCACGGTGTCGGTTAATAAGTCGCTCACCGCTGAACTTCGGAGTAACTAAGACCACTTTAAAGTGAGATTCAGCATTAGCACCACCCGAGTGCATATGGCTTTCGTCCGCCACTTCCAGATGCACCGGAGTAAACGCTTCGCGCAACTTATTTTCAATATTTAGCCCAATAGACATAACTGCTCCCCTCTGCGTTTGCCTCTAATCTTCAGTTTAGATTACTTATACTGAATCGCAGAAAATTTTTACAAAAACCTGCTAACTCTACGAATTTTCGACAAATAAAGTTTGTTCAATATTCAGAGTCATCAACTGCCGCATGACAAACTTCCTCACTTGAGGATAAGCTAACGACAGCAGGAAAAACTGCATCCACAACTTCGCCTTTTGAGGCAGAGGCCGGTTTAACCACGTGATAGCGTTGTGCACTGACATTTCCTTCTGCCTGCCACAGTAAAACATCGGTTTTATCAAAAAGCCTGGACAAGGCATCTAAGCCCTCGCTTCTGTATGGGGGAAACGCGGTACTTTCTCCCGATAATCGCCAACCTCTGAGCTCTGCCTCCGATGCCAGCAAAGCCTCATTAATGCGGTTACGACAAAAGCTGAGCTCAATCGTTGCCCGACTCAACTGCCAGTTAGCATTAGGCAGTAACTGTTCGTCCAGAGCTTTAACTTCAGCGCTGCGCAAATCGGTTGTACCTTCCTGACCGCAGCCACTAAGAACTGCGAGGAATAACCCTGCCACCAAAAAATTTTTAAAAGTCATAAGGAAACCTCCAAGGCTTGATATTATAACTGAAAAGCGCAGATAAACCGTTGTCTTAGTGTTAAAATTTCTGGCAGTATAGAACGTAATTTGTCATAGGGATTCAAATCAGTTTCATGTCATCCATCTCATTTTTTCGTAACACACTTATTGCTGGCGGTCTTAGCTTACTCATTACCCCTTCTGCACTTAGCTCCGTATGGATTGAAGCTGATGACGCGGAATTGCGAAACAGTCTGATTGTATTGGCTGAATCAGGGCTTATCAAAACACCTATTCAGCAATTTCCAGTCACCTGGAAAAGCTTATTGCCTGAGCTGGATGCACTTGAATTAAAAGACCTAAGTCCAACCCAGCAATTGGCGTTACGCCATGTGCGTCATCAATTGTCACAAGCTCAGAATGGGCCTAAAACACGATGGTATATTGGTGCAACGGATAGTGAACAAGTCGTTCAGGATTACGGCGACGACACCTATGAAGAAGGTAAAATTAGCCTAAGCCGCAGTATGCACGGTACTAACTGGGCGGCCAGAATTCAGGTGAACTATCGTCAGGACCCTTTTGAAGGCGATCACAAAAAGACTTTGGATGGCAGTTACTTAGCTTACAATATGAATGACTGGAGCTTCAGTCTGGATTCACTGCCACTGCGTTGGGGGCCGGCAGAGCACAGCAGCTTGTTGTTTTCTAACAATGCTCGCCCTATGCCCAAAATTCGAATCGATTACGCTCCTGATTATCCACCCGCCGGAATGAATCCATTCAAAATCAGTTTATTCAGTGCCTATCAGGACGATGGATACAGCGACCATTACCGGGTTAGCGGCATCCGCTTTTCCAGTCAGTTATTTCAGCATTTATGGTTTGGCATTAGCGCTATTGAACAAAGCGGCGACAACCGCCCAGACAACCGAATGTTAACAGCTGATGCCAGAACCGGTTTCGACTGGGGAGCTCATCAATTTTCAGCTTACGCAGAACTGGGTATAGACCGAAAACTGGAAACCGATGACAAGCCAGTATATACCCTGGGAGCGCAATGGATGACCGGCTCTAAAGAGCGTCGTCATAGCTTTACGGTTGAATACAGTCAGTTGGATGGCGGAGAAGAACACGACTTCTATTCGCTGGACGAAAATCAAAAACAGTACTTTCTGAACCACCAGCGTAACCCAGGCTCACCCTTTCCCCGTGAAAGTCAGACTGTATCAGCCAGCTATCGCCAGTTTACAGCCGACGGCTCAGCCTGGACGGCGCTGGTCAGTCATAGTAAAGAGCAAGACGATAACACCCTGTCACGAGCGTTACTACGGCGCACTGAACCAGCCTTTTCCGGTTTAGTTAACCTCTCTTTGCAATACCTTGACGGCAGCAACTACGATGGCGAAGTGGGCGTACAGCTGAGCGGAGAATGGCGCTTTTAACGCGCCAGCTTCTGCCCTACTCCCAGGCTGATGGTGTCCATTACATTCAGCCAGGCCTCATCCAGAGCATTGACTAAGGCAGGATAGCCGTCGCTTTTTAATGGCATGCTTTCAGTAAAGGTTCCTTCCAGCACCGTCTGGTTATCCTGGCTTTTGTACTCCCAATGGCCTGCAACCACTGCCCGCGAGTCATTGCTTCCATAAAAATCATCAACCCAAACCGTTAGCTTGCCATCGCAATTATCAGCCAGCAGCAAGCGTTGCGCACTGCGTTGAAGCTGGTGCGCCAAAGGCGTACTCCAGCGATGCTGCCTTGCACTGTGCCAGCGGGTTTCATCCTGCTGTAACTGTAACCCGGGTTTTGCCGCCGAGTCACCGACAAATACAGGACGCTTATTCGTCTGACACAAGGCTTCTGCAGACTGATTTAGATGAGGAAGTCGATATTGCGTTACCTCATAGGTGTTAGAGGAGCACCCGGCAACCAAAGCAATTGTTGCCCCTATAACAAGCGACTTGAGTGTTTTTGGAAAAGAATATCTGCTATTCATAAGCTTTTGGCTCCGGATCGGGCTCTATAGATGGGCTAAAAATAAGCGAGTTCGGCTGTTCCTGTAACAATTCAATGACCGGTTTTAACTCACGTGAAAGCTGCTCAATTTCAGTCAATGTCTGATTAAGCTGCTGTCGTGTCGGGGAACCTTCACTAAAGCTGCCTGTCAGTTCTTTCAGCTGAATAAGGTTTTGTTGAAATAACTGAGGCAATTGCTTCATCTGTGGTTGTTCAACAATAGCAGCAAGACTTTCCGACACACTATCCAGCTTCTTAGCTGTACTATCGACGGAGCTCATTGCTGCCGAAAAATCGTTAAGCCCCTGCTCCAGTGGCAATTGATTGAATTTATCCATCAATGCCGTTAACTTCTCTTCCAGTCGGGCGAAGTCACTGGCCATTGCCGGCATAACCGGATACCCGGCAAATTTATCGTCGACACTTTCCTCATCAGCATTAGGGTAAAAACGAACATCGACAAACAAGGTATTGGTTAATAGGTTAGAAGCCCGGATATTCGCCCGTAAGCCCTGCTTAAATAACTCAGGCAAACGTTTTTCCCAATTTTCAATATCAGTATCGGCCACCAGCCCCCGTAAGCGCTCGGGTTCAAATCGAATAAGAATAGGGATACGTTTTAACGGAGCTTCATCGCCATTTTCCGGAAACCAACGCAACGGCACTTCTCTGACAGTGCCAACGCGCACGCCCTTAAATTGAACTGGAGCTCCTTTTTCAAGGCCTGCAACTGATTCATCCAGTAAGACAACGTAATCAATACCGTGGATATAACCCTGCTGTTTTGCCTCTTCCAGGCTTTCAAACAGTTCGAATTCCTGTTCGCTGGTCAGCTTATCTCCCCGTGGTTGTCCCTCAGGAACACCAAAGGTTACACTGGCTCCCAATAAAGACTCTATTGAGCCCAGAGCCAAATCCAGCCCCTGAGAATTCCACTGAATAGAAACGCCACGCTGCAACCAGAATCGCGTATTCTCGGTAATAAGCTCGTCATAAGGAGCTTTCACAAAAATTTGATAGCGAGTTTGTCGTTCATCAACCAAAAACTCCGCTTGCTCAACCTGACCAACAGTAAAGCCTTGATACTGCACTGAATCGCCTACCGTCACGCTGGTTTGCCCCTCACTGGTTAAATTTAACCGGCGACCGGGAGTTTCCTGAGAAGTGACCGGCGGTTGCTCCAGGGCTTTAAAGTGCGACTGCTGCTCCTTAGATTCACCCGGCTGCAAACGAATATACGCACCTGAGAGCAAGGTTCCCAGACCGCTAATTCCCTGTCGCCCGATCCTTGGTTTTACTACCCAGATACGGGTATCCGGGTTTAGCATGCGCTCAGTTCCTTCGTTCATCGCTACTTCAATAACCGCCGAAGAAAAATCTTCTGATAGACGCACCTCAGTGACCTGTCCGACGTCTACGTTACGGACTTTCACCTGAGTTTTTCCGGCCTCAATGCCTTCGGCATCCCCTACCGCCACTGTAATAGTAGGCCCGGTTCCGCGAGTATCCTGCCAAACCATCCAAAGTGCCACAGCAAGAGCAAGCAGCGGTACAATCCAGACCGGCGATATACCGGTAAATTTGCGGGCCTTACTAGTTGAACTCTCTGTCATTTATCTGCCTCTCGCCAGAATAAGCGTGTATCAAAACTCATTGCTGCAAGCATAGTAAGAACGACGGCTGCCGCAAATGAAACCGCTGCACTGCCGGGATAAACCGACATTACGGAGCCACTACGAACCAAAGCTACCAGTATCGCAACAACAAAAATATCGATCATCGACCAGCGTCCTATCCAATCCGTCAGTTTAAATAAAATAAGGCGGTGACGAACCGTTTGCGGAGTTTGCCAGCGCGCTAATATGAGCAAAGTCGCAAGCACCAGCACTTTTGCTACGGGGATAACCAGACTGGCTACAAAAACAATAGCGGCTATTGGTTTGTCTCCACTTTGCCATAACTCCGTTACCCCGCCAATTATGGTCGACGGTTGATCGTTACCAAAACGGACAGTTTCCATAACCGGCAACCAATGCGCAGGAATTAACATGATAGCGCCGGCAATAATTAATGCGACCGTTGTCCCCGGCTTACGCCACCAGGACGTTTTCTGCGGCTCTGTACATTGGTAACAAGTATCTGCGCTCTGAGAGTTCAGCGCATAACATACCGGGCAAGTCTGCAAGCCTTGCTCAAATGCGGTCATTCCGGGTTTGGCGTCTGGTGCTGACTGTGACGTTTTAATCAAATGTCGCCAAACGGGTGTATGTTTCGCCCGCTCATAAACAAAAAGCAACAGTACAACAAAGGCACTAAAGCTCCAGAAGCCCTCCAGTAAGCGAATGTCTGCCAGGCTGGAGATTTTAACTAGTGCCACCAAAGTGCCAAGCAGGAAAACGTCGGTCATTAACCAGGGCTTTAAGTGCTCGGTTAAGCGAAGTAAATACAAACTGGCTCGGTTCCGCGCTACATTTTTAGTCTGACTATAAACCCAAATAAGGCTTAACAGATAAATTAACGGAATGAGAATAACCGTTAGAAGAACCAACACAGCCAATACTTTTTCGTGAAAATAAGAAAGCTGCCAGGCAGCATCCATTAAAGTCATGGACTGCTCAACACCGGCCGCGGAATAACGAATAAAGTCGACTGACAAACTGGCCAGAAGCATTACCAGAGCGGCGGTGGCTATTGCCACCAAAGTAAAATGCTCTGTTTTCTTACCATGCTCCAGAATATACCCACAACGTGGGCATTCAGCTCGTTCATTCGCCGAAAGAACGACTCGTCGGCTTACCCAGTCGCATTGCGGGCAGCCGACAACATCATTCTTTTCGTTCTGCGTTATCCTGCTCGACGTCATTTTCTTCAGGCTCCGCTGAAATCATGGCTATTACCGTCCAACCCGGCTGCGGTATCAATTCCCTTTCGGTGGTAAAGATATGGAGCTTTTCGGCATCGTCCAATGCAAACATCGGCAAGGCACGAGTTCCATACTTCTGCTGATAGTCTGCAAAACTAAAACTGTCGGTAATAGGTGTCGACTTAATTTTAGCGCCTTTAAAATGCAGGCTGGCAAGTTTTGAATAAGTTACGCTGTCGCCAAACAAGTTTAATGTTTTGCGGTAATTTTCGGTCAACTGGTGGCTGGCCCGGTAATCCTGCTCTCCACCGTTCAGGCCATGCACTTTTCTGGAACCAAACCAGTCCTGATAATACATCGACACTAAAGGGTTTAGTTGTTTGTAGGGTGACATAACTAACAGTTGACCAAGACCGGTTAAATCAATGTTATTAGCGGCGTGCTCAGATGCCGGATTACCAAAATACACCGGTAAATTATCCATCCGCGCTAACTTGATGTTTTCCCAGTTAGTATCAGCCAGACGAACGGGGATGCCGCTTTCCTGTATGCTTTTTGCAACGGCCCGCGCCATTTGGTTAGCACCGAAAATTAAGAAGCCTTTGGCTTGTGGTTCCAGCAGCCCAAGCATTCTGGCTAATGGTTTCGCGGTTAAACTCTGCAATACAACGGTGGTCATTATCACCAGAAAAACCAGTGGAACAACCGCCGCAGCTTCGGTCCAGCCAGATTCTTCCATTTTTAACGCAAATAATGCAGAAACTGCCGCCGCAACAATACCGCGAGGCGCTATCCAGGATAATAAAACCTTATCTTTAAATCTTAATTCGGTTCCTATCGCAGACAACCACACAGCCAAAGGGCGCACCGCAAACAAAATAATGGCAATTAGAATAACCGCAGGGATTCCCAGCGCATCAAACTCTGAAAAATCCAGTCGGGCGGCCAGAATAATGAAAAGCGCGGAAATAAGAAGCACACTGAGGGTTTCTTTAAACTCCAGTATTTCTTCCATATTGAGGTTACGGGTATTGGCCATAACCATGCCCATAACAGTGACGGTTAGTAAGCCAGACTCATGCTGAATCGCATTAGATAACGCGAAGACACCCAGCACTATGGTTAGGGTAGCAACGTTTTGCAAATAATGCGGAAACCAGCCCCGACCTAAAGCTAAACCCAGCAGGCGGGCTGCCCCCCAACCAAGCGCAAAACCGATAGCAATGGTTGTCGCAAAGGCCTGCAAAGCATGCAGGAAAGCAACATCCTGGCTGGCAATAATAAACTCGTATACCAGTACCGCGAGCAAGGCGCCCAGCGGATCAATAATAATGCCTTCCCAGCGCAAAATATTCGCTAACTTATTAATCGGCCGGATAGACCGTATCATGGGCTGGATAACGGTCGGCCCTGTGACCACAACAAGGGCTCCGAACAAGGCTGAAATTTCCCAGCCATAGCCCATAATAAAATGCGTTAGTATGGCGATAACCACAAAGGTTACCAGCATGCCAATGCTCACCAGGTTAGTTACCATGCGACCATGACCACGAATTTCTTCAAATTTCAGGGTCAGGCTGCCTTCAAATAAAATAACCGCCACCGCTAATGAGACAAAAGGAAAGAGTAAATCCTCAAATAGCGAGTCTGGTTCAAGTAACCCCAGAGTGGGCCCTAGCAGTAAGCCACAAATTAACAACGGCAGTATTGCCGGCAGCTTAATACGCCACGCCAACCACTGACAACTAATGGACAATACGCCAATCAGGGCAAGCATCGATAAGTCAGACATAATTTCTCCGCTGAAAGTAAGTCGTTTTAGAATAGCAGAAGCTAACACTCTGACTACCCTCAAATAACGAATTTAGATGACTATTTTTTAAATGAGAATGGCTATCATTATTCGCTTTGTTTGATATAATCATCGCGTTTCTCTCAAGATAGTTCGTTAAGGAGTCATCTGAAATGCGTAAGTTTCATTCACTATTGGCAATATTTGCTGCGACTTCTGCGACACTGGTGTCCTTCACTAGCGCCGCCGCTGAAGTTAATATTTACTCAGCCCGAAAAGAAGCGCTGATCAAACCCGTTCTGGAAAAATTTACCGAAGAGACGGGCATCGAAGTTAATTTATTAACCGGTAAAGCCGACGCGCTACTTGCCCGGCTTAACTCCGAAGGCAAAAATACCCCGGCAGATTTATTCTTAACCGTTGACGCAGGAGCTTTGCACCGCGCTGTTCAAGCTGACGCATTCCAACCGGTAAGCTCTGACGAAATTAATTCAGCCGTTCCTTCGCATTTTCGCTCTACCGACAACCTTTGGTTCGGATTAAGTTTACGCGCCCGCCCAATTTTTTACTCGCCAGAGCGCGTTAACCCGGACGAACTGGAATCTTATTTAAGCCTGGCGGATGATAAGTGGAACGACCGTATCTGCATTCGCTCTTCCAATAACCTGTATAATCAGTCGTTAGTTGCTGCGCTAATTGAACACCACGGCGCAGAAAAAACGGAAGAATGGGCAGAAAACTTTGTCGCAAACTTTGCCCGTAAACCGGTTGGTGGTGACCGTGACCAAATTAAAGGCGTTGCCTTTGGCGTTTGCGATATCGCAGTTGCTAATACCTACTACTTTGGCCATATGCTGAACTCCGATGACGCAGAAGAACGTGCAGCGGCCGAAAAAGTGAAAATATTCTGGCCAGCTCAGGACAAACAAGGTGCCCATGTGAACGTTTCTGGTATAGGTATCACCAAACACGCTAAAAACGTTGACGAGGCTCAAAAGCTAATCGAGTTCCTAGTCTCTGAAGAGTCACAAAAATGGTATGCTCAGGCAAACTATGAATACCCGGTTCGCGAAGGCGTTGAGTGGAGTGAAACACTCCAGCAATGGGGTGACTTTAAACAGGATGATATTGAAATGGATATTCTGGGTGAAAATAACGGCGACGCCGTGCGCTTAATGAACCGTGCCGGCTGGCGTTAATTTGCTACCAGGAGATGTATAAATGAACCGTGGCACGCTGTTGCTGTTTGCCGTCGCGGTCTTGATAGGGCTACCACTCATTGTGGTAGCTTTGTCGTTACTGAACCCTCAATGGGACACTCTGCAACATCTTTGGCAAACCGTGATACCGGAATACATCGGTCATTCAGTGATCTTATTATTCGCTGTCGGTACCGGCGTTACTTTGCTCGGGGTAAGTACGGCCTGGTGTATTAGTCAGTATGACTTTCCCGGCTGGCGCTGGCTAAGCTGGGCATTACTACTTCCGTTAGCTATGCCGGCCTACATTACGGCCTATACCTATACCGGCCTGCTTGACTATGCCGGCCCGGTCCAGGGCCTTATCCGGGACATTTTCTCCGTCAATATCGGTGAGTACTGGTTTCCGGAAATACGCAGTCTGAATGGCGCTATCTTTGTTCTCTGTATTGTTCTTTACCCCTACGTTTACCTTATTACCCGATCCGCTTTCATGCAGCAATCGACAACCGCGTTTGAAAGTGCGAAAACTCTGGGTGCCAGCTCATTAAGAAGTTTCTGGAAAGTTGCTCTGCCACTGGCGCGTCCGGCTATAGCAACCGGTGTCACTCTGGCCTTAATGGAAACTCTGGCAGACTACGGCACCATGGAATACTTTGGCATCACGGTATTTACCACAGGTATCTTCCGCACCTGGTATGGTATTGGAGATGCACAGGGAGCGCTGCAGCTATCGGCTTTACTGCTGGTATTTGTCATTATTTTAATAATGGTTGAGCGCTACTCAAGACGTCGGGCTCGCTTTTATCAGCAGCGTTCTGCAACCAAGCCTCCTCAGCGCAGGCCATTAAGCGGCTGGCGGGCGGCGTTGGCTTCGCTGGTGTGCTGGCTGCCAGTCGTGCTCGGCTTTATGATACCAGCAGCACAGTTGCTCTGGTGGTCGGTTCAGAAGTCTGAAATATGGCAGCAAAGCGAATTCTGGGTGCTAACCTTTAACACGCTTTGGCTGGGATTATTAGCGGCATTAATTACTGTCGCTCTGGCGTTATGGCTTGCTTATGGTCGCCGTCGCCACCCTACCCGACCTTTGCGCGCCGCTATCAGTCTGGCGGGTATGGGTTACGCTATTCCCGGTATTGTTATAGCAGTAGGGTTGTTGTCACCTTTAGCCTGGCTTGATAATCACATTATCGCTATCAGTGAATGGATGTTTGACTTTAATCCCGGGTTATTATTCTCCGGTACCGTTATCGCGCTCTTATTTGCCTACAGCGTTCGGTTTTTATCGGTGTCCTTGCAAACCGTTAACTCGGGACTGGAACAAATTACACCGCAAATGGACGATACCGCGCGAACTCTGGGCGCCAGCGGTAAACGTATTTTATGGCGGGTTCATTTGCCGTTGCTCCGCAGTCCGTTACTGGCTGCGTTAATTTTAGTACTGGTCGATGTGATGAAAGAACTGCCCGCCACGCTGGTATTACGTCCATTTGACTTTAACACTCTGGCGGTGCGCGCATTCGAAATGGCCTCTGATGAACGCTTAGCCGATGCCGGCCCCCCCGCATTGATGATTGTCGCAGTCGGGTTAATTCCGGTTATCATGCTGTCCCGAGCCTTACGCAGCAAAACACTGAAAGCAGGAGAGTAAATGAGCACATTACTGAATATTGACGCAGTCAGCATCCAGCTCTCCGGTGATCTCATCGTAGATAGACTGAGTTTGTCTCTGGAGCCGGGAGATATAGGCTGCCTGCTCGGTCCCAGCGGCTGTGGTAAAACCACTTTACTGCGCGCTATAGCTGGCTTTATTCCGGTTTCCAGCGGACACGTTGAACTGCATGGAAAAACCGTCTCATCCAGCCGGGTGCAAATACCAACCGAACAAAGAGAAGTTGGTATGATGTTTCAGGACTTTTCGTTGTTCCCGCACTTAACTGTGGCCGACAATATCCGTTTTGGCATTAACCGTTTACCTAAAAAACAGCAAGACGAGCGAGTTAAAGAGCTGCTGATCCGCATTGGCCTCAACGGTTATCAAAACCGCTACCCGCACGAGTTATCCGGAGGGCAACAACAACGTATTGCTCTGGCCCGCGCTCTGGCTCCCAAACCTAAGCTGATGCTGCTTGATGAGCCCTTCTCCAGCCTTGATGCCGAGCTGCGCGAAGTTCTGGCTCACGACGTAAGACGATTGCTAAAAGAAGAAGGTATTACGGCCCTGTTGGTTACTCATGATCAGCAGGAAGCCTTTGCCATGGCAGATAAATCCGGCGTGATGTATTCAGGTCAGCTGCTGCAGTGGGAAACGCCTTATGCTCTTTACCATCAGCCGACGCATCAACTGGTCGCTGACTTTATTGGCCGCGGCGTGTTGCTCAATGGCGAAATAAGAGAACATCAACTGCATTGCGCATTCGGAGTCATAGAGCACTCACAGTTGCACAATAAGCCCGACATGAGTGTTAATTTTTTAGTGCGTCCCGATGACGTATTAATTAATAACGACAGCAGTATGAGGGCTATAGTGGTTGGCTGCGGCTTTCGTGGTTCTCATTATCTCTATACTCTGGAACTGGCCGATACCAGTCACGTACTGGCTGTAGGTCCTTCGCATCAACCGTTAAAAACCGGCGAACAAATCGGAATTGATATCGACTTTGATCACTTAGTGGTATTCGATTCGTCTTTGTGCGAATTGCCTGACTAATTGGTGTGTAAAACAAATGACAAGTTGAATGCCTCACTATAGACTTTGAATAATTGTCATATGTGAGGATTCTATGGATTTTTTAATTGACGCCTGGGATTTCAGTCAACATCCCGCGAAACAACTTCAGTCGCCATCAAGTGCGACAGAAAACACCTGGTTTCATTTTCAGCGTGATGCCGAAGGACTAACCGAATGGTTAACTCAAGCAGGTATACCAGAACCTCTGATTGACGCGGTATTGGAAGAAGATACCCGCCCCCGTTTTCAGCGTTTACCCGACGGTTTTATGCTGTTGCTACGGGGCGTTAATTTAAACACCGGCGAATCCCCCGAAGACATGCTCAGTCTGCGCTTACTCTACTATAAAGGCGCCTTGTACAGCTTTCGTAAACGTCCTTTTTTATCCATAGCAAAATTGCGTGAGCAACTTGACCAAAAATTGGGGCCGGAGTCATTACACGACTTTATCGTTGCCTTAATTGAGCAACTGAATTTACGAATTGAAGATGTGGTGTCTTCGGCAGAGCAACAACTGGAAGCCATTGAGGGTGAAGGCTTTGATAATACGGCATCGGTTCAGGTAAAACTCACGGCTTTACACCGTCGTCTGTTACGACTTAACCGCTTTATCCGTCCACAGTTGGCCGCTTTAGAAAAACTCAGTACAGAAACCGAAAAGGTTATGAACACGGAGTTACACCAGTGGCTTATCAACGAGCGCGATACCACTCAGCGTTTATTCGAACAAATTGACCTGATGCTAGAGCAAGTCTGGATGCAGCGCGAGCAGTTGCAGCAAGCCATAGCCGAAAAGATGAATCGCAACACCTATTGGCTTTCGGTTATTGCCGGAGTGTTCTTACCCCTTAGCTTTTTAACCGGTGTTTTTGGAATAAATATTGGTGGCATGCCAGGGGTAGAAAGTGAAGATGCGTTTATGATTTTCTGTGGTGCGCTGGTGGTTATCGCTATTGTCGAATTCCTGTTATTGCGACGTCTGAGATTCTGGTAAATCTGACTTATATCAAGGCTGTTTAGACCTAAGTCGAATAGGAAATTTAGGCCAACAGAATATGCTTAAAGGCTCTGCATAAAAGGATTTGAGGTAGTGCTATGCAAGCCTATAAAAACGTTTACTCCGAAGCTCAGCAAGATCCTGAAGGTTTTTGGCTGGAGCAAGCGCGTCGCTTAAATTGGTTCAAAACCCCTAAAGTCGCTGCACAGGTCAAAAAGAATGGACTGGCAGACTGGTTTCCGGATGGCGAAGTTAACATCAGTTATTTAGCACTCGATGCACAAATAGAAGCAGGCCGCGGCGAGCAAGTCGCTTTGTATTACGACTCTCCGGTCACCCAAAGCAAAGCAAGTTACACCTTTAATCAGTTGCGTGAACAGGTTGCCTGCTTTGCTCATGTCCTGAAGCAACAAGGCGTAGAAAAAGGCGACCGGGTTATTATTTATCTCCCCATGATCCCGCAAGCTGCTATTGCAATGCTGGCCTGCGCCCGCATTGGGGCAATTCATTCGGTCGTCTTTGGTGGTTTCGCAGCGCACGAACTGGCTGTTCGCATAGATGACGCGGCTCCCAAACTCATTATCACCGCGTCTTGTGGTATTGAGGGGACAAAAGTTCTGCCCTACAAACCTATTGTGGATAAAGCTTTGGCGGAAGCGATCTACAAGCCGCGTACCATTGTCTACCAGCGCGAGCAGTGTCAGGCAGAAATGCAGGAAGGTCAGGACACCGACTGGGAACAGGCATTGGCGACAGCAAGCCCTGTAGAAGCTGTTCCTGTACCGGCAACTCACCCTCTTTATATTCTCTATACCTCGGGCACTACGGGCAAGCCGAAAGGCGTTGTGCGTGACCACGGTGGCTATGCCGTAGCCCTGAATTTTTCCATGAATTACGTTTACGGATTAAAGCCGGGGGAAGTCTTCTTCACGGCATCCGACGTGGGCTGGGTCGTTGGTCACTCTTATATTGTTTATGGGCCACTGCTCTTTGGCTGCAGCAGCGTACTCTACGAAGGCAAGCCGGTTAATACGCCAGACGCAGGAGCCTTCTGGCGTATCGTTCAGGACTATAACGTCAGCGCCATCTTTTCTGCTCCGACGGCTTTCCGGGCAATAAAAAAAGAAGACCCTGAAGGCGAATTTATCCAGCGCTATAACTTAAGCTCACTGAAACGCATTTACATGGCCGGAGAGCGTTTAGATCCGGCTACCTATGAATGGACAACCGAATTAACCGACTTGCCGGTTTACGATCACTGGTGGCAGACCGAGAGCGGCTGGCCAATGTGCGCTAACCCTGTTGGTATTGAAGCGGTAAAAGTAAAACCTGGCTCTTCCACCTTTCCGGTTCCCGGCTATGAAATCAGTGTCCTCGACCCACTGGGAAAAAGTTTAGGCAGCAAAGAAGAAGGGGCAATTTGTGTACGCTTACCTTTACCTCCCGGATGTCTGACTACCGTATGGGGCGATGAACAGCGGCTGCACAGTAGTTACCTCAACGCCTTTCCGGGTTATTACTGCAGTGGCGACGGAGGGTACATCGACGAACAAGGCTATGTTTTTATCATGGGCCGTACAGACGATGTAATAAACGTTGCAGGCCATCGCTTGTCTACCGGAGAAATGGAAGAAATTCTGGCCGCTCACAAAGATGTTGCAGAATGTGCCGTTGTCGCCCAACCCGACGAACTAAAAGGTGAATTGCCGGTTGGTTTTGTTATTCTTAAAAACGCCTCCACTATTGGTCACGAGCAATTGCAACAGGAACTTATCCAGTCAATACGAGCAGAAATTGGCGCTATTGCCTGTCTTAAAACCTTACATGTTGTGTCGCGGCTACCTAAAACACGGTCAGGAAAAATACTGAGACGTCTTATTCGGCAGGTATTACAAGGCCAGGATGTCGCTGTTCCTTCAACCATTGATGATCCGTCAAGTATTGATGCTATTAAGGAAACCATGCGTTAAACTAGCGCCCTTTCTTTTAAACAGGATCAGGGTGTTATGACGTTATCGATTGTTGCGGTCATTATAGGTTTGGCTGTTTTGGTCTGGAGTGCCGACCGCTTTGTTGAAGGTGCAGCCGCAGTAGCAAAACATCTGGGCATGGCGCCATTAGTTATCGGTATGGTCATTATAGGCTTCGGTACATCGGCGCCGGAAATGGTCGTATCGGCATTGGCGTCAATGCAGGGCAACCCCGCATTAGCACTGGGTAACGCTTATGGCTCGAACATAACCAACATAGCGCTGGTTTTAGGTATTACCGCCATGCTCGCCCCTATTGCGGTTAAATCTGTGGTTATCCGCCGTGAAATGCCAGTGCTAATCGCAATAACCCTGTTAAGCGCCCTCTTTTTGCTCGACTATCAAATTACCAGACTGGAAGCTATTCTTCTGTTAGTTGTTTTTGTTGGCTACATGGGCTGGTCAATCTGGATAGGCTCAAAAAGCAGCGACGACAGCTTAGCCGCGGAATTCACCGAAGAACTGGACGCAAACCCTCTGCCAATGAAGCCCGCTATTATTTGGCTTATTGTGGGCTTATTGCTGCTCATTGTCAGTTCACGTGCTTTAGTGTGGGGCGCCGTAAACATTGCGGTATCACTCGGCGTCAGCGATTTAGTCATAGGCTTAACTGTAGTCGCCATTGGTACCTCCTTACCAGAGCTTGCTTCCGCCATTGCGGCAACCCGCAAGAATGAGCACGACCTGGCACTGGGCAACGTTATCGGCTCTAATATGTTCAATACTCTGGCTGTGGTGGGTATTGCCGGTGCTATCGAGCCGGTTTCGCTTGAGCCTCTGGTATTAAGTCGCGACTGGGTTGCTATGGCTGTACTGACATTACTGCTAATGGTCTTTGGTATTCGCAAGGCACGACAAGGGCGAATTAACCGCGTACACGGGTTTATCTTTATCTGCCTGTACTTGCTCTACACATTGTACTTGTTGAAAACCGGCTTCATCGCCCCGCAATAAAACACTATTGCAAATCGTTCGCATTTAACATAGACTGTCACTATCAAGTGAGGTGATAGTCTATGTATGTTTGTCTTTGTAAAGGTATTAACGATAAAGTCATCCATCAGGCCGTAGTTTCTGGTGAGGTGAACTCAATGCGAGACTTACGCCAGCAATACGGTGTGGCCTCACAGTGTGGCTGCTGTAAAAACTGCGCCAAAGATGTTCTTCACGAAGCCCTCGAACAACGTTCCAATCAAGCAGGTAAAGAGACTCAACTTCCGGTTTCCGTATGCTACACTTAATTCATACCTAGTGAATTAAGGAGTAATACGGCTATGAAAGGTGATGCTAAAGTCATCCAGCAACTGAATAAAATACTGACGCTCAAACTTACCGCCATTAATCAGTACTTTCTTCATGCCCGCATGTATCGTAACTGGGGCTTCGAAAGTTTGAACAAGCCTGTTTATAAAGCCTCTATTAATGAAATGAAGCACGCCGATGTGCTTATCGAACGCATTTTATTTCTGGAAGGCATTCCTAATTTGCAGGAACTGGGTAAGTTATACGTTGGTGAAGACCCAAGAGAAATGCTGGAAATGGACCACAAAGTCCAGTTTAACGATGTCAGCGCAATACGAGAAGCCATAAAAGAGTGTGAGATACACAAAGACTATGTCAGCCGTAACGCTTTACGCGATATTCTCGACTCGCAGGAAGAACATCTCGACTGGATTGAAACTCAAATTGATTTGATATCGCGCCTGGGTAATGAGGTCTATTTACAAACCAAAATTCAAGGAGCTGAATAATGCGCAGAGATAACAATGTAGTTGAGCAGCTAAATCGCCTGCTGGCTTTTGAGTTGACCTCAATTGACCAGTACACCTCACATTCGCGTCAGTATGAAGACATGGGTTTAATGAAGCTTTACGAGCGCATTAACCATGAAATTGATGACGAGCGCGGTCATGCAGACTTGCTCATTCGCAGAATTTTATTTCTGGAAGGCAAACCCAACATGAGCAATCGCGAACCTCATACCATAGGTTCGGATGTCCGGGAAATGCTGGAAAATGATTTGCAACTTGAGCACAACAACGCAAAAACATTGCGTGAAGTCATTGAATACTGCGAAGAAGTGGATGATTACGTTACTCGCGAAATGCTGGTCGGTATTTTAAAAGATACCGAAGAAGATCACGCGTACTGGCTACAGATACAACTGAACTTAATGGACCGACTGGGTGAGCAGCTCTACTTACAAAGCATGATGTAATCCAGTCCCCTCTTTCTGCAGACACAAAAAAACCGCCTCAAGGGCGGTTTCTTTTGTATCTGGCGGAGAGAGAGGGATTCGAACCCTCGATACGTTGCCGTATACACACTTTCCAGGCGTGCTCCTTCAGCCACTCGGACACCTCTCCAGAACGGCCGCTATGGTAGGGGTTTTAGCCGTTCTAATCAAGGGGTTTAAGCAATTTTAAAGCGTTTCATGCCATTATTTAATCGTTTTGCCAGTTCGTTCAGCTCGCGACTGGCTTCACTAATTTGCTCTGAGCCCGCTGCCGTTTGCTCAGCGGCCTGAGTAATAGATGTGAAGTTTTGGTTTATCTCTTCCGCTACGGCGGTTTGTTCTTCTGCTGCAGTCGCAATTTGTGCGTTCATGTCGCTCATTTTTGCAACCGAGCTATTCACCGCATGTAGAGACTTACCGGCGGAGCGCGCCTGTTCAACACTTTCTGCTGCCTTTTCTCTGCCTTTTTCCATAACGGTAACAGCGTCATTGGCACTCACTCGCATGGTTTCAATTAAGCTTTGAATATTACGGGTAGAGTCCTGAGTTCGGTTCGCTAACGCACGCACTTCATCAGCAACCACAGAGAAGCCGCGGCCATGTTCGCCAGCACGGGCAGCCTCAATTGCGGCATTCAACGCCAGTAAATTGGTCTGGTCAGCAATGCCTTCTATTACTTCCAGTACTTTATGAATTTCTGCGGTGCTATCAGATAACTGACCAATAACTTTTGACGCACCTTCAACCTGATTTGCCAGCTCTTCAATAGAGCGTATGGTCGCTTCAACTTCACGGCTACCATCAACTGTCTCTTTATCAGTGTCATCCGCCAGTTGAGCCGCCTGCTCTGTATGCTGAGCCACTTCCCGCACCGTCTGAGCCATCTGATGAATTGCCGTTGCACCCTGAGTGGTCTGCTCCTGCTGCTGAACCACTAATTGCTGGTTATCATTCGCTGTTTCAGAAAGCTCATTTGATGAGTTCAGAATCGTATCTGCCGAATCATTAACGTCTTGCAGAATCTCTCTAAGTTGACAAGCCATGCGGTTAACGTCCGCCATCATGCTATCTTCATAGCGTGTTCGGGTTGAAACAGTTAAGTCATCATCAGCAATGCGCTGCAATACTTCAGCCGCCTCTTCGGGCTCGCCGCCTATGGTGTGAGTCAGCTTAACCACAATCCGCCAGGCTGCTATACCACCCGTAATAATAGCGAAAGCCGTCACCCACCACATTAAAGTGGCAAAGTTTTCGCTACGGTCCATAACACCTTCTGTACCTGACGCTATATTCTGCTCCTGATAATCGATGAAGGTATTAATGCGATTCAGCCACTCCGCATAAACCGGAGACAATTCATTCAGTACATACTCCTGCGCCTGTTGTCGGCGATCTGAACTCAGCAAACGTTCAGTTTCCTCGGCGGCGGCCAGTCCTCGCGCCTGCACGTCTTCAATAGCGGCCAATAATTCACGTTCTTTACTGCTAACCAAAGTGCTGTCAGAAAAAATAGCACTCATGCCCTTATCAGCTGTGTTGTAATTCGTCTTTAAATCATCAATTAGCTCACGCAGCGGAGGACGATCAGCGGCATCATCCACAAGCACTAAATCGCGAAGAGCAATAGCCCGGTCATGGACACTGCCACGATAATTAATAGCAAAGCGTTGTTTTTCACTTCCTACTTCATTCACTCTTGTTAGTGTTTTATCTATTTCGCCAACCTGGTACGTACCGACAATTGTCGTTATAACAAGTAACAGTAGAATAAAGGCAAACCCCGCGTACAATCGATTTGCTATAGTCATTTAATGCTCCAGAATGCGATGAACTATTCATCTATGTAATTGAACGATTATACTAATTAGGCTTAAAGATGGATCAAAAAAATTGATATATTGATGACGGTATAATCGGAATGTTCAATTATTGTTTGATAAGCCAACGGAAGATTCTGAGCTCGCTGGGTACGTAGAAAAGGTACTCAGGATGCCACTGCACGCCAATAATGGTTTGTTCGGTCTGCCCTTCAGAAGCTTGTAGAAAACCATCGAGATCCCACCCCACAGCATGCATACCAACGCCGGTTTGCTTTACAATTTGCGAATGCAGGCTGTTAACTCGCAGTTTTTGTTTTTTACAAATTTTCGCCAACTGACTCCGGGGTTCAATAAACACTTGTTTGGTTGGCAATAACCCGGGTCTGTTATAGGTTAGCTGTCGTAGCTCCCGAATATTCTGATTCAGTTCACCGCCCAGTACCACATTAATCAATTGCGAGCCACGACAAATACCTAATAGAGGCTTTTTTTCTTCCAGAGCCCAACGTATCCAGGCAATTTCAAGCTCATCTCTGTCGGGGTCGTATTCGCCGTCACGTTCCGGTGGTTGATTGTACTCAGATGGGCTAATGTCATCGCCGCCGCCAATAATAACGGCGTCAATGCCTTCGTGATCACAGCGGTGTCTGACACTTGCACGCACAGGGGTTGCCCCAAGACACTTAAGAATAAGCCAGGTACACCACCAGGAAGGCGACCACCTTCTGGCGCTTCCGGTTACAACCACTCGCGGTCTTTGAGCCATTGCTGCAACCTTTCCTTCCAGTCTTTTTCTGAAACCCCTATTAGCGGGCGTTCAGCATCAGTGAACGCTTGCTTCCAGTACTCTAAAGCCTGTTCGTCGTTCGCCAGAGCATCCACTATCCACCAAATTTTCCATGGTTCGGTTAAATCCCAGTCTGGGTGTTCAAGCTGACAATTCGGTAAACGATAATGAAATGTCGGGCGGGCTTTAATCTTATTATCTTCCACCGCTTTCATAATTTTTTCTTCATTCAGAAAAGCAAACAGCGGCAACATATCCAGCGCCCGGTTACGGGTGGCATTATGTTCCAGATAATCATTAATTAGTTGCTCCCGGCTTACCTCCTGCTGAGAAACCAGCAAGCGAATGTAGGCTTCAGGATATTTATCAATATAAGGACTCAGCTTTCGTGTTGTATCAACCCGGTGAGCCTCTACCAGCCACCATTGCAACAAAGAAAATGCCTGCAAATAACGCAGCAGGACATTTGGCTCTAACGACGGCACCTCCGGGTTAATATGCACACCATAAGCAGCAATCCAGGACTCATCAGTGCCCTTCGCACCTGCTTCCCGTAAAGCATCGGTCACAGGAATTAACCGCTCACACTGCTCAAGAGTCAATGGCGGGCAAACAATTTCGATAGGTACCAGGTTCTCAGCTATGCTGCCTAACTCGCGCACCCAGGCAGAATTGTCTCCGCCTTCTGCTTTCGCTTTTCGCTTTAAATAGTCCCAGTCTATCTCAACTGTAAATGAACCCAGTTCATCCACTTCAACTTTTTGTTCCGCTTTAGAGACCGCAACCCGTTTCCCCGACAACTGTTGTTGCAGAACTTCGACAGTTCTCTCCAGAGTTAAACCGCTAAACTCCAGTTCGAAACCGACTCTTCGGTCTTCCCCTTCATAATTTAGCGGCTCGGTTAATGCTTTGAACAACGTTTTACTCAATAGAAAATGTCCCCGCTGGTCCCGGAAATACAACTGGGCTTTCAAAGCCATCGTTACTGACACTAGCTACACCGAAAATGTAATTATCGATCACCACATTCTCCAGTGTGTATTCGTTTACGTTACCCACATAGCGGCTGAACTGCCACTGAGGAGCACTGGTTAAGCGCCAGTAAACTTTATAACCCGCAATATTTTCTTTATCTTCCTCTTGCGCCGTCCAGCGCAGGGTTGTATCCGGTTTTACTGCACCTTCTATTTCGACATTAGCAGGAGGCCTTGGCGCCCAAGACATGCTTGCCATAGAAACCGCGTTCAGCGCTGTCAGTTTAGCGGCGTAGTCAAAGTCTACGCCATCGATGGTATCGCCATATTCAATGCCATCTTCCACACGAAGGTCCTGGTGCTGACGGTTATAATTTTCGTTGGTTTCCATAATGCGGATACCGGCATAGCCTAAATCATTAAAAGGTCTATGATGCCCACCACGACCAAAGCGATCTAAGCGATAAACAATCATAGTGTCTAAATTATTGATGTAACGATCAGCCACTGTATCAATGTAGCGGGCTAAGTTGCGTGAAGGAGAATCCACTTCGCCACCATAAAAACGGCGCATGGTTGCTTCGCGATCCGATTCATTCATACGGGTGCCTTCAGCAAAAATACGTGCAGTGGTGTTATCAATAACCCCGTTAATACCTTCAATATTACCAATCATGTCATTATTAAGCACAGCGGTCAGATGCCAGTCGTCATCTTTCGCTTTTTTGGCCAGAATTTTGCCGCCAAACAGACCTTGTTCCTCGCCTGCCAGTGCCGCATAAACAATAGAACCATCAAATTCGTACTGGGTTAGCACTCGTGCCGCTTCTAACGCGCCAGCGACACCAGAGGCATTATCGTTTGCGCCCGGGGCGTCGGAGGTATAATCCATGACATCACTAACTCGCGAGTCGATGTCCCCGGACATCATCACATAACGATTAGGGTCTGTTTTACCACGCTGAACCGCAATGACACTTTTCACTTCCACAGGGTCAGGTATGCGCTCTTCTCCCGAAATCGTGTCGCTGACGTACATCACTTCAAGGCAACCACCACAGGCTTCGGATATGCGCTCAAATTCAGCATAAATCCAGCGCCGCGCAGCACCAATGCCTCGCGTATCAGATTCCGTTTCAGATAAGGTATGGCGCGTGCCGAAATCCACCAGCGTCTGAATATCGCTTTCAATGCGATCAGCCTGCATGGCACCGGCTATTTCATGTAACTTTTCCTGCTCTTTATAGTCAATGCTATCCTGAGCGATAGCACTCAGCGGAGTGGCTAAACCAACACTTACCGCCAGTAATGAACTTGTCCACGATTTGAACATAATTGAATACCTGTTAATTAATGAGCTTGTTTGGATTATGCGGTATATAACGCAGGATGGAAAGCCACGCGCAGGAGCAGCAAACGGTAACCTTTATAACTGCTCCGTTAGTTGCGCAAGCCCGCTTAGAGTCTGAGTCACGTCTGTCAGGGTTATGACGCCGCGCAGTTCTTTAAAACTGGATTCAAGCTCCTTTGCGCGATGCGGCAGGTAGCGTTGAATATAAGACAAATCTGTCGTCAACCCGGCTGCTATTTGATGCTGACATGGCTGCCCTGTTACCAGCAGCGCAAGAAAGTTATCATCCTCGTCAAGAAAACGAATGTATTCTGCCGCCTCTTCAAAGCTGTCGTACTCGCTAATTTCCCGCCCCATAACGCCGTCTTTCTGAGTGGCCTGAGTAACTCTTAACAGTAATATACGCGGCGACAAGTTGCTGTTCTCAGACACTCGACGCAATGCCTTTCTTAGCTCGGAGCTCAGCCGCCGTCCGCCGAGTAAGCGTTCGTTGTTTGCTAACCAAAATTCAGTATCATCAAACAATTTCGGTAAGCCTTCAGAAACGGGCATTAATGCGGCCAGCTGAGGCTCCCAGTCAACGCCGCTTTTATACAAAAATAAGGCGCTGGATAAAGCATAACGAAACATGTTCTGTTCAGCTGACGCTTCAGGACTAAGCAGTTTACAACTCAGTGCTTTAGCTCCTTTGGTCTGGTATTCCTGTAGTACCGATAATTTCAGCTTCTCATTGGAATGTTCGCGCCAAAGTGGAGTTTTTATCGCATTCAATTCGCCGTAGACTAGCTCATCGTCTTTGCTGTGAGTAAGCGTCAGTTGATAACACCTTGCCCCATAACCTGCCGCACGCAATGCGTTCAACGTAGCAATTAAGCTTTTTTCTTTTTGTATAGCCTGCAGCGGCAGTAAGTACTCACGCCAGACTTTATTTATGGGCAGGCTAATACGAAACAAGGTAACTTGCCGCCTTGTGGGCTTCCTGGCTTTTCGCAACTCATTTTTCACGGACTGAACCCACGGTTGCTCAATAAGCTCCGCAATAAGGTCATTCTGGTGTTGCTGCCAGCTGTTCAGCAGGGTCTGATTTGATTTTGTCTGAACTAAAGCGCAGCGCCCTGAGCCATCTTTTAAAATGAATGGCACAGCCTGAACAGCATCAAACCAGTAACTTTCATGCATCCGGGCTGTAACCCTCTGGACTAAATGCTCAACATTGACTTTATAGCGACGACGGGACTTGCTCAACATAGCCGCTAAAAATTGACCAAGTTCGTCATCGCCAGTTTCATCCATACGCTTTAAACGTAAGTAAAGACAAAAGTCTTTTTCTTTAAGCCCAACCACCCGGTATTCATATTCCTGGGTTGCGTCAAACACAAAGTCGTCGCTAAGCCCTGAAAAATAAACCTTTACGCGAGCATACTTCAAACCGGTCAGTTGGGGGTCAAGGCTTAGCTTTAACTGCAGTCCACTGTTGGATATGTCCACAGTCATAGCACTGAATTCCTGACCGTCCGCCAGTTCCATGGTCACGGCGCTGACCAGATTAATCCGTTGCTCACAACGTTGGTACTCACGCCCGGCCACGAAACTTGCAAGCGCCTTCTCTTGTTCCTGCTGGGCTAAGGCTTTGTCTTCCGCTAACTGCTGATGCTGTGTTTTCAACGCTAATATTTGCTGTTTCGTGTCGTTTGTAAAAACACCCTTATACAGTCGTAAGCCGTCTTCAAATAATCGTTTCGCAGCTAAATCAAAATAGTGTACGCGCCCCTGAAAAGGGTAAGGTTCAATTTCGGACTGAATTTTCTTACGAAGATCTATAACACCCAAAGCCGGTTTAGCTAGTTCAGTAATGCGCATACGCGCCTGCAGCTTTTCGGGTCCGCTAAGATGTTTTGTTTTACGTTTAAACAGAGACTCGAATTGAGAGCGGTGATAATCTGTTTTAAGCTCATCAATCAGACTTTCTATTGAAGGGTCACTGCTCATAATGGGCTATTGGTCAGTATCTATATTAAGTTCAACATTTCTTTTACATTAACGCCAAGAGGATCTTCATGCAAACGCTTTTACTCGGTTACGGCGATATTGCAGACCGCGTTGCGCAAAGGCTGAGCGGGCAAAACGAGCAAGTCACTGGAGTTTGCAGAACCCCGGAGAGCAAGCCGGTACGCAAAGGGGTCAATGTAGTTGCTGCAGACTTAAACAGTGAACAAGAGCTTTACCAACTGTTCGAGAATAAATGGGATAATGTTGTCATTACCCTGACCCCGGCAAAAGGCGCAGAAGATAGCTATCATCAGGGCTACGTCGTTCCCTGTCGTCACCTGCAGCAAGTATTGTCGCAGCAAACTCATCAGCCTAATATTATTTACGTTTCCAGCACCGGCGTTTACGCACAACGCGACGGCGAGTGGATTGATGAAGACAGTGAAACCGAGCCTACGTCAGACTCTGGTAAAGCTCTATTGCAGGCTGAATCCATTATCGATGCCTTACCGGGGCAAACCTCTATTCTTCGTTGCAGTGGTATTTACGGCGAAGGGCGTGACTTTTTGCTACGCCAATTAACTCAGGGCAATGTCCAGCTTCGTGACAGCTGGACCAACCGCATACATCAGAACGATGTCGCTGGCTTTATTGTGCATTTACTTACCCAGGTTAATCAACCCAGTCCTGTTTATTTGGTTAATGACGATGAACCGGTCAAACAATACCAAGTTTACCAGTGGCTGGCTGAGCAGCTTGAAGTTGAGCTGACAGGAAGCATTGATACAGACGTTGGTCCAAGAGGCTCTAAACGCTGCATGAATAAGGGCTTAAAAGAAAGCGGTTACCAACTTCAGTATGCGAATTTTCGGGAAGGTTATGCGTCGGCTATTAAACAATGGCAGCGCTGATTGCGCTGCCCATAACTTATACGGCGTCGAAATAATCGAGTATTCCCTCGGCGGCGTCGCGTCCTTCCGCTATCGCCGTCACCACCAGATCGGCGCCGCGCACCATATCGCCACCGGCAAATATTTTCGGGTTGCTGGTTTGCATAGCAAACTCAGTATCGCCGGTAGCCAGCACGGTACCCCAGTCGCTTAGCTCCACCTTGTGCTGCTGTAACCATTCCGGCGGGCTGGGTTGGTAGCCAAAGGCAATAATGACCGCAGTTGCAGGCATGACGAATTCTGAGTCCGGCACAGGCTGTGGACGTCGGCGACCGTCTTCATCAGCCGGGCCAAGCTCAGTGCGTACCATTTTCACGCCGCTAACCTTACCGGAATTGTCCGTAATTACTTCCAGCGGTTGCAGATTAAACTCGAAAGAAACTCCCTCTTCGCGAGCATTCTGCACTTCTTTGCGTGACCCGGGCATATTGCCTTCGTCGCGGCGATAAGCACAGACAACCGACTTCGCTCCCTGGCGTATTGAAGTTCTGACGCAGTCCATCGCGGTATCACCACCACCAAGTACAACCACAGTCTCGTCTTGCACACCAATCAGCGGATACTGAGACATAGGCTCATGAGCCATAAGTTTTTGTGTATTGCCAATCAAGAACGGCAATGCCGGATAAACCCCATCTGCATCCAGACCTTTTAGTTTTCCATCCAGCGCTTTATAGGTTCCCAGGGCCAGAAATACCGCATCATAATTGGCTTCCAGCTCAGCAAAACTGATGTCTTTTCCCACTTCGACACCCAGCTTAAACTCGATACCCATGTCGATGAATATTTCACGACGCAACGTCATTACCGCTTTATCCAGCTTAAATGGCGGAATGCCGTAAGTTAGCAGGCCACCAATTTCCGGGTAGCGATCATACACTACAGCTTTGACACCATTACGCGTCAATACGTCAGCACAGGCAAGACCGGCAGGCCCTGCCCCAATAACAGCAACCCGTTCCTGACGCTGAGTCACGCCGCTTAAGTCTGGCCGCCACCCCTGTTTAAAGGCTTCGTCGACCATCTGTTTTTCAATACTGCCAATAGTTACTGCGCCGAAACCGTCATTCAGCGTACAGGCACCTTCACACAGACGATCCTGCGGACAGACCCGACCACAAACTTCAGGCAGGCTGTTGGTTTTATGCATAAGCTCAGCGGCTTCAATAACCCGCCCTTCATTGGCCAGCTCCAACCACTGAGGAATATAGTTGTGAACCGGGCATTGCCACTCACAATAAGGGTTTCCACAGTCCAGGCAACGATCAGCCTGACCTTTTAGCTGTACATCGGGCATTGGATCATAAATTTCTTTAAACTCAATGCGACGCTCTTCAACCGGACGTTTCGGCGGATCAATGCGCTGCACGTCCAAAAATTGATAAATATTCTTGTTCATTACATCACCTGCACACGTAATTCTGCGGTTGACCGCGCCCGATGCCCTAAAAGCTCTTTCACATCTGCCGCTTTTGGTTTGACGATATAAAAGCTGTTCACTATTTGCTCGAAGTTGTTTAGCAAATCGCGCGAATAGTGACTTCCCGTTGCTTCGTGATGCTCATGAATTAAACCGCGCAAGTGCTCCTGAATAATCGGGGTATCCACTGCTACCGCTTCAACCAACTCGTGGTTAAGCCGACGGTGCAAATCACCGTCGCTGTCTCTTAAATAAGCAAAACCACCGGTCATGCCCGCACCGAAATTGATGCCGCAATCACCCAGCACCACAACAATACCGCCGGTCATGTATTCACAACCATGGTCACCAATACCCTCTACCACAGCTGTCGCGCCGGAGTTACGCACTGCGAAACGTTCACCGGTGCAACCGGCTGCATAAAGTTTTCCGCCTGTCGCGCCGTACAGACAGGTATTGCCCATAATGACGGCTTCGTGCGTGTTATAACGACAGCCTGCTGGCGGCTTAATGGTAATTTCACCACCGGCCATACCTTTCCCAACGTAGTCGTTGGCGTCTCCGGTCAGGTGCAGCTTCAAGCCCCCGGCATTCCATGCACCAAAGCTTTGTCCGGCGGTACCGATAAAACCTAAAGTAATTGGCGCAACCGCCATTCCCTGGTTACCATGCTGGCTGGCAATGTAACCCGATACACTTGCAGCAACCGAGCGGTCATCGTTACGAATGGTCAAAGACCAATGACCTCCGCTGCGCTTATCAACAGAATCTTTACACAACTCCAGCAACCGCTGGTTCAGCTTGCCCTGGTCAAACGGCGGGTTCTTCTCGGTGCAATATAAAGAATGCTCTGAACGTACCCCAGCGGACTGTAACAAGGCATTTAATTGTAACTGCTGCTGGCGTTTGGTTTCACCAGTCAGCCGTTCCAGTAGGTCAACCCGGCCAATGGCGTCGGTTAACTTTTGCAGCCCCAATTGAGCGAGAATGTCACGCACCTCTTCCGCCATAAACTCAAACAGTTTCACCACACGTTCCGGCAAACCGGAGAAATGTTCCCGCCGCAGGGTTTCATCCTGAGTAGCCACTCCTGTTGCACAGTTGTTCAAATGACAAATGCGTAAATACTTACACCCCAGAGCAATCATAGGGGCGGTACCAAAACCAAAACTCTCAGCGCCTAAAATAGCCGCCTTCACAATATCCATACCGGTTTTTAAGCCGCCATCAACCTGCAACCGAATTTTATGGCGCAGATTATTAGCTACCAATGCTTCGTGCACCTCAACCAAACCAAGCTCCCACGGCGAGCCGGCATATTTGACCGAAGTCATGGGGCTGGCACCGGTTCCGCCGTCGTAGCCGGATACAGTAATTAAATCGGCGTACGCTTTAGCAACCCCCGTAGCAATGGTGCCAATGCCAGGCGTAGAAACCAGCTTGACTGAAACTAAGGCTTTCGGGTTCACCTGTTTTAAGTCAAAAATCAGCTGTGCTAAGTCTTCAATGGAATAAATGTCATGATGCGGCGGCGGCGATATCAAGGTAGTACCAGCAACTGCATAGCGCAGTTGGGCAATTTCCGCTGTGACTTTTTCGCCGGGCAGTTGACCTCCCTCGCCGGGTTTTGCGCCTTGAGCAACTTTTATCTGTATAACATCTGCATTAACCAGATAATGAGGCGTGACGCCAAAACGTCCCGAGGCCACTTGCTTAATTCGCGAGTTTTTGGCGTTGTTAAAGCGCTTCGGATCTTCTCCGCCCTCACCTGAGTTTGAATGCCCGCCAATAGTATTCATGGCAATAGCTAAGGCTTCGTGAGCTTCGGCACTTAACGCGCCTATCGACATAGCTGCCGTATCAAAACGCTGAAACAAAAGCTCTTTAGCTTCTACTTTTTCTTTTTTAATTTTTGCCTTTTCAGGCAATTTGATGCTGAGCAAATCACGTAGGTGAGTCACCGGCCTCTCGTTAACAAACTTAGCGTAAACGTCGTAATCTCGCTGCTCGCCTGTTGCCACCGCGCGTTGCAGCGACGTCACAACATCCGGGTTATAAGCATGATATTCCCCACCATGCACATATTTCAGTAAGCCGCCCTGAGCCAGTTTTTTTCGTGTTAACCAGGCGCGGTGAAAGCTCTGCTGAAGATCCTGCTGTATATCGTCAAATCCGGTACCATCAATGCGCGCTGGTACGTTCTCAAAGCATAGACGGCGCACATCTTCGTTCAGCCCAACCGCCTCAAACAAGGAGGAGCCCCGGTAACCAGCCACGGTCGCAATACCCATTTTCGAGAGTATTTTCAGTAAACCTTTATTCAGGCCTTTACGGTAGTTAAGCAGCGCTTCTTTTATATCCAGTGTGACTTTGCCCCGGGCCACCAGTTGTTCCACGGTTTCATACGCAAGGTAGGGGTAAACCGCAGTGGCACCTAAGCCTATTAACACGGCCATATGGTGCGGGTCACGTGCGGAAGCGGTTTCAATAATAATGTTTGAATCACAGCGAAGATCATTTGCAACCAACGCCTGCTGCACGGCACCAACAGCCATGGCTGCCGGGATCGTCAGCTGTTCCCGCTGCAAGTCTCGGTCACTGAGAACCAGAATAACCGTTTGCTCATCCTGAACTGCGGATTTTGCCTGCTCAACCAGACTGTCGATGGCTTGTTGCAGGTTTTGTTGCTTCGGTTCAAAACCCAGCGACAAGGTGGTCGCCCGGTAATGCTGTTCATCAAGTTCCCGTAGCTGTTTTAAATCGGTATACATCAGAATAGGCGATTCAAATACCACCCGGTCGGCATCGCCTGATGCTTCGTTAAATACATTATGCTCACGACCAATGATAGTTGAAAGCGACATAACATGACGCTCACGAATCGGGTCAATAGCGGGGTTGGTCACCTGCGCAAACTGCTGACGGAAATAGTCGTAAAGCAAACGCGGTTGCTTTGAAAGCACTGCGGTGGGCGTATCGTCCCCCATAGAACCCACAGCTTCCTGACCATCTTTCGCCAGAACACTGATAATTTGCTGAATTTCTTCTTCGGAGTACAAATACGCTTTATGAAAAACCAGCATAGTATCGTCGTCATACAAACGCTTACCCAGCTTATCGGCGTGGCTGCGTTCAAAGGGTATTAAGTGACGACGGTGTTGTTCCAGCCATTGTTTGTAGGGGTGACGCTGCTTGAGTTCTTCCTCAATTTGGTCGTTATACCAAATTTTGCCGGTATAGGTATCCACCGCCATCATTTGTCCCGGTCCCAGGCGGCCTTTTTCTATCACTTCCTGCTCATCGTAGTCCCAGATACCCACTTCGGATGCAATGGTCAAAATACCTGAGCGGGTCAGAACATAGCGCGCCGGACGCAGACCATTTCTATCCAGACTGCAGGCCACATGCCGACCATTACTCATGACCACACCGGCAGGCCCATCCCAGGGTTCCATATGCAAGGAGTTAAACTCGTAAAAGGCACGCATGTCATCTGACATAGTGGCATCGCCCTGCCATGCCGGCGGGATAAGCAAACGCATTGCCCTGAATAAATCCATGCCACCAGCCAGTAACAGCTCCAGCATATTGTCTAATGAAGCAGAATCGGAGCCTGACAGGCCCACCAGTGGCTTTGCGTCCTGTAGGTCAGGTAGCAAGGGCGTCTGAAATTTATAAGCTCTTGCCTGCGCCCACTGGCGATTCCCACGTATAGTATTAATTTCACCGTTGTGGGCTAGGAACCGAAACGGCTGAGCCAACGGCCAGCGCGGTTCTGTATTGGTAGAGAAGCGTTGATGGAAAACACAAATCGAGGTTTTCATTTCGGCATCGGCTAAATCGCTGTAATAAGCCGGCAGGTCAACTGCCATCATCAGGCCTTTATAAACTAAAACCAGACTCGACAACGACGAAATATAAAGCTCATCCTGATTAGGCATCAACTTTTCGATGCGTCTCCGCGCCATGTATAAGCGTCTTTCTAAATCTTTTTTACGCCAGCCCGGTGGCGCTGACACCAGAACCTGCTCAATAACCGGTTCAGAGGCTTTAGCACCTTCACCCAGTACTTGGTTATTGACCGGAACTTTACGCCAGCCAGTGACCGCTAAAGTCTCTCGTTGCAGCTCTTGCTCAATAAGGTGGCGGGCGGACTCGCGCTTATCTTTATCGCGACTAAAAAATACCATACCGACAGCGAATTTCTTACTGAGCTGCCAACCTTCAGCTTCCGCGTACTGGCGGAAAAACTGCTCCGGCATTTGCAGCAGCAGCCCGCAGCCGTCTCCGGTTTTACCGTCGGCACCAATACCACCACGATGCTGCATACGGTCCAGCGCCTTTACTGCGGTCGCAATTAAACCTTGCTGAGCTTCGCCATTAATATCAGCGATAAGGCCGAAGCCGCAGTTATCACGGACGTCAGCCGGATCGTAAAGTCCCATGCCTATACCACTCGAATAATTATTCAATAAAGCTAGATTACCATGCAGACATTAACTTCGGTAGGCACTGGAGTTATTATTGTTATAAATATGTTGTATAGACAAAAAGTAAAAAGGCTCCCGAAGGAGCCTTTCAAATCACTTTAAGGTTGCTGCAAATTCGAGCATCCGGTCCAGCGGCACCATGGCTTTTTTGCCCAGAGCTTCATCAACATGAATCTCATGTGTCTCACCACCGTTCTTCAGTGCTTCTTCTATCGCTTGTAAGCCGTTCATTGCCATCCAGGGGCAATGCGCACAACTGCGACACGTTGCACCATTACCAGCAGTGGGGGCTTCAATAAAGGTCTTATTCGGTTGCAACTGTTGCATTTTATAAAAAATGCCTTTGTCGGTTGCCACTATAAAGGTTTCATTTGGCAACTCCTGACTCGCCTTAATAAGCTGCGAGGTAGAACCGACAGCATCTGCCATCGCGACAATATTTTCCGGCGACTCTGGGTGCACGAGAATAGCCGCCTCAGGATGAAGCTTTTTCATATCCTTCAGGGCTTTCGCTTTAAACTCATCATGCACGACACAAGCGCCCTGCCACAGCAGCATATCAGCTCCGGTTTCCCGGGCAATATAGCCGCCTAAATGCTTATCTGGTGCCCAAAGAATTTTTTCTCCTTTGGCATCCAGATGGTCAACAAGCTCAAGCGCCATACTGGACGTTACTACCCAGTCCGCACGAGCTTTTACCGCTGCCGAAGTATTCGCATAGACGACAACGGTCCGGTCAGGATGTTGATCACAAAACTCAGCAAATTTTTCTGGTGGACAACCAAGATCAAGAGAGCACTCGGCTTTCAATGTTGGCATCAGTACTTGCTTATGAGGCGTAAGAATTTTAGCTGTCTCGCCCATAAAGCGAACACCTGCAACAATCAGTTTCTTTGCCGGATGGTCGCGACCAAATCGAGCCATTTCTAAAGAATCGGCCACGCAGCCACCGGTTGCTTCGGCTAACGCCTGAATATCCGGGTCTGTGTAGTAGTGAGCCACCAATACAGCGTCTTCATCAAGCAGAAGCTGCTTAATACGATTAATAGTTTCAGCCTTTTCTTCCGCACTTAACGGTTTAGGCTTTGGCGGAAAAGTATAATCAAGGCTATCCAGAGTTTGAATCTCGGTCATGATACTACGGCTTGTTTTCCAAGTGTTCTTAATAAGTGAGGACTATTATAGCGGAATTCAAGGGACGCTAATAGCTAAGTCAGTATCACCCTTAGGTCATCTGTATGGCTACGTGGTTTTCGTAATGAGTTTTCAGGGAAGTGGTGGGTTGTGCAGGATTCGAACCTGCGACCAATTGATTAAAAGTCAACTGCTCTACCAACTGAGCTAACAACCCAAATTCTGGTAAATATTTTTATCGGCGACGTGGTGGGTTGTGCAGGATTCGAACCTGCGACCAATTGATTAAAAGTCAACTGCTCTACCAACTGAGCTAACAACCCAACGCCAATAATATTGCCCGTTTCTGCTTGGCAACGGCGGCATAGTTTACTGAAATAGTGCGCGTATGCAACTGAAAATTGAAAAAAACTGTGCGACTGCTTAATTCACGAACACATGTTGCCCAGTTGTTACTGATTTAGGCGTTGTTTTGCCAAATTAGCTTCGGTACTTTCCGGGTATTCTTCAATCACTTGATCGTAATATGCTTTTGCATCTGCCGATTTATCTTGCTCACTGGCAATAGCACCAAGCTTTAATAAACAGTCACCCCGTTTATTACTGTCCGGGTAGTCATTAACAACAGTTTCAAATTGCTGTTTTGCTTCGTCGTATTGACGTTTAGCAAAAAATAACTGACCTAACCAGTAGTGAGCGTTAGGAGAGTAAGTTGAGTTTGGAAAGTTCTTAAGAAAGGACTCAAATGCAGGTATAGCTTCATCGTAACGCTTATCTTCAAGGACCAAAGCTATCGCCTTGTCATAAGCATCATTCTCGCTAAGATTTGGAGAATAGCTGCTATTGTCTGTTTGTGTCGGTACCTGTTCCAGGTTATTGTAATCATCGCCTGTACTTCCACTCTGGCTATTGCTCGTCTTCAAATTACTGAAGCGACGATCAATTTCCTGATACAGCTCGCGCTGGCGTTCCAACAATTGCTCCAGACGGTATTCATGCTCTTCTGTTATACCTCTTAATTCAGCAACATCTTGCTGCAAAGAGCCTAACTGATTAAGCATTTCAAGCTGAGCGCCGGAACGAGCTTCGAGCATGCGCTCGATTTGTTCCAGTCGTTGCTCAACGTCATCTGAAGACGACAGCCCGGAAACAGGTGCCTGGGCCATAACAACCCCAGGCACACACAAACATACAGCTAACAGCGTTTTTCTCATTACTATCCGTTACTTTTAAATTAGTAAACTAAAACAGCGCGACGGTTTTTCGAGTATGCGCGTTCGTTTGATTCATTTACCATTGGCTTCTCTTCGCCGTATGAAACAGTCGAGGTTTGAGAATCCTGAACACCTAAGTTGTGCAAGTAGCTCTCAACCGCTTTAGCACGACGCTCACCTAACGCGATGTTGTATTCAGGTGTACCGCGCTCGTCGGTATGACCTTCAATAACAACTTTCACAGATGGGTTCTTAACTAAGTAATCAGCGTGTGCTGATAACAAGTCTGTGTATTCTGACTGAACGTTAGATTTATCAAAAGCGAAGTAAACGATGTGTTCTTTACGTAACGCTTCCATTTTCTCTTTACGTTGTTCTTCAGCCGATTTTTGGCGTTCTGCTGCACCGACTTCAACGCCTGAGTCTTGCTCAGCTTGTTGATTGGTTTCCTGACCTGCGCCCATACCTGAATCAGTTTCCTGGTTTGAGCTACAAGCGGCCAGAGTTGCCATTGGTACAACGATTGCCAGAGCTTTTAAAAGTTTATTAAGCTGCATCCTTTTCGTCCTTATCGTTTTTATCGAACAATTCAACCATTCAGGCTTTTGTTTTACATAAATGGCGACCAAGCCGGTGACTTAACTTCACCATCGGTTGCCGGTAATCGTGCTTTAAAACGTCCATCAATAGAAACCAAAGCCAGCACTTGCTTATTATTGTGCGTAGTACTGTAAATAATCATACTGCCATTTGGCGCCACGCTAGGCGACTCATCTAATGCCGTTTTCGTTAAAACTTGCATATTTCCACGTGGAAACTCTTGCTTAGCTATATGATAGTTACCCCGTGTACGGTTCACTAAAATCATATCTTCGCCAGACGGTAATAAGGTACCACCTAAATTCTGTTCACCATCAAAGGTTAACCGACGAACCTGACCTGATGATAAATTTACGCTATATAGTTGCGGTCTGCCACCTCTTTCTGAGGTAAACACTAAAGATTCACCATCTGGTGTCCAATTCGGCTCTGTATCAATCGTACGATTACGAGTAACACGTTGCAAGTCCTTAGTTTTAATATCAAAGACATAAAGCTCAGGATTTCCATCCTTAGATAAAACCATAGCTAACTTTTTACCATCTGGCGAGAAAACCGGACTACCATTTATCCCCGGGAAGGACGTAAGCTTCTCACGGCGGGTGGTATAAATATCCTGCATGAATATTTCTGCCGTTTTATTCTCGAAACTAACGTAAGCCAATTTATTACCATCTGGAGACCAGGCCGGAGACATCAGTGGCTCTGGTGAACGTAACAATATTTTCTCGTTCGCTCCGTCATAATCGGCAACCGCAAGTTTATAGGGATAACGGTCATCGTGGTTTACCGTGACATAAGCGATTTTTGTCATGAAAGCACCACGCTCGCCGGTTAATGCTTCATACGCCACGTCAGAAATTCGGTGTGCATAAGAGCGAAATTGATCACCATCAATAACACTGGAGCGTGAATCAAGAACATGGTCATTACTCTGCACCAACTCACCGTTGCGTAACATCTGCGAGTTACCACCGGTAATTTGTCCCCGGAGCACATCAATAATTTCAAACTTAACCATATAGCGGTCGACTGAATACGGTTCTATTGAGCCAACCAAAATGGCTTCTACGCCCATTTTTGCCCAGGCCGAATAATCGATCTCATCATCAGCAGCCGGACGTTGCGGCATAGCACTTGTGGGAATCGGATTAAATTTACCGCTACGCATAAGATCTGCAGCAATAACATCGGTAATTTCGCTTGGCGCCTCTCCTTCCCCTTTCCACTGAAAAGGCACAACAGCAATCGGCCGCGCGGTATCAATACCTTCCGTGATGACGATTTCCAGTACCCCGGCACGCGCAAAAGCGGTTAGCGCAACAAAGAGTAAAATGCTTTTAATTAATAGATTTTTCATCGGTCACCTTGTTACAACTGCGGTTTTACAGTCAGTTTAATTGTACTCATTTGTTCGTAAATTTCCGGATCTTCAGAAACCGGCAGCGTTGTAGCTTTTAATACGGCATTTTGAGCTGAACGACAAACGTTCGCATCGCCACTGCCGGTGTCTACTGACTTAACGAATCCGCTTGGAGCTACTCGTATGGTTAACTCACATGACTTGCCACGCATTGAGTCATCAACATTCCAGTTTCGCTGAATAGTTTGCTGAATAAGCGCCTGATACTTTTCAACTTCACTGAGTACCTGTTGACGGCGAGCTGCCTGCCGGCGTGCACGCTCTTCTTCCATTTCTTTTTGCAGCTGAGCTTCTCGTTCCGCAGCTTTACGTTCCGCTTCTTCACGCTTACGGCGTTCTTCTTCGCGTTTTCTGCGCTCCTCTTCAGCACGCCGCTCGGCTTCTTCGGCTTCGCGTTTACGACGTTCGGCTTCTTTCGCTGCCGCTTCGGCTTTAGCCCGTTCTTCAGCTAAACGTTCCGCCTCTCTTTTCTCTTGTTGAGCTTGTTTACGTGCTTCTTCGGCTTGCTGCTTTTCAAGCTCCTGTTGACGTTCAATTTCTTTCTTGCGCTGTTCTTCTCTTTCTCTCGCTTTACGCGCTTCGGCAGCTCTTTGCTCAAGTCTTTCAATACGGCGCTGTTCGGCCGCCTCTTGCTCAGCTTTCTTTTGACGAATTTTATCCGCCTGTTGCTGAACTTTGGATTTATCAACGGTGACCGCGCTAACAATCTCTTCTGACATATCCAGTTCGCTCTGATCTAAATTCACCTCCATCGCCTCCGGCGTTGAGGGGGTAAATTCAAAGCTAATCAATAACACACCTGCAATCGCAGCGTGTATGACAATCGAATATATCAGCGGTAAGGTTAAGCTATCTGATTTTGCCACAACTAATTATCCGACGAATCTGTCATTAAACCGACTGAAGGCACACCCGCTCGTTGCAGTAACACCATCAGTTGCACAATTTGATTATAAGACACCGCTCCATCACCATTGACCATAACAGGAGTATCTGGTTCAACTTGCAAGTGAGCAGCAACCAGAGTTGCGAGTTCATCAGCCTGCATGGGCGTATCCTGAGAATCTCCCTGATTTAAATAGTAACGCCCTTCAGCATCAACCGATGCAACCAAAGGTGGTTTACTCTCTTCAGCAAGAGGCTCGGCCGTTGCTTCCGGTAAGTCAACTTTAACCCCCTGAGTGATTAAAGGAGCTGTTACCATAAAGATGATCAGCAGAACCAGCATCACGTCGATGTAAGGTACTACGTTAATTTCCGCAACCGGCTTACGACGCTTGCGCGGCATTACCATCATACCGTTTCGCCCTCTACTTTACTTTTGCCAGCCTGAGCCGACGACTGTCGCTGTAAAATCGAGATGAATTCATCAATAAAGTTCATGTATTGATTATCAACTTTTTCCACACTGGTGGTGAATCGGTTGTAAGCAATAACAGCCGGTATCGCTGCGAAAAGACCCATCGCAGTTGCAATCAGTGCTTCGGCGATACCCGGTGCAACCATAGCCAGCGTAGCCTGTTGCACGGCACCTAAAGCGATAAAGGCATTCATTATTCCCCATACCGTTCCAAACAAACCAATATAAGGGCTTATAGAACCAATAGTGGCCAAAATACCTAAGTTGTTATCCAGCTTTTCGGTTTCTCTAGCGTGCGCCACGCGCATTGCACGAAAGGCGCCTTCAAGCATAGTTTGTGTATTTGTTGTTGAGTGGTTACGCAGCCGGGCATACTCTTTAAAGCCAGCGTGAAACAGTAACTCCATTCCCCGCGCATTCTTGGCGCGAGCAGAAATTTCCTGATAAAGACGTGCAAGATCAACGCCTGACCAGAATCTATCTTCAAATTTTAGCGCGTCATTTCGAGCCTGCTTCAACACTTTTTTGCGCTGAAAAATTAACACCCAGCCCCATACCGACATCGCCAGTAACATAACCATCACCAGCTTGACCAAGAAACTGGCTTGCATGAATAAATCAATAAACGATAGTTCTGCTTCCACGCTTTAAACCCCTGACTGAATACGCGATATTATCGGTTCCGGAATAGCGACAGCTTTCATCGCCTGATTATCAACACAGGCTGCTAACACTGTTGCCTGGCAATGCACACTGCCATCCTTCGCCAAAACTTGTTGTTCGAAAGCCAAAGAGGCTTTCTTAATCTTTGTAACTTTGACAGTAACTCTTAGTTCAGCATTAAACTTAGCCGCCTGCCGTAAATCCAGTTCTACCTTGCGAACCACAAAGGCTATATTGTGAGCTAACCAGGTATCCTGTTCAATCCCTAATGATCTTAACCACTCGGTTCGTGCTCTTTCAATGAACTTGAGATAATTAGCATAATAAACAATACCACCTGCATCCGTGTCTTCGTAGTAAACCCGGATAGGCCATTTAAATTCATAATGAGACATTACCACCTCAAGTAAAGTTCCGAAAAGTTACCTTTGTGTAATATTTTGTAAAGAAGCCCTTAAAACCACAACTGATTACTTTATCAGCAGACTTTTTTTTATAACAGGACGAAAAAAACAAAATATCAAAACCATGATTTTTAGAGCTTTTTCTTTTTTGTTACAAATATGTTGCGCTTTTTTTGTACAAAGAACACAACTTCCAGATTAGTTATTATAATGCGAACATCTAATTTTTCTTGTTTGATCAGAATCAGATTAACTTTATAATACCCAGCATATCAAAGACGAAGAGATTGGTTGTCACTTTTTCTGAGATTGTTTATTCAGCAATAGTTCCCTGGATTTAACTTCCTTCTTGTTGTTCTGTTTGCCCGCACATTGTGCGGGCTTTTTTTTACCTATTTTTCGGGCTTTAAGCCAAAATGCTGATAAGCTCTGGGAGTCGCTATACGTCCTCGCGGCGTGCGTTGTAAAAAGCCCTGCTGAATCAAATAAGGTTCCAGAACATCCTCAATGGTATCTTTTTCTTCGCCTATGGCTGCTGCCAGGTTATCTAACCCCACAGGCCCACCCATGAACTTTTCCATAATGGCTAATAACAGCTTCCGGTCCATATAATCAAAACCAGCCTGATCAACATCCACCATGGTCAACGCTGCATTGGCTGTTGCTTCGTCAACGTCGCCATTGCCTCTGACTTCGGCGTAGTCGCGTACCCGACGCAATAAACGGTTAGCTATGCGTGGCGTTCCTCTTGAGCGGCGTGCTATTTCCCGGGCTCCACCGTCAAGCATCCGGACATTCATAAAGTGAGCCGACCGCGCCACAATGTCGGTTAATTCGTTAACATCGTAAAATTCAAGACGCTGCACAATACCAAAGCGGTCACGTAGCGGTGACGTCAGCGCGCCAGCACGGGTGGTGGCTCCAATAAGAGTAAAAGGTGGTAAGTCTAATTTAATCGAACGCGCGGCCGGACCCTCACCAATCATAATATCCAGTTGATAGTCTTCCATAGCCGGATAAAGAATTTCTTCGACAACCGGGCTCAAACGATGAATTTCATCAATAAATAAAACATCGTGTGCTTCAAGGTTAGTCAGCAATGCCGCTAAGTCACCGGCTTTTTCCAGAACCGGACCGGAAGTTGTTTTAATACTCACATCCAGCTCATTCGCCACAATGTTCGCCAGCGTCGTTTTACCCAACCCCGGAGGACCAAAAATTAAAAGATGATCCAGGGCTTCCTGACGTTTACGCGCGGCCTCAATGAAAATTCCCATCTGTTCAACGACATGCTTCTGCCCAGTATAATCCGCCAGAGTTTTAGGCCGTATGGCACGATCAACAGCCTCATCTTCACCCTGTACGTCGGGTTCAATGAGCCGTTGAGTTGGTATTTGATCGGCTTCTATCATGGGGTTTCCTTACGACAGCTGTTTTAGTGCCAGTCGAATCAAGGTCTCACTGTTATGTTCTGCAGAGTACACTTTTTGCAAGGCTTTTTCAGCTTGATTTTCTTTATAGCCAAGTGACTGCAAGGCGCTAATAGCATCGGTTCTTGCATCGGCCGGATGCTCTCCCGCATCCATACCCTGACTATCCAACGGTGCCCGGTCAGTAAATGGCGTAGACGACTGCCAGTCCTTGAGACGGTCACGCATTTCAATCACCAGGCGTTCTGCGGTCTTTTTGCCTACACCCGGTAATTTTACCAAACGAGTAACGTCGTTTTGATTCACCGCCATGACAAACTCATCTGCTGACATGCCGGATAAAATAGCCAAAGCCAGTTTCGGGCCAACTCCCTGAGTTTTCAGTAGTAGTCGGAACAGCGAACGTTCTGAAGCAGAAATAAAACCATACAATAGTTGCGCATCTTCGCGCACCACAAAATGCGTGATTAACTTAATGGTTTCCCCTATCGGCGGCAATTGATAGAAGCAGGTCATTGGCAACTGAATTTCATAACCAATGCCCTGTACATCTAATACCACTTCCGGCGGTTGCTTGCTGGTAAGTACGCCCTGAATATGACCTATCACTTTTTTACTCCATTAACGCAAACGGCCGCGCACAGTTTTACGCGCGGCGCCTGCCATTTTAATCAGGTTTTGTGAACTGTGAGCATGACATAAGGCAATAGCAAGTGCATCTGCGGCATCTTCCTGAGGGCAACGCTGCAAATTCAGTAAAGCCATCACCATATGCTGAACCTGAGACTTTTCTGCCCCGCCGTTACCCACCACAGATTGTTTAATTTGGCGCGCTGAATATTCTGCTACCGGAAGCTCTGCACACGCCGCAGCCACAATCGCCGCTCCACGCGCCTGCCCAAGCTTTAAGGCAGAATCCGGGTTCTTTGCCATAAACACTTGCTCTATTGCAAATTCGTTTGGCTTAAACTGAGTAATGAGTTCACTGACGCTGTCATGAATGCGACGCAGTTTTTCCGCCAGGGTCAAAGGCTCTTTAGTGGTACCAATAACCTTTATACAGCCACTACCAAGGTAATTCAGTTGCCGTCCGCGCTGCTCTATAACGCCGTAGCCGGTCAGTCTCGAACCCGGGTCGATACCCAGAATAATCGCCACTTAGTCGTCCAGTCGCGCAATGATCTCATCAGAGATATCGGCATTGTGATAAACGTTTTGCACGTCATCTAAGTCTTCCAGCGCATCCAGCAGTTTTAAAAAGGTTCGTGCGGATTCCTCGTCCAAATCAACCCGGGTATCAGGCACCTGGGTCACTTCCGCGTTTCCGGCTTCCAACCCTTTTGCATCCAGAGCATCTTTAACGGCACCGAAGTTCTCCGGCGATGTGATGACATCGATACTCCCTTCATCATAAGCAAGAATATCTTCCGCGCCGGCTTCCAGCGCCGGTTCCATAACCTGCTCTTCGGTCACACCGTCAGCATAGCTAATAACGCCCTTCTTATTAAATAAGTAGGCAACAGAGCCGTCGGTACCTAAGTTACCACCTAACTTACTGAACGCGTGGCGAACATCGGACACCGTCCGGTTACGGTTATCGGTCATGCATTCCAGCAAGACAGCCACCCCGTTGGGGCCATAACCTTCATAAGTCAGTTCATCAACATTATCGCCTTCGAGATCACCCGAGCCGCGTTTGACCGCAGTATCTATGGTGTCGCGCTTCATATTATTGGATAAGGCTTTATCGATAGCCGCACGTAAACGCGGGTTGGTTTCAGGGTCTCCGCCACCTTCGCGGGCAGAGACCGTTATTTCACGAATTAACTTGGTAAAGATTTTGCCGCGCTTAGCGTCCTGCGCGGCTTTCCGGTGCTTAATATTAGACCATTTGGAATGACCAGCCATTTTTCACCTCTGTTGATTACTCGTCTTCCTTCACAATACTTTTTACGCCCAGCTCTTGCAATGCTGCCGGGTTCGCTGCACCCGGCGCGTCGGTCAGAACACAAGCCGCAGTGGTTGTTTTCGGGAAGGCAATAACGTCGCGAATGGAGCTTGCGCCAACCATTAGCATTACCAGGCGGTCTAAACCAAAAGCTAAACCAGCATGTGGCGGCGTGCCGTACTTCAATGCTTCAAGCAGGAAGCCGAATTTTTCCTGCGCTTCGTCTTTTTCAATACCTAAAACTTCAAACACCGCCTGCTGCATTGCGTTTTCGTGGATACGAACCGAACCACCACCTAACTCTACACCATTCAACACCATATCGTAGGCGTTTGAAATAGCAGCTGCCGGGTTAGCTTTTAGCTCCTCAGGAGTCACATTGACCGGCGCGGTGAACGGGTGGTGTAACGCGGCCAGACTTCCGTCGTCTGCAACTTCGAACATTGGGAAGTCGACAACCCATAGCGGTTTCCACTCGTTACTGACCAGTTCAAAGTCTTTACCTAACTTCAGGCGTAAAGCCCCCAGAGCTTCAGCAACAACGTTCGCTTTATCGGCACCAAAGAACAGAACATCGCCCGTTTGCGCTTCAGTGCGCTCTAACAATGGCTCAATCACTTCGTCCGGCAGGAACTTAAGAACAGGTGACTGCAACCCTTCCCTGCCTGCACTGCGGTCGTTTACTTTGATCCAGGCTAAACCTTTTGCGCCATAAATGCTGACAAATTGTGTGTATTCGTCAATCATCTTGCGTGAAACGTTTTCAGCCTGCCCCGGTAAACGAATAGCAGCAACACGGCCTTCTTCGTCATTCGCCGGGCCTGAAAATACTTTGAACTCAACATCTTTTAAGACGTCGGCAACATCTACCAACTCCAACGGGTTACGCAGGTCAGGCTTGTCACTGCCAAAGCGGCGCATGGCTTCATGCCAGGTCATGCTCGGGAATTCACCCAGGTCCACATCAAGTAGCTGCTTGAAGAGGTCACGAGCCATTTGCTCGGTAATTTGCATGACCTGTTCAGCAGTCATAAAAGAGGTTTCAATATCTATCTGAGTAAATTCAGGTTGACGGTCAGCACGTAAGTCTTCGTCGCGGAAGCACTTAACAATTTGATAGTAACGGTCAAAGCCCGACATCATCAGCAACTGTTTAAACAGCTGAGGACTTTGTGGCAACGCGAAAAAGCGACCTTTGTGGGTACGGCTTGGCACCAGATAATCACGCGCACCTTCCGGCGTTGCGCGGGTCAGCATTGGCGTTTCAATATCGAGGAAACCGCTGTCATCCAGAAAACGACGTACCGCGCTGGTTACTTTAGCGCGGAACTGAAGTTTTTCGTTCATTTGCGGACGACGTAAATCAAGGTAGCGATAACGCAGTCGCGCTTCTTCGCTCACTTGCTGATTAAAGTCGATTGGAAGCGGTTCTGAACGACTTAGAATTTCTAAATCGGTTGCCAGCAGTTCGACTTCGCCGGTTGCCATGTTTTTGTTTACCTGACTTTCCGGACGACGATTAACCTTGCCGCTTAAGCGTACGCAGAATTCCTGACGCAGACTGTTTGCTGTCTCAAATAACGCTTTTTGATCCGGGTCGAAAACGACCTGCAGCATCCCTTCACGGTCACGCAGATCAATAAAAATTAAGCCGCCTAAGTCCCGGCGTTTATTGACCCAACCACATAGCGTGACTTCTTGTCCCGCCAATTCAGCATTTATTTGTCCACAGTAATGAGTTCGCATGCGCGTTAATCCTGCCAGCTGTTGCAATGAATGTTTTTACGAAGCGCAACATTATAGCGGACTGACGCCGAATGTCATCCGTCGTCTCCCGCCAGACGCACATCATTTTTACCAGCGGCTTTTGCCCGGTACATGGCTTTGTCCGCAGAGCGCAGTAGCTCCTCTGCGTTTACCCCATGTTTTGGGTAAATAGCAATACCAATAGATACGCTAATTTCTAGCGATTTCTTTTTAATTTTATATGGCTTTGCTAACTGCACCACCAGCTTGCGGGATACCGCTAGTGCAGAGCCAACGTTATTTGCTGTCGGCAATATAATTACAAACTCGTCGCCGCCATGACGACAGACAGTGTCTGAACGGCGCAACAGGCTGCCCATTCTGTGAGCTGCATGTATTAAGAGCTCATCACCATAATTGTGACCATGGTCGTCATTTATTTTTTTAAAACCATCTAAATCAAGAAACAGAACGGCAAAAGGTTTCCCCGCTCTTTCGTTCTGACTCAAGACCTGCTCCAGGCGATCCTGCATTAAATTTCGATTAGGTAGTCCTGTCAGTTCGTCGTGGGTCGCAATATGCCGAATTCGTCTCTCCGCGGCCTTACGTAACTTAATTTCTTTTCTCAGTCGACTGTTCCATATAACGAAACCAACAATAATAAGCAGCACGATAGAACCAGCTTTGGCCAGAACCCCAAGTAACTCCTCGTTACTCCAGCCTCGCTCCAACTCAAATCCATACCACTTATTTTTAAGCTTATTGCGTTCACTAACCGTAACTGAATCAATACCACGATTCAGCGCCGTGACTAAAGGCTGCCAGTCATCTCGTACGGCAAGGTATAAAGCTTCGCCTTCAGCCTTATCAATAACGGATAAACTAGAGCCGGGAACCGGGCGTATCTGCAGCTCATTAACCAATACAGGCAAGCTGTCGACATAATAATCAATAACGCCATTTCTCAATAAGTTCATCCCCTCCCGGATATTATTAACCGGTAAGGTATGTATGCTGCTGAGTTGTGACAATTCAGGTTCAATACTATAACCTTTTACTACACCAACTTTGCTATTATTCAATTGCTCTAACGCAACGCTACCATCACTTTTTCGCATATTATCCAGCGAAACAACGGCCCATGGCATAGACCAGTAGCTTTGGGTAAAATCCATAAACTGGTTACGTTCAACCGAATAAGAAACGCTGGTTAAGACATCAATATCTTTATTCTTTAACGCATCAAGGCATTCCTGCCAATGACCACAAGGCTTCCAGACAACATCAATAGATAATCCCCGGGTAAATTGATTCACTAAGTCGACGTCCAGTCCTTTAGCTTTATCTCCCTCTATAGAAACTAAAGGTTCCAGTTGCTCAGGCACACCTACACGTATCTTGTCATAGTCTTCAAGCCAGCCTTCCGGCTGACTTGCGTAACTACAAGATAAAAAGGCAGAATAAACAGCAAAAATAACACTTGCTATACCCAAAGCTCGTTTCAATGTTTTACCCTCCACAGCAATAGCGCGGATTTTAGTCGAATATTGCCTGTGCGTCAGTAGCATTTATCGGTAAAATGCCCATTAATCTGAACTCTTATCGAATAAAAGTAGCTTCTATGACGCAACATGACACGATATTTTCAAAGCCTTTGCCCAGCATCTCTGACTTCTGTTTTGACCAGCAGGTTGTCGAAGTATTCCCCGACATGATTAACCGGTCGGTTCCGGGCTACTCCAGTATCCTACAGACGTTGCCACAAATTGTTAGCCGCTATGTTCAGCCTAATAGTCACTTGTACGATTTGGGTTGTTCATTAGGAGCAGCGACGCTTGCTATGCGTAAAGGCTGCGAGCAGACAGAAAACTGCAAAATTATTGGAATAGACAACTCTCAACCCATGATAGAACGCGCGCAACTGCATCTGGATGGTTTCAAAAGCCAAATCCCGGTTGAGCTTCACTGTCAGGATCTAGCCGACACCAAAATTAAAAATGCGTCAGTGGTGGTGCTAAATTTCACTTTGCAATTTATTAGCCAGGATAAAAGAGACGCCGTTATACAGAACATTTTTAATGGTATGAATAAAGGTGCCGCGTTATTAGTCGCCGAAAAAGTACGTCATCCGGATGAATCTATGAATGACCTGCTCATTGAACTGCACCACAATTTTAAGCGAGCCAATGGTTACAGTGAACTTGAGATTAGCCAAAAGCGAGCGGCAATCGAAAACGTGATGAAAGTTGATACATTGCAGGCTCATCAACAGCGTTTTCAAAAAGCCGGTTTTCAGCACAGCTCGGTTTGGTTTCAGTGCTTTAACTTTGCCGCCATGCTGGCCGTTAAATAAGGGATATTATGGTTGATTTCAGTAAAGAACTTCGCGCACTTGTGCAAAGTCCGCACAGCCAGTGGCTGGATACTCTGGCGCCTCAACTTACGGCCTTTAAGAATAACCCTCACGGGAACTTAAAACGCTGGCAGCGGGTTCTAACACAATTGCCAGACTTGACCGCAAAACACGTTAAATTGTCCGATACCGTGCAGATAGGCGAAGCAGATGAGGCCTCTGATGCCGACAGGGCTCGCTTAACCGGCCTACTCCAGCAGTTACAGCCCTGGCGTAAAGGCCCCTTTGATTTATTCGGCGTTTTTATCGATACAGAATGGCGCTCTGACTGGAAATGGCAACGCGTAGCACCACATTTAGATGACCTAAACGGCCGTCAGGTGCTGGACGTTGGCTGTGGGAGCGGGTATCACTTATGGCGGATGCTGGAAGCCGGTGCTGAACACGTTTGGGGAATTGACCCGGGCGAGCTTTTTCTCATGCAATTCAGAGCCATTAGTCAGTTAATGCCTTTGTCCTGGCAGCAACGGGCACACTTTTTCCCGGTTGGTATTGAACATATGCCGGAACTTAAAAGCTTCGATACCGTATTCAGTATGGGTGTGCTTTATCATCGTCGTTCACCTGTTGAATTTTTACAGCAACTCAAGTCTTTAATCCGCCCGGGCGGTCAGTTGGTGTTAGAAACCATTGTTGTGGAAGGTGATGAAACCACCGTCATGATGCCTGGTGAGCGTTACGCGCAAATGCGTAACGTCTGGTTTTTGCCCAGCGCCAGTGCGTTGTCCGTCTGGTTAGAAAGATTAGGGTTCAAAGACATCTCTGTGGTTGACCATAATACTACCTCAATAGATGAACAACGGCGCACAGATTGGATGACCGGCGAGTCGTTAGCCGATTTTCTTGATCCAAATGACACAAATAAGACTATTGAAGGTTACCAGGCACCGATTCGAGCAGTGATTACCGCTCGGGTTTAGCCCCACCGGAGTGGAATCAAGATGAGTGTTTACCGACCGAAATCGACCATTGAGCAATGGCGTATCCTGCAGGCAGTTGTTGACTGTGGCGGTTACGCGCATGCGGCTGAAGCACTGAACAAGAGCCAGTCGTCGCTCAACCACGCTGTTGCCAAACTGCAACAAGTGGTAGGTGTACAGTTATTGGAAGTCAGAGGCCGAAAAGCTCACCTAACCGCGGCGGGTGAAGTTTTGCTTCGCCGCTCTCGTCAGTTAACCAATCTGACCGAAGAAATAGAGCAACTGGCGGATAACCTCGAGCAAGGCTGGGAGCCGGAAGTTAAACTTGCGTTAGAAATGGTATTTGACCGCAGTCTGCTAATTCCTGTGCTGGATGAATTCCAACAGCTTAGTCGGGGCAGTCGACTGATTATCAACGATACCGTGCTTACCGGCACCGTCGAGCAAATTCAGGAACAAACAGCTGATGTCGTTATTACACACCACCTGCCCCGCGGCTTTATCGGAGAGCCTATAGGTCAGTACAGTATGGATTTGGTTTGTCACCCTGAACACCCGTTGGCAAAGCTGGAACAACCTATTAACCAGAACGAGCTGTCTCAATATTTGCAAATAGTCATTCAGGATACCGGCAGCCAGCCGGTAGAAGACGAAGGCTGGTTAAAAGCCGAGCAACGCTGGACGGTAAGCCACTTTGATGAAGCTCTCAGACTCATTCGTAACGGATTAGGTTTTTGCTGGTTGCCAGGCTACATCGCTCAGGAAGATTTAGATTCTGGCAGACTGGCTAAAATAGAAGTTGAGGGAAGCAGTTCGCGCAAAGGCAGTTTGTATATGGTATTACCCAAAGCAGAACTAACCGGACCTTGTGCAAAAACTTTGTCGGAACTGATACTTAAGTACCAGTCCCGTTAAAAGACCTTTATTTCAGAGACTGAATGTAGGCTTTCATGTCGGCACCCAAGTCCGAGTGTCGCAAAGCATGTTCAACAAAAGCCTGAGCGTAGCCTAGTTTGTTGCCACAGTCGTGGCTCTTGCCTTTCATGTAATAAGCATTAACCGGTTGTTTTTCCAACAGCATTGCCATGGCATCAGTCAACTGAATTTCATTGCCTGCCCCCACCGGAGTCTTCTCCAACAGCGGCCATAAATCAGCTGAAAAGACATAGCGACCAACTACGGCTAAATCTGACGGTGCATCTTCAACTGACGGCTTTTCAACCAGTTGAGTAATACCAGCCTGTTCACCCGGACTCAACTCCGCGCCATTAATATCGGCTATGCCATACTTATTGACGTCTTGCTGCGGCACTTTTTCGACCATGACTTGTGAATGCCCGCTTGCTTCAAAGTTTTTCACCATTTCAGCTAAGTTATCGCGATTCAGTTTACAACTGGCTTCATCAACCAGGACGTCAGGTAATACGACGGCAAAAGGCTCATCTCCAATTAATGGACGCGCGCACAGAACGGCATGCCCCAGACCTTTTGCAACACCCTGACGAACATGCATAATTGTGGTTTTTTCAGGACAAATAGCTTTTACTTCAGCCAGCAATTGGCGCTTTACCCTCTGCTCCAGAGTCGTTTCCAGCTCAAAGCTGGTGTCAAAGTGGTTTTCTATCGAGTTCTTACTTGAGTGAGTGACCAGAATGACATCGGTCAAACCTGCAGCGGCGCATTCCTCAACAATGTATTGAATAAGGGGGCGATCGACCAACGGCAACATTTCTTTGGGAATGGCTTTGGTAGCAGGTAACATCCGAGTTCCGAGCCCGGCTACTGGAATAACGACTTTTTTGACCATAACAGCTGTCCTTAAATTCTGTTCACTTCAGAAGCGCAAGTTTATAACCTTTTCCCATGTTATAATGCAACCCAATTAACAAAATTCAAATGAAAGACTGACTATGGCTTTATATTTTTCTTCGCGTCACATTCCGCAACTGTCTAACTACAGCTTTACTCAGCGAGCTATGATTTTATCAATGGCACAGGAAAAAATGCCGGTGCCGCGCCGCCTCATTTGTAATATGGCTAAATTGGTGCCTATTTGTCTTATTTTCTTCTTTATTGTAGAAGTCGAAGGTTGGTGGAAAGTTCCGGCTTTACTAGCGGCAGGTATTGGTTACCCACTATTTACACAACCCATTAATTTGAATATGTCACTGCCATACCTTGATAAAGCCATCAAACAGTTTGAGGCACAGCAGTCACAGTAAGCTCCGTGTTCTCGTGCCCGCAATGCAACTTATGTAAATGTTCTATTCGGTGCTCACGAAAATTGGCGTGCTGCCAGATACCTAACGCCAGGTCGGGTTTTGCTCCCGGCTCTGGCTCAAATTTATCTCCAGCCTGAGCCCATAGCCAACTATGCTTAGTCGTATCCACAATGCCCACCAGAGCATCAAAAGCGGTTCTCACCTGTGAATGACAAAGCTCGTGATTCAAATGCTGTAATAACAACCCAGGTGCAAGCAAGGTATTATCGTGTCCGGACAAATGCTGGCGAATAAGCGGGTCAATAAGAGTTTTTAATACCAGTAAGGGCAGCAGATTCTGCTCAGTAGCATTTTGCGCAGCAGCCATAATGACTAAAACTCTTCCCTCGGTTAAAGGCCGATAGTCAATCCAGATGGGAGCCTTTTCAGAGTCATTAATCGAACAATTAAATTGGTAGCCATTAAGGTTTAATGGCCCGTCCGGCAGCAACTCCTCAACCAGCCGCCCAATGATAACGTCGTCCTGATACAAAATATCAATATGTGCGTCCAGCTCCCACACATCGTGCAGGTAAGTTTCTTCCAATTGGTAACGTTGCAGACAATTCTCGATAGCGTTTTCAATCACACTAAGGTCTTGCACAGGTTTAACCAAATAATCCCAGGCACCAAGGCGAACCGCCTCACGGATATCGGACATCTTTTCAGACGCGGAGATGACAATAATTGGAATTTGAGTACAAACTTTAAGCAGTTGCTCAATGACTTCAAGGCCATCAATGTCGGGTAGTTTTAAATCGCACAGCACAATGTCCGGGCATTCTTCCTGACAAAGCTTAATACCTTGCTTACCATCATCAGCACAACACACATCATAACCGCTATTTACCAGATACTGTCTGACGACAGACTGAAATACCGGATCGTCTTCAATTAATGCGATGTGTGCTCGGGGCATTGTCACTTCTTAGTTATGACTCATGCCCTAAGCATTGTTCAGGAATGGCTAATCGTCAATAAGACTCGTCGACTCATTCGTCGTAATCATCGAAGTCTTCGTCGAAGTCATCGTCAAAGTCATCAAAGTTTTCTTCTTCAATCGGCGGGTTACCATCAAACACTTGATCCTGCCAGCGCTGATAATAAACGTCTTTAACAAAAGAGTAAGGGTCGAGAGAGTTTTCCAGTACTTGTTCCTGATCACGCAGGCGCAAGCGTGTTTCCAGACCTTTTATTGCGTAACGAGCCACGTCTACCGGCCAGCTCAACAGTGGGTACGGAAAATACTGACCGTCGGCATAGTCACCACCCCGGTCTACCACAACGGTTGGGCCTAAAAGCGGCAACATTAAATAAGGGCCTTCAGGCACGCCCCATACCGCTAATGTCTGACCAAAGCTTTCTTCACGTCTGGTGAGACCCATTGGGGTTGCTACATCAAACAGACCGACCAGGCCAACCGTCGAGTTAACCACAAACCGTCCCAGTGAAATGCCGGCATCGGCCACTTTCCATTGCAACAGATTGTTTACAAAAGACGAGGGTTCATCGAGGTTCTCTACTGCATTGTATAACGATGAACGAATTGGCTGAGGAATATATTCGTAAGTTTCAGCGGCTGGTTTTAGCACCGCTTTATCAACATCGCGGTTAAATTCCCACATATCACGGTTAAAATCTTCAAACGGGTCACGTGGATCGGCATAAGGGTCTTCAGGTGTCGATGAACACCCAACCATAAACAGGGAAAGTAGTATTAAAAAACCATATTTTTTCATTCGTCAATCCGGGTCGATAAAGTCAAAGTTAATTCAGTTGATCCTTCAGCTTGTATAGCGACAGTCTCAGCTTCCAGATCACCCACCTGGCGATCGATTTTCTCATCTTGCGAAATACGCGCATGCACCAACCACTCGTCGAGGTCACTCAACTTGTAGTCCGGTAACATAGCATTATTATTCGATAAGGTTACCGTAATGGGGAACTCACTGACAGGCTGGCGTACAACCGCCGCCGGCATGGGCTGTTCAGAACCTGTGACATAAACAAAAACTGTACCGTCAGCAGGTAAATGATGGCGCATATTGTCACTTATTTCGACAGTAATCTGTAATTGAATCTCAGCATTTTCCTGCTGGCTTTTTGCGTTTTCCAGTGCATTAACAACCGCCTGGTATCTACTGGAACTTTCCGGTAAACGCTCTTTTAATAATTGCCACGCATTAATAGCCTGCTCCCAGTCCTGACGCTCGAAGGCCACAAACCCCAGTAATGACAAGGCTTCGATATTGTCAGGTTCCTGCTGCAGTGCATGGGCTAGCATGCGAGCCGCTTTAGGCTGCCCGCCTTCTGTTCCGGACATTAATAAAAACCGGCTGTAACTGACTAAGGTGTTTACTCTGTCAGGCTCAAGCTCCAGGGCTTTTTGAAAAGCTTCATCGGCGTCTTCAGCGGCTCCCAGATCAACCATTAATCCAGCATAAATCCACCAGGCAACTGCGTCATCTGGTTCCCGCATCAGCTTTTGCCGTAAACCCAACGCAAAGGTATTTAAGTCTTCGCGGCTGGCCTGCTGGTTCTGTTGCTGCAAAAGGGTTTTTCCTAACTCCGGCAACTGTTTGCGCGCATCTTCCGCCTGCAGTTGCAGCTGCCAGCTACCAAAAGCCCAATAAAGCCCTGCTGACATCACCACCAATAATACAATTGGCACAATAAGCGGGGCCCGACGCCAGGTAACGCTTTCTTCAACGTCCTGACTGTCATTCAGAAAGGTCTTATCCAGCTCCTGCTTTGCATGCTGATAATCTTCTTCCGGCAGCCCATGTTGAGAACGCTCATCTTCAAGCTCTGAAAGGCGTTGTTCATACCAGCGCTGATTCTCATCCTGACGTCTCTGATAACGGCGCTGCTTTCCTGTAGCCAAAAATACGAATACCACAGCAACGAGCAACATCAACACCATTAGTAACCATAAACTACTCATCGCCCGACTTCCTCAATTGCTGTAAACGTTCACGTTCTTCCGGTGTTAATTCAACTGCCGCTTTTTTCTTGCGGGTTAAGCCAATGGCAACGCCAATACCAATAACAACAATCAGCAAAGGCCCCCACCAAAGAACACTGGTGACCGTTGTAAAAGGTGGCTGGTAATGCACAAAATCACCATAACGGGCGACCATAAACTGGATAATTTCTTCCCGTGACTTGCCCTCTTTTAGCATCTGATAGCTACGGTCCCGCATATCTTCAGCTAAAGGCGCATTAGAGTCAGCAATATTTTGATTCTGACACTTAGGGCAACGCAGCTCTTTGGTCAGCTGTTGGTAGGTTGCACGCTGTTGTTCATTATCAAACTGATAACTGTTTTCATTTTCTGCCGACGCTGCAGAAATCAATACAAACACAGCGGCAACAGTCACTAGCAATGAGCGGATCATTCGGCCTCCTCCAGCAATTGCTGGTATATGCCTTGCAGTTTATTTGACCAGTTGCGTTCATTCACGTCACCCACATGGCGGTAACGTACTACCCCTTTATGGTCAATAAAATAGGTTTCTGGTGCGCCATAAACACCAAATTCAAACGCAACCTCGCCTTTCGGGTCGAATAAATTAACGATATAGGGGTCACCCAGCGTATTCAGCCAGTTAACGGCCTTTTCCCGGGAGTCGTCTTTATAATTGAGACCCACAATAGGCACATCTCTTGATGCTAACTCATTGAGAAACTCGTGCTCGGCGCGGCAGGTAGGACACCAGGTCGCCCATACGTTAAGCAGCAGCGGGCCCTCGTGTAACACCGACTGGTCGTAAGTTACCTCGGTTTCGTACAAATCGCGTGCCTTAAACTGGGGTACGGGCTCATTTATCAGTGCTGAATCCAGCTCGGTCGGATCGCTGCCAAGGCCTTTAAGTAAAAAGACCACCAAACCAGCGAATAAAACCAGCGGACCAAATAGGATCAACCAACGAAACTTAGTCATTGGTTATCTCCTTTTTACCGCGCTTCCGATACCGTTTGTCGGCCAATGCCATAGCACCACCTATTGCCATAATAATAGCCCCCAGCCAAATCCAGCGGACAAAAGGCTTGATATAGAAACGAATGGCCCAGGTTTCATCATCCAGCGGCTCGCCCATAGCAATATAGATATCGCGCAGTAAGCTCGCATCCAGTCCTACTTCCGTCATACTGGTGCGTTGTACCCGGTAAAAACGTTTCTCGCTGGTTAACTGCGTTACTTTCTGCCCGTCTTTGTAAACCGTAAATAATCCCTCGTCGGCATCGTAGTTAGGTCCTTCCCGATGCTGCAGGCTTTCGAACGCCACTTTATAACCGATAACTTCAACCGATTGCCCCGGAGCAAGCGCAATATCACGTTCCTGTTCATAATTTGAAACCAGCGTAATACCAATGAGCGTTACAGCAAAACCTAAATGCCCCAGAACCATTCCCCAGTGGCTACCCGATATTTTGGTCAGCCCGGCCCAGCCCTGTTTCTGTTGTTTTACTGTTTGCTGCACTTCGGTCAATGTAGCCAGAGCCACCCAAAATGCCAGAAACAGAGCGATAACCACTAATGCAGGTAATTCGTCTGCCCAAATCTTAGGAAGGGTGTAAGCCAGAATCAGCGCCAAAGAAAGCGCTAAGGCCAGTGGCTTCAGAAGTGGTTTCATAGCTTGTCTGCGCCAACGCATTAAAGGACCAAGGCCCAGCATTAATGCAAACGGGATAACCAGCCAGCTATAAATTCCATTGAAGAAGGGTTCACCAATAGAAATGGTACCCAGACCGATCTCTTTATGAACCAGAGGTAACATGGTTCCCAGGAACACAACCACCATGGCAGCCATTAATAAGACATTGTTACCCAGCAGCATAACTTCTCGTGACAGCAGTTCATAACGGCTGTAACTTTGCATTTTGCCTGCACGCAGGCCATACAAAATAAGCGAGCCACCGACAACCAGCCCCAGCAGTATCAGAATAAACAAGCCGCGGGTGGGGTCGGATGCAAACGCGTGCACCGAAACCAAAACACCAGAACGCACCAAAAAGGTGCCCAACAAGCTTAAACTGAAAGCTGATATAGCCAGCAATACTGTCCAGGACTTAAAACTGCCCCGTTTTTCGGTTACGGCAAGGGAATGCAGTAATGCCGTTCCTACCAGCCATGGCATAAAGCTCGCGTTTTCAACCGGGTCCCAGAACCACCAGCCACCCCAGCCAAGTTCGTAATATGCCCACCAGCTACCAATGGCTATACCCAGGGTCAGGAAAATCCATGCAGCGAGAGTCCAGGGCCGCGACCAGCGTGCCCAGGCAGCATCAAGCTTGCCGGACAATAAAGCAGCAATAGCAAAAGCGAAAGCGACGGAGAACCCGACGTAGCCCATATACAGCAACGGCGGATGAATGATCATGCCGGGATCTTGCAGTAGTGGATTAAGGTCGCGCCCGTCCACCGGTATTAACGGCAAGCTCCGGTCAAACGGATTCGAAACCGTTAGCATAAACAAATAGAAGCCAATACTGACCAGGCCCAGAATAGCAAGTACTCGGGCTATCATCGGCAATGGCATTGAGCGGGAGAATATCGCGACTGCCGCTATCCAACCTGCCTGCATTAGCATCCATAGAAGAAAAGAGCCTTCATGTGAGCCCCAGACAGCCGTCACCCTATACGCAACTGGCAGCTGAGTATTCGAGTTTGCCGCAACATAAGCGATACTAAAGTCGTTGCTGACAAAGCCCCAGACTAATAAAGCAAAAGCAATAGCAGTAAAGAAAAACTGCCCGTAAGCAAACGGCCGGGCTAATGCCATCATGCCGCCGTTGCCTTTTGCCGCACCCCATAAAGGATAAACCGCCAGTAGTACAGAAAAAGCCAGCGCAATGGCTATGGCAAGATGTCCTGCTTCAGCAATCATTGCCCTTCACCTTCTTCAACTGTATTTGGGTTTACATGTTTGATGCCTTTCATCTGCTCTGCCAATTCCGGCGGCATATATTCTTCGTCGTGCTTAGCCAGAACTTCACTGGCTTTTAACACGGTAGGCTCAATCAGTTCACCCTGAGCGACAATGCCTTGCCCCTCGCGGAATAAGTCCGGCAAAATCCCCTGATATAACACGGTAACTTCAGGCCCGATATCTGTGACTTTAAAAGAAACTTCCAGAGTTTCTCTGTTGCGCTCTACTGAACCTTCAACCACCATGCCGCCAACTCGCATTCGCTGGCCAACCTGAGGCTTTTGTTTATCCTTGCCCTTACCTTCAACCAGCTCAGAGGGGGTATAAAACAGATCGATACTTTGGCTTAATGCATACAACATCAGTCCCGTTGCTACCGAAACCCCAATCACTAAAATAGCGACCCAGGTTAAGCGTTGTTTACGTCTTGGGTTCATTACCGTCTCCTACTGCTGCACGGTTGGCTGTGCGTCTGGCTAAGCGCTGTTGACGCTGTTGTAACTGCCGGCTTTTCTTAACCAACTGTCGTTTTGCCAATAAAGTTTCTAACGCAACTCCGGCAAGAACAACAAAACTCAAAAAGAATGACAACCAAACATAAAGTCCGTAACCACCCATAGCGACGAAGTCAGTAAAACTATCAAAAGCCATTAGTCTTGCTCCAGCCGTTGCTGTGCCCAGGGGCGGTGTAATTCGTGTCTTAGTATCTCATTTTTTAACCGCATCATCACTAAGGATACGGTTAAAAACGCAAAGCCGGCCAAACAGATTAATAACGGAATTAACATACTGGTTGCTATCGAAGGTCGTTCAAACTTGGTAATGGTCGCGCCCTGATGCAGAGTGTTCCACCATTCCACCGAAAAATGGATGATGGGCAAATTGATAACCCCCACTAAAGATAAAATAGCCGCGGCCTTGGCACCGGTTCTGGCGTCATCGAAAGCAAAATACAAAGCCATAACGCCGACATAAAGAAACAACAAAATCAGTTCAGAGGTCAGTCTTGCATCCCACACCCACCAGGTGCCCCACATGGGTTTGCCCCAAATAGCCCCGGTTAATAAGGCAACAATGGTTAGTGCCGCCCCGACAGGCGCAATTGCTGGAATAGCCCATTCCGCTGTTTTTATCTGCCAGATGAGCGCAATGCCTCCCATAATGGCCATGCCCATATAAGCACCCATAGAAAAAATTGCCGCCGGTACATGCAGGAAAATAATTCGGTAACTGTCGCCCTGCTGATAATCTCCCGGAGCAAATGCCAGTCCCCAAATTACGCCGGTAATAAGGGTTACAAGTGTTAATGCCACAAACCATGGCAGCAGCTTTTGCAACAGATTATAAGTTGCTTCGGGTTTTGCGTAAGGATGTAACCATCGCCACATATCAATTCACACTCATTCTAATGCCAGCTGCTACAGCCAGCGGAGCCAATGTTACGGTTAAAACTGAAATTGCCGCCAGTATCGCTAACTGACCATGAACTGCAAGCCCCATTGAGGCATTTTCGACTGCTGCCGTGGCAAATATCAATAAGGGAATAAAAAGCGGGATTAAAATTAAACTGACCAGCGAACTTCCACGCTGAACCTGCAGAGTTAATGCCGCACCAATAGCTCCCAACGCACTTAATGCCGGAGTTCCCAGCAACAAAGTTAGCGCCAGTGCCCACCACCCCTGTAACGGTAAACTCAACAGCAAAGCCAGAACGGGCGACAGAATAACCAGCGGTAAACCACTTAACAGCCAGTGCGCCGTCATTTTCGCCGTAACCGTAAAGGCCAGAGGCTGCGGCAATAAACACAGCTGCTCCAGGGTGCCGTCCTGAAAATCATCGCGAAACAAACGTTCAAGCCCCAGCAAGCTGGCAAGTAAAGCGGCTACCCAAATAATTCCGGGGGCAATACGAGCCAAAATATCGGGACCAGGGCCAATGCCTAGCGGAAACAACGTCACAACCATTAATAAAAAGAGCAAAGGGTTTAAGGCATCGCTGCGTCGCCGTGCGGCTATTCTAAGATCCCGCTTCAGCAGAGTTAACCAGGTTTGTCTGTTGGAAAGTTGGCTCATAGCGCCTCGCCCCGGTATTCCAGAGACAGTTTTTCAGGCGTTAAACCTGACAAAGTCAGTGACTGATGCGAGGTAAAAATAATGGTGCCACCTGCATCTAAATGCTCGACAAAGCGTTGTTGTAATAAAGCGATTCCCTGTACATCCAACGCGGTAAAGGGCTCGTCTAATATCCACAGCGAAGCCTGCGTCGCCCATAACCGAGTTAATGCAACTCGGCGTTGCTGCCCGGCAGACAGTCGCGTGGTTAATTCGTCTTCTAAACCCAGCAACCCAAGCTTCTCGAGCAAGTCCCAGGCATCAACGTCTTGCACAGAGGATAACTGTTGCTGCCAGTGAAAGTTCTCCAGCGCACTTAGCTCGCCTTTAACCGCGGCTTTGTGCCCGATAAATAGTAACTGCTGACAATACTCTGACCAATTTTGGTTGAGCGGCTGACCGTCAAAATATACGACGCCGTTGGAGGGTCCCAACAATCCGGTGAGAATTCGCAGTAACGACGATTTTCCGGCACCATTAGGCCCGCTAACCTGCCACAGCTGGCCCGCACTCACTGAAAAGTCGAGATTTTCAAATAATACTCGCCCGCCACGGATTGAGCTTAGCTGCTCTGCGTGCAATAGTGGGCTGTTGGTGGAAGCAACTTGTGTCATGCGGATTTTACAACCGGAACCTTACTGGTAAGCTGACGCAAATGCCCAAGATTCTACCATAAAAATTAGGTAAAGCGCATGGCTGATATTAAGCAACTGTTACAACAAATGATGGCTTCTCCGGAACGAACTTTAGCTCGTGCCGAGCAGCAGCAATTGTCCAGTCTAATGCGTATTTTCAGCGGCTCAGCCTCTAGTGGCAATTCAGCCGCAGCCACAACTCAGGCTCCACAACAGAGCAATATTCCGACGCCCTCGATAAATGCAGGCTCGCTTAATCAGGCAAATACAACCCGGTTACTCGCCCAATTATTGGTTCAGATCAGTTTACCGGTAACTTTTGAGCCCGCGAAAGGCCAGCAACCACCTCGTATTCAGGGTAACAACTGGCAATGGCCTAACCCGCCCAAAAGTATTCAGCCGCCACTAACGGTGGCAACGAAATTGCAACTGACAATAACTCAGCCAGATCCCAAACAGCCGATAGTTCGTGTAGCCCTTAGCACTGGTGCAACAAAACCAGTGGCTGTTGCAGAGGTGCCGGTAACCCAACTGCCACATAAGTTGATTAAAGCCTTTGTTGAGCAAGGTCGGGTTGCTACGGTGCAACCGACACCGCAACAGCCGCTAACAGCAAAGCCAGGTACCCAGCCAGTTAACCCGCCAGTGAGTCAACCAAACACCGCTGCCCAGCCCTCGCCAGCGCAAAAAGTGTCGATACCCACGGCAACCGGGTTAGCAATAAAACAGGCTCAGCAAATAACACCCAAACAATTTCAACAGGCATTGCAGAACTTTATACCGCAAAGCCTGCGGCCTTCGCCCTCCTCAACGAGCACGACTGAAAGCGTTCAGCAGCCGACGGCCCGATTGTCAGCGGAAGCAGCAAGAGAAGCAGTTCAGTCGCCACCTAAGGCTTTACAACAGCTTTTAGTCAGAGTACTTCAGCAAATGCCAACACCGGATTCCATGCAGCGCCCCCAGGCCTTGCAGAGCTGGGTCAGCGACTGGTTTGCGGCGCGCCCGGTCAGCGCTCAACCCAGTCAGCAAATGGGAGGATTAGGGCAAATGCTAATGACGCTGCTGGGCCTTGCAATGCAGCAGCAACCGGAAACGACCAGCAGTAGTAGTGCTGCAAGAACCTCACCAAATCAGTTTACTCAGGCCTTTATTCAGCAGGTGCTTAACCCTGCCCCTGAAAATGCAGGCGAAGTGCGCGAGCGCATTAATGCCCTGTTGCAACAATTACCGCAACAACAGTTGCAGCGACTATTACAGCTCTTTACCGGCATCCTCAACTCGGCGCAAAGCAGTCAGGCCAGATTGCAGGATTCACCTCCTCAACAACCGGAATATTACATTCTGCTACCCGCTGATACACAAAAACCACAGCAGCATGAACTGCTTATTCGCAGTGAGCGCGAAAGCAGCAATAAAGAGAGTAACGGTCGCACCTTATGGTTATTTACTCTGCGCTTTGAACTGGAAAGTACCGGGCCTTTGCTGGTTAAAGGTCGCTATCACCCACAAGGGTCATCGGTTGACTTCTACACCGAAACGAAGGCGGCGCAAAAAGTGGTTGAGAGTAATGTCGAAAAGCTTGAAAAAAGGCTTGCCGAACTGGAGGTTAACAGCGTTAAGCTTCGGGTGCAGCAAGGCAAAATTCCGGACAATCTGGCACAGCAGCATAGCGGTATTATTCGGGTGACAGTATGAGTGACAAGAAAGAAAAACAAGCGATAGGTTTATCTTACGACGGCTTTAATGCGCCCAAAGTCATAGCCCGGGGATTTGACGAACTTGCTGAAGAAATTATTGCCGTTGCAAAAGAGCATGGCGTTTTAGTCCATGAAGATCCTCTGCTGTCCGATTCGCTGGCCAAACTGAATGTGGGTGATGAAATTCCACGGGAGCTCTACATTATTATTGCGGAAATTATCGCTTTCGCATACTTACTGGATGGCAAGTTCCCAAGACAATGGGAGGAGGGTTAAACTGGTTTATGCGCCTTTCTTGTGCAACGAGGTTAATAACTCAGCCTCAGCCTGCGGCAGGTCGCATTCCTGCATCAGTTCTTCAACACTGGCTCCGCTCGCCACTAACTTAGCTGCGCGCTGATAAAGCTTACTACCAGGGTCCTGCTCCGCAACCTCTTGCAACCTTTGCTGTAACTGCTGTTGTTCCTCGTTTAGCTGCACAACTTGCTGCTGCAACTGAGCTACCACGTGTTGCTGAGCAAAGTCAGTTTTTGGGGGTGCTTCAGAGGGTTGTTTGAACTGTTCTCGTAGCGACAACACTTCACTGGCAGTTTCTGTCAGCATAAGCAAACGTTGCTGCTGACGCTCAATGAGCTCAGCTTGCCGCCGCGAGGTAATAACCACCGCGACTAAAGCAATAAGCGCCAGCCCGAGAGCCAGCGCTGAAATAGCAAATAACCAGTTCGTCATCATTTAGCTCAGACGGGAAATTTCATCCCACTCTTCATCGGTGAGCATTTTATCCAGGTCAACCAGAATCAAGAGTTCGTCATCGCGGTTACTTACACCCTGAATAAAGCGAGCACTCTCGTCAGTACCCACATTCGGAGCGCTATCAATTTCAGAAGTTTTCAGATAAACCACCTCGGCAACACTATCGACCAGTATGCCAATAACCTGCTGTTCAGACTCAATGATCACAATACGTGAATTGTCAGTGACTTCGGTTGTCTGCAAGCCAAAGCGAAGGCGCGTATCAATAACTGTAACCACGTTACCGCGCAAATTGATAATACCTAATACATAACTGGGTGCGCCGGGTACGGGAGCAATTTCGCTGTAGCGCAGCACTTCCTGAACCTGCATTACATTGATACCGTAAGTTTCCTGTTCCAGCTGGAAAGTTACCCACTGCAGAACTTCGTCATTCCCATCAACGTCAGTTTCATTCTTGATAGCGCGATTATCTTTACTCATCTCTTACTCCGCCATGCGTTATTAATCTTGCTGGATATGTCCCAGACCTTTATCCAGAAGTGTAATCAATGCGTTAACATCCAGCAATGCACACATTCTGTCACGGACAACCCCGGCAAGCCAGGGTCGCTTATTATTTGATTCCTTACGCCACTGAATCGATTGTGGCTGCAAAGGTTCACTGGTCACTAATTCCTCACACAACAGTCCCCATGGGCTGTCATTCAAAGTAATTAGATACTGATAATCTAAACTCTCTTCCAGCTCCGGCGTACATTTTTCCGGCATGACCCAACGAGCCGTATCAACCACCTGCAATTTATTGTCACGCTCGGTCATAATACCGCGGAACCACTTAGGTTTTCCCATCAGCGGACTAATTTTGCCCAGTTGATGGATGCCCCCCAAGCTTTTTAGCGGCACGGCCAGAGTTAAACCTGCCACTTTAAAAAATAATGCCTGAAAGTCCTGTTCCATATACTCTGACATCGCATCGGGAAGTGGCTCCGCTGGAGGTTCAGAAACCTCAAAAACTTCAGTCTCCACTTCTGTTTCGGTGTCAGTATGTACTTCCGTATCAATGTCTGTCTCAGTGGTTGTCAGGTCAACAGTTTCTGCTTCAACTTCTGTTACCGTTTCAACCTCTGGTTCTTTATAGCTATCGTCCGCTTTTGCAGAAACTAAAGGTAATAAATCCTGTTCACGGTTTAAGCTAACCGTTTCTTCCTCAGCAACCGCCTGAATTTTCGGTGCCGCTTGCTCTAACAACCGTTTAACCGGTTCATTGTCAAACTCAACCGTTTCTTCCTCAAGCAGTAAAGCGTTGAGGTATTCTGCCATAGCGGCTTCACTGTTATCGCGTTTAGTTGTCATAAATCAACGCTCTTCCAGCTGCTTCAAATTAGTTAATAGTGACTGGTAAGCCAACACCCCTCGCGATTTCGGTGCATAAGCAGAAGGCGTGAGCTGCTCATTAGAGGCATCGCGGAATTTCGTATCTATTGGGATCATGCCATTCCAGACCGAGCGACCATAACGTGCAATGAGCTTCTTATACGTTTGCAAAGATGCATTGGTTCGTTTGTCATAAAGTGTTGGGATAATCGTATAAGCGTAATTCTCGCCGCGAGACTTATGAACTAGTGTCAAGGTTCGCATCATGCGCTCTAACCCTTTTAGCGCTAAAAACTCGGTTTGAACTGGAATCAATACTCTCTGGCAACAGGCAAGTGCGTTGACCATAAGAACACCCAGCACCGGCGGCACATCAATAAGCACATAGTCGAAATCGTCAGCGATCATTGCCAGGCCACGTTTTAAGACCAGTCCCATGCCGTCCTGAGTACCAAGTTTACGATCCAGCGTAGCCAGGGCCATAGTGGCAGGCATAACACTCAGATGCTTAAACTGGGTAGACAAAATACTGCGGCGCATCAAATCTGCGGTTACAACTTTGCCTGCGCTGAAGACATCGAAGGAGCCGGACTCCAACGATTCTGAATCAATGCCAAAATAATAGGTTAATGACGCATGGGGATCAGTATCAATACAAAGGACTCGCTTACCCTGTTCAGCCAATAGGCCTGCCAGCGCAACGGTTGTGGTGGTCTTTCCGACCCCACCTTTTTGATTAGCTACCGTCCATACGATCATTCACTCATCCTGCTATAAGCCGCTGTAACCGACTTCTTTCATAATAGCCTTTGCCATTCCTTCGAGACTGATACTGCGGGTTGAAATGCCCGCTTGGGCTACCGCTTGTGGCATCCCGTATACAACGCAGCTAGCCTGATCCTGAGCCCAAATAGTCGCGCCCTGGTCTTTCAGCATAAGTGAGCCATCACGCCCGTCTGCTCCCATGCCGGTTAAAATCACGCCCAGCACTTTGCCCATATAGGTTTTCGATAAGCTGGCAAAGGTTAAATCGACACTCGGCTTATAAGTAATGCGCCCGCTAGTGTCATCTTTTATTCTTAGTCTTGCGCTACCCGGGCGGCCTTCAACCATCATCTGTTTGCCACCTGGCGCTAAATACGCGGTTCCGGCTTTTAGCACATCACCGTCTTCGGCTTCTTTAACATGCACCTGACACAGACCATCCAGACGCTGTGAAAAGGCCTTGGTAAAAGCCGCAGGCATGTGTTGAACCATAACAATAGGGTAAGGAAAATTGCCGGGCAATTGGGTGAGTATTTTTTGCAATGCAACAGGGCCACCGGTTGAGGTTCCTATCGCCAGTAATTGATAAGCCCGGTTTATTGTTAATGCGCCAGCCGATGTCGCTGTCCGCGCATCACTTTCGCGCTGACTTTGCAGCTCATTATTACGTTGCCGAATACGATCCAGCGCTGTAGTGGGCTCTGACGGACGTTCCGGTTGCTTGGCAACAGGCGGCGGTGTTGATGGCCGCGCAGACGTTCGACTTACCGGCTGCCTCGCAATCGCTAAAACGCGATCCTGCAGAGTTTTTACTGCCTCGTCGCGGTTACGGGCGATATCTTCAAATTTCTTCGGCAGAAAGTCCGCGGCTCCCGCCTCGAGTGCGTTCAGCGTTGCTGTCGCTCCCTCATGAGTCAGCGAACTGAACATCAAAATAGGACAAGGATTGCTGCTCATAATGGCTTTAACAGCATCAATACCGTTCATTACCGGCATCTCAATATCCATGGTGATAACGTCCGGCTTAAGGATCCGGCTTTGTTCTACCGCTTCTTCGCCATTATTCGCACTACCAATCACTTTAATGTTGGTATTGTCTTCTAAAATCTCAGTTACCCGGCGCCTGAAAAACGCCGAGTCGTCTACCACGAGAACTTTTACAGTCATGAACGGTTTATCCCGTTATCTTTTGGCGTAATACTTAAGCATGCTGGGCACATCAACTATCAGAGCAATACCACCATCGCTGGTAATTGTTGCTCCGGCCATTCCTGGCGTACCCTGCAGTAACTTATCTAAGGGTTTAATAACCACTTCTTCCTGACCAATCAGTGCGTTCACCACAAAGCCAACTTGTTGGTTACCAATTTGCACAACCACTACATGGCCTTGTTCTTTACGACTTGAACCATCATGGTTACGGACTAGCCATTTTTCCAGGAAGAACAACGGAATCGCCCGGTTACGTACAATGAGAGTCAACTGACCGTCTACGGTATTAGTGCGTTTCATATCCAGGTCGATAATTTCGCTGACAACAGCAAGCGGCAAAGCAAAAGTCTGATCTTTTACGGCGACCATTAGCGTCGGCAATATTGCCAGAGTCAGTGGCACTTTAATCAAGAGCTCAGTACCTTTACCTAACTCTGAATTAATTTTAACGCTACCGTTGAGCTGACTGATTTTGGTCTTAACCACATCCATGCCAACACCACGACCGGAAATATCCGAAACTTGTTCTTTGGTCGAGAAACCGGCGGCGAAAATCAAGTTATAAGCATCTTCATCGCTTAAACGTGCAGCGGAGTCTGCGTCCATAATGCCTTTCTTAACGGCAATGCCTCTCAGTTTTTCAGCGTCCATACCGGCACCATCGTCTTTAATCGACAGCATAATATGGTCGCCTTCCTGAGATGCCGACAAAGTAACGGTTCCTGAGCGCGACTTACCATTCGCTTCACGCTCATCCGGCATTTCGATACCATGGTCAACAGAGTTACGAACCAAATGCACCAAAGGATCGGCCAACGCCTCAACTAAGTTCTTATCTAAATCGGTTTCTTCACCGTACATCTCAAGATTAATTTCTTTCTTCAGGCTACGAGCCAGGTCACGGACAACCCGGGGGAAACGACCAAACACTTTCTTAATTGGCTGCATCCGGGTTTTCATCACTGCGCCCTGCAAGTCACCAGTGACAACATCCAGGTTTGAAATAGCTTTGCCCATTTCAGCACTGTCTGACTCGTCAGAATTACTCAGGCTCAACAGACGGTTTCTGACCAGTACCAGCTCGCCGACCATGTTCATAATTTCATCTAAGCGCTTGGTATCAACCCGCACAGTAGTTTCAACCGGAGCAGGCGCTGGTGCAGCTGGTTTTTTATCTACCGGCTGAGCCGCTGCTGGTTTCGCTTTAGGCTCTGATTTCGGCTCAGGCTTAGCTTCTGGCTTAGATGCTGGTTTTGCCGCAGGTTTTGGCTGCGCTTTGGGTTCAGGCTTTTTCGGCGCAGGCTCGTTAGCCGGCTTATCACCTTTCGGCGTCGGCGCTTTGCCACTGCCATGCAACTCGTCCAGCAAGGATTCAAATTCGTCGTCTGTTATTTCGTCGTCTTTTGCGGGCTCTTTCTGCTTTTCTTGTTTTTTCTCAGCACTTTGAGGCGCTTTGCCGCTCCCATGAAGTTCGTCCAGCAATGACTCAAATTCGTCATCTGAAATCTCATCACTGTCTTCATTTACCTTGGGTTTGGACGCCGCTGGCTTATCTTCTTTTCCGGGACCTTTGCCTTCACCGTGTAACTCATCCAGCAACGCTTCAAACTCATCGTCCTGAATTTCGTCAATGCTCTCGCTGCTGCTTTCTTCTGCTGCAGGTTCTGGTTCCGGATCTGTTTCCTCGGCGGGTTCGTCTTTTGGAACCTCTATAGGTTCTTCGTCCTCAGACTCTGGTTCACTTAACTTATGCAATAATTCCAGTAACTCTGGTGAAGCTGCTTCAGGCTCTTCTTTAGCGCGCACCTGCGCAAACTGAGTATTGATAGTATCCAAAGACTGAAGAATCACGTCCATCAAGTCGGAAGTGACAGTACGTTGACCATTACGCAGGGTATCGAATACGTTTTCCGCACCATGACAGGTATCAACCAGAGCTCCCAACGACAGGAATCCGGCGCCACCTTTAACCGTATGAAAGCCACGGAAAATAGCATTCAACAGGTCTTTGTTTTGCGGGTCATTTTCCAGTTCAACTAGCTGTTCAGACAGTTGTTCGAGGATCTCTCCAGCCTCGATCAAAAAATCCTGCAGAATGTCTTCGTCCATATCAAAGCTCATGCGACTGATGCTCCTAGAAACCTAAACTGGACAACAAATCGTCCACTTCGTCTTGTCCGCCAACCACGTCATCGCGTTGATCAGCATCGATAATTGGGCCTTCGGCATGGGCTGCATCTTTTTTAGGCGCAGGCCCTGCTTTTTCCGCGTTACGACGTTCTTCTTCTTTACCAAATATCTTCAGCAATTCAATCAGGTTCTTTTCAACGTCTTCGACCAATTGAATAACCCGACGAATAACTTGCCCGGTAATATCCTGAAAATCTTGCGCCATAAGCACTTCAGTCATTAACCCATGCACTTGAGGCATATTTTCACCACAGCGCTTAAGTACGTCATCGACCTCATGACATAAAGACTTGAATTCATTTAACTGAATATCGTTGCTCATTAACCGGTTCCAGGCCGGCATCACTTTCTCGACACGATTATGCATGTCGTCTGCAAGTGGCAGACAGGCTTCTACAGCATCCATGGTGCGATTCGCGGCGTCTTCAGTTTTTTCAATGACATATAGCAGTCGATTTTGCGCGTCCGGAAGATCATCCTGCGTCATTTGCACGATGCGAGGGTCAACCTGAAAGTCCTGGAGCGCTTCGTGGAGGTCTCTTGTTAACTGGCCTACAGAGGTAAACAACTTGTCATTACGACGGTTGTAAACATCTTCCAGTAATTGGTTAGCCTGCTGCTGTTTCCCGTCTTCCAGCAAGGCTACTAATTCCTTGGCTTGCTCCAGAGAAATATCATGGGCGTTATCAGACATAGTCGTTCGCCCTTTAGCTGATTCGTTCGAAAATCTTGTCGAGCTTTTCTTTCAACGTTACGGCTGTAAATGGTTTTACAATGTAACCATTTACTCCAGCTTGAGCTGCCATAATGATCTGCTCTCGTTTGGCTTCCGCCGTTACCATTAACACCGGTAAATGAGCCAGATTATCGTCTTTGCGAATTTCACGCAGCAAGTCGATTCCCTGCATACCCGGCATATTCCAGTCGGTTACGACAAAGTCGAAATCACCGTTCTGCAACATGGGCAATGCGGTATTACCGTCATCGGCTTCCTGTATATTGGTAAAGCCAAGATCACGAAGTAAGTTCTTAATGATTCGTCTCATTGTAGAGAAGTCGTCCACAACGAGAATTTTCATATTTTTATCCAAAGCACCCTCCACTGAGGCTCTCGATTACAACCAAAGTTTATTCAACCCAATTTTGCATTCGCGACTTCAGTCGCAACATTGCCTGACTGTGAATTTGACTGACTCGTGATTCACTCACGCTCAGCACTTCACCTATCTCTTTTAAATTCAATTCTTCGTCATAATACAACGAAAGCACCAAAGCTTCACGTTCTGGTAACGAAGATATTGTCGAAACCAACGCTTTATGAAACGCAGCATTCTCAACATCTTTTTGCGGTTCATAAGCTGAACCCGTTACCTGCTCTGGCATGATAGCATCTTCTGATACACCAAGATCTTCAATACCAACGATTCGTCCCGTGCTGACATCCCGCAAAATATGATGATATTCATCCATACCCATATTCAGCTTTGCGGCCACTTCCGTGTCTTTTGCATCGCGTCCGGTTTCATTTTCAACCTGACGAATGGCTTCCAGTACGCGTCGATGATTACGATGAACCGAGCGCGGAGCCCAGTCACCACGACGAATTTCGTCCAACATAGCACCACGAATACGAATGCCGGCAAAGGTTTCGAAACTGGCGCCTTTACTGTTATCAAAGTTACGCGCAGCTTCTAATAAGCCAATCATGCCTGCCTGGATCAAATCATCCACTTGCACACTGGCTGGAAGTCTAGCCATCATATGGTGTGCAATACGCTTAACCAGCCCGGTATGCTGTTCAATAATAGCATTTCGGTTGTCAGCAGTGGCGGCATAAACGGCAGCTTTATTCATTGGCAACATCCCGCTTACTCTCGTTATCGGCAGAAGTTATCAATTGTTCAAGAAAAAATTCTAAATGCCCGCCGGCTTGAGCCGGAACAGGCCAGTCAATGGCTTTCTTAGCCAAAGCTTTTATCGCTAAAGAAGCCGGCGATTTTGGGTAAGCCAGTACCATAGGTTGTTGTTTTCTAACGGCTAAACGCAAGTTGTCATCAAAAGGTATAATCGCGGCAAGCTCTAAAGCAACGTCTAAAAACCGATCGGTTACTTTAGTTAATTTATTGAACAATACTTGTCCGTCGCGCAGATTTCGTACCATATTGGCAACCACCTTGAATTTAAACAGGCCCTGCTCCCGGCTCAATACTTTTATCAGTGCATATGCATCAGTAATTGATGTGGGTTCATCACAAACCACTAATAAAACATCCTGTGATGCTCTGGCAAAGCTGACAACGGTATTACCAATACCCGCTGCAGTATCGACAATTAATACGTCATAGTTCCCCTGAAGCTGGCTGAAGGCTCTAATTAACCCGGCGTGTTCAGATTCGCTCAAGTCCACCATAGAGCGCGTTCCCGATGTTGCCGGAACAATTTTGATTCCCGCCGGGCCTTCAATCAGAATATCCTCTAACTCGCACTGCCCACTCAACACATGAGACAGGTTGCGCTCAACCCGCAGGCCTAACATAACATCGACGTTAGCCAGACCTAAGTCGGCATCCAGCACTAATACTCGTTTGCCCTGCTTTGCCATTGCGATAGCCATATTCAGCGACACGTTGGTTTTCCCAACGCCGCCTTTACCACCAGTTACCGCAATAACTTTTACTTTCGATTGTTTCATTCTTCGCAGACCGCTTGCTTGATCCATCGGGCGTATCTCTTTTCTGACTAGATTGATAACAGCTTCATATTATATTGACTCATTCAGCGAGAAAACGCCTCATTCCAGTACGATTTTGGCACGTCTGACACTGAGGAACAAATGCTTTTATCAAGCAGGCGCTCGGCCTCGGCAACCATAAAGTTCGCATCCGCTACCCGAATGTCTTCAGGCACTTGCTGGCCATTTGTTAAATAACCAACCGGTAAGCCATGTTCTATAGCTACGCTGATACTCTCACCTAAACTTAAGCATTCGTCCAACTTAGTGAAAATACAGCCAGACAAAGGCAGTGCTTTAAATTGCTTAACAGCATCCATCAGCACCTGGCTTTGTGATGTTGCAGACAACACCAGGTAAGGACGAATCCGCAATCGTGAATTCTGAATAAGCTGGCTTAACTGTTCGTTCAAACGCTTGTCGCGTTGACCCATGCCTGCCGTATCAATCAAAATAAGACTTTTTTGACGTAGCGCAAGTAATGCATCTGCCAGTTCCTGTGCATTTTTTGCCACTTTGACCGGACACCCTATGATACGACCATAGGTTTGTAATTGTTCACTGGCACCAATACGAAAGGTGTCGGTGGTAATTAAAGCCACTTTATCGGCACCATGGCGTTGCGCATAACGAGCGGCTAACTTCGCAATGGTCGTGGTTTTACCGACACCGGTAGGGCCGACTAACGCAACCGCTCCACCGCGCGTCAAAATGTCGTCAGAGGTCGTATTCAGCTGACCTTCTAATAAATGCAGAGTCTGTTCCCAGGCTTCATCATCTGATCCCCCTTCAGGAATAAAACAGGCAATCTGGTCGGCAACTCGCTCGCTCAAGCCCATATCCATTAAGCGGTTCATCAGCATAGAGCGGGTTGGTTCTTCACGATCCATTTCTTGTTTCATCAAGCCGCTTAACTGGTGTTCCAGCAACTGACGAATTCCATTGACCTGAGAGCGAAGTTCAGCAATGGCCTGGGAGTCGTCTGCTGCCGGTGCGTTTACTTGTTCAGGAAAAATATCGTCGCTGAGTTGAGAAGCGTTAAATTCTTGTGGCTCGGCTTTCGGTTCTGGCCGTTTTGACGCTTCAGTAACCGCTTGCGCAGCGGTGCGTTGTGCGGGCTGTTCAGCCTGAGCCTGACGTTGCAACAACTCTTGCAAAGACTCAGCCGGTACTTCCGGTGTCTTTGACGCAGCCGGCTCATTCGGCGCTTGTTCAGCCAATGGCTGTGACTGTTGCGCATCAGGGTCAATGGCTGCAACCAGCTCAATACCACCGTTTACTTTCTTATTGGACAGGATAATCGCATCCGGACCTAAGGTTTCTTTAACCTGTTGCAATCCACGGCGCATATCTTCGGCAAAAAAGCGTTTAATCTTCACAAGCGACTCCCGTTACTCTTGTGTGGCGGTTTGTTCACCACCGTTTTGTTGTCCACCAATTGAGCTGACAATGCGAATTTGTTTATCATCCGGTACTTCCTGATAGGACAACACGCGCATACCATCGGTAGCGTGACGCGCAAAACGCGCCATGGTTGACCGTAAAAGCCCTGAGGTCAGCAGTACTGAAGGTTCCCCGTTCATTTCCTGCTGCTGATGCACTTCGCGTAATGACTGTTGCAGGCGTTCGGCCAAACCAGGTTCGATTCCGGCGCCTTGCTGATTTCCGTCATTACCAGCCATTTGCAGTGACTGATGCAACATCTGTTCCAACTCTGGTGCCAAAGTTATGACGGGCAATTCCGCCGCCCCTTCAGCAATGTCCTGAACAATTAACCGGCGCAGTGAAATTCTGACTGCAGCCGTCAGTACTTCTGGGTCCTGGCTACGTCCTGCATACTCAACCAAAGTTTGTACAATGGTGCGCATATCCCGAATCGCGATGCCTTCGTCCAGTAAGTTCTGCAGTACTTTCACAAAGTTGCCCAGTGACAATAGATCCGGAATCAGCCCCTCAACCAGCTTAGGATGAGTACGCCCCAGACGATCCAGCAATTCTTGTGCTTCTTCGTGGCCCAGCAGCTGAGATGCATGGTTGGTTACAATCTGACTTAAGTGAGTAGCGACTACAGTTGCAGCGTCAACCACGGTATAACCCAGAGTTTGAGCGTGCTCGCGTTGCTCAGGACGGATCCAGACAGCATCCAGGCCAAAGGCCGGATCTTTTGTCTTCTCACCGTCCAGCTCACCGAATACCTGACCCGGGTTAATCGCCATCTCCCAGTCATGACGAATTTCAGCTTCACCCATGGTCACACCCATAAGAGTAATGCGGTAACTGTTGGGGCCTAAATCGAGGTTGTCCCGAATATGTACGGCCGGAACAAGAAAACCAAACTCTTGAGATTGCTTCTTACGTACACCTTTAATGCGTGACAGCAATTCACCGCCCTGCTGCTTATCCACCAAAGGAATTAAGCGATAACCAACTTCCAGACCTATAGTGTCAACGTGGCGTACGTCATCCCAGCTGAGCTCTTTTTGTTGCGCCTGCTGAACTTGCTGCTCCTGTTCTTTTTCAACCAGTTCGCCTTCTTCAGTCTTGGTTTTCTTAAGTTTAAAGTAAGCCGCGCCGGCTAACACCGCAGACATGCTTAAAAAGGCAAAATGCGGCATACCGGGAATAACCCCCATGGCAAACAATACCGCGCTGGTAATGACCAAAACCTTAGGGTTATCGAGCAATTGCAGAACAACTGCATCGCCCATGTCCTGGCTGTTATTTTCACGAGTAATGATAATGGCTGTCGCAACTGACAGTAACAATGACGGAATTTGTGCTACCAGGCCATCACCAATGGTTAACAGCGTATAAACTTCCACTGCCTCATTGAAGGTCAGACCGTACTGGATCATACCAATGAGCAGACCGCCGATAATGTTAATAAAGAGAATAAGGATACCGGCTATGGCATCCCCTTTTACGAACTTACTGGCACCATCCATGGAGCCGTAGAAGTCAGCCTCACGGGTTACATCGCTGCGTCGTGCTTTGGCTTCTTCCTGGTTAATTAGGCCCGCGTTAAGGTCAGCGTCAATGGCCATTTGTTTACCAGGCATAGCGTCAAGGGTGAAGCGAGCGGTTACTTCTGAAATACGGCCGGCACCTTTGGTGATAACCACAAAGTTGATAATAACCAGGATGGCGAACACCACCAGGCCGACAGTGTAGTTACCACCTATGACCACGCTACCAAAAGCTTCAATAACAGAGCCTGCAGCACCTGGCCCGTTATGCCCTTCTAATAAAACAATACGCGTAGAGGCAACGTTAAGGCTTAAGCGTAGTACCGTAGCAATAAGCAAAACGGTAGGAAAAGCGGCGAAATCCAGCGGACGTTGGGTATAAACCGCCACCAGCATAACTACCAGTGACAAAGTAATTGAAAATGAAAAGAGAACATCCAGCACCACAGCCGGAATTGGCAAAACAATCATCGCCAGAATGGCCATAATGGCCAACGGCGTTCCAAAACCTTTGATCAGATGCGCATTGTTCTGCGTGAAATTTCTAAAATTTACTAACTTTTCGGCACCGCCCGCCATACGTCTTCCTGTTGCGTCAAAAAGTTGAACCTGCAGTATTTTATTCAAGAATCGAGCCAGCTTTCGTTTTATTCGGAGGTTATCTTACATTCGTTTCAGTTGGGGCTTACAGACAAAGCTTAAACAGCTTCTATACTCGTTGCTCTTCTTCAAAATAATGTGTTTTTATGCGCGGTTACTCTCTTATGGAATTGGTCGTGGCATTGGCTGTCAGTGCGGTGCTTGGTGCTTCTGCCCTGCCAATATTTACTCAACAGACAGAGTCTTTGTTGCTTCAAAAAGAGGCCAGCCGCTGGCTGTCTTATTTGCAGCTGGTAAAAGCCAGGTCCATAGCAAATAAGGGATCTATCGAAGTTGACTTAGTTACATTTAACCGTGACTCGCAAACCTCAGGCATTCAAACCGAATACACTTACAGTTCTTCCGCGTCGCTTACTTTTCTTGGAGAGTCAGCTGCCGCGACACCCGGACATATCAAACTAATAGGTAAAAGCCGACAAATAAAAGTCATCATCAGCAGTGTCGCTCGTATTCGTTTGTGCTTAAGTGAAGGTGACTCACTTCCGGGAATCCCCCCATGTTAATAGTTTCTGAGCGCGGCAGTAGTTTAGTAGAAGTTCTTATAGCTTCGGCTATTGGCGCGATAGTTGTTCTGGCAGCACAGCAGCAAATGCAATGGCAAACAGGAGTGCAACACCGTAAGCTAATGCGGGTCAATTTACTATTAAGTGCTCAGTCAGTCGCAAATCAGTTTTTTGAAACCTTAAAAAATACCGCCGCAACGCAAATTTCAAACCCTCAGAGCAATTGCTATTTATTTCCTCAAAAAAATGGAGGCTCGGTCGGCTTCAGGGTCAGGAATGAGCAGCTACAGCATAACTCGATGACTCTCGATTGCGCCGGGTATGGCTGGCAATCCCTAACCGATAAGTCTCAATTCAAAGTCACGCAATTTACTGCTGACTCTTACGCTCCGGAATCTGGTAGTGGGTTATCAAAACTCGTTGTAACTTTTACCGTTACTCACAATGCTCAGGCACATGTTTTCAAACGAACAATCACTCCTCTGGTTAACTGAATGGAGCTTACTATGAACGCGAAAGGATTCGCTCTGATACTCACCTTAGTAACACTTATAAGTTTAAGCTCGGCCAGTTTAGCTGCACTGCTTTTCTACGCGCAAATGACAGAAGCTCAGCAACATCATCAATGGCTACAGCTTTCTCAACAACTTCAGCAAGATTTCGAAGCAGAGCGCAGGGCTTATGAACTGGCACAAGAATAAAGGCTTTTCTCTGGTTGAAGTGTTGGTCGGAGCTGCACTAGTAGCTCTTTGGTCCGTCAGTAGCCTGCGGCTTTTACAGGTTGGATTATCGGCGATTGACCATGCCCACACAAAAGCGAAGGCTGTGGAGGTTTTGATGACTTATTTAAGTGAGGCTCAACAAACGTGGACTCAAGGCAATAATCCAAAACTATCAAAGGAAACAGGGCAGCTTCATTTAACAGCAGAGTTAACCCCTATAGATCAGTTCAACGCGACCATCGAGGTAACAGTTTACTGGGGAAACGACAACGAGCTCGCCCAGACATTCTGGCTTTCCCGATAACCAGTTTAACCTACCGGGTGCGGCCTTAGCTCTGGTGGAATTGAAAAGGTAATATTCTCTTCGCGCCCGCTTAGTTCTACTGCGGTTTTACCGCCCCATTCCTGTAGCTTAGCAATCACTTCTTTGACCAGAACTTCAGGTGCAGAAGCGCCAGCGGTGACTGCGACCTTCTCATGCCCTTCTAACCAGGCTTTATCAATACAGCTGGCGTCATCAATTAGGTATGCCGGGGTTCCCATTTTCTCGGAAAGCTCGCGTAAGCGGTTTGAGTTTGAGCTGTTGCGCGCGCCCACCACCAACATGACATCAGCGTCGCTGGCTAATTCGCGTACCGCATCCTGACGGTTTTGAGTGGCATAGCATATATCGTCTTTGCGTGGCCCGTTTATCTCTGGGAACTTTTGACGCAAGGCATCTATTACGTCGGCCGTGTCATCAACCGATAAGGTGGTCTGGCTCATGTAATGCAGGTTACCGGGATCTTTCACTTCCAGCTTGGCAACATCTTCCGGCGACTCCACCAAATAAATGCCACCCTCAGAATTATTATATTGGCCCATAGTCCCTTCAACCTCAGGGTGTCCTGCGTGACCAATTAAAATGCATTCATGCCCTTTACGGCTAGCACGGGTAACTTCCATATGGACTTTAGTCACCAATGGGCAAGTCGCGTCAAATACTCGCAAGCCGCGATCTTTGGCTTCTTGTCTTACCGCCTGAGAAACGCCATGGGCGCTAAAAATAACAATTTGGTCGTCTGGTACTTCGTGCAATTCTTCAACAAAGACCGCACCGGCCTCGCGCAGTTTACTGACAACATATTTGTTGTGAACCACTTCGTGACGCACGTAAATTGGCGGCTCAAATATTTCCAAAGCCCGCTCAACAATAGTTATAGCGCGATCAACTCCGGCACAAAAACCTCGTGGGTTCGCTAACAAAATTTGCATCAGTTCCTCCTGCGTTCAGCCCGGTTCATTAACCCATTATGGCTCAACGCTAATAATCTCTACTTCAAAAATCACCGTTTGTCCGGCCAACGGGTGATTAAAATCGATGGTGACTGTTGGACCTTCAACCTTACGAACAATTCCCGGTAAATCGGTACCATCCGGTTGAGTAAAAGCCAAAATGGCTCCAACTTCCGGTTTGGTTTCATCGTTAAATTTTGCCGAATCAACATAATAATAGTTGTCCGGGTTCGGTTCACCAAAGGCGTCTTTAGGCTCCAAAGTGAACTCACGCTCGGCACCTTCGCGCAACCCTACCAGACACGCTTCAAAGTTTTCGGTCAGGTTGCCATCACCCATCCGGAACCTGGCTGGCTTACCTGACATTTTTGTGCTGTCTGCAACCGAGCCATCGGCCAGTTTAATGGTGAAGTGCATAACCACTTCCCGTCCGTGCTCTATAGGTAAACGACTCAAATGAGACTCCTTACTGCCCGTGACCGTTCTCGGCTTTGTCCCGGCGGTTATCAAAAAAGGCTTCCAACAACATGAGTGCGGCACCAATAGTAATGGCCATGTCGGCTACGTTAAAGGCAGGCCAGTGCCACCCCTGATAATGAACATCAAAAAAGTCGATGACATAACCATACATTAAACGGTCAGCTACATTACCAATAGCCCCGGCCATAATCAGGGAAAAAGCTAAATTCTGGCGCCATAAACCCACTGGGTTGCGGCGCATCCAAATTAGCAGCACCACACTGATAGCAATAGCAATGGCGGTAAAGAACCAACGTTGCCAACCGCCACCGTCACTTAAAAAGCTAAAGGCCGCACCGTAATTGTGTACATAAGTTAAGTTGAATAGCCCGTCAATTAAAACTCGGCTTTCATAAAGCTCAAACTCACCAGCCACCCAAATTTTAGTAATTTGATCAATAACCACCAGCAACAAGGTCAGCCACAAAAAACGCAGCCCGGTCGCACGGTTAGTCTGGTTAGAAAAATCAGGCAAAACGACGCTCCTCACCTTCACCTTCAATATTGGTTACGCAGCGCTGGCATAAATCAGGGTGGCTCTCTAACGTCCCCACCTCTTCACGATGATGCCAGCAACGCTCGCACTTCTTGTATTCAGATTTTGTCACACTAACGGCCAAAGCCATTTTTTCCGCTTTAACTGCGTCAGCAGGAGCATCACTAATGGAGGCAACTTGCGCTTCCGATGTCAGCAGTGCAAAACGCAACTCTTCGCCTAAGCGATTCAAAGCTGTCGCCAGTTTATCATCGGCGTACAATGTGACTTCGGCCTGTAACGAACCACCAATAACATCGTCGCGGCGTGACTGTTCCAGCGCCTGGTTAACAACATCACGAATTTCCAGTAACTGCATCCAGAACTCGTTTTCAGCGTCTTTAACACCAGAAAACTCATCAAAACCCTGATACCAGCTTTCAGTAAAGACATACTGGCTGCGTTCGGTTGGCAACAAGTCCCAGATTTCCTGAGCGGTAAAACTGCAAATTGGTGCCATCCAGCGCACTAAAGCCTCGGCAATATGATACAGCGCCGTCTGGCACGAACGCCGCGCTAAACCTTCCGATTTTGCGGTGTACTGGCGGTCTTTAATAATATCCAGATAAAAGCTGCCCAGTTCGATGGAGCAGAAATGCATGAGTTTTTGCACCACACTGTGGAACTGGTAGTTATTGTAGGCTTCCAGCAATTCATTTTGTAAGTCTGCCGCCCGCCCGACAATCCAGCGATCCAGTTCAACCATATCTTCCTTGGCAACCAAATCCTGCTTAGGGTCAAAGCCGCTTAAGTTCGCCAGCAAAAAGCGCGAGGTATTACGAATACGACGATACGCATCAGCTGAACGCTTAAGGATTTCATCAGAAACCGTCATTTCGCCAGAATAGTCTGCCGAGGCGACCCATAAGCGCAGAATGTCACCGCCCAGCTTATTCATCACGTCCTGCGGAGCAACCACGTTACCAATAGACTTCGACATCTTCCGGCCCTGGGCATCCACAGTAAAACCGTGCGTTAATACCTGGTGATACGGCGCTTCCTCATACATTGCAACCCCAGTAACCAGCGAGCTCTGGAACCAGCCGCGATGCTGATCCGAGCCTTCAAGGTATAAATCTGCAGGCCAGCGTAAACCGTCAAACTCACGCAATACACAATGGTGCGTCACACCAGAATCAAACCAGACATCTAAAGTGTCGGTAACTTTGCGGTACTTGTCAGCTTCTTCACCCAGCAGCGTTTCAGGTTCTAAGTCGAACCAGGCCTGAACGCCTTCTTTTTCAATCAGCTGAGCGACTTTTTCCATCAGCTCCAGTGTATTTGGGTGGAGTTCATCAGTTTCGCGATTGACGAAAATGGCAATGGGGTTACCCCAGGTACGCTGACGAGAAATACACCAGTCAGGGCGCCCTTCTACCATCGACTCTATGCGGCTTTGCCCCCACTCAGGGAACCATCCCACTTTCTTAATTTGCTCTAACGCGCCTGCGCGCAAACCTTTCTTGTCCATGCTGATAAACCACTGCGGCGTCGCACGGAAAATAATGGGCGTTTTATGGCGCCAGCAATGCGGGTACGAGTGACGGTAGCTTTCGGCATGCATCAAGTTGCCCACTTCGCGTAGCTTATCAACAATAGGTTCGTTCGCTTTAAACACATGCTGTCCGGCGAACAGTGGCGTATCGTCTTTGTACACGCCGTTATCACCCACCGGGTTGTAAACTTCAATCCCGTATTTCTGACCCACTAAGAAGTCGTCAACACCATGGCCCGGCGCCGTATGCACACAACCGGTACCACTTTCGGTAGTTACGTGATCACCTAAAATAACCGGAACTTGCAGTTCAAACAACGGATGCTGCAATTGCAGGCCTTCCAAATCTTTACCTTTGCAGAAACCCAGCTTGTGGTAGTGAGTGATGTTCCAGCGCTCCATGCAGTCATTAACCAGATCATCGGCTAAAATCACACGCTCGGCAGGTTGATCATCGCTGGCTTCAACTTGTACTAGAGTATACTCGAGTCCTTCGGCCAGAGTCACCGCACGGTTAGCAGGAATGGTCCACGGCGTGGTGGTCCAGATAACCATGCTGACATTACCTTCACCCACATGCCCTTCCGGCGTGCTAAAACGGTCAACCGTTTCAGCCGTAGCTGCAACCGGCATACGCACATCAATAGCAGGCGAGTTTTTATCCTGATATTCAACTTCCGCTTCCGCCAGCGCGGAGCCACAGTCTGTACACCAGTGAACCGGTTTAAAGCCCTGATGCATATGACCATTATCGATAATTTTTGCCAGCGCCCGAACGCTGTCAGCTTCCTGCTTAAAGTTCATAGTCAGGTAGGGGTTGTCCCAGTCGCCAAGCACGCCCAGACGTTTAAAGTCGGTGCGTTGCTGGTCAATTTGGGTCATAGCGTATTCACGACACTTTTCGCGGAACTCAGCCAGGTTCAGTTTTTTACCCGGCTTGCCGTGTTTTTTCTCTACCTGCAGTTCAATTGGCAGGCCGTGACAGTCCCAGCCCGGTACGTAAGGCGCGTCGAAGTCGCTTAAGGTTTTTGCCTTAACAATAACGTCTTTTAAAATTTTATTTACGGCGTGACCAATGTGAATTTGCCCGTTCGCATACGGAGGGCCGTCGTGCAGAATAAATTTTGGCTTGCCTGCTTTGGCTTCACGAATTTGACCGTACAGGTCAGTTTCATACCACTGCTCCAGCATCTTTGGCTCGCGCTGAGCCAGGTTACCGCGCATTGGAAATGCTGTTTCTGGCAAGTTTAAGGTGTGTTTGTAATCACTCATGGGTCACTGTTTCCATTTCCGCATAGTTACTGACTCCGGCACGCTAATGCATCGCGTGCGCGGGCGGCATCTTTTTCAATTTGTTCTTGTAAATGCTGCAACGACGCAAAACGTTGCTCGTTACGCAATTTGGCCACTGGTGTGACCGTCATCTGCTGACCGTACAGATTGCCTGAAAACTCAAACAAATGCACCTCCAGCTGTACTTCGTCGCCATTTAATGTTGGCCGGGTTCCCAGGTTGGCAACGCCGGAATGTATTTCTTCGTCTTTACCAAACTGAGCTGTTACTGCAAACACCCCATGTAACGGGCTTTTTAAACGTTTTAACGGCACATTTGCGGTAGGAAAACCAATAGTTCGGCCATTTTTGCGTCCGTGTACGACCTTTCCACATATTTGATAAGGCCGCCCGAGCATTTGTTCCGCCTGTTCAAAGTCGCCATCATCTAGTGCCTGACGAATAGCGGTACTGCTAACGCGTTGTTGTTGCTGACGGTAACTGCGGGTATCGACCACCTCAAACCCTAGTTCTTTACCGGCTTTTTGCAGCAACTCGAAGTCACCTTCTCGTTTATAGCCAAAACGAAAGTCATCGCCCACGACCAAAAACTTAACGCCTAACTTACCCACCAGAGTCTGTTCAATGAACTCACGCGCTGGCTGGCTGGCAAACTTCTTATTAAATTCAATAACAATATGCCGGTCGACATTTTGTGCCTGTAAGGCGAGATATTTTTCACGCCAGTTAGTTAACCGTGCAGGCGCTTTTTCAGGCTGGAAAAGCTCTTGCGGTTGAGGCTCAAAGGTCATAACCGCGGAAGGCACACCCAACTGCTGAGCTTTTTCCCGAACCTGACTCAGCACCGCCTGATGCCCCAGATGAACACCATCGAAATTACCTATGGTCAATACGCAACCACAATGTTCAGCTCTGAGATTATGAGTACCGCGAATCAGTTCCATGCCCGCACAATCTTAATGTTTTCCGGAAAAGACGCGATTATAACTGATACCGAGGCGATAATCAGTACTCGCGGGCACGGAAATGTCTCGGTCTCATGCCAGTGATAACCAACACACCAATATAAATGGCGGCGCCGAATCCTATCACCTGAGCCAAAAGCCAGGGGCGCTCAACCAACGAGCTGGTACGCCAGGCACTAATGTCCGGGCTCAACCACAGTACACCGGCTATCATCGCCGTTGCAGCAAACAGCACTTGTAGTATAAAACGCCCTGTGCCGGGTTGTTTTTTTAGCACGCCTTCACGCCATAACGTAACGCCCAACAACCCGGCGTTAATAGCCGCAGACGCCGCCGTGGCCAGTGCCAGGCCGACGTAGCTGAATGGAATAGCCAAGGCAATGTTAAACACCATGTTCGCCGCCATAGCAATAATGCCGTATTTCACCGGGCGCTTAGTGTCCTGGCGTGAGTAAAAGCCCGTTGCCAGAACTTTTACCATCATAAAACTTAGCAACCCGGTGGAATAGGCCATAAGACTGTAAGACGCCATACGCGCATCGTCCGGGCTGAAGGCGCCGTGCATGAACAACACCATAAGCATGGGCTCCGCTAATACAAAAAGCCCCGCCATGGCCGGTACACCCAGTAATAGCACCATGCGAATACCCCAATCCAGCGTAGCACTGAAGTTCTCAGTCGATTTATCCACATGACGTGATGAAAGCGCAGGCAAAATAACCGTTGCAATGGCAATGCCAAATAGCCCAAGTGGGAATTCCAGCAATCGGTCGGAGTAGTAAAGCCAGCTAATGGAGCCGGTCATTAAAAAGCTGGCAATAAGGGTATCCAGAAGTAAGTTGATTTGGCTAACCGATACCCCAAAAATAGCCGGCAGCATCAGTTTGCGAATTTTGGTAACGCCCGGATCTTTCCAGCCCCACTGTGGTTTAACCAATAGTCCCGCTTTTTTCAGAAAGGGCAACTGAAATAACAGCTGGATAAAACCACCGAAAAATACACCCCAGGCCAGTGCATATTCCGGTTCTTCAAGCTGGGGAGCCAACCAGATAGCCGCCGCAATAATAGCTACATTCAAAAATACCGGTGTAAAAGCGGCTACCGCAAACTTGCCCAGCGTATTGAGTATGGCTCCGGCCATAGCGGCGAAACTGATAAACCATAAATAAGGAAAGGTAATGCGGAGCAAGTCGCTGGCGAGTACAAACTTTTGTCCCTGCGGACCGTCATTCCACCAGTCTAAAAACCACCCCATACCAAAAAGCGCCGCCACAACCGGGGAAGCTACCACACCGAAAATGGTGACCACAGTCACAATAGTACCTAAGGTGCCCGAAACCCGGGCAATAAGTAATTGCTGATCGGGCAGTTCTTTGCCCTGCTTGTACTCAGTGAGCACCGGCACAAACGCCTGAGCAAATGCGCCCTCGGCAAATAACCGACGTAAAAAATTGGGGATCTTATTCGCAAAAAAGAACACATCTGCCGCAGCGCCGGCTCCCATCAGGTTGGCAATAACCACATCGCGCACTAAACCCAATACGCGCGAGATCAGGGTCATCGCACTGACGATAAAACCTGAGCGGAGTAAAGCTTTTGACACGAGAGATCCTTTCGGCTGACAGCTAAGTTTCTGTTTTTGATTGTAACTGAGACCAATGACGGATGCTATTTTATCAAGACCTCAGTTAAAGCACCGAGTTTTTCCCTTTTCACTGTTGACTTTTACAGCAGAAAAGGCATAATCTGCGGCCTTTATAAGAGAAGCGTTCTGTTAATGAATTTAGGAGTTCACCTTGGCTAACATTAAGTCTGCTAAAAAGCGTGCGATCCAGGCCGAGAAAAATCGCCGCCACAATGCAAGCCGTCGTTCAATGATGCGTACTTACCTTAAACGTGTAAACGCAGCTATTGAGACAAAAGACAAAGAAGCAGCAAACACTGCAATGAAAGACGTAGCTCCAATGCTGGATCGCTACGCGACTAAAGGTCTTATCAGCAAAAACAAAGCGGCACGCCATAAGAGCCGTTTAAATGCTAAGATCAAAGCACTGTAAGAAGAATTACTGACCTGGGCCTAGGCGCAGGAACGAAAAAACCGGCTCATATGCCGGTTTTTTTATATCTGTCGTAACAGCCTGTTTTGCTAGTTACTTTAATTTTACTCAGTGTAGGCCTTAACGCCTTTTTTACTTTTTGTAATTTTACTCATCGCAGACCGGGCTTTTTCCTGCTCGGCTTCCAGTATTGGCTGAATTTCAGTCAAGTAATTATCTGCTTCAGCAACCACAGTTACCCACTGTTGAGACTCTTGCCAATTATCAGGAAGATTATTGAGGCTTGTAATCAGTTCGGCCAACGTAGTGTTAGCAGATTCAAATTCTGAATCCGCTATCTGTTGCTTAAGCTGGTCGTTTAACTTTGTTAACTTCTCAGGTTGCATTTTATCTTTCAAACTTAAGCGCCTGAAGCTTGTTGCATTTGGTTCATAGCAACATCACGCTGTTCCATTGGAATTTGGTCCCACGCACTTTTAATGTCCAGCATTAAACGCGCGACCTCATTAATAATGTCAACATCCAGCTCAATAGATGCATCAGCAATACGGGTGCTCATATACATGTAAAGTTCACGTAAGTTACCGGCGGCGTCAGAACCTGCAGTGTCATCCAGGCTATAGCGCAAAGAGTCAACAATGGCCTGAGCTTTACTTAGATAGTGGCTTTTCTTTTCTAAGTCTTTTCGCTGAATAGCACCTTTGGCGTAATTCAGGTTTTCCAGCACGCCAGCCATCAACATCTGTACCAGTTGATAAGGGTCAGCTCCCGCAACGCGAGTCTGAAGAGAACCTTTAGTGTAGCCTTTTAACTTGGCATTCATACGATATTACCTCTAATTAATCATTGTCTCTAGTAAAGCCAGGGAGGTTAGCAAGCTGAGCACTGACCGAGTTTCCACGACTTTGCAGCTGACCAACCAAGGAGTCCAAAGCCTGATATTTTGAGCGCAGGGTTTCTTCCATAGACTCCATACGAAGCTTAAGATCTTCACGGCTTTCCTTTACACGATCCAGACTTTCGTTAATCGTGTCTTTGCGCAGCTCTAACGAACCACCACCGCTAACGTAATCCTCTAAAAAACTGTCCATACGGGAAGCCAAACCATTTTCACCACCGAATACAGACTCTAATGCTGCAGGATTGTCTTTCAACACTTCACTAAAACTGGTGACAGGGTTTTCCGACTCAAGCTTACCGTCTTCACCTAGGCCAAAGCCCAAGTCAAACAAAGTTTGTCCGCCCTCACCAAATGTTGACGTCAACACATTATTTAACTGACCTTTTAAATTACGAACTGTTGCATCGCCCTGAAGCATACTATTCTCGCCACCAATTTCATTTAAAGAGGAGACGGCACCGTTATAAGCTTTTACAAAAGCATCAATTGACTTCTTAACACCGTCTTCATCACGTGCAATCGATAGTTTGGCTGTTTCAGCATCTTCGCTTTCTTTAACCGCAGTAATGGTTGAGCCTTGAATAACGTCTTCAAACGTATTGGTATCGTTTCTGGCTTGAATACCATCAATCTCAATAATAGCATCCGTCGCTTTGTCCGCATCAGCAATAGACATACCACCTGCACCGCCACCATTAGCCTGCGTAGAAATCGCATCAAACTCTGCATTATCATTGGTAACAGTTAAATCATTGCCATCACCGCTTACATTTGAGCGAAAAACGAGCTTAGCTTCGGTTCCGGTATTAATAATATCAGCAGTTACACCAAAATTATCCTGAGAAGAATTCACAGCTTTACGAATATCTTCCAGACTTGAGCCTGCTTCGATATTGAGAGTGAAGCTTTCGTCACCCGCCCCAAAAGTCAAAGAACCGGCATTAGTGTTTACTTCATCTTCTGAATTAACAAAAGCACCGTCGGCAGAAACCGCACGGCTTCCTTTAGCTAATTGAGTCACTGAAATATCGAAGTTACCCACTCCAGCATCTTCTGTACTTTCAACCGTTATCACATCGCCTGACTCAGGTTGTTTTACTGACGCTTTCATTGCACTGAATAAATCGCCACTCGACAGTTTCTCTGCGGCTTCCTGAAGCTTCGATAGTACCGATTTCATTTCACCAACCGCAGACAACTCTACTTGCAACCGCCCTTCTTGCTGGTCAAGCCGATTCGTTTTTGGAACGCGTTCTGCTTCCAGTGTCGCACTAAGGATGCCCTCCAGATCCAAACCTGAACGAGCACCTAATGATGAAACTAATGGCATATCGTCACCTCTTTAAATTTCGTTATCGAACAACAATCCTGCCCGACTTTCTTGGTTATCGGCCATTTCTTCTATAGCTTTAGCTAACTTGACTGCAAGCTCAGAAGGTATTTGCCGAATTTTTTCACCGCTTTCAGTGTCCATAACCTTAACAACAGGAGGATCACCTTTTTCATCAAAAACAAATTGCAGAGTGGTATTACGAATAGTCGGGGACTTATTTATCTGCTCGACCATTTCCCCAACACTGAGTTCTTCTGGTTGCTGGTTTGACTGAGCTTTCTCTACACGTTCAGCTACCTTGTCCTGTACCTCACTAACGGCATCGAGCACATCCTGATTTTCAGGCTTCTGTGTCTGTACCGCTCCTTTCCCTGTTGAGAGGAGGCTGAAATCGCGGGTATCCATTGATATATCCGCCATAATAATCACCTGTTCCCTATCAAAAACATTAATTAAGTTTTTAACGGACTAAAAAAACATCTGTCCTTGTATGTTATCGGTATAGAGTACTATAAACTTTAGCTTTTATTTGAAGTTTTTTTAACCAGCTCATTTTAGCGCAAAAGTTTTATTTTAGGCATAAAAAAACGGAGCCGAAGCTCCGTTTTTATAATGAGATGTTTGTAAGGTAATTATTAACCTAACAGTGACAACGCTGCCTGTGGACGCTGATTAGCCTGCGCCAGAATAGTCTGTGATGCCTGCTGCAGAATCTGAGACTGAGTCAGTTTTGCAGTTTCAGCAGCAAAGTCTGCATCTTTGATTCGAGACTTCGCACCTTCCAGGTTTTCAGCAATGTTAGACTGGTTACGAATCGTTGACTGGAAACGGTTCTGAACCGCACCTAAGTCAGCACGTTGCGCATCGATCTGAGCAATCGCTGCATCAATTGTACCCAAAGCGTCTTGCGAACCATCGTAAGTACTGATATCAATTTGGCCAACTTGACTTAGAGTTGAAGCGCTAGCACCAAATATTTCAGTTTCATCAGCTGTTCCATCGTTAGTGATAGAAAATGCGTCACGTGATTCAAGCTGTACTTCAGCATCAACAATAACGCTTCCAGTGCCTGCATCATCAACAACTACACCTGCACCTGTCGCTCCAGCTAATGTAACTGTGTTACCGGCTACGCCACCCGTAATCTGAACACCGTTAACATCTTGTGCATTAATGGTTAGCTCACCATTATCAACCGTTGCGTCAATACCTGCCTTACCTAAGTCTTCTGACAACTTAGTCAATGAGCCGTTGTATTTAGCCAGGTCAAAGCTATCATCACCAATGCTTAACGTACCAACGTCGGTGCTCTGGAAGTTAGTAATTTTAGCTTCAACTTCTGTAGAAGCCGTAACACCTGTACCAGCAGCATTAACTTTACTAACAATATCCATTGCTTTATCAGTAGCCGTTACGCCGATAACAGCATTACCATCAGGCCCACCTAAAGTGATATCACCAGCAGTCAAACCTACAGTGAAATCAGCTCGATCTGTCGCTGTTTGTGTTCCCAGAGTACCACCAGCACCAGTAACTTTATTGTTACCAATAGCGTTTGAGCCTACGTCGCGAAGGCTAACAGAGATAGTTTCGTTTGCGTTAGCACCTACTTGGTATTTTTCAGTACCGAAGCTACCGTCAAGCAAGTTTTTACCACCAAAGCTGGTAGTTTCTGCAATACGAGTAAGCTCTTGTTGCAGGTTACCAATTTCTTTTTGCAGCGCGCCACGGTCAACATCTGAGTTAGAGCCGTTTGCTGACTGAATAGACAGTGTACGCATACGTTGCAAGATAGTTGTTGATTCGTCCAGTGCACCTTCAGCAGTCTGCGCCATAGAGATAGCGTCGTTTGCGTTACGGTTACCCTGGTTCAAGCCGTTAACCTGAGAGCTTAAACGGTTTGAAATTTGCAAGCCTGCAGCATCATCTGCAGCGCTGTTGATACGGAAGCCTGACGACAAACGTTGAAATGCTTGGTCAAGCGAGTTACCTGAGCCCATCAGCTGACGCTGTGCGTTCAATGAGCTGACGTTAGTGTTTACATATAATGGCATAATAATGCTCCTCAGTTTCTGGCCTAAGCTTGGATTCATTCGTTGTTGCCAAGCTGGAGGAAGTGTTCGGCTTCGTGTTTCGCCTGGTTAAAGTTTCCTCTCACAAAGGGTATCGGCCGGGGTTTGGGGAGCTTTAGGATTTTTTTGAAAAATTTTAAATTTTTTTATGTGGGGTAGATATTTGTTGCGTAGCCTGACGTTTACGTCAGGATGGATATATGACCTGACATAAATGTCAGGCTACATACACCGGGTTTAATCTCACCTGACATGAATGTCAGGCTACGCAACATTGGTCAGATATAATCAAACAGGCTCAAGCGACTGACACGAGTAAATATCTGCTGAGCGGCTGAATAAATGGTTTCGTTTTTTACTAAATCGGTCATCGCTTCAGAGTAATCTACGTCAGAAATATCCGATCGCGCTTTTTTATTCACAATTTCAATATCAGCGTTACTGAGTTTTGCGTTATCCATAACATTCAAACGGGCACCCACCGATGCCTGAGTATCAGTCAGGTCACCTATAACGGTATTAAAGTCGTCCAAAGCAAAGGCAATTTCGCTTTCATGAAAACCTTTACTTTCTGGTCCTGATGCTTCCAGAGCATCGGCAAGATCACCAATTTGCGTCAGTAAATTACGGGAGACAGGCTCGCCTATGCTGTAGCTAAAAGAATCCCCAGCTACTGGCATGTTATCTTTATCCAGCTCCAGGCTCATACCGTTATATTCGACTTTACCATCAGTCACAGTACCGGCAACAACAGGGTTTACACCATCATCAATTTCATAAGTATCAGGCCCGGTAAAGTTAACGGTAAAGTCTGTCGGGTCACCAGCGCCAATACGCGTTTCGGTATCGGCAATTAAAGCATCACGGTCTGTTACTTCCACTTTTTCAATAAAGTCATTACCACCAGTCAATTCAAAATCAACTCGCTTAGATACATTTGAGAACGCCTTGTTACCCGGGTCATTGGCCGGCAAATAGAGCGTTGGTGACAGTTGAATAGTACGTTGCCCCTGATCACCGACATACTGATACGACTGAGTCGCATCATCAAATTCCATCGGCTGGGTCCGATTCTGGTAACCGGCGAAGATGTACTCACCCGACTCATCCTGAGCATTAGTCAAATCAAAAATAGAACTTTCTATATTCCGTAACTCGGAAGCAATCGCTTTTCGGTTTGTCTGATCATAACTGGCATTGCCCGACTGCACAGCCAGGGTACGCGCTTTCTGAATTGCTTCGGTAATACTGTTTAAGACACTTTCCTCGCGGCGCAAGTTGTTTTCTAAGGTTACCGAGTTACGATCAAACTGCTCGTTCTGGCCAATTTTTTCATTCAGTGCCAACACTTGCGAGTTACCAATCGGGTCGTCGGCAGGGCTTAATATCTTAGTTTGCTTAGTCAGCATCAGCTGAATTTTATCCAACTGACTTTGAGAGGTTTGTAAGCTGTCCAGCCCACGCTGGAAAAATAAGTTTGTACTTAAACGCATAGTTATTACCTCAAGGACGTCAGCAACGTATCAAAAATGGTTTGCGACGTTGTAATGATTCTGGCAGACGCAGTATAAGCTTGCTGATACTGAATAAGATTGGCAGCTTCTTCTTCCAAATTCACTCCCGATTGCGATTCATAAAGCGCCTCAGTTTGTGACTTTATCGCTTCGGCTGAGTCCCGCAATACACGGTTTTGACTCACCCGACTCCCCACGTCGGACACCAGACGCCCATAACTTTCGTTAAAAGTCATAGTAGGTTCTGCTTCTTCCCCACCGGAACGACGAACTAACTGTTGACGCTGCAAGTCGGCCATGGACTGCCCGTTACTATTATCATCAAAGCCGTTGGTGTTATATTCAATAGTGTACTCGTCGCCAACAGCCGGCTCGCCGTTAATATCGACCTCATAGTCCGGGTCAGCTAAACCTGCCTGCTCCAAAATACCATTAAGATCGGTAGTTCCGGTAATAGTACCTATGCTGTTACCGTCTTTATCAAAAACTTCCAGGTCATAAGCATTACCTGTCTGGCCAGTGACTTCTATGCGAGCAGGAGCACTGCCAAGCAAGGTGTTATTTGCCGTATCATAGTAGTCGTCCGGCGTATTAATTGAATTAATTTCGATAGCCGCTGCGCCTTGATTATCCAGCCCGTCTTTTACCCGAATAGGATTGGCCAGAGCAATATCTTCTGGTCTTCTTATCGCTAAACTGATTTCAGAGGCCGCACCTTCAGCTGGCTTTGCCAGAAACTGGTCACCAGCGTTCGCAGCCCCGGAAAGGTCTAAAGAAATACCCAACTCAACAATATCTACTGAGCCGGGTGATGCCTGAGTAACAGTGATGGTATCAGCACCGCTGACCACTGTACCGTCGCTGTTCACCGGAACTATCTCATATTCGTCCGGGTTACCTGTTTTAGTAATACGTAGGTTTTCAGATGGAAACGACTTACTGTTTCCCTCTAATACACTAACAATAACTTCACCAGTACCAGTATTCTCAGAATAGGGCACTGCTTGCGACTCGGTTTTTGCTAAATCGAAAATTTTACTGCCTAACTGATTATCCAGATCCATGCCTTTCTGGTTCTGGGTATTTAGTGAGTCCGCAATACGCACGGCCAGCTGCCCCAAACGTTTTTGCGTGGGCATTAACACTTCATCGCGATATTCCAGATAACCACCGACAGAACCACCGACTTCATCGGTTGGCACATAAAACTCACTGACGCTTCCGCCGCTGTGCTCTTTTTTAAGAACCATCTCTAAGCGCTCAGTATCCGGATTGCTTTTCACTGCAACCGCATTAAAACGGCCATTTTCCAGAACTAATGGCTGACCATTTTTCAGGTTAACCGCGATAGCACCGTTCTTTTGTTCTACGGTACTAAACTCCACTAGCTCGGCAAGCTCCCGCAGCTGCTCGTCACGCTTATTCAATAAGGCGTTAATATCACCGTTACTACTATTTTTACCGGCCGATGACTGAATTTTTGAGTTCAGTTCGGCTAAATTTTCTGATATTGAATTAATACGGTCAGTCGACAGCTTAAGCCTGTCGTTAATAATGCTTTTTTGGTCATCAAGGTAACTGGAAAAGTCGTTAAACTTCGTTACCATAGCGTCGGCTTCGGCAAGAACTAACTGCCGGGCAGTAACTGACCCGGGGTCATTATTGGCGTCCTGCAAGGTATTAAAAAAGCTCTCTACAGAGGAAGCCACGTTAGTGGTGCTGTCACCAAGTAAAGTGTCTAATTGCTCAGCCTGCTGGAGGTTCGCTTCATAATAGTTGACCTTTGAAATATCGGTACGCAACTGGCGGTTGGCAAACTGATCAATCATCCGCTGCACGCGCACACGCTCCAGCCCACCGTATGAAGACTCGAAGTATTCGGTGCGCTCGCGAACGTAACTGTCCGTGTTCGTATTATTAATGTTCTTACCGGTGGTTTGCAGGCTTTGCTGATGCGCTAATATGCCGTTCTTACCGATATTTAATAAGTCAAAACTCATCAATGACTCTCCAGTTACTCTGTGACCGTTATCGGCACCTAGCGAATATTATTTAGTTTGAACGGCAATTTTTTGCCGCCTGCGGCACCACTAAATTTCTTTATCAACAAAAGCCGGATTGTTTAATACCGACTGAATCTTCTGTGCATACTGAGGATCTGTCGCGTAACCCGCATTTTGCAAAGCTTCCACGTACTGCGCCGGATCATCAGCTACTTGTACAGCCTGCTGGTAACGCGGATGCTCTTTAATAAAGTCGACGTAGTCTTGCAAGCTCTGTTCCACATTGGCATAAGAGCGAAACGCTGCGCGCTCTTTACGGGCAACTTCGCCGTCAAACTCCAGCGTACTCACATGAGACTTATCGCCATCCCAACGCGTATCGGCTTTTATATTGAATAAATTATTGCTGGAGCCACCGTGTCGTCCGGGCACTAAACGTTTACCCCAGCCGGTTTCCAACGCAGCCTGCGCCATTAAAACGTCAGGGTTCAAGCCGGCCTCTTTCGCAATTCGTTCAGCATGAGGTTTTAATGCAGCAATAAAACTCTGCGGTGAGTCAAAAGTAGCGTTCCCGTCACTTAGCTTCGCGGTATTAACTCGCTGATTCCCATAATATAAACCTGCGTCAATACCTCCTTGATCACTCAGTTGAGTGCTCATGTCGGCACGGTTCTTCATGCGCGGGTCATCAAGGTTCGCGCCGCTACGGTTCATAGACGACGGAACGTAGCTATCGTCACCACCCAGCTGTTTTACCATCAGCTCAGCCAGGCCCAGACTTCCCTGATTAGACAACTCTGAGGTTAATTGCTGATCGTACATATCGCGGTACATATTGGTATAGCGGTTATCCAGCATATTGTCTTCCTCAAACACCGCATTGGCTTTGCGCATACTACCCATGACCATGTTCAGGAATATAGCTTCAAACTGCTGCGCGGCTTCCATCAGCGCTTCTTTGTCATCGGGTTTAAACGCACGCTTCCGCAGCCCGTCCAGGCTGTGGGTATCCATAGCGTGTTGCGCTTGTTTTAGATGAGAGTCTGAAACCGTCATATTATTAACTGCCGTTAAATAACAATGAGTTCACCGGATAACGCACCGGCCTGTTTCAATGCTTCCAGCACAGCGATCATGTCACCCGGGGCTGCACCAATTTGATTCACCGCTCGCACTAAGTCATTCAAAGTAGTTCCGGGCTGGAACACAAACATCCGCGCATCTTCCTGATTTACGTCAATAATGCTCTGAGGAGTAATCGCTGTTTCGCCATCGGCGAATGGATTCGGCTGATCGACATTGACATTTTCCGCGATAGTCACCTGCATATTACCGTGCGCTACGGCTGCTGGTCTCAGTTCAACATTCTGACCAACCACAATAGTTCCGGTGCGCGAATTCACAATAATTTTTGCGGCTGCAGAAGCCTGCTGCACTTCCAGGTTCTCCAGTGTGGACATATAGCTTACCCGCTGACTTAAATCCCGGGGCGCCCTTACCCGTACTGAAGTTGCATCTACCGCCTGAGCAGCACCGTCACCAACTAAATTATTGATGGTCTCAGCCATGCGCTTAGCAGTTGTAAAGTCGGACTGGTGCAAATTAAAGGTGAAGTAGTCAGACGAACCGAAACCGGAAAGTACCTCACGCTCAACCACACCGCCGCCGGGAATACGGCCTACCGTCGGCGTATTAATAACAATACGAGAGCCGTCGTTACCCTCAGCCCCCAGACCACCTACAATTAAACTGCCCTGTGCAACCGCGTAAACTTCACCATTAGCCCCTTTCAAAAAGGTTTGCAGCAAAGTACCGCCGGTCAGGCTGTCGGCACTACCGACGGAAGACACCGTCACATCAATTTTTTGTCCGGGTTTTGCAAAGGCAGGTAAATCGGCGTGTACGGCAACCGCCGCAACGTTATCAATTTTAGGGCGCTCATTCGCCGGAATATTAATGCCGAAGTTACCCAACATGGTACGAAAAGTCTGGTCAGTAAAAGGCGTTTGCTCACCGGTTCCGGGTAAGCCTACTACCAGGCCGTATCCAATCAATTGGTTATCGCGAATACCCTGCACCGAGGCAATGTCTTTTATCCGTGAAGCCTGAACAGGAGCAGCCAGCATAGAAATTAAACTTACCGCCAGCGCAAAAATTTTAAGCGTTCTCATGCCTTACTCCTCAGAATGGCCATATTGGGCTGTTAAAGAAGCGGGTTAACCAACCCTGCTCCTGCACCTGCGCCAGGCTGCCGGTACCCGAGTACTCAATGCGTGCATTGGCGACACGAGTTGACGGGATTTGGTTAGCGGCAGTGATATCCTGCGGGCGGATCATACCGGTTAAACGAATGTATTCATCACCGGTATTAATGCGCATCCACTTTTCACCGCGAACAATCAAGTTGCCGTTCGGCAGCACTTTTATAACCGTTACAGTAATTTCACCGTTTAACTGATTACTTTGATCAGAGCTGCCATCGCCATTGAACTCACGGGTTCCGTTTATACCGGCAGACAATGGGTTGCCGCCTACGGTAATATCACGTCCAAACGCCGTCGGCGCCGCTAATTCTGCAGTACTTTCTTTTGACGTTTCCGTCGTAGCCGTTTTACTGGCTGTGGTCTGCTCCTGCAACGTCACGGTAATAATGTCGCCCAGTCTGCGGGCTTTAATATCCGAATACAGATTATCCGCGTAAGCATCCTGAAATAAAGAGCCCGTTGGTACCACCGGCTGAGCACGCTCTTCCGGCAATACGGGTGCGTAATATGGGTCATCCGGCATAGGTTTATGCGGTGTTTGTACACAACCGGCTAAAACCACTGCTGCTAAAGAAAAAAGTAGAAAACGCATAAACTCACCCGTTATTATTTAATGACGACAACAATTAAAGCTGCTGATTAATGTAACTCAGCATCTGATCCACCGATGAAATCACTTTCGAGTTCATCTCGTAACCACGCTGACTTTCAATTAAATTCACTAACTCTTCAGTTACATTCACATTTGAGGTTTCCAGTGCGCCCTGAATGGTATTACCCATTCCGTCAACGCCTGGAACCGCTTCTAAAGGTGCACCACTTACTGCGGTTTCTTTGTAAAGGTTCTGACCCATAGGCTGCAGGCCGGCCGGGTTAATAAAATTAACCAGATTAAGCTGCCCAACCACTACGTTATCGGGGTTACCGGGTTGCGTGACAGTAACCTCACCTTCTTGTGAAATACTGACCGACATCGCGTCTTCCGGTATCTGAATAGCCGGCTCAATGGTGTAACCGTTACCCGACGTCACCATTTCACCCTCCTCATTCAGTGAAAACTGACCGTTACGGGTATAGGAAATATTGCCATCCGGCATTAACACCTGGAAAAAGCCTTTACCGTCAATCATCACGTCAAGCGAGTTGTCGGTTGTCTGCACGTTGCCCTGAGTATGAGACTTCTGCGTTGCCACAACTTTGGTACCGGCACCCAGCATTAAACCGTTAGGTAGCTCGGTGTCCTGCGCAGACTGCCCGCCCGGCTGGTTAATGTTCTGGTACAACAAGTCCTCGAATACCGCCCGGCTCTTTTTAAAGCCGACGGTACTGGAGTTAGCCAGGTTGTTAGAAATAACTGAAATATCGCGCTGCTGCGCGTCCAATCCGGTTTTACTTATCCATAATGCTGGGTTCATGGTCTTTCTCCTGGGCTACGCTTAGCTGATTCTCATCAGCGACTCAGAACGCTGGGCGTTCTCATCGGCCGTTTTCATTAATTTGACGTTCATTTCGTACTGACGCTGCAGAGCAATCATGTGCGTCATTTCTTCGACACTGTTCACATTACTGCCTTCCAGAGCGCCAATTTGCAGTTTTACGTTGGCATCGGCAATGGCCTGTTGGTCGTCTTTTAACTTAAACAAGCCGTCATTACCCTTTTCAATATTGCCGTTCGGCGGGTTTACTAATTTAATCCGGCCTACAACTTCCATGGCATCGACGGGAGCGCCCATGGGGCGTATTGACACATTGCCGTTTGCTCCAATAACTAAATCGTCTATCGGCATTGGCACAAATATAGGGCCATTGTCGCCCAGAAGTGTTTTTCCATTGGAGTTTTTCAACAGACCATCAGTACCCACTTCCAGGCTACCATTGCGGGTATAACGTTCATTGCCGTTGCCATCATCGACGGCAATCCAGCCCTGGTCTTTAATGGCAACATCCATATTCCGGCCGGTTGTCTGTATTGCTCCACTGGCAAAATTTTGCCCGGGGCTTTCCGTCATAGAAAATACCCGTGTTGGCAAACCTTCACCAAAGGCCTGCATAGCCCGCGCCTGTTGCAAGTCGCCTTTAAACGCCGTGGTATTGGCGTTAGCAAGGTTGTTGGCACGAACAGCGACAGCGTTCATATTTTCTTTCGCGCCGCTCATCGCTACCCATAGCATCTTGTCCATAGCTGACCTCCAGCCAAAATTTTGTCACCTGCGGTTTATTATTAAGACAATGCAGATTTCGTGCCAAAAACAAAAAAGACGCCCGAAGGCGCCTTTTGTTAATCAGTAACCAGCAGTTATTATCGAATCTGAAGAATAGTCTGATTAATGGTGTTATTAACTTCAAGTGAACGCGAGTTCGCCTGGAAGTTACGCTGAGCAGTAATCAGGTCAACCAGCTCTTTGGTCAGGTTAACGTTTGAGTTTTCCAGTGCTGACGCTTCAATACCACCGAATGTTCCGGTATTGGCTTCACCGGCTAAAGGTTCACCGGAGTCAATACTTTCACGCCATTTTGTACCACCAATTTGGGTCAAGCCTTGCTCATTAGCAAAACGGACAATCGCAACCTGTCCTAAGTATTGGACATCACCATTAGAGTAGGTTGCGGCAATTAAGCCCGATTTATCAATATCCACGTTGGTCAGACGACCTACCGTGCTACCATCTTGATCCAGGTTGGTTACTTCAAAATCAGAAGCAAACTGTGTGGGACTTGTTGTTCCGCTCAAATCCTGGAAGTTGAACTGAACCGTTTGGGCGTCTGCACCATTATCCAGGTAGGGGTCGCCATCAGCGTTATTACCAGATAAGTCAATAGAACCCGGATCAAATGTTATTTGTCCTGCTGGCACGTCCGGCTCACCACTTCCTAAAAAGTTTATTTCCAAACCTGAATAGCCGTTAACAGAGTTCCTTGCCGCTGGTGTCGATGTCGCGGTACCGGTCGGACTTAAATCAATTTCGTCGCCGTCAAAGGTCGCATAAACATCCCATTGGTTGTTGCCGCGCTTTACATAATAAGTTGACAAAGTATGAGATTCACCTAGTGAATCATAGATAGTCGCAGAGGTTGAGCTGTGATAAGTACTTGGTGTTTCCGGATCAAAGGGATTAGCCGTTCCATCAATTGGAGAACGACGAGCATCTACGTTAAAAGCAGTAAAGATGTTATCTGTGCTTTGTGGTGCACCAGCAACGTCCGGAATACGGATAGGCTGAGTCGTTGCCAATGCAGTAGAGGAATTTGTACCGCTATTGCGATCAACCTGATAGCCCTGCAAGTAATTACCCTGATTATCGACAATAAATTTATCTTCGTTAAGTTTAAAGGCGCCTGAACGAGTGTAAGTCATGTCACGAGAACCTAGTCCATCAGTAGTCGCAAAAAAGCCGTTTCCACTAATAGCCATATCCAGCGAGTTCTCAGTAAAGTCCAGAGTCCCCTGACTAAACTGCTGAGCAACCGAAGATGTCAAAACACCGTCACCCACCTTAGTGTTACCCGCATTAAAAATGCTGGTAGCATAAACGTCGGCAAATTCTGCCCGCGACTGTTTAAAGCCGGTCGTTTTTACGTTCGATATATTATTTGCGGTCACATCTAAGTCTTTTTGTGATGCGTTGATACCGCTGAGTGCAATATTAAATGACATAAGTCACCTCACCTGTTAGCTAATTTCAGTCACATCAGAAAGCTTGATGCCACCTAATCCTTTAAGATTTAAAACCACACCGCGGTCACCGCCGGTGCTGACACTTTGCACACGAGCGTGCATCTGTATGGGAAGTTCTTCGGTTTTGCCGCCTACTTGAGCATTCACCGAGAAGGAGTAATTTCCGGCCGGAGCTTCGTCTCCGTTCGACATCGTTCCGTCCCACTCAAACTCTTTAGTTCCCGCAGGCATGTCGTCAAGCTCCAGGGTTTTCACCGTTGCACCCGTCGAGTCTTTAATATTAATTTTCACATTCTGTGCCGCCTGCGGCGTGGCTATCATGCCAGTAATACCAGCACCAGTTTCCAGGTTAGCCTGGTCAGTCGGCACCAAAACCTTACGGCCAACCATAGTCGAAGCCTGCAACGCCTGGTTTGACGTCATATCACTGGCAAATTGGTCGAACCGCTCAGAAAGCCCGGTAATTCCCTCTGCCATAGTGAAACTGGTCATCTGAGCAATCATCTGGTCATTTTCGACCGGCTTAGACGGATCCTGCATATTCAACTGCTCGGTTAGCAGCTTAAAGAAGTCTTCCTGCTCAAGCTTGCTCCGTTCATCCGGATCAGCATATCTGGCATCGTCTTCTTTCTTCCACTTCATGTTGTCGATATAGGAATTAGTGCTTACGCCTTCCATTTGTTATCTCCTGCTTACCCTTGACCCAGACGTAATAAACGTTGCGTCATTGTTTTGGCAGTGTCCGCTACCTGCACGTTTGTCTGGTAGGAACGCGAAGCCGAAATCATGTTCGCCATTTCTTCCATGGTGTTGACGTTTGGACGGTAGATATAACCGCTTTCGTCAGCCATAGGATGGTTTGGCGCATATTCAATTTGCAGCGGATCCTGACTTTCCACAATACCCAGTACTTTTACACCGGCTTCCTGACCCGCCTGAGTCTGATTCGTCAGACTATTACCGCGATAGTCACCTTTAGCATCGGCTAAAGCTGTCGCAAAAACCGGGTTTCTGGCCCGATAGGTCTCATCAATACTGCTGCTAATTGAGTTAGCGTTTGCCAAGTTACTGGCTGTTGTATTCAGTCGTACTGACTGAGCACTCATGGCCGAACCCGACACATTAAAAATGTTAAAAAGACTCATGACTTATTATCTCCCTTGTCCGCCCAGGGCTTTCTTCACACCGCTGATGCGGCCGTCAAGAAAGTTCATGGTCATTTCATACTCCAACGCATTTTGTGCATACAAGTTTTGTTCCAACTGCACATCAACGGTGTTGCCATCGCCGGTATCCGGTTGCGTGGGTACGCGGAACTTTTCAGTTCCCTGAGGTTTAATTTCAACGCTGAAATGCTTTTCGTGAGTACGCGCCATTTTGTGGTTTTCCATACCGCGTTGCGCTTGTTGCAACGCCTGCTGAAAGTCCAGACCTTTAGCTTTGTAGCCGGGGGTGTCGGCATTGGCAATATTGTTGGCAATAAGCTCCGCGCGCTGAGTGCGTACACCCAACGTGTGTTGCTGTATTCCCATAAGCTTGTCCATGGAAAGTGCCATATTTTTGTCTCCACAGTGTTCGATAGTGAAGACAATGCAGGAAGTGTGCCAATTTAAGGAGGGATTATTACTTTTTCAGGCGGACATTTCCTGCAGGAAACTATTTTCTTCGGTAAATTATGCCTGGCTGGCAGCGGATCATCTCAAAATCCTCAGTAAGTCCTGAAATTGATTCGGATGCACCAAGGAAAAGATAACCGCCAGGGTTCAGTGATTGCCGGAATTGGGCAATAATTTTCCGCTTTACTTCAGGAGCAAAGTAAATAAGAACATTGCGGCAAAAAATAACATCGAATTTGCCCAACAAAGAATAGCTGTCCAGCAAGTTTAAGTGACGGAAATGAATAAACTGCTTCAGCTCGTCTTTTACTCTCATGGAGCCGGCTTTAGTTTCGGCGTCCGTAAAAAACTTCTTTCTACGCTCAGCCGACAAACCACGCGCAAGAGCCAGGCTATCGTATTCACCAATAGCACATTGCTCGAGCACTTTATTAGAAATGTCGGTCGCCGTAACTTTTATACCGGCTCTTAACCCACCCGGGTTCTTCGCCTTATACTCTAAGTACGTCATGGCAATAGAATAAGGTTCCTGCCCCGAGGAACAGGCTGCAGACCAAATTTTTAAAGGCCCGGTGTGATTTTTATATTCCGGAAGAATACGGTCGTTCAGAATTTCAAACGGGTAAGTGTCACGAAACCACAAGGTTTCGTTAGTTGTCATGGCATCAATAACCGCTGCTCGTAAAGCCCGCTCACTTAGCTTCATTGAGCGCTTTACAAGCTCCGCGAGCGAATCGACATTAAACCGGCCCATTAAAGGGCTCAGCCTACTCTTCACCAGATACAGTTTACTCTCACCCAATACGATACCGCATTGATGTTCAAGGAACTGACGAAATTCCTGATATTCCGATAAACTTAATTCGCGATCTATCACGTTATATAAACAACTTCCGTTTCAGTTTCATTCGTTTCGTAGCCTGACGTTTACGTCAGGTTCAATATTCTTACCCGGCACCTAAGTTTGCTCCGAGACCGCAGCCTGACGTTCAACGGCAGGTCGAATATCGCACCTGATGCAATAGCATCAGGCTACGCAATAACTTCTGTGTTCAGCCATTTTTGTACGGCGGTCGCCAGCTCATCCGGATGAAATTTTGCAATAAAATCATCGGCACCGACTTTCTTCACCATAGCCTGATTAAACACACCACTCAATGATGTATGTAAAATAACATGAATATCGCGTAAATTTGGATCAGCCTTCAATTCAGCGGTAAGCGTGTAACCGTCCATCACCGGCATTTCTACATCGGAAACCAGAACGGGCACATGAGGATGAACTAAGCCCCCCACTTCCTTAGCTTTATCTTTTAAGTAATCTAAAGCTTCTTTACCGTTCTTTTTAACTTCGAGCGTAATACCCAAAGACTGCAATGCACGTTTTATCTGGTTACGGGCAACCGAAGAGTCATCCGTAATCAAAATGGTTAAATCTTCTTTTGCAACATTGATAGGTGCATTCGCAACTTCTTCGCTGACATCCATATTAGCCGGCATAATATCAGCTAAAATGCGTTCCACATCAATAATTTCAATTAATTCATCTTCCACTTTGGTTACCGCGGTAAGATACGCATCTCTTCCGGTACCTTTGGGCGGCGGCATCACATCTTCCCAGTTGATGTTAATGATGCGATCAACCCCTTCAACCAAAAAGCCCTGAATGGTTCGGTTGTACTCAGCAATAATGACGAAACGATTCTGAATATCGGTTAGCGCCCGACCACCGGTCGCCATACTCAAGTCAATAATAGATATAGCCTGACCACGGATATGCGCAACGCCACGAACCAGAGGGTTACGATTAGGCATTGCGGTAAGTTTAGGGCATGGCAATACTTCGCGTACTTTAAATACGTTAATGCCGAAGCGCTGCCTACCGTTTAGGTGAAACATTAATAGTTCCAGCCGGTTCTGACCGACCATTTGTGTGCGTTGATTCACTGAATCGAGAATGCTAGCCATTGTTCACTCCTGTTATGTGGCAGGCTACTTCTACTTCGGCACGGTATTTGCTTGTATCTACATTAACCATACTGAAACCATCGAACTGCCGATCTTTTGACGTTATACCGTTTTTTTCGGCACTCGACCAGATAACCTTAACGGATAACATCAGGAATTTTTATGATAATACGTAAATCACTGCTGATCAGTTCGATTTTTTTTATAACTTGTAGCTTTAATTCCGTTAACGCAGAAACCAGAGGCTCGGAAGAAAGCCTGCGCTTTAATTACAAAGCGTTACAGGAACTGGCTCATAATTATGTAGAACAGCGGGTGTCGGCACCGGATAATGGTCGTGTGGAAGTGGTTGCCAATAATCTCGACCCGCGCATGGCTCCCAAAATTTGCTCGCAGCCACCAAAAGTAGGCCTGGCAACTAACGCCAACCTCGACAGCTACACCACCATTGAAATTGAGTGTGTCGGAAAAATTAACTGGCGTACCTATGTGCCCGTGCGTATTTATCGCTACAAAAATGTTGTTACCGCGGCCTCACCTATGGCGCCGGGCCAAATGATAAGCGAAAGTGATTTAGTCTTTTCCGAAGTCGACCTTAACCGGGTTCGCTCAAATGTGTTTACCGATATGACAGCTTTGGTTGGAGCGCGTATTAAAAAACGCGTAGCCGCGGGTCAGGCAATAAGCGCCAGCGAGACATGTCTTGTATGTGAGGGGCAAAGCGTTACAATAGTTGCGCAAGATAAAACTTTGCGCATTACTGCTGCCGGAAGAGCCCTGGCTGATGGTCTCAAAGGTGAATCGGTTGTTGTTGAGAACGCACGTTCGAACAAATCAATACAAGCGGTTGTCACAGGACTAAATGAAGTGACTGTTAATTTATAAAATGCTTAACCAGAACCTGACGTGAACGTCAGGCTACGTGCTAAAATTTTTATTAAAGTATTTTTAAGTGTGGTCGATAAGTAACCGAGACATATTATCTAGCGAGGCTAAAAACCATGTCAATTAACATTAACAATGCCGGGCTGAAAAATGCCAACATTGATAGCAAATCCAGCAATCGTCAAGTACAGAGCGATGCTCCGGCGAAGCCTGCTGCGGTTTCGCAAAAAGGTGGTGAGGCCGTTTCGTTAACCAGCGAAGCGCAACAACTGAGTGGCTTACAGGAAAAAGCAATGAACAGCAGCGGCATTGACCAGGCCAAAGTTGATAAAATTAAAGCCGATATTGAAAGCGGCTCGTACAAAATTAACGTTGAACAACTGGCTAACAAACTGGCTCAGTTTGAGTCTGACCTGTTCAGTAACGGCAGCAACGAATAATGACCGTGTTGGCGCCTGTTAACGAGATATTACAGGATATGGCAGACTCGCTGGAAAACCTTGCGTTGCTACAACAACGTGAGCTTAATGCCATTGTCGAGCGCCAACACGCCGATGTTAATGCTATTGCCGACGCCAAAGAAAAGACGCTTATCCATATTAGCGAACTCGACCAGCAGTTGGCTCAACACCCGGACAACGAACAGTTAAAAGACGACCCGGACTTAGCTGAAGCGGTTGCTGCCATTAAGGCCACCCTTTCTGACGTTCAACATCAAAGTCAGGTTAATGAACGCGTGGTGCAGTCAACGCTAAACAGTATTGAGCAGTTAAAACAGTCCATTTTACAGTCCGCACGAAAAGACACCCTTACCTACAATAGTAAAGGTAAAATCCGCTAAAGATTTTGCCAGTCCAGCCGTTATAACCATAAGTACTTTGTTCAATCAGAGGTCGTTATGGCTAAGCATTTACTCTCTTTCGCTCTACTTGCATCTGCGCTGTTATTAAGTGGCTGTAGTGCTTACAACAAAATTGTGTACGATCAAAAGCACGTTGAATGGGAAACCCAAACCCCAAGTGAATTTCCAGTGCTGAATGCGGTTGGCTACGCCCCTATTGAGACTCAGCAAGGCGAAAATGCACAGCTAAAAGACTTAAACGCCATGCGCGCCTCTAAGTTAGCCGCTTACCGCGAGCTTGCTGAACAAGTCTATGGCCAGCGCATTGCCGGTAGTAGCTCAGTGGAAGACTGGGCTTTAAACCGCGACAGCTTTCAGGCCTCTGTAGACGGAGTTATTCGTGGCGCAGAAGTGGTTAAGACCTATACCGTGGGCGACTACTATGCAACGGAGTTACGCCTTGATTTTGAAAAGGTTCACCGCCTGTATCAAAGCACCAACCGTCAGCAGAAAGTGAAACGCGTTGTCTATTATTAAGCTCCACTTTTATTGAGTTAAACATGGCAGGGTTTTTGCAGTTAATTCCGATAGTAAAGTAACGACTAAAAACTGACACTTGGGATGCATTAACACCATGAACTGGAAAACCCTGCTACTTATCACCTCTGTTTTCTTTATTGCTATGCCAAGCGAGGCGCGTTGGGTGGAAGCTCAGGGCACTGCCCGCATTATTAATGGTGATACCAATGCCGCACGCGAAAAAGCCATAGAAAACGCCCTTCAGCAGGCATTATTAACCTCGGGTGGTAACATCTCCAGTATTCAGCAAGTGGTAGACGGCGTTTTACAAAACACCGAAACCCAGTGGAATAGCCAAGGGAACGTTGACCAGGTGACCATAGTTCGCGAAGAAGTACGTGACGACCGCGTTATTGTTCTGCTTCGCGCGGACATATGGAACCGCGAAGGCGACTGCACCCGCAGCAGCTACAAAAATTCCGTGACCGTTGTACCATTTGAGCTGCGCGACCGCGCCCATGGTACCTGGGGACAAATTTGGGAAATAGGCAAAGTTGCGGCCGAGCGTTTAGCCCGTGAATTAGGCGGTGTTGGCAGCCAGTTGCAGATTGCCCACACCCTGCACCGTCACGCCGGTTTAGACCGAGCTCTCAGCGGCCTGAATCTGGAAGAATTAGGTCGTATGTCCCGCAGCATTGGTTTAGCCAACGACAGTCAGTTTGTTATTTTCGGCATGTTCGACGACCTGGCCATGATGGACACAAAATCTAGCTGGTTTTGGTCCAGCGACCCCGACCGCCATTATGCATTAACACTTTACCTTCTCGATGCCACCACCGGACAGCTAGTAACCCGGGCACGAGTTGAAAACACCCAACCCTGGACCTTTGACCGCACCACCGACGTCGATGTTGCCACCGCACAATTCTGGAATGAACCTTTTGGTGCAGCACTGGATAGCGGCCTGCGCGACTTAGCTTCCGGCGTAAAAGAACAGGTAGTCTGCAAACCCGTACGAGCGAGAATTATTGCCGTTGATGAAAACACTCTTCAATTCAACTTAGGCGAAAAACACGGAGTACAACGGGGTGACAAGCTGAAAATTGTGCAACCCAGCCACTTTACCGACGACCAGGGACGTTATCGCCAGAAATGGCAGGTCAGTGAATTTGAAGTTGAGGTGTCCCAGGTGCAGCAGTCCACCGCCGTCGCTAAGCTGACGAAAGGAAACATGCTGCATAACGTTCAGGTGAACGACTGGGTCGTGCCGGTTAACTGAGGGTGAAACCCGCGACAGCTTCTGGCATAATTCGCGGCACGTCCCCGTAGCTCAGTTGGATAGAGCATTCGCCTCCTAAGTGAAAGGTCGCAGGTTCGACTCCTGCCGGGGACGCCATTTTCAATACTCACAATTCATCGGCAAATTCGTCAGCGTATTCCCGTACTTTATGGCTATAGGCATTCTCGGCTAAATCCGTCAGAAGGGCTTTGTACTTAACATTACCGGAACTTCCCAGAACCCGGCAATTCCAGGCATAGAAGTCAGAGAATCCAACATAACGGTTACGCGGTATCTTAGCTTCCTGACGAAGGATATCGCTAATCTCATCTAACAACCGTTCATTATTCAGATGCTCTCTATAAATAGTTTGTGCGGCATTTCCCCGTAACTGCTTATCGCTGCTGTTTAACATGTTCATCAGCTGATTCGTCTGCCAGTCTAATTCAGGGTACATGGTCGAAACATCGTGAACCACTTTGGCCTGCTTCGTGCGAACAGTCATCGTCTCCAGATAACCTTCGACATAGTTCTTCAACCTTTCCGGAGCATTATCATTCATTACTGCATCCAGAGTAGACCGATAGCGCTCTAAACCGGAATATGCCAGAGCCTTAGAAGCCCATATAACTTCCTCTGTCGTGTCCGAGTTGGTGCTCTCGTAGCCGGCTAAGACTGTAGCATTTATCACATCATACACTGCTGAGCTGTTATTCCATTCACCAACCAGCTGCTTATAGAAATCAATACGTTCATCTCTGCTTCCTTCTGCTAACCGCGTCAGATACTGCTGGATGAGTTCTTCAGGCAAATATTGATCCGATGCCAGCCCTGGAGGCTGAGCTTTGGTGGGGGTCTGCTTCTGGGTATAACGTCGCTTCTGTTCAATCTGCTTATCTGTCATACCGGCAGTCATAGCCGCAAACGCATTGCGGTCGTACTGGTTCAGGTTTTGCAGACGCTCCATCAGGCTATTGGCGATAGCCCCCGTAGCTGCACGTTCTAATTCCGTATTATCACCAATAAGGCCGGTAGAAATGCCTTTCAGCGTCATTCCGCGATTGATGTTTTTACGAATGGCTACGTCACCTAAATAGCTGGCTTCATGCAGCGCAATTATTGGGGAGAGCATCTTTTCAACAGGAAAAGGCGTTGCATCGCCAACAAAACGGCGCGAATAATCAACAAAAATGTCCAGATCGACCACGTTGACATCGCCCTCTTCAGCCAATAAGTCATTCTCTTTCAGCAAGTTAATAAATTTTGTTTTTGTTATTGTTTCAAGCTGTTCACGGCTTAGGTAATCACCTTCAAACTCCGGAACTGACTGAATAACGTCCGCCTCAAAGTGGCGAACTGAGTATTTTATTTCAATATCACTGTGTGGATAGGTCTTTGTTGAAGTTTGAGCGCAGGCATTAAGCAACAACAGGCTAAAACAAGCCAGTAAAATAGGTTTTATATAACGGTTCATATTAGGTTCACAATTGTTCAAGAAATTCGACTAAGTTAATACAGCCACTGCCGTCATCCACTTTTCATAGAAAAGTTATTAGACCAGCGGCTTTGCGTCCTGCCCTTTCGGTGCAGTTTGCCTTTAATTTTCTTAGCCTGTGGGAAATATTGAAGTGTTTACTACAAGCTAGGCGGTCAGAAGATATACAAATCTTTACAAATAGACAAGTTATTTTTAACCTTTCTATAACACAGATGACACCATAGTAAGCATCACTGTAGTGGTCAAGAAAAACTAGCCACCGGTTTATAGTTAATCCAGTATTTTTGCTCTGCCTGATTCGGACTCAAGCCATTATTATGCTGATGCGGCCGAAGCTGGCTGTAATACCCGATCAAATACTTC
>NZ_JBLXHB010000002.1:0-395517 GCF_048260185.1 Idiomarina sp.
AACTCAGAAGTGAAACACACCAGCGCCGATGGTAGTGTGGGGTCTCCCCATGCGAGAGTAGGTCACCGCCAGACTACTAATAAAACAGCCCTTCGCTTATGCGAGGGGCTTTTTTTATGTCTGTCCGGTAGCCTGACGTTCACGTCAGGTGAGATACTCTCATAATATCCCCCAGTATAATCCCCAATCACCCCACCTGATGCAATAGCATCAGGCTACTATAACATTTGCTTATACCTAATTGCTTTCCAGACTGAACCAAACTGTCAATTTACTGCTATATTCACTGTAATAATTATAAGGGAGAGCAGTATGAAACGTTTCAATGCTATTACGCTTGCTTTGGCGAGCTCATTTTTCATTACGCCAGTTGCGTCAGCGCAACAAGATTCTGCGCAAGACGTAGAAGAAGTGATTCAGGTTGTAGGTTCCAGACTTTCAATGAGAACGGCAACCGACGGTGCAGCACCAGTGGACATCATCAGTGGCGCTGACTTAGCCGCTACAGGTATTACTGAAACGGCTAAAGCGCTTCAGTACGCGGTACCTAGCTTTAATTTTCCATCATCATCGGTTACAGACGGCACAGACGCAGTTCGTCCGGCTTCTTTAAGAGGTCTGTCTCCAGATCACACATTAGTACTCATTAATGGTAAAAGACGTCACAAGTCGGCCTTAGTTCATTTAAGCGGAACAACAGGAAGAGGCAGCTCGAACGTTGATTTGAATGCTATTCCTATGGCGGCTATAAAACGTATTGAAGTCTTGCGGGACGGCGCTGCGGCTTTATACGGTTCAGATGCTATCGCCGGTGTTATCAATATCGTTTTGAAAGATAACGACAGTGGCGGTAACGCGAGTATTCAAGGTGGCCAAACCTATAAAGGTGATGGCGAGCAATGGAAACTGTCTGCCAGCTCCGGTTTTGCTATTGGGAACGATGGTGCACTAACCCTGTCTGGCGAGTTGCATCATAAAAACAGAACCAATCGCGCCGGGCTCGATCCGCGCCAACAGTATCCAGAACTACCAAATGGTGATCCTGATCCAAGAGAAGAGACTTTTGACCGGCAGAGTTTCCACGTTGGTGACGCGGAGTACGAAAATGCTTCATTGTTTGCGAACATGGACATCGCTATAGGTGAAGGTAATTTCTACGCGTTTGGTGGTATCAGCGATCGAACTTCTGAATCGGGTGCGTTTTACCGTCGGGCAATTCAAAGTAATACGCTAACGGAACTGTATCCGGACGGATTTTTACCTATTTTAGCCCCTGACGTTAATGATCACTCAATTTATGCTGGCTATGAATGGCTAGTTGGCGAGTGGACATTAGATTTTAGCGGTGGCTACGGCTTTAGTAAGTTTCAGTATAACGTTGAGAACTCATTAAACGCGTCTTTAGGTCCGGAGCTTACACCGACTTCATTTGATGCAGGTACGCTGGAGAATAGTGAATCCAATGTTACCTTAGACGCCCAACGCTTTATTCCATTCGCGAATAACTCGGAAATTTCTCTGGCTATGGGTATCAGCTACCGGGAAAATTCTTATGAAGTTATTGCGGGTGAAGAAGCATCCTACATTAACGGCGGCTATGAAGATCGACCCGGTGGCAGTCAGGGCTTCACTGGATTTACTCCTGACTCAGAGGTAGATGAGTCGCGCGATAATGTAGGGGTTTATGTCGAAGCGGAAAACCAACTTACAACTGACTTTATGTGGGGCGCTGCCGTCCGATATGAAGATTACTCAGACTTCGGAAATAACACCAGTTGGAAGCTTTCTGGTCGCTATGATTTAACCGACAGAGTTGCGATACGTGGTGCCATTAATACTGGCTTCAGAGCACCTAGCGTACAACAATTGTACTTTAGCAATATCTCTACCCTGTTTGTTGATCGAGGCAACGGGTTAGAGCCTGAACAGTCAGGAACCTTTAATAATATTAGTCCGGTAACTCAGGCTCTGGGCATTGGTGCTCTGCAACCCGAAGAGTCTGAAAGCGTCAGCCTGGGTATGGTCTGGAACGGTTATGACGGTTTGGCAGTTACCATTGACGCGTTTCAAATCGAAATTGAGGATCGAGTAATTTTATCCGGCGATGTTGCTCCTGGTGACTCTCCGGCTGTTGAAGAAGCACTTGCCGGTACAGCGGCGGAAAACGCGCGGTTTTTCCTCAATGCTGTTGATACGACAACCAAAGGGCTGGATATTGTAGCCAGTAAAACTTTCGGTATCGGTGACTACGGCGACCTTAAAGCGCAGTTGGCTTATGGTTATAATACTACGGACATTGACTCTATTAACCTGCCGCAATTATTAGATGGGCTGGACGATGTTCTGTTTGATAGTGATGAGCAGATACGTATGACGCGCTCCACACCTGATCATTCAGGGTCAATTGGTTTAACCCATACTAAAGGTAAATGGACCAGTAATGTCCAGTTTAGTTATTTTGGTAACTATGCCATTGGTTACAGCAGCGGAACCGAAACCTACGGTCCTAACTGGATAACAGACGTAACGGTTAATTATCAGTGGAACGATGCTCTGGCTGTTAGAGTGGGCGCGCAGAACCTGTTCAACGAGTATCCTGACGAACGCTCTGAAGGGAATCAGTTTAATGGTATCTTTAAATACCCATTAACCAACTCGCCTATCGGTTTCAATGGTGGCTATTTCTACTCGGAAGTTGAATATAAATTCTAATTTCCTCCGAGAGCTAATATTAGTAAAAACCGCCAATTATTGGCGGTTTTTTTATTTCAGGTTAAGGTTTGAAATTTTAACCAATTGAAAAATATAAGGTAAATAGTTGGCACGGTAGTTGTAGCTATAAAGACTAAGTATAGTTAAATTGCTCACTATTGGAGTTATTATCATGTCGAATCGTAGCTTTGGCTGGTTATTAGTTTTATCTGTTATTGGTTTATTCTTTTTCGCTGAAGAGATATTTTCAGTTTTCGGAATGGCTCTTGGTTCGGTGATTGAGTTAACGGTTACTTTATTGATCAGCTTATTTTTTGTTGGCTTAGTATTTTTTGTGGTGGTCACGGTATTCGGTAGCGTGCTTCTGGGCGCTGGGGCCGCATTTATCGCCCTAATATTAAGTGGAATCGGCTTTTTCTGGCCGCTGATTCTCTGCGTCCTGGTTCTTTACTTTATATTTCGCAAACCAAAGGTTTCTAGAACGGGTTAATCACGTGTAATATAAAGCCTGAATTAAATCCAATAAGGCTTAGGCAATGTTTAAAACACTAGTTGCTGTATTGAGTTTGTTACCCGTTATAGTCGCCGCCGAGACATTAAAAGTTGATGATGCATGGGCTCGTGCGACTATTCCGGGAACCGAAAATGGCGCGGCTTATGCCACACTTGAAAACCTGAAAGATACCCCTGTCGAAATTACCCACATTAGCTCAGACGTCAGTAAAGTAGCTGAAGTCCATCGACACACAATGTCTGGCGGTGTAATGAAAATGGAAGAGGTTAAATCTCTGTCTATTGCTCCGGGGGAAACAATTAAGTTTCAACCAGGAGGATATCATTTTATGTTATTTGGCTTGAAATCTCCGCTTGAAGCCGAAGAAAGCTTTTCCCTGACCTTACATTTTGAGTCAGGCTCCAAACAAACCATTCAATTTCTAGTGAAGAAATAAAGAATTCGACATCTAATAGGAAGAGTTATGTATAAAAAAACATTAGTGTTAGCCGTTGCGTTAGCGGTTGCTCCTGCCAGCGCTTTAGCTGATACAGTTTTTGGTGTTTATGCCGGCGGACAATTCTGGGATGCTGATACTGAAGGCGAGTATGCTTTTGCTTCTAATTTAATAGAACCTAATTTCGACAATGAAAACCAAAGCAGTTACTACATTGCATTGGAGCATCCGGTCCCATTCGTTCCAAATATTAAAGTACGGGAAAATAGTTTAGAAGTTACCAGCGACTACGGGAAAAATGACTTTAGCCATAGAGATTACATTTTTTACTACGAAATTTTCGATAATGATTTAGTCTCATTTGATATTGGCGTCAATGCTATGGATTTTGATGGCAGTTTGTGGGTACTCGGTAGCGATACTATTGGTCGTCAGGATTTTTCCGTTGTTGTGCCTACAGCTTATGTTGCAGCGCGAGTGGGAATACCGGCTACCGACTGGACTTTCTTTGCTGATGCCAGTGCACTTAGCGCGAAAGACAGTAAAGTTCAGGACGCGCAAATTGGCATCGAATATCGTTTAGTTGATAACTTAGCTGTCGATGTAAGCCTTAATGCAGGCTATCGGCATTCAGTGATAGAGCTTGATGATGTCGATAATATTTACTCAGATGTGACCTTTAAAGGCCCATTTGTTGGAGTCGAAGTTCACTTCTAATCGATTAATTAGACTAATCAAAGCTTGCAGGTCGTTCAGCATATAAGCTAAATTGTTATATGTTTGTAACTTCTTATAGATGGATGGCCTCAACGCATGGTCAGCAGTCAAGATGAACCGCTGTTTCTTCACGACGACGATGAAGTAGCTCCGACAGAATATAGTAAAGGCTTTTGGAAAATTCTGATTGTCGATGATGATCAGGAAATTCATGCAGTCACTAAAATGGCGCTTGCTGATGTTATTATCAGTGGTCGTCAGTTGGAGTTCTTCCATGCCTACAGTGGTAGTGAAGCTCTTGATCGACTGACTGAACATGATGACATTGCCATGGTATTGCTTGATGTTGTCATGGAAACCGACGATGCCGGTTTAAAAGTGGCTCAGGCTATCAGAGAGCAATTGGGTAATGACGAAATTCGGATTGTGCTGCGAACAGGACAACCGGGTTATGCTCCCGAAGAGAGTGTCGTAAAAAATTATGATATTAACGACTACAAGACGAAAACAGAACTCACAAGAAGCCGCCTTTTAACCACAGTCTTTTCAGCTGTTCGCTCGTATCAGCAACTCTGCACCATTAACGAAAACCGCCGTGGTTTACGCAAAATTATTCACTCGGCTTCCAACTTAATGGAAAAACATTCCATTGTTAACTTTTCTGAAGGTGTAGTCACACAAATTGCTTCTTTGCTTGGTTTGCGTGCCGAAGGGATTGTCGGTGCCAGAGCGCCTCATAAAGACAATGATATTCTGGTACTCGGAGCCGCCGGACATTTCGCTGATAGCATAAATAAGAGTTTATCCACTCTCAACTCAGACGAGATAGAGAAAAATGTCAGAAAGTGCCTGAATGAACAACGCCATATTCATACAGACACGGCTACGGTTTTCTTTATTGACGGACAGGCACATCAGGCGGCGGCCTACATAGAAACAAAAAACGCTGTCGCTGAGTATGACCAGGAGTTGCTGGAAGTCTTTTTAGCCAATATTGCGGTCGGCTTCGAGAATGCGAATTTATTCGAAGAACTGCGGACTGCAGCGTATCTTGATCCTTTAACTGGCATCCCGAATCGGGCAGAGTTTACACGGTGTCTTCAAGTTCTGTCTGAAAAACCGGACAAAGACAAAATGATCGCTGTCATCGACATAGACCACTTCTCTGATGTTAACGATGGATTGGGTCAGGATGTCGGAAATTTATTGTTGCGTGCTGTGGCGCTTCGTCTGACAGACCAACTTGGAGATAAAGTCTTTGTTTCGCGGATTTCTGCCGACGTATTCGGCGTTTACGGTCCTGCGAATATTGTCACACCTAATGCTTTCAGTGAGCTTTTTGCCTTACCTTTTAGAGCCGGGGAACATTACATACCATTGCGGGTAACTTGTGGCTTTGCCTCAGCCACAAACCCTGAGAGTGTTAATGGCAAAGGGTTGCTGAAGCAAGTTTATATCGCTCTAAAAAATGCGAAAAATAACTCCTTTGACCGTTATAACTATTATGAGCCGTCGATGGAACAAGACACTCAACGACGGCTTCATTTGGTTCGTAGGTTGCGCGCCGATTTTGCCAATAGAAAACTGCAGGTTTGGTATCAGCCGCAAGTTGAGCTGAAAACAAAAAAAGTTGTAGGTGTAGAAGCACTTCTGCGCTGGCCTCAAAGCGACGGTTCTTTTATTTCTCCTGCAGAGTTCATTCCTTTGGCTGAATACTCCGGGCTGATTGTAGAAATAGGCTCCTGGGTTATTGAAGAAGCCTGTCGTCAAATTAATGCCTTTGATGAAATTGGTCTTCCCCAGCTTCGGGTGGCGGTAAATGTTTCAGTACCACAATTTCGAAAGCGTGACTTTCCTGAGCTGGTAGAAAAGCAAATAGAACAATGGGGAATCGATCCGACGCGAATTGAGCTGGAAATTACAGAAAGTATTGTGATGGAAGACCCTGATCTGGTTGCTGACATTTTAAGGCGTTTGAAGCAGCAAGGAATTCAGGTGGCAATTGATGATTTTGGTGTCGGCTTTTCATCACTCAGTTACTTACAAAAGCTGCCCTTAGATCGAATTAAAATAGACAAAACCTTCGTGAATAATTCAGATGAGAAGAGCGGCAAGATCATCATAGAGACTATTGTCGACATGGCTCGTCGTTTAGGTTTAAAAGTGCTGGCTGAAGGTATCGAGGAGCAGTCGCAACTGGACTACTTTTTAGGGTTGGACTGCACCGAGGGGCAAGGTTTTTTCTTTGCTAAACCAATGCCCGCTGACCAGTTAATTTGCTTGTTACAAAAGCAAATGAGTTATTCTTAGTTATAGACTTCTACGCTATCGGCTTTCATCTGATAGCCTACAACCGCAAGGTCACCTTCTTTGCGTTCTACCTTAATGGTGCCTTCTATCCAAACAGCATCATAAGTGTTTTCGTAGGGAACACCTTCCGGGTATTCAACGTGAATAATTTGGTTTGGCGGTGGTGGCGGAACGTGGATGCACGCACCAAAATAAGGAACCAGTAAAAATTCAGTGACGTTATCAGCGTTCCCTTCCAGTTGCACAACGTAGCCAGGAATCCGCACTTTTTTGCCGTCCAGAGATTCAACTACAGGCGCGTCCAGGCTAACCTGCTTGTCTTCGTCCGGATTGGCATCATAATATGACTGAGGCTTGACCGGAGGCGGAGTAAATCCTTCAGGGATGAGATCCTTCCAGCCAATTTTTTCAGCAGCCGCGAATGCGGGAAGGGTTAGCATTAAGAGTGCAACCGCAAATAACTTCTTCATATTTTCACCGTAAGTCCGTCTGCAAGAGATTGGCGATACGCACGCCATGCGGGAATTAAACTTAACATAAAGCCTGCACCAATCACGAGTACTATGCGCCACCACTCACTAATGCTGGGCCATGAGCTGGTGAAGATTAACCCTGTCTGCGACTGGATAACGCCGGCCAACGACCATTGCAGGCCATATAGCAAGAGTAAGCCAGAGAAAGCGCCGACCACGGTCAGTAGCAGTGCTTCACTGAGTAACAAGCCGAATATGGTTCCGGGACCTGCGCCTACGGCTCTTAAGACCGCCATTTCGCGACGTCGTTCTCGTAAACTGGCAAGCATAATGGTCAGCATACCCAGTAGACCAATCAGCACCACCATAGCTGAGATGGCGGTTAACGCCTGCTCGAACACTCTTAAGGTTTTCCATAATTCCTGCAGTGTCATCCCCGGCAGCAGGGCAGTTAAGGGCTCTTTTTTATAGGTGTTGATTTGACGTTGTAAGCGCAAAGCCAGAGGCTTGGCCTTTAAGCCAAGTAATGCGGCACTGATGCTTTCAGCCGGGGCTTCGCCATGATGCTCGTGCTCGTCGGCATGAGCATCGTTATGTTCGTGTTCATGGTTGTGGTTATGTTCTTCGTCGTGCCCGGCCCCACCGCTGTGAATCATCTCGAGGCTGTGCAAGGTTACCAGCACCGCTTGATCAACCGGGGTTCCTGTCCGCTGCAGAACACCAGTAACCGTCAATGGGTGCTCATCGTGTTCGCTAAAGCTAATGCCGCCACTGCCGTGGGCAATAATGATATCGTCACCAATGGCTTTTGACAGCTTCTCTGCCGCATCAGCTCCTAATACAACGTCTTCATTTGAGGCAAAAGGCTGGCCTTGTGAAAACTCTAAAGGTTGCTTATCAGCATATTTAAAATGCTCGAAATACGCATTGGTTGTCGCTACAACTGGCAACCCCTGGACACTGTCACCCAGCGAAATTGGCACGGCCCAACTGACTTCAGGACGGCTACTAATATCGGCAAAGCTTTCCCAGCTCATGTTGTTGGTCATGCTGCCAATATGAAAGACAGAAGACAGCAATAACTGAGTCTGTCCGGTTCTGGCGCCAATAATTAAGTCAGTACCAGAAACCGTATTGGCAAAATGACTTTGTACCTGGTCACGGACACGCTCCACTGCCAGTAATAGGGTGACACTGACAGCAATCGCTATAACAGTTAAAAGCACACTCGCGCGTCGGTTCAGTAAGCTTTTCAGGGCAAGGCGGATCATGATTTAGCCCCCGCCTGATTAAGTTCGTTAAGCTCGACGTGTTTATCAAAATAAGAAGACAAAGCGGCGTCATGAGTCACAAAAATAACCGTGGTGTTATTTTGGCTACTGAGCTCAAGTAATAATTGGATAAAGGTATCCCGGTGCTCAGCATCCAGCGCCGAGGTTGGTTCATCCGCTATCAGCAGTTTAGGTGCTCCCAGTAAGGCTCTGGCAGCTGCTACTCGTTGTTGCTGACCAACGCTGAGGGTATGAGCCTGTTGCTGAATTTGTTCTGAGGATAGACCCAAGCGTTTGAGCATTTCCAGCGCAGTCGCTTCTGCCGATGTTCCCTTCTCTGCCAAACGTTGTCGGCGTTTTTTCGAGAACTGACAGGCGAGTAAGGCGTTGTCTAAGGCGGATAAATAGGGCAGTAAATTAAATTGTTGAAATATATAGCCAATATTGTCGGCACGATAACGGTCTCGTTGCCTGCCGGACAGACTGGAGAATGCAGTATCAAACAGGTCTAACCGACCCTGTTCCGGTGTATTAATGCCGGCCAACAGCGATAGCAGTGTTGATTTACCACTACCGCTGGGGCCTCGAAGTAGCACCGTTTCACCTTGTTGTACCTGCCAGGCAGGAATATCCAGGGTTGGTTTTTGTCCCGCCCAGGAAAAACTTAGTTTTTCTATATTGACGGCATTCATGACGGCACTACTCCGGATACAGAATTAAGACTTTTTCGCACGCTCAAAAGAAGACACAATTTCTTCTTTTGCTGCAGCGGCATCACCCCAACCGTCAACTTTAACCCACTTACCTTTTTCCAGCTCTTTGTAACGCTCGAAGAAGTGAGTGATTTGTGCTTTTAACAACTCAGGCAGGTCATCAACGTCATTGATGTGATCGTACTCTTTAGTCAGCTTACTGACCGGAACCGCGATAACTTTCGCGTCTTCACCTGACTCGTCAGTCATTTTTAACACGCCAACCGGGCGGCATTTAATAACAGAACCAGCTTGCAGCGGGTACGGAGTCGGGACAAGTACGTCTACCGGGTCACCATCTAAAGACAGCGTCTGGTTAACAAAACCGTAGTTGGCCGGATAGAACATAGCGGTTGCCATAAAACGGTCAACCCACAATGTACCGGTGTCTTTATCAACTTCGTATTTAATCGGATCGGCGTTTGCCGGAATCTCGATAATGACGTTAACTTCTTCTGGCATGTTCGCGCCAGCCGTTACGTTTCCTAAGCTCATAGTACTTCCTGCTGTAGTAATAAAATAATAAAAGGTACTGCGCGATTATAGCGGCTCGGGCTACTCACGCAATAGCCGCGCACTATCGACATCAGTCTAATAAGGTTTTGGATGTTGCTTATGGTAATCCATACACACATCTACCTCATTGGCAGATCCCATAACCACCGAGACGCGCTGGTGAATATGCTCGGGTACAATTTCCATTAAACGGCTGTAACCGTCAGTGGCTTTCCCGCCGGCTTTTTCCACCAGCATAGCCATAGGCGCAGCTTCGTATAAAAGACGCAGCTTAAAGGGTTTTTCCGGCTTACGAGCATCCCAGGGGTAAGTGAATAAACCACCACGCGAAATAACCCGGTGCACATCAGAGACCATCGCGGCATTCCAGCGCATATTAAAGTTCTTGCCGCGCGGACCTTCTTCGCCTTCCAGCAAGTCGCTAATGTAAGCGCGGATTGGGTCAGCCCAGTGACGACGGTTCGACATATTAATGGCAAACTCTTTGGTATCTTTCGGGATTTCCGCTTTCTCGTGGGTCAATAAGAATTCACCAACGGTCTGATCCAGAGTGTAAATTCGCACCGCTTTACCGGTTGTCATAACCAGCATAGTTGCAGGACCATACAAGACATAACCGGCAGCAACCTGAGCTTTACCAGGTTGCAGGAACATGTTCTCGCTGGTCTCTTCGCCTTCAGGCTTACGCAGAATAGAGAAAATAGTACCCACACCACCGTTTATGTCGATGTTAGAGCTTCCGTCCAGTGGGTCAAATGCTACCAGGTAATGGCCTGAATTCGGGCTCTCAACAATGGAATCTTCTTCTTCAGAAGCAACAGCATGGACGTTAGGTGACTCAAGCAACAGAGTTTTTAACAGCTGATTGGCGACAACATCGAGCTTCTTTTGCGTTTCGCCCTGAATGTTTTCGTCCAGAGTTGAGCCTAATACACCGGCTAATGCGCCCTGATGCAGACGGAAAGAAATTTCCTTGGCCGCAATTTGAATGGTGTTAATAACAGAGATAAGCGACTCACTGGTTTGATCCGCTCTCAGTGTTGGTAATAAACGTTTCATGAAAGTTCCTGCAGCTCTGGTTATTGGGTGCTAACAAATGTTTGTTCAGAGAGCGCAAATGATACCTTATTTTTTGGTAAAAATCCTGCTTGTCAGTGAGTACGGTGGTACACTTTCGGTATTTTTAAAGCGAACGGATTTAGAGAGCACATGCACATTCATATTGTTGGGATTTGCGGAACTTTTATGGGAGGCGTGGCCGCCATTGCGCAGCAACTTGGTCATCGGGTAACCGGGTCTGATGCTAAGGTCTATCCGCCCATGAGCACGCAATTGGAAAACCTCGGTATTGAATTGATGCATGGCTACTCGCATAACAATTTAAAGCCACGCCCCGACATAGTGATTATCGGTAACGCGTTAAGCCGAGGTAACGACGAAGTTGAAGCTGTTTTACGGGAACGTATTCCCTATGTGTCCGGCGCGCAATGGCTGCACGACAACGTATTAACCCAGCGCTGGGTATTGGCGGTTGCCGGAACTCACGGCAAAACCACCACCGCGAGTATGCTGGCCTGGATCTTAGAGGACAACGGATTCGACCCCGGTTTTATGATTGGTGGCGTACCGGGGAACTTTCCGGTCAGTGCACGTTTAACCGATTCGAACTTCTTTGTGATTGAAGCCGATGAGTACGATACGGCGTTTTTTGATAAACGATCCAAGTTTGTTCATTATGCACCAGATACGTTAATTCTGAATAATCTGGAATTTGATCATGCAGACATCTTCCCTGATTTAGCAGCTATCCAACGACAGTTTGCGCATTTGCTGCGGGTTGTTCCCGACACCGGTCAGGTGATTCTACCCGCGGGCGATAAAGCACTGGATGAAGTTCTGGAGCAAGGCTGCTGGAGCCCAGTGGTGCGTATGGGTGAGCAGGGCGACTGGCAGACAAAATTGCTTAAAACTGACGGTACGGAGTTCGAAGTGCATTATCAGGGCAAGTGTATTGCGCAGGTTAGCTGGAACGTATTGGGTACTCATAACGTTAATAATGCCATGATGGCCATTATCGCCGCAGCCCATGTTGGCATAAAAGCTGAGCAGAGTGCGCAGGCGTTAAACCGTTTTAGAAGTCCCAAACGACGTATGGAGTTACTGGGCGAGCACCGCGGCGTAAAAGTCTTTGATGATTTTGCTCACCACCCAAGCGCGATTAAGACAACCGTATCCGGTTTGCGGCAGCATCAGCCTGACAGTCGCATTATTGCGGTACTTGAACCGCGCTCAAATACCATGAAAATGGGCGTCCACAGCGATACCTTGGTTCAGTCATTAGAAGACGCAGACAATGTATTCGTATTGCAGCCCGAAGGGCTACAATGGCAATTGGCCGAAAAAATGCCCAAGGCGCATGTGTTTGAGTCGACCGACGACTTGCTGGCAGGGTTGCTAGCCGAAGTCAGAGCCGGAGACGCCGTACTTATTATGAGTAATGGCAGCTTTGATGGTTTGCACCAGCGCTTTCTTAAAGCCTTGCAATAACTGGATGACACAGGAACCGTTCAATGAAAACCGACAATAGAATTACTGTTGCGATAACCGGTGCCTCGGGTGCCCCTTACGCGCTGCGTTTGTTACAATGTTTGCTTGATCAGGATCAACAGGTGCTGTTGCTCATTTCCAGTGCTGCCCGGGTCGTATTGGCAACGGAGCAGGGCATGCAAATTCCGGCAGCTCCTGACAAAGCAGCGGCAATGCTGTGTGAACACTTTTCGGTTGGTGCTGAGCAACTCAAAGTTTACGGCAAAGAAGAATGGTTTTCGCCGGTGGCTTCAGGTTCAGCGGCGCCCGCGAAAATGGTGGTGTGCCCTTGTTCAACCAGTACCTTGTCGTCAATTGCGCATGGCAGTAGTAATACGTTGATCGAGCGCGCCGCCGATGTCGTACTGAAGGAGCGCGGACAATTAATTTTAGTTCCGAGGGAGTCTCCGCTTTCGACAATCCATTTACAAAACATGCTGCAACTCAGTCAGCAGGGCGTAACGATAATGCCGGCAGCGCCGGGCTTCTATCATCAACCAGAAAGTATTGATGATTTAATCGATTTTATGGTGGCCAGAATGCTGGATCATCTTGGCCTTGAGCAGCGTTTAGTCAGTCGCTGGGGCTATGGAAAGGAGTCATAAAGAGGTCTATGAAAGCTTTAGAAATTACAGGCTTACGCAAAACATACCGTGGTGGTTTTGAAGCCTTAAAAGGTATTGATTTAGAGGTTGAAGAAGGTGATTTCTATGCACTGCTTGGCCCTAATGGAGCCGGGAAGTCGACCACTATCGGAATTATTTCATCGCTGGTAAATAAAACCTCGGGTCAGGTGAAGGTTTTTGGTTACGACTTAGACACGCAGCTCACCGATTTAAAACGCCAGATTGGTTTGGTGCCGCAGGAATTTAACTTCAATCAGTTTGAAACGGTTCAGCAAATTGTCGTGAATCAGGCGGGTTACTATGGTGTTCCTCGCTCGCTGGCTAAGGAACGTTCTGAAAAATACCTGAAACAGTTGGGGTTATGGGATAAGCGCAATGAACCGGCCCGCTCTTTGTCTGGAGGCATGAAACGCCGCTTGATGATAGCCCGCGCATTACTGCATGAACCTAACTTACTGATTCTGGATGAGCCAACGGCAGGTGTTGATATCGAACTGCGCCGCTCCATGTGGGACTACCTGACTAAGATTAATCAGCAGGGCATTACCATTATTCTGACTACCCACTATCTGGAAGAAGCCGAAATGCTGTGCCGTAATATCGGTATTATTGATAGTGGCCGAATTATAGAAAACACGTCAATGAAGCGCTTGCTGGCGCAGCTAAGCCGGGAAACCTTTGTCTTAGATTTAGAGCCGGGCCATAACGGCGCAGAAATAGAGAACTTTAATCACCGTTGGACAGATGAGCAGACACTGGAAGTGGAAGTTGATAAAAATGCCGGGCTGAACGCCGTGTTCGAGCAGCTTTCTGCCCAAAAAGTAAAAGTATTGTCAATGCGTAATAAAGCCAACCGTTTAGAGGAATTGTTTGTGTCTATGGTCGAGCAGGGGCGTCAGCAGGAGGAAGCCAAATGAGCCATTCCGCAGCTAATTTTATTGCGTTAAAAACCATCTGGATAAAAGAGTGCACCCGCTTTCTTCGTATTTGGATACAAACTCTGGTGCCGCCGGCTATTACCATGACGCTGTACTTCGTCATTTTCGGTAGCATTGTGGGCGAACGAATTGGTGAAATGAGTGGCGTCGGCTACATGGAGTTCATTGTTCCGGGCCTTATTATGATGTCCGTTATTACTAACTCCTATTCTAATGTCGCGTCGTCTTTTTTTAGTGCTAAGTTTCAGCGCAATATCGAAGAGATGCTGGTGTCCCCTGTTCCTACCGCAGTTATTATTGCCGGTTATGTCGGTGGCGGTATGGCCAGAGCGTTGATCGTCGCGGTTATTGTCACTTGTGTGTCTTTTTTCTTTGTAGAAGACATCCAAATTGCTCATATTGGTTATGTCATATTAACCGTCATTTTAACCTCCACACTTTTCTGTCTGGGCGGGTTAATTAATGCCGTTTACGGCAAAACCTTTGACGATATTTCTATCGTACCGACATTCGTACTGACGCCGCTAACCTACTTAGGCGGTGTGTTTTACTCGGTCAGTCTGTTGCCGGAATTCTGGCAGAAAGTATCTATGGCAAACCCGGTATTGTACATGGTTAATGGCTTTCGTTATGGTTTCTTAGGCCAGTCAGACGTGAGTATAGGTCTTGCCATAGCGGTTCTGGTGGGCTTCAATGTGCTGTTCTTTGCGGCGGCTTACTATATTCTCGATAAAGGCATAGGAATCCGCTCCTGATGCAGCAGGCAAGACCGGTTACAACTAACCAGAATGGACCGCATGAAGACACTGAAGCAGCAGTCCGTCGCCATTTAGAAAGTGAGTTTTTGAAACCTATTCAGGAGCACAACCAGCAGGCGTTTGACGAAATCAACGCGCAGGTTGAAAGCTGGGGTGGGCCGATTATTCTAGATTCCTGCTGCGGCGTGGGTGAAAGTACTGCAAAACTGGCAGAAATTCATTCCGATGCTATGGTTATCGGCGTTGATAAGTCGGCGCATCGGGTCGACCGTCACAGCCATTATCAGACCAGCGAGAATGGTCAGCGGTACTGGGTGGTAAGAGCCGACCTGAATGATTTCTGGCGGTTGGCGAACAGAGCCGGATGGCAGCCCCGGCAGCATTGCATTTTTTACCCTAATCCCTGGCCTAAATCGGCTCATTTAGCACGCCGCTGGCATGGTAGTCCGGTATGGAAAGATGTGGTTGCGCTTGGCGGTGAATTGCATATGCGTTCTAATTGGAGCCTATACTTGTTAGAAGTGGCGCAGGCACTTAAGGTGAGCGGGCATTATGCCGATATCTCGCTGCTGTCCGATGACGTTGAGCCAATAACGCCTTTTGAGCGCAAATATAAGAACAGCGGTCAGGCTTTATGGCAACTGCACGCGAATTTATCTAAGGAGTCTTGATTGAGCCCTAAAACAGAAATAGCGGAAGTGAACCAGGAGTCGTTGTATCGCATTTTTACGATACCCGAGGCTCCGGACTCAACGCTGGGTAAAATCGAAAAGCATCTTTCAGAAAACCTGATGGGTTTTTTGGGTGAACATATTGTTGCCCGCGAAAAGCCGTTGCAGGAAATTGAGCGTGACTTTGATAAGTCACAGATACCTGAAGAGCCAGCTTTTGTTTCCGACCATACCGAATTTTTGTTGGATAAGCTGGTCGCTCATTCGGTGCATACGGCGTCGCCGCGTTTTATAGGTCATATGACATCAGCTCTACCATATTTCCTGCTGCCTTTGGCTAAGCTCATGGTAGGTCTGAATCAGAACCTGGTAAAAATTGAGACCTCTAAAGCTTTTACGCCGCTTGAACGTAACGTTATTGGCATGATGCATCATCTGGTGTATCAGCAGGACGCGCCTTTTTATAATCGCTGGATGCACAGCGCTCAGCACTCGCTGGGGGCTTTTTGCTCGGGCGGAACCATAGCCAACATGACGGCTTTGTGGGTAGCGCGCAACCGCTTGTTGCAGGCAGATGGTGATTTCGCGGGCATTTCAGCCGATGGGCTGGCTGCGGGTCTTCAGCATTATGGCTACTCGAAGTTAACCGTCGTGGTGTCAGAGCGTGGGCACTATTCATTAAGTAAAGCCGCGGACGTACTTGGTATTGGTCGCCGAAATTTAGTGTCGGTGGCAACGGACAGTGATAACCGTATTCGTATTGATGAATTACGAAAAACCTGCGAAAAAATTGCAAAAGAAGGCGGGAAAGTGCTCGCGCTGGTTGGTGTCGCGGGTACAACAGAAACTGGGCACATTGATCCGCTTGACGAAATGGCAACTGTTGCAGAAGAAGTGGATGCTCACTTTCATGTGGACGCCGCCTGGGGTGGCGCGACGTTATTGTCTGAACAGCACCGTCCGCTACTGGCCGGTATTGAACGAGCCGACAGTGTCACCATTGACGCGCATAAGCAAATGTACGTCCCTATGGGCGCGGGACTGGTGTTATTTAAAAGCCCGTCATTGGTTAAGTCTATAGAATATCATGCCGAGTATATTATTCGTCAGGGCTCAAAAGATTTAGGTTCGCATACCATGGAAGGTTCACGCGCGGGCATGGCTATGATGCTGTTTTCGGCTATGCACGTTATTGGTCGCCGTGGTTATGAGCTGCTGATTAATAACAGTATTGATAAAGCGCGTTATTTCTCTAAGCTGATCAGCGAGCAGGATGATTTTGAAGTTATTACCGAGCCGGAGCTTTGTCTTTTAACTTATCGGTTTGTGCCGAAGAAAGTGAAAGCGGTTCTGGATAAAGCAACACCTGAACAGCTGGCGCGTCTGACTCCACATTTAAACGCACTGACGCGATATATTCAGAAGCGTCAGCGGGAGACTGGACAGTCATTTGTATCCCGGACTAAGTTAACACCGGCCCAATACCATCATGAGCCCACGGTGGTTTTTCGTGTGGTTCTGGCTAACCCATTAACAACCGACGACATGCTGCAGGAAGTTTTATGCGAACAGCGTAAAATTGCGGCAAAAGCGACCAGTTTACGTGGCGCTCTGCACACTGAAATGCGCGAACTGGGTATGCTTATTTAGTTGCCGCGTTGGTAACCCGTAAGTTATCAATTAAGCGCGTTTTGCCCATAAAAGCGGCTGCCAGAACGACCCATTCGTGGTCTTCAGGCGTCGCTTCCTGCAAATCTGCTGCGTTACGAATACTGAAATAATCCGGCACAAACCCCGCCTGGGTCAGCTTTTCTTTTGCTGCAGCTTCCAGCTCACCAAAGTCGGTGTTTACACTCAGTTTAGCTTTGGTTTCTTCCAGAGTTTTATAAAGCGCCGCCGCTTGCTGCTTTTGCTCTGTGGATAAGTAACCGTTACGCGAGCTCATGGCAAGACCACTGGTTTCACGCTGTGTGGCTGTTCCCAGAACCTCTACTGGCAGGCTTAGGTCTTGTACCATTAAGCGAATAACCTGAAGCTGTTGATAATCTTTTTCGCCAAATACAGCCAGCTGTGGCTGCACCATATTAAATAGTTTACAGACAATAGTGGCGACGCCGGTGAAATGCCCCGGGCGACTGGCTCCGCAAAGAATGTCACTGATGCCGGGTACTTCAATACGAGTCTGTTTGTCGAGACCGCGCGGGTAGACATCAGTTACCTGAGGGGTAAATACCGCAGAAACACCTAAAGCGTCCAGCGCCTGGCAGTCGGCCTCCAGCGTGCGTGGGTAACTGTCGAGATCCTCGTTTGCACCGAATTGCATCGGGTTGACAAAAATACTGACAACCACGTTGTCGCATCGTTCTAACGCTGTTTTAACCAGCTGCAGGTGACCATCGTGCAGGTTGCCCATAGTCGGTACTAAAGCTACTTCAGACTGCTGCTGACGCCATCTGCGAAGTTCAGCAAGTGATTTTAAAATTCTCATTTGTAGCTGTGCTCTGCTGTCGGGAACTCACCTGAACGCACTTGCTCGGAGTATAAACGGAATGCATCAGCAAGCGAGCCGCCCTGAGCTAAAAAGTCTTTGGCAAATTTGGGCAAATAGTCACTGTTCATGCCGAGCATATCGTGCATAACTAAAATTTGTCCGTTCGTGTCTGCGCCTGCGCCAATACCAATAGTAGGAATAGATACCTGCTCGGTAATACGTTTACCCAGAGAAGCGGGTACGCATTCCAGAACAAGTAATTGCGCGCCGGCCTGTTCGAGAGCCAAAGCCTGGTTCAGTGTGTCGTCGGCCTGTTGCTGCTCTTTGCCTTGTACTTTATAACCACCAAGAACATTAACCGATTGCGGCAGTAAACCAAGGTGAGCGCAAACCGGAATGCCCCGGGTTTTCAAGCCTTCAATGGTTTCAACCAGCCAGTGACCACCTTCCAGTTTGACCATGTTGGCACCGGCCTGCATTAAAGCTGCCGCCACATCATAGGCTTGCTCGGGTGTGCTGTAAGTCATAAATGGCATGTCTGCTATAACAAAGGCATTGCTGGCACCACGACGCACACACTGAGTGTGGTAAATCATATCATCGACGGTTACCGGCACAGTTGAGTCGCGTCCCTGCACAACATTACCCAGTGAATCGCCCACCAGAATAAAGTCGACGCCTTGCTCGGTCATGAGTTTAGCAAAACTTGAATCATAGGCGGTGAGGGAACTGATTTTGGTTCCTTCCCGTTTCATTTTTTGTAACGTTGCAATGCTGGTTTTGGTTGTTGCCATGACGCACCTTCAGCAGTTTTAGATGGTTATATCAGACCGACAGATTAGCACGTCCAGACCCTCTTCGGTAAGACTCTCTGTTTGTTGTTTTGCGGTATTGCCATTAGGCAAAAGTTTGTCGGCGGCTATTTCGGCCAGAGGGTAAAGTACAAAGCTGCGTTCGTATAACCCCGGGTGAGGAACCCGGAGAGAGTCCGATTGATGTTGTTGCTCATCAAACAGCAGCAGGTCAAGGTCCAGTGTGCGCTCGCCCCAATGCCTGACTCGTTTACGACCAAAAGCATCCTCTATATCGTGTAAGGCTTGCAGAAGCTCGGCCGCCGGTAAGCTAGTGCTTACGGAACAAACGGCATTAACGTAATCGGGCTGGTCTTGCGGGCCCATAGGTTTGCTACCGTAAAGAGAGGAATAAGCTAATAATTGCCAGCGGGAATCATTACTCAGCGCCTTTAAAGCCGATAGAATATTGTCCACCGGCTTACCGAGGTTACTCCCCAGCGCAATAAAGGCTTTATGTTGCGTCATTACCTTTATTTTCCTGAGGCTTACGGCGTGGACCACGACGACGGCGCGGTTTGCGTCGGCCTGATCCCGCCTCCGGCTTTGAGGACTTTAATTGCGCCGGGTTGTCCTGCGCTTTACTCCAGTGCTCTGCCAGTCCGGCTAATTTTTTATCGCTATTTTCCGCATAAGAGCGTAACAATAAAAAGTCGTAAGCGGCGCGGAACCGCTTATGTTCAAGCACTTTTTGAGCGCGCACACCTTTAGTGATATTCAAACGACGCTGTAACTGCCAGATATCTCTGGCTGGCAGACTGAACCGTTTGGGCAACGAAACACGTTGCGACTGTCTGTGAATAACATCAGCGGCGGCAACGTTTAACGCGTCCATAGGTGGCAGGCCACCTTCGTTCTCAAGTTGTTCGCGTCGAGCCTGTAATGGCCACCACAACAACACGGCAATTAAATAGGCCGGAGTAACACGCTGCTCTTCTGCAATGCGTCTGTCGGTGTCTTTAAAGGCCTTCAGCATCATTTGGTAGGCCGGGCTTTGTTCGTCAGCGACGTAATCTTTCAGCATTGGGAATAACTGCTGAAACAGTCCGAAATCTTTCATCATCAGGAAGTTAGCTTCTGCTTTACCCGACATAAACATTTTCAGGAATTCGTCAAACAAACGTGCCGGTGGAATGTTTATCAGTAACGGCGCAAGTTCTTTTAGCGGGCCGCTGACCGAGTTATCCATCTGCATATTCAGTTTTGTGGCAAAGCGAACGGCGCGAAGCATGCGCACCGGATCTTCACGGTAGCGTACTTCCGGGTCACCAATCATCCGCAAAATGCCAGCGTTAATGTCATCAACGCCGTTGGCAAAATCGTAAATGGCGAAGTCAGCGATATTGTAATACAGCGCATTGGCCGTAAAGTCACGACGCTCGGCGTCTTCTTCTATGCTGCCGTAGACATTATCGCGAACCAGCTGACCGTGCTCGTCCTGGTCTGCCGTGCGGTTTTTCTTATTTTCTTCCTGCGGGCTGTCACCGTGGTGGCCGCGGAAAGTCGCAACTTCAATAACTTCTTTTCCAAACACCACATGGGCCAGGCGGAAGCGACGACCAATTAGGCGACAGTTACGAAATAGGGACTTAATTTGCTCTGGTGTGGCATTAGTGGTGACATCAAAATCTTTTGGTTCAAGCCCCAGAAGAATATCGCGGATGCAGCCGCCAACCAGATAGGCTTCAAAACCACTGTTGTGCAGGCGGTAAAGAACCTTTATTGCATTTTTACTGATATCGTTGCGGGATACTGGATGTTTGTCCCGTGAGATAACTTGTAATTTGGGTAACCGGCTGGATTCAGGCTCTGCCGCTTTACTGGAAAAGGCGCGCTTTGCCAGTGCTTTTATTCGCTTAATAATGGTGGTTCTCCCTTACCATTGTTTTTATTTAGATTCAGTTGTTGTCTGCATATTGTACCGTTAACGACCTGCTATATGCCACTTTTTGCACCAACTTTGCAACGCCTGTTGCAATATTTCACTGACAGGGCTGTGTCGCAGCTCTGATTCTGGTTTAATACCCAGATAATCCAGCGCTGTGAAAAGGTTATTTCTTGCCTGGCTGGACTCAATTGACGGTGCATGGTTTTGCTTACTCAATTTGAGTCCATCGTTATTCATTATCAGAGGTAAGTGCATCATTCTTGGCTGCTTTCCGGTGAAATACTGCCATAAAGTCAGCTGCCAGAAGCTTGGAGTTATCAAGTCGCTGCCACGCACAATATCGGTAATACCCTGTTCAATATCATCAACGACCACAGCCAGCTGGTAAGCATACAATCCGTCGCGACGTTTAAGTACGAAGTCTTCACTGACTGAGGCTGAGTGATCTTCTAATAAGCCGTGTGCGCGGTCATTAAATGTATCAACCGGGTTATTATTAATGAAGCGCAGGGCGTAAGGGGTTGAACGAGGCTGGCGGTTACGACAGTAGCCATCGTAGTGATCGCTGCGGGCACGAATAGCCCGGCGACTGCAGTCGCATTGATAAAGACGTTGAGCGTTTCCCAGCTGATTGAGCTGATGCTGGTAAACCGAATCGCGCTGGCTTTGGTATAAAACGGAACCGTCCCATTCTAAACCATGGGCTTCCAACTGCGTTAAAATAGTATCGGCCGCTCCGGGCACGGCTCGCGGTTTATCGACATCTTCAATGCGAACCAGCCACTCACCTCTATGCGCTTTAGCATCTAAGTAGCTACCAACGGCAGCTACTAACGATCCCAGGTGCAAAGGCCCTGAAGGCGTTGGAGCGAAACGGCCACGATACATGAGCCTTTAGGCTCCGGTCATTTGCTTCTCTTTCATCTCGGCCAGCGTTTTACAGTCGACGCACTGGTCAGCTGTTGGGCGAGCTTCTAAACGGCGGATACCAATTTCAATTCCGCACGATTCGCAAAAGCCAAAATCATCTTCTTCTATCTTTTGTAAGGTTTTTTCAATCTTCTTAATCAACTTACGCTCACGGTCACGTGTACGCAGTTCGATACTAAATTCTTCTTCCTGCGCAGCGCGGTCTACCGGATCAGGGAAGTTCGCTGCTTCGTCTTTCATATGATGCACTGTGCGATCAACTTCCTGACGTAATTGACGACGCCATTCTTCCAGAATACGACGAAAATGCGAACGTTGCGCATCGTTCATGTACTCTTCGCCCTGTTTTTCCTGATACGGCTCCAGGCCGGCCATCGCCAGGATGCCATGGGTTTTCTTATCCTTGCCTTGAGGCATCATGGATCTCCTACATTCTCTATAAAAGAGTGCTTAAAAAGCAGTACATTAAAAAAAGGACGCTACGTATACCAGAAAGGTTTACGGTTGGCAACGTCATTCGGATTAAATTTCTGCGGTGAAATTGTGAAGGCATTGAGTTTTAAAGGCTTACGGGAACTGGTCTCTCCAGTTTTATTTCTTTCGCCGACGCGCGGCACTTTACTGCATAAAACTCGACTCCGACTGACGCTGCTTTTTTACACAGCTCAGCATACTGGCTATCAATATGTGCGGCGGGAGAAACTCGTTCGATACCGTCGTGCATTACCATGTAAAGCTGCACTGCGCGATGACCATCGGCCACAACCTGCATCAGTTCATTAAGGTGTTTGTGAGCGCGTTGGCTGACTGCGTCGGGAAAGTAACCTTGACTTGCGTCCGCTAAAGTGACGCTTTTTACTTCAATAAAGCATTCACGGTTATGCTGGTCTACGCCCCACCAGTCGATGCGGCTTTTTTCCTTACCGTAGCGTTGCTCTGGTTTCAGCTCTTGCCACTGACTTAATTCAGGTACAAGGTTGGTTTGTAGTAACTCTCCGGCCATGCGATTGGCGTGCTGTGTATTGACCACAATCATTTCACCGTTGTTATTCTGCGCGAGCTCCCAGGTCAGTGAGTATTTACGTTTGGGGTTATCGGAAACACTGCACCAGGCTGTAAAGCCGGGTTCTGCACACCCGGTCATGGCTCCGGTATTAGGGCAGTGGGTTGTCGTCGTTTCGTTGTCACCAAAATCAATGTCGGCGAGAAAACGTTTGTATCTTTTTTGCAAAACTCCCTGGCGCAGGGGCTTGTTAAATTGCATCAGAGACCTCATAACTCTAGTATAAACAGACAGCAAATTATCGGGAGAGGTACAGAATGTCCAGCGCACTCGCAATCTATTTAACTCAGGAAGCCCCCGCAAGTTATTGGAATCCAAAATCAAACTTAGTCTTTGGTGACAACAAAGCACAAATCATCTTAGTTGAAGATGAAGCTGAAAACTTGCGGCGTATTCAGAAAGCAGGCCGGACTCTGGACAACACCGGAGCAGTAACCATTGAAGCTGCCGGCAGTGACTGGAACCTGGAGCGTCAGTGGGCGTTGTCACAAGGTTTTACTTCAACCTTGTCGACCAATCAGGTTATCTGGAATAAAACTGACGAGCCTGCAGTCAAAGAACTTGATGCTATGCGTGAAGCGACTCGTTTCAGCCGTGAACTGACCAATTTGTCAGCGGAAGAAATTTACCCTGAAAGTTTGGCGCAACGTGTAACCGAACACTTTAAGGCTCTGGCGTCAGACGCCATCAGTGCGGAATTTATAAAAGGCGAAGCGCTGAAAGACGCTGGCTGGATGGGAATTTACACCGTAGGTCGTGCCAGTCAGCACGCACCAGGCTTGTTGGTATTAGATTACAACCCAACCGGCGATGACAATGCGCCGGTAGAAACCGCGTTAATAGGTAAGGGTATTACCTATGACAGCGGTGGTTACAGCATTAAACCAAGCGAAGGTATGCTCGCTATGAAGTGCGACATGGGCGGTGCAGCTACCGTATCCGGTGCATTGTCTCTGGCTATACGCCGGGGCCTGAATAAGCGTGTTAAGCTCATTCTTTGCTGCGCCGAGAACATGATTGACGGCCGCGCATACAAACTGGGTGACATTATTCGCTATAAAAACGGCCTGACGGTTGAAGTTGTTAATACCGACGCAGAAGGTCGGCTGGTGTTGGCCGATGGCTTACAGGCTGCGGGCGAGTTTGGTGCGAAACAGATTATTGATGCGGCTACCCTGACCGGCGCCGCGCAAATGGCGGTTGGTAATGAATACAACGCGCTGTTTAGTGTGGATGAAGTGGCTGCTACTAAAGCATTGGCTAATGCGGATAAAGAAAATGAGCTATTGTGGCGCTTACCGTTGGCTCCGTGGCACAGTGAAAATTGTCCGTCAGCTTTTGCTGATACAGCTAACAGCCGCCCGCAAAAAGGTGGTGGTGCCGGTGGTGCAAGTAACGCCGCGGGCTTTTTATTGCGCTTTGCACCGAACAGCGGTAAAGGCTGGCTGCACTTCGATTTAGCTGGTGCTTACCAAAAATCAGCTACCTCTATGTGGGCTACGGGCGCAACTGCCGCGGGTGTTCGTACTATAGCTGCAACTGTACAAGGTGATTAATTTGGCATGACCTTGCCAATTGAGAACGTGCTGCCAGAGCTGGCGAAAGCCTTTCCGGCAGCACGTGTCGTTATTGAGGCACCGCCCGGTGCCGGTAAATCAACACAGCTTCCGCTATTTCTGTTGCAGCAGGGCATTGCTAATGACGGTCTTATTGTCATGCTGCAGCCCCGGCGTGTTGCTGCGCTCAATATTGCTCATTATTTGGCTAAGCAGTTGGGCGAGTCGGTGGGTGAGCAGGTCGGTTACACGGTGCGCGGCGACAGCAAGCGCAGTAAGGCAACTAAGTTACTGATCATTACAGAAGGCGTGTTGGTTCGATGGCTGCAGGGAGATCCTGAACTTAGCGGCATTGGCACGCTGATCTTCGATGAATTCCACGAACGCAATTTGCACAGTGATTTAAGTCTGGCGCTGGTGATTGATGCCCTACCATTGCGTCCGGATTTAAACCTGCTAATTATGTCGGCGACCCTACCCGCAGAAAGCCTGAAACTCTGGTTAGAGAACTACTGTGATCAGGTGCAGGTTTTGCGTAGCGAAGGTCGAAGTTATCCAGTTGAATACCACTATCGCCCTCCACCTCATGTTACTCAATGGCTGGCTGAATTACCCAAAGTGGTTGCTGAAGCCTTTGCTGCTGCCGAAAAAGGTGTTCTGGTTTTCCTGCCGGGGGTCTATGAAATACAAAAGGTTGCGACTGAACTGAGTCAGCGCATGCCGCCGGGCACAATCATTTTACCCCTGCATGGGCGTATCCCCTTGCAGCAACAGCGGCAAGTATTAAAGGCGTCGGACGAAAAACGCATTATTCTGGCAACCAATATTGCTGAAACCAGCTTAACTCTGGACGGCATTGATGTGGTTGTCGACAGTGGCCGCGAGCGCCGGGCTCAGTACCTGCCGCAATACGGATTAAGCCAGTTAACGACGCAACGTATTGCTAACGCTTCGGCAACACAGCGTGCCGGGCGTGCGGGTCGTCAGCAGGCGGGGCAATGTTTTCGTTTGTGGGCGCGCTCCGACGAACATGGCTTTGCCGATTATGCGCCTCCGGACGTTGCCACTCAGGATTTATCAGCACTGGTACTGGATGTGTTGCGCTGGGGCAGTGAGGTGAGCCAACTGGCCTGGTTTTCTCAGCCCGACCCGGGGCATTGTGCCGCGGCGACCGATTTTTTAGCCAGTACCGGCTTAATAAGGCAGGGGCAGTTAACCGCAAAAGCCCGTCAGCTGGAGTCCGGCGGTTTTGATCCCAGAATTTTACTGGTGGCGGATGCAGCCAAAATGCTGAAGAACGAGCAGCAAGCCGCTATGGCTCGTGTTCTGGCGACACTGGAAGAGCCGCAAACTAGCATAAAATCAGTCGATCTGTTTGAACGCACCCAGCAGCATTATCAACAACGAAACCAGGCGCCTTTGTGGCAACAACGCTGGCGCTATTGGTTAAACCATTATGGGCTGAAAGAAGCTGCAGAAACCGCAGAAACCAGTGAGGAAGGCCTTGCCGTTGCCTTACTGCAGGGGTACCCCGACCGAGTCGCAAAGTACGATGTCAGCCGCGGAGACTTTCAACTGGCCTGTGGTGGTAGGGTTAGTGGCGACAGCAGTCGCCTTAAGCAGCCAGCCTGGGCAATTATTTTTGATGTCACCTTTCATGAGCAAGACACCATAGGCCGCAGCCGCTGTCTGCTACCTGTGGACGATGCCCAGTCGTTACTGAAAAAAGCGGACATTCCTTTGCAGACCGTGCAAACAGCTGAATGGGTAGGTGAACAGCAACAACTGCGACAAATAACCCGCACTCAGCTGGGTTTCCTGGTACTCAGTCAGACTACTAGTAATGGACCGGTTTCTAGTGAACAAAAAGCCGAAGCCTTCTGCCTGTGGTTGCGCGATAAAGGCCTGGGTAAACTCAACTGGAGTCAACGTGCGAGACAGCTACAACGTAGGGTCTATTGGCTGCAACAAGCCGGAGAGCTGGGCGCTTACGATATGAGCGATGCAGGGTTACTCAGTAACCTGGAGCACTGGGCTGCGCCATACTGGACGAATATCCGGTCGTTAAAGCAATTGCAGCAATGGGATCCATACGAAGCTTTGTGTTATTTTCTCGACTACTCAGAACAGCAACGTCTTAATACGGCCTGTCCTGAATGGTGGCAAACTCCGACAGAACGTAAAGTGTTTATAAATTATCTGGACGACAACCCCCGGGTTGAGGTCAAATTACAGGAAATGTTTGGTGTCTCTGAGTCGCCTAAAATTATCGATAATCGACAAGTTGTGACCGTTGATCTTCTGTCGCCGGCCGGACGTCTGTTACAGCGAACCAATGATCTCGCGAGTTTCTGGCAAAATGCATACGCCGACGTGCGCAAAGAAATGCGCGGTCGCTATCCTAAGCATCCGTGGCCCGAAGACCCTCTGAATGCAACCGCAACGTTTAAAACCAAAAGGCAGCAGTAGTGATAAAAAGTCGATGGTTTCAATACCTATTCTGGACAAGCTTTAAGATAGGGCTGGTACTTATCGCCGTCATTGGGCTTTATGCCATTTATCTGGATGCCAGTTTATCCCGCCATTTTAGTAACAAGCGCTATCAAGCACCGGCTTTAGTCTATGCGGGAGAAGTGACGCTGGTAAAGAATCATCCTATGCGTTTGCAGCGGTTGGTCGATGTTCTTGAGCGGGTGGGTTATCAGCGTAAAAGTAACACTGAGCAGTCGGGTTATTACTCGGTGGGTAAAAACAATGTCATGGTGCACAGGCGGCCTTTTGACTTTTCCGATGGGCCGCAAATGTCGCAACGTGTGCAAATCAACTTTCGCGGTGACCGTATTGAGTCGATAAAAAGTTGGCCCAGTGGCAGAGAGCTGGAAAGCTTTCGTCTGGAACCCGAATTGATAGGCCGTATTAGCACCTTAAGTAAAGAAGATCGCTTGTTAGTGGGGCTGGAAGTGGTGCCTAACTTGCTCATTGAAACTTTATTAAAAGTTGAAGATCGGGACTTCTATCACCATCAGGGCGTATCGCCATGGTCTATTCTGCGGGCATTAGCGGCTAACTTAAAAGCGGGCAGAACGGTTCAGGGCGGCTCTACTCTTACTCAGCAATTGGTTAAAAATATCTATCTGAGCAGAGACCAGACGTTGTGGCGCAAGTTTCACGAGGCCATGATGTCGCTGGTTATCGATTACCGGTTTGATAAAAACACCATCTTAGAGACCTACTTGAACGAAGTGTATTTTGGGCAGGACGGAAGCAATGCCATTCACGGTATCGGACTTGCCAGCCAGTTTTATTTTGGTAAGCAGGTACAGGAGCTGAACCCCGGCGAAATTGCTTTAATGGTGGGGATGATAAAAGGTCCCTCTTATTATGACCCAAGGCGCTTCCCGGAGCGTGCCCGAAGCCGCAGGGACACCGTGCTTAAAGTCATGTTTGAGCAGGATTTGCTCGGTAAAGATAACTACGTTGCTGCGGTTGAACAGCCGCTCGACGTTAAAGAAAGTCGCCGTCTGGTTGAACACCCGTACCCTCATTATATGGACTTAGTACGTCGGGAGATGAAGCGCATTATTCTGCCGGAAGACTGGCAGGAAACCGGGTTAAAAATCTTTACGCATTTGCAGGTGGATGCACAAAATGCAGTACAGCGTTCGTTAGCACAACAGCTGATGGCTGACGGCGAAGATGAAAAGTTAGAAGGTGCAATGGTAGTTGCCGATTACCGTAACGGCACGGTTAGTGCGCTCGCTGGTGGCCGCTTAAGCCAGGCTATAGGTTATAACCGGGCGTTGTTAGCACTGCGACCAATAGGCTCATTAATGAAGCCTATTATTTATGCCGCCGCGATGCAGGATTCAGGCGTTGGTCTGCATACCCCTGTCGCAGATGAATCCATTACGTTGTCTGACAAAAAAGGGAAGGAATGGAAGCCGCAAAACTACGATAAAGAATTTGACGGTAGTTTGCTGTTGTACGATGCCCTGGTTCAGTCGCGCAACTTACCGGCCGTTCGGGTAGGGATGGAAGTGGGCGTAGATCAATTAGTGAGTTACTTACGCGAATTAGGTGTGACAACGCCACTACAAGCTTACCCTTCGCTAACTTTAGGCTCAGCGTCGTTGTCGCCTGTGGCGGTGACACGAATGTACAGCGCGCTTATGAATGATGGTCGTTATCAGCCCCTGGCTGCGGTTTCGTCTATCACCACACATCAGGGCGAGGTGCTTTATAGGCGCGAAGCACCTGAGACAGAAGAGGTTTTCGATAAAAATGTGTCTTACCTGACTCGCTATGGTTTGCGTGGAGTGGTAGCAGAGGGAACTGCAAGCCGCCTGCAAAGTGCTTTAGCCGGTCAGGTAGTTGGTGGCAAGACAGGTACAACGAATGATTATCGCGACAGCTGGTTTGTTGCAGTAGATGGTGAGCACGTGGTTACGGTCTGGTTAGGCCGTGACGATAATCAACCGGTTGGTTTAACCGGCAGTAGTGGCGCTCTCAAAGTTGTGGCGGACTTTTATGATTACTTACCGCCGTTAAGCATGGCTTTAGATGTACCGGAGCCTCTACAAATGCAAAACTTTCACCCGACAACGGGACAGCGAATTCCTGAAGACTGTAACAATGGTCGGAAATTACCGGCTGAGGAAATCAGGCTTCCCGAGGATATTACCTGTGAAGGCGATATCCGCGAGAAAAGCTGGTGGGAACGTTTATTTGGTGGCTAAAGCGCCCAGACCAGGGCCAGGCGCTATAGCCGCGGAACTAGACTAACTTAGCAAAAGCTTTTTCAGCGGCATCCAGAGTGTTCTGAATGTCTTCTTCACTGTGCGCTGCCGACATAAAGCCACCCTCAAAGGCCGATGGCGCAAGATACACGCCTTGCTCTAACATAGCGTGATAGAACGTCTTAAAGTGTTCCATATTACACTGCGTAGCCTGAGCGTAAGTGGTCACTTCGGGCTCTTCGGTAAAGAAGAAACCAAACATAGAACCGGCACGGTTCGTTGTCATTGGTACACCAGCTTTGTCAGCGCGTTCCTGTAGACCGTCCAGCAGTGTGTCAACGCGTTGGTAAAGCTGGTCGTAAAGCCCGGGGATGGATAATTGCTGTAACGCGGCTAAACCAGCTGCCATAGCAACCGGGTTACCCGATAAGGTTCCTGCTTGATACACAGGGCCCACCGGCGCAATGTAGTCCATGACTTCTTTTTTGCCACCGAAAGCGCCAACCGGCATGCCACCGCCAATGACTTTACCCAAAGTAGTGAGGTCAGGCTTAATCTTGTAACGATCCTGAGCGCCGCCCGGAGCTACACGGAAACCGGTCATAACTTCATCGAAAATCAGAACGGAACCGTGGTCGTCACAAACGCTGCGTAAGCCTTCCAGAAAGCCTTCAACTGGAGGAATGCAGTTCATGTTACCGGCTACCGGCTCAACAATAATGCAGGCAATTTCATCGCCCATTTCAGCGAAAATTTGTTTCACTGACTCAAGGTCGTTATAAGTTGCGGTTAGAGTATGTTTCGCAAAATCTTCCGGAATGCCGGGAGAGTTAGGAACGCCCAGAGTTAAAGCGCCTGAACCCGCTTTAACCAGCAACGAGTCGGCGTGGCCGTGGTAGTTACCTTCAAACTTCAGAATTTTATCCCGGCCGGTATAGCCGCGCGCCAGACGAATGGCCGTCATAGTGGCTTCGGTACCGGAATTCACCATGCGCACTTTTTCAATCGAAGGGACTATTTTGCGAATAGTCTCAGCCATGGTGATTTCAACTTCCGTTGGTGTACCGAAGCTCAGGCCTCGCTTGGCCGCCTGCAGGGTGGCTTCTAATACTACCGGGTGGTTATGGCCTAAAATCATTGGGCCCCATGAGCCGACGTAATCGATATAACGTTTGCCGTCGGCATCCACCATGTAAGCGCCTTCAGCACGCTCAAAGAAGATGGGGCTGCCATCAACGCCATTAAACGCCCGAACCGGCGAGTTAACGCCACCGGGAATACTGATTTGTGCCTGAGTATATAATTCTTCTGAGCGACTCATGTCGTACTACCTCTTTACTGTTGGCTTTTTTCGCTGTACCAGATGACATCACATTGGTGTTTATCAACCTGGTCAACGACTCCAAGTGTTAATGCAAACAGAGCCATACGAATTAGCACTCCGTTGTCAGCCTGACGAAAAATAGCCAGGTTGGGGTTTTGGTTTAAGTCGTTATCCAGTTCATTCGCTTCGGCGCGCGAATCCCGCGGCAAAGGATGCATGATGACCGTGTTGGGTTTGTAGTGCTTAGTGTAAATAGCCTGGTTTAAACGAAACTTACCGCGATATTGATCAGCGTCTTCCGGACTTGCGAAGCGTTCTTGCTGTATGCGGGTTTGATAAACAATGTCAGCATCGACAATACCGTCGACTTTTTCTGTCACCGTTACACGATGGCCTGCATTTGCCAGCGTATCCAATACGGAATCCGGCATGGAAAGTTCACGGGGCGAAATTAAAGTGAATTTAATGTTTTTGTACATAGAGAGCAGAGTGGACAACGAATGCACGGTACGCCCGTACTTCAAATCACCAATCATGCAAATGTGCATGTTATCGATGCTCTGCTGATGGTACGCCAGTTCTTTCTGGATGGTGTAAAGGTCCAGCAACGCCTGAGTAGGGTGCTCGTTCGCTCCGTCACCGCCATTAATGACCGGTACCCGGCTGCCTTCAGCAAACTCTTTTACTGAGCCCGACTTGGGGTGGCGCATGGCAATAACGTCGCTGTAGCTGCTTAATACGCGGGCGGTATCGTAAAGCGATTCGCCCTTTGCAATGGCCGAACTTTCCATACCGGTGGTTTCGCGGACTTCGCCCCCTAACAGGTTGAATGCCGTGCCGAAGCTTACCCGGGTACGAGTTGAAGGTTCGAAGAAAAGATTACCAAGGATAGCGCCGTCAAGAACTCGAGTGCGTGTTTTACGCCGGGCGTAAGGTTGCATTTTGTCCGCAACGGAGAATATGTAGTCAATGCTGTCGCGATTGAACTGGTTTACAGAAAGAATGTTGGAGCCGGTGAAATTCATCTTTGGGTGCGCCTCTGCCGCAGAATGTCACTGGGCGCACACTATAGCAAATCATGCGGCACAAGAGAATCTAATAAGGCTTAACTACCGCTAAAATGATAATAGCGAAAAGAGCCAGTACCGGGAGCTCATTAAACACTCGGTAAAACCGGTGGCTGCGGCGGTTGGTACCGGTTTTAAAGTCCTTCAATAGTTTGAAACAGTAACCGTGATACGCAAAAAGTAGTAACACCAGTACCAACTTAGTGTGCATCCAGCCACTGGCGGCAAACCAGGCTGAGCCATAGGCAAAAATAAGCACGACCCCGAAAATGAGCGTAAGGATGGCGAAGGGGGTGACGAAGTAGAGTAAGCGCCTTTCCATTATGCAAAGTTGCTCGTCTACGGCTGGCTTGGCGTTCATTGCGTGATAAACGAACAAACGTGGTAAGTAGAAAATGCCGGCAAACCAGGCCACCATAAAAGCAATGTGCAGGGCTTTAACCCATAGTATCCATGTCATGCGAGTTCTCTCTGTAAGGCTTTACGGACTATTTCCCAGGTAACAATGCCACAGGGCTGGCCGTCATCCGTTTCATAGACGTACACGGCACCGCGGCGCTGGGCACCAATTTCGTCATACACTTCGGCCAGAGTCGACGTGACCCGAATGCCCTTAATAGGAGTGTAGCTTAGGCTGGGACTGTCACCGGCGTTGATATCATAAGTCACCAGACGATAAAGTGCCTGATTATCTTCATCGACTGACATAACAATAACAGTTTTTGCCTGCGCGGATTCAAGTGAATCAACCAGCTCGTTCTGAGTGGGCTCAAGCAGCAATTTGAAATCTGTTTCCATGACGTTTTCAACACCGGTTTTTTGTAAAGCGACATGCACCGGAGCCAACTGGTACGGCAAACCCTGCAGCTCCAACTGGGAGATGAAAATAGACTTCGATTTCAGCAACTGACTGGAAATAAGGTAAGCAGGCACAATAACTAACATAGCGGGAATAATAATTTCCACACTGCGTGACAACTCGACAATTGCGAGCAGGGCTGCCATTGGAGCGTGAATACAAGCCGCTAAAATACCAGCCATTCCCAATAGAATGAAACTGTCGAAAGACAATGGCTGTTGAATATCCAGCCCGTTAACTGCACCGACAAATACCGCTGCAATAATGGCTCCGATACCGAACACGGCACCAATTAAACCGCCGGGTATACCCATGCCCAAAGCAATAGCTGAGGCAAAAAGCTTGGCGATAAGTAAGGTGGTCAGCAGCGACATTTCACCCTGATGATTCAATACCTGCTCAATAGCGGTAAGCCCCGGACCTAAGCTGCTGGGAATGATGACAGCCAGCATTGCCGTGATAAGTCCGGCAAAGAGCAAGCGCGTAAGCAACGACATATCCTGCACGGTTTCCATGACATCCAGCATGAGCTTTTTGAACAATACCCCAACAAACCCCAGCACAACGCCCAGTAGCATTACCCAGGGTAACTGTGTGGTGGGAATATCCTGAGCTGAAAGCACGGCCAGCTCAGAAGCGACGCCAAAAATTTCTTCGGTAATTAACGAACCTGCTACCGCCGACAGCATTACGGGTATAAAAACGTGAACTTTGTATTCCCGCAATACCACTTCCATTACCAGAACCATAGCCGCCAATGGCGTGTTAAAGGAGGCCGCGATAGCTGCAGCGATACCGCACGCGGCAAGGGTTCGTACAGCGTTTTTGGGGGCGTCAAAGTGAAAGCCAAGCCAGGTAGCTGCTGCAGCACCTAAATGAACTGCCGGCCCTTCGCGGCCAACACTGAAACCGGCAACCAGCGCAATTATTCCGCCAAAGAACTGGTTTACGGTACTGCGCCAGGGCAGCATGCCGTAGTGCTGCTTCATACGATGGATAACGTAGGGGATACCCATACGTACGTGTTTAGAGCCCGACAGCCGAAACAGAACATAAACAATGGCGGCGGCAATAATAGGGAGTAAAAAGCGGTAAGTAGTTGGTAAAGGCTGTTGCCAGTAACTGTCATTCCCGACAAGATAAGCGCCTTGCTCTATTGCAAGACGAAACCCGGCAATCATCAGAGCGGCGAGAATACCGCCGGCCAGTCCCATTAAACAAATGGCGATAGTGGTCGATGGCATCGCCAGCTGTTTGCGCAATTGTTGTCGGAGTACCGAGTTATAGGCCATTTAAAATAAGATCCTTACCTTAAACCGTGGGATGGCGCTTGCATATTTATCAATAACATATCAGCATAAACGCTTGATGGAAATGAGCTGGAAGTTATGAAGCCCTATTTTAACCTGAAATACTGGCAACAACGCTGGGGATCCTTCCCGGTATTTGTGTTGTTGATCTGTGTTGCTGTTTTGGTTGTTTACCTGGCCTACTTAGCTGGTGTGTGGCACGCAAAGGCATTAAAAGAAGAAGTTTCGAAGCAGTCGCAGCAACTTGAACAGCTTTATCAGCGACTTGAGCAGATGGAGTATCAACGCCATGTGCTGCAAGTTGAGCTAGATATTGAGCGTTCGGCGAACCAAAGTTTGCAGGACGAGTTGAGCGCGTTACAAAATGATAACTATGGTTTGCGTCGTGACTTAGCGTTTTATCAAAAAATTATGGCGCCGGAGCTACAGGAAAGCGGCGTTACTATAGACTCTTTAACCGTTACTCAGAATCGTTCGGAAAACCATTTCCATTTCTCTCTGGCGGTTTTGCAAATTGAGCAGCGCCGCAACTTTGTTCAGGGAAATGTTACTGTTGAGCTGGTTGGACGTATTGATGGCAAGAAAAAGCGTTATGACTTACTGCAACTTGCCAATATAGCGCAAGACGATCGCAGTTTTTCTATGCGCTATTTTTCCTTGTACGAGGGCGACTTCTTTATGCCGGAAGGACTTGCTCCTGAACGGGTAGAGGTGAAAGTCAGAATTACCAAAGGTGGTAACGGCACGCTGGATAGAACCTTTTTCTGGAAAGAAATTAGTCGTGGCGATGCCAACCCTGGTGTGCGTAGTGACGGCGATACTTGACCAAAATACTCAGGTAAGAGAAAATAGCAGTAGAGTTCAACCAAGGTAGAGAAATCATGAGCAGTGCAGCAGAGCAGGCAATGCCGATTGAGTTCACTGAACAAGCGGCGAGCAAAGTGGGTAAGCTGATTGCTGAAGAAGAAAACCCAAATTTGAAGTTGCGTGTTTACGTAACCGGAGGCGGTTGTTCGGGCTTCCAATATGGTTTTACCTTTGATGAAAAGAAAAACCCGGGTGATATGGAAATAGAAAAAAACGGCGTCACCCTGCTGGTTGATCCAATGAGTTTACAATATTTAATGGGTGGCGTGGTCAGCTATGAAGAAGGGCTGCAGGGCTCTCGCTTTTTTGTCGACAACCCGAATGCCACAACAACCTGTGGCTGTGGCTCCAGCTTTTCCGTTTAGGCTTTAGCTTCCCCCCGGGAACAGCTGAAATTTTTCGCCTTTTCCGCTAGAATAACCTCACAATTTTTTGTGAGGTTTTTTTATGAGCGCGTACGCAGAACACATCAAGACAGTTTGTAGTCGCTTTGATAAAGCGTTAGAGGACAACAATTTTGAATCGGTACTGGTTTACTCGGGCCAGCCACGAGTCGATTTTCTCGATGATAACGCGCCGCCGTACCGGGTTAATCCGCTATTTAAATATTGGGTTCCGGTCACAGAAAGCCCCAAAAGTGCTATTTTTTATCGCAAGGGCAGCCAACGTCCTACAGTTTACTTATTTCAGGCTCGGGACTTCTGGCATGCTCCGGTTAACGTGCCGGAGGAAGAATGGCAGCAGCACGTTGATTTAAAAATTATCGACGACTTAAGCATGCTGACTGAAGACTTAGGCAGCGATTTAGAGCAGTCCGCTTTTATTGGTGAAGACTTTGCTCAGCCAGCCAGTGACTGGAAAGTAAAAGCACGTAACCCACAGGCATTGATTGATCATCTGCATTTTCACCGCTCAATAAAAACACAATGGGAAGTGGACAACTTGCGCGAAGCCAACCGCTTAGCGGCAAAAGCCCATGTTGCGGCAAAAGAAGCCTTTTTTGCCGGTAAAAGTGAGCTTGAAATACACCATGCTTATCTGAGTGCTATCGACTTTCGTGAGTCACAAGTGCCTTACAACAGCATTGTTGCATTGAACAGCAATTCCGCCATTTTGCATTACGACGTCTACGACACCGTTCCGCCTAAGCAAATCCGCTCGTTCTTAATTGATGCTGGCGCACGCTACCGTGGTTATTGCTCTGATATAACCCGCTCATACGCTTATGAAGAGGGTTTCTACGCGGACCTGGTAGAAGCTATGGATAAAGCTCAGCAAGAGCTATTGAGCGAAATTAAGCCCGGTGTGAGCTATTACGATCTGCATGTGTCGATGCATTTGAAAGTCGCGCAAATTTTAAGTGACTTTGAGTTTATTAAAGGTGATGCACAAAGCATTTACGACAAAGGTTACACCAGTGCCTTTATGCCGCACGGGTTAGGTCACTTTATCGGTTTGCAGGTACATGATGTTGGCGGTTTCCTGAAGGACGACAAAGGCAACAGCTACGAGCGCAGTGAGCGTCATCCCTTCTTACGCTTACTACGGGACATTGAAGTTGGTCACGTCTTCACTATTGAGCCGGGCTTATATGTGGTCGATCAGCTACTGGAAGAGCACAAAGACAGTGCAGATATTAACTGGGAGAAAGTTGATGAGCTGCGTCCATACGGCGGTGTGCGTATTGAAGACAGTATTGTCGTTGGAACTGATGGGAACGAAAACCTAACCCGGGACGCCTTCAAGGAGCTTGGTGCTGAATAACGCTTCTATTGATGTAGGACTTTAGCGCCTAAAACCACCGGGTGACTGGCTCCTGTAACTTCAGGCTGGTTACCCGGTTTTTTATGCTCATAACACCAGCCTAACCAGGCAAACGCGATTGCCTCAACCCATTGTGGGTCAACGCCTAAACTCGCTGTTGTATCGCATTGAATCGGCGCTAAGAGCTCAGTTAAGCGCTTCATCAATAATGGGTTTCGGGTGCCTCCACCACAAAAATAAGCCGTATCGGGCTGTTGCGGCAAAGTTGTCAGTGCATCTTTGATGCTAATAGCGGTAAGTTCGGTCAAAGTGCGCTGTACATCAGCCGGGGATATATTCTGCCCGGCCAATTGTTGTTGCAGCCATTTTAAATTGAACTCCTCGCGACCTGTACTTTTGGGAGCTGGCTTAGCAAAAAACGGATGCTGCAATAAACGCTTTAGCAGGTCAGGCTGAAGTTTGCCTTCATTCGCAAACCGGGCATTTTCATCGAAGCTTTTACTTGAGTCATTATGCTGAACCCATTGGTCCAGTAAGGTGTTGGCAGGTCCCGTATCAAAGCCCAGTACTTGGCTTTTATGGCCAAGCCAGGTGACATTGGCAATACCCCCTAAATTAATCACTGCAATGCTTTGATTCTCGCGGGCAAAAACTTGCTTATGAAAAGCCGGAACCAAGGGTGCACCCTGGCCACCTGCGGCAATGTCCTTGCGCCGAAAATCGTAAATAACATCAATGCCCGTACCCAAAGCCAACCGTGTAGGGTCGCCAATTTGACAGGTGTAGGCTGGTATTGAATTGGGTTTGTGTCGAACGGTTTGCCCGTGACTGGCAATAGCGGTAACTTCTTTTGCTGTTATATCGGCCTGTTCAAGAAGTTGGCGTACCACTTTGGCACAAAGCTCGGAAAAAGCGATGTCTAAACCGGCCAGCTCATCTGCCTGCCAGGTATCTGTATGGCTTACAGCCAGTAGGCCAGCGCGCAGTTCCGGAGGGAAAGACAAAGAGTGATGAGCTTCAAGTTTAAGTGTGCCTTGCGTGTCTATCTGAACCAATGCCGCGTCAACCGCATCCATACTGGTGCCCGACATCAGTCCAATATAACGCTGAAACATTACTGCATCGCCAGGTAAACGCGTCTGTTGTCGTTTAGTATGGCCATTACCTGATCTGCGTGTTGGCGGAAAGAAGGCAATTCTGATTCGCCCAGCGACTTAGCTTCCGGCAATTCTACTGTACGAGGGTTACGATGTACGCCGTCTACGAGGAATTCGTAGTGTAAGTGTGGGCCCGTTACCCGACCTGTAGCACCGACACGGCCAATAACCTGACCCTGCTTAACACGGTCACCTTTTTTCACGTGCTTACGGCTAAGATGCAAATACTTAGTTACATAGCGCTCGCCGTGCTGAACAAAAATAAAGTTGCCGTTTAATGAGCTATAGCCTGCGGAAATAACTTTACCGTCACCGGATGACATTACTGGTGTGCCCGTAGATGCTGCGTAATCTATACCGTTATGCGGGCGTACCCGACCCGTAACAGGGTGCAGCCGACGAGGGTTAAAGCTTGAACTTATGTAAGTAAAGTTAACCGGTGAACGCAGAAAGGTTTTGCGCATGGCGCGACCGTTCGGCGTATAATATTGTCCATTATCGTGAAGAATGGCCTGAAAGTTCTCATCCCGGTTGACAAACTCTGCCGCTAAAATTTTGCCGTAACCAACAAACTCACCGTCTACATAGTGCGTTTCATAAAGTACGCTAAATTCGTCGTTTTTACGCAGGTCTAACGCAAAGTCGATATCCCAGCCAAAAATATCGGCAATGCGCATAATTTGGTTGTCAGTCAGACCCGAGTCGATACCGGCATTCCAGAAGCTGGAGTCAATAATGGCATGAGTAAATTCTGTGCGCACTTCAACTTCTTTAGTTTCTATTTCAGCAACAAAATTGTCGTTCTGGCGAGTGATAATAAGCGTTTCGGTATCGTTTATCTGGTGCGCTAGCTGTACCAGGTTGTCGTCACTGTCAGTCGCAAAGCGAAGCAAATCACCGGGGTGGACTTTACGCAGGTACTTCGCGTCGTCACCAGACTCGGTAACACGATACAGCTGCTGAGCACTAAAGCCTACTTTGCTAAATATTTTTGCTAAGCTGTCACCCGACTTAACCTGATAGGTTTGCCAGGTCAGTTCTGAGTTCTCGGAGGTTTCATCAGCACTGGATTGCTCAAAGGCTAAATCCAGCTGATAACGTTTACCCGGCATTAGCTGCTCTGCAGAAGTACTGTTTTTAGATGCCGTGGCGGGTTCCGACGGAATGATAAGTAATAGCAAGAGGGCAACGCTGATCGCACTGATCAGAATTTTATGAGAATGCGGAAGTTGCATAAACATCCGCTGAATTTTGGTGACAGATTTTAATGTCATATTTTAGCGCACTTCACTTTCTTTATTGTGATTATCCAGTAAACATTTGTCAGCAAACACTGGGATTACCGCACCTGTTTACGACCACGGAATAACCTTATGGTTTCGAGGATAATACGAAAAAATGGAGAATACCAGATTATTGAGCTTAAAACAGGGGTAATAATGGCGTAAAATGGCTGGTTTATGAGTTTTTACAGTTGGAGATGAGAATGAAAACCGAAGTGGCGGAAGCTATTGCCGAGATTACTCGCGGTGCCGAAGAAGTTTTACTCGAGCAGGAACTGGCTGAGAAGCTAGCCAGTGGTAAGCCGCTGATAGTGAAAGCTGGCTTTGACCCAACTGCACCTGATTTACACTTGGGCCATACTGTTTTAATTAACAAGCTGAGAGTATTTCAGGATTTTGGCCATAAAGTGGTTTTCCTGATAGGTGACTTTACCGGCATGATAGGTGACCCTACAGGCAAAAATGTCACCAGAAAGCCGCTAACCACCGAACAGGTTATTGCTAACGCTGAAACTTATAAAGAACAGGTTTTTAAAATTCTCGACCCGGCTAAAACCGAAATTCGTTTTAACTCCGAATGGATGTCGAAAATGGGGGCGGCCGACATGATTAAACTGGCGGCCCGCCAAACTGTTGCCCGTATGTTAGAGCGTGATGACTTTAAAAAGCGCTACCAGAACAATCAATCCATAGCCATTCACGAGTTTTTATATCCGTTAGTTCAGGGCTGGGACTCGGTTGAATTAAAAGCCGATGTTGAGCTTGGTGGTACAGATCAGCGCTTTAACCTGCTAATGGGTCGGGAACTACAAAAAGAAGAAGGACAGCGTCCACAAACTGTCATTATGACGCCGTTGCTGGAAGGGCTGGACGGCGTGCAGAAAATGTCCAAGTCGTTGAATAACTATATTGGCATTACGGAATCGGCGAATGACATGTTCGGTAAAATTATGTCGGTGTCAGACGAGCTTATGTGGCGTTACTTCCAGTTACTCAGCTTCCGTTCCATTACCGAAATTGACGAACTGAAAGCCGCTGTAGCTGACGGCAAAAACCCGCGCGATGTGAAAGTTTTGCTGGCAAAAGAAATTATCGCTCGTTTTCACTCGGAAGACGACGCAGAAAAAGCCGAGCAGGATTTTATTCAGCGTTTCCAGAAAAACGCCTTACCGGACGACATACCTGAAAAGACGGTGCAAGTTGGAGCTGAGGGAATGGCTATAGGTAATGTGTTAAAAGAAGCTGGCCTGGTTGAGTCCACTTCGGAAGCGTTGCGGATGATAAAACAAAATGCCGTTAAAGTGGACGGTGAGAAATTCAGTGACTCGCGTTACCTCTGCACAGAAAAGGATTCTGGAGTTTATCAGGTGGGTAAACGCCGCTTCGCTAAAATTAATTTAACCGCCTAAGGGCGTTAAATGTTGAGGCTATAAAGCCGTTAAATAGTAAAAAGGCGCCTTTAAAGGGCGCCTTTTTCGTTTCTGCAGTTTAGAGGCTTTTGTCTTAGACTCTGAAGCTCTTAATTGAGTCCTGAAGCTCATCGGCCAGTTTAGCGACTTCGTTAGACGCCTGAGCTGTTTGTTTGGAACCAGAAGCCGTTTGTTCGGCAATGGAAACAATAGACTCAAGACGCTCGCTGATATCCTGCGCTGTGCTGCTTTGTTCTTTCGCTGCATTAGCAATATGGTTACTGCTGTCAGACGCCTGATGCACTGACTCAGTAATAGACTGCAGTGCCTGAGCCGCCTCGTCAGACTGTTGCACACTGAGCTCTGCCTGTTCGCGACCTTTGTTCATTACGGTAACCGCTCGCTGAGAGTCATTCTGCAGATTCTCAATCATGTCCTGAATTTCTTCGGTGGACTCTTGAGTACGGCTTGCAAGAGTACGAACCTCATCAGCAACAACCGCAAATCCGCGGCCTTGTTCACCGGCTCGTGCCGCTTCAATTGCAGCGTTAAGGGCAAGCAAGTTAGTTTGATCGGCAATGCCACGAATAACATCCAGAATGCCGCCAATGTTTTTGCTGTTTTCTGACAACTGATCGATAACTTCTGATGCACCTTTAATTTCATTTGCCAGGCCTTCGATGGTTGCACGGTTTTTGTCCGAAATTTGACGAACCCGTTTTGCTTCATCATCAGAGTGTTGAATTTCGCGTAAGGCCTGGTCTGCACCGTCAGCCATTTCGCTGGCCGTGCTATTCATTTCCTGAGTAGCTGTGGCAACCTGTTCAATTTGACGGCGCTGCTCGTCAATGGCGTTAGTTGTCTCATCTGAAACATTGGATGACTGCTCTGCGGCCGTAGCAAGCTGAGTTGCACGGTTCGCAATACCTTCAATAAGTTTACGTAAATTACCGGTCAGTTTATTGGTATTTGAGGCTAACTCTCCAAATTCGTCCTGCGAGCTATATTCAACACGTTCGGTTAAGTTACCATCTGCCATAATGTTCAGCATGTAGTTAACACGTGACAGTGGACGGCTGATGCTGCGCACGGTATACCATGAAATAAACACGGCCAGAGCAATAGATATAATGGTGATAATGCTATTGAGCCAACTACTGGTAGAGATAGAATCTGTTACTGAGACCCGTGTGCCATCGGCTATTCCGCGAACCGCAGTTTGCAAACGGTCGGCTTCTCCCATCAATTTATTTAACTGAACTTCTGATTTATTAAGTGACTCTTCTGAGTCAACGCGCAGCTGCTGCCGACGAATGACATTGTCAGGATAAGAACCTGCACCCTGCAGGCTGTCGAGCGCATCGCGAACGGTTGCAATTGCGTCGTCAACCATTGTCCCGGCAGCCCCTGTTGGTTCGTCATCTAATACCTGAAGGCGGGGGCGGATACTGTCGATATTAATATCAATTTCGCTGCGGATGATTTCGGCACTGTCTAACTTATTTGCTTTGTTCAAGTCATACATTAAGGTGATAAGGCTGGACAGCGAAGACTCGATGTTATTGGCTTCACGAGAGATGACCTCGTTATTAGAGGCATCCATGGTGTCCAGCAGCATAATAGCCGCATCATCGATATTGAATGCAATTTCATCTAACTGAGAAGCGGTAACGTTTTGTAATTCCAGATATTCGCTGTGCTGACTAAACAGACGGTCTATCAAGTTAATGTACTGGCGTGAGTCTTTTTCAAGCTCGTTAATCTCGTCACTCTGACCGTTACCCTTAATAAGCTTTTTAAGCTCCTCAAGAGAGGAAAAAAGCAACTTGTTAGATTCGTTGAACTCTTTTTTGTGAGCTTCGACCTGCTCTAAACTTTCGTCATAGAAGGTTTCTAGCTGAACAGTTCCTAGCTCAAGAATATCGACTTTAATAGCCGAAACTTGATTCAGTGCCGGTACCGCCTCATCGTTGAGTTTATCAACCGACGAGCCGATGCTGTTGATATTAAACAACGAACTTAAGCTAATGATGAGTAACAGCAAAGTAATGATGGCAAAACCACCGATAACTCGCATGGCAACAGTAATTTTCATGAAACTTTCCTCAGCACTGCATGATTTTTATTATCACTTTCCGGTCAAAGCCGGTTCATGAAAGAAGGTTTTATTTTCAACGCTATATAACGTCATGTACTGACCCCAGACACAGCCTGTATCCAGCGCTATCACATCCTGACGGTTGGTTTCGCCCATTAGCGCAGCCCAATGCCCGAATAATACTCGATTCTCAGATTCTGACCAAAAGTTAAACCATGGCTTATACGAATCCTGCGACGAACGCTCATATGGATTATCTTTTTGAGAAAAATCCAGTTCACCTTCCGGATTGCAGTAACGCATTCGGGTAAACGCGTTCACTATAAAACGGTATCGGTCAAAACCTTGCAGACTTGAGTCCCATTTTCCCGGCGAGTTGCCAAATAATTGCTGCATAAAGTTTTCAAACTCATCGCCAGTAAGAACTTTCGTGACTTCATGTGCGTATTGACTGGCTTGTTCGAGTGTCCACCATGGGTAAATACCGGCGTGAGCTATTACCGTATTGTGCTCTTCCAGCCGGTGCAGCAAAGGCTGGTGGCGAAGCCACTCTAACCAGTCATAGCGGTTGCTGTCTTCTAGCAATGCGTTAAGTTTATCTTTCGGGTTAGACTGCCGGTAACCCAGCAACACTGCTATTAAGTTTAAGTCGTGATTACCTAATACGGTGTGTACCGAGTTACTGTTTTCGTAGAAAAAACGCAACGCATCGCGCGAATCGGGGCCGCGCGCGACAATATCACCTACGCACCATAATGAGTCGTTTGCCGGGTTAAAGCTGACTTGAGTAAGCAGAGCTTCAAGTTCGCGGAAGCAGCCCTGAATATCACCAACAACGTAATTGCTCATAATTAATGAATAATATTAGGAATGGCCAGCCGGAACGACGGAATCGGTGCTTTAAACTGCGAGCCGTGTTCATCTATCATCAGGTAGTGACCTTCCATAGTACCAATAGGCGTAGCCAGAACGGTGCCGCTGGTATAACTGAATGATTCACCTGCAGCCAGTTTAGGCTGTTGTCCCACAACACCGTCACCGGCCACCCGGGTAATCTTATTGTCGGCATCGGTAATGCGCCATTCGCGGGCAAGTAGCTGCACTAACTGGCTGGACTGATTGGTTATGGTTATGGTGTAAGAAAACACATATTGTCCGGCATCAGGGTTTGACTGCGCCGCTAAATATTGTGTTTTAACCTCTACTGTAATGTTACTGACTGTCATTCTTTTCCGCTTGTTTTGTGAGCGAGTGTTCAGTGAGCCAGTCGGATATCCTGCAGTAATCGTCTACAGAGAGTGTTTCCGGCCTTGCGCCCGGGTCAATGCCAAGGGCTTCCAGCTGCTCTGCAGGAACCAACTGTTTAAGATTGTTTCTTATTGTTTTACGGCGTTGATTAAACGCTGTCAAACATAAGCTGTGCAGTTGCGCTTTATCTTTAACTGGATGAGGACTTTCGGTGTAGGGTTCCAACCGAACCACCGACGACTCTACTTTCGGCGGAGGCGTAAACGCCGATGGCGGAACAGCAACTACGGGAGTGACCTTACAGGCTTGTTGCACGCCGACGCTGATTCGACCGTAACTCTTTGAACCAGGTTCTGCCGCCAGACGATCAACCACTTCTTTTTGCAGCATAAAGTGCATGTCTTTTACGTCATCGGCAAACTTTAACAGATGAAAAATGAGCGGCGTGGAAATGTTATAAGGCAGGTTGCCGAAGACTCTTGCCGGCTGCTCTTTTGCAAACTGGCTAAAATCTATGCTTAACGCATCGGCTTGAATTACTTCCAGTTTTGAACTTAAAAAAGGGTGATGCTGTAGTCGTTCAACTAAGTCACGGTCAATTTCGATAACTTTTAAATGACCACTGCGATCTACCGTCGGTTCAGTTAGTGCTGCTAAACCCGGGCCAATTTCAATCAGGTTTTCACCCGGCTGAGGGTTAATGGCATCAACAATCTGCTCAATAATGTATTCGTCATTCAGGAAGTTTTGGCCGAACCGTTTACGTGCCCGGTGACCCAAGTGGGTTTTACTTCCACCCTGGTGTTTACTCCCACCTTGGTTCTTATTCATAATACGCTGCTCTTGCCATATCTATAGCGGTTTGCATTGCCAGGCGGCAACTACCGTCGTTAATCTTGCCTGATCCGGCCAGCTCAAGTGCTGTACCATGATCAACAGAAGTTCGGATATAAGGTAACCCGAGTGTAATGTTTACCGCCTGACCGAAACCTTTATATTTTAATACCGGAAGACCCTGGTCGTGATACATCGCCACTACTGCACTGGCGTCCTCCAGATACTTAGGTTGGAAAATTGTATCTGCGGGGTAGGGGCCGTGAAGGTTCATGCCCTGCTGCTTAAGTTGTTCCAGAACAGGAGTTATAATCTCTATTTCTTCCCGGCCTAAATGCCCGGACTCTCCCGCATGAGGGTTTAATCCACAAACTAATATTTTGGGCGATGACTCGCCGAATTTCTTGGTCAGATCGTTATGCAGTATGGTAATAATGTTGGTCAGACGTTCGGCGGTAACCGCTTTTGCCACGTAGGCCAACGGAATGTGAGTTGTGACCAGTGCTACGCGCAGACCTTCTGTGGCCAGCATCATAACCACATCGTTGCAGTTTGCTTCATGGGCTAAAAATTCAGTGTGTCCTGAGAACGCCACGCCGGCTTGATTTATCACACCTTTGTGTACCGGGCCGGTAACAATGGCATCAAATTCGCCTGAAAGATTACCGTCAGAAGCCCTTTTTAAGCAATCAACAACGTAATGACCGTTGGCTGTGCATAACTCGCCCGGAGTCACTTCTTCGCACACTGGAATATGTTCTACCCAAAGGTGTCCGGGTTCATGTTGCGGTAGTTCTTCACCCTTTTTGTACTTGTGCAAAGTAATAGGAAGATCCAATTGCTCAGCTCGTTGTTTCAATAAATTCTTATCTGCACAGACAACGACAGCAGCCGACCAGGGCTGCTGTGCTATTTTTATAATCAGATCCGGGCCTATACCTGCCGGCTCACCCGGTGTGAATACAAGGGTTGGTATACTCACTCAGCAACTCTTCTGATAAAGGCCTGATCGCGAATTTCCTGCTGCCAGTTATCGAGTTCTTCACGGAACTTACGACTAAACAGCATTTGGTATGCGCGTTCTTGCTTGCTTTCTTCTGTTGCATCCGAGGTTCTGCGCTCGGTCACTTCAACAATGTGCCAGCCAAATTGTGTGCTGAACGGTTCACTTATTGTACCCTGCTCAATGTTTTCTACTTTTTGCTTGAACTCCGGCGCGTATTTATCAGGACGAGCCCAGCCTAAATCGCCGCCGCGAGAAGCAGAACCGGGATCGGCTGAATGCTCACGTGCCAGTTCTTCAAAGGTCTTCTCACCACTTTCTATTTGCTCACGATACTGAGCGAGCATTTCTTTTGCTTTGTTGTCCGACAAAATAACGGAAGGCTTGATAAGAATGTGACGCGCTTTAACTTCCTGCACTTCGACAGTCTGCTCTCCGCGCTTGTCCTGTACTTTCAAAATATGAAAGCCGATACCGCTGCGGATTGGGCCAACAACGTCACCTACAGATTTTCCGTCGACAGCTTCAGCAAATAAGGTCGGCATACTGTTAACCGTCATCCAGCCCATGTCACCGCCGTCAAGGGCGGCAGAACCTGAGGATGAACGTACAGCCAGGTCAGCAAAGTCGTTGCCTTTATCCAGTAAGCTCAGAACGGTATTGGCACGCTCTTTGGCTTTTTCTAGTTCGGCCTGAGACGAGTTTGAGTCAGCAGAAATCAGAATTTGCGCCAAACGGTACTCGGTCTGAACTTCCTGGTTACTTTCTATTAGCTTCACCAGGTTGTTGATTTCTTGCGGCGTAATAGACACGCGTTGCTGTACAGCGGCTCGTTGAACTTGCTGAATAACCAGTTCGTTACGAATGTTTTCGCGATAGGCCGCCCAGCTCATACCGCTACTGACCATGTTTTCACGAAGCTCAGCTGTTGTCAGGTCTTGATTATTCGCAATTTCGTTAATGGCTTGCTCTAACTGATTGTCGTCAATTTCGATACCCATGCGGTCAGCCATTTGCAGCTGAATTTCCTGCAATACCAGACGTTCTATAGCCTGAGTCTCTAAAACGTCGTCTGAAGGTGCATTACTTGCGTTGAAGTTCTGACCGTTTTTAACTTGTTGGATAAGTTGGTCAATTTGGCTTTGCAGTACCACACCATCGTCCACTACGACGACAACGCGATCCAGTATTTGCTGAGCCTGAACGGTGTTATTCAGCAAAAAAGACGATGCAATCAGCACAGCTGCTGAACAAAACGATGCAATTTTTTTCATTATACCTACCACTAGTTACTGAGATAAAAAGGACGGCGGTAACCGTACGTACTTTTCTCAAGCATGTTAATTAGACCACTGCTATCAGAAGCTAAACCGCTGATAATAAATTGTATACTAATGCCATTGTCAAATTGAGTTTCGCCGTTTATCTGAGTCGCACTAAAAGCGGGCTCAAGATCACGGTTTATGCGTCTGTATGCGCTAACCCGTAAGGCCCAGCAACAACTGCTGTATTGAACGCCCACCATAGCATCATTTAAACGATCATGTGTGAGATCGTAAAAGACATTTGATGCGACTTGCCAGCGTGAACTTGCTGACCAAACTGCCTGCGTTCCAACTTGTTCAATATCGTTGTTCAGAATGTTGGTTGCCGTGCGGTGACTGACCTGTATCAGGTTTGATTCATCTTTACGGAACTCTACCGCGGTCTGACTCTTGCGGGTGGTGTTAAGTTCCGTATCGTACTGAATTGAGCTGCGTAGTGACCAGTTTTCATCAACGGCCCAGTTAATGTCGGCAACCCATTCACTGTTACTGGAGGTTGTGGTTTCTTCATCGCTGGCAAACAATTGCGTACGACTGTCATTAATATTGTAAATTTGCCCAATACTGGCGCGCAGCACTTCGCGTTCATTCTGAGTGAATAAGCTGCTGCTAACACCGTAAGTTATCTGATTAGCCTCGGCGATACGATCCAACCCTGAAAAACGGCGGCTACGGAACAGCCCGTGATAATCGTCCTGCAATAAGGACGTATCGTAAATGCCGATGTTCTGTTGGTTTTCATAGGGCACATACAAATACTGAATTTGCGGCGACAGGGTTTGACGATATTGACTGTCACCCAGCTCAATGGCTCGCTCCAGATGTAAACGGGCTCTTACCCGGGCGCGGGGCAGTGTCCGGGTAACTTCTTCGGTAATGTTGGTATCCGGACTTTCCTGCCAGTAGCGCGTATAGAGGTAAGACAGCTCGGCTTCTGTGTCAAAAGCCGGTTTTTCAAAACGGTACTGAATGCTTGGCTCGACATGTGCCCGGGTTGCGTATTCGCGTGTCTGATCCTGATTCTGAAAGTAGGTTAGCTCGTTGTATAAGCTGGCGCTGAAGCCAGTGAAGTCGCCGGTATTATAGTCGATACTAAGCTGCGGCAATGTGCGATAAGGGCTGCGGTAGTCACCAATAAGCTCGTAGTCTTCGGTGCGTAATTGCGCGGTCCAGTTTTCATTATCGTAATCAAGCTGGGCGACGCGATACAAATGAGTGTCGGCGCGGCCGGCAAAGTCACTGCCAAAGTCATTCAGATAGTTGTCGTCACTAATTTCGGTCGCATCCAGGTAAAAACTCAAGTCCTGGTTTATCTGTGCCGAATGCTGAACGTGCCAAAGGTAGCGTTTTTTATTTGCAATGCGGGTGTCGTCATTGCCTAAATATTCTAAATTGAATTGCCCGGCATTTTGCTCAAACAAATACCGGTACTCACCTTTCATCATGGTGCCGCGCTCCGACATATAAACCGGAGCTATGGTCGCATCCATATTGGGCGCAATATTAAAGTAGTAAGGTACTTCTACTTCAAAACCACTGTTTGATGATGAGTCAAACGTTGGGTAGAGCAAACCGGTTTTACGCGCGTCACTTAATGGGAAATTAAAATAGGGTAAATAGAGAACAGGCACATCAAATAGCTCAAACCGGGCATGCCAGGCTTCACCGAAGTCGCTGGTTTCATTTATTTCAATGCGCTCTGCGCGTAATTGCCAGGCCGGGGTTTCGCCCGGGCAGGTGGTGAAGCTTGAGTCTTGCAATAGAACTTCCTGCCGGGATAACGAAAGTAACTCTGCATGGCCCCGCGCGTTATGATTTTGCAGGCGGTAATCACTGTTGTAGAGTTTGGCCTGGTCATCGTTTAAGTCCAGCGACAAAGAGTCACCGGTAACGCTTAAATAACCGTCATTAAAAGTAATGCCGTCTGAAGCGAGAATTTCGCCCCGCTGCTGGTCTATAGTGGCTTTTGAAGTTGACAGCCACTGCCCGTTACGCTGAATGATGACGTTACCGGTAAAATATGCTTTTTCATTGGCGAGAATTTCGGCACTACGCGACTCAACGCCAATAGTTCCGGCTTCGGTTTTCTGCAACTGGACAGCGCCAATCATACTTTCAGTGGGCTGAGCCACCGTACAAGTCATGTGTTGTGGTGCGTCTTGATTTTGTAAAGCCGCTAGCGCGCTGCCGGGAAAGGGCAGTAGCATTAGCGAAGTAATAAACCGTTGCAGCAATTTAATCTTCCGTCGTTGTTGTTAAATGCATTTATTCTGTTTTGCAGCGCGAGGGTATAATAAAGCAATTTTGTTTGTTTCGCTATTTGGTACACTGCTAGTTTTAAGGCTTTGCGACAAATTTGGTGGAGGATATTTTGGAAGACAAACGAGAAGTGGCTCTGCAGGCTTGGTGTGAAGCCCAGACAGGCGTTTCACAACCAACTTTAGAAGTTGTGTCTGGTGATGCCAGTTTCCGTCGTTATTTTCGGGCAACTAATGGTCAGGAAAGCCTGATAGCGGTCGATTGCCCTCCCGAAAAAGAACCAATGAAGCCTTTTTTGGCTGTTGCACAAGCCTATTCTGAAGCGGGTGTGACGGTACCGGAGATTATTGCGGCAGATTTAGATCAGGGTTTTATGCTGCAATCCGATTTTGGCCAGATATTGTTGCTGAGTAAACTGCATCCGCGTAATGCCAGGCAATACTACCAGCAGGCACTCGCCGCGCTGCCGAATATTATGTCGGTACGCCGGACTGAGCAGGGCGAATTGCCGGCTTTTGATACGGCTTTGCTGGAGCGCGAACTGTCGTTATTTAAAGACTGGTTACTGAAACAGCACCTGAACTTAGACTGGCATGCCGGGGACGATGAAATCTGGAACCAGTTTAGTCAGCAAATGATTGATAACGCATTGCAACAACCGCAGGTGGGAGTTCACCGGGACTTTCATTCACGTAACTTAATGCTGCTGGACGATGATCGTATCGGTATTATCGATTTTCAGGACGCGGTACTGGGACCGGTAACCTATGACGCAGTGTCGTTACTACGCGACTGCTATATTGAGTGGCCGCAAGAGTTGGTTAACGAATTGAGTGAAGGGTTAAGGCAACAACTGATACAGTCTGACTGTTTAGCGGCGCAGGTTGAGCCGCAGCAATGGCAACACTGGTTTGACTGGATGGGGCTGCAGCGTCACACCAAAGCGGCGGGTATTTTTGCCCGGTTGGCGCATCGTGATCACAAGCCCGGCTATTTACAGGACGTGCCAAGAACTCTGGGTTATTTGCAGCAAGTAAGTGCTAACTATTCTCAGCTTTCAAATTACAATCGCTGGTTGCGTGAGCGCATTATCCCAGCCTGGAAGGAGAGCCTATGAGAGCGATGATTTTAGCTGCCGGGCGGGGCAGTCGAATGCGGCCGTTAACGGATAACCAGCCAAAGCCTTTGTTACCCGTGGCGGGAAAACCATTGTTAGGTTACCACCTGGAAAAGCTTGCAAATGCAGGTGTTAATGAGGTGGTTATTAATCACGCCTGGCATGGTGAGCAAATTGAAGATTTTGTTGGTGATGGCAGTCAATGGGGGCTGCAGGTTTCTTTTTCGAAGGAACCGGAAGGCGGACTTGAAACCGCAGGCGGTATTATTAAAGCTTTGCCTTTACTCGGAGATGACCCGTTTTGGGTTATTAATGGCGACATCTGGACAGACTGGGATTACCGGGATTTACCAACGCGCTTAGACGAAGAGCAACTGGGGCATTTAGTTATGGTGGATAACCCAGTTCATCATCAAGACGGTGATTTTGTCATTGAAAATGGGATGTTGGTTAATGACGGAAACGACCGCAAGACGTTTTCCGGTGTGGGTCTGTATCGTAAGGAACTGTTGGCGCCATACCCTGATGGGAAGCAACCATTAAAACCTTTTTTCGACCGGGCAATAGACAAGAAGCAACTGGCAGCAAGCCATCAGGATGGATTTTGGACAGACGTAGGTACGCCGGAGCGCTTGCATCAACTTAACCAGCGGCTGGAGAAATAACATGGTTTGGGGAAAAGTAGTTGGCGCATTGGCTGGCTTCGCGTTTATGAAATGGCCGGGGGCTATTCTGGGTGCGCTTATTGGTCACTGGTTTGATCGGGGAATGGCTCAGGACTTTTCTCAAAAAGGTGCCTGGGGGCGCTTTTTGTATGGAGCAGAGCAAGCCGCCGGGGACGCCAATTTTATTTACACACTGTTTGCGGTAATGGGGCACGTTGCCAAGGCAAAAGGCAAAGTTACCACTAACGACATCTCTCAGGCGCAGGAGCTAATGCGCCGTTTGAATTTAAATACAGACGCCACCCGCGAAGCCCAGGAAGCGTTTCGCGAGGGCAAAGAACCGACGTTTCCTTTGCAGCAAGTTATGAAGGATTTTAGCGCCTCTTTTTACGGTAACCGCGACGTTCTTCAGTTGTTTATGGAGCAGTTAATTGGCCTGGCGCTAAATGACGGCATTCTGGAAAAGTCAGAGCATGAAGTCTTGGTTAACGTGGCTAAGCACCTTGGCTTTACCCGTTTCCAGCTGGACCAATGGTTGATGATGGAAAAAGCGGCGTTTCGTTTTCACCAGCATCGTCGGCAACAGCATCAGCAACAGCGAAAAACCTCCAGCCAGGATGAAATTCAAAACGCTTATGAAGTGCTTGGCGTAACGGCGCAAAACAGCAACGCTGAAATTAAGAAAGCGTACCGTAAGTTAATGGCCCGGCATCATCCGGATAAGCTGGCCTCTAAAGGCTTACCTGAAGAGGTAATGAAGCAGGCCCAGCAGCGTGCGCAGGACATTCAGGCGGCTTATGAGAAAATTAAAGAAAAGCGCGACATTCGTTAAACTAGCTAGTGTTAAAACCTAGCGATAAAGCTGAAAGGATTAAAAGCCGTGAAACTCCAGCCAACCTTTTATGGTGGAGGTTAGTTCACGTTGCCCGGCGTTACCTGAGTTGACCAGCTGCCGCTGGCGGTACGCCGGATGCTGATATTTATTCGCCAGCTTTTTACGTAGCGACCAATGTTCACCCACCCAACGATTACCCTCTGCGCTGCGAATATCCAGAACCGGCAACTGTGACTGACTGATGCGGTCGGCAAGAGCGCGGTTATACTGGAACTGCGGTACATAGGCATTAATCAGTACAATGGCATCGGGCATTATCGAGGGCTCACTCTCCAGCAGACGCAGGGCTATGTCTGCGGTAATTCCTTCCACTACCCATACCGAAAAGCCCGGGCGATCCAGGGTTTCGTCCAGCAGCAGAGTCATGCGCTGCTGCAGTGCACTAACCAGCGGGGTAAATACTTCTTCGTCTGCGGCATCAGGGAAATGCGTTGTCGTGGCTGGTGTCTGCAAATTGTCTGTGCGTATGTCGTTGTCGGGCGGGGTTAAAGCCCAGGTTGTCCAGCCAAAATCCGGGGCGTTTTCATAAACCGGACGAATATAAAAAGACTGCAGTGGATGGTAGTGCCAGTCGGGTAAAAGCACAATCTGGCCGCGTTCAAAGGCCTGTAAATATTCCTTTTTCAATGCCAAATAGCGCTCGTCGTCATCTCCGGTCAACCAATGGATCTGGTCTTGCGGCAAATAACGTTCTAGGTCGTCCTGGCTTACTGCGGGGCTGATAAAAACAACCGTCAGCAGCATTAATAGATAGCGATTCATGCAGCTTTTATCGGCTGAAGCGGCGCTAGCTTGAGTGCAAATTGCTAAAACTGAACGGGGCTGGAGAACTCTATGAGTTGTTCGGTTTGCGGATGGGTTACGCCAAGGTATTCCGCATGCAGTAATAAACGTTCAGCAGCAGCGAAAGCATCGCTGTGCGCATAGAATTTATCTCCAAGTATAGGGCAGCCAATGGCCTGCATATGAACTCGGAGCTGATGAGAACGGCCGGTATGAGGGGTCAGCTCAACGCGGCTGCAACCCTTGTCAAAAGCCGTTACCCGATAGAAGGTTATGCTGGGTTTACCGGTGAAAAAATCCATGTGCTGGCGCGGACGGTTAGGCCAGTCGCAGGATAACGGCAACTCTATTTCTCCTTGCGGAGCGGGTGGCTTGCCCCAAACTTGTGCAATATACCTTTTACGGGTTGTGCGGTTCTGAAATTGCCGGTTCAGATGGCTTTGTGCGGCTTTGGTTTTTGCCAGTAAAAGAACTCCGGAAGTTGCCATATCCAGCCGGTGGACCACTCTTATTTCCGGGTGTACGCGCTGTACTCGGGTATAAACCGAGTCTTTATGCTCTGGTCGCTTACCAGGAACACTCAGTAGCCCGCTTTGTTTATCAACCACCAACAACTGGCTGTCCTCATAAATAACCTGAAGAAATGGCGTTGTCGGCGGCTGATAATGGAGCAGAGTCATTAATGGTTATTCACCAGAATACGCACTGCCTGAAGCGATAACTGCGGGCTTTCCAGCGCCGCCGTAATTTGCTCTTCGCGCCAATTTATCGCCTCTATTTCACTGCTGCGTACCGACGGGTTTTTCTTCCTTAACTCAAGCAGGCGTGTGCGCTCGTGTTGCAGTGCGGCCAGCGCATTTTGCTTTACCTCATCCAGCTGCTTTTGTTGCCACTCACGGGCCTGTTGCTGGCCGGCCTGAATAATCTTTTGTGCGGGGTCACGTAACTGACGCAATATCTGCCGTGCGGTTTTCTTATCAATAAAGCTGGATTGTTGGTCCAGCAGCTCGCGTGACACTTTAGCGGACAGCTCCTGTCCCTGACCATTAAACAGCAGGCGTAAACTTTGTAATGGGCAGAACTCCTGCAATGCTGCGGCTTTAGGTGCCGGTACTATGCTGGCGAAGTCCAGTTCCAGGAACCAGGTGCCGGCCGGAATTGCCGGGTTTTTCAGCTCAGCAACGCAGGTGCTGCCAAAGTCATCAGCAGTCAGCAGTTCAAGCGCCGCCTGCACCATAGGGTGATCCCAACTTAAAAAGTCAGTATCTTCAAAGTTCAGCGCGGTGACTCTGTCAAAGGTTATGGTGATGCCGTCATCCGGCAGTCCCGGCAGGCTGCCGACACGCATATGCTCGCCCGGACGAATAAACCAGCGCTCTTCATCCAGCACTTCGTTATTCACGCCAAAGCGGTCAAAGAAGGCAATCATAAAGTCGGCCAGGGTGTCGGTATCGCTGTCGCTATGAATTTGCTCTATGATTTTTTCAGCGGTTTCAGGACGACAGGCGTTTAGTGCCTGTAACTTGTCCTGCCCTTCACGGTTGCGCTCCAGCCAGGTTTTGTGCAGTTCTTTTGTCTGCTCCAGCAACTCGTCACTGAGAGGCTTTTTCTCAGCAATAGCTTGCTCAATGTCCGTACCAAAAGCATCGTACAGTTTACGGCCTATCGCATTACATTGAGAGAAGGCGTTCATACCCTGCTCGTACCAGGGCAGCAATATGGCCTCCGCTGAACCTTTGCAGTAAGGCAGATAAATATCAATATTCTGCTGCTGACCAATGCGGTCTAAGCGGCCAATGCGTTGCTCCAGCAAGTCAGGGTTGCTCGGCAAGTCGAATAAAATAAGCTGATGCACGAACTGAAAGTTGCGGCCTTCGCTGCCAATTTCTGAGCACAGCAGAATAGGGCTACCGTCTTCTTCGCTGGCAAAAAAGGCGGCGGAACGGTCTCGTTCGGTCAGCGTCATACCTTCATGGAAGGTTGCCGCCTGCACACCAGACAATACCCGCAGGGCTTCGGATAAATCCAGAACCTGCTCTGCCGTTTTGCATATCAGCAGTGCTTTTTCCGAACGGTTTTGTTTAATGTGATTCAATAACCAGTCAATGCGCGGATCTTCCATCCACCAGGGCATGTCTTCATCGGGTTCGCATTCATCCAGTTCTACCGGATGAAAATGGCGTTCAGGAAAACCGCCAATATCGGCCCGGCGGTTACGGAACATAACGCGGCCGGTACCATGTTTATCCAGCAGATCATCGAGTTCTGCCGGGTCAGTAACAGACTCGGCCTGTTCTGCTAATTCTTTATACTGTGTTTGCTCTTGCTGGAAACTGGCAAAGTCGGAGAACCTGTCCGGGTCCAGCAGCTGCAGTCGCTGAAAATGGCCTTCGGCACCTTCCTGTTCAGGGGTCGCCGTTAACAGCAACAAGCCGGGTACTGCTTCACAAAGGTTTTTAACCGCACTAAATTCCGGCGCTTCTGGCTGTAAATGGTGGGCTTCATCAATAATCAGAAGATCGAATTCCGCCTCAAGCAACGCCTGACTCCAGCGCGACTCGTGCATAAAGCGGCTACTGATAATAATGTGCTGTTCAGTTAAAAACGGATTTTCACTGTCGGCTTCTGCCTGCTCGCAACGCTCATCATCAAACAGGGTAAAGTTCAGTGCAAAGCGACGGCGTAACTCAACCAGCCACTGATGCATTAACGATTCCGGTACCACAATTAAGACTCGCTGCGAGCGGCCGGTATTCAGGCGGCGCTTGATGATCATGCCGGCTTCAATGGTTTTTCCCAAGCCCACTTCATCGGCTAAAAGCACACGCGGGTGATAACGGTCGGCAACGGTTTTGGCAATATATAACTGATGCGGCAGCAAGTGGGTACGAACACCTAATAAACCGGCAACTTCGCTGGCCTGATGGTGCGCTAAGTGTTCACTGGCTTCGCAGCGTAACTGATACATATCCAGTCGGTCGGCCTGACCAGCCAGCAGACGAGTTAACGCGGGGTTACTGTCCACCTGATGCGATAACTGAGTTTCCGGAACCACAACCGACTCCTGGTTGTCATCGCGTAAACCATGGTAGGTCACAATCCCCTGCGACTCTGTCAGCTCCTGAATTGTGAAGCTCCAGCCGTCGGCGTGTTTGCCCTGTTGCTGTACTTGCAGTTGATAACGGGCCAGAGGGGCTTCCTGAGCTGAGTACAGTCGCACTTCACCGGTTGCGGGGAACATCACGGTTAAGTGACGACCTTCGGCCTGGGTGATCATGCCTAGCCCTAATTCGGTTTCAGTTTCACTAAGGTAACGCTGTCCAACTCTAAACTCGCTCACTACACACTCCCGCGCGCCATTTTCTAAGGTCGCAATGGTACTTAATTCGCTCGCCAATTCCGAGGAAAAATTTATTTCTGTAACCGTTGTGTCATGAATTTTAGGCTAAGCTGTAAGAAAAGAATAATCACAAGCAAAGGTACGCGCTAATGACAACAAACGCTGGCAAGTTCTTTATCCTCGACACTAATATTCTTCTGCACGACCCTCTCGCTTTTCTCAACTTCGATGAACACAACGTGGTTATCCCCATGGTGGTTCTGGAAGAGCTCGACAATATAAAAGATCGCAATAGAGACGTGAGCCGCGAAGCACGGGTCGCCATTCGCTCGCTCGAGGAGGTTTTGAAAGAAGCAACACCGGAAGAAATTGTTGCTGGTGTTCCGTTAAACAGGGTGCACGGCGAGCACACAGCGAACGGAACCCTGGCCATTTTTCCTGACTATCAGCTGGAGCAAACCGAGTCGGTATTGTCGCTGGCAGAAAACGACCACCGCATTATTCAGGCTGCACTGGAAATTCAGCGAGAGCGAGCCCCTGCTGGCGTGGTGCTGGTCACCAAAGACATTAATATGCGCCTGAAGGCCAAAGGCGCCGGTATGAAGTATGTTGAAGATTATCGTACCGACCAGCTTATAGACGACATTCGCTTGCTGACCAAAGGGTTTTATAAGTTTGAAGGTGACTTCTGGTCGCAGGTGGGTGAAGTGAAAACACAGCAGGAAGGTCGCGATGCCTACCATACGGTGAGCCGCGAATTGCTGCCTCAGGTTTTTGCTAATGAATACATTATTGACTCAACCAACAATTTTGCGGCGCGGGTGGAAGAATACGACAGCGAAACCGTAACGCTGATGGATTTAAGCGTAGAGCGAATGATGTCTTACGGAGCCTGGGGTGTTCACCCTAAGAATATTTATCAGGCTATGGCATTACACGCTTTACTGGATACCAGCATGGATATGGTGACTCTTACCGGACCTGCCGGTAGTGGTAAAACGTTTCTCGCCCTTTCAGCGGCATTGCAAATGGTGGTGGAGCAGGGCATTTATGAAAAAATTATCGTTACCCGCAATACGCCTGAAATTGCCGAGTCTATTGGTTACTTGCCCGGTACCGAAGAAGAGAAAATGGCACCCTGGCTGTCGGCCATAACCGATTCGCTGGAAGCCCTGCATAAGCAAGATGAAAGCATGGAGTCGAGCCTCAATTACATTATGAAAAAGGCAAATATTCAGTTTAAGTCACTGAACTTTATGCGCGGGCGCAGCATACAGAACGCTATTGTCATTCTGGATGAAGCTCAGAATTTAACTGCGTCTCAGCTAAAAACGCTTATTACCCGCTGTGGCGAGAACACTAAATTAGTGGTGTCGGGTAACCTGGCACAAATTGATAGTTACTATTTAACTGCCGTAACTTCGGGGCTAACTTACATCGTTGAGCGGTTTAAAGACTATCCGGGTAGCGCAACCATCAACTTAAACGGAGTGGTGCGTAGTCCTCTGGCTAAATTTGCGGAAGAGCATTTGTAATCAGTTTAGCGGCACTACAGTGTATTGCTGAGTTTTTACCTGAAATTTAGTCTCTTCACCAACCTGGCCCATCGGCATTGCCGCGGGGCCAGTCACATCAACCAGCACGTAGTTATTGCCTTTGTGTTTAACTGTGGTGTCTCCGGGCTGCCGACTAATGGCAATGCCAAAAACTGCGTGCTCAGGCAAATAAATAATGGCCATTTTGGGCGTTTCGATAATTTGCTTTATCACCGATGTCATTAAGGTGACTTTGCTGTCGCAGTCCCCCTGATTGTAATAAAGCAATTGGTTCGGAGGGACAAAGCCATCGCCCCGGCTATCCAGTTTGCTGTTTAAATCGTTGTACGGTATTTGCTGAATAAAGCTGGCAACATAGTTGATGTAATTACGTTGTGTATTCGTACCTAACTGCTCACCAATAGCTTTTATTAACGGCTTCAGCGTTGGAGTTACCTCACTGGCTATAGCCGGATGATCAGGGATAATACCCTGCTCACCCGGAGGCAAACTCAACTGGCGGTAGAAGTTTGCATTAAGATAATCGTCCCAGCGCTCATGGTAATAGTCACGTAAGCGCTTTTTGTAGTCGTTAAGTTGTTGCTGTTTTTGTGCTGTTCTGGCGTTAGCCGTAACCAACTCAACGGACTGCTGGCGCGGGGTTAAACGAGCCTGAATGCCTTGCCACTGTTGTTGCTTAATGTAACGGTTGAGTTGATGTGCCAGTTCGCGTTGACTGCGTTCCCGGTTAAACCCGCGATAACGCTTCAGCGGCTGTAGGAACTCTTTTTTATCGACCTGGAAACTGAATGACTGTTGGCGATCATTGAAATCACGCCACTGGTAAGAAAAAGCGAGTTGATCGTTTTCGGTTTCGTTAAGCTGGAAGAAGTTTTGGCTGCACGCGGCAGAGGGGATGACAAAGAGTAACCAGACAACAGCACAGAGTTTATGTGTCATTCTGGCTACTCCCGTTAATTTCTAGAACTTCATTTCTGTAATAGGGCTGTCTTCAAATTTAAGGTCAACTTGATACTCGACGCCACCGGCACGAACAAAAAAGTAGGTTTTGTCTTTTTTAAAGACTTCCTGCAGAGTCACAATCCGGAAACCCGGGCGACGCTCAGCCGGCATGTCCGTTAATTCTACAGAGCCGCGCGAAACCAATATGTTTTGGTAACGAGGACCAGTAACTAAAAGTAGTTTTTTATTTTCATCTTTCAGTAAAATGGTGTTACCTGTTACTGAATAGGGTTCTTCATTACCAAACAAGGCCAGCTCCTATCGCTTTAACTTATTACTGACGACACTATAACGAATTATCGCTTTTTGGCAAATAACCGTTCATAAAATCTTCAACAATAATTAATGCAGCCTGACTATCAACCGCACCTTTTTTCAGTTTACGAAAGCCACCTTCAGCAAACAGGCTTTCTCGTGCCGAGGTCGAAGTCAGGCGTTCGTCCTGAAATGCTACCGGTAAACCGAAGCGCCCATGTAAGCGGTTACCAAACTTTTTGGCCTTTTGGGTTAGTGGCTGTTCGGTGCCATTCATATTTAAGGGCAAGCCCACTACCAACTGTTCGGGTTGCCATTCGGCAAACAGCTTTTCAATCAGTTGCCAGTCGGGAATGCCTTCTTTGGCCGTAATGGCTGCTAAAGGCGATGCAGTTGCTGTTATAGTCTGGCCCACCGCAACGCCAATACTTTTGGTGCCAAAATCAAAGCCTATTACTGTGCTCATGCGTGTCCTACATCCGGCCCCAGTTGCCACACGTCAAACCCCAGTTGCTCGGTGGCTTTTTGCCAACGCTCGGAGGGTGGTGTATTGAACAGCAATTCCGGGTCTGCCGGAATTGCCAGCCAGGAATTTTCCCCTAGCTCCTCTTCCAGTTGTCCGGCTTCCCAGCCTGCGTAACCTAACGTCAGAAGAAACTGTGGTGGCGCAGCAGATGATCCAAGAGCTTCCAGAATATCGCGCGAGGTGGTCACCATAATATCGTCACTCATCTTCTGACTGGCGCGCCAATTGTCCTGCGGAGGGTGGATCACAAAGCCACGCTCACGGCCTACAGGCCCGCCCTGATAAACGCTGCCCTGCAAGTGCTGGTTATTTTCCGGGTAAACAATTTCCAGTTTATCCAGCAGCGAGGTTACGCTTAAATCGGCAGGCTGATTAATAACTAAGCCCATAGCGCCTTCTTCATTGTGCTCGCAGATGTAGGTCACGGTCCGTTTAAACATTGGATCGTTCAGCATAGGTGTTGCTATCAATAAATGGTTCTGCAAACTGTTCATCGATTCACCGACTCCTTAACGATAATCTCTACTTACAACATGGGGGCGCATAGTTGAATTTCAATTCAACTTTTCTTCTATTGCCTTAAAGACCAATTCAGCAATATTGATGTCGTAGGCGTTTTCAATTTCGCGCATGCAAGTCGGGCTGGTCACATTAATTTCTGTAATGCGGTCGCCAATAACGTCCAGTCCAACAATAATGAGCCCACGCTTTTTCAGTTCTGGTGCCACTTTACGAGCCAGAGCCCAGTCACTGTCCGATAAAGGCTGGGCGCGGCCGCTGCCACCAGCGGCAAGGTTTCCGCGAGTTTCTCCGGCACTGGGAATACGCGCTAAAGAATAAGGCACAGGCTCACCATCAATAATTAAAATACGTTTGTCGCCGTCTTTAATTTCTGGCAAGTACTTTTGCACCATGGCGTAGCGCTGACCTTTTTCGGTCAGAGTTTCAATAATAACGCCTAAGTTACTACCATCGGCGCCCACTTTAAAAATTGAAGCGCCGCCCATACCGTCCAGCGGCTTTAAAATCACTTCACCGTGTTTTTTATGGAAAGCTTTAATGACATCCGCTCTGGAACTCACTAGCGTGTCGGCAATAGAGTCTGCGAACCACGAAGTAAAAAGCTTTTCGTTACAGTCGCGCAGGCTTTGCGGTTTATTCACCACCAGGCTACCGCGCTGTTCGGCCAGTTCCAGAATTTGTGTGGCGTATAAAAACTCGCTGTCAAAAGGCGGATCTTTACGCATCATAATGACGTCAAAATCCTCCAGCGGGCGGTATTCATTGTCGCTTAAGCTGTAAAAGTCTGTCTTTTGATCTTGAACACGAACTTCCCGCGCAAAGGCCATTGGCTGGCCGTTATCAATGACTAAGTCGCCCATTTCCAGATAAAAACACTGATAACCACGCGCCTGAGCTTCCAGCAATAAACGAAAACTGGTGTCTTTTTCGGTTTTAACGGTGGCGATAGGGTCCATCACCATAGCTAACTTCTTCATGTAAACTCCTTTAGCTTAAGTCGCCAAACTGATACTGCACGGCGGTTAGCGCTGAAAGCGCGGCGGTTTCTGTTCTTAATATTCTTGGTCCTAAACGCATGGGTTTAAACCCCAGCTGTCCGGCGGCACTGACTTCAGTATCAGTGAACCCGCCCTCAGGACCAATCAATAATTGTATTCCCTTCTCGGCCTGCTGAAATGACGACAACGGCTGGGTGGCGGTTGGGTCTAAGGTCAGGCGCAACCCTTCAAAGCTGCTTGCAATAAAATCAGTGAGTTGCTGTGCTGGCTTCACTTGTGGAACCACGCTACGGCCACATTGCTCGCAGGCAGAATGGACAATTTTCTGCCATTGCAGTTGTTTCTTTTCCAGCCTGTCGCCACTTAATTTCACACCACAGCGCTCACTGAACAGCGGGGTAATTTCGGTTACTCCCAGCTCTACCGACTTTTGCAGTACAAAGTCCATGCGGTCGCCGCGTGAAACAACTTGCGCCAAATGAATATTGACCGGTGACTCAGATGCGTTAGCCTGACTGCTGGTTGCAACAAACTGCGCTGACTTTTTTTGAACTGAGGTAATTTTCGCCTCGTAGTTCTGGCCGTCACCGTTAAATAAAACAATGTTATCACCTACGTTCAAACGCAATACTTTGATCAGGTGCTGGAAAGCATCCGGACTCAATTCGATTTCATTTTGTAAGCTTATAGAGGCGGGGTGATAAATCCGCGGTACTCGCATGTCGTCAGCCTTATTCGGACTTTTAGACGTCCAGAAGTAGAAAAAAACAGAGTGATCGGTTACATTATGCAACCAGTATTAAACGATTTCATTAAAATTAAGGAATAGTGGGCATATGTCACGTCACCTGTTTACCTCAGAGTCAGTGTCCGAAGGGCATCCGGACAAAATTGCCGACCAGATATCCGATGCAGTTTTAGATGCAATTTTAGCAAAAGATCCTAAAGCCCGGGTTGCTTGTGAAACCTACGTGAAAACCGGCATGGTACTGGTTGGTGGTGAAATTTCGACAAAGGCCTGGGTTGATGTTGAAGACTTGGCGCGTCAAACCGTAAAAGATATTGGTTACCGACACTCTGATATGGGTTTTGATGGTGCTTCGTGTGCTGTCTTAAATGCCATTGGTAAACAAAGTGGTGATATCAATCAGGGCGTTGACCGTGCTAACCCGGAAGAGCAGGGTGCCGGTGATCAGGGCTTAATGTTTGGTTATGCTTCAAATGAAACCTCCGTTTTAATGCCGGCTCCTATTACTTACGCCCACCGCGTTATGCAGCGTCAGTCGGAAGTCCGCAATAACGGTACACTGGACTGGTTGCGTCCGGACGCGAAAAGTCAGCTGACCTTCGTTTATGAAAACGGTAAGCCTGTTGCTATTGATACGGTCGTGTTCTCTACTCAGCACAGAGAAGACATTACGCAGGAAACGCTGCGCGAAGCGGTGATGGAAGAAATTATCAAGCCTGTATTGCCGGAACAGTGGGTTTCAAAAGACACGCAGTTTCACATTAACCCAACCGGTCGTTTCGTGGTCGGCGGGCCTATGGGTGACTGCGGGCTCACCGGACGTAAGATTATTGTTGATACCTATGGCGGTATGGCGCGTCATGGCGGTGGTGCCTTCTCGGGTAAAGACCCGTCAAAAGTTGACCGCAGTGCCGCTTATGCAGCGCGTTATGTTGCTAAGAACCTGGTCGCTGCTGGTCTGGCTGAACGTTGCGAGCTGCAAATTTCTTACGCCATTGGTGTGGCAGAGCCAACTTCAATTAGCATCGATACCTTCGGTACGTCTAAGCACTCAGAAGAGCAATTAATTGCGCTGGTGCGTCGTCATTTTGACTTGCGCCCATACGGATTAATCAAAATGCTTGACCTGGAACGCCCAATCTATAAACAGACAGCGGCATACGGGCATTTTGGCCGGGATAACCTGCCGTGGGAACAAACTGACAAAGCTGCCGATTTACAGGCTGATATTTAAACAAAATATTGCCTATAAATTTGCTTGTACCCCCTGAAATGTGGAGAATACGCGCATCGCAAGTTGCTCTTCATCTTCCAGGGGGTTTTTCATGTCAGAACGTCAATATCTCGCCAATGCCATCCGTGCGCTTAGTATGGATGCGGTTCAGAAAGCCAAGTCAGGCCACCCCGGAGCGCCCATGGGTATGGCGGATATCGCAGAAGTTCTCTGGCGTGACTATTTAAAACATAACCCTCACAACCCAGGCTGGGCCGACCGCGACCGCTTTGTGTTATCGAACGGACACGGGTCAATGCTAATTTACTCCCTATTGCACCTGTCTGGTTATGATCTGAGTATTGAAGACATTAAACAATTCCGTCAGTTAGACTCAAAAACCCCGGGTCACCCTGAATACGGCTATACCCCTGGTATTGAAACCACTACCGGACCGCTGGGACAAGGACTTGCAAATGCCGTAGGTATGGCGCTGGCTGAGAAAGTACTGGCTGCGCAATTTAACCGCGACAATCATGAAATTGTTGATCACCACACCTACACTTTCCTGGGTGACGGCTGCTTAATGGAAGGCATCTCTCACGAAGCTTGTTCACTGGCAGGCACCTTAGGTTTGGGCAAACTCATCGCTTTTTACGATGACAACGGCATTTCCATTGACGGCGAAGTGGAAGGCTGGTTTACCGACGATACCGCAAAACGTTTTGAGTCTTACGGCTGGCATGTAATTAATAAAGTTGACGGGCACGATTCAGCTGCGATAACCCGTGCGATTGATGAAGCACGTGCGAATGAAGATAAACCGACTCTGATTATCTGCAAAACGGTAATTGGCTATGGAGCACCGAACAAGCAAGGTTCTGAAAGCTGCCACGGCGCGCCGCTGGGTGACGACGAGATTGTTGCTGCGCGTAAACAACTGAACTGGCCGCATCAAGCCTTTGAAGTACCGGCTGACGTATACCAAAAATGGTCGGCGGTAGATAAAGGCGCAGCAGTTGAGTCCTCCTGGAATAAGCGTTGGGTGGCGTACGAGCAGGAATATCCGCAACTGGCAAAAGAACTGAAGCGTCGCTTAAACGGCGAGCTGCCGGAAGGGTTTGAGAATACGGTGCACAACTACGCGAAGCAGTTACAGAGCAGCCCAGAAGCGGTAGCAACTCGTAAAGCCTCACTGAACGTACTGAATGAGTTTGGTCCTAAATTACCTGAGCTGTTAGGTGGCTCTGCCGACCTGGCCGGCTCTAACTTAACCTTATGGAACAACGCAAAAGGCATTACTGCCGATGACGCGAGTGGTAACTATGTGTTCTACGGAGTCCGCGAGTTTGGCATGTCTGCCATAATGAATGGCGTTACTTTACATGGTGGCTTTAAAGCTTACGGTGCTACCTTCCTGATGTTTATGGAATACGCGCGCAACGCTGTGCGTATGTCTGCGCTTATGAAGCAGCCCAGCATTTTTGTTTACACCCACGACTCTATAGGTTTAGGTGAAGATGGACCGACGCACCAGCCGGTCGAGCAACTGGCTAACTTACGTCAAACCCCGAATTTACAGTGCTGGCGTCCGTGTGACCAGGTTGAAACAGCCGTAGCCTGGGGAGCCGCAGTACAAAGCAATAAAACTCCGTCGGCTTTAGTGTTCAGCCGTCAGGGTATGCAGCAGCAAGAGCGCAATGACGACCAGTTAACGAGCATTGCTCGTGGTGGTTATGTGCTGAAAGATTGTGACGGCGAACCGGACGTTATTTTAATTGCGACAGGTTCTGAAGTTGATTTAGCCGTTAATGCCTTTGAGCAATTGACTGATGAGGGGCACAAGGTACGCGTTGTTTCTATGCCGTCGACCAATGTGTTTGATATTCAGGATGCTGAATACAAAGAGTCGGTGTTGCCATCCAGCGTTACTCGCCGCGTTGCCGTTGAAGCCGGTATTGCTGACTTCTGGTACAAATACGTGGGGCTTAACGGTGAAGTCGTTGGCATGACAACCTTTGGTGAATCTGCTCCGGCCGGCGACTTGTATAAACACTTTGGCATTACCACAGAAAACACAGTGGCTGCCGCTAAACGTTTGTTGGGAGCTTAAATGAGCGAACCGGCTCGTATTGCGATTAATGGTTTCGGCCGCATTGGCCGGAGCTTTTTGCGCGCGTTATACGAAAACGGCTATCGCGACAGCGTGCAGGTAGTGCTTATTAACGAGCCTGCGGCGTCGGAAGCGATAGCGCATTTGCTCAAATACGACTCAAGCCATGGTCGTTTTAGTAAAAAGGTAGTGCAGTCGGGCGACGCGATGATTGTAGCCGGTGACCCCATTGCCTTAACTCATCAGACCGAGATTGAAGCCATTGACTGGCGCGCCCATGAGGTCGATTTTGTTGTTGATTGTACCGGTGTATTTGGCAGTCAGGCCGACGGTCAGCTTTATCTTCAGCAAGGTGTAAAACGTGTGTTGTTTTCTCATCCCGGCAAGCCGGACGTCGATTTCACCGCAATTTATGGCGTGAATGAAAAGGAGCTCACCGTTGACCATAAAGTGGTATCGAACGGCTCCTGCACAACAAACTGCATTGTGCCGGTCATTAAAGTACTGGACGATGCGTTTGGGATAGACTCTGGTGCTATTACCACCATTCACTCGGCTATGCACGACCAGCAGGTTATTGATGCATACCATCCGGATTTAAGACGAACCCGCGCCGCCGGACGTTCTATTATTCCGGTGGATACCCGTTTGGCGCGCGGTATCGAACGCATACTGCCGCACTTAGAAGGGCGGTTCGAGGCCATAGCCGTGCGCGTGCCCACGACCAATGTTACCGCTATGGATTTGAGCGTTACGCTGAACAGCGACGCTACTATTGAGCAAATTAATCAGGTTTTACGTGAGCAGAGCGAGCAGCAGCTGGCGGGTATACTGGATTACACCGAAGAGCCTTTAGTCTCAATAGATTTTAACCATGATCCACATTCATCCATTGTTGATGGCACGCAAACCCGCGTTAGTCACAAGCGGCTGGTTAAGCTGCTGTGCTGGTGCGACAACGAGTGGGGTTTTGCGAACCGGTTGCTGGACACAGCAAAAACGATGGCTGAACAAACAGAACATTAAGCTTAGAGAGGATATCGCATGTCTGTCATTGCTATGACTGATTTGGATTTAAGTAACAAACGCGTGCTGATTCGGGAAGATTTAAACGTTCCGGTTAAAAACGGAAAAGTGACATCCGATGCGCGTTTAAAAGCCGCACTGCCCAGCATTCAGCAAGCGTTGAAAGCTGGCGCTAAAGTCATGGTAATGTCTCATCTGGGGCGCCCAACTGAAGGCGAGTACGACGAGCAGTTCTCTATGCAGCCTGTTGTCGATTACCTAAAAGAGGCAATGGACTGCCCTGTCCGCCTGTGTAAAGAGTACCTGGATGGTATTGAACTAAAGGCCGGAGAACTGGTAGTTTTTGAGAATGTCCGCTTTAATGTTGGCGAAAAGAAGAATAATGAAGAGCTGGCTAAAAAATTAGCCAGCTTATGTGATGTCTATGTGATGGATGCTTTTGGCACCGCGCATCGCGCTCAGGCATCTACTCATGGTGTTGCTAAATACGCACCAGTTGCCTGCGCAGGGCCTTTGCTGGCCGGAGAATTAGAAGCTTTAGGCAAGGCGCTGGAAAATCCGAAGCGCCCGCTAGTGGCCATTGTCGGTGGCTCTAAAGTTTCAACGAAACTCACGGTATTAGAGTCCTTGTCCGGTGTTGTTGATCAGTTAATTGTGGGCGGCGGTATTGCGAATACCTTTGTTGCGGCAGCAGGCCATAATGTGGGTAAGTCGCTTTACGAAGTGGACTTAACCGACGAAGCGAACCGTTTAATGGCGCAGGCAAAAGGCAAAGGCGGCGACATTCCATTACCTGTCGACGTGGTAACAGGTAAAGAATTCAGCGCAGAAGCCAAGGCAGAAACCAAAGCCGTTAATGCTGTTGCTGATGACGATATGATTTTTGATATTGGCCCTGACACCGCAGAGCATTTAGCGTCTATGCTGAAAAATGCAGGCACCATAGTCTGGAACGGGCCGGTTGGTGTTTTTGAATTTGAGCAGTTTGGGCATGGTACAAAAACCATAGCCGAAGCTATTGCACAAAGCGATGCGTTTTCAATTGCCGGAGGTGGCGACACTTTAGCAGCAATTGATCAATACGCTATCGCTGATAAGATTAGTTATATCTCGACAGGTGGCGGGGCGTTCCTGGAATTCCTCGAAGGTAAAACATTACCAGCCGTTGCTATTTTACAAGAACGGGCTAAAGACGCCTGAACACAAGTTTTTTAATTAAGGAGTATTTTTATGGCCCTGGTGTCATTACGACAGTTACTAGACCATGCCGCAGAACACGATTACGGCGTACCGGCGTTTAACGTCAACAACTTAGAGCAAATGCGCGCAATTATGCAAGCCGCCGATGCCACTGACAGCCCGGTTATTGTGCAGGCCTCAGCTGGTGCTCGTAAGTACGCCGGTGCACCTTTCCTGCGCCACTTAATTCAGGCTGCGGTTGAAGAATGGCCACACATTCCGGTGGTTGTTCACCAGGATCACGGTACTTCTCCGGCGGTATGCCAGCGCTCCATTCAGCTGGGCTTTAGTTCGGTAATGATGGACGGCTCACTACTGGACGACGGCAAAACGCCGGCAGAGTACGATTACAACGTAAAAGTAACCAGACAGACCGTAGAAATGGCGCACGCTTGTGGTGTTTCTGTTGAAGGCGAATTGGGGTGTCTGGGCTCACTGGAAACCGGTGAAGCTGGTGAAGAAGACGGTGTTGGTGCTGAAGGTAAGTTGTCGCACGAACAACTGCTGACCGACCCTGAAGAAGCGGCGGAATTTGTTAAAGCCACCAACGTTGACGCGCTGGCAATTGCCTGCGGTACGTCACACGGTGCTTACAAGTTTACTCGTCCGCCAACAGGCGATATTTTAGCCATTGACCGCATTAAAGAGATTCATCGTCGCATTCCGGGTACACACTTAGTTATGCATGGCTCATCATCTGTACCGCAGGAATGGCTAAAAATTATTAACGAATTTGGCGGCGAAATTCCGGAAACTTATGGTGTGCCAGTTGAGCAAATTCAGGAAGGTATTAAACACGGCGTGCGCAAAGTGAACATTGATACCGATTTACGCCTGGCTTCAACCGGTGCTATTCGTCGTCATTTGGCGGAGAACCCGTCAAACTTTGATCCGCGCAAATTCTTTACCGCGGCAACCAAAGCGATGGAAGATATTTGTCGCGCGCGCTACGAAGCCTTTGGCTGCGCGGGTATGGCGAGTAAAATAAAGCCAATTAATTTAGAAACAATGTTCCAACGTTACGAAAACGGCGAATTAGACGCCATAGTTAAGTAATTAAGAACTTTATAAAAGATACAGATACGAGGTTAGTGTGCGACTTTCTTTATTATTCGCTAGTTTGTTTTTACCGGTTGCAGCAAGTGCGCAAACGTTTATGTTTGACGATGCTGACGACATTGATACTGAAACCGTAGAAGAGTGGGAAGCCAGTGCCGAATTCGGCCTGCTTTACACCTCAGGTAACACTGAAACAGAAAGTCTTAAAGGCAAGTTTACCGCATCGCGGGACGTGCAGAACTGGCGCCATAAAGGCGTATTCGATTATTACACCTCTGAGCAGAAAGATCAGGATACAGGTGAAATGAACGAAACTGCAGACCGGATATTTATTTCGGCGCAGAGCAACTATAAGTTTGATCCTGACAGTCGCGATTCATTGTTTGTCTTCGGTTCATACGAAGAAGATGAATTCAGTGGCTTTGCTTATCAAGCTACTGTCGCAACGGGTTATGGTGCTCGTTATCGTTACGACGAAGACATTTACGCTGATTACGAAATTGGTCCGGGTTATTCACGCACCAAACCTGTGCAGGTTGAAGGTGAACCACCGGTTGAATCCGATGGCTCAATGATTCTGCGTTTAGCCGGTAGCTTAAACTGGAAAATCAGTGAAAACTCGCGTTTCAGTGCTTTACTGTCGTCTGAAGTTGGTGAAGACAACACGAAGAGCAAAGCCGAACTGTCAGTGTCAGCGAACATTAACAGCGCGTTGGCTATGAAAGTGTCTCTGGGTGCGAATCACAACTCTCATGTTGCTGATGAGAGTATTGAGAAGCTCGATACAGAAACGGCCGTTACACTGGTTTATTCTTTCTAAGAAAACAGCGTTCTATACCTCGAGAAACCTCAGAGCCGCGGCAATTGTCGCGGCTTTTTTCATTAAGCTGTCATAAAAACGTCTTAAGCTGTCCGGGTGATACCAACTGGGCTTATTTATGCGCGTTTCAACCTTTAGTCGTGTTTCGTCGTTTTCTTTGCTGGGCTTATCGTTAGTGTTTTTGTCAGTGCTTATTTGGGCTAATAGTCAATTACAGCACTTTGAACAACAGCAGAATATTTATTCATCGATAAAAGAGAAACTCATGGTTGAAGTGGTAACCGAGCTCAGTGGTTATCTGCAATCGGGGAATGCGCTTTTATTGAATCAAGCCGAGGCCTCGGTCAATGAAGTGAACGCTCAGCTCGATACGCTGAACTTAACCTCCACTTCGGTTATGCAGGAACAGCTGGATAATATCCGTAGCAGAATTTCTGATGACTATCGCGCCATAGGTAAACTCTCCGGCCAGGAGGCTGCTTTGCTGGTTAATGCCGAGCGGTCTTTATTTAACGAATTATCTCGTTTGTTTGACTACGTGCAAAAAGGCAGCAGCAATAACCCTGCAGCTGCCGAAAGTTACCAAAGTATCGGTAGCGACTTAGTATTATTAATTGCCGACCTGGTACATACGCGGGAACGGCTATCGAGCGGTGAAGCTGATGAGCAGGCTCTGAACCAGGTTCTCAATGCGATGCAAAAAGAAATTGGTCGGTTGCAACAGCTACCCGAGCTGGGGATAAAAGAACAGCTTCCCGATCAGTCAATGATGCTTGTACCGAGAGAAGCCAAAGAGCTGGGTCCGAAAATCATTTCAGAAATGAACAGCTTAATTCAGCGTTACCCCAAAGAGTTGTCCTCAACGTTACAGCTTATAGAGTCGCGCCGTGAAGCCTTTGCTTCAATTTCTGATGACATTGCCAACATTCAGTCGCTGGCGGTAAAGGTAGAGCAGAGTCTCTTGAAAGACCAGCAAGCCAGCCTGATGCAGATGAAGCTGAGTCTTGTAGCCTTGGTGGCTGTGCTATTGGTGTTTGCAATACTGAACTTTGTGTTACTTAAACGCATGGTTCTGACTCCTCTGCGAAGCTTACGCGACGCCATGGAAACTTTACTGGTTAAGCAGGAGCTCAATTATTTACCCAACGCCGATCGCGATACCGAGATGGCAGAGATAGCCCGATTCTTTAACGGCATTCTCGAACAGACTCAGCGTAGCGACGAGGAAAAGTCTCAGCAAATGACGGTGGTCAATGAAGCGTTGAAGCGGGTAATACAAGAGTTGCAGCAGATTGTGCAATCCTCTGCCGATACGCAGTCATCCGCTTCGGTCACTATTCACGGTATTACTGAACTGAGCGAGTTGACCGAAGAATTAAACCAGTGCACCAATACCCTGGAAAAGAATGCGCTCGATACCCAGGACTCAATGAAGCAGAGCCGCCAGCATATTCTGAAATTGAGAGACGCCTCAGAGCAAAATGAAAAAGCCATAGAAACGGCCAAGCGCTCGGCAGAAGAGCTGGACCATTCGGTAAAAGAGGTAAAAGACGCGCTGTCTATTATTTCGGGTATTGCCGACCAAACTAATTTATTAGCACTGAATGCGGCTATTGAAGCGGCCAGAGCGGGCGAGCAAGGGCGCGGTTTTGCAGTGGTGGCTGACGAAGTCCGGCAGCTGGCGCAGAAAACACAGTCCTCTCTTGGTGGCATTAACGACTCTCTGAACCAACTGACGGACGCCTCGCTTTCCATTGAAAAAGGCTATCAGGACATTGCCGGGGCAAGTCATTCGCAGCAGCAATTCGTTGAACGTTTGGTGGAAACTGCAAATGAGGTGTCTGCGCAGGCACAGGCTTCAACCGAAGAAGCTAAAACCTCATTCCGGTTGGCGGAACAGCAGACAGACAAAGTTAACGGATTCTCAGTACAGTTACAGCAATTAGTTAACGAAATGAACAACGCGCACCAGTTGTTAAGGCAAGTGGAGGCTGAAGTCGATACTCAGAGAACTGAAATAGAACGGGCGTTCAGCGCATGATGAATTAATGAAATCTTACGGTTCCCTTTACCTTTAGATTTCGCTAACATTCGCGGCAGCTAACATCGGCTGAAAAAAATCGGATAATGTTATGTCAGTGAACTCATTTCTTGGGGTATTTGCAAAGTCCCCTATCAAACCGATGATTGAGCACATGGACGAAGTGCACCGCTGCGCCTATGCGCTTAAAGATTTCTTTAAGGCGGTTTATTCGAAGGATTGGAAGAGCGCAGAAGTGGCTCGTGCAACCATCGTAAAACACGAATCAACCGCGGATGATATGAAACGTAAAATCCGTCTGAACCTCCCAAGTGGCTTATTTATGCCTGTAGAGCGTGCCGACTTGCTCGAGCTTGTTTCTCAGCAGGACAAAATTGCCAATAAAGCCAAAGACATCTCCGGTCTGGTTACGGGGCGTGAATTGGTTATTCCTGAGCCTCTGGTCAAAGATTTTGACGCTTACTTAAGCCGCTGTCTGGACGCGACAGATAAAGCCCGCGAAACCATCGGCGAGTTTGATGACTTGCTGGAAACCGGTTTTAAAGGACGCGAACGAGACCTTGTCGACAACTTCATTATAGAGCTTGATGCCATTGAAGCGGATACCGATCAGCTTCAAATTAAACTACGTCAGGATCTACGCAAAATCGAACTCGATATGAACCCTGTGGATGCGATGTTCTTATACCGTATTCTCGACTGGGTTGGCGACTTAGCCGACCTGGCCGAGCGAGTCGGTGCGCGTTTTGAACTAATGCTAGCACGCGTCTAAGCGGAGTCTGATTTATGGATATTATTTCTAGCTATAGCCTCCTGCTTATCGGGATGGCTGCGGTTTTTGGTTTCTTTATGGCCTGGGGTATTGGCGCAAATGATGTTGCCAATGCTATGGGTACCTCCGTTGGATCCAAGGCGCTGACCATAAAGCAGGCGATTGTTATCGCAATGGTTTTTGAGTTTGCGGGGGCTTACCTGGCGGGTGGTGAGGTTACCTCAACCATTCGGAAGGGGATTATTGACTCGGCTTACTTTGTCAATCAGCCAGAACTGCTTGTGTTCGGTATGATTTCAGCGTTATTAGCTGCCGGGTTCTGGCTCTTAATTGCCTCTTATCTTGGCTGGCCGGTATCAACCACTCACTCCATTATTGGTGCCATTGTTGGTTTCTCTGCTGTCGGCGTTAGCATGGAGTCGGTACAGTGGGCAAAAGTCGGGGGGGTGGTTGGAAGCTGGGTCGTCACTCCGGCCATATCCGGGTTCATTGCTTACCTCATATTTATGAGTGCACAGAAGCTCATTTTTGACCGCTCTAATCCGTTAGCAATGGCCAAGCGTTATGTTCCTTACTATATGGGGTTAGCGGGCTTTGTGTTGTCGCTGGTCACCATCAAAAAAGGTCTTAAGCACGTAGGGCTGAATCTTGGCAGCATTGAAGGTTTCCTGTGGGCATTAGGTATTGCGGTACTGGTGTTTGCTATCGGAAAGTTTGCCATTGGACGTCTTAAATTTAACCCCTCAGACGACAAAGACATGCACTACACCAACGTAGAGAAAGTCTTTGCAGTACTGATGGTGGTCACTGCCTGTGCGATGGCTTTCGCGCATGGCTCAAATGACGTGGCTAACGCTATTGGTCCTCTTGCTGCAGTGGTGAGTGTGGTAACCAGCGGTGGTGATATCGGCAGTACCGCAAAACTCGCCTGGTGGGTATTGCCTCTGGGCGCAGTGGGCATTGTTGCTGGTTTGGCTATGTTGGGTAAGCGTGTCATCGCAACCATAGGTAACGGTATTACTCATTTAACGCCAAGCCGCGGCTTTGCTGCTGAACTTGCCGCCGCTTCCACCGTCGTTCTTGCATCGGGTACCGGGTTACCAATTTCTACTACCCAGACTCTGGTAGGTGCGGTGTTAGGTGTCGGTATGGCGCGAGGCATTGCCGCTCTTAACCTCGGTGTTGTGCGTAACATCGTTATATCCTGGGTAGTTACACTGCCTGCAGGTGCTATTATGTCGATTGCTTTCTTCTACATTTTAAAAGCAATTTTCGGCGTAGCATAAACTTGCGATAAACAGGCAGCCTGCAACAGTGACAGGCTGCCTACTTTCCAGTAAAATCCGCGCTTCACTTGAGTCTCGCAATTGCAGCACGGATATGTCAGATACCAATCATTCTTCTCTAAAAGTCAGTGACTTTTCATTTGAGCTACCCGATGAGCTTATTGCCCGCTATCCGCAGGAGCAACGCAGTGCCAGTAGGCTGCTCTCGGTAAACGCCAGTGAAAATAGCATTGAGCATAAACACTTTAAAAATATTGTGGATGAGATAAACGTCGGTGACTTGTTGGTGTTTAATGACACCCGGGTTATTCCTGCTCGTTTGCTGGGCGAAAAAGTGTCCGGTGGTAAAGTCGAAGTGCTGGTCGAGCGACTTTTGGATGATCATCGAGTATTGGCTCATGTCCGGGCTAACCGCGCGCCCAAAGCTGGCGCTGAATTGCTGCTGGAAGGCCATGTAAAAATTACCATGCTGGCGCGTCACGATGCACTTTTTGAACTGAAGTTCGAACACGATGAAACCGTACTGGAGTTGCTGGAACAGTACGGGCATATGCCATTGCCGCCGTACATTGACCGCCCGGATGAAAGCTCGGATAAAGAGCGTTACCAAACCGTTTATAACCGCGAGCCAGGTGCGGTTGCTGCACCTACCGCTGGCTTGCACTTTGACGATGAAATACTGCAGCAGTTGCGGGACAAAGGCGTTAATTTTGCTTATGTTACTCTGCATGTCGGCGCTGGTACTTTCCAGCCCGTGCGAGTGGAAGACATTAACGACCATGTTATGCATAGTGAGTATGCGAAAGTCAGTGCTGAAACCTGCAATGCTATTCAGCAAACCAAGGCCTCGGGTGGTCGGGTAATTGCCGTTGGCACAACCTCTGTTCGGTCGCTGGAGTCGGCGGCTCAGGCATCAACTAACGAGACTATTGAACCGTTTTTTGATGACACCGATATTTTTATTTATCCGGGTTACGAATTTAAAGTCGTTGATAGCATGATCACTAACTTTCACCTGCCCGAGTCCACGCTCATTATGTTGGTTTCGGCATTTGCCGGTCGTGATTTAATTATGAAAGCTTATAATGAAGCCATTAAAGAGCGCTATCGCTTCTTTAGCTACGGCGACGCCATGCTGTTACAGCGCTAAACTTAATACACTGAAGTGAATACTTATGACAATGAAATTTGAATTAGATAAAACCAGTGGTCGCGCACGTCGTGGGCGCATGGTATTTGAACGTGGAACCGTAGAAACGCCAGCGTTTATGCCGGTAGGTACTCTGGGTACCGTAAAAGGTATGACGCCAGAAGAGGTAAAAGACACCGGCGCACAAATCTGCCTGGGTAATACCTTTCACCTAATGCTGCGTCCGGGTACGCAAATTATCCAGCAGCACGGCGACTTGCATGACTTTATGAACTGGGACAAGCCTATTCTGACGGACTCTGGTGGCTTTCAGGTATTCAGTCTGGGTGAGCTTCGCAAAATTACCGAAGAGGGTGTGACTTTCCGCTCGCCCATTAACGGCGAGAAAATACTGCTGACCCCGGAAAAGTCTATGCAAGTTCAGCGCGAGCTGGGTTCAGACATTGTCATGATATTTGACGAATGCACGCCGTTTCCTGCTACGCAGGCAGAGGCCCGCAGTTCAATGGAGCTTTCGCTGCGCTGGGCTGAACGCTCTAAACAAGAGCACGGTGAGAGCAAGGCTGCGTTGTTCGGTATTATTCAGGGTGGCATGTACGAAGAGCTGCGCGACATTTCTCTGAAAGGTCTGACCGATATCGGGTTCGACGGTTACGCTATTGGTGGCTTGTCGGTTGGCGAACCGAAAGAAGATATGATGCGCATTTTAGAGCACACTGCGCCGCAAATGCCCGAGCAAAAACCTCGCTATTTAATGGGTGTGGGCAAGCCGGAAGACTTAGTTGAAGCCGTGCGCCGCGGTATTGATATGTTCGACTGCGTGATGCCAACCCGTAATGCGCGTAATGGTCACTTATTTATTAGCACCGGTGTGGTAAAAATCCGTAATGCAGTACATCGTACAGATACCTCACCGCTGGATGAAAACTGCGACTGTTACACCTGCAAAAATTATTCGCGGGCGTATTTGCATCATTTGGATCGCACTAATGAAATGCTGGGTTCACGCCTGAACACCATTCACAACCTGCGCTTTTATCAAAAAGTAATGAGTGACATGCGTGACGCACTGGATGCCGGTACTTTTGACGACTATGTCAAAGAGTTTTATCGCCTAAGAGATCAATCCGTCCCGGCGCTGGACTGAGGATTATCGATTTCATCATGTAGTTGCTGGTAGCGATCGACACCAGGCTGGTGCTTGATCGCTGCCTCTGCTGAGCTCAGCACAGAAGCTTTCCAGCGTTCAACTAAATGTGGCTGTTCGTCATTAAGTTCAGCAAGACCTAAGTACATTTCTGCCCTCAAATAATGGGCTGCCGCTTTTTCTTCATAGATATCCGGGTTACCCAGTTCATTAATGGCATTAAGCAGCATAGTCGTGCGCTGTGAGCGGGTAAAAATATCATCTGAACTTAGCACAAAGTGAGCGCGTTCAGAGTGGTACTTCAATAGCTCCGGGCTGCTCGTTACAGCGTCGTCAAAGTGGGTAAGTGCTAACTCAGCCTGTTCAGCTGCCTGTTGAAACTGACCGCCGTTGGCAAGGTGTTGAGAATAGTGAGCAAAGACAAGCGCATGCGCGTATTGGTTCTGTTCAACTGAGTAGCCGTCCAGCAAATGCCGGTTCGTCTGTTCCCGCAAAAAAATGAACAAGACAAAAATAACAACCAAAATGGCAGCACCACCAGCTCCCAGCCAGAAGAAGCGTTTTCTTAACTGATGATGGCGGAGCCAGTCATCCAGCTCCTGCTGAAACTCGCGACAGTGCTGAAACCCTTCGTTTGGTTCGGCTGAAAGTGCTTTTCTTACTATGCGACTAAGTTCAGCAGGAAGCCGGTTGCGGTGCGTTATTGGGTGCTGAAAAAACTGCTCCGGTTTCATGTTGGTCAGTAACGACAAAAGCAACGCGCCCAGTTGATATATATCGCGCTTAATTGTCGCAGGTGAACTGGGTGCTGCAATGCTCAAATCAACCAGAACCGCGGAATTATCAGACTCGTCTTCAGCATTGTTTGCTGAGCGGATCATAATGTTCTGGGCAGTAATGTCGTTGTGTGCGTAACCGGCCTCATGCATACGACAAACCCCGTCAGTAAGAGACTTAACCACTTTGGCGGCGTCATGAACCGACAGGCAGCTGCGCTGTTTGCTTAAAGGTTTGCCTTCAATGTACTCAAGCACCATAAACAATGAAGAGGAAGAAACTTCCGGCTCGCCAACGTCAAACACGCGGCAAAGGGCCGGGTGGTCAACGCTGGATAACAAACGCGCTTCATTTACCAGCCTGTGGCGGCTGACAATAGAGGGCGAACGGGCAAACTTAATTGCAACCGTGCGTTTTAAACGCTGGTCGTAGGCTTTATAGACCAGGCCACTACCACCTTGTCCCAGTAATTTTATTGACTGGTAACGCGCTGGTATTGGATAGGGAAAATTGTTGTCCGGATGCACTTCAGCCAAACTCGTATCCTTACTGCTTAAGCTCAAATCCAGTCTAACGATGACAAACATCAAACAACAGGTTTTGAGGAAGAGCTTACAGTGTATGCATTAAACGACGTCAATTGACATCAAATAAAAATAATTAGTCTGTGGCTTAAAAAACGTTAGATATAAGCTATGATGAGTTTCATAAAAATAATAAAGCAGGGGTTAACACTGATGCGAGAGAACAGCGATGTTTTGGCAAACAGTGGATTCAGGCAATCCGTCGAAGTCCAGATTAAAGATAACGAGAGCTATAAACGCTTAAATATGACGCTGGTGGGTCAGCAGTATCCCGATTATCTTATTCTGGAACTTTCCAGGCAGTATTGCTGGCAAGATATCTTACCAATGCTGTCTGCGGAAAAGAATCTTGCAATAAAAACGGTCTCTCCAAAAGGCGAGCAGGTAACCGGCTTGGTCGACATTCTTCACATTGCCCAATACCCGCAGAAACTCCTGTTTGTCAGTTACCCCAGAAATGCCAGTGTGGAAATTCTGCGGTCGTCGCCAAGGGTTGGCGTAAATTGTGACGCAAGGCTGCAGCTGCAGCTAAAAGATAAGCTGGGTGAGCCTCTTACCGGAAAAATTGTGGATATTTCCAATAAAGGTATCGCATTTAATTACTTTGGCACCTCGCCGGTTAATATCGAGGACAGCAGAGGCTTAGAAGCTGAAGTCAGAGTAAAAACAGACGACGAAACCATTTTGCTTCAGCAACTGATAACCCGAAGTATTCGGTCGGTCGGCCCGCAGTTATGGCAACTTGGCTTGTCGTACAAAGAAAAACCAAATAATTTACAAGATTTAGTCAGTAAGCTTTTCCTGCACTCTACGCCAGTCCGCGAACTGCTTAGCGATAATGACCCTGGATGGGATGCTTCGGATAACACTTTACAAGGCGAATCTGAGTCGGTACAATTCAGCACCAATTGAACCCGTAGTGGTTAATTTTTAACCGAAACAGATAATTTACCCGAGGTGATTTTTTAATGCCAGTCGTTAAAGTGAAAGAAAACGAGCCGTTTGACGTAGCTTTGCGTCGCTTTAAGCGCTCTTGTGAAAAAGCAGGTGTTCTCTCTGAAGTTCGTCGTCGCGAGCACTATGAAAAGCCGACTTCAGAGCGTAAGCGCAAGAAAGCTGCTGCGGTAAAGCGTCACGCGAAAAAACTGTCTCGTGATAACGCTCGTCGTACTCGTCTTTACTAAGACCGTACCTACGACAATTTGAGTGTTCACTTTTCCGTAAAGTGCTGAAAGCCGTGACTATACCGTCGCGGCTTTCGTGTTTCTGCTACTTTTTGTTTTCGCAACTTTCTTGTTTTCGCAACTTCGGTATTGAAACAATATGGCAGGCCTGATCCCCAAGAGCTTTATCCATGATTTGCTCGAACGAGCAGACATTGTTGAAATAGTTGATAGCCGCGTACCGCTGAAAAAGGCCGGTAGAAACCATCAGGCCTGTTGCCCGTTCCATAATGAGAAAACACCGTCGTTTACTGTTAGCCAGGACAAGCAGTTTTACCATTGCTTTGGCTGTGGGGTACACGGTAACGCCATTGATTTTCTAATGGAATTTGACGGTTTAAACTTCCCCGATGCGGTGGAAGAACTGGCCGGCATTATGGGCGTTGAGGTTCCGCGGGAACAACCGGAGAACCCTCAGTTAGCACAAAAGAAACAGCAACAAATGCAGGACGACTCCGGGCTTATGAGTAAAACAGCTCGTTTTTTCCAGCATCAGTTAAAGCACCATGAAAACTCAACGCGGGTTATAGACTACTTAAAAGGTCGGGGCTTAAGCGGCGAAACGGTAAAACGTTTTCAAATTGGTTATGCGCCCGACGCCTGGGACAGTCTGCTAAGTACCTTTGGCAGTTCAGCCCAGCAACGCCAGCAGTTACTGGAATTAAAACTTATTAACCGTAACGAGAAAGGCCGGCATTACGACTTTTTTCGTGATCGGGTCATGTTTCCTATCCATGACCGGCGTGGCCGGGTGGTGGGCTTTGGTGGTCGTATTATTGATGGCGACGGACCCAAGTACTTAAACTCTCCGGAAACCCGCCTGTTCCATAAAGGCAGTGAGTTATACGGTTACTGGCATATGCAACAGGCCGTAAGGAAACCAGAACAGGTTTGTATTGTCGAAGGCTATATGGACGTGGTGGCTTTGTCCGAAGCAGGTATTCACTATGCCGTTGCGTCTTTGGGTACGGCTACTACAAGTGAACAATTACAGCGTTTATTCCGTACTAGTGGAAGAATTGTTTGTTGTTACGACGGTGACCGCGCAGGCCGTGACGCCGCCTGGCGTGCATTAGAAAATGCCTTGCCACTGTTGCGCGATGGCCTGGATATGGCGTTTCTGTTCTTGCCCGAAGGCGAAGACCCAGATTCAGTTGTGCGTGAGCACGGTGCCGAAGCCTTTGAACGTGAATTAAAAAAGGCGACACCATTCACTGAATATTTCTTTGAGCATTTACAGGCCGACATTGACGTTAGTAGCGACGTCGGACGCTCTCAATTACTGAATATTGCGAAACCCTTAATTGAGAAAGTGGCGAGTGAATATTATCGCGACACCTTAATGCAGCGGTTAGCGGAAAAGCTTCGCCGCGAAACGTCGCAACTGGAACGTCAGTTTGAAAAGCCGCAACGTCAGTCGCGACCAAAAGAAAGCGTAAAAATGACACCGTTACGCAAAGCCATTGCTTTGCTACTGCAATACCCGCAACTGGCGCAATCGGTTCCGGTTCGTGAAGAATTACGAGAACTGCAGGTTAGCGGCATTGATTTACTAATAGCTTTGCACAAGCAGTGCGCAGAGCGCCAAATGACCACAGCGCAGGTGTTAGAAGGCTGGCGCGATACCGAGTATTACCAGCCTTTGCAGAAACTCGCGTTATGGCAACATCAGCTTGACGAAGACAACGTTGAGCAAGAATTTAACGATATATTTATTTATCTAATTGACCAATATTTTGAGCAGCGCGCGAACGCACTTTTAAAGAAAGAGCAGGAAGGCGCATTAACGCGAGTTGAGCGTCAGGAATATCAGACGCTGATTCAGTATTTGAGTAAGGCAAGGTAGTACATCTGAGTACGCCTTACGCTAGCTTCAAAATCAGTATTCTGATATACTATTTGGTCATTTTGGATACTCTACATTCACAGTCACAGGTGGAACGTCTGTATGCAGCAGAATCGGCAATCGCAACTTAAGGTCCTTATTGCGAAAGGCAAAGAACAAGGGTTTTTGACATTTGCTGAGGTCAATGACCATTTACCTCAGGAAATTGTTGATTCCGATCAGGTTGAAGACATTATTCGCATGATCAACGACATGGGTATTCGCGTGTTTGAAAGCGCACCCGATGCCGATGATCTGATGATGGCAGAAAGTGCTGCAGATGAAGACGCTGCCGAAGAAGCCGCGCAAGCATTAGCCTCTGTCGATGGCGAAATTGGTCGCACAACTGACCCGGTGCGCATGTACATGCGTGAAATGGGTACCGTTGAGCTACTGACTCGTGAAGGCGAAATTGACATTGCCAAGCGTATTGAAGAAGGCATTAACCAGGTGCAGTGCTCTGTTGCAGAGTACCCTGAAGCCATTAACTTCTTGCTTGAGCAGTGGGACTCCTACGAAGCCGAAGAGCTGCGCTTAACCGACATTATTTCCGGATTCATCGACCCAGACGAAGTAGACGAAGCGCCTGTAGCCGCTACTAACGTTGGTTCTGAACTTCCAACCGAAGAGCTGGAAAAAGATGACGACGATGATGACGAAGACGAGGAAGAAGCGGATACCGGTATTGATCCGGAATTTGCACGCAGCAAGTTTAATGCACTGCGCGAACAATACGAAGCTACACGTCAGGCTATTGCTAAGCATGGCCGTGATGGTGCCGATGCTCGTATTGAAATTGACAAGTTAAGCGACTTATTCAAACAGTTCCGTTTGGTTCCTAAGCAATTTGACCGTCTGGTTAAAGACATGCGTGCCATGATGCAGCGTGTTCGTGTGCAGGAACGTATTATTATGAAGATAAGCGTTGAACAGGGCGAAATGCCTAAACGCAACTTCATGAAAGCTTTTGCTACCCATGAAAACAACATGGCCTGGGTTGATAAAGAAATTGACTCTGGTGCAAGCTACTCCGACGCATTGAAAGAAGTGCGCGGCGAAATTGAACGCTGCGTAAACAAGCTGGTTGATGTCGAACGCGAAACTGGCTTAACCATTGGTAAAGTTAAAGAAATTAACCGTCGCATGTCTATTGGCGAAGCCAAAGCACGCCGTGCGAAAAAAGAAATGGTTGAAGCTAACCTGCGTCTGGTTATCTCTATTGCAAAAAAATACACCAACCGTGGTTTACAGTTCCTGGACTTAATTCAGGAAGGTAACATTGGTTTGATGAAAGCCGTGGACAAATTTGAATACCGCCGTGGTTATAAGTTCTCAACTTATGCAACCTGGTGGATCCGTCAGGCAATTACCCGTTCAATTGCGGATCAGGCACGTACTATTCGTATCCCGGTTCACATGATTGAAACCATCAATAAGCTGAACCGTATTTCTCGCCAAATGTTGCAGGAAATGGGTCGCGAGCCACTGCCGGAAGAACTGGCAGAGCGCATGATGATGCCGGAAGACAAAATTCGCAAAGTACTGAAAATAGCGAAAGAGCCTATTTCAATGGAAACCCCAATTGGTGACGATGAAGATTCGCATCTGGGTGACTTTATTGAAGACAACACGCTGGACTTGCCTATTGACTCAGCAACGTCAGAGAGCCTGCGTAACTCGGTTCGTGACGTGCTTGGCGGCTTAACAGCTCGTGAAGCAAAAGTATTGCGTATGCGCTTTGGTATTGATATGAATACCGACCATACTCTAGAAGAAGTGGGCAAGCAGTTTGACGTAACACGTGAACGAATTCGTCAAATTGAAGCCAAAGCATTAAGAAAGCTTCGCCATCCAAGCCGTTCAGAGCAGCTTAAATCGTTCTTGGATGAGTAAGATATTCTCTGACAAAGGAGGCAGCATGGGTAACAACCGTGACAATTGGCCGAAACGTATTATTGACTCGCATTTGCACATTTATGATGACGAGTTTCCGCTAATTGAAAACCAAGGTCATATCCCTGAGCCTTTTTACATTGATGACTACCGTAACCTGGTACGTGGCATGCCTATTGAAGGTGGAGTCATTGTGTCAGGTTCGTTCCAGGGGTTTGAACAGCGCTACCTGAAAGCCGCGTTGGAAAACCTGGGCAACAACTTTGTGGGTGTTACCCAGTTGCCGGGAACCGTTAGCGATGAAAAAATTCAGCAGTTGAAAGAGCACGGCATTCGCGGTGTGCGCGTTAACTTAAAACGTGGTGTACATCGTGACATTGAAGGTATTGTCGATTTCGGTAAACGCATTTGGGATTTGGCCGGTTGGCACCTGGAAATCTATGTTGACAGCCGCGAGCTGGACGACATGGTTCCTACTCTGCTTAAATTGCCGAAACTCAGTGTCGACCATTTAGGTATGGCGAAGTCTGGCTTGTCTCAGGTTCGTCGCTTAGCCGAAGGTGGCGTAAAAATTAAAGCCAGTGGTTTTGGTCGTACTGAAGTGAATATTGCAGAGGCCATTAAAACCCTGAATGAAACGAACCCAGACGCGTTGATGTTTGGCACCGATTTACCGGGTACACGCAGTAACCGTTCGTTCGAGCCTTCAGACATTACCAATATTGTGAATGCTCTGGATAGCGAAGAGGCAGTTGATAAAGTCTTTTATCAAAATGCCCGCAGTTTTTACAATCTACCTTAAACAAAGAGAGTGAGGTAAGTGCAGTCTCTCTCATCTCACACCAAACATAACCGCTGGTTAGCTATTGCCATAATTGCAGTAGCTGTCGGCGGTTTGTTAGTTGCGTTCTGGTTTTCTGCAGGCGAAACCCTGCAGCGTAATCAAAATGCCATGAGCGGCTCTTGCCAGAATGTGCAGTTAGCGGTAAATAGCCTTTTCCCTGCTTCTGAATCGCCGCAGCAACAAGTAGCCAACCCAGACTTAATGCATCAGGCTCTTAGCGATGCTATAGCCGATACTCAGGGCGTTAAAGGCGGTTTCTGGCACACAGCACAAGGCTTTATGGGCTTTGCATTCCCTACCAGCGGCAGTAGCGCCTCGGAAATTGGCATTAGTAATGAAGATGTTCCTATTGTTCGTTCTGCGGTACAGCGCTCGCTAGAGCAGCAGCGCGAAGTGGTTTCGGTACAGTCGAATGACCGTATAGCGACTGTGGTTGCCGCCTGTCCAGAAACAAACCATTACAACCTGGGCATTTGGCTGAAAAAGGAAGTGCAGCTGGTACCGCCCGAATTCTCTATTATTGTCAGCGTACTCTTTGTTTTGCTGGCTATTATTGGTGGCGTACTGGTGCTGTGTGAGTCGGTGTTTAACCGCAACTGGCACTCTGAACGTGACCGCATTGTGGCGCAGGCCGAAGACAGCTCTCAGGCCGTTACCGTTACCACCGAAATACCGGAAATACAGCCATTGTTGCTGCTGCTGTATCAGGCGCGTCAGAAAATTCAGACCAAAGAACGTGAGCTTAGCCAGCAGATGAACAAAGTGATTATGGCTAACCAGAAAACTCTGGTAGGGCGCATAGCCCGCTCAATGACAGCACTGGCATTAGCTGATCTGGAAGACATGCAGCGCAAACTCTCAAAAATGAGTGAAGACGACATTAAGAGCAAGGTTTCACAGCTAACCGAACTGTTTAACTCATTTGAGAACGTCACCGCAGAAATAGGCAGTGGCAAAGCCGTTTCACTGGACGTAGAAGACTTTCTGCATAATCTGGCCGATTACCACGAAGGCCACGGTAACGAAAAAGATATTACGTTAACTGCTATAGCGGAGAAAGGACTTAAGCTAGAGGCTGACCCGTTACTTATACGCTTTGCTATGGACTATTTAATACGCCATATAATGAGCTTTGTTCCGGTAAATTCCGAAATCATGTTGCAGGCAACCACCGAAGAAAACTTTATAAAAATTGCCGTTAGCGACGAAAGCACGGGTATAGAAGAGAAAAACAAGCATTTGCTCTTCCACGCCGACGAGCTGGCACCAACACAGTATGGCATAGGGCTTAAGGTAGTGCGGGATACGCTGCACAGCCAAGGTGGCGACATCAGTTATGAAAAAGTTGATAAAACTTCACGATTTAACGTGCTGATACCCATGACAAAAGCCTAAAAAGTTCGTATAATTTGCGCCGCTTCACAGCTTCCAATCAAAAATGGCCCCTTAGCTCAGTGGTTAGAGCACCCGACTCATAATCGGTTGGTCCCCAGTTCAAATCTGGGAGGGGCCACCACTTTTAAAGGCTTGCAGTGTTAGTTATTACTAATAAAAATTAGTTGGTGGGTCGATGGTTTAACTACAAGATTAATGTCGATTTAACTAACACTGTCAATTAGAGTCGTGAGCGTTTATAGGCCGCATAGGCTTGAACGTGCTGTAGAATGATTTTTAGCGAATCTTTATTGTCTAGCTGGTCGCAGGGTAAGCCGTTAATATTCTCAAGACCTTCCGATGGATAAAGTGGTTTTTCAAGCCACTTCCAAGCTTTAGCAGGACTTGCTTCTAGGGTTTTATCACTTAAAATTGATATAATTTTTTCAATTTCTTCGGGGTACTTGAACCAGCTAAAAGGCCTTATTGCCGATTTTCTTGCGCCTCGAACGCGGCAAGGCATCTGAGACTGAGCAAGCTCACATTCATCTATAAAATGAATAGTCCAATCGGATAGGGTGCTTAAGCTATTATTGGGTTTACGGTAGTCTTCGTACCGTTTTATAGGAATAACAACACCTATTTGTATTTGACGATGACGGTTTAGTTTGTTGTATTCTCGAATTTTCTTTAGAGCAGGTACAAAGTCTGTGTCGTTCGTTACAAAAACGACTTGTTCTAGCTCTGGTTCCATCATCGCGTCGTAAACAGCTTCAAGCGCAAGGTGAACATCACTTTGTTTTTCTTCCATTTTCCAGATTTTAATGCGTTCAGAAGCGCGTGGCTCTAATTCCCTACCGTCGTTACCGTACTCTACTTTAGGGAATTTTGTTTTATCAATTGAGTAGCTACCTTTGAAGGTTTCCAGACGGTCACCCAAGTGGAGCTTGAGAGCTAAGTGATAAGCACGTTGATCATTAAGAGAATTGGAGTCAGCAGCTGCTCGTTGACTAATTTCAGCTGTGAAAAATTTAACTGCAAGCGGGTCTAACTTCGAATTCGGAGCGCCTGAGCGAGTGAGAAGTTTTTCAGATAACGAGACTGGGTTAAGCCATTTATAGGGAGTCCCCTTTAAACAGCCAAAATACAAATTGTAGCCATCGATATAAACTCTTGTTCTCAAACTTTCCATCCCTGAAATGAAAAAACCGACGCAAAGGTCGGTTTTTTCGCCCAACTCCAGGGGTCTGTATGTCGCCACGCGTGGAAGATGGGTAAGTTGTTGTATAAAGTTATACTATTAGTTGACAATCTGCAAGGTGTTTTACGTAAAATCTTTCTAGCGATCTTCGAATTTAAAAAAATCTGTGAATTGTAGTGGTCAACTAAATGTGGTTACTTAATTAGAAGCACTGTCATGCTAAAACGCATCTCACCCCATCCGCGCAAAACGCTGCTGTCGCCAGTGGGTGATTCGCGGCAGCAGCAATCCGGAGATGACAATAGCCATACCCAGTAGCTGTAAACTGGCCACGTTCTGGCCAAAAGTTACAGCCGTGAGTGCAGCAAAAATGGGCACGAAGTTGAAAAACAAAGAGGCGTTTGCGGCACCAAGCTGTTTAACGCCGGAAATCCACAGTAAATAACCACCCACGGTGCCAAAAACACCAATGAAGAGTAAGTCGGCTAAGACAATTTGGCTTATTGCCAGGCTTTCCTGGACAGGGTGGGCTTCTGCGCTAAACGCCGCTACTACAGAAATAACGCCAAGGCCGGCTAGCATGCCAATAAAGGTGTAGGGGATCATAGGCATCCAGCGGCTAATGCCTTGCGTTAAGTAGGTATACAGGCTCCAGCACAGCATACCTAAGAAGATGATCTGGTCACCGTGGTTGAATTCGAAACTGAGTAAGCGTTTCAGTTCGCCGTTGGTGAGCACAAGCAATACACCCGACAAGCACACCACCAGGCTGAATACGGCTCCGCGGGTCAGCAGCTTACGTTGTAATAAAGAGCCAATTAGCGATGTGGTTAACGGGCTTAGTGCCATAATCACAGCGCAACTCATTGGATTGGCCGACAGTTAACCAATATTCGTTTTGCTATTTGCGGTCCGGCAAATTTGGACGTATCCCATATAAAGGCTCCCGCCGACTTAGCCGGGTTACCCACGGTGCTGTGTTCGCCTATGCTGACCTGGAGTCTGCAGCATATTCACTCGGGTGAAAAGCAGGCTTATACGGCTACCGACAACATACGCTTAAAAGTGGATGACATGAGTTTACTGACTGAAGTAATAGCCGGTGGCATAGGTGTTGGTTTTATTCCCGACTACCACGCGCAACCTCTGCTCGAGTCGGGCAAAATTCAACACATTTTACCGGACTGGAGCAACCAGGCTCGCGGGTGTGAAATGCTCTACCGCGACAGAGACAATATACCTTACCGGGTAAGGCTGTTGATTGACTTCATGTTACAGCGCTTCCAGGGTAATGATGGTGTGTTGTAAATAGCAGCAACCAAACGGCTTCCCCACAAAAATTTTACATTTACAGTTTATTTACATTAAGGAATATAATAACCTTAACTTGTTAAGGATAAGTAATACCCCTCAAGTCATTTTATAGGCCCTACCGTGGATAAAATCAGTTCATCACTCATTAACTTCTTTGCATACGTGCCCGTGTGTTTTCTGGCGGTGTTGTGTTTGAGCAGTGGTGTGGCTGAAGCGCAGGAGAAAAGCTATTCCGATTGCGCCTACATAGAGTTTGACGACGTAGACCCAAGCACTCTCACTCTGCAAGAACGCATTGCGCTTGAAGAGGCTGCGCTGTTTGCCTCATTAGACGACTCGGCAGAATGTATGGAAGAGGCGACCGCGTCGGCTTCCGGCAGCCTTGCTGATGCTGCCAGCGGTAGCGGTTCTGGTGCCGCGGGCGGAGCTTCGGGGTCGGCTGGTAGCTCGGGTGATAGCGAATCAAACTCGAGTGAGCAGCAACAACAATCTACATCTACGGCATCGGAAACTTCGGTGGAGACAAAAGATCATCAGCGTGGCAACAGCGGTGGTGGCAGTTCGGCCGTGTGCGACGCAGTGAAAGAAGGCATGGCTTCTACAACAACAGAAGCTGAGAAAGAGCATTTTAAAGGCTTAATGGCCGAATATGGATGTTAATAATTAACGGAAGAAGAACAATGAATACACTAGCTCAACTAAAAAAACTAAAACGATTTTCAGTCGTTATGACGCTTTCTGCAATGTTTACATTAGCCGGCTGCCAGTCAACCCAAACTAATGTTACCAGCGTTGGCCCAAGCATGAATGGTCCGTCAGACTCTAAAGCCCTGGGTAAAGAGGAGCGTAGCTACAGTTACAACTCTGATATTTATCTTAATGTGGCTATTCCGGTGTTTGACCCGGGCTTGCCGAAAGACAGTTCCGGCAATATTGATGATGAAGCCGTAGTTGAAGAGGACATTTGGCCACAGGTACGCCGTTTAGAGGCCAACCGTTTTGCGGTGAATACCCGCGAAGCGCTCTCTGATACTAAAGCCTTTGGTGCAGTTAATGTCACCCCCGATGCTAACGTCAGTGCCGATGTATACGTACTGGGAAAAATTAATTATTCAGACACTGAAACCGTTGAAATTGGTGTTCGTGTTATGGACGCCAGTAACCAAATTTGGGGTGAAGAAGAGTTTGAGTATCAGGTAGGCGCAGGTTTTTATCGTGACGCGCTCAGAAAGGGTGAGAACCCTTACGGGCCAATTTTTAAAAGCATTGCGGGTTATGTTTATGACTTGCTAATGAAGCAATCGGAAGAAGAGAAGAAAACCATTCAGGCAGTTTCAGATATGCGTTATGCCTCTATGTACAGCCCTGAAGCCTTTGGTGGGTACCTTGGGGAGTCCAGTAGTATCTTCTCGAGTCGTTCAACTATTACCCTGAACGGAGCTCCGGCTGAATCAGACCCTATGTACCAGCGGGTTAATGTAATTAAAGCCAAAGATCAGCAGTTTATCGACTCGCTACAAGACAGCTACGACACCTTTTACGCAACAACCCACGATGCGTACCGCGCTTATCAGGAAGAAACCTTACCGGTTGCTATTGATATCCGCCGTAAGAAAGCAGAGAGAACCCGCGCGCAGGTTGGTGCCGGTATTTTAGCCACCGCGGCTATTTTGTTGGGCAAAAACTCGGGCTCTACCGCTGGTCAGGTGGCCAGTGCTGCAGCAGGTTTAGGAGCGGTTTACAGCTTAAGTGAAGCGATAAAAACCAACCGGGAATTAGGCACTCAACGCGCATTACTTGATGAAATGGGACAAAACCTGGACATAAAAGTAACGCCGCAGGTGGTTGAGCTTAATGACCAGAACATTGAACTAACAGGTACTGCGGGTGAGCAATACGCTCAACTGCGCGAAAAGCTGAAAGAGATTTATGATCTTGAATCAACGCCGTCAACTCAGCTTTAACTCACCCAGGGAAAGGTAACGATGTCGTCTGTTGATCAGCAAATAGCGGAAAATCGCGCTAAAAAGAAGAAAATGATAGTAACCGGCGTAATTGCCTCCGTGTTTGCCTGTTTGCTGATTGGCGTTGTCGTTACTTTGCTCGCTTATTTTCCGGTTGGGGGTGACACGCCAATAGCCGAGGAAAAGCAAGAGAAAAGCGAGCTGCAGACGAGTTCTGCTAATCAGGCAATAGACAGGAAAGCGCTGCAAGCGGCTTTAAATGAGACCAATCAGCGTGTTTCTGATCTTGTTGCTACCCCGCATTTATCGAAGTGGCAGCCCGCCAAAGTTGAAGGTTTTCAGGCCGAGATAGATCAGGCTTTTAATGATTATGGCGCCAGTAATTACAGCCCGGCGCAAACCACTATCGAGCAGCTTAGTACTGATATTACAGACTACCAAAGCGCGTTTGAAAAGGCTTATAAGCAGGCTTATGAGAACGCAACAAAAGCCTTTGCAGCCGACGACATTGATGAAGCCACTCAGCTTAACGCTCAGGCGTTAAACGTAAAAGGCGACTATAGCGATGCGCTGGCGTTGCAGAAACGTATAGACACTTATCATGAAGTAGCTGACTTGTATGAACAGGCCAGAGTGGGCGGTGTAGAAGGCAACATAGAGAAGCAGCGTGCTGCTTATCAACAAATTTTGAAGCTTGATCCGCAGCAGCAGGATGCAAAGGCAGCCTTAGCTAAAGTGAATGAGCAAATTAAACAACAACGTTTTGCCCGGGCCTTGGCAACAGCGGTCGATGCCATTGATAACAAGGACTTTGAGCGCGCGCAGGAGGCATTAGCCAAAGCTTCGGCTATAGACAACAATCGGCCGGAACTGGCAACCCTGCAGGCGCAAATTGACGCCGAGTTAAAAAGTCAGGGCGTGAAGTCGTTAGAAAAGCGCATTCAGGTATTTGCGGGTGCCGACGAATGGCAGACCGTATTGATGCTGGCAGAAAAGGGTCTGGAGGATTATCCGGATAGCCAGATTGTGCAGCAGGCTAAGCAAAGCGCGGGCGAGATATTAGCCGCCAGCAGTGCGCTGGATGTGTATATTGAAAGACCAGGTCGCCTTGCTGACAACAACATTCGCCAAAATGCCGTGAATGCGGTGTCCAAATACAGTGGGCTTACGCAATTGAGCGCCAAGCTGGGTGAAAAAATAAACCAGGTTGAGCAGCTTATTGAAAAGGAAAATCAGCCCATAGATGTGACGATTCGTTCTGACAACCGCACTTATATAAAAGTACTGGGTGTTGGTGTTGTGGGTGAGGTAAGAGAAAAAACCATCCAGTTAAAGCCGGGTAAATATCAAATAGAAGGCCGCCGCGAAGGCTACCGCTCAACCATTGTCGATGTTGTGGTAGAAAAGTCGGGCACGCCAATTGTTATTAACGTTCAGTGTAACGAACGCGTTTAGCATAATTTAGCGTAGAATAATTAAAAAACAGGAGAGACTTCGTGGCGACACTTGACGAAGCCATTGAGAAAGGACGACGTAAACGACGGCTAATGGCTATTGGCTTCTCGGTCAGTATTCTTGCACTGCTGATTATTTACTTTGGCTGGTTGTTCCTAACCAAAGGCTACAGTTTTACCGTAAAACCAGCAGAAGCAGCGCAAACTCAGCGCTTTGCGGTTAATTCCGGTATTGGTTTTTTCATCGACAATAAATATTACGCGGTAGGCTCTGGTGGCCTTGTGGCAGTGTCTGCTGACAAGTACCAAAGCAAAGAAGTGCAGGTAAACGACAACAACCCCTCTACCATTGAAGTTGAGCTGGAGCCTAAACCGGCAAAAGTGACGATAACTACAGAGCCGGGCGCAAATGATATTGTCTGGTCAGTTAATGGTGAGCAGCGAGAAACCGCTTCTACCTTTGAGGGGGAATTTGCTCCCGGAACTTATACGGTGTCGGCCTCGCATCCGGCTTACGAGCCTGCTTCAGTGGCAATTGAGGCGTTAATAGACGGTAAGGTTGAAGAGCAAATTCGACTAACTCCTATTAGTGGCACTATCTCTATTAACTCCAGCCCGGCTGGCGCGTCGGTTACCCTTGACGGTAAAGAGGTTGGGTCAACGCCGGTAACCGTTGCTAAAGTGGGTGGCGACTACCCTGTGGTAGTGAATTACCCGGGGTATGAGCCGGTTACGGACATGGTGTCTTTAACCGTGCGCAACAAAGAGCCGAAACGTAATTACCGTCTTCAACCGGTGCAGGCGACTGTTAATGTTTCGGTGAACCCGAAGGGCGGTGCGTTGCTGGTTAACGGCGCGCCGGCAAAGAATCCAGTTAGCGTTGATGCCAATAAAGAACATGTTATTCGTTACCAAAAGGCCGGCTACATTAAGCAAAGCCGGACAATTAAGCTGGGGCCAGCTGAAAACCAGCAACTGACCTTTAACTTAGACCCGGAGGTGGGTGACGTAGCTTTTACCGCCAACGAACCCAGCGATGTTTACATTAACGGACAAAAACAGGGCGTTACGCCGCTTCGCACTAAGCTACAGGCTTTACCGTCTGAAGTTGAGTTCCGTAAAACCGGTTACCGTACGGTTAAGCAAGAGTTTCAGCCAAGCAGCGAGCGGTTAGTGAACGTAAAAGCCGAGATGCTGCGAGAATTTGATGCCAGAAGAAAAGAAGGCAAGCCGTTGTTTGTCAGTACTTTGGGCATTGAAATGAACCGTCTGTCGCCGAAAAAATTCACTATGGGCTCGCCGGTTAATGAACCAGGCCGCGGGCGTAATGAGCACCAGGTGAAAGTGGATTTCTCACGTGATGTATGGATATCGCGCCATGAAATTACCGAGGCGCAGTTCGCCGCGTTTAAAGGCTCGGGTAGCAAAACTAAAATGCCGGTTACCAATGTGTCCTGGGACGAAGCGGCGTTATTTACCAACTGGCTGAGTGAACAGGAAGGCCTGCAGCCTTTTTATAAAGTTCGTAACAGTAAGGTGGTGGGAACCGATGCGAGCTCGCGTGGTTACCGCTTGCCGACCGAAGCCGAGTGGGAATACATAGCCAAAATTAATCGCAGGGCCGACTCCACTATTTACGTATGGGGCAGTCAAGATCACCTGCGTGACAAGCAGGGCAACTTTGCCGATGAGTCCGCAAAAGGTCAGCAAACTTTCATTTTACGCGGCTACAATGACGGTTTTGCCGGTAAAGCACCGGTAGGCAGTTTTAAAGCAGAGCGTGGCGGTTTTTTTGATTTAGACGGCAACGTCAAAGAGTGGGTACACGACAGTTACACTTTAAATCCGCCCGATCTTGACCGGGTTTACACCGATTACCTGGGAGCGGCTCGCGGTAATGGGAATGTGGTAAAAGGTGCGTCTTATAAAACCGGACGCATGAAGAATATTCGTGCCAGCGTTCGCGACGGTGAAAGCGCTTCGGCAGAGGATATCGGCTTTAGAATAGCCCGGTATCATGAGTGATGAGGAGAAACATCATGAAAAAACGCGTGATTTTGGGCGTCATACTGTTGGCTTTAGCCGGCAGCGCGACGGCTTACTTTGTGTCTTTGGATGCACCACAAGACTTCCCCACTAACATTTAACGCCCGGAATGCATAATGTCTAAAAATAATACGCTTTCAATGAGCCCTAACTTTTTTGTCAGTGGTGGTGTGCTACTGGCCATTTTTACCCTGATACATTTGCTGTATGCAGGACTTATTCGCCCGGCGGCCGAAGTGGCAATGGCAGAGAAAGGGACAGAAGCTTTAACTGCATTTTCGGTTATCTTCAAAGATGTTGAACAGCAGGTGTGTATTTCGCTCATGTTGTTCTGTCTGTTCCTTATGTTGTATAAGCTGTGGCGGTTAATTGACGAGGAAGAAATTTACTCGCGCGACTTACTGGAAAGCTACGACAAGTCCGAAGCGCTGGATGTTGATGCGGCATTAAATGATTTAGAAAGCTCGGCTTATAAAGAAACCCCCGCATACAGCACCTGGATTAACTGTATTCGTCGTTTTAAGAACACCAAAAACGTTCAGCACGCAGCTGACACCATCGAGTCGTCGGTAGACAATATTGCCATTCAGTTAGAAAGCGGCAACAACATGATCCGCTACATTATCTGGGCTATTCCGTCTATTGGCTTCGTGGGTACGGTGCGCGGTATTGGCTCGGCGCTGGCGCAGGCCGACAAGGCACTGGATGGTGACATTGCCGGTATGACTGCATCGCTGGGTGTGGCTTTTAACTCAACGCTGGTGGCGCTGTTTATTTCTTTGATTCTGATGTTGTTTATGCACTTGCTGAACAGCCGTCAGGACAAGATGGTTATCCGCACGCAAGAGTCCTGCGAGAAGCACTTGCTGTCTCATTTACACAGTTAATTGAGCGACTCAGATGCGACGACCACGCCAGGCTGGCGACGGCTTTAACTTATCTTTTCTGGATGTCATGGCATGCGGGCTGGGCGCCGTTATCCTTATTTTTATCCTGATAGATTTTAAAGCTTTTACGCCCGACCCTTCAGAAGAAAAAGAAAAGCTTGAGCAGGAGCTGGCGGCGTCAATGGACGAGCAGCAGCGTCTGAAAAAGTCCATAGACGAAATTAATGACAAAATTGCGCTGGAGTCGGCTAAGCAGGAAGACTCTGAACAAGCGAAAAACGACACCACCCAGGATCAAACCAAAGCTTTGCAGGACTTGTCGACTCAGTTGGCTGTTGTCGCCGACCTGGAAAACCAGTTAGCGGCCTTGTCCAAAGAAGTTGAGAAGTCAGCCAATGTTGAGCTTTCGGGTACGGGTGAGCAAAACTTTATTACCGGCATGAAAGTGGAAGGCGAGCAAATAGGCATTCTGATTGATAAAAGTGCCTCTATGATGGGTGATAACTTAATTGACGTTCTGAGCAAATTGGCTTTGAGCGACGGCGACAAAGTGTCTACTGCTAAATGGATAAGGACGCGCCGGGTTGCTCAGTGGTTGCTGGCAAGGCTTCCGCAAACCTCAAAAGTGAGTGTGGTGACCTTTTCCGATACGGCAAAACGCCTAGGGCAGAGAGATGTCAGTACCGCCTCTGTTAGCGGCTCTATGAATTCTATTGTGAAGGACTTAGGCGCGGTTGTGCCAGAGGGCGGCACTAACCTTCAGCTGGGCATTAGTACGTTATTTGATACGAACCCGAATATTACTGACGTATACATAGTAACGGATGGCCTGCCAACATTGGGAGACGGCCTGCCGCTTTCCTGTCGTAATTTTATTTCGACGAAAAAGTCTATCTCCTCAGACTGCCGTCAGGCGCTGATGGTAAAGACGGTTGATCTTGCGCCTAAAGGTGTTCGCTACAATATTATATTGCTGCCGATAGAGGGTGACCCCTACGCTTCTCCGCTTTACTGGAACTGGTCGCGGGTTAGCGGCGGTACTTTCTTATCACCCGCTCCGGAGTGGCCATAATGAGAAAAATTCAGCGTGCGCCAATAGAGGTGTTTAACCTGGCTTTTCTGGACATTATTTCCTGTGCCTTTGGTGCGGTGATTATGCTGGTGTTGTTAGCGAAAAACGGTACCGAAGACACTGAGCGTGGGCCAGCTAACCTTAGTACCTTAGTTGCAGAAGTATTGCTGGCGCAGCAGTCGGTGGAGGAGCTTCAGGGCGCTTTATCAGACAAACAAGATGAACTGTCTGCCGCCGAGCAAAAGACCGCATCAGTCACTGAGCAGGAGAAGAATTTAGAAAGCTCTATTCCGCGGGCACAGAAAACCCTGCAACAGTTGCAGGATAAAGCCTCGTCGTTAAGGGCTGAAATACGCCAAGCCACGGCAATGCTAAACACGCCGAACAGCACTGACACACCGGATGATGACGTAGGCGGTATCCCAACCGACGCTGAGTACGTGGTGTTTGTTATTGATAATTCCGGCTCCATGTCGGGAGGCCGGGGCTGGAGCCGGGTCATTAGCGTCGTTAACGACATTATAGAAAGTCACCCGAAAATGAAGGGCTTTCAGATTATGGCCGCCGACGGTGACTTTATGTTCAGCAGTAAAGCGGGTGACTGGTTACCGGACAGCAAACGGTTCAGACAAATGGCCATGCAACAAATGCCAAACTTTACCGGCGGCAAAAGTGCGCCTGAGCTGGGTATTCTGAAAGCCATTAACCTTTATAAAAAAACCAAAGGCACAACCAGCTTATACGTTTTTGGTGACGACTACCGCGCCAGTGACTTAGACGCCATAGTTCGGCAAATAACCAGTCAGAATCAGGGATCCGATGGCAAGCCGGTAATGCGTATTCATGGAATAGGCTTTAGCCGCGCGCAAGGCAACGCGGAAACCTTTGCTGCCTTTATGCAGGCTGTTGCTAAACGTAACCGCGGCGCCTTTGTCGGGCTGAACTTTTAAGGTATAGGTGTTGTGGTATTATCTGCCTATCTATTTCATGGTTTTAAGGCAGTGCTATGATCCGTTTATATAATATTCAAAATGGTCGCATTAAAGAAGCGGAAGTTGATGGACAACAAATTGAGTCTTATTTGGGGGACGTTGATTGGCTTGATATACAAGAACCTGATGAGTTTGAACGCAGTTGGTTGAATCAACTTTTGGAAACAGATCTGCCTGAGTCCACAGACGTGGAAGAAATTGAAGCATCAGCGCGTTGTTTTGTGGACAAAGCAGGTATTCATGTTCACTCGCTATTTTTAGTGCAGCAAGAAGGGCGTTACCGAACTGTTTCGGTGGCTTTCATTTTACAGTCAGACCGGCTGGTCACAATTAGGGAAAACGACTTAGCAGATTTTCGTTTATTGCGTATGCGCGCAAGGCGTGGGCAAGTTGAAGTTGAGAGTGCACCGGATTTACTGGTGACATTACTTGAGCAGAAAGTGGAAAATCATGCGGACACCATTGAAGATATCCACCGACAGCTTGAAGATGTCAGCCGTATTGTGCTAGAGCAGGAAGATGCGGAGTTGAATGAGGCAATTGACCGGCTGGCGCGTTTAGAGGACAGCAATGGGAAAATCCGTTTATGTTTAATGGATACGCAGAGAAACTTGTCATTTTTGTTGCGGTATTTACGCAACAATCAGAGTCAGGCGGATAACTTGCGTGAGATTATGCGCGACGTTGAAACTCTGATGAGTCATACCGCGTTTTTGTTTGATAAAATTAACTTTCTGATGGACTCTACTCAGGGGTTTATCAATATTCAGCAAAACCAAATTATTAAGATATTTTCGATTGCCGCCGTTGTATTCTTACCGCCCACATTGGTGGCCAGTATTTATGGTATGAACTTTGAGTACATGCCAGAACTGGATTGGATGTTAGGCTACCCTTGGGCACTTGGGCTAATGGTTGCTTCAGGCATAGCTCCTTATTGGTACTTCAAACGCAAAGGCTGGTTGTAACCGGCCTTTGCGGCTTTAAATTATTACGTTGTATATGAGTAGTCGCCAATCTTTGATGCTGGCATCATTTACACCCTAAAGCGCTGAGTTAAACCGTTAAGGTTTTCAGCCAGCCGCGCCAATTCAACGCTGGCGGCGGAGGTTTCGTTGGCACCGGACGCGTTGTCGCTGGCTATGTCGCTAATATTGACCAGGTTGCGATCAACTTCTTTAGCTACACTCGCCTGCTCTTCAGCTGAGCTGGCTATAGTCACATTCTGATCACTGATGCGGGAAACAGCATCAGTAATTTCCTGCAATGCCTCACCAGCTTCGTTAGCAATATCCACCGACTGTTTGGCCTGCTCATGGCTTTGTTGCATAGCTGAAACCGTCGTGTTGGTCTCGCTTTGTACCGACTGGATCATGGTTTCAATTTCTTTTGTAGCTTGCTGAGTACGGTGTGCCAGAGCTCTTACCTCGTCGGCAACCACGGCAAATCCACGACCCGATTCACCGGCACGTGCCGCCTCAATAGCGGCGTTCAATGCCAGCAAGTTAGTCTGGTCAGCAATGGCGCGAATAACATCTAAAACAGAGCCAATATTCTTTACCTGTCCGGCCAGATTATTTACACCCGTCATAGTGCTGGCCAGCTTGGTTAGTAACGCGTTAACCGTTGCAATGGTTTGTTCAACTTGCCCACGACCCGCAATAGCACGTTCGCTCGCTTTCTCAGAATCGCCGGAGGTAGCTACCGCATTGCGCGCTACATCTTCCACTGCTGCCGTTAACTCGGTTACGGCCGAAACAGCTTGCTCAAGTTCTTCGGTCTGGCGATGAATACCGCGCGTGGACTGCTCGGTAACGGTGCTCAGTTCCTCTGAAGTTGAAGCCAGTTGGTTCGAAGAGTCCTGAATTTCAGTTATGGTCTTCTAAAAAGCTTTCACTGTCGTATTAAAGTGGCGCGACAGGGTACCAATTTCATTGTCGCTTAAATCTTTCAGTTCTATAGTTAGATCGCCCTGCGAAAGCTGACTCATTGCGTCTTGTAATACTGCAATTTGCCGACTCATAGTGCGGGTAATGTAGACGCCAATAACAACAAGCAAAATGATAATAGCTATTGTGATCGCGCTTAGTGTCGTTAGTGAATCGGAGTATACGGTATCGCCGTAGTCACTCGCTTCGTTTGCCTTCTCCGATATTAGCGCGGCCATTTCCAGTAGAACATTCGAATATTCGCTATAGGCCTTAAGGGAGTCACCAATGAGTAACGCCCGGGCCTCCTCATTACGGTTTTGGCGGGATAACTCTATTATCCGTTCATTAATACTCAGGTAATCTTCGTATTTGCGCAGGAACTCATCCGATAAACGTTTTAGATTTTCACTTTCGATTAGAGCGCGGGAGCGTTCAATGTTCTCGCGGGTTTCTTGCATTAAGACGTCCAGTTTCTTCTCAACCTCTCTTTGGTCTGCACTATTTGTGCTGAGAATATGCATAGCTTCCTGAGCGCGAATATCGGCGGTCAGCGTATTAATATGTTCAACGGTGGCGACTGAGGGCAGCCACTGCTGAGAGATTACTGTTGATTGGTCATTGATGTAAGACATTCGGGTAAACGCGAAATACGCAATGACTAATAAACCTAAGCCAACAAAGGCATAGCTCAGGGAAATTAAAAGGCTCAGTTTCAAATTCTTCATACAGGTTCCTAATAAGGAAAAGGCTAAGGTTATTCTTTTCTAAATACAGATTGAAATCCCGCTTAATGTAATCAAATGTAACTAAATGTAAATTCATTTAAGGGTTCGTTTTTTAGGACGATTGTTATATTAAAGGCAAATTCAAATTTCAATGCTTTAAGGAGAGAAGGCTGTTATTCCTTAATGGACGGAACTTCCGAATTGGCGATTAGTTTGTCTAATAAGTAACTGACAGCTTAAGATGCATTTTATGAGGTGAAACGAACGAAAAAATCGAACGGTTTAGCAAGGGCTGGAAAGTTGAGTTCTGCCCTTGCTAAATGAATGTCGTTTTGGCTAACAAGTAGGCGCTTAGTTTGCTCTTGCCGCGTGCAGCTTTTTGTAGCTTTCTATTAAGCGTAAGTGCCTGTCCAGGCCTTCCAACTGCATATTGGTTGGCTCCAGTCCGTAAAAGCGGGTAGTACCGTTAACAGAGCCTATCACCGCTTCAATCGTCCCTTCGCCGTACATGCGGCCTAAGTTGTAGCGATAGTCTTCAAGTTCCAGTTCTTCGTCTAGCGTAATCTCCAGCACGGCCTCAATGGCACGGTAGAACAGTGTGCGTTCAACGGTGTTGTCGTTGAATTGCAGGAACATTTCTACATATTCGAAGGCATCGTCATGGCGTTGCAGCGCAAGATAAATTAAGAGCTTTAACTCAAGAATGGTGAGCTGACCCCAAACCGTGTTTTCATCAAACTCAATGCCAATCAGCGTGATAATGTCCATGTAGTTATCAAGCTGGCTGTCTTCTAAGCGATCAACGAGATCTTCTAACTGCTCATCACTCAATCGGTGTAAATTCAGAATGTCTTCGCGGTATTGCAGAGCAATATTGGTGTTGTCCCAAATAAGGTCTTCCACGGGGTAAACTTCCGAATAGCCCGGCACCAGAATACGGCATACCGGCGCGCCTAAATCTTCATGCACGGCTACGTAAGCTTCTTTGTCCATGTCCTGCAAAATACCAAACAGCGTATCGGCTTCTTCCTGGTTAGAGCCGCTGAAGTCCCATTCAACGAATTCAATGTCGGACTTGGCACTAAAGAAACGCCAGGACACTACGCCTGATGAGTCAATAAAGTGCTCAACAAAGTTATTTGGTTCGGTTACAGCCATAGAGTTGAAAGTAGGGGCTGGCAAGTCGTTCAAACCTTCAAAGCTACGCCCTTGTAATAGCTCGGTTAAGCTGCGCTCCAGCGCCACTTCAAAGCTTGGGTGCGCACCAAAAGAAGCAAAAACACCACCGGTGCGTGGGTTCATTAAAGTAACACAAGCTACCGGGAACTGACCGCCAAGCGAAGCATCTTTAACTAACACTGGGTAGCCTTGCTCTTCTAAGGCTTTTATTCCTTCCAGAATATTCGGGTACCTGATAAGCACCTCTTGCGGCACATCGGGCAGAGCAATTTCTTCTTCAATAATGTGCTTTTTAACGGCGCGCTCAAAAATTTCCGATAAGCACTGAACCTGAGCTTCGGGCAACGTATTACCCGCACTCATGCCGTTACTTAAATACAGGTTTTCAATTAAGTTTGACGGAAAATAAACTGTTTCGCCGTCGGAATGACGCGTGAACGGCAATGAAACGATCCCTCTGTCAGCCCGGCCTGAGTTGGTATCAATTAAGTGTGAACCGCGCAATTCACCTTCAGGGTCATAAAGCTCACGGCAGTATTCGTCCAGAATTTCCGTGGGAAGCTCGTCGTTTGTGCCGGGCTTAAACCACTTTTCGTTGGGGTAGTGCACAAACTCAGCGTTTGCTATTTCTTCACCAAAGTACTGGTCGTTATAGAAGAAATTACAGCTTAAGCGTTCAATAAACTCACCCAGCGCGGAGCATAATGCGCTTTCTTTGGTGGCGCCTTTGCCATTGGTAAAGCACATAGGAGAAGCGGCATCGCGAATGTGCAGCGACCAGACATGCGGGACGATATTACGCCAGGATGAAATTTCGATTTTCATACCCAGATTCGCCAGTATCGCTGTCATGTTGGCTATGGTTTGCTCCAGCGGTAAGTCTTTACCTTCAATATAGGTTCGGCTGTCGCTGTCAGGGCGTATGGTCAGTAACGCCTGAGCGTCTTGAGTGATGCTTTCAACCGCTTCGACGTCAAACTCTAAATCGTTTTCGATAACGCGCTTAACGGCGCAACGCTCGGCTGCACGAATAATGGCTTTGCGGTCTTTCTCCGAAATATCAGCCGGTAACTCAACCTGAATTTTAAACAGCTGCTTATAGCGGTCTTCGGGGTCGACAACGTTGTTTTGTGAAATACGGATATTTTCGGTTGGAATATCGCGTGTGTCGCAATAAAGGCGAATAAAGTGTGCCGCACACATAACGGAAGACGCCAGAAAGTAGTCAAAAGGACCGGGGGCGGAGCCATCGCCTTTGTACCGAATAGGCTGATCCGAAATAACCGTGAAGTCATCGAATTTCGCCTCAAGGCGCATATTGTCGAGAAAGTTTACATTGATTTCCATTTAAGGGGCACCGCGGTTGATAAGTTGACTGCTGTCAGCGAGCAATAGGCGGCATTATCCCATTTTTTTACTTATTGATCATTATCCGCGTGGGTTGCATTAACGCTCCTTTACACTCAAAATTTTGCCGTCGATAAAAAGTTTCTGTATCATTTACAACATTATAATTACAATCCAGCCCTATAAATGAAAGGTATAATATGAATAAGAAAGGACTCCTAGGCGGCGTCGGTATCGTCATTGTTGCTGCCGCTCTAATCGGCCCGAAGTTCGTTGGTCCTCAAGTTGAGGACGCATTAAAACAACATATTGAAGTTATTAATCAGTTGCCCACTTATAACGCCCGTATGGTGTCATTTGATAGTGGCTGGTTCGGTTCAACTGCAACGGTATCGCTGGGAGTAGATTTCGGTTCTATCTACCCGGAAACGTCAACACCTGAAGACCTGTCCTTTGAAGTGGTTATTGATGTTCAGCATGGCCCGGTTCTGACTCAATTTTCTCCTGGTCTGGGTATGGCTTCGTTTGAAGCTCATGCCAAGGACGATGGGTTACGTGAGTATATTGAATGGGAAGAGAACACGCCTTTTTATCACCTGACTGGTTCGGCTGGTTTTTTTGGTGGTGTTAGTTATGACGATGAAATTGTCGCGTTCAGTTCTAAACCGAATGATGAGCAAACGTCACTGACCTTTACTGGCTATGAAGGTGAAGGTTCCATTTCTTCGGATGAGTTCAGTTACGAAGGAAAACTGGAAGGCGCAGAAGGTCTTATTGAGGGCCAGGCTATCAGCATTGGTGAGTTTGAAATAAGCACTGAAGCTAAAGGCAACATGCTGGAAATTGTGAAGGGCGAGCTTTATGAAGGCGAAATGTCTATGAAGCTTGATAAAGTCATTGTAGGCCAGCCGGATGATGTCGCCCTGTTTGAATTGAAAGATCTTGGAATTGAATTCGTTAGTTATTTCAGCGACGACAAAGAAAGCATGAATATTGATATGAACTATTCTGTAGAGTCGCTGAAAGCCGAAGACTTTGACCTTGACGATCTGAAGTTAAAGATGGCTTTTAATAACATCGATTCTGAGTTCTTGCTTGCTTATAACCAAATGATGCAAAAGATTTATGACCAGAACCCCGACGAAATAGAAGTTGCGACGCAAAAGCTGGTAAAGGAAAACCTACCTAAGTTACTGCAGGCAGAGCCTGAGTTCGTTATTAGTGAATTTAGCGGGAAAATGGAGCCGGGCGAATTTAAAGGTGACCTAAGCGCTAAATTGGCGGGTGTAAACCAAATGCCGGACAATATGGAAGACACGCAATTCTGGCTTTCCAGCCTGATTGTTGACTCATCCATTGCTATTGATAAGCCGTTGTTGAAATGGGTCGCTGAACAGCAGATGTTGTCAACAATGCGCATGCAAATGCCTGGTGCCGATGAAGCTGAACTGCAGAAAATGGCTGAACAACAAGCGCCAATGATGATTGATATGTACATACAACAAGGCTTGCTGAAGGAAGAAGATGACGAGTACCGCAGCGAATTCCAGATGGAAAACGGTGAAGGCGTACTAAATGGTCAGAAAATTCCAGTAGCAAAAATGATGTAATTTTTGCTTGGTGATAAAAAGATAGTAATGAAAAGCCTCAGCGAATGTATTCGACTGAGGCTTTTTTGTTTCAGGTTACGGTATTACGGCTTTGCCAGCGCGGGTCGAGATATTCTTTAGCTTCAATAACTTGCTTTAACTGCTCAATAGCCTGCCAGATATCCTCAAAGCTGTTGTAAAGAGGGGTAAACCCAAAGCGGATGTAATTTGGGGCACGAAAGTCAGCTATTACACCTCTTTGAATCAGCGCCTGACATAAGCCATAGGCGTGCTCATAACGATACGACAACTGACTGCCTCGCTGTTCCCGTTGCTGTGGAGAAATAAGCTTTAGGCTGCTATCCAGTGCAGCGCCTTCTAACAATTGGTGAAAAACCTCTGTCAGCTGTAAGGATTTTTCTCTTAACTTTTCCATGTCCACATTTTCGAAAGCTTCCAGTGCCGAGTCGACTGCTGCCATAGCGAGAATGGAAGGGGTGCCGGTCAGCATCTGCTGAATGCCGGCAGCGGGCTCGTAGTCTGGTGTGAAATCAAACGGACGGGCATGTCCGAACCAGCCACTTAAAGGCTGACTCATATTTTGATGATGGCGTTTTGCGGCATAAATAAAGGCTGGCGCACCGGGACCGCCATTTAAATATTTATAAGTGCAGCCAACCGCAAAGTCTGCTTCCCAGTCGTCCAGGTATACAGGCATTGCCCCTGCGCTGTGGGCTAAATCCAGAATAACCAGTGCCCCCTGGCAGTGTGCGCTGGTAATAAGTTGTTTAGCGTTAAGTCGTTTTCCGGTTCTGAAGTTCACTTCGGTTGCCAGAACTACTGCGGTTTTATTGTCAATCTGTTGCTCCAGCTCGCTCTCATCAACCAGTTTTAGCTGACAACGGTGCTCACCCACAAACTGCGAAATTCCCTGCACCATGTATAAGTCAGTCGGGAAGTTGTCTTTGGTTGATAACACAATGTTACGGTCGGAATCCTGACGTTGAGCAATGGCCAATGCCGCTGCCAGCGCTTTAAACAAATTAACCGATATTGAGTCACAGCAAATGGTTTGTTCCGGCTGTGCGCCAATAAGGCGGGCAATTTTCTCGCCGACGCTTTGCGGCAGGTTAATCCAGTTATGTTCGTTCCAACTGCTGATAAGATCCTGCGACCACTGCTGCTGGATAACCTGCTGTAAACGGTCTGCCGTTGCTTTGGTCATTGCGCCCAGCGAGTTGCCATCCAGATAAACCCTATTAACCGGCAGCTTAAATTGTTCACGGTGCCGGGCAAAGGGGTCAATGCTGTCGAGTTCTTGTACGTCAGTAAAGTTCATGGTTTTAGCTCTTTGTTCAGTCGCTGAATAATGGCTTCCCACGCAGTTGAGTTTGGGTGTATTAAGTCAAAATGACCTGCGCCTTCAAGTTGTTCTGTCTTTACGTCGAGATCCGCAGTTTGGCTCATAGGTACAATTTGGTCATCGGTACCCTGCATAAGCCAGGTATTAGCGTGCAGCCTTTGTGCTTTGGGGCTGGCAGCACGGTAATCGTCTTGGCTGGTGTAAGCTGTTTTCATTAAGTTGCTGGCGGCACGGTTGCAACTGCCTTGCGCCTGAGTGTAACTAACCATATCAGTAATAGCGGCCAGACCAATAACAGCGTTTATATTTTCAGTCGAGGGCGTTTCCCGGGTGGTAGCCAGAAGTGCCAGGTGGCCGCCGGCAGAGTGCCCCATAACAGCCACCGGCTGGCCATTGAGCTTTTGCTGTATAAAGTGAATTGCGGTTTTCACGTCATTCAGACTTGCTGGCCATTCTCCGCCTTGCTCTCCCAGACGCCGGTATTCAACAGACCAGATGTTAAAGCCTGCTTTTCTCAATGCACTGCTTGCCGGATTGGTGTGAGTAATATCGTATTCTTTTAACCAGCAACCACCGTGAATAAAAATGACATTAGCGGCCGCGTCGGACTGTTTTGGCGCACTCCAATACTGAATAAACTGAGAGGAATGAGACCCGTAATTGTGGGTGTTATCCGGGCTATCAGAAGGCAGTTCGAGCACTGACTGGAAAGACACTTGTTGCAACGAGTTGTCACCGGCAGAGGCATCAGAAAAAGCCAGGCTGAAAATAACGAGCCCGCACGCAGACAGTTTTGAAGGAAGCTTTAGCAAGTAATACCACCCGTCTTAATGTTTTTAAATATAAAGGATTGGAGACCATACAAGTATTTAGTGGGCGGCTCAACAAAATTGACAGATTAGCAACAAATGCGTCATTTATTCGTCATCGTATCGTCAACTGACCTCAGTACATTAGCCCGGCGTTAACCATTCACTTTTCACATTAAGGTTTTAAGGGTTATGACTACTCATAAGAAAACATTGGCACTACCGTTTCCAACAAATAAAGTATTAAACTCTGTTATTGCAGCACTTTGTGCGTTAAGTGCACCAGCTGCTTTTGCGCAAGAGGACACATCAGGTGAACTTGAGCGAATTGAAGTTACCGCACAAAAGCGTGTGCAGTCTATTAACGATGTGCCTGCCAGTATCAGTGCGTTTGAAGGCAGCCGTCTGGACGAGCTGGGCTTAAATGAACTGGATATGATTTCAGACCTGACGCCGGGGTTGGTGATTCAGGAGCAAAGCCCGAACAACCCTGGCTTTGTTATTCGCGGTATTACCTCAGACAGCGGATCTGCTCAGGCATCTCCCAGGGTGTCAGTTTATTATAACGGAGTGGATGTATCACGCTCACGTGGCTCCTACTTTGAATTGTTCGATATAGAACGTGTAGAAGTGGTTAAAGGCCCGCAGGCAACATTATTCGGTACGGCGGCATCGGTTGGCGCTATCAGTGTTATAACCCGTAAGCCTGAAGCGGGTTTCTCTGCCGAAATTAGCGCTGGTGCGGGAAATGAATCTCAGAAACGGCTGGGTGGTTTCATTAACGGCGGCAGTGACTTAGTGAGTGGACGCCTGGCGTTCAGTTACCGTGAACGTGACGGATTTATTGAGAACATTGCGTCGGGTCAGGACGACATGAACGGCATTGACAGACAAGCCTTACGTGGTTCGCTTCGTTTTCAGCCCAGCGATACGGTAACTGCTGACTTAATTTACAGTTACGAGAAAAACGAAGATACCGGAACCTCATTTAAAAATGGTATTTTCGCACCAACCGGCGGCGACACCAGCCCCTACAGTTTTGTTGAAATGACCGGCAGTCCTTACTCGGCCTCGGTACTAGGTCGCGAAAAACTGGGTCTGGACAGAACCGTCGATGACATGAATTTAACCGTAGACTGGACCATTAGTCCGCGCTTAAGCTTTACCTCGGTGAGTGGCTACCGCAGCTTCGACTCACTGGAGGTGTTTGACGCAGACGGCACTCAGGCCTGGTTCCTGGAGTTTGGTGAAGATGCAGAAGGCGACCAGTTCAGTCAGGAGTTCCGCTTTAACTACGCCGGCGATAATGTCTTAACTCTATGGGGCATTAATTACTTCACAGAAGACGGCAGCCAGCGTGTACCCTTTAGCACCGAAGAATCTATTTTCCTGAACTGCGCCGGGGCTTTACCCAGTGGTTTGCCCTGTATTAATGCCGATGGTTCAGTCAACCAACTGACACCGGTATTAACCGGGGGAGCCTTAGAGGAAATTCCATACGCCGGCGAGTTTACCAACTTTGGCGATAATGAGTCCTGGTCTGCCTTTGTTGACTTCACTTACCAGTTAAACGATAAAACCGAAGTTGCTGCGGGTATTCGTTACGTTTCAGAAGATCGGGAAAGTGGCTTTGCTGCGACCATGCCGAACAGCCAGTTGTTACCTCTGTTAGGTCTGCCAACACAAACCTTGTTGCCGACTGTTTCAACGGATGGAGAAGTGTTCACTGCTAGTAACAGTTCAGACGCATGGTTGCCTCGCTTTAATATTATTTACAAGCTGAATGACGATAACAACTGGTTTGCAACGGTTTCAAAAGGTCGTCGTTCGGAAGTTGTTGATGTGAGCTCGACTCTTGATGCCGACGGTGAAGCCATAGGGGATTTTGGGTTAATTCCGGCGGAAGTTATCTGGAACTACGAAACCGGCCTTAAAGGAAACTTAACGGAAAACCGTGTACGTTATTCTGCGTCAGTATTTTATCAGGACTATTCAGACTTTCAGGTAACGCTGCAGGACGATTCGGGTAACTTTTACACCGCAAACGCTGGCTCTGCGACGAACTTTGGTGTCGAAACTGAAATTAATGCGAATTTAGGCGCAGGCATTGAGCTATTTGGTCACCTCGCCTATCTGGATGCCAAAATTGATGACGACAGCACCAACGGAAGTTTAGCTGGCAATCGTTTCCGTCTTCAGCCTGAATGGACTTCAAGCCTTGGAGTGATATACGAAGCAGCGCTTTCCAGTCAATACGCATTGCGTGGCTCTGTAGTCGGTACCTATCGGTCAGAAGTATTCTTTGAACCAGAAAATGCACCGGTAGCTGGCCTGGATATCAGTCAGGATTCGGTCTCTTTAGTGAATGCGTCGCTGGGTCTTTATAATGACTCTGCCAACTGGAGTCTGGCACTGAAAGCAACCAACTTACTCGACAAAGAATACCTGGTTGATGCCGGGAATACGGGCGGAAGCTTTGGTAACCCAACCTTTATCTCAGGTCCACCGCGTTTGTTTTATTTAGAGTTTACCAAGAAGTTTGGTATGTAAAACTGCGCTAAAACGAGAAAAGGGAACCTGTGTCATGGTTCCCTTTTTCACTTTATGAGCTAGAAACTAACTTCCCGTGTAGCGCGCTCTGTGCTTATTCACTACCCGATAGTCTTTGCTACGAATCGTATCTACGAACACCCATTCCGCTTCTACCGCGTCCTCGGATGCAAAGAGGTTCATATAACCGCGCTGATGCAGGTTGGTATATTTTAAGTCTTCTATAAGGGTAGGCAATGCTTTGGCCAACTGCTCTGCGGTTTTTGTGTCCAGGCTTAAATAAGCTTCCATTCCCGGAGATGATACCGAAGGCGTGGCAAACTCCACCCCAATATGAGCTCCATCTGAACTACGCAGTTCGCTGTGCCACGCGTTGTGAGTGTCACCGGCAATAACCACCAATTGTTTATTGGCTTTTTGCGCGGCTCGGTAGAGCATTTCCCGTTCAATGGGGTAACCGTCCCATGCGTCAAGGTTATAGGGAGTAACCTGAGTGACCATGGCCTGTTGCTGTGCTGTTAGTTCTTCGCCGTTCTGCAGGCGCTTTTTAAGCTCCGCTATTTGTAACAACAGTGGTGTGACTTTACTGCGGTCATCGGCCGCAAATGCAGCGGCGGGGAAGTTCATTTTCCCCATAAGCAATTGTTGCCCCAGAACTTGCCAGCGCGCTGAGCTGTTATTCAGTTTATCAACCAGCCACTGTAACTGCTTCTTGCCCATGATACTGCGGTCGGCAGACATGTCTTGCTGGAATTTTTCGGTGTTGAACTGGCCGCTTTCTGCGTCGCGGTAGTCATCATAATTCAGTTGTTTGTCACGCCCGATAATGCGGGTATCCAGCATGATCAAATCGACTAAGTCACCGAATTTAAAGTCCCGGTAAATAGTGAGGTTGGCTTCGCCCTGTGGTGGACGAATAGGCAGCCATTCATAGTAAGCCTGAACCGCGGCTGCGCGTCTTTCAATAAAGCTGCCTTCATCTTCCTGGTGGTTCTCGGCGCCGTTTTTCCAGGTGTCATTACTAATTTCATGGTCGTCCCAAACGGCAATAAAAGGGGCGTGTGCGTGCAGCGCCTGTAACCCTTCGTCGGTGCGGTAAAGCGCGTAGCGGCGACGATAATCAGTCAGGGTAAAAAGTTCGGTACTATTGTTTTCGGGTAAGCCGCGGCCAATTTCTTGCGAACCTTCGGTGGCGTAACCGCCAGCTCCATATTCGTAAATGTAGTCACCTAAATGAATGACCGCATCAATAGAGTCGTCCTTTGCCGCTTCGGTGTATGGATTAAAGTAACCGGCGGGGTAATTAGAGCAGGAAAAAACCGCAAATTTCAGTGGTCTTAAGCCAGATTCAGGAAGCGTTTGTGTTTTACCGGAGGGGCTTTTGCTGTTCTTACCTAAAAAACGGTAGTAGTAACGCTGGTTTGGCGATAATTGGGTAACGTCGACTTTGACTGTGTAGTCTCTGCTGGCGCTTGTTGTGGCCGTTCCGGAGCGAATGATACTTGAAAAGTTTTCATCGGCGGCCAGTTCCCAGCCCAGCGTTACTTGTTTTTCTGTGCTATTTTCCGGCACGGCGCGAGTCCACAACAAAATGGCGTTTGAAGTTGGATCGCCACTGGCTACGCCATGGTCAAACTTGACGGAACTGCGCTCACTGGCTTTGCCAATACTTGCACAGCCCTGTAATGCGGTTGATACGGTGACTGCTGCGCCCGTTGCTGCAAATAGCTTTAAAAAGTCACGTCGATTAAATTGCTTCACTGTTTTACTCCATGCATTTTCCCAGAGTAAAAGAAATTACTCCGCAAACATGAAGACTTAATGACAGTAAAGTGTTAGTTCAGTCTTAACTTATTCATCATCACTTTTGGGTTTAAGCTCAAGCGTTTGTACCGCTGAGCGAACGTCCTGCCCTGAAGTTTCCTGAAAAACTTGTAAGTCAAATTGTGGCAGTATGGCAAACAAGTGATCAAAAATGTCGGACTGAATACCTTCGTAAATTTCCCACGCGGTATCGTTACTAAAGCAGTAGACTTCAACGGGCAAACCCTGAGGCCCCGGGTTTAACTGACGAACCATTAAGGTCATTCCTTCGTGTATGTCGGGTCTCTGCTTAAGGTATTGTTTTACATAAGCGCGGAAGGTGCCAATATTGGTTACCTGACGTCCGTTTATAGGGTCGAAACCTTTTTTCTCCAACCCGGCGTTCCACTCCGTTATGTCTTTTTCTTTTTGTTCCAGATAATCGGTAAGTAGCGAGAAACGTTTTAGTTTTTTCTTTTGCTCAGCGGACAAAAAGTGAATACTGTTCTGGTCAATATATAACGCTCGTTTTATACGACGTCCACCGCTTTCCTGCATGCCCCGCCAGTTTTTAAACGACTCGGAAATAAGACGTTTGGTAGGGATGTTGGTAATGGTTTTATCCCAGTTTTGTACTCTCACCGTATGTAATGCCACATCAATGACATCGCCGTCAGCGTTTAACTGGGGCATTTCAATCCAGTCGCCAACACGAAGCATGTCATTAGACGAGAGCTGAATACTGGCGACCAGTGACAGAATGGTGTCCTGAAATACCAGCATGGCAACCGCACCCATGGCACCAATTCCTGATAGCAGAATAACCGGAGAGCGGTCCAGCAATGAGGCAATAATGAGAATAGTCGCCACCACATAGACCACTATTTTCGCAATTTGCAGATAACCTTTTATGGGTTTTGTGTGTGCGTCAGGCTGCCGACTGTATATTTCGTTAACGCTGGTCATGGCTGCGCTGAACGAACGCGCCAGAGTCAGTATAAGGTAAGCAATACTGATGTTACGTATGATGGTGGTGGCGGTTTCCGGTAGCTCGGGCACCAAATAAATACCGCCGGACAACACTAACGCAGGAACGACCTGAGCCAGGCGGCTGACAATAACGCGAATGCCTATGCCCGGATCACTGCCTAACTGGGTTTGGGACAGCAGACGAGAAATACCGCGCAGTAAAACGTGTTTGGTCACAAGCTGAGAAAACCAAACCGCTACAACAAGGAAAAAGCAGGCTCCAATTGTGTAGGCCCAGGGTTGGGTTGCCGCCCAGTCATGAAACCACTGCGGGTAATCCAGTTCCATCATAATTTTTGTTCCACCGCTGCTTTTAAGTCCTTTCTAAAGCCCAACATAAATACGACTTCTGCTACGACGAATAAGGGACCAATGGCTAACCCCATAATATCATCTACAAAAGCCGGTTTGCGCCCTTCAAAATAATGACCGACAAACTGAAATACCCAACCGACAACAAACAGACCAATGCTCCAGCTCAGCCATAAACTGGTTGGTAATGCGGCTATGTCGCGTCCTAACGACAGCGACAGCCATAGCAAAATGGTCATGAGCAAACCGAGTTTGATATCCAGGCGGATATAAAAAATAACCGCCGCCAGAACAACTAAGTTGGCGGGGGTAATCAAAAAGTAGTCCAAGGGTAGCGCAGGCCGTGATAATAAACTAATGATGCCGACAACAATCAGTGGAATACCGACAAGATGAGTCATGACATTCTTACGGTTCCGATGATAAGCCGCATACTGTGCCAGGTGATCAACGATGGTTTTCATAGTCTGTGCCGCTTGATAGCAAAATAGAGGCTTAGATTGCTACGCACATGGCTTGATGTCAATGGAGCTCAATGCTTTCAGGCTTTTATTTTTCTATTGCTCAGCAGTTAACTTACCGCTAACCTAAAGCCTTTATTTTTTATAGGCATATAGAGTAGGGGAAGTTCGGTGGCGTTTGATTACGGTTCGATTGATCTTGGATTAAAAAATCCGTTTAAAACAGAGGGCTTGGTAACCAGTATTCGTGGGGTTGTGCAATCGCTGTTTGGTGTGTATTTGCTGGTAGCAGGAGCTGGTTCTGTAAAGCAAGATCCTATTATGGGGTGGGTGCTGGCTATTTTCGGTATTTCGCTTCTGGCGGTCGGTATAAAAGTACTGAGCGGCGGCATTATGGCTATGCTGCGCTACTTTGTTGGTCGTAATCACCCTACGTCACTGGCTCCTAACTTTAGTAAGTCTGAGCGCAGTACCGCGCAGGAAGAGTCGCGTTATGTTGCTTATAACGATCAGGCTCTGGAAGAAATGCTTATGGGCCGTAAAAACAGCACCTTTATAGAGCCCAAAGGCTTACTGGCGCGAATAGCTCACACGGTATTTCCCAAATTACTCTTTATGCCTTACCCCGTTCGTAATATGGCGCAACGCCTGTTAGGCGCCTGGGTACGTACTCTTACGGCGATGGTTGCGTTTGGCTTTGCTGCTTTTGTGTCCCTGGCTGGTTTTGCCGGAGACGCAGGCGTACTGGCTTTCCCGGTCTACACTGTTTTATTGACGCTTTATATCATGCATGTGTGGAAGGCTGCCGGTAAGGCGATATCCCGTGGGGCGGAGCAGACTATTGACTCTATGGGCAGTGGCGATTTGGTCAAGATTATTGCTTTCGCTTTGTTATTGCCTGTTGTGGTAGGGCTGGTGGTTAGCTGGTGGATGGCTTCAACAGACGTAACGGCGGCAACAGTTGAGCAATATTATGCGGCGTTGCCGGACTTTCATGCGGGTTGGTACTTATTTGGTATTTTTGTTGGCGCTTTAGTTTGCACGGCTGTCACTGTGGTGTTGCTGAAAAGACGTTTAGCCCATGCGAATCCGGTTTCTGAAGTCTCTGAATTAAGGGAAAACTGGCAGGAGTCGGTGCACCCTAAAGAGATTTTTATTAATCTGGACAACCTGGTCATGGCGAACCGTCGTTATCGCGAAGTGCCAAACCGGGTGTATCGTGAACTGGATCCTAACTTGCAGGAACACGTTGACGGCAAAGGTGCCTTTAGTGGCGAGATGATTCAGGAAATTCAGCCTCAGGTAAAACCTATGGGACTGGGCGGGTTATTTGATAAGTCGCGTTTGGTCAGTTTGCTGCTAGGTAATAGTCTGTTCATTATTGGCGTGCTGTTCACCTTTTTCTTAGCCTATGCCGCGGTCGATTTGGTGAGGGTTCTCGACAGCATGAACTATCGGCTGGGGGAAGATACTCCTTATAGCGATTTAATGACGCTGGCAGGCGTGTTTATGACTGCCGTTCACTTCTGCCTTATCGGTTATGTGTTGCGTGCTTTTGCGAGCCTGTCGGCGAATATCGCGCACTTGTTTTATGCGGAGATTCAGTTTGAATCCATGCTTATTTACTTTAAGTGCGAAGGAACCTTTACTGAGTCTAAAATCTCAACAGGTACCGGTATTCACGACAGTACTCGCTCAGAGAATACGCTGGTTCGCAGTAGTATTACTCCCTGGGTTATCGTGTCACGTATTGTATCGACGACTTTTGCCGCTACCGGAATGAAAAACCTGGAGCATCCGCGACACATTCTTGAAATGCACAAATCGGATGATGAAATGGCGTCTATTCGCAAGGATGTTATCGACTTCCTGAAAGACCGCGAGTCTATCGCTTCTATTACCAGCAATCGCGATTTGGGCAATGCCTCACAGATACATCAGTTAAATGAGCAGACCCGGGCCATTCCAACGGACCAGGACAGACTGCAGCAATCACAGTCAAAGACTTCTGATGAAGAGGCCGCTGGTTACCTTCGTCAGCAGGAAGAGCTGGGCTCAGACAACGAGACTGAGAGCGACAAAGATCGTTAATTTCCGCTCTTAAATCCGCAGGCGGGTGCTTTGCCCGTCTGCACCTGCTACCAAGGTCGTAGTGCAGCGTCATAAAGTTTCAAGGAAACTGTTCGATAATTATACATGGTACGTTGCGTTTTTTACGCCTTATGGAAGCAGATAAATGTCCACAGTTGATGTGAAACCTCCTTTGTTGGTAACGGCTTTGGCAATAGTTGCCGGTATTCTTGTCCTATCGTTTGTGCCTTGGCTGTGGCTGCAGTTATTTCTGCAAAGCTTATTATTTATTGTCTTAAGCTGGTTTCATGCCCGTTATTTTCGTGCCGCCAGAGTAGCGGATGATGAAGAGTTCGCCGAGGGGGACGGCACGGATCAGTTGGCCGAAAATTCCGGTAAGAATGCAATAGCAACGGCAGAGCTTAGTTTTGCGATAAGTCGTTTTAAAACTGTTTTGGCGGATATTGTCGAGCGCCTGAAAGAGAGTGTGGATAACTCTTCACGCGTTAGCGAACGGGCGAAGGGCATAGAAAGCTTTTCATCGGAAGTGGCTGTTGCGGCAGAGCAAACCAAGCAGATAAGCCACGAAGGCCGCGAGAAAATACAGCAACTCACCCAGAAAATAGCTTTGGTAGTAGCGGACAGCCGCGAAAGTGCTGAAGCAGTCAGAGGTCTGCAGGCTAAAGCCGATGATATTCGTAAAGTGACCCAGGTTATTGACAGTATTGCTGAACAAACCAACTTGCTGGCGCTGAATGCGTCGATAGAGTCGGCGCGTGCCGGTGAACATGGTCGCGGCTTTGCGGTGGTGGCCGATGAAGTCAGAACGCTGGCCGGACGAACTTCGGATGCAACCGTAGAAGTGAGTAATTTGGTTGAAGCGATTCATAATGAAACCACAGTTGCGGTCAATAATATTGAGCAACTGTCAAAGCACATTGAGCAGCAGTCCGAAACAACCGAGGGCATTGTTGAGCAGTTGGCCAGTATTGTAGAGCAAGCTGAGACGGTGGAGCAGCAACTGCAGAAAATTACCGGGTTAATGGGTGAGAACGCAGACGACCTTTCCCGCAACGGCGAGCTTCTGCATTCTGTAAACTCAGACTTATCGGAACAATACCAACAACTGGATGACGTGAGCGGCCAGGCAGAGCAACTGGAGTTGCAGTCGGAGCAATTATTCGCGCATCTGGTTGAAAATGATGCCGACGCTGAACATAGAGTGATTTACCAGGCCGCAACCGACGCAGCTGAACAAATTGGGCAACGTTTAGAAAAGGCTATTGAGCAAGGCGAGCTGACGTCCGCTCAACTGTTTTCCCGAGACTACCAGGCGGTTCCCGGAACCGAACCGGTGAAATACAAGACACCTTACACGGAGCTTTTCGAGAGTATATTACCTGCTATTCAGGAACCAACTCTGAAGCGGCATGAACACATTATTTACGCTATTGCCACTGACCCGAAAGGCTATGTCGCGCGGCACAACGATGCTTTTAATAAGCCGTTAACGGGTGACCCGAAAAAAGATTTGGTCGGCAACCGTTCGCGTCGGCTATTTAATGATAAAACCGGCGCACGTTGCGGAGCCCACACGCAAACGTTATTGTTACAGACCTACAAACGCGATACCGGCGAGGTTATGCACGACCTATCGGTACCCGTGTACGTAAATGGAAAACATTGGGGCGGCTTCCGTATTGGTTATAAGCCGCTGTAGCCTGACATTCATGTCAGGTGAGATATAGTTCCTGACGTAAACGTCAGGCTACAAAGCACCAAGCGAGAATAGGCAACTGAGCAGTATGTCACACGATACCATTGCAATGAATAAAGAGCGGCAGGATTTAAGCGGTCTGGAGGCTGTCTGGTTATTTGGTTATGGTTCACTGATTTATAAAGTCGACTTTCCGTATCTGGAACGGGCACCTGCTTCAATACAAGGTTGGTCACGACGTTTCTGGCAAGGGTCGCACGACCATCGAGGCACACCGGAAGCTCCGGGCAGAGTACTGACTTTAATAGAGACTCCGGGCGAAGAGTGCACTGGAATGGCCTACAAAGTCTCACCCGATGTATTTGAGCATTTAGATCATCGTGAGAAAAACGGCTACTTAAGGTTTACTACGCCTATGAGTTTTCGTGATGGCAGCCAACAAGAAGGCCTGGTCTATATTGCAACAGAAGACAACGAAGCGTTTCTTGGCGAGGCTACGGCCTCGCAAATCGCCTGCCATATAGCACGCTCATCCGGCCCCAGCGGGCCCAATACCGAATACCTGGTCAAGTTACAGTTGGCGCTACAACAACTGGACGTCAATGACCCGCATATTACTCAGGTTTATGAGGCCTTAATGGCAGACAAGGCTAGCCTCCGTCCTGAGTAAATACGGTGTCGGCGGTTTGCGGTAACTGATAGAGCTCACCCTGCCAGTAATGGCAGCCAAACTCGGCCAGTGTATCTAACTGAGTTTGCTTTTCTACGCCTACCGCCTGTACTTCCAGCCCCAGTTCCGAGGTCATTCGAATAACCGCTCGTACCAAGTCGCGCGAGCGCTCGTTAGTATCAAGGTCGCGAATAAATTCTTTTTCTATTTTAATTTTACTCACCGGCATATTTTTCAAATGCAGCATACTGGCAATACCTTTGCCGAATCGGTCAATCACCAGAGTTATACCAAGCTTATGTAACTTCTCAATAATTTCCAGAGTGTGCGGCAGCGGTTCTTGTAGGCTGCTTTCACTTAAATCAAATTCAAGCTTTTCCGCTAGCTCCGGCTCGTGTTTAATTAACTGGCTGACTGTCTGATAAAGCTTCTGTGAAATTTGCTCGGTTGCCAGATTAATACCGATTTTCCCCGGAACCGTGTGCTGCTCCTGCCACAGGTCAACTTGCTCGATAACCTGCTCAACCACCCATACTCCCAAGGTGTCCAACATACCATTGGCATCAAACTGCGGCAGGAACTGGTCGGGCTTTAATGAACCAAGGTCGGGGTGTTCCCAACGTAGCAATGCTTCAACGCCTACTACCTGTTTTTTCATGTTGAGTACGGGTTGATAAACTAATTGCATTTGCTTGGTTTGCAATACGCTGCGGACATCTTCATCTAACTGGATTTCATCGTAAGAGCGGGTTTCCAGCTCTTGTTTAAAGTAAGTGGTGTTCTCGTTATGCTCGTCTTTTGCTGAGTTCATGGCCAGACTGGCTTGATCAAGAAGCCTTTTGGCATCGTGACCATCCAGAGGATAAACACTCGCACCAATGCTGGCGCTTAATTGAATTTGTTGCCCACTAGTATCCAACACGAAAGGGCGTTCATAAGCTTGTCGAATCTGTAAAATAATTCTTTGTATGTCGATATATTCGACCACCTGATTTAAAACGATAGCAAACTCATCGCCCCCAAGGTTATATAACTTAGTACCAAAGGGGGTGACGTCTTTTAATCGTTGAGTGAGTCGTTGCAGTATTTTATCCCCAACGTGATGACCGTACTTATCGTTTACTTTGTGAAAATGGTTAATATTCATGACTAAAACGGCGGCTAAGCGATCACTGGCTAATTCATCCAGTAATTTGGAGAGATCCAATGCCAGAGAATTCGAGTTGGGTAAACCGGTTAAGTCATCGGAAAAAGCGAGTTTCTCTAGCTGCCGCTGTTGCTGCTTCATTCGAGTTATATCACTTAACGTGGCAATATAGGCAGCTTGCTCTGAAAAGCCGGAAACAGCTTCACGAATCGTCAGAATCGCAGAATAACGCTTTTTCTCTGCATTACGTCCAACGATAAGGATACTCTGATTAGTGGGGAAGTGACTTTTGAGATCGTCAATATTGGCTGTTGTAAGCAGTTCTTCTAGTTTTGAACCAAGGCATATTGACTCTTTTAGTCCCGATATCTCTGTGAATGGAGCGTCCACATTAATTACTCTGTGATGTTGGTCGAGCAATGCAATACCCGACAAGACACCGTGTTCTGGTACAGCCGTTGAACTTAAGCGGGAGTTATCAGTATAGTCAGCAGAGATATTCGTCCATGAGCCTTGAAAGCAAAGAGGGCGTTTACCGGTGCGAAGTAACTCGTCTCGAACCCATACATAATAGCCTTGTTTATGACGGAAACGATACTCAAGAACAAACTGTTCTTCCTCAAGACCTCTTAAAGCGGTTGTTTTAGTCATTTGAAGGTCATTCGGGTGAATGTTTCTTAACCACCAACCAGGGACTTTTATCTCATCTGCTGAATAGCCCATAATGCGTTTGCAGTTGGGGCTCACCCAGTCGACGCGAGAGTCCGATTCATATGCACGAATCTCATAATGAACGGTAGGGCTATTACCTAGGTATTTATACAGCAGTTCACGCGACTTCTTTAATCTTAAAACCCAAATGCGAGTATAAAGAATTAGAGAGACGATTGATAAAGCAACAATTCCCCAAGGCCTAGATTGAGCTAAGTTATACTCAACATCGGGTTCTAAAATAATATGGGAAGTGAGGGCATCTATACCAAAATACCAAATAAGAATGGCTAAGGTATAACAAAACACCAGAATCATTTCTGGACGATAAAAGAAAAGCTGATACCATTTTTTCCGTGTGTTTATTTCTAATTTGTCTTTCATTACCTTATCCGTGCCCATGGTATTTCTGATTTTTTCAATGACTTACTCAGAATGGAGCCTTGTAATTCTTCACATCCTATTTGTTTTAATAAAAGGAGTTTTGCTCGATCGTTAATTCCTGTGGCTATGGTTGTTAAGCCGCGCGCCCGCGCCATTTTGACCATTGAAGCCAGCTCCCTTTTTTGATCACTATGAGATGTTGCTTTTTGAACCAGCTCTTCAGATAACTTTACAGCATCGACCGGGAGTACGAAAAGTGATTGTATTGTTGAGCGGCCTTCTCCAAAGTTAGCTGCGATGACATTGCAGCCAACGCTGCGTAACCTTTCCAGATAACGTTTGGCTTTATCGGAAAGTGACATTAGAGCACGCTCACTGACTTCAATATTAATGTTCTGAGCCGGAAACTTTGTCTCTTGAAGTTCGTGTGCCAATATATTGAGTACGACAGGGTCAACGACATCATTAATAGTGATATTAATAGAGATTCGTACAGTTACTTTTTGTTTTTGCCAAATTTTCAAATCTTTAAAGGTTCGTTGAATCATCCAGGATGTGAATTGTTGGGTTAAAGATGCCTCTTCTATCATTGGTTTGAATTCGTTTAAGCTCATGTCTCCCCGTTTGGGGTGTACCCATTTGGCTGAAACCTCCAGTACGGAAAAGTAACCGGAGCTTGTGTTCAGTCTAGGTTGATAATATAGCTGGACACTGTTGTTTTTCATTGCTTCACTAAACTGACGAGAAAACGTGACCTCCTCAATTTGATCGATAGCACCATTTTGCTCCAGAAATGAGAATTGCTGCTTTTTCTGTAAGGCGTTAAAAGCGTGCGACTGGGCTTCATCGAATATTTTTTGATGGTCTTCTTTAAGTTGTTCCTTTTTTACCCGAAGCACACCGGCAGCGCTGTCCATTTGATAAGAAACACCGTCAACTACTATGGGTTTCTCCAAAAAGCTTTCTATTTTTTGTTGCAGCTCTTTGGTGTTTTGTTCTGAGTCAGCGCTTACACCAACTAATTCATCTTTTGATGTTTGTCCAACATGGACTTTATCTCCAAGCAGCTTTTTCAGCTGTATGGCCATTTGCTTTACAAGTTCGTTGGCTTTTTCGGTTCCTACTTGTTGCTGAATTTTTTCCATATTCTGCAAGCGGAAGTTAAAAATATCGATAATGTCATCTGGGGCTCCTTCCTTACTATGACCTATCGTTTTCAACTGTTCTAGTAATGCATAAATGTTAGGCAGGTCTGTGCCCTGATATTTTAATTTCGCACTTTTTTCGGCGCCGTTAAGCTCTTTTACCACTCTTGCGATAATCCCAGCTATTGTCGCTATGAGAGTGTAAGCCAGTAAGCGGAGAATCCAGCCTGCAGCAATTTCGTGGTTACTAATTAGCGAGTCTGAATCTGAAAACGAAAATGGACTTAGTAATACGCCACACATAAGACCCGCCAGAGCGCCTATGCGAGGACCCAGTAATAGACCAGATAACATTAAGGGAAAGTAGAGCAAATGTTCGTAAAGGTTTGGTAGACCGCCTGTGATTTCTATGACCCGGATAATAGCCGCTATAAGAATGGCGAGCACAAAGCCGATAAATACCTGTTTTTCGGCATTCATTTTTGTAAAGCTAATTAAACTTTCTTTGCACCAGTTGGCAAAGCTGTATGGGTCGTCTGATTTAGGCATTTATTCTTATCAGTTGTGATAAATTAGGCAGTTAGCTATCTTGAGATTGTTATCAATCGTAGCTTCTGTCAAGTCTTTAAGTCGAGAATCATTAATATCAAGGAACGAGTTATGCGGGAATCTTTAGAGCGGCGGGCATTTTTACTAACAATGGTGTTAGTCAGTATCGCCTTTGCCTGGGTACTTATACCGTTTTGGGGCGCCATTTTTTGGGCTTGTGTGGTGGCTGTTATTTTTTATCCGCTACAACAAAAACTGAAAAAGAAATTTGGAGACAAACCCAATCGGGCAGCTCTTGTAACTTTGCTAATTGCCTTGGTTATAGTGGTGATTCCGGGACTGGGGATTTCATATTCCTTCGTGCAGGAAGGTGTCAGCTTTTATCAGCGTCTGGACGAAGGCAAAATTAACCCAGGTAAGCTCTTTGATGATGTTCAAAAAGCCTTTCCGATTATTAGTGACTTGCTTTCTCAGTTTGATATTAAAGCCAGCGACGTGCGGGAAAAAATATCTTCGGGCGCAGCCAGCGGCAGTAAATTCTTAGCTGAAGAGGCTTTAGCCTTTGGTCAGAATACTTTTTCTTTTCTTATCAGTCTGGGGTTGATGATTTATCTAACCTTTTTTCTGCTAAGAGACGGGCAGTCTTTAATTAACCTGATGGTAAAAGCCTTGCCTCTGGGCGATGAGCGCGAGCGCCTGCTTTTTAGTAAGTTTGCCGGTGTGACCCGGGCGACAGTGAAAGGAAACATTGTTGTTGCTATAGTTCAGGGGGCACTGGGGGGCATAATTTTCGCCTTGCTGGGTATTCCGGGTGCCCTGCTATGGGGTGTGGTTATGGCCTTCTTGTCGTTAATTCCGGCGGTTGGTGCCAGTTTGGTATGGTTACCGGTATCTATTTATTTGTACGCGACAGGCAGCTGGATAGCCGCCACCATACTCGTTGCCTACGGCGCAATAGTGATTGGCCTGGCCGACAACGTACTGCGCCCAATTCTGGTCGGGCGTGATACTAAGTTACCGGATTATCTGGTGCTGTTTTCTACTTTAGGTGGTATGTCGTTGTTTGGTATTACCGGCTTTGTTTTAGGGCCGCTGATTGCAGCCCTGTTTTTGGTCTTCTGGAATATCTTTATGACAGAATTTTAGCAGCCGGGTTAATACGGCCTCTTAAAGTTGAGGCCGTAAATATCCTCCAACCCTGCCCTTAGGAGATAACACCCATTGCCACAATTGAATGTCGCGGGCACGGAACGCACCTGCGCAGGACAGTAAATAGTATTTCCACATACGGTAAAATTCGTCATCAAACTGTGACTTAATAGACGGCCAGGCTTTATCGAAGTTTTCAAACCAGGCCATTAAGGTTTTATCGTAATCGGCACCAAAGTTGTGCAGGTCTTCGCAGACAAATTTTTCTTCCAGTGCCGTTCCTATTTGTGAAATAGACGGAATTTCGCCATTCGGGAAAATGTACTTGCTGATCCATGGGTCGGCTGCGGTGTCACTGACATTTTTACCAATAGTGTGCAGCAGGAACAGGCCGTCTTCTTTGGTGCAGCGCAGAGCGACATCCATATAGTCGTCGTAGTTTTTCTGACCGACATGCTCAAACATGCCTAAGCTGATAACGCGGTCAAACTGTTCGTCCAGCTCGCGATAGTCCTGTAGCCGGAACTCTACCGGAAGCCCTTCGCAGCGCTCCTTGCCAAGGGCTACCTGCTCTTTAGAGATAGTGACTCCAACACATTCGACACCGTAGTTTTCAGCGGCATACTGCATGAAGCTGCCCCAGCCACAACCAATATCAAGAACGCGCATGCCAGGCTTCAGTCCCAGTTTTTTACAGCACAGTTCAAGTTTATGTCGTTGTGCTTCATCAACGTTTTTGGCTTTTTCCCAGTAACCACAGGTGTAAACCATACGCTCATCAAGCATGGACTGATAAAGGTCATTGCCCATGTCGTAATGATGCTGACCAACCTCCCAGGCTTTGGATTTACTTTGTAAGTTGAATACTCGGCTTTTTAAGGAATGAAAAATAAGGCGGGCGGGGTTAACTTCATCCTGAATGCCAGAGCGCAGTAGCTGGAAGAAAAACTGGTCAAGCGATTCGGCGTCCCACAAACGAGCCATATAGGATTCACCCAAGCCAAGATTACCGCGCGAAAGTGCCTGATCAAATACGGTTTCATCGTGAACCTGCATATCCCAGGCTCTGTCACCGTTAATGCGGATATCTGCTTTCGCTAAAAGCTCTTCAACATACTCTCGTGATGTCGACATATTTGTTCGCCCATTCCGGAAAATGATGGTTAAAAACGTTATCAAGAATGGGCGAAACTGGCAATAAAGAGCCTTTTACCCGTCTTTTTTCGAGGTAAATTCAGGGTAGGCTTCAACCCCGCAATCGACTTGATCTAAGCCGATATACTCCTGCTCTTTAGTGACACGAATACCCAGTATTAGTTTCAGTATAGCCCAGACAATAAGACTACTGAAAAACACCCAGCAGAAAATGGTACCGACACCGGCTAACTGAATGAGAAAGCTGGCACCGTCATCGCTGATTGGAACCACAAGAGTACCGAAAATACCGACCACACCGTGCACCGAAATAGCACCGACCGGATCGTCAATGTGGAGTTTATCCAGCCCAATAATGGACAGCACGACAATAAGCCCCGCAATAAATCCAATAACGCCGGCAAGCCAGGGCTCCGGAGTGACCGGTTGTGCGGTAATAGCAACCAGACCGGCTAAGGCGCCGTTCAAAATCATGGTTAAATCGGCTTTTTTCCACAGCAGCTTCGTAAACAGCAGCGTGGCGATAGTACCAGCTGCGGCCGAGGTGTTCGTGTTGACCATGGCGCGGGCTATGGCATTGGCGTCGTCAACGGTGCTTAGCGCTAACTGTGAACCGCCGTTAAAACCAAACCAGCCAAACCAGAGAATAAAGGTACCCAGCGCGGCCAGTGGCATATTAGAGCCGGGCAACGCGTTGATACTGCCATCACTCAGGTATTTACCGGAGCGCGGGCCCAGTAAAAGAACCGCGGCAAGTGCCGCTGATGCACCGGTTAAATGCACAATGCTGGAGCCGGCAAAGTCGACAAAGCCCCATTCAGTCAGCATTCCACCACCCCAGGTCCATAAGCCCTGTACCGGATAAATGACTGCACTAAGCACGACGCAAAATACGAGAAAGCTCATGAGTTTCATACGTTCGGCAACGGCACCAGAGACTATCGACATAGCAGTGGCAACGAACACCATCTGGAAGAAAAAATTGGCGTCGGCAGCGTAAGCCGAAGTCGATGGGTCTGGGTACATCACTGAGTAACCGATAACCAGATAGGTAATACAGGCAATAGCGTAGAGCGCGATGTTTTTGGTCAGAATTTCGGTGGTGTTTTTGCTTCTGACCAGACCTGCTTCCAGCATGGAAAATCCGGCGGCCATCCACATAACCAGCGCCCCGGATATAAGTAAGTAAAAGGTGTCTACCGCGAAAGTGAGTTGTTGTAAGTTTTGTGCTTCCATGATGGGCTCCTTAAAGGGCGTCTTGGTCGGTTTCGCCAGTGCGTATGCGAACGCATTGCTCCAGCGGCATAACGAATATTTTTCCGTCGCCGATATTGCCGGTATGAGCCGCGGCAATGACTACTTCCAGAGCTCGTTCGACGGTTTCGTCGGGAACCGCCAGTTCAATTTTCATTTTGGGCAGGAAGTCGACTTGATATTCGGCGCCCCGGTACAGTTCGGTATGCCCCTTTTGACGTCCTACTCCCCGGACTTCTGTCACTGTCAGGCCTTTGCAGCCAATTTCAAACAGCGCTTGCTTCACATCCTCCAGCTTGAAGGGCTTGATTAACGCAATGAGCATTTTCATGGTGCTTTCCTTATTAAAATATTGTTAAGCAACCCTTTTACTTCATGAAGCGTGCCAGAATTTAAATAGCTGATATTTATGGATAAATAATAATTTCGTGATTTTTTTGCACAAAAAACGTGCGCTTCTTCTGTGCAATGCACCAAAAGTGCTATTGAACCAAAAGGGTACAGGGGAGATACTATTTACCTACAGTAGCGAATGATTAAAGGTGCAGTGGCATGAGAGTTGGCGCGCGGCAGAGCGATCTTATCGGGCAGACGGATTTACTTCGTATACCGTCGCTGTCTGATTTAACCGGATGCGATATCTTTATTAAATGTGAGTTCCAGAACCCGGGCGGCTCCATTAAGGATCGCGCGGCTAAGCAACTTATTGATGACGCTATGGAACGCGGTGAATTAAAGCCGGGTATGACGGTGGTTGAAGGTACCGCAGGTAATACCGGTATTGGCCTGGCCGTGGTAGCAAAGTCTTACGGCTTGCGTATGTTAGCGGTCATGCCTAATGACCAGACACCGGAAAAAGAGCGCATGATCCGCTTGCATGGTGGTGAGCTGATGGCGGTTGATCCGGTTCCCTTTAAAAATGAAAACCACTTTTACCATACAGCTCGCCGTTTAGCGGAAGAACGCGATGACTGCTGGTGGGCTAACCAGTTTGAAAACACCAGTAACGCCCGCGCGCACTACCTTCACACTGGCCCCGAAATATGGGAGCAAACCGAAGGGAAAATAGATGTTTTAGTGTCTGTGGCCGGAACCGGTGGCACCATTGGCGGTAACTCGCGTTTCTTAAAAGAGCAGAATCCGGATCTGGATGTTTGGGTGGTTGACCCGGATGGTTCCGGTATCTATGAGTTTTTACGCAGTGGCGAGTATGTGTCGAATGGTGGTTCAATGACTGAGGGCATCGGCATTATGCGGCTAGTCGATAATTTCCGCCAGGCACGTATCGATCACGCGGTTAATTTGCCCGATCAAGATTTAGTCACTTTGTCACGTTATATCCGGGATGAAGATGGTATTGTTCTTGGGAGTAGCTCGGCGCTGAACGTTGCTGGCGCATTGGCTGCGGCTTTACGAAAAGGTCCGGGGCACCGCATTGTGACCTTCTCCTGTGACTTGGGTGAGCGTTCGGTGAGTAAGCTGTACAACCCGGAATATTTGCGCGGACGCGGGTTAAATCCCGACCCGGAACCGATTGACGTATTAATGAAGCGTTATCGCGAGCTTGGCGATAAGGTATTAGAGGTTAACTGGAACAATGACTAAACGTATTTTTGGATGTTTGTTTTTACTGGTAGCAGCAACCGCAGTTCAGGCGCAGGACGAGACGCCGGATGCACCGTTCCATGACCTTAAAGTTCCGCAGTTTCTGGATATTGCGCATCGTGGCGCATCCGGCTATTTACCCGAGCACACTCAGGCCAGCACCGTTATGGCTCATGGTCTGGGAGCAGACTATATAGAGCAGGACGTGCAACTGAGCCGCGATGGCGTTCCGGTGGTTCTGCACGATGAAATTCTGGACCATGTAACCAATGTCTCCGAAGTTTTTCCGGAAAAGCACCGACCCGATGGCAAATACTATGTAGTGGATTTTTCGCTGGAAGAGCTTAAACAGTTAACTATGGTCGCCCGGCATAAAGATTATGAGCTGGTTTACCCTAAGCGGTTTTCTCACCCTGACGTTCAGTTTCCGATACAAACACTGGATGAGGAAATTAAACTGATTCAGGAGCTGAACCGCGTTCGGGATATGTCGACAGGCATTTATGTCGAGATAAAATCTCCGCGCTGGTATCAGCAGCAAGGGTACGACGCGACGGCGGCAGTGATGTCCGTCCTGGCTCACAACGGCTACCACGACAAACGGCCAACACCTATTTATCTGCAGTCGTTTGACCCGGAAGTGTTACGTCGCTTAAAGCGCGAATTTAACTGGGACTTTCCGTTAATTCAGCTGGTGGGTGACAATGAGTGGGGAGAGACTGATATTGATTACAGTGCGATGCGCACCGGTGCCGGGCTGGAGTCAGTAAAAAGCTACGCTGAAGGTGTTGGCTTGTGGATAAATCACGTATTAACCGGAGTATCGGAAAGCGGTGAGCCTGAATGGGACAGTGTTTTAAAGTCAGCGGAAGAGAAAGGTCTGGATGTTCATGTTTATACCTTGCGGGCTGACGACCTACCAAAAGGCGTGGAGTCTCATGCGCAATTACGCCAGTGGTTAAAACATGCTGGCGTAGAAGGTGTATTTACTGACTTTCCGGATAAAAAGTAAAACGCATTTTAAAACCGTCGCTGCCGTCATCGTAGTATTCCGGCAGAATATCGATGGTTTCGAAACCACAGCTTTGATACCAGTGAATAGCGGCCTTGTTGTCGCTTTTCACTTCCAGCGACATAGCATTAGCACCACCGCTCTTCGCCTCGCTCAGTATCTTGTTCATTAGCAAATTACCAACGCCTAACCCTCGAAAACTCTGTGCTACGGCTATGGAGTATAAGCGCCATACTTTGCTGTTACGCCGGGTAAAGGCAATGGCGTACCCGGCTAAATCTTTACCTGAACGAGCTACCCAGCAGTAATTGTGGCTGGACTCAATTATCCGCTTAAAACTGCGACGGCTAATACAGCTGTAATTAAAAGTCGCACGTTCTAAAGAGACTAATTGTTCAAGGTCATTCTTGTCTGCCCGCTCAATGCAAAACTTAGTACTCATCCAGGCGTCGTCCAAAATCAGCCATAATTAGCCGGTACAGTTCATAACCTAAGTGTTTGTCTTCCACACCAGACTCAATTGACGGATTGTCATTAATTTCAATAACCACCGGGCCTTGTGGTGTTTGTTTAATATCCACACCGTACAGGCCGTCGCCAATTAAGCGAGTTGCCTGTAATGCCAGACGCACCACATCTTTAGGAGCCTGATGCACGCCTAAAGTGGCAAAAGAACCGCTTTTACCACGCGAAGAAGACTCGCTGTGGTTATAAATTTGCCAATGGTTACGCGCCATAAAGTACTGACACGCATAAATTGGGCGGTTGTTGAGCACGCCAATTCGCCAGTCGTAGTCGGTTCTCATGTACTCTTGTGCCAGCAGTATAGTGGATTGATTAAAAAGCTCCGTTGCCACTTTTTTAAACTGGGTTAAATCTTCTGCTTTTTCCACGCCAATAGAAAATGAACCGTCAGGAATTTTCAGCACAACCGGGTAACCCAGGCGCTCGCCTATTGCTTCGTAGTCAATTTCTGACTGACTTAACAAGAGTTCTGTTTTTGGTGTCGCCACCTTATGTTTATCCAGTAACTCTTTTAAGAACACTTTATTGGCGCATTTAACAATGGAGTCAGGGTGGTCAAGGACCACCATACCATTGGCTTCGGCTTTTTTCGCAAAGTGATAGGTGTAGTGATTAATACGGGTAGTTTCCCGTATGAACAGCGCATCAAACTCCAGCAAACGATTGAAGTCGTTTGCTGTAATAAGCTCAGCTTCAATATCGGCTTCTTTGGCGGCCTTTATAAACAGTGACAATGCTTTTTTGTCACTGGTCGGAATGGCCTCGTCCGGGTTATACAAAATGGCTAAATCAAAACGGTATTCTTTGCGGGTACGCGCTTTGCGCCACACACGTTTACTGAAATGATCCAGGGAGCTACCAAAAAAGCTTTGTTGTTCGTCCGTTAACTGATTCAGTGCACCGGATGTCAGCTTGTTAATATGCCAGCGACCGTTAAATTCCAGCTCAACTTTTAGAATAGGGCACGGATAGCGCTCAAATATTTGGCGTGCAAAAGAAGCGAGCTCAGGCTGTTCGCACAAACCAAAGCAAATCAGTAGCGAGAGCGACGTTTCGTCACGATTCTGCAAATATTTAGTGAGTGATCGGTCGGCGGTATTAATCAGTAACTGATAATGAGAAAAGTTAGTCAGGTCATTAATAGTCGCAACTGACGGCATAACTCTTTGTCCGCGAGCCTCTGCCAGCAGACTAACGTAGTAGCCCGTTGACAGGTAAGATAAGTCGTTACACAAATTTAAGACATGATAACGACTCTGCAAGTGTGCCGATTGTAAGTATTCACTTGCGGTGAGTAAGCTTTGACTTGGGTAATAAGGCTGCCAGTCGGCGGCGTTATCTATGATAAGGTGAACGTCTTGCTGCATGTCGTAAAGTACTCGGAAGCCGTTAAAAATTATGTAAGTTATTTGCTTATTATTTGCGTAATAAATGCAACTGACACTATATTAGAAAGACGACGGATAACAAGCAGATTTGCTGTTTTATCTTTTTCAAAGGAGTCAGGTGAATGCTGACAATTCTGGCAAAGCTGTTAAAAGCTTTGAATTCTGAAACCAGTGCCTGGGCACTGGCGTTAGCTGTAGTATTAGGAATGTTCATGGGGATAACTCCGCTATGGCGAATTCATAACTTAATTATTTTGTTGGCGGCATTAATATTCCGCGTAAACCTCAGTCTATTCATTGTGTCTTTTGGTATTTTCTCGGGTATTGCTTACCTGCTGGATCCCTGGTTTCACAGTGTCGGTTTGAGCTTATTAGAAGCGTCAGGCTGGCAGGGCATTTATGAAGCACTGTATGCAACTGCCTTAGGACGCCTGTCCATGTTTAATCACACCATAACTATGGGCAGCTTTGTTATCGCGTTGATTGCCGCGCCGATTGTAGCTGCGTTGAGTTACTGGATTATTGCCAATTACCGTAAAAGAATTCAGGCTCAAATAATGAAAATGCGGGTGGTGCAGGTTATTCGTGGTAGCCGTTTCTGGCAAATTTATACGGACTTGAGGGGGTGAGTATGAAGCGTAGTATCATTCGCTGGCCGGGATTGGCCGTTTTCGCCGGGTTCGTATTGTTGTTGGTCGCTATTTCCTGGTTATTTCTGGACGCAATTATAAAAGTCACATTAGAGCATACTCTGGGAAGACTGAACGGCGCTGAGGTTAATATTGAGCGAGTTGAGCATAGCTGGGTACCTTTATCTCTGACTTTAGCCGGTATTCAGGTCACCGACCCTAATGCACCGAAGAATAACCGGGTACAGGTTGGAGAGGCCTCGGCAGACATCAGCCCTACAGAAATTGTGCTTGGCCGAACTTTAATTGAACAGCTGACTATGACCGGAGTTCGTGTTAATCAGCCACGGGAAAGTGAGGGTGATGTTTATGTCATGCCGGATCAGGAAGACGTGCAGAATTGGGCCAGTCAGTCCTGGGACAAACTGACCACGTCTTTACCTTCTGTGGACGATATTGTCAGCCAGGTTGATTTGCGTACAGAAACGGTGATTGATGAAGCAAAAGCGGCCTATGAGCAGCAAGAGCAGGAGGTTAAAGCGGCTAGAGAAGCTTTGCCGAGTAAAAACAAGCTAAAAGAATACGAAGAGAAAATTAAGCAGATAACCGAAGGCAAAGTAAAAGGCCTGAGTGATATTGCGGCGAGAAAAGAAGCTTTAGATGAATTAAAAGACTCGATTCGCACAGACAAAGAGGCTGTCAGCAACTTTCGTGATGAAGTGAAGCAGGCGAAAGAGGTGGTGCAACAGCAAATAGCAGATCTTAAGAACGCGCCAGGTAACGATATTGACCGAATTAAGTCGTTTTTCAGTCTGGACGGAAGCGGTTTAGAGAACGTGACCGGCTTATTATTAGGGGAAAAAGCGCGGGAGTGGAGTAAGTACGTACTTCTGGCCTATGAACAGCTGGGGCCTATGCTGGCGCGTTCGGACAACTCTGCAACGGTAGAGCCTGTTCGCGGCGAGGGGCAGAGAATTTCCTTTGCTGATGACAACGCGCCGCCGGAGTTTTTAATTAAAAAGGCGCGCACCGAATTTATGGTCGGCGGTACGGTTATTGATGTCGACTGGCAAAATATTACCCATCAGCATAATTTACTGGGGCAACCGACGACGTATCAGGCTCGTGCCGATAACAGCGACTTGTGGAATGCGTTTAACCTAAATGGTGAACTGTCGCTGACTGACCTGGGCATTGATGCGAAACAGCAATGGCAATTAAAAGGCGCAAAACTGAACAACCTGGGGCTTAGTAACAGCAGCGAACTCAGTGCCAATATTTTATCGTCCATGATGGACAGTGACGGAACCGTGCTAGTTCGTGAGAATAAACTGGACGGCAAAGCCATGGTACGCATGCTGAACCTTGATTTAGAAGCCGAAGGCAGCAGCAAGCTGACCTCTGCGGTTGCAGGCGCATTAAAGCAACTAGAGCGGCTAGATATTACCACCAGCATTGGCGGTGATATTCAACGGCCATCGCTGAGTTTCGAATCCGATTTAGATGATCAGCTAGGCGATGCGTTGGCTCAATCCGCGATGGGCGAGGCCGACGAAAAACTGGCTGAAATAAAAGCGGATTTGACCGCTAAAGTGTCTGAGCAATTAGGTGGTCAGCAAGGCCTGCTGGAAAGCCTTACTCAATGGGACAATGAGTCTGGTGAACAGAGCAAACAACTGGAAGAGCTGTTAAAAGCTAAGGTTGGAGACAGTCTTAAAGATAAACTCAAGAGCCGCCTGGGCGGCTCTTGAGTCTCATTGTTATAGCATGAACAGTCCAATGGCCACGGCCAGCCCCATTAATGGCACCACAACGGTTACTGCGGCAACCGCCCAATAAGCCGCGCTGTGTTTCTCGTTACAAATGGCACGAATGGTTGTGACCACGTAACCGTTGTGAGGTAAAGAGTCGAGCGCACCTGAAGATATCGAAACAATACGGTGCAGTTGTTCCGGGTTCACGCCAGCCGCCATATAGTGCGGGCCGACTTCAGGTAAGGCGATAGCTTGTCCGCCCGAAGCAGAACCGGTTAAACCGGCAATAACACTGACGGCAACCGCGGCGCCCACTAACTCATTACCCGGTAAGCTGGTCATGGCAGTAACGGCGGCATCGAAGGCTGGAGTTATTTTGGCGATACTGCCAAAGCCGACTACCGCCGCAGTATTCCCAATAGCCACTAAAGCCCCTGTAGTGGCTTCATGAATGGCGGTTTGTGGTTTATGAAAGTGCTTAAAGTTTATGACTGCAATAGCAATTACACCGCCCAGCAAAGCAACGATAAGGGCATTTTGTTGCAAGGTATCGTGAAAGGTAAAAGAGAGTCCCAGAACAACTAACAGTGGAATTAAGCCACTAATGGGTGAGGGCAGCTTGCGCTCCAGCAATATCGGGTCGCCTTCACGTGCTTCAAACTTCTCACCATTAGCTATGGCGCGGTTAATTATTTTTCTTAACCACCAGTAGCCAAAGGTTGCCATTAATACGGCGACCACCAGACTGACTTCCCAGGCAGCATAAGGCGAAGTGCCTAGGTATTTAACTGGAATCCAGTTTTGAATTTCCGGTGACCCTGCTGAGGTCATAGTAAAAGTGACAGACCCAAACGCCAATGCGGCCGGAATAAAACGACGAGGTAAGTTGGCATCTTTAAATAAACTGAGCGCCATTGGATAAACTGAAAAAGCGACAACAAATACGCTGACACCGCCGTAGGTTAGAATTGCGCAGGCTAATACCACTGCAAGGACAGCTTGCTTACGACCTAACTTATTGATTATCCAACGCGCGACACTGTCGGCAGCACCCGTGTCTTCCATGAACTTACCAAATAGAGAACCGAGTAAGAACATGAAGAACCAGGCTGCGACAAAGCTGGCAAAGCCATCCATATAGGCACTGACGAAGTTAACATCGCCGGTCAGTAGCGGGACTCCGCTACACAATGCGACTATGACAGCGCACAGAGGGGCGCTGATAAACAAGTTCACCCCTTTTAAAGTGAGTACGATAAGCAACACAAGGCCGCCAATCAGACCAATCATACTTAACATGAGTTACCCCGCGAATTGAAGAAATAAAACATGCTCAACATAACTAATGGTCCTGATGATCCCGGAACACTGTCAGTGACCAGTTAAATTTTATTGCGCCAAGTCGAATGAGCAAAGTTGAGGTCATGCCCGCAGCTAGTGCTATTAAAGGTTGATAGGGTACAAGCACGACATAAACGGTAGCGCCTATAATACAGGTGGTTGCGTACAGTTCGCTTTTCAAAACCATGGGAATATCGCGCGCCAGAACATCACGCAGCATGCCACCAAAACAGGCCGATATGGTGCCCATGATGATAGCGATAAAAGGAGGGAAACCGGCTGATAGTGTTTTCTCCGCGCCCATAGTCGCAAAAAAGGACAGACCAATAGCGTCCGCAACCATTAGTGTGTTCATGGGAATATAGGCTTTAAATCGCAGCCATATAATGGTGAGCAAAGCGGAAATAATTATGGTGTATAGATAAACTGGGTCATGTGTCCAGAAAACCGGTAAACCAAGAATCAGATCGCGCGTTGTACCGCCGCCAATCGCTGTCGCTGAGGCTAAAACGAGTACGCCAAAACCATCCATCTTTTTGCGAAACGCTAATAACGTGCCAGCCACCGCAAAAACCGCGACACCGGCGTGATCTGTCCAGTAAAATATTAATTCCATGAGTCATCAAAAAGTAGCAATGGTATAACTTAGTTTGTCATTAACCTTTATTGATTCCCAGCACAAATTGATTGGCTATTTAGACTTCATAATTTTATGATGGCCTCAATTTAAAAGCTGCTGTTGGGCTAAGGATCAGCGAGAATGAGTGCAACCGAGTACACGACAAAACATGTAGTTGATGATCTCGTTAGTAGCTACCAACGAGTTCCGATGTTAGTGATCGCAGCGCATCCTGATCGGTCCCGGATTGGTGAACGCGCAGCGTTAATGGATTTGTACAGTCAGGGAAGTGATTACCTAAGCAGAGTTAAGCCGGAATTCGCCAAAAATGGTAATGCTGGCAGAGCGTTGCTTGATGAATTTATCAGCCGCTCGCCAATCATTTTTCAGCGCGAGTCAGGTGGTCGTATTAAGCTAAAGGCGCATAGCACAAAAACAACGGTCACCATTGCCGGACGTGGTGTTCAGGACGAATATATTCTGAAAGAGAGTGATCTGGACAACGGTGTGGTTATTGGCTTAAACCACCGCATTGTTTTACTTTTAAAGTTACTGCCACTGCAAGATTCCTCGGTAGATGATAACGATGTGTTATTTGGTATTAGCTCTGATATTCGAGCTATTCGGGACCGCGTTTCCCAATTGGCCGGGATGGACTTGCCGGTTATGATTAGAGGCGCTGCCGGAGTGGGAAAGCAACAGGCGGCCTATGCAATTCATCAGGCCAGCGAACGTCGGGAGCAGCCCTTTATTAGTGTAAACCTGGCTGCCATACACGATGCGGTTGCAGAAGCTGAATTGTTTGGTAGCTATCGTGGCGGTAGCCGGCAACCCGGCTATTTCGAACAGGCCGGTGGCGGTACTATTGTGCTGGAGGATATCGAGGATGCGTCGCCGGGCTTACATCGTTTGCTTTATACCGTTCTGCAAAGCAAATCTGTTGTACCTGTTGGTACAGAGGAAACTCTGCCAATTAATTGCCGTATTGTTCTGACCAGTCATCAGGAATCCAGCAGCTTCGAAGAAAACTCAACTCTGTCCATGCTCATTGAAAAGCTTTCTGCTTATCAGTTGTTTATTCCGCCTTTAACTGAGCGTCGTGAAGATATCGGTTTGTTATTCGATTACTTTGTACGTGAGCAGTGGCGCAAGCTTTACGCTGACCGTTCTCATGACGTGAAAATTCCTGGTGAATTGATGAGTCAACTACTGACCTTCCATTGGCCGGGGAATGTACGGCAGCTACGAAATGTAGCACGTCAGGTCGTTATTGACAGCCGCGAGCAAGAGCAACTGCACCTCGACCCACAACTTTTATCTATGCTAAAGCCGAGTAACTCCGGGCACTGGGAAGATGAAACCAGCGTTCATCGCAAACCCAACAGTATTAGCAGAGACGAGCTACTGGAAACATTGCGCAGTTGCCGGTTTGAGCTGCAGGCAACGGCGAAAACTTTAGGTATCTCCCGAGCCTCTGTGTATCAGCTTATTCAACGCTTTGAAGGGGTTCGTACAGCGCAGGATTTGTCGGAAGAAGAGATTAAAAAGAGTTATGAGCAGAACCGCTCTGATACCGAAAAAATGATGTGGGATTTGCAGGTGTCTCAAATAGGTTTACGCCGCCGGCTAAAAAGTTTGGGATATGATATTTGATAATACTGAGCGGCGTTAAACTTTCTGATAGTATAGCGACCTTAGAAAAACTGAATTGCATTCTGGAGTAACTGTCCCCATATCGTGAGATGGTTATCCGAAATTTAATAATAAATTTAAATTAACTGAGGGAATTTTATGGACTTTTTTATTAGCTCAGCATACGCGCAAGACGCTGGCGGCCAAAGCAGTGGTGGTATGGAACTGATTTTCATGCTGGTCATGTTTGCTTTGATTTTCTATTTCATGATTTACCGTCCGCAGGCGAAACGTGTCAAGCAGCATAAAGAACTGATGGGTGCTTTGAGCAAAGGCGACGAAGTGCTGACTCAAGGTGGTTTGGTCGGCAAAATCACTAAAGTAAGCGAAGACAAAGACTTTCTCGTTATTGCTTTGACTGACGAGCTTGAAGTAACCATTCAGAAAGGTTCTGTGACTTCCGTTCTTCCGAAAGGAACAATGAAGTCTCTCTAATCTCTGACATTAGAAACAGGGGCACGACGTGTTAAATAAATACCCGTTGTGGAAAAACCTGCTGGTTATTTTGGTCGTATTGGTGGCAGCGCTTTATGCGCTGCCAAACATTTACGGCGAAGATCCAGCAGTTCAAATTTCCGCAAACCGAAATGCGACCATCGATACCAGCACCATGGATCGCGTAAAGAGCAGTCTGGAAAACGTTGGCATACAAGCTAAAAGTATAGCTTTAGAAGAAGAGCAGCTTTTAGTTCGACTGAATTCCGATGATGAGCAGTTAAAAGCCCGGGAAAGTATCCTGGAGAGTTTAGGTGATAACTACATAGTCGCTCTGAACCTTGCTCCCGCAACTCCTGAGTGGTTGAAGAGTGTTGGTGCTCAGCCAATGAAACTGGGGCTGGATTTACGTGGCGGTGTACACTTCTTGATGGAAATCGACATGGACGAAGCCGTTCGTAAAATTGTCGATGGTATGAAGGACACGATTCGTGCCGAACTGCGTGAAGAACGTATTCGTTACAGCGCTGTTCGTGTTAATGACACGACGGTTGAAATTGAGCTTCGTAATGAAGAAGCTTATGCAGAAGCTGCCAACTATCTGGATGGTCGTTATCAGGGTTACACCTTATTAGAAGATGACGAAAACCAACTGCTGCAATTGCAAATGAGCGAGCAGAAGCTTGCCGAAACTCAAGATTACGCAGTATCTCAAAATATCACCATTATGCGTAACCGGGTTAACGAGTTAGGTGTTGCCGAGCCGGTTATTCAGCGGCAGGGTTCAAACCGCATTGTGGTGGAATTGCCGGGCGTACAGGACACGGCTCGCGCGAAAGAGATTTTAGGAGCTACAGCAACGCTGGAGTTCCGTATGGTTGATTCCGAGAACGACGTGCGTGACGCACAGAACGGTCGTGTACCTTTTGGCAGCGAGTTAATGCCAATGCGCGACGGCCCGGCTCAATTGCTGAAAGAAGACGTTATTCTGACAGGTGACCATATTGTTAATGCTGGGGTTGGTTATGATGAGTACAACCGCCCGCAGGTTAATATTACTCTGGATGGCGCTGGCGGTAACAAGATGTCTTTATCGACTAAAGACAATGTTGGTCAGCCTATGGCTACCGTCTTTATTGAATATAAAGCCACAGACGAGCGCGACGAAGAAGGTAACTTACAGTTCACTAAGAACGCGGAAGTTATTAACGTTGCAACAATTCAGTCTCGCTTAGGCAGCAATTTCCGTATTACCGGGGTAGGTGCAAACGAAGCTCAGAATTTAGCGTTGTTATTACGCGCCGGTGCACTTATCGCGCCGATTCAAATTGTCGAAGAGCGTACTGTAGGTCCAAGCTTAGGTCAGCAGAACATTGATTCTGGTACTCAGGCAATTTTCTGGGGCTTTGTGTTAGTTCTGGCCTTTATGATGCTTTACTACAAAAAGTTTGGCTTAGTTGCAAACTGCGCCCTGGCAGCAAACCTGGTTCTTATTATCGGTGTTATGTCGATGATTCCGGGAGCCACACTGACCTTGCCGGGTATGGCAGGTATTGTACTGACGGTTGGTATGGCAGTAGATGCCAACGTACTTATTTTTGAGCGCATACGTGAAGAAATAAAAGCGAAACGAAGCCCTCAACAGGCAATTCATCACGGTTACGACAGCGCCTTGTCGACCATTGCCGACGCGAACGTAACAACGCTGATTGCAGCGCTTATCTTGTTCGCTATTGGTAATGGCCCTATTAAAGGCTTTGCTATCACTCTTGCTATTGGAATTATAACGTCCATGTTTACCGCAATAGTTGGAACCCGTGCCATTGTTAACTCAGTTTGGGGCGGCAAAAAGCTGTCTAAACTGTCTATTTAGGGGGAGCCATGCAAGAGATTATTAATACTGATGACCGACTTCCCTTCATGCGCTTCCGCGGAATTATGGGCCTTATCAGTGCATTACTGGTGGTGGCATCAATAGTTTCGTTGTCAGTCAATAAGCTCAACTTCGGGTTGGACTTTACTGGCGGAACCTTGCTCGAAGTTGGGTTTGAAAGCGCAGCCGATTTAAGTCGTGTTCGTAGCGCATTGGATGAAAGTGATTTCGGCGACGCCGTGGTACAAAACTACGGCTCGCAGGAAGAAATACTGATTCGCCTTGAGCCTCGTGAAGGGGTTAAAGCTGAGCAACTGGGTACCACAATACTTGAATCTTTACGTACCGAGTTTGACCAAACCGTTGAAATGCGTCGAATCGAGTTTGTCGGTCCGAATGTTGGTGACGAATTCATCGAGCAAGGCGGGCTGGCTATGCTAACCGCTCTTATTTGTATTTTGCTCTATATTGCAATGCGTTTTGAGTGGCGCTTAGCCGTGGGCGCAGTGTCTGCGTTAGCGCACGACGTCATTTTAACCTTAGGACTATTCTCTGTATTACAGCTAGAGTTCGACTTAACGGTTCTGGCGGCTCTGCTGGCGGTTATTGGTTACTCAATTAACGATACGGTGGTGGTTTGTGACCGTATTCGGGAAACCTTCCGTAAGTTTGCTAAGTTAACGCCAGTTCAAGCCGTTAATCGGGCACTAACCGACACATTAAGTCGGACATTAGTGACCTCGTTGACAACGATACTGGTGTTATTGACCTTGTTCTTCCTGGGTGGGCCATTAATTCATGGTTTTGCTACGGCGTTATTATTTGGTGTGGTTATTGGTACCTATTCATCCATTTATATTGCCAGTACCGTCGCACTGAAATTTGGTGTTAGCCGTGAAGACTTAATGCCGCCGGAAGTGGAAAAAGAAGGTGCGGACCAAGATCCGCTGAACTAGCCTTACGGTATAATTTGAATGGAGTGCATAGACATGTTGGTCGTTGTTTCACCTGCTAAAAACCTGGATTACGAAAGTGACTTGCCGGAACTTAATGTTACTCAGCCACGGTTGCTGGATAACGCCGAAGAACTGGTTGAGGTTTGTCGGCAATTAAGTCCGCAACAACTGGGGTCGTTAATGAAAATTAGCGATAAGTTGGCGGGCTTGAATGCTGCTCGATTTGAGCAGTGGCAACGGCCTTTTAATGAAGACAATGCGCGCCCGGCTATGTATGCATTTAATGGTGATGTCTATACTGGCTTAGATGCTGCCAGTCTGAATTCAGAGGCCATTGATACGGCACAAAAGCATTTGCGGATTTTGTCTGGTCTTTATGGTGTTTTACGTCCCTTAGATTTGATGCAGCCGTACCGACTGGAAATGGGTAGCAAGCTGGATAATCCTAAAGGCAAAAACCTTTATGAATACTGGGGCGATACCATTACCCAGATGCTAAATGATGATTTGGCTGAGCTGGGAAGTTCAACTTTAGTGAACTTAGCTTCTAATGAGTATTTCTCGGCGGTTAAGCCAAAAGCATTAAATGCGGATATTATTACACCCGTTTTTAAAGATGAAAAAAATGGTCAATATAAAATCATCAGTTTTTATGCCAAGAAGGCACGGGGACTAATGGCGCGATTTATCCTGAACCAAAAGCCAAAATCCGTGTCTGATCTAAAAGAATTTGATGCAAACGGCTATAGTTTCAACGAGGCTATGTCCAGCGATAAACAATTGGTTTTTTGTCGTGCTGAGCAAAAATAAAGGAGCGCACAATGAGTGACGACCAGGTTGAAACATCAACGGCAACAGAAGAAGCAAGTCGCAAAACGACTTGGATTGTTGTTACGCTTATTGTGCTGGCGGTTATCGCTGCCATAGTATGGTGGTGGCTGCCGGCTTCTGAAGACAAGAAGCAACAAACAGAAACGGTAGAGGTTGATCAACAACAGTCAACGGAAGTTCAGGTTGAGGGTTATGAACAAGAGTCTGAAGAACCTGAGCCTGAAATTGAGCCAGAACCGATTCCAACCGAACCAGAATCTGAACCGGAACAAGAACCGGCTGAACCTGAGCCCGAACCTATTGCTTTACCGGAGCTAGATAACAGCACACCGACGGTGCTTCAGAATCTTGATTCAACCGACGTTAACATTCGTCCATTAAAAAGCTCTCAGATTATTCGTGACGCAGTTGTGCTGATGGACAATATCAGCAACGGCAGCATTGTTCGCGAGCGGACTATTGTTCAGCGTCCCGACGGTCGCTTTAGTGTGTTGGAGGTTGATGGTGAACTCTATATTGACGAAAGTAGCTATCGCCGATATGACGCTTTAGTCGACTGGTTTGTGAGTCTGGAGCCTGATGCACTGGCTGAAAACTATGAATTATTTAAGCCATTAGTACAGGAAGCTTACGCTGAAATTGGCTATCCGGAATCGGATTTTGATGACACCTTATTGGAAGCCATTAATGTCATGCTTGAAACGCCTGTGCCGGAAGGTCTGGTTCAGGTAGAAGATGACAGCGTTATGTATACTTTCGCTAACGACTCTTATGAATCTTTACCTGCAGCGCAAAAACAATTGCTACGTATGGGGCCTGAAAATATTCAGCGAGTGAAAGAAAAGTTACGCGAAATAAGACAGGTACTACAGTAATTTTATGACCGATAAACAAGTAATTCCGGAATTTGTCAGAGGCGAATTTCCTGTTACCCATAATCGTCTTTTACGTTGGGTGGGCCGTTTGGGCTTACGTGTATTAGGTGGCTGGAAAATTAATGGTGAAATGCCAAACGTAAGAAAAGCGATTCTTCCAGTTGCGCCACATACATCTAACTGGGACTTCCCGGTTGGAGCCTGCGTTATGTTGGCTATGGGTTTAAAGCTGAATTATTTAGCTAAGAGCAGCCTGTTTCGCTTCCCGCTGAAAGGTTTGTTAACCAAGCTGGGCGGACTTCCTATAGACAGAAGTAGCGCGAATGGCGTTGTTGGCAATATGGTAAGAGAGTTTCGCGAAAAAAATGAGCTGATTTTAGTGATAACTCCCGAAGGCACTAGAAAGCGCGTAAAAGAGTGGAAAAAAGGCTTTTTACACATGGCACAGCAAGCTCGTGTTCCTGTTGTTCCCGTTGCTTTTGATTATGCGCGTAAAGCCATTGATATAGGTCCGGCGTTAATGATTGGCGATGAACTGGAAAAAGAGCTCGCCCGGGTTAAATCTTATTTTGAGCACGCTCAGGGTAAGCATGGAGAAGCGTGTTGAGAATGCTTCTTCGCAGTTTTCTGTTCCTGTTAATACTGCCGCTAGTTAATGCGGCAGCAGCGGCAGACTTCTGGCAAAAAGAATGGACTGTTCCTGAATATGCCGAGGGTAACAGCTTAATTATTCGACCCATTGAAAGCTCCGATACTGACCGTTTCTTCCACAGTTATATGACGTCGCAGAAGTGGCTTTATGAGCGTCTGGGCTGGTCCTGGCCGTCAGGAAAAAGCACCCCTCAGCAAAATGAAACTATGGTGAATTACCATCTGAAGCAGGCGAAAGCTCAAACAGCCTTTACGTATTTGGTGATTGATAAGGCAGATAAGTCCATTATTGGCGCTATGTATATGGTACCTGTGGCTGCTAGTAGACAAGAAAAAAATGGCATTCCACGTAACGCGTATAATGCCGAAGTCAGTTGGTGGCTTTTAGAATCGGCCGTTGACGATAATTTGCATAATGATTTTTTTGTGCTTTTACAAGACTGGCTGGAAGCAAGTTGGCCCTGGCGACAAGTGTTGTTTCCGGTATCAGAAAATAACGAAACAGCTTTGCAGCTACTGGAAAGTAGCAGTGCCCGCTCGCTGGGTCGTGATTTAGATGCCCAGGAAAGATATTTCTCCTACTCAATTTCACGCAAATAGCCCCACATTGTGCTATGATCGCGCGCAATTAACGAACGGTTAATAAGGAAAACTCATGCAGGTAATTGAAGGTGGAATAAACGCGGCTGGTAAAAAGTTTGCCATTATCGTTTCTCGCTTTAACCATTTTATGGTTGAAAGCTTATTAGACGGCGCTGTGCAGACATTAAAGCATTATGGTGAAGTGGCGGACGACGACATAACCGTGGTGCGAGTTCCCGGCGCTTATGAAATGCCGGTAACAGCGAAACGTCTGGCCAGTTCTGGTAAATACGACGCAATTATTGCGGTCGGCGCGGTTATTCGCGGTGGTACACCACACTTCGAGTTTGTTGCTGGTGAATGTAATAGCGGTTTAGGCCGGGTTGCGACCGAGTTTGATTTACCTGTCGCATTTGGTGTTATTACCACAGATACGCTGGAACAAGCCATTGAGCGCAGTGGCTCTAAAGCCGGAAATAAAGGCTCGGAAGCCGCATTAAGCGCGCTTGAAATGGTCAATGTACTGAAACAACTCTGAGATACTTCAAATGAAACCCGCAGCAAGAAGAAAGGCCCGCAAGTTGGCCGTGCAAGCAATTTACTCATGGCAGCTATCGCAAAACAGCTTTAGCGATATTGAGGCGCAATTTTTAACGGAAAATGACACCAGCAAAGTGGACGTTGACTACTTTTTAGAGTTAGTGCGTGGTGTTGGCGGGCATTACCGGACACTGGATGAAGCGCTGGAACCGTTTTTAGACCGACCTATTAAAGAACTTGACCCTATTGAATTGGCCGTTTTAAGGCTGGCCGCTTACGAGTTGCGTGAGCGCGTTGATGTACCGTATAAAGTAGCTATTAACGAAGCTATAGAACTGGCTAAATCTTTCGGTGCCGACGAAAGTCATCGCTTTGTCAATGGCGTACTCGATAAAGCAGTAGACACTTTCCGCCCAACCAGGCAGTAACTTATGCCCCGCGATGAATTTTCGCTCATTAATGAATACTTCACTCATCGCTCCGCAAAACGGGGCGATGTTGCTATGGGTATTGGGGATGACGGGGCTGTTGTCCGGCCAATGCCTGAGCATGATCTGGTCATTGTTACTGATACACTGGTAGAAGGTGTGCATTTTGACACGACCACGCCACCACGAGCTATTGGTCATAAAAGTGTTGCCGTGAATTTAAGCGACTTAGCGGCTATGGGCGCTCAGCCATGTTGGATTAATCTGGCTTTGACGCTTCCGCGTATGGATGAAGACTGGCTACAGGAATTTAGTGGTGGTCTGGATGAAATTTGCAGTTATTACGATTGTCAGTTAATTGGCGGTGACACAACCAAAGGTCCGCTGACAATAACCATTACGGCTCACGGACAACTACCCTCGGGTAGCGCGATACCGCGTTCCGGTGCCAAGGCGGGCGACTGGATTTATGTCAGCGGCTCTTTAGGCGACGCGGGTTTAGGCTTGCAGGTTACACAAAATAAAGTCAGTACAACCGGTCGTCACTTGCAGCAGGTAATAGAACGCCTGCATTATCCCACTCCCAGAGTTGCTTTGGGCCAGAGTCTGCGAGGCGTCGCAAGTTCCTGCATTGATGTTTCTGATGGTCTGCTGGCCGATTTAAGACATTTAATGACAGAAGCCGGCACTCAGGCGCAACTGCAGCTGGAAAAGCTGCCACTGTCACTGGCGTTAACCGAAACTCTTAAGGTGGATGACGCACTGGCTTTAGCTTTGACTGCCGGAGACGACTACGAGCTTTGCTTTACCTTGCCTGAGGAACATCGGGGCCGTATGGAAACCTTAACCACGCACCTTAAGACCCGACCGGTATGTATTGGTCGCGTAGCGAATGGTGAGCCCGGTGACATTCAGCTGCGCTATAATGGTGAAGACTGGTTGCTGGCTGAGGGTTATAGCAGCTTTAATCACTTTCCGCAGAACGAAGCTACTAAATAAGACGCTTAAGGAGCCGCAAGCCCATGTCTCATGCGAAACTATCATGGTTTAACCCCGTACACTGGCTTGCGTTGGGTTTTGGCTCAGGTCTCGCCCCTAAAGCTCCTGGTACCTTTGGAACACTTATTGGTATTCCGGTTGTTTTTCTATTAGCTCAACTTAACTGGTGGGAATACCTGCTGGCTCTGGTGGTAATGACGCTGGCCGGTATTTGGATATGTCAGTATACGGCTAAGGCCATGGGTGAGCACGATCACCCTTCAATTGTCTGGGATGAGATAGTTGGCTATGCCGTAGCTATGTTCGCACTGCCTGTAGAGCCTTTTTGGTTGCTGGCGGCCTTTGTGTTGTTTCGCATTTTTGACATCTGGAAACCCGGGCCAATTGGCTGGGCAGATAAAAAACTAAGTGGCGGCAACGGTATTATGATGGATGACGTGCTGGCAGGTATTTTCTCGGCGGTATTACTGCATTTAGGCTGGTGGTTGTCAGGTCTGCTGGGCTAAAGCAAACCTGACCTTGTCATACTTCAGCTTTTCTTAACAAAGTCATTCACCTGCCGCTCAATACCTGCGGCATCCAGACCCAGTTCGGCACGAACTTCACCTTGCGAACCATGTTTAATAAACTCGTCCGGTAAGCCTATTGTTAACACTTGCGGGCTTGCTTTGTGTTGGGCTACGTATTCGCTCACGGCACTGCCTGCGCCACCTGCTATGACGTTTTCTTCTACGGTTACGAGCACTGAATGGGTTGCCATTAACTGGTCCAGACAAACGGTGTCCAGAGGTTTTACGAAACGCATATCGACAACGGTTGCATTAAATTTGGCTGCCGCCGCTTCTACTTCAGGCAGCAGGGTACCAAAATTAAGGAAAGCAATATTCTGCCCTTCAGTAAGGGTTTGAGCTTTCCCTATATCAATAACTTTACCCTGACGCAGCTCCAGACCAACGCCGGCTCCACGGGGGTAACGAACCGCAGCCGGGCCTTTGTACTCGTACCCCGTGGTTAGCATGTCCAGACATTCTTGCTCATTGCTGGGAGCCATTACCACCATATTCGGTATGCAACGAAGGTAACTTAAGTCAAATGCGCCCTGGTGAGTGGGGCCATCGGCACCGACAATACCGGCACGGTCAATGGCAAAGAGCACATCAAGGTTTTGCAAAGCAACATCGTGAATAAGCTGATCATAACCGCGTTGTAAAAAGGTGGAGTAAATGGCGACAACCGGTTTCAGTCCTGAAATAGCCAGGCCCGCTGCGTAAGTTACACTGTGCTGCTCAGCAATAGCTACATCAAAGTACTGTTGTGGAAATTGCTGTGAAAACTTCACCATACCAGAGCCTTCACGCATGGCCGGTGTTATTGCCATGAGTGACTTGTCATTACTAGCGGTATCGCACAGCCACTGCCCAAAAACCTCAGAATAGCTGGGAATGCCCGGTGCTTTTTCAGGCAGGCTGGACTCTGTGGGATCAAATTTAGGCACACCATGGTAACCAATAGGATCTTTTTCTGCAGGTCGGTAACCTTTACCTTTTTGCGTGACAATGTGCAGCAATTGTGGGCCACCTAAACCGCGCATGTTCGATAACGTATCAACCAGCGTATCGACATCATGGCCGTCTATCGGGCCTATATAATTGAACCCCAGCTCTTCGAAAATGGTGCCCGGTGCCATCATGCCCTTCATGTGCTCTTCGGCACGGCTGGCAAAATGGCGAATATGAGGCAGCGGGCTGAGTAGTTTTTTGCTGCCTTCGCGCAGCGAGGTATAAAAGCGACCAGACAATAAGCGGGCGAAATGATGGTTCAGAGCACCAACGTTTTCTGAAATCGACATGTCATTGTCGTTTAGCACAACCAGCATGTCCGGTTTTATATCACCCGCATGATTCATGGCTTCAAAGGCCATACCGGCGGTCATTGCACCGTCACCGATAATAGAGACGACTTTCTGCCGCAGGCTTTGTCTTTGTGCTGCTACCGCCATGCCTAACGCTGCTGATATAGAGGTACTTGAATGCCCGACTGAAAGCACATCGTATTCACTTTCTTCACGCCAGGGGAAAGGGTGAAGCCCGTCTTTTTGACGAATAGAGTGCAACCGTTGTTTACGGCCTGTCAGAATTTTGTGCGGGTAAGCCTGATGGCCAACGTCCCATACCAGCTTGTCCTCTGGTGTGTGATACACATAATGCAGGGCAACTGTCAGCTCTACGGTGCCTAAACCTGACGCCAGGTGGCCGCTGCTTTGGCTTACTGAGGTCAACAAAAACTGTCTGATTTCTGCGCACAGTTCCGGTAATTGCGTCCGTGGTAAACGGCGCAGGTCAGCGGGGGAATTAATTTTATCAAGTAACGGATATTGTTGAGTCATTCAGTTAGTGGTCCCGCTTTAACAGCAAGTCGGAAAATTGTTCAAGTCTGTCTGTATTGTAAGGGATATCGCTTAACGACTGTAGTGCTTTATGGTGTAAGTTTTGCAGGCGTTGCTGAGCACCTTCAATACCGAGCAAACGCACGTAAGTTGATTTTTCAGATGCGGTATCTGATCCCTGAGGTTTGCCCAGAGCTTCAGTATTACCTGTTACGTCGAGGATATCATCCTGTACTTGAAATGCCAGCCCCAGATAATGAGCGAACTGCTCAAACTTTTCCCGCCATTGTTGTGCATTGTCGTTACCGCACAATACCCCCATAGTGGCGGCGGCGGTTATCAACGCGCCGGTTTTACTTAAATGCATTTGTTCTAGTGCGTCTTCAGTGACGATTTTAGCTGTCGCCTGTAAGTCTATTGCCTGACCAGCACACATTCCGCGGGCACCGCTGGCTTTAGCCAGTACCTGAACCAATTGCAACTGCCGTTCACTGGGCAACCGCTCCATACGGTTTTCGGTTAAGACTTCGAAAGCCAGTGTCTGTAGCGCATCTCCGGCTAAAATCGCTGTCGCCTCGTCGTAAGCAATGTGGCAAGTTGGCTGACCACGGCGTAAATCGTCATCATCCATTGCTGGCAAGTCGTCATGAATTAAAGAATAAGCATGTATCAACTCAACAGCGGCAGCGGCTTGCAGAGCGTCATTCTTATTGGCGCCACAAATGTTGGCAACGGTCATCAGCAGATAGGGGCGAATACGTTTTCCGCCCATTAACACTCCGTGCTGCATGGCCTGGCTCAGCCGCGGGTTCAGGGTTAACTGCGCCAGCGTTTGCTGTAGGAAGGTATCGACTTGTTCTCGTGTTGCTGCTGTTAACGAGTTAATCGTCACATCAGTTCTCCATTGCTTTCATCATTTCCAGATTGCTGCTCAGCCAACAAAGTTGTTACTTTTTGTTCAGCTTGTTGCAGTTGTTGCTGGCTGGAGCGTGACAAGGCAATGGCTTGCTCAAATTTTTTCAGCGATTGCTCAAGCGGTAAATCGCCTTGCTCCAGCTCATTAACCAGTTGTTCTAACTGCTCAAGAGCCTGTTCAAAGGATTGCTGTTTCTGTTCGTCTGCCATAGCTGAGTCTGCCTTAATATCTTTGATGAGCCGCATTGCTAATAGAATGAAAGCTAATTATCCGATAAAGAATCCGGAATGTCAGCCGATGATCTCATTATTCCTGTGTAAGATGAACAGATGTCGCTTGTAAGCGCGGCGCGATTGTTTAAGAATGAGCACAGCAGCATAAATGAAAACTCAAATCGGGGAGGAAGGCTGAGTGGATATAGCAACGCTCGTAGGAATTATCGGTGCCGTTGGCTTTGTCATTGTTGCTATGGTTCTGGGTGGGGATATTGGTCTGTTTCTGGATACTCGCTCATTCTTTATCGTATTCGGCGGTTCATTATTTATAACCTTAGCGAACTTTTCTCTGGGCCAGTTTCTGGGCACGGGGAAAGTGGTCGTTAAGGCGTTTTTCTTTAAAATTGAACACCCGCAAGAGCTTATCGACACGGCTGTGGAAATGGCTGACTCGGCGCGTAAAGGTGGCTTTCTGGCGCTTGAAGAAGCGGAAATTCCGAATAAGTTTTTTCGTAAAGGCGTAGACATGCTGGTTGATGGCCACGATGCCGAAGTTGTCCGCCAAACCTTGTCAAAAGACATAAAGATGAGTTTTGCCCGCCACGAAGAGGGTGCCCGGGTATTTAAAATACTGAGCGATGTCGCCCCGGCTATGGGTATGATTGGTACCCTGATTGGTCTGGTTGCGATGCTGTCTAATATGGATGACCCGAAAGCGATAGGACCAGCTATGGCCGTTGCTTTGTTAACAACCCTTTATGGTGCCTTTTTAGCCAACGTTATTGCTATTCCTATTGCGAATAAGTTGTTGTTACGAGCCGAACAGGAAAAGCTGAACCGTCAACTGATACTGGACGCCATTTTAGGTATTCAGGACGGTCAGAACCCTCGTGTCATTGAAGGCATTTTACGTAATTACTTAGCTGAATCTAAGCGTATTGGTAACGAGGATGAGGACGAGTAGTTATGGCCTCAGAGAAAGTCAGAGACGAAGAAGAAGAGGACTGCAACTGTCCGCCCCCGGGATTGCCGATGTGGATGGCAACCTTTGCCGATCTCATGACCTTGCTCATGTGCTTCTTCGTGCTGTTATTGGCTTTCTCCGAAATGGACGTGCTGAAGTTTAAGCAAATAGCCGGTTCAATGAAGTACGCTTTAGGTGTGCAAAATAAAATTGAAGTCAAAGACATTCCTAAAGGTACCAGTGTTATCGCTCAGGAGTTCCGTCCCGGGCGGCCAGAGCCAACGCCCATTGAAACTATCCAGCAGCAGACCGTAGAAATGACGCAGCAGATGCTGGAATTTCAGGAAGGTGAGTCCGACTTTGCCGGTGGTCAGCAAACCGAGCGGGGCGGTCAGGAGTCCGACAGCGCAGACGACCAAAAAGAAGCAGAAGCAGAAAACACTGAGGCTATGACGCAGGTATCTAAGGAGCTTATGCGTCGTATCGAGCGGCAGCTTGAGAATGAGATTAAAGCCGGCACTATTGAGCTTGAGCAGCACGGTCAGCAAATTATTATTCGCATACGTGAACAAGGCTCATTTCCTGAAGGTTCGGCATTTTTACAGCCGCAGTTCCGGCCTATTATTCAGCAGGTTGCCGGGGCACTGAAAGATATTCCGGGTGAGGTCACTATTTCTGGCCACAGTGATAATGAAAAACTGGTATCGGAAATCTACTCATCGGACTGGGATCTTTCCAGTAAGCGAGCGGTTGCGGTTGCAGAAGAGATGCTGAAAGTGGATGACTTTAGCGAAGATCGTCTGGTGGTTATGGGCTACTCGGATACTAAGCCATTGGTGCCGAATAACTCGGAAGAAAACCGCAAGCGAAACCGTCGTGTTGAAATATCGATAATGCAAGGTAAAGCGGCAGAATCTGACCCGGTTGATGTTATCGACTGAGCGCTGGTTTCTGCCGGGCAGGACACGTATAATTGCCCACTTTCCTAAAGACTTGACGATTTTGCTATGAAGTTTGTTGTTCGCCTGCACGCTGAAATTACCATTAAAAGCCGTTCTGTTCGTAAGCGTTACGGTAAAGTACTGACCAATAACCTGCGTAAAATACTGGCTCCGGTTGACGACTCGGTATACGTTAAATGGCTGTGGGATCGCATCGAAGTGTCCGCTGATGGTGACGACTCAAAGGTACGTAGTGAAATCAAAGAAATTTTGCAAAACACCCCTGGTATTTCCTGGTTTGCCGAAGTTATAGAACAGCCCCTAACCGATTTTGATGCGGTTGCCGAGCTGGTTGGTGAGCATTGGTTAAAGCGCTTGCCGGGTAAAAGCTTTGCTATGCGGGTTAAGCGCAAAGGTAATCACGAGTTCAGCTCACAACAGCTAGAACGTTACGTCGGCGGCTATTTGCTGGAACGTGTTCCTGATACTTCTGTAAACCTCTCTAACCCGGACCTGGACATTGCGCTGCAAATTACCAACCAGATTGTGCACCTGGTGGGGGAACGAATTAATGGCTTAGGTGGTTTTCCTATTCCTACTCAGGAAACCGTACTGTCATTGTTAAGTGGTGGTTTCGATTCCGGCGTTGCAACCTATGATTTTATCCGGCGCGGTGCGCGAACTCACTTTTGCTTTTTTAATTTAGGTGGTGACGCCCATGAAGTGGCAGTGCGTCAAATAGCTTATTATTTGTGGAAGCGCTACAGCTCCTCGCACCCCATTAAGTTTATCAGTGTTGATTTTGCCCCTATTGTTGATGACATTCTGACAAACGTGGATAACGGTCAGATGGGCGTGGTGTTAAAACGGCAAATGCTGCGGGCTGCGGATAAAGTTGCTCGTTATGTAAAAGCGCAGGCGTTGGTCACCGGTGAAGCTATGGGGCAGGTATCCAGCCAGACTCTGTCTAACCTGAGGGTAATTGATCAGGCTACATCGGCATTGGTTTTACGTCCGCTAATAACCAAAGACAAGCAGGAAATTGTGGATGAGGCAAAGCGCATCGGCACCGAGCCATTGGCTAAATCCATTCCTGAATATTGTGGCGTTATTTCTAATAAGCCGACAGTGAAAGCCATTCCGGCGGTTATCGAAGCCGAAGAAGCGAAGCTTAACAAAGATTTACTGGATCAGGTGGTACGGGCGTCAAACGTACTGAGCATGCAGGATATAGCGACGCAAACGGACGCAGAGCTGGCGCTGCCGGATACCACAACGGAACTCAGTAGCGACACAACCATCATAGATATTCGAAACGATGAAGAAATTGAAGCAGCACCCTTGTCAGTAGAAGTTGAGGTTATTGAAATTCCATTTTTCAAATTAGCCTCTCAGTTTGCTGAACTGGATCAAAGCCGGGAATACTTGCTGTACTGTGACCAAGGCATTATGAGCCGGATGCAGGCTTTGTTATTGCACGAAAATGGCTATAACAACGTATCGGTTTATAAGCCCTAATTTAGAGAGAAGTAGACTATGCTGGCAAGAGCCCTATTTTTTGTTGTGTTATCAACAGCCACCTTTCTCTTTTTGTGGCAGTTTCCAAGTACCGGAGCTCAGAGCATTCCGCACCTGGATAAGCTGGTTCATTTTGGCATCTTCTTTGTTCTGGCCCTGACCTTTCACAGAGCGTTTGCCTTGTCAGCTAAACTGTCGTTACTAATTCTGGTTTGTTATGGCTTATTAATAGAAATAGCCCAGTCTTATGCGCCCGGGCGTAGCGCTGATGTTTACGATTGGTTGGCCGATGCCAGTGGGGTTGTTGCTTACTTTATTTTGCACCACTTACTAAGCAAGAAGCCGCGTTAACGCGACTTCTTCTTTTTATCCGTTTTCTTCTTCACTTTTTTCTTTGAGCGGGACTTTTCTGTCGACGGAAACTTATATTGAGGCTTTAATCCTTCAATTGTTCGTCTGTCGAGTTTGGCGTCCAGGTAACGCTCGACACGCCCCAGTAATAAAGCATCGTGCGCTTCTACCAGTGATATAGCCGTTCCTTTTTGTCCGCCGCGGGCTGTGCGTCCAATACGGTGCAGATAAACATCGGCCTGCTTAGGTAAGTCGTAGTTAACCACTACGGTAATGTCGTCTACATCCAGCCCTCGCGCTGCAATATCAGTAGCTACTAAGGTAATGTCCTGAGTTTGCTTAAGCTCGTTCATAATGCGCTGACGATCGCTTTGTGGCATATCGCCCCGTAGCGTCACAATTTTACGGCCGGTACCAAACTGGCTGCGCAGAAAGTTAGCAATAAGCTCCACGCGTTCACGTGTTCTGACAAAGACAAACTGTCGTCCAGGATGGGTCTGAAGCACATTCATTAGCAGTTTGCGTTTATGTTCATCGGTATCGGCTAAATGAACCCATTGAAGAATTTTACCGCGCTCACGTTTGGGAGGCTGCACATCAATGTACTCGGGTTCGGTTAATAACTCGCGGGAAAACTTGATAACGCCAGAGCTGTTTAATGTTGCCGAAAGTAACAACGACTGCTGGCGATGACGTGCCTGCAGAGCCATTTCTTTGACCGTTGCTGCAAACCCCATATCCAGCATACGGTCGGCTTCATCAATAATGAGCCACTCAATGCCTTCCAGGTTGTATTGCTCGGCTTCGAGCAAATCCATGAGTCGGCCGGGTGTTGCTACCAGTATGTCGTGAGTCTTTTCTAATACCGACAGTTGCGAACCATAGTTGATGCCGCCGGTGACAACCACAGAGGTTAATCCGGTTTTGCTTTCAAACTGTTTAGCCTGTTCATGAATTTGTTCAGCCAGTTCGCGCGTTGGTGCCAACACCAGTATACGAGCTGGTCCCGGTTGCTGACGCGGGAAATCCAGCAAATGCTGCAGTGCCGGCAGCAGGAAAGCCAAAGTTTTACCTGTTCCTGTTGGTGCGCTAATCAGTAAGTCGCGACCATCAAGGGCGGCAGGAATACTTTGCTGTTGTACTTTTGCTGGTTTGTTCAGTTCGGCATCGCGAAGAACCGCTATTAAGCGGTCATCGAGGTCAAACTCTTCCCAGTCTGGCGTCATGTTATTTTCCTTGAAATCGTCTTGTTTGCTGCAATTAACGTAGCAGCAATAAAGCGGAGTTAGTTGTCTGTAGCAGGCTGGTTGTGGTGCTGCCTACTAAAAACTGACGAATACGCGAGTGACCATAAGCCCCCATGACCAGAAGATCAATATTGTGTTCTGCCTGGTACGCATGAAGTGCAGGCTCAACTTCGCCCGAGCGTATTTCAAACCGCGAGTCATGTCCCAGCTCTCGCAAGTGGTTAGATGCCGCTTCGATGGATGCACGACTGTCGTTTGTATCAGCGCCGACCATAACCAAATGTAACGGAAGGCCTCTGAAAATCGGACTTTCTGCAAGCATGCGAATGCCTTTACGGGAGGAGTCACTGCCGTCGAATGCTAACATCACATTTTTTGGCTCGGTAAATTCCTCAGGTGCGACCAGAATCGGTCTGTGCATGGTTCTTACAACGGTTTCGAGTTGGCTTCCGACACGGTTGGTACGGGTCGTTTCTTCGCCATGAAGACCCATAACAAGCAGTCTCATGGAATCCTCTATTTCTAACAAGGATTCCGCCAGATCGCCGTGTCGCTGGCGTAAATTAACCTGTTCAATACCACTTTGAGCGGCGCGCAATTTTGCGCTTTCCAACATGTGATGGCCTTGCTCTAAGGCCAATTTGCTGCGTTGCTGGTCAAGTTCTGCTAGTTGTTCAAGCAAAGCTTCCCGGCTGCCTAAGCCTATGTTCCCGGTCATATTAGTTTCGGTCGGGTAACGTGCTTCGTCCAGAACATGAAAAAGCGTCAATGGCGTTTGTAAACGTAAGGCCGCCCAACTGGCGTAATCACAAACAGATTGAGTTGACGCAGAACCGTCAATACAAGCAACAACATGTTTCATTATTGAATCCTTTTCCATTAGTGGCCGCCCATCAGTTTATCAACAGCGTCGGGCTTATCATGTACGCCAAAGCGGTCAACGATAGTCGCGCTGGCTTCGTTAAGCCCTATGACGTCTACTTCCGCACCTTCACGGCGGAACTTCACCACAGCACGGTCAAGTGCATCAACGGCGGTGATATCCCAGAAATGGGCCTGACTGAGGTCGATTACAACCTGCTCAACCCCTTCTTTGAAATCAAATGCGCCAAGAAACTTTTCAGATGAGCTGAAAAATACCTGACCAATGACCCGATAAGTGCGTTTTATGCCGTCAGAGTCAATCTCTGACTTAATGTACAGGTAGTGTCCAATTTTGTTAGCAAAGAACATGGCAGCCAACAGCACACCAACCAATACACCATAAGCCAGGTTATGGGTTGCAACAACGACTGCAACTGTCGTAACCATGACAATATTGGTGGACAGCGGATGTTTCTTTAAGTTCTTAATGGAACTCCAGCTAAAGGTACCTATAGAGACCATGATCATTACGGCAACCAACGCCGCCATGGGGATTTGTACCAGCAGTTTATCCAGCACCAGAACCATAATCAGCAGAAAGATACCGGCAACTAATGTAGACAACCGTGTACGACCGCCCGATTTCACGTTAATAATGGATTGGCCAATCATAGCACAACCGGCCATACCACCGAGCAAACCTGACCCTATATTAGCAATGCCCTGACCTTTACATTCGCGGTTTTTGTCGCTGGGGGTATCGGTTAAGTCGTCAACGATAGTCGCTGTCATTAATGACTCCAGAATGCCCACAACCGCAAGTGCCGCCGAGTAAGGGAAGATAATAGCTAAGGTTTCGAAGTTTAACGGAACGTCAGGCCATAGGAAAATAGGCAAGGTGTCCGGCAATTTACCCATATCACCAACGGTGCGAATGTCCATTTCTAAGAAAACCGCAACAACGGTCAAAGTGACAATGCAGATGAGCGGCGACGGCAGTATTCTTCCAATGAAAGGTATGTAAGGGAAGCCGTAAATAATGGCTAGGCCAGCAGCTGTCATTGCGTAGACATGCCAGGTGACGTTTGTCAGCTCCGGCAGCTGCGCCATAAAAATTAAAATAGCCAGAGCGTTCACAAAACCGGTGACCACCGAGCGCGACACAAAGCGCATGAATTCACCCAGCTTGAGATAACCGGCAATAATTTGTAGTACACCGGTTAACAGGGTTGCTGCCAGAAGATATTCAAGCCCATGCTCTTTGACCAGCGTCACCATCAGCAATGCCATGGCGCCGGTTGCGGCAGATATCATCCCCGGACGACCGCCGGTGAAGGCAATAACAACGGCAATACAGAAAGAGGCATACAGGCCCACTTTCGGGTCAACGCCAGCGATAATAGAGAATGCGATAGCTTCAGGAATAAGCGCTAATGCGACCACAATACCTGACAACAAATCACCACGTATATTAGAAAACCAGTTCTGCTGGATAGACTTCAACATAGATAGATAACACCAAATTTTAAACGTAAATATAAAGTGGCCGGAATGGCCAGAAAAGCAGTGAACAGCCTACTGCGCACCTGTGATAGGAAAGTGACGGCTAGGGTGGCGTAATACGCGTCAGCACGTAGGTGGCTCCTTATGGTTTGAGGCTGGTCAAAAAAAGAGCGCGAATTTTAGCATAAAATGTGCCAACTACAAGTGATTTCCACATCGGTGTAGCCTGACATTCATGTCAGGTACGATATCTGACCTGACATGAATGTCAGACTACGACTTATCAGACGCGATGCTGTTCCCGCTCGGGCAAAAAGCTAATTGCAGCCGTGGATAATAGCAATAACAGTGTTGATATCATTAGGCAGGCAACCAGCCCCCATTGCTGATACACCCAACCGGATAAAACGGTACCCAATAGACGTCCGGCTGCGTTGGCCATGTAGTAAAAGCCTACGTCCAAAGACACACCGTCGGCGCGTGAGTAAGAGACAATAAGGTAACTATGTAGCGACGAATTAATGGCAAACAGAATGCCGAACAGTCCTAAGCCAATAATAATGCTCTGGGTAACGGGTAAGTCTTGCCAAAGTGCCAGAGCAAGTCCTAGAGGGCTAATAGTCAGTAGCGCATTCCATATCACGGCCTGAGTTTTCGGTACATCATTGCCCGTTTTGGTGAATTTAGGGGCAACGCTTTGTACAAAACCATAGCCAATAACCCACAAGGCTAAAAAGCTGCCGACCTGCCAGTGGTTCCAGTCCAGCTGGCTGGCTAAGAATACCGGTAAGGCCACCACAAACCAGACATCGCGGGCACCAAAGAGTAAGAAACGAGCCCCCGATAAAATATTGATAGGCCGGCTTTTCGATAAAATGTCCTTAAATTTGGGTTTGAACTTTGCCTTGCCCGACTCTTTTTTCAGGAAAATTAAACTGGCTACCCAGACCAGGCTGAGCATAACAGCCATGGCCAGCACTGCACCCTGGAAGCCAATTAACGTAAGCAACAAGCCACCGAGGAAAAATCCAACGCCTTTTAAGGTGTTTTTTGAGCCAGTGAGTATGGCGACCCACTTATACAGCTGACCCTGTTTGTCGTCCGGCACCAGCAGTTTAATGGTGCTTTTGGCGCTCATTTTATTGAGATCTTTGGCAATACCAGACAGCGCCTGAGCCGCCATCACCCAGACTACGGTTAGCATTGAAGCGGGTACCAGCAGCATGGCGAGTGCCACAATTTGTATGCCAAGCCCAATGTTCATGGTGCGATTGAGCCCCCAACGAGCCCCCAGCCAGCCACCAAATAAGTTAGTGACTATGCCGAAAAACTCGTAGAACAGGAACAACATAGCCACTTCCAACGCACTGTAACCCAACTGGTGGAAATGCAGCACCACCAGCATGCGCAGCGCGCCGTCAGTCAGGGTAAAAGCCCAGTAGTTACCCGTAACAATCAGGTATTGGCGTATCGCCGGTGACAGCTGACTCAGCATTAGCCAACCTTTTCGACCAGTTCAACCGCACGGTTTGCATAACCCCACTCGTTATCGTACCAGGCATAAATTTTCACGTGTGTGCCGTTAATAACCTTGGTCGATAGTGCATCCACAATGCTGGAGCGAGGGTCGGTTTTGTAATCTATCGACACTAACGGACGATCTTCATAGCCAAGAATGCCTTTGAGTTCGCCTTCGGCTGCCTCTTTCATCCAGCCATTAATTTCTTCCACACTGGTGGGTTTTTTCACCTCGAACACGCAGTCGGTTAATGACGCGTTTGCTAAAGGTACACGTACTGCGTGGCCGTCAATTTTGTCCTTCAGCTCCGGGAAGATTTCCACAATGGCGGTTGCTGAACCGGTGGATGTAGGAATTAAGCTCATGCCGCAGGCACGGGCACGACGTAAGTCTTTGTGCGGCGCGTCCAGAATGGTCTGTGTATTGGTCAAATCATGAATGGTGGTAATAGACGCGTGCTTAATACCAATTTTGTCCTGCAGTACTTTGACCACAGGTGCCAGACAGTTGGTGGTGCAGGACGCGGCGGTGAGTATTTGATGTTTTTCAGGATCGTAAAGGTGATCATTAACGCCCAAAACAATGTTCAGAGCACCGGACTCTTTGACCGGAGCTGATACCACCACACGCTTAACGCCCTGTGCCAGGTAGTCGTTGAGCACTTTCACTGTTTTCATCTTGCCGGAGGCTTCCAGAACCACATCACAACTACTCCAGTCGTTGTCAGCAATGGTTTTGTGTTGAGTGAAAGCTATGCGTTCATCACCAATTTGAATGGTATTGTCCTGACCTTCGGCTTCATAACCCCAACGACCATGCACCGAGTCAAAGTTCAGCAAGTGTGCAAAAGTAGCCGCATCAGCGCCGGGATCATTCACCTGAACAATCTCCAGGTCAGGGTTTTCCCATGCCACGCGAAGCGCCAAACGGCCAATACGACCCAAACCGTTAATTCCAACCTTAATCGTCATAAAAGACTCCTTTTGTGTATCTATTACCTGCCTGCTTTTGGGCTCGGGGGGAGTTTGCTGTCGTGTTTCGCTTGAGCATTGCGCCCCCTATGGCGGAGACGCTACAAGCTCATCCATGAGGGCTTGACGAAGGCCATCCTTGGCCTTCGACACTCCACCATAGGGGGCGCAACACTCATAACGCTTACAAGACAACAAACTCCCCCTCCCATATCTAAAGGGTTTTTGCGCTTATCACTCCACGCCTTAACTTGATGCAAACCAGTGTTTGGTTTTATTCGCGAACCAGACTAATGAGAGCATCACCGGTACTTCTACCAGCACGCCAACAACCGTGGCTAGCGCTGCGCCGGACTGCAAACCAAATAGTGAAATAGCTACGGCTACTGCTAACTCGAAAAAGTTTGAGGTACCAATTAAGCAGGCCGGAGCCGCTATGCGGTGAGGCAGCTTAATGAGTAACGCAATAATAAAGGTAATAGCAAAAATGCCGTACGTCTGTACCAATAATGGCGTAGCAATCATTGCGATATCCAGCGGACGGCTGAGCAAAACTTCGGCTTGAAAACCAAATAACAGCACTACAGTCAGAAGCAGGCCCACAATTGACCAGGGTTTCATGTTCTGATCAAAGTTCGCGAGTGCTCTATTACTGTCTGAATTTGAGCGGGTGATGTACTGACGCGTTATAAATCCGGCAATCAACGGGGCAATAACGTAAAGACCAACGCTTAATAGCAGGGTTTGCCAGGGCACAATGATATCGGTAACACCGAGTAACAAGGCCGCAATGGGCGCAAACGCGAAAATCATAATAATATCGTTAACCGACACCTGTACCAGCGTGTAGTTGGCATCGCCTTTGGTCAGCTGGCTCCAGATAAAAACCATGGCAGTACAGGGCGCAACGCCTAATAAAATGACTCCGGCCAGGTATTCATTTGCGGTTTCGGGCTCAATAAAGTCGGCAAATATACCTTTGAAGAATAACCAGCCTACCAGCGCCATGGTAAAAGGTTTCACCAGCCAGTTAATGACAACCGTCAGAATTAAACCTTTGGGCTCTTTCGCTATTTGCGTGATAGCAGCAAAGTTAACCTGCACCATGACGGGGTAAATCATCAGCCAGATAAGTACTGCAATAATTAAATTAACCTGAGCAAACTCAAAAGCTGAAAGCCATTCGAAAGCGCTTGGAAAGAAGCTCCCCAGGGCGGTTCCGGCAATAATAGCTAAGGCTACCCAGGCAGAGAGAAAACGTTCAAACACACCCATTATCGATGTCCTTTATCAGTTGGGGGTTATAGTCGGCGGTGGTGATAATAATTTTACGCATCCAGTCAGGTAGTGCCGGATTCAGCTGGTAGTAAACCCAGCGCTGGTCTTTGCGGTCAATCAGCAACCCATATTCGCGTAGCTGTGCCAGGTGGCGCGAAACCTTAGGCTGAGACATGGCAGTAGCATCAACAAACTCGCACACGCAAAGTTCTTTGTGTTTTGCTAACAGGCTTATCATGGCTAAGCGTAGCGGGTCTGCCATAATCTTGAAGAAGTCTTCCGGTGCATTAAATAAATGCGGCTTGCCCTTATCTTTGCGCAAAATGAGCAAAAACATTTTTATACGCTCACTCAGTTCCTGAGCAGTTTTTTTAAAGGCATTGGGCTTTTTACTGTTTACCGGGTCGGGAAAGTCCCAGGCTATAAAGTGATTTTCTTTGTATTGTAGCTGGCATTCAGAGCGGGCGCGGTCACACAAACTGATAACGTAATCAAATTCGTCAATGCTTAAATCTGAGATGGTCTTTGAACTTAATCCTTCGGTACTAACCCCAAGGGCTTGCAGCGCTTCAATAGCTTTAGGTTCAGGCTGAGTGGGCTCAGTGCCGGCACTGTAAACTTCCAGCTCATCATTACCAAACTGTCGCAAAATGGCTTCGGCCATTAACGAGCGAGCCGAGTTAGCGGTACAGAGAAACAGAACTTTCGTGGTCATGGGTATCACCATATATTCGATATTCCATATATATGTTAGATCGAATATGTAGAAGGTGCAACAGTGATAAGGGGCCGGTTGTCACTTGTTTCGCTTGAGCATTAAACCTCCTGTGGCGGAGACTAAGTAGCCTGACGTTTTACGTCAGGTGAGGTGTTCAACTATCTCACCTGATGCAATAGCATCAGGCTACTACACAGGAGGTTCAACACTCATAACGCTTACAAGTGAGCAACCGGCTCTATCTGCCACTGGTGTTGGGTGGGATGTTGAGCCACGAGTGCGCCCGATGGCTACTGGAGCTACTGTGGAGGTGTGCAGCGCCATGGATGGCGCTGCACAAGCCCTACAGGGATGTATTCACGGGCGTCCTTGTAGCCTGACGTTCTACGTCAGGTGAGATGAGGACTATTTACGCATTTGTGGTAGCTCCAACATCCCACCTGACATAAATGTCAGGCTACGCATGAGGGGCCAGTTAAAGCCCCAGTACCTCTTTGCCCTGGTCAAAGGTGACGTCAACCGGTATGCTGGCGTCGGTTAGTTTGTCCAGGTCGGCTTTTAGTTGTGGGCTGACAACGCCTAGCGTTGCGACTAGTTCAGCTACGCCGTTGTAGTCACCGTCGCCTTGTAGTGTCAGAATTTTTTCCGACAGGCTGTTCATGGCGCCACGCATTTTTTCCATATTAATGGCGTACTGGCCGCTGGCGTTACGCTCAAAGGCACCTGCGTCGGCAAAGTAGTTAAAGCGGATCATGTTGGCTTTGCCGTGTGCGCTTGAGGCACCAAAACGAACGGAGCGGAAAATACTGGCCATAAAAGTGGTGTAGTAGTCTTTCAGTTCGCCTTCGGCTAAAACGCCTTGCTCGAATAACTGAGTCACCATGTACAGACCCAGAATATCGGCTTTACCTTCTTCTAAAGCAGAAGCGTGTTCTTTTAACGCTGAGCGCACGGTACCTTTGTCATTCAGAGTATTTTTAATGCCTAAGCCGTGCGCCACTTCGTGAAACATGGTGTTAGCAAAAAAGGCGTTAAAGGTAATGTCTTCACGTTGCTCTGGAACAATGAGTTGCTCGGCAATTGGCATCAGAATTTTATCGAACTTAGCCTGCATAGCGTTCTTAAGCTGCAGGCGACGTGTGCCTTTTTCTAACTGAACTTCTTCGTCGTTAGGCAGGTTAATGGCAATGGTTTTGCTACCGGCATTTGAATGACCGGCGTAGTACACAACATCGTATGCGTTTAGCTGAGCGTTAGCGCCGGGTTTTTCTGCTTTGTATGCCGACTCAACCGGTAAGCCTTCCTGTAGTTGAGGCAGGTATTGAGCATATTTTTCCAGACGCTGGCTCCAGGCTTTATCTTTTATTAACACATAAGACTCAAACGCGGTTTTGTAACCAAATAAATGGTCTTCGTAATTCTCAATAGGACCGATAACCACATCAATATCGTTACCTGTCATGTCCATCCAGGCCATATCGGAAGGCTGGTATTCATTACTTAAAAAGGCATCGGCGCGCAAACGCAGGTACTCTGAGAAATCTTCGTTTTCTGCTAACTCGGCGGCTTCACGGAGTAAATCGGCAGCTTTAGTTAAAGACTCTTTATAAGCTTCTGAGTAAGCTACTGTTTTCAATTCGCCTTCATCGTCGCGACGCAACAAGGTATATAAGCTGTCTTTGTCCGCAAGCTCGGCGTTTTCAAATTCCGTTTTGGTCATGTCGGCAGGGTAAAAGTTAGCGCCTGCAGGCTTGTCTTCAAAACCGGTTAAGAAGGGCTGGTTATTGTTTAGCCTATCCCACGGACCGTAGTTAATAACAGTAAACTCCCGGGCTTTTTCTTCAACCTGGTTTAAAAGTTGTTGTTTATCACCCGGAAACGCTTGCTGCCAAAACAGGTTGTCCATAATTTTTGACGCGTCTATGAGTAAGCCAACCATTTTTTTCTGCTCGTCTGATAAGTGCGACAGGTCTGTTTTTAGTTGGTAGGGCGTGTAGATATCAAGTCTTTGTTCTGTCCCCTCGACTAACTCGTAGTGACCTTTTTGTTCGCTATCAGGGCTTTGTATTGTGGTTTGAGGCTCGCTGCAACCCATTAAAACCAGCGCAAGTGGTGCTAAGCTAAAAAGTGTTTTTTTCATAATAGGAGGTTTCTAAAAATTGAGTTGTTGTAAAGTTCTGTTAATCTACTTCCAAGCTTTTTCAGAAGCAAGAAAACCATAATAATAAGGAAATAAAATGTCATCGCAAAATGCACTATACATGCTAATTGACGAGCGACTCAGACGTGATGAACTAAAACTTCCCGGCTTACCCGAAACGGCAGAGCAAGTGCGTAATGCAACCATGGATCCAGACTGCAACCTGCACGACCTCAGTCATATTATCCAGCAAGATATCGCGTTGACAGCGCGGCTTATTCGCCTGGCCAACAGTGCCTACCTTGGCGGTAGAAATAAAGCTGAAAGTTTAATGCAGGCGTTAACTCGTATTGGTATGCGGCGCATTCGGACACTGGCATTAGCGATGGCGATGGAGCAGGTATTCAAGCCGGGTAACGACATAGTGCAAATGTTCTCTCAGCAGTTTATTGTCGAAAGCAGAGAAATTGCCGCGGCAGCCGTTGTTATAACCGAGGACTTACAACGCAGAGGCATTGGTCATCGGCTGCATCAGGACGTTGCGCTATTAGCCGGTATGGTGTCGCGTATTGGCATTGCTCCAATTTTGCATATGGCGAATGAGTTTGAAGACAGCTTCGCCAACCCTTCTTTTATTAAAGAGTGTATTAACCAGTTCAGCTCGACTTTAGGCAGTAATATTCTCAGTTATTGGCAGTTTACGCCAAATCTGGTGCAGGTTCCGCTGCACTATTACAACGGCAGAATGAGCTTAAGCGATGCAATTACCGTGAACTATTGTGACATTGTGCATTTGGCTGCTTTGTTAACCGGAAATGTGAAGCCTGGCAAGGACAGTGTGACTCTGGTTGAATATCAAATGCTGGGGGTGATTAAGACCGATGATTTTTGGCAGCAGGACTCTGTGCAGAAATCCTACCGCCAAATGCTGGACTTGCTGTCTTAACCAAAAGCTTTCTTTAAATCGTCAAACAGAAGCCCGACTTCGGCGCTAACCAGAGCAAAGTCGGCGTCGATTTTTTCTTCCGGGCTAGGGTCAACTAAATCGTCTTTGGCGTCGAGCAAACGGTCTGTTGGTTTGACTCGTTTTAACGCCATATCCGATTCAATAATAAATTCTAAATTTTCCTGCCATACCAGACCTAAACGAGTGACTTGCTTGCCACCAGCCAGGTGTGCCTGAATGTCTTCACGGGTTAAGTCTTCCTGCTTGCAGCGAATAATGCCGCCGTCCGCTTGTGGTGAACGCAATTCTGCTTCGTCGCCAAACTCGAATGGATTCGGTAATTCAGCACTCTGTAACCAGGCCGTAAGGTAAGTTTCAACTGCGTCACTTGGGCTTACCGGGCGCACAGGTAACGAGCCGACAGAACCACGCAACAAACCTAAAAAGTCTTCGGCTTTATTGGCTGCTGACTCATCAATAGCAATAATTTGGCGGTCGAGGTCGATGTAACCCCAGCTTTGGCGAAAACGGCTGAACGCCTGTGGCAAAAGCTGGTGAATTAAGTCTTCTTTTAAGTTTTGTTTTTCTTTGCGCGGCACCGAGCGGCCTTCGGCTTCACTGATCTGGCGTACTTTTTCGTCCAGCTGGGCGTTAACAACCGTGCTGGGAAGTACTTTTTCTTCCCGTTTGGCACACAGCAACCAGCAATTACCCAGGCTGTGAGTCAGTACTTCATTGTCTGCGCCAAAAGGCGAAGACCAGCCAAATGAGCTTTGGTCCGAACGCGAACAGGGGTGAAAGCTGTGCTCAGCTAATTGCTCAGAGAAATCATCTGGCAGGGAAAAGGTTTCGCTGAATTGATAAAAACGAAGATTTTTAAACCACATAGGTAAGCTGTTCCTGTCGCAACAAATAAAACAAAAATAAGGGCAGGGATTGTAGCCCGTTAGGGCAGAGCTGTCAGTTTAAAACCTGTACAGAAAATGAAAAGAAATAGTTTAAACCTTTACCGGGTTCACTTTCCGCGCTGATTTCACCAGACAGAGTCTGAGTGACCAGGTTCCTGACAATATGTGTACCCAGGCCGCTGCCACCCTGGTCTCTTTTGGTGGTAAAGAAGGGGTCGAATAACCGCTTAAGCTGAGCTTCGGATAAACCATTACCATTGTCAGAGTAGTGCACCTTAAGGGTTTCACCATCGAGCCGGATGGAAATGGTCATAAGGCCTTCGTCAATGCCGTCAAAGGCATGCCGTAGCGAGTTAAGAATCAGGTTCGTAAAAATTTGCGATAACGCACCCGCCGGGCAGCGTATGAAAATGTCGTCGGCACACTCAAGACGCACCTGGTGGTTGGTCTTTTTAAGGTGAGGCTGCAAGGACTGAACTAAGTCTTCGATATAACTTTTCAGGTTAATATCGCGGATCGCATCCGACGCCTGGTCGACAGCCACTTGTTTAAAGCTACTAATAAGATCAGACGCGCGGTGCAGGTTGCTGTCCAGTAAGTTAAGGCTTTCGCGACCTTCCTCTATAAATTTCTTCAACTGCGTTTGCGTCAGCTCTTTATTAAGCAGCGACTGATCCAGAGTGTCGAGTTTTTCGCGTAAGTAAGAGGACGCTGTAACGCTAATGCCTATGGGCGTATTCACGTCGTGCGTAATACCGGCAACCAGCCCACCCAGCGACGCCATTTTTTCTGATTCAATAAGTTGCTGCTGAGTTTCACGCAAGTTATTCAGCGAAGACTCCAGCCGCTGGTTAGACTGACGTAATGTATTTTCAATGGCGCGGCGCTGACCAACTTCGCGCTCCAGTTTCTCCTGACGCATTTCCAGCTCGTTCTTACGTTGCTCAAGGTCAAGCATAACCTGACTTAAACTGGAGGTTTTGCGCGCTACTTCCTGCTCAAGTATGGCATTTTGCTCGTCCAACTGACGGTTAGCCGCTTTGAGCTTCTTCTGGGTACGGTCCAAATCGGACTGATATTCCTCAATATTATCCAGCAGTTGGTTATAGGCCTGCTCTACCAGCACCAGTTCATTGTTGTGCTGATCCGCTAAGCGAATTCTGGAGCGTTCTAAGTTATCCAGCCGGAAACCTTTAATTTGCTGAGTTAAGTCACTGAGTGGCCTATTCAGCATGCGGTTAAAGGCAATAGTGAAAAGCACAATAAGGAAGATACTTTTAATAATGGCGTTACCGATAATAAAGCCAAGGCTCACTTTAATACGGTCAATGGCAATGTCGCGGGTCGAGAACAGACTGACATCACCCACTTTGGTAGAATGACCGGAAAATTCAAATATAAGTGAATCGTAGTAGCCGAAAATGCCGTTACGTTCAGGCAGCAACGCACCTTCGCTATTATCGTCGGGCAAGTCGCTCATTTCTGTGGTTTCGCCCAGCTGCACCAAAATATTACCGGCATCGTCGCGGATAAGAACACCGGCAATAGCGGGAATACTAATAAGGCCGTCGGCAATGGTATCAATCTGGTTGCTGTTGAACTCCCAAAGCGAACGCGTCAAAGAGCCATTAAATGTGCTTTGCTGGTTCTGCAGCTCGGCAATCAGTACTCGTTTAGTATCAAAATATTCAGCCCCAATTTGTATCGCGGTCACAATTAACGTCAACAAAAAGTAGACGGAAAGCACGCGAGTTAATAAGGAGGATGAAATACTTTTGATTGCCATAGACTGAGGTCAACGAGTTGTACAGATAGGGATAAACTAATTCATTGACTGAAATAACGCAATAAAGCAATCCGGCCAATTAAAAGCACTGACACAAAAATGACATATTACAGTCATTAAGCTGTCACGAAAAGTGACTAAAGTCGCCACAAATTAATTCACAAAGGTCATAACTTATGAAGTTAATTACTTCTGCTGGCGCTTTAGCTGTTGCAGCCTTAGTCGCGGCTCCGGCTTATTCGCAACAGGACACACTGGAACCTGTGGTTGAGCAGGCATCCTCTATTAATGAATCTGCCCGTCAGTCGCAACTGACTATAGACCAGATTTCCGATGATATGCAGGAACGACTGCAACAGTATAAACGCATCATGAAAGAAATTGATGGATTAAAAGTTTATACCGCGCAAGTCGAGCAGCAAATCGATAGCCAGGAAAGTGAAAAAAGCGACATTAATAACTCTATTGATCAGGTCAGTTATGTCGAGCGCCAAATTACCCCGCTAATGTTGCGGATGATTGACTCGCTTGAGTCTTTTGTTGAGTTAGACGTTCCGTTTTTGCAGACCGAGCGAAGTGAACGCTTACAGCAGCTAAATGACCTGATGGAAAGAGCCAACGTTGATGTCTCTGAGAAGTTCCGTCGGGTTATGGAAGCTTATCAAATAGAAGCTGACTACGGTCGCAACATTGAGGCCTATACCGCCGAACATGAAATAGATGGCCAGCAACAAGACGTCACCTTCCTGCGTGTTGGCCGTGTTGCTTTGATTTACAAAACCCGCGACGGTCAGCATTTGGGATTATGGAACCAGCAAACGCGTAGCTGGGAAGAGCTTGATAGTAAGCACTTACCTGAAATTGACGAAGCCATTCGTATTGCCAGACAACAGCTGGCGCCAGATTTACTGATGATGCCGCTGTTCGCGAATAAATCGACCAGTTCTTCTAACAACGGCAGCGGCCAATAAGGAATGATAGCCATGAGATTAAGTAAGCAGATTGCAAAATGGTTCTCAGTAACGCTACTGGCCATCACTTCTTCCGCAGCTTTGGCGGCACCGGTTCCGCAGGAACCCATTAATTTAGATGAGCTTCTGCAGCAGTTGCAGCAGGGCAAGTTCTCGCAGTCAGAGAACAACAAAGAACGTGAACAGCGCTTTCGTGAAAGAGAGCAAGAACAAAAAGCGATGCTGGAAGACGCCATTGCCGAGCGCAATCGTCTGGAGCAGCGCGCGGAGCAACTGGAAACTCAGTTCGAGCAGAATGAAGTTGATTTGGGTAACTTGAGCGATACTTTAACGCAGCGCATGGGTTCACTGAAAGAACTGTTCGGTGTGTTGCAACAGGTGGCTAACGACGCCTCAAGTAACTTTGATAACTCGGTTATTTCTGCTCAGTATCCCGGGCGTGCCGAGAATTTATCGGAACTGGCTGAACGCATGGGTTCCTCGTCTAAGCTGGCCTCTATTGAAGACATAGAAAGCGTCTGGTTTGCCTTGCAACAGGAAATGACGGAATCCGGTAAAGTTGCTGAATTTACCACTCAGGTTACCGCGGCAAACGGCGACAAGTCAGAAAAAGAAGTGGTTCGTGTCGGTGCATTCAACCTGGTTGCAGACGGTAAATATCTGGAACGAGTGGGTGAAACCGGTTCGGTTGCCGAACTGGTACGTCAGCCAGCAGGCCGCTACCTGAGTACCGCAGAAGAGATTCAGCAAACCGACAGCGGCATTGTGACTTTTGGTCTTGACCCCACTGGTGGTTCAATTCTGAGTCTGTTAGTTCAGGCGCCAAGCCTGAGTGAGCGTATTGATCAGGGCGGAACCGTTGGTTACATCATTTTAGCACTGGGTGCTATTGGCCTGCTGTTTGCACTGGAACGCTTTGTTTCGCTGATGCTGCTGGGCAATAAAGTGAAGCGTCAGCTGAAAAAAGATAAGCCGAGCGATGATAACCCGCTGGGCCGAGTGATGTTGCTGAAAGACAAGTATCCGCAGGCTGACACTGAAACCCTGGAATTGAAGCTTAGCGAAGGTATTTTACGCGAAGTGCCTAAAATTACCCGCAACCTGACGTTTATTAAGATTATTTCAGTAGTCGCACCGCTTATGGGTCTGCTGGGAACCGTAACCGGTATGATCAATACCTTCCAGGCTATTACCTTATTTGGTACGGGCGACCCGAAACTAATGGCTGGCGGTATTTCGCAGGCATTGGTAACAACGGTGCTGGGTCTGGTGGTTGCGATTCCTATGACGTTACTGTTCGCGACTTTGCATACGCGTAGCAAAAACCTGATTCATATACTGCAGGAACAAGCATCCGGCATTATCGCGGAGCGGTCTGAGCGAGGAGAGTAACCGTGTTATTCCTCATTGAATTCAGTAATGCAATTAGAGATTTCATCGAGGCCGGCGGACAAGTTCTGCTGGTCATCGGAATCCTCATTTTTACTATGTGGCTGATGATTCTTGAACGCATTTTTTATTATCTCAACGGGCACCGTAAAAATGTGAAAGAAACGCGGCAACGTTGGCAGCAGCGTGAAGACAAGTCGTCCTGGAATGCCGAGCAAATTCGGCAGGCAATGATTTCCCGCGTGAGTCTGGCATTAGGTGGAAACCTACCGGTGATAAAAGCGTTAGTTGCACTGTGCCCACTGCTGGGTCTGATGGGTACCGTAACCGGCATGATCGAAGTGTTTGATGTGATGGCTGTGACCGGAACTGGCAGTGCCCGCTCCATGGCGTCGGGTGTTTCTAAAGCTACCATTCCGACTATGGCGGGTATGGTTGGTGCCTTGTCGGGAGTGTTTGCCGCAACCTGGCTACAACGCACCACACGTCGTGAACGCATGAAGCTGGAAGATAAAATTTTATTGGAACGTCACTAAGGTGATGTCGAGGACAGGATTATGAAGCAGCATTTTGCCAATTTAATTGAAGAAGAAGAAAGTGCTATCGATATGACACCGATGCTGGACGTGGTGTTCATTATGTTGATTTTCTTCATTGTCACGGCTTCTTTCGTGAAAGAAGCGGGTATTGATGTGAACCGCCCTGATGCGGCCACCGCAGTGCAGAAAGACCGCGCCAATATCTTAATCGCAATAAGCGAAAACAACGAAATTTGGATTGATAAACGCCAGGTGGATGTACGGGCAGTGCAGGCTAACATAGAGCGTTTGTACGCGGAAAACCCGCAGGGGTCTGTGGTGATTCAGGCGGATCAGGAATCAAACACCCGGGTGTTAATTAAGGTAATGGATGCAGCCCGCTCGGCGGGGGTTTACGACGTTTCTGTAGCAACGGATGAAGAGTAAATGATGAGATTCCTGGCAGCATTACTGGTTGCAGCTTTTGTCACTATTGGTTTGTTTTACCTGATGCAGTCCTTGATCAGTGGTGGCGAAGGTGCAATGAGCGAACCGCCGCGAGGCAGCGTGCTGGACTTTGTGCGCACGCCTGAGCCTGAAGAAGTGCAGGAAAAGGAGCGCAAACCGGAACGCCCTCCGGAACCCGAGCAGCCACCGGAAGACTTACCTCAGCCGCAGATGAACAATGATATTGCGGAAACTGATGGTGGGGCGGGTTATGACTTCTCAGCCAATATGGACAGCGGTGCGGACATTGGCAGTGGTATGTCGTTGCAAGCAAGCGACGGCGAGTATCTGCCTATAGTGAAAGTTCAGGCTGCGTATCCGCGCCGGGCTTTACAGCGTGGTATAGAAGGTTACGTGGTGGTGGAGTTTACCGTAACAAAACAGGGTTCGGTACGTGACCCGGTTGTGGTTGAAGCCGAGCCGGAAGGAATTTTCGATCAGGCCGCAATGGATGCCGTACTGAAGTTTAAATACAAACCTCGGGTTATTGATGGTGAGGCGGTAGCAGTGGATGGTGTCCGCAATCGCATGACCTTTGAAATGAACTGATTGGGTGACTTATGAAATTTAAATTCATTGCTTTTGCGGCTTGCAGTTTCTGGCTGGCTTTTGCCCACCCGGTGCTGGCACAACAGACTGAACGGGTTCCGGCGTTACGGGAAAAAGTTTACGGACAATTGGCCCGCGCTCAGGAGCAGGCGGATAACGGTAACCTCGCCGAAGGTATTTCGATACTGGGCGAAGTGGCCGAAAAAGCCGATAGCATGAACAGCTACGAGCGCGCCATGATGTGGAACTTCTACGGTTTCATGTATTACGAGCAGGGCAATACCAAAGAGGCTATTAACTACTTTGAAAAGGTTGTAAAAGAGTCGCCTATTCCTGAATCTTTGGAAAAAAGCACGCTGTACAGCCTGGCTCAACTTGCCTTAAGTGATGGCCAGTTCCAGCGCGCAATTAGCTTTTTAGATCAATGGGAAGGCCTTGCGGAAGAAGGTGAGATGGGTAAAGCCTGGGTGTTAAAAGCACAGGCTTATTACCAGGCTGATAAATACCAGGAAGCTTTGTCTCTAATTGATAAAGCCATTGCAGCTGTCGATGCAGAAAACAAAATACCAGATGAAAACTGGTTGATTTTAAAACGTGCATTGCACTACGAGCTGGAGCAGCCAGAGCAGGTTGCCAAAGTCATGGAGCGTTTAGTGACCAGTTACAGCAAGCCGGAGTATTGGGTACAACTGGCTGGTGTTTACGCGCAGTTGGAACAGGACGAGAAACAGCTGGCGGTACTGGAAGCCGCGCATCAACAGGGGTATATCGAAACAGGCAGTGAGTGGAGGCAGTTAGCTCAGGCTTATTACTTTAATGAATTGCCGTACAAAGCGGCAGAAACCATGCAGGAAGCCATGTCTAAAGGCAAAGTTGATGCCTCTGTCGATAACCTGAAATTTGTGGGTCAGTCCTATACTCAGGCTAAAGAGAATGAAAAAGCCATTCGTGCTTATAAGAAAGCCTCGGAAAAAGTTGAGCACGGGAACTTTGCGGCGCAAATAGCTCAACTGTATTTAACTTTGGATAACAATGAAGCCGCTGTGGAATATGCAGAGCAGGCCTTTAGTAAAGGTGATCTGGATAACGAAGGGAATCTGTATTTGGCTGAAGGCATGGCCTTACTGAATTTAAAGCGTTACGACCAGGCTATTGAGTCTTTTGAGCAGGCTGCAGAAATTGAAGGGGCGGAACGCTCGGCAAAACAATGGCTTAAGTACGCGAAAAGCCAGCATGAGCAGCAACAGCAAATGGCAAACTTACAATAAACGAGTATTTATAACCTTATCCCAACAACACTGTCATTTGATTGACTAAAAAACGAAAAAAAACTGTAATAAATTTCCCATTCATTATAATGTGCGCGAAATTTATACAGTTTTATTGTTTTGGGTGAGGATAATGATGAATAAGTACTCGGTTCCGTTATTGATTGCTGCCACCGCAGCCAGCTTTTCGGCTTTCGCTAATAATGATGACAGTTTAACGGTTTATGGCCGGGCAAATGTTTCGTTTCAAAGTAATGACTATGGTTTTGGTTCTGAAACCGAAGTGGTGAGTAACTCCTCGCGTTTTGGTTTTAAAGGTGCCAGCGAACTGGAGTCCGATTTAGAAGTTTTTTATCAAATTGAGTTTGGTGTTGATTTAGCTGACTCAGATGATGACGAAGACGCAGTGACTAACCGTGAACAGGTTGTCGGCTTGCGCGGTAACTTTGGTAAAGTAATGATAGGCCGTTACGATACCTTTCTGAAGGACTCTCAGGGTTCAGTCGATGAGTTTAAAGATTTTGAAGCTGACTTAAAAAGTTTGTTCAAGGGTGAGAATCGCCCGGACAATACTTTGACTTATTATTCTCCTTCTTATCAGGGGTTTAGCTTTGGTGTTACTTACATAGCGTCAGAAGATGACAATGTTGATGACGGCTTTTCGTTCGGTCTGTTGTACGGTGACAGTAAGCTGAAGAAAACCAATTATTATGCTGCGTTAGCTTTTGATCGTGATGTGAATGGTTATGACGTAACCCAATTAACCGGCGCTACTAAGTTTGGCAAAACCCGAGTCGGTGTGGTTTTGCAGCAATTTGAAACTATTAATGGCTCAAATGATTCTGACGGTTACTTAATCAGCGCTGCTCATCCTTATGCAAACTGGGTTTTTAAAGCACAGTATCAGGCAATAGATGATGACACCGATAACGACGCTTCATTATCTGTCGGTGCCGATTACTTCTTCAGTGGCGATACTCGTGTTTATGCCTGGTACACGGGTCGTGAGTGCGACATCAGCTTGTACTCAACCAAGGGTTGCGGCGCAACGCCAGGTATTGAGCAGGACTTTGTTGCAGTCGGCATTCGCCACGACTTTTCCTGGTAAGCGTTTCCTCTGCAGAAAAACACAAAAGTAGCCTGACACTCTTTGTCAGGCTACACTATAGCGGTCACTCTCAACCTATCTGTACGCTATGATCAACCTCGCCGTATTGGGGCTCTATTTACTTATTGGTTTTATCCTCAAGCGTACCGGCAAGTGCCCGGAAAACAGCGCGCAAGTTCTTAATCTCTATGTTATTTACGCTGCCTTACCTGGCGTTATTTTCAGTAAAGTTCCGGCTCTGGAGTTTTCCACTGATCTGCTAATTCCGGTTGTTATTCCCTGGGTTCTCTTAGCCTTTAGTGCTGTTTTCATATGGTTGTTAGGGCGAGCTTTTAAATGGCCCCGGGAAGTGGTTGGCGCGTTACTTATCTGTGTGCCACTGGGCAATACTTCGTTCTTTGGCTTTCCGATGATAGAAGCCTTTTATGGCAGTGACGCTATTGTCTATGGCCTGTTATACGATCAGTTCGGTTCCTTTTTTGGTCTGGCAATTTACTCGACCATTGTTATCGCCCTGTATCGCGAGCAGGACAATAAACCCACAGTGGCCAGTGTTACCCGTCAAATTGTGACATTCCCGCCTTTTATCGCGCTCATTATTGCGTTGTTAACGAAATCTCTGGTTTATCCGGAAGTTTTTCAGCGGCTTATTGACTCGTTGGCGGTGACTTTAGTGCCGGTTATTATGATAGCCGTGGGTTTTCAGTTGAAATTTCGCCTGCCTAAGGGCAGTAAAACACCATTAACGATAGGTTTATTGACGAAACTGGTTCTAATGCCCCTGATTACCGTTGGCTTATTGTATGGTTTCGGTTTTGACAGCACCCTGGTTCAGGTGACTATTTTTGAAAGTGCTATGCCGCCTATGATCACAGCAGGAGCAGTGGCTATTATGGCTGGGCTGGCGCCGCGTTTGTCGGCGGCTATGGTCGGTTACGGTATCTTGTTTGCCTTTGTTTCCTTGCCCATTGTTTACCAATTATTGCAGTTGCTCTCTGCGCATTGATATAAGAAATTTGACAGAGATGTGTTTAGATTCATAAAAGTGTCATATTCTTTAGTAATAATTGAACCATCAGTTCATATTAGGGAAACAATGCATGTCACGTAGAATTCTAATTGTTGAAGATGAAGCGCCTATTCGTGAGATGTTGAGCTTTGTTATGGAACAACACGGTTATCAAGCTGTGGAAGCCAACGACTTTGACGCTGCTGTCGATAAAATTGCCGAACCCTATCCGGATATGGTGTTACTGGACTGGATGCTTCCGGGCGGCTCAGGTCTGCAGCTGGCTAAAAAAATTAAAGGCGATGATTTTACCCGTAATATTCCTATCATCATGCTCACCGCAAGAGGCGAAGAAGAAGATAAAGTTAAAGGCCTGGAAGTGGGCGCTGATGACTATATTACCAAACCTTTTTCCCCAAAAGAGCTTATGGCCCGCATGCGCGCCGTTTTTCGCCGCGTTGCGCCAACCGTGCTCGACGAACCGCTGGAAGTTGAAGGCTTAAAACTTGATCCGGTATCGCACCGTATTTCGGTCGATGACAAAGGCATTGATATGGGCCCGACAGAGTTCAAACTACTGCACTTTTTTATGACACACCCGGAGCGGGTATACAGTCGTGAACAGCTGCTGGACCACGTTTGGGGCACCAACGTGTATGTGGAAGACCGAACTGTTGATGTTCATATTCGCCGTTTGCGTAAAGCCCTGACCGAACATGGTTATGACCGTTTGATTCAAACGGTTCGGGGAGTTGGCTATCGTTTTTCAAGTCGCTAAGCGCAGGCTGATTTAGTATGGACAGGAACTACTCCAACTGGCAGTCACTGACCAGTCTTGCCTTATTCCTGCTGCCGTTTTTATTTATTGGCTGGCTGTTTGACCTGTTCTGGCCGGTAACGGCTCTGGCCCTATTAGGACTGGTTTGCTGGCACTATTACTACCAGCAAAAGCTTATTAAGTGGTTATGGCAAAGCCGTACCTTAATGCCGCCTTCCGCGCCGGGCAGTTGGTCGTATATTTACGACGGTATTTATCGCTCGCAGCGGCGCAGCCAAAAACGTCGTAAGGCTTTAGCGCGCTTATTACGCCGTTTTCGTGAAGCGGCTGAAGCTTTGCCTGACGCTGCTATTGTGTTCCGTGCTGACGGCGCGTTGTTGTGGAGTAACAAGCTGGCGCAGTTCTATTTTGGTTTGCGTTGGCCGGACGATGCCGGACAGCGGTTATCGAACCTGATTCGGCATCCTGAATTCTATGCCTACCTGAACGCCGGTAATTTTGACGAAGAACTGACGATTCCTTCACCCATTCGCGAAAGCCTGGACATTGAAATTCGCATTATGCCTTACAGCGAAGACCAGTTTCTTCTGGTTGCCCGTGACGTCACTCAGGTAAAACGCCTTGAGAACTTACGTCGTGAGTTTGTGGCTAACGTGTCTCATGAACTGAAAACGCCGCTGACAGTATTACAGGGTTATCTGGAAATGATGGATGAGCCGCAGCAGACGCCACCGGCTATGCTGAAAAAAGCGGTCGAGAACATGAATGCGCAAAGCACTCGTATGGCTAATCTGGTAGATCAGTTACTCACCCTGTCGCGCATGGAAACGCCAAGTAATGATGTCTTTGATCACGAAGTGGATATGCCAGCTTTGCTGGAACAGTTAGAGTCTGAAGCGAAGCGTTTAAATGAAGTGAAACAACATAAAATTGAGTTTGACGTTGCGCCCGTGCGAATTTACGGCAAGGAAAACCTGCTGCGCAGTGCGATGCAGAATTTAATAACAAATGCTATTAATTACACACCCGACGGCGGTGAAATAAAAGTCACCTGGAAAACCGTAGCCGGTGGTGTTGAGTTCAGTGTTAAAGATAACGGTAAAGGTATTGCTGCAGAACACTTGCCGCGCCTTACCGAACGTTTCTACCGGGTTGAGGATGATCGCAACAGTGCCAGTGGTGGCACCGGGTTGGGGCTGTCGATAGTGAAGCACGCAATAGAACATCACAACTCGCAACTAGACATTAATAGCTCGCTGGAAAAGGGCAGCCGTTTCTCATTTCGTATACCGAGCGGGCTATTAGTCAGTTAGTCATAAAATTTTCATATTGTCATAAAGTTGTCACATAACCGTCTTAAACTGACCACAATTCGAAAACAGTTCAATAACCCTTAGAGGTGAATACACTATGTTTCAATCAACTTTGAACAAAACATTAACCGGTTTGGTTGTTGCAGGTTCGCTGGCGTTTAGTTCGTTAGCTGCGGCAACTGACGATTTACCAGAATACGAAAAAGTCAGCGGTTTATCAGGCAATTTATCTTCAGTTGGTTCTGATACCTTAGCTAATATGGTGACCTTCTGGAGTGAAGAGTTTAAGCGCAACTATCCAAGTGTGAACATTCAGGTGCAGGCGGCAGGTTCTTCAACCGCGCCTCCGGCTTTAACCGAAGGTACCTCAAACTTTGGTCCTATGAGTCGCGCAATGAAATCAAAAGAAATTGAATCTTTTGAAAAGCGTCACGGTTACAAGCCGACTCCGGTTCGCGTTGCCATTGATGCATTGGCGGTATTCGTACACAAAGATAATCCAATTGAAGGTCTGACAATTCCTGAAGTTGATGCAATATTTTCATCAACTCGTAAATGTGGCCTGAACGAGCAAGTGAACCGCTGGGGCGACCTGGATATGGATGGTGAATGGAGCAACCGCGACTTACAGCTTTATGGCCGTAACTCGGTATCCGGCACTTACGGTTACTTTAAAGAAGTGGCGTTATGTGATGGCGACTTCCGTTCGAACGTGAATGAGCAGCCAGGTTCAGCGTCTGTTGTGCAGTCAGTCTCTACCTCAATTAATGCGATTGGTTATTCCGGTATTGGTTATGTAACGTCAGGCGTTAAAGCGGTACCTATCGCCAAAGCCGAAGGCCAGGAATTTATTGGCGCGACAGCTGAGAATGCGTTGGCAGGTCAGTATCCATTAGCGCGCTTCCTGTACATTTACGTGAACAAGCACCCGACTAAACCTTTGGGCAAAGCGGAAGGTGAATTCCTGCGCATGATTTTGTCAAAAACAGGTCAGGATATCGTCAATAAAGACGGTTATATCGGCTTACCAAAAGCGGTAGTTGAAGCTGAACTGAAGAAGCTTGGTTTAGATTAATTTAACCTTCTAAAGGAATAGCCGGTAGCTTGCTGCCGGCTTTTTTTATAACTATTACGGCATTATTAAGAAATTATGACAGCGGTGTAACAATACTGTCATATTATTCAACTAAACTGTCTGCAGACTTTTAGTAACGCGTATTCAAACTTGAGGTTTCTGATGGCATCACTGTCAGCTCAACAACTAGCCGCTAATCGGGGCCGATTATTTAAAGATCGTGCCGCACGCTATGGTGTCACCTTAGGTGGTATTATGGTTCTGGTAGCGCTGTTGCTTATCTTTTTCTACCTACTTTATGTTGTCCAGCCAATTTTTCGTTCAGTTGATTTAACTGAGCAACAAAGCTTCTCTTTGCCAAACAGTGCCGGTGTTAATGCTGTGGGTATGGAAGAGCAGGCCGAAATTGGTTATCGCCTGATGGACTCCGGCGAGTTTCAGTTTTTTGCTTTACGGGATAAAGCGGCTGCTGAGCGCAAAGCCGGTGACATTATTAGCTGGGAGCAGGTTGCCGATAGCGACAAAATTACCAGTTTTGCCAGTAGCCTTCCGGTAAACAAGCAATATGCCTACGGCTTAAATGACGGTTCTGCGGTTGTTCTGCAACCTAAATTCGGGGTCACTTTTGCGGAAAACCCAGAAACCGGTCTAACCGAACGCACCATTACCCCACGCATTGAAACCCTGAATGATGGCGAGCCACTGGTTGTCGACGAAAATGGTCAGGCATTAGAGAAACTGGCTTACGACACCGACGGCGAAGCAATGCTGTTTGCGGCTGTTCAGGGCGGCAATAACTTATTGATTACTAAGTACGCCGCTGAAGAAAATTTCATGACCGGCGAGGTAACCTTAAAGCCCGTTTTTCATCGCGTCAGCCTTAACGGCAATATTGATGATTTAATTGTTACCCCGGATTTACGTCAGGTTATGGCTCGTCGTGGTAACCGGGTGCATGTTTTTGATGTGGACTTAGCCGGGAATGTAAAAGAGCGCGAACTGATCATTATTGATTCTCGCGAGCAAGGCAATGCAACGGGTATGTATTTGTTGGCCGGCGCCAGCTCGGTGCTTTTAACTCACGACTCCGGGCTTATTTCTCAGTGGTTCCAGGTATCGACCGACGAGGGGCGTGAGTACCAATACATTCGTTCCTTTGATGCAGGCTCTCCGGTTGAAAACATTGAAGTTGAATACTATCGCCGGACCTTTTACACGGTTTCTGAAAACGGCGATTTGGGTATTTTCCACACCACCTCTGAAGCCGATTTATACCGGGGCAAACCATTAGAAGACAAGCTACAGAATGTCATGGTAGATCCGCGGGCAAATTATCTGATTATGCAAAGCGGCGATCGCTTCAGTGTCTTCGATGTTGATAATGAGCATCCTGAGGTAACCTGGAGCGCTATGTGGCAGGAAGTCTGGTACGAAGGTTACCCAGAGCCTGACTACACCTGGCAGTCGACCTCCGGCTCCGATGACTTTGAATCTAAATTCAGTTTGGTGCCTATTTCTTTCGGTACCATAAAAGCTGCCGCCTACGCGATGCTGTTCGCGGTACCCATTGGTTTAGCGGCTGCGGTTTATACCGCCTATTTCATGTCGCCTTCGGTGCGTAAATACGTAAAACCGACGGTAGAAATTATGGAAGCTCTGCCTACCGTTATCCTTGGTTTCTTAGCGGGTCTTTGGCTTGCACCTGTCATAGAGAGGTACCTGCCAGGGCTGATAGCGGTGCTGTTGCTGGTGCCGGCAACCATCATACTAACGGCATTTTTATGGTCAAAGCTACCAACGAATATTCGTAATACGGTAACCGACGGTCGCGCTGCATTGCTGCTTATTCCCGTGGTTCTGCTGGTTGGCTGGTTCTCGTTTGGTCTGAGTCCGTGGGTTGAGGAAGTCCTGTTTGACGGTAATGTGCGTGGCTACTTAACCAATGAACTGGGCATAACCTTTGATCAGCGTAACTCATTGGTTGTTGGTATCGCGATGGGCTTTGCGGTTATTCCAACCATCTTTTCTATTGCCGAAGATGCGGTATTCAGTGTGCCTAAGCATTTATCTAATGGCTCTCTGGCATTGGGCGCTACTCCATGGCAGACATTAACCAAAGTGGTTCTGCTAACCGCCAGCCCGGGAATTTTCTCGGCGGTTATGATGGGTCTGGGACGCGCTGTGGGTGAAACCATGATTGTTCTGATGGCTACCGGTAATACGCCAATTATGGACTGGAACATCTTCGAAGGTATGCGCACCTTATCTGCCAACATTGCGGTCGAGATGCCGGAATCTGAGGTTGGTAGCTCGCACTACCGAATCTTGTTCCTGGCAGCTTTTGTGCTGTTCATATTTACCTTCTTCTTTAACACCATTGCTGAATTTGTCCGTCAACGCTTGCGTGACAAATACAGCTCGATGTAATTCCGGAACAGAGGTTTATAGCAATGAATACATGGTTTAAATCCGGAAAGCCCTGGATCTGGTTAACCGCCGGTTCAGTTAGTATCAGTCTGATAGCCGTTATCGGGCTGGTGCTTATGATTGGCTGGCGCGGGCTGTCTTTTTTCTGGCCTTCAGCTATTCACGAAATGTCTATTGAACAGGCTGACGGTTCAACGCGTACGTTAATTGGCGAAATTTATGAAAGCGAGTCGGTGCCAATTTCACGAGTCAGTGATTCGGGCACTATCATGAACGAGTACGAGGGCGAAGAAGTGACTCGTTACCTAATGAAAATTGGTAACCGCGAGTACGTGCCTCTGGACTTTGCCTGGGTGTTAGGGCCGGCTATTCGCGCTGACGAAACACCAGCTGACCTGGCCGTTATTGAGCGAACCAAAGACGGAAACTTTTATGGTTACCCGGTTGCGCTTGAGCAGGAAGGTGAGCGAGTCGCTGCGCATGGCGACTTCCGCGAAGAACTATTTAAACGAGTGGAGCGGGCGGTAGAGCTTAATGAACAGGCTATGGCGTTGCAGGAAGGGGCTATTGGTGCTGTTAACTATGAGTTGAATCAACTTAACCTTGAGCGCCGTAGTCTGGAGCTAGAAGGTAATGTGACTCAGGAAGCTCTGGACGATATCGAACGTCGTCGCGAAGAACTGCATAACGAGTATCTTGAATATGAAAAAGAGCTGTTTGCACTGCGCGATAAAGCGGGTCGCGATTCACTGATTATGCGCGACATGCGCGGTGAGGAAATAAAAGTACCTATGTATCAGGTGCTGGATGTGAACTTCCCTAACGACATGGGCTTTTTCTCAAAAATAGGGCATTTCTTCCAGCAAATTGGTAAGTTTGTATCTGAACCTCCGCGTGAAGCCAATACCGAGGGCGGTGTATTCCCGGCAATTTTCGGTACCGTTTTTATGGTGCTGTTAATGTCGATTATTGTGACGCCCTTTGGTGTTATTGCGGCTGTTTACTTGCACGAGTACGCGGGTAAAAACGCCGTGACCAAGCTGATTCGTATAGCGGTTATCAACCTCGCGGGTGTGCCATCTATTGTTTATGGTGTGTTTGGTTTAGGTTTCTTTGTTTACATGGTGGGCGGTAGCCTCGACCAGGTATTCTATCCGGAAGCCTTACCCAGCCCGACATTTGGTACACCAGGCGTGCTTTGGTCTGCGGTAACCCTGGCTATTCTGACGCTACCGGTGGTGATTGTATCGACTGAAGAAGGTTTGTCCCGTATTCCACCGTCGTTGCGCGAAGGCAGTTTGTCTTTGGGCGCTACTAAGTGGGAAACCATTTGGCGCATTGTTCTGCCTATGGCGTCACCGGCTATTATGACCGGTTTGATTCTGGCCGTTGCCCGTGCCGCAGGTGAAGTTGCACCATTGATGCTGGTGGGTGTGGTTAAGTCGGCGCCTATGTTGCCGCTGGACGGAAACTTCCCGTACTTCCATCTGGACAGAAAATTTATGCATCTGGGCTTTCATATTTACGACGTAGGCTTCCAGAGCCCGAACGTCGAGGCTGCCCGGCCGCTGGTTTACGCTACGTCTTTCTTGCTGATAACCGTTATTGTCGGTTTGAACTTAACAGCCATTGGCGTACGTAACCACTTACGTGAAAAATACCGCTCACTTGAGCACTAACGTTGAACACGACAGTTGAACACGAAAGTTTTGATGAATTAGCGAAAAGGTCTGAACTTATGATTTCGGTAAATCCGAGTACAAGCAACTTAGAAAAGCTGGACTTACACAACTTGCCAGCAGAACAGACTGCTTTAGATATTAAAAACCTGGATCTTTACTACGGTGAAGATCAGGCGTTGTATGACATTTCTATGCGCATTCCGAATAACCGCGTAACCGCGTTTATCGGGCCATCGGGTTGTGGTAAGTCAACGCTTCTGCGCTGCATTAACCGCATGAACGACTTGGTTGAAATTTGTCGTATTGAAGGTCAGATTGATATGCACGGCCACAATATTTACGACAAGAACGTTGATGTAGCAGCGCTGCGTCGTCGTGTTGGTATGGTGTTTCAGCGCCCGAACCCGTTTCCTAAGTCTATTTATGAGAATGTGGTTTATGGTCTACGCTTACAGGGTGTAAAAGACAAACGGGTGCTGGACGAAGCGGTAGAAACGTCACTGCGTGGCGCAGCCTTATGGGACGAAGTAAAAGACCGCCTAAACGCCAGTGCGTTCAGTTTGTCAGGTGGTCAGCAGCAACGTCTGGTTATTGCGCGTTCTATTGCCATTGAGCCGGAAATTCTGTTGCTGGACGAACCAACGTCAGCTTTGGATCCTATTTCGACTTTGACCATTGAAGAATTGATCACCGATTTGAAAGACAAATATACCGTGGTAATTGTTACGCATAACATGCAGCAGGCCGCGCGCGTTTCAGACCAGACAGCGTTTTTGTATATGGGTAAACTGATTGAGTACGCCGATACTGATACTCTGTTTACGACCCCGTCTGAGAAGCAAACAGAAGATTATATTACCGGTCGTTACGGTTAAGGAGAGTGTCATGGATAAGATGAATATGAACAAGCACATTTCCGGCAAGTTCAACGAGGAACTTGAGGCTGTGCGTAACCGTGTATTGAGCATGGGTGGCCTGGTTGAGAAGCAATTACAGGATTCACTTTTAGCAATTCAAAAAGGCGACGCCGAGCTGGCCGAAAAAGTGCTGAGCAGTGACCACAAAGTCAACAAGCTGGAAGTGCAGATTGACGAAGAGTGTGTGCATATTATTGCTAAGCGTCAGCCCGCTGCCAGTGACCTGCGTCTGGTTATTGCTATTATCAAAACCATTGCTGATTTAGAGCGTATTGGTGATGAGGCCGAGCGCATTGCTAAGGTCGCAAAAGAAAGCTTTAACAACGACCAGCAACAGCTGTTGGTGAGTCTGGAAAACCTTGGGCAGCAAGTATTAAGCATGTTGCATAAAGTTCTGGATGCTTTCGCGCGCATGGATCTTGAATCGGCTTACGACGTGCATCAGCAGGACGAACAGGCTGATCGTCAATATGAAGCGCTGACACGCCAGCTTATGACGTACATGATGGAAGACTCTCGTTCTATTCCAAAAATCATGAATGTTCTATGGTCTGCACGTTCTTTAGAGCGCATTGGTGACCGTTGTCAGAACATTGCCGAGTATATTATCTTCTTTGTGAAAGGCAAAGACGTGCGCCATGTCTCGCCAGAGAGCATGGAACGCACGGTTATGGGTAGAAAAGACTAGAATAAACGCCGGGCACGAATAGTGCCCGGAATGTCTTTCAGTTGCTGCAGTACATCGGCACCGTTATCGCTGTCGATATCCATCACCACGTAGCCAACGTTCTCATCCGTTTGTAAGTACTGACCTACCACGTTAATTTCGTTGTCACTAATAATGCGGTTAATGGCGTTTAGCATACCCGGCTGGTTTTTATGAATATGCAGCAAACGTTGTGCCGTTGCGTGGGTTGGTAAGCTCACTTCAGGGAAATTCACTGCAGACAGGGTAGAGCCGTTATCCGAATAACGCACGAGCTTTCCGGCCACTTCAACGCCAATATTTTCCTGAGCTTCTAAAGTTGAACCGCCAATATGTGGTGTTAACAGACAGTTCTTCAAGCCACGCAGAGGCGACATAAACTCGTCGTTATTACCTTTAGGTTCAACCGGAAACACATCAATTGCCGCCCCCGCCAGGTGCCTTGACGACAGGGCTTCAGCCAGGGCGTCAATGTCCACTACCGTTCCGCGCGACGCGTTAATGAGCAGGCTGCCCGGCTTCATACGTTCAATTTGACGACGGCCTATCATCCATTGCGTTTGTTCGGTTTCCGGTACGTGCAGGGTGACAATATCGGCTTGCGTGAGTAAGTCATCCAAAGTGGGAACCGACTGGGCGTTACCCATAGGCAGTTTGTCTTCAACGTCGTAGTAGCGAATGTGCATGCCCAATTGTTCGGCTAAAACACTCAACTGACTACCAATATGACCATAGCCGACAATGCCCAGTATTTTCCCGCGTGCCTCAAAAGACTGTTTAGCTGATTTTAGCCAGCCACCTTCGTGGGCCACGGCATTTTTTTCAGGAATGCCGCGTAACAACATAATAATTTCGGCTAAAACCAGCTCAGCAACACTGCGGGTATTTGAAAATGGTGCGTTGAAAACAATAACACCGTGCTTTTTCGCTGCTTCTAAATCAACCTGGTTGGTGCCAATACAGAAACAACCCACGGCAATGAGCTTTTCGGCAGCGGCAAATACACGGTCGTTCAGTTGGCTGCGCGAGCGTATACCCAGAATATGGGCGTCTTTAATTTTTTCGCATAGCTCGTCTTCGCTCAGCGAAGTCTGCAGTATTTCCAGATTATGGTAGCCATGATGCCGAAACAGCTGAATGGCGCTTTCATGAACGCCTTCCAGCAGTAAAACTTTGATTTTGTCTTTTGCCAGGGATATCTGCATTAGTCACTTACCTTCAGGGTTTGGACTCCGTCTTCACGAGCAATTAAAGCGATATTAGCGCCGCGCTGGGCAAACAGCCCGTTAGTGACCACGCCGACAATATTATTCAGCTCAGCTTCAAGCTTCATTGGCTCCATAATATCGAAGTTATGCACATCGAGGATCCAGTTGCCGTTGTCGGTAGTAAAACCCTGACGCCACACCGGGTCGCCGCCCAGTTTCACAATTTCACGGGCAACGTAAGAGCGCGCCATAGGAATAACTTCAACCGGTACCGGGAATTGACCCAGGCGACCAACCATTTTGCTTTCATCTGCAACGCAAACAAACTTTTTCGCCACGGCGGCAATAATTTTCTCGCGGGTTAATGCGCCACCGCCGCCTTTAATCATTTGACCGTGCTCAGTAATTTCGTCAGCACCGTCTACGTATATGGGTACCTCTACAACCGAGTTAAGCTCAAACACTTCAATGCCGTGCGACTTTAAGCGCTCGGTTGAGGCTTCAGAGCTAGATACCGCGCCTTCTATGTCATGCTTTCGTTCGGCTAGTGCATCGATAAAAAAGTTTACCGTAGAGCCCGTGCCGACTCCGACCACAGTGCCGTCTTCAATGTATTGCATAGCAGCTTCTGCTGCCGCTTTTTTGAGTGCATCAGCGTTGCCTGACATGAGCGTTTTTCTCCGTTGGTTTTTTATGCGTCAGTATAAGGAATTTGTTGGTTTTTATCGACGTTTCTTTGCTTCAGAAACGCCAGTGTTTCGCCGGTGTTATCACTTCCGGTAATGGAATATCCCAGCTTTCGACGGGAATGCGCTCAACCTGTTGTTCGTTATAGCTTAACCCTATGGGTGATAAGTTGGGTTGATAACCGTTATGCCATTGAGCCAGGGTTCGGTCGTAATAACCGCCACCCATGCCTATACGGTTTCCCTGATTATCAAAACCCACCAATGGCATTAGCAGTATTTGAATGTCCGATAGCGGCACCACGTTTTGTACGTTTAATTCAGGTTCCTGAATACCGTACTTGTTGAGCGCCATTGGGGTATCAGGAGTATAGCGTAAAAACAGCAAATGACCTTTAGCAAAGGGGTGAAGCACCGGTAAAACGGTGTTAAACCCCTGTTGCCACAGTGTTTCAATAACGGGAAAGGTCGGCAGTTCACCGTCAAAACTTTTATATACGGCTACTGTGGTTTGCTCAGGATGCAAGTGGCTTAAACGCTGCTGCAGCCTATTGGCAACCTCGCGCGCCGCCGTTTGTTGCTGCTCGGCGGGTAAATTGCGGCGAATCTGCTGTAACTTGCGTCTAAGGTTCTGTCGGGTCATGCTAGAGTCTGCTTTTAGAAAAACGCTGAAGAATGGTCTGAGGATAACCGATGAAAACAATAAAAACGATAGCTTTAGCCATGGTCGCCATGGCCTTTACGGTTGCAGCCTATGCTGTACAAGCGCCACCTAAAGCCCCGGAACGTGACCGTGGCGAAGGCCCATACGAACGCCTTATTTTACGTGGCGGAACCTTGGTTAACGGCGAAGGCGCGCCGCCCTTTGGGCCGGTAGACATCGTTATTGAGAATGACCGCATTGTCGATATTGTCAGCGTGGGCAACCCCGGCGTGCCAATTAAGCCGGAAGGGCGGCCTAAAGCGGGCGCTAACGACAAAGAACTGGATGTCAGCGGCAAATACATTCTGCCCGGCTTTGTCGATATGCACGCGCACATTGGCGGTTCAGCAAAAGGCATTCCGGCGGAATACGTGCTGAAGCTATGGTTAGGACATGGTATTACTACCATTCGTGAGCCGGGCAGCTTTAACGGTCTGGACTGGGTTCAGTGGCATGAAAAACGCGCTGCGGACAACCGCATTACGTCGCCGCGAATTATTCCCTACGTTGGCTTTGGTCAGGGCTGGGATAAGCCCATTTATAATGGCGAACAGGCACGCGAGTGGGTTCGTTATATTAAAGGCGAGGGAGCAAAAGGTATTAAGTTCTTTGGTGCCTCGCGTAAAGTAATGGAAGCGGCGCTGGACGAAGCCAATAAGCAAGGTTTAGGCACTATGATGCATCACGCGCAATTGAACGTTATGTCAATGAACGCCTTAGATTCAGCGCGCTCGGGCTTAACCTCAATGGAGCATTGGTATGGCTTGCCGGAAGCTTTGTTTGAAGAGCAGCGCGTGCAGGACTACCCGGCAGATTATAACTACAACAACGAACAAAACCGTTTTGAAGAAGCCGGGCGTTTGTGGAAGCAGGCGGCAGAGCCGGGCTCTGAAAAATGGAATGCGGTACGTGACGAACTGATTGAACTGGACTTCACCATCAACCCCACCTTAACCATTTACGAAGCCTCGCGTGACTTAATGCGTGAGCGTCAGGCTATTTGGCACGACGAATATACTCTGCCAAGGTTATGGGACTTTTTTGAACCCAGCCGCTATGCACATGGTTCGTACTGGTTTGACTGGACCACCGACAACGAAATTGCCTGGAAAAAGAACTACCAGAAATGGATGACGTTTTTGAAGGACTTTCATGAAAGCGGTGGCCGTATTACCACCGGCTCGGATTCAGGCTACATCTACAAAATTTACGGCTTTGGTTACATTCGCGAGCTGGAGTTACTGCGCGAAGCGGGTCTAAACGCGTTGGAGGTTATTCATGCTGCCAGCCTGGCTGGTGCCGAAGCACTGAATATGGAAGACGACATTGGTTCAGTGGCCATTGGTAAAAAAGCCGATATGGTCATTGTGAATGAAAACCCGATGGATAACTTTAAAGTGCTGTATGGCACCGGGCACTTCAAACTCGATGATAATAACCAGCCAATGCGTACGGAAGGCATTCAGTACACCATTAAAGACGGTATTATTTTCGATGCTCAGCAACTGTTGCAGGACGTTAAAGCCATTGTTGCTGAGGAAAAGGCGGATCGCGAAAAATAAGGGTGGCTTCCCAAGGTGCCGCTGCTGGCTGTAGCCCTTGAACCCATTGGTTCAAGGCGGGGAGCAAATGGTATCTGCCGTAGGCTTCCCGGTTCAAGCCGGGCTTGCTCATGGCAGGCCAGTGATCCCCTTTTAATACAAGCATCGGCTCAGGGACATAAGCCTGCTGGCAAACACCCCAGGAAACCGCAAAAGGGTTTACATTGTTGCTTTAGCTTAACCGTTAACGATTACGTTGTGAGCGTTGCTCACTCATAGCCTGTTCAATGGTTGCCTGAAGCAACTGAATTTTCTCTTCCAGCTTAGCAGTTTTTGCAGACTGTTCATTTTGATCCTGAATCCATTCATGACACAAATTCAGGGCTGTCATTACTGCTATCTGTTCCACATTGGTCAGTTGGGTCCGTTCCTTGGTTTCTTCAAGCCTTTCATTAAGCGCATCCGCCGCTTGCTGTAACGCACTCTCCTGCCCAATGGGACAAGCGACCTTGTAATTACGTTCCAGCAATTTTATATCCATGGTTTTTGCGGTCATTCAAAGACTCCTTGCAACTGACTCAACAGCGTTGATAACGGCATTATGGCATGAGCTACCGGTGTTTGTCAGCTAGCGATTACGTAAAGCCAGTGTTAGGATTAGGGCAAGATTAACCAAAGGCAGAATGTGAATGTCGACACGTTTTAATTATGACCGTTTAGTTGAGCTTTACGCACAATACGATATGACGCCAAGTGCGTCGGAAGTGCAGGGCATGTTAACCGGGCTAATAGCCACCGGTAGCGACGCCAAAAGCAATGAATTAATGATATTAATGTCAGACCTGGCATACGACGGCCAGGGCTTGCCCGTCGAGCTGGAGAACTTGCTGCAACAGCAGGCCGAAGAAATTGAGCACTCGCTGGGCGACGAAGATTTAGGCTACCGCTTGTTGTTACCTGAAGACACAACGCCGTTGTCTGACCGCTTAAGCGCGCTGGCTGGCTGGGTCAATGCCTTTTTAGTGGGCTATGGTGTGAACCAGGAAAATATGACCAACTTAAGTGGTGACTTAAAAGAAGCCATTGAAGACATGGTCGAGCTGGCAAAAATAGAATTTACCGACGACGGTGATGAGGAAGAAGAACGAGCCTACACCGAAATTGTCGAGTATCTGCGTATTTCAGCCATGATGTGCTACACCGAGTTAGGCCGAAAAGAACAGCCGGCGAACCAGCCGCCTAAAACTTTACATTAATTACTGACGGAGTTGAGGTCGTTGATGAAAGACGTTATTCCGCAGAACGAATTTAACCAGCGCCGGCAGCAGTTATTGGAATTGTTGCCGACTAATTCACTGGCACTGGTTGCCGCCAGCAGTGAAGTTACCCGTAGCAACGATACCGAGTTTCCGTTCCGGCAAAACAGCGACTTTTTCTACTTAACCGGTTTTAATGAACCGGACGCTGTGTTGCTGCTGATCAACGACAGCAACCCACGCAGTGTTTTATTCTGTCAGGACAAAGACCCAAAGCACGAAGTCTGGCATGGTTTGCGTCTGGGTTATGAAAATGCAGTTGAAGCCTTAGCTGTCGACAGCGCAGAAGACCTCGATACCTTGCCCGAGCGCTTACCCGAATTGTTGCAGGGCATTGAATCGATTTTTTACCCTATGGATGAAGATTCAATATTGGCGGAGTTCGTCAGCGAGGCTCGTGACGAAGTGAGTGTTAAAGCCAGACGAAGCGGTAAGCTGGCGCCTCAAAGCTTGTCTGATTTACGGCCTGACCTGGACGCCATGCGTTTAATTAAGTCAGCCGCCGAAATAGCGGTAATGAAAGAAGCCGCACGTATTAGCACGCAGGCGTTTCGCCGCATTATGCGCTTTGTTGAAGACGGTAAGCACGAGTATCAGGTAGCGGCAGAGTTGCATCACGAGTTTGCTATGAACGGCGCTTTGCATCCGGCGTATGGCATTATTAGCGGCGGCGGTGCAAATGCCTGCATTTTGCATTACACCGACAACCGAGACGTTTTGCGCGACGGCGATTTACTGCTGGTGGATGCCGGTGCGGAATATCAGGGCTATGCCGCCGATATTACCCGCACCTTCCCCGTAAATGGCAAGTTTAATGAACCGCAGAGCATACTTTACAATTTAGTGCTGAAAGCTCAGCAAGCCGCTTTTGCTGAAATAAAGCCCGGCAGCAATCTGGTTAAGGCAAGCGAAGCCGCAGCGCGGGTCATTAGCGACGGTCTGACAGAGCTTGGTATTTTAACCGGTGACGCGGAAGAGAACTTCAAAGAACAGCGCTGGAAAACCTATTTTATTCACGGATTAGGCCACTGGCTGGGTCTGGACGTTCACGATGTGGGGCGTTATCGCGACAGCGAAGGCGAGCCGATTTCCTTTAAACCGGGCATGGTGCTGACGGTAGAACCGGGCGTTTATATTCCGGAAGACGCCGAGGTGGATGAACAATGGCGCGGCATTGGCATTCGTATTGAAGATGATCTGGTGGTAACAGAAGATGGCTTTGACAACATGACCGCGGGCGTACCGAAAACCATTGAAGAGATTGAAGAATGGATGAAAAGCCAGTAACTCAGGCTGATGTGGTTATAGCCGGAGGCAGCTTAGTGGGTGCCTTAACCGGTTTAATGCTGGCACAGCAGCGGCCGGACTGGCGTATTGTGGTGTGTGAACCACGTGCAGAAGGGCCTCCCGCCGACAAACGCATTATTGCGCTGGCAGCGGCATCCGCAAAGCGGTTACAAAGCCTTGGCGCGCTCGATGGCATTGACAGTACCCCAATAAAGCACATTCATATTTCTGATCGTGGTTTTGCCGGCGCAGCCGAATTACACGCGGAACATGAAAGAGTCGAGGCGTTGGGGCGAGTGGTTTCCGCTTCAGAGTTGGTGAATAACCTATACCTGAGTTGCCAGAAACAAAAGAATTTAAACTGGCTGTCCGGTGTGCGGCTGGAGTCGCTGAAACAGCAGCAGGATCACGTTGAACTCACTCTGGATAACGCGCAGAAATTACAGGCTAAATTGCTGATTGGCGCCGACGGCCAGAACTCGCTGGTGCGCGAACAGCTAGAATTAAAATCTGATACCTACGACTACGGTCAGTTTGGCTGCATTGCCACCTTAGATATGAAACAGCCCTTAAATGGCTGGGCCTTTGAGCGTTTCACCGAAGCTGGGCCCATTGCTTTGTTGCCCATGCAGAATTCGCAGGCCTCATTGGTGTGGAGCTTTACTGAAAAACAACGTGAAGCCGCCGAACAATGGTCAGATACCGAGTTTTTACACCGTTGTCAGCAGGCCTTTGGCTACCGTGCAGGCTTATTTACCGGGGTATCGAAGCGGGTTTTTTATCCGCTTATTTTACGCCGGGCTAAACGCTCAACCCATCACCGCAGTGTTATTATTGGTAACGCCTCGCATGCCTTACACCCAATTGCCGGGCAGGGGTTTAATCTGGGTTTGCGGGATACCGAAGTGTTGTGTGAGGTACTGGCCACAACCGATGACCCCGGTCATTTCCGCGTTTTACAAGGCTACGAGCAGAACCGCGAACGCGACTATCAGGCCATTATTAAGCTGACCGACGGCCTTGTGCGTGGTTTCTCCAACCATTATTTACCCACCGTTGTGGGTCGCAATAGTGCGCTGATGTTACTGCAGCATTGTTCGCCGCTGAAATCCGCCTTTGCACGCTTAACCATGGGGATGCAACCATGACCATGAAACGCAAAAAGTTAGATGTTGTGATTGTTGGTGGCGGCATGATTGGCCTGAGTCTGGCGATACGTCTGGCTCAGCAGAACCGCCGAGTGATGGTGCTGGAAAGACATTCGCAGCCTGAACTTTCTGACGAGCTGGCTTTACGGGTGAGCGCCTTGAATGATCGCAGTCGCAGCGTATTAAAAGACTGTGGTGCCTGGCCTTTAGTGCATGAACACCGAAGCGGCCCCTACCAGAGCATGCAAGTGTGGGACAAAGACAGCCCGGCGCACATTGAGTTTTCAGCAAAGGAAATTAACGCCGAAGATCTAGGCGCTATTGTTGAAAACAACGTTGTGGAGCATTTTCTGTGGCAATGTGCCGAGCAGGCCGGTGTTGAGATTTTACAGACGCAGGAATGGACAATGGTTCACGCCGGCGATGAGTCTCATCCTGCGGAAATAGAGGTTGGTGAGTGGTTACTGTCAGCTGATCTTATAATTGGTGCCGACGGTGGCCGCTCGAAAGTGCGGCAGTATGCTGAATTACCAATTTCCTTCTGGGACTACGGGCAGCAAGGCATTGTGGCGAACATTCGCACCGAAAAACCGCATAATGGCGTGGCTCGTCAGGTGTTTTTACCCACAGGGCCACTGGCGCTTCTGCCAACACCTGACTCTCATACCGTTTCTATTGTCTGGTCTGCTGATGAAGATCTCGCTAGAAACTTGCTTAATGAGCCCGCTGAGCGCTTTGCAAAACAGGTTGAAACAGAGTCGGGGCGTGTATTAGGCGGCTGCGAGTGTGTTTCTGATATAAAAGCCTTCCCGCTTAGAATGCAGTATGCCCGCCAATGGTATCAGCATCGTATTGTCTTGGCTGGTGACGCGGCACACACCATTCATCCGCTGGCCGGGCAGGGCGCGAACTTAGGTTTTGGTGACGTGAAAGCCTTAACCGAGCAAATTGAGGGTGTGGATTTATCCTCGCTGGCGCAATTGCACCGCTCTTTGAGTGCGTATCAGCGCGAGCGCAAAGCCGACGCTCAGCTAATGATAGCCGCAATGGAAGCGTTCAAACGCGGCTTCGGCACAGCAAACCCAGTTGTTAAAGGCTTACGCGCACTGGCCTTCGCACTGCCAAACAAACTCACCTTTTTGAAACGCAAGCTAGCTGAAGTGGCGCTGGGGAGCTAGGTGGCGGTGGTTGCTACGTACTGGTCCGGGAAACGCCCGTGAATACATCCTTGTAGGGCTTGGGCAGCGCCATCCATGGCGCTGCACATTCCCTGACCAGTACGTACCAACCATAGGCGCCACCTATCCCCGGGCTCAGCTCTCGTAGCCTGACGTTCACGTCAGGTGAGATATCGAACCCATCACCATCACTATCTACCACCACCATCACTTGATGATTTAAGCACCTCACCTGATGCAATAGCATCAGGCTACCCGACATCCGACCGGGCATGTAGCCTGACGTTCACGTCAGGTGAGATGTTCAAATCCTCGCTTTCAGATAATCCGCCAGTTGCGAAGCTGCACTTGAAGCGCCGCCGGCCAGGCGCATAATGACGTTTACAGAGCCCGGTGCTGGTAATTTCTTTCCATTAGCAAGCGCGTCAATTACTGAAACACTATCCGGTACCGTGCTGCGGGCCAGTACGGTTATTCCCAAACTGCTGTGCAGTGCGGCGGTAAGCCCTGAGAAGTCGGTGTTGGTGTAGGTAATTCTGTAGGGTTGGTGTATCCGTTGCAGACTCTGTTCGGCACGGCGGCGGTAAATGCACCCTTCCGGAGCCACAACCAAAGGCAAGCTGGCTTGCTCAACTAATGCGGGGGAGCCCACCCAAACCAACTCTTCGCGCTGAATCAGAACATCGCTTTTATTGGTCTGCTCACGCAGTGCCAGAATAATATCGAATTGCTGCCCTAGTCCGGACAGTAAGTCTTTACTCAACGCTGAAGTCACCTGCAGCGTAACCTGTGGGTAAACCTGAGCAAACTGACCCAATACTTTGGGCAACAGGCTGGACGCGAATTCACTGGTAATACCCAGCCGCACTTTACCGCTAACCTGCTGCGGCTCGAACTGCGCCCAGGCCTGGTCATTCAACGCCAACATTCGCTGGGCGTAATCAAACAGCACGTCACCGTCGGCGGTAAGAGCAAAGCCGCTGCCCTGGCGGGTTAGCAGTTCAACGCCCAGTTGTTGTTCCAGTTTTTTAAGCTGCAAACTGATAGCAGGCTGAGAACGACCCATGCGTTCGCCGGCAAGTGTCATACTGCCCAGCTCTATAACCGCACTAAAACTGCGTAAGGCTTCTAAGGATAAATGTTTCATTGGTTCGCTTTATAAAGTCATTACTGGGTATTTGAAAAATTAATACCATTATAAGCATTATTGATTTTAAGTTTAAACGAATCACGCCTATAATTTGCGCCCATACACACGCACATAAAGTGAACAGAAAAGGAACACGGTATGGGTAGCAGAACGCCACTGTACGAAGCACACGTAAAAGCGGGTGCAAAGATGGTTGATTTTCACGGCTGGGACATGCCGCTGAACTACGGCTCACAAATTGAAGAGCACCATGCTGTACGCCGTGACTGCGGTGTTTTTGATGTGTCGCACATGACCATTGTTGACGTAGAAGGCCCAAAGGCTCAGGCGTTTTTGCGTTACCTGCTGGCTAACGACGTTGCCAAGCTAAAAACCGAAGGCAAAGCACAATACACCAGTATGTTGAATGAAAACGGCGGTGTTATTGACGACCTTATTGTGTACTTCTTCTCAGAAACTGCCTACCGCATGGTCGTTAACTCAGCAACCCGCGACCGCGACCTGGCATGGATTGAAAAAGTCGCTGCCGATTTTGATGTCACCACCAAAGAGCGTGACGACATGGGTATGCTGGCTTTGCAGGGCCCTAAAGCCGCTGACAAAATCCAGGGTGTATTAACCGCAGAGCAGTACGCAGAAATTGACGGCATGAAGCCTTTTGTCGGGAAAGACGTTGGTGATTACTTTATTGCGACCACAGGTTACACCGGCGAAAAGGGCTACGAAATTGTGGTTCCGGCCGAGCAGCTTGAAGTCCTGTGGAATGACTTGCTAAAAGCCGATGTGGCTCCATGTGGACTGGGTGCTCGTGATACACTGCGCTTAGAAGCTGGCATGAACCTGTATGGTCAGGACATGGATGAGAACATCACGCCGCTGGAAGCCAATATGGGCTGGAGCGTAGCGTTTGAACCGGCTGATCGCGACTTTATTGGTCGTAAAGCATTAGAGCAGAAAAAAGCTGAAGGTCACGACAAGTTAGTCGGCCTTGTGATGGAAGAGAAAGGTGTACTGCGTCACGGTCAAAAAGTAACCGTTGAGGGTGGCGAAGGTATCATCACTTCTGGTACATTCTCGCCTACACTTGGTTTCTCAGTTGCAATGGCTCGCGTTCCATCAAGTGTTGGTGATACAGCGGAAGTGGAAATGCGTAAAAAACAAATGCCGGTGAAGGTAGTTAAGCCAGGTTTCGTCAGAAACGGTCAATCTGTTTTATAATCGAACAAGATTCAATACATTCCGGGTACGCCGGTTAGAAGGAAAGTAAAATGAGCAATATTCCAGCAGATTTGAAATACGCATCAACTCACGAGTGGGTTCGTGACGAGGGCGACGGTACCTTTACTGTAGGTATCTCTGAGCACGCGCAGGAACTTCTTGGCGATATGGTGTTTGTTGAGTTACCTGACGTAGGTGACAAAGTGGCAACAGGCGACGACATTGCTGTAGCTGAATCTGTAAAAGCAGCGTCAGACATCTACGCACCAATGACCGGTGAAGTGGTTGCGATTAACGAAGACCTGGAAGATGCCCCTGAAACCGTTAACAACGACCCTTACGGTGACGGCTGGTTATTCCGTATAAAAGCAGATGACAGCAGCGAGCTGGACAACTTGCTGGACGCCAACACTTACGAGGCTTCAATCGACGAAGACTGAGGCCATTGGCGCATAGCACCAATGACACAGAGCGTCCTGAGCCCCGGAATTTAGCCGGGGTTCATTGTTTTTTGTATCCGATAAGTTTTCGATAAATTTCCGATAAATGTACGAGGCTGAGTTAAATGAGCAGTACTACCCTGACGCAATTAGAGCACCACGATGAATTCATTAGCCGCCATATTGGCCCAAGTGCTGATGAGCAAAAAGCCATGCTGGCTGAGCTGGGTGTAGATTCTTTAGAAGCATTAACCAAAGACACTGTGCCTGGTGCGATTCTGCGTGAACCGTTCCTGCAGACAGGGGAGCCGCAAACTGAACGCGAAGCTCTGGCTCGTCTTAAAAACATCGCGAAAAAGAACCAAATTTGTACCTCGTACATTGGTATGGGCTACTACGACACCGTAGTGCCTAACGTTATTTTGCGTAACGTGCTGGAAAACCCGGGTTGGTACACAGCGTACACGCCGTATCAGCCGGAAATTGCTCAGGGTCGTTTAGAAGCACTGCTTAACTTCCAGCAAATGACCATGGACTTAACTGGTTTAGATTTAGCCAGCGCCTCATTGCTGGACGAAGCCACTGCCGCCGCCGAAGCAATGGCTATGGCGAAGCGTGTTTCTAAAAACAAAAAATCCAACGCGTTTTTCATTGCCGACAACGTTTACACGCAAACCATCGACGTAGTGAAAACCCGTGCCGAATACTTTGGTTTCGACATTATTGTCGGACCGGCTCGTGAAGCTTCTGATCACGACGTGTTTGGTGCGTTGTTGCAGTACCCGGACAAGCAAGGCCAGCTGCACAACATTGAACAGTTAATTGGCGAGTTGCAGGAGAAAAAGGCCATTGTTGCCGTTGCTTCTGACTTAATGAGCCTGTTAATGGTGAAGTCACCGGGCGAAATGGGTGCCGACATGGTGTTCGGTAACGCTCAGCGTTTTGGTGTGCCAATGGGCTATGGTGGTCCTCACGCCGCGTTCTTTGCTACCCGTGACAAGTTTAAGCGCTCTTTACCGGGTCGTATTATCGGGGTTTCTAAAGACTCTCGTGGACGCCCTGCATTGCGTATGGCTATGCAGACTCGTGAGCAGCACATACGCCGCGAAAAAGCGAACTCGAACATTTGTACTGCGCAGGTTCTGCTGGCGAACATGGCGTCGTTTTACGCTGTGTATCATGGCCCTGAAGGCTTACGTCGTATTGCCAACCGCATTCACCGTTTAACCGACATTGTCGCCTTAGGTATGCAGGACAAAGGCGTGAAGCTGCTGAACAGCCACTGGTTTGACACCTTAACCTTTGAAATGAAAGAAAACGCCGCTGACGTATTAGCGCGCAGCAAAGCGCTGGGTCTTAACCTACGCGTTGACGGCGAAGGCGTATTTGGTATCAGCCTGGACGAAGCCAAAACGCGTGACGATGTTGAAAACTTATTTGCCGCGCTGTTTGGCGACAACCACGGTTTAGACATCGACGTACTGGACAGCCGTGTTGCCGGTGGTGATGTTGAATCTATTCCAGCTGATTTAGTGCGTACTTCTCAGTATTTACAGCACCCGGTATTTAACGAGTACCACTCAGAAACCGAAATGCTGCGTTACATTAAAAAGTTGGAAAACAAAGATTTAGCCCTTAACCACTCAATGATTTCTCTGGGCTCGTGCACCATGAAGCTGAACGCCACCGCCGAGATGATTCCGGTCACCTGGCCTGAGTTTGGTCAGTTGCATCCGTTCTGCCCGGCAGAGCAGGCGCAAGGCTATTACGAGTTAGTTTCTACTTTGTCTGAGTGGTTAATTGACGTAACCGGTTACGACGCTATGTCTATGCAGCCAAACTCGGGTGCGCAGGGCGAGTACGCTGGTCTGCTGGCTATTCAGAAGTACCATGAAAGCCGCGGCGACGGACACCGCGACATTTGCCTTATTCCAAGCTCTGCTCACGGCACCAACCCAGCTTCAGCTCAGATGATGAACATGAAAGTGGTGGTAGTTGACTGTGACAAGCACGGCAACGTGGATATGGACGACTTAAAAGCCAAAGCCGAAGAAGCTGGCGAGAATCTGTCGTGCATTATGGTGACTTATCCGTCTACCCACGGTGTTTACGAAGAAGGCATTAAAGACATTTGTGACCTGGTTCACAACTACGGTGGTCAGGTTTACATGGACGGCGCCAACATGAACGCACAGGTGGGTGTAACCTCACCGGGTTACATTGGCTCTGACGTATCGCACCTGAACTTGCACAAAACCTTCTGTATTCCGCACGGTGGCGGTGGCCCTGGCATGGGTCCTATTGGTGTGAAGCAGCATTTGGCTGAATTCCTGCCAAACCACTCTATTGTGAATATTGACGGCCCTAAAGCAGGCAACGGCGCAGTTTCTGCTGCACAGTTTGGTAGTGCCAGCATTCTGACCATTTCCTGGATGTACATTGCCATGATGGGCGGACGCGGCCTACGTGAAGCATCAGAAACCGCTATTTTGAACGCCAACTACTTAGCTGAGAAGCTGAGTAAGCACTTCAAAATTCTGTATCGTGGCCGCAACAACCGTGTCGCACACGAGTGCATTATCGACTTGCGTCCAATGAAAGACGCTGCCGGCATTGCCGAAATTGACGTAGCTAAGCGCCTGCAAGACTACGGCTTCCACTCGCCAACCATGAGCTTCCCGGTAGCGGGTACTATTATGGTTGAGCCGACCGAGTCTGAGTCTAAAGCTGAGCTGGACCGCTTTATTGAAGCCTTGGTTAGCATTAAAGCCGAAGCCGAGAAAGTAGCCGCCGGTGAATGGCCAAAAGACAACAACCCGCTGGTAAATGCACCGCATACACTGGCCGATATTACCGATGCAGAATGGGACCGCCCATACGATAGAAAAACGGCAACCTACCCGGTTGAAGCCGTTGGTTACGACAAGTTCTGGCCAACCGTAAACCGCATTGACGACGTATTTGGCGACCGTAACCTGATGTGCTCATGCCCGAGCATTGAAGAGTATCGGTAGCCTGACGTTCATGTGCAGCGTAATTAAGTCTGCGAGTGAAAATAATCAAGTCTGCGACAACAATTAAGTCTGCGACTGAGGCATCTATTAGAAGAAATTAAAAACCCGCTGTTTAGCGGGTTTTTGTAACCGACAGTAATTATTTGGTCATTTCTTTTTGTAGTCTCGACCACATTGGTTTCAGTTGTTTTTTTATAGCACTAGAATTCATTTTCTTTGCGGCTCGATATCCATAGGTTAAGAAGTTGCGCTTACCGAGGTGAGAATAACGCTCGTATAATTTCTTTTTACGTAACTGTTCAGATGGAGGAGAGCCATTTTTTAACAGTTCTGAATTTGTTCTTCTCACAGTTTTTCGAGCAGAACGAACCCCAGCTCTCATTCGGTTTGAGAACTTCGCAAGCGCGGCTGAGCGTATAAGCTTTCTCTCTCCATCGAATGTAAAGCCTAAATATTGCAGGGATTTCTTTCCCTTACACCTTAACTGTCCACCGTAGCGATAAAAGTCTCTTACTTCCGTTTTAGCCGTATTGATTTCAAGTTTTAATTTCTTTATTTCATCTAGGGCGAATCTCTCAACATCCTCTCGTAAAATTGACTTCGTGATGAAAAGCATATCATCGCAATATCTAAAATAGTGCCCGCCTTGACTTTCCAGTGCGGTTTTCATTTTCGAGTCGAAATCCAGCATATAGATATTTGACAGTAGTGCGCTCACAGGTGAGCCTTGGGGGATGCCAAAGTCGTTTTGATTTCGATGTATAAGCCCACCGTTTCTAACTTTTTCTCTGAATTCTTCTGCGGTGCAAGCTCTGTGGCGATTGTGTTTGGGATTGTTGATCGATATACCCAGTTCTCTGAAAAGTATTGTTCGGTCAACATAGGCATATTTAGTGAGTGATTTGTAGACTGCAAAGTGATCGTCTGGGAGTGCTTTTAATCCCAATAAATTAGACCACACTCTCTTCAAAACCTGATGATCCAAATTGTCAAAAAATCCTGTTATATCTAGCCCTACGGCACTACATCGTCCCTTCTTCTTTATGATTTCGAATACGTCGTTAGCAAAATCAATATTGTTTTTACCTAAACTTCTGAAAGCGAGTACGTTTTCATGAAGTCCTCTACGTTGTACTTCTTCTTCGTAGCGTTTTCCGAGTAACCATGAGTAATAGGCATAAATATGCGAATCTAAGTGCGCAGCATATTTAATTTCTCTTGTTTTCCATTTTGGCTCAATCTCGCCAGCAGCGTTCAGTTTTACCTTGAAGGATCTAATGCTGTAATGGATCAGTGGATAAAATGAATGCGTAGATACGCGTTTAGGGCTGTTGACTAGCTTTTGAGCTTTTTTGAAAGATACCGGAGAGTCAAAGTGGAGATAGCCGCGCCTTTTGAACCAAGCATGCTTTTTAAGATGCATACACCCTCCAGCTTAAAGGGTGCAAAACCTGAAGAAGTGTAGGATGGGTTCTACCCCGTTATCACGGACGATTTAAAATAGCACTAAATTGCTGATCTTGTTTTGCCAGTCTACGACGCATTCTTGGATTATGAAACCGCTCAATATAATCAAAGATATCTGAACGAGCTTCATCCCTTGTTCGATAACGGCGGTAATTCACTCTTTCACGCTTCAGTACCCCAAAAAATCCTTCACAGGCGGCGTTGTCGCTGCAGTGACCAACTGCGCTCATGCTGCTGATCAGGTTATTAAATTTGAGAGCACGCTGATAATCACCGCTGGTAAATTGAGCGCCGCGATCCGAATGTAAAATCACCGGTTTACTCCCCGTTCGCTGCCAGACGGCCATTTCCACTGCGCGAACAACCATGTAACGATCCTGCCGATGATGCATGGACCAGCCCACTATCAGTTTGCTGTACAAATCGAGCACAACGCACAGAAACAGTTTACCTTCGGTCGTTTTGACTTCGGTAATATCGGTGACCCATTTACTTTCGGGCTCTGCTGCTGTGAAGTCACGTGCCAGATGATTTTTAAGACCAGCGGGTCTGGCGGCCTGTCGCTTTCGGCCTCGTCCTTTCTTACGAGGCCAACCCTGAACGCCATTGACGGCCATTAAGCGGGCCACACGATTCAGACTCAGCCGTTCACCTTCAATAGACAGATCTTCATGCATACGTGGTGCGCCAATGACACCACCACTGTCCTCGTGGATCTCCTTAATACGCGTCAGGATCCGCTGATTTTCCATGTCCCGGGCACTGGGGGGGCGTGCTGCCCAGGCGTAATATCCGCTGGGTGACACTTTCAGGCATCGACACATTAAGCGTATCGGAAACTTATCGCGGCAACGCTCTATCGCCTGATATCTCAGGACGACTCTTTTGCGAAGAACGTTGCCGCTTCTCGCAAAAAATCCCGTTCCTTTTTAAGCCGGGCATTCTCGCGTTTAAGCCGCGCCATCTCTTCATCGCGGGGATTACCTGAGCCTTTAAAGGCTTCTTTAGAGGATGGCTCGGCTTCACGCCGCCATCGGCTGAGCAAATTGGGGTTAATACCGATTTCTATAGCCACCTGGCGACAACTTACACCGGGCTGTTTTGTCAACGCTACGGCTTCACGTTTAAACTCTGGGCTGTACTTTTTTCGTTTGGTCATGAACACTCCTTATGGGCATATTATGCCTCTTTATGGATGTGTCCGTAAAATCTGGGTAGAACCCGAGCCGAACACCAGAAGTGGCGGTTAGCTTTTCGTAAAACGCTTTACCTAAGTCTTCATTTTCTATGCTCAGCGTGACTTCATCTAAGCACAATTTCGCTTCAGCATCTGTAAGGGCTGGGTTGATGCGCTTGATACTTTGGTCAAATATCGTGGTAAAGATGTTTGTGGCGTCGTCCCATGTAACATCGGGGTCTTTCAGGGATATGTACTTGTAGCCAAGCTGCATGAGATGCAGGATGGTGGGGATCTTGACGCGGGAATCTTCATTAAACTTCATAGTTTACAATATCCTTATAGTACGCAGACCAGATCAATAGAAGTAACCAGACCACCTTATAAATACCTTGATTACAATAACATAAAATCTGGATAGAACCTGGGAAAACGACGATGGTCCAGAGATCGCATGAGAGTTCATTTTCATGGCGTTTCGTAAGCGAGCTGCTGGCTTGTGAGTGCTAAGTCTATTCAGTCGTCGGCTGTTAAATTACGAATCAAGCCACGTACAACTTCACGGCCTTTCTCCGTCTCTAGCAACTCTAAAATACTTAGTGTGCACTCATTCGAGTAGTTTTTCGAAAGTCTGAAAAATGCTTGCTCGTTGCTCTAGTCGCTCGCTTTTAGCAATTCATTTGGCAGAGAAGAGTCAATCGAAATATTAGTGTGTGTTAACTTGATTAAGTGGGCTTACGATTTAAATAAGATGGTTAACTTTGGTAACTTGGTTATTTTTATGAAAAGGTGAGTTTTACCTCACCTTTCTCCTTTTCATTCACAGTTGTTACGAATCGTGTACTAAGGTTGAGTTTTTCAAGGCTTCTTCATTCAGGTCGCTAATTGTTGTGAGTTGCTCACGTAGAAGATACTGAATTTCCTTGGATTTTTTTTCAATATTGTCGAAGTGCTCACACAATTTAACCTGGTCTTCATAGCTTGGAAGTGCGACCTGTAGATCTTTGATTTTGTCGAATGAAATAAAGGGTTGTGCAGCCCCCCTAGCGTACCTGTTTAAGTTCATAGATTTTAGAAGATATCCCAAATATTTAGTATACACGGTGGATTCATCTAAGATTTCCAAGCTTGAGGAATTGTTTGTAAGCCAAAAGTCCTCTTCGACAAAATGAATATTACCGCAGTTAGCCCCTACTCTGCCGAAGACTAGTGTGCCTGCATGTCTGTTTGTTTCATCAAAATATCCAATGGGCCCATTAGCTCCGTATACGGGATAAGGCCCAGATTTTTCTACTTGTTTACCGAGGGCTTTACCCGATCTGGGCTTAACCACTTCTTTTAGTGACAACTTCATAACGGCGTTGGCGTGTTGGACTTTTGGGATACTGTCTAAATAACTATATAATATCGAAGAAATCTCTCTGGCTGTTGTTCTCGCTTTCTCTAAATTTGCATCTATGGAGTTTGACAGATCTGAGTCTTTACTGCTGCGCAAGATGTGCGAAAAGTCGAAATCTTTACGCTCAAGAATCGCGCTTCGGCTGATATATAATGACTGAGCGGTTTCTTTTTTCAGTTCGAAATCTTCAATAAATTCTTCCAGTACGTCGAATGAAACGCGATTTTTTTTTGAGAATCGAATTTCAGGGCTTAGTTCATAATACCAAATATCGTCTCGTCGAGTCGTCTTGTCGAAGAAAATGACGCTTACTTTTACATTTGCATAAGGGGCCAAGACACTACTAGGTAAACTTAATATTGTGTGAAGATTGAATTCGCAAAAAAGCTGTTTCCTTAACTTGACAGACTCTTTAGATGAATTAAAAAGAATGCCATCAGGTATTATTAACGCTGCCCTTCCTCCTCTCGCTAACTTATCCATTGAATGTTTCAAAAACATAGATTCTAGAGTGGAAGGATATCCAAGTTTTTTATATTCAAAGTTCTGTGTGTCACTTGGCTTTCCAATTGGAACACTTGAAACAATAACGTCATAGGTCTCATCTTCGGTCTCTAACAGTGAGTCTTTGAGATAAAGGTTGGATAGATCACCTTTATTTAAAGCTATATTGACTACGCCAAGCAACAAAGCAAATGGTGAGTTGTCGTTTCCTACTAAGCGATTAAACTTAGTATTTTTTTGACTAAGGTCTTTGGATTGCCGTTTGACTGCCTCAATTAATACTGTTCCAGTTCCCAAAGCAGGGTCATAAACAGATTCATTTGATTTTGGACCAATGACTTTGACTATTGCGTTAATCAAAGCTTTCGGAGATAGATAGGCGCCAGAAGATACCGAGTCTTCAGCCATTTTTTGTATCAGAAAATCATATTCCTCAGCCACCGTCTCGTCGTAGATATCGATATTGCCTATTAATTCGATGCTTGCATTGAAAATCTTTTTTGACCTTATTTTCAAAGGAATTGACTGATATATGCTTCTTATTGCTTCTGATGAGATTAAGACGCTTCGATGATTTTCTGACTCAAAACTATCAATTAGGTCTTTTAAAGTTGTGAACTCGGTTTGGAGAGCTTCTTGTCGTTCTCTATAACTTGAGAAAAAATCATAGAAGATATTAGTGTCGAAACTTCTATCGTAGCGCCCTGATATTAAAACTCTCTCGTAAATGTATTTAGTTAACAGAAGAAGAGATAACTGCTCCATCGCTTCCATTGAATTATTTATACCATAATCTTTCCTTATATAGCCAAATACCTTTGTCAGTAAATTTTTATTGCTATTCATTATTATCTCCTACCATGTACTCATAAAGGTGGGCTATATCTTGGCTAATTTCATCTCTAGGAATCTTATCAATATAAGCTCTTGCTTTTGCTGGACAAAAGCCAGTATCTTTCTTGTCTATATACTTTTCGACTAATTTTTTTACAATTGCAGAAGGAAGGCTTGCTAGCTGTGAGTTAAAATTTCCGTTAGTATCAGTGTCTCCCGATTTACCTACGATCAGCTGTGACTGGGGGCCAAGATTAAAACTTTGATTAAGAATGTCTATGTTTTCGTCCATAGCCGTGGCTGATATAAGATAGTGCTTGATTTCTCTCCTTCGCCAAGAAAGCATATGTGATTTAAGCTTACCTCCGTTAAAGTTTCTTTTCCCATTTTTACCTTGAAGTAGCAAAAGACACTCTTCTGTTCCTACACTAGCTATCGGAAGTTCATCTCTGTCGCATACCAAGAATACATTCTTGGTATTGTGGGCGTGCCCCTCAATGTAGCTAGCAAAACTATTTAGGTATCCCAGTTTGCTATATCCAAAAACTTCATCTTTTGAGTGATAACTGGATTCTTTTTTTACTGCAATGAACGTATTCAGTCGATTCTTAATCTCATACTCTTGTTCTTCATTTGTCGCTATTTTCTTGAGTACTAAGAGTTTGAATATTTCCCAGTCATTTTCGTCGTCAATCAATACTATGTTTGGAAATAGCGACAAGGCTTGGAATTTTGTATTATTTATTTTCGATAAATCTCTTAAGCGAGAAGCTATGTAATGGAGCTTTGCTTCAGACTTGATTTCGCCGCGTTCAACTACACGAAGCCTCTCAATACCTGATTTTGTAATAGAGTCAAGCAAGTGAGTTGTGGTGATAACTCTACCAGTAATACTTTCGAAAACGTTCCATAATCGATCTATGTTTCGGTAGTGGAGGTGTGAGTCAGCTTCATCAAACAGAAAAAGCGTGTTTTCGGAATCGAAAAGATCGAGTAGTGAAAAAAGGAATAAGATTTGATATTCACCATCACTCAAATCTTCGAGGTTCAATCTTCCTTCAGCAGATGAAAAGGTTAAGTCAAAACTGTTTGTAACAACAAAGTAATCATTATCAGCGGCTTGTGTGAAAAACATAACCATTGAATCAAAGGATGCTTGTTCATCAGTTTCAAATGATATTACTGATAATTTTTCTTGAGTTAACTCAATCTGTCGTTGTTCTATAGGCAACTCAAAATTGTAATCCTCGTCTCTAAAAAGTAGAGTGTTCAGAAAGTTGTACAGAGTGCGATGATAGGGGCGATTCGTAAAGACATCTAGTTCACCATTGTTTTCATCTTCAACTGCTTGTTGGACAAGTTTGGTATACGCTTTATCTACCTTTACATCAAACGATAGTTTGGTGCTTTCATCTTCATCCAAACCACCTTCAATTACGTAATTGTTTTGTCGAAGAAAAGTTCTAACGAGTCCCTCATTTTTAGTACAGGTTGCAAGAAATATGAGTAGTTTTGACCATGATTTATCGTAGTAAAAGCAGTCTAAATTAAGGGCATTTCTTCTTGACCTTTCTTCTGTTAAATAACCACTAAAATCACGTGAATAACTTTCATTTTGCCCGGACGAAAAGCAAACTATCTTGAGTTCTTCATACCTAGCTTTGCTTAGTTTAGCATCGAAAATTGACTTGAGTATTGTTGATTTTCCAGAACCGTTTGCGCCAATAAAAGTTGCAATTTTATCAAGTTCTAATGTTTGAACTCGCCGGTATAGCGGATTGCTCGGGAGAGAAAGAGTAAGCTGTGGCATTTATTCATATGTCCGTATATTTATTCGTTTTGTACGTAAGTACATTTTGGGCTCATTATTCATTCAAAATCAACTCCACCATTCCATCTAGCTTTAGGTTTTACTGTTTTTCAACCAAGCATCTGATGTGCTGACTCAAGCCGAAGTTGAGGACTGAAAATACGCTTTGGTCTCGTAGTCATCTTGTCACCTAATTGTCTCTTGGTGCATGATATCACCTCTAACTAGGTGGCCAAATTTAGTTTTCCACTACAAGGAGAGCCCCGAGTATTCGTTATAGAGTAATAGTGCTTGCTGTTTCGAAGAAAAAGCGGAGCATCATTTAAATGATGCTGCCACATTAGTCGTAAACAGCAAACACATACCTGAACACTATTGAGTATAAGTGACCAAGGCCGAATGACTATATCTGGCACCTAGCAGACTATCGGTTGATATCCAAATAAAATGTTATCAACCGATGTTTTAAGTTTATTTTACAGCCCTTAAAAAGGCCTTTATTATTAATTATTAGCTTCAAAGTCCATATAGACGCTTTTATATAAAATAATTACGTCCCTTAAATAGTCTGCTACAATCTAAATATCAGTTTAAAGTCTACTTAAGGTTCGTTATATGGATTCTGATCGTGTTTCAGCAATCATTGGTCAGCGAGTCAGGCAGTATCGGTTGAATCAGGATTTAACTCAGGAGGACTTAGCTACCTTAGCTAATGTCTCACTGAATGCGGTTAAATCTGCCGAGGGGGGTAAAAGCACCTTACCGACCTATGTCGCTATTCTTCAGGCTTTGGGTCATATCGACAATTTACTGGCCGCGTTCCCTGACGAGGGTGTTTCTCCTGTGCAACTACTCAAAAGTAGCACCAAACAGAAGAAACGGGCGAGCGGTAAAACGCGTGTGAAACCTGCTGACAATGAGGAGCTGGACTGGTGATTAATACCATTGAAGTTCGCTACAAAGGCGAGCCTGTCGGTGCCTTAAGCTATAACAAGGGCGACACGGCTGCGCGGTTCGAATACTTATCTGAATTTGTCGAAAAAAACATTCCGCTGGCGCCTTTAACCATGCCTGCCGAGAAGGGGCGAATTTACTCCTTTCCAGGGTTAAATTGGGATACGTTCAGAGGCCTGCCGGGCATGCTGGCGGACTCTCTGCCTGACGACTTCGGTAATGCGGTGCTGAACCAATGGGTCGCGCAACAGCCCGATCGCACCGAACCTCTGAGCCCGCTTGAGCGGCTTCAGTATACCGGCGAGCGGGGCATGGGCGCTCTTGAATATCACCCCGCGCGTAAGAATCAAACCAACGCCAAAAACAAAGACATAGAGCTCGAGAGCTTAATGAGGTTAGCGCAGGAAGTGCTCGATGCACGAAAGGGCTTTCGTCAGCGCACGCACTTTGATGACGCGGCAGACAAAGAAATGATGCAGGCCTTATTAGCGGTTGGCACCAGCGCCGGTGGCGCAAGGCCAAAAGCTGTTCTGGCATTTAATAAAGACTTTAGCCAGGTTCGTTCCGGGCAGGGGCTCGTGCCCGAAGGCTTTGAGCATTATCTGCTGAAGTTTGACGGAGTAAAGGAGCGCGACCCGTCTCAGCAAACCTTTGGTGACCCGCTCGGTTACGGTGCCATGGAGTATGTGTATTACTTAATGGCCACGCAAGCCGGCATTCATATGATGCCATGCCACCTGCTGGATGAAGGCAACCGCCGCCATTTTGTAACCAAGCGCTTTGACAGAATAGGCAATGAGAAAAAGCATATTCAAACGCTTACGGCTATTAAGCACGTGAACTATCACGACATTGGCGCGTTTTCTTATGAAGAGCTGTTTCAGGTGGCCCGCCAGCTGCGGTTGCCACGGGCGGATGCTATAGACTTGTTCCGCCGTATGGTATTTAACCACGTAGCAACCAACCACGATGATCACTCTAAGAACTTTGGTTTTATGCTGGAAGACAAGCAATGGCGGTTGAGCCCGGCTTACGATGTTGCCTTTAGCTACAAACCCGGGAACCCATGGGTAGAGCAGCACTGGATGTCCTTAAATGGCAAGCGCAGCGGCCATACCCGAGCCGATTTTTATGCGCTGGCAGATGTTCAGCTACCAAAGGTAGAGCGCAAAGAAATTGATGCCATTATTGATGATGTGATAAACGCGGTGTCTCAGTGGCGGGAGTTAGCCACTGAACATGAGGTGCCCAAAGCGCTTGCCGACTCAATAGAGGGTCATCTCAGGCTGAAAGACTTTGCCTGAGCGGCGTTTAGGCGTTATCTGACTTCACTGTATGAATGAGCTCGCGCATAACGTTATTGTTGTATGCATGGACAATTTGTTGTGACTTAAACAATTGCGGCAGCTCTACAATGACAATGCCTAGCAGAACGATAATTCCGACGATAGGCAAGAAAGGTAAGAAAACCAAGCCAACCAGCATGACACAAAGGTTGATAACACCACGCTGCGTGTTGCCTAAATAGAAATGATGTAAACCGGCCATAATGAACCAGTTCAGTACCGCATAGGTATCGGGGTCTTTAATTTTCTGGCCTTCAAGGCGGTAATATTCTTTTCGCTGTTCAGGCGTTAGCTCGCGTATTTGCTTGCGCAGAGCTTCTTCTTCATCACGTAATTGTTCAGAAGACATAAATTTACCTCATTTAAGAACCTTTTCAGGAACCGGATCGTGCTTTTTGTGAACGCAGTCAGGGTCGTTACAACGCTTCATGCGCGCTACACCAAGCTTTATACCGCGCCAGCTACCGTATTGGCTAATAGCCTGATAAGTATACTGCGAACAAGACGGCTCAAAATTGCATTCGGTATTAAAGAAGTGGCGCGAACCGCCACGACGCTGATACCAGCGAATTGAAGCTAAAATGAGCCGCTTTACCATGGCGGGCTTTATCGACCCAGAGTGACAATGGCCGCTTCACGTGTCCAGAACAGCCAAAAGCGTTTTTGTTCCAGTACCTGAAACACCATTTGCCAACCGTCGGCAGCTTCCTGGTTCAAAGTAGATTCAATTTTCTTTAACGGCAGACCACTAGAGCCTAACAGTAAAGTACCACAGCCACCTTCCGCTATATGAATGACTTTGTATTCCGTAAACTTAGACATGCTTTCTTCCTTGTTTTATTTGAGATTTACGTAATTTACGTAAAAAGTTATATAGCGTCAATTTTTATGAAATTATGAATGGCACCTAACGAGCGGTAACCCAGGGATTGATAAAGAGGCTCTCCCATAGCCGATGCCTGCAGTTGAAGGGTATTGATGCCAGCGCCTAGTGCGTATTGCTCAAGTAACAGCATGGCGTCTCTGGCCAACCCTTTGCCTCGATAGCTGTCCAGTACACCCACCTGATGAATACCCATTTGTTGTTCCTGGATGAAGGTCATGGCGGTACCGGCTACTTGCCCCTGATATTTTATAAAGTACAAGCAGGCGCCGCCAAGTAACAGGTTTCGAACAGACGACGACTCAACCTCATAACCAAAACATGCGCCGGTGGTATTCGCCCATTGTTGAGCATGGTTATGTTCTATTGGCTCTAACGTTAGCTTGGGGGCGGGGTCTGAAAGTGCCGATGCACTCAGAGTTTTTACCATCATTTGCTGACTAAAACTGGGTGTTAACTCCGACGGTAGCAGGAGTAACCCAGTTCCGGCTTTTGGTAACAGCATTTCGGGCATGGATAAGATATGAGAGTCAGAGGCTTTTGCACTTAGCTCTGCCACCAACTGCTCTTTTTCCGCTTCTGAGTAATTGCCCGGTTCGCACCATATTCTGCGCGGCCATTGCTCTAGCTTGTAAAGTGTAGCGCCAGGGTTGGTGGTAAATTCCTGATAAGGCTGCATGCGCCAAAGCTGATGTAAGTTATAAAGGTTTTGCTGTTGTTCGGTTGTCATTGCCGTGCCCCCATATTAATTAAAAATACCCCGGCGATAAGAAAACAAGCGCCAATTAAGCGGTAGCTGTTAAGTGCAATTGCGGTATTCCCTAAAAAGCCAAAGTGATTGATGATCATGGCGCCAATGAGCTGGCCTGCGAGGGCGTAAGCCATGACTTGTCCCACGCCCAATTTCGGTATTAGAAAGTACATGGTGCCGACACCAAAGCAGGTAAAAATGGCGGCAACTAACCAGAAGTACCAGGGCAGGCTAAAAAACGTAATGTTGGTGCGCTCGCTAAAGCCCCACAGAGCCAAAGCAGAGAACAGCGCGCTAATGGTAAAGGCTATGGTCAGCGACAAGAACGTATTGTGCGCCAGTTGCCCCATCATAGCGTTAATACTGGCCTGAATGGATATTGACATGCCCGCCGCAATAGCCAATACCACAAGTATTGTCTGGGTCATAAAACAACCTTAAATTTCGATAGTGGCTGACGGACTTTTTTCTGAAACTGGGTGGTATCTGCCTCGCTGCGATAGCCCACAGGGCAAGCGAATACGGTGCTAAGGCCTAGCTCTTTCAGCGAGAGAGTATTGTCATAGGCGTCATGCTCAATGCCTTCCATTGGGCAGCTGTCTACTTCGAGTTCAGCCGCGGCCAGCAAAAATGTACCCAGACCAATATAGGCCTGACGCGCTGCCCATTCTTTGCGCTTTGCGGCTGACATGGCCTGCAGCTTTTGCGTTAAATAGTTGCGGGTATTCTCCGCTTCTTCGTTGGTGAGCTGGCGCTGCTGGCTTAATTCCGAAATATAAGGGTCAACAATGTCTGCAACCGCCCCTGTTTTTGCCGCAAATATGACCAGCGCTGAGCTGTCCGCGACTTTCTGCTGCCCAAAAGAGTGATTAACCAACTGCTCACGCAGGCCTTTGTCGCGAACAACCAGTGTGCAGTAAGGTTGCAGGCCGTAAGACGAGGCCGTTAAGCGGGTGGCGTTTAAGAGTTTATCGAGAACGGCGTCAGTGATGTCGGCGCCAGAGAAGTCAGCGGTGGCGTAACGCCATTGTTGTAATTTTTCCAAGTACATTTAGAGCTCCTGTTAGCTTCTATTGCTGCAAGTGAGCTCTATTATTCAGAGACCCGGGAAGGGCCGCATTAACATAGTTTAATAAGTGGAAAATTACTTGGGGTTTTGTAACTGCTTGCGTAATCGTGACAGTTGCACCGGTGTTATACCAAGGTGAGAGGCAATGTGGTATTGAGGCACCCGGCTAACAAGATGCGGAAGTTGTTCTACAAAAGTTTGGTAACGCTGGCCAGCTGTTGTTTGACCAAAGGCGTTGTCGCGTTCGTCTTTTTCCAGCAGCCAGTTTTTTTCTAAATAGAGGATGTGATAAAGCATTAAATCAGGGCTTTGCTCCAGCAACTGCCGATAACCACGAAAGTTAATTTGCAGTACGGCTGAGTTTTCTAAGCACTCAACGCTTAATGCCGAAGGCGTGGCCGTTAACAACGAGGTCATGCAGGCTGGGAACTCACCTTCACTAAAGAAACGCTTATTGTACTCCTGACCGTTTTCATCCAAATGAAACACCCGGGTTAAGCCTTTGTGGATAAAGCTAAAGCTGTCGGGATGTTCACCCACAGAATAAATTAAATCACCACGAGCGTATTCGTGATAACTCAGCAGGTTCTGAAACTTCTGCCAACAGCTTTCCGTAATGACATGATAGCTGTCCATGCGGGCACGCAGATGGTTGAGGGCATCCTTTGGTATCTTTGGTGTTATGTCGGCTAGGCTACTCTGAATCGTCATAAGCTATAGTCGTCTGACTTGTCGGTTTTTGGCTTATCGAGTTTAACCTTAACGACCCCATAAATCATAGAAGTCGAGTCCTGGCCAGTTCGATCTTTTTACAATAGTAAAATAACAACCTAAAAGTGGTTTTTATATTGATTTACAATTCAAATGTTGTATATTGACTTAAAGTACAATTTATAAGTTGTTTTATGAAAACGATAGAAGACATTGCAGAACGATTGATTGCAGAGCGAAAAAAGCAGAACTTATCTCAAAAAGATATGCGAATGCTTATTGGTATGTCGCAGCAACAATACCAACGAGTTGAGTCTGGTCAGGATCTTAAAGTTTCGACTTTACTGCGTATCCTGGCTGGCTTAGGGCTTGAATTATCGATTACTGATCCGGATCAGGCAGAGATCAGCCAAATAGTTGAACCGTCCCGCCCGGCTGGTGATTTTTGGTCAAATAAGAATAAGCATTTAGAGGACTAAAAATTATGGCTGACTCTAAAAGAATCGAAAATGTTGAAGGACTACGAATCTCGGTTAACGACCAGGAAGTTGGGGTATTGACGCATTATTCTGGCGGCAAGAATATTTTCGTATTTTCGCCTAATTACATTGCGCTTCCTGAATCTGAGCGCCAGACCACAACCCTGACACAATTAGCCAATAAACAGTTTTTGCAGCAGCCATTAATTAGCACACAGCGATTAACACCTCTTTTGTCGAACTTATTGCCGGAAGGTGCGTTAAGAGAATGGATGGCTCGTTCACTAAAAGTTCATGCAGAGAACGAATTTCCTTTATTGGCTCATATGGGAGGAAACTTACCCGGAGCATTGCGTGCCGAGGCAATAAAAGCCGGTCAGGTGGCCGATTGGGCACTGGATCACCGTCAGCAAGTTGAAGCTGTACAAATTGATGTCGCACAGAGTCAGAATAAGTTCTCTCTGGCTGGCGTACAAATGAAGTTTTCGTCAGTAAGAGGGCAAGACGGGCGCTTTAATATTGGCGAAGATGCTAATAGTGATAGTTGGATAATCAAAACCCCGTCAACGATACACAAGCACGTACCCTATAACGAATATACCGCTATGTTACTGGCGCAAGCGGCAGGCGTTGATACCCCGGAAGTAAAACTGGTTGAACTCTCGCAGTTGGATAATTTACCTGATATCCAATTACCGAATGAAACTCATGCTTATGCAATAAAGCGATTTGATCGAGATGACGGTCGCCGCATACATACCGAAGATTTTGCGCAAGTTTTTCAGGTGTACTCTCATGATAAATATAGAAAGTTTAATTACGAGCAAATTGCTAACTCTCTGTATCAGTATGGCTCGCAGGGGTTAAAAGATGCTCAGGAAATGGCACGGCGGTTGTTAGTTAACATTTTATTGGCCAATGGCGACGCACACCTGAAAAACTGGTCTCTAATTTACTCAGGCGGCGTAAGGCCGCGTTTGTCGCCAGCCTATGACATTGTATCGACGTTACCCTATGTCGATAATGAGCAAGAGTTTGCGCTGAATATGGCAAAGAACAAAAACTGGTATCAGGTAGATATGGCCTCTTTTGAAGCATGGGCAACCCGCATAGGCGTTCCCTGGCAGGCAATAAAAGTCCATCTGGAAGAGGCGATAGAACTAGCGAGATTGCGTTGGCCGAATATGTTGTCAGAGTTGCCTATGGCTGAGGCTCATAAAAAGATAGTGAGAACTCATTGGCAGAATCTACAACAAGATTTTCGTATTCAATAAGTTCATCAACTGTTATTCCGACCATACCGCATATTCATTCCCGCTAGGGCAGGTAAATTGAAAACGCCGACCACCCGGAAAATCAAATATAGGTTTGAGGATTTTACCGCCTGCATCCTCGACGCTTTTCAGGCTTTGCTCAAGGTCTTTGCTGTATAAAACCACCAGCGCACTGCCGCTCGACGTTTGAGCAACTAAGTCTGATTGGTAAAAGCCGCCGTCAATTCCGGCATTTTGAATAGCTGCGTATTCCGGACCATAGTCTACAAACTCCCAGCCAAAAGCTTGTTGGAAAAAGCGCTTGGTTGCTTCAAGGCTCCGCGCCGGAAGTTCAATGTAATTAATTTTAGTTGAGTTCATGGTGTGCCTCGCATAGGGCTTTTTGAGAAACGATTTTACCTTTAGTTCTAGTTTAACCTAACGCTTAATTTTATCAGTATTATTGCTCATTTATTGTTGTATCGGCACAATATAGATAGATGCTATATGAATCCCAAAAATGGCCAAAATGAATAGCAAGATCCTCCGCGCCAACAAAGCGATAGAAGAATCAGGAATTCTGATAAAACTCAACGCATATTCGCCGGAAGTTGTTAGTACGATATTTGTTTCTCTGGATACGAAGGAAAGCGACATCGATATCGTTTGTACGTACCAGGAGCAGGAAGCGTTTATCGAGGCATTTGAGTCGGCATATTCCGGCTATGAAGCATACAGCATGCGCCCACGCAAAGATCACGCTTTAGGTCAGTTTCACTGTAACCAATTTTTAATTGAAGTCTATGCGTCAGAAACGCCAGTGGAGTTGCAGGCTGCATATCGCCACTATCAGGTGATGAAACGCCTTGTAAAAATCGGTGGCAATGAGTTCATCGACAGAATACGGCAGCTTAAAGAGAGCGGTCTCAAAACCGAGCCTGCCATTTGTCGGGTTATGGGAATTTCTGGAGACCCCTACGCTGCAGTTCTTGAACTGGAGAAGTGGTCCGAAAAGGAGCTTAAAGCGCATGTTGCAAATTACATATAAAATTCGCAGGCAAATCAAATTCGTTTCTGCCACAAAAAGTGTGGCCTCCACCGGACTCATTAACGCTCGCAGTGTAGCGGGGCGTTGTAGATCGGGAAATAGAGCTTCGCTATGAATGAGGGTCTATCTTTTTTCCAGTGGATTGACGGCTGGCTTGCTGAGAAGTGGCCCGACAATGTATGTTTTAATCTTTATGAGGGTCAAGAACCTTACAGGTTTCACGTTCAGATGATTGGTTCTGAAAGCTTCGATGAAGAGGGCGAGTGGGTTTGCGAAGATACGAAATCCACAGATGAAAGTGTATTTTATTTTTCAAGTGTGGAAGCCGGAAAAACGTGGCAAGAAGGTTTAAAGTACATTCGCTCGGAACTTGAGAAATACTTATCTGTGGGTTTTTCATCACAGCAGTTAATGAATAAAAACACAGTTGCTATAGGTTTCGTCGATGGTGATCTTGAGTATGTCCATAGGAAGGTTCAATGAATATCCGAATGACTCCAGGTTTTGAAGAAGATACGGTTAGAAGTGTACTCGAAACTGATCCTCCATTTGAGGTTTCATTTACTCATATTCCTTACCCAGAAATGAGTGTTGGGGATTGCACCCGTGAGTTAAAACTTTCTCCTGGAGGTGACTGCTATATAAAGCAAGGGATGCATGGCTCAAACGGAGCATGGAAGCTAGAGAAAAAGGAGGTTGCTATAAATTGGCTTATAGATGCGGCAATTAATAATTTCAAAGTTTTGGGTTCTCATTCAAGGTGCTCATACATTGTTAAAGAGACAGACAAGCGGTCAATTCAACCGAACGCTGACGCGTTAACTTTTCCATAGAAATTGAGAATGTCTATAGACATTGAAAAACAAAAGAAAGATTTGATGAGTTCCTAGAGGAGGCGAATACCTGCGCCTCAGGACTTCTCGAAAAAGCTTAGCTTGCAGAACCCTCATGAAATCCTGATTAATCCAGTTGCTTTTGCGCTCACACGTGCCCGCGCATGCAGCTCTTTATTTGGCATTCTTGTAAATTTTAGTAAGGAGTAAGTTGGATGAAAACCGATGATATTGGCTCTAACTCCGATTACGCAGAAGAAGCATTTACCTTTGAACAAACTGGTGAATTGTCCGGTGACGTTCTCCTTGAGTTTGGCGCGCCCTGGTGTGGACACTGTCAGGCTGCAAGTTCCGCGATAAAGGAAGCAGTGACTGAACGCTCAGGAATGCGCCATATTAAAATATACGACGGCAAGGGCAAACCTCTGGGGCGCGCGTTCAAGGTAAAGCTTTGGCCGACTCTGATACTCTTGCACAATGGCAATGAAGTGGCTCGTTTAGTGAGGCCATTAAGTTCTGACGAGGTTCGTGAATTCATTTCTAAGGTCGATTAGAGTCTGTTAACAAGTGAGGGCACCGGTGAGCCGCTGCGCTTAACGCGTTGCGGAATCCCATGCGTTATAAGGTATTACCTAGTCATGATTAAAACGGAAAGACTGACACTTCGGCAATGGGATGACGATGACTTCCTGCCCTTTTCGCAGATGTGCAGTGATAAGGACGTGATGGAGTTTTTTCCGAAGCTTTTAACGAAGGAAGAAAGTTACAGTGGGGGAAGACGAATTAAGTCTCTCATTGCTGAACGAGGTTGGGGCTTCTGGGCTGTAGAGCTCCCCGGTGAGAGTAAATTTATTGGATTTGTCGGGTTGCATACCCCCAAAGAGAATATGCCGTTCTCACCATGTGTTGAAGTTGGCTGGCGCCTGGCGAAACCATATTGGGGAAAGGGTTACGCAACCGAGGCTGCTAAAGCGTCACTGCACTATGCTTTTACTCACTTGGGTTTAGAAGAGGTGGTCTCTTTTACGACGGCGCACAACATGCGTTCTCAAGCCGTAATGAAAAAAATTGGAATGTCCTATGCCTGTAATTTTAAGCACCCAGACTTAGAACCTTCTCACCCGCTTTGCGATCATGTTTTGTTTAAGATAAACAGAGAGCAGTGGGAGCAATATTCCTTATAATGCAACCCAAATATTGGAGCAACAATGCCACTATTGTTTTCGTATGGAACACTTCAGCAAAAAGAAGTACAGATTGCTAATTTTGGTCGAGAACTGACAGGCAGCAAAGATGTTCTGCAGTGCTACGTTGTCGGCGAAATTACAATTACTAATGAGCGCGTGCTTCGTGAAAGCGGTAAATCAATTCATCCGATTTTACGTTTTACTGGTTCCCGGCAAGACGAAATCGAGGGTACAGTATTTGAGGTTACGGATGAAGAGTTAGCGCAAGCGGATGACTACGAAGTGGTTGACTACGTTCGCATAGCTGCGAAGTTAAAGTCGGGCAAGGAAACGTGGATCTATGCAGCCGCTGAGAAGGCATAATAAACGCTAATATTGCAAGACTCCCATTTTGAATATATGATTTATATACATATCATATATTCTGAGGGTGCTATGGGAATTGTCAAAATTGATGACGAACTGCATGGGGAAATTCGCAAGGCGAGTTCAGTTATGGTTCGCTCTATTAATGCTCAGGCCGAGTATTGGATAAAAATGGGCATGCTTGCCGAGGCGAACCCCAACATGTCTTTTTCGGATATTATGCGCGACCAAATGAAGTTGGCCGACGTCGACATAAGGAAGGCTGTCGGTGGCTAGTGTAACTCTGAAAAGTACTGACGAATTAAATGTTATGCGGGAGTCAGGCCGTCTTCTTGCAATGGTTTTTGACTACCTGGATGGCTTTATTGAAATCGGTATCTCAACTATGGAGATCAACGATCTGGCGGAGAGGTACATCACCGATCAGTTGGACGCTCGTCCAGCGAGTAAAGGTCAGTATGGCTACCAATATGTTCTGAATAGCTCGGTAAACCAGGTTGTGTGCCATGGCGTGCCTTCGACCACCCAAAAGCTAAAATCAGGGGACATCATTAACGTCGATATTACCCTGGAAAAGGATGGATTCATTGCCGACTCCAGTAAAATGTATATGGTTGGCAATGTCAGTCCACTTGCCAAACGCTTGGTTGATAAAACCTATGAGGCAATGTGGCAAGGAATACGGAGTGTAAAGCCTGGAGCGACACTGGGGGATATCGGTCATGCTATTCAAAACTATGCTCAGAAGCATGGCTATTCTGTTGTTCGCGAGTATTGCGGTCACGGTATAGGCCGGGAAATGCATGAAGAGCCACAAGTTTTGCATTATGGGCAGCCCGGGAAGGGGTTAGTCCTGAAAGAAGGAATGGTGTTTACCATAGAGCCGATGATTAATCAGGGTAAAGCCAAGATTAAAGTTAAGAAAGATGGATGGACGGTTGTTACCAGCGACAAGAAATTATCTGCTCAATGGGAACATACAGTGGCCGTTACTTCAGATGGCTACGAAGTGCTGACGCTCAGAGCAGAAGAGCGAGTTTGACACAGAGTTAATGCAAAAAAGCCCTCCGGTGGAGGGCTGTGTAAATCACACTAAGAGCTTTTAGTAGTAGTTCCAGCCCAGGATGTTCCAGTAATAGTAGTACACGGCCATATAAACTCCGGCTACTATGACGACGCCGTAGTAAATGTGGCTTAGCGTAGAGGTCTCACCTGCTTTAATACGCTTAACGTAGGTGTAAATACTAAATAGCGTCAGCAGTACGGCGATAATAGGCAGTACCAGAGCCGCTTTTAGTATGAACGGAATGCCGCTATACAGAGCGTCCTGATAGCCCAGCACTATGCCAACCAACAAGATAACAGCGACTAAATGAGACAGACTCATCCATAGTGCGCTATACACCAGCGAGCGGTTTGCCGAAGGCAGGGTTTTGTAGTGTTTACGCTTGTAAAACCAGCTAATCACAACCTGTAAGAACAGCAACAGAATAAAGGTTGGTAATAGCAGCTTGAATAACCCGGTTTCAAAGGTTGGGGTACGTTCCATGCCCATAAAAGGGAAGCTTTCGAAGTACATGGTGTCAATGCCGTCGCCGCTGCGGGACACAAAGGTTATCTGTTCGTCACCGTCAACCTGACGGAACAAGTTATCGTCCACTTCAACAAACTGGCGCGGATGATAAAGACCCGTGACCATCAGGGTATTCTCTTCAGTTGGAACAACATCAATGGTGCCACCCATAATGCCCAGCGCTTTCTCGATAGAGCTGACGTTACGACGCCAGAACGTATAAGATCCGGCATACTGGTCAGCGCGTTCGGCGAAATCATCCGGCGGCGTGAGTTGTTCATGTGGTTGCGGGAAGTAATGGTCATAAATTTGTTTTACAAAATTATTGCGTGCAGCATTGCTCACCGTCGACATATAAGAGACAAAGATACCGATATTCTGGTCTTTATCTATGGCTAAGTCGGTGTGGAATTGCATAGTATCGCCGCCATGGCCAATAACGCGATGACCGTTATAGTCGCTGATGTAAAAGCCGTGGGCCATGCCGCCAGATAAGCGCTCATCTGCGGTAAATAAGAGCGAATGCATTTGCTCTGCGGTTTCTTGTTCAAGAATCCGGTTGCCGTTGAACTCACCGTTATTCAGGTGAGCGATCATGAATTTGGCCATAGCATCGGCACTTGCGGAAGCACCACCAGCTGGACCAAATGCGTTGATCATTTCAAAGGGTTGCTCAGCAAACTTACCCATCTCACGGGTGTAGCCTTTCACCATGTGCTCGTCCATGCTGTCGGACAAAGGCTCATTGAAGCTCGCGTATTTCATGTTCAGTGGTGCAAAAATATTTTCTTCAACGTACTGGTTAAATGGTATGCCGGATACGTTCTGTACTATCAGGCCAGCCAGCGCTGTTGCGTAGTTGGAGTACGATGATACTTCACCCGGTGGGTTGACGCGGGTTGGGATGTACATTTCCATTGCGTCGGCTAATTCAGGGCCTTTGTCCGGGAAATAGTGAATTAAATAGCCTAAACCACCATCTTCGAAACCCGCGGTGTGTGACAGAATATGGCGCAGGGTAATAGGTTGCTCGTAGGTAGCCGGAATTTCGAAATCCAGATACTGGTTAACGTCGGCATCCAAATCGAGCTGACCTTTTTCATGCAACTGCATGACGGCGGTCCAGGTAAATAATTTAGAGGTAGAACCAATGCGAAACAGTGAGGTTTCTGCATTTACCGGTTCTTGCTCTTCAATATCCGCCAAACCGTAGCCTTTGGAGAAGATAAGTTTGCCATCTTTCACCACGGATACGGTGACAGCCGGAACGTCCTCCAGAATCATTTGGGCTTCAATTGTACCGTCTATATAGGTATCGATGTTCTCTAACTGCTCTTGCGCGCTTGCCTGAGCACTTGTCAGCATACTGAATAACAAGGTAATCAGTAACAAGCTGCATAGTGCGAAAAACTGCGCACCGCTGCTTATTTTTTGATGAACCTGCATAACTTTCTCCTTGGTTGTTCTGTCTTTATTATTTTAATTTTTCTTATTTTTGGGTGTTACTTATCCGTTATTATTTATCAGTTATTACGTACTGCTTTGCCTGGTAAAACATTGGTGTTTAACACACCGTCGTGAATAAGAAATTGGCCGTTTACCAACAGGTACTTCATGCCACGCGATAATTGAGCTGGCTTGGCGTAAGTGGCGGCATCTGCCAGTTCTGTGAGTGAAAACACAGCTAAATCCGCATCGCTGCCGACTTGAATCCGGCCCTTGTGCTTCATGGAGGGCACGTAGTCTTCCAGTAACTGCGCGGGCAGAAGACTGACTTTTGCGATAGCATCGCTTAGTGGTAGCTGTTCTCGCTGCACGGCGTATTGGCTAATGAAACGCGTGAATGTGCCGGCACTGCGAGGGTGTGACCAGGCTGAATTTGGCAGTGGCCAAGTGAGTTCATCAACCGGCTCGCCATCATTCAGCCAGTCACCGCCATCAGAGGCGATGACACCGCCTGGCATGAGTAGTGCGTGATCGATAAAAGCCCGCTCAGCAGGGTTTTCGGTTTCAAGAAAGTGAATAATAATATCGGTGCCTGGTGCTTCTTCCTGTAACTGAGCAAACTCAGCTTCGGAAAGGCGCTTGCCGTCAACGGCAAAATTCTCTGCGCTGATATTGCCAATACGTTCGCGCCAACCTTCTCCACGGAACATTTCCGCACCAATGGAGGTGGCACCAGCACCGTAAGGGTAGGCTTCAGTGGAAAGCTGCACCCCAGCCTCCTGTGCCGTGCTGATCATGTCTGCTATGAGTTGAATATCTTTCAGGCTAATAGAGTTTAAATGGACAATGTGTGCGTGGACACCGGTACTGGCGGCCACGCTAATAATTTCCTGAATGGCTTCAAATGAACTTTCCGGTTCGGCCATTGATAAGTAACGTGCATGGGTAAACGTTGGTGCTCCGCGCTCTGCAGCAAGCTTACTCACTCGATAGTATTCTTTGTGTCCAGAGCCCGGTGCATAGCCAGTCAGAAATCCCACTCCCAGTCCTCCGGCATCTAACCCTTCGCTAACCTGGCGTTCAATTTCACTGAGCTGCTCACGGGTGGCAATTGAATTTTGCCAACCCTTACGGTTCATCATTTCTGAAAACCAGCTAGCCTCACTAGAGGGTTCAACATTCAGTAGGGTAGCAATGCGGGTGCTGAGCCAGTTGACCGAAGCGCCATAGTTAATGGGGCGGCCTTCTTTCGCGCGTATTTGGTAGAATTCGTCCACAGGAAAAGTGCCGGACTCCAGCTCAAGTGCGGTAGTGACACCATCAAAGGCCTGTACCCGACCGGATAGAATGGTTTGCCCGTGGGCATGCATATCAATAAAGCCTGGGCTTATCACTAACCCCTTGGCATTTACCTTCTGTTCGCCAGTGATAGATTCGGCCGTAACTATGGCAATTTTGCTGTCGTTAATGCCTATGTTGCGAATATCGTCCAATCCAGTTTCGGGATCGATGACGCGACCACCTAGTAACACGATATCGTATTCTTCAACTGAAGTGGTTTGAGCTAAAGCTCTCGGAATTCCGAAGCTCAAACTTAAACTTATAATAAACAGTACGTTCAACAAGGAGCGTTTATTGTATTGCCACATTTGTGTGCTTCCTTTATTGCTCTTGTCGATTAATTAACCACATTCATTTCTTTTTGTACAGCTTTATATTTAATTATGGCTGATTTATTTGTTAATCTATTCCGTCAAAATGAAATACTTGCCGTACAGGATTAAATTTAACGACATGCTGTTATACTAGCGGGTAAGTTTTTAATATTAATCTATCTGGTGTTAGCAGAGAGAAGAGGCCGTCATGAAACAAGAAGCTGCGGATCCGTATGGCATGATTATGGATGCCATCGTTACTCAGGCATTGCCGCCCAGCCAAAAAGTGTCAGAAAATATTCTGAGTGAAACTTTTGGTATTAGCCGCGCAATGGCGAGAAACATGATGGAACGTCTGGCTGCGCAACATTTTTTGGTCACGCTATCCCCTCGGATCACTCAAGTAGCACCGCTGACATTGCTCGAAATAAGGCAAAACTTTATGCTGCGACGCATGCTGTTGCCGGAAATTATTGCTGGCGCGTCTAAAGTTGATTTCGATAAAATAACGGCGTTGAATAAAAAAATTTCCAGTCTGCTTCCTTTCAAAGATGACGCGACAGCGCTTGAGCTACTGAAAGTAAACAAAGAGCTTAACCTCACGTTATGCGAGCCTATTGGCTATCCGCTGATGATTGACTGGGTAGGCCAGTTAGAAGACACCGCCATGCGTATTTATTGGCTGTACATAAAGACCAAGCAGGCGTTTCCTTATTCGAGTGACCAACAAAGCACCATTATTGAAGTGATGCGCACCGATGACCGCAAACGCATTCACTCCTGTATTAACGACATGATAGTGCAAACTGAAGAACGAGTGCTGGACGCCGTGTTCCAGAACAAGCAGTTTTACACTCAGGATCTAATTGTTTAGTGGGTTGGCTGTCGGTTGTTCTTGCCTGCGCCTGCTCAGGAGTATTCTGGCCAGGCCAACGGTTAGCAAGGGTAGAATGACTACCGCAATGTAGGCGTAAGAGAGTAAACCATAGCCGCTGGCAATTAGACTGATAATGCCAATTTCGTTGGCTAAAAACGTGGCGATGAATAGAAAGCTCAGTGCTATAACTGATCGTAGCCACTGTGGAAAAGTTTTGTCGTTACTGTGAAAGGTTCCGGCAATGCGTTCGTTAACGGCATGAATGACACCGGTACCCGTTTCAATAAAAGTGCCAAATAACATCACCTGAAACAGCACTAACAGCCAAACCAGATTAAGTGCGGATAACACCTGAATGACAGGGACGGGCGCAGTCAATACGCCCGGATAGTTTGCCAGTAAGGTTAAAAACACAAAAATTCCCGGCACTATGGCGACGACACCAGCCAATAAACCGGCACCGACCGCGTGTTGAGTTTTAGCAAAGCGCGGCACAATAAATAGCACGGCAGCGAGTGCGTTCAGGTTATAGGCTGCGTAACGCACACCATCGACAGCCCAGGCTCCCGATATTGTTGCTGCATTAAAATGACCCATGATTTCGTCATGAAAATTGGTGAATGTACTGGCGAATAGTGCTATGTAAGTAAAAAATAATAGCGCCGACCAACCGACAAAAACACGTTCTATAAGCTTGCTACCGAAAAAGGTGAGTATGCCGACAAACAACATCAGTGTGAGTACGCCAATTACCGCAGGAACGTCCAGTAGCTGGCTGATAATTTCGCCGGCGGCTGAACCGAGTACGGCAAGTACCAATAAGGCTATTAATAAATAAATAACTTCAAATAACCACCAGAAGCGACCAAGCAAAGCCTGAAAGAAGGTTCTGTAGTTGTAGCTTTTGGTAATGCGGGCAAACTCGAAGGCGACGGCTAAAACAGCGCCCCATACCAGACAGGATATCAGCATACCAAAGAAGCCGCCGAGCACGCCGTGAACTAAGAAAAACTCAGTTATTTCGCGTCCTGTACCATAACCGCCACCAACAATAACCGACTGGAATACCAAGCCCGGTACCAGGTAAATACTAAACCCACGAACCCAACGATTATAATTCGGCATGTGCCTGCCTGGTTCTCTGCGGATAAAATTGCATCATCAGCTCTTTAATCAGAGTGTCGCACCCGGTGATTAACGGGTCAACACAGGGTAAGCCTAATTCTTGTTCGAGTGCCTGCAAGTATTCCTCTCGCATATCCTGGTTCAGCGACGAGGTATTGACGCTGACACCAATACAACGGACATTTGGGTTAACAATTCGGGCGCATTGCAAATGCAGATCGATACAGGCTTGCAGCGTCGGTAATTGATAGTCAGGGCAGGTACTAATGGTTTCGCGGGCGACATCGTGACAAACAATGATGGCATCGGGCTGTGAGCCATGTAGTAAGCCGAGACTGACTGCAGAAAATGACGGATTAAAGAGCGAGCCTTGTCCTTCAATAATATCCCAATGGTCGGCGTTATTATCTGGCGAGATGAGCTCTGCTGCGCCGCTGACAAAGTCGCTGACTACGCTGTCCACCGGCAGACCTTCGCCTGCTATCATAATACCGGTCTGGCCGGTGGCTCTGAACGTTGCATCTATTCCCGCCGTGTTCAGTCCTAAACTGAGTTCCAGCGCGGTATATTTTTTCCCAACGGCACAATCGGTTCCGACCGTCAGTAGCCGCATTCCCCGGCGCTTTTTCCCCGTGGCGATAGGAAACTCTCCGGTAACCTGGCGTACATTGATAATTCTTCCGCTACTTTTTTTCTGAGCTTCTGCTAACTCGGGAATATTACTCAGGTTTGTATGTAGTCCGTTGATAATGTCCAAACCCGCCTCCAATGCCTGCACGAAAGTAGGCAACCAGCTTGGTTTGATGCTACCGCCTACCGTTGCAACACCAATGACCAGGCTCTTTGCACCTTTAGCAATAGCCTCGGTGAGCGTTAACTCTGTTAGGCCAAGATCGACCGCACATGAGGCTAGTCTAAGTTGTCCCAAAATGTCATCACCGCACCATTTGGCAAGACCCGCACCTGTCTTTACCAATGTTTTGTCTTCTATGTCGCCCAGGAAAATGACATAGGGCAAATTAATCTTCATAGTACTCATACGCTACCTGCCTTACTTCTTGAAAGTTAACGATTGATTAAAACGAATACGAGACCGATACACCGATGGTGCGGGGCTCCAGAGGAATACCCGTGATATCTACAACGTCGCTTCCGGGAACGGCATTAGCGTTAAAGAAGGTATAAGCCTTTTTATCGAGCAGATTGTTGACGTACAAGGTGAATAGCCAGTTGTTCTTTTCAACGCCGGTGGTCAGGTTGATGGTGGTGAAGTCATCACTGGGTAAATTAACCGAGGGGTTTTCCGGATCACCATTAACAAAGGCTGAGTTCATGCTGTCTTTATAGTTTGCGCTAGCGCTTATCCAGCCATTCATGTTGTAGGGTAGTTGGTAGTCGTAAAAAACGCTGGAATTAAAGGTCCACTTGGGTGTATTTGGCACCGTGGCACCTTTTAAGCCAAACAGCTCGGGTTCATCTTCATTCAACGTACTTTCATTGTAAGCAGCCGCTGCTTTGAAGGCTAAGTTCGGCGTAATTTGATAATCGAAACTGCCTTCCCAACCCTGTACCGTAATGCCGTTACGGGCGTTGCCGTCGGTGCCAATACCAAAAAAGGTGACAATGGTCTGGAAGTTTTTCCAGTCGATGTAATAAAGCGCTGATTCATAGTTAAACTTATTGTCGGCTAACGCACCTTTCACACCAACTTCATAGCTCCATAAATCATCCTGTTCGACAACCGGTTGTGAGAGTATTTCACCAGTAAAAGGGTTTCTGACACTTAAGTTCGACGAAGCTGGCCGATAGCCACTTGCGATGCGTGTATAAAAGGAAGTGTCATCAGTTGGTCTGTATCGCGCAGTTAGCAGGTAAGTTTCAACCGTTTCCTTGGCCGTTTCCAGTTCTTCAACAACACTGCCGCCGCCAAGTAGCGGACCTTCCTGAACAAAAATAAGCGACTGCTCAGTTTTAGATACCCGCAAGCCCGCCGTAATATCAAAATTAGGGGCAAGGTAATAGGTATAGTTACCAAAGGCTGCGAGCTCTTCGTAGTCACTTGGAAACTCGGCGTTGAGTGCCAGAATATCTTGTGGCATGCCGGTTAACCGTTGTGAGTTTTTAGTCGATTCATCTGAATAAAAGAGTCCGACCAACCATTCATAATTGCCTTCGGTGGTCGAAGTTAGCCGAAGTTCATGCACTGACTTATCGGATCCAACATCACGTGTGAGAGGGGCTGAATCGACGCTACCAGCGGGTAACCCTTCTAGTTGTTCAATAATTGGCCCATAAAGTGATACCACATCTTCTGCTGCGGTACCTTCATACTCGGCTTTGCTGCTGGTGAAATCCAGCACGGCTCCTTCCATCTCGTAACTGGCGCTAACTGAGTATAAGGTTTGGGTTAGCTCATCTGAGCCATAGGCGGAGTCAGATAAAAACTCACCATAGGCTTCGTCTTTGTCGATAGAAGCAATGCGCACCGCTGAGCTTAAGTTAAAGGATGACTCCTGTTTCATTGCTTTCAGGCGAATATCAAACTTATCGGTTGGGGTGTAATAAAGGTCGGCAGAGTAACCTTTGTTTTCTGAGTCGTTAGCATTTTCACGAACCAGTGAACCCGTTGCCGGACTCACCTGATCAACGTAGCCTCCGTTGTCCTGAGAAAAGCCTGCTAAGGTAAGGCCTAGTTTGCCTTCAATTAGTGGGAAGCTATAAAAACCGCGATACAGCTGGTTTAGATCGCCTCCTTTGGTTTGGGAATAATCTACGGTGAACTTACCGCGTGAGTCGTACACTTCAGGTTCGTTAGTAATATAACGCACCGCTCCGGCAATAGCGGTTGCACCGAAAAGTGTACCTTGCGGGCCTTTAACGAGTTCAACCCGGGCCACGTCGCCCAGTAAGCCATCGAAGAATAAGCGGCCGCCAGCGGCAAAGCCGGTGCTACTGGTCAGCGGTACGTCATCTAAGTATATGGCGGTCACTGGCGAGTCATTCTGCTGACTGACACCGCGGGCACTAATGGAACCTCGACCTGCCTGACCCGTTGCACTACTGAAACTGAATCCCGGCGCTTCTTCAACTACATCGGATATGGATGTTAAGCCTCGTTGAATAAAGGAGTCCGGGTCGACGGCATAAACTGCTGCGGGGGTATCTTGAATAGTCTGGACACGTCGGGAGGAGGTAACTTCAATGATTTCCAGATTATCTTCTTCAACCGATTGCTTCTCATTTTCTTCTGCTTGCTGAGCCAAAGCACTGACTGAAACGACCGACATACCATAAATTAAAATTCGAATACTACGGGTTAAGTAATTGATTTTGTTGTTCATAGGATACCTACTTTCACCTGTTGTTTATTATGTTCTGGTTACTTTTTGGTGACTTTTTCGTTAATTATTCGTGATCATTACTGCCTTAGTGGTTAAACAATAATCAACAAAAAACACCTTGTACAGCTTTATTTTAAAATTTAACAGCCTTATAGTGCATCAAGAATGTTTTGATTCACTTAAGGAAAAACTATGAAGATCAGCGCGATTAAACTGGCACTATTGAATGTCGAGATGCATCACGCGATTAAAACACCCATAGGTGTGATTGCTGCGGCCCGCAATGTGGTGGTGAAAATTGAAACCGATAGCGGCCTTTATGGATGGGGTGAAACCAGTCCAATGTCAGCGATAACCAGCGATACACAGGAAAGTAGTTACGCGTTGGGGCAAGATCTGGGCCGCCTTTTGGTGGGTAAAGACCCGTTAGGCATAGAAGACAATTTAGCAGTGCTAAGGCGCTACAGTGGCCGGGCGAGCAGTATGATCTGCGCGTTTGATATGGCGATGTATGACTTAGCCGCGAAGCAGGCGGGTATGCCTCTATATCAATTTTTAGGTGGGCAAAGGCGGCCGCTGGAAACAGACCATACCATCGGTCACCAGGATTCGGTGCAAGAAACGGTAGCCATGGCAAAGCAGCTGGTAGGCGAAGGGTTCTCGACTATAAAACTGAAAACCGGCCGAGCTGACTTAATTGATGTGGAGCACGTTGCTGCGGTGCGTGAGGCAGTGGGTGAGACTATTAAGTTGCGCATTGATTGTAACCAAGGCTGGGACTACCCCATGACAATGGCAAACCTGCATCACTTAGAAAAACTGGACATAGAGTATCTTGAACAGCCATTGCCTGCGTGGGATGTGGACGGGTTCGCGCAGTTGCGTGCGAATACACGAATGCCCATTTGCGCTGATGAAAGCGTGTTTAGCCACATTGATGCGTTGCGCTTGATTAAAGCTGATGCGGTGGATTTTCTGAATATTAAGCTGGTGAAATCTGGAGGAGTTAATACCGCACTGAAAATTAACAGTATTGCCGAAGCGGCTGGTGTGCGTTGCATGATTGGGTGTTTTGGTGAGAGCCGCTTAGGGCTTTCAGCAGCGGCTCATGTGGCCTGCGCCCGGCCAAATATTCAATTTATAGATTTGGACTCTGCGCTGCACTTTTGTGCTGACCCGGTTAAAGGCGGACTTGAGTACGTTCCCAACGAGGGCGGTAAAATCATATTACCTGACGGAGTAGGTCATGGTGCTGAGTTTATTGAGTCGGAACTCGACCGCGCAATAACGATAAACTAGGGGTCGCACATGATTGATCCAGAAAATACTATGGCGCTATTGGCTTGCTTGCTACTGCTTGTTTTTATTGGCTACCAGAGCGAGAAAACCAAGCTGGGCAGCACGCTCTCGGCACCCTTAATTATACTGCTGTTGAGTTTTGTGGTAGGGAATTTAGGTATTCTGCCTAATCAGGCACCGTTATACAGCACTATTCAAGCGGTGTTGGTTCCATTAGCTATTCCCATGCTGTTATTTAGCGCCGATCTGCGTCTGGCATTTCGCGAAAGCCGTTTTATGCTTTTTGCCTTTTTATTAGCGGTTGCCTTTACTCTAATTGGTGCGGTGGTTGGTGCTTTTGCGGTTGATATGGGAGCGGCAGAAAGTCAGTTAGTAGGCGTATTCTCCGCCAGTTATATTGGTGGCAGCGCTAATTTTGTGGCAACCGCGGCGGCGGTAAATTTCGCAGATTCATCGCTTTATACTGCAGCACTCACTGCTGATGCGCTTGGGGCTATGGTTTTCCTTACCTTACTGATGGCATTACCTGCGATAAACTTTGTCGCTGCTCGCTTTAAAAGTAGGGAGCGTGCCCGAACTGTTGACGTAAGTAGAGTCGGCGAGCAGGGAGATAATGACAGTCAGCCAGAAAAGATTTCAGAAGTCGGGGTCATTTTTTCTTTACTACTGAGCGCAGTGATTTGCACCATAGGTCTGTTTGTCGCTTCGCTATTCCCATTTTCTGGTATGTTCATTATTGCGATAACGCTGTTGTCACTGATAGTTGCTAACTTTATGCCCGCTATAGTCACCAGAAAAATTCAGTTTGATTACCATTTGGGAACCATTTTTATGTACGTGTTTTTCGCTACCATAGGGTTTGGCGCCGACTTAGGCGCAATGGTAGACGTAGCACTTCCCATGGTGGCTTTTCTGGTAATTCTTGTTCTGGTACATATTATCTTGCTGGTTTGGCTTGGTGCCCGGTTCAAGTTTAGCCTGGCGGAAATGATGATAGCCTCAAGTGCTTGTATTCTCGGCCCGGCCGCTGCTGCGGCACTGGCTGCCAGTAAAGGTTGGCGTCACCTTGTCACCCCAGGAATGCTGGTTGGTGTGTTGGGTTATGCCATCGCCACCTTCATTGGTATAACGATTACTGCGATACTGTCTTGAGTAAACAGGGGAGTAGCTTAAGAAGCGTTCAGGCACCTCATTGCTACTATAAATCATTGGCGAAGCGTTCAACTGCGTTGACCACCTGTTTGGCGCCTTCCCGAATCTCTATAATGACGGCACCCGACTGGTTGGCTAATTCCAGGCCTTGTTCTGCCTCCTCTCGGGTACTGGACATTTGACGCATCACCTCATCAGAGAGAGTCTGGTTTTTCTCGACGACGCTTACAATCTCTTCTGTGGCTTTACTGGTGCGGGCAGCCAGATTCCGAACCTCATCGGCAACCACAGCAAACCCGCGGCCTTGTTCACCGGCTCTGGCGGCCTCTATAGCGGCGTTTAGTGCCAGCAAATTTGTCTGCTCAGCGATGCCACCGATGGTTTGCACTATGGAGTTGATCTGCAGGGACTGTTTACCCAGTGCTTCAATGCTCTCGCTCGTCCCTTGCATTTGTCTGGCTATCTGCTGCATGGTTTCGACCGTCTTCTGAACCACCGCGGAGCCTTTTTGAGCGCTTACATCAGTTTGTTGTGAAACGTCGTAGGCGACGCTTGCACCTTCTCTTACCTGAGCTTCCCGTTCCACCTGGTCGGTGACCACGCTGGCAAATTTCACAACCTTAGATAAGTTGTCCTCGGCGTCATACACCGGATTATAAGTGGCTTCAAGCCATACTTCTTGGCCACGGCTGTCGACGCGCTTGAAGCGGCCTGCTACATACTCTCCGTTGTTTAGCTTTTCCCAGAATGCGGCGTATTCAGACGACTCGCTCTCTTCTGGTGTACAGAATATACGGTGGTGTTTGCCTGCAATTTGTTCGAGCCGATAGCCCATGGCCTCCTGAAACTGCTTGTTTGCAGTAATTACGGTGCCATCAAGATTAAACTGAATAACCGCAGTGGAACGGATCAGCGCATCAATGAATGCTTCACTTTCTTTTTTGCCTTCAACTGTTTTGGTTACATCGCGGCCATATCCCTGTACATGGGATAGTTTGCCGTCCGCGTTCTGTATCGGAAGCCAACTGATACGAAGCCAGGCGAGGGAGTCATCAGCACGCAAGTAGCGGTAGTCATCGCTTATCGGTGCTAGCTTTGCAACGGCCTGATTAAAGTCTCGAAAACAAGCTAGCTTCGGAACGTAAGCTGGCACAATCTCTGACATGGGTCGTCCTAACAGCTGTTCGCGTTGGTAACCTAGAACATCAGCAAAGCTTTGGTTTACGGCAGATATGCATAAATCGGAGTTCAGTGTGATGGACAGCATCCCCCGATCCATCTGGCTAGCCAGTTGGCGGAGCATCGCTAACTCCTTACGCTGATCTTCGAGTTCATTTTTGAGGCGGCGATTAAACATCTGGATATTCCAGTTAACAATAATTCATTTATATCGGCAGGTCTAACCAGCTCTTGAGCATAGGGGGGAAAAAAGCGGGATGGGTCACCTGTTCCCTATAAAAATAAGTATGCTGACAACGATGACAACCAGTACGAGTTTTACAGCACTCTTTATAAAGTAAACGCAGAGGCAGAAAACCGGTTTAGCGATATCGTTGAAATCACTCATTTGAACGATGTGTGCAATAGTCACCGATGTCATGATGGGAGTTTAAGCAAAAGCTTTACCTCAAGCCCTCTCGGTTGATTACGTAAATTAATGCTACCGCCGTGGGCTTCAACAATATCGCGACACAGTGTTAAGCCAATACCTGAGCCTCTGACTTTAGTGCTGTAAAAGGGGATAAGCGCATGTTCAAGTTGCTGTTCGCTCATACCGCCGCCGCCATCTTGTAAAGTAATTTCCAGTTGCTGGCTGTGTTCGATGATTTGAAGGCGGATATGCTCTGGCTGTGAACCGCTTTCATGGGCATTTTTTAGCAAGTTCAACAGTACCTGATGCAGCTGGCCGGGGTCTGCTTGCCAGAGGCGTTTCGGCAAATCGCCAACCAGTTCAAAATCGTATAAGTTCTGCAATTGATTGATTAATCGGGGCCAGTTAACCGTAGTCATTTGTGGTGGTGGCAGTTTGGCAAAGTGGATATAGGCCTGCACAAACTGGTTGATATCGGCGGCGCGAGCACTGATGGTTTCAAACAGGCCTGCCAGTTCCGTCTGCTGTAATTGCTGGGCTCGCTGCTGACCTGAGTAGGCTAATGATGATAAAGGTGCCAACGAATTATTCAACTCGTGACCTATTACCCGTAGTAACTTCTTCCAGGCCGTCAACTCTTCTCGTTGTATCTCGCGAGTTAGGGGTTTAAGTAGATATAACCAGTGCTGGTTTTGATTGAGATTAAATTGATTAACCGATAGATGCCACACACTGTGGTCTGGTAAACGCAGTAAACCTTGTAGCTTTCTCTCTATTGCATCAGCCAGAACTGAAACCTTTGCTGCGGCGTCAGTCAGTTTGCTGCCATTAATTGCGTTGCCTGCGCTCAATAGCTGGCGTGCCGCAGGATTGCTCATAACGACGGTGTCACTGGCATCTGTTAATAGTAAAGCCAGCGGACTATTTTGTAATACCGTATCCAGTAACAATTCTCGCTGGTACAAACTCGCGCGTTCAGCCCGTAACTGGGACGACATGTTTTGTAAGCTCTCGGCAAGGCTACTAAGCTCGCGTATTTTTAATTGATTGGCGCTGGTATTAAAGCTGCCGTCCTGTAGGTTCTGAGCGTGCAGGTTGAGAGCTTGTATTTCTGTCATTAAAGGCCGTAGCATCCATCGCAGCAATCCTGCGAATAACAACCCTGCGACACAAATGGCACCGCTGATGAGCGGCGCATAGCCCCAATAAGCAAACTGAACGACTAACGCCAGTAAGGTTAGTAATATGCACACCAGAATGAGTCGATGACTCGTACCTAATCTAAATTGAGAAGATCTTAATTTAAGGCGTTTCAATACCGTAAAACTCCATGCGTCGATACAGTGCCTGACGGCTTATACCAAGTTGTTTAGCTGCGCGTGAAATGACGCCACCAGCTTGCAGTAAGGCCTGGTCGATAGCGCTTCGGTCAATATCATCCAATGCGCGTTTACCGGCACTTAATGTATCGGGAAGCCCTAAGTCGGCGCTGTTAATAGTGCTGTTGGTACTTAGCAGAAGCGCCCGTTGGCAGGCATTCTGCAGTTCCCGCACGTTGCCCGGCCAGTGGTAGCTTAACAAGAGTTGCTCTGCATCGTGGGAGAGGTTTTTTTCGCCGCCGAGAAAGTAACGTGCCAGTGGCAGAATGTCGTCCGGGCGTTCGGCTAATGCGGGGAGGGCAAGTTGCACCACATTAACCCGATAGTATAAGTCCTGACGAAACTCGCCCTGCGCAATAGCGGTAGTTAAATCGGTATTGGTAGCACTAATTAGGCGGACATCAACGCGGCGAGTGACGCTGGAGCCCAGGCGTTCATATTCACCCGTTTGCAGTACCCGCAGTAGCTTGGCCTGGCCGGATAATGACAAATTACCAATCTCGTCCAGGAATAGACTGCCACCATCGGCGGCTTCAAAACGTCCAATACGAGTTTTGTTCGCACCACTATAGGCACCGGCCTCAGCACCAAAGAGTTCAGCTTCCATTAAGTCGGCAGGCAGAGCCCCCATGTTGACCTTAACAAACGGCTTGTCTTTACGTGGCGAGTTAGCGTGCAGCACGTTGGCAATGCCTTCTTTACCGGCTCCATTGGGGCCGGTTATAAGCACTGCTGCATTAGCCGGAGCGAGCTGCAATGTCATTTGCACTAATTGCTGCATCTTATTGCTGGCGAAGACTAGCCCACAGAGATCTTTGCCGGCAAAAGCCGCCTGTCGCTCTTCGTCTCTACGCGCTTGTTGCTCGCTTAGCTGCTTTAACTTGAGCGCATTGGCCACAGTGAGCAATAAACGCTGATCGTCCCAGGGTTTGGCAATGTAGTCGGTGGCTCCAGCTTTCACCAGCTCGACTACCATATCCAACTGAGTCCAGGCCGTCATCAACACAATAGGCAAGCCAGGATATTGCTGGCGCAATTGGTAGAACAAGGCTTTTCCCTGATCCCCCTGCATTTCACCCACGGAAAAATTCATGTCCTGCAGAATCAAATCGATAGATTGCTCACCTAACACCTGCCACGCCTGTTCAGTCGTTGTTGCGCAGCGCACTTGGTAGCCCTGCAGAGAAAACAGCGTCTGCAGAGCCTGGCAAATGGATGAACTGTCATCAATAACCAATATATTAAGCATTGTTATAAAGCTTTGGTAGCAGTGGCGGGAGACACCCGGGTAGCAATGGTTGCAGGATACCATATGGCCAGGGTGACAGAGAATAACAAAATAGCGCCGGTCAACAACGGCAGCCACCAGTTGAGTGATGGCAAGCTGATAACCTGTGATAAACCATGGTTGAGAAGCAGCGCGCAACCGATGCCAAGCAGTGTACCGATTAAGGTACATAACCAACCTTCACTTAATAGCTCAATAAAAATCAGCCGCTTACTGGCACCCAAAGCGCGCTTGATGCCAATTTCCTGCTGGCGTTTTAATACCTGAAAGTGGGTACTGCTGTAGCTCGAAATCATGGTGACGACTAGCATTAAAGCACTGAGAATAGTGAGCAGAGTAGCCAGGCCATATTCATTGCGATAGAGCTGTTGCTGCTGCTCGGCAAAGCTCCGAATATGGAAAATTTCGATGTTGGGTTCGACCTGCTGTAATACGCTGGTTAATTGTTGGCGAACAGCTGAGGTTTGACCGGGCGATGTTCTTAGCAACAATGTGTACCCCCAGTCTACGCTGAAGGGACGGGTGACCTGAATGCTGTTATACATTACGTTCTCACCATTACGTTGACCATAAAAATCACTTATTACCGCACTTACCGAACCGCGGTTAAGCTGGCGGCCCACAGCTGACTGCTCTGGAAACAGATGTTCAGCGAGACTTTGAGTGAGGACCACGCTGGGGAAACTCTCTTTAGTAAAAAGGCTGGACTGCTGTGGAAGTCTACCCTGCAACACATCGACGCCCAGAACCTTAAAATAGTCGGCTGAGACGAAGTAGATTGGCACACTTGAGGTGTTGCTTCGCTCTTCGTCATCGACATTATAGACGTTGCCATTATTTCCTCCCTGGAGCAGCATGCCCTGATTGCTATAGGCTGCTGCGACAACACCGGGAATATTCCGCAGTGCATTGAGCTGACGTTCCAGCAGATCTTCTAATAGCGGGTACGCCCGAAGTTGCGGTGTGGTAGGTTTTATTTGTACCAACAGGGTCTCTTCCAAATCGAGGCCGGTTGGCTGATTCAGTTGTTGATGCGTTTGCTGTGCCAGCAGCACACTGTTGAGTAAGAGTGCCAGAGTAATAGCCAGCTGTAACAGCAATAAAATGGTAACCACTTTACGGGTCAGCAATACTTTGAAAAGTAGTGGTAATGACATGGTGTTTATTCCTTTAACTGCTGATTCAATGAACCAAACGAGGCACGAATTGACGGGTACAGAGTGACTAGGTAACTACATAAAAACGCAGTCAACATTAGCCCTGCCATTAAGGTCAGATTCCAGTCAGAGAACAGGCTATTGCGGGGTAGTAGCGTATTCATTAATGAAACGCCTGCGTAGCCAATAATTAATGCGCCGGTAATGGAAAGGAATGTCATCAAAAGCACATCAGCAAGCATTTGCAACTGTAACTGGCTACGGCTGGCCCCCAACGCCCGGCGCAGGCTAAATTCATATTGATTACTCAAATAACGGTTGAGCGCTAAATGACTGGCATTAAACAAACATACTACCAGGAACAGCAAAGTGACCAGGGCAAAGGCTTTGATATCGCCGGGGTCGTCCCCAAAGTAGTCGACAATATTACGCATGGGTACAAGCTGATTATTGATCGGAGCCGGGTGGCGACCCGCTGCTTTTTCGTCTTCGGCCAGGCTTTGCATAAACTGTTTGTAAGCTTGCTGTTGTTCTTCAGTATCCAGTTGCACCCAGTATTGCAACTGGTGCAAGGCACCTGTTCGACCTTCCGTGGCTAATTGACGATAGTCTGTATCGTCAAAGGTTTGTGAGTTGGTTTTAGACAGATAATTTAGGTCGTAACCCGTTTCCAGAGGGAGAAAAATGTCTTCGCCAGCACTTAAATGATTACGTCCATTCGCATCATATAGGCGCGGTAACATCTGCCAGTCATCCAGAACCCCGATGACACTGACATTGCGGTCATCCAGCAGTATTGATTCGCCCACCACGTCGGTACGACCGAGTAGTTTTAATGCCATGGCGCGGGTAAGCAAAACTTCATTGTGGGCTTCATCGTCGGCCCACATCGAACCGTGTAATAGCGGCACCTCAAACATTTTGAAGAAGTCACGTTGGGTAATACGTATAGAAACTGGGGTTGGTGGCTGGTCAACGCTTAACCGGGCGTAACCATCGCTGCTATACATAGCCGCCTGAGCGGAAGGTATATCACTTGCTGACAGTTTCTGGACATTACTGTAACTAAGCACTCGGGGAGGGCGACAGTTATTGCAGTCGTTTGGTGTTATCAATGTCATGGGAAAAAACAGCTTGTCGCTTTTGTGCGGCAATGGGTCAGAGTTCAACTGGTAGTAGAAAGTGGCATTAGCGAAAAATACGCCCAGGCCGACACTCAGAATAAAAACGGTTAAGGCGTAAGGTAGTGGTGCTCGCTTAATGCTGAGTAGACTCACTTTAAGGTAATAAATAAACTGTTCCATAATCTTTCCTTTAAGCGCTGTGAGCTGCCAGTGGCTCGTACAGCGTGCTGTCATGCAGTTGGCCATCGACAATTTGAATATTGCGGGCAGCACGGCGAGCCTGATCCGGATCGTGGGTAACCATTAAAATGGTACAGCCTTGCTGATTAATTTTTTCTAACAGTTCCATAACCTGACGAGCCATTAACGAGTCGAGGTTACCGGTGGGCTCATCGGCAAGCAGAATGCGGGGTTGACCGGCAATTGCACGGGCAATGGCGACACGCTGCTGCTGACCACCGGACAACTGAGCAGGCAGATAGTCACGTCGTGCGTGGAGGCCGACGAGCTCTAATGCTTGTTCGATACGCTGTTTGCGTTCCGCTGCTTTTAAGCCGCGATAACGTAAAGGCAGCTCGATGTTGTCGTAGATACTGAAGTCTTTAATTAAGTTAAAACTTTGAAAGATAAAACCAATTTTTTCGTTGCGTAACTGTGACAGCGCTGAGTCCGACAAGCCTTTTACGGATTGCCCATCAAGTAAGTAGTCACCGCTATCAAAGCCCTCAAGGGTGCCTAGAATATTCAACAGCGTTGACTTGCCTGAGCCGGAAGGGCCGGTGAGAGCGACAAATTCGCCCTCGTTGACCTGCAAATTCACCTCGCGCAACGCATGGGTTTCAATGAGTTCAGTGCGGAAGATCTTGCTTAAATTTGTTAGCGTTATCATTGGTTGTTCCTTGTGTTAAGTCATAAAATTTGTCGTGTTATTAATTTAGATTGACCCTGTCCTGGCCTTTAAACTCACTCAGGTTTGAAATCACCCATTGCTCGCCTTCGGTGCCACCCTCAAGTATTTCTACCCACTGCACCGACAGTGCTCCGAGTTGTACCGGTTTACGCACGGCCTGATCATCGATAACCTGGTAGGCTTCTCGACCACCTCCTGAGCTGACAAAATCACCGCGGGCAATCATCAGTACATCTTCCTTATGTTCCAGAACCACGCGGGCGGTCACGCGCTGGCTTTGGCGTAACTGGCTGCTGTCCGACTCGCTAAAGCGCACCCGGGCGGTCACCTGATTATCGCGTACTTCCGGCGCTATGTAGCTGATGGCTCCGCGTAACTGTTGTCTGCCTAATTGCACTTCCACTTGTTGTCCGGGTAGCAAATCGCGGGCGTAGCTTTCGGGAACCGCGAGTTCCGCTTCATACTGGCTTAAATCGATGACGGTCAACAGCGCCTGCCCAGGCAATACGTGACTTTGTTGCTCGACCAGCCAGTTACCCAGCTGACCCGTGACCGGGGCGGTAATATTGAGAGCCTTCACTTTGCGTTGAAGCTCCTTAACTATCAGCTGCTGGCGGTGAATTGACTGGGTACGGGAATTCTGTTCAAAGCTCAGCTTATCGCGAGCCAGTTCGACTTTGCGTTTAGCATGGTCGAACTCAAGCTCGGAGGTTGCCACGTTGTCTTCAGCGATGTTGAAATCCAGTTGTCGGATAACACCGAATTCAATGGCTTGTTGGGCTCGTTGCAGTTCACGCCGCGCAGCTAGTAAATTAACCTGAGCCGTATTCATTACTTGCTCAGTATCTAATTGCTGTTCGCGTGCGGCTAATTCAGCACGCTCGGCTTCGCTTTGCATTCCGGCGAGCACGGCTTCTTGCTGCTGTAAATCATTCTGTAGCGCCGGGCTGGTGATAGTCGCGAGTAAATCGCCCTGTTTTACAGCTTCACCGGGCTGTTTAAACAGCTGCACCTGACCGATTTCTTGGCTGTACAGCGTAGGAGCGTTGGCAGCCACAATTTTACCTTGCACTGAAATGTCGCGTACTAAATCGCCACGTTGTACGGTGGCGAATTGCATCTGGTTACGCGGTAAAGTCAAACTGGCGCTTTGTCCAAACGACTGAAAAACAGCCACTGCCAACACAAGCAGAAGACTGACAGCAGCTACCCTAGGGAGAAATCGGCGTAGCGTGCTTTTCGCTGGACGCTGAATAATATGGTCTTGTTGGCTGGTTCCTTCAATCATGCTTTGTAATCCTGACGATGCAATAAGTGTAAGTCTTACCTCCTCTTTGCATTTTTGGTGCCAGAATTTAACCTTTTGATTTTAAAGGATTTAGTTATTTTTTGAGTTTTTAATCAAGTGTCCGCGGACAGTCACACTGTCCGTTATGATCTCGCGGACAATGGTCTGCTGTTTTGTATTCTTAATCAGCTTGGCTTTTTGCCATGCAAACGCGCTTTAACTTGATCTTTTGTATTGCGCTCATCGAATGTAGGTATTTGAGCGTTTACGCGAGTCAACGCTGGATATAGCAGCGAGCCTGTTAGGCATTTATCATGCGATCGTAAGATCAAGCTTCTGAACCTTATCTAAACTTAAGTTTTTTCCAGCATGCCATAAATCGTATGCATCCTGCATCGCTAGCCAACTCTCCGGGCTTCTGCCCAAAGCTTTCGATAAACGCAACGCCATTTCAGGGCTTATACCACTTTGGCATTTCAAAACTCTGTTTAAAGTGGATGGAGAAACATTTAACTTTGTAGCTAAATACCGGCAACTCAAGCCAAAAGGCTGCATATAAGTTGCTAGAATAAATTCGCCTGGGTGGGCTGGGTTAAACATAATAGACATCAGTGATAATCCTCGTAATTAAGTAGATATACATGACCATCACGAAACTCGAAGGTTAAACGCCAGTTGCCACTAACCGCTATCGACCAAATATTTTTTCGACTACCTTTTAACGGGTGCAGTTTGTATCCCGGAATGTCGAGATCTGAAACTTTCATAGCGGTATTTAATGCCACCAACTGCATGCGTAATCTCGCAGTATGGCTCGCTTGAATTCCGCGAGTACTTCCACTTTCGAAGTAAAGCCTCAGTCCTTTGTGCTTGAAAGTTTTGATCATGAGCTCTTAGTGTAGCGTGTTGCGCAACGTTGTCAATTTGTGGTTTCTTTGTATTTTTTGCATACGCACCGTGTCTAAAAGCTTATTCACCCTCCACACCCTCCCGAATTCGTAAAAAGCTGGCAAAGCGCGGCACGCCATTATTGGTATAACCGTGGTACTTGTAGGTAATGATACTGCCGACAGGCGGAGGGTTGGCACGTTCGGCGTCGGAGAACCCTGTGCCAACAGAAAACTCAATGCCTTGTTGATTGCGCACGCGCAGCGCACCGAGCATGTCGGTATATTTACCTTTGCCGGGTAAATGCGCGATGACCTCGGCCTCATCGTCGAAATAGGGTTTTAATTTTAATAAAGCGTCACTTCTGCCGGACTGATGAAGCGCTGTTGCCAAATGCAACATCAGGCCTTCTGCGCCATCTTCAACCATAGCTTGCAAGTGTTTGCTTAACTCATGATTGGAATGAAACCGTTGCTGCTTAACCGGCTTAATATGCTCAGCATTTATTTGCGCAATTAAGTTTGAATAATTTTTGTATCTCTCCTCGAAAGGCAGTTGTGCGTCAGGCATATCAAACACCATATATTTCACTTGCCGCCAGCGGTTATCTTTTGGTGTTTGGGTTCGTACAATAGAACTTAATTCCTCAAAATTCTGGCGTTTTGTCCACAGCTCACCGTCAAGCCAAACGGCGGGTAGCGGTGCAGTAAACCATTCCGGAGCTGATATCAGGTTGCCTTGTCGGGTCAGTAGTTGCGATCCTGTCCAAATGGCCCGGATACCATCGTATTTTTCACTTACTAAGTAGTTGCTAATGGGGATGGTATTGTCCTGTTCATACACTTTTGCGAGCTGGGTTTGCGTTGAGTTCTGCCATGCGGCTGCAGGCAAGGTACAAAAGGCAGCGATAAAAAATGCCACTAAATAAACAAGATGAATTCTAGAGAGTTTTGGCATCCTTGCCTCTTATTTTGGAGCGAGTTGCAGCGCGTCTGCGCCAGGTGTCATAAAGAGACTAGCACTGCTTACTAAGGTTGGCTGCATGCCAATGTCGCATTATGAGCTAAGCAAAATGGCTATTGTTTTTACAATGCAGCCGAAGACAGAAAAACCAGAAGTGCTGCCACGCATGGGAACAACAGAAACCACTGCGGGCGCAGTAATATGCCAAGCGCTGTGCTGATATAAAACAACAGCCATAATGCCCATTGTTGCTCTGTAAAAATACCCGATAGCAGGATAAGCAACACGCCTGCCAGCGCTTTAACAAACGCATAAATAATGCTTTTACTCAGCTGAATTGACTGCTTCTCCGGCAAGCTGCCTAAATACAATTGATAGTGTTTTCTAAGTGCCTGGGTTCCAAACAAGCTACTTGCCAACAACAGGGCGCTGACAAAACTAACTAAATTAAGAAAGTAAGGCTGCACTTCGAGTGTCATTTGAGAGGTGCTAAGGCGAGTGATCGCTATGAGCAGTAGCAAAGTCACCAGTCTTAACTTCTCTCCGTTGGGGGATGCAATGTCGGCTTGTAAAAGCAGCCGAAACAGTCCTTTCGGCCATTCCCCGAGTGTTATTGTGAAGCTTGGTATAAAACGCTCAATCAGAACTGCGGCGCTCCACAGTAGCAGCCATTCGGGTTTGGTTAATTCCCAGGGCAATGCAAAAGCGATGAAAGGAAAAAGCAGCAAGCTAAACCAGGGAAGTCTGTTGTTAACAGCAACAAAACCGTAATAAGCTGCGAAGAGCACGACACCCGTTAAAGGAATGAGCTCATACCAAAGCTGTCCGTCGCCGGACAGGAGTCTGCCGCTTTGCTGGAACAGCACAATAAGCAGTAAAGCCAGCGGCCCGAGTATAAAAAAGTTTGCTCCATACAGTATTAGCCCCAGGTTACTGAAGGATTTGACGAGCGGTTTGGTCGGCAATGATTTTATATAAAGCTGGTAGTGGGTGGCGCAAATACCGTCCCGCTGAAAACTCATCCAGCTATACAGCAACAATAAATAGCCCCATAGAGTGTTCAGATAAACCGATGCGCTGGTTTCCGGGCTGGCCATAATGCCTATCGACAAAAGAGGAAGCATAATAAGCACCGGCAGGGCGAGAGGGAACAAGGCCACCAGTCCCATGCTAATTTGTCTCAGGCTGTCCAACCACTGCTTCAGAGACTCATGGTAAATTCTGATTCGAAATAACCAGTAACTCACACCGCACCATCAATGATGTTTTCCAGAGCGATGTGCTGCACGTCGGTATTGTCTGAAAATACGGTTTCGTGGCTGGCGACAATAATCTGACCCGGATAACTGTTCAAAACTTTTTCCAGTACCGAGCGGGTTTGATCATCAAGCCCGTTACCGGGTTCATCCAGTAGTAGCAGGTCGGGTTGGTGCATTATGGCGGTAATTAAACTCAGCTTTTTATAGTTACCCAGCGAGAGGTTTGACACTTTGGTCGCCAGATACGGCTCCAGCCCGAACTCGCTGGTCCAGTTGTTATCAGGGTAGTTAAATTGCAGCGCGTGAAATTTGAGTAACTCCTTCACCGTCATAAATGCTGGTAAGGCAACTTTGCTGGCACTTATGCCTATGCTCTTTTTACTGCTTGCGAGAAGAACATTTTGCCTCTGATAGGTAATTTTCCCTTCTCGCGGGGAGATAAGCCCTGCCGCTAATAAAAGCAGAGTGGTTTTGCCAATGCCATTGGGGCCGGTAATGCAAACGCGGGGCGCATCAACAGTTAAGGATAAATTACGGAAAATACACCGATGCCCGTTAAACTGACTGACCTTGTCGAAAACTAACAACTGCTGAGATTCCTTAGCTGATGAATGCTTTATTTTTTTGTTATAGAGACTTAACTTTATACCATTGATGACCTCTTGGGAAAATAAGCCTTAGGCATTTGCAAACCGGTTTTCGCATTACATTATGAGTCAAATACGCAAAAACAGCGTATAAGAAGGTGTAATTCGCAAAACGGTGGTTCTAATGTCAGAACAAAGTTCGAAACTTGTTATCTTCTTCGACGGTGGATGTCCGCTCTGCGTAAAAGAAATGCGCCATTTAAGGAAGCTGGATGAACAAAGAAAGATCCAGTTTGAGAACATTAACGAGCCGGATTTTAACCAGCGCTATCCTGCAGTAGACGTTGTTAAGGCTAACCAGTATTTACACGGGCAGGCTCGCTCTGGTGAAATGATTTATGGTCTGGATGTAACCTATGCGGCCTGGTCGCAGGTGGGTAAAGGCTGGATGATCGCGCCTTTACGCTGGCCTGTCATTCGTTGGTTTGCCGATAAAGCGTACTTATTTTTCGCGCGTTACCGTAACCGCATTTCTAAATTACTAACAGGGAAAGAGCGCTGCTCGCAGTGCTCTATTGACTGATATACTCTCACCAAAGAGATGATGACAAGAGTACTTTCGACATGAAGAAACAATATCTGGTGTTATTGCTGGCGCCAATGATAAGCGTGGCAGCCGATGATCCTCCGAAAGTTAGTGCGCAAGAGTTTGTGAATTTACAGCAGGGAGAAACCGCCCATGAAGGCTTTCGGCGTGCTCACGCAAAAGGTATTTGCCTCAGTGGTGAGTTTCGTTCAAACGGGCAGTTAGCCGGCTATTCAAAAGCGGCACTATTTGAAACGGGCTCCATGCCGTTTATCGGGCGTTTTTCTGTTGCAGGGAATAATCCAACAGCGCCTGACTTAAAAGCACCGGTGCGAAGTTTGGCTCTGAGCTTTGCCATGAGTTCGACCGAGCAATGGCGTATTGCAATGAATACACCGCCCGTTATGGCGGTTAAAGATCCGCATACGTTTTACCAGCAAATTCAGGCGATTCAGGCAGGCCCCAAAGCAATACAGACTTTTTTTGCCGAACACCCTGAGAGCAGTGACTTTTTAAGCTGGAAAGCGCAATACCAACCCAGCGGAAGTTTTGCTGCCGAGACTTATAACAGTATTAACGCGTTTTACTTGATTAACTCTGAAGGCGATGAGCAAGCCGTACGCTGGACTATGCAGCCGACGGTTTCAGTTTCTTCTGACAACTTAGAGGGTGTGGACGCTCTGCATCAAGAAATTACCAACCGGGTAGCGAAAGAAAATATAGTTTTTGACTGGGTTTTTACTTTGGCAAATGAGAAAGATGACGAGAACAATCCAGCAAAAGCATGGCCGGACAGCCGTGAGCAGATTACAGCGGGACAAATTATTATTACCGGGGTAACGCCGCAGTTACAGGGCGAATGCCACGGTATAAATTACGACCCTCTGGTGCTGCCAACCGGTATTGAGGCAACCCGTGACCCCATACTACGGGCTCGTTCCGCAGCTTATGCCGAGTCTTATCGGCGCAGAGCAAAAGAAGCGTTAATGGGCGAGCTGGAGGAACAGGGTAATGAATAACACACAACAGTTTTCCTTGTCGATGCGCTTGTTCCACTGGGCTATGGCGGCTTTGGTTATTTCGATGCTGGCGGCTGGCCTATTGATGGTTCGTTCTTTAGAGCCTTGGCAGTTAAGCATTCTAACCGTGCACAAAGCTTTTGGTGTTGTGGCTGCCGTACTGGTTATTGCCCGTTTAGTGAATCGTTTGTTCCATCAAATTCCGCCACTACCCGGAGACTTATCAAGCGTGCAGAAATTTGTCGCTAAGGCTTCTCACTGGCTGCTTTATTTGCTGTTGTTCGCCATGCCAATTTCAGGGTACTTAATGCAGTACTTTGCCGGGCGGCCAATTGAGGTATTTGGCTGGTTCCGCTTACCGGCCGCGCTTACTGTCGATATTGAGAACTATGCTGTATTCCGGGAGCTGCACGGCTGGCTGGCAATAGCACTTATGGCACTGGTTGCTTTGCACGTTGCTGCAGCCTTGCATCATCACTTTATCCGCAAGGACAAGGTTCTGAAAAGTATGCTTTAGTGCGTTATTGCCTAACGCTGTTTATATTGTGTTGGACAGTAGCCGCGCGACACTTCCGCGGGGCGCAGTTTACGATGTTTAGTATTGCGCCCCGACACACGTTCCCGCCACAAGCGGAAGCTGCCCGGCTTAAGTTGCGAACGCATAAACTTAATAACCTGCTTTTCCTGCAGGCCAAATTGCTCTTCAATAGCTTCAAATGGCGTGCGGTCTTCCCACGCCATTTCTATAACGCGAGATACTTCAGATTCAGTCAGGTTCATAAACAGGGTACTTAATGTCTTTCACTCAATTACGTTCGCCTTTGTGAATCAGATCTTCACGACTACACCGACTCTGTTCTACAAACCGTAAAGATGCTCCGCGTATCTTTATTTTAAGATGTGCTGTACTACACTTAATAATGAATAAGTTGAGAAAACGCACTGACATTTTAACGATTAAGGAGGCTGCTATGCCAGACGTTTGGCGCGACAAAGACGAGCGTATGTATCAGCATATTAAGCAGTCTCAGCTGGATGACGGAAAAAGTGAAGATGAAGCAGAGGAAATTGCCAGTCGCACTGTGAATAAGCAGCGACGCGAAGAGGGGCTTACCGATAACACCACTACTCAGGGGACAGGTAACCCCAATACGCGGCTGGAAGAGCGCACCAAAGATGAGTTATACAATAGGGCGCAACAGCTTGATATTGATAACCGCAGCCAAATGACAAAAGACGAGCTGATTGAGGCTATAAGGCAAAAGCAGTAAGGGATTAAAGCTGACGAATGACTGCTTTGGTGGTTTAATGAAAGCATTGTGGCCGAATGAAGAAATGCTAACTATGCAAGAGTGCTTGGTGAAGACACAAAGCTCAAGGATGAGGAATAAAGCGTGAATGACAAGCAAATTCAAATATTTGAGAGCCAGGATGGGCAGGCACAACTGGAAGTGGCTTTGGATAAGGAAACTGTCTGGCTCTCTCAAGAGCAGATGGCGGAGTTGTTTGGGCGTGAACGCTCCGTTGTTGCAAAGCATATTCGGAATATATTCAAAGACGATGAACTCGACAGAAATTCAGTATGTGCAAATTTTGCACATACTGCTTCTGATGGAAAAACTTACCAAGTAGGTTATTTTAATTTAGATGTCATTATTTCTGTCGGTTACCGGGTAAAATCTCAACGAGGTGTGCAGTTCCGCCAATGGGCAACGAGAGTTCTGAAAGAGCACCTCGTTGAAGGCTACACTCTAAACCAACGCCGGCTCCAAGAGCGCAGCATTGAATTTGAGCAAGCCCTGAATCTACTCAGTCGTACACTGAGCAACCAAGGGTTAGTTTCTGAAGCTGGTGAGGCTGTTGCAGAGGTTATAAGTGAGTACGCTCGTTCCTGGTCGCTATTGCAAGGTTATGACGAGCAAGTTTTAGCTGAGATAGGTACCAGACAAAATGGTATGCAGGCTCTGGATCCGGATAACGCAACCGATGCCATTCAACAGCTTAGAAAAACACTTATAGCTAAAGGCGAAGCCACTGAGTTATTCGGACAGGTTCGTGGCAACGGGCTTTCTTCGGCATTGGCTACAATAGAGCAGGGTTTTGCGGGTGAGTTGTTTTATCCTAACGTAGCAAGCCGTTCTGCCCATCTGTTGTACTTTGTTATCAAGAATCACCCTTTAGCCGACGGCAATAAACGCTCGGGTTCTTTCCTATTTTTGTGGTATCTGCGATTAAATCAGCATTTATTAGCTAAGCCTGTTGAGCGGTTGATTAACGACAACACTCTCGTGGCTCTGGCACTACTGGTAGCTGAGAGCTTACCAAATCAAAAAGAGCTGATGATTCGTTTGATAGAACACTTTATTCTGCTGAAGGAGCCAGCCGATAACTAAGGATTAAAGCTGACGAATGACTGTTTTGATGGTTTAATATCCCCCTCATTTGCAAGGAAAAGCAGTCAAATTGTCATGGCCGACACGCAGTACATAACCAAGAATCGTCTCTCGCAAGAAGTGAATAAATCCCGCGTATGGGTCGCTATTATTGGAGCGCCTATTGCGGGTTTTTTAATGTACAAATTACCAAATCTCTGGTGGATTGTCGGATTAATTTACCTCTTCAGTATTATTGGGGCGGCATCCACTAAACGTTCAGGCGCCAGAGGCGAATTGAAAACACTGAAGCTGCTAAAGAAGCTCCCCGATAGCTATGTGCTGTTTAATCAGGTCGACGTACCCAACCCACGAGCAAAACGAGGCTTTACTGAGCTGGATTTGATTGTTGTGGGCCTTAACGGTGTGTTTGTAGTAGAAGTGAAAAATAACAACTCTAAAGTAACGGGAGATGAGCAATCTTCTAATTGGGTAGCCCATAAAGTAGGTCGCAAAGGTGGCCGGTATACAGCCAAAGTTCGAAATCCAATAAAGCAGTTAAAAAAGCAAGTACATGTATTAGCAGAGCACTTGAAGAAAAACCGCGCATCTACCTGGATAGACGGAGTTGTGTTTTTTTCACACCGCAGCGCACGGGTTAAGCTGTCTTCACCTCCAAGCGTGCCCGTGATTGAACGTAAAGGACTGGTCGAGTATATTTTGAACTATCAGCCCAAGCGGGCACCTTCGAATATTGATACCGTCGTGCAGCAGTTAGTAACGCTTAAAAAGTGACAGATAAATGAATAAATACCATAGCTTCAAAGAGAAACTTAATGAGCACATGCTAAAAATTCCTAAATGGATAAGATTGGCTTTGATCTTTCTTCCCTATTTTCTCTTGTTTTATTTTGAGTTGGGATTTTGGGGACAATTGTATGGGGCTATGCTTGTGTTGTTGGCTTTTTATATTACCCCTGACGCTTTTGGGAATCGGTCGCACAACCGAAGCGAAGTAAAAAATATGATGGCGTTGCTGGGTGTACAGGGTGAGCAATTGCGTGTAGGACTTGAGCAGGTGCCGGCTAAAAAGTTAAAGCGAGTGGCTGTTGGTGAATATGATAAAAACTCAGCTATTTTGAGTTTTCCTTTTAACTACCAAATTAGCCATCATTATGTGTTTCCGATTCAGCAATTTGACTCCGTTCAGAACTTCTTTAAGACGAATTACCCCCAAGTTGAGTTGATCACCTAATTCTTCACACCTTCGCCATCATTTGTTAACAAAAGCGTAACAAAGTTCTTTTAATGTGGCCTGGTGTGTGGTACTTATGAGTTGTGGTTTTTTTGTTAACAAACAGATTAACTGCAGCGCTAATACCATAATTAAAAAAGTTGTATCAAAAAAGCAGAGGGTCATAACATGGATCATTCAGAAGAACTGCAAAAGGTTAATGACAAGTCTGGTAAGGGTCGCGCGGCAAAACGTAAATGGCGTGAAATAGAGCAGCTAAAAGAGAAGTACCGGTTGCGGGAAGAACTCTCTGATATGGATTACTCGCTTGAACTCGATTTAGAAGAAATCGAACTATAAAAAAGAACGCCGTCTGGGTGACCTCAGACGGCGTTTTGCTTTTGGGCTTACTGCTCTTGTTTTTAGAAAGAGCTTAGCGAATTTGTGCCAGCATTTGTTTTAATGCTTTTGGCGCACCTGCTGCTATGTTGCCTGACTGAATGTAGTTGTGGCCACCCTGAAAGTCACTGACTATGCCACCGGCTTCGCGAACCAATAATTCGCCAGCCAACATATCCCATGGCTTAAGACCCATTTCCCAGAAGGCGTCGTGGCGTGCTGCTGCAACGTAAGCTAAGTCCAGTGCTGCTGCGCCTGCACGGCGAACGTCGGCACAGTGCTCAAACAACTTGCTGAACATTTCCAGGTATTCCGGTAAACGGTTTTTCATTTTGAACGGGAAACCCGTTGCTAAAATAGCGCCTTTTAATTCCACTTTAGGTGAAATGCGTAAACGACGACCATTTAGCTGCGCACCGGCGCCGCGGGTAGCGGTGAATAATTCTTCGCGCATAGGATCGTAAACAACGGCCTGTTGAACAGAACCTTTGTGAAGTAACGCTATAGAGATACAAAAATGGGGGATACCGCGCATGTAATTGGTCGTGCCGTCTAGCGGATCAATAACCCACTGGAAGTCGTTTTCTTTTCCAGCCTGAGTACCGCTTTCTTCTGCGATGATGCCGTGATCAGGGTAAGACTTTTTGATGGTGTTGATAATAGCCTGCTCTGCAGCTTTATCCATATCAGTAACCCAGTCGTTCAAACCTTTTGATTCGGCTTCAACAGGACTGCCCTGGTCGAAATTTTTAACTAAAATTTTGCCGGCCGCACGCGCTGCGCGCACCGCAATATTTAACATCGGATGCATACCAATTACCTGTGCTGTAAAAGAACAATTTTCGGTCGCGGATCATACCAGTGTTACGGTATCATGCCAAACTTTTCCATAAGCCGAGAAAAACTCAAGGGAAACGCCATGCTTGATAACATTCGTATTGTTCTGGTGAATACGTCTCATACCGGAAACATTGGCTCTGTCGCCCGTGCCATGAAGACTATGGGGTTGTCTAAACTAACCTTAGTCGACCCTGTGCAGGAGCCTGATAGTCACGCATCGGCGTTAGCTGCGGGCGCAACCGATATTCTGGCGTCGGCGACTATTGTGGACACTCTCCAGGAGGCCATTGCCGACTGTGGTTTGGTTATTGCCACCAGCGCTCGTAACAGAACATTGGATTGGCCGCTGTTAGGCCCGAGGGAATGTGCGGCAAAAGTATTGGAGGAGACCAGTCAGCATCAGGTTGCTCTGGTATTTGGCCGTGAAAACAGTGGATTAACCAACGAAGAGCTACAGCAAAGTCAGTTTCATTTACACATACCAACTAACCCCGATTACAGTTCACTAAACCTGGCTATGGCGGTGCAGACGGTGAGTTATGAGCTACGCATGCAGTGGCTGGAATCGAAACAACGCGCCCCGGAAAACTTACCGGAATACCCGCGTGCTGAAGATTTAGAACGGTTTTATGAGCATCTTGAAAAGACTCTGGGTCAGACTGGGTTCATTGTTCCTCAGCACCCCGGACAAGTTATGACAAAACTGCGTCGTTTATTTAACCGAGCCCGCCCGGAAGAAAATGAAATTAATATTTTACGTGGCATCTTAGCCTCTGTGGACAAATCAACGGGTAATACTTGACTAAAATAGTCGGGAATGTAGAATCTCAATACATTAACGATGAATTAAACAGCAGAGGAAACCACCATGCGCCTGACGTCAAAAGGTCGATACGCAGTAACAGCTATGCTGGACGTTGCGCTTTTTACGGCAAATGGTCCCGTGCCGTTAGCAGATATTTCTGAGCGTCAGGGAATATCTCTGTCGTATTTAGAGCAGTTGTTTTCGCGCTTACGTAAGCACGGGTTGGTGGACAGTGTGCGAGGTCCGGGTGGTGGTTATCGTCTGGGTTGTGCCGCAAATGATATTTCTGTTGGTGCCGTCATTCATGCGGTGGACGAGTCAATTGATGCAACGCGTTGTCAGGGTAAAGCTAACTGTCAGGGCGGCGAACGTTGTCTGACCCACTCTTTGTGGGAAGGGTTAAGCGACAGAATATCCGACTTTCTGGACGGTATTACGCTGGCTGAGTTGATGAAGAAAGAGGACGTGGGTGACGTTCTGAATAGGCAGAATGCGTTGCATAACCACAGTGAAGAAGAGATTAAGTTAAACTCTCACCTATAATATTGCCTTTAAGTTGTCAGGAGCAAGCAAGTGTCTAAGTTACCTCTTTATTTTGATTATGCTGCAACCACGCCGGTCGATCCTGTTGTAGCAGAAAAAATGATGGGGTGTTTAACGCAGGATGGCTTGTTTGGTAACCCCGCATCGCGTTCGCATAAGTACGGCTGGCAGGCAGAAGAAGCTGTCGATATTGCCCGCAATCAGGTTGCTGATCTTATTAACGCTGACGCGCGCGAAATTGTTTTTACCTCAGGTGCGACTGAGTCAGATAACCTCGCCATAAAAGGCGCAGCTCAGTATTACTCAGATAAAGGCAAACACGTTATTACACTTAAAACCGAGCACAAAGCGGTTTTAGATACCTGCGGACAGCTGGAAAAAGAAGGCTTTGAAGTGACGTATCTGGATGTCGGAACTGACGGCTTGCTGGATATGGATTTGTTCCGCTCAGCCTTGCGCGAAGATACGGTGTTAGTGAGCGCAATGCTGGTTAATAACGAAATAGGTGTGCTTCAGGATATAACCGCTATAGGTCACTTGTGCCGTGAAAATGGCACAATATTTCATGTTGACGCCGCTCAGGCGTCCGGCAAAGTGCCAATGGATATGTCGGAATTACCGGTCGATTTACTATCTCTTTCTGCTCATAAAATGTATGGCCCTAAAGGTATTGGGGCGTTGTATGTACGCCGCACTCCGCGAGTTCGTCTGCTTGCGCAAATGCATGGCGGGGGTCATGAGCGTGGCATGCGCTCAGGCACGTTACCAACTCACCAAATTGTCGGTATGGGTGTAGCGGCGGAACTGGCTCTTAACGAGCTGGAACTGGAGCCCGCACGAATTGAAAACTTGCGTCAGCGACTATGGAAAGGGGTTAGCCAGTTAGAAGGTGTAACTTTGAATGGCTCTGACCAGCAACGGGTTCCGCATATTACTAACATCAGTTTTGCCGGAGTTGATGGTGAACTGTTGCTAATGGCGTTAAAAGATCTTGCGCTCTCATCGGGCTCGGCCTGTACGTCGGCCAGTGTTGAACCCTCGTATGTGTTAAGAGCATTAGGCGTTGAACATGAGCTGGCAATGAGTTCATTGCGCTTTAGTATTGGGCGTTACACGTCCGAAGCAGATATCGATAGTGCGGTAGAGCTTATCCACCGCACTATCGGAACCTTAAGAGGCGCTGCTTAGTCCTTTAGCAGGCCAGCAAAGGTTTTACGGAACTTAGCCAGCTTCGGTGAAATTACCGCCTGACAATACGGGTTTTCCGGGTTTCTGGCGTAGTAGTTTTCGTGGTAATCCTCTGCCGGGTAAAAAGTCCCTAACTCAGTCACTTCCGTTACGATAGGAGCTGCAAATGCTGCATCGGCTTCAAGTTCCGCAATAATACTTTCCGCTTCACGTTTTTGCGCGTCGTTATGATAAAAAATTGATGTGCGATATTGAGTACCCACATCGTTACCCTGACGATTCACCTGAGTTGGATCGTGCAAAGTGAAAAAGATTTCTAAGATTTGACGGTAAGAGATTTGCTCCGGGTCGTACTGGAGTTGTGCAACTTCGGCATGTCCTGTTTCGCCACTGCAAACCTGCTCGTAAGTTGGATCGACAGTATGCCCGCCAGTGTAGCCCGATTTAACCGACTGAATGCCTTTTACCTGAAGGAAGGCTGATTCAACACACCAGAAGCAACCTCCGCCCAGGGTGGCTTGTTCATATTCATTGTTCGCCATGTCAGAACTCCTTATCGTCAAATAGACGTCTATATGGCTATATAAGTTCTCTCATCCTAGCTGAGAATGAATGAAAAAACAATCACTGGGTATTCGATTTCTGCGCCGATCTCACGTATAATCCGCGCGACTGATTTATCCCTTAATTTTATTGGAGTTTATAACCATGGCTTTAGAGCGCACTCTATCAATTATCAAGCCTGATGCAGTTGCAAAAAACTTAATCGGCGCTATCTACAACCGTTTTGAATCTGCTGGTCTTCGCATTGTTGGTGCTAAAATGATGCACTTAAGCAAAGAACAGGCTGAAGGTTTCTACGCAGAACACAAAGAACGTCCTTTCTTTGGTGCTTTGGTTGAATTCATGACTTCAGGCCCTATCGTTGTTCAGGTTCTTGAAGGTGAAGACGCTGTACGTAAAAACCGCGACATCATGGGTGCTACGAATCCTGCAGAAGCACTGGCAGGAACTATTCGTGCCGACTATGCTGAAACTATAGACGAAAATGCGGTACATGGTTCAGATGCAACTGAATCTGCTGCACGTGAAATCTCTTACTTCTTCAGCGACGAAGAAGTTTGCCAGCGTACTCGCTAAGACTGTATTTGAATGTAGCCTGATGCTATTGCATCAGGTGAGATCTAAGATGTAGGCAGCCTGACGTTTACGTCAGGATCTCACCTGATATGAATGTCAGGCTACAATACGTCGAAGCACATCAAAAAATCGGAGCTTTATGACCAACGCAATAGATAAAAAAGTGAACTTACTCGACCTGAATCGTGAGGGAATTAAAGAGTTCTTTCGTGAGATGGGTGAGAAACCATTTCGTGCTGAACAAGTAATGAAGTGGCTGTATCACTTTTGTGTCGATGACTTTGATGAGATGACGAATCTTAATAAAGCATTGCGTGAAAAGCTCAAGCAAGTCGCTGAAATACGCGCGCCTGAAGTTCGCGAACAACAGCAGTCATCGGACGGTACGATTAAGTTCGCTATGACCTTGTTTGACGGTCAGGACGTGGAGACAGTCTGGATACCCGAAGGGGATCGCGCTACGTTGTGCGTGTCATCTCAGGTTGGTTGTGCCTTAGAGTGTACGTTCTGCTCAACCGGGGCCCAGGGCTTTAACCGTAACCTCAGTGTGGCGGAAATCATCGGCCAGGTATGGCGGGTGAACCAGCTGTTAGGGGCTTATGGAAAAACCGGAATTAAACCCGTAACGAACGTTGTCATGATGGGCATGGGTGAACCCTTGCTTAATTTAAACAATGTTGTTCCGGCAATGGAGTTAATGTTAGATGACCTGGGTTTCGGTTTATCTAAACGCCGCGTTACTTTAAGTACTTCAGGTGTTGTTCCTGCGTTGGAAAAATTGCGTGAACGCATTGATGTAATGCTGGCTATTTCGCTGCATGCACCAGACGATGAACTCCGTAACGAAATTGTACCTATTAATAAAAAGTACAATATAGAAGAATTTCTGACATCAAGCCGTCGTTATGTTGAGCAGTCAAAAGCTCAGCGTAAAGTAACGGTAGAGTATGTCATGCTGGACCATGTGAACGACTCAACCGATCAGGCACATGCGCTGGCGAAAACCTTAAAAGATACCCCGAGTAAAATTAATCTTATTCCATTTAACCCTTTCCCGGGCTCGGACTACGGGCGCTCTAGCAATTCGCGAATTGACCGTTTTGCCAAAGTGCTTATGGAGTACGGTTTGACGGTAATGGTACGGAAAACTCGTGGGGATGATATCGATGCAGCTTGCGGACAATTAGTGGGCGATGTCATCGATCGTACAAAACGTATACTGAAACGTCAGCAGAAACAGCGTGGTGGAGAGGCAATAGCTGTAAAGACCACGTAAATTTACAGAGTCGCAGGCACAAGGAGTGTGATAATGCGAGCCGCTTTATTATTGATAGCCGTAGCGCTATATGGTTGTACCGCTAACCCTGAACAGTCGGTATCTGTGGGTAATGATGTACGGTTGCAGCTTGGACTTGCTTATTTGGCGCAAGGGAAATTGAAGCTTGCGTATCCGCATTTGCAAACCGCATTGACGAACAATCCCCGGTCTCTGGATGCCAATCTTGCCTTAGGGCAATGGTATTTAGCGACAAATGACGTTGATTCAGCTTTGTCACTTTACCAACAGACATTATCATGGCAACCTATGAGCGGTGCATTGTACAATAACTATGCGGTTGCGCTGTGTGTGGCTGGTGACTGGAAAAAAGCACTCAGGTATTTTGATAAAGTGACATTAGATCCAGCGTATCCACATCATGCCAGAGCAGAGGCCAATAGGGCCGAATGTCTGGCTCGGGTAAGTCACGACGCAGCTCAACCATAACAGGGAAACCCCTTACAATCATGACTGCTGAAAACGAATCAACACAAGATAACAAAAAGCCAGAATCGGAAGCGGCACAAGAACCCAAGCAAAAGCCGAGCAAAGGTCCTGGTGAAATTCTGAGAGAAGCCCGTGAAGCTAAAGGTTTAGAGCAACGCGAGGTTGCAGACCAGTTGCGTTTGCGAAAGCAGATTATTGAATTGCTGGAAGCCGATGATTATTCAACTTTTTCGACGGCAACCTTTATTAAAGGCTATTTACGCTCCTATGCCAAATTACTTGATTTAGACGATACCGAGCTGTTTGAGGCTTATAAAGCCAGAGGCTATAAAGAAGTTGAAAGCAGCCAGATGCAGAGCTTCTCAAGACGTAAAAAGCACGAGGAAAGTGACAACCGCTTAATGTTAATTACTTATGTAGTTATCATTATTGTCGTTGCCTTGGTTATTTGGTGGTGGCAAGAGCCGGATCTTGGTTTTAGTGAAGGCGAAACTGGCACACAGGAAAGTTCAGAAATTTCTCCGGTAAATACTGATGATGAAGCTGATAACGTCGGTGATATTGAAATTTCAAACCAGCCGAAGGAGCCACAAATTGAGCCGAATGAAGATGAAGCCGTATTAGAGTCGGAAGTTGAAACCGATGATACGAATGTTGCGGTCGAGTCTGTACAAGAACCCGTTAGTGAAAACGGCGCGAATGATAACGAGAACAACGACGAGAATACCAGCGAGAATATCAGCCAGAATAACGACGAATCGCAAGCCGATAATTCTGAGTCTGCGGCTAATGATACCCAAGAGTTACCAACTGAAACTGCTGAGCCGACAGATAACGAAGTTGAAACTCCGACTGAGTCCGCGCCTGTTGAGCCGTCGTCGCAATCAGAAACTGTTTCAGCCAGTCTGGTGTTAGAGTTTAATGAAGAATGCTGGGTTAAAATTGATGATGCTTCCGGTGAAACTCAGGCGGTTGGTGTAAAAGCTGCAGGCTACCGTATGCCAGTTCCTGGCGAAGCGCCTTTTTCAGTAACACTGTGTAAACCTGAAGCTGTTAATGTCAGCTTTAACGGTGAAGCCTTCAGCATGGACCAGTTCCGGACTGGTCGTGTCGCGCGCTTCACCGTACCGTCAGAAGAGCAGTAGAGGTCAATTTAAGGTTATGATGCACGAAAATCCAATTAAACGCCGTCCTTCACGCCGATTGTATGTAGGCAATGTGCCTATTGGTGATGGCGCACCGATTGCTGTGCAGTCCATGACAAATACCGAAACAACCGATGTTGATGCGACCGTTGCGCAAATAGAAGCGCTGGCTCAGGCTGGTGCTGATATTGTTCGTGTGTCTGTACCAACAATGGAAGCTGCCGAAGCTTTTAAGCAAATAAAGCTACGCAGTCCTGTCCCCTTGGTTACTGACATTCACTTTGATTACCGCATTGCGCTTAAAGTTGCCGAATATGGTGCTGACTGTTTACGTATCAACCCGGGCAATATAGGCCACGAAGACAGAATAAAAGCTGTAGTAGATGCAGCACGTGAGCGTAACATTCCAATTCGTATTGGGGTTAATGGCGGTTCGTTAGAAAAAGATCTACAAGAAAAATATGGGGAACCCACAGCCGAGGCGTTAGTCGAGTCTGCAATGCGGCATGTCAATATTCTCTACAAGCTGGACTTCTACGACTTTAAAGTCAGTGTTAAAGCGTCAGACGTTTTTCTAGCGGTTGAATCCTATCGTTTATTGGCGAAAGAAATTGATCAACCACTGCACTTAGGTATTACCGAAGCTGGCGGTAAGCGTAGCGGTGCGGTTAAGTCCTCAGTTGGTTTAGGCATGTTGCTGGCAGAGGGTATTGGTGACACGCTGCGAGTTTCGCTCGCTGCCGACCCTGTTGAAGAAATTAAAGTTGGCTTTGATATATTAAAGTCGCTGCGTATTCGTGCGCGGGGCATTAATTTTATTGCCTGCCCAAGTTGTTCCAGACAAGAGTTCGATGTTATCAACACCGTTAATGCCTTAGAGGAACGTCTGGAAGATATTACTATTCCCATGGATGTTTCAATTATAGGCTGTGTGGTTAATGGTCCGGGCGAGGCTCTGGTATCGCATGTAGGTCTTGCTGGCGCAAAAAACAAAAGTGGCCTGTACATTGGCGGAGCACGTCAAAAACTCCGGCTGGATAACCAAAATTTAGTGGATGAGCTGGAAGCTCAAATTCGCGAACAGGTTAAGTTCATAGAAGCTAATAAAATTGACGTAAAAGAAATTAACGGTTGATTTTACCCGCATCGACAAAGTCCCTATAATACCCGCTTATTTTCTGTATCGATAACCAGACGAGAAGGTTCCGTGGCGAATACAATCCAAGCAATTCGTGGCATGAATGATTTGTTGCCAGAGCAGAGTCCGGCCTGGCAGCAGGTTGAAGCAGTAATACGACGTGTTGCTGCAAGCTACGGATATAGCGAAATCCGTATGCCAGTGCTGGAAAGCACACAACTGTTTAAACGCTCTATTGGTGAAGTTACCGATATTGTCGAAAAAGAAATGTATACCTTTGATGACCGCAATGGCGAAAGTGTGACCTTGCGCCCTGAAGGGACAGCGAGCTGCGTGCGTGCGGGTAATCAGCACGGTTTGTTGTACAACCAAATTCAGCGTTTGTGGTACATGGGGCCTATGTTCCGTTACGAACGTCCGCAAAAAGGTCGTTATCGTCAGTTTCATCAGTTTGGTATTGAAACCTTTGGTTTAGAAAGCGCCGATGCCGACGCGGAAGTCATTCTGCTTTCGGCTAGATTATGGCGCGAGTTTGGTATTGCTGATCAGGTCGAGCTGCAACTGAACTCTCTGGGGTCTAATGAAGCTCGGGCGAATTATCGCGATGCGTTAAAAGCTTATTTGTCTGACTATGCAAGCGAGCTGGATGAAGACAGTAAACGCCGGCTTGAAAGCAATCCGTTGCGTATTCTGGACAGTAAAGACGAAAATACTCAGAAGATTCTGGAAGGTGCGCCAAGCCTGTCTGAATACTGGGACGCAGAATCGAAAGAGCATTTTGAACAACTAACCGCTCGTCTGGAAGCGGCCGGTATTTCATACACTTTAAACGAACGCCTGGTTCGTGGTCTGGATTATTACAACCGTACCGTGTTTGAATGGGTTACCACGGCTCTGGGCGCTCAGGGAACGGTTTGTGCCGGTGGTCGTTATGATGGACTGGTTGAACAATTAGGCGGTAAGGCTACGCCTGCAGTCGGTTTTGCAATGGGTATGGAACGCCTGGTGCTGTTGCTACAGGAACAAGGCAAGCTGACCCCAAGACGAGTAGTCGATGCTTACTTGATGCCGTTAGGCGAAGAAGCGGAACTAAATGCCCCGCGAATTGCCGAACAGCTGAGAAATGAGTTGCCGGAACTGCGTCTGGTAAGCCACTGTGGCGGTGGTTCTATGAAAAAACAAATGAAAAAAGCGGATAAGTCGGGTGCTCAAGTGGCACTCATTATCGGTGCAGATGAAATCGCACAGCAGCAGGTAACGGTAAAACCATTACGCACTGCTGAAGAACAACAAACTCTGGGCTGGCAGGCACTTATTGAGTATCTGCAGCCAATGACGAGAGGGTAGTCAGGTGGATGAAGAACAGCAAGTAGAACGTTTAAAAGAGTTCTGGAAAGAGCACGGTAAAGGTATTGTTGCCGGTGTAGTCATTGGCTTTGGTTTGTTTTACGGCTGGCGTTACTATGACCAGCATACGCTGGAAACGCAGCAGCGTGCTTCGTCAAACTATCAGCAGTTAACGGCCGAGCTCTCTGAAGGTAGCGAAAACGCGATGCTGGAAGCGCAAGAGTTTGTTAGTGAAAACCCTGACAATGTTTATGCACAGTTGGTGGCTTTGCAGTTGGCTCAACATGCGGTCGAACGAGCTGACTTAGCAACAGCTGTTACTGCGTTACAGTCGGTAGTCGACAGCGCCGAAGATGAAAACATGTCAGCTTTAGCCAGTATCCGGTTAGCCCGGGTATTAATTGCTCAGGAACAGCTTGATACCGCTTTAAGTTTAGTTAAGAAACCTCTGCCAGAAGCTTATGCGGGCTTTGCTGCAGAGCTTGAAGGCGACATTCTGGCCGAGCAGGGGAATACCGAAGAAGCTCGTGCCGCATACGAACGCGCATTGCAGGCGGGTGAGTCATTGACTCCGGCACTGCAAATGAAACTCAACAGCCTGGTTAAGTCATAATGCAATTGATTAAACGCTTTACCAAAGGCAGTTTGTTATTGACTGCTGCAGTTCTTGTTAGTGGTTGCTCTATTTTTGGTGACGATGATGAAGAGCCCAAGTTCGCGGTACTTCAGCCAATTTCTGAGCAACTACAACCAAAAGTTATATGGGATGCTTCTGTCGGAAGCGGTATTGGTGAGCACTTTTCCCGACTGAACCCTGTGGTTGAGTATGGCAAGGTCTTTGCTGCTGACCGCAATGGCCTGGTCAGTGCTTTTGACAAAACCTCAGGTGAACGCCTGTGGCGAATCGACCTGCGTCAGCGCATTACATTTGATGAAGCAACCGATGAAGGTTGGTTCAGTGGTTTATTTGCAAGCCCGTTCCCAGCGCGCATATCGGGCGGCTTAGTTGCTCGCTATGACCGTATCTTTTTGGGTACTGAAAATGGTGACGTCGTTGCTCTGGATGCTGAAACTGGTGATGTCGTCTGGCATACCGAAGTGAACAACGAAGTCATGTCAGATCCTGCTGTCGGTGAGGGACGTGTGGTTGTGCATACCGGTGGCGGAAAAGTCATTAGCCTGGACGCTGAAACCGGTGAAGAGCAATGGGAATACGAATATCAGACCCCCATGCTGACGGTGCGTGGGGCATCGGCTCCGGCAATTATCAGTGGCGGTATTGTAGTTGGCGACAGCAACGGTTCCGGTATGGTGCTAATTGCTGACAGCGGACAACAAGCCTGGAGTCAGCCTATCGGTAAGCCCAGCGGAAGTACCGAGCTGGAGCGTTTAGCCGACGTTGACGCAAAACCGGCTACTCAGGGAACAACGTTATACATGGTCGCTTTTAACGGCGAACTCGTAGCGCTTGAACTCATGAGCGGTGAAGTGCGCTGGAAGCGTGACTACAAAGCCTTTGAAAATATGCTGGTGACGAGCGGTCGGATTTTCTTAACCGATGTGAAAAGTCACGTTTACTCACTTGACCAGAGCGGTGGTATTGAGCGCTGGAGTAACACCCAGCTGTTTGGTCGTAAGCTGAGCGCACCTGCATGGCATCGCGGTAACGTTGTTGTTGGTGACTTTGAAGGCTACTTGCATTGGCTGGACAGTGAAAGCGGCAACATTGTTGGCCGTTACGAAGTTGGCGGCGATGGAGTCTATGTTGCTCCTGTCGTTGATAATAACATTATGTATGTACAAACTCGGGACGGTGATATCATCGCGCTCGATACTCAATCAGGAAATGAATAAGAGATGTTACCTGTTGTCGCGCTGGTCGGGCGCCCAAATGTGGGGAAATCCACGCTTTTTAATCGTTTAACGCGGACTCGCGACGCACTGGTAGCGGACTTTCCCGGGTTAACCCGGGATCGTAAATACGGTCAGGCAAATTACGACGGTTATCAATTTATTGTTATTGATACCGGTGGTATTCACGGTGATGAAGAAGGCATTGACGAAGAAATGGCAAAGCAGTCACTGCTTGCTGTTGACGAAGCCGATGTTGTGCTTTTCATGGTGGACGCGCGTGACGGTGTTACCGTTGGTGACCAAGCCATTGCGGATCATTTGCGTAAGCAGAATAAGAAAGTTTACCTGGTCTGTAACAAAATTGACGGTATTGATGCTCATTCGGCCATGGCCGACTTCTATTCGTTATCTTTAGGCGAACTATACGGTATTGCAGCGGCTCACGGTCGTGGTGTTGAGCAGTTACTTGAAATTTGCTTTAAACCAATAGCGGAAGAATACCCCGATGTTATCGTGCCCAAGGACGTTGAGTCTGAAGAGCTGGAGCACGATGAAATTGATTACGACAAACTGCCATTAAAACTGGCTATTGTCGGTCGCCCGAACGTCGGTAAATCAACTTTAATCAATCGTATACTGGGTGAAGAGCGGGTTGTTGTTTATGACATGCCGGGCACCACCCGTGACTCCGTGTATATTCCGATGCAACGGAACGAGCGCGAATACGTTCTGATTGATACCGCCGGAGTCCGTCGTCGTGGACGTATTGGTGAGGCTATCGAGAAGTTTTCGGTAGTTAAAACTCTGCAGGCAATTGAAGACGCAAACGTTGTTCTTATTGTGGTTGATGCACGCGAAACCATCAGTGATCAGGACCTTAACTTAATTGGCTTTGCTTTAAATGCCGGCCGCTCAATTGTTATTGCTGTGAACAAGTGGGATGGTTTGCAAAACGACCACAAAGAAGAGATAAAGCGTGAGCTGGATAGACGCTTAGGTTTCGTCGACTTTGCCCGTTTGCATTTTATCTCCGCGCTGCATGGTACGGGTGTTGGTCATTTATTTGAGTCGGTTGAAGAGGCTTATGCCAGCGCAACCCAGCGAATTAGTACCTCTAAGCTGACTAAAATTATGGAAATGGCGCAGGAAGAACATCAGCCACCACTGGTTAGTGGCCGCCGAGTGAAACTTAAATATGCGCACGCAGGTGGCTATAATCCACCACGTATTATTATTCATGGCAACCAGGTAAAGGATTTACCGGGGGCTTATCAGCGCTATTTAATTAACTACTTCCGGAAGTCTCTGGGTGTTATGGGTACGCCAATAAAAGTAGAGTTCCGTGAACCGGTTAACCCGTATGAAGGCAAAAAAAACCAGCTGACTTTGTCACAGCAGCGAAAGCGCAGACGTTTGATGAAGTTCCTGAAGAAGAAAAAGTAGCTTTAAACGAGAAAAGCCTGCTTATTATGCAGGCTTTTTTGTATCTGTTAATTGAAGTCTGAAGGGGTAAAGCGGTACTCGGTCAGGCAGTAATCACAGGTCATCATAATTTCGCCTTCCTCGGCTAAAATTTCCTGAATTTCTTCCGGGCTTACTGAGGCCAGTGCCTCCAGCGTGCGCTCACGTGAACAGCCGCAAACAAAAGTGACTTCCTGTGACGGATACAGATGCACTTGCTCTTCATGATAAAGACGATGCAATAGCTCTTCAGCCGGTAGTGTGAAAATTTCTTTGGCAGTAATGGTGTTCGTTAAAGTGGCCAGATGTTCGAACCCGGTTAAGTCCATGCCGGTTGCAGGCAGGCGCTGTAACAGCATTCCGGCTGCATGTTCGCCGTCGGCGTGCAGCCAGACCCGGGTGTGTAGCTGTTCTGACTGTTCAAAATAGTCTTCCAGCATGGCTGCAATTGAATCGGCGCTGGCACTGACAACGCCCTGATAACGCTCACCGGTATCGGGAGTCAGGGTTATAATGAGTTGGCCTTTGCCTATCATTGATTGCAAATCTGCGCTGTCAATTTCGGCTCTTAACCGGGCTATACCCCGAAGTTCCTGATTATGGTTGCCATTAACTGCTATAAAGTTAAGTGGTCCATCGCCCTGAAGTTGCACTGCAATATGACCTTCAAATTTTAAAGTGGCAGTTAATAATGATACTGCAGCCATCATTTGCCCAAGCAACTCCTGAACTGGCGCAGGATAGTCATGGCCACGGAGCAAAGTTTGGTAGCTGCTGGTCAATTGAACGAGCTCACCCCGCACATCGTGCTCTTCAAAGGTGTAGCGTGACAATTGATCAGTTGGGTATTCCATGGGCACTCCTGTTTATCGACAACAAGCGGTTTACTCACCGCTGTCTTTCATTCTGATAAGTTGACGGCGCTGCTTTTTGTCTGGCCGTCCATCCGGGTGCGGATTATACAACGCATTAAGCTTTCTTGCTTCCGCATTTTTTTCGCGCTTTTCTATGCTCTCAGGGGTTTCCCTATAGAGTAATTGTGCCTCGCTGGCACCGCGGCGTTGTTCACTTAATTCCATGACTTCAACTTCTTTTGTATCGAAGCCCTGACGCAAAGTGATAATAGCGCCAAGCTGAACAACCTTAGAAGGCTTGCTACGCTGCCCATCATAATGTACTTTGCCTGACTGAATCATTTGTCGGGCAAGTGCTCTGGTTTTGTAGAATCTTGCAGCCCACAGCCATTTATCCAGACGAATGGGACTTTCTTTTCGAGTTTTTGTCATAAAACCGCAACGAATTCGTTATAAACTTTGTGTTAACCGATTGTTGACTCATGTCGCCTGCGCTAGAATGCATGAATCGCCTTTTGTCAGTGTAACAAGAATAAGAATAAAGTGACTGCCCGACTCCAACAAATATTTAAAGATACTCAAATGTGGCGCCGCTTAATGCAAGCGCTAACGGCTTTCGCATGGTTTTTGGTTGCGGTATTGTTGGCTCGGTTTACCTGGTCACTGATTAACCCTGCAGAGCCCGACGACAGTGCGGTTTTACCTAAAGTGACGGTTGATTCTACTGCAACCAGTACCATGAATTTAGAGACCTTAACTGAGCTTAATCTTTTTGGAACAGCAGAGCGGCGGAGTCGTTCTGAAAACGTTCAAAACGCGCCCCAAACATCGTTAAACGTCCGTTTGATAGGCGTTTCTGCCAGCTCTAACCCGGAACGTTCTGCGGCTATTATTCAGCAAGGCAGCAAGCAACAAACCTACATTATTGGTGAGAGTCTTGGCAGTTCTTCGGTCACTGTAGAAGAGATTCATGCCGACCGCGTGATTCTTGATAATAACGGCCGGTTAGAAACACTGAAAATGGAAGATATTGGTGAGGACAGACCCGCGCTGTCGCTAATTGTAGGTGACTCAGATAATGATGGTGCGCTGGTCCCTGTCGATAGTGATGACAGCAACCGGGTTGATGATGAGGCAACGGTTGAGCAGCAGTTGGCACAGGTTGCTGATAATCCATCGTCGTTACTCGATTATGTGAATATTTCGCCAGTACAAACCAATGGCGAACTAAAAGGATACAAACTGAATTCAGGCAAGAATCCGGAGTTATTCCGGGATGCTGGATTCCAGAACGGTGACTTGGCAGTGGCCATCAACGGCTATGATCTGACCGATATGGAGCAGGCCATGCTTGCTAGTCAGGAACTGTCGGAACAAGAACAGGTCAGCATAGAAATTGAGCGCGACGGTGAAAGGATGGAACTGTCGTTTAAGCTACCGGTAAAACAGGATAATTGATATGACAGTGGCAAAGAGTGGCTTAAAAGCATGGTTGGGAGCTCTCGGTTTGGCATTCGCACTGATGAGTTCGCCATTAAGCAGCGAAGAATATGCCGCCAGTTTTAAAAATACTGATATTAACGAGTTTATTCAGGTTGTAGGCCGAAACTTAGGTAAAACCATCATTATTGACCCTAACGTTCGGGGAAAAATTGATGTGCGCAGCTACGATGTGATGAATGAAGAGCAGTACTATCAGTTTTTCCTGAATGTGCTTGAGGTTTACGGGTTTGCCATTGTTGAAATGGAATCGGGCGTGCTTAAAGTAATACGTGATAAAGACGCAAAAACATCGTCACTACCTGTGCTGGACAGAGATACCAGAGGCTCAGGCGATACTATGGTGACCCGGGTTGTACCGGTAGAAAACGTATCGGTACGCGAGCTTGCACCGTTATTGCGCCAGTTAAACGACCAAAGTGGCGGCGGTATGGTGGTCAGCTATGACCCGTCTAATGTGATTATGATGACGGGTCGTTCAGAAACCGTGCAACGTTTGGTAGAAATTATTGAGCGGGTCGATCAGGCCGGTGATCAGGACGTTGACATGATCAGCCTTGAATATGCATCTGCGAGCGAAATTGTTCGTATTGCTCAGTCTCTATATGAAAAAAATAATGAAGGTGTGCCGGCGCTTCTTATTCCTAAAATTGTTGCCGATGATCGCAGTAACAGCGTTATTGTCAGTGGCGAACCTCGTGCCCGTTCCCGCGTCGTCAAGCTTATCAAACAGCTGGATCAGGATTTGAAAACCGAGGGTAATACCCGGGTTTTCTATCTGAAATATGCAAAAGCACCTGAAGTTGTCGACGTGTTGAAAGATGTTAGCCGTTCTATACAGGCTGAAGTTGAGCAGCAATCAAGCACTGGAAACAATAATCAACGCCGCCGTAGCGGAGGTGATGAAACGGTCAGTATCAGCCCGCATGAACCGACTAACTCGGTGGTGATTACCGCTCAAAAAGATATGCTGGCATCGCTGGAAAAAGTGATTCGGGACTTAGACATCCGTCGTGCTCAGGTTCAGGTTGAAGCGATTATTGTCGAGATTATGGAAGGCGATAACGTTGACTTTGGCGTGCAGTGGATCAGCGAAGACGGCGGTATGGTGCAATATAATAACGGTAACCAGGTACCCATTGGGAGTTTAGCCGCCGGTGCTTATCAGGCACGTGAAAGAGAAGGTACAACGACGACTCGGGTAACCGATGGCGGGGTCGAGGTGACGACAACAGAGCCGGATGAACCTGGAGATGTTTCATTGCTGGCAAACTTACTGGGCTCTGTAAACGGTATGATGTTCGGTACCATACAGGATGACTGGGCGGCGGTAGTACAGGCGGTTACACAAGATACTCGCTCAAATATTCTGGCAACACCTAGCATTGTTACCGTAGATAACGAAGAAGCGAGCTTTTTGGTCGGTCAGGAAGTTCCTACGATTAGTGGCTCTACTACGGGTGATAACAACGACAACCCGTTCCAGACGGTTGATCGCACCGAGATAGGTATCAAGTTAAAGGTAACGCCTCAAATTAACGAGGGGGACGCCGTACAAATGACGATAGAGCAGGAAGTGTCCAGTTTAAGTGGCGCCACTGCGGTTGACGTTATTATTAACAAGCGTGAACTGAAAACCACGGTCATGGCTGATGATGGCGAGACCATTGTGCTTGGCGGCTTGATTGACGAAGACGTACAAGAATCGGTCTCTAAAGTCCCGTTATTAGGCGATATACCAATTTTAGGAAAACTGTTCAGCTCTACGTCAACTTCTAAGCAAAAGCGTAACCTGATGGTCTTTATCCGTCCGACCATAGTCCGCGACGGGAAACGCATGCGTGAATTAAGCTCGGCAAAATACAACTATATGCGGGCGCTGCAGTTAGATGAGCGGTCGCGTGGAATTTCACTCATGCCCTCTGAAGAGTCACCGCTGCTTAATGACTGGGACAGCAAGCTGACGTTACCGCCGGGCTTTGACGAATATCTGAAAAAACAAGGTAGCGAGAAGAGCGACGAGAAGAGCGACGAGAAGAGTAGCGAAGAAAACGATAAAGAAATCGACGAACAGAATGAAGAGCCGCAAAATGACTGAAGCCAGTGCCATTGCAACAGCTCGCCTCCCGTTCAGCTTTGCTAAACGCTTTGGCGTGGTGGTAGAGCAGGGTGAGCCGTTAATTTTGCATTGCCGTGCAGGTATCTCGGCTGCTGCGTTAAAAGAAGTGAGGCGCGCGCTGGGGCAGCCGGTCACTCTTCAGGAGCACGCTGCAAGTGACTTTGAAAGCTTGTTAACCCGTGCGTATCAACGAGACTCATCAGAAGCTCAGCAGTTGATGGAAGATATTGGCAACGAGTCCGATTTATTTTCTCTGGCTGATGAGTTGCCGCAGACCGAAGATCTGCTGGAAAGCGAAGATGACGCGCCTATTATTAAGCTAATTAACGCCATGCTGAGCGAGGCGATAAAAGAAGGCGCTTCGGATATTCACATTGAGACCTTTGAGAAAGCTTTGCTAATACGCTTTCGCATTGACGGCGTTTTGCGTGAAGTTTTACGACCAAACCGTAAGTTGTCATCGCTGCTGGTGTCGCGCATAAAAGTTATGGCGCAGCTGGATATTGCTGAAAAGCGCGTTCCGCAGGATGGTCGTATTTCCCTGCTTATTGCCGGGCGAGCAGTGGATGTGCGGGTTTCTACCATGCCGTCTAATCATGGCGAGCGGGTTGTATTGCGTTTATTAGATAAGAACAATGCGCGGCTCAATCTGACTGAGCTGGGAATGACTGATGCTAACCGGAAAATTTTCCAGGAGCTGATTTACAAGCCTCACGGCATTATTTTGGTAACCGGCCCGACGGGTTCAGGTAAAAGTACAACTTTGTATGCCGGGCTTAGCGAAATCAACTCTAATGACCGTAATATTCTGACCGTCGAAGACCCGATAGAATATGCTATTGATGGCATTGGACAAACCCAGGTTAACCCTCGGGTGGATATGACTTTCGCCCGCGGTTTACGCGCTATATTGCGTCAGGATCCCGACGTGGTAATGGTTGGTGAGATACGTGACGTAGAAACCGCGCAAATTGCTGTGCAGGCTTCACTCACTGGTCACCTGGTCTTGTCTACATTGCACACTAACACTGCCGCCGGCGCAATTACTCGTCTGGAAGACATGGGTGTAGAGCCCTTCCTGTTGTCATCGAGCTTATTGGCGGTGTTATCGCAGCGTCTGGTGCGGACACTCTGTAGCGAATGCAAACAGCCTCACCAGCCGGATGACGAAGAAAAGAATATGCTCGGCCTTGATGCTGCAGATACCAGTGTGATTTATCGTGCAGGGAGTTGTGAACGATGCAATTATACCGGTTATCGTGGACGTACCGGTATTCACGAACTGCTGCTGGTAGATGACCATGTACGTGAGTTAGTCCATAACGGTCACGGTGAACAGTCTATTGAAAAGTATATTCGGCAGTCGACGCCCGGTATTCGCCAGGACGGCTTAGCAAAAGTACTGAAAGGCAAAACAACGCTGGAAGAAGTGCTGCGGGTTACCCGCGAGGAGTAGAGGGTGGCAGCATTTGAATATCAAGCCGTTGAGGCTAATGGCAGAAAGAAAAAAGGTGTACTGGAAGCCGATACTGAGCGACAGGTACGTCAGTTATTGCGTGAAAAAGGCTTAATGCCTTTAAGCATTGAGCCGGCAGCTGATCAAGACAGAAAGAAAACGTTACAGCCCCGGTTTGGGCTTCCGCAGCGTAAAGTTAAAGCACAGGATTTAGCGCTAATTACCCGTCAGTTATCTACCTTAGTAGGCTCGGCACTGCCTATTGAACAGGCATTATTAGCCGTTGCTGACCAGACCGAAAAGCCACGTCTGAAGAAATTACTGATGTCGGTACGCAGTAAAGTGGTTGAAGGTTACGGCCTTGCTGAAGCTATGTCAGAGTTTCCCGGTGTTTTTGATTCTTTATATACCGCTATGGTGGCTGCCGGCGAAAAGTCCGGCCATTTAGATACGGTATTGGATGAGCTGGCAAACTATACTGAGCAACGTCAGCACATGAAAAGTCAGTTGACGCAGGCGCTTATTTATCCGCTTATGCTGACTTTGGTTGCCATTGGCATTGTGGTTTTTCTGTTGGTTTCCATTGTGCCGCAAATAGTGGACAACTTTTCAACCATGGGTCAGGATTTGCCGCCAACCACTCTGGCTATGATAGCCATTAGTGAATTTCTGCAAAACTGGGGGCTGTGGTTACTTATTGGCATTGCTTTGCTGCTGGTCGCTTTTAACCAGTGGTTAAGAAATGAAAAAAACCGCCTGAAATATCATCGCAGACTGTTAAAACTTCCCATGCTGGGTAAGGTCATAAGAGGGGTAAGTACTGCCCGTTTTGCCCGGACTTTAAGTATACTGACTTCCTCAGCAGTACCCTTGCTCGACGGGTTGCGCATTACCTCGTCGGTCATTGGTAATTTAGCCATACGTCAGGCGGTAGATGAAGCAGCCGGACGCGTTCGTGAAGGGGCGTCAATGCGCGGTGCGTTGCAGGAAACGGGATTGTTCCCACCAATGATGCTGCACATGATAGCGGCAGGTGAGAAGTCCGGTGAACTGGAACAAATGTTAAAACGCTCTGCCGATAATCAGGACAAAGAATTTGAAAACCTGGTGTCGGTTAGTTTAAAAGTATTTGAGCCGGTGCTGATAGTGACGATGGCAGGTATCGTATTCTTTATTGTGCTGTCTATCATTCAACCCATTTTACAATTAAATAATAGTGTAGGGCTTTAGCTATGAGACGTAATCAACAAGGTTTTTCATTGGTCGAAGTAATGGTGGTTATTGCCATTATCGGTATTTTGGCCACTATGGTGTTACCCAATGTATTAGGTAATCAGGAAAAAGCTAACCAGCAAAAAGTGATAGCCGATATTGTCGCTTTAGAAAACGCACTGGCTCAGTATCACTTAGATAACGGTATGTTTCCGACGACCGAGCAGGGGCTTGAAGCTTTAGTCAATGAACCGAACATGGATCCGCAGCCACGCAGCTATCGCAGCGGCGGCTATATTCGCCGCTTACCGCAGGACCCTTACGGTAATGACTATTTACTCCTGAACCCGGGTCAGTACGATGATGTTGATATTTTTTCTCCAGGCCCGGATGGTCAGCCCGGAACGGATGATGATTTTGGCAGCTGGATGATTGGCAACAACGATCGTGACCAATAAGCGTTGCCAATTTGGTTTTACTCTCATTGAAGTGATGCTGGTGATGGCCATTCTTGGTCTCATCGCCAGCGCCGTTATGTTTACACTGCCCGGTGGTGAACGGGGGCAGGACTCTCCTCAAAATGCAGCTGCGAGTTTACGTCAGCAGCTAAACTATGCCCGCGAATACGCCATGGTCCGACAGCAACCACTGGGATTAAAATTCCACGAAGATGGCTACCGTTTTTTGTTCTGGAAAGATGAACAATGGCGCGAAGAAAATGCCCGCGGGTTACGGGCACAGGACACCGAGTGGCCACTGCGTTGGCAGTTTACCAGCCGGGGGCTGAAGGTGCTTGAACAAGATGAGTCATTGGACGATGGCTTGTTTGCTGAAGAGAGCGACGAAGACAGCACGATTCCCGATATTCTGATTCTGCCCAGCGGTGAGATGACACTCTTTGAAGTGCATATTGAGCATTTAAACGACCCCGATGCCGAGCGTTGGCTTATTGCCGAAAACAGCTGGCAGGTTAGTATTTCTGCCGAGGCTCCGGAGTAACTATGCGGTGGGTGCGCGGCTTTACCTTAATTGAAGTGATGGTAGCCTTGTCGGTGTTCAGTCTGGCGGCACTGGCCGCGTTGCAGGCGGCAAGCGGGCACCTAACCAGGTTAAGCGCTTTACAGGACAAAACCTTTGCTCAGTACGTAGCGTCTAATCGTTTGGCAGAATTGTCGCTTGAGAAAGAGTGGCCGCTTAAAGATAAACGGAGCGGCCAACAGGAACAGGCAGGTGTTACCTGGTATTGGCAGCAACAGGTGGTAGAAACGGTAACGCCAAATGTTGTTGCAGTCACTGTGAAAGTGATGAAAAACGAGGACGGCCGTGAACACTTTCGGTTAACTCGTTATATGCGTAAACCAGATTCAGCGGGGGGAGCCGACAATGCGCGTTAACCCCGCAAACAAAGGTTTTACCTTAGTAGAAGTGCTGGTGACCATGGTGATATTTGCCATTATCGGTATTGCCAGTTTTCAGGTTCTGAACCAGATGGTAAACACCGAAGAGCAATCTCAAAAACAGCGTGAACAGCTGGAGCGTTTGCAGTTCAGCCAGTTGCTGATGCAGCAGGATATTCGCCAAATGGTCGCTAAACCAACGCGACCTTCCGGTGTTGAAGTGACTCATCAGTATTTGAGCAATGACCCTGGCTACTTTGATTCTGACGGCGGCGTACTGGCTTTTGTCAGAAGCGGCTTTGACAACCCTGGCAACATGATGCCCCGCAGCGAGTTACAGCCGGTAGTTTACCGATTATGGGATGGAAATTTGCAGCGGGTAACCGAGACTTTCGTTAACGATCGCTCCTCAGAACCATCCGTTCAGACCTTATTAGAAGGCGTTGACGAACTGTCTTTTCGATTCTACCGCAGTGATGGTGTGAGTAACGCGAATCAGGGGTTAGAACAAGGCTGGAGCGACAACTGGGAAAGTTCAGGTGATTTGCCTCAAGCCGTTGAAGTGACCATTCGTAGCAAAAACTTTGGCACCATCAGACGCGTGTTTTTGATAGCCGCAGTGGGACAGCAGGTGGAAAGTAACGGCGGAGGGCTGCAACGTGCCAATTAGCCCGCGTAAGTCATCACAAGCCGGAGCTGCGCTTATAACGGTTTTGCTGGTTATTGCTATTGTGTCGGTTATTGCAGTGAATTTAGGCGGAAAACTGCAGTTGCAAATAACCCGTATGGGCAACTTGCAGCAGGCTGAACAAAGCTACTGGATGTGGTTAAGTGCAGAGGATGTTTTAAAAGAAGTGCTGCAAACTGAACTGGAAGAAAACGACGGGGTTGCGCACAAAGAGCAAAACTGGGCTCAGCGTAGTGGACCTTTTCCGGTAGAGGGAGGGCAGATTGCGGCAAAAGTCAGGGATTTATACAGCTGCTTTAACCTTAATAGCCTGGTTACGGATGAGGAAGATCCCGGAACTCTGGAAAAGCGCAAACGACAATACAAAGCGCTGCTGGAAGCACTGGAAATTGATAACTATCAGGCCGAAATTTTAACCGACAGTCTGGTAGACTGGCTGGATGAAGACAGTCAGTTGTCGGGCAGTAACGGTGCTGAAGACCCTGATTACGAGAGTTTACCTAAGCCTTATTTGGCCGCAAACAGCCAACTACTTGAGATGAGTGAGCTGAGAATGGTGCGGGGATACAGTGCTAAAATAATTACCGCTCTTAACTCTGTTGCTTGCGTTATTCCGAATGAGACAGACTTAAAAATTAATATTAATACTCTGGAACAGGATCAGGCTGCGGTTTTAACCGGAGTTACCGAAGGTAAGTTAGCACTTGCTGACGCTATGGCATTGCTGAATAACCGACCGCCTCAGGGCTACGAATCTGATGAAGAACTCGCTGAGTTGGCAGAACTCTCGGGAGTGCGGTCGGAATTAGAAGGTGAGTTGCCGGAACTGACCGTGAGTAGTGAGTATTTTCAGTTGATTGCGATGATTCAGTGGGGCGAAGTAGAAATGAGAGCGCGCTCGGTATTACATTTAAACGAAGGTCGAGTACAAACCTTGTACCGGGCGATGGGAGATTAGTATATGCATGAAACACTGATTCTGCGGTTACCGGCTTATGGTACCGACGAACCCATACCCTGGTTGGTCTGGCATAAAGGGCAGCAAGAGTTAATAGCCAGTGGAGAGCTGAGTTCGGTAGCAGAGCTTGTTCAGTTAAAAGACAAAGCCAACCGTTGCGAAGTCATTGTGGCCTTGCCCGGACAAGATGTTTCGATGACAAGAGTGACTTTACCCGCAGGCACAAAAAGGCACCTACAGCGCATTATTCCTTATGCTCTGGAAGAGGAGCTGGCAAGTGATATTGAGCAGCTGCATTTTGCCTGGCCGGATGCCAAAGGCACAGAGCTGCCAGTTGCTGTAGTCGCCAAAGACCGAATGAATTATTGGCTGCAGGTATTAACCGAAGCCGGCATTGATTCTGCTTTCTGGGTACCCGACTGCTTCTTGTTGCCGCATCAGAACGATACCTGGCAGGCCATTGAGCTTGCCGACAGTGTTATTGTCAGAACTGGTGAGTGGCAGGGCTTTACCATAGAAAAAGAGCAGTTTGCTCAGTTAGCACCAGCTTTTGCTGCTGAACAGAACAGTCCAACAGAAATTATTCACTATGGCGCGCTAAACTGGCCGCAATCGCCAGCACCTTTAATCCCTGCTGATATTGAAGTGCCTTTTACTATCGCGGTGCAAAGTATCGCGACAGGAAATCGTATTAACTTAAGGCAGGGGGCTTATCGCTCACAACGGGCAAAACGTTCAGTTGATTTACCCTGGAAGGGGCTGGCTACTGCTGCGAGTGTACTCTTTGTTTTGGCCGTGTTGTTAAACGGCGTACGCTATTGGCAACTGGAGTCTCAGCGGGGCGCTTTAAAAGCTCAGGCTGAGCAACTTTATCGTGATGCCTTTCCGGGTCAGACTCGTATTGTGAATTTAAAAGTACAGTTGCAACGACAATTGGAAAGCCTTGGACTAGGCAGTGCGGATGAAGCTTCAGTGCTTGCGGTTTTGCAGCAACTGGCTCCGGCGTTTAAGTCGCAGCCTGAACTGCAGCTTGAGTTACTGCGCTTTCAGAACAACGAGTTGCGCTTACAGGCAACTGCCAGTAGCTTTTCTCAATTTGAGGCTTTCCAACAGGCGGCGAAAGCCGAAGGGCTAACTGTTGAAGCGGGTTCAATGAGTAACCGTGGTGAACAAGTTTCGGGTTCTTTAACCGTGCAGCTTGATGGTCAGGGAGCGCAGTCATGAACAGAATTACTCGTCAGTTAATGCCTTATCTGGATTTAGGCAAGCAGCGCTGGAGCCAGTTTAACCAGCGCGAGCAGAGCTTGTTAGCTGTTTTGGCAGGAGTACTGTTTATTGCTTTTCTGTACTTTGTCATTTGGCAGCCCAGCTCCCAGGCAGTAGCCAATGCAGAGCGTCAGCTTGCAGCTCAACAGCAGCAATACCAATGGGTTCAGCAGGCAATAGCGCGCTATAAAAAACTGGAAGAGAGCAGCTCTGAACAACAAAGTGCATCAGGCTCTGTCAGTCAACGTATCAACCGTGCTGCAGCTGCGCAGGATATTCAAATCGCGCGTTTGCAGCCTCAGGGGCAGGAGTATCTGTTAAGTGTTGATGAGGTGGCTTTTTCTGATTTATTAAGCTTTTTAGCCGAACTGGAGCAACGCCAGGGGTTATCACTAAAAGCTGTTGATATTGCGAAATTAAATACGCCCGGACAGGTGCGTTTACGTAAACTATTAGTAAGTGAGGCTTCATGAACTTAAAACGCTGGATACCCTGGTTAGTGGTCGTGTATCTGGTTGCCATGCTGGTGATGTTACCGGCAAGGGTTATTTACTGGTTTCCTTTACCGGATAACATCAGGCTCTCTCAGGTCAGCGGAAGCTTATGGAATGGCGTTGCCGGGCAGGTCGCAGTTGACGATATCGTACTGAATAATCTTAGCTGGAACTGGCAGGTGTCTTCTGTATTTCTGGGAGAGTTGGTCATGGATGTTAACTTGCCTGCCAAAAGTAACCCGTTTGCGCTGAATGGACGCTTACTGGCAGGGTCCACCAAAGTTGGAGCCAAAAATATAACAGCCAGTGGTGATGTTAATGCTCTGCTGCAGTTGGCAAACACCCGCTTGCCTTTAAAAACCGGAGGTAACTGGCGTTTGTCCTTAGACAGTTTTGTCGTTACTGCGCCCGGCCCGGTACGTTGGTGCGACGAGTTGAAAGGTCAGGCCCGGGGCGAGCAGATTCGGGTGTTGGTTAATAATCAATGGCAGTCGCTGGGAGATTTTCCGGTAGAACTTAGCTGTAACGACGATAACTCGGTGGGCTTAGCCATGAATGGTAATAACAGTTTAGGGTTAGACTTTCAGGGCAGCATTAACAGCCAGAGTTTCAATGCTGAAGGCACAGTGAAGCCGAATCTGGAAACACCTGAAGGGCTGGCTAAAATGATGGAATACATGGGAACGCCGGATTCGCGCGGACGTTACTCATTTCGCTTGTGATCCCACTTGCGGGCATAAACGTTTATGATTACTGTAATAATAAGTCACTAATTAAAGTCTCTGCGGAATAAGGAATAATTTGTATGGATAACATCGTCCAGTGGATTAATGATAATCAGGACATGCTGATAGGTTTCTCGATTAAATTTGTCATCGCTATTGCGATACTAATTGTCGGTAAAATCGTCGCTAACACCGTGACAGGTGTAATGACCAAAGGCATGAAAAAGCGTCAGGTCGACGGTGCTGTTATCAGCTTTGTCGGTGCAATTTTAAAAACGGTGATATTCATTGCCGCTATCATGATGGCACTGTCGCATGTGGGCGTTGAAACTACTTCCTTCATTGCCATACTAGGTGCCGCAGGTCTGGCAATTGGTCTGGCGTTGCAGGGCTCCCTGTCTAATATCGCATCGGGCGTTCTGCTTATTATGTTCCGTCCAATTCGTGCGGGTGAATATGTTGATGCTGGTGGTGTTTCAGGAACCGTTGAGCAAATTAATATCTTTCAGACCATTATGAAAACCCCTGACCGTAAGGTGGTTTTTGTGCCTAACTCTGAAATTATCGGTGGCCCTATTGTTAACTATAACCGAGAAGAATTGCGCCGTATCGACCTGGTTATTGGTGTAAGTTACAGTGCGAATCTACAGCAGACGAAGAAAGCACTGATGGATGTGATTACCAGCGATGAGCGGGTATTAAAAGATCCTGAACCTGTTGTTACGGTGACCAACCTTGGCGATTCGTCGGTCGACTTTAATGTTCGCCCGTGGACGAAAAATGAGGACTACTGGCCGACCCGCTGGGATTTACTAGAGCGAATTAAAGACCGTCTGGATGAGGAGGGCATTGGTATTCCCTTTCCCCAAATGGACGTTCACCTGAAAAAAGACGACTAACGTATTGTTGTTCTGACAAAAGGCCACTTCAACAGTGGCCTTTTTTGTGGGTGCTCAAGCGAGTGCCTGAGAGATATCGGCAATAATATCTTCCGCATTTTCAATGCCAACACATAAACGAATAGCTTCTGGTTTTACGCCAACCGCGGCCTGTTCGCCAGCAGACAACTGCCGGTGAGTTGTGGAGGCCGGGTGGCAGGCCAGTGACTTTGCGTCACCAATGTTGACCAGGCGTTTAAACAGTTTCAGCTTATCGTAAAACTCAACGCCAGCATCGTAGCCGCCTTTAACGCCAAAAGTTAACAGCGACGCAGGAACCCCATTTTTAATATACTTTTTCGCTCGCTCGTAGTTAGTGTGCTCTGGCAGCGCTGCAAAGTTTACCCAGTCTACGCTTGGGTGCGACTGTAAGTATTCAGCCACTTTCAGCGCGTTTTCGCAGTGGCGCTCAATACGCAAAGGTAAAGTCTCCAAACCCTGCAGTAACAGGAAGGCGTTAAAGGGTGACAAGCAAGCACCGGTATTACGCAAAGCGACAGTACGAACGCGGGCTATGAAAGCCGCCGGACCAAAAGCGTCGGTATAGACTACGCCGTGATAAGCTGGCTCCGGTGAGCTAAACTGAGGAAAGCGTTGTTTTTGTTTAACCCAGTCAAACCCTCCGCTATCGACTATTAATCCGCCAACTGAATTGCCATGACCCCCAATGTATTTGGTTAGTGAATGCACCACAATGTCAGCGCCAAAATCAATGGGTTTGCAAAGTATCGGTGTAGCAACCGTGTTGTCCACGACCAGTGGAACTCCATGCTGGTGAGCGACCTCAGCATAGCCTTCTAAATCGGCGATGTTTCCCGCCGGGTTGCCAATACTTTCACAGAATACGGCTTTAGTTTTACCGTCTATAAGTTTGCCTATGTCTTCCGCTTTATCCGATTCGGCAAAACGGACTTCAATGCCAAATGAAGGCAGCATGTGCTGGAAGAGTGTGTAGGTTCCGCCGTAGAGTTGTGGTGTCGTCACTATGTTATCGCCCTGACGGGCAAGGGTAATTAATGCGTATTCAATAGCTGCCATGCCCGAGGCTACGGCAAGTGCGGCCACACCATGCTCGAGTTCTGCGACACGCTTCTCCAGAACATCGTTGGTGGGGTTCATTATGCGCGTGTAAATATTTCCCTCAACCGCCAAATCAAACAGGTCAGCGCCGTGCTGTGCGTTATCAAACTCGTAAGAAACGGTTTGGTAAATGGGAGTGGCTACTGACTTAGTTGTTGGGTCAGTTTCATAGCCATGGTGGATGGCTAACGTTTCGTCTTTCATACGGACTCCAGTTCAGATTCAGTTAAAAAATGCGTTAAAGCCGATTGGTATTGTTCAACATTCTTGATAAAACCATCGTGGCCGAACGGCGTTTCAATAGTGACCCTGCCAAATGAGTTGGGAAGCAAGTTTTCCAGTTCATTAACCAGACTCGGTGGCGCAATGGCGTCGTTGTTAAAGTCGACTAGCTGTACTTTTGCCTGCACGCGGGTTGGGTCAATTGAGTAGTGGTTGAGTATCGGCGTAAGGTGCGTAAATAAGCTGCGGCAGCCATTGCCGTTTTGCTTCAACAGTTTTTCGCCCTGATACAGTAAGTATTCAAAGGCATCGTCCGCATGGTTAAAACGTTGTTCGAATTCTTCGGCGGTGCGATAACTCAGCATGGCCAGCGCCCGCGCCAGAATAATGCCTGACTGTTTATCATCGCAGCGTTGAATGAGCGCCTGCTGAAAATAACGCAGTAACGCTGAATGCACTGACGGTTTATGGGCCGCACCAATAGCACTTAAACGAGGCAGTTCAGTTGGATGGTCAGCGGCATACTGAAGTCCCAGAACGCCGCCGAAAGACCCCCCGACCCAGGCTTGTAGGTTGTCGGTTTCCTGTTTCAGCGCGTGCCGAATGGCTTCACTGTGTTGCTGCACCGTTAAAGGCACCGACGGACACTCGGAGCCTCCTATTCCTCCGGGGTAGTCGAAGCTGATGACTTGCACATCATTCAACTCTGCAAAGAGCGGATGCAGTGACTGCCACCAGCCACTCTCATCAGCCTTCCAGATTAGGCCGCTGGCACTAATCCCGCCCTGAACAACAACGACCGGCTTATCAGGATCGCCATAGCGATAACCTTTAAGACGTGCGAACGGCGTGTCTGCGTAAAAACTGCGGGCAACTGGCTGAACCATAGTTAACCTCAATATTCTGAGTGAGGTTTTGACTGTAATAAATAGATATCAGGACGTCAAGACATTTAGACGTCTAAAATGGCTGGGTTTATTTCGCTGTCAGCGGAATATGGTATGATTTATTTTTAATTTCGAAACAAGAGTGACGCCCATGGTGTATTCGGTCAGCCAGTTAAATATTGAGATCCGCCAGTTGTTAGAGCAGGGCTTTGGTCAAATAAGCCTGGTTGGAGAAATCTCAAATTTTGCCGCACCGGGTTCAGGGCACTGGTATTTCACTTTAAAAGACGAGCGGGCTCAGGTTCGCTGCGCTATGTTTCGCAATGCGAATCAGCGCGCAAAGGTTCGGCCGCAAAATGGCATGCAGGTACTGGTAAGAGCCAAAGTCACGGTTTATGAACCGCGGGGCGACTACCAACTGATTATTGAGCAGGTTGAAGACGCTGGTCAGGGGCTTTTACAGCAGCGTTATGAGCAGCTAAAAGGGAAATTGTCAGCCGAAGGGTTATTTGCGGCAGAACGTAAGCGCTTACTACCCGACCATATTCGCAAAGTCGGCGTGCTGACCTCACCCACCGGCGCTGCTATCAAAGACATTCTGGCGGTGATGAAACGCCGCGATCCCGGCGTCGAAGTGATTATTTATCCGAGCGCAGTACAGGGAGAAGCGGCCGTTCCGCAATTGCAGGCTATGCTAAAAACGGCATTTGAGCGTAATGAAGTGGATGTACTTTTAGTCAGCCGTGGCGGTGGCTCTCTGGAAGACTTATGGTGTTTTAACGATGAGACTTTTGCGCGTCTTTTGGCAACCGCGCCCATGCCAACGATTAGCGCTGTAGGTCATGAAATTGATTTCACTATTGCCGATTTTGTTGCCGATGTTCGCGCTCCTACACCTTCCGCAGCCGCTGAGTTAGTTACCAGAGATCAACAACAACAACAGCAAAAAGCGCAGGCACTGCAACAGCGCTTAGGTCTGGCGCAGCAAAGATTGTTGCAGCGTTTACAGCAACGTTGGCAATTTTTACAAACCCGGCTGCAACAGCAGCATCCGCAACGACAATTGCAACAACAGTCGCAATTAGCCGATGAACTGCAAGCCCGAGCTAACAGGGCTTTGCAGAACCGGCTGGCGCGGCAGAAGCAGCAAGTGTCATATTTACACGGGCGCCTGCAGGCAATGCATCCGCAAAAAGAGTTACAGCGTTTGCAGCAAAAACTTCAGACGCAGCAGCAACGATTACCGCAGGTTATGCAACGAGTTTTAAAAGACAAGAGAACTCAGCAGCAACAGTTGATGCAGGCTCTGAACCTTGTCAGTCCTTTGAATACTCTGGAAAGGGGCTACGCTATTGTCCGTACAGAAAAGGGCGAAGTTGTTCGTAGCGAGAAGCAAGTGACTGTGGGGGAATCAATAGAAGTTCGTCTGGCTGACGGTAATATTACCGCTAAACGGCAATGATTCTGCGGCTATTGTCATATTCCTGACATTCGCGCTTTGGTATACTGGTTAGGTTATTCACAAAGGAGTCGTGGTATGAAACTCAAAGCACTGGCAGCCGGTATTGGACTGGCGTTGGCATCTACAATGGTGCAGGCAGAAGAACAGAAACCCAATATTATTTATATTATTGGTGACGGTATGGGATTTGAATATATTAGCGCGTACCGTTATGCCATGTCTGATTTAGACAGCAAAACGATTGCTGAAACTGAGTTTGATGCCATGCTGAAAGGCGCCGCAACAACCTATCCTGATGATAATACCTGGGTTACTGACTCAGCTGCGGGTGCAACCGCTCTGGCTACAGGCGTTAAAAGTTACAATGGCGCTATTGCGGTCGATTCAGATAAATATCCGCTGCAGAGTATCATGGAACTGGCTCGTGAAAATGGCTGGTCAACGGGTTCGGTATCCACATCACAAGTTAATCATGCAACACCGGCATCGTTTTTCACTCATCACCCGTCGCGCTACGAATATAATCAAATAGCCGACAAAATTGCTACTCAGGTGGTTGAAGGTAAGCCGTCTTTTGATGTGATGCTAGGTGGCGGACAAAGCTATTTTAACCGTGACGACAAAAACTGGCTGGATGTATTGCCAGAGCATGGCATGCAGGTAGTAACCGATATGCAAAAGCTGAGCTCTGTTGACACTACGCCTGTGATGGGGCTTTTTGCGGCAAAAGGTCTGCCGTTTGCTATTGATGGCGATGTTGATGCGTTGGCCAATATGACACGTACCGCTTTGCGCTTATTGGATAAAAAGCAGCAGCCGTTTGCTTTAATGATTGAAGGCAGCGAAATTGACTGGTGTGGTCATGCTAACGACATTGCTTGTGCCGTACACGAAATGGACGGGCTAAACCGCGCCTTGAAGGTGGTGAGTGAATACCGCGAAAACAACCCCAATACCTTAATTGTTATGACGGCTGATCACTCAACTGGCGGTCTGACACTAGGGCGTGACGGCGAGTATGCCTGGCATTCTGACCGTGTTATGAAAATTAAAAGCTCTATTGCGTCCATGAGTAAGGAAATGCTGACCATGGATACGGATAGCTGGGCGGAGTATGTAGCTGACAAAGTTAACTTTGAGCTGACTCAGGAGTATCTTGATGAGCTTGCTATTGCCGCGGAAGCAGAGGGTGAAGAGCAACAAGAGGCCTTGCATCAGGCGCTGGTCTATATAACGGGCGATATTACCGGCACTGGCTGGACAACCAGCGGACACACCGGCGTTGATGTTCCTGTCTTCGCCGACGGCCCGTATAGCGAGAACTTCGGTGGCTATATGGACAATACTGATATTGGCAAACAGCTAATAAAAGTTGTTAAATAACTCCTCTTTGTAAGTCCCCTCCGACAGTCGCGTTTTATAACGCGACTGTCACATTACTGTCATAAAAATACAGTCCGAGTACGCTAGGCTAGTGGCATGATGTATCTGTTGCCATGTCTACGCTATGAAATTTTTTAATAAAGAACTAAGCTGGCTTTCCTTTAACGAACGAGTGTTGCAAGAAGCTGCTGACAGCACGGTTCCGGCAATTGAACGAATTCGCTTTCTCGGAATTTTTTCCAGTAATATGGATGAGTTTTTTCAGGTGCGCGTGGCCGACGTAAAGCGCCGTATTTTCTTTAGCCAGGGGACAGAAGAGCGTGAACAATATGAGCAGTTGATGGCACAGTTGCAAAAAAAAGTTGTGTTGCTGCAAAAACGCTTTGATGAAGTACTGGAAGAAGTCTTAGAAACCTTAAGAAAAAATGGTATTTCACTACTAAGCATTGACCAGCTGAACGAGGAAGAAAAGCAAAGGCTGAAGCGTTTTTTCACGGAAAAAGTACAGCGTTTTATTGTGCCTATATGGGTTAATGGTAAAGGGAACCTTTCTAATATTATCCGCGAAGATGAAACCTATCTTTGTGTTGAAATTATTAACGCTGACGGCAAACAGTATGCGCTGCTGGAAGTGCCATCTGATCAAATGGATCGCTTTATTAAGTTGCCTGCTAAGGGGCGCAGTAAAAAGCACAAGCTTTTGTTTTTAGATGACATTCTGCAACTGAATTTAGAAGTACTGTTTAAGGGAATTATTCCGTTTAAGCAACTGCGGGCTTTTTCATTTAAGACCACCAGAGACGCCGAATACCGTCCTTCAGATGATATTGAACAAAGCTTGCTTGAACGTATGGAAGAAGGCTTAAAGCAAAGAGTAAAGGCTGATCCTGTGCGTTTGGTCTATGATCGCGCAATGCCTGAAGATATGCTCTCTTTTTTGAGTGAAAAGCTGCAGTTAACCCAGTTTGATTCCTTTGTAGCTGGTGGGCGCTATCGCAACACACGGGATTTCGCTAAGTTTCCGCACTTAGGTAAAAAGTCACTGACACACAAAGCTTTGCCTGCATTGTTTCATCCAAAGTTTTCGCATTTTGATAATGTGTTTGATGCCATTCAGAAAAGCGATATTGCCTTGTATTACCCGTATCATAGGTTTTCGCATTTTACGGAGTTTGTCCGGCAGGCCGCTCACGATCCTAAAGTTACCCGAATCTCAATGTGTATTTATCGTGTGGCGCCTAACTCACGGGTGGTTCGCTCATTGATGGATGCGGTACAAAACGGTAAGCATGTGACTGTTATGGTTGAGCTTCAGGCTAGGTTCGATGAAGAAGCAAATATTGAATGGGCTAAAGAATTAACCGACTCAGGTGTTCGTGTCAGTTTTGGCATTCACGGGCTTAAAGTGCACTCAAAGCTAGTGCTGGTTCATCGTAGTGAGGGTAGCCTCGACCGACGGTACGCGGTAATTGGAACCGGTAATTTTCATGAGGGAACGGCACAAATTTATACTGACTTTAGTTTATTTACCTGTCAGCCAGATATTTGTACCGATGTTGAATCGGTATTTCATTACCTTGAGCAACCTTACCGGGCACATAAGTTTCGTCATTTAATGGTGGCACCGGTCAATATGCGCCAGAGAATAAATGATCTTATCGAGTTCGAGATAGACCAGGCCAAAGCCGGTAAACCTGCCGAATTGTTTTTTAAAGTGAATAACTTAGAAGACGAAAGTTTAATTGTTCAACTTTATAGAGCGTCACGTGCCGGGGTTAAAATTCGGGGCATAGTGCGAGGCATGTGTTCTTTGCGCCCGGGAATTGAAAACCTCAGCGAGAATATTGAAATTCGCAGTATTGTTGACCGCTATCTGGAGCATGCGCGGGTGTACGTTTTTGAGCATGCCGGTAAGAAAGAAGTCTTTATTGCTTCAGCCGACTTAATGACCCGTAACTTAGACCATCGTGTGGAAGTTGCCGCGCCCATCTATGATGATGAGGTGAAAACTGATATTTTGAAAATAATAAACTTGCAGTGGCAGGATAAAGCGAAGTCCCGCTTTATTGATGCGGAGCAACAAAATAAATACTGTTTTGAGTCGGATAGATTGGCTCCTAAAGGCCGCTCGCTGGTGCCTTCACAAGTCGCTATTCATCGATATCTTAAGCGACGTAAGAGAGATTATGAAAGCCAACAAAAAGACCTCTAATAATGACCCAAAGCAGTTTGCTGCTTTGGATATTGGCTCCAATAGCTTTCATTTAATTATTGCGCGCTTAGTTGAAGGTCAACTGCAGCCTATTTTCAAATTTAAACAACCGGTGCAGCTGGGAGAAGGTCTTTCTAATCGCCATCTGAGTGATGCTGCGGTTTACCGGGGAGTTGAAGCGCTCCGGCAATGCGCTGTCCGGCTGGAAGGTTTCCATCGCGATACCGTCAAAGTTGTGGCTACACACACATTACGTAAGGCTAAGAATCGTAAGCGCTTTTTGGCAGAAGCGGCCAAAGTATTACCCTTTCCTATCGAAGTGATTTCAGGTCGGGAAGAAGCCCGGTTAATTTTTCGGGGCGTGGCAGAAACCAGTTCCGAATCTGCCGGTTCTCAGTTGGTTATTGATATTGGCGGAGGCAGCACTGAGTTTGCTATTGGAATGAATCGCCAGCCGAAGTTTTTAAGTTCACGAAGTATTGGCAGCCTGGCTTTCTCGAAAGAGTTTTTCTCATCAGGGAAAATTACCTCTAAACGTTTTGATAAGGCGGTTGTATCCGCTCGTCAGCATGTTGAACCCATAGCGAATTATTTGGCTGAGCACCCGGTAGAAAGCGTTTTCGGTACGTCGGGAACCATCAAGGCTATTTATCAATGGATTGTGAAGCGCGATGGCGAGCAACCTTTGGGCATAACCTATTCCCAGCTTCAGGGATGCCGGGCTGATCTTATTACTGCTGAGTCAGTAAAAAAACTGAATAAAGAATGGGTCTCGCCAGAGCGCAGGGAGTCCATTGCCGGTGGTGTTGCGGTGCTATTGGGGATTTTCGAAGAGCTGGGAATTGAGCGTCTGGTTCCTCACGACTCGGCGCTAAGAGAAGGTGTTTTGTATGAACTGGCGGGCGAAGTCTTGCTGCATCAGGACGTACGGGAACGCACTATTAACAGTTTGGCGCAACGCTATTCGGTTGATTCGGCTCAAGCCCAGCGGGTGTTATCTACGGTGCAAAAGATTTGGGGTGGTGTAGCTGAAAACTGGGGACTCACCGGACAAGACTTGGAAGTGTTATTAGAAGGTGCTGCTAAGTTACATGAGGTTGGACTAAGCATTAGTGCCAGTGGTGTACAAAAGCACTCCGGCTATATTTTAGCTCACGCTTATATGCCCGGGTTTAATGCCGAAGAGCAACGGTTTTTATCGACTATTGTTCGATACTTTCGTAAAAAAATACAAACCGCTGAATTCCCGGATCTGATTCTGTTTAGTCAAAATCAGCTCATTAAAATGCTGATAATTATGCGTCTGGGCGTTATTTTAAACAGCGACAGGCAAAACTCGAGTTCATTGGACGAGGCGATTATTGAAGACGGAGTGTTAAAATTGCAACTGAAAGGTTCAGCGAAAGAGGATTCAGTACTTACCATGCAACTTGAGTACGAAGCCAACGTTATGCAGAAATTGGGTTATGAGTTGGTGGTTTGTTGAAAACAGCAAGCGCACAAAGTAAAAGCGTTCTTTGTGCGCCCGTATTTCTTTTATTAATTAAAACTTATACATAGCCATTAATTGCAGGCGGTTTAAGTCACCGTCAACATTGGCTTCAGTTTCACGGTTCGCTTGTGAAATTTCAGCACCAAAAGTCAGGTTAGACGCTGGTGAATACATCAGGTTAAACGCAAGACGCTGAGTGTATTCAGTGTAAGCCCCTGGGTTGACCGACTCGAGCAACTCTCCATCAGCATCTGCCCAGCCACGCGAGTAAACAACGTTAGAACGTAATTTCTCAGTCCAGAAGTGACGGTAAGCAAACGAAACACCCGTTGAATCAATGGCTTCAAGTTCACCATTGCTGTCAATGTAGGCGCCGTTCCAGGTATTCAGACCTAAGTAGCGGCCTAAGCCAGAACCTGTGGTGATTGACGCACGAATGTCGTCCATGCCGAAGGTGTATTTAGCGCCAAGGCTGACACCATAACCAAAAGTTGTTTCGTCATCGCCGGTTTGTGGAACATCGTAAGCCAGTTGACGTAAAAGTGCCGACGCCTGCCAGGTTAAGTTGTCTGTTTTACCGGTGTATTTAAAGGTTACATCAGGAACAAAGCCATCGCTGGAGACAATACGTCCGCCCGGAGCCGCAGCGCCGCCTGCTCTGGTTTCTGTAACCGTTGTTTCAGGGTTTTCGATAGAGGCACTAAAACCGCCTGAGGTGTATCGAATCTGTGCCTGACGAACGAAGATGATACCGTCGGTGATGCCTATGAAATCGACAGATTCAGCCAGAACGTTCAGGTCCTGAAAGTTTGACCAGGTTTGACCAAAAGTCCACTTTCCGTACTTCAGAAAGGCCTGACGCAGACGCGGGTTGTATGAGTTTGAAATACGCTCGTCACCATCAGGAGTTAACTGAAAGTCCATTTCAATATGGCCCGTCAGTGTTTCGCCATTATCTAATTCGGTTTTGCTGGTCAGGAAGAAACGCGACTGGCGAGCGTGAAAGTCTGTAGTCAGGTCGTCGCCTTCACCACCAACTGGCGTGATGCTTGGGATGTACTGTTGACGTCCAATGTTCGCGCTTGCGGGTGCTTGCCCATCGGCGTAATCAGATACCAACATATCCAGTTTTACGTAACCGCCGAAATCGATATCTGTCTGGTCAGCCTGAGCGCCTAAGCTCATAACACCCAGAACAGCAGCGCTTGCCGCTGTTAAGGTGAATTTTTTTGCGGTACTTGCTTTAGCCATGGTGTTCTCCCCTGTAAGCCAAATAGTCATTTTTTGATTGTGCATTTTTTAGTCATGCCAAGTATAAACGCTGTTAATTCTCGTTAACTGGTCAATTTTTATCAATCTAGACTATGGTCTAATAGTGTTTGAGCCCTTTAAAACGTACAACAGATACCATCTTGCGAATTAAGGAGGAAGAGGTAATGTCGCAACTCTATTCAGTTCCTGAACACATTAAAGCAAAAGCCAAAATCGATAATGACGGTTACAAAAAACTTTACCAACAGTCTATTGACGATCCTGAAGGGTTTTGGAGTGAACACGGGCAGCGTATTACCTGGTTCACGCCCTACAACAAAGTAAAAAATACCAGTTTCGAATCAGGAAAAGTCAGCGTTAAGTGGTACGAAGACGGCACTTTAAACGCTTGTTATAACTGTGTCGACCGCCACCTTGCGAATAAAGCAGATAAAACTGCGATTATCTGGGAAGGCGACGACCCTAGTGTAGACAAACACATCACTTATCGCGAGCTACATAAAGAGGTATCCCGTTTTGCTAATGGCCTGAAAAAACTAGGTATTAGTAAAGGTGACCGTGTGGCTATTTATATGCCGATGGTACCGGAAGCGGCTTACGCCATGTTGGCTTGCGCACGCATTGGCGCGGTTCATTCGGTGATTTTTGGCGGCTTTTCACCTAATGCCATTGCTGATCGTATTAACGACTGTCAGGCAAAAGCCATTATTACGGCTGACGAAGGTCGGCGAGGTGGCAGTACCATTGGTTTGAAATCTAATGTTGATAAAGCCATTGCTGACGACGCCTGTCCAACGCTCGAACACAGCATTGTGTGCCGTGTAACAGAGGGCGATGTTGACTGGACTGAGGGCCGTGATGTTTGGTGGCACGAGCTGGTTGGCAACGTCAGCGACGAGTGTCAGGCAGAAGTGATGAACGCCGAAGATCCGCTATTCATTCTTTATACCTCGGGCTCAACCGGTAAGCCTAAAGGGGTTGTGCATACCACCGGCGGTTATATGGTGTACGCATCCATGACCCACGAGTATGTCTTTGACTATCAGGAAGACGAAGTTTATTGGTGTGCAGCGGACGTTGGCTGGATCACTGGTCACTCGTACATTGTTTACGGACCGTTAGCGAACGGTGCGACGACCCTGATGTTCGAAGGTGTTCCGACTTATCCTGGTGTTGGTCGTATTGGCGAAATTATCGATAAACACAAAGTGAATATTCTTTATACGGCACCAACTGCTATCCGTGCGTTAATGGCAAAAGGCGACGAGGCGGCTAAAACCTCAACCCGCGAAAGCTTGCGTATTCTGGGCAGCGTGGGCGAGCCGATTAACCCGGAAGCCTGGGAGTGGTATCACCGCGCGATTGGTAACGGTAAGTGTCCAATTATGGATACCTGGTGGCAGACTGAGAACGGCGGTATTTTGATTACTCCGCTGCCGGGGGCTACTGATTTGAAACCAGGGTCTGCGACTCGTCCTTTCTTTGGTATTCAGCCAGCGCTGGTTGATAGCGAAGGTAATATTCAGGAAGGTGAAGCCGAAGGTGGCCTGGTAATTAAAGACTCCTGGCCTGGTCAAATGCGCACATTATGGGGTGACCATGAGCGCTTTGAGCAAACCTACTTCTCTACCTTTAAAGGCATGTACTTTAGTGGTGACGGCGCGCGCCGCGATGCCGATGGTTATTACTGGATAACGGGGCGTATGGATGACGTACTGAACGTATCAGGTCACCGTTTGGGTACCGCTGAAATTGAAAGTGCTCTGGTTTCGCATAAAGCGGTAGCGGAAGCCGCCGTAGTGGGGTATCCGCACGACTTAAAAGGTCAGGGTATCTACGTTTATGTCACTCCGGTTGAAGGGGTTGAAGTTACTGACGAGTTGACTAAAGAGGTTCGTAACTGGGTTCGCTCCGAGCTTAGCCCAATTGCAACTCCAGACTTAATTCACTGGACTACAGGCTTACCAAAAACCCGTTCCGGTAAAATTATGCGTCGTATTCTGCGTAAAATTGCCGCTAATGAGTACGAAAACCTCGGTGACACCTCTACGCTTGCCGATCCAAGTGTGGTAGATTCTTTGATAGAGAATCGAACGAATAAATAATGTCACTTAATCTGGAATCTCATGGCGAAATTTTTAATCGCAGATGACCACCCATTGTTTCGCGAGGCGCTGCAGGGCGCTCTCGCGAATCACTTTTCTGAGCTGACCTTACGCGAAGCTGAAGACTTAGACTCAACTCTGACTGCGCTGAATAACGACGACGATGTCGATTTACTGCTGCTGGACTTACACATGCCCGGTAGTGGGGATTTGTATGGCCTTATTCGTGTCAGAGAAGACTATCCGCTGCTTCCCGTTGCCATCATTTCCGGTAGTGAGGATTCCTCCATTGTGGCTAAGTGTATTGGCTTTGGGGCGTTGGGCTTTATTCCTAAGTCATTACCCTCGGCGGAAATAGCCGAAGCAATAGACACCATCCTGCAGGGCGACACCTGGGTTCCGAAAGAAAACAGAGAACGTCTGGATGTGATTTCGGACGAAGATCAGCAGCTTGCGCAAAAGGTTTCCGAGCTCACCCCACAGCAATACCGGGTTTTGCACTTTCTTCACGAAGGTTTGCTGAACAAACAAATTGCCTACCAACTGGGCATTACTGAAGCCACGGTCAAAGCGCACATTACAGCAATTTTCCGCAAACTGGGTGTGTACAGTCGTACCCAGGCAGTTTTGGTGGCTGAACGTCTGCAATTATGACCTGGTTACTGATATTTGCCTCGCTGGCTTATGTGATTTTTCTCTTCGCAGTTGCCACCTGGGGCGACCGGTTAGGCTCGTGGGCGAATAAAATAAGTCACAAGCCAGTTGTCTATTCTATGTCGCTGGCCATCTATTGTACGTCCTGGACGTATTATGGTGCTGTGGGCAATGCAGCGGTTGACGGTTGGGCGTTCTTTCCTATTTTGCTCGGGCCAATTCTGCTGTTCTTGTTCGGTATCCGCATTCTGGAAAAGCTGGTTTCGGTTAGTAAACAGCAAAACATTACTTCAATAGCTGACTTTATTTCTTCCCGCTTTGGTAAACGCAGGCGGCTTGCCGTGGCGGTTACTGCCATTGCTGCCGTTGCCATTATTCCTTACATTGCGCTGCAGTTAAAAGCTGTGGGTATTAGCTTTGCGGTTCTGACTGAAAGCACCGGGGTGATGGCAGAGTTTTCGATAAAAGAGCTGGGTGCTGCTGCACTAATGGCAATTTTTGCTATGTTGTTTGGTACCCGCCACGTTGAAGTCACTGAATATCGCAGTGGCATGATACTGGCTATTGCTGTTGAGTCGATGATAAAACTGGTCGCATTGCTGGCGGCTGGTGTTTTTGCCTGGTTCTTGATTCAGGGTGACGCGCAGTCGGACTTATTCAGTTCATTTAGTGACGTGACGAAACCGCAGTGGTCATTTGCAGCCTTTGGTGAGTTTGAATTCATTGTACAAACCCTGATGGCGGCCGGGGCTATTCTTTGTTTACCCAGACAGTTTCATGTGGCGGTGGTGGACAATGTTGATGTTCGCCATTTACGCACGGCCCGCTGGGGCTTCCCTCTGTACCTGGCACTGACCGCTGCCGCCATTGTCCCCATTGCTATTGCAGGGACTTTCTATTTATCAGCAACCACCGACGGTTCAACTTTTGCGTTGCAACTGCCGTTACTAAAAGATCAGCTCTGGCTATCACTGGTTATTTTTATTGGTGGTATATCGGCAGCGACAGCTATGGTGATCATCGCGTCTGTTACTTTAAGTACCATGATAACCAACGACGTTATCATGCCTATTTTGCTGCAGCGGGAGTCGCGCTTACCACTAAAACATAGACGCCGGGAATATGACCGGGCGTTACTATTAATCCGGCGTGTGGCTATTGCCGTTACTATGGTGCTGTCGTTCCTGTGCTATTACTTCTGGGCAGCCCGGACTAACTTAGTCAGTATTGGCTTGTTAGCTTTCTCGCTGGTGTTGCAGTTGTTGCCGGCATTGCTTGCCGCACTTTACTGGCGTAAAGGACATGCACGGGGTGTTTACGCCGGTTTGGCTGCAGGTTCCGTCGGCTGGGTTTTAGCTGTATTAGTACCCCTTTATACCGACTTACAGCTAACCGATGTGGAAATCATAACCCGGGGTACTGTAGTCTCGTTAGCCTTAAACAGCTTCGGCTTTATTCTGTTTTCCTTACTGGCAAAGCCGCGTCTGGTCGACCGTATTCAGGCAACGGCTTTCGTTAAACCCAGAGCCGCTTTACCCGATTTGCATTTCAACAAAAACGACAGCGCCACCAATGCCGATATGTTGTTGCTGTTAAGGACCTTTTTAGGTGCAGAACGGGCTCAGCAGTTAATGCAATATTATCAGCGTCCGGAAAACACCGAACTTCCGCTGGAAGCTGTGGCAGAAAAGCCTTTTATCAGCTTTGTAGAAAGAGCAATAGCCGGGGTGCTGGGTTCAGCCACAGCGCGCTCTCTGGTTGACGCAGCACTGCGCGATAAGCAGCTTAACCTGGAAGAGGTTGTTCATTTCTTTGATGATACAACGCAAGCTTTGCAAACCCAGCAATCCATTCTGTTTAGCTCACTGGAGAATTTGGCTCAGGGCATTAGTGTTGTCGATGCGGAGCTGAGACTGGTGGCCTGGAATAAACGCTATATGGATTTATTCCAGTACCCTGAGGGAATGGTGAAACCCGGACAGCCCATAGCGACCCTTATTCGCTATAACGCAGAGCGCGGAGAATGTGGCCCCGGTGACGTTGACGGGTTGGTGAATAAGCGTTTGCGCTATATGCAGCTGGGATCGGCACACCGTTTTATTCGCCGGCGCGCCGATGGGCGGGTTATAGAAATGGTAGGTAACCCTTTGCCGACCGGAGGCTTCGTTACCAGCTTTACCGACATTACTTCGCACGTTGAAACCCAGCAGGCACTGGAAGATGCCAATATTGATCTGGAACAGCGGGTTGACGTTCGGACCCAGGAAATACGAGAGATAAACCAGGAGCTGACAGCGGAAATAGACAGGCGCCGACAAGTTGAGGACGAGCTGAAAAAAGCCAAGGCTGAAGCGGAAGCGGCTAATGCTTCTAAAACACGTTTTCTGGCGTTGGCCAGTCATGATATTTTGCAGCCTCTTAATGCGGCGCGGTTGTACCTTTCGGCTATTCAGGAGAAAGAACTTTCGGAGCGGAATTTGTCTCTGGTTGGCAAGCTGGACACCGCGCTTGGTTCAACAGAACATTTACTCTCGACTTTATTGTCGATAGCGAAAATGGATCAGGGGGCATTGAAGCCTCAGTTCCGGCATGTGCAACTTAGCTCATTACTGGAGCCTTTGGTTGAAGAATATGCGGTGCTGGCAGAGCAACGAAAGCTGGATTTTCGTGCGTTCTATAAAGACCGGCCGGTGTATACCGACCCAACGTATTTGCGCCGAATTGTGCAGAACTTTTTGTCTAATGCCATAAAATACACCCAAAGGGGCAGCGTGCTGTTGGGCGTGCGCAAACGCGGAGATGAGCTTCAGATAGCCGTGTGGGATACCGGGCCGGGCATTGCAGCGCAGCAGCAAAATAAGGTATTTGATGCATTTTATCGAGTGCAGAACCAAACCGTAGACGGTGTCGGCCTTGGATTAAGTGTCGCGCAACGTATGGGTGAGCAGTTAAACTGTGACGTACAGGTTGAGTCGGTTGAAGGTAAAGGCTCGTGTTTTTCGGTACGAGTGCCGTTAGGCAATGCTGCTCAGGTTGTCAGCCGACCGAAAAAACAACTGGAAGATGCTTTATCTGATCCTTTACAGCTTATTGTGGTCGATGACGACAATGAAAATTTAAGTGCGTTGAGTGCGCTGCTGAATAAGTGGGGGTGCGAAGCCCTGACATTTAATCGTTATAGCAAAGCTTTAGCCTATGCTAAGGCTCACAGCCAGAACAAAGCGCCGCACGGACTGTTATTAGATTACCAGTTAGGTGACGGTGACGGCTTGCAGTTGGCGCAGGAACTACGTGATATTTGGCAGCAACAGATACCGGCTGCTTTGGTGACAGCGATGCGTGACGATGCCGTGAAGCAGGCGGCCCGCAAAAGCGGGCTGCAGTTTTTACCTAAACCCGCTAAACCTGCCGCATTGAAAGCATTTTTAAAATACATTAGTACCCGAAAGGCGGGAGGAGCCAGAAGTTGATAGAGCTTGCCGAGCGACATACATTTAAACTCCCGGCACAATGCCGTGCGTTAATTGAACTGAAAAGCAGCGACGACGTTGAGCAGTTAGCATTTGAAGAACCTTATTATTTGCTTGGTGAGGGCAGTAACACCTTATTTGTTGATGACTTTTATGGAACCGTCATTTGCAATCGGCTACTGGGTGTCTGTATTGAAGAACAGGAAAGCTCGTATTTAATTACTGCCGCAGCAGGCGAGAACTGGCATAACTTTGTTGCTGACTTACGCGCAAGAAGTATCGACGGGTTGGAGAATTTAGCTCTAATTCCGGGTTCAGTTGGTGCTGCTCCGGTACAGAATGTCGGGGCATATGGTGTCGAGGTGGCAACCTGTATTGAGCAGGTAACCGCCTGGGATATTAAAGAAAAGTGCTGGGTTTCTATGAATAGAGAAGCCTGCCAGTTCGCGTATCGCGACAGTGTATTCAAGCAACACCCTGGGCGTTGGTTGATAACTTCGGTGGTGTTTCGCTTGCCCAAGGACTGGCAACCGGTTACTCATTATGCTCCGTTGAACCAGCTTCAGGGGCATGTGAGTGCCCAGAAAATTTTCGATACGGTTGTGGAAGTGCGTCAGAAAAAACTGCCAGACCCAAAAGTTATACCCAATGCCGGCAGCTTTTTTAAAAACCCGGTTATTAACAAAGCGCAGCTTGATGGGCTGTTGCAGAAATGGCCGGACATGGTCTATTTCCCGGTAGCCGATAACCATGTGAAAGTGGCGGCTGGGTGGCTTATTGAGCATTTAGGTCTGAAGTCTGCGTTTGTCGGCGATGCTGCTGTTAACCCGCATCAGGCATTGGTACTGATTAATAAAGCACAGGCCACGGGCAGTGATATTACGCAACTGGCACTGAAAATTATGAAACAAGTGGCGGATGCCAGTGGCATTATGCTGGAACCTGAAGTTCGTCTGGTGGGCCAACATGGCCTTGTGCAGTTGGCGGTAGAGAAATGAAGCAGGCGGAACGTCTTGATCAGTTAATTACTTTACTGGCTAATGGTGAGTTTCATTCCGGGCAGGCTATTGGTGAGTCTCTGGCTATATCTCGGGCAGCGGTAAACCAGCACATTCATAAACTAGAAGAGCTTGGGTTGGAGCTGTTTTCGGTTACCGGGCGAGGCTATAAGCTTGCCTGGCCGATTGAGCTTTTGCAGGCCAGGGTTATTGAAAATGAAAGCCCGGAAAAGTGGCGGCAGTCGCCGGAGTTTGAAGTGAAGTCGGTGGTTGATTCCAGCAATGACCGGGTTAAAGAACTGGCCAAAGAAGGGCCTTTAGAAGCGGGTTTTTCTATTTTCGCCGAAGCTCAGACCGCCGGACGTGGGCGTCGTGGAAAAAAATGGATTTCGCCCTTTGGCAATAACCTTTACTTTAGTGTGTATTGGCCTTTGGATGAAGGTATTCATGGCGCCATGGGGTTAAGCCTTGCGGCTGGGGTCGCCTTAGCGGAATGTTTTACCGACCTGGGTATTGAAGGCGTTAGCGTAAAATGGCCTAACGATGTTTATATTCGCGGGAAGAAAGTGACCGGAATACTGGTCGATCTTGAAACCTCGCCGGAAGGCGCTGCGCACAGCATTATTGGCATTGGCATTAATTTAACCATGCCAGAGCATGTTGGTGCGAGCATTGATCAGGCCTGGACGGATCTGAACTCCGAATTGCCGCAGCCAATGTCGCGTAATCATATTGCGGCGCAGGTACGTGCCTCTGTACTGTCGGCTTTACAGCAATACGAGCAACACGGGCTGGCTGCGTTTCAGCAAAGCTGGCGCCGCTACGACTGCTTTTTGGACAAGCCGGTGAAGCTCATTATGGGGCAGAGAGTTTGTTTAGGAACCTGTCGTGGAATCGACGAAAATGGTGCGTTACTGGTAGAAGATGAGCAGGGCGTACGTCGTTATTTTGGTGGTGAAGTTTCATTGAGGGCGCAAGATGCTACTAATTGATGCGGGCAATACTCGCAGCAAATTTGCATGGTGGGATGCTGACACCGACAAAATTGAGATTCTGGGTGCGATTCCTCATCAAAGCTGGCTAAACGATTTAAGTCAGCCGCTAAAAGATTTGTTACTTGAGGTTGTAAGCTCTCGCCAGCTAGAACGAGAGCAACAGGCCATTGGTTGCAGTGTGGCCGCTGTTCAGGTGATGGATACGTTAAATAGCTCGCTGGCGGAACTGGGTATAAAAGTTTTCTGGCAAAAAACCAGAGCACAGCAAGCAGGGGTTACTAATGGTTACACTAAAGAACCAGAGCGCCTCGGCTCGGACCGCTGGATGGCGTTACTCGGTTGTCATGAGCAAGTGAAACAGAACGCACTGATTGTTGATGCGGGTACTGCACTAACCATTGACTGGTTAATGGCTGATGGCCGTCATCTTGGCGGCTGGATTGTTCCCGGACGACAGTTAATGCTAAATGCCCTGGGTCAGGGAACGGCCAATTTAAAGGGCATTACGGTAAACGATATTGAGCGTGATGGTTTAGCTGCGGGGCTGGATACTTTTGATGGTATTACCCAAGGGGCTGAAGCGGCTTTAACCGGTGCTATTGCACAAGCGATTCAGTTGTCTGGCCGGTATTTTTCCGACCAGCCTTTTGATGTGGTAGTCACCGGTGGTGATGGTGAACATTTGATGCGAACCTTGTCGGTTGAATTTTGTCGTTATGACGATTTGTTGTTTAAGGGTTTGCGACTCTGTGCCGATAACCTAAACAGTTAAGCTTTTAGGCATATTCAGAGAGACCACAGGCAACTTTATGAAGATAGTCATTCCAATGCTGATTGCTGTAGCCGGATTGACCGCTATGCACAAGGCGCAGGCGCAGGACGTTGAAGCGGTACAGCTATATTCAGACGCGGAACTGGTTGAGATGTTTGCAACTAATGCGCATCTGAAACAAGTACGCGATACCGATCGCTGCCAGTTAGCGCAGGATATTGAAGCTCAGGCAGAGCTCGAGCGCCGACCGACTTATCAGTTTCTTTATGGCGACATGATGGCCTGGGGCGTGTGTTATGACCGTGACCCTGAACTTGGCCTGCTGTATATGGAGAAAGCAGCTCAGCATGGCTTACTGGAGGCTCTGGAACAGTTAGGGCGCTATTACCACGAAGGGGTTCTGGTGCAGAAAGACATTGAACGAGCCATTCTGTATCTTCGTGAAGCCGCATCGTTAGGGAATTTGCCTGCGCAACGCCGCTTTGCCGATATTCTGCTCGCCGGTGAAGGCAGCCCTTATGATTATGAAAAAGCTTATCATTGGCTGCATAATTCAATTACAGCGGATAAGCGGACTTATGCGGATATTGAACAAAAACTTGCGAAGCTGGCTGAGAGAATGCCACCTTCGGTAGTTGAAAAAGCAAAAAGGCCACTGGATTAGTAGCCTTTTTCTTTAGATTTAGCTTAACGAAAAGTTAGGATAACCGGTTGCGGAAATCTTCGTAACTAAATTGTCGTACACAATCAAACTGACCATTTTCCCGCAAAATACCAATAGCTGGATGTTGAACACCGTTAAAGAACGAGGTTTTCACCATGGTGTAGTGCATCATGTCTTCAAACACTAAGCGATCACCAACAGCCAGAGGCTGGTCAAAACTGTACTCGCCAATAACATCACCGGCTAAGCAACTGTTGCCACCTAAGCGATAACTGAAGGCTTTTTCTGCTGGCAAACCAGCGCCGGTAATGACCGGGCGATAAGGCATTTCCAGCACGTCTGGCATATGCGCGGTAGCTGAAATATCCAGTAAAGCAATTTGCCCCTGGTTCTCAACAATATCCACCACCTCACAGACCAGCGGACCGGTTTGCCAGGCAACGGCGGAGCCGGGTTCCAGTATCACTTTCAGATCGTAGGTTTCGCGCAGGCGCTTTAACTGTTTTATCAGGTGATCAACATCGTAACCTTTACGGGTCATGAGATGCCCGCCACCTAAGTTCAGCCATTTCATTTGTTTTAGCTGTTCGCCAAAACGGTTTTCAACAGCTTCCAGTGTGCGTTCAAGCGCAAAAGAGTCACACTCGCACAGGTTATGCACGTGTAAACCTTCAACGCCGGTTAAGTCCTGCTGCTTAAGCTCGCTGACGCGAATCCCCAGGCGTGAGCCGGGCGCGCTGGGATCATAAAGCTCAGTTTCAGCTTCCTGATGCTCCGGGTTAATACGCAGACCAATGGAAACACCGGCATCTGCGGCCTGTTCTCGGTACTTGTGCCATTGAGAGACACTGTTGAAAGACAAGTGATTCACTAACGGCAGCAGTTCGTCGATGTCTTCTTGTTTATAAGCTGGCGCATAAGCATGAACTTCGCGCGAAAATTCCTCTGCTGCCAGCTTTGCCTCCCAGACAGAACTGGCTGTGCAGCCTTTTAGATACTGACGAATAAGTGGAAAGGCAGACCACATGGCATAGCCTTTCAGTGCCAGAATAATGTCGGCACCACTTTGCTCCTGTACCTTTTGCATCAGCTCGAGGTTTTTGCGTAGCAGCTTTTCGTCCAGCACATAGCAAGGGGACGGAATTTCCGGCGATGTATATTGACTCATGCGTTGTCTTCTCTGTTACTTCTCAAATGGCTTATCGCATTCCTGAACTTGCCATGGCAGGCCATATTTGTTCAGGCGCTCCATGAACTCATCCGGGTCAAACTGCTCCATATTCCAGACGCCTGGTTCCATCCAGTGACCCTGCAACATCATCGAAGCGCCAATCATTGCCGGTACGCCAGTGGTATAAGAAACCGCCTGAGCGCCCACTTCTTTGTTAGTTTCAGCGTGGTCACAGTTGTTGTAGATGAAGATGGTTTTTTCCTGACCATCTTTCATACCTGTGACATAAGTACCAATACAGGTTTTGCCGGTGTAACCTTCGGCCAGAGAACCTGGATTAGGTAGTACGGCTTTAAGAAACTCCAGCGGTACAATTTTTTTGCCTTCAAACTCTACCGGCTGGATAGAGGTCATGCCAACGTTTTCAAGTACCCGTAAGTGAGTCAGATACTGCTCACCGAAAGTCATCCAGAAACGCGCGCGTTTAATGGTTGGAAAGTGCTTAACCAGCGATTCCAGCTCTTCGTGAAACAACAGGTAAGACGGGCGAACACCAACATTAGGGTAGTCCAGATCTTTACGCACACTGATAGGGTCAGTTTCGTGCCATTCGCCGTTTTCCCAGTACTTACCTTTTTGGGTAATTTCGCGAATATTAATTTCCGGATTAAAGTTAGTCGCAAACGCCTGACCGTGGTCACCACCGTTGCAGTCAACAATGTCCAGATAATGCACTTCATCAAAATAATGCTTGGCGGCATAGGCGGTAAAAACGTTGGTCACACCCGGATCAAAACCGGCTCCCAACAAGGCCATTAACCCTTTTTCTTTAAAGCGTTCCTGATAAGCCCACTGCCATGAGTATTCAAATTTAGCTTCGTCTTTTGGCTCGTAGTTTGCGGTATCAAGGTAGTGCACGCCAGTTTCCAGACAAGCATCCATGATAGGTAAGTCCTGATACGGAAGCGCAACGTTAATAACCAGTGATGGGTTAATACCACGAATAAGCTCAGCTACTTCAGCTGAATCATCGGCATCGACCTGATACACACCGACAACGCGGTCTTTACCGGCTTTTTCCTGCAACGCCTGACATTTTGACAGGGTACGGCTGGCCAGATGAATTTCAGAGAATACCTCAGGTAGGCCTGCACATTTTTGTACAACTACGCCAGCAACACCGCCGGCACCAATAATTAGAACTTTAGACATGAATGCTATCCTTCACAGAAATCTTTTAACTAATAAAGTTGCTGCGAAAGATAGCATATTTTTATGAAATCATCATTCAGAAGCGTTGCTTTGTACAACCTCTGAGTTCATACCTAAATACTTGTATAAAAAGGCCCAGTTTTCCGCGTGTTCTTCAATGCGCATCCAGGTTGGCGTACCGGCTCCATGACCAGCGCGAGTCTCTACGTTTAACAGTATCGGCTGGTCGCAACTTTGGTCACGTTGTAATGCCGCCGCAAACTTGTAGCTGTGCCATGGAACCACTCTATTATCGTGGTCACCGGTGGTAATGAGTGTTGCCGGATAACAGGTGCCGCTCTCGGTGTTGTGCACCGGCGAATAAGCATAAAGAGTTTTGAAGTCCTTTTTATTTTCGCTTAAACCAAATTCACTACCCCAGCCTCGTGCATTGGCGCTGGGCAGTTGGTATCTCAGCATATCCATAACACCAACGGCAGGAAGAGCCGCAGCAAACAGTTCAGGACGCTGAGTCATTGTAGCGCCTACCAATAAACCACCGTTACTGCGTCCCTGAATAGCGAGTTTATTCTTGTTGGTGTAGTTGTTGTTTATTAACCATTCAGCTGCGGCAATAAAATCGTCAAAGACGTTTTGTTTGTTTTCTTTCGTGCCTTGCTGATGCCACATTTCACCAAATTCACCACCGCCACGAAGATTAGGAATGGCCAGGACGCCGCCCATTTCTAACCAGACTAGGCGGGTTGTGTCGTAATCTGGCGTAATAGAAATATTGAAGCCGCCATAGCCATATAACAGCGTTGGGTTTTTACCGTTAAGTTCAATGTCCTTGCGGTGTACCAAGAACATCGGAACTTCGGTGCCATCGGCGCTGTTGTATACTACTTGCTCTGTTGTATATTGGTCTGATTCGGCCGGAACTTCGGTTTCATACCACAAGGTGGTGCGTTGTTGATCAGGCTGGTAACGATAGATTTTTCCAGGTTCAGTAAAGCCTTTGAAGGAAAAGAACACATCGGGTGCTTTATGACTGCCTGCAAAACCACTGATTGAACCTATACCGGGTAATGCCAGTTCCTGCAGCATGGTTCCCTTTAAATCAAAGATGGCTACTCGTGAGCGTGCATTCTGCAAATAATGCGCAAATAGTTGACCGTCTACTGCATGCACGTCTTTCAGTGTATGGGTTTTAGCGGCAATAATTTCTTTCCAGTTCTCAGGCTCAGGTTGCTTGGGATCAACGGCAATGACACGACCTGTCGATGCTCCATTCGTGGTTTTAAAATACAGCTGGCCTTTTTGGCTGGTAACGTATTGATATTGACCGTCCCATTCGGTGAAAAGCCCTTCGAAAGGCGCGTCTTCCTGAGCTAGCGGACGCAGATAGACCGCATTAGCATCGTAGCCTTTAAAGACATCAATAAGTAAGTACTTACCGTCGTCCGATACTTTTGCGTAAGGGTTCAGGTCGGGCTGGTTATCAAAAGCAAAAATCAGTTCGTCGTCGCTTTGTTTGGTTCCCAGTTTGTGAAAATAGACACTGACAGGTTTTGTATCATCAAAGCTGCCGTCTTTATTTTCAGGGTAGCGGCTGTAATAAAAACCACGTTCGTTTGGCAGCCAGGCGACTTCAGTAAATTTTACCCCTTCAATAATATCGCTGGTGTCTTTTCCTGACTCGACATTACGGACTTTTATTTTCGTCCAGTCGCTGCCGCCGTCAGAGCTAGCATAAGCAACATAGGTAGCGTTGGGAGAAACGTTAATACGTGCCAGCGACACGGTTCCGTCATCGCTAAAGTTATTAGGGTTAATCAGAACATCCGGAGCACTGTCTAAATCTGTCATGGTGTAAAGCACGGACTGATTCTGAAGGCCGTCGTTTGAGAAATAAAAGTACCGGTCAGCATAGCGAAAAGGTGTGCTGACTTTTTCATAATTCCACAGTTCTGTCATGCGGTCTTTAATGTCCGCGAACGCCGGAAGCTCTTGCAATAAAGGGGTCGATAACTGATTTTGCGCATCCACCCAATTGGCTACTTCCTGGCTATCCTGCTCCAGCCAGCGGTATGGATCTTCAACCCGGGTACCGTGGTAGTCATCTTGCTGGTCGACGGTTTTCGTTTCCGGATAAGGGCCATCAGGTTGTTCCTTTTCCTCTTTAAAAGAGCTACAGGCACTTAGTATCAACACAGTCGAGCAAAGAATAAAAGCTGAATAACGGGTCATGGTTGGGGTTCCTGTTTAGATTCTGGGTTGATCATAGGAATTTGCTGCCAAAACAACAAGTCAGATTAGTGCAGTAAGCATACTTCTTTACAGAGATTTTCATTTGCCTGACGCTGAGATACTCCCCCCCAATACTCGCCCAGGTGTTTGAGCGTTGTTGATGAATTACACAGCAGTTCGGTAAGAGGGTGATCACTATGTCGCCAGTAAAACCACTGAGCTAAGGCAAAATGTGCCGCGTCAAAAGGGATGGTCTTAACACGGTAGGCTTGAATAAGATCGGCTTTTATCTCATTACTTTCCTCTGTCAGTTGCAGCATCTCTTTACCGCCTGACAACCATTGTAGCTGGTTATGTCCCCACTGGTTGAGCAATTGGAATACTTGGGATAAACCAGTGAGTTCATTGGATAGCGGTTGAGCATAAATAGCCGCAGGCCGCGCAGATACACTGTCTATACGGCTACTCAGGCGCCAAAGGGCATAGCCATTTTTCCTCCAGAAATTATCCAGTTCCGGTGACCAGGCAAAACTGGTGCCCAGCATCTGGTAGTTATTGTCCAGTGCCCACCGGTAAATCTCAGCCAGCAATTTGGAGGCGGTTTTACGTCGTCTTTTCGCTGCTGGCACGGCAATACGTGCGACTCTTAGCCAATGTAAATCCATAGCCCAGTCTTGTTGCAGAAAATAGCCAATGGCCTGAGGCAGTAAATTCCCTTTGGGACGTCTTTGGCCTTGTCTGACTTCTTCTTTTAATGGCGACGGAATGGGCCCTTCACTCATAAGCCAGGCAACCGCAGTAACTTTGCCATTTGTGGATTGATATGCGAGCTTATGTCCGGGTTCGGTCAGCAGCAGATTAAGGTCATTCGGGCTACTCTGGTAATGTGCGTTGAGAAGAAGTTGAAAGCACTGTTGCAGCATACCTTCTTCAAGGTCCGATGCATGCTTTATAAAAGTGCCGGACTCCCGGCTCCCGAATTGTGTTACTGGTTGCTCGTTTAGCATGAAAGTGTCGGTCAGCCACTGCTCTAGCGGATCATCTATGGGCCAGCGCAATGGCTGAGTCAACTGGTGAACAGATACCTGTGGCAAGGTTTTTCTAGCCCAGTCGGTAAAGTGCACTGCAAAACCACGACCACAGCCTTCATAACCCGCAACAGTTGTGGCAAGCAGCCAGGGATTAAACTTTTGGCATAGCTGCTCTGTTGCCCACAATGGCAGACCCGCGGCTTCATCAATAATTAATGTTATGTCTGAATTGCCGGGTTGCTCCAGTAGCTTATCCCAGGCGACGAAATGAGCTTCCGGCGCCTGCTGTAGCAAAATTTTTGCATTGGCTTTTCGCGGTGCAGTGACAATAACCGAGCTGTGATCTTCTACTCGGGAAAGAGCCTGACCTAACAAGGTGCTTTTACCGCGACCGCGTTCTGCCGTAATAATATGGGAGCCGTGTGGTTTTCCTGTGCTTTGCGTAAGCACTTTAAGAATAGAGTTTTGCTCATTGGTTAGCCAGAGTTTCTCATTTGCTGAGCGCGTTTCGTGCTTGCTGACTAATGACCGTGTTTGGGTACTTGGCTCGGCAAAATACTTTGCGGCAAAACGCTCCATGCGGTGGCTCATGGCGCTGCTTTCAACCGGAAGTAAAACAGACAACAGGCCTCCGGCGGTAACAGTGCCACAAAGTGCGGCTATGGCGTCGGCGTGTAAACCGTCACTGCAGTCTATCCACACTTGTTCAAACTCATGTCCCAGATAATCCCGGTAACGGGACAGTGCGGCATCGGCATGAGTCTGTAGGTTTGATAAGTAGATGGAGCTAGCCGGGCGAGCCTCGCAGTATTCATGCCAGAGGCTCGCATCTTGCAGCAGTTGAAGTTGTCGGTAACCGCTGCGTTCTGCCATTTTAGAAAATAGAATAAGCGAAGAACTTAGTCAGCACCGTGTTAATAAATACCGCCGCTAATATCAATGGAATGAAAGTGCAGATAGATAAGCTTACATATTTGGCCAGTAGTGTGTTCGGATACCCCGGGTTACCCTCAGCAAGTTCTGCATCCAGGTTTTTGCGGCGCCAGTGGAAACTGACAAATAAGCAAATCAACAGGCCATTCAGCGGCAAAATGGTATCGTAGAAAACATCGTAAATAATATCGAAGACTGACTTGGTTTGTTCTCCATAGAAGGCAAACTCAGTAAATGCCGGAACAAAACCAAAAGAGGTCGCGGCAACAAGAGTCAGCACAGTAACGGCGATACCCATAATCAGCAGGGCTTTTTTACGGCTTATCTTCGCCTGCTCAATAACCGCCGCGGTTGGTACTTCAAGAATAGAAACCAAAGATGTGATAGCAGCAATAAAGGTCAGCAGGAAAAAGAGAGTAGCGGCAATGCTTGCACCAACATATCCGACAACGCCTTCCAGAGCGATAAAGATTTGCGGGAAGAAAGAGAAAATCATACTCACTGAAGAGTCACTCAATGAGTCTGGATTGGTATCAGGGTTGATAGCAAAAATAGCTGGTAGGGTCATTAAGCCGGCGGTAAAGGCAACGGCAGTATCTGTTAAGGCCACCAGTTTACCCGAAGTAACAATGTCGTCCCTGCGGCTGAAATAAGAGCCGTAGGTTATTAAAATACCCATACCCAACGACAGCGAGAAAAAGGCCTGCGATAACGCCCCGTTTATTACTGAACCGTCAATTTTTGAAAAGTCGGGAACCAGATAAAATTCCAGGCCGAGCACGGCGTTATCTAGTGACAGCACAAAGATAACCAGCAAAATGAGCATAATAAACAGTGCTGGCATCAGGAATTTTGCGGCTTTCTCTATCCCTTGACGAACACCACCAAGCAAGATGACATTAACAATAATGGTCACCGCGATAAGGAAGCCGACAAAACCGTAATCGTTAACGAACTGACCAAAGTATTCTGCGTCGGCCAGCATATCAAGGTTGCCGGTTACTGAATGCCAGAGATAACCGAATATCCATACGGTGATAACCATATAGAAAACGGCAATCATAAATGGCGTGATAACGGCTAGTAAGCCAGCAAGGTGCCAGCCTTTATTTTTTGGCGATAATGCTTTGTAAGATCCCAGAGGGCTTTTTTGAGCGCGCCGGCCCAGACCCATTTCAGCCAACATAACCGGTACGCAAATAAAGGCGACGAATAACGCATAGATAATTAAAAATGCCCCACCGCCATTTTTGGTTGCAGCGACAGGGAAACCCACTAAGTTACCAATGCCGACGGCAGAACCTGCCGCCGCTAATATAAAACCAATCTTAGAGCTAAATTGATCGCGTTGTTCGCTCATTCTGAACCTTCTTTTATCGTTTTTGTTGTCACGCTTTTAAGCGAGGCTGTTCAGCAAATCCCAGCAATCCTAGCAAGGCGTTAATTTAACGGCAAGCGGCTAATTGCTGTTTGTGCGGCAGAATGCGGGAAATCTGGCTTGGAAACAAAACTTATTTTAACATCCATGACAATTGTAATATTGGAATTTGTTAGAAATAGGATAACATTTTCTTAACTCAGTTTTAACACGCTGGTAAATACAGGGAATTCAACTCTCTGGAACAGATTGGCGTCTTTTTACCAGCGTGTTTCCCTGAACTGAGTCGGTCCATTGCTGCATTTCAAAAAGCCTCGAAACACAACGCCGGAAAGGAAACGCCAATTGTCTGGCCTGATATAATTTATCGATGTCGGTTTCAGCGGTTACCAATAAGTGACATTTTCGGTCATAGCACTCGTCGACCAAAGCTATAAAACGACGAGCTTCGTTATCCAGTTTACTGACAATATTTGTCTGATGTTCGCGCTGGTAGCTTTCCTCTACACCATGTACCAGGTCTTTATTTGGTATATAAGAAAAAGCCGGAACCTGATGCACCGCTATAGCGCCATAGTTGTCGGCCAGTTCCATATAGTCACGCTGACTTCTGGGGCCGGAGCAGAGAGACATAAAATCAAAACCAATCACTTCATTATTGTGCCATAAGCAGGGAATTTCACGGTTCATTATCCGAACGGAGGGTGTTTCTTTTGTGTCGCCGAAATGACTCTCTGCGAGTGAGCGTAGCTGTTGCAGCGTGCCTTGCTTAAGGTAATAGGGTAAATCGGCCTCGTGCAGTCGGCGATAATCAACGCCCATACCTAAGTCCAGACAGTCGCATTCCTTATTCAACAACTCTATTGTAGGTTCGAAGCGATGGCGCGCCAAACCATCTCTGTAGAGCTCATTAGGCGGGGCGTTCGAGGTTGTTATTAAACTAACCTGCTCGTTGAACAGCGCATGCCATAGCCCGGCTAAAATCATTGCATCACCAATATCTTCAACGAAAAACTCATCCAGGCAAATTATCGAATAGTGCTGTGACCACCTCTTTGCAATAATCTGCATAGGGTTAGCTTCGCCCTGAAGGTGATTCAGTTCTTCGTGGATTTTGGCCATAAAATGGTGGAAATGCAGCCGAATGGCCTGGCTTTGAGTAAGGTGTTGATAAAACATATCCATCAGCAAGGTTTTTCCCCGGCCTACCGGACCAAATAAGTAAAGACTTTTGGGCTTATGTCCGCGTGCAAGTGAGTCCAGTCGCTGTTGCAGCGCTTTTACCGCCTTTAACTGATATTTATCGGGCTGGAGCACTCCTGACTGAATGCGTTGGTTATAATTTTCCTGCATGAGTTTATTATCACAAAACGTCCGGATAAAAAGAAGCCGGCTGGGGGAGCCGGCCAAATACTGCTGCTAGTGAACAACCACCAATACAGGTCTTCAATACATTGTGCTGTACAGTTTTCTACGATAGGTCGCTGCCAGAGGATCACCGTCGGGTAATGAATTGATAATGTCGAGTGCGTATTTTTTCGCATCAGCAAAATTGACGTCTCTACCCAACACAATAAAAACCTGCTGCAGGGCTTCTTCATCACGATTTGCTTCGTGAAATTTAAGTGCTAACTGTAATTTTAAAGCCAGGTCGTCGGGGTTACTTTCTACTTGCTTTTGTAACGCGCGTAACTCCGGAGAGTCAGCCGCATCCTCGGCCAGCTCAAGCTTACCTTTTATGCGCTGGTAGTCACCGTCTTGCTCGACCAGCGGAATCTTAGCGACCAGCTCCTTGGCCTGATCCAACCGACCGGCATCGACCGCAGCTTCGGCTAAGAGTTTAAGAGCCTGCATACTGGCATTGTCTAAATCGTAAGCTTGTTTAGCCAGCGTATAAGCCGTATTCGCGTCACCTTCGCCCATTGCTGTCTGAGCCTGTTGAATTAAGTCGTCTGACGGACTGGGCAGGTGTTTTGTCAGTATTTCCCGAATTTCACCTTCGGTTTTTACTCCGCCAAAACTGTCAACTGGCTGACCATCTTTAAAAAAGGCTACTGTAGGTAAACTGCGAATACCAAACTGTGCGGCCAACTCTTGTTGCTCATCACAGTTTATTTTGGCCAGAATAACCTGATCACTGTATTGCATAGCCAGCTTTTCAAGCACTGGCATAAGTTGTTTGCAGGGTTCACACCAGTCAGCCCAAAAATCGATAATAATGAGTTTTTCTTTTGAGCCTTCCAGCAAAACTTGCTGAAAGTTCTGCAAGTCAAGGTTAACGATATTGGATTCGGACATCAGCTGCGACGCTCCTGTTTTAATAAGTCATTTCAATCTCTGTTATCAGAGATATGCAGACGCGAACGCATAATTTCAATGGTTAATGACTAAACCAGGATAAGATTTTATCTTTTAACTTGTTGTAGGGTGGGTAGCGTAAAGCGACGTCAAAGCGAAAACTGCGTTTCATCACAGGTTTTAAATGGCTGAAGGTATCGAAGCCCCATTTACCATGGTAGCGGCCCATACCGCTGCGACCAACGCCACCAAAAGGCAATTCGTCGTTCAGCATGAACATGAGTGTGTCGTTGTAACATACATTGCCGGCAGACACTTGTTGTGTAAATAAATCGAGCAGGCGCTGATTGTTGCTAAACGCATAGAGCGCTAGTGGTTTTGGATGGCGGCGGATTTCCTCAATGGCGTCTGCTGCTGATTTAATGGTTATAATCGGCAATATCGGACCAAAAATTTCTTCCTGCATGAGCGCACTGCCGTCTTTTACACCATCCACTATTGTGGGGGCGATATAACGTTCGCTCTTATCAGAGTCGCCGCCGACAATTACGTTTTCGCTTTCCAGCATTTGCGTCAGGCGCTGCCAGTGCTGCTGATGGATGATCCTGCCGTAGTCACTGCTGTGTTGAGGATCTTCACCGTAAAAACTGATGAGTTCCTGCTGCATGGCTGCAATTAACGGCTCTTTCACACTGTCTTCTACCAGTACATAGTCCGGCGCAATACAGGTTTGGCCTGCATTAAGAAACTTACCCCAAATAATACGGCGAGCGGCAACTTGAATGGGGGCGTCGGCTAAAATTACCGCAGGGCTTTTACCGCCAAGTTCCAGCGTAACCGGAGTTAAGTTTTCAGCGGCTGCGGCCATAATTGCTTTAGCTGCGTTTTCACCACCAGTATAGAAAATGTGATCGAAGGGCAGTGCTGTTAGTTGTTGCGACTCGTCCACCGCTCCAGCCACAATTTTTATCGCAGCATTGTCCAGGTAGTCTGGTAACTGGCGCGCCAGTAGGTCTGCTGTTGCCGTTGCATGTTCAGAGGGTTTTATGACGGCGCAGTTGCCAGCGGCTATGGCTGCAATTAAAGGCGCGAGAAGTAACTGTAAAGGGTAGTTCCATGCACCTAAAATCAGCACAATGCCAAGCGGCTCAGGTACTAGCTGGCTTTTCGCCGGCCAGGCCAGTAAAGGATTACCAACTTTGTGAGGTTTGCTCCACTTAGGAAGAGCTTTAATTGTCTGCTTAATATCACTTTGGAGGAACTGTAATTCAGTTAAACGCGCTTCGCTAGGGTGTTTGTTGAGATCAGACTTGAGAGCTTGCAATAAAGACTTTTCGTTTTCAGTAAGAAAGCGCTGAAGCTGTTTAAGCTGATTTAAACGCCATGACAGCGGGCGAGTGAGCCCGCTGTCGAAGTGGCTTTGTAACTGCTTCAGTGTGTTTTCAAACGGTTTCATCGAAGTCCGCCAAGAGTCACCGTTTTTAACTCAAGATATTCGTCGATACCGTACTTAGAACCTTCACGGCCAACACCGGATTCTTTGATGCCACCGAATGGGTTATAAGCGTGCGATATGCCACCAGTATTTACACCAACCATGCCGTATTCAAGCGCATCACTTACGCGGAAAATACGTGCGGTGTCTTTGGCTGCGAAGTAAGAAGCCAGGCCAAATGGTGTATTGTTGGCTTTTTCAATGCCTTCTTCTTCTGTTTCAAAGGTATTGATAGCTACTACCGGACCAAAGATTTCTTCTTCGCTAATATCCATTTCTTCGGTTACGCCTGTAATGACCGTTGGCGCATAGAATAAATCGCCTAACTCGGTCATTACTGAACCACCGGTTTCTATGGTTGCACCGTCAGATTTAGCAGCGAGCACTAAACGTTGTACTTTATCGACAGCATCCTGATCGATAAGCGGACCTAAGTCGACATTTTCTTCTGTACCTGGTCCTACTTTCAAAGCTTTCACTTTACTGACAACCGCGTCGGTAAATTTTTCAGCTACAGACTGTTGTACCAGTATTCTGTTTGCTGAAACACAGGTTTGCCCACCATTGCGGAATTTGCAGGCTATTAGCTGTTCTGCGGCTTGCTCTATATCGGCATCGTCAAAGACCAGGAACGGCGCATTACCGCCAAGCTCAAGAGACAATTTGGTGACGTGCTCCGAACATTGCTGCATTAGAATTTTTCCGACACCTGTAGAGCCGGTAAATGACAGCTTGCGAACCTGTGGTGAGGTCGCCAGACGTTTACCGACACTCTTGGCATCACTGGTCGGAATTATATTAATAACGCCGTCGGGAATGCCAACTTCGCTGGCCAGTTGTGCTAATGCCAGGCTGGAGAGCGGAGTTAATTGCGGTGGCTTAACCACGATAGTACACCCGGCCGCTAATGCAGGCGCAATTTTACGAGTGATCATAGCGTTGGGGAAATTCCATGGGGTAATGGCCGCACAGACACCAACGGGCTCTTTAGTGACCATTACGCGCTTACTGCTGTCGGCGTTAGGTAATATATCGCCATCGATGCGTTCAGCTTCACCTGCAAACCAGTCAACAAAGCTGGCTCCATATTCGACTTCGCCAATGGCTTCAGCTACCGGCTTGCCTTGTTCGGCACTCATTAATTCACCCAGTGCCTGTTTATTGTCCATCATAGATTCGTACCATTTGCGCAGCAGCAGCGCACGTTCACGGGCAGTTTTCTTACGCCAGCTTTTCAGGGCTGTCTCTGCAACGTTTATGGCACGTTGAGTTAAATCTTCGTCAGCGTCAGCAACCTCGGCTATTACTTCGCCAGTTGCGGGGTTAGTTACTGAGAAACGTTTGTCCGTAGGAACCCAATGACCTTCAATAAAGCAGTCTTTCTTAGTCAGGGATGACATAGAATGTGCTGACATAATTCCTCCAAATTTGAGAATAACTCTAATAATGTAGGCAATATAAAAAGAAATGGTTCAACTTTTTCGATTATTTTGATGGAAATAGATGCGTTTGGTGAAAAAAAGCTCAAAGGCATTGCTTTTTGAGTAAAAAAAAGTATAATCCGCGGTTCCTCAAGGAACACCGCATAACTGATGAGGCAGCGGTCACCCTTGATTCGTGGGGTTGCAGCGCCTGATTCCAGTCCAGACAGTTTAGAGACTGAACACTGATTCCTGTTGCCGGGCCATAACCCCTTTTTTATTGTGTTTGCCAATGGGCAAACGGGAATAAAGTGAGACAAATATGTCAAATACCCAAACGGGCGTGTCGTTTAACGACATGGCCTTACCTAGTGCTGTGCTTGAACAATTAAACGCAATGCAGTTTTTAACTCCGACTCCTATTCAGCTACAGGCTATTCCTGCCTTGCTTGAAGGACAAGATGTGCTGGGCGAAGCTCAGACCGGTACCGGTAAAACTGCTGCATTCGGCCTGCCTGCACTGGCAAAAATTGATGCGTCGGTTAAGCAAACTCAAGTATTAGTCGTGACTCCAACTCGTGAATTGGCTATTCAGGTAGCCGAAGCTCTGGAAGGTTTTGCTGCGAAAATGCGTGGCGTTGGCGTGGCAACGGTATACGGTGGCGCACCATTTGGTCCTCAGGTTAAAGCCCTGAAGCAAGGCACCGCTATTGTTGTCGGTACCCCAGGTCGTCTTATCGACTTATTAAACAAAAACGTCTTGCAATTAGACGGTTTGAAAGTAGGGGTTCTGGATGAAGCCGATGAAATGCTTAATATGGGTTTCGTTGAAGACATCGAGACGATTCTAAAAGCTGTACCAAATACTGCGCAACGCGCGTTATTTTCAGCAACTATGCCGAATGCAATTCGCAAACTGGCAAAAACCTTCCTGAAAGATCCGCTGAACATTCAGATTGAAGCTATTGCCCGCGAAAAAGCCACTATTAAGCAGAAAGCCTGGAAAGTGCAGGGCATGACTAAAATGACCGCTCTGACTCGATTGTTAGAAGTTACTCCGTATCAGCGCGCATTGATTTTCGTACGTACCCGTCAGGATACGATGGATGTAGCCGAATTGCTGCAACGCAATGGCTTTAAAGCGGCGCCATTAAGCGGTGACTTGAACCAGGCTCAGCGTGAGCAAACGGTCAGTCAGTTACGTAGTGGACACATCGAAATTCTGGTAGGAACTGACGTTGTTGCTCGTGGCTTAGACGTTCCTGAAATTACGCACGTTATTAACTACGACTTACCAAGCGATACTGAATCTTATGTTCACCGTATTGGTCGTACTGGTCGTGCCGGCCGTACAGGTGAAGCGATTTTATTCTTCCGTGCAAAAGAGCGCCATTTGTTACGTCACTATGAGCGCTTAACCAATGCACCGGTTGAGTTCTTTGAAGTACCAAATGCCAATGAATTGAGCAAGTACCGCCAGCAACAGTTGTTAGAGAAATTGCAGGCGTCACTGGCTCCTGAAACTGCAAGCGCTGATAAGCCTAAGCTAGAGAAACTGTTAGGCGAGTGGCTGCAACAGTCAGAGTTAAGTGCTGAAGAAATTGCTTTAGCGTTATTGGCTCAGCATAATGAACAGCGTCCGTTGTTCCTGAAAGAAGACCGCCAGGTACGTGAACCACGCAGTGAGCGTTCTGGTCGCAATGAACGCAGTGACCGTGGTGATAAGCGCAAACCTCGTGCAGAGCGTACCACCAGTCGTGCAGCGGATGTCGATTTCGAAACCTACAAAATTCAGGTCGGTCGTGAGCACGGTGCTCGTCCCGGTGACATCGTTGGAGCCATTGCTAACGAAGCGTCAATGGACAGTAAGTATATTGGGCAAATTCAGTTGTTTGATAATCACTCTTTAGTGCAACTGCCAAAAGGCATGCCAAAAGATATTATGCATGTACTGAAAAAAGCTCGCGTGCGTCAACAGCCTATGGGTCTGGAATTAAGTGATGAGCAAGTTAAACGTGCGCCACGCCCACCGCGTGACCGCGATGCTCGTGGCGGACCTAAGCGCAACTCCGGTAAAGGTGCCGCGCGTCGTTTTAGTTAATTAGCGTCTCTTAACTCGGCCGGATGATCAACAATGATCATCTGGTCGATGTCATATCCCCACTCATGAGCCTTGGCTAAGGCGTAATCAATATCTGCCTGAGAGACATCCGGGCTTCTCGATAAAAACCAGAAATACTCATGTGAGTCGCTGGTTACTATCGCCTGTTGATAATCACCACCTAACCAACTTACGTAATAACCGCCATAAAAGGGCCAGAAGAAGGTAACCTGATACGCGGCATCCATATTTTCGACCGGTTCGGCCAGCCCTATAGCGGTTTGCCACTCTTCATTTTTGGTGTGATAGCCCCGGTTGGTCACTTCCAGTGTTCCATCACCATTTAAGCGATACTCTGCGGTAACACCCTGCAAGCCCTCTTCAAAGCTATGTGGCATACGGACTATTTCGTACCATTTGCCCAAGTAACGCTCGGCTTCAAAGTCGTCAACAACTTCGGCTACCGGTGTTGGTTGAGAGTTACAGGCACTCAGTAGAAAGGTAAAAAGTAATGACACCATCCATTTTTTCATTGTGCTTCCTTTTATAACTCGTTGATATTATCTAAATAAGTTTCGGCTTGTTTCATTAACGCTTGCTGCTCTTCTTCGGTTTTTTTATTCCAGACCTGATACATCATGCTCATTCTGTGGTTGTCTTTAAAGCGTTCTTTATGACGTTCAATAAAATGCCAGTACAGGCTGTTAAAAGGACAGGCTTTTTCGCCGGTTTTCTTCTTCGGATCATAATAGCACTCTTTACAATAGTGCCCCATTTTTTGCATATAGTTGGCACTGGCAATGTAGGGTTTGGTTGCTATCAGCCCGCCGTCGGCATACTGACTCATACCGCGCGTATTGGGCAACTCCACCCATTCAATGGCATCAATATAAATACCAAGATACCAGTCATCCAAAGCATCCGGTGATACGCCGGCCAGCAGTGCGAAATTTCCGGTTACCATTAACCGCTGTATGTGATGTGCGTAGGCATAGTCTAACGACTGCTTAATGGAATAGTGCAGACAGCTCATTTTGGTGTCGGCATTCCAGTAAAACTCCGGTAACGCTCTGGTGTGGTTAAGATCGTTAAGGTTTTTATAGTCAGGCATATGCGCCCAGTAAATGCCCCGCACAAACTCTCGCCAGCCAATAATTTGCCGACAGAAGCCTTCAATTTGAGCAAGTGAAATGCTGTCTTTATTATTTGACCAGGCATCAATAGCAGCGTTAACCACTTCTAGCGGATGCAGCATTTTGGTGTTTAATGAAAATGAAAGTCGTGAGTGATAAAGACTCCAATGGGCTTTTCCAACGTTGTTCTCTGTTGCCATGGTGTCCTGATAACGACCAAAATCAGGGAGTCCGAATTGACAAAAATGTTCAAGCAACTGCTTCGACTGTTTTCGGCTAACCGGCCATATCAGTTGAGCTGCGTTCGCTTGCCCCATGGTTTTAACGTCACCGGCGTGCAGCAATTCATCAATATCCGATACGTCATTGGCGAAGGTTAAAGGCCGTTCCACGTCATGATTTGCGGGAATCTTTTTCTGGTTTTCTTTATCGTAATTCCAGCGGCCACCAGTCGGACGTTCGTCCTCCATTAGAATATCGTATTGCTTACGAACCTTTCGGTAGAAGGTTTCCATTAAGTAGTTTTCGCTATTGGGGAAATATTCTTTTAGCGAGTTGCGGCCGGTAAGAAAGTGTTCTGTATCAAACCAGTTCAAATTAATGTTATTGGCGCCGGCCCAGCTTTTCAGTTGATGATCGAGCCGGTATTCGTCGGGTTGCTGACATTCCAGAGTGGTCACTTCGTACTTTTTCATTAATTGCTGAAGGTTCTGAGTCAGGCTTTGCTCATTAGTGTCATCATCAAGTTTTATATAGTTTACTTGATGCCCCGCAGAGCTCAGAGCGTTACCGAAAGCCCGCATCGCGGCGAAAAAAGCTAATACTTTTTGCCGGTGGTGAACAACGTAGTTAGTCTCTTGTTTGAGCTCCATCATTACATAAAGTACGCCCGCGTCCTTTTGTCTGAACCACGAATGTCTGGCATTGAGTTGGTCGCCAAGTATAAGTCGTAGAGTATGAATTTTCATAAGCTATGAAGGGTTAGGGTTGATTGCTTCATTACGTTCTATTCAGGGATTCAGATCGGCATACCTAAATGCACCAAAATATGGCATTATGCGCGGTAGTTTCAGATTCAGGAGCAGTTATGAACCAGGCAGCGGGTAACGAGAATTCATCAGAGCAAAAACCGGTCAACGTCATTTGCATTAAATGGGGTAAAAAGTATGGCCCCGATTACGTCAATACGTTGCATTCAATGGTCAGTCGCCACCTTAGTCGACCATTCCGTTTTGTCTGTTTTACCGATGACTTTGAGGGTATCAATGACGAGATTGAAGTAAAAGCTATTCCTAAAATTGGCTTTAAAGACTTTGATGAGCAAGTTCCGTGGACAAAAGGTCATGGCTGGTTAAAGCTTACCTGCTTTGCGAACCCGCTTTATGATCTTGAAGGCCCGACTTTATTCCTGGATCTGGATATTATTATTGTTGGCAGTCTGGACGAGTTCTTTGAGCCGGAAGGCGAGTTTATGGTGATCAAAGAGTGGGATAAATCTGATGCCACCGGGAATACATCGGTATTTCGCTTTGATATTGGCGCTCATGAAGACGCGTTAGAGCATCTGAAAAAAGATCCGAAAGCGGCTATCGCTGATGTACGGAATGAGCAGGAGTACATTACCCATTTTGTCGATCGCCAAGACAAGCTGACGTACTGGCCGGAAAAGTGGTGTCGTAGCTTTAAGCGCCATTGTCTGCGTCCGTTCCCATTAAGCTTTTTCCAAGAGCCACGTATACCTGAAGAAGCGAAAGTTATTATTTTCCATGGTAAACCGCACCCGGATGACGCGTTGGAAGGCCGAAGCGGCAAGTGGTACCGTAAGGTTCTGCCAACCAAGTGGATAGCCGAATACTGGCGTTAAATGATATGCAATTGTGGATCTACGGAGTATTAATACGGCTGGTCACTCCAGCCGTTTTTGTCTGGTTGTGGCTACGCGGCAGAAAAGACAGCCGCTACCGTAAGAACTGGTCAGAACGGCTTGCGCTTGGATCTGTTGATAAAAAGCAGCACGGCTGTGTAGTTATTCATAGCGTTTCCGTTGGCGAGACGTTAGCGGCGAAACGGTTGATAGAGCAGCTTTTGCGTCAGGAATCAGGTCAAAAAATACTTATTACCTGCATGACACCAACGGCCCGGGAACTTATTCAGCAGCATTTTGGCGACACTGTTAGTTGCCGTTATTGGCCGATAGATACTCCCGGGGCCGCGAAGCGTTTTGTGCGTAAGTTTAAACCTAAAGCCGTGTGGGTAATGGAAACCGAGCTTTGGCCGCAAATGTTGAACCAATTTTCCAGAGCTAATGTTCCTGTCGCATTGTTAAACGCGCGGCTTTCGGCTCGCTCAGCGGCGGGTTATCGGCGTTTTCATTGGTTGATGAAGAAGGTCTGGAAACAACTGACACTGGTTTCTGTGCAGAATAAAGAAACCGCGCGACGAATGAAGGTACTGGGCGTTCCTAGTGGCGTGCTCTTTGTGGACGGAAACCTTAAGTACGACATTGAGCTTTGTACTACTGACATTGAAAAAGCCTTGGCATGGCAGCAAAGCATTGCGTCGCGGCAGGTTTGGTTGGCCAGTAGCAGCCATCCCGGCGAGCACGAGCTGCTGTTAGAAGCACACAAGCTGATTCAACAGGACTTACCCAATTCCTGTCTTATCATTGCGCCGCGACACCCTGAGCAATTTCAGGTAGTAGCAGAAATGATACAGGAATCCGGACTTAAGCTTGCCCGTAGAAGCGAAAGTAATGCGATACCTGAAGATTGTGATGTCTTTCTTGCTGACAGCATGGGGGAAATGATGTTGTGGGGGCAATTAGCCTCGGCGAGCTTTGTCGGCGGAAGTATTATTGAGCGAGGCGGGCATAACCCCCTTGAAGTTATAGCAGCTGGCTCCAATGTTATGTCAGGGCGGCACGTGTTCAATTTCCCACAAGTTTATGGTGAGCTGGCAAAAGCCGGTGCCGTGCAGTGGGTTAATAATGCCGGAGAAATTAAACAAGCTGTGGAGTTGATGCAGCAGACAGCTGTCATGAAAGCGCAACATGAAGCTGCTAAAAGCGTTTTACAAACGCACCAGGGTGCTACGTTAAGAGTATTAAAGCGGGCACTGGAATATACTCTGACAGGAAGCGGTATGATAAAAACAGAGCAGAGTCCCCAAGGGCTTATTCGCTACGACAGCGATATTTTTGAAACGATAGAAGACAAGCATTTTACAGCCCAGTATTGGCAGCAGCAGAAGTCGATTGCCGGAAACTCAACGGGACGCGCAACAGTTTGGTTTATTCAGCAGGGGGATTTAGGACTTTTACTGCGCCATTATTATCGTGGTGGATTAGTCGGTAAAATTAATAAAGATCGCTTTTTACGTGAACCTGCGGAAAAAAGCCGGGCTATTCATGAGTTCGATTTGCTATTGAAATTGCGGGAAATTGGTTTACCCGTTCCGCGTCCAGTAGCGGCTCGCATGGAAAAGACCGCGGTTTTCAGTTACAAAGCAGATATTCTGGTAGAAGTTATTCCGGGGGCTGTCGATGTTTTCCGATTACTGCGTGAAAAGAAACTGCCCGCGGAGCTATGGCAAAAGCTGGGCAGTGTTATTAAAGAGCTGCATGATACTGGTGTCTACCATTCAGATTTAAATTGTCACAACCTTATGTTGGATGACAAAGACAAAGCCTGGATTGTCGATTTTGACAAGTGCGACTTCCGTGAAAACGGTGACTGGAAAGAAGCTAATATCCAACGGCTACTGCGCTCTTTACGCAAAGAAAAAGAGAAGAATGAAACCTTCTATTGGAAGGAGTCCCGTGACTGGCCTGAACTATTAACCGGCTATCGTCGTTAAGCTCTAAGCCATAAAAAAAGCCCCGGCCACTTGAAGTGACCGGGGCTTTTTAATGCGCTAAGCACTGAATTAGTCGCGAACTTGACCGTTCCCGGTCACCACGAATTTTTCAGTTGTTAGTGCCTCAAGACCCATTGGTCCATATGCGTGTAGCTTACTGGTGGAGATACCAATTTCAGCACCCAAACCTAACTGGCCGCCATCAGAGAAGCGAGAAGAGACATTTGCCATGGTAACGGCTGAGTCTACTTCACGAATGAAACGCTTAGCGGTTTCATCGTTTTCAGTGATAATAACTTCGGTATGACCGCTACCAAACTCCTGAATATGCTCAATAGCACCTTCGTAGTTATCGACGGTCCGAACCGCAATCTCAAGAGCCAGGTATTCTTCACCAAAAGCATCGTCTGCAATCTCATCAGCGCCATCAAAGTAGCTTACTGAACGCTTGTCGGCGTGGATGGTTACGTCTTTCTCTGCCAGCGCCTTAGCAGCCATAGGCAAGAACTTATCAGCAACGTCCTGATGAACCAGTAAACCTTCTAGCGCATTACAAACGCCGGTACGCTGAGTTTTACCGTTAAGCAGAATTGCCAGAGCTTTATCAAGGTCTGCGTCTTTATCCACATACAGGTGGCAAACACCTTTGTAATGTTGAATGACTGGGATTTTACTGGTGTCGCTAACGAAATGAATGAGACCTTCACCGCCGCGAGGAATAACCAGATCGATATAGTCTTTCTGTTGCAGAAGTTCAGTCATCAGTTCGCGGTCAGGTGTTGGCACCACGGTGATAACGTCTTTAGGCAGGTTGCTGGCTTCTAAAGCTTCGTGCAAGGCTTCAGCAATGGCTTTACTGCTCTCAATGGCTTCCCGGCCACAACGTAAAATTACCGCGTTACCAGACTTAAAGCATAGCGCTCCAGCGTCAGCTGTGACATTCGGACGTGCTTCATAAATCATGCAGATAACGCCCAGAGGAATGCGCATTTTCTCAATTTTCATGCCGTTAGGGCGCTCGTCGAGAACGTAGCTGTCGCCGACAGGATCTTTCAATGCAATGATCTCTTCAATGGCAGAAGCCATGCCTTCGACACGCTCTGGCGTTAATTCCAGGCGATCCATCATAGCGTCGCTGAGGCCTTTTTCTTTGCCTGTGGCCAAATCTTTTTTATTTACTTCAATAATCTTATCCTGACGTGCGCGAATAGCGTCAGCCATTTTTTGAAGTACGGCGTTTTTGTCTGCTTCCGATAAGGTTGCTACAGCGCGTGCCGCTTTTGCGGCGCGTTGCGAAATTTCTTTTGCTAGTTGCTGGCTCATGAATCCTCCAAAATCATTAGATCGTCGCGGTGAATAACTTCCGTAATTGGGCTATAGCCAAATTTTTCTGCTATATCTTCCGTTTGCTGCCCTTTAATGTGCATCAGTTCATGTGCGCTGTACTGACAAATACCTTTTGCGATAGCGTCAGTATCGTTGGCGCTGCGAACCAGCACGGCGTCACCGCGATCAAAGTCACCTTGTACATCAACAATGCCTGAACTCAGTAGTGAGGCACCGTTCTCAATTAATGCTTTCTCAGCACCTTCATCAACCAATATTTCACCCTGAGCGACCAAAGTGTGTCTTAACCAATGCTTTTTATTGCTAATTGGATCAGATTGGCGACGGAATAATGTGCCGGGGATGTCCCCCTGTAGTAACGATTCAAAAGTTTCACCCTTACGACCGTTAACTATGTAAGTATCGATACCGTGTGAAGTAGCTTTTTCTGCCGCCTCAACTTTAGTGCGCATTCCCCCGGTACCGACGGAACTTACTGAACCACCGGCAAGCGAATAAATGCTCTCGTCAATTTGTTCAACCACCGGTATTTTTTTCGCGTCCGGATTCAGGTTTGGATCTGAGTCATACAGACCGTCGATGTCTGAACAAATAAACAGCGCGTCGGCATCAACCAAAGTCGCGATCATGGCCGACAAGTTGTCGTTATCACCCACTTTCATTTCGTCAGTAGCAAGGGCATCGTTCTCATTTACCACGGGTAAAATGTCGTGCTCTAACAATCTGTTTAGGGTGTTTTTAATGCTGACGTAGCGAGCTCGGTCGCGTAAGTCACTGTGGGTCATAAGCAACTGGGCGCAGGGGGAATCGAAAAAGCGTGACCAGTAACCCATCATTTCATTCTGACCAACCGCCGACATTGCTTTGCGCACGGCAACCGGTACTTTCTTGTGTTCAAAGTTAAAATGTTTGCGGCCGGCAGCAACGCTGCCTGACGAGACTAAGACAACTTCTTGCCCGCGTTCTCGGCACTCGTTAATAAAACGAGCTATGGGTAATAGGTATTTGGTGCTAACCCCAGTTTCATCTGGCGCGATGAGCGCACTCCCCACTTTCAGTACGGCTCTTCGCCAGGATGGCGCTTTCATAGAGACTCCCTTTTGTTGAATTCGTTAGTAGTCTAACAGATTGGCTGTCTAAGCTCCAGCGAGGCTCATAAGCCATACCTATTGTCAATATATTAGACAATAATTTCGATTTACAAGAAAAAAGAGTCAAGTCCGGAAATTCGTTAATGCAATGCATTAACTCTCTGGTGGGGTGTAGCCTTCAATTTCAGGGGCTTTTCCTTCGAATAAAAAGGCTGTCATCTGCTTTTCAAGAAACTCACGATCAGTCGGATCCATCATGTTTAACCGTTTTTCGTTTATCAGCATGGTTTGCTTTTTTTGCCATTCAGCCCAGGCGTCTTTTGATATATGGTTAAAAATACGCTCGCCCAGCTCACCGGGGTAGAGTTGAAAATCGAGACCTTCGGCTTCTTTTTGAAAATGCTCACAAAATACAGTGCGGCTCATGCGGTGTTCACCTATTTAGTAGTTAACTGCTCCATCAGTTTAACGGTTGGTGCAGCAAAGCCCAAGCCCTGATTGGTATCAGCCTTTACCCATAAGTGTTGTGCTTCGTTGAGTATAGTCTCAGAGGGAGCAACGTCAATTAGCAGGGGCTTGCAGTCCAGATGGAAGTGGCTAAAGGTATGACGAAAAGGTGCCAGCTGTTGTCTTGCTAATTCAGTGACGCCGTATTGTTGGGCCAAGGAAGGAATGTCCGTTTCCTCATCACATTGTGGAAAGCACCAAAGTCCGCCCCATATACCCGACTGAGGGCGCTTCTCCAGCAAAAACTGATGATTATGCCGAAAAAGCAGCATGTGAGTTGCTTTTACTGGTTTAATCTTTTTCGGCTTCTTTCCCGGATACTGTGCTATTGTGTCCGTTGCTCTGGCAATACAGGTGCTATTGACAGGGCATTGCTCGCAAAGCGGTTTACTGCGACTACAAATCATTGCACCGATATCCATCATTGCCTGATTGTATGCGCCGGAGTCTTGCTTTGGGGTCAATTGTTCACTCAGTTGCCACAGTTGCTTTAAAACATCTGCCTTACCAGGCCAGCCAGAAACAGCAAAATGACGTGCTAATACACGCTTGACGTTGCCATCCAGAATAGGTGCGTATTCACCATGCCCAAGAGAGCGAATTGCGCCGGCTGTTGAGCGACCAACCCCAGGTAGTTGTTCGAGTTCATGAACTTTTTCGGGGAATTCACCGTTATATTCAGTGCAAATAAGTTTTGCAGTTTTATGAAGGTTACGAGCTCTTGCGTAATAGCCTAATCCAGTCCATAAATTCAATACTTTGTCTTGTGGGGCTGAGGCCAACTCCTGAACCGTAGGAAAGGTTGCCATAAAACGTTCGAAGTACGGAATAACGGTAGTGACCTGGGTTTGTTGCAGCATAATTTCTGACACCCAGACGCGATAGGGCGTGACGTTTTTCTGCCATGGCAGATGCTTGCGCCCGTATTGCTGAAACCAATTGAGAATCTGTGAGCTAAATGTCTGAGTCAACTGTAAATCTCTGCAAATAAAAATGACTTATTCAAAAAATGTACTAGTCTTTATGTCATACACAGTGTCTCATATTCCGAGCATGATTGTTATTGCAATTAAAAGGAGCTTTGCAATGAAAACCTTAAATTTAATCACTATATCTTTGCTAACCGCGGGGTTAACCGCTCCAGTTTTTGCGCAGCAGACCGAGGTTGAGCAAAACGACTTTTATCTGGGCGCGCGCCTAGGCGCATTTTCTGCCGACGATGATCGTGTCGCGGTAAAAAATGGTCAAGCATTTTTCGTTGATGATGGATTCAAAACCATTACTTCAGGTGTTGAAGCCGGCATGATGTTTACCGAGGCATGGGAAGCCCGTATTTATTATGACTACATGGAAGCAGACTTGGTTGGAGCGGGCGATGCCTACGGCGATAGCTACGGTGTTGATGCGTTATACCACTTTAACAACAACTTTTATGCTGGTTTAGGTGTGAACAACACTGAAATTGGCGATGTTACGGATGTTGCTGCACGAGTCACGCTTGGTCATCGTAGCTTTATCACCGATAATCTGGCATGGCGTGTGGAAGGTGGTGCTCAGCGTGGTTGGGAAGAAGACTACACGGAAATGTTCGCAAACGTAGGTCTGCAATGGTTCTTTGGTGGTCGTGATACCAGTCCTGAACCTAGAACACGTCCAGAGCCACGTCCAGAACCTCAACAAGCGGCACCTGAGCCGGAGTCTGAACCTGTAGATTCTGATGGTGATGGCGTTGTTGACTCAAAAGACAAATGTGCTAATACACCTAAGAATTACTCGGTAGATGAGACCGGTTGTATTCTTTATGAAAACGAAACCATTACGGAAGATTTGTTGGTTGAGTTCGACCTTAACTCTTCTAAAATTCGTAGCGGTGAGCAGTCAGATATAAAAGACATGGCGGAGTTCATGAAGGAACATCCACAACTGGATATTACCATTCATGGACATACAGACAGTACGGGTGAAGCGAAATATAACCAGTGGTTATCTGAGCGCCGTGCTGAGACAGTCGCTAATGAGCTAGTGAACAGATATGGAATTGAGAAGAGCCGCGTTGACTTTAAAGGTCACGGCGAATCTCAACCAAAAGTTCGCGAAGACAACGCTGCTGATCGTCAGGAAAACCGTCGCATTGAAGCAACATTGAAAGTCGTAAACCGGGTACCTAAAACTCGTTAATACCGATTGTATTGATTGCTCGAAATAGCGATAATAGCGCTACTCTAAACAGGCCTGATTTTTCAGGCCTGTTTTTTTGCTATTAGCTAAGTTATTCATTTTCAGGAAAGTCATGAGCCATTTTAAAACTGCCGAAGAAGCCGCCGCTGCGGGAAAATATGTGAGAACAGTGCGCAGCTTTGTGAAAAGAGAAGGAAGACTGACAAAAGGGCAGGCTGCTGCAATTGAACGTCTTTGGCCTTCAGTAGGTTTAACTCTGGAGAATGGCCGGTTGGATTTAGTTGAGGTGTTTGGTCGGCAAGCCCCAGTAACGCTGGAAATTGGTTTTGGTATGGGCCATTCACTAGTTGAGATGGCAGCTAATGCTCCCGAACGTGACTTTATTGGCATAGAAGTACATGAACCCGGTATAGGCGCGTGCCTTATGGCTGCTGAGGAAGCAGAGGTGGAAAATTTTCGGGTGTTTCATGAAGACGCGGTCGAAGTATTAAAACAGTGCATTCCGGATAAAAGTCTGAACTGTGTTCAAATTTTCTTTCCCGACCCCTGGCACAAGAAACGTCACCATAAACGACGCATTGTACAGCCCGAGTTTGTGCAATTATTAATTCAGAAAATTGAGACTGACGGAGTCATTCATCTTGCAACAGACTGGGAAAACTACGCAGAGCATATGCTGGAAGTTCTGAATGACGAACCCCGGTTAACCAATTTTTCGTCTTCAGGTGACTACGTGCCACGTCCCGACAATCGCCCAAAAACCAAGTTTGAACGCCGGGGAGAAGGAAAAGGCCATGGCGTTTGGGACCTTCAGTTTAAAATCAACTAATCTGCCACGCTTCTGGCTTAATCCAGAAGCGTATCCAGAACCGAGTTTAAAAATCGGTGGCCGCGTTGAGTTAGTTGCCAGTTAAGCTCGTCTTCCATTACAAGCTCCAGAGTTTTGGCCTTCGTTAACTGCTTTGAGGCTACCTCTGCAGAAAGAGCCGTGGTTTGTTCAAAGTTACTTTTACTAACTGGCTCCAGTAAGCGGAACTGGTTCATGAAAAACTCAAACAAGCGGTCATCTACTGCAACTTCTTTTACTTGATAGCGCAGGGGCTTGGTTAAATCTAAATAGCCTTTGGGGTGCTTCACTTTTTCGCAACGCAGAATTTTATTTTCTTGAGGCAGAGTGACTTTGCTGTGGGCTCCGCAACCAATACCTAAATAGTCGCCATATTGCCAGTAGTTACGGTTATGCCTGCTCTGATGGCCTGGTTTAGCGTAAGCGCTCACTTCGTACTGAGAATAACCTGCTGCTTCCAGAAGTTTATGACCCTGCTGATAAATTTCCCACAGTGTATCGTCGTCCGGGAGTTCCGGGGGCTGGCTCGCAAATAGCGTGTTAGGCTCAATCGTCAACTGATACCAGGAGATATGCGGCGGGTTCAGGGCAATGACCTGACGTAGGTCGTCTAATGCCATTTCTACGGTCTGATCCGGTAAACCATGCATAAGGTCGAGATTGAAACTGGATAGCGGTAATTCACTTGCGTGCGCAGCTGCATCCTTTGCCTGTTGCGGATTGTGAATACGCCCCAGGCGTTGTAACTGATGTTCCTGTAAGCTCTGAACGCCAATAGACAAGCGGTTGATGCCTGCAGCAACGAAAGCAGAGAATTTTTCAGTCTCAAAGGTTCCCGGGTTCGCTTCCATCGTCACTTCACAATCGGAACTTAATGCGATGATTGAACGAACCCCGTCCATTAACTGCTGTATTGCTTTTGCAGACAATACACTCGGCGTACCTCCGCCGATAAATATTGACTGAATTTCCCGGCCCTGAACCCAGTCAATGTCGGCTCGTAAGTCTTCTAAAAGACGGCCGACATAACTTGCTTCAGGTACATCTCCGGTCAGTTTATGTGAATTAAAATCACAATAAGGGCACTTCTGAATACACCATGGAATGTGTATATACAGAGACAGCGGCGGAAGCGTCAGAGGAGAAGTCATTCAGCCAACTGCTCAAGTAGTAACTTTAACGCCTGTCCGCGGTGGCTAAGTCCTTGTTTTTCTGTTTTGCTTAATTGCGCTGCGGAACAGTTTTTTTCTTTAACCCAAAATACTGGATCGTAGCCGAAACCTTCTTCTCCAACCGGCTTGGTTAATATGTGTCCGTCCCAGCGACCCTGGCAGATGATTGGTGTCGGATCTTCTGCACTTTGCATATAAACCAGTACGCAATGAAAACTGGCCTGACGCTGACTTTCTTCAATGCCCTCTAAGGCTTGCAGTAATTTATGTATGTTGTCGGAATCAGAGGCGTTGCTGCCAGCGTAGCGGGCCGAGTAAACGCCCGGAGCACCATTTAAAGCAGTAACAGCCAGACCTGAGTCATCAGCAATAGCAGGTAACCCCGTTTGCTGGCACGCGTGGCGAGCTTTTATAATGGCATTTTCAACAAAAGTGGTGCCGGTTTCATCAGCCTCGGCGAAGTCCCATTCTGACTGCGGGCGAACTTGCCAGTCGGCGGTAGCATGTGTCTGACTTAACATGTGACGTAATTCGGCAACTTTGCCCGCGTTGCCGGTAGCCAGCACTAAGGTTTTTTGTGACGTCATAAGCGAACCTGTACCCTAATTATCAAGGGGCACAGGATAAAGGGTTTTAACCGGATTTGAAATCTAACATTAGCTGCTAAGTGAAATCTGCTATGATGAACAAGCAGAGACAAAGATAAGGAGATTCTATTTGGATTCGGCTAACACCTTGATTTTATTGTGTGGCTTGCTGCTGGTTGTCAGTATTTTAGCCGCTGTAGCATCCAACCGGCTGGGTGCACCTGTGCTGCTGACCTTTTTATTAATTGGTATGTTAGCGGGTGAGCAAGGTGTATTAGGTGTCGAGTTTAATAACCCGGATGTCGCATTTTTTATTGGCTCTGCGGCCTTGGTCATTATTTTGTTTGACGGTGGTATGCGAACGCACCCCGAGCGCTTTAGGGTGGCACTTTGGCCGGCTATTAGTCTGGCAACCATAGGTGTTGCATTAACCTGCACTCTGGTGGCTTCTGCCGCGGTCTATTGGTTTGGTTTACCCTGGCCTGCGGCTTTACTAATGGGAGCTATACTCAGCTCAACAGATGCCGCGGCAGTGTTTGGTATATTTCAGTCCCGTGGATTGCAGATTAAAGAGCGGGTTGCATCAACCCTTGAGATAGAGTCGGGTAGTAACGACCCCATGGCCGTTATTCTGACTTTAACCATGACCGGTGCCGTAGCCAATGGCAACTTCCCAGACTGGTACTGGGTAGGCATGGATATTATCTGGCAGTTAATTGGCGGTCTGACCATAGGTTGGTTAGGTGGTCGGTTATTCATTATTGCGGCACGTAAGTTGCCTCTTAGTTTTAGCTTCTTTCCATTGCTGGCGGTAGCCTGCGCTATTTCCATTTATGCGCTAACAGCAAAACTCCATGCCAGTGGATTTCTGGCGGTCTATTTAATGGGTTTTGTTATTGGTAATGCACGACTTCCCCAACTGGTGCATATACTGCAGGTACAGGATGGTCTTGCGTGGTTAAGTCAGATAGCTATGTTCCTGATTCTGGGGCTGCTTGTTGTGCCTTCTCATTTAATGGCTAATGCGCCGTTGGCTGTGGGTATTGCCTTTACCTTAATTTTTATTGCCCGTCCGTTAGCTGTCGTTATTAGTTTATTGCCATTTAGCTTTCCCTGGCGTGAACAGGTGTTTATCAGCTGGGTGGGTTTAAGAGGCGCTGTTCCTATCATACTGGCGTTATTCCCCTGGCTGAGTGGCGTACCCGAGCAAGAGTTGTATTTTGATATTGCCTTTGTGGTGGTGATGATTTCGCTCATTATTCAGGGATGGAGTATTGCACCTGTGGCTCGTTGGTTAGGGCTTGAGGTGCCGCTAAAAGCTAAACCTCAGCAGCGTATGCCGCTGTCCTCAGTTCCCAGCAAGGAAGCGTTAGAAGTCTGGCTTTATCAAATAGACAAAAACTCGCCAGCTTGTGACCATACCTGGAAGGAGCTAAAACTAACGGCTCCGGCTACTTTTGTTGGGTTAATTCGCGATGGCGAATGGTTACAGCCAGAAACTCAGCCTATGGTGGAAGAGGGTGATGGCCTACTGGTCGCCGCAACGGTAAACGATATTGATGAAGTGAGCAGAATTCTCGCATCAGGAGGTAAGGGCTTAAAAGTATCGGAGAAAGACTTCTTTGGTGACTTTACTTTACGTGGCGACCTGACGCTGGCCGATGTCGGCAGTTTCTATCCTCTGGGTAACCTGGACGATGCGCTACTGAGTACCACTATTGCTGATTACTTCTCGCAGAAATTCCATCGCCGCGTTGTTATTGGTGACAATATACGTTTGGGCGACGTCATTCTGACAGTAAGGAAAATCAGTGATAAAGGTGATATTCAGTCGATAGGTGTTAAGCCGGTTTAAAGCTAGTCGTTTAACCAGAACTCCTGGTTAAATTTAAACTGTTGCTCACCAACCTGAATGGTAAAACGCAGGGTTTCAGCATTAGAGTACTCAAACTGAGCCAGATAATAACTGGCATCACCTTCTGTCACCTGTTGAAAATCGAGCTCTTGTATCTGCCCCAGCGGATTAACCACTTGCCCGGTTACCCCGGGTGTTTGCGCTTTTTGAGTGTTTTTATCCAATACCGCAATATTGAGCACGCCTTTCGATGCGCTGCGGGTTAAGTCGTATTGCGTCGCAATAGAGGGAGATAAAGAGGTGGAGTTAAAAGCGCTGTAGTGAACATCCCAGTCGCCGAGCGTCTCTTTCTGTTCAGCCATGACAATGCCTGAAAATATTAAAGAAACGACCATTACTGTTTTAACAAAGAATGCTTTACTCATCACTTTTTCCTCCACCAGTAGCGTTAAACGCCAATGAGTATGCGTAGAAATTGCAGGGCAATAATGACAACCAGTACCGATAAATCTAAGCCCCCAATTGGAGGAAGAATTTTACGTACAGGCGCTAATAACGGCTCTGTGATTTGATGTAGCATGGCTTCTACCGGGTTGTACCCCTGTGAGAACCAGCTGAGTATTGCCCGAATAACCAGTACCCAGAACAACATTGACAGCAAACTGCTTACAGCCGTTAATATTCCCTGAATAACAATCACCAGCGGGTCAACAACTAAGTTGTTAAGCCAGACCAGCGCCGCTACTTTTAGCATGCCTAATGCTAACGCAAAAATTAAGCTGGCTGTGTCCAGCTTGCCCAGCATTGGCATAAAGCTGCGCAGCGGGCCCACGACAGGCTGGGTTGCCTTATAAACAAACTGGCTGACCGGGTTATAAAAATCAGCTTGAGTTAACTGCATCCAGAGTCGCAAAAGTACTATGACCAAATACAGGTCAATTATGGTTGCGACTAAAAATGTAAGGGCGTTATTCATAGTGACTCCTAAAAGAGTTTCGCCATTTCCTGATTACGGTTAACCGCGGCTTTTACCGCTTTTTCCGAAATGCCGTGTAAGTCTGAGTCTTGATACGCTTCAACACCCTTAGCCGTGGAGCCGCCTTTGCTGGTGACTTGTTTGCGTAAGTCTTCCAGTGATAATTCACTTTCCTTCGCCATTTGAGCGGCACCTAAACAGGTTTGCTGAACCATAGCGCGGGCTTTTTCGGCATCAAAACCAAGCTCTGTTGCAGCTTTTGCCAGGCTGTCCATAAACTCGAAAAAGTAAGCTGGTCCGCTTCCGGCTACAGCACCGAGAATATCGAGCTGATCTTCGTCACTAACCCAGAGAGTTTCACCTACGCCATTAAAGGCTTCGGTTACAAAGTTTTTATCCGCTTCGTCAACGGAATCGTCCGTAACTAAACCTGACATGCCCTGACCTACCAGTGACGGCGTATTTGGCATAACCCGGATAATACGGATGTTTTCGCCTAAATACTCGCGGTATTTTGGAATACGAATACCTGCTGCAATGGTAATAATCAATTTGTCTGTCAGGTTGTGGACGTTTTCACGTAAGTGAGCGCAAACTTCTGCCATTAACTGAGGCTTAACCGACAGTACGATAGCGTCAGCGTTATTCACCACTTCCAGATTGTCGTTACTGGTATTAACGCCCAGTTCGGACTTCATCTTTTCTAATTTGGCGTCACTTGGGTTACTGACCCAGACTTTATCAGCAGGGTAACCGCTTTTACACATACCGCCGACAATGCTTTGTGTCATATTTCCTGCGCCAATGAAGGCAATATTCCGAATGTCGTTCATTAGGACTCCCGTTCTCCAAAAATTGCTGTTCCAATACGTACCATGTTAGCACCCTCAAGCACTGCTTGTCGCATATCACCAGACATCCCCATGGATAAGGTATCAATTTGCTCGCCGTAAGCTCTTTGCAACTGTTGGTAGAGCTTATACATGTGCTGAAAGCTTTTTTTGCATTCGTCTTCTGTTGTCCCGGCTTTAAGAATAGTCATTAAACCGCGTAATTTTAGTTTTGGGCAATTCATAACGTATTCCGCTAAAGCGTCAACCTGCTCGGGGGCTAAACCCGATTTATTGTCGTCATCATCAATATTAACCTGCAATAACAGGTTTAGCTGTTGCGAATCGCCGGGGCGCTGCTCATTGAGACGACGAGCTATTTTCTCGCGCTCTACGCTCTGTACCCAGTCAAAGTGCTGAGCTATGTCTTTGGTTTTGTTCGACTGAACCGGGCCGATAAAATGCCATTGTACCGGCTCGGAAGTTTGTTCTTTTAGCTGAGTAATTTTATCAACGGCTTCCTGAACATAGTTTTCGCCGAAATGCATTTGTCCGGCGGCAATAGCGGCTTTTATCGCATCCAAAGAGTGCTTTTTACTCACCGCCAGCAATTTTACTGACTGCTGGTGTGGCGATTTTTCAGATAAAATCTGCAATTGCTGACGTATTTCCGCGAGATTATTTGTTATCTTTTCTGCTACCTTAGTTGTCATTGCCACCGTCATCTCACTTATTCAGGGATAAGATATATGAATGTTAACGAATTACTGGCCTTCAGTGTGAAACAAAATGCTTCGGACTTACACTTGTCCTCCGGCAGTGTCCCTATGATTAGAGTGGATGGGGACATTCGTCCGCTAAATCAACCCGAGCACCAGCCGGATGAGCTGAAAGACATGTTGTTTGAGGTGATGACTAAAGGTCAGTGGCAGGAGTTCGAAGAAAAATTTGAGTGTGATTTTTCGTTTGAAATTGAAGGTGTCGCGCGTTTCCGTGCCAACGTGTTTACCCAACGCAAAGGCATTGCTGCCGCTTTTCGCATGATCCCCGCGGAAGTCACCACTTTAGAACAACTGGATGCTCCGGAAATCTTTAAGGACATTGTCAGTGCTAACCGGGGTTTAGTGTTGGTAACCGGACCGACCGGCTCCGGTAAATCAACCACATTGGCGGCCATGGTGAATTATTTGAACCAAAACCGCTCGTTGCATATTTTGACCATTGAAGACCCAATAGAATTTGTTCACGACAATCAAAAAAGTCTGGTCAGTCAGCGCGAAGTACACAGGGATACTCGTAGTTTTAGTGCGGCGCTTCGCTCAGCCCTGCGAGAAGACCCTGATGTGATTCTGGTGGGTGAAATGCGCGATTTAGAAACTATCCGTTTAGCTATGACGGCAGCTGAAACCGGGCACTTAGTTTTAGGTACCTTGCATACAACCTCTGCGCCAAAAACCATCGACCGTATTATTGACGTATTTCCGGGTGATGATAAACCCATGATCCGCTCCATGCTGTCGGAATCTTTGCGTGCCGTTATTTCGCAGAGCTTGCTGAAACGAGTAGGGGGCGGTCGTGTTGCCGCACATGAAATTATGCTGTCATCGCCCGCTATTAAGAACTTGATTCGCGAAGACAAAGTGGCGCAAATGTACTCCTCTATTCAAACCGGAGCAGAGCGGGGCATGCAAACATTAGATCAGGCGCTCAAGAAATTACTGGCTCGTGGCGATATAGAAGCAGAAGAGGCGCGCCACTGTGCGGTGACTAAAGAGGATTTCTAATGCTAATACGGGTCGTTTGGCTGCTACTGTTGTTGGGGGTGGCGTTTAGCGCAGCTGCACAGCAGACAACACGAGTGGCTTTTGGCTGTTGCATTGACCATACCAAGCGACAGGAAGTCTGGGATGCGATTAATCATGCGCAGCCTGAAGTCTTTGTGTTCCTGGGCGACACTATTGACGAGAACGCCGGTGATATGGACGACTTACTGGATGCCTATGAGGTGTTTAACCGGTACCGGGGGCCGCGGGTTCTGCGGCGCAACTCTGCGGTTATGTCGGTATGGAACCGCAACGACTACAGTCTGGATGATAAGAGCGGAAAAAATAACCCGAATCGCTATGCTGTTCGCAACCACTTTCTGACTTTCTGGCGTGAACCGGCAACCTCGGAACGCTTGTTTCAAAGCCATGGTATTGCGAAGAGTGTGATTTTTGGGAATGAACCGCAACGTGTGCAGGTTATTGTTCTGGATGGCCGCTGGAACCGTGACCCACTGAGCCAGGTGGGCTGGGTAGAGCGTCAGACTCGCCGATTTAATGCTGATTTAGGCCCTTATCAGTCGAATAATACGGGAGATTTGCTGGGTGATGAACAATGGCAGTGGCTTGCGGAGCAATTACAACAGCCTGCCGAAGTCCGCATTATTATGAGCGCGACACCGGTAATAGCTCCTGCTAACGGCTATGACAGCTGGGCACTATACTTGCGCGAACAAAATCGTTTAAAAGAGCTGCTAACCGAACTGAAGCCTTCGGGATTATTGCTGGCCAGTGGTGACCGCTTGTTTGGTGAGTTCGCTAAGTCAGATGAATTCCTGTCTTATCCACTCTGGCAGGTGACTCCGGGGTCTGTTAACTTTGACGGTGAAACGCCTTACTCGTCTGTTTATCGCGACGGTGAAGCATATGCCGAAAGCCGTTATGGTCAAATTGAAGTCATTTGGAAAGAGCAGCCGGAACTGGAGTTAACACTCCGCGATGTTGACGGCCGGCCGCTCGATACTCGTCGGGTTCCCCTTAGTCAGTTACAGCCAGACTAGGCGACTTACGGTGTTTTGTCGCCTGTTCGTAGGCGAATGCCGCTTCTATGAGCGTGGCCTCAGAGCGTGCAGCACCAAAAAAGCTGATACCTACCGGTAGGCCGGGCTCGTCTCCAATTTGGATATAACCCATTGGCACTGATATGTGCGGGTATCCGGCAACGGCCGCTGGTGAACTGGCCGAGCCTGAATAATTGTCGCCAAGTACGTGGTCAATTTTCCAGGCAGGGCTTGTTGTCGGAGCTATTAGTAAGTCGATATTGTTCTCCTGAAGCATGGCATCGATGCCTTCCCTACCTGCCAGCTTTTTGCTTTTGGCCAACGCTTTCTTATAAGCGGCTTCGTCATCCTGAGCCTCTGCCATTTCAAAAAGCTCCTGACCAAATAGTGACAACTCCTGCTCAGGCAATTCATTATTTGCCGCTATCATGTCACTTAAATTGTTAAAGGGCAGATTCGTGCTTTTCAGATAAGCTGCCATATCCTGTTTAAACTCATACAGCAGCACGGTAAATTCATCGCCGCCGTATTCTCCGTAGGTTGTCATCTCAACGTTAATAATTTCAGCTCCCTGAGCTTCCATAATCGAGAGCTGTTGCTCGAACTGTTCGTCAAGCAAGTTGTTGTAACCCATTAAGTTACGAACGACACCAATACGCTTACCTTCGAGTCCGTCTGCTTTTAAATGCGAGGCAAAATTCGTTTCGGTACGATAGCCAGCGGGGTCATCCGGATCGTAAGCTTGCATCGCATCCAGCATTAAGGCGGCTCCGGCTACACTACGAGCCATTGGGCCTGCAGTATCCTGACTATGTGCAATAGGTATAATGCCGTCGCGACTGATAAGGCCCAGCGTTGGCTTGATGGTAACAATGCCATTAACAGCGGCCGGACAGGTTAGCGAGCCATCGGTTTCGGTACCTACCGCAAGTGCGACTAAATCGGCGGCAACAGCGGTAGCGGAACCTGCACTGGAGCCACAAGTGGAACGAGTTCTGTCATACGGATTGACCGCCTGACCGCCAATGGCACTCCAGCCCGAGCTCGAGCGCGTAGAGCGAAAATTCGCCCATTCGCTTAAGTTAGCTTTGCCTAAAATAATGGCACCAGCATCGCGTAATTGCGTTACAAGAAAAGCATCATCTTCCGGGTAGTTTTCTGCGAACAGTAATGACCCCCCTGTATTTGCCATGCCGTCAGCGGTATCGATGTTGTCTTTTAACAGAACAGGAATACCGTGTAATGGACCTCGAACCTTACCTTGTTCGCGTTCTTCATCAAGCCGTCTGGCATCTGTCAGAGCATTTTCGTTGGCGCTGTTTACTGCTCGTAAGTTAGCATCCTGACGGTTATGACTATTAATGCGTTGCAGGTAATATTGTGTGAGTTGTTCGGCACTTAAATCACCATTGGTCATGGCATTTTGCAACTCAATAACAGAGGCGTCCTGCCAGGAAAACTTGTCCTGCTCCGTTGGTGATATCTGACAGGCCGACAAGGTCAGAATAAATAGAAATGCAACGAGTTGTCTCATGCTAAAGCCTTTGTTGTTTTTATGTTTTCATAAAGTGGCATAACTTTTCCTGTAAGGCGAGTCATGCGAATAAAAATCAGGTAAAATAGCGTCAATTGTCGGTAAATAGCAGAATTGGTTAGTATTATGCGGGTATTGGGTATTGAAACGTCTTGTGATGAAACGGGTGTTGCGGTGTACGACACCGAAAAAGGCTTATTAGCCCACCAGTTGTACTCGCAGGTGAAACTGCATGCCGACTACGGTGGGGTAGTGCCCGAGCTTGCCTCGCGCGACCACGTGCGCAAGACCTTACCGCTGATTAAAGCAGCCCTAAAAGAAGCGGGTATTACACATCAACAACTGGATGGCATAGCCTATACCATGGGACCTGGGCTGGTTGGTGCTCTGTTAGTTGGTGCCTGCATCGGCCGCAGCCTCGCTTTTGGCTGGAACTTACCGGCGGTTGGAGTTCATCATATGGAAGGCCACTTGCTGGCGCCTATGCTGGAAGAGAACCAACCCGAATTTCCTTTTGTCGCCTTGCTGGTTTCCGGCGGTCACACTCAACTGGTTCAAGTAAAAGGTATAGGCGATTACCATTTGCTTGGCGAATCAGTAGATGACGCTGCAGGCGAGGCTTTTGATAAAACAGCTAAACTGATGGGGCTTGATTACCCGGGAGGACCACGACTGGCTGCTTTGGCGGAACAGGGCAACAGCGAGCGCTTTACCTTTCCCAGACCAATGACAGACAGGCCCGGCCTTAACTTTTCTTTCAGTGGTTTGAAAACTTCTGCGGCTAATACTCTGGCCGCTAATGACAGTGATGAACAGACCCTGGCGGATATTGCGCGGGCATTTGAAGATGCGGTGGTCGATACTTTGGTGATTAAATGTCGCCGGGCACTAAAAGCAACCAGTTACAAGCGTTTGGTTGTTGCCGGAGGTGTCAGTGCCAATAAGCATTTACGCGCAAAACTGGAAGCTTTACTGGAAAAACAAAAAGGTCAGGTATTTTATCCCCGCACGGAATTTTGTACTGATAACGGCGCAATGATCGCCCTGGCTGGTGCTCTGCGTTTAGAAGCAGGGGAACGTGAGTCATTGGCAGTGAAAACCTATCCGAGATGGCCGATGACAGATTTGAAACCCATGGTGAATATTAACGACGCCGTTTAAAGGCTTTTTCTTCGCCGGAGGACAAGCGCAGAATATTGGCCTGGTGACGCCAGAGTATTAATAGCGAAATCATAATAACCGGGACTGTGTATTGGGGTTTTATCCAATAGGCATAAAAGGGTGCCAGACAGACGGTTACTAAAGCCGCTAAAGAGGATACCCGGCTGACACGGAAAACCAGTAACCAGGTGGCAATGAGCAACAACGCCATTTCCCAGGCAACCGGAAACATAGCACCTAAGGCGGTAGCAACAGCTTTGCCGCCACGAAAATGAAAGTAAAGCGGAAAAATATGGCCAAGGCAGGCTGCAACCGCAATTAGCCCAAGGAAAAAGGGCTCAATGCCGAGAAAGTAAGAGCCCCACACCGGAACCATACCTTTTAAAACATCAAACCAAAGAGTTAATAACGCAGGGATTTTTCCGCCAACCCGGTAAACATTCGTGGCTCCGGGGTTGCCGGAACCTTCTTTGCGGGGGTCAGGTAAGCCCCAAAGCCGGCAGATAACCACAGCGCTACTGATAGAGCCCAGAAGGTAGGCTGAAAGTATCATCAGTAAAGTAAGCGCTGTCATGGGGTACGAATCCCTCGTTGGTTAAGGTAGACTGCGATTAAAACTCAATGTCCCTAGAATAAGCGGTTTTTTGGGCAATTACCACGGGTTAACACAAATGGAACAAGCAGATATTGATGTCGTTAGCATTGAAGGCTTAACCGTAGAAACCATCATTGGTGTCTATGACTGGGAAAAAGAAAAAAAACAGCAGTTGGTGCTGGATATTCAGATGAGCTGGGACAACCAGCGCGCGGCAGTTACTGACAATATTGACGACGCTTTAGATTATGCACTGGTGAGCGAGCGAGTGTCGGCCTGGGTAGCAGAGAAGCCGCGTCAGCTCATAGAAACGGTTGCTGAAGGCGTTGCCAGCCTCATTTTGAATGAATTCGGTGTGCAGAACGTTGAAGTGCGGGTGGCTAAACCCGGAGCTGTGCCTAATGCTAAAACGGTGGCTGTAAGCGTTCGCCGAAGTGTTTTCGACAGCCCATTTGGGTAAGAGGATAAGTTGTGGCGCAAGTTTTTCTCGGAATAGGTTCTAATACGGATCGTGAAAAACATATTCGGGCAGGGTTGAAAGCCATTGCAAAGAGCTTTACCTGGCAACAACGCTCAAGAATTTTTCGCAGTGCCTCGGTAGGGTTTTCCGGAAGTGATTTTTACAATCTGGTGGTGGAGGTAATAACCAACCTTTCTGTTACCGAAGTTCTGGGTGAATGCAAGCGCATTGAGCAGGAAAACGGACGGATTCCGGGCAGTGCTAAGTTCAGCCCGCGAACATTAGACATTGATGTCTTATTGTATGATGACGTTATTCGGGAGCAACAACCGCAGTTGCCCCGTGGCGAAATTCTTGAAAATGCCTTTGTGCTCTGGCCACTGGCTGAAATAGCCGGGCACCACCTGCATCCGCTTTTAAATGTGAGTTACGAGCAGTTGTGGGAGCAATACCAGCAGACCCATAAAGACTCACCGCAACAATTAGAGCCTATTAGCGACACTTCTTGGCTGGAAGGTTAATTCAATGCCTCAGCCAGTATCTGCTCACGCTGTTCGCGTAAAGCATCGCCCAGGGCTTTACCGGTAAAGCCCTGCTGCTGCAAAGTCCCAGCATTAAGCGCTGCGGCTTTTTCTGCCCCCGAACGTAACTTTTTATGCTGAGCAGCAATACTTTTCTGCTGCTTAGATTCACTATATTCAGCTTGCCGTAACTGTAGCAACTGCTCCAGCTTCTCCGGTCGGCGCCAGTAGTCAATTTGTTTCAGTATTGCAGCCAATTGAGCTTTTTCGGGGAGCTCCGGTGTGGTAATGAAATCTTCATGATTTCTTGCCAGCAAAGCGCAGTCACGATAATGATTCGGTATGGCCAGTTGCCTGCAGAACTGCTTCAGGCTCTCAGGAGTTTCTTGCTCTATAAATAAGCTGGCAAATCTTAGCGTTGCTGAATCGGAATAAGCCGATGTTCTTTGCAATCGTTGCAGTTGTGAATCATCGGCGGTTATTCCGGGTAACACCTGAGAAAGCGCCTGTATGTCTCTAAGCAGAGTTAAAAAGACAGTTGGCGTTTGGGTTAACAGTGACTTCTCCCATTCCCGCCAGACCCGTTCAGGGACTAAGTGACTGAGTTCCTGACTGGCTGACATTTCCTGCAGCAACTGCTGAGTTTCTTCGGCGACGGTAAAACCCAAGTGAGCAAAACGCGCGGCGAAACGTGCTACTCTTAATACCCGCAAAGGGTCTTCGGTAAAAGCTGCAGAAACATGGCGTAACTTCCGTGCTTCAATGTCTTGTACGCCGTTATACGGGTCGACTATTTCGCAATCTTCGCTTTGCGCAATGGCGTTAATGGTTAAATCCCGGCGGGCTAAATCATCTTCCAGAGTCACATCGGGAGAGGCGAACACGTCAAAACTGGTGTGGCCTTTGCCGGATTTTCGTTCAGTCCGGGCCAGTGCGTATTCTTCTCGGGTACTGGGGTGGAGGAACACCGGGAAGTCTTTACCAACTTGCTGAAACCCCTGTTTTAGCAAGTCTTCTGCACGGGCACCCACTACTACCCAGTCACGCTCATGCACGGGTAATTTCAGAAGTTTGTCTCGTACTGCGCCGCCGACTAAGTATACGTCCACTGTTCACCTCAACTTTGTTTGGCATGATCATGTCGAATCACTGGTCGATGTGCAAGCAAGTCGTTACACTGTTGAACAAATAATATTATCAGCACAGTAGCGGACCGATATGTATCAAAACTATTTTGGTCTTCAGGCAGAGCCGTTTTCCATTGCCCCGGACCCAAACTACCTTTACCTGAGTGAACGGCATCAGGAGGCTTTAGCGCACCTTACGCAAGGGCTGCAGGGCAGTGGTGGCTTTATTCTGTTAACCGGAGAAGTGGGAACAGGCAAAACTACGGTATCCCGAACTTTACTGGAGCAGTTGCCTGAGTCGACGGAAACCGCATTTATCCTTAACCCTATGCTGAATGAGGACGAACTGCTTGCCAGCCTGTGCGATGAATTTGGTATCCGTTATCAAAAACGATCCGCTACCCGTAAAACGCTGACGGATAAACTCAGCCAGTTTTTTCTGAAAGCCAATGATGATGGTCGCCAGTGTGTGGTGCTGATTGATGAGGCTCAGCATCTGCGGCCTCAGGTTCTTGAACAGCTAAGGTTACTAACCAACTTAGAAACCCATGATCGTAAATTGCTTCGGGTCATTTTAATTGGTCAGCCGGAATTACAGGACTTACTGCGCCGGCAGGAGCTTCGTCAACTGGCACAGCGCATTACCGCCCGTTACCACATTTTGCCGCTGACCGAGCAGGATACGCAGCGCTACATTGCCTACCGGCTACAGGTGGCCGGCGCGAACCGTCCGTTATTTAGTTCAGCTGCAGGGCGAAAGGCGCATCAGTTAACCCAGGGCATTCCTCGCTTATTAAACCTTTATTGTGACCGGGCATTGCTGGCAGCTTATACTGAATCTAGCAACGAAGTGCTGCCCAGGCATATACAGCAAGCGCATATTGAACTGAATGGTACGACCGGCAGCAGAAATAGACAGCCGCACTCCGCTCTATGGCGTTGGGCGGGAGCTTTTTTGCTTCTTGTCGCCAGCGCAGTTGGCAGTTACACGCTGATTAACGATACGGAAAAACCGTCGAATGTAGCTACCAGCAGTCAATATCAGGCCGCAAAGGAGCTTGCGAATGTCTGGGGTTTGCCGGAACCTCCGGTAGATGCTGATTTTTGCCAGTGGGTAGAACAATATGATCTCGCCTGCCTTGAGTTAAACCAGAGCCTGCAGCAGCTGCGCAGCATTAACTACCCGGCATTACTTTACAAACGAAATAAAAGCGCCGATTTAATAACCGATGGTACGGCGATAGATACTAATGGCTGGAACGGGGCTTTCCTTATTTTGTATCAACAGCCGTTGGCTGAAAACGGCGACGCACACCAGCAGTGGGTTCGTGAACAGCTGGCAAAACATTTAAGTTCAGAATGGGAAGGTCAGTCATCGGCTGAACAATTTAAAGCACTACAAAAAAGTCAGGGGCTGCGGGTAACCGGGCAGCTGGATGATGCGACAATGGCATGGCTGGCATCACGCGCGTCTGACTTTGGGCCCCGATTGAATGAAGAAAGCGAATGAAAAAAGCGAGTAAAGAGAGCAAGCCATGTCATCCTTATTAAAAGCGTTAAAGCAGCAACAGTCGCCATTATTAAAGCAAACCTCAGTGCTTGATGCCTCGCTTATGGCTAACGATAAAAACAGCCGTAGCTGGAGCTGGCTACTTTGGCCTTTGGTACTTATTCTCGGCACGGCGCTGGGTTCTGCCGGAGCTATGTGGCTTGGTGAAAAAAATCAATCTCAACGTCCTGAAGCCGAGGGTTTTCGTTGGAGGGAAACCGCCAGTATTGAATCGGTTGAATGGGATGCTGAGCCCGACCCCGAACCCGCTCCGGAGGAAAAAGCCGACGTAACGCAAAGCGCTGGTCAACAGCAATCGTCAGAATCCGAGCCAGCCGGGCAAGCTGAATCTCAGCGGCAAGCTCTTGATCTTTCGACTGTTTCACCAGACTTGTTACAGCGCTTCGAAGCGGCAGTGAACGACACCAGTAATAGCGATGATAATAGAGTTGATACCAGTGTCATACCTTCATTAAGTGAACTTTCGCGCTCGTTTCAGAACCAAATACCTGCTTTTAGTTATGACAGCCACATGTATCGCTCTAGTGCGTCACAACGATGGATTGAATTGAATGGGCAGAGACTATACGAGGGTGATGCGTTAAATCAGCTGACAATATTGCGAATAGAACCACAAAAGGTGGTTTTGGTGAAAGACTCACAGGCATTCTCCCAGCCCGCTTTAGAGGACTGGCAACCATAGAAATTATTGACATCCTGCGAAGGGATTCATACTCTTGTGCGATAAAGTTTAAACAAGCGTTTAAATTATTAGTTTGAACGCGTTGTAATTTCTACAAGAGGTAATGATATGGCTGACTACAGAGCTCCCCGCGACGACATGGATTTTGTTCTGCATGATGTATTCCGCGTTGCTGATGACTGGCAGCAGACTCCGGAACTTGCCGACATGATGGACGTTGAAACCGCTGGCGCTATTCTTGATGAAGGCGCAAAAGTAGCGGAAAACTTAGTTGCGCCCATAGCCCGCGAAGCGGATGAAGAAGGGGTTAAGTTTAAAGACGGCGAGGTGACAACACCTAAAGGCTATAAAGAGAACTTTCGCCAGCTTGCTGAAGGTGGCTGGGTTGGTGTAACGGCAAATCCCGACTTTGGCGGTATGGGCCTGCCTAAATCTTTATCTGCTCAGTACGAAGAAATGCTTTGCAGCGCCGACATAGCCTTTTCTCTTTATCCGGGCTTAACCTCCGGCGCTATCATGGCAATTAACTCGCATGGCAGTGATGAGCTGAAGAACCATTATTTACCGCGTATGGTCTCGGGTGAATGGACGGGTACTATGTGCCTGACTGAACCTCATGCCGGTACGGATTTAGGCATTATTCGCAGCAAGGCTATTCCCGCGCAAGACGGCAGTTTTTCACTTAGCGGCACCAAAATATTTATTACCGGCGGTGAGCATGACTTAACCGACAATATTGTCCACCTGGTGTTGGCTAAATTGCCTGACGCACCGGCGGGTACAAAAGGTATATCGTTGTTTGTGGTGCCTAAGTTTTTATCCGACGAGCAGGGTAACCTGACCGAACGCAACAATGTTAGCTGCGGTTCTATTGAACACAAAATGGGGATTCACGCCTCAGCAACCTGTGTGATGAACTTTGATGGTGCAAAGGCCTGGCTGGTTGGTGAGCCTCATCGAGGTTTACCCGCTATGTTTACCATGATGAACTATGAGCGATTAGGCGTTGGTATTCAGGGGCTGGGCGCAGCAGAACGTTCGTATCAAAATGCTCTGGAATACGCTAAAGATCGTATTCAGGGACGCGGCGCAAAAGCAACTCGTAACGACCAAGCCGAAGCCGACTCAATTTTAGTGCACGGCGATGTGCGCCGTATGTTACTGACTATGAAGTCTCTGACTGAAGGTGGTCGGGCGTTTTCGACCTGGGTTGGGCAGCAGCTCGATCGTTCCAAATACGCCGGAGATGATCAGGTTAGACAAAAAGCCGATGCCATGGTGGCGTTATTAACGCCTGTTGCGAAAGCGTTTTTAACCGACACTGGACTGGAGTCGACCATTCATGGCCAACAGGTTTTTGGCGGGCACGGTTATGTCAGGGAATGGGGCCAGGAACAATTGGTTCGCGATACTCGTATAGCTCAGATATACGAAGGCACTAATGGTATTCAGGCGCTGGACTTATTGGGTCGTAAGGTGTTTGGTTCACAAGGTCAGCTATTGCAGCCCTTTAACGAAGAAATTCAGAGCTTTCTGGATGAAACTGCGACCGGTAGTGAATGGATAAAGCAGCGTGATCAACTGCAGCAGGCGTTGAATATTCTCAATGGTGTCAGTGAGGAAGTACTGCAAAAAGCGGCTGGTGATGAGAATTTAGTGAACAGCGTGGCGGTTGAGTATCTGCATCTGGTAGGCTATGTTTCTTACGCTTACCTGTGGTTGAAAATGGCAATAGCCGCAGAGCCACTGTTAAACGACAAGCCATACCTTGCAACTAAAGCAAAAACGGCACGTTTCTATTTTGCCCGCATTTTGCCTCGCATTCATAGCCTGGCAGCTGCGATAAAAGATGGTAGTGAAAGCCTTTACTTACATAGTGACGATGAATTCTAAAGACGAAAAAAAAGAAAGCAATGCACTGACGTTTTATCGTGATAGTCGCCGCCCTCAGGCCTGGGGCGGCTTCTTTTTAGCGATATGGATGGCAATTTATATTGGCGATGCGGTTCCCTTGTGGATTATCGTTACGGGCGCGCTGCTGACCATGGCTATTGTTATGGCAATTGTAGTGAAGTTTAGACCATTGCAACCGGCCGCATTTTATAATGACCTTGAGTTAATGGAAAAACGCCTCATTTTACCTCCCAGAACTTACCAGTTGGAAAACCCGCCGGTACTGCAACAGTATGAAAAGGATTTAGCCGGTTTGAGTTTTGTTGATGAAAAAGGGCGCAGGCAGGAAATTATTGTCATTTTAAATGACAGCCTCAAACGGCAACTGGAAAATTACCAGATAGAGCTAAAAAGTTACGAAGAAATAAACGAAGAATAAAGTAAAAAGCCAGCGATTTCTCGCTGGCTTTTCTGTCTATTGCTGGCCTTTAATCGTCCAAAGACAACAAGGTAGCGTTACCGCCAACGGCAGTAATATTATCACTACGCGTTTTTTCGGTAACAAAGCGGGTTAGGTAGTGTGGTCCGCCGGCTTTCGGTCCGGTACCTGACATGCCGCGACCACCAAATGGTTGTACGCCGACAATCGCACCTATCTGGTTACGGTTAATGTAAACGTTACCAACATCAATACGGCTAGCTACGTCGTGAGCAAAGGTCTCGTTACGGCTGTGAATACCGAAAGTTAAACCAAAGCCTGTGTTATTGATGCTCTCTATAACCTCGTCAATTTCACTCGTTTTAAAGCGAATAACGTGAAGAATTGGCCCGAAGTTTTCTTTTACCAACTGGCTGATACTGTCAATTTCGATTGCTGTAGGTGCAACAAAAGTACCGCCCATAGCGTAATCAGGCAGTGGTGCACGAGCAATTAGGCGACCGGCCTGCTGGATATCTGATATGTGCTGTTCCAGGTTAGTTTTTGCAATACCGTCGATAACCGGACCAACGTCAGTTTCATGCAGCAGTGGGTCACCAACTTGCAGTTCTTCCATAGCGCCACGTAGTAAGTCGAGAACACGGTCAGCAACATCATCCTGTACGAATAGAACTCTCAGGGCTGAACAACGCTGTCCCGCACTCTGGAAGGCACTGGCAACGATATCGGTGACAACCTGTTCCGGCAGAGCGGTAGAGTCAACCATCATGGCGTTCTGTCCGCCGGTTTCAGCAACCAATGGCACAATTGGACCAGTACGTGCCGCTAGTGCGCGGTTAATGGCCTGAGCAGTATAAGTCGAACCGGTAAAGCAAACGCCACCAATGTCTTCCTGGCTGGTTAAATAGCTACCGACCTCGGCACCACTGCCTGGCATAAAGTGCAATACGTTACCCGGAATGCCTGCTTCTAAAGCCAGCTGCACTGCGCGGTATGCGATAAGCCCGGTTTGCTCTGCTGGTTTAGCAATAACTGAGTTACCGGTAACCAAAGCGGCTGCAACCTGGCCGACGAAAATGGCAAGAGGGAAGTTCCATGGGCTAATACAAATGAAAGTTCCACGACCTTCAACAAACAGCTCATTGTCTTCGCCTGTCGGACCCGGTAACTGAATAGGGCCACCCATGAGTTCACGCGCCTGGTTGGCGTAATAACGACAGAAATCAACGGCCTCGCGAACTTCGTCGATACCGTCCTGTAAGCCTTTGCCAGCTTCTACAGAACACAGAGCGATAAGCTCGTTACGGTTAGCTTCCATTAAGTCGGCAAATTTCTCTAAGCATTCCGCCCGCTCTTCGGTCGGAACGTTACGCCAGGATTTGTAGGCAGCGTTCGCACTTTTCAGTGCTTGCTCAGAGAGCTTTTTATCACCCCAGTAGATACTGCCAACCTGCTTCGAGGTTTCCTGAGGGCTGGTAATACTGACGTGGTGATCGGTTTCTATGGTTTTCCCATCGACGATGGGGCCGCCTTGCCATTGTTTGTCACGGTACTGTTGAACCGCTGCAATAAAATCATCTGCTTGTGAGTGAATATTCATATTCAATCCTAATGAATTTGTGCGATCCCCATACATTTCTGAGGGAAGTGGAATTTTGCTGTTAGCGTACTTCTCGTAGCCGGACGCGGTTTTCATCGGGTGCTCGACTAAGTCATTGACCGGTGTGTCTGCATCTAGCAGCTTGTGGACAAACGACGAGTTAGCACCGTTCTCTAAAAGCCGGCGGACTAAATACGGCAACAAATCTTTGTGAGGGCCTACTGGTGCGTAGATACGTACCACCATACCTGGATTTTGCTCCATTATGGTGTCGTACAAGCTATCACCCATGCCGTGCAAACGCTGATACTCAATTCGACGCTGATGGGTCTCATTCATTTGTTGAATGGCCATAAAGGTTTGCGCGTTGTGAGTCGCGAATTGCGGATAAATGGCACCGTCAGTATCGTCACTCAGTAAGTATCGGGCACAAGCCAGATATGAAATGTCGCTGTGTGACTTACGAGTAAAGACCGGGTAGCCAAGCAGACCGTTTTCCTGAGTCCACTTAATTTCGTTATCCCAGTAAGCCCCTTTTACCAAGCGAACAGGAATTTCATCGCCACACTCTTTTGCCAGCGCGGTTATCCAGCACAAGGTGGGTAGTGCACGCTTCGAGTAGGCCTGTACAACCAAACCAAAACGTGGCCAGCCTTTACAGACGCCGCTGCGGTAGACTTTCTCAAACAGCTCCATTGAAAGCTCGTGGCGATCGGCTTCTTCAGCATCAATGGTCACACCAACGTCGGCTTCTTTGGCCAGCTTGACCAGTTCGGTCAAAGTGGTGGCCAGCTCAGTTAGTACACGTTCATGATTTGATGCTTCATAACGAGGGTGCAAGGCTGACAATTTAATTGAAATTGTTGGGCGCGGCGCATCCGGGTTATTGAATTCTTCTTTGGTTATCGTCTTGATTGAGTTGACGTACTGCTGCTTGTAGTAATCCGCATCCTTCATGGTTAATGCGGCTTCGCCAAGCATATCGTAAGCGTGAGTGTAGCCCTTGTCGCGGTTATCACGGCTTTCTTTCAAGGCTTCCTCAATGGTACGTCCTAGCACGAACTGTTTACCCATAATTTGCATGGCGGTATAGGTTGCCTTGCGAATAATGGGTTTACCGAGTTTGCGAACAAGACGGCGGAAAGCACCACGCGGTGTTTCCATCGCTTTGCCTGTAGGGTTAGTTACACTGTTTGTCAGTGCCAGCCCCCAGGTACCTGAGTTAACTAACCAGGACGCACTCTGACCCATGTGTTTCTGCCAGTCTCCGCCGGAGAGTTTATCTTGAATTAACGCGTCGGCTGTATAAGCATCAGGAATTCGCAATAGTGCCTCGGCAAGGCACATTAAAATAATACCTTCTTTGGTATCTAGGCTGTACTCTTGCAGAAATGCGTCAACGACGCCGTTATCTGCCTGTTCCCTCACTTGCTCAACTAACTTAGCTGCGCGCTCGGTTACTGCGCTAACCGTATCATCATCGGCAGGAACCAGCGGCAACAGCTCACGCATATATTCGTCTTCATCAACAATATAATTGTCAGTAATTGCCTGCTGTAAGGACTTTAAGTCCTCAGCCTGATGCTGTTTGGATAGCACCTCACTCGCTTTGAACATAGCATCTCCTGTGTAGCCAGGCCGAAGCTCGGCGTGCTTCCCCAAAGTTGGGAATCGGCGCAAGTATAAGCTTATTTTTGCGCGGGTAAAGACCCTTCATGGTCGGATCTCACGTTGCAACTTTTCACCCTTGGTGTCAAGTGAACTAAATGCCCGTGTTTGTTGACCGTTAGCCGCCAAGCCAGTACCTTTAATCTAACTTATTAAACGCATCGGAATCGATTTATGTCACAAGAAGTTGAGCTCAAATTATTAATTGCTCCAGAACAGCGAGAAAAAGCGCTAGAAGTCTGCCAGTCGTTGGCGGATTCTCATCAGGCAAAACCCCGCAAAGAGCAGTTTGAACTCAAAAATGCCTACTTTGACACGTCCGATTTACGTTTACGTCAGTTCGATATTGGACTACGGATACGTAGCGATAAAGATCATAAAGAGCAGACAGTGAAATTGGCTGGTCGGGTTATGGGCGGTATGCATCAAAGGCCTGAGTACAATATTGAAATTGATAGCGACAAACCAGATTTAACCCTGTTTGATAACGAAATATGGCCGGATGACTTCCCGGTTTACGATATTCAGCGCGATTTGGACACCTTGTTCGTTACCGATTTTACCCGAACCCGTTGGCGGCTTCCCAGTGGCGAAGGTGTTATCGAAATGGTTCTTGATGAAGGTCACATAGAGTCGGGTGAGCAGCGAGAACCAATAGCGGAAATTGAACTGGAGTTACAGGGTGGCTCTTTGACCGAGGCCTATCGGCTGGCGCAGGAGTTAGTGAAAAAAGCCGGTGCGCGGGTAGGCTCATTAAGTAAAGCCGCAAGAGGCTATCTGCTAGCCGGAAAAAGCTTGCTGGAACCTTTTACACAAATGCACTACGTACCAATCCATTCTGAGCATAATGTCGGGCAGGCGCTTTATCGGTCGTTAGAGTCGGGCTTGCGTCATTGGCAGCACAATGAAGCCTGCCTGGACTTCCAACCCAGTGTCCGGGCGGTACAGGGAATGGCGGACGGCATGCAAATGGTGCGGGTTGTGTTGGAACAGCTCATTGAGAACGGGGTTGGTGAACGACGATTGCTGACTGGCATCTCGCAAATAACCTCGAAACTGCAATGGCTAAAGCGCTTTGAAGGACTGGATGAGCTAACCGCTGAAGATGGGGCTTATCATCGTGCGCTTAAGCGTTACAGCAAATTGTATGAATCTTTGGTCAACAGTCAGGAGGATGTTATTCGCCTGAATGAAGTCGCTGAATTAGTGCATTCTGCCGCATACCAGAAAACCGTACTGGGGTTGTCAGAGTTTCTGTTGAAAGAAGAAATGACAGAGGAGCTGGAGCAGCCCGTTTTGCCCTGGAGCAGTCAACTTTTGAAGAGCGACTGGCAGCTGGTACAAACGGCATTTTCTGAGCATGAAAAGCTTAGTGAGGAAGGTTATCTTAAACTGCTGACACCTTTACAAAATAGCCTTTTGATGGGGACTTGTTTCGGACATTTGTTCGATGTGGATTTGAGAGAAAGCTTTCGTTTGCCGTGGCAGGATTTAGCCCGAGGGATTCGTGAAATTACCGCTTTGCATATTTTGCATGAGCGTATTCGGGACCGCGACGATGAAGTGGATGAAAAGCTGATGGACTGGCAAAAAGTACAGCGTGAGTCCCTGTTAAAAGCTCTTGAATATTCGCGTAAAGCTGCGCTGAAACGTGAACCATACTGGTTAAATTAAGGTGGTTATGCAGACTCCCGACAATAAATTGATGAGCGAGACTGAAACAGCCTGGGAACGTTTTAAAGAGGTTGCAGAGAGTATTAAGCTCACAGCTGAACAGGAGCAAAGATTACGGGCATTGTTTGCTGTTAGTCCTTTTATTGGCAGGGTTGCTGAAAGTTATCCAGAGCATCTTATAACCGATTTTTTTGACGGCAGTGGAACCACTGTCTATTTGATTGATGCTGACAGCTACGGTGACCGTATAGCAGAGTCGTTAAGCCAAATAACGAATGAAGATGACGCTAAAAAATGCCTCCGTAGGCTAAGGCACTGTTGGATGGCGAAGCTCGCCGCAGCCGACATCCTGCAGCAAGTGTCGTTAAAAGAATCCTTACATCATTACAGTACCTTTGCTGATGCTGCAATCAATAAAAGTCTCGAGTGGTTGTTTGAACGCTTTGTCCAACGTCACGGTAAACCGCTTGACGCTAATGATCAGCTAATGCCCATGTTGGTCATTGGTATGGGGAAGCTGGGTGGGAAGGAGCTGAATTTCTCGTCCGACATTGACCTTATTTTTGCTTTTCCTGAACAAGGCGAAACCCAGGGGCCCGGACGTAATCTGGAGCACGGGGTTTTTTACAAGCGGCTGGCGCAGTCACTGATTGGGTTACTTGACGAGACGACTGCAGACGGGCAAGTGTTTCGGGTCGATATGCGGTTAAGACCTTTTGGTCAGTCGGGTCCGCTGGTAACTAGTTTGAATGCGCTGGAACATTACTATCAGGAGCAGGGGCGTGACTGGGAACGTTACGCCATGGTTAAAGCCCGCATGATAGGGGCAGATGAACAGTATGAGCAAGCGTTTCAGCAGCTGATACGACCTTTCGTTTACCGCCGCTATATTGATTTTGGCGCCATTGAAGCGCTGCGTAAAATGAAGCTTTTAATTACCCAGGAAACCCGCCGACAGGGAGTTAAAAATAACATCAAGCTGGGTGCCGGCGGGATTCGTGAAGTTGAGTTTATTGTTCAGGCGCATCAGCTTATCCGCGGAGGGCAGGAAAAATCACTGCAGACACGTTCAGTCTACACTGCCATGAATGGCCTGGTGGAACTGGAGTTGATAAGCTCGGAGCATGCCGGTCAGCTATTAAAAGATTACGAGTATTTGCGGGTTATTGAGCACCGCCTGCAACAAATTGATGACCAGCAAACTCAGCAATTACCCAGCGATGAAACTGGCCGCGCACGGTTGTGCACAATGCTGAATGAACCTGAGTGGGAAACCTTGCAGAGAAAAATAGACAAGTGCATGGAGCGCATTCATGCCGAGTTTCAGCAAGTGGTAGGCGCGGAGTCCGAAGATGATGAGGACGAGCAAGGCTTGCAGGTGTTGTGGCAGGACATGCTGGATGATGATGCTGCGCTAGAAATAATAGGAAGTGAAGGGGTTAATGAACCTCAGGCATTATGGACTCTGATTAAAAACTTTCGTCAGGAAAGCCGCCGTCGCAGTTCAGGCCCAAGAGGGCGTTCTGCATTAGCTAGGTTAATGCCGATAATGCTCCGGCATGCTATTTTGCATCAGCACCCGGAGCGGTTGCTGGAAAGGCTGCTTTCTATTATTAAAGCGGTTATGAGCCGAACGGCGTATATTGAATTGCTGGCTGAAAACCCCGGCGCTCGCGAGCAGCTTTGTAAATTGTGTATGGCCAGCCCGTGGATCTCCGAGCAGTTGGCTTTGCACCCCATACTTCTGGATGAACTGATTGATCCTCAGCAGCTTTACAGCCTGCCTGAGTCAAAGGACTATGCGGCCGTTCTACGGGAATATCTTGTACGTATTCCTGAGCAAGATCTGGAAACACAAATGGATGCATTGCGTCAGGCCAAGCAGGCGCTGCAACTGAAAATTGCCGCAGCGGATATCAGTGGTGTTCTAGAATTGATGAATGTTAGTGACCATTTGAGTGCGCTGGCTGAAGCGACTATCGCTGAAGTGGTTGGTCTGGCCTGGCAACAACTGGCACAAAAACATGGAAAGCCTGAGGGTACCAGCATAGACAATACCGGCTTTGCGGTGTTGGGCTATGGCAAGCTAGGCGGGCAGGAACTGGGTTATGGTTCCGACCTTGATTTAGTTTTTGTAACAGATGCCAATTATCAGGGGCAGACAGACGGTCGACGACCGATTGAAGTTCAGCAGTTTTATTTACGGCTGGCGCAAAGAGTTTTGCATTTATTCACTACCCGCACCGTTGCGGGCATTTTATATGACGTAGATTTACGCTTGCGACCGTCGGGGCAGGCTGGTTTACTGGTGACTCAGGTGAGCTCTTTTGCCCGTTATCTGCGCGATGACGCCTGGACCTGGGAATTGCAGGCATTGGTGCGTGCGCGACCTGTATTTGGTGTTCCAACTTTACGCGATACAGTTATGGATATACGACGGAGTGTTTTATCTCAACAAAGAGATGAACAAGAGCTGCGTCAGAATATCGTCAATATGCGTGAAAAAATGCGTGAACATCTGACCCAAAGAAACAGCCGGAAGTTTGACTTAAAACAGGACCCGGGCGGTATCGCTGATATTGAATTTATCACTCAGTATCTGGTTTTGCGTTATGCGTATAAATATCCGGAGCTATGCAAATACAGTGACAACGTCAGGCTTCTGACTGAAGCGCAACAGTTACATTTGCTCTCAGAAGTTGATGCTCAGAATTTAATTAACGCTTTTCAAATTTTTCGCTGTGAAAGTCACTCACTGGCGTTACAGGGTGAACAGTTATTGGAGGAGCACAACCTGGACAACGAACGTCAGGCTGTGCTGAATTGCTGGAATCACTTACTGGAAGATGACTGATAATAGCTTGGCATGTCGGGATCCGGGCGGGTTTTAAACCGACGGTGAACCCAGAGATATTGCGCAGGAGCTTTTAGAATGGCGCTTTCTACTAGGCTATTAACGCGTTCCGCATCCGCCCTATTGTCTCCCGTGGGGAAATCGTCAAGTGGAGGTTCGTAAAAGAGATCGTAACCGCGTCCGTCGTCACGTCTGACGCAACGGCTGACCAGAACTTTGCAGTTAGGGTTGCGGGCGAACAGCATAGTGCCTAGCGTGGTTGATGCGTCCGGTACCTGGAAGAATTTAACAAACTCGACACGGCGACGGCCATAGTCCTGATCCGGAAGGTAGCCTGCGATGTCGCCTTCGGTAAGTGATCTCATCATGGCTTTGACATCGCGACGCTGGATCATATATTTGTTTGAACGCCCTCGGCCGCGGGTTTGTAAGAACTCCATAACAGCATTATTGTGTGGGCGATAAAGACCAACTGCCGGCTCGACAAAGCCATGTAAGCGGGCGTGAACTTCAAGGCTAAGAAAGTGAAACAACAATAATAAAACTCCGCTGCCATCTTCCTGAGCCTGACGTAAGTGCTCTTCGCCATGAACATGCAGTTTACGTTTAATCCGCCAATTCGGCCACCACCAGGCCATACCAACTTCAAAGTACGCTATTCCGGTATTTTTCATATTTTCGGTTAGCAACGTCTCGATTTTTTCATTGCTGTATTCAGGGAAGCAAAGCTTTAGGTTGGTGCGGGCAATATTCACCCGGCGCGGCATGAGCTTTTTAAACAGCAAGCCCAATCCGCGACCCATGGCAAGCTGAAGCCGATAAGGCAGCCATGACACACTATACAGGATGAAAACACCGAGCCAGGTAAGCCAAAACTTAGGGTGTAAAAAGTAGAATTTAAATTTGGGAGGTTCGATCACAGCTGATGTCGCTTATTATTCGCTATTTGCCGCGGATAGTAACATAAAAATTCAAAAATGAGGCACCGCCAATAGTCAGGCGGTGCCGTGGTCTGCGCTGTTAGTCTGCGGCAGTGCCTTGTACGCTTTCAGAAAGACTGCTGTTAATGGCCATCAGGTCTTGTTCCTGCAGCTGTCCAGCGGCTTGTTCAAGTGTCAAAATTTGACGAATATAGCCGTAGCGGGCTTCTGACAAATTACGTTTTGCATTGTACAGGTTACGGGTGCTGTCGAGTACGTCTACAATGGTACGTGTGCCCACTTCGAAACCCGCTTCAGTAGCTTTCAATGCGCTCTCGGCAGATACCACTGACTGCTGGAATGCATTGATGCTGGCAATTGATGCTGACACCTGATAGTAAGCGTTACGCACTTCGCGCTCAATGTTGCGGCGAGTCTGCACCATTTGCTGGCTGCTGGCTACGTAGTTGTCACGCGCTTGCGCAACTTCAGACGAGGTACGGAACCCGGAGAAAATGGGGACACTGACATTGATGCCAATAGAGCGACTGTCCAGACGAGGTAAATTCGTGGTCTGTTGCTGTCCGTTGTCAGTCGTTATTGTGCGTTCGTTGTCTTGTGTGGAGTAACTTGCCTGCAAAGATACACTTGGATAATGCCCAGCTTGATTCAATTGAATTTGTTGCTCAGCAATATCAACTAACACCTTACTTTCTAATAAGCTCAGGTTGCTGTTTTCGGCTCTCTTGACCCACTGACGAACATCGTCCGGTGCCGGGCTGCTGGGCGAAAAGGTCTCGGTATCCAGTGCGGCCAGAGTTTGTGGATATTGACCGGTAATTTCACGGATATCTTCCAGTGCAATTTCTACCGCGTTGCGAGCCTGAATTTCGCGGGCAACTGCGCTGTCGTACTGAGCCTGAGCTTCGTGTACATCAGTAATTGCAGTTAATCCAACCGAGAAACGCTGTTTGGTTTGTTCAAGTTGACGTTCAATGGCTTTTTTCTCAGCTTCGGCAAAGGATAAATCATCGCGAGCCTGTAATGCCTGGAAATAGGCGTTAACTACGCGAAGCATTAAGTCTTGCTGAGCGTTACTGTAAGCAACTTCAGACTGATAAGCTTGCTTCTCAGCGATGTCCGAATTTTTCCAAACGCTCCAGTCAAAAATGCTCTGGTTCAAGGTTACGCCTGCTTGCCAGCCACTGCTGTCGCTATCGAAAACCTGAATTCCGGATTCAAAGACTTGCGGAGATTCGCTGGTTGAATCGCTGTAGCCTGCCTCACCTGAAATTTGCGGCAGGAATCCTGACTTGGCAATATCAATACCTTTTTGTGCGGCATTGCGTTCTGCTGCAGCACGTAATAAGGTCGGGTCGTTATCTACGGCTAAACGGTAAATTTGAGCCAAATCTTCAGCATTTGACGTAAAAGAGGCTGTGGTCAATGCCAGACCGACAGCTGCCGACAAAATATGCTTTTTCATGGTAGTCAGATTCCTGTTACTTGACATGCAATTGTTCAATGATTGCGCATAGTTTACATACAGTGTTGAATGATTACCAGTGTAAATGATTTGCGCAGATAGTTTAAGAAAAACATGGTTTCAGAATTCGCTCAAGTGTAACAGAATGTTTGTCTTTAATTACCCCTAAGAAAGGACAGTAAGTATGACGATTCGTTTTCACCGAGATGATGTGAAAGTAAAGGAAAAGGTACCCCTTTATCAAGGTTTTTTATCGGTTTATCGCTATTCTTTACAACATCGGTTGTTCTCCGGTGACTGGAGTCCGGAAATAAGCCGGGAGCTAATGGAGCGCGGGCACGCTGTCGTGGTTATTCCTTATGACCCAGTCCGCGACGAGCTGGTCGTTCTGGAGCAATTCAGGGTGGGTGCGCTTGATGATAAAAATGGCCCCTGGTTGTTTGAGTTTGTAGCCGGTATGTTTGACGCTGACGAGAGCGCAGAGGAAGTCGCCACGCGCGAGTTAGAAGAAGAGGCAGGGTTAAAAGCTAAACGCCTAATTTACGCGACCAGCTATTATTCTAGTCCCGGTGGCACAGACGAAAAACTGACCATTTATATTGCTGAAGTCGATAGTCAATCAGCTGCCAGTTTTGGCGGGTTAGTTGAAGAAGACGAAGATATCCGGGTTCATGTCTTACCCAGAACAGAAGTTATTAGCATGCTCGAACGTGAAGAAATCAACAACGCTGCTAGTGTTATTGGGTTACAATGGTTGCTATTACATCGTGATAAGATGTTCTCTGACCAGGAGCAAAACTGAGGTTTTATTATGCAACAGCGCTATGTTGTCGACGTTGCGGAACTGCACCGGCTAACTGAACGAAATTATGCAGGCTTGTTACCGCTGCTGTCTCAGCTTGAATCTGAAGCTGAGGTAACGCTCTACGCGGGCGAAAACTTAGCCTTCAATTTACGTAATGTTAGCGAATCGCGCTACACCTCAGATATAGAAATTGAACAATTGAAGCCAAACTGGGCGGATTACTTACAGGCAAAAATGACGGTAAGATTATACCATGATGTGCGTATGGCTGAGATCATATCCAGTCAGGGGGTTACCCGATTAGCGGCACGTTATCAACAACCTAACCGCGAAATGCGACACCGCGACGAAAAGCATCAGGTTAATCAGTTTTTGGCTGACTGGTTAACATTGTGTCGTAAGCAAGGTCATATTCAACCAAAACTCAGTGAAGCCGTTCAGAAATTTATGCCTTACTACTTCAAATAGACGCCAGTTAGCGGTAAATTGAGGCACACTTTTCGCGGATCGAGCCAATAATAAAAACAGGGACTCATGACAGACTATAAATCCGACTCCATTGAGGTGCTGAACGGACTGGAACCGGTTCAGCGCCGCCCCGGTATGTACACTGACACCTCTCGACCTAACCATTTGGGTCAGGAAGTTATAGATAACAGTGTCGATGAAGCTCTGGCGGGGCACGCTAAATCGTTACTTGTTGTTTTGTATCCCGATCAATCTCTCGAAACGACAGATGATGGACGGGGAATGCCGGTGGATATCCACCCGGAAGAGGGGGTTCCCGGCGTTGAACTGATTATGAGCAAACTGCACGCTGGCGGTAAATTCTCAAATAAAAACTATCAATTTTCCGGTGGTTTGCATGGTGTGGGTATTTCGGTCGTTAATGCGCTTTCTAAGCGCGTTGAGCTGACTATTAAGCGTGACGGCCAGGTTTATGAAATGGCCTATGAAAACGGTGATAAAGTCAGCGAGCTGGAGGTTACCGGCACCGTAGGCAAGAGAAATACCGGCACCCGTGTTCACTTTTGGCCAGACCCTCAATATTTCGATTCGGCAAAATTCTCGGTTACCAAGCTAAAACATATTTTGCGAGCTAAGGCGGTGCTTTGCCCTGGGCTTAAAATAACCTTCCGCAATAAAATAGATGACACAGAAGATACCTGGTTTTATCAGGACGGTCTGACAGACTACCTGGTGGAAGCGGTAAAAGATGTACCGACGCTGCCGGAAATGCCGTTTGACGGAAGTTTTAGCTCTCAGACTGAAGGCGTTGACTGGGCCGTTACCTGGCTTCCGGAAGGTGGAGAAGGGGTTTCAGAAAGTTACGTTAACCTCATTCCTACTACGCTCGGAGGTACACACGTTAATGGACTGCGCCAGGGCTTGTTGGAAGCTATGCGCGAGTTTTGTGAGTTTCGTAACTTGTTACCCAGAGGTGTCAAATTAACACCGGAAGATGTCTGGGAGCGTTGCAGTTATATCCTGTCGACAAAAATGCAGGACCCGCAATTTGCCGGACAAACCAAAGAACGTTTGTCGTCCCGTCAGTCGGCCAGTTTTGTTTCCGGCGTGGTAAAAGACGCTTTTAGCCTGTGGCTGAATGAGCATACCGATCAAGCCGAGCTGTTAGCTGATGTTTGTATTAGTAACGCGCAGCGACGCTTAAAAGCCAGTAAAAAAGTTGTTCGTAAAAAAGTAACTCAGGGTCCGGCGCTGCCCGGCAAGCTCACCGACTGCTCGAGTCAGGAACCTGGTCGCAGTGAACTTTTTTTAGTGGAAGGTGACTCGGCAGGGGGCTCAGCTAAGCAAGCCCGTGACCGCGAGTTTCAAGCGGTGATGCCGTTGCGGGGAAAAATCTTAAATACCTGGGAAGTAGACCCGGAGCAAATTTTAGCTTCGCAGGAAATTCATGATATTTCGGTAGCGGTCGGGGTTGATCCCAACAGTGTTGATTTGGACAAATTGCGGTATGGAAAGATTTGTATCCTTGCCGACGCCGACTCCGATGGTCTGCACATTGCCACCCTGTTGTGTGCATTGTTCGTAAAACATTTCAGACCTTTGGTCGAGCATGGCCATATTTTTGTAGCGATGCCGCCGTTGTACCGTGTCGACGTGGGCAAAGAAGTGTTTTATGCGTTAGATGAAGCAGAAAAGCAGGGCATTCTGGACCGGATTGAAGCCGAAAAACGCAAAGGTAAAGTCAATGTGCAGCGTTTCAAAGGTCTGGGCGAGATGAACCCGCTGACACTGCGGGAAACTACCATGGACCCTAATACCCGCCGGTTAGTCCAGTTGACCATTGATGACGGCGAAGTAATGGAAGAGTTAATGGATATGCTGTTAGCGAAAAAACGCGCTGGTGATCGCCGTACCTGGCTGGAAAGCAAAGGTAACATGGCCGATTTGGCTGAACTGTAAGCACTTGTGAGCAAGGAGAAGTCAGAATGACGACGGAAGTTACAGAAACCCGCCCACTGAGTCGCTTTACCGAAGAGGCCTACCTTAATTACTCCATGTACGTAATTATGGACAGGGCATTGCCAAATATTGGCGATGGTCTTAAGCCGGTACAGCGACGCATTGTTTACGCAATGTCAGAGCTGGGTTTGTCTGCATTAGCAAAATATAAAAAATCGGCTCGTACCGTGGGTGATGTGCTGGGTAAGTTTCACCCGCATGGTGACAGCGCCTGTTATGAAGCAATGGTATTAATGGCGCAGCCCTTTACCTATCGTCACCCTCTGGTCGATGGTCAGGGTAACTGGGGTTCGCCGGATGACCCTAAATCTTTCGCGGCCATGCGTTATACCGAAGCCCGGTTGTCTAAGTTCAGCGAAGTACTGCTGAGTGAGCTGGGTCAGGGCACGGTTGACTGGATACCGAACTTCGACGGCACCATGAAAGAACCACAGGTTCTGCCCGCGCGGTTACCCCATATTTTGTTGAATGGCGTTACCGGCATTGCAGTTGGCATGGCGACGGATATTCCTCCGCACAATGCCCGTGAAGTAGCAAATGCTTGTGCGATGTTACTGGAAAAGCCCGGCAGCCAGCTTGAAGATATAATGGAAGTGTTGAAGGGCCCGGATTATCCGACAGATGCAGAAATCATTACGCCGTCGGAAGACATCGTCAAACTGTATGAAACCGGGCGTGGCAGCATTAAAATGCGAGCTTGTTACAGCGTTGAAGACGGCGAAATTGTTATTACGGCGCTGCCACACCAGGCCTCAGGTGCAAGAGTTTTAGAGCAAATAGCGCATCAGATGCAGGCGAAAAAACTTCCTCTGGTGTCTGACTTGCGGGATGAGTCTGACCACGAGAACCCGACCCGGTTGGTTGTGGTTCCTCGTTCAAACCGGGTCGATACCGAACAGTTAATGAACCACTTGTTTGCTACCACCGATTTAGAAAAGCAGTATCGGGTTAATCTGAATATTCTCGGTTTAGACGGCCGGCCAAAAGTGAAGCCTTTGGTGGGCATTTTGAAGGAGTGGCTGGAATTCCGTCAGACCACTGTTACCCGCCGTTTGCAGCATCGTTTAGATAAAGTGCTGGCGCGTTTGCATATTCTGGAAGGTTTGTTGATTGCGTATCTCAATATTGATGAAGTTATTGAGATTATTCGTACAGAAGACAAGCCGAAAGAAGAGCTGATGAGCCGTTTTGCGCTCACCGATAAGCAAGCTGAAGCGATTCTTGAATTGAAGTTACGCCACTTAGCCAAATTGGAAGAAATGAAGCTGACTGGCGAACAAGATGAATTGAATAAAGAACGAGAAAAGCTTGAAACCTTGCTGGGTTCTGATCGTCGGTTGAAAACTTTGATTAAGAAAGAGTTGCTGGCGGATGCTGAGAATTATGGCGATGAACGTCGTTCACCTATTGTTGAACGCTCTGAAGCAAAAGCGCTAAGCGAACGGGACTTAACCCCTGCTGAAGCTGTCACTGTCGTGCTTTCGAAGAAGGGTTGGGTACGTACAGCCAAAGGCCATGATATAGAAGGCGATAAGCTCAGTTATAAATCCGGAGACAGCTATCTTGCTTCGGCTGAGGGTAAGAGTAATCAGCCGGTGGTGTTCCTGGATACTTCAGGGAAAAGCTTTTCTTGTGAAGCTCACTTGTTGCCATCAGCGAGAAGTCAGGGTGAACCTCTGACCGGACGTTTTAGCCTGGTTGCTGGTGAGAATGTCGAGCATGTTTTGATGGCAAAAGATGAAAGTCATTTGTTGCTGGCCTCCGATGCAGGCTACGGGTTTGTTTGTCAATTTAGTGATTTAGTCAGTCGTAATAAAAATGGAAAAGCCATTATTACATTACCGACCGGGGCTAAAATCCTGCCGCCGAATAATGTGAATAACTTGCAACACGACAAAGTCATTGTTATTTCCAACGAGGGCCGGATGTTGGTCTTCCCGGTTGCAGACTTACCGCAGTTGAGCAAAGGAAAAGGGAATAAGTTAATCAGTATTCCGGCCTTAAGAGCGCAGTCCCGCGAAGAGTATGTGGTTGCTCTGGCCACCGCCGCGCCGGATGCTGCCATTACTCTCATCGCGGGTAAACGCAAGCTGACTCTGAAGCCGGCTGATTTAGAACATTATTACGGAGAACGTGGCCGCCGGGGCAATAAACTGCCGCGCGGATTGCAACGTGTCGACGAAATAGTGGTTGAGGAAAACAAGGATTAATTAGGGAGTTTGGATGTTAGCCTTGTTGCGATGGTTGTTTCTTGGCGGTTTTGTTGTGGTGTTCGGTGTTGTCGGCTGCTTGTTTTGCATTGTCCGGCCTTTTCACCGCAACAATACCTATCGTTTTGCCCATATCTTTGGTTGGGCAATACGGGTTTTGGGTATGCGAATTGAGGTGAGTCGGCATCCGGATATTGAAAAGAGCGGGCCTTATGTCTTTATTTGTAATCACCAAAATAGCTGGGAAATTTTTACCATAGCAGCAATGCTGCCAAAAAATACGGTGACCGTCGGCAAGAAGAGCCTTAGGTGGATCCCCTTCTTCGGTTGGCTCTACTGGTTGGCAGGCAATATCCTTATAGACAGAAAAAATGCCGGTAAAGCTCATGGCACAATCGGGCAGACGGCGGATGCGATAAAGCAACGCGATATTTCGGTGTGGATGTTTCCTGAAGGCACACGCAGTTATGGACGTGGTTTGTTGCCATTTAAAAACGGTGCTTTTCATACTGCGTACCGGGCTCAAGTGGACGTAGTACCGGTTTGTGTATCTGAATTGCACGGTAAGATAAAAATGAACCGCTGGAATAACGGAGTGTTAAAAGTGGCGTTTCTTGAACCGGTGAGAATTGCCAATTATCAGCGAGAGAATCTACGTGAACTGAGTGCTCACTGTCATCAAAAAATGGATGATAAAATTAAGCAGTTAAACGCGAGCATTGAGCAAGAACAGGCTAAAAAGGAAAAGACATGAGTCGAGATCTTAATGATCTACTTACCCAAAGTGAAGAAACTGTACAGGCTTTGATTGCTGATGGTGCAGAAACAGAACTCTTGTATGAAATTGAACATCACTTAGCCAGCCAGGACTTTACCAAACTCGAAAAAGCCGCTGTTGAACTGGTTAAGCAGGGATATCATGTAGATGATGCCGACGAGTTTGAAGACGAACGTGGCAAGCGTTGGTTTGCTTTTATGGCGGTCACAGACGCTGAACTTGATAACGACATTTTAAACCGTCAGGTGCGTGAAATAGCCGCTATTGCTGACGAATGCGAAGTGGAGTACGACGGTTGGGGCACGCTGATTGAAGATGAAGAGCTTGACGATGAAGACTTAGATGATGGAGAGGAGTAATCCTCTCCGATTCTCTAGGTTATAGACCTTTTTCTTTCATCATACTGCGATACTCACTACCTAAAGACGCTTTTTCCGCTTCGTCTAATACTTTTCCCGCACGCTGGAAAAATCCCTGCTCTTCATCTTCCAGATGATGCAGAATCTTATGTTTCAAGCTCTTAAAGTGTTGAAGCCACGCAGGAGATGACATCTCAGTTTGCTCAAGTGTTTCAATTAGCTCGTCAATTTCATGGTGCTCAGCAATACCATGACGAGACATCTCTATCGTGTCGTCGTCTTTTATAAGAGGATTGTAGAAGTATCGTTCTTCCGCAGCGGCATGCTGTTCAAGTTGCACTTTTAACTGTTGATAGTGCTTTTCTCTTTCTGGTGCGTCACCTTCTGTTTCCAATAAAATATCGAGAAGTTGACGCTGTTTGTCATGGTCTACTCGCAGTTCTTCAAAAATAGTCATGCGCTCTCCTTAATTTTAGCGACTCTTTGCTGATACGAGAGCCTGATAGAAATAGATTAGTTAAAAAAAAGCGCCTGAGTCAAATACTCAAGCGCTTTATGAATCAGCTTTGGTTAACTGTATTAAATGACTTCACAGAGCTTTAATTTTCTCTTGCTGCTCCTGTAACTGCTTCAGCGTTGTTTCAGCCTCTGAGAGCTTTTCACGTTCTTTAGCAATGACTGCCTCAGGTGCTTTACTGACAAAGTTATCATTGCTTAGCTTGCCATTCAGGCGCTGCCACTCTTTATTTGCTTTCTCGATAGATTTTTGCAGACGTTGCAGTTCAGCTTCTTTGTCAATTAAACCGGCCATTGGAATGTGCAGCTTCAATGTATCAACCAGTGCCGTCATACTGGCCGGGGCGTCATCGTCGCTTTCAATAAACTCGATAGATTCCAGTTTTGCCAGGCTACTCAGGAAGCTTTCATTATTTTGAATACGACCTTTTGCCATTGCATCGGCATTTGAGAGCAACAGTGGCAGCGGCTTGTTCGGCGACAGGTCCATTTCACCGCGAATATTACGAATAGCCAAAATAACGCGCTTCAGCCACTCCATGTCCTGCATTGCCTGATGACTAACGTTGTCCTCAACCTGGGGGAACGGCTGCAGCATAATGGTATCACCCATATTACCAACCAGCGGCTTAACGCGTTGCCAGATGGTTTCAGTAATGTAGGGCATAACCGGGTGTAGTAAACGCAGTAACTGCTCTAAAACATTCACCAGTGTGTGGCGAGTACCGCGTTGCTGTGATTCACTACCATTTTGCAGCACCGGCTTAGTAAGCTCCAGATACCAGTCACAGAATTGGTTCCAGGTAAACTCGTACGCAATAGCCGCAGCCTGATCAAAACGGTAGGTATCCAAAGCCTGACGGAAATCTTTTACTGTGCTGTTAAAGCGGGCAATGATCCATTCGTCAGCCAGTGACAAAGTCATGTCGTCGTTTTCAAGGCCACAGTCATGCTCTTCGGTGCTCATCAGTACATAACGGCTGGCGTTCCACAGCTTGTTACAGAAGTTGCGATAACCTTCCAGGCGCTTCATGTCCCAATTGATATCGCGACCTGTTGAGGCAAGCGCAGTTAATGTAAAACGCAGTGCATCGGTTCCGTGAGCGGTGATACCTTCTGGGAATTCCTTGCGGGTGCGCTTCTCAATTTTCTCGCGCATTTTAGGCTGCATCAAATTCGCGGTACGTTTGGCGACCAGCTCGTCAGCACTAATGCCATCAATCATGTCCAGCGGGTCTAATACATTACCTTTAGACTTAGACATTTTCTGGCCTTCTTCGTCACGAATAAGGCCGGTCACATAGACTTTCTTAAACGGAACTTGCGGCTGGCCTTCTTCGTCTTTCATAAAGTGCATGGTCATCATGATCATGCGGGCAACCCAGAAGAAAATAATGTCAAAACCGGTAACCAGCACATCGGTCGGATGGAAGGTTTTTAAGTCCTCGGTATTTTTTGGCCAACCGAGAGTAGAAAAAGTCCATAATGCGGACGAAAACCAGGTATCCAGTACGTCTTCGTCCTGCTGAAGGGGTGTATCGCCTAAATTGTGTTTATCTCGCACTTCTTTTTCGGTGCGACCAACATACACATTGCCTTGTTCGTCGTACCATGCCGGAATGCGGTGTCCCCACCATAACTGACGGGAAATACACCAGTCCTGAATGTCGCGCATCCAGCTGAAATACATGTTCTCGTATTGCTTAGGCACAAACTCAATACGGCCATCTTCTACCGCTTCAGTTGCCTGTTTGGCCATAGGCTCAACGCGGACATACCATTGGTCGGTTAAATGCGGTTCAATAGGAACGCCACCCCGGTCACCATAAGGTATTTTGTTGGTGTGCTTTTCAATTTTTTCCAACAAGCCGAGTTCGTCAAATTCAGCAATAAGCTGCTTACGAGCCTCGAAACGCTCTTTACCTGCATATTGTTCAGGGAGCAAACCGTTAAACCCGTTCAGCTCTTCAAGTGCTTCACCGGTACTGGTGTAAAGCCCGGCTTTTGCCATAACATGAGCCGTGTCATCAAAAATTGAAATCATTCCGGTCTGATGACGCTTGCCAATTTCGTAGTCGTTAAAATCATGCGCCGGGGTTACCTTTACACAACCTGTACCGAATTCGCTGTCAACGTGATGGTCGGCAATTATCGGAATGCGGCGGTTAACAATAGGTAAGTCAAGGTGTTTACCGACTAAATGGGCGAAGCGCTCGTCATCGGGATGCACAGCAACACAAACATCGCCTAACATGGTTTCCGGACGGGTAGTCGCGACTACTAAATGGTCTTTACCGTCTTCGGTTTTCTCACCATCGGCGAGCGGATAGCGTAAATACCAGATAGAACCTTGTTGTTCTTTATTCTCTACCTCTAGGTCGGAAATAGCAGTTTGCAGAGCCGGATCCCAGTTTACCAGGCGCTTACCACGGTAAATCAGGTTGTCTTCGTGCAGTTTTACGAAGACCTCGCGAACCGCATCAGAAAGACCTTCGTCCATAGTGAAGCGTTCGCGATCCCAGTCTACTGAGTCGCCCAGGCGGCGCATTTGCTGGGTAATAGTGCCGCCCGACTGTTCTTTCCACTCCCAGATTTTATCGATAAAGGCTTCTCGACCGAGCTCCTGACGGGTTTGTCCCTGAGCCGCTAATTGGCGCTCAACAACCATTTGCGTGGCAATACCTGCGTGGTCGGAACCTACCTGCCATAATGTATTAAGACCATCCATGCGCTGGTAACGGGTAAGCGTATCCATAATAGTATGTTGGAAGGCATGGCCCATATGCAGACTGCCGGTAACGTTGGGCGGCGGAATCATAATTGAGTAGGAATCGCCTTTACCTGAAGGCTTGAAATAGCCTTTTTCTTCCCATTGTTGGTAGAGATCTTGTTCTATCGCTGCAGGGGAGTATGTTTTATCCATAATGACCTTACTTCTGTTCGGATGTCAGGGGCTCGGTTTGCATTTGGCAACCGCGCGCCCTGTAATGTTTGTAACGCTCACGAGCTATTTTTTTGCCATTGTCATCGGCTGGAACAATGTCATAGAGCTGTTGGCTCTGCTGGGCTTGCACCGGAATCTCTTCCGCCAGATTAAACAGCGCATAACCCGGCCGGTTTTTTACTGCATCTGCCTCAGGCCAGCAAAACTCTACCGGAGCACCGGTAGCTGGACCCTCTCCGTGTAAGTTATGCGGAATAAAAGCATCACTTGGTTGTTGCCACAAGAGTTCGTCCAGAGCTTCAGCCTGCTGCTGATTGCGGGCCCAGACCCGCAACTTTTTATGTTTTCGGTAAAGTTCCGCTATCTTATCGCAGATAAGTCGGTTTTGCTCATCTTCGGCTTCGTCCGGCATTAAGAAAAAGGTGGCTGACGACATTTTATTCGGCTGCCTCGGTGTTGCACCGGTTAATTAAGAACTGAGTTAACAGTGGCACCGGACGGCCCGTTGAGCCTTTGTCTTTACCACCTTGCCAGGCAGTGCCTGCGATATCCATGTGCGCCCAGTTGTACTTTTTAGTGTAACGCGAGAGGAAACAAGCAGCAGTAATAGTGCCGGCTTCACGACCGCCGATATTCGCCATATCCGCAAACGGGCTATCCAGCATCGACTGATATTCGTCCCAAAGCGGCATGCGCCAGGCTTTGTCACCACTTTGCTGAGCAGCGTTCAGAATTTCGTGTGCTAACGGATTATGCTGGCTGAGCACGGCGGAAGCATGACTGCCTAAAGCAATAACACAGGCGCCTGTCAGCGTGGCTAAATCAATCACGGATTCAGGTTCAAATCGCTCGATATATGTCAGGGTATCGCACAGCACCAGTCGACCTTCCGCGTCAGTATTCAGTACTTCAACTGTTTGGCCGCTCATGGTGGTTAAAATATCACCTGGTCGGTAGGCTTTGCCATCCGGCATGTTTTCGCAACCGGCGACCGCACCAATAACATTGATAGGCAGTTGCAGTTCGGCCAGAGCCTGCATGGCGCCTAAAACGCCCGCTGCACCGCCCATATCGTATTTCATTTCATCCATATTGGCGGACGGCTTAATTGAAATACCGCCAGAATCAAATGTCAGACCTTTACCTACCAGCACAATAGGAGCCTGGTCATCGGGTGCGCCTTTATAATGCATTAATGTGAGCACTGACTCATGCTCTGAACCGCGACCAACCGCTAAGTATGCATTCATACCCAGTTTTTCCATTTCGGCTTCTTCAACCGTGGTAACTGTTAAGTTGTCGTAATTATCAGCCATTAATTTGGCTTGATCGGCTAAATAACGAGGCGTGCAAATGTTAGGCGGCATATTCGCTACGTTGCGGCAAATATCCATTCCGGTTGCCACCGCTAATGCGTGCTGCACAGCTTGTTCGCCCAAAGCCAGTTCTTTGCGGCTTGGAACGTTAAAAACCAATTTGCGTAACGGGCGGCGAGGCTCTTCTTTTTTACTTTTGAGCTCATTAAAGTTATACAATGTTGCCCGCGCAGACTCCACCGCCTGGCGAACTTTCCAGTAGGTATCGCGCCCTTTAACGTGCAGTTCACTTAAAAAGCACACCGCTTCCATTGAACCTGTTTCGTTCAAAGTGTTCATAGTACGGGCGATAATTTGGCGGTACTGACGCTCATCGAGTTCGCGTTCTTTACCACAGCCGACCAGTAAAACCCGTTCGGCAAGAATATTGGGGACATGATGTAACAGCAAAACCTGGCCGGATTTACCTTCGAGGTCTCCGCGGCGTAATAGGTTGCTTAAATAACCATCACTGACTTTGTCTAATTGTTCGGCAACGCCAGACAGACGACGAGGTTCAAACACGCCAACAACGATACAAGCAGAGCGTTGTTTTTCCGGATTACCACTTTTGACGCTGAACTCCATGACAGTGCTCCTGTTTCAGGTGGCTTCAATGCCTGCTATAGTTTCGCTATAAAGACACTTTGTTGTTAAAATAACAAGTTTACTTAAAAATCACAGCTATTCCAGTAAAAACCTAAGTTATGAGTGAACGCCAGTGCGCATATTCCGATATTTGATCAGTGAAACCTTGAAGTCGCAGCTTGCTGTACTTTTTATCCTGATGACGATTTTTGTCAGTCAGAAATTTGTCCGTGTGTTATCGGATGCGTCAGAAGGGGACATACCCGGCGCTATTATTTTTCAACTGCTGTCGTTGAACCTGCCTGCATTATTATCACTGATTTTGCCTCTTAGCTTGTTTTTAGGGATTCTACTGGCTCACGGACGTATTTACGCCGACAACGAAATGACCGTTTTGCATGCCTGCGGAGTCAGTGAGTGGTACGTCACCCGGGTGACCTTGGTGCTATCGCTGATTCTGGCGTTAATTACTGCGTCTTTTACTTTATGGCTGGTGCCCTGGTCGCTTGATCAGGAACAAAAGTTAGAAGATAAGGCGCGCTCTGAGAGTGGGTTAACAGCGCTTATGCCCGGACGATTCCAGCAAGCCAGCAACCAGAAGGCGGTTATTTTTGTACAACGTGTTGGCGATGAGGGTGATTTGGAGGAAGTTTTTGTTGCGCAGCACACGCACAATCAGGGCGAATTACAGTCCGGTAGTGTAGTGATGGCCAAAACCGGCAAAGTGATTAGTGAAACAACGGGCTCGCAATGGCTGGAACTGGGTCAGGGAAAACGTTATGCCGGCGACGATGACAGCTACCAGATGATGTCGTTCGACAGTTATCAATTGCAAATTAAAGAGCAGCAGGCAAGTGAGCAGTTACGAAAACTTGAGGCTTACCCAACGGTTGAACTGTTATCGCGGAAAGAACCGGCAGCGATTGCAGAATTGCAATGGCGTATTGCTATCCCGCTGGCAATGCCATTATTGACACTTATTGCCGTGCCGCTAAGTCGGGTAAACCCGCGCCAGGGCAAGTTCGGCAGAATGGCTCCGGCTCTGCTTATTTATCTGGGATACTTTTTATTGTTGATGGCAGCTAAGTCCGCTATCAGGGACGGCGTTATTCCGCCTATTATCGGCTTGTGGTGGATACATTTCATTTTACTGATTTTTGGGCTGGCTCTGGTAGGTAAGGGGCGTCCGCTCGGATTGAGATTACTGGCAAACTTGCGCTTTGGCGCTGCGCGGGGGCACTGATGTTTAGTATTTTAGATAAGTACATTGGTCTTTCCGTTTTACGGACATCGCTTTTAAGCCTGGCCGTATTAACCGGGCTTTCCTCGTTAATCCGTTTCGTCGAGCAGCTTAAAGCGGTGGGGCGCGGCGACTACAATGTTATGGATGCGGCACTTTTTGTGTTTTACAGCCTGCCGCGTGATGTTGAAACTTTCTTTCCTATGGCGGCCTTACTCGGAGGACTGATAGGCGTGGGCATGCTGGCCAGTAACTCCGAGTTAGTGGTTATGATGGCTGCCGGCCGGTCACGTTTAAACATTATTGGTGCGGTAATGAAGTCCGCCATTATTATGATGGTTGCGGTTATGGCCATTGGGGAGTGGATAGCTCCACCGATGGAAGCTCAGGGTCGGGCTATACGCTCGCAGGCTATTTCCGGCGGTAGCTTAATATCTGCTCAACAGGGGGTGTGGGCAAAAGATGGTTCGGACTTTATCAATATTGGCGAAGTCGAGGATACCGGACGGCTTAACGACGTATTGATTTACGACTTTAACGACAATCGTGAATTGCAAAAAGTAACTTACGCCCTAACGGCTAATTTTAGCGGTGATAAATGGCGTATGCAGCAAGTGACTGTTACGCAGCTTGATGATAGCCGCATGTTACGTGATGAAAAGCCAAGTATGGTTTGGCAGTCGAGCTTAACGCCCGACAAGCTCGGAGTGGTGACCATAAAGCCTGAATCGCTTTCGATTACCGGGTTGCTGGATTACTTAACTTACCTGGAGAGTAACCAGCAATCTGCGGAGCGCTACGAACTGGCGTTATGGCGGAAGCTTTTCGCACCGATAACGGTAGCGGTTATGTTATTGGTGGCCTTGTCTTTTATTTTTGGTCCGCTTCGTTCAACGACAATGGGGGCCCGGATATTACTTGGTGTTATTACTGGTTTTGGCTTTCATGTCAGTAACGAAATTTTTGGGCCGCTGGCTCAGGTATATCAAATTCCGGCTATTCTGGGAGCTTTACTGCCCAGTATTTTGTTTGCCGGAGTGGCGGTTTACTTTATGCGGGGGCGTACGGCCTGACAATTGGCCGTACTCCATGAAAGCTAAAGTTCATTCCAGTAGAACAGCTGGTTTGCTTCTTTTGAAAGCGTGACAACTTCGGTGCCGGCAGCATAGTCCTGCCAGGCACGTTTGTTTTTAAAATCTACCAGAACCCAGAGGTTTCCAAGGCCAGCACAACAGGTAATCAGCCTGATAAAAACCTGGCGATTAGTCAGTCGTGAACCATCACGATTCTGGAGCTTCAGGCGCCATGCGCGCATGCCTAAGGTTTGACCCGAACGCTTCCAGAACCAGCCAAAAAATAGCGAAACAACGGCTATAAGATACAAACTGTACCATGGTCCCTGAGCCAGCCAGGCGGCGTGATCCATTCCTTCGGGCAGCACTAACCAGTCAAATGCAGTTAGCAGTGCGGCAAAGAGTAAAGCCACAGCTGAAGCAAGCATAATAATAGCTACTGCGACTAAAAAGTCATAAACCCAGGAAACAAAACGTCTGGGAAAGCCGGCACTGGGGAAGCTGGCGTGTAATTTTTGTGCTTCGGAACTCATGTGAAACTCATTTAACTCAATCGTGTTTTAATCATATCATGAGCTAAGCGGGCTGACAGCTACCTCAGTTTCACTCTCAGTTGTACTCTTAGCTGTATAAGGAATCAGCAGTTAGTTGGATTATAAGGTGTTTTAGTGAATTATTGCTTGATTAGAGAGAGTGGACGAGTATAATTCCGTCCCGTTGCTTTGTTACGCAACGGCTTCACCTTATAAAGCATGGCGCTGTGGTGGAATTGGTAGACACGCCTGATTCAAAATCAGGTTCCTTCTGGGAGTGACGGTTCAAGTCCGTCCAGCGCCACCAAGTTTTTCCCTTCGTAGTTAGTACTGAAAATGCCAGAAGCGCAAAAGCACTTCTGACATATAACCGACTTCAGTCAATGACCTCATGATGATTTATCGCTGAAATAATTTCAGCAAAAGTTGAGGGCAGGTGATAAACGTTCACTGACTCACCTGTTAATTCAGCTATTCTAAGCGACGATACTACGCCACAGACTTCTCCCTCGTTAATCACAAGAAGAAAGTCACGACCACTGGCTTTGAGCGTTGCTGCCGCGTCGCCGATTTTCGCTTTCTTTAAGTCTTCAAGTTTGACCTGTGGTAATGCAACCAGAGGCAACATCAACTCTTTTACTGCTAATTCCCGCCAGCCAATTTGTTTGACGGTACTTAGCTGAGTTGCTTTACGACCGTGAAGCTCACGCAGCGCAAGTAAACCTGTCATTTCATCACTTTGATTTTTTATGCAGGCATAACGACGGTTGGCACCACGAAGTTTTTGCTCGGCGTCGCTGACCAGAGTGCTCTCCCTTATTTCCAGAGGAGATACTTTTGTGAAATCATCAACAACATGCATAGCGCTATCGTGCCAGCTAATTAATGGTTGATGCTCATAGTTGTGGTGTATTGCAATTTTATCGGCTGCAGAAGACCATTGAATTTCTTTAAACTCACTCATGACAAACTCCTTTAAAAATTAGAAAAATACAGAATTTTTAAAGGTGAGCGGGTGGTCCCCGGACAAGATGCCAATTCCACTGAGTTAGTTTCGGTTTACTTTTTCTCTGAGCGAGAGGGACAAGCGCCTGAACGCTTTGAAACACTCTTGATGAAACATCTATTGTTTTGTCGAATTCGGGCTCTTCAGCCTGAACGTCAAAAACGGATGACGAGAGATCGGCAACGAGAACAGAGTCAGGGGTTGGTTGATCCGTTAGGTGCTTCTCGGCGTTTTCAGCCGATGCCGCGTAGCTGGAAGTACTAAATGCGACAAGCAATAAGCACAGCAGTAGCTGATAGCATCCTTTTTGGAGCCAGTTTATTTCAGCTTTATGTACTGCGTATTTTTGCATTTGTTTGATCTTAGTAAATGTCTCAGTTCACAAATTAGAGTATATAGGATGATTCGACAACTCATTTTTTACCTATTAAGTAATACATGGGTATGTTTTGTTCAAAATACAAGCTAAGCACTGACATTATGACTTTCAGCACGTATACTGTTGCCCATCGGTTCTCCTTAACCGTGCAACTACAATAGGATTCTATGTCAGATAATCAACAGAACAACAGTACGCCAGAATATGAAGTTGAAATTCCGGGCCGTGAGCAATTGCTTGAACTGGTAACCTCAAACAGTAAACCAGTTCAGTTTGATGAGTTCATTCGTCATTTTGGTTTAGATGATGAGCGCCAGGCAATTGGTTTGAAACGGCGTTTGCGCGCTATGGAGCGAGACGGACAGCTTATATACAGCAAAGCGAATGCTTATGGTCTGCCTGAGCGTATGGATTTGATCAAAGGTCGTATCATTGGTCATAAAGACGGTTTTGGATTTTGTCAGACTGAAGATGGCGGTAAAGACTTGTTTATTCCGCATCATCAAATGTATTCAGTTTTGCATGGTGATCGCGTACTGGTCAAAACCAGCGGTAAAGATAGCCGTGGTCGCACCGAAGGCCGTATCGTCAGAGTTACAGAGCCTCGCGACAGCAATATTGTAGGGCGCTACTTTATTGAACATGGTCTGGGCATAGTGGTACCGGACGACGGCCGTGTCAGTCAGGATATTCTTATTCCGGATGCGGATAAAAATGGCGCGCGTCATGGACAACTTGTGGTCGTTGAAATTACCCGACGCCCAAGCCGCCGTACCAGCCCTATTGGTCGGGTCAGCGAAGTGCTGGGTGAACATATGGCACCGGGTATGGAAATTCAGGTCGCGATTCGTGAGCACGATATCCCTAATGAATGGCCTGCTGAGGTTGATGGAGAACTGAAAAAATATAGTGAAGAAGTTCCGGCTGAGGCTTACGAGGGCCGTAAAGACTTACGTGATCTGCCGCTTATCACTATCGATGGTGAGGACTCCCGCGACTTTGATGATGCCGTTTGTTGTGTGCAGGAAGAGAAAGGCTGGCGCCTTTGGGTCGCAATTGCTGACGTGTCTTATTATGTTCGTCCGGAAACCGTTCTTGATAAAGCGGCAACGGAACGCGGTAATTCAGTTTATTTTCCCAGCAATGTAATTCCAATGCTACCGGAAAAGCTGTCCAATGGTTTGTGTTCGTTAAACCCTGATGTCGACCGTTTGTGCATGGTTGCTGAAATGGAATTAGGGCCTCGCGGAAAACTGAAGTCTACAGAGTTTTATCCGGCAGTAATGAAAAGCCATGCGCGGTTGACTTACAATAAAGTTAAAAAGCTACTGGATGGCGATGAAGAACTGCAACAACAGTACCAGCATGTTATGGACAATGTGCAGGAACTGGAGCGACTTTATAACGCATTAAGTGCAGCTCGTAAGCGCCGCTCAGCTATTGAGTTCGATACGCAGGAAACCCGCTTTATTTTTAATGCTCAGCGTAAAATTGAGAGTATCGAACCGGTTAAACGTCATATTGCTCACAAAATTATTGAAGAGTGCATGATTATGGCAAACGTGGCTTCTGCTCAGCTTATAGAGTCTGATAAAGAAGTTGGCGCGTTGTTCCGGGTACATGAAACTCCGGCTGATGAACGACTGAATAATTTCCGCAGTTTTCTTGGTGAACTGGGTCTGAACCTAGAAGGCGGCGATGAGCCATCTCCAAAAGACTACGCGACTTTGCTTGAGCAAGTGAAGGATCGCCAAGATCATGAACTGATTGAAACCATGTTGTTGCGCTCTATGCAGCAGGCGGTATATCAACCAGAGAATAAAGGGCATTTTGGCTTGGCATTGAAGTCTTATGCACACTTTACGTCACCTATTCGTCGTTATCCTGATCTGATTTTGCACCGCGCGATAAAAGCAATTTTGCGTAAGAAAAAAGGCGAAGAGAAAGGTTTAGTGGGTGCATGGGCATATTCAGAGAAGCAATTGGACGAACTGGGTGTACATACTTCAATGACCGAGCGACGTGCAGATGATGCCACCCGTCAGGTTGACGAGTGGTTGAAATGTGAATTTATGCTCGATCACGTCGGCATGGAATTTGAAGGGATTATTTCCTCGGTAACTAACTTTGGTCTGTTTGTGCGCTTGAGCGACTATCAAATCGATGGGCTGGTTCACATCAGTAATCTTGATAACGACTATTATCACTTCGATCAACAGAAAGGCATGTTGGTTGGCGAAAACAGCAATAGCGTTTTTCGCTTGGGTGACAATGTTAAAGTCAAAGTAAAAGACGTAAATCTGGATGATCGAAAAATTGATTTAACGTTGCTGGAAGCGACGAGTCCGGGTGGCCAGAAACGCAATATGCCAGCTAAAGGTTCAGGCAAAGCTAAGAGAAAAGGACAGTCTCGCGGAAAAGGCGGCCAACGGAAAAGTGGTAATCGCGGCAGCAATAAAGGACGTAGTAAGTCATGAGTCAAAAAGTGACCGTATTTGGCTTGCACGCGGTGCGGGCCATATTAAAAAATCATCCGGATCGTTTGGTGGAACTCTATGTTTCTAAAGAGCGTCAGGATGATTCGGTACGTGATATTGTCAATCAATGCCACGCGACGGGCGTCAGACCTCAATGGGTGCCTAAACAAGCTCTGGAAAAACGCGCGGAAGGCGGTAACCATCAGGGCGTAGTCGCGACCGTTCAGTCGCCGCCTACTTTAACCGAGCATGACTTACCTAAATTACTGGAACAAAGCCAGCAAGCCGGGTTGTTCTTAATACTCGATGGCGTGACTGATCCGCACAATTTAGGTGCATGCCTGCGCACGGCCGATGCAGCAGGTGTTACGGGCGTTATTGTACCAAAAGATAAATCGGCTCAAATTACCCCAACCGTGCGTAAGGTGGCATCCGGTGCAGCCGAGAACGTTCCTCTTATTGTGGTAACCAACTTAGCCCGGGCGCTTCGTGACTTACAGGAGTTGGGCGTGTGGGTATACGGTACTGCAGGCGAAGCGACTCAATCTGTTTATGATGTTGATTACAGAGGTCCTGTCGCTTTGGTTATGGGAGCCGAAGGTAAAGGCATGAGACGCCTTACCCGCGAAACCTGTGATGATTTAGTCTCCATTCCTTTATCTGGTAGTGTCAGTAGCTTAAATGTTTCTGTAGCCAGTGGTGTTTGCTTATTTGAGGTTGTCAGACAGCGTAATGGATCTTAAACGTCGCCTTTTGCCTATAGCTATTGCTCTGGCAATGATTGCAGTATTGTTTGTCAGCTGGACGCCTAACTGGGAATCGCCTACCTGGCTGCGTTCAGAGAAGCCCTATGCTACCTTTCACTTTGACGTAGAGGATGACGCGACTCAATCTGTGCAGAATCTAGCCTTTGATATTAGTAATCGACTCGATGTCAGGCACGAGTGGCACAGAGTTGAGGACAGTAATGCTGAATGGCAAGTCACTCTGGTGTTCGCTGAACAACAGGATGCGGTACAAATTGATGCTACAGCACGTCGCCAGGGTAAAATAGTAGACCACATTGTAGTTCGTGGCGAAAAAGCCGTAGCAAACGAATTAGCCGACCGCATTGTTGCTTTACTCAGCTCCCGCATTGAAAAAGCCCATAAAAACGCCGATTAATTTGCAATTGGCGTTCATTTTAGTTAGTATCGCGCGGCTTAAATCAGCCATATTTTCATTTTACTGAATGTGTTCCTTGCTTCTATGTTAGTGCGGCTGAGCTAAACTGAGGCTATACGAACCAAAAGGAAACTGTAATGCGTCATTACGAAATCGTATTTATGGTCCACCCGGATCAGAGCGAGCAAGTACCTGGCATGATCGAGCGCTACAGCGAAACGATCAAGCAAGGTGGTGGTGAAATCCATCGTTTAGAAGACTGGGGCCGTCGTCAATTGGCTTACCCAATCAACAAACTGCACAAAGCGCACTATGTTTTGTTGAACATTGAAGCGTCTGCAGAGGTTGTGGAAGAGCTTGAAACTGCATTCCGTTATAACGATGCAGTATTGCGCAATATGATCATGCGTAAAAAAGAATCTATTACTGAGCCTTCGCCGCTGACTAAGCCGAAGGAAGATCGTAAAGGTGACAGTGAAGCAGCGTAAGCTTGCTGACTTTCAATAACCCTTATGAATCGACTGCATTTAACCGGAACGCTTGGCAAAGTACCTAAGCTGGAAACCAGCCCGTCAGGTATTGAGCATTTACAATTAGTGATTGAGCATCGGTCTATGCAACCGGAAGCTGGTATGAATCGTCAATCTTATGTGCGTATTCAGGTCGTTTTAAGTGGTGAAGGTTTACAACACTGGTTAGAAAAATTGACGGTGGGTTGTGAAGTTTTAGCAGAAGGTTTTCTGCACCGTCACGAGGATAGCAATGGCTCACCTCGTTTGGTACTTCATGCTCAGCATCTCGAATTGATTTAAGGAGACCATCATGGCTCGTTTTTTTCGTCGCCGCAAATTCTGCCGCTTTAAAGCAGATGGCGTAAAAGAAATTGATTATAAAGATATCGCTACGCTTAAGAACTACATTACTGAAACTGGTAAAATCGTTCCTAGCCGTATTACTGGAACATCCGCTAAGTATCAGCGTCAGTTAGCGCGCGCTATCAAGCGTGCTCGTTATTTGTCACTGCTGCCTTATACTGATTCACATCAGTAAGCTAGCACCGGTTCGATTACCAAAAGTAGAGGTAGCGAGAAATGAATGTCATTTTGTTAGATAAAATTGCTAACTTGGGAAGCCTTGGCGATCAAGTCAGTGTAAAATCTGGTTATGCACGTAACTTCCTTTTCCCTCAGGGAAAAGCTGTACCTGCAACCAAAAGCAACGTTGATTTATTTGAACAACGTCGCGCTGAGTATGAAGCGAAGTTAGCTGATCAATTAGCAGCCGCTCAAGCTCGTGCTGAGAAAGTTAACGCTCTGGAAGCTGTTACTATTGCTTCTAAAGCTGGCGATGAAGGCAAACTATTTGGCTCTATCGGTACTCGCGACATCGCTGATGCAGTAACAGCTGCCGGCGTTGAAGTGAAGAAGAGCGAAGTTTTAATGCCGCATGGTACATTACGTGAAGTAGGTGAGTTTGATATTGAACTGCACTTGCATGCCGATGTATTTGCAAACATTACATTGAAAGTTGTACCGGCTGAATAAGTCAGTGCACTGTCTGAAAAAGCTGCCTTCGGGCAGCTTTTTTTTTGCAAAATTTTCATCACTAAAGTGATTCTTATGGCAATATGCTGTAACGGCGGAAAAAAATAGGGAGCGAAAAGTGAAAAAGATATTATCGTTAGTTGGATTCATACTATTGACGGTCAGTTCGGTTAGTCTGGCGCAGGAAAAAGTTGATGAGACACTTTCTACGTCGCCCGGGGCTCAAGTGTTAATTGACAACATGAGAGGGAAGGTCGAACTCATTACCCATGATAAAGACGAGATACGGGTCGTTGGTACATTAGATGAAAAAGCCGAGAGGTTTATTTTTGAACAAAGGGGAAGTCGTATCCAAATTAAAGTTGAGACCCCGCAAGAAAGAGGATTTAACTTTTCTTCGGATGATAAAGGTTCCGATCTGAAAATATACTTGCCTGACTCTATGGATATAAAAGTGAATGGCGTGTCTATGGAAGTCGTTGCTAAAGGCTTTAATGGTGGGTTGGAAATTCGGTTGGTTAGCGGGGATATAACAGTCAATCAAGTTGCCAATCGCATACTGCTGAAGACGGTTAGCGGGAATATTAACGCTGAAAAGATAAGCGGCGATGTTCGTTTTGAGACGGTCAGTGGCGATATTAAGGATATAAATAACAGTGCTGACTCCGCAACTTACCAGTCTGTTAGTGGTGATATTACCAGTCAATCGGATTCTATTTCTGATTTTACGGCACAATCGGTTTCGGGTGATATTAGCGCAAAAGTCGGCACACTGAATAAGGCTAAGATGACTACGGTTAGCGGCGATGCAATATTAACTGCCGGTCTGTCCGAGAGCGCCCGTATAGAAACAAATTCAGTCAGTGGCGATTTAACTTTTAAGTGGGTAGGTGACATCCACGCAGACTTCAATATTAAGTCTAACGCGGGCGGTGAAATTACAAACCGCTTAAGCGACGAAAAAGCAACTGAAGCCGAGTGGGGGCCATCCTCTAAGTTAGAGTTTACAGTTGGAGACGGTGGAGCGTCTGTTTCCGCGACAACGGTTAGTGGTGAAATAATGCTCGATAGAAATTAAATCGTGCTGTTAGGTGTTGCTTCGCTTTCTAAACAAGAGGGGATTTTGTATAGTAATCCCCTCTTATTATTTCCCTTTGCGAGACAACTTTCCCCATGGCAGAGAAGTCAAAAAAACGCGACGCGTCAATAGAAGCACTGCGCTCAGCACCCCATTCAATTGAAGCTGAACAATCCGTTCTTGGCGGTTTAATGCTGGATAATGATGCCTGGGACAATGTTGCCGGTAGCGTTATCGCTGAAGACTTCTATCATCGTTCGCACAGACTCATTTTTAAAGCCATGCACGAGCTTGCTCAGCGCAGTCAGCCAATGGACTTGGTGACGGTTTCCGAAAACCTGGAAACCGCCGGAGAGCTTGAGCAAATAGGTGGTTTTGCCTACCTTGGAGAGATTGCAAAAAATACCCCCAGCGCGGCGAATATATTAGCTTATGCGAACATTGTTCGCGAACGAGCGGTGCTAAGGGAAATGATTGGTGCGGCAAATGATATTGCCGAGTCTGGTTACGACACTCAGGGCCGCAGCAGCGCAGAACTGCTCGATCTGGCTGAATCAAAAGTCTTCCAAATTGCAGAGAAGCGAGTCAGTTCCAGCGAAGGGCCGCAGGGTATTAACTTAATTCTTCAGCGCACAGTTAGCCGTATTGAGCAGTTGAGTAAACTGAAAAACAATAACGGCGTGACTGGTGTTTCTACCGGCTTTACGGATCTGGATCAGATGACTGCAGGCCTTCAGCCCTCCGACTTGATCATCGTAGCGGCACGTCCGTCTATGGGTAAAACAACCTTCGCTATGAACCTGGCAGAGAACATCGCACTCAATGATGACCGCCCGGTACTGGTGTTTAGTTTAGAGATGCCCGCAGAGCAGCTGATGATGCGTATGCTGGCTTCACTTAGCCGGGTCGACCAGAATAAAGTACGTACAGGTAAGCTTGAAGATGACGACTGGGCTCGCATCGCGTCCGTTATGAACATGCTAAACGATAAGAATAATATTTACATAGATGACTCGTCTGGCCTAACGCCGACCGAAGTGCGCTCCCGTGCTCGCCGGATCCATAGAGAGCACAAAGGAATCTCCATGATTATGGTGGATTATTTGCAATTAATGACAGTTCCGGGCATGTCGGAAAACCGGACTCTGGAAATTGCAGAAATATCTCGTTCTTTGAAGTCGCTAGCGAAAGAGCTGGAAGTGCCTGTGGTAGCGTTATCTCAGCTTAACCGTTCACTAGAGCAGCGCTCTGATAAAAGGCCCGTTAACTCAGATTTACGTGAGTCTGGCTCTATTGAGCAGGATGCGGATGTCATTATGTTTATTTACCGTGACGAGGTTTATCACCCAGATTCAGCCGAGCAAGGCCTGGCTGAAATTATTATCGGGAAACAGCGTAATGGACCTATTGGTAAAATTGAATTGAAGTTCCATGGGCAATTATCGAGGTTTGACAACTATGCCCGCCATGCCAGCGACGAGCGTTACTAGTCGTCGCTACTTGATTTTATCGAAGCAGATTTCGATGTAGGCTTTGCCAGAAACGTGGTTGAACGGCATAATCAGTTTCGAGCCTTCAGATTTGTGCGAAATGGTATGGTCTTTTCCTGAAACCACAATTGGAGTGGCCATATCAAAGTCGTAACCTTTTTCACCCAGGGTCTTTTTAGCTCCGCCGGTAACCATATTAGTGATTTCGCCGACCATATCGCAGACATCTTCGTTAATTGAGTTTGGTAACTCGCCCAGCATTTTATTCATGATTTCACAGGCAAGGTTCTCCTCAAATGAAATTGAGAATGACCCTTTTATTTGTGGACCGACCATACCGATGATGCCGGATACATCGCCACGCGCATACTCATCTTTTTTCAGTTGCGCTTTACCGGGCTTCAATTCCATTTGAGCCATCATCGACAAGACATTTTGCAGTGCTTGAAGAAATGGGTTTACGAACTCGGCATTCATTTTCTATTCCTTTATCTCTTGCTGACACGTAATTGTGTCAGATGTATTTTCAACGGTCAGAATCAGGCTGCGATTGCCATGATCATCGACGACATTGATAGTGTTTACCTGGGCAGAAAAGCTATCAATTAACAGCTTATTTGAAACATCCCACCCACACAGGTTATCACGCTTTGGTATCTCCTGATAAACCCAAATTTTTTGATAGTCAGCTTCAAAACCTACCCAATTTGGCTCAACTTTATTGCCTTGCGAGTTTATCAGTTGAAATTTTTCAGTTATCCAGTCCCTGATATGTTTCTCAGAGCCTTCTTCTTCAAGTCTAAAAGTTTTGCCCAAACGCTTTTTAAGCACTTGTTGTACGTCATGCAAAGTATACTGATGAATGATTTCTATTGCTTGCGTGTTTTTATTCGCACTTATTTCGGTTAATCCAAAAAAATAGCGGTGCGCTGATACAGAAGGTATCAGCGCGAACAAAAAAACAGTAGCAGCAACCAGTTTAATCATCGTTGCCGGACTCCAACTCTTCGTTGTAGTCTTCCATCATGCTCTTATTACGGTCTTCACGCTTAAACAGTTCAATCCGGGAGGGCACAGCTTTTGCTGGCCAGTAGTTGTTACTGGTATCAACATCTGCTGTCTCCCAGTTAGGGTCAACAACAACCTGAGTTAAAGTTTTATCGCGAATTAGTAACTTACTCACTTTTTCCGGAGAGCGACGCCATACCTCGGCTGGAATACGAACATGCTCTTTACTGCCATCTTCAAAATGCAGATCAAGCAAAATTGGCATAACTAAGCCGCCTTTATTGGCGAAATCAAGTACATAGAAGTTGCTGCCATTCTTCAGCATTTCTTGTTGTTCTTCATTTAGCCCTTTTATGAGTTCTTTATATTTGTTGCGGTCAGCGTTAGTGACAGTGTAGTTATCGTTCTCATTATAAAAGTCAGCAAGATCCGGTTGCTGATGAATTTTATAATTAACATTGGCATTACGCTCAGTTGTCAAAGACTCTGGCTCAGCATCGTCTTGCTGCTTCTGCCATGCTTTTTCAATTTCAGGGTCTTGCGTGTTAATAGTTAACTGATTGACTTGCTCAAGGGCAATATCGACATGGTCGGTAGAGTAGAACCAACCTCTCCAGAACCAGTCTAAATCAACACCAGAGGCATCTTCTAATGTTCTGAATAAATCTTCTGGTGTTGGGCGTTTAAACTTCCAACGCTGCGCATACTGACGAAACGCGAAATCAAAGAGTTCACGACCAACGATTGTTTCACGCAATATATTAAGAGCGGTAGCTGGCTTTCCGTAGGCATTATTGCCGAACTGCAGAATCGACTCCGAGTTAGTCATAATTGGCATTTGGTTACTGCTGGCCATGTAACTGGTAATGTTACGCGGTTCACCGCGCCACGACGGGTAGTCTTTTTCCCATTTTTGTTCAGCCAGGAACTGCAGATAAGTATTGATACCTTCATCCATCCAGGTCCATTGACGCTCATCCGTATTGACAATCATTGGGAAATAAATATGACCAATCTCGTGAATGATGACTGAAATTAAGCCGTACTTGGTGCGTTTAGAGTAGTATTTTTCACCTGAATCTTCGTCAACGTATGGACGTGGGCCATTAAACGTAATCATCGGGTATTCCATACCACCAACTGGACCATTCACCGATATAGCGACAGGATAAGGGTAGTCAAAGCTGTAATCGTTATAGTGCTCAATAGTGTGAATAATAGAGGCCGTTGAGTAACGTTCCCATAATGGGTTGCCTTCTTCAGGGTAAAACGACATCGCCAGTACATCGGTGTCATTCTTTTTGTAACCTTGGGCGTCCCAGATAAACTTGCGCGATGAAGCCCAGGCAAAGTCACGAACTTTATCGGCTTCGAAAATCCAGGTTTTAGTATTACTGGTGCCTTCTTTCTGGTTTTCTAATGCTTCTTCTTCAGTGACAATTTTTACCGGCTTGTCTGAACTACGGGCTTTTTCAAGGCGTTGACGCTGAGCAGAAGTGAGTACTTCCTCGGGGTTTTGCAAAACACCGGTGGAGGCAACAATATGATCAGCCGGAACCGTTATCTCCACACGGTAGTCGCCAAACTCTAAAGCGAATTCGCCATTGCCGATAAACTGTTTATTCTGCCAACCTTCCGCGTCGTAATATGCAGCCATGCGAGGGAACCACTGAGCCATCTCGTAAAGGTAGTTGCCGTCGTCTTCAAAGTATTCGTAACCACCACGACCACCAAGTACTTCAGCTTCAATAATATTGAACTGCCAGTTGATATTAAAAGTGACACTTTCGCCGCTTTTAAGTGGCTCATCCAGATCAAGCCTTAGCATAGTGTCGTTAACGTAATGCGCTAGCGGTTCACCATCTTCGTTACTGATTTCAGTAAGCTCATAACCCGCCGGGAACTCTTCCTGAGTGAGCATACTTTCCATTCTGGAAAAACTCACCCGATCTAAATCTCCTGTGGCCTGGCTTTGTGGTCCTATGGAATCTTTCTTAAAACGGTTCTGGTCAAGCTGAACCCATAAATAGCGCAAAGTATCGGGGGAATTATTGGTGTAAGTTATGGTGCTTTGTGCCGTAATACTTTGATTCTCATCGTCCAGAGTAACCTCAATTTTGTAGTCCGCTTCCTGTTGCCAGTAAGCATGTCCTGGAGCACCGGAAGCGGTACGGTAAATATTCGGACTACGGAATTTATCATCATTAAGTTGACGAAATTTGTCTTCAAAAGCTTGAGCAGTTGCCGCCTGATTAACGGTTAAACAAACCGCAGCAGTAGCAATAAGATGACTGAGCTTCATAGTGTTACCTATTGTTATTATTTAATAGCGCTATTATTTAAAGGCATTTGGTGCACAAACCATGTGCTTCTATAGTTTGGCTTTGAACCTTAAAACCTTGATCTTCGGCCTGACGCTTCAATTCGTCATAAACCCCTTCGGACTGAATTTCCTGAACATCGCCGCAGGAACTGCAGATTAACATTTGAACCGGATGTTGATGGTCGAAATGCGAGCAAAGAACAAAACTATTCGACGAAGTGATTTTATGAACGAAGCCTTGTTCTTGTAAAAAGTCTAAAGCGCGGTAGATAGTCGGGGGTTTAGCATTTGGTACAACTTCCCGCAGTTGATCAAGTAAATCGTATGCACCCACGGCTCCCGAATGCTCTGCGAGAATTGCGAAAACTTCACGGCGGGTATTTGTCAGGCGGGCACCGCGTTGCTGACAGAGTTTTTCAGCTTTTTGTATAAGTCGTTGTGCTTCTTGAGCTTTCATTATTGACTACAATTTATGATCATTTTAGTCATTGTAGAGAGTTTTAGGGGTAAGGAAAAGGGTTTTACGGAAGAGGCTGCTTACGGATGTATTCTGAGTTAAAATAGTCTGCTAACTATACTGACTTTGTCAGTTAACTTTTTACCGGGTGGATGTTTTGACCGAACCATATTCTTATAAGCTTTCTGTAGCCCCGATGCTGGACTGGACCGATCGCCATTGTCGGTATTTTCATCGTCTGCTGACCAGAAAGACCCTGCTTTATACCGAGATGGTAACGACAGGTGCGATTATTTTTGGTCAGCAGGACTTTCTGTCATTCAATGCAGAGGAACATCCGGTTGCTTTGCAACTTGGAGGTTCGGAGCCTGCGGCTATGGCGGAATGCGCACGTTTGGCACAAGAGCGGGGCTACGATGAAGTTAATATTAATGTGGGGTGTCCATCTGACCGAGTGCAAAACGGTAGCTTTGGCGCGTGTTTGATGGCTCAACCGGAAAAGGTTGCCGAGTGCGTAAAAGCAATGAAAGCAGTAACCGATATTCCGGTTACCGTAAAAACCCGTTTGGGCATTGATGAGCAGGATTCTGATGACTTTCTATATGAATTAACTGATGCCATTGTTGCTGCTGGTGTTGATCAACTGACTTTGCATGCCCGTAAAGCCTGGCTGCAAGGCCTTAGCCCGAAAGAAAACCGGGATATTCCAGAATTGCAGTATGAGCGGGTTTACCGGGCCCAAAAAAGATATCCTGATGTCCCCGTGGCGATTAACGGCGGAATTGTCGAATTGCAAGAGGTTAAGCAGCATTTAAACCAGGTTCATGGAGTGATGATTGGTCGGGCAGCCTACCAAAATCCGTGGTTACTTACTGAGCTTGATTCTTTGAGTGAAACGAAGCCAGCAGAGTTAACTCGTGAGGCTGTGGTTACCGCGATGATACCTTACATAGACAACCATATTCGACAGGGCGGGCGCGCCTGGCATGTCGCCCGCCATATGCTGGGACTGTTTCAGGGAATGACCGGAGGTAAGCGGTGGCGCCAGTATCTTAGTGTGAAAGGCCCCAGAGCTACTAGCGCCGAACAACTGCTTTATGGTGCTCTGGCTTTTCGCGATGATCACAGTCAGCACGTATCATCATTAACGTCATAAATTGACTAAAAGTTGGTGAAAAACACTAACCTGGAAAATTTTCTTTCTTTCAATTGAGAACGAAAAGTTATTATATAACAACTGGTTAGCGGTATTTAAAAAGATGGCACAACCTTTGAATTACATAGTGTGACTTAACTAACGCACTGTCATTTATTCAAAGGAGAAAATCATGAAAGCGTTAATCGTAAGTGTTGCCAGTGGTGTTATGTTGTTCAGTGCATCGGTCTCAGCTGCCGATGAGAATAGAGATTCTATCACTGCTGAGCTACAAGCTCAGATTGCTGAAATGTCTGAAGAAGCGATGCAAAGCATCAAACAGTCGGTTTCGGAGTCAATTGAAGAGTGGGTTATCGAGTTTATGCCCGACTTACAACTCGCTGAAACTGAGACTGACGCTTCCGAACAAAAAAATAAGCAGATTCAGTAAGGAGCCCCCGTGATTTTATTAGATCAATGGTGGCTCATTTGGTTGGCGGCGCCGGTAATAGGAACCTTAATTGTCGGCGCTGTCATAAGTTTCAGCGCATCACTGATGCGACATAGCTAGACTTTTGCTACTCTGCGTATATCTTCATATAAAAAATAAAAAGAGGAATACGTATGATGAAGTCTCTGATAGCCGCTTCTGTGCTGGCAGTTATTACCGGTTGTGCAACAGCAGGCCAAGCTGCAACCAGCGGTTCTGAACAAGCGGAATATACCGCTAGTGATAAAGCTGAAAAACTGGCGAAGCAGTATTTGCTGATAGACACACATATTGATGTACCTTATCGAATTCACGATAAGTGGGAAGATGTAACAGAGGCCACTGCAAAAGGGGATTTTGATTACCCTCGGGCAGTAGAAGGTGGCCTCGATGCCCCGTTTATGTCTATTTATATTCCGGCCTCGTATGAAGAGAGTGGCGGTAGTGTTCAGTTGGCTCATGAGCTTATCGATGGTATGGAAGCCCTTGTCGGACGTGCACCAGATAAGTTCGCAATGGCTTATAGCACTGATGATATCCGCGAAAATAAAGAGCAGGGCTTAATGTCAATTGCGTTGGGAATGGAAAACGGCACTCCTATCGAAGGCGATCTTGATAACCTGCATATGTTCTATGAGCGCGGTATTCGCTACATTACTTTAGCTCACTCATTATCTAATCACATTTCAGACTCTTCTTATGACATTCGCCGTCAATGGGATGGCTTAAGCCCATTTGGTAAAGAACTGGTCAAAGAAATGAATAATGTCGGCGTTATGGTCGATGTGTCGCACATTTCCGATGACGCGTTTTACCAGGCGGTTGAAATTAGTGAAGCTCCGGTCATTGCGTCGCATTCGTCGCTGCGTTCTTACACCCCGGGTTTTGAACGTAATATGAGCGATGACATGCTAAAAGCTCTGGCTAAAAATGAAGGCGTTATCCAAATTAACTTTGGTTCTTCGTTTTTGGCAGAGCAGGCCAATCGTTACCGTGACATGATGAAAAAACGGATTAGCGCGGTAAAAGAACAATACGGCGAAGACAGCGACGAAGCGAAACGTCGCATTAAGGACATTGAAGCCAATAATCCGTATCCATTTGCGACTTTAGATACCGTTTTAGACCATATCGATCATGTACGTGACTTGATTGGGGTTGAACACATAGGTGTAGGCTCTGACTACGACGGTGTTGGTGACTCCCTGCCGGTTGGACTAAAAGACGTATCTAGCTATCCAAATCTTGTTCAGGGATTGATGGACAGAGGGTACTCAGATAAAGAAATTGAAATGATTCTGGGTGGTAATTTAATGCGTGTTTGGGAGCAGGTCGAAGACTACGCCAAAACACATTAAGGCCTTGACACCAGGCCGTGAATCGGTATAATTCGCGGCCACGTCTTTTGAGTTTATCGGCTTTGGCCGTGTGAAAGGCGTTCGACAACAGTCCCGATTGGGGACTGAATGGTTGACGTAGAACATCGCACCCCCGGTATGTGCCAGGGAGGTTGCGATTTTCTGTGCTCTTTTTTAAATGCTCTTTTATTGAGGCTTTGATTTATTTATGGCTAATCAAAGAATTCGGATTCGTTTGAAAGCGTTCGATCACCGTCTGATCGACCAGTCGACTGCAGAGATTGTTGAAACTGCAAAACGCACTGGTGCTCAGGTACGTGGTCCTATCCCACTGCCAACACGGAAAGAACGCTTCACCGTGCTGATTTCTCCACACGTGAATAAAGACGCGCGTGACCAGTACGAAATCCGCACCCACAAGCGTCTGATTGATATCATGGACCCTACTGACAAAACGGTTGACGCGCTTATGCGTTTAGATTTGGCAGCTGGCGTTGATGTACAGATCAGCTTGGGTTAAGTGGGCAGTAATAGGATTACACACGAGAGGTTTTAACAATGGCTATAGGTCTAGTCGGTCGTAAAGTAGGAATGACGCGTGTCTTCCAGGAAGACGGCGCTTCTGTTCCTGTTACTGTGATCGAAGTGCTGGCGAACCGTGTGACTCAGGTTAAATCTGATGACACTGACGGTTACCGTGCCCTTCAAGTAACCACAGGCGAGAAGAAAGCGAGCCGTGTAACCAAGCCTTTAGCAGGTCACTTTGCTAAAGCTGGTACAGAGGCTGGTCGTGGTCTTTGGGAATTCCGCCTGCAAAATGGCGAAGGCGAAGATTACGCAGTAGGTTCTGAACTGACTGTTGATATTTTTGCAGAAGTTAACAAAGTAGACGTTACTGGTACTTCAAAAGGTAAAGGCTTTGCCGGTACTGTGAAGCGCTGGAACTTCAGCATGCAGGACGCTACTCATGGTAACTCATTATCTCACCGTGCACCGGGTTCAATCGGTCAAAACCAGTCGCCTGGTAAAGTATTCAAAGGCAAGAAAATGGCTGGTCAGATGGGTAATGAGCAAGTCACTACGCAATCACTTGAATTAGTTCGGGTTGATGCAGAGCGCAGCTTGTTGTTGATCAAAGGTGCGGTCCCGGGTGCAACCGGAAGTGATGTGATCGTTAAACCAGCGGTCAAGGCATAACGTCTGAGGAGAATAGTGATGGAATTAACATTGAAAGACGCAAAAGGCGCTCTTGAGGTTTCCGAAGCTACCTTTGGACGTGAGTTTAATGAAGCCCTTGTCCATCAAGTAGTTGTAGCTTACGCTGCAGGTGCTCGTCAGGGCACAAAAGCTCAGAAAACTCGTTCTGAAGTAGCCGGTGGTGGTAAGAAGCCTTGGCGCCAAAAAGGTACTGGTCGTGCCCGTGCAGGTACAATCCGTAGTCCTATCTGGCGTTCTGGTGGTGCGACTTTTGCAGCTAAACCGCAAAATCACAGCCAGAAAGTAAACAAAAAAATGTACCGCGGTGCGATTAAAAGCATTTTGTCGGAACTGATTCGTCAGGAACGTTTGATTGTTGTTGAGAAGTTTGGTGTTGATGAGCCAAAAACAAAGCAACTGGCAGCGAAACTGAAAGAAATGGATCTAAACGACGTTTTGATCGTGACAAAAGAAGTTGATGAGAACCTGTTCTTAGCTTCTCGCAACTTGCATAAAGTCGACGTGCGTGATGTTCAGGGTATTGACCCTGTCAGTCTGATTGCTTTCGAGAAAGTGCTGATGACTGCTGACGCCGTCAAGCAGCTTGAGGAGGTGTTATCATGATGCGCGAAGAACGTTTGCTTAAAGTGATTTTAGCACCTCACGTTTCGGAAAAATCGACTAACACTGCTGAAAATAACAACACGGTTGTTTTTAAAGTAGCTGTTGATGCGACTAAAACCGAAATCAAAGCGGCTGTCGAAAAATTGTTTGAAGTTGAAGTCAAAAACGTACGTACAGTAAACGTGAAGGGTAAAACCAAACGTACTGGTTCTCGTTTCGGGAAACGCAGTGACTGGAAGAAAGCGTATGTTGCCTTGAATGAAGGTGCTGACATTGACTTCTCAGGCGGCGCTGAGTAACAGGAGGAATAAACATGGCTGTAGTTAAAAGTAAGCCTACGTCTCCGGGTCAACGCCACGTCGTTAAAGTCGTCGGTCAGGACCTGTACAAAGGCAAGCCTTACGCACCGTTGCTGGAAAAAAACAGCAAGTCTGGTGGTCGTAACAATAACGGTCGTATCACGGTTCGTCACATTGGCGGTGGTCATAAACACCACTACCGTGTAATCGACTTTAAACGTAATAAAGATGGTATCCCTGCAAAGGTTGAGCGTATTGAATACGATCCTAACCGTTCAGCGAATATCGCTTTAGTTTTGTATGCTGACGGTGAACGCCGTTACATTCTGGCTCCGAAAAACCTATCAGTAGGCGATCGTATCCAGTCTGGTGTTGACGCACCAATCAAGCCTGGTAACAGTCTGCCAATGCGCAACATCCCTGTGGGTAGTGTTGTTCACGCGGTAGAATTACAGCCAGGTAAAGGCGCACAAATGGCTCGTTCAGCGGGTGCTTATTGCCAGATTCTTGCGCGTGACGGTGCGTATGTTACTGTCCGCTTACGTTCAGGTGAGATGCGTCGCGTTCAGTCTGAAGGTCGTGCAACTATCGGTGAAGTAGGCAACGCAGAACACATGCTGCGTCAATTGGGTAAAGCCGGTGCAAACCGCTGGCGTGGTATTCGTCCGACCGTTCGTGGTGTGGCGATGAACCCAGTTGATCACCCTCACGGTGGTGGTGAAGGCCGTACCTCTGGTGGACGTCATCCTGTGACTCCATGGGGCACGCCGACCAAGGGCTACAAAACCCGTAAAAACAAGCGTACTGATAAGTTCATCGTACGCCGTCGCAACAAATAAGAGTTGAGGATAAAACATGCCACGTTCTCTTAAAAAAGGTCCATTTATTGACCTTCACCTGCTAAATAAGGTGGAGAAAGCGTTGGAAGCCGGGGATAAAAAGCCAATTAAAACTTGGTCCCGTCGTTCAATGATCATCCCAGATATGATCGGCCTGACAATCGCTGTTCACAACGGTCGTCAGCACGTTCCTGTCTACGTGACAGATGAAATGATCGGTCATAAATTAGGCGAATTCGCGCCAACCCGTACTTATCGCGGCCATGCTGCTGATAAGAAAGCGAAGAAACGGTAAGAGGTAGAGAGTGATGGAAGCAATTGCTAAACACCAATTTGCCCGCGTTTCAGCGCAGAAGGGCCGTTTGGTCGCAGACCAAATCCGTGGACTTCCAGTAGAAAAAGCACTGGATATCCTGGCATACAGCCCCAAAGCAGCTGCTGGCTTAATCAAGAAAGTTCTTGAGTCAGCAATCGCGAACGCGGAACATAACGAAGGTGCGGATATTGATGAACTTAAAGTAAGCCGAGTCTTTTTAGACGAAGGTCCTACTATGAAGCGCATCAAGCCACGGGCGAAAGGCCGTGCCGATCGTATCTTTAAGCGCACCAGCCACATTACTGTGGTCGTGTCAGATAGCTAGGAGATAAATTATGGGTCAGAAAGTACATCCTAATGGTATTCGCCTAGGTATCTCCAGACCATGGAATGCAACCTGGTATGCGAATACAAATGAGTTCGCTGATAACCTGCACAGTGATTTTCAGGTACGTAAGTTCCTGAACAAAGAACTGCGCAATGCATCAGTCTCTCGTATCGTTATCGATCGTCCAGCTAAGAGCGTTCGTGTGACTATTCACACTGCACGTCCTGGCGTGGTTATCGGTAAGAAAGGCGAAGACGTAGAAAAACTGCGTAAGCAAGTTTCTAAATTGACAGGTGCTCCTGCGCAAATCAATATCTCAGAAGTTCGTAAGCCTGAGTTGGATTCGCAGTTAGTAGCTGACAATATTTCTGGTCAGTTGGAACGTCGTGTCATGTTCCGTCGTGCTATGAAGCGTGCTGTACAAAACGCCATTCGCTTAGGTGCCAAAGGTATCAAAGTTGAAGTGAGTGGTCGTTTAGGCGGCGCAGAAATTGCGCGTACTGAGTGGTATCGTGAAGGCCGTGTACCGCTGCACACATTACGTGCAGACATCGACTACTCGACCTCAGAAGCGAACACCACTTACGGTATCATCGGTGTTAAGGTCTGGATTTTCCGTGGTGAGGTTCTTGGTGGACTTCCAACTGAAGAAAAGCCAGCTCCTAAGCGCGGCAAGAACCGTAAGTAAGGAGAGACGATATGTTACAACCTAAGCGTACAAAATTCCGTAAGGTTCACACAGGCCGCAACCGTGGTCTGGCGCAGTCTGGTAACAAAGTCAGCTTCGGTACTTTTGGTTTAAAAGCTACTGATCGTGGTCGTATGACCGCGCGTCAAATCGAAGCAGGCCGTCGTGCAATGACTCGTCACGTTAAGCGTCAAGGTAAAATCTGGATCCGTGTATTTCCTGACAAGCCTATTACCAAAAAGCCTTTAGAAGTTCGTATGGGTAAAGGTAAAGGTAACGTCGAATACTGGGTTGCTCAGATTCAACCAGGTCGCGTTCTGTATGAAATGGACGGTGTTCCTGAAGAGTTGGCACGTGAAGCGTTCCGCCTGGCGGCACGTAAACTGCCTTTCAAAACCACTTTTGTGACTCGGACGGTAATGTGATGAAAGCAAGTGAACTGAAAGATAAAACCGTTGAGCAGCTGCAAGAAGAGTTGTTAGGCTTGCGTCGTGAGCAGTTTAATCTGCGCATGCAGGCAGCAACTGGTCAGCTGAATCAGACTCACATGATGAAACAAGTGCGTCGTGATATCGCACGTGTTAAAACCATCTTAAATGAGAAGGCAGGTGCGTAATGACTGACGAAAAACGTGTTCGTACTCTGCAAGGCAAAGTTGTCAGCGATAAGATGGATAAAACCATCACTGTAGCTGTTGAACGTCGTGTAAAGCACCCGGTATACGGGAAGTACATCACGCGTACAACTAAAGTACATGCGCATGACGAAGAAAACCAGGTTAAAGCTGGCGATACCGTGATTGTTCGCGAATGTCGTCCGCTGTCTAAGAATAAATCTTGGACTCTGGAAGAAATCGTTGAGCGCGCTACTGTTGTCTAAACGCAGATAGCGATAAGAAATTAAAAGGCCTCCCTTGCGGAGGCTTTTTTTTTGATCTAAACCTTAATAGGCTTAGTACAAATATCTGAAATTAAATAAATTTCTTTTTAACATAAGAAATAATAAATACGCACGTTAATGCGTAGTTCTCAGAGGGAGACAATTCATGTCAAAAAGTTTATTTTTTGCAGCTACTGTGCTTGCGGCAAGTCCGGTCATTGCTGCTCCTCAAGATAGTAATTCGGTTGAACAGGAAATACAGGCGTTAAAAGAACGCTTAGCTCAATTGGAAAAACGGCTTGAAGAGAAAGAAGAGCGTGAAAAAGAAGAAATCGTTGTTGTAAAAGAACGAGAAGTAGAAAAAGGAAATGAAACTGCCAGCAAAGAAAGCAGTTCGAACCGCAGAGTTGTCTATGACTCTGGAGTCCATGCACGTTTAGACGAGCTGGAGAAGAAAACTGAAGAGAATGAAAACTGGCCAATCAAGATTCATGGCGCGGTTCGTTTTCAATATGAATACAACAATTATGACTCAGATAACGAGAATCGCGGCGGCGATTTGGACTTCGATATTTTCCGTCTGAACTTTGATGGAGAAATGGGGGGAGTCATTCTTTCTGCTGAATATCGTTGGTTTAATTATCAGGACGTGGTCAAGCATGCCTGGTTTGGTTATGACTTCACCGATAAACTGCAGGGGCAGGTTGGTGTTGTAAAAATTCCATTTGGCAACATGCCGTACAACTCCCACAGCTACTTCTTTAATAGTACTTTTTATGTTGGTCTTGAAGATGAACATGATAACGGCATTCGGTTTAAATACCGTGGCGATGAGTGGGATTTTGATTTAGCTTACCTGAAATCAGACGAGCAGGGCGGTATTGATGGCTCAACTTCTGATCGTACAGCACGCTATAACTATGACACCGTGGGTATTCGGTTACCAGGTCAGGGAGCTTACGATGAACCTGGTTTACCTGTAGGTGAGAGCAATAGTTATGCTTTCAGAACCGCTCGTAAGTTCAGCTTCAGCGACGACGAGAACTTAGAGCTTGGTGTGTCTTTGCAAGGCGGGAATTTGTATTCAGGAACGGCCGCTGAAGGCTTTACAGATGCACAGGCGTATGAGAATCAGAATGTTGGTAATCGCATGGCCTGGGCCGCTCACGGTGTTTACAATAACGGACCATGGAACGTACAGTTACAGTATTCAGACTATGACTACGATATAAAACTGGAAAACCGTGGTGTTTACATGGCTGCTTACGCTTATTACGACGCAATTCCTACTGAAGCGAAACTGTATACAGCCAATGTTGCTTATACTTTACCAGTAGATATTGGGCCTCTGACAAGCTTAACTTTCTATAATGACCACAGCTTAATGACCGATAAAATGGGTTATCAAGATGATACCTGGATGAACGTTTTAGGAGTTGCTGTTGCAGCCGGTGGCGGTTTTTATACTTATGTTGATTATGTAAGAGCAAAAAACCAACCGTTTATTGGTGGTAATACTGCAACTGATGGTGGTGAGGTCAATGACCGCTTTAACATTAACTTTGGTTACTATTTCTAAAGCGGCTTAAGTTTTCACTGCGAAGGACATGGAACCTTATGGTTCCATGTCTTTTTTATTAGGCAGGATATGCTCGTAAGAATCCCCTTCCTGACGAAAGTCTTTCGTTCGATTAAACATCCTCAGTTCTGTATGTAATGCGGCTTTAGCCATAATGTGAGCACTAATAGGTGCCGTCAAAAACAGAAATATCGCAATCAATAGCTCGTTCAGGTTAATTGACCCCTGTACCGAAGTAATAAGAATGGAAGCTATGACTATGCCGCCAATGCCTATTGTGGTGTTTTTCGTGGGGGCGTGTAAACGGGTGAAAAAGTCCGGGAGTATGGCTAACCCCAAAGAGCCAATAAAGGCGAAAATAGCGCCTAATAAGATAAAGAAAGCCGCTAGCCATTGTGACCATGCCGGTAATTGGTTTAGTGCATCCATAAGGTTTTCCTCTTTATTCTATTAAGTCGCCACGCAGTAAAAACTTACCTGCTGCGATGGTGCCGACAAAACCGAACATGGCAATGAGTAACGCCGCTTCAAAATAGGTTTGCGTGTTTTGGTACATACCCAGCAAAAGCAGTAAAGCCAGCGAATTAATGTAAATTGTATCCAGCGCTAATATTCTGTCCGGTAGATCGGGCCCTTTAATAAGGCGCCAAAAATTCATTAATACCGATAAACTGAATAATAAGAAGGCAATGTGCAATACCGTCGTTAACATTGGAATATCTCCTTCAGGCGACGCTCGTAACGGTTTCGAATTGTTTTTATGACTTCTTCCGGGCTTTCTTCTGAGAATGCGTGAATAAGAATGCCTTTTCGTCCACGAGTAATTTCACAGGATACCGTTCCCGGTGTCAGTGTTATGGTACTTGCGAGAAGAGTAACCGGAAGTTCTTCTTTCATATCCAGTGGGAAAACAAACAGCGCGGGTTTAATCGAGCGGGGCTTCCCAAGAATCATACCGGCAACCTTAAAGTTAGCCACGACAATGTCATTCAGCAGAATGAAAAAATAAACGACAGCAAGGTCGGGCCGCTTAACCTTCGCAAAATTAGGCCAGGCGTCACGGAATAAAAATGGAATAAACCAGGAAAATAAAGCGCCCAGTATGACTACCCCGGGCGAAACCGAGTTAAATAATAGAACCCATAGCGTCAATAAGAAAAAAGATAACAAAGGTGTCGGAAATAGCTTTTTCATAGTAATTATTCCACTCCTTCTGTCAGCACACGCGATGGGTACTGGTCAATGTCGTAAAGCTGTTCAGCGACATCATCGGTATAATTGCGGATTGGGCTGGCAAATAGCGTCATAACAACGGATAGCGACAGAAGCATAACAACGGCGGCTCTTTTTCCTAAAGGAGCCGATTGCTCATTCGCTTTACCTGACAGTGTGTGCCAGAGCATTTTACTTCCCGCCCGGGTCACTGAAATCAGCATAATAAGGGTTGCGCCTAACATGGCACCCCACAGCCAGAAAGTTGCACCGGTCGGGCTTGCCGATTCCATAATCATAAGTTTTCCGACAAAACCTGACAAAGGTGGTAAACCAATTATTGCTATTGCAGCAATTAAAAACATGACTGAATAAGCAGAGTGATTGGCCATTTTCTTGCCCGATACGATGCGCGATGCGGTTTTACCACGTTCGAACGCAATAAGGTCGGCCAGTAAAAATAATGCGCCAGTGATAAAGGTTGAGTGGATTAAATAAAACAGCATGGCTCCGGTTGTCGCTATTCCATTCAAGCTGTAGGTTGCGATAAGTGTGCCAATTGAAATGACGACTAAATAAGCCACAAGCAAGCGCAAGTCGCGAGCCCCGATAATTCCGATAGCGCCGGCTAGCATGGTAATGAGACCCATAACCCAAAGCCAGTCATGTGCAATGAGTGCGAGTTCATTAGCTTCAGGGCCGAAAATGAGTGTGTAGACCCGAACTATGGCGTAAACCCCAACTTTTGTCATTATTGCGAATAGAGCGGCAACAACTCCGGTTGTTGTGGAATAGGCCTGAGGCAACCAGAAGTGCAGCGGCAGGATAGCGGCTTTAATGCCGAATACTATCAATAGCATCATACCACCGGCTTTAGCTAAGGCGGCCTCATCTCCGCTTAATTGCTGGACTTGGGTAGCAAGGTCAGCCATATTCAAAGTGCCTGTAACACCATATAGAGTACCGACACTAATTAGGAAAAGTGCTGAACCTAAAAGGTTGAGCAATACGTAGTGTAAGGTTGTGCGTAAACGGAATTTTCCTCCGCCGTGCATTAATAGTGCGTACGAGGAAATCAGTAGGACTTCGAAGAAGACGAATAAGTTGAAAATATCGCCGGTGGCAAAAGCCCCCATAATGCCCATTATCTGAAACTGAAATAATGCCTGAAAGTGAGAGCCAAGATTATCTTCGGCATAACAACCGTAGATGAGCACCGGTAACGCCAGTATTGCCGTTATCAGCATCATCAGAGCACTAAGTTTGTCCACCATCAGGACAATTCCGAATGGCGCGGACCAGTTGCCTAAGGCATAAACAATCATCTGATCCTGGTTAACCTGAACAAGTAGGGCAATACTCAGTATCAAGGTTAATATACTAGACAGCAGGCCTATAGCCCTGCGTTTTGGCTGCGGTCTGTCTCCCCAGGGAAGAAGCTGTAGCAGCGCTGCCAGTAACGGCATCAAAATAGGAAGTATCGCCAAATGTTGTTGCCACATTAGCGGTTGCCCTCCGTGCTGTTATCCTGCTGGTTCACTTCATCTGTTCCTATCTCGCCACGGGCACGCACAGCCAGAATAATTGAATACGCTGTCATGGCGAAACCGATAACGATAGCAGTTAGAACCAATGCCTGAGGTAAAGGGTCGGCATAGGTTTCCTGAGTACCATAAATTGGTGCCCCGTCTATTGTCAGACGACCAGTTGAAAATAGAAATAAGTTAACGGCATAAGACAGCATCGTAATGCCGACGACCACAGGAAATGAACGGCCGCGCAGAATAAGAAAAACACTGCATGCGGTCAAAATACCAACGGTAACAGAATATAAAGTTTCCATTAATGCCCCTCATGCGTTGGGCGATGACGTGTCGTCATCTTCCCGAAATTACTTAAAATCATCATAGTAGCGCCCACAACCGTTAGGAAAACGCCAAGATCGAAGAGTAAAGCCGTGGCAAATTCAAATTTACCAACCACGGGCCAGTCTAAATAGGTAAACCAGGAAGTAAGAAAAGGTTTACCAAACAACCAGCTACCAAGGCCGGTAAGTGCGGCAATCAAAACGCCAAACGACATTAGAGATTGATAATTAACGCTAAAGCGTTCTTTCATCCAGTCGACACCATTGGCAATGTATTGCAGGATCATCGCCGAGGCGACAATCAGACCCGCAATGAAACCACCACCCGGTAAGTTATGGCCTCTCAGGAAGATATAGGCAGCAACTACCATTGCCATTGGTAAAATAATGTTGGCGACAGTTGTTAACATCAATGGGTGTCTAATTCTATGCCAGGGACGTCCGTCAATATCACTGGAAGGCATAAATGGTTTTAGCTTATTAAGCAGCTTATGAATACCTGCAGCAGCTATTGCCAGAACGGTAATTTCCCCTAAGGTATCGAAACCACGAAAGTCCACCAGAATGACATTCACTACGTTGGTTCCACCACCACCGGATTTTGCATTCGCGAGGAAAAAGTCCGAGATGCTTTCAAACGGTGAAGTCAGTATTGCGAAATTTAAGGTAGCGACAATACCACCAATAAAACTGGCAATGATTATGTCACGAAAAACTCGGTGGCCAGAAGAGGCCCGACTGGTTTTTTGTGGCATAAAGAACAAAGCCAGTATCATCAAGATAATACTGACCACTTCGACAACCAACTGAGTCATGGCCAAATCCGGTGCCGAGAAATGCGCGAAAGCTAATGACACGACTAATCCAACCACCGATAGCATCATTAACATCACAAAGCGATTGCGGTGCAGTGTAGCAGTGGCAAATGCTGCGGATATCAGGACGATAGCACCAACCATGCTAACCATATCAACAGGCAATTGAGGTTTGCCACCAGTCACCACACTGAGGTCACTTAACGAAGGCAACAACACCACAATAACGCTGATAAGAACAAAAGCAATGTAGCGTTGCAAGGAACCAGTGTCTAAGCGCTCGTAAAAATCAGCTGCGGCATCAGAGGTTTTTTGTACAAGGCGTTCAAAATTGTGTTTAGCGTCCTGTCCGTCAAATTGGCGATTAAATGTAAACAGTTGGTCGCGGGAAAGGTATATCAGAATGCCGCCAACCACTGCGACTACGCTCATTAACAGAGGCATGTTAAAGCCGTGCCAAAGCGATAGCTTTACTTCAACAGGAGAGCCGGTAACAGCCGCCGCAGCCTGGTCAAGTATACCTGAGACCATAGTCATTGGCGCGATGCCGATAGCGATACAAAGCAACCCAAGCACAGCAACAGGTGCGGACATCATGCGTGGTGGGTCATGTGGTTTTTTGGGTAGCTCTTTGTAGTCGCCGTTAAAGAAAACATCGTGAATAAAGCGAATTGAGTAAGCCACTGACAGCATGGCACCGACAGTAGCCAATATAGGAATAAACCATGACAGCCCGCCGAATAAATGTTGCTGTAAAGCCTGATCCAGGAAGAGCTCTTTAGACATGAACCCATTGAATGGCGGTATTCCTGCCATTGAGGCCGCGACAATCATGGCGAGAGTCGCTGTTATTGGCATCAGGCTCATAAGTCCTTGCAGCTTGCGCATATCACGAGTGCCTGATTCATGGTCAATAATACCTGCGGTCATGAACAGTGCGGCTTTAAAGAAAGCGTGGTTAATAACATGAAATAATGCGGCTATTACGGCACCTTGGGTGCCTATCCCCAGTAGCATGCAAATAAGACCCAGATGGCTTACCGTAGAGAAGGCGAGTAAACCTTTCAGGTCGTGCTTTAACAAAGCAAAGTAAGCGCCGACTAACATGGTAATTAAGCCGGTCAATGTAACCAGAGTAAACCAAAGCTCCGTTTCTGCTAGTACCGGATGAAAACGAGCTAATAGGAAGATGCCAGCTTTTACCATGGTCGCGGAGTGTAAGTAAGCACTTACAGGAGTTGGCGCCGCCATGGCATGTGGTAGCCAAAATTGAAATGGAAACTGGGCTGACTTAGTAAAGGCCCCTAATAAAACGAGTATTAAAGCCGGAACATAGTAAGCATGTGCTTTTATCTGGTCTGCTGCGGCGAATACGGTATCCAGTTGGTAGCCACCGGCTATGTGTCCAATGATCAGTAACCCGGCTAATAGGGCCAGACCTCCGGCGCCGGTGGTTGCCAGTGCCATGCGGGCACCGCGGCGTGCATCACTGCTATGGAACCAGTAACCGATAAGTAAAAAAGAAGAAATGCTGGTCAGTTCCCAGAACACCCACATTAGTAAGATATTATCTGCCATAACGATGCCTAACATCGATGACATAAATAAAAGCAGGCAAGCATAAAAACGAGCTTCATCGTCATTACTGCTTAAATAGTAGTGGGCATAGCCAATAATCAGGACACCTATGCCTAAAATGAGCCCCACGAAAAGCAGTGATAAGCCGTCCAGACGCACGGCGAAATCGAGCCCTATACCCGGCAGCCACTCCACCATTTGTTTAGGTACTTCACCGGCAAGCGTAGCGGGTGCGTACTGAAACAAAACAATTAAGCAGAAAATAGGAACAAGTAATGTAATCCCAGTCTTTATCGGTCGCGACGCTTGCTTAAATAATAGCGGTAAGAGCGCACCAAAGAATGGGGCAAAAATAATGAATAGCAGATTCATACCATAGAAGTCCCAAGTCAGCCTGTGCTCTTATAATAAGGTATACTTACCTGAGCAACGCAAAGTATTGAATTTACCATTGGTTCTGCCGCAATCCAACTAAACTAAACCCTTAAGATAGTGAATTCACCTTACGCCTACGAAATTTTCTGAGATTACCCTACCACTTCCAAAATTTATCTGTTACACTTCGCGACCCTTTTTATAAGGGAAAAACCAAAGGCAGCACGACCCGAGAGGGTCTGTTTTTTTAACTAAGCGGGGCACTGAAATGATCCAAATGCAAACTACCCTGGACGTTGCCGATAACTCCGGCGCGCGCAGCGTACAATGTATTAAGGTTCTAGGTGGTTCGCACCGTCGCTACGCAAACATCGGCGATATCATCAAAGTTACTGTCAAGGAAGCAATTCCGCGCGGTAAGGTGAAGAAAGGCGATGTAGTGAATGCGGTGGTCGTTCGCACCAGAAAAGGCGTCCGTCGACAAGACGGGTCGGTCATCCGTTTTGACCGCAACGCGGCTGTGTTGTTGAATAACAACCAACAGCCCATTGGCACACGTATTTTCGGGCCGGTAACTCGTGAACTGCGTTCAGAGCAGTTTATGAAGATTATCTCGCTGGCACCAGAAGTACTATAAGGAGTCAATTATGGCGGCAAAAATTAAACGTGATGACGAAGTAGTCGTCCTGGCAGGTAAGGACAAGGGCAAGCAAGGCAAAGTCCTGAAAGTTCTTACCGATAAAGATCGCGTGATCGTGGAAGGCGTCAACGTAGTCAAGAAACACCAAAAGCCAAATCCGGCTCTAGGTGAATCTGGTGGCATCGTTGAACAAGAAGCAGCAATCCACATTTCGAACGTAGCGATCCTTAACCCAGAGACAGGTAAAGCAGATCGTGTTGGATTTCGTATTGAAGATGGCAAGAAAGTTCGCTTCTTCAAATCGAACAACGCAATCATTTAATTCAAACTTGGAGTTTTACGATGGCGAAACTGCATGATTTTTACAGAGAATCGGTAGTTCCTGAGCTTATGAAAGAGTTCAGCTACAACAGCGTCATGCAAGTCCCTCGGATTGATAAAATCACCCTTAACATGGGTGTTGGTGAAGCTCTGGCTGACAAAAAAGTACTTGATAACGCAGTGGCTGACCTAGAGGCTATCTCTGGTCAAAAGCCAATTCGTACTGTGGCACGCAAGTCTGTCGCCGGTTTCAAAGTCCGTGAAGGCTTCCCGATTGGCTGTAAAGTAACTCTGCGCGGCGAGCGCATGTGGGACTTTTTGCAACGCTTAATTTCGATTGCAATCCCACGTATCCGTGACTTCCGTGGCCTGAACCCTAAATCGTTCGATGGTCGTGGTAATTACAGCATGGGTGTTCGTGAGCAGATCATCTTTCCGGAGGTCGACTATGACAAAGTCGACAAGGTACGTGGTCTGGATATCACCATTACCACAAATGCTGGCACAGATGACGAAGCTCGTGCTTTGCTAGCTGCCTTTAACTTCCCGTTCAGAAAGTAAGGTGTAGAGTTATGGCAAAACAGTCAATGAAAGCGCGTGACGTGAAGCGAGCTAAAATCGCTTCAAAATACGCAGAAAAACGCAACGCACTGAAAACGGTCATTAATGACCCTAAAGCATCAGACGAAGAGCGTTGGGAAGCCGTACTTAAGTTGCAACAGCTCCCACGTGATGCCAGTCCGACGCGTCAACGTAACCGTTGTCGTATAACTGGTCGTCCTCATGGTTTCCTTCGTAAATTCGGCATGAGCCGAATCAAGGTCCGTGAGATGGCGATGCGCGGTGAAATTCCTGGCTTGAAAAAAGCTAGCTGGTAAGCCACGAATCACGGGAGAAAGCAAATATGAGCATGCAAGATCCAATTGCGGATATGTTCACACGCATTCGCAACGCTCAAGGTGCTAACAAAGTAACGGTTAAAATGCCGTCTTCTAAGCAGAAAGTGGCGATTGCTCAAGTTCTGAAAGAAGAAGGTTTTATTACTGGTTACAGTGCCGAGAGTACTGTTAAACCTGAGCTTGAAGTCGAATTGAAGTATTTCGAAGGCAAGCCAGTAATTGAAACAATCGAGCGCGTTAGTCGCCCTGGTCTGCGTATCTACAAGAAACGCAACGAGTTGCCTAACGTAATGGGTGGCCTTGGCATCGCAGTAGTTTCGACGTCTAAAGGCCTGATGACTGATCGTGCCGCTCGCCAAGCTGGTCTTGGTGGCGAAATTATCGGTTACGTAGCGTAATTAGGAGGTAGGAAATGTCACGTGTTGCTAAAGCACCCATTGAAATTCCTGCTGGCGTTGAAGTTACGCTAAATGGCCAGGAAATCACGATTAAAGGTGCCCAAGGCTCACTGAGTCGTGTTGTAAACGATGCAGTTGAACTGGTAAAAGATGAGAGTGAGTTACGTACTAACGCCCGTGAAGGCGTTGCTAACTCAACAGCTCAAGCTGGTACGGCTCGCGCATTGTTGCAAAACATGGTGGTCGGAGTCACTAAAGGATTCGAACGTAAGTTACAGCTGATAGGTGTTGGTTACCGTGCGCAAGCACAAGGTAAAAAACTGAACTTGACGCTAGGCTTTTCGCATCCTGTGGAGTTCGAGATTCCTGAAGGAATCACAATCGATACTCCGACTCAGACTGAAGTCGTCGTTAAAGGTGCAGATAAGCAGTTAGTTGGTCAAGTTGCCGCTAACATTCGTGCATACCGTAAACCTGAGCCTTATAAAGGCAAAGGTGTTCGTTATGCTGACGAGCAAGTGCGCCGTAAAGAAGCCAAGAAAAAGTAGGGTAATACGATGGACAATAAAGCAGCTCGCTTACGTCGTGCTACTCGCGCACGTAAACAAATTAAAGAGTTGGGTGCAAATCGCCTGGTCGTTCACCGTACACCACGGCATATTTACGCGCAGTTGATCGCACCTAACGGTTCTGAAGTGCTGGCAGCCGCATCGACTGCAGAGAAAAGTGTCCGCGAAGGGCTTAAATCTACAGGTAATGTAGACGCAGCCAAAGTCGTGGGCAAAACTATCGCTGAACGAGCGATTGAAAAAGGCGTTAAAAACGTGTCTTTCGATCGTAGTGGTTTTAAATACCACGGTCGCGTAGCCGCATTAGCGGACGCAGCTCGTGAAGCCGGACTTCAGTTCTAGGAGACGAACATGGCAAATGTAGAAGCTCAAACCGGTGAACTGATAGAGAAGTTGATCACAGTAAATCGTGTAGCAAAAGTAGTTAAAGGTGGTCGTATCTTTAGCTTCACTGCACTGACTGTGGTTGGCGACGGTAAAGGTAAAGTCGGTTTTGGTTATGGTAAAGCGCGTGAAGTACCCGCTGCTATTCAAAAAGCAATGGAAAAAGCACGTCGCAATATGGTTACCGTTCAACTGAAAGGCGACACTTTACAGCATCCTGTTAAAGGACGTCATTCAGGTTCACAGGTATACATGCAACCTGCTTCAGAAGGTACGGGTATCATCGCTGGTGGTGCAATGCGTGCGGTTCTGGAAGTTTCAGGTGTTCATAACGTGCTGTCAAAGGCATATGGTTCAACCAACCCAATCAACGTTGTTCGCGCGACTATCAAAGCGTTGAACGGCATGAAATCGCCGGAGCAAGTTGCGGCGAAGCGTGGATTGCGCGTTGACGAAATACTGGGGTAGTGAACAATGGCGAAAAAGACAATCAAAGTAACACAGACGCGTAGCTCTATCGGTCGTTTGCCGAAGCATAAAGCTACACTACGTGGCTTGGGTCTCCGCCGCATTGGTCACACAGTAGAGTTGGAAGACACTGCTGCAGTCCGCGGTATGGTGAACCGAGTTAATTACATGATTAAGGTGGAGGGATAAGCGATGGAACTTAATACACTTGCTCCCGCACCTGGTGCAAAAAGCAGCAAAAAGCGCGTTGGGCGTGGTATTGGTTCAGGTCTTGGAAAGACTGGCGGCCGTGGTCACAAAGGGCAGAAGTCTCGCTCTGGTGGCTCAGTCAAGCCAGGTTTCGAAGGCGGACAAATGCCAATTCAACGTCGTCTGCCAAAATTTGGTTTTACTTCTCGCAAGGCTATGGTCACTGCGGAAGTAAACTTGGCAGAAATCGCGAAGGTTGACGGTGATACCGTTGAATTGGCGACTTTGAAAGCAGCAGGTCTCGTTCGTAAGAACGTACTACACGCTAAAGTCATCAAATCTGGTGAGTTAAGTCGTGCTGTGACTGTAAAAGGTCTTAAAGTCACCAAAGGCGCTCGCGAAGCTATTGAAGCTGCTGGCGGCAAAATCGAAGGATAGAGCAAATGGCTAAACCAGGATTGGAATCAAATCGAGCGCAAGGTGGCTTGTCGGAACTTAAGCGTCGCCTGCTGTTTGTGTTAGGAGCGATTATCGTTTTCCGAGCGGGCTCCTTTGTGCCTATTCCTGGTATTGATGCCGCTGTATTAGCTCAGCTATTCGAACAGCAGAAAGATACCATCGTTGCCATGTTTAACATGTTCAGCGGTGGTGCCTTAGAGCGCGCGTCAGTATTTGCATTAGGTATTATGCCGTATATTTCGGCTTCGATTATTATGCAGTTGGCTAGCGTGGTACATCCACGTTTGGCTGAGCTTAAGAAAGAAGGTGAGTCTGGTCGTCGTAAGATTAACCAGTATACGCGGTGGGGTACTTTAATACTGGCAACGTTCCAGTCGATTGGTATAGCTACAGGCTTGCCAAACTTAATGCCCGGACTAGTAATAGACCCTGGCTTCGGCTTCTATTTCACTGCTGTAGTGAGCTTAGTCACGGGAACTATGTTCCTTATGTGGTTAGGCGAACAGATTACTGAGCGTGGTATTGGCAACGGTATCTCTATCCTGATCTTTGTGGGTATTGTTGCAGGTTTACCTTCCGCTATCGGCCAGACGGCTGAACAAGCGCGTCAAGGTGACTTGCACCTGTTATTGTTGTTACTAATTGGGGTTGTGGTTTTAGCAGTAACTTATTTCGTTGTTTTTGTGGAACGTGGTCAACGTCGTATCGTCGTTAACTATGCGAAGCGTCAACAAGGTCGTAAGGTATTTGCTGCGCAAAGCACACACTTGCCATTGAAAGTTAATATGGCTGGTGTTATTCCTCCAATTTTTGCGTCAAGTATCATTTTATTCCCGGGTACCATCGCCACTTGGTTTGGCTCTGGTGACGGTATGGTTGCAGACTTTTTGCAACAAGTATCGATGACATTGTCTCCCGGTCAGCCGTTATATGTGTTATTGTACGCGGCTGCGATAATCTTCTTCTGTTTCTTCTATACTGCGTTGGTATTTAACCCTCGCGAAACAGCTGACAACTTGAAGAAGTCAGGTGCGTTTATTCCGGGGATTCGCCCAGGTGAACAAACCTCAAGATACATCGATAAAGTAATGACGCGTTTAACATTAGCAGGCGCACTGTACATTACCTTTGTCTGTTTGGTTCCGGAGTTCATGATGATTGCATGGAATGTGCAATTCTACTTCGGCGGTACATCTTTATTGATTATCGTAGTTGTTATCATGGACTTTATGGCACAGGTTCAGACTCATATGATGTCGCATCAATATGACTCTGTCCTGAAAAAAGCCAATCTAAAAGGCTACGGCCGGTAAGATTGGGTAGAACGGAGAGTAGCAATGAAAGTTCGTGCTTCCGTGAAGAAAATCTGTCGTAACTGCAAAATCATCAAGCGTAACGGTGTAGTTCGCGTTATTTGCACTGATGCTAAGCATAAGCAACGACAAGGTTGATTCGAAGGAAAGGCTTGCGGCTTAATCGCCGCGGCCTTTGAAGTATTTGCAATTCGGCAATCGGTTGAGTATCCTAACGGGCTTTTCAACTGAAGCCTACAAACTGAAGGAGACGTGTTAGTGGCCCGTATCGCTGGCATTAACGTTCCTGACAATAAGCATGCAGTCATAGCTTTGACTGCAATCTACGGTGTTGGCCGTACTCGTTCACAGCAGATTCTTGCTGCTACGGGTATCGCTGAAGACACCAAGATTGGTTCATTGTCAGAAGACAAACTGGACGCGCTTCGTGACGCTGTATCAAAGTTCGCCGTAGAAGGTGATCTGCGTCGTGAAGTATCTATGAACATTAAACGTTTGATGGACCTCGGGTGTTTCCGTGGACTTCGTCATCGTCGTAGCTTACCTCTACGTGGGCAGCGCACTAAAACAAATGCGCGCACTCGTAAAGGTCCGCGCAAACCAATTAAGAAATAGGGGGATTGAGTAATGGCTAAAACACCAACTCGCTCTCGAAAGCGCGTTAAAAAGCAGGTCGCCGATGGCATGGCTCATGTGCATGCATCTTTCAACAACACCATTATTACCATTACTGATCGCCAGGGTAACGCACTAGCGTGGGCTACCGCAGGTGGATCAGGGTTCCGTGGTTCACGGAAATCAACGCCGTTTGCAGCACAGGTTGCAGCAGAACGTGCAGGTGAAATGGCGAAGGAATACGGACTGAAAAACCTGGAAGTATTTGTGAATGGTCCAGGCCCAGGTCGTGAATCATCGATTCGTGCCCTGAACGCCGTTGGTTACAAAATCACAAATATTACCGATGTGACACCGATTCCTCACAACGGTTGTCGTCCGCCTAAGAAACGTCGCGTTTAAGGCGTGAATCGATAGTTGGAGAAAGATCATGGCTAGATATTTGGGTCCAAAGCTCAAGCTGAGCCGTCGCGAAGGAACAGATTTGTTCCTGAAAAGCGGCGTTCGCGCAATCGATTCTAAATGTAAGATCGAAACTGCACCAGGACAACATGGCGCTCGTCGCGGTCGTTTGTCAGATTACGGTGTTCAGTTGCGTGAGAAACAGAAAGTTCGTCGTATGTACGGCGTACTGGAAAAGCAATTTCGTAACTACTACAAAGAAGCTGCACGACTGAAAGGCAATACCGGTGAAAACCTGTTGCAGTTGCTGGAACAGCGCTTGGATAACGTAGTGTATCGCATGGGTTTTGCGTCAACACGCGCAGAAGCTCGTCAGCTGGTCAGTCACAAAGCAGTTGTTGTGAATGGTCAGGTAGTGAACATTCCATCGTTCAAGGTTCGTCCTGAAGATGTCGTTTCTGTTCGTGAAAAAGCGAAGAAACAGGCACGTATCGGAGCAGCACTGGAGCTTGCAGAACAACGCGAGAAGCCAGTCTGGATAGAAGTAGACAACAACAAATTGGAAGGTGCATTTAAACGTCTTCCAGAACGTAGCGACTTGTCTGCTGAAATTAACGAACAGTTGATCGTAGAGCTTTACTCTAAGTAAAGCTTAAGCATAGAGAGAGGACACAATGCAGGGTTCTGTTACCGAATTCCTAAAGCCGAGGTTAGTCGACATCGAGCAAATCAGCCCGACTCATGCCAAGGTGACACTGGAGCCTCTGGAACGCGGCTTTGGTTATACACTAGGTAATGCGTTACGTCGCATTTTACTGTCGTCAATGCCAGGCTGTGCAGTGACTGAGGTTGAAATCGATGGCGTGCTGCACGAATACAGCAGCAAAGAGGGCGTTCAGGAAGATGTCATTGAAGTTTTATTAAACCTGAAAGGGCTGGCAGTCAGCGTTGAAGGTAAAGATGAAGCAACTCTGACTTTGAATAAATCCGGAGCAGGTCCTGTAACAGCAGGCGATTTCACCCACGATGGTGATGTTGAAATCGTTAATCCTGAGCACGTTATCTGTCATCTGACAGGCGACTATGAACTTGTTATGCGAGTGAAAGTCGAACGTGGTCGTGGTTACGTGCCTGCGGCATCTCGTCAGTCCGCTGATGATGATGAACGTCCAATCGGTCGTCTTTTAGTCGACGCGTCGTTCAGTCCGGTAGAACGCATTGCATATTCTGTAGATGCGGCTCGTGTTGAACAGCGCACCGACTTAGACAAGCTGGTTATCGAAATGGAAACCAATGGTACATTGGATCCAGAAGAAGCTATCCGCCGTGCAGCAACAATTTTAGCTGAACAGTTGGATGCCTTCGTAGAACTTCGTGATATCAGTGAACCGGAAGAAAAAGAAGAGAAGCCGGAGTTCGATCCGATCCTTCTACGTCCGGTAGACGACTTGGAATTGACTGTTCGATCTGCGAACTGCTTGAAAGCAGAAGCGATTCAGTACATTGGTGACTTAGTACAACGCACTGAGGTCGAGTTATTAAAAACTCCGAACTTGGGTAAGAAGTCGTTGACTGAAATCAAAGACGTGTTGGCTTCACGTGGTTTGTCTCTTGGCATGCGCCTTGAGAACTGGCCACCAGCCAGCTTAATTGACAACGACTAAGGTCACCTTAGTAATAGATTTACTGAGAAGGGTATAGGTATGCGCCATCGTAAGAGTGGTCGTCAACTAAATCGAAACAGCAGCCATCGTCAGGCAATGTTCCGCAACATGGCAAGTTCTTTGGTGCGTCATGAGATCATCAAGACGACTTTGCCTAAGGCAAAAGAGTTACGCCGCGTTGTTGAGCCATTGATCACAATGGCAAAACAAGACAGCGTAGCAAACCGTCGTCTTGCGTTCGCACGCACACGTGACAAAGAGGTTGTCGGCAAGCTGTTTAATGAATTAGGCCCGCGTTATGAAGAACGCCCAGGTGGTTACACTCGCATTATGAAGTGTGGCTTCCGTACAGGTGATAACGCTCCAATGGCTTACATTGAATTAGTTGGTCGCCCAGAAGTTGAAGAAGTTGAAGAAGTAGCTGAAGAAGTTACGGAGTAAACCGCTTCGGAAAGTTAAAAAGCCGGCTGTATTTCAGCCGGCTTTTTTGTTTCTAAAGTCTAGTAACAAAACTAATTAGAAAGGTCATCGTTAAAAATTTTTGCGAGAGCTTCCTTCTCCAGGTAGCCTTCCTTCACCAGCCATTCAAGTTCCTTGCGACTTACCCCTGATTGTTTAGCTTCGAGAGTTAATACTCGCCAATCTTCTTTGCTAATTTCGTATGTACTGCTTTCATTATCAGAACCGACAAAAAAATCTTTCATAACGGCGATTAATGATGTTGCGGTTTCCGGTAGAGCCTTTATAGATTCAGTTAAGGAGCAAAAAATTGAGCTCGGGGCTTCCTGAGCGGCAGTTCTCAATACCGACTCAGTAAAATCAGGGTGAGACGCGACAGCCTTGCGTATAATAGTTTCAGCCTGATCAGGTTGACGCTGCAATGCGATAGTAATTATATCATCGATATAAGCGGGTTCAGTTTGAATGGCAGCCTCAACAATGCTAGTCGATAGGTCTGGGTAACGAGCTATGGCAATGTCGACGACAGTATAAGTAACCGCCGGTTCTGCTTGCATTGCTGCTACTACTATAGCTTTGACTCTGCTTTCTCTTATATCAAAAGCGGCGTTAACGATATAAGCGGCATGTTCTGGATAGTTATTAATTAAGATACGCACGGTGCGCATAATAGAGAAGTTTTTATTAAGGTGATTTTCGATAATGCTTTGGTAAGTATCTTTTAAAGTGGAAGACGAATTTTGGAGGCTGCTATCAAAAGTAGCAGCATGACTCGTTCGTATGGCGCTTGAACTAAGAGTTGCAGCAAGCAAACAGGTAAAAGTTATTAATTTCCAGCGCATAAGATTTAAGCCCTTTATATGAGTCCAACTTATTAGAGTGATTCAATATAACAACAGTTCAAGGTAATCACAAAAAAACAACAAAATAGAATTAAAAACGAGCAAAACGAAGAGCTTTACTTTAAGTTGATTGTTTTTTGTTCGGTTAAGCTTTTTGATCGAAAAAAGATCTTGCAAGGCTCAGAGAGATCACTATAATTCGCCGCCGTTGTCACGAGTTATCCGCAAGGTTATCTGCGAAGAATTCAGACAACGGCGTTTTGTTTCAACCGAGCTGAAAAAGCTGGAAAAAATGGGTTGACGAAACGAAAGGGACG
>NZ_JBLXHB010000003.1:0-375426 GCF_048260185.1 Idiomarina sp.
GGGGCAGGATTCGAACCTGCGAAGGCTGAGCCGTCAGATTTACAGTCTGATCCCTTTGGCCACTCGGGAACCCCTCCCGTGTCTTGCAATTTAAATTGGTGCCGGCACCAAGAGTCGAACTCGGGACCTACTGATTACAAGTCAGTTGCTCTACCAACTGAGCTATGCCGGCACCACCGATTAGGTGGAGCGCATTCTATGGTACTAGATTTGATAGTGCAATAGGTGCGCGTAATTTTTTTAAGTTTTTTGTTCCGACTGGTCAGTTTTTATCTACTTCGAATAAAAACTGACCGTCTTTTAGTAACATACACTACTTTTTCTTACTGCCCAAACGGGTGACGTAAAACAATGGTTTCTTTACGATCAGGGCCGGTTGAGATGATATCTACCGGTACACCGGTTAACGCCTCGATACGAGCGATATAAGCTAAAGCTTCCGGCGGTAACTCTTTATGCTCGGTTATGCCAACAGTGCTTTGCTGCCAGCCAGGCATTGTTTCGTAAATAGGCTCTACCACTTCATAGTCTTCTGCAGACAACGGAGGATGCTCTGTAACACTGCCGTCGGAGAGCTGATAACCAATACAAATCTTTAATTCTTCAAGGCCGTCTAATACATCTAACTTAGTTAAGCAAAAGCCACTGATAGAGTTGATTTGTACAGCGCGCCGCATTGCCACCGCATCTATCCAGCCGGTACGGCGTTTACGACCCGTTGTTGCACCAAACTCATGGCCTTTTTCACCTAAATGCTGGCCCACTTCGCAATCAAGTTCAGTCGGGAACGGGCCACTACCTACGCGAGTGGTATAGGCTTTGACAATACCTAACACGTAATCAATATAACGAGGACCAAAGCCAGCTCCGGTTGCGACACCGCCAGCCGTTGTATTGGAAGAGGTCACATAAGGGTATGTACCGTGGTCGATATCCAGCAAGGTACCCTGCGCACCTTCAAACATGATTGACTCACCGTTTTTACGCGCTTTATCAAGTAAAGCCGGTACATCAATCACCATAGGCTTTAATACTTCCGCGAACTCTTCACATTGCTTCAGTACGGTATCGAAATCAATTGCATCAGCTTTGTAGTATTCAACTAAAGAGAAGTTGTGATAATCCACCAACTCTTTCAGCTTCTCACCAAAGCGTTTCATATCAAATAAGTCACCAACACGCAGACCACGACGGGCAACTTTGTCTTCATACGCAGGACCAATACCACGCCCCGTTGTACCAATAGCCTCGCTACCGCGCGCACGCTCACGTGCCTGGTCAAGAGCTATATGGAATGGCAGGATTAATGGACAAGCTTTACTGATACGCAAACGATCAGTCACTGGAACATTTCGAGCTTCCAGCATTGCCATTTCTTCCATCAGTGCTTCGGGTGACAAAACCACACCGTTGCCAATAACGCATTGAACATTTTTGCGCAAAATACCTGAAGGAATTAAATGCAGAACGGTTTTTTCACCGTCAATAACCAATGTGTGCCCAGCATTATGTCCGCCCTGATACCGCACAACCATAGTGGCTTTATCGGTTAACAGGTCAACAATTTTACCTTTGCCTTCGTCACCCCATTGGGTGCCTAGAATTACAACGTTCTGACTCATGATTGCCCCGCGTAAAAAAAATCGGAGCGATCTTACCTTTAATCGGAGGGTTTGTACATCGGAGGTGAGCGCCTGATGGTCACATCAGACGCTCGGTCATGATTACTCTTCGATTTTTCCCATCATATTTTGTAAATAACGGAAAAAGTCACTGTTCGCATCAAGCACTAACATATCATTGCCAGAACCGAAGGAACTGCCATAAGCTTCCATGCTGCGAATAAATGCAAAGAACTCTGCATCTTTCTGATAAGCATCAGCATAGATTTTCGCTGCCTGAGCATCACCTTCACCACGTAATTCACGTGACTGACGTTTTGCATCAGCAAGCATTACCGTTACACGCGCGTCAACATCGGCACGAATAAACTCAGCCTGTTCGCGACCTTCAGAGCGGTGTTCTGTTGCTACAGCCTGGCGCTCTGCACGCATACGCTGGTAAATCGACTGACTAACTTCTGTTGGCAAGTTAATTTGCATAACGCGAACGTCCAGCACTTCAACACCTAAATCGGAAGCACTTTCGGCGCCGCGAATTAATGCTTCACGCATCAACTCATCACGTTCACCAGAAACAATGTCAGAAATAGTCCGGTTACCAAATTCGCTACGCAGACCACTGTTAATACGACGAGTTAGCAGAGCTTCAGCCTGCAGGTAGTTACCGCCATTAGTACTCAGGTAGAAAGTAGAAAAGTCGTTAATACGCCACATTACATAGGTATCAACAATCAAATCTTTTTTCTCACTGGTGACAAAGCGGTCGGGATCACCGTCTAGTGTTTGCAGACGTGCATCCAGTCTTTTCACTTGTTCAATAAAAGGAATTTTAAAGTGTAAGCCTGGTTCGAAAACCATAGCTTCACCGGTTTCTGCGTTGCGCTCCACCTTACCGAACTGGATTAAGATAGCGCGTTCGCCTTCCTTAACCACATAAACGGAGGAAAGACCCAGAACGACCAAGACCACAACAATAATTGCGATTAGGTTTTTCATTAGTTTCGACCTCCGCTACGGTTACTGCTGCGCGTATTTTGTGTCTCTGTCCCACTGCTTGTGGAGTTGCCTGAAACGTTTTCAGGAACACGCGCCGGAGAGAATGTATCTGTACTGCGACCTTGCTTCTGAAGAAGTTTTTCAAGTGGCAAGTACATCATATTGTTACCACCTTCGACGTCGACCAGTACTTTAGGCGTTTTCGCATAAAGCTCCTGCAGAGTATCAAGATAGATACGCTGACGTGTGACTTCAGGTGCGTTTTGATATTGAGGCAGCAGCTCTTCAAAGCGAGCGACTTCACCCTGAGCTTCCAAAATAATTTGCTCACGATAAGCTTGCGCTTCCTGCAACATACGGCGTACCTGGCCTCGTGCCAGCGGTTCTACTTCGCGGGCATAAGCTTCCGCTTCACGAATGAATCGTTCTTCATCTTCCTGTGCCGAAATAGCGTCATCGAAAGCATCTTTAACCGCTTCCGGCGGACGCGCTGGCAGCAAGTTAATATCAACGACCTGCAACCCAACTGTATAAGGGTTCATGGTTTGTTCGAGCATATCCAGAGTATTAGCTCTGACTTCTTCACGGCCACGAGTCAAAACTTCATCCATGGTTGTGTGACCAACGACATAGCGTAATGCACTGTCTGTGGCACGCGAAAGTACACCATCAGCGTTTTGTACATTGAATAAGTACGAACGCGGATCAACAACGCGATACTGGACATCCAGTTCAACCCGAACCACGTTTTCATCCTGAGTCAGCATGTAGCCGTCGGTTTTGTCCGAGCGGATGTTGTTAACGTCGACATGTTCTACCGAGTCAATAAATACCGGACGCCAATGAAGTCCCGACTCAACCAGTGAGTGGAACTGACCGAAACGCAGTACAACGCCACGATCGGCTTCTTTTACTGTGTAAAAACCTGCGATAAACCAAACGATTAACGCAATAATTGCGATAATGCCGATGCCCTTACTGGGGATGCCGGAACTGCCCCCCGAACCACCGCCTTTCTTTCCACCAAAACCGAATTTGGAAAACAGTTTGCGAACTGCTTCGTCGAGATCAGGCGGCCCCTGATCCCGGCCACCTTGATTTTTCCATGGGTCACGGTCGTTGTTATTCCCGTTCCCCGGTTGATTCCAAGCCATTGAGTGCTCCAAGTTTTTTAAGAAAACTGTTGCTATAAAAAATTCTATTGCTGCACGACTAAGTCGTCCAGTTGATCGCCATAGGCCTTGTGTAAACGCTGCCAGTCTACCGATGACATGCGCACTTGCAATGCAAGTTCACCATTTTCGTTAACATCTTCCGATGTCACGCTATTCCAACGGTATAATGTACCACGTAATTTACCCATTGAGTGGGGGATTTTCAGAGTCAATTCGACCATCTGCGGGCCAAGTATCTGCCGTAAAGCCTCCAGTACTTCCTCAATGCCAAGATCTTGCTGCGCTGAAACCCAGACCCTTATTGGCCTTTGGTTGTCATCGTAATCAATTCGGGGCTCTGCCCCCTCTACTTGATCTATTTTATTACAAATAATTAACTGTGGTACATCGCCAGCATCAATTTCTTCCAAAACCTCAGCAACCTGATCAATATTATTTTGCTGCTGTTCGTCGCTGACATCAACCACATGTAACAATAAGTCGGCTTCCTGAGTCTCCTGAAGCGTTGCCTTAAACGCTGCAACCAGGTCATGAGGTAAGTGACGAATAAAACCAACGGTATCGGCCAGAATCACTTCACCAATATCTTCTACGGCAAGCTTTCTAAGGGTTGGGTCAAGCGTTGCGAATAGCTGATCAGCCGCGTAAACGCCAGCTTCCGTCAGGCGATTAAACAACGTCGACTTACCGGCGTTGGTATAACCCACCAGGGATACCGTGGGAATGTCCGCTTTTTTACGAGCCCGACGCCCCTGCTCCCGCTGCTTCTGGACTTTTTCCAAGCGCTTTAAGATATTTTTAATACGACCGCGAATTAAACGTCTATCGGTCTCGAGCTGGGTTTCCCCCGGCCCGCGTAAACCTATACCACCTTTTTGTCTCTCAAGGTGAGTCCAGCCTCGCACCAGTCGTGTCGATATATGACGCAGCTGTGCTAATTCAACCTGCAACTTACCTTCGTGGGTCCGTGCCCGCTGCGCAAAAATGTCGAGAATAAGACCCGTACGGTCTAACACCCGACACTTGCAAATGGCTTCCAGGTTTCGCTCTTGCGTTGGTGATAACGCGTGATTAAAGATAACAATGTTAGCGTCCAGCAGTTTTACCTGCTCGGCAATTTCTTCTGCCTTACCGCTACCAACAAAGTATCTGGGGGTTGGGGAGTTACGACTTGTGGTCATCACTCCCATAGTTTTCACGCCCGAAGAATCAGCTAAAAGTTGTAATTCGGAGAGATCTTCTCGGTCAACTTCTGCGGGTAAATCCACATGAACCAATATTGCGTAGTCGCCACCTTCATACCTATCGAACAAGTTGTTCAGACCTCTCTTTCACCATTAATCTTCTATTTCAGCCATATCTTCGCCAGCTTGTTGCGGCAAATAATTTTGAGGAATACGCGCAGGTACAACTGTTGAAATTGCATGCTTATATACCATTTGGCTAACCGTATTCTTTAATAAGACAACGAATTGATCAAAAGACTCAATTTGTCCCTGCAGTTTAATGCCATTAACTAAGTAAATAGATACTGGTATGCGCTCACGACGTAACGCATTTAAGAATGGGTCTTGTAAAGTTTGCCCCTTAGCCATCTTGGATTCCTTTTTATCGTTATTAATATCCAATGTGTAAATAGTAAGCTACAGCACTGCCAATTTGCAGTTCCCTGTAAAGACACACTAGACCAGTAAAGAATTTTTGCAATAAGAAAAACGTTAAGAATTACTCATTTAGTTCAGAATTGGATCTGCGGCCTTGGTCGTCTAATTTCAATCCTTAGTATTAAAAATCTTTGCGGGCTGCTGCATTGCTGTCATGACTTTCGCCTGCATATTGAGGTCGCCAGTTTCCAGCCAGTGCACTCCCGGCCAGCCCCGCAACCACGTCATTTGTCTTTTCGCCAGCTGTCGGGTCGCAATAATCCCGCGCTCCCGCATTTCATCGTAGCTTAGCTCTCCGGCGAGGTGTTGCCACATTTGGCGATAGCCAACACTGCGTATAGACGGAAGATCCGGATGCAAATCGGGTCTGGCAAACAAGGTTTCAACTTCTTCTTTAAAAGGTTGCGCCAGCATTTGGTCGAAACGCTGTTCTATACGCTGATGTAAAATTTGCCGTTCAACTGGCGCCACCGCAAACTGATAAATGGGTTTAGCTAACTGACCATGACGATCTCTGGTGAGTTCCGTCAGGGGTTTGCCCGCAATTTCATAAACCTCCAAAGCTCGCAGAATTCTCTGAGGATCGTTAGGGTGAATACGTTTTGCGCTTATGGGATCAACCTTTTGCAGCCGACTGTGCAATTCGGTTAAACCTTTCTCATGCAGTTCAGCGGCCAGTTTCTCACGCACGCTGGTATCGGACTCGGGCAAATGGGAAAGCCCTTCCAGCAGCGCCTTAAAATACAACATGGTGCCGCCAACCAACAAAGGTACCTTGCCACGTTGCTGAATATCATCAATTAAAGCCAGAGCATCTTTTTGGAAATCAGCCGCCGAATAGGTTTCGGCCGGGTCGCGAATATCCAGCAAATGATGAGGAACTAAGTTTTGCTCTTCGACGCTGGGTTTCGCGCTACCAATATCCATTCCCCGGTAAATTAACGCAGAATCGACAGAAATAATCTCACAGTCCAGTTGCTCACAAAGCGCCAGCGACAATGCAGTTTTCCCTGAAGCTGTAGGTCCATAAATCGCAATGACGGCGTCCTTACTATGCATTATTCTCTCCGGGTAACGGCAATTTTTGCAACGCTCCGGTGCTTTCAGCCAGTTGCGAACGCCACTGAATAAGCCAGTGCTCCGCCTGAGTCAGGCTGTACGACTCAAGACCAGCAAACTGTGCCAGCCATCGAGCCAGTTGTTCAGGCTCTGCGTCTTCGGTCAGTAATGTTAATAACTCGGTAAAACCGCTCACCACATTGCCCTGACGTAACATTTCCGGCATTTGTTCAATAATTGCCTGCTCACGCTGAATTTTATATACCACACCGCACTGGTTTAATTGCTGCTGCGGCCACTGGCTTGCAGGCCCCGGTAAATTTGCCAAACTGATTGCCACAGGAACCAGCAACGGCTGTCCGTTAAGTCCGTCCTGCAATTGCTGAGTAAGTTTTCTGCTAACACATTCAGTGTGAACTTTAGCCAAATTCAGCCAGGCCAGACTGTGCTCATTGCGAATAAGAGCATAAAAACCATTAAATACCGACAACACACGCCAGTTTTGTTCCGCTTTAAACTCTGCCTCTGGCTCGGTATTTAGCTGCGAGCCTCCACTACTATGACGAACCCTGGCGGCGTTTGGCAACAATGACCCCGATGCTTTTCTTTCGCCCAGAAAACTCGCACCTGACGCCCCTCGGGGGGAGTCCGGCGCGGCTCCTGATGAGCGCCCTTGCGAGCTGTAAGAATGCTGATGACTCATCGCAGGTTGTTCGTTTTCCGTGCTAACCAACTGGTTTAAAGCCTGTTCAATACGGGTCAGAATAAAGTCATGTACTTGTCGCTGGCGGTGAAAACGGACTTCATGCTTTGCCGGATGCACATTCACATCGACTTCGTCTGCGGGAAGGTCAAAATAGAGCACAAACGTCGGAATGCGCTCATTCGGCAAATATCTTTCATAGGCCTGACGTACCGCATGCGACAACAATTTATCGCGCATCATTCGGCCGTTGACAAAAAAGTGTTGAATATCCCCCTGATGCCGACAATGCTCCGGCGGGACTAGCCAGCCGCTTAGATGGAAATCACCATCAACTGCGTCAATTGCTGAAGCCTGCTCGGCAAATCCACCGCCGCAAATTTTTGCCAACCGTTGTAGCCGCTGTTTTTCAGTCTGTGCAGGAGGAAACGCTCTTACCGATTTGCCGTTGTGATTAAGCTGGAATCCAACGTCAAAACGGCTAAGCGCAATCCGTTTTATAACTTCATCTATGTGGCTGAATTCAGTTTTTTCTGTGCGTAAAAACTTGCGCCGGGCTGGCGTGTTAAAGAAGAGATCCTGTATATCGACGGTTGTGCCGTCCGGATGTGCAGCTGGCTCAACAGTCACTTGCATATCCCGACCCTCAGCCCACGCCTGCCAGGCCTCTTCCTGCTCTGGAGGCTTGGATATTAAGCGCAACCGCGACACCGAACTGATACTGGCCAGGGCTTCGCCCCGAAATCCCAGACTGCCAATATGCTCTAAATCTTCCAGGCTCTGAATTTTACTAGTGGCATGACGACTCAGTGCCAGTGTCAGCTCCTGCTTAACAATACCACCGCCGTTATCGCGAATTCGGATACGCTTACTACCGCCCTGCTCAATATCCAGAATTAATTGCGTAGCTCCGGCGTCTAATGCGTTCTCGACCAGCTCTTTCACCACCGACGAAGGGCGCTCGACCACTTCACCCGCAGCAATTTGGTTAGCGAGCTCTATCGGTAATTGTTGAATGGCCATCAGCGACTCGGGATTGTCAGTTTCTGACCAATTTTCAGACTGTTACTGGTCAGTTTATTTTCAGATTTTATAGCTTTCACTGTGGTGTTATATCGCTGAGCCAGCACCGACAAAGAATCGCCAGATTTCACCGTATAGCTAAAGCTGCTCTGGTTTGCCAGGTAAGTGTTGTCTATTGGGTTACTGACAAAATAACGACGAATACCATTATAAAGAGCCCGCGCCAGCTTTTGCTGATGAGCATTACTGGTTAACAGTTGCTCTTCCCTTGGGTTTGAAATAAAGCCGGTTTCCACCAACAAAGAGGGTTTATCCGGTGACTTTAACACCGCTAAACTCGCCGCCTGAGGGGTCTTCTTATGCATTTTGGTTACCGTCGACATTTCATCGATAATATGTTTTGCCGCCGTGTAAGCACCTGCGATGGAACTGTCCATTGACATGTCCAGCAAGGTTTCTGCCAAGTAGGGCTCGTGGCCGTTTTTACTCAGAATATCGGTAACTCCGCCAAGCAACTCCGATTGCTGCTCACGATTCTCGAGCCAGCGACCCACTTCAGAGTCTGCCCGGCGCTTCGATAAAACCCAGACTGAGCCACCGCTGGGTTGTGGTGTCCGGAATGCATCCGCGTGAATCGAAACAAAAAAATCGGCTTTGGCATCCCAGGCTTTTTGCGGTCGCTCATTAAGCCCAACATAGTAGTCACCGGTGCGAATCAAATACGCCTGCATACCCGGATCGTCGTTAATTAACTTAGCCAGAGCAGTAGCTATACGAATGACAACGTGTTTTTCATAGGTTCCGCGCGGACCAATAGAACCTGGGTCATCACCACCATGCCCGGCATCAATTGCTATCGTTACACGCCTGTCTTTCAGCTCTGAAACCGATTTTGCCGGTCCGCTGCGCTCTTTTGACTTACCGGGTAGATCAATCACCAGACGATCTTTATATGACTCGTTAGCCGGCAGGGTAAACAAGTTCGCATCGCTTTTGGAGTCCAGTTCAATGACAATACGGGTACTGTTGGCATTTTTAGGCGAACTTGTACGAATTTTATCGACCAGCAGCGATTCTTCGCCCAAATTCTCCAGGCCGGCTTTTAACGAGGTGTTGTTAAAATCAATAACCAGCCGGTAGGGCTTTTGCTGATACAAAGTAAAGTAAGAATAGTCGGGAGTGTCCGACAAGTCGAAAACCACCCGCGTTTTATCCGGAGATGGCCATACACGCACACTGTCTACACTGTTGTCGGCCCAGGCCCACAAAGGAGCACAGGCAAACAAAAACACCCAAAATCGCTTCATCATAATGTTTTAATTATTTTTTGTCCGGCTTCAGTTAGCGCACTGAAAGTTAGTTTACGACCCGTGCCAGCATACTCGATTCTTATCTCAATGTCCGCACCGGGAAGCCAACCATAGCCTTTATCGGGCCACTCTATAAAGTTTAACGTATCTTCAGAAAAATAATCACGAATTCCCATATATTCGAGCTCTTCCGGGTCGGCCAGTCGGTATAAATCGAAATGATGAATACGCCAGCCTTGCAACTGGTAGGGCTCGACAAGAGTATAGGTCGGGCTTTTCACTGCCCCTGAATGCCCCATAGCCTGAATAACACCGCGACAAAATGCCGTTTTACCAGCACCTAACTCACCTTCCAGATAAACCACTAAAGGGGCCTGTAAAACTTGTGAAAATTTCTTAGCAAGTGCTAACGTTTCCTCTTCGTTAGCCAGTTCACATTGGTGTACCTCAGCCATCGTCCCTTCCATATCCATTCACCAACTGTCGTATATGAGGCAACAGATCCGAAGCTAAGGTTCCCCTCTCACCATCTTTTCCTGCCTCTTCGCCCGCTATAGCATGCCATAGGCTACCTGCAATAAGCGCTTGTGCCGGAGCCATTCTTTGCGCTAATAAGCCCACGATTAGTCCGGTTAACAAGTCGCCCATACCACCGGAAGCCATTGCCGGAGAACCGCGGTCTATCAAACACCTTCCTCTGTCGGTTACCAGCAAAGACCCTGCACCTTTCAGTAATACCTGCGCACCGTATTTTTCGCGCAGTTTTGTTGCCGCAGCAAAACGATCCGACGCTATTTCGTCGGTCGTCATTTGCAGTAACCGTGCAGCTTCACCGGGGTGCGGAGTTAGTAATAATTTGGGCGAACGCACGGGGTTACTCGCTAATAAGTTTAAACCATCGGCATCAATAACTTTCAGCACATCGGTTTCCATCACTTGCGAAAAAATCTCCTGACTCCAGGAGCCTTGTCCCAGTCCGGGCCCCAAAGCAACAGCAGAAGCTTCTCGCAGCAGCGGCTCAAGAGAATCGGTTTCTTTTATGCCATGTACCATTGCTTCAGGCTGCGCTGCCGCAACAATTGCCTGCACCTGCGGATGACACGCCACTGACACTTTGCCCGCTCCCGCACGCAGCGCCGACTGCATTGCCAGTATGACAGCTCCGGACATACCCGGCTGGCCACCGACAATTAGCACATGCCCCTGTTCACCTTTGTGAGTGCAGCGTGAACGCGGCGCCAGCCAGCCACCAACCCGGCCGGCGTTGACTCTGAACCAGTCGGGTTCGTTATGCTGTTTAAACGCGCTGCCAATACCTAAATCTTCAAGTTTTAACTCGCCGGTATGCTCTTGAGCCTTCCCGGTCAGCAAGCCACGCTTTAACGCCACCAGACAGACGGTAAGATGAGCGCGAACCGCAGCACCGGGCACATGACCTGTATCAGCATTTAACCCCGACGGCACGTCCACTGAAACCACCGGCGTCGTGCTGCCATTCACTCGTTGAACCCAGCTTACCGGGTCACCCTCAAGCGCACGATTCAAACCCACACCGAATAAGGCATCAACCAGCACATCAAACTGCTCGGGCGAGCAATCCAATAAGGGCTTTTCACTACCACCTTGTTCACGCCACGCAGCGCGGGTTTTGTGCGCGTCAGACTCCATTGGTTCCGGCAATTCAACATTGGGTTTGAGCGCAAAAACTTGCACCTGATAGCCGGCCTTCTGAGCCAGCCGGGCGACAATATAGCCATCACCACCGTTATTGCCTTCACCACAACAGACCGCAATGCGTGCCGGTGCCGGAAAGTACGACTGCAGCTGAGAAAAAACTGCTTTCCCGGCCGCCGACATCAGTTGCGTCATGTTCATTGAACAGGCTTCAGCGGCTTTTTGTTCGCCCTGCTGTACTTGCTCAACGCGATAAAGACAATTGCTAAAACGGTTGCCGCCGGTGTCTGTCATAATGGTTCCCTACAATTTGTTTAGTCTGGCTTAAACACCCCAATGACCTGATCAAACTGACGCTGGCTACCACCACCCTGCTCTTTAGGTTCACTAAACCGGTGCTTACATTGCACGCACTCAACTTGTTCGGTATCGTTTTCGATGAAGAGCATGAGTGTGTCCATGGCATCGCATTTGGGGCAAACAGCCCCGGCAATAAATCGCTTCTTTTCTCTAGCCACAACAGCTCCTGTGTTAGAATTGTGAGCAGAACACGTCTATGATACCGCAGCTGAACAGCTGTACAAAATGAAGAGTAGTTTATGATCCGTGCTGAAGCTATCACCTTATTGCGTGGCGGTGATGTTTTATTTGAAGACAGTGACTTACAAGTATTCCCGGGACATCGCGTTGGCTTAGTCGGTCGCAATGGCTGTGGCAAATCGTCGTTATTTGCCCTGTTACGTGGTGAACTGAGTTCCGACAGCGGTAATATTCACCTGCCGGCAGACTGGCGCATTGCCAGCGTAGCGCAGGACACTCCGGCACTGGATAAGTCTGCTATCGACTACGTAATGGACGGTGACACCGAGTTTCGCCAACTGGAAGCACAACTCGCGCAAGCCGAGAGCGATAACAACGGCGAAGCTATTGCGCACTGTCACGACAAGCTGGCTTCCATCGGGGCTTATGATATTCAGCCCAGAACCGCCAGTTTAATGGCTGGCCTTGGTTTTACCCAGGAACAACTGCAACAGCCGGTAAAAGCCTTTTCCGGTGGTTGGCGTATGCGCCTGAATTTGGCACAAGTACTCATAGCCCGAGCCGACTTAATGCTGCTGGATGAGCCCACTAACCATCTGGACGTGGACGCCATTTTCTGGCTGGAAAGCTGGCTGAAGCAGTACGACGGAACCCTGCTATTGATATCGCACGACCGTGACTTTCTCGACTCGGTCACTACCGACATTACGCACATTGAGCATAAAAAACTCAACAGCTACCGCGGTAACTACTCGCAGTTCGAACGACAGCGCGCAGAACACATGGCTCAGCAACAAAGTGAGTACGAAAAAGCTCAGGTTATGCGTCAGCACTTACAGGCTTACGTTGACCGTTTTCGCTATAAAGCGAGCAAAGCCAAACAAGCACAGAGCCGTTTAAAAGCTATTGAGAAGCTGCCTAACCAGGCGCCACTGCGCGCCGAAAGTGGTATCGACTTTCACTTTTTAACACCAGAGAAACTGCCGAATCCGCTGCTAACGCTGCGCGACGCCAAAGCGGGCTATGGTGACACCACCATTCTTGAGCAGATTAAGCTAAATTTGGTGCCAGGAACCCGGTTAGGCTTGCTTGGCCGAAACGGCGCCGGTAAATCAACGCTGATTAAACTGCTGGCGGGGGAATTGGAACCTATGGCTGGCGAGCGGTTAGTTAACCCTGGTCTCAGCATTGGTTATTTTGCTCAGCATCAGCTAGAAACTCTGGACTTGGCAGCCTCAGCTCTGTTGCACTTGCAGCGCATAGATAAGCAAGCGACTGAACAAAAGTTACGTGACTTTTTAGGTAACTTTGGTTTTTCCGGTGATCAGGCCACACGGTCGGTCGAACCCATGTCCGGTGGGGAAAAAGCCCGATTGGCATTAGCGCTCATTATTTATCAGCGTCCTAACCTGTTACTGCTGGATGAGCCAACCAACCACCTGGATCTTGGCTTGCGTGACGCACTGGTTGCGGCTTTGCAGGAATACGAAGGCGCGTTAATTGTGGTTTCGCACGACAGACATTTACTGCGTACTACGGTAGATGAATTTTGTCTGGTTGCCGACGGCAAAGCAGAAACCTTCGACGGCGATTTAGATGCCTATCACGACTGGCTACAACTACAGGCCGCTAATGACAAGCGCAGCGAGCAACCCGCCACTCGCCAGCGCGACGATCGCAAGCAGCAGAAACGCAAAGAAGCTGAAGCTCGGCAAAAAACCAAGCCTTTACGCCAGCAAATAGAGAAGGCAGAAAAGAATATTCATGCTCTGGAACTGACCCTAGCCGATATTCACGAAAAATTAAGTGACAGTAGTCTCTATGACGAAGCCAATAAAGCCAAATTGCAAAAGCTATTAGACCAGCAGGCACAGGCGCAAAAAGATCTGCAACAACAGGAAAACCTCTGGATGACAGCAGAAGAAGAACTGGCAGAATTAACAGAAGAGTTGCAGCAAGCGGAGGATAAATGATCATTCCCTGGCAGGAAATTGATCAGGAAACCCTGAACAATTTAATGGAATCTATTGTACTGCGCGAAGGAACCGATTACGGCAGTCAGGAGCTCAGCTTTGAAACGAAAGTGGAGCAACTGAAGCAACGCCTGAAGTCCGGCGAAGCCGTCATTGTTTACTCCGAGCTGCATGAAAGTGTCGATGTAGTCAACAAAGACAGTGTTACCGGAAACGAGCCTGACGGGCAATAAAGACTTCTTCCCAGGGAACGCTTTGGTCGCCCAAAACCAGAAAGTTAGGGTTCAGCAGGCTAACCGTGCGGTTGTAGGTAATGGGCTCAAAGTTCTCATTCACTATGCGACCGCCAGCTTCTCCTACAATAACTTGCGATGCAGCGGTATCCCATTCTCCGGTAGGTCCCAGACGTAAAAAACAATCGGCTTTGCCCTCGGCAATAAAACAGGCTTTTAGTGAACAGCTACCCGTTGGTAAAGGCTGAATATCACGTTTTGTCTGCAAACGATTAAACACAGGCTCTCGTGCCTGTTGGCGACTTATTGCAATAATAATAGGGTCAGCCTGAGGGTCACTAAACTTGCGCACGCTTATGGACTGCTTTTCGTTCTCTTTTTGTTTAAAGGCGCCAGCGCCTTTGCGAGCATAGTAAAGCGTTTCGCCGACCGGCCAGAAAATAACGCCAATGACAGGTTCGTTGTTTTCTACGTAAGCAATGTTGACCGCAAAGTCCCCGGAGCGGGAAATAAACTCCTGAGTACCATCTATCGGGTCAATAATAAAATAAGCCTTCCATTGACGGCGCTCATTATAGTCCTGGTGTTCGCTTTCTTCAGAAATAACCGGAATCTCAGGGAATGACTGCTTGAGTCGATCTTCTATTAGCTCGCTGGCAACAAGATCGGCGGTAGTCACTGGAGAATCGTCTTTTTTCTCGGCGGTTTTATAGTCATGCCGCTCGTACATTGACAAAATAACGCCACCTGCCTCGCAGGCTATTTCCTTCAGTCTCTCCAGCATTGTCTCTGCCACTACTGTGCCTCACTCAAATTACGCAAAAGCATTAAAAGCGCCGCAACACTGCGCGCTTCAGAAAAGTCGGGTTGAGCCAGCAGGTTGTCAATATCGTCTAATGGCCAGGTCACTTTTTCCAGTGGCTCAGGTTCGTCGCCCGGCAAGCTTTCGGGGTATAAGTCGCGAGCTACGAAAACACTCATTTTGGCAGAAAAAAACTGAGGCGCGAGAGACACTTCCATTAAGAATTCAAGTTGACGGCTGCCGTAACCGACTTCTTCTTTTAATTCGCGCTGAGCGGCTTCTTCCGGGGTTTCACCCGGGTCAATCAGGCCTTTGGGGAAACCTAATTGATAATCGTGAAGGCCTGCTGCGTATTCCCGAATCAGTAACAAAGTTTCTTCATCCAGGCAGGGAACAATCATAACAGCGCCGCGACCGCTGCCTTTCATGCGCTCAAACTGACGCTGCTCACCATTGCTAAATTTAAGATCGACGGCCTCAATACGCATTAAGCGGCTTTGCGCTACGACGCGACGGGCCAGAATTTGCGGGACTTGTTTTTCTTTACTCATACAACGGTTCCAAGTCATTGTCTCTCTTTACTATAACGACTCTGCGCACAGAAAACAGTGTCAATTTACGCTTTTCTTATACAGTGCTACTATCTAAAGCCCGTACACCGGTAGTGAAGCGAGTAATATGACTGCAATAAAGCCTGAAACCGAAACAGAATTCGATGTCGTTGTCATCGGTACTGGTCCCGGCGGCGAAGGCGCTGCCATGCAATTGGCCAAAAGCGGCTACAACGTTGCCATAGTAGAAAAACATAAAGCCCTTGGTGGCGGTTGCACGCATTGGGGAACCATTCCGTCCAAAGCCTTGCGACACTCCGTCAGTCGTCTAATTGAATACAATAATAATCCATTGTTTTCCGGGCCTGGCTGGCAGAGCGGTATGACTTTCAGTCACATCTTGCACTATGCAGAATCGGTTATTCGTAAACAGGTGAAATTACGCAGTTCGTTTTACGACCGTAACGACGTTACTGTGGTGCACGGTACCGCGTCTTTTTTGGATAAAAACCGTATTAGGGTCACTAAACTGGACGGCTCTGTCGATGACTTGATCACAAAACATGTCGTTATCGCTACGGGGTCGCGCCCATACAACCCGAAAGACGTCGACTTTTCGCATCCGCGAATTTACGACTCAGACAAAGTACTGTCCTTGTCTCATGAGCCCAAAACCATTCTGATATACGGTGCAGGTGTGGTAGGCAGCGAATACGCCAGTATTTTCCGGGGTATGGGCGTGAAAGTGGACTTAATAAACCAACGTGAACGACTACTTTCTTTTCTGGACGCTGAAATTTCAGATGCGTTGAGTTATCACTTGCGCAACAGTGGCGTTGTCATTCGTCACAATGAAGAGTACGAAAGCATTACCGGGCATGATGACAAAGTGGTGCTGAAAACCAAGTCCGGTAAGACCATGGCTGCCGACTGTCTGCTTTTTGCTAATGGCCGTTCCGGTAACATTGAACAGCTTGACTGCCAGGCGGTGGGGCTTGAACCCAACTATCGCGGCCAACTGGAGGTCAATGAAAACTACCAGACCAGTGTCGATAATATTTATGCAGTTGGCGACATTATTGGTTACCCCAGTTTAGCCAGCGCAGCATACGATCAGGGGCGGATCTGTGCTTCCGCTATTATTAACGGTAATTGCGACAAAGCACTTATCAGCGATATTCCTACCGGTATTTACACCATTCCGGAAATTAGCTCGGTTGGTAAAGCCGAAGAAGAACTGACTGAAATGAAAGTGCCTTATGAGGTTGGCCGTGCGCAGTTTAAGCACCTTGCGCGGGCGCAAATCTCCGGTGCCGATGTGGGCTGCCTGAAGTTGTTATTCCACCGGGAAACGCGCGAGCTGCTGGGGCTTCATTGTTTTGGCGAGCGAGCTTCAGAAATTATCCACATTGGTCAGGCTATTATGGAGCAGAAAAACGGTGGTAACACCATCGACTACTTCGTCAACACCACCTTTAACTATCCGACCATGGCGGAAGCCTACCGTGTTGCGGCTCTTAACGGTATTAACCGCCTGTTGCTATAATCAAGATTACTGCCGTTGCTGATTCAGCGGCAGTTCAATCCGCACGCACAAGCCGCCTTCCGGGCGGTTTTGCAGTTTTATACTGCCGTCGTGCCGGTCGACAATGCGCTTAATAATAGCCAGCCCCAGACCAGAACCAACACCACCACGCGCTTTATCGCCCTGAGTGAAAGGCTCAAATAATGTTGCCTGCTGCTCTTCGGGAATGCCGGGGCCGTCATCTGTTACTCTGAACCAAACACGTTTTTGCTTTTTATCATGCCCGGAGCTGACCACCACCTGATGTTTCCCGTAACGTTCGGCATTTTCCAGCAAATTAATAATGACTCGCTTCATAGACAAGGGACGTAACCAAACTCTGGGCAACTTACCTAAATCCAGCTCAAACTGCTTTTGCCAGTTATCCGGAACATTCGCCACCGTTTGTTCTATCAGCTCATTCAGCGACTCTCTGCTGCTCGACTCCTGCTGATCAAGACGAACGTAATCAATAAACTGATCAATAATGTCGTTCATGTCGTCTATATCTTCAATAATGCCCTGAGCCAGGCAGTCTTCGCCCTGCGGCATCATTTCGGCAGCCAGACGAATACGAGTAAGGGGGGTTCTTAAATCGTGAGAAACACCAGCCATTAAAAGATTACGGTCATTTTCCAGTTCGCGGATACCGCGCGACATTTGATTAAAAGCACGAGTCACCGCCACAATTTCGGTCGCACCTTTTTCAGGCAGTTGCTCAGGAAATTCTCCCCGGCCAACTCTTCGGGCAGAGTCCTCCAGAGCTTTTAACGGTAGGTTTAACCAGTTAGCAAATAACATACCGCCGAACACGCTCAGTAAACCAATAAGAACCAAATACATTACCAATGGTGAGAAGCGGCCCTGCTGCATACTTTCCAGGGGCACACGTATCCAGAAGTCAGGCGCACGCGGAGGTTTTACCCACAAATAAAATTTATTGCCCTGAGCTACCCGTACCTGCGCTTCACCACCCAGCATGTCGCTCATGTCGTCCGATAAATAACCATAATAGGTTGAGTTACCTAACCCCTGCTTGTCAGCTGCTTCATCATTAAAGACTTCGATGCCGGTAGCTTCAGTATAACTGGTCATCAGTTCCCGTTCGGTTTCAGCTAGATGCTGACGGGGGATGAACATGGTGCGAATGTGTTTCGCAACCAGCTCATTAATTTGTTCTATGGAGGGTCTGACAACATAATTGCTTACCATCACGTAAGAAACGAGCTGGTTAATAAGCAACACCAGAGCCAGCAGCGCTACCGTGCGGGCAAACGCTGACTTAGGAAAAAGTTTCATCAGGACTTCAGTTGACCATCCGGCACAAACACGTAACCCAGACCCCACACCGTCTGAATATATCGGGGTTTAGTCGGGTCTACTTCCAGCATACGTCTTAAACGAGATACCTGAACGTCAATCGAGCGCTCCAGCGCGCTGTAGTCACGACCACGAGCCAGATGCATTAACTTGTCGCGCGAAAGTGGCTGCCGTGCATTATTAACAAGAGCCTTGAGTACCGCAAATTCACCACTGGTTAGCGGCATGGGAGTGTCACCCCGAAACATTTCTCGAGTACCCAGATTCAGCCGGAATTCACCGAAGGTTATTTCCTGATCTTCCTGCGAAGGAGCACCCGGAGCTTCGGTACCCCGCCGGCGCAGTACCGCTCTGACACGTGCCAGCAGTTCTCGAGGGTTAAAAGGCTTAGCCAGATAGTCATCGGCACCGAGTTCCAGGCCAATAATGCGGTCAACTTCGTCGCCCTTTGCGGTCAGCATAATGACGGGTAGGTTATTCCCCTGGCTACGCAAACGCTTGCAAATGGAGAGTCCGTCCTCGCCCGGCAGCATTAAATCCAGTACTAACAAATTGAAATTTTCCCGGGTCAGCAAGCGGTCCATTTGCTCAGAGTCCTGCGCCACCCGTACCTGAAAGTTTTGCTCAGTAAGATAACGCTCCAGCAAGCTTCGCAGCCGCGCGTCATCATCTACCACTAAAATTTTTAATGTTTCCTGCATCATCAGTTTTGTTTTCCAAGCTGGTATGCCTCAGCCATAAAGATACACCGCCTGACAGCTTTATAGAAGCAGGCTTCTGTTAGCAAATGTTTCAGTTAACGGTGCCAGTAACGCTGCATTTCAACGTACAAGAATGAGGCAGTCCATGTGATCAAGACAAGGCCCGTTAAGCTCTCAATACCGGTTAAGAATTTAAGAGGCCCATCGGGCTCTATGTCACCAAAACCAACAGTAGTAAAAACGGTAAAGGAAAAATAGAGAGCATCCAGAAAACTGCCATCAAAATTTCCGTTTAATATACCGAAGCCTTTTTCATGGTGCATAAAGTAGTAGGCAACGGCAAAAATTGCGACCTCGATGGTATGTGCAATTATTGCTAACATCACTCCGAACATTAGTCTGACCTGGCTAAAAACTCTCATGTGCGTAATAAGCCAGCCTATTCGGTTAAGCGCTTCGTAGTGAAAAATAACGGCTAAGCCGACTATAATCGAGTTACAGATAAAGGAAATTAGCATTGCTTAAACTCGCTTATCAGACATCCAAAAATGGCTTGGCTCTGGTCTGGCAAAATAGTACCCCTGAAAACAGAAACACCCCATTTCCTGTAGTTTATGCAAGTGCTCCTCCGTTTCGACGCCTTCCGCGATAATGGCTAAATCAAGACTTTTGCCCAGTGCTATAACGGTTCTTACTATAGCTTCATCGCTGTTACCGTTTTTCATGTCTCGCACAAAAGATTGATCTATCTTTAACGAATTTAAGGGTAGCCGCTTCAAATACCCCAAAGAGGCGTAACCGGTGCCAAAATCATCAAGCGCAAAAGTCACTCCCAGGCGTTTTAGCCTTTCCATATTCGCAGCCGTGTTTTCAATATCATCAATGAGTAAACTCTCGGTTATTTCCAACTCAAGTAACTTTCCGGGAATACCGGCCGCCGTTAACCGGGCTTCAATATCTTCTACAAACCCAGGGGACTTAAACTGACTTGCACTGACGTTTATTGCAATACGCCCGCCTTTATCACTTAAATCGTGTGGCAATTTGGGAATGGCTGCCAGTACCTGATTCAGCACCAACCGATGCAGGTCGGGCATGAGCCCCTGACTTTCAGCTAACGGAATAAACTCCGCGGGAGACACCCAGCCAAGTTCTTCGTCGTGCCAGCGGAGTAAAGCTTCAAACCCCAAACAACGCTGGCTGGCCTCATCCGTTAGCTGTTGATACTGCGGCTGCAAATACACTTCCAGTGACTCTGTCGTTATTGCCTGTCGCAACCCAGCTATCATCTGCTGCCGATAGTTAAACTCACGCTGTATGCCCGTATTAAAAAATTGCAGCTTTGATGCATTGGTCTCTTTTGCCTGCGACAGCGCCAGGTCGGCTCCCTGAAGTAGATCTCCGGTGTTTTGCGCATCGGAAAACAAAGTGACACCCATACTGACCGATACCGACTCAGTTTTTTCACCTAATTGGTAGGGCTCACTTAAACGCTCTACCAACACCTGCAGGCGCTGACGCAAATTCTTATCTTCCAGCAGATTAATACCGCTTTTACTCTTTAACAGCACCATAAATTCATCCGCACCCAGACGCCCGGCAATTTCAGTCTGAAGCAGCTCAGACTCCAGTCTCTGGCCAAACAGAACCAAAAGCTCGTCTCCTGCGTCATGGCTTACGCTGTCATTAACTTTCTTGAACTGGTCGATATTTAACATTGCCAGCACACCATCGTCTCCGCCATTCTGGTAACGATAAAACTCGTCTTTTAAACGCTCCAGCATAAAACGTCTATTCGCCAGGCCGGTTAAAGGGTCGAAGTACGCAAGAGACTGAATTTCTTCTTTCATGCTCTGATATTCTGAAATGTCAGTACAAATTCCGCACAAACCAATAACCTTCTTATTGGCATCATATAACGGCACTTTTACAGACCAAAAATGAAGCGGCTTTTTTTTGTCAGGCAGAAAGCTCATTTCTTCCTGAGCCGCCCGTTTACCGCTTTTTATTACTTTGTTGTCAAAAACTTTAAGCGTATCGGCAGTGCTTTTATCAAATAAATCGTAGTCCGTTCTACCAATGACGCTATCAAGGTTTAACTTAAACAGTTTTAAAACCTGCCGGTTCGCATACTGATATTTCAGGTCTTTATCTTTAATAAAAATATAGGCTTCAACACTGTCTAAAATAGTATTCAAACGATACTTACTTTCAGCTAAAGCTTTTGTTTTTTCGGCGACCTTGCGACGCAAAAGCAGATTGAACCCAATAACGGTCAAAAACAGCAAAGCCAGTACCGCAATTAACCACCAAGCGTAAACAGGAAGTGTTAAGTGACTTTGGCCTGAACTCCAGCGCTCAATAATGTCATAGTAAGCAGAGCTTTCATCGGTTTTTAAACGCTTTAGCTCTTTATCGAGAGTTGCCAGAATATCTTGGTGAGAACCTTTAGGAACAGCAAAAAACACCTCATTAGGAAGAAACATGATGGGAGTCATCTCAATGTCATATTTTGCCACCTGTCGATTCCCAAAAAGCTGGTCTGCCGAAACGGCATTGACCTCTCCTGCAACAACCGCATCAAACCCTTCAGCAAGGCTCCTCACCGGATACAGCTCACCGCTTAAATCAAAATTCTCAATTAATTGTTTTAGATACTTTTCCTGAACAGAGCCCCGTAATACCGCCACACGTTTGTTGTTCAAATCTAAAAGGTTGGTAATTTTCTCTTCTTTCGGCGCATAAAGCTGTGACCAACTCAATAAAGCAGGCTCATTATGGAAACTAGCCCAAGTCTCTCTTTCATCGTTTTTCACTACATCCGGGAAAATATCAATTTGCCCTTCGCGCAAAAGCTTTAAGCATTGATCCCAGTCACATTCTACCGGCACCAGTTGCCAGTTGTGACGCTGAGCAATAGCCATAAGAAGCTGGCCATGAATACCGCTCAACTGGCCGTATTCATCGAACATGATTTTGGGCGGGTTGTCATAAACACCCACTTTCAATGTTACATCCTGAGCCATTGACCCCGAAGCAAGTAGCAATAAAGCAATAGCAATAAGGTTTCGCAAGAACGGTGGCACCTGATGTTAGTGAGTTGTATAACCCTAGAATAGGCTCATTTGAGTCATGAGAAAAGACCTAAAATAAAAGGCCCTCCAACAGGAGGGCCGCGCAACTTATAGAAAGCTTCACTTAGAAGCGTTACATGTCTTTATTTCTATCATTTACTTCTTACGAAGATCCTGCAGAGCTTCGTTCATTTTAAACAGAACAATAAGAAGCTCACACCAAATTCTGGCACCAACGCCTCCGGCCAGAGCGTAAAATATCCCTTTAAGGAAGTTACCAAAGGTAAAACCTTCATAACCCATAAACATAGTGCTTATCCCACCAACAGCGGCGGCCAAAAGCAAAATCCAATACACAAAGGTAATTATCTTCGGGGTCAGCATATTGTTAAAAAATAGAACGTCTTTCATTTTTATCTCCTTGTTATACAGGCGTAAACAGTTTTTATAGTAAGAAAAGAATAAGCCGACAGAGTTTACGCAATGTCCGACATCCTTTTCAGAACAGCAACTATCTGTTTGATATTAATCGACTTAGGTACAGTTCACAATATCCGGAAACTAGTGTTTACAAAAGAATGTAATAAATCTCACAGCATTGGCCTTTCATTAAGTAACCTGAGTAGCCATGTATGGCTTACATACAACCTAATAAAGAGGGAACTCTATGACGACTTATAAAGCAATTAAACTGGTTAAGCGCCCTGAGCCAGGTCCAGTCTCAGCGGACATTTTTGAAGTAACGGAAAAGGAGCTCCCGAAAGCCGGTTCCGGCGAAATATTAATAAAACAGCGGCAAATGTCGCTTGATCCTGCGATGTTTGGCTGGATGAGCCCCGATACAGAGAGCTACATACCGCCGGTTGAATTAAACACAGTAATGCGCAGCTCGGGTGTTGGTGAGGTTGTCGAGAGTAATCATCCTGACTTCGAAGTCGGCGACCGGGTTATGGGCATGATGGGCTGGCAGGAATATGCACTGAGCGACGGTAAAGGTATTAACAAGGTTCAGGCCGACGTACCTGACGAAACTGTACTCTCAGTATTCGCCTTACCCGGATTAACTGCTACGCAAGGGTTACTTAATGTAGGTAAGCCTAAAAATGGAGAAACCATCGTAGTAACAGGTGCTGCAGGTTCAGTCGGCTCAATTGTCGGTCAGATAGCAAAAGCCGAAGGCCTTAAAGTGATAGGTGTTGTCGGCAGTGACGAAAAAGCCAATTGGATAATCAATGAACTAGGCTTTGACGGCGCGATTAATTATAAAACCGATGATTTGCATGACCAACTGACTAAGCTGACTCCTGATGGCGTGGATTTATATTTTGAAAATACCGGCGGGCCTATTCAAAACCTGGTGGTTGAACGTATGAACGCGCACGGTCGTGTGGTGGTTTGCGGCATGATAGCCGACTACGATAAAGAAGTGCCCAGCCCCGGACCAAGCTGGGTGCCTGTTATTAAAAAGCGCCTGACAATTCAGGGCTTTACTATGCCAGATCACTTCGACCAAATTCCAAGCTTGCTGCAACAACTGACGCCTTACGTTATGTCGGGCAAGATAAAACATCGTTCGCATATTCTTGAGGGGCTGGAGTCAGCCATTGAGGGACTGAACATGTTCTTTACCGGCGACAATAAAGGTAAGTTGATTGTGAAGCTTTAAGCCTTTGAAAAACGCGTATAGCTTATTACAACCAGCCTTTTTGATGAGCGATGCGAGCAGCCTCAGTCCGGTTGCTCGCATGCAGTTTATTGATTGCCTCAGAAAGGTAATTTCGAGCCGTACCTGGAGCAATGAATAACTGTTCTGCGATAGCTTGAGTACTTAACCCCTGACTGGCCAGACGTAATGCTTTACGCTCTTTTTCTGTCAAAGGATCTTGCTGTCCGAGAGCCTGAAGAAGAAGCTCATTACTTATCACTTGCTCTCCCAGACAAACCCGTTGCAACGACGCGATCAGTTCATTAATGGGCGCATCTTTTAGTAGAAACCCGCGAACACCTGAGTCTATAGCCCGTTTAATATAACCGGCACGGTTAAAGGTGGTGATAATAACCGAACGAAGGTTTGGTTGTTGCTGCTGCGCCCACTGGACAAGCTCAAGGCCGGAAAGGTTAGGCATTTCAATATCGCTCAGCAACACATCGTAATCAGATTCTTGTAATTTTTTCTGAGCATCAATGCCATCCACGGCTTCATCAACATGGTAATCAGACTCCAGTCGCAACAAACTTGCCAGCGCAGTTCTCACCATGGTTTGATCTTCAGCTAAGAGAATTTTCATGACTGTTGCTGTGCAAGTTTTGGTAGGGAGAGAGCCACCTCACACCCTTTGTTTGTTGAGATGGACATGGAGCCGCCAAGCTCCTGTACCCTCAGCTCAACGCCGCTCAAACCGTTGCCCACACTCACGTCATGACAACGACCATTATCCACAACTTTAATACAGTAAGTGTTTGCTGTTTCGTCAAAATGGATCAAGCATTGTTGACCATTGCTGTGACGAATAATATTGGTTACCAATTCGGTTATTGCTAACACCAATGAGGTTTCCCGTCGCTCATCTATTATCGGCGGTGTTCCGGTTATCCGAGTACTGAAGCCTCCGTCAGTCAAACGCTGCTCAAGTCGTCTCAGCTCAAGCTGTAGCCCTCCATGCTTGTACCCCGAAACACTTTGCCGCACCTGCGAAAGGGATTCGCGAGCAATTTCACTTAGCTCTACTAACTGCTCAGAAGCTTCATCGTAACGCTGCTTAGAAAGTTGCGCCTTGGCGAGATCCGACTTCAAAATAATACTGGAAAGCGTGTGACCCAAAATGTCATGCAAGTCCCTTGCTATCCGCTCCCGTTCGACACTGGTTGCTAAACGCTCAATCTCTTCAGCATCACGTTCTTGCTCTTCAGCATGTTGCTGTCTGAGTCGTTCAACCCGACCAAAAATAGAAACAGTGCCAACAATGACGATACCGTAGGGCAAAAAGAGATCCCAGCTGGTTCCCGGGCCAAAGTGGAATGTAGCTAAGGTAAGAATAATGCCGGCAACAGCCGCAAGCGCAACCCGCCAGTTATAGGCAAAGCCAACAAAAAATCCCGCGTAACTAAAAAGAGCAATAGATCCCGGGTTTAGTGGCGTCACTGCGCAAGCAATAATGTACATGCCAAGGATTGGCCACAGCATTTGCTGCCGCGGTACCGAATAACAACAGTAATAGAGACCAATAAAAACCAACAGCGCCGCCACCATGACAGCAATTTCCCAAACCTGATACGGAAAAAGCACCATCGGTAAAATATAGAAACCGAGGTTAAATAGGTAAATCCACGCATGTTTTTGTTCGCGTACCCGCTGCTTATCTGACATACCGCTGCTCTTTGCTGTTCCTCTTTTTATTATGGCTGCTACAAGGTAAGCACACCAGTGACAAATGTCATTCCTAATTGGTGACATAAGCAACTACCGGCTCAAAGGCTAGCTGAATAGACTTATTAACAGCGAATTAATTCACAGAGACCGCCAATGAGTCAGATAAACCTTAAAGTACAGTCGCTTAATAAACACTATGGCGAAAAAGCGGCGCTGACCAATGTCAGCCTTAATGCCTATGCAGGTGAAGTCATTGCCGTACTTGGAAAAAATGGAGCAGGCAAAACCACCTTAATTCACAGCATACTTGGCATGCATGATTATGAGGCTCAGCATTTAGAGGTTCTGGGAACTCAACTCAATAGTCAGCATAGACCGTTAACCATCCGTCAGCGTGTTGGGGTTATGATGCAGCTTGGTACCCTAAACGCAAACTTGACCGTCGCTGAACAACTGGATTTATTTTGTAGCTATTATCCGTCAGGCGCCACTCCAGAAGTTTTACTGAGGGAATTTGATTTAACTGGCATTGCTAAGCAACGCTTCGGTAAGTTATCAGGGGGCCAGCGTCAGCAAGTTCTGTTTGCCATCTCGGTAGCCGGAAACCCCGACTTACTTTTTCTTGATGAACCTACCGTAGGGATGGATGTTGAAGCGCGCCACTTGCTTTGGGAGCAGATAAATAAGCGTCGACAGCATGGCTGCGCTTTAGTACTAACCACTCATTACATTGAAGAAGCAGAGCGACTTGCCGATCGTGTTGCTGTCTTACGGGACGGACAAATTATTGCACAGGGTTCAGTCAACGAGGTTATTGCCAATCACGGTTCCCTGGAGTCAGCCTACTTACACCTTATTCGGGAACCCGCTCATGCTTAATTCGGATATTTATTTAAAAGAAAGCCTCTACGACTTGCTCAGCTTATGGCGCACGCCCGCATTCTTTTTACCTGCCATGTTATTTCCACTCGTGTTTTACGTGTTCTTCGGTATTGTCTTTAACTTTAGCGCGGCACAAGGCGAGTATATGCTGGTTTCATACGCCTGTTTTGGCATGATGGGTCCAGCATTATTTAACTACGCAACAGCTGTTGCTAGCGACAGGACACAAGGCTGGCTTACACTGAAGCGCATTTCGCCCATGCCTCTTTCTGCTTATGTGGTCGCTAAATTCTTTAGCAGTTTGGTGTTTGCCGCCTGCATTGCCTTAATGTTGTTTATTACGGCAGCACTTTTTGCCGACGTGCAGCTTTTGTTATGGCAATGGGCCACATTATTCACTGTGTTACTGATAGGAACCCTGCCATTTGCCTTAATTGGATTACTTATGGGTCTGTGCTTGTCTGACAAAGCGGCTCCTGCTGTCGTCAACTTAGTTTATTTACCCATGGCGTTTTTATCCGGTCTATGGGTGCCAATTCAGTTCTTACCAGACACCGTTCGCTACATCGCTTATGGGCTTCCATCGTATCACTACTCTCAACTGGCACATGCCGTTATCGGTACAAATCAGGGCCATAACTTATGGCTACACGGGCTTTATCTTGTCGCTTTTTGTGGCGTATTAATCGCCGTAATTTATTGGCGTTATCAGCGACTTTTTCGTTAAAAGGTTCAGATAAATGAAGATTAAAATTATCGCAGCACTTTTTGTAGCCGTTATTGCTTTGAGCATTCTTTCGCTGCCAACCCCCCGGGAAGAAAGCGCCAAAAACAGTAACAGTTTTATCCTGGGCCCGGTTAACATTTTTGACGGGGAAACCATCTCCAAGGCTGCTTATGTTGAAGTACTTGATGGGTATATCAAAGACTTGCACATGGAGCAACCGGACAGTCAGTTACGGAAAGTAGATGGACAAAACCGTTGGCTTGTTCCCGGTCTCATCGATGCTCATGTGCATGCCTGGGGCGATGCATTAGAACAAAGCCTTGAACGAGGCGTAACCACCGTTATTGATATGTTTGGTCATCCAAACTTCCTGCGGCAACATCAACCCCAGAGAGCAACAACGAAGTTTAGTCGTAAGGCTGATATTTTTGGTGCCGGATCACTAATAACCGCACCGAATGGACATGGGACACAGTACGGTATTGAGGTATCTACGCTTTCCAAACCACCAGACGCCAAAAAACTGATAAAACAACGTATTAATGCAGGCTCAGATTTCATCAAGATAGTGTATACCCGCACCGGTTCAGCCTACGCACACGCACCATCAATTTCAGAGCAAGGTCTGCAGGCAGCTATTAGGGCTGCGCATAAACAGAATTATTTAGCCGTTGTTCATATTGCCGATCATGATTCCGCTCTAGATGCAGTTGAAGCCGGAGCCGATGGCTTGGTACACAGCTTTTTTGACCAGCCTGTTTCTGACGAACTGCTCGCCCTTCTAAAAATCAACGGTGTGTTTGTAATTCCAACAATGACAGTTTATGAGGGGATGCTGCGCGGCTCCATCAATGATGAAATTTTACTGAATAACAAAACGCTAAAAATAAGTGCCAGCGCAAAATCGACACTCAATCGTAACTTTCCTAACAGCGGCCGATTTCCTGAACACTTTTATACCAACTTACTCACCAATACAAAACGTATGCACAATGCTGCTATTCCTATTTTGGCTGGTAGCGATGCACCCAATCCGAATACCGCTCATGGCTGGTCATTATTAGTTGAACTGCTTCTTTTCCAGGAGGCAGGCATGCCAACTGAAACCATTTTGAAGTCGGCTACATCGATACCCGCAGATAGTTTCTCGCTAGAAGACCGAGGTCGTATTCGAGAAGGAATGAAAGCTGACTTTTTACTGCTTGAAAAATCGCCTTATAAGGATCTGAAAACCATATTAGAGCCACTAAGAGTATGGAAAAATGGCTATCTAGTCTCTAGCAAGGATTCAGCTCGTAACCATCAAATCAATAATTACTAATACATTATGGTTAAAACTACGCCTGGCGCAGAAGTCACTCACTCCGCGCTAATTTATTTGTCTTACAATTAACCCGCCAAAAACCGCAGTACACTCATTACTGCGCTGTACGCAATTGAAGCTATGGATTTAGCGCGTCGAGGCCGGAGTAGCTCAGAAATAACAATGTTCCCGCCCTGCTCCAACTTTGCGCGCCAGAAAATAAAAGAAATAACCTTTAAAGAATAAATGCTGTTGGAAATAACGATATTTGAGCGGATAAATGGCAACAGCAGCAGAGAGCGGCTGTATATCACATCATCTCCATTAGAAATTTTAAACCGGCTAGTCAGGCGATCGTAGGATACCAATATTCGCGTATCTGCCACCTGATGGCTTTGCTGCTGAATCCTTTTGAACATGCTGTTCCATTAAGTAATATTAACAAACTCCCCGCTCACCATAGTTTTTAAATCCTCGGGATTCAACTCCATATCTAGCCCCCTACGCCCGGCGCTTATGAATACGGTGGAGTTATAAGTTGCAGAGGTATCAATTATGGTTCTGAGCTGCTTTTTCTGGCCAAGCGGACTAACGCCTCCCAGAACATAACCCGTAGCACGTTCGACATCACTTTTAGTTGCCATTGTAGCCTTCTTTGCACCCAAAGCTTTTGCTATCAACTTAAGGCTTAACCGTGACGAAACCGGAATGATGCCTACAGCCAATTCTTTACCATCAAGGCTGACAACTAAGGTTTTGAATACTTGTTCCTGCGGAACGCCCAACTTCTCGGCAGCTTCGCCACCATAAGATTCACTGGCCGGGTCATGAGAATATTCGTGTACTTTAAAAGAAATTTCATTCTCTTTCGCTACATCAATTGCAGGAGTCATTGCATCCTCTTATTGCTCGCACTCCGACGATACCCAGGAAGCCTCGCGATAGGTCGTTACTGAGCTATCGTTAGTGGTTGTAACCTCACTGGAATAATGTTCGTTGCTGTGCACCGTAATCAATGCATCGACTTCCGTAGTACGCCCACCGGCTTCGCACGACGCCGCAACTTCAATTTTATCGCCATCCCGGGAGATATCCATATCCTGACACCCGGTCTCATTCCAACGTTTGCGCATAGTAGCGACCATATCGCTACCTTCCTCAGCTGTGAGACACTCCTGCGAGCTTTGTTCTCGCGTAAGCTGCTTAGGAATACCCTCTCCTTCCATTGAAGACGTAATTTCCCATAACCCCGGTTTCAGGTCATTAGCCAAAACCGAGAATGAGCAGGCTAGAAGCAGCATGCCTGATAGTAAAATCCGTGACATAATTTTCTCCTTTAAGTGGGCGCGCACGCCCGTTAGTCATTTTTTGGATAAAGCTTAGAGTATTTAGACTAACTTGCATGCATCACACCAGCTTTAGGTACAAAAATTACATTTATTTACACTCACTATTTCATTCGGGTTACGCTTACAGAGAAAAAACGCTAATATGAACAAAATCGCATCATCACCACATGCAAGGGAAGACACATGAAAAGCGCAACCCGAAGCAGACCACAAAGTATCCACTCCTGGGTTGCTCAGGAACTGGGTTCTCGAATCGTGGGTGGCGTCTATTTGCCTGGTCAGTATATCCCGAATGAAAATGACATTGGTGCAGAGCTGGGTGTATCGCGCACAGCATTACGTGAAGCCTTTAAGCTGTTAACCGCTAAAGGGCTAATCGAATCCCGTCCGAAACTGGGCACGAGAGTCCGTCCGCGTAAAAACTGGAATATGTTTGACGCGGAAGTTTTGCGCTGGTGTTTTAGCAGCAACCCAGACACGAAGTTTTACATGTCGCTGTATGAAATGCGGGAAATTATTGAGCCTAATGCAGCCAGTCTGGCAGCTATGCACCGTACTGACGAGCAGTTAGCCGCATTAACTGAAGCTTACCAGGCAATGGAAGAGGCTCAAATTGGTACTGACGCTGTGTACAAAAGCGACTTAGAGTTTCACTTAGCTTTACTGGAAGCCACTAATAACGAATTTATGGCGTCGTTAGGTGTAACCATTGAAACTGCTCTGGAAAATTCATTTCGTTTAAGCAGTGCTATAGCGGAAGAATATGTCGATTCACTACCCGGTCATAAAGCAGTGTTCATGGCCATTAAAGAGCAGAGCCCGGTAGTCGCCCGTGAAGAAATGCAGACGCTTTTAGTCAACGCCAGACATGCTCTGGAGCACACACTGGCGGAACTGCACAAAACACCGGTTTAAGACAACGATAATCTGTTCAATTTTAATAACGCCATTTATTCACGCACATTTGCATTGGGCGTGCGTTACTCGTTTTAATTTAGATTACGGAATAAGTCAGACTACAACAAAAAAGCTACCAATTATTGGTAGCTTTTTTGCTCAACTGCATACAGCTTTTAAATTCAAAGCCAGTCGGTAAGAGTGTATCCCTCACGAATAAGCGTTTTTAATGGCGGAAATAACGGCTGCGGAAGCGTATTCCAGTCAAACCAGTCCCAACCCTCGCACTTATCAGGCTCCAGAGTTTTAGCTTCTCCGTTCAAAGGCTCCGCCAGCGCAAAAATGGTTACATAGTGCTTATTATCTGCCTGGAACACGTTGTTGGTGAAAGGCCCGTTCCGAACAGTTGTGAGTTCCAGCCCGGTTTCTTCCAGAACTTCACGTCGTGCACAGTCTTCAATCGACTCGCCAAATTCAAGATGTCCGCCTGGCGCAGACCAGGTACCAGCGCCGTGAGCGCCTTTCCTTTTACCCAGAAGTACACGACCATTTCGAATGATAAGAACACCCACTCCAACCTGCGGTGAAGACATAAATAAAACCTCCTTGTAGTTAATACGTTAGCTCGCCTTTATTCTTTCCAGAATAAATCAGCGGCGTCTTTCTCTCTTGCCATCGCCTGCATGTCCGGCATAACTTGCTTCCCCACAAATACGAATACATCCTCGTATACTGCGTTAACGACGTTCCAGCTCAATTCCGATTCGCCGGCCAAAGCATATGGATGAAAGCAAACCACTCTATCAGTAATTTTATTCGCAATTATTTCCAACCCGGCAAAATTACCGTTATCTTCACGGCGAGCAAAAACATAAACCTTTCCCGTGCCGGCTCCTCCTCCCCCAACACCTTCGGTAATAAATTCGTATTGAGAGTTTCTGTCCAACAGGATCCAGGGAGCAAAGTTATGCAGGTTTTGGCTCAAAAACCATCGCAAAGAGTTAGGTAGTTTTTCATCCATTTTGAAGTCTGTCATTACAATCCCTTGTGCGTTTAATGAGATAGTTGAAGTTGTTTATATTATCGATACTTCAGGCACTTTGGGGAAGGTTTGCTTTATCTTTACAACTTATCAGAAAGGCTAGTTGATGGGAAAAAATATAGAGAATAGCCTGCCGGAAACTATTCCGACAGGCTTTTTAAAACATTATTTATCAGGGAGTTCAAACCGATATTCATGCCGCGCCAGCGGTTTTTCAACGTCTACCTGGTAGGTTTCTACCAGTACCTGTCCGTCATCAAAAATACTGAACACACGAAACATCGGTGTGTGACGAGTTTCGTCCGGTATTTTTGTACGTTCCAGTGCAGGCATATGTAAATAATGAACACCATCAATCTGCTTAGAATGATTAACCCGTTCCATATCCATATGCAAATCGCCCGATATCACTGCTGCTAAATTCGGTTGCGCAACAATGCCTTTAAACCCTTCGTGCGTCACACCTTTATCTGCATTTTCAGGGTACACACCCGTTTGTGCACCGTGAACAACAAGCAGTACAGGTTTCGGAGCCAAACGCTCTATTTGCTCCTTCATCCAGGCAATGCCCTCGTCGCCAAAATCCCGACCGAAATCCGGAGAAGCGAACACCAAAGCAACAGAGTCGCGCTCCAGAACATAGCTTGGTTTCTCTATGGAAATTTTACCGTCATTCCACAAGTTCGCATATTTCAGGTAGCGCTCTACAGTAGAGCCATGCTCCTCGTTGCCCATAATAGGATAGAACGGCAGGCTCAGGCGCTGCAGTACCGGTGTCACGTTTTCGTATTGAATCACCGTGCCTTTATGCGCAATGTCACCTACCCCGACAACAAAATCCATAGTGCCGTCTTCCGCCAATTTGTTTACATCATCAACGGCCGCTGACACACCCGGGAATTCTGCTTTGGGTTTAGGCTCAGCATCACCCAGTACAGCAAACTTCAATACCAGACTGTCGTCAGAACGAGAAGCCTCAGCACCATTAGCAAAAACGCTGGTTAAGGTCATGCATACTAGCAAGGAAATAACAGATAAGACTCGGGTTACGGACATATAGCAACGCTCTGTGTTGGTGTTTAATCACGAGGCCGGATGCTATCGAATGAATGTGTCAATGGCATGACGATTAAATGACAGCAAGCTTAACGCTTCACTATTCGTCTGGAATGATAGCCAGCAAATCAGTGACACCAACATCGACACCGGCTTGTGAAAGTAACGTAGTGGTTTGCCCGCGGTGGTGTGTTTGATGATTAAAAACATGAACCAATAAACTAAAGAGTACCTTCTTAAACTCAATGCCTTTGGTGTTTTTGTAGGTGATTGTTTGTTGCAATTCGCTGTCCGTTAAAACTTTTGATAGCGACAGAAATAGATTATCGAGCTGTTGTCTGTATTCAGCCAGATCTTTTAGTTTTGGGTGGAGAATGGTATTCAATGCCTTCGGCATAGATAGCCGGGAAAGTGCGTCCAGTTCCTGGTGATGGCTTAAGTCGGTAGACATACGCTTTAACCAAATGGTATCAGCAACTGCCAGATGATTCAGTGTGCCTATTATAGAACCAAAGAATGCTCCCCGGTCCTCGCTGAGTTGCTCGTCAGAGAACTGAGAGCATGCATCGTAGAGTTTGAGGTTCATCCATTGGTTGTATTCGGCCATGAGACAAACATAACTGTTTTGTAGCACAGGAGTTTCTCCTTAGGTTTATTTTCAGTAACCCAAACGAGCCCGCTTTTACTAACTAACGAATTTAGACATCGCGCAGCTCTGCGGTTGCTCACTGCCTTCAAGACCCGCTTTAACTCCTGCTCTATTTCGTTCTGGCAAGTTCTGGCTCGCTTTCAATTTACCCGTCAGCGTTTCAATTTCTATCTCTATACCAACAATAGCCTTAACTAAGCGGCCGGTGAAGTCCTCAGGAGCATCATCTACCTGCCAGGGCTCGTTCATTCCTGACTCATGCTGGTCTGTTAGTTTCGTTAAATGCTGCTTTAGCCAAGTTGCATCTTCAACAACCCTAGCTTTACCTGCCGCATGCACAGCCAGATAATTCCAGGTTGGTACAACTCGCCCGGTTTCTGCTTTAGAGGGATACCACGAGGGAGAAACGTAACCGTCCGGCCCCTGGAAGACAGCAAGAACTTGGCTTCCATTTTCCAGGCGCTGCCATACCGGGTTATTACGTGCCACGTGACACTGAAGCGTTCCCAGAGATTCGCCTTCTTCACAACTCAAATGAAATGGAAGATGGTTTGCCTCAATGCCATCTTCATCGGCAATAATTAACACACCAAAACCATAGTCGCGAATATACTGGTGCAACTTTACGTTGTCATCGTCCTCGAAGTGCTTCGGTACGTACATTTTTATAGTTCCAAATTAGTTTAAGCAATAACTTCTAAGCTTTCTCAGCAGATAAAGCAAACCATATAGTAAAAGCGCTCATCTTCGCTACTCACGCTAAAACCGGTACGCTGATATAACCGAACTGCGGGGCTATTTTTAAATACTTTCAACCGGAGTGTATTGACCTTCTCTTCCCTCGCAAGCTTTTCTGCCTGCGCGAGTGCTTGAGAACCAATTCCCCGCCCCTGATACCGCCCATCCACCTGCAAGTCTCGCAGGTGACAACCATCATCATCATCGAAAGACAGTCTGATAACGCCTACGGGTTCACCCTCAAATAGAATGTCGAAATTCATCAGCTCACGCGTCATTTTCTCGATTTGCACACTGTCCCACTCAACCGAATACTGTTCGTAGTATGAACGCATATTGGCAAGGGTCAGCTCTGCAGCGCTAGCTAAGTTCTTAGCAGGTCTGAAGGTAATCATGATGATTCCCCATGTTTAAGTTACCTTGTATAACCATTCTTCCGTTAAATATTTTGTCTCTACCAGAGCCCTTGCCGCGGATAACTCTTTGGGTAAATAGTCATCGACCTGGGTTTGATAAGCCTGAGTAAACTGATTCATAAAAGCATCAATAATGGCGGTTCTGGTTAAGCCTGTCTGGCTACGCATAGGGTCAACTCGTTTATTGGCACTGGTAATGCCTTTATCCGAGAGTTTCTCACGCCCAGTACGTAATACCTGTAGCATTTTATTGGCGTCGATATCATAGGCGAGAGTCGCATGATGCACGACAACACCATTGGCAAAGCGCTTTTGTGCTGCTCCGCCTATTTTGCCTTGCGCAGAAGCTATATCATTTAGCGGTTTATAGTAGGCTTTAATACCAACCTCAGCTAATGCCGCCAGAACCCAGGCATCTAAAAACTCATAAGACTTTTCAATGCTCATACCATCGACTAATGAGGTGGGTACCGTTAATGAATAAGTAATGCAATTACCGGGCTCCATGAACATAGCACCGCCACCTGTCGCCCGACGTACAACTTGGACATTGGCCTCTTTCGCGGCGGCCATATCCACTTCATTTTTTACTGACTGGAAAGAACCAATCACCACCACAGAATCGTCCCAGTCCCAAAACCGTAATGTTGGGCCTCGTAAACCTTTGGCAGCTGAATCGGCTATCACTTCGTCTAACGCGGCATGTTCTGCTGCGGGCAGCGTTACTGGCGGAATAAGAGTAAATTGATGATCAAGCCAGCTGCTAGCCTTACCTAAGGCACGTCGTACAGCCGTAGCAACAGCTTCGGCTGAAAAACCAAACATCATTACGTCTTCATCAAGTGCTTCATCAATTGCGGCAGCGAGCGTTTTATGGCTTGAGGTTTCGGGTAGTCCGGTTAAAGCCTCATTGATTAAGTTTAGCGCAGAATCAGGTTCTAAGAAAAAGTCGCCTGAAATACTGACTTCACTCAGACAACCATTTTCTAAATTAACATCCGCAACGACTAACTTACCGCCTGGTACTTTATATTCTCCGTGCATGACTTTCCCCAATTAATTCATCTCAGAATATTAACCCACCCAAGCTCTAGCGGCGCATAACCACTTTTAGGCGAGGTTATTTATGCTGGCCTGATCTTCTATAATGCAAACGATACAATACCGCGAGCGCGAGGCAAATAACGGCTGGCACTAACAAGGCCTGAAATTGTAATAACGTGAACAGATAAGCGCCGGATGCTCCTCCGGTAACAAAGCCAGCAATGATTAATCCGAACAATATCGCTTTTCTTTTATCGAATGCTTTGCCGCGCATAACCGACCCAAACATAATGCCTAAATCAGTAAAAATACCGGTGAGGTGCGTGGTCCGTACAATGGCACCGCTGTACGTCGTTGCTAGGGCATTTTGCATACCGCAGGCTAATGATGCGGTGAAATGACCGTAAAATGATCCTTCAGACAGCAAGTAAAACGAAGCAAATATCAGCAGTGATTCAGCCGCAAGAGCAATGTCGTAGCGACGCTTTAACTTTAGCTGTGTGCCGTGCAATAAATAGCCAGACAGACCGGCACCAACAAAAAACGAGAACAACACACCTGCCAAATGCAGCATGTCAGCAAAAGAGCCCGACAGCATACTGGTACCAAACAAGGTGGCGGTACCTGAAACATGAGAAACCGCCTGGTGTTCAAAACCAAGCAAACCAATAGCGTTTATACAGCCGGCTACGAACGCCAGCACAAACGCCCCATACTCAATCCATTTAGGTAGTTTAGATATCAATCCCGATTAACCCATAGCGGAAAACTATGCAAGGCGGGACTCCTTGCTGGAATCGCAAAACTGTCCCGTCAGCCAATGTATGTCGTATTGTTTTTGTTGTTTTGACAACGTTTTTTCCTGTCTAAACGGTAATTTTTGTACATCAGGTAGCTTCTAATTCTGACCTTTTATCCACCGTTTTGCAGTACTTTTTTGCGCTCTCCTACACCTCAAACCCAAAAAACAACTTCATGTACTGAAAGAACCCTGGGTTGGCGTAATCCAGCAAAGGTTCTCGACTCACTTTTCGTCCATGCAGATAAATCTGTTCCACTTCAGTTGAAAGACTTAAGTCTTCAAAAATTTGCTTGTCGTGCAAAGTGAAATGCGCAGGACGACCCTCTTCAATTCTCCAATCCACATCAAGAAAATCATAGGCGCTGTATGTAGATCCCAGAACAATATCCCAGGGAGACATCCCCATTTTCTGCAAAAAATACATTTCTCGATGGAAACCTACGCCTTGAAATACGGCGAAATTTCCACCGTCGGAGCCCACCAGTATATTGACTCCAGCGGCATCTAAACGCTTAATCGCATCGTTCCGGTTTTCGAGAGCGCCATCTGCCTTTAGCCCTGCAACCCAGTCAAAATACACCTTATTTTCTGCGGTTATTGGGTAGTCGCTCAACAGATCTTGCTCGACTAATGCATCCGTCATTGGAACGGAAAGTACTGAGGCAGCGAGCTCATCGGAGCCTGAGTCGTGCAAATACAGCAGCTCGTTTATAACACTCACCGTAGGAATAATTACAGTTCCCTGTTTTACCAATAGCTCGGGAATATCGTCGGGCATAGCGTGCCAGGGCAAATGGGTAACAGCATCAGCGCCTAATTCTGAGGCCGTGCGAATATCACTCCAGGAACCTATATGCACCACAGACTTAATATTTAGACGCCTAGCTTCGTTCAAAAACGCCTCAAGCGTAGCCTCATCAACGGTGGGTTTACTGCCCGCGTTATCGAATACAATTTTCACGACATTGGGCTTAGCGGGGCTTAGATCACGCAATTCCGAAACCGCTTCTTCTGGCGTACTGATCAATCGCGTTTCACCAAAGTCACAATGCCCGGTTGGAACGGTAAAGCAAGGGCCCGCAGCAAATACGTAGGCTTCATCGCGCTCCTGTGGAAATTGCTGATCGCGATACTCAAAAATATCATTCTCATCGCTATATAAATCTAGCCAGCCATGCACGCCTGCGTACAACATGGCGTTCGCGGTGCCGCGTATACCAATGTATTGATAGTCGCTACGATCCAGCGATGAATTGCCCATGCTGTGGGAATGCATATCGATAAAGGCTGGCATTATTACTTGCCCTTTACCGTCACGCACATCGGAATGCGACAAGGGCACCGAGCTATCAACAATTTGTTTAAACTTACCATCCGCAACTTCAATGTTAACGGGCGTTAATTCGAGTGTTTCGAAGTTTGGCAACAACACATTGTTTATTACAAAGTCATTTGCCAAAGCCTGCGTGGTTATAAACAACGCGACGAATAACCATAACTTTTTCATATTATTCTCCGGTTATAGGTTTAGATGCTTTCTTAGCGCTACGGCGCCGCGTCTGCTGGTCGTAATGGTGTCGTTTACACCCTCGAAACGAAGTAAAAGCGCTCCGTTTTGCCACTTTTCTATTTGATGAATATGTTGGGTATTTACGATGCTGTTACGGTGCACCCGCAAAAAGGAAGATGGCAACTGGCTCAACAAGCATTCCAGACTGCCATCCAAATGGTGTTCGCGCTCAAGGCATTGCGCTACCACCAAGCCCTGTGAAGCTTTTAAAAACCGAATATCGAATGAGTTCAGCATCCGTATTTTATCGCCGACTTTCGCGGTGAGTTGCACTGTGGCGGGCTCTGCAACCTGAGGCTCTGGTAACACCACGCGCTTTAAAGCATGACGCAGTCGCGGCAAGTCAAAAGGTTTCAGTAGATAATCTAATGCCTGTTTCTCGAATGCCTTCACGGCATATTGGCTATAAGCTGTGGTAAATATCACATGGCACGGGTGCTTTATTGCTTTCAGAACGTCAAAACCTGACAACTCACCCAGCTCAATATCTAACAGAACCAAATCTGGTTTGAGCGAGTTAATGTCTTGTATTGCCTGAGGCGCATCGGCGCATTCAGAAACGACCTCAACGCCTTCCACTTGTGCAAGCTGCGTGTTTAACTTCGAGCGCGCGGGCGCTTCGTCTTCAACGATAACTACACGCAAGCGTGGATCGGTAAGGTAATTTCGCACACCGCACCTCCTTGCTCTGACGTATCGTTATAAAGCGACAGCTCACCACCTGTAATATCAACACGTTGTTTTACAATATTGAGACCCTTACCAGCTCTAGATTGCTCATCCAACGACTGCTCAGAAAAACCTTTACCGTTGTCTTTTACTTTGAATATCAACTTGCCTTGCTCCACTTGCACGCTAATGATCAACTCAATAGGTCGGCACTTCACGTGCTTCATAACGTTCTCAATCAGCGGCTGCAGTAACAGCGGCGGCACCTTCAATCGTCGCCTGTCGACGGAAGATGCAATTTGCCAACTAATGTTTAAGTTATCGGTGAACCTCGCTTTCTCAACCGTTAGACAGGTTTCGCAAACAGCAAGCTCCTGCTCCAGAGACACCCACTCATTTTGCTGATCAACGGAGTAGCGCAGTATGTCGGCTAGCTTGTGCAGTACATCGTCAGCTTTGTCGGGTGATGAATGAATTAGCGCCGAAATGGTATTCAAGGAATTGAACAGAAAGTGTGGATTTAAACGGCTGGTCAAATCGGCCAGTTGCGCTTCTTTTCGCAGCTTTTGTTCGTTAACAAAGCGTTGGTACAGAAGATACATATGCGTCATCGAAAAGATAAACACGCCCCACAGGAATGCCGATAGAATCTGCTCCTTTACCGGAAACTGATACTGCGGAAACGCCAGCGAATGCAGTCTACTGACAATATTGGCACCAGCGAACATCATCAGAACGTACAACGCGCCCTGAATGACTACGTGCATACGGGCAACATACTTCTTCTGTTGAAACCAATAGAATAGCCAAAACGGGCCGAGGTAAAAGAATGCCAGCCAAATTGGCAGGCTGATCGCAATAAGGTGTAAGTGTTCGCTATCAAACTCTATCCACTCTAACCCTGCTGGTATCAGGTAGAGAATAACCAGCAACGCCGATATCGATAACTTTTCTTTTTTATTGAAGCTCATACGTCAGTGCCGTTAGGAAACTGACTGCTAAGCTAGCCCAGCGTAGCAATAGATACAAACAAGGAATGCGTGAACGGTAGGAATTTAGGTCTGAGCGGCAAATAGCTCATTCATGGGAACGGAAACACGTTAACCAAAACGCCGTTCGTGTCAGCTACCATGAAGCGCCGCATACCAAAGCTTTCATCTCGCCATTCCAGTTCAATAGAGAAGCCCCGTGACGACAATTTAGCTTCTTGCCTTTTGATGACTTTCCATGATTCCTCCTGCCATCACTTTCCGTATTACATACTAATCTTTTAACGCCTGAATAGATTTTTGAGTCTTACTTAGGTTTTCAGCCAAGGCATCGAGTAATTTTTGATACTCCGCCGACTTCTCACCCAGCTCAGTGCGTTTTACCACAGTTGCGAGTTCTTCATCTTCCTGCAGACACTTATCCAAAATGGCGCTTTTAGAATTCGCAGAGAAAAACTGGGTGAGTTCCCCCTCAATTATCTGCATCAGCTCTTTATCAGGGTCAGGTTTAGCTGGTAGCTCGCCTAAGTCTTTAACTACATTCTCAAATGGTTCAATATAGGAAGATCTTTCGTTGGCAATATCATTAAGCTTACTGGCGAGGTTATCATCCCCAACCACTTTCGCTATCTCCCGGTAGTAATCCGTTGTCTCAATGACTAACTTCAGAATTTCTATACTATCGGCCTGATTATCTGTGCGTAATATCGACATTTTAATCCTTGTTTACGTTAGGCAGTGGCATATCGCCAACAACAGCTTCAATAGCCTTAGGCATTACCTCGAAATTTGCCGGTGTATCGGTTTTAAACTCACCGTCGGCCTGAATGCGCTTAGCCCTGGAGGTTTTAATGCTAATTTTTCGGGCCTTTTTACAGACAACCCGCTCTGCCTTTTGCAAATTGCCGTTACGAAAATTGACTCCCAGTAATAACAACCGCCACCACCGTATTGGTTTCAAACAAAATAAGTTCAGTTGTCCATCCAGCAGTGTAGAGTCATCATCAACAACGTTTCCGCCACCGTAGTAACGACCATTACCTACCGCCAGGTGAATTGCCTTTACAGACTCCTTCCAACCGTCAGCTTCTATTTGAACTTTAAAACTCTTGTTGCGCTTCATGACGCTGGTAAATGCGCCCAAATACGCAAACACGCCAAAGTATTTTTTCATTTCTGACGTCAGCTCGCGGGTGACCTCTACACCTAAACCAACATGAGCGACATTCACAAAGTAACTATGATTCACCTTTGCCAAGTTTATGCGTTCTCGCTTGTCATTAACAATAGCCTGAGCAGCTGCAACAACGTCCTGCGAAATGCCAAGCGAGCGCGCCAAGTCGTTAGCTGTTCCCATCGGTAAAATGGCCAAGGTTTGCTCGCTTTTATAGATTGACTCCAACGCTGAGCTGATGGTTCCATCGCCCCCGGCAACAATTACCACTCCTTTTTTCTCACGGTAACTTTCAATGCATGAGGCCATATGAGATGGACTTTCAGTGACGCAAACCTCAACCTCAATGCCGGAGTTTCTGAGCAAGTCGGTGGCTTCGGTTAACTCCTCGGAATGACCATTACGGCTCTTCGGGTTGATAACTAACAACGCATGCTGCAATGCCTTACCTCTTCCTGTTATGCACTGCGTTAAATATAAGAGGTTTATTCCAAGGCTTCAAAGCACTGACGGAATATTTACGTTGGTGATTTGGGGGAGAGGTCAATTTGAATTTGTTTCGCCTCAGCCATGAGCCAATTTAAGCCCCACAATACCGGCACAAATTAGCCCTAAACTGACCAGTTTAAGAACGTCCGCTGACTCACCGAACAAAAACATACCCATAACCGCTGTACCTACGGCACCAATGCCCACCCAAATGGCGTAGGCTGTGCCGACGGGTAAAGTCTTGAGTGCCAAGCCTAACAAGACAAAGCTGCCGACAAGGGCAACGGTAGTGCCAACGGTTGGCCAAAGCTTAGTGAAGCCGTCTGTGTATTTTAGACCAACAGCCCAGGCGACTTCCAAAAGACCCGCGATAAATAGAATGACCCAACTCATAAGCACCTCTTCATGACTTTGGGGCCGTCCCCGAATGAAAATTGAGCGGTGAGGTCGTCCTCACTTCGGTTTGGTTTATGCCATAAGCCCAATACTAATTTTTATCGTTGTTATTAGCACGACATAAGCCAAAACTCCTATCGATTTTCTGCGCCTCTGCGGCAGCAGTTCTGGAACAACAGACCCGTCACTATTTTGTAATTTAGAAGACCAAAAGATCATCCAAAATATTGTTAGCGTCGCAGGCTTATCGTTAATGACTAACTTACTTCTTCTAAACGGCAGCAAGCCAAGAAAGACTGAGTAAACCAGAGTGCCATTTTCTTTTAGCTCGAACTTTGTCGTCAGGCGGTCATAGGAAACATCCAGCTCTAACGATTCAAATGTATGTTGTCGCTTTTGGAATCTTTGGAATTTCATTTTAAACACTTATGCACCGATATGGCCGATAATAGGGAGTGCGCTTAGCTGAGTTTTTCCATAACAAAGTTACGCAGCTTCCGCCCACGAATTTCTATCGTTTGCTCTTTTGCGACTTTAAAGCCAAATTTCTCATAAAACGGGCGAGCCGTGATGCTCACCTCGGAGTAAAACTTGGTGATTCCTTGTAACTCACCCACTCTTAATACGTGCTCCATCAAGTGACGCCCGATACCTTTACCCTGATGCTCGTGGTGACAAAAGAAATGATCAATTAGCCCATCTTCCTGAAGGTCGGCATAACCAACAATTTCTCCGTCAATTTCCGCAACAAAAGGAGAAATAGCATTCATTTTTTGCTGCCATACCTCAGGGGAGGCGTTATCCGGCGCCCAGGCTTCGACTTGCGCTTGTGTGTAGTCACGTGAGTTCACATTGCGAATGGTGTGATAAAAAATAGCCCATAAATCACGCGCATCTGATTCGTTATATTTTCTGATGTTTATCATGCTGGTGTTTGCCGTTCACGCTCAATCACTATCATGACCGAGATCTAAATAAGCGATGAGATACCCGTATTCTTTATCCGTAAGCATCCCTTTTGAATGATGCTGCTTTGCCAGCTCATGGCTCCACTCTCTTCCTTCGGGAGCGGGCGGAACCGACAAATCCTTTTCGAGAAAGGAGGTATTTTCAACAATGTAGCCTCTGGATACCGCCTCTTGAGCGCAATGCGCCAGAACATATTCAACCGCATATTTATCAACACTCGGCTGCCATGTGTATTCCGTTTTGCATGCAACCTTTCGTTCGCCCTCGGCGGTTAGGTACTCCAAACGCCCCGATGTGCAAGCTGATACGAATAAAGCTAACGCGAAAACGATACAGCTACTTTTAATTTTCACCGGTGTGATTCCTGTTTATATGACGCCCGCGTCACAGGCTTCATTGGAATGGAGCCTTTTGGCATATAATTGCGCAGCAATGCTAAAAGGTTTAACGGAAATTAAGTCCTTGGTGCACGCGCTTGTTACAACTGCTATTTTGTGGTAATATGCCACGTTTGATGCAAAATGACACAGGAGCTCTAATTATGGCTACAAACAGCATAAGATTAGACCAAGAACTTGTAGAAAAAGCTACTATTATAGCCAAGGCTTATAACAGAACGCCGCCTAAACAAATTGAGCACTGGGCTAGGATTGGTGAAATTATGGAAGATAACCCAGAGCTACCATATGAGTTTGTGAAACAAGCTATTATTGCGCAAGCTGAAAAAGATGCGGGTAAGCTCGAGAGTTACGATTTTGACTAAAGTTAAAACAGTATTACAAACGCCAACTTTTAAGAAGGCCGTTAAAAAGTTAAAGCCTAACCAAAAGAAAGATCTCGACAGTGCAATCAGGGAGCTGATGAGTGATCCATTTATAGGCCAGCAGAAAAAGGGGGATTTAAGTTTTTTACGGGTTCACAAATTTAAAATGAATAAGCAGCTCACTTTACTTGGCTATAGTTATGATGACGGAGTTTTTGCTTTAGAACTTATGACTTTGGGCAGCCATGAAAACTTTTATCGTGATGTGAAACGAATTTTCTAAGGTTGTAACGCCCGCAACACCGGACAATTTGTAACGCAGCGAAAAATTGTTCCGATGCTTGCGATTGTTATATTTTTGCTTGAATGTTGACGGATCCAACGCCCCAATCCCCATCACCTTGTTGGACGAAAGCCAAGTTCACTTTAGTGAGGAAGGCACTCTCAGTTCCCATCCATCTTGCCAGACTTGCCTTCTCATCGGAAAGCTCTACATTTTTCTTTGCCACTTCACTTTGAAGTATCTCTTGTATAATGCCCGCTGAGAAATCAGCCAAGCTGAGTAAATCTGTTGTTCCTGCATCATTTTTGAACGGTTTTGCAAATCCATATATCTCGTAAAGATTGTCGCTGTACATTGCAAGGCACTGTCCAAATATCTTTTGTGTATGCGTAAAATCGCGCCTCTTACCATCGACGTTTATAGAATCATGATCGCATAGCCACAAAATCTTTTGATCTGAGAAAGCAACAAGTGACATAAAAACACTTATTGCATGGCATACACGAAGAACTTTTTCTGACTCCTTCCCTTTCCATTCTCCTAAATCGTTCTTTCGGAATAGCTCTACAATTTGATCGTGAGCCTCTTTTTTCTCAAGGCCAAAAAGACTCGGGATTCTCTGATCTACAGAAATGGTAATCAAAGCACCATGAATGAAATTATCAGCAAGACTAAGATATTCCTCCAGCGACCTGGATATGGGACCATAGCTTAGATCTTTAAAACCGAACTCTTTCCACGGATCGTTTAGTCCGTGTTTGACCCTCAATTCTTTGGTTTTCTCTTCAAAAACAACCTTCTTGTCAGCGGAGCAAATCAAAATGGAGTATGTAGTAAAGTCTGCACCTTTGTGCTCACCACCAAAATCTGAAAGGATAAACAATCCTTTGTCTTTGGAAAAATCAGGAAGGGAGACAAGCTTCTCAGCTTCTCTTGCGAGCAGGCGCCCATACAAAGGATGATCTTCTGTTAATTTAGGAACCTTGAAGGGTCCACGCTTAATTACGCTCATGCTTCCTCAAAATATGCCAGCCATCACCGGTGCAAAAGCCGTAGCGGAGCGAAGGTTTTGGCATCCGGTGCATAGCATTGTTATGCATTGTTCAGTGCTCGCCTCAATTCTCGAATCCAAACTTGGTAGCCAGCAGAACTCAAATGAACCCCATCACCAACGTGAAAATCCGATTTTAAGTTATTGTCCGGGCCACGTAGCGAACTCCCCGCATCGGAAAAGGTCACATTCTCATATTTTAAGGACAGGTCACGAAGCAATTTGTTTACTTTTGAAATTCGATTATTCTCTGAGTTTACTCGCTGGACTCTTTCATCCACTGGGAGTATTGCGCTCACGACGACCGGGATCTCCTCTGGAATTGAATCCAGTATCTTTTTGTAGTTGGTGACGATTTTTTCATCACTTCTCCGGCGAAGGTCATTGACTCCGATAGCAAGCACTACTGTATCTACTCTATTTAATGACTCATATTTTCTAATCCGGTTTAACACTCCAAGTGTGGTATCGCTGCCGATGCCGTAGTTAACTGACGGATTTGCTATTGCCGAAGTTGCCAAGCCCTGGGTAATGCTATCCCCAATAAATAATGTGGCACCATCTGGTACGTTGCCGTCCATGCGGAAATGATAGGTAGTGATCCGGTCATAGTAGGCAGACAATTCTGGAGTGGTAGAAACGCCGAGTTTGTACCCCACTTTCTCAATGAAATCGGACTTGGCCAGCACAAGCGCCAAGAGGACGTGGAGCATGAAGAGATAGACTACTCCCAATTTCCTTGAAGTTCGCATCACTACTCCTCTACTGCATAACATTTGTATATTGTGCATGCGCATTCTATGCGCTCATCAAATTATTGCTTTTTCTTAGTAACCCTCTGAGAGTCTGTTTGATTTTTCAGACCCACACCAAAAACAAGCAATCCAATTCGAGCATGCTTATTTCCATTCTAACAAGTGCACAATATCTAACTTTACGTTTTTATTATGTAATTGACATTAAACGAGTTAAATAAGTAATACAACAACAAACTATGCGATATTGCTTACAAACGTGAGTCATAAGTTATGATCGGCCCCATGCCCATTTCCCTCGAACCCATAATCCAGTAAAATCCCCTGATCATTCAACGCAGGCACAACGAATCAGCGTATGAAAACCAATTTAATTACCCTTGGCGGTTATGAAAAGTTGCAGCAGGAGCTTGAACACCTGTGGCGGGTTGAGCGGCGCGAAACCGTGGAGAAGGTGTCGTGGGCGGCGAGCCTGGGCGACCGCTCTGAGAACGCAGATTATAAATACAATAAACAGAAGCTGCGTAAAATTGATGGTCGTATTCGCTATTTAACCAAGCGTCTGGAGCAGGTAAAGGTGGTGTATTATTCGCCACAACAGGACGGTAAGGTGTTTTTTGGTGCCCGGGTGGAAATTGAGGACGAGGACGAAAACGTGCGCGCCTTTCAAATTGTCGGTCCGGACGAGATTTATGATCGCAAAGACGCGGTGTCTATCGACTCGCCCATGGCGCGGGCGTTGCTGAAAAAAGAGGTAGACGACGAGGCCGAGGTTCGTACGCCACAGGGTACTAAGACCTGGTTCATTAATAAGATAAGTTACCAACAGCCCGCGTAGTCAATTCGTGATAGTATTCGTCCCCATTATTTGTCGTAACGTTTTAAAACCAAGAGATGTACTATGAGCCAGATACCGCAATTACTTGCTAATGAACTGAAGGTCGACGAGCGTCAGATTGCCGCTGTTATCCAGTTGCTGGACGAAGGCTCGACGGTGCCTTTTATTGCCCGTTACCGTAAAGAGGTCACCGGCGGTTTAGACGACACTCAATTACGTCAGCTGCATCAGCGACTGAATTACCTGCGCGAGCTGGACGACCGCCGTCAGGTGATACTGAAGTCGATTGACGAGCAAGGTAAGTTAACCGACGAACTGGCTCAAAGCATTAAAACCGCCGACTCGAAAACCGAGCTGGAAGATTTATACCTGCCCTACAAACCTAAGCGCCGTACTAAAGGCCAAATTGCGATTGAAGCGGGACTTGAACCGCTGGCGGACTTGCTGTGGAAAGACCCAACACAGAACCCGGAGCAGGCTGCAGCAGAATACATTGACGCCGACAAAGGCTTTGCCGATGTTAAAGCAGTGTTAGACGGCGCTCGCGCCATTTTAATGGAGCGTTTTGCCGAGCAGGCGGAGCTGCTGAAGCGTTTGCGTTCTCACTTGTGGCAGAACGCGCACTTAACCAGCACCGTTGCGCCGGGCAAAGAAAAAGAAGGCGCTAAGTTCCGCGACTACTTTGAATTCTCTGAGCTGTTTAAAACCATTCCGTCGCACCGTACACTGGCGTTGCTGCGCGGTCGTAACGAAGGCTTTTTGCAGCTGTCTATGGACGCGGATCCTGGCAGTGAAGACACAACCTCGGGCTCACATTGCGAAGTGATTATTGCTGATTTCCTGAACTTTGAGCATAAAGGCCGCGCTGCCGATGACTGGTTGCGTCAGGTTATTCAATGGACCTGGCGGGTGAAGTTGTCGCTGCATATGGAAACTGAACTTATGGCTCGCGTGCGCGAACGTGCCGAGGAAGCTGCTATTCAGGTATTTGCCAGCAACTTAAAAGACTTGTTGATGGCGGCACCTGCCGGCGCTAAAACCACTATGGGCTTAGACCCGGGTGTTCGCACCGGCGTGAAGGTTGCCGTGGTAGACGAAACCGGTAAAGCGGTTGCCACTAACACGGTATTCCCGTTCCAGCCGCAGAACCAAATGGATAAAGCCATGCGAACGCTGGCTACCTTGTGCAAGCAATACAAAGTTGAGCTTATCAGCATTGGTAACGGCACTCACTCGCGCGAGACCGACAAAATGGTCGGCGACATGCTGAAGCAGCACAACGACATTAAAGCCACAAAGGTTATAGTAAACGAGGCCGGTGCTTCGGTTTACTCGGCGTCAGAACTGGCTGCGCAGGAATTTCCGAATATGGACGTGTCGCTACGTGGCGCAGTCTCTATTGCCCGCCGCTTGCAGGATCCACTGGCAGAACTGGTTAAAATTGAACCTAAGTCTATTGGTGTCGGGCAGTACCAGCACGACGTTAGTCAGTCGCAACTGGCGCAGAGTCTGGATGCGGTGGTTGAGGACTGCGTAAACGCAGTGGGTGTGGATGCCAATATGGCTTCTGCCGCGTTGCTGCAGCGCGTATCCGGCTTATCGAAAACTTTGGCGAAGAACTTAGTTGAGCACCGCGATGCTCATGGTGCGTTCCGTAACCGTAAGCAATTGCTGGATGTTGCGCGCATGGGACCAAAAGCCTTTGAACAGGCGGCAGGCTTCTTACGCATTAGTAACGGCGAGCAGCCACTGGATGCGTCTTCAGTTCACCCCGAGGCTTATACCGTGGTTGAACGCATTGCTAAAGAGAACTCGCTACCGGTACAGGAACTTATTGGTAATCAGCAATTGATTAAATCTTTGAACGCTAAAGACTACACCGATGAGCGCTTTGGTCTACCAACGGTTACCGACATTTTGTCTGAATTGGAAAAGCCGGGCCGTGACCCGCGTCCAGAATTCAAAATGGCAGAATTTAAAGAAGGCGTTGAGAAAGTCAGCGACTTAAAGCCCGGCATGTTGCTAGAAGGTGTAGTAACTAACGTGGCGAACTTTGGTGCCTTTATTGATGTTGGCGTGCATCAGGACGGCTTGGTTCACATTTCAGCACTGGCGGACAAGTTTGTCAGCGACCCGCGCGAAGTGGTTAAAGCCGGCGACATTGTGAAGGTAAAAGTGCTGGAAGTGGATATTGAACGTAAACGTATTGGCTTAACCATGCGCTTGAGCGATGAAGCCCCGACGAATACAGCAGGCAGCGACAAGCCTAAAGCCAAAACCGGAACTGGACCTAAGAAAAAACCTTCAGGTAATGGCGGTCGTACGCCGCAGCCACAAAATTCGGCTATGGGCAGTGCATTAGCAGACGCCTTTGCAAAAGCGAAGAAAAATTAAACAGGAATGATTAAGCGGTAGCGCTGAAAGAGTCCACGGACGGACGAACGCGCTTATCGTAGAAAGAAGCTATCATCTCGCCTCGTTCAGGCGACGACAACGTCTTTTTACCCAGCTCTTCAGGCGCCACGTCCGAAGACGCTGACTGGCTGCCTTCCTCGCCCTCTAAGCTTTTATTAAACGGCGCATTAATACTGATATCAGGAACGCCTTTTTTGTCACCTTCTTCACCCGAGCTCACTTGTTGCTGAGCCAGCTCTGCCCGCGCCTGAGTAGCTTTATTAGCCGCCTCGGCAGCAATTGAACGGTCGGCAGCGGAAGGTTGAGCCGGCGCTAATGCCGCACGACGCACTAACTGCATTTTTTGAATGGTCGCTTGCGGGTCACCATTAACCGGGCTTACATCTATTTGAACTTCGCCGCCCACAGCATAAGACTTACCGTCAGGGCCGCGCTCGTACTCATAGGAAGGAGAACCAGCATACTGACCTCCAACCGCTGCATGAGCCTGCTCATGAACTCGAACTTCCTGGTCACGGCTTTTTAGCTCATCGACTTTTTCAACTTCTTCTTCACTGAGCTTCTGCTGATTCTTTTCAGCATTGTCAGTAACTTCTTTGCTGGCTTTGTCGGTAGCTTTGTCGGTGGCTTTTTTGCTGTCAGACTTTCCATCCGCTTTCGCGTCGGGTTTTCTGTCGGCCTGGGTATCGGCTTTATTACTGGATTGATCAGATTTGGCAGGTTCATTCACCAGCGGCCGCTGCAAATTATCCCTATTCATCGACTCCGCAGGTGGTGCCGACGTTACAGGAATAGGCGGTAACGCTGGTGAGATATTCATGTTAGAACATTAAGCGCTGGTATCAATCATTGTGCCCAACATCTCGTCGGCAGTTTCTACCGTACGGGTGTTTGACTCAAGGTTGGTCTGACCCTGATTCAATGAAACCAGAGAGTCAGTTGTGTTGGTGGCCGTAACGCTTTGGCTGGTTTCAGAGGCAGTTTCAGTTGCGGCCTGAGCACCATTTGCAACGGCATTACTTTGCTGCTGAACATCATTACGACCCGATGTTGAAGCAGACGCAATTTCCTGACTCGCTTGTGATACCTGTTGGTTTGCACGTTGCATACCCTGCAGGCCTGAGTTCATTGCGGCACCAATTTCCATCGTTTCCTCCCACACGCTAAAACGTGTTACTACGAATGTATTTGTCAGTATCGGTTATATTTTAAACATTTTCAAGTACTGACAAATGCCATTCGTCGCAATTTCAACCAATAATTACGCGTGCTGCTGAATTTGATTTAATAGCGCTTTCCAGGAGCGTTTTTGCATTTCCAGCGAAGCCTTCATTTCATCAACCTGACGCTTCAACGCATCAATATCGTGATGCACATGTTCTTTCAAGGCTTTAGCTTTAGTATCCAGAAGCTTTTTACGAGCCTGATAATAAGCCTTCAAATGCTGACCCATTTGCTCATAATGCTCCTGAGCTCGCTCAAATAACGAGTCTGGTGCTGCTTGTGCTTTTTGCTGTGCGCGCTTTAGCTGCATTTGTAGTTTCGCCCGCTCCACCTGATACGGTGAGCTGCGCTTCAAATTCTTCGCAAGCCCAAGCCATTTACTGACCACAATAAGCCATTTGGTTGGGTCAAACTGCCACCAGCGAATGCCGTTACGGTAATCCGCAGCAAAAATATGGTGGTAATTATGATAACCCTCGCCAAAGGTCAAAAAGGCCAGAACACCGTTGTCTCGTGCGGTATTTTTGTCGGTATAAGGCTGCTTGCCCCATATGTGCGCCAGCGAGTTAATAAAAAAGGTAGTGTGATGATTCAGCACCAAACGCAGTACACCAATAACCAGTAATCCGGCCCACACGTCACCCAGCATGAAACCGGCGGCAATTGGCCAGCCAAAGTTCACAAACAGGGTTAGCGGCAGGTAATACTTATGCTGCCACATAACAATTGGGTCTTTCTGCAGGTCTTTAACGTTATCGTAGTCAGTATAACGGCTCGCCTGATATTCACGGATCATCCAGCCAATATGTGAGTACCAGAAACCGCGCTTAGCCGAATACGGGTCTTTGTCGTTGTCATCAACGTGCTTGTGGTGCTCACGGTGGTCAGAAGACCAGTGAAGCGCACTGTTCTGCAGCGCAACCGCACCGCCAATGGCAAAAATAAAACGAATTACGGGGTTAGCATCGTATGTCCGGTGCGCCCACAGGCGATGATAGCCCGCTGTAATAGATAAACCGGCAAAACATGCCGTACCTAACATAACCCACCAGAATGCAGCGCCAATACCAACGCTGTACGCATATAAGGGTACGCCAACAATGGCGACAATAAAGGTAATGGCAAAAACCAAGGTGTTTAACCAGATAATGGGGGGCTTTTCAGAAATTTGTTGCATGCATATAACCTAAAACATTCAAATAAAGGCAGGCGTCTAATAGCGTACACCTGTACGCTGAATGTACGTGTTTCGTGTTCAAATTACAAGCGGTAAAAGTGTAAAAAGCTGTGTTATCATTCTTAATATACACGCAAAGATGACTATACGACTATGGCCGGAATTCGCGCAAAGCAGAAAGAGAAAACCCGACAGGCGTTAATTAACGCGGCAATGAACCAATTAAGCGCCGAAAACGGTTTCTCGAGTTTGAGCCTGAGAGAGGTCGCGCGCGAAGCCGGAATTGCCCCCACGTCATTCTACAGACACTTTCGTGACATGGATGAGTTAGGACTCACTTTGGTCGACGAATGCGGCCTGGCTTTACGCCAACTATTACGCCAGGCGCGTCAGCGCATTGAATCCGGCGGCTCTATTATTCGGGTATCTATAGAAACTTTTATGCAATTTGTGGCAAACAATACTGCCACCTTCAGATTATTGCTGCAGGAGCGTTCCGGTCGTTCACGCAGTTTCCGTTTGGCGGTAGTGCGCGAAATAGATCACTTCAAGGCAGAACTGGAAGACTATTTAGTGAACGAACAGTCGTTTAGCCGAGAATTGGCCGAGTTACAGTCGGACACTATTGCCAAAATTGTATTCAGCGCCGGAGCCGACTGCTTTGACGTAGACGAAGAAGAACGCGAAATTATTACCGAAAAAACGATTCTGCAAGTTCGCTTAGTTGCCCGGGGCGCCGAAGCGACTCGCCGATTACTAAAACGAGAGTCATAAAAAAACAATCTTAATCAGAACAAGAGACTGGAGAACATTATGCTTTTACGTGCTGTAGGCGGTATGGCATTAGCGGTCTGGGCGGCAGATATTGATGCCCGCGAGATGACGCTAATGGAAACCGTAACCACCAAAGCCATTCGTTCGGCTCAACTGTCGCCGGATGGTCAATTCACTGCGGTTATCCGCTCAACACCCCGTACCCCGTACGAAGACGACGACGGCTCCAGCTACAGTGAGTTAGTGCTTATTAATGCTGAAGGCGAAGAAACGTCTTACCTGAGTAAAGACAAAAAGTTCGGCCGGGTCAGCTTTGGTCCGCAAAGCGAATACCTGTACTTTACCGCTAAAGCAGAAGGCGATGAGTATCAGGAGCTTTACCGCATGCCTGTGCACGGCGGCGGTATTCAGTCGGTGTTTGAATTTGACGGTAATATTGGCGGCTACGCGTTAAGCGATGACGGCGAGCAACTTGTCTTTTTGTCTTCAGGCGCGAAAGACAGCGATGAAGAAAAGCTTTCCAAAAAAGGTTTTAAAGCCGAAGTCTACGAAGAAGACTTAACCTATACGCAGGTTTACCACGTGTCACTGGGTGAGGAAGACGCCGAAGCTAAAGCAGTTACTGTCAACGACCAGCACGCGCTTTCGGTTAGCTTCCACCCGAATAACGAACAATTACTGGTTCGTACCGCACCAACTTCGCTTATCGATGACAATTACATGAGCAGCCAATATCAGCTTATTAGTCTGGACGGCGAAGTAGTCACTTCTTTTGACAGCGAGGGCAAGCTTGGTCGTGCAGAATTTTCACCGGACGGTCGTTATTTGGCCATGATCCGTGCTGCTGACTACAACGATCCTTCTGCTGGTTCTTTATTTGTTTACGACACTCGCGAGCAAGAACACCGCAACGTGTTGCCCGACTACAAAGGCTCTATCAAAGATTTTAGCTGGCGTACCGATGAAGAAATTATCTGGTTAGGCCACCGCGGTACCGAAACCGAAGTTCAGGCATTAACGCTTAAGTTTTTAGAAAGCCGCAGCCTGTTAGAGTTGGGTGAAGCCATTTTCACCAGCCTGGACGCTGAAGCCGGTAAATCAGAGTTTGTTTTAACAGGCCACCGCCCTAGCCACCCGAGCGAAGCGTTTAAATACAGCAACGGCCGTCTGGAGCGTTTAACCGACTCTAACCCCTGGCTGGATGACATTGATATGCCACGTCAGGAAACCATGACCTATGAAGCGCGCGACGGGCTTAAGCTGGAAGGCATTGTGGTCTACCCTAAAGACTACGAAGAAGGTAAAACCTACCCAACCGTGATGGTAATTCACGGTGGCCCTGAATCGCATTACAGCAATGGCTGGTTAGACCGCTACGCATCGCCGGTTAAGCATGCCGCAGCCAAGGGTTATGCCCTGTTCTTCCCTAACTACCGTGGCAGCACCGGTCGTGGTGTCGAGTTCTCTAAGCTGGGTCAGAATGACTACGCGGGTAAAGAGTTCGACGACATTGTTGATGCGAAAAAACACTTGGTTGATATTGGTTTAGCCGATGAGTCGAGCGTAGGTATTACCGGCGGGTCTTACGGTGGTTACGCTTCGGCCTGGGGCGCAACCGCACAGACCGAACACTTTGCAGCCAGCGTTATGTTTGTGGGTATCAGCGACAACTTATCTAAGTTTGGTACCACCGACATTGCCAAAGAAATGCACGCTGTTCATGCCCGCAGCTATCCGTGGGACAAGTGGGAATGGTACTTAGAGCGCAGCCCAATTTATCACGCAGAAAAAGCGCGCACGCCAATTCTTATTATGCATGGTAAAGAAGACACCCGCGTTCATCCATCACAGTCCATGGAATTGTACCGTTATCTGAAAACTCACGGCAAGGTGCCGGTTCGCTTAGTGTTGTACCCCGGCGAAGGCCACGGCAACCGCAAAGTAGCGGCACAGCTGGACTACAGCATGCGTTTTATGCGTTGGATGGATACCTTCCTGGTAGAAAAAGCTGAGGAAAAACCGTCGTTTGAGCTGCCACACGCTGAGCAGCTTAAATAAAGCCAGTTCCTAATAAAAAGCCGGGACACTTCATTTTGAAGCTCCCGGCTTTTTTGTCTCTGAAACTTTGTTATTTACCAGAAACGGCCTGCCAAATTTCCTTCCAGCCCGGTTCTTTTCCGTAATACTGAATACCCATAGCGAACAAGCGCCCCGCTACATTTCGCATCCAGTATACAAAGGCCGCCAGTAATACCAGGCTCAGCAACCATTCCCATACCGCGACATCAGTTTGCAACAAACGCGCCGGCATCATGGCAAAGGAGCTAATCGGCAGAATGCTCATTACGGTAGCTAAGGTCGAGTCAGGTGTACTTACCACACTAAAGCTCAGAAATATTGGCAACATCGGTACCAGCATCACCGTGCTTCGGGATGAGTGGTTAGGGTCATCGATGGTTGCGGAAAAGCCCGCTAGTAAGGCGTTAATTAAGACCGTGCCCAATAAAACAAAAATAAGACTCAACAGACCCGTGCCAACACCCCAGTCCAGACCTGAACCGCTCTTATCGGACAGTGCCGCAACCACCAGGCTTACGCCCAAAATCATTAAACCAATAAAGAGCATCGATTTCAGGCTGTGCAAGGTAATGCCGATAATTTTGCCATCCATCCACTGAGTCGGTGTCACGATAGTCAGCAACTGCTCAGTTACACGCTGTTGTTTCTCTGCCGTTATCGACATCATCATCAAACCGAAGCCGGTAAAAACGCCAACCATTATAACCACCAGTAACATGCTGGCTGAGCTGTCAGTAGCATCATCAATAGAAGCTTCTTCGCTCTCTTCAATAGAAAACGCTATATCCGGCTTTTCATCAATAACCGCTTTTTCTTCCGGAGCCAGTGGTAACTGCTGAATACGCAGATCCTGCAGTTGATCCTGTAATTCGCTACGCAATTCCTGTTGCCAGGTCTGAGACTTCTTAACCCAGACTTTTGCGGTTAATTCAGGTGTTATGACAATTAATGTATCTAGCTCTTCTGGTAATTGTGCTTTCCACTTTTTTACTTCCATGGTGCCAGCACTGCGAAGGTTTAAGTCTTTTGGGGCCTCAAACTCCCAAGACTGGGGTTTGCCTTCTTCATAGAAAATAGCTCCGTGATATTCATCCGACAAAAGTTGAGCTATTGCGCCCCAGCCAGTGCTCACGACAAAAATGGCGACCAAAATGACAATAGACAAAAGTTCCTGCTTCCATTTAAAAAAGCGCTTAAACTCCCACCACGAAATAGCTTTTAACTGCTTAAAGTAACCCGGACTCGTCTGTTTCATGACTGCGCCTCCTCGCTGCTTTTCTCATCACTCGCTTGCCGACGAATCGTATTCAGATACAAATCGTGTAATCCGGGCTGAATAGGCGCAAAGGCTTTAATCGGAACCTGCTGCGCCAGTTGTGGCCACAACTGATCTATACCGGCATCCGCATCAAAAGTTATCTCAACTTGCTCGTCATTCACTTTACGCATGGACTCTATTTGGTCCACGCCCTGCCAGCTATCTAACGCAAGCTGAGCATTGGTTGTTACCCGGTAAACCGGCTTAGGCAGCAAGGTATCGCGTATTTCCTGCAAGCTGCCCTGAGCTACCGCGCGTCCTTTATTCATTAACAACATGGTGTCGGCTAAACGCTCAACCAGCTCCATTTGGTGTGCACTTAACACCACCGTTTTGCCGCGTTCGCGCAACTCGTTTAATACCGTCAGTACATGCTCCTGGTTTACCGGGTCTAAACCCGAAAAGGGCTCATCCAGAATCACCAGTTGAGGGTCGTGCAGCAGCGTGGCAATAAGTTGTACTTTTTGCTGGTTTCCCTTAGACATCTGACGCAAAGGCTCGTCTTTACGATCAGTCAGTTCAAACCGCTCCAGCCAGCTATCAATATCGCTGCGTATATCGCTTAGCTTCAACCCGCGCAAACTGGCAATGTAATTCAAGTTATCCAGTATGGTTCGGTCCTGATACAAACCACGGTCTTCAGGCAGGTAAGCAAAGTCGTGATAGGTCAGCTCAATACTCTCGCCGTTATTCTCAACGAGGATCTCACCCTCATCGGGCTGAGTGAGGCCAACCAGCATACGAACCAGGGACGACTTCCCGGCACCGTTAGGACCGAGTAACGCCTGAATCTTGCCGGGCTGAATATCGAGGGAGATAGCGTCTACCGCCGTTACGGTGCGGTAACGCTTAGTGACATTATTAACTGAAAGGCGCATGTTATTTTTCTGTTATTTGCTTAAGAAGCGCCTATCTTAGAAAGACAAAGGGCCCGTAACAAGTGTTACGAGCCCTTTAATTTGTTTCAAACTATGAATTTACAACTGAGGGCCTGCGGCAACCAGCGCTTTACCGTTATCAGTATCAGTAAATTTCTCAAAGTTTGCGACAAAACGTTCGGCTAAGTCTTTCGCACGAACGTCCCACTCACCGTCATCTTCGTATGTTTTACGTGGATCCAGAATGCTACTGTCCTCAACACCGGCCAGCTCAGTTGGCATAGCGAGGTTAAAGTGAGGCAACTGCACAAATTCAGCGTCTTCAATTGAACCATCTAAAATGGCATCAATAATAGCGCGCGTCGCTTTAATAGAAATGCGCTTGCCAGTGCCGTTCCAGCCAGTGTTAACCAGGTAAGCTTCTGCGCCAGCCGCTTCCATACGCTTAACTAAAACTTCCGCGTACTGCGTTGGGTGCAGGCTTAAGAACGCCGCGCCAAAACAGCTTGAGAAGGTTGGCGTAGGCTCGGTGACACCGCGCTCAGTACCGGCTAATTTAGCAGTAAAGCCGGACAAGAAATGATACTGCGCCTGTTCTTTAGTCAGCTTAGACACCGGCGGTAATACGCCAAAGGCATCGGCTGTCAGGAAAATAACTTTCTTCGCGTGACCCGCTTTAGACACCGGCTTAACAATGTTGTCAATGTGGTAAATAGGGTAAGACACGCGAGTGTTCTCGGTTTTCGAGTTGTCATCAAAGTCGACAACACCGTTGTCATCAACAGCAACGTTTTCTAATAAAGCATCACGACGAATCGCGTTGTAAATATCCGGTTCCGCTTCTTTCGACAGGTTAATGGTTTTCGCATAACAACCGCCTTCAAAGTTGAATACGCCGTCGTCATCCCAACCGTGTTCATCGTCACCAATGAGTGCGCGTTTCGGGTCAGTCGACAGGGTGGTTTTACCCGTGCCTGACAAGCCGAAGAAAACAGCCACGTCGCCTTCTTGACCAACGTTGGCAGAGCAATGCATAGAAGCAATGCCTTTTAGCGGCAGGAAGTAGTTCATCATTGAGAACATACCTTTTTTCATTTCGCCGCCGTACCAGGTGCCGCCAATTAACTGAATTTTTTCCGTTAAGTTAAACGCCACAAAGTTTTCAGAGTTCAGCTCTTGTTCTTGCCACTTAGGATTAATGCACTTAGCACCGTTCATGACAACGAAGTCTGGCTCAAAGTTTTCCAGCTCTTCTTCGCTTGGGCGAATGAACATGTTTTTCACGAAGTGCGCCTGCCATGCCACTTCGGTAATGAAGCGAACTGCAAGACGAGTGTCTTCGTTAGCACCGCAATAGGTATCAACCACAAACAAACGTTTGTGCGACAACTGCTCAGTGACCAAACCTTTCAGTTCATTCCAGGTTTCGGTCGACAGTGGTTTGTTGTCGTTTTTGCCTTGGTCAGCCCACCAGACGGTATCGCGAGTTGTGTCATCGCGGACAATGTATTTGTCTTTAGGGGAACGTCCGGTGAAAATTCCGGTATCGACAGCAACCGCACCCAGGTCCGTTACCGTTCCTTTTTCATAACCTTGCAGGTCGTCGCGAGTTTCCTCTTCGAATAGCAGGTCGTAGGACGGATTATGGACAATTTCTTCGACATCTGTGATGCCGTAGCGGCTCAGATCCAGATTAGGCATGACGTAAGGCTCCTGAGATTACGGTCGTTCGTTAACGTTAACAGCAGCAACACAGCGTAAAAAATCCTGTTTTACAGTTTGGTTACTGGCTAATTTTCAGGGCGCGAATATTAACCTGATTGTGTAAAAAAAGATAGGGCAAAATTTTGCCAGTTCGTTAGAATGCCCGCCTGACTTTTGTATGCAGCAGTGGGTTTCTGATCATTTATGCGTGATTCCTTTCACAGCCGAATTGGCTTTATATTAGCAGCCGCGGGCTCTGCCGTTGGCCTGGGGAATATTTGGGGCTTCCCGACTCAGGTTGCGAACCACGGCGGCGGCGCCTTCCTGCTGGTGTATCTTTGCGTAATCTTTATACTTGCCATACCCGCTTTGTACAGCGAAATGCTGATAGGCCATAGTGCACAGGCGAATCCGGTTCGCTCCTTAACGCAGCTGTCCGAAGGACGCGCCCGCCCTATTGGCCGCTTAATGGGTTACCTTAATGTGCTGGGCTCCTGCTTAATGCTCAGCTTTTATCATGTGGTGGCCGGCTGGATGCTAGTTCACGCCTTAGGCTTTCTGGCTCGAGGCTTTGGTGTTGAACCTGCTGCCGAATTTTTGCTGAACAGCTCACTAACCCGCGACTTAATTTTCACCGCTGTATTTTTACTCGCCACCGCTTACGTGGTTTTTCAGGGTGTGGAAAAGGGCATAGAGCGCTGGTCTAAGCGCCTGATGCCTACCTTAGTCGTTTTGCTGGTGGCGTTAATTGCCTACATGCTGACCTTACCCGGCGCCGACGAAGGCCTGAAGAAATATCTTGTCCCCGACTTCAGCCTAATGACTGACACCAGCATTTTGGTGGCCGCTATGGGCCAGGCGTTCTTTTCGCTCTCTATTGGTTTGGGCGGCATGATGATATACGGCTCCTACCTGAAACCGGGTGCTAACTTAGGTCGTTTAAGCTTATCAGTTGCCGCGCTGGATACTTTTATCGCGTTCCTGGCGGGGCTGTTAATTATTCCGGCTCTGTACGCAGGTATTCATCTGGGAGTTAATGTCGGCGACGGCTCTAAACTCATTGGCGAAGGCCAGCTCATTTTTGCGGTACTGCCAGAGCTATTTAATAGTATGGGCATTGCCGGTCCTTTTGTGGCTTTTGCATTTTTCATGTTGCTGAGTATTGCCGCTCTAACCTCGACCATTGCTCAGGCCGAAGTGCCGGTGTCTTACTGCATAGAAGAGCGCAAACTGAAACGGCCAGTAGCAACAGCCCTGTCACTGAGCGTTATTGCGGTATTTTCGCTGCTGCTAATACTGTTCTTTGAACCGCTGTTTGGCTGGGTTGTTACTGCGGTCACACAGTTCCAGTTGCCGCTGTCAGGCTTATTCTATTTGCTGGTAGTGGGTTGGCTATGGCGCCGCAGCAATCACCTGAAAGCTATTGCTGCGGGCAGTGTCGGTTTAACCTTGTTACGCTGGCATATTCGTTATCTCTGTCCGATACTGATGAGCATCGTGTTTTATCACGTAGCCTTTAGCTAAGCCGGGTTAACTTTTGCCCGGACGCTTGCCGGAAAACTTCTGTTCCAGTGCTGACGCCACCCGGGCGTCAGTAAAACCGGAAACGTCACCACCATGCAATGCCACCTCTTTTACCAAGGAGGAAGAAATAAACGAGTTTTCCTCTGCTGGCGTCAGAAACACGCTTTCCAGATTCGGCGCCAAGCGTCGGTTCATATTCGCTAGCTGAAATTCGTATTCAAAATCAGACACCGCGCGTAACCCGCGAATAAGCACTGTTGCTTCGTATTCTTTGGCAAAGTTCACCAACAGTCCGGAAAAACCAACGACAGTGACATTATCCAGGTTTTCAGTCACTTGCTGCGCCAGCAAAACCCGCTCTTCCAGGCTAAACAGCGGCTTTTTACTGGGGCTTTCTGCAATGCCCACAACAATTTCACTAAACAAGTTGGCGGCCCGTTCAATTAAGTCGGCGTGGCCATTTGTAATAGGATCAAAGGTTCCCGGATAAATTGCTCGACGGTGCATAGAGTCTCCTAAACCGTTATTTGTGCAAGCACTTTATTTGCACGCTTTTCATTTGGCCTAAAGAGTACACGCAAGTGCACACTAAACAAAAGCCCGATATTCAAATTAAGGATGCGAGTTGCGACTAACATCAGTAAACTAGAGGGTAACTTACGTTTTCAAATAGTGGAGTAAAAAATGAGCTCAGCCTTTTATCAGCAACTGGCCGACCAACTGGCCGAAACCAAAGCCGAAGGCCTGTACAAGAAAGAACGTATTATCAGTTCGGATCAAAGCTCTGAAATTACGGTGAATAACCGCAAGGTACTCAACTTCTGCGCAAACAACTATCTGGGTCTGGCCAACCACCCGGACTTAATTAAAGCCGCCAAACAAGGCCTGGACGAACACGGTTTTGGTACGGCTTCGGTGCGTTTTATTTGTGGTACTCAGGACATTCATAAAACACTGGAACAAAAACTTAGCAAGTTTTTAGGTACTGAAGACACCATTTTGTATTCATCATGCTTTGACGCCAACGGCGGTTTGTTCGAAACTCTAATGGGCCCCGAAGACGCTATTATTAGTGACGAGCTCAACCACGCCAGCATTATTGACGGTATTCGCTTGAGTAAAGCGAAACGCTTCCGCTACAAAAACAACAATCTGGAAGACTTAGAAGCTCAGCTTAAACAAGCTGACGCAGACGGCGCACGCCACAAGTTAATTGCAACCGACGGTGTGTTCTCAATGGACGGCGTTATTGCCAACTTAAAAGGTATTTGCGACTTGGCCGACAAATACGACGCGCTGGTCATGATGGACGACTGCCACGCCACCGGTTTCTTAGGCGAAAATGGCAAAGGTACGCACGAATACTGCGACGTTATTGGCCGTGTTGATATTATCACCGGTACCTTGGGTAAAGCGCTGGGTGGTGCTTCTGGTGGTTACACTTCAGGTAAAAAAGAAGTCATTGACTGGTTACGCCAGCGTTCACGCCCTTATCTGTTCTCTAACTCAGTAGCACCGGCCATTGTGCAGGCTTCTATTCGTGTACTGGATATGCTGGCCGAAGGCGGCAAGTTGCGCAGTCAACTGTGGGAAAACGCCAGCTACTTCCGTGAGCAAATGACGAACGCAGGCTTCACCTTAAGCGGCGCAGACCACGCCATTATTCCGGTGATGGTCGGCGACGCCAAACTGGCCTCTGAAATGTCAGACCGACTGTTAGAAGAAGATATTTATGTGATCGGCTTTTCCTTCCCTGTCGTTCCTAAAGGCAAAGCCCGTATCCGCACGCAGATGTCTGCGGCCCACACACGTGAACAACTGGATCGTACCATTGAAGCCTTTACCCGTATTGGTAAAGAGCTGGGTGTGATTTAAGGAGTAAAGAATGAAAGCTTTGTCAAAACTGCACGCAAAACCCGGCATTTGGATGACCGACGTTGAAAAACCGGAATGCGGTTACAACGATTTACTGATTAAAATAAAGAAAACCGCCATTTGCGGCACCGATGTTCACATTTATAAATGGGACGACTGGTCGCAGAAAACCATTCCGGTGCCTATGGTAGTCGGCCACGAGTACGTGGGTGAAGTTGCCGCTATGGGCGACGGTGTTCGCGGCTTTGAAATTGGTGACCGTGTTTCCGGCGAAGGCCACATTACCTGTGGTCACTGTCGTAACTGCCGTGCTGGCCGTCGTCACTTGTGCCGCAATACTTATGGTGTGGGTGTTAATCGTCCGGGAGCTTTTGCAGAATACCTGTCACTACCAGCTGAAAACGCTTTTAAACTGCCAGATGACGTTACTGATGAAATGGCAGCTGTATTTGACCCGTTTGGTAATGCGGTTCACACCGCGCTAGCTTTTGACTTGGTAGGTGAAGACGTGCTGATTACCGGCGCTGGCCCTATTGGTATTATGGCAGCAGCCGTTGCCCGTCATGTTGGCGCACGCCACGTGGTTATTACCGACGTAAACGAATACCGTCTGGACTTAGCCCGTAAAATGGGTGTGACCCGCGCAGTGGACGTGAGCAAAGAAAAGCTCTCTGACGTTATGAACGAGCTGGGCATGAAAGAAGGCTTTGATGTGGGTCTGGAAATGTCCGGTGTTCCGTCTGCGTTTTCACAAATGCTGGAAACCATGAACCATGGTGGCAAAATTGCCATGCTGGGTATTCCGCCAGAAAACATCGCTATAGACTGGAACCAGGTTATTTTTAAAGGTTTGGTTATTAAAGGCATTTATGGCCGCGAGATGTTTGAAACCTGGTACAAAATGGCCAGCTTGCTGCAGTCAGGGCTGGATATTTCGCCTATTTTAACGCACGAAATGCCTATTGATGACTTTGAGAAGGGCTTTGAAACCATGATTTCAGGCCAGTCCGGCAAAGTCATACTGAACTGGGATTAACGCGTAAATGAGCAATTATCAGCTAATGGAATTACCCATCGCCGTTGAGCATTGGCAAAATGGCGATGCGGTTTTTGTTGATATCCGCGACCCGCAGTCATTTGCTGCGGGCCACATTCCGGGCTCTCAGCATCTGGATAACAGCAACCTGCCGCAGTTCCTGAGTTCGGTTGATAGAAGCCAAAAAGTGATTGTGGTTTGCTACCATGGCATTAGCAGTCAGGGTGCTGCTGATTACATAGCAGGCAACGGTTTTACTGATGTGCACAGCATGGACGGCGGCTATACGGCCTGGTCCATGTCTTTTCCTGAACACACTGAGAGGAACTAAACCATGCGACGATTGCTCAGCAGCCGCGACTCAGACTGGATGCACAAACTGTATCAGTATTTACGTCAGCAAGGCATGCCAGTCAGCGTTACTGAACGCGGTGAGCAATTGGAATTATGGTTACATCAGAGCAGTTATGAGGCTGCCGCTAAAACACTGATTCAACAGTTTAAAGATAACCCCGAACTTGCCGCTGAGCCCGTAAAGGAACAGCGAACTTCGGAACGAGGTTCATCATCACTGTCTTTTAGTTTGCTACAGCAAAGCGGTTGGCTGACCCGAATTGTCGCGGCTATGGCGTTGCTGGTGTTCGGGATGGTGCAAATGTACCCCGAAGCGGTGCTGGAAACACTGAGAATCAGCCAATATTTTTCGGCGCTTCCCTATGATCAACCCTGGCGCTTTATTACACCGGTGCTGATGCACTTTACGCTGCTTCACCTGGTATTTAATATTTTCTGGTGGTGGTATCTGGGCGGTCGTATTGAACGTTCTCTGGGAATATCCTGGTTACTGGCTCTGCTGTTATTCTGCGGTATTACTGCAAACGTTATTCAGTACCTTTTCAATGGCCCTAACTTTGGTGGGCTGTCCGGTGTGGTCTATGGCTTGCTTGGCTTCTGCTGGATATACAGCTTCAACCGCCCCACGCCGCTTTATCTGCCACCGGGGCTCATTATCTTTATGCTGCTGTGGTTAGTAATTGGCTACACCGACATGCTGTGGGTTAATGTTGCTAACGAAGCCCATCTGGCCGGGCTGCTTTCTGGCTGTTTCGCAGGCTTGGTAGTGCGTTGGTTAAACCCTAAAATGCGGCAGCTTCACTGATAAATGTACTTGGTGAAAAGAACATCGCGGATAACCGGATTGCCGGTTTCCTGCTGCATCAGTTCTTTTGCTCTTTCTATACATTTTAAACGAAGTTGATCGCGTCCCGTCATGGTTCGCACCTGACGTTCGGTCGCGGTACTTAAAATTGTCACAAAGGCATTACGCAACAAAGGCGCATGGTGCTCTACCACACTAACGTAACTGGGATCCGGCACCATCACTTCAATAGCAACCCGAATAAAGCCCAAGCGGTAATCATTGCCTTCTTTCAGGTAATTGGTGGTGATATCAGGCTCAAAACCGTAGTACGAAACGTCGTCTGCCGACGCTACCGTTACACTGCTGAACCAAAGAAAAATACTGGCGAATACTGTTATCAGAAGTTTCATAGCCCTACCCGGCCCGATTGCTGTTCAATTAAGTTCTCTCTGCTATCATAGCGACAGAGCTTAATAACGCCAACACATATGACAACAGAGTTTTATGCCACCCCGGCTTTTCCAGTTAGCAAAGCGCTGCAATGGACACCGCCTGAACAACTTGAATTAACCCCAACACAAGCCGACTGGCTGCTTTACGAGGGTTCGCTTACAGAACGCCTGAAGCAGGTAGGTCAGCAGTTCTCCGTTAAGTTACTCGGTCAGCAGTTACTTGCCCCTAACACGGAAGAAAAGCAAAGGTTAAAAGGTAAAGACCAAGCCGTTATCCGTGAAGTTCTACTATACTGTAATGAAAAGCCTTGGGTTTTTGCGCGCAGTCTATTTTCTCCCAGCGCCGAAAACGCCGATACACTGAATTTACAACAACTGGGGAATCAGTCATTGGGCGAGTCTTTATTTGCCCGTAGCGATTTATACTGCGGAGACATAGAAGTGGCAGAAGTTGCTCTGGAACATCCGGTTGCTCGGCTTAATCAGCAGTGGTTTGGGATAAACCAGAGGCTGCTCAGCAGACGCCGAATATTTTCAACGGGCGGTGAGCAACTGTTAGTCAGTGAAGTATTTCTGCAGCCCTCGCCACTGTACTCTTCGCCGAATAACAGGAGTTAGTATGCAAAAGTTAGTCGCTTTTTGGCAGTTAATGCGTGCGGACAGACCCATTGGTACCTATCTACTTGCCTGGCCAACTATCTGGGCACTCATGATAGCCGGAGCCGGCGAGCCGCCCCTGCGTATAGTTGTCATATTTTTGCTCGGTACTTTTGTCATGCGCTCTGCCGGTTGTGTTATTAACGACTTTGCCGACCGCAATTATGACGGTCACGTACGCCGCACCCGTCAGCGTCCTATCCCGGCGGGAAGAATATCGGCAACTGAAGCAATGATAGGCTTCATCGCGCTGTTAGCCATTGCCTTCGGGCTGGTTATGCAGCTGAACACTGAAACGGTCATGCTCAGCTTTTTCGCTGCCGGCGTAGCGGCACTTTACCCGTTTTGTAAACGCTGGACGCATTTGCCACAAATAGTGCTGGGCATCGCCTTTAGTTTCGGCATTCTCATGGCCTTTACCGCACTAGAATCTGACCAATGGTTTATTGCTGGCTTACTATTTCTTGCCAATATTCTCTGGACGGTCGCCTACGATACCGAATACGCCATGGCGGACCGCGAAGACGACTTAAAGATAGGCCTGCAGAGCACGGCAATTTTGTTTGGCCGCTTCGACCGTCTGGCTATTGGCCTGTTGCAACTCGCGACTCTGGCCTTATTGGGCTGGGTATTGCACTTAATTACCGTTGAACTTTGGGTGTGGCTGGCATTAGCGGCTATTTTTCTGTTGTTTGCATACCAGCACTGGTTAATACGGCACAGAGAGCCCGGAAAGTGCTTCCAGGCTTTTCTGCATAACCATTATATTGGCATGGTATTCGCTATTGGCTTAGCCGTGCATTACTGGTTCTAATCACTCTCAGTCGGCTTTTGCTCTTCTTTGGGTGCTTCTTTTTGTTCATGTTCTGCCTGCTCTTTTAGCTGCTGAACAAACTGCTCAACCGACTGACGAATGGTTTGTAGCACAGGGCCGTCAATGAGCTCATCGACCTGATCGCTGAGCTCGCCCACCGGCTCGGCAGCAATTTGCTGGCCGTCGTCATTAATTTCTACCAGGCCTTGCTGTTTTAAACTGGCAATGAGCGTCGACATAACTTTCTTATCGTAAAATTCCGGGGCATCAATACCGTGAATGGAGCTTAAACGTTCTGCCAGGGTAATAGACTGCTTTTCGAGATCCGCCCGCATAATAGGCTGCGCCTGTTGCAGCAATTCAAGTACAATACAGTAACGTTGCAAGGTTTCGCTGGCACTGTTGGCCAATAACCTCAGCCGATACCACTGCGCACTTTCCCGTTGCGCTATGGTGCAAACACCGTCTTCCAGAGTAATTAACTGTTGTCGCGCCAACTCTTCGGCAAGAGCTTCCGTCCAGAGCGGCAAGTCTTCAACATTATGACTCAAATAGAGCTCTGCTTTTAAAGACGGATAAATTGCCTGTGTCCGCGCCGCAATTTCAGCCACGCTGACTTTCTTCTTAGCCATGATAATTGACGCAACAATACCGGGAACGACCATCAAATGAAGAATGTTATTCCGGTAATACGTCATTGCTATGGCTGTCATGCGCTCCAGCGACACGACTTCGCCCATGGTGTCGCTATCAACCGTAAATTTGTCGGTGCGCAGTGCCTGTTGCCAGAGCTCTTCCGGTGTCTCCTCCGGCACGCTCATCATATTGCTGTATCGCACTTCGCGCAGCACGCCCAGATAAACCTCCAGCTGAGCCAACAACTCTTCTTTCATCAGCGCGTGGTGCTCTGAACTCAGTAACGCCAATGCGGTAAGGTTAACGCTATTTGCCGCCGCTGAATCGTTAATGCCCTGCATAACTTGCTCGGCTAAACCACCTACCACCGGGTTCAACCAGCCCGGGCGTTCCGGTTCCTGTGCCCCACGGGTGACCGACTCATGCCAGTTAGGCGCCACTTTGTCCAAATGGTGTTTTAAATTAATAGGCTGGCCAAAAGTCACAAAGCCCTGGCCAAAATTGCGCAGCTTGGCCACAGTTTTCAGAATTTGAAAAACCGACTCTTTTTCTTTGTCCTTACCTTTAAGCTCTTTCAAGTAAGTAGCCACTTCCATAATATGCTCGTAACCAAGGTACACTGGCACCAGCGATACTGGGCGTTGCTGGTCCCGCAACATGCCCTGCACAGTCATTGCCAGCATACCGGTTTTAGGCGGTAATAAGCGGCCAGTTCTGGAGCGGCCGCCTTCACTGAAGTATTCCACCGGGTAGCCCTTTTGGAACAACCAGCACAAATATTCACGAAAAACAGCGGAGTACAATTTGTTACCCCGGAAGCTGCGGCGAATAAAGAACGCACCGCCACGCCGGAAAATACCTCCGACAGGGAAAAAGTTAAGGTTCACGCCAGCGGCTATATGCGGCGGTACAAGGCCTTCTTTATAAATAACATAGCTGAGCAGCAAATAGTCCATGTGACTGCGGTGGCAAGGCACGTAAATGACCTCGTGCCCTTGTTGCGCCAGTCGCCTAATTGTATCCCCGCCTTTTACATGAATTCCGTTGTAAATCCGGTTCCACATCCAGGTCATAAAACGATCTAGAACCCGGATAAGCGTTGAATTATAGTTGGCGGCGATTTCATCGATATAAGATAAAGCGCGTTTCCGGGCGGCTTCTTCACTAATTTTCTTGCCTCTGGCTTCATCCGATACGGCCTTTTTTAACGCCGGGGTATTAATTAATGCTGACATCAGTTCTTTGCGCTGACTCAGTTTAGGTCCGGCAACGGCATGGCGCATACGTACGAAGTGAACTCGCGCTACCCGCGCCAATTTGTGTGCAATACGCATATCGGTGCCGTGGTCACGCGCCATAGTGCCCAGGCTCACCGAACGAGAGAAGCGCAGCAACACTTGTCGACCAGAAAAAATTACCAGCCAGAATTTGCGCCAATGCCCGGGGTTATCTAAGTCACCGGTCATGGTGTTACCGGCATGCGCCTCTTCTCCTGCCTGACGGCCCCAGAATACGCCCGCGGGTATCAGTTGAACATCCAGTTCCGGCTGGTCTTTATGCAAGGTTAATAGCTGGTGAAATTCAGATACCGTTTGATCCGAGACCTCATTCGCCAGCTCTTCCAGGTACATGATTCGGTTATAGGTTTTACCATTAACCACAAGAGGGTCGACAGGGTCTGGCAAACCGCGCTTGTGCGCCGCCCGCTGCAAAATGGATAGATCCGCTTTAGAGGTTGAACGCATTACATAGACAATTGGCTTTCCAACAGTTGCTGAATGCTCTTCTTCAGTGCCATCCCAAATTTCCTGAAAACGCGTTAACCAGCGTAACGGGTATTTAAAAATAGGGAAAAAGCGGCTTATTCCTTTCATATAGAGACCTCTGTTTTAAACAGAAATACAGGATACCAACTTCGTGTAAAAATGTCGTTCAAGAAATTACTTGCGAAATCAATTTACCTGTATATACTCACAGTATCACTGTACAAATAAACAGGTACATTATGCGCCCGTTAACACCAAGACAATCTGAAATTCTTGAGCTTATTAAGGATAATCTGCACGCAACCGGCATGCCGCCGACTCGTGCCGAAATTGCCCATAAGCTGGGTTTCCGCTCTGCCAACTCGGCAGAGGAGCACCTGAAAGCGCTGGCCCGTAAAGGCGTTATCGAAATACTGCCCGGCATGTCGCGTGGTATTCGCCTCGTCGGCGATGACTACGATATCGCCGATGGCCTACCGTTAATCGGTCAGGTTGCAGCCGGTGAACCTTTATTGGCTGAACAACACGTTGAAGGCCATTACAAAATTGACGAGTCACTGTTTCATCCTGCCGCTAGTTTTTTACTAAAAGTAAACGGTATGAGCATGAGAGACATTGGCATTTTAGACGGTGACTTACTGGCTGTACATAAAACCGAACAAGCACGTAACGGACAAATAGTCGTTGCACGAGTTGAAGACGAAGTCACTGTAAAGCGTTTTGAACAGCGCGGAAAAACTATTTTGCTTCATCCTGAAAATGAAGATTTCTCTACTATTACTGTCAACCTTGCCGAGCAAGTTTTTGCCATTGAAGGGCTTGCGGTGGGTGTGATCAGAAACGGAGCGACCTTATGAAAACTCAATATCAGCAAAAACTACATCACCCGGGTTTGTGGACTGCCGAAGCGCCGGTGTCGCCTTTCCCTGTAGACGCGAAAAGCAGTCAGGATTCATTTGACGTCGATAGCCTGTCTCCGGTTGTACAGCAGGCTTTGCAACAAAAACCCAGCCAGTGGATAACCGTTATTGGTGGCGATAAAAACGTCATTCAGCAACTTATTGCCTGTGGCGTAGCTGAATCTCAAATCCGCTGGTTACGGAGTCACTCAGTTGAGCGCTGTGAATGGGCGCTGGAGCAAGCTCTACTGGCTGGTACCAGCAGTATGGTTATCGGTTATCTTGACTCTGTTTCCAGTCGTACATGGCAGCGTGCGAAAATGGCCAGTAAATTGAGCGAGACACAATATTTTCTGTTTGATAAAAACACACTGACATCCCACCTGCATTAACCCCACCTTTGTTAGTGTGTTTTCTTCCCAAAGGCTGCTTTTGCAGCCTTTTTTTAACAGATCCGCTTATTTTTTGTTCGTTCGTCTAATTTGATCTGGATCTTTCGTTGTAAATTCGTTAATAAATGCAGTACCCGAATATAAAAATAATATAACAACGATAACTACAACAAAGAGTCAGTAGAGAAAGCGATTTCTGGGGAGAAGCTGTACCTTTTTCTGCTTACCTCTTTGTTCTTCTAATTCAGGCTAGCAAAACTTGCTTTGCTGTCTCATTGAAGAATAAGAGGAGAAGCCACGTGAAAATGAAGCCTTTGTGGGCACTATTGGCGCTAACGAGTCTACCGGCTGCTGCTCAGTCGCGTCTCAATATGACCCAAGGTGTCACTGAAGTGAGTAACCGGGTTTACGATCTCCACATGACGATTTTCTACATCTGCTGTGTCATCGGCGTGATTGTATTTGGTCTCATGTTTATTTCGATGATCCGACACCGGAAGTCGAAGAACCCAACCCCATCCAATTTCCATGAAAACGTCAAAGTAGAAATAGCCTGGACTATAGTGCCTCTGTTGATACTTGCCGGCATGGCTGTACCCGCAACCACGACACTAATTGCCATGGAAGACACATCAGATGCGGATGTAACGGTGCAAGTCACTGGATCGCAATGGAAATGGCACTACAAATACTTTGAAAATGAGGTCGAGTACTTCAGCCGTTTAGCCACTCAGCAAGAACAAATTGATAATAAATTTGAGAAAGGCGAAAACTATTTATTAGAAGTGGACCGTCCATTGGTTATTCCAACTGATAAGAAAGTGCGCTTCTTGGTCACTTCAGACGATGTTATTCACAGCTGGTGGGTTCCGGACTTCGCCATCAAAAAAGACGCGAACCCCGGTTTTATTAATGAAACCTGGACTAAGGTCGACGAGCCCGGAATTTATCGTGGTCAATGCGCCGAACTGTGTGGCAAAGACCATGGCTTCATGCCAATCGTTGTTATAGCGAAGGAGCCCGCTGAATACGAAAAATGGATTACCGAGAAAGAAGAAGAGCAACGCAAAGCACGCGAACGTGAACAAGAGTTGCTTGCTATGGAAATGTCAGAAGATGAACTCATGGATCTCGGTGAAAAAGTATACAACAGTACTTGTGCAGCTTGTCACCAGGCTAACGGTCAAGGCGTAAACGGCGTGTTCCCGGCACTTGCTGGTTCAGGCGTTGCGGTAGACCCTGAAGCCGTAGACAAACACATCGACACCGTTGTTAACGGCGTTACCGGCACGGCTATGCAAGCCTTTGGAAGTCAGCTTTCAATGCGCGAATTAGCCGCAGTTATCACCTACGAGCGTAATGCCTGGGGTAACGATACCGGAGACCTGATTCAGGCCGCCGATATTAACGAAGTCATGAATCAATAAGGAGACGGTGATGAGCACTGTAGTGGAAGAGACACATCACGATACACACCACGATCATAAGCCGTCTGGTATTGGTCGCTGGCTATTTACAACGAACCATAAAGATATTGGTTCAATGTATTTATGGTTCAGCTTCACCATGTTTTTGGTGGGCGGTGCCATGGCAATGATCATTCGAGCGGAACTGTTTCAACCTGGACTGCAACTTGTTGAACCGCAGTTCTTTAACCAAATGACCACGGTGCATGGTCTGGTTATGATTTTCGGTGCCGTTATGCCTGCTTTTACCGGCTTGGCTAACTGGATGATCCCCATGATGATTGGCGCACCGGATATGGCACTGCCCCGGATGAATAACTGGAGCTTCTGGATTTTACCTTTTGCTTTCATGATTTTGTTGGGTTCTTTGTTTATGGAAGGTGGCGGCCCGGCATTTGGCTGGACAGCTTACGCACCGCTTTCAACAACTTACAGCTCGGATTCAACGGCATTGTTCGTATTTTCCGTACACATTATGGGTATTTCATCCATTATGGGGGCTATCAATGTGATAGTGACCATTATGAACATGCGCGCGCCGGGCATGAATTACATGAAAATGCCATTATTCGTCTGGACATGGTTTATTACAGCGTTTCTGCTGATTGCGGTCATGCCAGTACTGGCGGGCGCTGTCACCATGTTGTTAACGGACAAGTATTTCGGAACCAGCTTCTTTGATGCTGCAGGCGGCGGTGACCCAGTGATGTACCAGCATATATTCTGGTTCTTTGGGCATCCGGAAGTTTACATCATGATTTTACCGTCCTTCGGTATCATTTCAGCAATTATCCCGGCCTTTGCCCGCAAACGATTATTCGGCTACTCCTCCATGGTATATGCCACGGCGGCCATTGCCTTACTGTCCTTCCTGGTGTGGGCTCACCATATGTTCACCACCGGTATGCCAGTGTTTGCTGAGCTGTTCTTTATGTACTGCACCATGCTCATTGCGGTTCCCACCGGAGTGAAGATCTTTAACTGGGTAGCCACCATGTGGCGCGGCTCCATGACCTTTGAAACACCCATGCTGTTTGCGCTGGCGTTTGTGATCCTGTTTACCATAGGTGGTTTCTCCGGCTTAATGCTGGCTATAACTCCCGCTGACTTCCAGTATCACGACACGTACTTCGTCGTCGCCCACTTCCACTATGTTTTGGTCACAGGTGCCATTTTCTCTATTATGGCAGCGGCTTATTACTGGCTACCTAAGTGGACCGGGCATATGTACGACAGTACGCTGGCGAAAACTCACTTCTGGACATCGCTTATTTCCGTAAACGTGCTGTTCTTCCCTATGCACTTTGCAGGACTTGCCGGTATGCCAAGACGTATTCCGGATTACGCCACGCAGTTTGCTGATATTAACCAGATAGCAAGTATCGGTGGTTTTGCCTTTGGGCTATCACAGCTTATTTTCCTTTGGGTGGCTATTAAGTGCGTTAAAGGCGGCGAAAAAGCAGCGGCTAAACCCTGGGAAGGCGCGGAAGGACTGGAGTGGACAGTTCCGTCACCAGCGCCTTATCACACCTTTGAAAAACCGCCCAAAGTGGAGTGATAAATCATGTCTGAACAGCGTCCCGACAACAGCATTCTGGTTAAGCGACTGTTACTGACAGTCGCTGGAATGTTCGCATTCGGCTTCGCCCTGGTACCACTTTATGATGTTTTTTGTGAAGTGACCGGCTTTAACGGCCGTACCAGTAACGAAGCAGCGGTTTATCAACAGGTTGAAGTGGATGAATCACGCACGGTCACGGTGCAATTCCTGACACGCAATGCCAAAGGTATTCCGTGGAAGTTTGAGCCATCGATCAAGCAAGTCAAGATTCATCCCGGTGAAGTTAAAGTAGTTAATTTTTTAGCAGGAAACCCGACTTCCTCAAACATGATCGCTCAGGCTATTCCATCTGTAGCGCCTGCGGAAGCCTCTCTTTACCTGAACAAAGTAGAATGCTTTTGCTTTAACCAGCAACCGCTGGCCGCTGGCGCTGAAACAGAAATGCCAATGCAGTTTTATCTGGACCCGGACATTCCCGATCATATTACGACCTTTACCCTGTCATACACGCTGTACGATATGACAGCCAATACGTCGGCTGAAGCAATTGCTCAGCTGTTAAAAACAGAATAAGGAAACGACGTTATGGCAGAACAACAAAGTTATTATGTTCCTGCTTCCAGTCCCTGGCCAATTGTTGGTGCAGTTGGGCTAGGCTTAATTGCCTGGGGCGCTGGACACACTGTTATTGATATGAGCAAAGAGCAGGATGGTTATGGCAGTACTGTATTGACCATTGGCTTAGTCGTTATAGCCGTCATGCTCTTTGGTTGGTTTCGTGACCAAATCAACGAATCCATGAGCGGTAAATACAGTAACCAACTCGGCGACTCCTACAAACAAGGTATGAGCTGGTTTATTTTCTCCGAAGTCATGTTCTTTGCTGCTTTTTTTGGTGCCCTTTTCTACGCTCGCGTTATTGCCGTTCAGTGGCTGGGAGGAGACAGTAACAATGCTATGACCAATGAGGTTCTGTGGCCAGAGTTTGTTGCGCAATGGCCGTTGGTAAAAACACCAGGCGGCACTGAAACCCAGGCTATGGGTTGGTATGGTCTGCCGGCTATCAACACGCTTATTTTGTTGGCCAGTTCAGTGACCTGTCACTTTGCTCACACCGGCCTGGAACAAAATAAACGTAAACAGCTAACCGCAATGCTGGGCGTTACCATTATTCTGGGTTGCATTTTCCTCTATCTGCAAGGCGCTGAGTATGTGCATGCCTACCAAGATTTAAATCTAACGCTTGATTCCGGTGTTTATGGCAACACCTTTTATATGCTCACCGGGTTCCACGGTATGCACGTAACCTTAGGAACCGTGATGCTTATCATCATGTTCCTGAGGGTTTTGAAGGGGCATTTTACACCAGATAACCACTTCGCTTTTCAGGCGACCAGCTGGTACTGGCACTTTGTTGATGTCGTTTGGTTATGCCTGTTCGTCGTGGTTTACATACTCTAAAAAAACGCCCCGTCTAATAGGGGCGCGGGTTTAAAGGTAAAAAGCCACTAACCGTCGCCGCTATCAATATCACAAGGATAACGGCGGCCACTCCCACCCTCTTCCCCAGGTAATGGGACATGGGTGGTTTATTCGGGTCATTGCGCAGCATACTAAATAAAGCGCGAAACAGATTCACCACCATATAACCAAGCAGCAGTACAATAATGATTTTAAAAAAGACCAACATACGTTTTCCTCTTATCGCTACGTTAGTTACTCTGCTGGCAATTGCGGTGTTGGTCAAGCTGGGTTTTTGGCAACTAGAGCGCGCAGAAGAAAAACGTAACCTATTTTCCGATTACGAACAGCAACAATCAAAAGGGGACGCAACGGCACTGTCTCAGCTAGGGGCTATATCTTCTGAGTCTGCTCGCTTTCTTTTCGTTAAAATGGAAGGCGAATTTGTTAAACAACCGGTCTTTTTTCTCGATAATAAGATGACCGATGGTATTGTCGGTTATCAGGTTATTGCCTTGTTCCGCGCTGACGCCAAACCCGATAATTATATTCCCGTTAATATGGGCTGGTTACCGGCTCCGGCATCCCGACAAGAACTGCCCAAAATAGATATTGCCGAGGGCAGGCGGAATCTTACGGGTTACCTGTACTTCCCTTCAAACAACAAATTTGTCAGTAATACTTATGAAACCAAGTTAGCTGATGACCGAATACGAGTGCAAGAATTTCAGCCTAATGCCATTAGTAAAGAACTCGATATTCCGTTAACTGACTACACCTTTTTATTAAAATCGCCAGAGACCCTGGGGTGGCAGCGTAACTGGAAACCTCAGGTTATGTCGCCCGAAAAACATCAGGGTTACGCGGTTCAGTGGTTTTCGCTGGCCATTGCATGCTTGGTGATTTTTGTATTTGCTGTTATAAAACTGAATAAACAACCAAAAAAAGAGGAGACCCGATGAGCTCCCTGAATCGCTCTCGCCGTTCCATGATTATTGTTTTCCTTGCTTTTATAGTCCCCGTTTTGGCCGCGTGGCTTTTTTTGTCTCAAAACTGGTATGAGGCGGGAACCAATAAAGGCATTTTATTGCAACCCACCATTACCTTAGAACAACAAGCCGAACAGCTACCAGAAGGTTGGCAAGTGGGATATATCGCCCCGCAGAACTGTGCAATCACCTGCGAAAATGCTTTATACGTTATGAACCAAATCGATGTCGCTATTGGCAAAGACACCGATAGGCTAACCCCTGTAGTGTTGCACCAAAGCGAAAGCCTTCAGGCTGGCTTTAATCATAGTGCCCCGCATATTACCCAGCTGGTAACGCCTGAACTGATCGAACAACTTTCAGCTCTGCCCGAAAACACCTTGTTTATTATCGACCCGATGCATAACGTCATGCTGTATTACCCCACCCATGAGGACAAAGAGCAAATGATAACGGAAGGTAAAAACGTGTTGGCGGATCTTCGTAAACTGCTTAAATTGTCCAGAATTGGGTAGGGAAATGACATGCGTTTACTGGTAAAAATTAGTGTTTTTTTTGCTTTTATCGTTATTGTTCTTGGCGCCTTTACCCGGCTCACTGAAGCAGGCCTGGGTTGTCCTGACTGGCCCGGCTGCTACGGTTTTTTGAAGGTACCGTCGCAGGAGGAGCACATTCAGCAGGCGGAACTTAGGTTCCCGGATGCACCTGTGGAGCACGCCAAAGCCTGGAACGAAATGGTGCACCGCTACTTTGCTGGCACCCTGGGGTTATTAATATTGACCATTGCCATTATTTCCTGGGTTAAAAGCCGTCGTTACAGTCATTACCCGACTCCGGTTAAATTGCCCACTTTGCTTCTCGGGCTAGTAATATTTCAGGCGGCTCTGGGTATGTGGACAGTTACCATGAACCTGCAACCGCTCATAGTTATGGGGCATTTGCTGGGCGGCTTTTCGATTATATCACTGCTATATCTGCTCTCGCTGCGGCTGTCATCATTTCGGCTGGCCGGTGGTGACCCGGAACTCAGGCGCTATCGAGGGCTGGCATTTTTTACGCTACTGGTGGTTATTGGTCAAATAGCCTTAGGTGGTTGGGTTGCTGCAAACTATGCCGCCGTAGCCTGCACTGAGCTACCTTTTTGCGAAGGTAACTGGACGGCGCAGCTGGACTTTGCCGGAGCCTTCAGCATACCCGAGGCTGACACCTATCAATACGGTGCTCATGACTACAACGACCGTATGACTATGCACGTAATGCACAGAGTGGGCGCTATTATTACTTTTTTAGTGATTTGTACTCTACTCTTTAAATGCTGGCGAAAAGCGAAGTCACACTTTTTCCGGCGCTCATTAATTGTTATTGGCTTGTTATTATCTTTGCAAATTCTGCTGGGTATTAGTAACGTAGTCTTTCAATTACCGCTTTGGAATGCAGTGGCACATAATGCCGTAGGGGCTTTATTTTTGCTGTCGCTGGTCGCGTTGAACTACAACTTGTCCAGAAAAGCGTAGAGGAGTTGAAACTATGCAATCCGTTGCCACAAATAATATAACAAAGACGCGCAACGCTCATTGGCGGGACTACCTTGAACTGACCAAGCCCCGTGTCGTCGCCTTGCTGTTACTCACCGCCGTGGTTGGCATGTGTCTGGCCACTGAAGAACTGGTGTCGCTGAAAGTACTAGTGCCGGCGCTGACTGGTATTGGACTCATGTCTGCCGCTGCGGCCGCCATTAATCACCTAGTTGACCGCCATATTGACGCAAAAATGGCGCGCACACTTCGGCGTCCGCTGCCTCAGGGAAATTTGTCACCTGCAAAAGTCACCACGTTCGCTGCATCTATAGGTGTCATTGGTTTTGTGACCCTGTATGCCTGGGTTAATCCATTAACTGCCTGGTTAACCTTTGCCAGTATGGTGGGTTACGCTGTGGTTTATACCATGTTCTTAAAACGCGCAACGCCGCAGAACATTGTTATTGGTGGTTTAGCCGGTGCTGCACCACCGTTACTGGGCTGGACCTCGGTGACCAACGAAATTAACGCGCCGGCGGTGCTGCTGGTTATGATCATATTCACCTGGACTCCCCCCCACTTCTGGGCACTTGCGGTACACCGCGCTAAAGATTATGCCCGAGCTAAAGTGCCAATGCTGCCGGTAACCCATGGTATTGAGTTCACCAAAACCTGTATTTTTCTGTACACCGTTTTGCTGACCGTGGTTTGCCTTATGCCATTTTTAATTGGCATGACAGGCATGATTTATCTGGTTGGCGTCAGTGTACTTAATGCTATTTTCCTGGCTTACGCCTGGAAGTTGAAATACTCGCCCAGCAAGAAAACAGCCTTTAACATGTTTGCCTTCTCTATCTGGCACCTCATGCTGCTGTTTGTGATTTTACTGGTCGATCACTACGTATAACTGGAGTAAGACATGAGTCGTATCGTTACGCTGCTGGCTGCGCTTATCGCCCTTGCTGCAGGGTTCGCAGTTTACAACTTTTGGCCCGAAGAAAAGCCGGAAGCTTTAATTTATGAGCCGCCTCGTGCGTTAAAATCATTTAAGTTAAACAGCACAGCCGACGGCGCTATTGAAAACGATGCACTGAAAGGTCAGTGGACCTTACTCTTTACCGGTTATACCTTCTGTCCTGATATCTGTCCAACCACCATGTCAGACTTAAAAGGAGTGCTACCTTCATTACAGGAAGAAGTGTCTAAACCGGTGAAAGTCTGGATGATTTCAGTTGACCCTCAGCGTGATGACATTGAACGTTTAACTCAATACGTTAACTATTTTGGTGACGACTTTGTTGGTGTGCGAGCCGAGCACAAAGAGCTGTTCCCTTTCGTACGTGATTTAGGCTTAATGTATTCCATTCCCGATGAAGGCGAGGAAAATTACTTGGTTAACCACAGCGCCGCTATTATTCTGGTTAACCCGAACGGGCACCGTAAAGCGATATTTAATGCCGACCACCAACGTGGGGAAATACCGGTAGTCGACATGGAACAACTGGCAAAAGATTTTGCCATTATCGCCAATTAGTCAGGCCAACTGCCTGACTCGTTCGGATGGATAAGTGCTACGGAATACCAATAGTAACGAGACTCTGATGCGCTGGGTGCCGTGCAATTGACGCGTGAGCGCCCAATGTTAATGTCCTTTTCAAGCGTCACACTAAACTGAGTATCGCTTTCCCATTCAGGTTTTAAGACTGAACCTCCGGCAAAGCATTGCAGCGCATCGGTACGCATATCGTTTAGTGTATCGCCCGCTTCCAGCGTTACGCTAATCGTTGGGCGCTTATTTTCATGTGCGACTAAAGGCTCTTCCGGTTGGTAAGCACTTACCGGCATGGCTTTCGAATTCAACTTGGCTTTCAGCGTATTTAAGTTCGCGTAGATACCCGACGCAGGGAAACGCGTAATAACAGTATCCTCACTCCACTTAGACCATGGGCCTGAATGCTGAGCAAAGGCCAGAAAGCCCCATTCATCCAGTAAAGCTCGCAACTCGTTGTTGTACTCACCGTAAGGATAGGCAAAATACTTCTGCTGTTCGCCTAAGTTCTCATCAATGGCTTCTTGTGCGGTAATAACATCGTAATGCATACGTTCGCGCCATTCTTCACCACTCTCACCTTCCTGCTTGCGAATAAGGTGTGCGTGAGTCTGCCCGTGGTTAGCAATAGTCGCCCCGTTCTGCTGAATTTCTTTAAGCTCTTCCCAGCCCATGTAATGGCCGCTGTGCTTACGCAAGAGCTCAGGGTTAACGAACACCGTATAGGGCATTTCAAACTCTTCCAGAACCTTTACAGCGTTTTCATAGACGTTTTGGTAGCCGTCGTCGAAGGTTATAACAACGGCTTTTTCGGGAAGCTCTTCGCCTTTTTCAATGGCATCACGAGCGTCAGTAATATCAATAACGTTAAAGTTGTGCTCCTGCAGGTATTGCAGATGCTCACGAAAAGTCTCCGGGTCAATAGAGGTAACAGCCGGAGTTGAGTCACTCACATAGTGATACTGCAACACCACCACACTGTTGGCGCTGCCTGCCTGAGCTAATGGTGAGCACCCCAGCAATAACCCCGACGCGGCACTCAACGTCATTTTGTTCAACATCTTCATACTGACTCCTGATAAAGTATAAAAGCCGTTTTTAACCGAGTTTACTTAAGGATAGTTATGCACAAGCTGTTTGGGTTTTCATTGTCTGATCACAGCCGCGTTTTTGCGATTGCCCTACCAATGATCATTTCCAATATTGCTGCGCCACTTCTCGGTCTGGTCGATACTGCCATCATAGGCCATTTGCCGGACGCTATCTACTTATCCGCCGTTGCCGTTGGCGCCATGGTGGTCAGTTTTATTTATCTGCTGGCGGTGTTTTTGCGCATGGCCACAACCGGTTACATAGCTCAGTCGTACGGTGCCGATGACATACAGGCTCAGCGCCAGCACTTTAATAACGGCATTATTATTGCGCTGGGTTTAGGTGTTTTAATAGCGGTTGCCAGCCCGTTAATTAATGACTTAGCTATGTGGGTTATCGCCCCTTCTGCCGAGCTCGAAGGCTACGCCCGCGATTACATCGAAATACGCCTATGGTCTGCACCGGCTTCGCTGATAACGCTGGTCGCTCTGGGGGTATTATTAGGCCGACAAAACAGCCGCAAAGCCATGCTTCTGGTGATAATCACCAACGCCGTGAATGTGGTGATGGATGTGATACTAATCCTCGGCTTTGGACTGAATGTAAAAGGTGCCGCCTGGGCGTCGCTTAGTGCTGAGTGGGTGACCGCTATTGTCGGCTTCTACTGGACCGCCCGCGCGCTGGGCTGGCACTTACGCCACTGGCAGCTGAAGTTTCAGCAGCTGCGTCAGTTTTTAGGCGTTAACGGTAATATTTTTATACGCAGTCTGATACTGCAGCTCTGTATGGCAACCATGACCGGCTACGCCACTCGCTACGGCAGTACCATGGTGGCGGTTAACGCCGTACTAATGCAATTTCTTATGTTGATATCGCTGGGCTTAGACGGCATTGCTTATTCTGTGGAAGCTTTAGCTGGCGAAGCTAAAGGTCAGAAGCGCTACGATAAAATCCGTTACTGGTGCAAAATTACTTTGCTCTGGTCATCACTCTTTGCTGTGGTTTATACGTTGGTTTTTGCCCTGGCCGGCAGTGCAATTATTCGCCTTATTACCGATATTCCTGAAATCATCCGGGTTGCCGAAAACTACCTGCCATGGATAGTGGTGTTGCCACTCATTGCTCACTGGAGCTATTGGTTTGACGGTGTTTTCATTGGTTTATCGTTCAGCCGTGGTATGCGTAATACGATGATCTTAAGCGCTTTAATTGGCTTTCTGCCTTTATGGTGGGCGGGATTGCCGCTGGAGAACCACGGTCTGTGGTTAGCTCTCAGCGGCTTTTTATTCATGCGTGGTATTACCCAGGCAATTTGGCTTAAATACTTTAGTTCGCCAGGTCATCCATCAGGATAAGCTGTGGTGGCAAACCTCCGTCAGTTGCATCAACCGCAACTGCCGTGTAGATACCACCGCCCTCTAAAGTCAGCACCGGCGTCTGGATAGCAATGTCCTGCGTGCCTGTTGCGGTTACAGTAACCACGTAGTCACCCGGAGTTAACGAAACGTTGCCGGTGCTCACCAGGCCTTCTGCGTCAAACGCAATATCGGTAAAAGCAGCGTCTGCGCCGCTAATATCATCGGTTTCTGTAACGTAGATATCAACATTACCGGCACTTGGCGCTGCGTGAACCAACTGTATTTTGGCTGCAGTCGCCACGCTGCGACGCTCTTCAGTCAACACTTGCAGACCAATAGTACTCAGTTCACCGACAGCATAAACTGAATAACTCATTGCGTTTTCCACTTCCAGAGGCAGGTCCTCAAGCACTACGGGAGAACCTCCGGCAGCGGCAACATCAACACTGTATTCAGCGGCTTCCAGATTTAAGTAGTCTGTTGCACTTAAAAATGCCAGGTCAGCAATTTGAGGATCCGCAGCATCATTTAATGTCACATCAACATTCGGTGCATCAGCTACGGCGTGCACGACGCGAACATCCGCACCAGCGTCTGCATCATTGATTAAGGTGGTTGTTTCACCGTCGCTCACTTGCAGAGTAACGGGTGAATTCGCAGAATTAGCAGCAAAATTATTGGTTGCGGCAATAATATAATCACCACCGTCAGCCAGGCTCACGGTTCCTGAGTCGTAAATTACTGCATCGTCACCCGCACCGGTTAAACGAATGCGGTAGTCACCGGTTTCCACATCAACCTGACCACTGTCTTCGCCGTAAGCAAGCGTTAAAGTAGCTGAGGCACTGCTTAACTCAGCGTCCGGAGTTGTCAAATACATATCAACACTCGGCGCACCATACGCAACATGTACCACCTGAATACGGCTTTCACCTGCCGCAACATCCGATACAGGGTTAGAAAGAACCAATGGCTCTAAAGACTCGTCACCCAGCTGACCGGCAGCAAAAACTTCGTAGCGAGTATCAGCAGCAAAAGTTAAGGACGCCGGACCAATAGCATCAACAGTACTTTCATCGGGTGAAATACCCTGAACCGTAATGTCATAGTCACCGGCATCAACTTCCAGAACGCCGGAAGATGTATGGTAAGGCACATTTTCTAATAATGCGGTTTCACCTGCTAAAACATTAACGTTGGGTGAATCGGCAGAGGTGTGGTGTACCCGTACAAAGCTTGATTCAGCTTCAGGAGGTGGTGTGTTAGTATCGTCATTGTCACTGTCGAACCAGTCACAACCTGTGATGAGAAAAAGCGATGTCGCTATGACACCCAGTTTTTTGATCCCTTGCATAATTTAAATCCTCGTATTGATTAGGCAAATATCGTTACGAGCATTTTTTGTGCAAGGGATCACATTTTTATAACATCAAAAAATCGAAAGATACTAAGTTGTATAATCGAAAGGTCTAGTAGTAGGAGTGTTCTCCGGGCTCATGATCAGTGATATCACGCACGCCTTTCACTTCTTCCGGGAAACGCTCAAGCAACTCTTTTTCAATGCCGTTTTTCAGCGTTACGTCAATCATACTGCAACCATTACAGCCACCGCCGAATTGCAGAATAGCAACGCCGTCATCAGTAATTTCCGAAATCATTACCTGACCGCCATGGCTGGCCAATTGCGGGTTAATTTCAGCTTGTATAACGTACTCTACCCGCTCAATTAATGGGGCGTCATCGGCCACTTTACGCGCTTTGGCGTTAGGCGCTTTAAGAGTTAACTGAGAGCCCATTTCCTGCTCTTCAAAATCAATAGCGGCGTCTTCTAAAAAAGGCGCACTGCCTGAATCCACTACAGCATCAAAACCATTAAACGGCAGACGCTCATCGTCCGGTTCGACCGAATCCGGCGGGCAATAAGAAACACCACACTCTGCATTCGCCATACCCGGATTAACCACAAACACACGAATACACGTGCCATCGGGCTGATCGGCTAATAGCTTCTGAAAGTGGGACTGCGCTGCTTCTGAAATACGAATCATAAATACTGACCTCACGGCTTATACCTGAGTAAATTACTAGGGTATAGTGTAACCGAAACGCCCTGCAGTTTCTAGTCGTGCTGGTTATAGACAACCGCCCACGCATCCACCGCTCTAGCCCCTTTTTTGTAGAGCGCATCAGCCGCCGCCATCATAGTGGCGCCGGTACTCAGCACGTCGTCCACAACCGCTACCGTACAGCCACTAAAATCCTGTAAAGCGAGTTGGCTGCCCCGACTGTTCTCCCAGCGTAATGCCTTTGATGCCATATGCTGCATGGGCACGGCTCGTATTTTACGTAACCCGCCCGCAATGTAAGGTAACTCAAGAGCCACTGACACATGCCGCGCCAGTAATGCAGTCTGGTGAAAACCTCTTTTACGCCAGGCTTGTTGCGTCATAGGCACCGCAACTACGCAGTCCGGCAGTGCCTGTTCGCGATAGCAAAGGCGTAAATGAGCCGCTAACTGGTTTGCCAGTAAAGGGGCCAGCTCGGCTTTATAGCGAAATTTAAACTGAGTAATAAGCTGCTGTACCTGCGGCTCCCAGCGCAATGCACCGTACCAGTAACGGCACGGCTTCTGCTCCGCCACTAAATGCCGCTCAATATCGGACAAATGCTGACAACAACGCGGATACCAACGCGGCAGTGCTTCTTCGCAATAAGGGCAAAGGCTTGCAGCGGCCACCTTAGAATAACCGCAACTCCAGCATGTGCCCAACTCAAAAGCATTGGCGAAACGCTGTAAAAACGCTAGCATACCACCCCTTAGTTAATAATTCGGACAGGTAGTATAGTGAGCCTTTCGGTAACGTGCTGTGGCACAGGAACCCCTATTGTTGTACTCCATGGCTGGGGAATGAATTCAAATATCTGGCAACCTGTGGTACCGACATTAAGCGAGCACTTTCAGTTGTACTGCATCGACCTGCCCGGCTTTGGCGACTCTGTCTGGTCATCAGAGAATGAGGTGTCGCTGGAGAGTTTTGTTGAACAAATAATGCCAGCCCTGCCGCCACGCTTTCATTTAATGGGATGGTCTTTAGGCGGGTTAATTGCGACACAAATTGCGCTGACGCATTCTGACCGGGTTATGTCCTTAACCACCGTTGCATCGTCACCTCACTTTGTGGAAAGCAACGACTGGGCTGGAATCAAACCTGACATTCTTGAGCAGTTTCAACAGCAACTGGACAGCAACTTTAAAAAGACCATTGAGCGTTTTTTAGCGATTCAGGCCATGGGCAGCGAGGACGCACGCGAACAGGTTAAGCAGGTAAAGCAGCTGATATTTGCCAAGCCAATGCCTGACCAGGGTGTGCTGAAACAGTCCTTAACCATTTTGCAAACCGCAGATTTACGCCAGCAGCTTCCTAACATTGAAGTGCCCTTTAACCGTTTTTACGGACGCCTGGACAGCCTGGTTCCGGAGCGCGCTATCAACGATATTTCCGCACTGGCGCCGGAGTCAAAAGCTTTGGTATTCACCAAAAGCGCACACGCCCCGTTTATTTCGGAGCCGGAGCGCTTTGTCAGTGAATTGCTGAAGGTTGTTGAGAACTAAGAGTTAAAAACCAAACTAGCGCTGGCACTGGGTGCAGTACACGGTGCTGCGCTGACCCAGGCGAATTTCTTTTAACCGGTTACTGCACACCATGCAAAGCTTACCGCCACGCCCGTAAACCTGAAGTTTTTGAGCGAAATAGCCCGGGTTACCGTCCACTTGGGTGAAATCTTTTAAGGTAGTGCCGCCCAGTTCTATAGCGCTTGCCAGTGTTTCTTTTATTATCGGTACCAGTTTCTGGTAGCGCACTTTACTGATTTTCCCGGCCGCCCGTTTCGGGTTGATACCCGCCTTAAACAAGGCTTCGTTCGCGTAAATATTACCGACACCCACCACAACTTTGTTATCCATAAGAAAGGTTTTCACCGACTGCGAACGCCCGCGTGAGCGCTCAAATAAATAGTCGATATTAAACGCGTCGGTTAACGGTTCCGGGCCAAGCTGGCTTAGCAGTTCATGCCCGCTTACATCACTCTCGCTGTATAACAAAGCACCAAAACGGCGCGGATCATTTAAACGCAGGGTTTGTCCGTTATCGAACTCAATATCAATATGGTCATGTTTGTAGTGAGTTGTTTCGGCCGGAACCACACGCAGCTTACCCGACATACCCAAATGCAATATCAGACAGCCATTATCTGTCTGTAACAACAAATATTTTGAGCGGCGGCTAACCGAACGCAGCACGTGTCCTTCGACCTGATGCACAGTTTCAGGGACTGGCCAGCGCAGGCGCTTATCGTGAACCTTAACCGACTTAATTGTGCGGCCTTCAATGTGTGGAGAAATGCCTAAACGGCTGACTTCAACTTCGGGTAACTCTGGCATAAACCTAAAACTTCCTTAATGACCCAGTAATTGACTGGCAGTAAATTCTATTACGCGGTAATTCTGCTGCTGATTTGGCAAACGGATCATCAACTCTGGCTCTGCATAAAGCTCAATACGCGCCTCTTCGCCACCGACAAAACCAAAATAAATTTCCGTTATTAAATTTTCAGCTGGCTGTTCGGTTGGTGTCATGGTTAATGCCAACCAGTTTTCAGCAACGCTGGCGGACGCTTTTTCCGATAAACGACATGGAGACTGACATTGCCATTGTCCATCATTTAACGCTAACTTCAGTTGGTCAATTTGTATTGCTCTCAAGTTTCCATCATTCGGTATTAAGCCAATGACTTCGCCCGATTCAGCCTCTTGCGTAATGCTATCATCCGCTTCTTCTTTAACCGGCGGGGCGACATACCAGAACACCACCATGATAATTAATATCACGTAAACCAGAACGTTGTTCCATGCTCTTCGGGTCATGGTCAGTCCAAATATTTTTCGCTTCTCATTCACTTTCATCGGCTTGCGCCCTTTGTGCTAAGGTTCGAATAATTCTCTTGTTGCTGTACTCCTTGTTACTGGAGACAGAATACCCTATATTCTCGCGCGACAACAAAATACGGAGCTTTATTGCATTATGGTGCTATCTGATATTATCGACAAAGTTGCCGACCACGGCTACTGCATTATCGATGATTTTCTGCAACCGCTGCGTTCGCAGGCTCTGTATCAATATGCTCTGCAATTACCCGCGCAATACTGGAATCTGGCAGGTATAGGCCGCCAGCAAAACCAGACCATTAATACCATGGTTCGTAACGACCGCATTTACTGGCTAACGTCCGAAGAGCCGCGTCATAAAGACTACCTAAGCATTATGGATGAGTTACGCCACGAATTTAACCGCGAGCTCTTTCTTGGCCTGTTCGATTACGAATGCCACCTGGCGCATTACCCTAAAGGCGCGTTTTATAAAAAACATCTGGATGCGTTTAAAGGCAGAAGCAACCGAGTGCTCACAACGGTATTTTATCTGAACCCCGAATGGCAGGAAGCCGACGGTGGGCAATTGGTTATTTATGGCGACAAGGGACAGGTGCTGGAAACCGTACTGCCTAAACAAGGGCGTTTAGTGGTATTTTTAAGCGACCGCTTTGTGCATGAAGTACAACGCTCGGAACGTGACCGCTTCAGCATTACCGGCTGGTTCCGTATTAATGCCAGCATCTCGGGCATTATTGACCCGCCACGATAAACTCAAACGCCACCCAATAAAAAACCCAGCCGAAGCTGGGTTTTTTGTAAGCTTTGAAACCAATTACTTGATTTTAGCTTCTTTGAAGATCACGTGCTTACGAACCACTGGATCGAATTTTTTGATCTCCATTTTTTCTGGCATGGTGCGTTTGTTTTTGTCTGTGGTATAGAAATAACCTGTACCGGCAGATGACACTAAACGAATCTTATCGCGCATAATTTAGTTCCTTAAACCTTAACACCACGGCCGCGGAGATCCGCTAATACCGTATCGATACCGTTTTTATCAATGATACGCATACCTTTAGTAGAAATGCGTAACTTAACCCAACGCTTCTCGCTTTCTACCCAAAAGCGGTGCGATTGAAGGTTCGGCAGGAAGCGACGTCTAGTCGCATTGCGTGCGTGCGAGCGGTTGTTACCGACTACCGGACGCTTACCTGTAACTTGGCATACTTGTGACATGTCTTTACTCCAAAATTGCTGCAAGCTCGCCTGTCGCCCAACGTGACCTTGCCTATAAATCCGAGGGCGCATTTTATACAGCAAACTGCCCTTCTAATCAAGCTTATACGACGGAAATTTGATCGTCATCGATCGTTCGGTGCGGATTTTACGTGATTTTTAACCAAACCGCCAGTACAAAACTACAACAATCCGCGCTCTGCAAAAGAAATTGGATCGCCGGCACCCACCACGAAATGATCCAACAGCGCCACGTCAATTAAAGTCAGGGCTTTTTTGACCCGCTCCGTGACTCTCTGGTCAGCCTGGCTGGGTTCTGCAACGCCCGATGGATGATTATGTGCCAGAATAACCGCCGCCGCATTATACTGCATAACCAGCTTTATTACCTCACGTGGATACACTGGCGCGGCATTAATGGTGCCCTGAAACAGCTCTTCGTAACGTAACAGCCGGTGCTGGCTGTCCAGCAGTAAAATAGCAAAGACTTCGCGGCCCTGATGACGCAACTGTGAGGTTAAATAGTCTTTGACCATGGTAGGTTCGGTAAAGCCGTCTGAACGCTCCAGCTGCCATTTCAGGTAGCGTCGTGACAATTCCAGCACAACCCGCAACTGATTCACACGGGCCGGGCCTATGCCGTTGCAAGCCAATAGCTGCTCAGGAGTGGCTGTTAACAAAGCGCCTACACCGCCGAAGTCACTTAGTAAACGACGCGCAAAACTGACAACGTCCTGCCCGCCACTGCCGCTACCAAGTAAAATGGCTAATAATTCTGCGTCACTCAGGTATTCTGCTCCCTGAGTCTGCAGTTTTTCTCTGGGTCGTTCTGAAACGGGCCATTCCTTGACGCTCATTATTTTCTCCTTAATTCTTACCTTAATTCTTAAGAGAGAAGTATAACGACCATCTACCCAGTTACGGGGTCTCATGTTATCTTTACACGACTTAACACTAAGGGGTTCGCATGGCACAGCTGCAGAACAAACACATACTTTTAGGTATTACCGGTGGCATTGCCGCCTATAAGGCGCCTGACCTGGTGCGCCGTTTGCGTGAGCAGGGCGCAGAAGTTCGTGTGGTGCTGACTGCCGGTGCCAAAGCCTTCGTAACCCCACTTAGCTTACAAGCTGTGTCCGGCTTTACGGTCAGCGACGACCTGCTGGATCCGACAGCAGAAGCCGCTATGAGCCATATTGAACTGGCTCGCTGGGCGGATCTTATTCTTATTGCTCCGGCCACGGCTAACACCATTGCCCGTATTGCTCACGGCTTTGCCGATGACCTGTTGAGTACCCTGGTTTTAGCCAGTAAAGCGCCGCTCGCCATTGCTCCGGCAATGAATCAACAAATGTGGGCGGCTACTGCGGTGCAGGAAAACATTGAAACGCTACTCAGCCGTGGTGTGCAAATGATAGGCCCGGAAAGTGGCGAACAGGCCTGTGGCGATGTCGGTTACGGCCGCATGAGTGACCCTACAGAGATTGTGCAGGCGTTAATAAAAAAAGCCCCTGAAGCCAAGCAAGACTGGCAGGGTAAAACCTTTATTATTACCGCAGGCCCAACCCGTGAAGCCATCGACCCGGTACGCTACATCAGTAACCACAGTTCCGGTAAAATGGGCTATGCCCTGGCTGAAGCTGCTGCACATGCAGGGGCTAAAGTCATTTTAGTGTCGGGGCCAACGCAACTACCCACACCCGCCGGTGTTCAACGTGTTGACGTAGAAACTACCGAACAGATGTTGCTTGCTGTGCAGCAGCAACTGCCAAACTGCGATGTGTTTATTGGTTGTGCCGCTGTGTCAGACTATCGGGTTGCCGAAGTTGCCTCGCAGAAAATTAAAAAAGAGCAGAACAACCAGCCGCCACAACTCAAGCTGGTGCAAAACCCGGACATTCTGCAGCAGGTAGCCAGCTCTGAAAAACCACCTTTTACCGTTGGGTTTGCGGCCGAAACTGAAAACCTAAAAGCTAACGCGTTGCGCAAGCTGGAACGAAAGCAGCTACAAATGATTGTCGCTAACGACGTTAGTCAGGTTGGGCTGGGTTTTAACAGCGACAGCAATAACGCCATTATTTTGAGTAAGGACAGTGAACAGTCACTTCCAACAATGAGCAAGCATGATATGGCTATTGCAATTATCGACGCGATAGCAAAACGTTATTTTAATACCACTGCAAATTAATAAGAAAGTGAGAACTCCATGACGCAAGTCGAAGTAAAGATTTTAGATGACCGCATTGGCCAGTCTATTCCGCTTCCTGAATACGCCACACAAGGCTCGGCCGGAATGGATCTGCGTGCCTGCCTGGACCAGCCATTAACCATTGAGCCAGGGCAAACTCAGTTAATAGGCACCGGTATTGCCATGTACATTGGCGACCCGAATTATGCGGCCACCATTTTGCCGCGTTCAGGGCTGGGCCATAAGCACGGTCTGGTGCTGGGTAACCTGGTCGGCCTTATCGACTCGGACTACCAGGGCGAGCTTAAAGTGTCCTGCTGGAACCGCAGTAACCAGGCTTACACCATTGAGCCCGGCGACCGTATTGCGCAACTAGTGATTTTGCCGGTTGTGCAGGCGCAAATGTCGATTGTTGAAGAGTTCCACGAAACGGATCGTGGTCAAGGTGGTTTTGGTCATTCTGGTCGTTCGTAGTTACAGCAACTAATCATTCTGGCCTCTCAAATAAGGAAAGCTACTGTCATGGCAGAACAAAAACGTAACCGTCGTGAAGAAATTTTACAGGCTTTAGCGGCAATGCTGGAAACCAGCCCGGGACAGCGCATTACTACAGCAAAACTGGCGGCTAATTTAGGCGTTTCAGAGGCGGCTTTATATCGTCACTTTCCATCGAAAGCGCGGATGTTTGAAGGGCTTATCGAGTTTGTTGAAGACACCCTGCTAACCCGTATTAACATGATTATGGACGAGGAGAAAAACACCCTCTCCCGCTGTCACGCAATATTGCAGCTGTTGCTGACGTTTGCCGAACGTAACCCCGGTATTACCCGTGTTATGACAGGTGATGCATTAATGGGTGAGCATGACCGTTTGCGTGGTCGAATGGAAGATTTGTTCAACCGTATAGAGAGTTCAATTAAGCAAATACTGCGCGAGAAAGCGATGCGCGAACAGCAGCGCTTTATTGTGGACGAAGCGGTATTAGCGAATTTATTGCTAAGCTATGCCGATGGCAAAATCAGTCAGTTTGTGCGCTCTAACTTTAAGCGTTTACCGACCGAGCATTTCTCGGCTCAGTGGCAGGTAATGGAACAACAGCTGGTCAGTGCGTAAAACAGATCACTCCGTTTTACGCTCTCGGCTTAATAAATCGATAGCGGCCTGTTGCGGTTCTTTACCTTCATAAAGGACCGCATATATCTGCTCACAGATGGGCATTTCCACTTCGTTGCGCGCTGCTAAAGCAACCACTTCACGGGTATTACGGTAGCCTTCAACAGATTGCCCGATACTCTTCAGCGCTTCTTCAACCCCTTTACCCTGACCTAAAGCCATGCCAAAACGGCGGTTACGCGACTGATTGTCGGTACAGGTGAGAATTAAATCACCCAAACCGGCCATACCGGTAAAGGTTTCGCTTTTTGCGCCTAACTTCAGACCTAACCGGGTGAGTTCAGCCAACCCGCGGGTAATAAGTGCCGTGCGGGCATTAGCACCAAAGCCAATACCGTCGGCCATACCAGCACCAATGGCTATAACATTTTTAACCACGCCACCCAGTTGCACGCCAATAAAGTCGTTGTTGGTGTAAACCCGGAAAGAGCGGTCACAATGCAGAAGCCCGGAAAGCTCTTCGACAAAGGCCTGATCAGTTGACGACATCGAAATGGCAGTAGGTAAGCCTTTAGCCATTTCAATAGCAAAAGTGGGGCCGGATAACACCGCTAGCGGATGCTCGTCGCCCAGAGTTTCTTCTGCGACTTCGTACAAAAGACGCCCACTGTCCGGCTCTAATCCTTTAGTTGCCCAGGCAACGCGGGCATGTTCCGCTAACAAAGGTTTTGCCTGCTTCAGCATGGACGAAAACGAATGACTGGGAACTACGACCACCACGTTTTTCACGTCTTTAAGGGCTTCGCCTAAGTCGGCAGTAACCTTTAATGATTCGGGAAACGGGCACGCCGGCAGGTACTCTTCGTTTTCATGAGCCGTTTGCATAACAGCAACTTTATCGGCATCCCGCCCCCATAAGGTAGTAGGAATACCTTTACGGGCAAAACAAATAGCAAGGGCGGTCCCGTAAGAGCCCGCCCCTAATACTGTCACCTGAGGTGTCTGCATTATTTTATCTGCTTACGCGTCTGCAGTTTGCTGACCCTGAGCCTGTTCAGCTTGCTGCTGCATGTGACGCTGGAAAATCGCATCAAAGTTAACAGGAGCCAGGTTCAACTGTGGGAAAGTCGCACGGTTAACAAGGTTTGAAACGCACTCACGAGCGTAAGGGAACAAAATGTTCGGGCAGAAAGAACCCAGCATGTGTGCCAGCTGGCCGTCCTGAACTTCTTCACCAATAGTGAAAATACCCGCCTGATGTACTTCACAAAGGAAAGCAACGTCGTCTTCAACTTTGTTAGTTGCCGTCAGAGTCAGTACCACTTCGTAAACACCGTCTTCAATTTTTTCGTGTTTAACGTTCAGGTCTAATTTAAGGTCAGGCTTCCATTCTTTACGGAAAATAGCCGGAGAGCTTGGAGTTTCAAAAGAGATGTCTTTAGCGTAGATACGCTGAATAGCGAATTGTACTTGCTGCTGTTGGTTTTCAGCTGCTGCGCCGTTTGCTTGCTGTTCTTCAGCCATGATTTTACTTCCTATTCTTTTTTAAGTATTAGACGAATTTTATTATTTTTTCTGCGAAACCGGCAATTTGGCGCTGCGCCATGTGTTCATACCACCTTGCAGCACAGCAACTTGAGTAAAGCCTTCAGCCGTTAGCTGGCTAACTGCCGATTTTGCCGTCATTCCTGTTGCACAGACTATCACAATGGGGGCTTCTTTGAACTTTTCAATAGAGGAAAGTTCTTTTTGTTTAATTTTTTCCATCGGTAATGACACCGATCCGTGAATGTGTCCTTTCTTAAATTCATCCGGACTACGAATATCAACAAAAACGCCATCACCGCGGTTTACCCATACCGTGGCCTCTTGCGGTTCTAAATTTTTTGTCGGTGACATAGCCGAGCGAATCGTGGTCACAATCAGTGCGACTAGCAGCACAACCCAGATACCACTCATCATCGGGTTGCTTTTGACAAATTCCATAATTTCTTGCATAAGACCTACCAGTATTCGTCGGTAACAGAAAAGAGTTGCGGGTCAAGAGTATACCTGTACAAATCGCAGTTTCCAGAAAAATCTTGGGTGGATGCGTAAGCTCTGGAAATCGAGTAGAATGTTGGCTAATTTCATCTGTGAAAACACCGAGCAATGAGGCCCATTATGACTCCTACGATAAAACCTTTGGTATTGTTGATTCTGGACGGCTGGGGTTACCGTGAAGATGCACCTGATAATGCGATAGCCAAAGCGAATACTCCGGTTATGGATCGTTTATGGGAAAAATACCCGCATTGTTTGGTCGATGGCTCCGGTGGCGCAGTTGGTTTACCTGACGGCCAAATGGGTAATTCCGAAGTGGGTCACGTTAATTTAGGTGCTGGCCGCATTGTTTATCAGGACTTCACCCGCATTAGCAAAGCTATTTCTGACCGCAGTTTTTTCAGTAACACGATACTTTGCGACGCCCTGAAAAAAGCCAAAGCTGCCAAGGGTGCAGTCCATATTATGGGGTTACTCTCTGCCGGCGGTGTTCACAGCCACGAAGACCACCTGGTCGCAATGATAGAAATGGCGGTTGAGCAAGGCGCAGAAGACGTTTACCTGCATGCTTTCTTAGATGGTCGTGATACACCACCGAAATCGGCACTGCCTTCCATTGAACGTTTTGAGGCCTTATTCGCACGCTTAGGCAAAGGTCGTTTTGCCACTTTAAGTGGCCGCTTCTTTGCCATGGACAGAGACAAGCGCTGGGAGCGCATTGAACAGTCTTACAAAGCGGTTTATCACGGCCTTTCAGGGGTAACATCTGCCAACGCAACAGACGCAGTAGAAAACGCTTACGAGCGCGGCGAAACCGATGAATTTGTCACGCCAGTTGTTATTGGGCAGCCAGCACCAGTTGCCGACGGTGATTCCGTCTTTTTTATGAACTTCCGTGCTGACCGCGCCCGTGAAATGACTCAAGCCTTCGTCGACAACGACTTCGACGGTTTTGACCGCGGGCCGCGCGCTGACATCAGCGAATTCGTTATGCTGACCCAATATGCCGATACCTTAGAAGCTCCCAGTGCCTTCCCACCCGAGCCTTTGAATAATGTTCTGGGTGAATGGCTGGCTAAGCATGATAAAACTCAACTGCGCATTTCCGAGACAGAAAAGTACGCGCACGTTACTTTCTTTTTCAGCGGCGGACGCGAGCAGGAATTTGAGGGCGAGAAGCGTGTGCTTATTCCTTCGCCTAAAGTTAAAACCTACGACTTACAGCCAGAAATGAGCTCAGAACAACTTACCGATGAGTTGGTTGCAGCCATTGAGTCTCAGGCCTTTGACGTAGTGATTTGCAACTACCCGAACGGCGACATGGTTGGTCATACTGGTAACTTTGATGCCGCCGTTAAAGCTTGTGAAGCCGTTGACCACAGCGTTGGACGAGTGGTTTCAGCATTAGAGGCCGTTGGTGGTGAATGTCTGATAACAGCAGACCACGGCAACGCTGAGCAAATGAGTGATGCCATGACCGGGCAGGCACATACCGCTCATACGAACGAACTTGTACCTTTTATTTATGTGGGTCGACCGGCTAAAGCCCGAAATGGGCGCTTATCTGACGTTGCCCCAACCATACTGCACTTAATTGGCATGGAGCAACCGGACGAAATGACCGGTACTTCGCTAATGACGTTAGAGCAGGGTTAACTTATGCCAATAAGGCTGTTTTGGGCAGTGGCGCTGGGGCTGGTTTTTATCAGCCACAGTTTAGCGCAGGACTATAGCGAAGATGATAAAGCCTCGACTCAGGCCGAAATTGCAGCTGTTAAAGAGGAATTGGCTAAGCGTTTGCAGGCTATAGAAGAGCGAAGCAGCGCACTAAACTCAACAGAACGACAACTGCGAGATCTGGAAATAAGAACCTCAGAAATAGCTGGTTCTTTGCGCCAGACTGAAACCGAACTTAAAGAAATTAATACCGAAATAGCTGACTCAGAACAACGCCGCGAAGAGCTTAAGCAAAAACAAAAGCAGCAGATGGCACAACTGGAAGATCAACTGGTTTCCGCTTATATGAACGGTAATCATGACTTTCTGAAAATGCTGTTAAATCAACAAGATCCCGGCCAATTTGAAAGAATGTTGAGCTATTACCAATACATGAATGCCGCCAGAGTTGAAGAAATTGAGGTTATTCGGCGCACTCAGGAAGAAATTGCCACGCTGACAGAACAACTTAAGCAGCAACAAAACCAGTTAGCGAGCTTACAGGCCGAACAACAAGAACAACGCGCACAACTGGAGCAGCAGCAACACCGGCAGGAAGAGAAGTTAGCAGAGCTGCAACAACTGCAACGTAAAGACCGGTCCCGGGTGAATCAACTGGAGCAAAGCCGGGAGCAATTAGAGCAGGTATTAAGTGCCATTGAAACCGCGCTTGCTCAGCAAAAAGACGTTCGTCTAGTTGGCCTGCAGGCAGTCAAGAATCAACTTCGCTGGCCAAGTGACGGAGATGTGAAACGCTTGTTTGGACAACGCCGCGAAGGTCCGCTTGAATGGAAAGGTGTGCTCATTGAAGGACAAAACGGCCAACCGGTCCGCTCTATTGCTAACGGCCGCGTGGTATATGCAGACTGGCTGCGAGGCTTTGGTTTAGTCATCGTTATTGACCACGGTGAGAGTTATATGAGCTTATATGGCCACAACCAGACATTAACAAAAGCGGTTGGCGATAAAGTCCGTAAGGACGAAGAAATTGCACTGATGGGTCAGTCTGGTTCACGTAATAGTGCGGCACTTTACTTTGAAATTCGCCATCAGGGGCGTCCACAAAACCCAAGTAACTGGATACGCTGATGTTGAAGCTTGTACTTTCTTTGGGTTTACTGGTGTGCCTGATGACGCCAGCTTATGCCTCTAAGATAGCCATTGTTATCGATGATATAGGCAATAATAAAAACGATTTAAAAGCAGCTCTGCTACCTGGTAATATCAGTTTCGCAGTGCTGCCCTATACCCCTTATGCCCGCGCCTTCGCCTTACGCGGCCATCATCAGAAAAAACAGATATTACTGCATATGCCAATGGAAGCCGTTGAAAATAACCGCCCGGGTCCCGGTGTGGTTACGGCAGATATGAACAATGCACAGATCAAACTGCAACTGGTTGATGCCCTGGACTCAATACCTTACGTTACTGGTGTCAATAATCATATGGGCAGCAAGTTAACTCAGCTACACATGCCAATGCAGGCAGTGATGGAAACATTAGCCTCCCGCAAACTCTTTTTTATTGATAGCCGGACATCTGAGTTCAGCGTTGCAGAACAAATGGCGGGAGAATTTGGCGTACGGACATCGCACAGACATGTGTTTCTTGATAACCAGGTTGATGAGCCCTATTTACAGCAGCAATTTGAGCAACTGCTGAGTATAGCCAAACGTCAGGGACAAGCCATAGGTATTGGACATCCTTACCCGGAAACCCTGAGCTTTTTGCAAAAGCAACTACCGCAATTACAAGAACAGGGTATTGAGTTGGTATTCGTATCTGAGTTAACCACTGTGGCTAACCGCAATGGGTATCTTCTTCCAGTGACGTCAGCAAAATAAGCGCTTCGTCGCGAGTTTCACCACAAACATAGTCATCGGCAGAAAACTCGCCACACACTTTCGGCCGCTCTGGCTTCCCGAATAAACGACACAAATTATCATCATCGAGTTGAACACAACGCACACCCGCCGGTTTGCCGTTAGGCATACCGGGGATGGGAGAACTAATTGAGGGGGCTATGCAGCAAGCGCCGCAGCCAATGCGGCACTTCATTTAGCTCATTGCGAGACGAAGTTTTTTCATCGCGTTTTGTTCGAGCTGGCGAACACGCTCTGCCGAGACTTCGTATTTTTCTGCCAGGTCATGCAGCGTCGTTTTGTCTTCCGATAACCAGCGAGACTGGACGATATCCTGACTACGCTCATCTAAGTGACTCATTGCACCCAGCAGTTTCTGCTGTGTGTGGTTTTCGTAGTCTTTCGCTTCAATTTCTGCAGCTAAGTCGGAGCGCTTGTCTTCCAGGTACATCGCCGGAGAGTAGGCACTGCCCTCTTTCGAGTCATCGTCGTCTGAACTCAGTTCAAACGCTTGATCGTGAGCGCTCATGCGAGTTTCCATTTCCAGCACTTCTTTAGTACTGACACCCAACTCGTTAGCTACCGTTTCAACTTCTTTCTGGCTAAACCAACCTAAACGCTTTTTCATTTTACGCAGGTTAAAGAACAACTTACGCTGTGCTTTAGTGGTTGCCACTTTAACAACGCGCCAGTTACGCAGCACGTACTCATGAATTTCTGCTTTTATCCAGTGAACAGCAAAAGATACCAGACGCACACCAACCGATGGGTCAAAGCGTTTCACGGCCTTCATTAGGCCAATATTGCCTTCCTGAATTAAATCGGCTTGCGGCAGACCATAACCCGAATAACTACGAGCTACATGTACCACAAAACGGAGATGCGACATGATGAGTTCTTTCGCTGCATCAAGGTCACTGTTCTCGTATAATCTTGTTGCCAACGCCTTTTCTTTTTCGGCGGTGAGCATAGGAATACGGTTGACTGACTGAATATAGCCGTCGAGTCCTGCCCCTTGGGGAACCGATAATGCCATAGTGTTTAATTCAGTGCTCATTTAACAACCTCTACTTAAAATACCGACTTAATTACTGCTTTTTCAGTCAGCTTTTAAGACCCTTTTTGAGTCTAAAAGTTCCATTATGATCATTGCAGATCAGGTAATTCAGTATAACTAAGCCTATGGCTTTCGCAACCCCATTTTATTCTGGTTCTATGCTTTGTATATGACGTCTTACAGCTAAGTAAGAACCTGCTAAACCTAATCCCACAGCGACCAACCATATAATCAACAGCTCGCCTAACGTCAGACCATTTAATTGGAAAGGCGTTTCGTAAAGTTCAGTTAAATCTACTACGGCGCTCTCGACCCACCAGATCAGTAACGCGGTTGCCAACCAGGCAACCAGCCCGCCAATAATGCCGTACCAGACACCGGTGTATAAAAAAGGACGCTGAATAAAAGCGTTAGTCGCGCCGACCAGTTTCATCACCATAATTTCGTCACGTTTGGACAGTATATTTAACCGAATGGTGTTCCCTACAATAAGCACCACCGACAAACACAGCACCACAGCCAGCGCTCCAAGAATATCTTCAATTAAATTGAGAATTCCCTGTAGTCGGTTAAGCCATTCCAGGTCCATTTTCGCGTAAGCGACTTCGCGTTGTTTTTCCAGCCGGTTGAGCAATTCCTCGGCCCGCTGGGGCGATCGATGCGACTCAGCCGGAATAACGACCAACACGTCCGGCAGCGGGTTTGATGACAGGTAATCCAGTGTTTCACCAAAGCCCGACTCTTTCTTAAACTCTTCCAACCCCTGCTCTTTTGGAATAAGGCGCACTGACTCAACACCTTCGGAGAGTTCCGTTTGCGTTTTTAATGTATCGACTTCAGATTGCTGCAGATCCTTCCTTAAAAACAAGGTAACTTCAGAGGCTTCCTGCCAATTATCAGCAATACTGGTAGTATTTTTGACTAACACGTAAAGTGACGACGGTAGCGTCAGACTCAGCCCCAGTACCGCCATGGTCATAAGAGAAGCAAAAGGATTACGCCACAACTCGCCTAAACTCGCAATGGCCTGCTGGGCATGATGCACAGGAACCATAACGAGTCTGCGCCACCAGGGTAAGCGCCCGCGATTACTGGCACCTTTTTCAATGCTGCGGTTGCGGAACAATAAACTCATAGTTCACTGTCCTCCAGACCATCGTTAATCATACGTCCGTCTTTTAAAGTGAGCGTGCGATAGCGTAGGCGCGCAATAAGGCCTAAATCGTGAGTGGCAATGAGGACAGCAACACCCACTTTATTAAATTCCTCAAACAGCCGGATAATTTCCATCGACAGCTTAGGATCGAGGTTACCGGTGGGCTCATCGGCCAGTAGCAAAGGCGGTTTGGTCACAATAGCGCGGGCAATACCCACTCGTTGCTGCTCACCACCGGATAACATTTTCGGATAATGTTTTACTTTGTCGGCTATACCCACTTTCTCCAGCGCAGCCACGACACGCTTGCGCGCCTCCTGAACACTGTAGCCTTCAATAATCAACGGCAGCGCAACGTTATCAAATACAGTTTTATCCATCAGCAAGCGGTGATCCTGAAAAATCATGCCAATGTCACGGCGCACATAAGGCACTTGCGATGGCTTAATTTTTCGCAAATCGTGCCCGTTAATCAGCACCCGGCCTGCGGTTGGTCTTTCCATTAAACTGATGAGTTTGAGCAAAGTACTTTTACCCGCGCCGGAATGACCGGTTAAAAAGGCCATCTCACCCGGCTGTACATGGAAATCCACATGGCTCAGTGCCTGATGGCCTCCACGATAGGTTTTACTGACTTGCTCAAAGCGGATCATCTTTAACTCGCTGTTGTCTGTTCTGATTCATCTACGTTACGGTCAAATAGCGCCGCGATAAAGTCTTTTGCCACAAAAGGCCGTAAATCTTCTAAGCTTTCGCCCACACCAATATAGCGGATAGGTATGGCGAACTGGTCTGCGACCGCGAAAATCACCCCGCCTTTTGCAGTGCCGTCGAGCTTAGTCATCACAATACCCGAAACGCCCACAGCCTCGGTAAAGAGTTTTGCCTGACTAATGGCGTTTTGCCCAGTGCCTGCGTCAAGCGTCAGCATCACTTCGTGCGGCGCTTCCGGATCCAGCTTTTTCATGACCCGAACCAGCTTTTTCAGCTCTTCCATTAAGTTGGCTTTATTCTGCAGGCGCCCGGCGGTGTCGGCAATAAGCACATCAACATCTCGTGCTTTAGCGGCCTGCAAGGCGTCGTAAAGAACCGAGGCACTGTCGGCACCGGTATGCTGAGCAACAACCGGAATGTCGTTACGCTCGCCCCACACCTGCAACTGTTCTACCGCCGCCGCACGGAAGGTATCACCAGCGGCCAGCATTACCGACTTACCTTCGGCTTTAAATTGCTTAGCCAGCTTACCAATAGTAGTGGTTTTACCCACACCGTTTACGCCGGTCATTAGAATCACATACGGCGAGTCAGATTGTGGTATTTCCAGACGTTTGTCGACCGGCTTTAAAATTTCAGCTAACTGCTCTTGTAATAACTCATATAAGGCCTCGGCGTCTTTTAACTGCTTGCGGTCGGCTTGTTTAGTGAGGTTATCGATAATTTTGGTGGTGGTCGCGACACCCAAATCCGCCATTAATAGCTGAGTTTCAAGCTCTTCGAACAGGTCTTCGTCAATCTTCTTACCGCGAAATACGCCAATAAGACCTGAACCGATAGAACCGGAGGTTCTGCGTAAACCCTGAGTCAGACGTGCCCAGAAACCTTTCTTTTCACCCTTCTCTTTTGGTGCGGCTTCGGTTGGTTCTGGCTTATGTTCTGGTTCAGGTTTAGCTTCGGATTTAGTTTCTGACTCTGGCTCAACTACTGACTCAGGCTCGGTGACCACTTCAGGTTGAGCTGCTTCTCTCGCTTCCGGAGCAGTTTTTGCCGCATACGATTCAGCAGTAACTTGCGCACAGTCGTCAACTGCACTGGGCAATTCTTCGCGTGTCTCGGTTCTTTCTGGTTTCGTCTCGTCCTGACGCTTAGATTCAGGATCAACTTCTGATTCAGGCTCTGGCTGCTCCTGTTCTTCTACTACTGCATCTTCTTTTTTCTCTTCGGCCTCGGGTGCCTTTTCATTACGCTTTTTCTTAAACAGCGAAAACATCGACATATTGGTTTCCTTGGAACTGACACGCAGGAATCGTTAAACTATAGGCTTTAGTTTACCATGCTGTTAACAAACTGACGACGGTCTGAATAAAGGAAGCCACAGAGTGAGACAAAAACGCCAGACAAGCGCCAGCGGCGACTATCGGATTATTGGCGGACAATGGCGCGGTCGTCGCCTTCCCGTTGCCGACAGCCCGGGTTTAAGACCCACCACAGACCGCGTACGCGAAACTCTGTTTAACTGGCTGCAGTGGGACATTACCGACGCCCGGGTGTTGGACTTATTTGCCGGCAGTGGCAGCTTAGGTTTCGAGGCCGCATCGCGTGGAGCGGCTCAGGTGACCCTAATAGAAGCGGTAAAGTCCGTCAGCCAGCAGTTACAGAACAATATCAGCTTATTAAACAGCGAGCGCATTGAGGTTGTTACCCATAACGCACTCGACTGGCTGCAAACTCAATCCGCTAAAGCCTACGACATTGTTTTTATTGATCCGCCGTTTCGCGAAGGTCTGGCTGATAAAACATTAAAGCTGCTGGATGAAAATAACTGGCTGACAGTCGACAATCAGGTGTATCTGGAAACAGAAAAAGAGTGGCCATTGAAATTACCGGCAAACTGGCGTGTGTCCAAAGAGAAAACTCACGGACAAGTTTGCTTTCGCTTACTGACTAAGGACATAGAATGAAAGTTATTATTATTGCGGGCAAAGTAGTTTTCGCCGTTATCTGGCTGGGCCTTTTTGCTCTGCTTGCAGGGGCAAACGGCGAGCTCAGCACTCAGTCCATTGGTTTGCTGAGCTTGTTATTAGCCATTATGGTTATCACGCACTTGCTGCTGCTTGGTATTTTTGTTGCCACCATGAAAGAGGCATTCCCCTGGCGCAAAGGCGACAGCTGGCAAATTCTGGCCTTTGGTATTTTCGCCTGGCTGTCTATTCTTCAGCGTCCAAAGCCAGACCAAGGTTCGACACCCCCTCGTCGTTAAGCATCATTTTTAACTGGCTTACCAAAGCTCTGTTTACCGCAGGCTGTTGTTCAAGAAAGTTGATCATGGCCTGCTGAATAGCCACTTCGTATTCCATTAGCTCATGTGTCTGAACGTGCTCTTTTAACTGCTCGGTGCCCACTTCTTCGGCGTCATTGAGTTCAATAAACTTCGCCACACTGGCTTGTGATATTTTTGCCACATCCAGAAAGTTAGATCCGTTATCGTCCAGCAGCCCCTGCAACAACGTACTCAACGCCGTGCAGGCATCCATTGCCGGGTAGACACCCAGCATATCGTGCCCGTATTCACTGGGCGTTTGCTCGTCGACTTTTTCCTGCCAGCGGGCAAAGTTAACCTTGGTTTTCTTCGGATTCGCGACCCAGTCCCAGCAGGCATTTAACGTGCCGTGCAAAGGTTTACTGTCGCCAAAGCCGGTTAACTGATGGAAGAAGTCGTAATTAGGAACCATGCGTTCGCACAAATATAACGCCATAACAATTTGCTGTTCACGCGGCAGTTCGCGTATGCGCTGAAAGGTATCGAGTTGACTCACGTTCCGGCTCCAGACAGTGTATGCTTATCACTGTGTCGTTTTATTCATTAAGGGCTCGTATTATGCCGAAGTTATCGCTCCCCTGCCATGCCGATGTCGTACAAGCGCAGCAAAGAATTAATAGCTATACCGTTAAGACCCCTGTGCTGACAAACCCTGCGTTAAATCAGCAACTGGGCTGCGAATTATTTTTCAAATGCGAGAATTTGCAACGTACCGGCGCCTTTAAGTTTCGTGGTGCTACTAACGCACTACTTAAACTTAGCCCGGACCAGCGCCAGCAAGGGGTTATCACCGTGTCTTCCGGCAATCATGGTGCGGCATTAGCTCATGCAGGTAAAGCTTTGGGTGTAAAAGTGAAAGTGGGGGTACCCACTAATGCTCCCGCAATAAAACGGCAAAATATTGAAGCCGGTGGTGCGGAAATTACCGACATAGAACCGGGTATGGCGGCTCGTGAAGCCATTGTGGCCAAGTGGCAGAACGAAGGCGAAAGTCACTTTATACCGCCTTATGATCATCCCAACATTATTGCCGGTCAGGGCACAGCAACACTTGAGTTACTGGAGCAAACTGACGCACTGGATGCGGTAATAACGCCACTGGGTGGTGGGGGCTTGCTTTCAGGAGCTTGTCTTGCCTGCGACGGTACCGAAATACAAGTGTTCGGTGCGGAGCCGGAATTAGCGAATGATGCTTTCTTGTCATTAAAAGCCGGAGAGCGGCAACCGGCGTTACCCGCGAAAAGCCTGTGCGATGGCTTACTGACTCAAATCGGTGAATTGCCGTTTGCCATTATTCAGCAACGTATCTGCGGTATCTTAGTCTTGAAGGATGAAGACACCCTAAGCGCCATGAAGCTGATTTGGCATCATCTGAAAATTATTGTGGAACCGTCGTCTGCTATCGCTTTAGCTGCGGTTATACAAAATAAGTCGCTATTTGAAGGTAAACGAGTGGGGTTGGTGCTGAGCGGTGGTAATGTTGCAGCGCAGCCGGAAGATATAAAGCTGCGCCAGTAGTCGAGCCTATATCAAAACTTAGGTTGCGAAGATTTGACTGTCGTCGTTGAAGGTCTTGAATTCTAGCGCATTACCGCAGTAATCGTAGAAAAACATGGTGCCCTGCTCGCCTGGCTTACCTTTAAAGCGAATGTAGGGTTCTATGACAAACTCAATATCCGCAGCTTTCACACGTTCTGCCAACGCTTCCCAGTCGTCACGTAATAAGACAACGCCAAAATGTGGAACAGGAACCGAATGACCATCAACGCCGCTGTGATTTTTTAAACCGGCAACATTGGGTGCTACATGAGTCACAAACTGGTGACCAAAGAAGTTCCAGTCTATCCATTCGTCACTGCTGCGTCCCTGTGACAGCCCAAGCACATCGCCATAAAACGCACGGGCATTATCGAGTGAGCTGACAGGAATGGCTAAATGAAAGGGTCGTACATTAGTTGTGTCTGACATACTGCTAAATTGCCTTGCTCTTTAGCCACTTAATGGCTGAGTTTTGCCGTTATGTTTTGTGGTGTGCTGGTTTGCGGCGAACGACGCCACATTCTGACACCAATAGCGAACACAAGAAGCGCCCAGTTTACCGGTGGAATGAAACCGGCGGTTAATACCGCTAACAAATTCCATAGTGGTTTTTTCTGATGCTGGCCCACTAAAGTATAAAACAATAGAGCGGCTACGAGTCCTTGGAGTACCATGAGGCTCAATAGCATAAGTCTTTCCTTTTCGTTATTTAAAAAACGTCTTTGCGTTTCTGTTTTTTTGTTCTAAATCAGTTTTTACTCGCAAGTAATTACTGATAGATAAAGACTACTCAATTATGACTAAACTGTAAAACTTTGTATAAGCCTATGAAATTAAAAGTAAAAAACCGACCAAAAGGCCGGTTTTACATATTAAATACTGAATTTTTAATCGTTAATAGCGATTAAAATGCATTAAGCGCGTTGTCTAAGTCGGCTTTAAGATCATCCAGATCTTCAATGCCAACAGACACCCGCACGAAGTTATCCAGAATGCCTAACTTCTCACGATTCTCTTTTGGAACCGATGCGTGAGTCATAATAGCCGGATGTTCAATCAGTGATTCAACACCGCCCAAGCTTTCCGCCAGAGCAAACACTTCTACCGACTCCAGGAATTTGCGAGCCGCTTCTAAATCACCTTTCAGTAAAATAGAAATCATACCGCCAAAGCCCTGCATCTGCTTTTTAGCCAACTCGTGCTGAGGGTGGCTTTCAAGCCCCGGGTAAATGACTTTTTCCACTTTCGGGTGTTGCTCAAGCCACTTGGCTAATTCCATTGCCGCTTCGTTGTGATGACGCATACGTAATGCCAACGTCTTCACGCCGCGCAGTGCCAGGTATGAGTCAAACGGACCGGCAATAGCACCTGCTGAGTTCTGTAAGAACAGCATGCGCTCGACCAGGTCGTCATTGTCGCCAACAACCGCAATACCGCCAACCATATCAGAGTGACCGTTTAGGTATTTGGTTGCTGAGTGCATAACCATGTCTGCGCCCATTTCCAGCGGGCGCTGGTTAAACGGCGTGGCAAAAGTGTTATCCACAACCACAATAATATCCGGGTTCTTTTTCTTAGCCAGTTTAACGATGGCTTCAATGTCTACCAGCTTCAGCATCGGGTTGCTTGGCGTTTCCACCCAGATCATGCGGGTGTTGTCCTGAATGCTGGCTTCTACTGCGCTTAAATCAGCTAAGTCGACATAAGAGAATTTCAGGCCAGCAGAGCGTCCGCGCACTTTATCGAATAAGCGGAAGCTACCGCCGTATAAGTCGTCCATAGCAACGATGTGGTCGCCGCTGTCCAGCAGCTCCAGAATAGTCGAGGTTGCTGCCATACCAGACGCAAAAGCCAGCCCCTGCTTGCCACCTTCCAGCGATGCAACCGAACGCTCCCAGGCAAAACGCGTTGGGTTGTGTGAGCGTGAATACTCAAAACCTTTGTGTTGACCCGGGCTTTCCTGAGCATAGGTAGAGCTGGTAAAAATAGGAGGCATTACCGCACCGGTAACAGGCTCCGGAGACTGCCCGCCATGAATGGCGCGCGTCGCGAATTTCATTGTCTTTTCATTTGCCATGATTCAGGTTCCTTAATTTACAACAAGTATTACAGCAGGTTTTGCTCACGCATCCAGTCGTCGTTGAACAGCTTGGACAGGTAACGGTTACCCGTATCACAAGCTAGCGTCACAACGCGTTTTGGCTCGGTTTGTTGTTGGCAATAACGCAGCGCCGCTGCAATTAAAGTACCGCTTGATGAACCCACCATAACGCCTTCTTTTTCCAGTACTTTACGCGCGGTTTGCATGCCTTCTTTATCAGAAATGGCAAATGCGGTATTGGCTAATTTAATATCACAAATGGTCGGGATAAAATCTTCACCAATGCCTTCGGCCAACCAGCTACCCGCTTCCACTTCTTCGTTACGGTTAACCAGTGGTTCTAAAATAGAGCCTGCCGGGTCAGCCAGCACTAAGTCGATATCGCTTTTTTGTTCACGTAAATAACGGCCAACACCGGTTAAGGTTCCGCCAGAGCCAACACCACAGACGAACGCATCGAGTTTGCCGTTCATTTGCTCCCAAATTTCCGGCCCTGTGGTTTTGTAATGAGCATCAACGTTTGCGGCGTTTTCAAACTGGTTTACATAGTAGTAGCCGTTTTCTTCCGCCATGCGCGCCGCCATGTCCTGATAATATTCAGGGTGGCCTTTTTGCACATCGGAACGCGTCTGTACCACTTCGGCACCCATAGCACGCAGATTGTTTACTTTTTCCTGGCTCATTTTGTCCGGCATAACAATTTTCAGCGGATAGCCTTTACTCGCCGCCACTAACGCCAGACCCAGTCCGGTATTACCGGCCGTCGCTTCAATAATGGTATCGCCCGGCTTTAATTTGCCTTGCTTTTCGGCCTGTTCAACCATTTCCACCGCAATACGGTCTTTAATAGAGCCGCCCGGGTTTTGCAGCTCGAGTTTTAAATACAGCTCGCACGGGCCGGTGTCCATATTGGTAACGCGCACCATTGGCGTGTTGCCGACCATTTCCATTACATTATTAAAAACTTTCATATTGGCTCGCTTTGTTGTCGAGTGTCTGGTTCAATATCGGGTCATTATCCCTTGACTGAGCTCGCTAAACAACCTTGTGCTTAGAACCGGATGATAGTTGTTATAACCAACCCCAAAATGAGGCTGTTATGCTGGATTTACGCAGTGATACCGTAACCCTTCCCAGCGCTGCTATGCGCGCCGCCATTGCCGAAGCGAGCGTCGGTGATGATGTTTATGGTGAAGACCCGTCAATTAACGCGCTGGAAAAGCGGGTGGCTGAATTGCTCGGTAAGGAAGATGCTTTGCTGTGCAGCTCCGGTACACAAAGTAACTTGCTGGGGTTAATGAGCCACTGCCGTAACGGCGAAGAATACATTGTCGGTCAGGAGTATCACACTTACCGCTACGAAGCCGGCGGCGCTGCGGTTTTAGGCAGCATCGTGCCACAGACCATTGAAGTAGAAGCCGATGGCACCTTGTCGCTTGAAACTATTGAAAAGCGTATAAAACCCAACGATCCGCACTTTCCCATTACCCGCTTGCTGGCCTTTGAAAATACCCTCGGCGGGCAGTTAATAGACCAGGACTATTTTGATAAAGCCCGTATTCTGGCCGACCAAAACGGTTTGTCCATGCATTTAGACGGCGCCCGCCTGCCCAACGCCGCTATTGCCAGCGGCCGAAGCATGGCGGAACTTGCCGCGCCTTTCGACAGTGTGTCTTTGTGCTGTTCAAAAGGTCTGGGCGCACCTATTGGTTCACTGCTGGCAGGCTCAAAAGAATTAATTGCTCGCGCTCGACGTTGGCGCAAAATGGTCGGCGGCGGTATGCGTCAGGCCGGGTTTGTTGCGGTAGCTATTGATTATGCCTTAACGCACCAGTTTGAGCGTATACAGCAGGACCACGACAACGCGAAATGGTTGTTTCAACAACTTTCTGAGTTGCTGACAGGCACCGAGGCCAAAGTCCGCTATTCCGGTACCAACATGACCTTTGTCGAGCTACCGGACAGTTTACCGGCGGACAGCTTGCGGGAACTGATGGCAGAACACGACATTAAACTGCCCGGCGGCCAAAAGCTGCGGTTGGTATGCCACCTGGATGTCAGCCGCGAACACCTGGAGCACTTTGTTGAATTGTTTAAACAGTGGCTCACTGACGTAGCCTGATGTTCACATCAGGTGCGGTGTTGGTCACACCACCATAGGGTTGTTATTTACGCGTGAGTTTTGGCGGATAGATCGCACCTGACGCAATAGCGTCAGGCTACAAGCTTTGCACCTGATCAATGAGTCGATCTAGGGCTCGGTAATTGAGGGCTTCGGCTAAATGCTGCTGCTCAATGGCGTCACTCTCAGCTAAATCAGCAATAGTCCGGGCTAAACGCAGAGTCCGGTGATAAGCTCGGTGGGACAGCTTCATCTTTTCGGAGGCTTTTGCTAAAAACGCTTCTGTTTTATCTGACAGCTCGCATATTTGCTTCAGCGCCTTCGGCTTAACCTGACTGTTCAGACAGCCCTGTCGCTGTATTTGGCGCTGCCTGGTTTTCTCTACTAAGCTTTTTGCTTCTGCAGAAGTCATTTGGCTATTGCGTTTGGCTCCACCATTCAGACTCATTGATTCTGTTTCTCGTGGCACCATCACCTGGATATCGATACGATCCAGCAAAGGACCTGAAAGCTTATTTAAATACTTGAGAATTTGGTCAGGTGTGGAACGGCAGTTGGCTAACGAGCCATCAAACTGACCGCAAGGAGATGGATTCAACGCGCAGACAAGCTGAAATTTAGCCGGAAACTTCACGTTGTAACCGGCTCGATTAATCGTAATTTCGCCGCTTCCCAGCGGTTCGCGTAAGCAGTCCAATACATGTCGACTGAACTCGGGCATCTCATCTAAAAATAATAACCCATTGTTTGCTAAGGATATTTCTCCCGGACGAATCGAATTACCCGTTCCACCTCCCACAAGCGCAGCGGCTGTACAGGTATGATGCGGATTTCGCAGCTCGCGCCGTGTTAATGCCTCCGCATGATGATAATCAAAAGACACCGACTTAACCGCCGCAATTTCCATAGCTTCCTGCTCAGTTAAGGCTGGTAATATCCCATTCAAACGCTGCGCGAGCATGGTTTTGCCCGTGCCTGGTGGCCCGACGAACAACAAGTGGTGCTTACCGGCCGCCGACAACAACAAAGCTCGTTTTGCCTGCTCCTGCCCTACAACATCGGCTAAATCACCATCATCGTTCGATGATTCCTTTGCCCAATTTATCGGCTTTGATTCTCTCAGTGGCTGGTGATCGTGCAAATGTTCATAAACACTGACCAAGTCAGCCGCCAACCAGCTCTTTTGTTCACGTACTAACCCGGCTTCCTGCTGGTTAGTAATAGGCACAAACGCCTGCCGCTTTTTATTACGACACGCCAACAAGGCTGGGATTAAGCCATTTACCGCACGCAACTCACCGGTTAACGCCAGCTCACCATAAAATTCCGCCTGCTCCAGAATAGCGTCCGGTATCTGCCCCGAAGCCGCCAAAATGCCAACCGCTATAGCTAAGTCATAACGTGCCCCGGTTTTCGGTATATCGGCCGGCGCTAAATTGACGGTAATACGCGTGGCCGGTGGATATTCAAACCCCGCGTTCATCAAGGCGGTTTTGACCCGATCCCGAGCCTCTTTTACTGTAGTTGCAGGCATGCCAACCATAGTAAATCCTGGCATTCCCCTTGCCAGATCCACTTCAACCCGAATTTCCGGCGCATGAATACCTATCAATGCCCGGGTATAAACTCGCGCTAACGCCATCTGTCTCTCCATGACTAAACAACGCCGTAACTATAAGCTTGAGAAAAGTTCCTGTCTGTAAGCTAAGCACTTCAAGCAATGACCGATATCATTCCTTCTCCACTTGCTTTTGTACCCACTTCTGTCATCATCTTGCCTTAATTAAGAACAAACCGAATAACCAACGGACGCCAAAAGCCATGTTCCACCAACTGAATCAACAGTGTCGAAAAGGTCGGTATATAGCACCATTGCTATTACTGGTTTTTTCACTGTGTTGGGGACAAAACTTCGGTTGGCTGGAAGGCTGTCCTAAGCATCAGAGTGCACCCGCGGCTGAACAGCTTGCCGGAAGCCATGCCGACTCAGGCACAAAACACGAAAGCGCTAAGGCCGACTGCGACAAAACGGCGCATTTATTACAGCAATTTCAGTCCGACATAACTTACGCGGCACTGTCTTTCTTTATTCTTCTGACTTTGGCGCTGAGGACCACTGTAAACAAACAGCTAGCACCGCCACTTTTTCTCTTTCCCTGTAAAAGGCGACCCCACGCCGTATTTTGTTGCTTTCTGGAGTAAGGCTTCCAACAGTTTTTTACCGTTGGAATACTAACTTCAGGAGTAATGTATGAATAAAATTTTACCATTATGGCTAGTATCGCTTATTGCTGCGTTGTTGCTTTACAGCGCGCAAAGCCTAGCAGAAACGCCATCTACAGGTTGGCTGAGTCATAAAGATCATCCGCCGGTGTCGGTGAAGCTGGAACTGACCGGCCACTATGAGGCTGAGCGGAATCTACTACCCGCCCTGCTGCATGTTGAGCTGGATGACGGCTGGAAAACCTACTGGCGTTCACCGGGCGAAGGCGGTATACCGCCAACCTTTGACTGGTCTGAGTCATCCAATATTAACGATATTGAGTGGCACTGGCCGGTGCCCTCGCGCTACAGCATTCAGGGTATCGATACCGTGGGGTATCAGGGGTCGTTGGCCTTTCCGTTAATGATACAGTTAAGCCCGGATGCCCGGCAGGCGCGCATTAGCGGTACGCTGACTATGTCATCCTGTACCACCGTTTGTGTGTTAACGGACTACCCAATTGACTTGCAAGTTGATCTGGACACCCTGACCATCGACAGTGATCGTGCCTTTGCCTTTAATCAGGCGATGGGCAAGGTGCCTCGGGAGTACGACAGCAATAACGTCAAGCAGGCTATTTGGTCCGACGCCAACCAACGCATTCAACTGACTATAGAGCGTGACAGTGGCTGGCAAGATCCTCAGCTGTTTATACACAGCAGCGACGAAGCTCTGGCCGATGCAGAGTTTTCATCACCAGATATTCAGGTGGAAGACAATACGCTCACGGCGAATATTGACGTTAGCCACTGGCTGGAGCTGCCAGACCTTAGTGGCGCTGAACTCATCACTACGGTCAGTGATGAAAAGTTTGCCGCCGAATATAAGACCGAGCTAACCGCAGGCACCATTGCTAATAAAGCTCCCCCGCTCTGGGCCATTTTACTTATGGCCTTAGCTGGTGGGCTTATTCTGAACATTATGCCCTGCGTGTTGCCGGTATTAGGCCTGAAGGTTCAAAGCCTGATGCTTTCAGGAGCACAAGAGCCGAAGGTGGTGCGTAAGCAGTTTTTGGCGTCGTCACTGGGTATTATCAGTTCGTTTCTGGTCATTGCCCTGGGGCTTATGGCACTGCGCTGGTCAGGCGGTTCTGTCGGCTGGGGTATTCAATTTCAGAACCCTTACTTTATTGCCGCATTAGTCGCTATTACCTGGGTATTTGCGCTGAACTTAATGGGCGCCTTTGAGTTTAAATTGCCGTCGTCTTTGAGTACCAGTGCCGCAGCCACTGGCGATAACAGCTACAAAGGGCACTTCCTGCAAGGCATGCTGGCCACGGTATTGGCAACACCTTGTACAGCGCCCTTTTTAGGTACCGCGGTAGCCTTTGCATTAGCTGCTGAGTCATCGGTTATTCTGCTGATTTTTGCCGCTCTTGGGGTTGGCATGGCGCTGCCCTGGTTACTTATAGCGGTGTTCCCTAAAACCGCCAAATTATTACCCAAACCTGGTCGTTGGATGCAGTGGGTGAAACCCGTTTTCGCCATTATGATGCTGGCAACCACGGTCTGGCTGACAACCTTGCTGAAAAACTTTATCAGCAACGAAGTATTCCTGGCGCTAACCATCGGTTTATCGGTTCTGACATTAGTGATTATCGGTAAAGTGCATGGCCGCAAGGCGCTGTTTTTATCCATTGGTGGCTTTTGGGTATTCGCTGCCGTTGTCGGTACGACGTTAATTCTTACCGCAGACCGTTGGGTCAACAAACTGCCGCAGGACCACCAATGGCAACCACTAACCCAGCAGCGTATTGATGAAGCCGTTGCCAGTGGCCAAACCGTGTTTGTGGATGTGACCGCGGACTGGTGTATCACCTGTCAGGCCAATAAAGTCGGCGTATTACTGCAAGACCCGGTATTTACAGCCTTAGGTGAGAAGCACGTCACCCGCCTGCGCGGCGACTGGACCAAAGCCAACGAGAGCATTACCAAATACTTAAAGACCAACAATACCTTTGGTGTGCCCTTTAACAAAGTCTACGGACCCGGCGCTCCGGACGGTATAACCCTGCCCGTAGTGCTCAGTAAAGACAAAGTCATGGACGCGCTGGAGGATGCTCGTGAGCAATAGCAAAGCTAAGCCGTCGTGGGCAAAGCGGCTACGAACCGCAGCGCTTTATATTGTGCTGTTCTCGGTCGTCGCTTTCATAGTCGATGCCTTTCGTAATAGTGACGTGCCGGAGTCTGTTCCAGCGGAGCTGTCGTCACTAACGGACATAAACGGCGAGCAATATAACTTACGCGAAATGAGCAAGGACAGCCCGGTTGTGCTGTACTTCTGGGCAACCTGGTGTCCTGTTTGCCCGGCGGTCTCGCCTACGGTTGATTACGTTGGCAACCACTACCCGACCATTAGCGTGGCGTTGCGCTCCGGCGACAACGACAAACTCACGCGCTACGCGCAGGCGAAAGGGTATGAGTTTCCTATTGTTAACGACAACCTCAACCGCGTATCAAACGGCTGGCAGGTATCTGCCACGCCAACCATCATCATTATTGAAAACGGTGACATAGTTTCGGCGACAACCGGGGTCACAACACCTCCGGGTTTGTTTATTCGCCTTTGGTTTCACCAGTTTTTTTGAAGTCACTAATTTTTTAAGTAGGAAAGTTGTATGAATTTTATCTATAAAACGTTTTTCATCGTTGCTTTTATCTTTAGCAGCAACGTATTTGCGCAAGATTTAAACCCACAACAAGAAGAAGATTTGGAGAAAGTCGAACAGCTATTGCGTGAAAACCCGCAGCTAATTTCAAACATTCACAGAGGCTTGCAGCGCTTTTTAGAACAGCAAAGTGAGCAGAAAAACGCCTTTGCTAACCACCAGGAATGGCTGTATCAGTCGGCGGCACATCCAATTTTAGGTGACCAAGATGCACCGCATAAAATCATTGTGTTTACCGACTACAACTGTCCGTTTTGCAAGAAGTTAGAGCCAGGCCTTCATAAACTGATTGAGGAATACCCGTCTATTCAGGTCGTGAACATTTTCGTGCCTTTACGCCAACAGCAGGTAGATGGGCTCAAAACTAACTCCGCACTTTATGGGCTGAATCTGTGGCGCAATGACCCTAAGGCATTCTTTGAAGCCCACAACTTAATGATGAAAAAGTCAGGCATGCACACCGCCGATTCACTGCAAAGTGTTGCGCAAGTCACGAGTACCGAGGCCTTCTTGTCACCGTCCGGCGAGAGCGAGGCGGTTATTCGCAAAAATATGTCAGCGTTTCGCGACTTGGGCTTTCGCGGCACACCGACCATTATCATTGGTCAGCAGGTAACGCCTGGTTATATTCCTTATAACAAGCTGGAAGAAATAGCGACAACACAGTTCGATCTGAATTAATCAGTGTCGTTTTATCACTAGCCTTGTGTGAAACCTCAAGGAGAAAGGGTTAACCATCTGAAATTAACTCTGCTATAATTCATGCGCATGGTTAATGCGCATGGATTACGCATATTTAATAACAGGTGATAAAATGGCTGCTTACAAAACCGCTTCTGCTTCAAAGAAGCCGACAAATGTCAGTATTAACGCTGAACTTCTGGCAAAAGCCAAATCGCTTGACATCAATTTATCGGCGACACTCGAATCTGCATTGAAGGAACAAATTCGTTTAAAAGAACAAGCGCAGTGGCTGAAGGAAAACTCTGACGCAATGGAAGCGTATAACCAATTTGTAGAGCGCAACGGAACATTCAGCGATAGCGTGCGAAAATTCTGATGGCTCAATTCACCGTCTACGCCAATAACAATACAGCGACACGCACAACCTACCCCTACCTTATCGATGTACAGAGCGATCTGCTGTCAGCCTTATCGACAACCTTAGTTATACCTTTGATACCCACTGCGCTGGCTGAATCCTTTCAACTCACCAAGCTAAACCCGGATGTTACCGTTGAGGGAAAGACTTTCTCATTGATGACACAAGATATGGCGAGTATTTCCAAAGCTCAGCTCACTAACACAGTCGGTGACCTATCCCACGACAGAGATAGAATCACCGCGGCTATCGACCTGCTATTTTTTGGAATATAACGATAGTGACAAGTTTCCAGGTTTGACGAATAAATTCAGAGCTATAATTTGATAAGAGCTTCAACGTGTACTAACATTTGTGAGTACATATTTAAAAGAGAACCATCATGGAAACAAGAATTCAGTTTCGTATCGATGAACAAACAAAACACTTAGCGCAGCAGCAAGCGGAAAGTGAAGGTCGGACTTTGAGTGACGCGTGTCGACAGCTTGCCGAACAGCTGGCATCGGAGCGTCGAAAGCAACTATCGCAGGACAGCTGGCTTACAGAACAAGTGAACCAAGCATTCCAGAAGTTGGAGTCTGGCCAGTCTGAGTTCATGGATAACGAACAAGCAAAAAACCGCATGGAAAAATTTAAGGCTCAAATTCGTAAATAAGGCGCGCAAATGATTTATTGGGAAGAGGATGCCCTGAAAGACAGAGAAAGGATTTTCGAGTTTCTTTACAATTTTAACCCCATAGTGGCCGAACAAACCGATTCACTGATACAAAGCAAAGTCGAAACATTGCTTGAGCAACCCTATATTGGCGTTAAACGCGAGAATATAAAAGGGAGGCTTTTAATCCTCCCCGATGTTTCAATGCTTGTCCCTTACGATATTCACGGGACCAACATACGAATTTTGCGCGTGCTGCATGAGAAGCAGCAATTTCCATTTACGTAGGCGTCTTACCAATAGTTCTCAGAAGTCACATTACCGGGCTTGCGGCGGGTATTTTTAGCAAGTCCCAGTTCAGCCAGCGCGGCGCGTGACTCTTTTATCATATCGGGGTTACCGCAAAGCATGACTTGCGCGCTGACGTCTAATGGCATATCAAGTGCTTCGCTTAGCTGCCCGGGGTATTCCTGTTGCCACTGCTCTATTTGACTCTGATAGACCAGCTAGCCTGCTGCAGGAGCTTACTATTGGGCTGTTGAAAACCAAGGTGGGGGTGATGGTTCGGGTTCATTTGAATATGAATACGGCTATACTCGCTAACTCTCAACTACCGATCTTATTCATAAAGAGGCTCTTAAACGAGCCTCTTTTCTATATAAATATTGTTTGGCACAATTATCTACACACTTTCATCAATCATTTTTGCATTAATTCCTTTTAGATATTCCATCGCGTCGCTTTGTAGATCTGATAGATAATCTAAATCTAACAGCTCTTTAGAAGCTTCCTTATATCGTTCGGCAATACGCAGTGCTTCCGCTCCATATATAGGGTGCCCTTTAGATTTATCATTAACTGCATGGTCGAAAACCGAAACTGCATTTTCTGAGCTATCCAATCCACCGAATCTTATTTTTAATTCGAGCTGAACTTTTGAACCACGCAACTCTTCATCGTCCTTATATCGATTATACCCTTCTATCGTCTCTTCCTTAAACGTCATCACACTCTCAGCCAAGGCAATATATTCTTCAACGGTTATGTCTTTGGCATTTTCAGGATCAACCGACAACAGTCCTTTGAACCTCTCGGCCTGCTCATCGGTAAGTTTTGAGTTATCAATCGCGGGCTCCGGAGGTTTAGCTTCTTTTACTTCCGGCTTTTTTGCAGGCTCAGCTACCGCTGTCGATGGTGGCTTTTTTATGGTGAAAGAGAAATCGCTAATGGTTAAAGGTTTCATAAACACCTCCTGTGTTAACCCCTTATATCGGCGAATTATCGAGCAACTTTAATATTCAAAAGTAAAATTACCAGTAGTTCTCAGAGGTCACATTACCGGGCTTACGGCGGGTGTTTTTGGCAAGCCCTAACTCAGCCAGCGCGGCGCGTGACTCTTTTATCATGTCGGGATTACCACAAAGCATCACTTGTGCGCTGATGTCTAACGGCGTGTTGAGAGCATCGCTTAATTGGCCAGAGCTAATCAGTTCAGGAATACGTGCAGATAGAGCTCCGGGAATATTTTCACGAGTAATCACCGGCTGATAACCCAACTGCCCGGGGTATTCTTGTTGCCACTGCTCTATTTCTCCCTGATAAACCAGGTCTTCTGCCACACGAACCCCTTGCACCAGGTTAATGCGTTTGAATCGTTCCCACGGCTTTTCGGTTCTTAGCATGGAAATGAACGGGCCAATGCCGGTTCCGGTAGAGAGCATCCACAAGCTGTCGCCGTCCGGCACTTCGTCCAACGTGAAAAAACCACCAGCGGGCTGGGTAATATCCACATTATCGCCAGGCTGCAGCTTGGCTAACTTAGTACTGACCTCGCCGTCTTCCACTTCAGCAATCACAAAGTCCAGTATGGCTTCGTCCGGAGCGCTGGCTAGTGAATAGGCGCGCAACAACTGTTCACCACCAATATTCAAACCCAAACGCACAAACTGTCCAGCCTTAAAATCAAACGGCTCAGCCACAACTCTTAAACTGAAAACGCCAGAACTCCAACGGTAATTCTCGACAACTTTTCCACTAATCCATTGGATCATACGGCTGACTTAGTCCTTGTTCTGGTTCTTGGTCGCTTCCAGCTCTTTTTCTAACAGTTCAACGCGCTCGCGCAAACGCAGTAACATTTGCTGCTGCACGTCCAGTTCTTCGCGGGTGACTAAGTCGAGTTTTGACAGCTGTGATTGCAGTGTTTGCTTAACCCGCTGTTCCATGTTTCCGGCCAGTTCTTTCACGCCGGCAGGCATGCTGTCGTTAATTTGGCGAGCAATATTCTCTATTGTTTTGTTGTCCATAAGTCTCTCTTTGTGTAAATCGTTGCTTATGCGTTTAGCTTAGCAGGAGATTCAGGTAAAATCCGAGCTTCTTATCAGCTTTTTCACGAATCAGGAACTCCGCGGCGCCCATGCTGAACGATCGCCAGAACCAGGCTGTACATTACATCCAGGGCCCTTTATTAGTGCTTGCCGGCGCTGGTAGTGGCAAAACCCGGGTAATAACGGAGAAAATTGCTTACCTGATCCGCCAGCAAATTTACACCGCCCGGCAAATTGGTGCAGTAACTTTTACCAATAAAGCCGCCAAAGAGATGAAAGAGCGTATTGCGCAAACCTTACCGAAAGCGCAGCTGCGCGGTTTAACCGTGTGCACTTTTCATACTTTGGGCTTGAATATTATTCGTCGGGAACTCAGCACTCTGGGGTTTAAGCCCGGCTTTTCATTATTTGACGACCAGGACACCTACGCCCTGCTTAACGCCCTGACTGAAGAGGTATTTGAGGGCGACAAAGCGCTGATTCAAGCCTGTCAGCACCAGATAGGCCACTGGAAAAACGCCATGCTGTCGCCGGAGCTGGCTCTACAAAAGGCGTCGAACGATCAGGAAAAGGCCTTCGCGCAGGTCTATCAGCAATACCAAAACAACCTGAGTGCCTGTAATGCCGTGGACTTTGATGACTTGATCCGCCTGCCGACGCAGTTACTGGCGACCAACGAAAACGCCCGCGCACGCTGGCAGAAAAAGTTTCAGTATTTATTGGTGGACGAATATCAGGACACCAACACCAGCCAGTACCAACTGGTCAAGTTACTGGTGGGCGAACGCGCTCGCTTTACCGTGGTGGGCGACGACGATCAGTCCATTTATTCATGGCGTGGTGCGCAGCCTAAAAACCTGGCCTTGTTGAAGCAGGACTTCCCACAGCTGGACGTGGTTAAGCTGGAGCAGAATTACAGGTCGCACGGGCGTATTCTGAAAGCCGCCAATATTCTCATTGAGAACAACCCACACGTATTTGAGAAAAAGCTGTTCTCAGAAATGCAGTACGGCGAGCCGATAAGCGTTATTTTTGGTCGTAACGAAGAGCATGAAGCAGAGCGTGTGGTTGCCGAAATTGTAAAACAACGGTTCCTTCGCAAAACGCCGTATCATCACTTTGCTATTTTATACCGGGGTAATCACCAGTCGCGCTTGTTTGAAAAAGCGCTGATGAACAACCGCATCCCTTATAAAATTACCGGTGGTCAGTCGTTCTTTGCCCGCGCGGAAGTCAAAGACATTATGGCGTATCTGCGGTTGCTGGTGAACCCTACCGACGACACCGCCTTTCTGCGCATTATTAATACCCCGCGGCGCGGCATTGGCCCGCAGACCGTTGAGCGTATTGGCCGCTTGTCGCAGGAGTTAGGTTGCAGCTTATTTGAAGCCTGTCAGTCGCCCCATTTAAAAACGCAGCTTAGCACCGGTGTGTTTCAGCATGTGGACGTGTTCCGCAACATGATAGATACCCTGGCCCGCCGAGCCGATCATCAGGAAGACGCCAGTGACGCAGTAAAACAACTGCTAAGCGAAATTGGCTACGAAGACTGGTTGTTTGAGCAAAGCCCCAGCGCGAAAGCCGCCGAAATGCGGATTAAAAACGTGTACGAACTGCACCGCTGGGTATCGGACATGCTAAAAGGCGACGCCGAACATGAACCCATGGAATTGAATCAGGTGGTCAGCCGCTTGTCACTGCGCGATATGATGTCCCGTAACGAAGACGACGAGCAGTTTGAACAGGTGCAGCTAATGACCTTGCATGCTTCCAAAGGTCTGGAGTTTCCACAAGTGTTTTTAGTGGGTATGGAAGAAGGCCTGCTTCCTCACCAAAGCAGTATTGATGAAAATAACATTGAAGAGGAACGCCGCCTGGCTTACGTCGGCATTACCCGCGCCCAACATAAGTTAGTCTTTACTATGGCTAAAGAGCGCCGTCAGTTTGGCGAAAAAACGGAGCCACAACCCAGCCGCTTTTTGCTGGAGTTACCGCAGGACGATTTAGAATGGGAACACCGCAAGCAAAAGTCCGACGAGGAACGTGAAGAGCAACGAAGTCAGGGTTTGGAAATGTTGAAAAACGCACTGAAAAAGTAGTGCCAAGCTAAGCGGATACGAAAGAGGTGTCGTCGTCTTTGGCTACAGTGCCTTCATAGTTTTCGTCAATGAAGCTGCCCTGCCCCATCATAACACCTTGCTTTTCCACATCATTTTTTTGCGTTTCAGTTTCCAGTCCATCGGCATAAACAGCAATATCGAGCTCATGACACAAGGTCACAATGTGCTTTAACATGGCCTGCGCCCTGTTATTGCTGCTCAAACGAGCAATATAATGGTGATCCAGCTTAAGTATGGTAAACGGAAAGTTATACAAGAATTGAAGCGGCCCGGAGCCACTGCCAAAGTTGTCTATAACGAGCTTAAAGCCAAATTCGGAAAGCCGTCTTAAACTGGCCAGTACCCGGCGGCCGTCTCTGACCAGGTCGGTTTCATCAAATTCCAGTGCGATGTTCTCTGGTTTAACACCGCTTTCAGTCACAATATTCACCAGCTCATTCAGGTGACTGGTTTTCAATAAATGCCGCACAGATAAATTCAGGTGCAGCATAGTTTCAGCACTGACACTATTTTCAACAAGCCACTGGCTGGCTGCCCGTAAAGCAAAGCGGTCAAGCTTCACAATAAGGCCGGTGCGCTCGGCCAGAGGTAACAGCTCTTCACTGTTAAAGCTGTAGCGTGGGTCTTCCCACTCCAACTTAGCTTCTATGGCCTTGACCTCGCCTGTTGTTAAATTCACTATTGGCTGAAAACTGACAGCGAAATCTTTCTCAACTTTCGCATGGCGCAGCGCCGTTTCTTTACGAACACTGTCCACTAAGTTTTCATGCATGCTGTCATCAAATAATACGTAGCGCCCGCGCCCCATACCTTTAGCCTGGTACATGGCGGCATCTGCGTCGCGTAACAGCCGTTCAGCCGAATCGGTCTCTTCCAGACACTCGGCAATACCGATACTGGCGCCGGAGTAATGCTCTTGTCCGTTCAGATGGAAAGGTTCACTCATTTGCTGGATCATGCGCTTGGCAACGTCTTTAGCGTCATCAATACTGGTAATGGTATCCAGCAGAATAACGAATTCATCACCACCTAAGCGCGCCACCATGTCGTTGTCACGTACGCAGTCACCAATACGCTTGCTGACTTCCAGCAAGAACTCATCGCCGGCAGAGTGCCCAAGCGTGTCGTTTATATTTTTAAAGCGGTCCAGGTCAACAAATAGCACCGCAAAATGGTGCTCAGGGTGCCGTCGTTTATGTGCCACGGCCTGCTGCAAACGTTCATTGAACAATATGCGGTTAGGTAAGCCGGTCAGGTTATCGTGGTGCGCTGCGTGGAATAAGCTGGATTCGGTTTTTTTCCGTCGTTCTATTTCGGACACCAGCTCTTCGGTACGCTCCGCCACTTTCTTTTCAAGGAACTGGTTTACTCGCTGAATTTCTTCCGCTGAGCGTTTTCTGTCAATGGCCACGGCAACGTGCTGCGAAACAAAGTTCAGTAGTTCTAAATCATCACTATGGTATAAGAAGTCACCGTCGTAGGTCTGGACCGCAATAACCCCAAACACCTGCCCGTTCATCATTAAGGGGCTACCGAGCCATTGCTTAGCCAGTTTCATGCCACCGTAGCCCAGCTCAATCTCGTTTTTCTTCAGCAGTTTTTGACGTACAGGGGCGTCGATAAAGGCCGGTTCACGCATCTTAATAACGTATTCGGTTAAACCTTTACCGACTCGTCGGCGTTCGGCTTTAGCGCCTGTTTCATCAACATGGTAGGGAAAATGTATAAACTTTTTATCGTCTGATAAAAGCGCGACAAAGAAGTTGTCGGCATGAATCAATTTACCGATTTGCCTGTGCAACTGACGATAAAAGGCGTTCATATCGTCAGAGGTATTGGTCAGCTCGGAAATAGCAAAGAGCACCGAGGTTTGCTGCTCAGCCCTTTCACGAATGGTAATCTCGCTCATTAAGCTTTCATTCGCATGGCGTAGTTCAGCTGTCTGGTGCTCTATTTCGCTTTGCATTAAGTCGCGCTGCTTTAAACGCTCTAAGGCATTCACCACGTGTTGCGATACAAAGGTAAGCAAATCTTCATCTGAGGCGTCATAACGAACGTCAGCGCTGTAGCTCTGCACCACCATAACACCTATGGTCACGTCACCACGTTTTAACGGAACACCTAACCAGTCCTGATGTTCTGCCCCTAAGCCTTCTATTTCGGCGTTATCAATTAAGCGTTGGTACACTTCCGGCGGGCAAAGCAAAGACTGGCCTTTTCGCAAAACATAACCCGTTAAGCCTTTCTTCAATTGCTCTATAGGAATGCGTTCAAATAAGGTGTCCTGATCAATTTCATCGACAAAATAAACAAAATCGACCAGCTCTTCCTGAGGTTCGTAAAGGCAAATATAAAAATTACGGGCGTACATCAGCTCGCCGATAATTTCGTGCAGAGACTGATAAAAGTTGTCCATTTCGCGCGCAGAAGCCGCCAGTTCCGATATTCGGAACAGCGCTTTTTGTACGACTTCAGCAGACCGATACTTTTGGGTCAACCCCTTTAGTCGGGCGATGACTTTGTGCAAGCGTTCATTTTCAGTTTTTATATTCTGAAGCTGTTCCTCGCTATGCGTACGGTCTGTCATTCAGGTTCACCCTTAGACACTGACACTCCTTGCCGCGAAATACATTTTGTTAACACTTGTTGCGTTTAGTAACAGTCGTACAGTATAGACCTGTGTCAAAAAATAGAAAAGATCTGGTTAAAAATTAATTAGCGAAGGAAGTTAAGAGAGCGAATTAACGTCGATTGACACAAAAAAGACCACCGGGTGGTGGCCTTTTGTTACTGAAGATGCAAATAAAACTAAATTTCTTCAGTCATGTAATTTATTGCAGCTTGAATTTCTTCTTCTGAGCAGTCGCTACAGGTTCCTTTAGGCGGCATGGCATTAAAACCTTCAACTGCGTGCTTCAATACCGTTTCCATGCCCTGGTCTAAACGTGGTTGCCAGTCGGCAGCGTTGTTTCTTTTTGGAGCTCCCATAACACCACTGGTATGGCAGGCTGTGCAGTACTTATCATAAACTTGCTGGCCTGAACGCGGTCCACTGCTTTCTTCAGCAGCACTGCTTTCACCAGCCACATAATGTTTTCCCAAAGGCTTAATACGCTCAGCGATCGCTTCACGTGACATATCATCCTGCACTGATGCCGCACTAATGCTTAGCGCAAACAGCATTGACATGGTGCCTAAAACGCTCTTAACAAAAAATGAATTCATAGCTTTCACTGGTTTCTCCTACAAATGGCTGGTGTTCTTGCACGCCCAGTTAGTGGATGCGATTATAACCACAAATGTGCAAAGGATAAACACTTGGCTGAAATTGCTCGCAAAATAGCTTTGCTGGATTTGGATGCGTTCTTTGCTTCGGCTGAAGAATTGCGCGATCCAAGCCTGAAAACACGCCCTTTTGCTGTCGGTGGCGGCGGTGAACGAGGGGTCGTTGCAACGGCAAATTATCTGGCCCGTCAGTTTGGCGTTAAAAGCGCGATGCCGGGTAGTCATGCCCGCCGTTTGTGCCCGCAATTAACCTTTATACGACCTGACGGCAACTACTACCGCGAACTGTCCAATAAGGTTCTGGATATTCTGCATGAACTCACACCCCGCATTGAACCGGCTTCTATCGACGAGTTTTATCTGGACTTAACTCATTTGGAAGGCTTTAAAGGCAGTGCGACTTTAGCTATGGATTTTGTTCGTGACCAAATTAAGACGCTGGGAATTACTGGTTCAGCCGGCATTTCAAACCAGAAAATGGTAGCCAAAATTGCCAGCGAAGAGCGCAAACCCGATGGTCAGTTTGTAGTTCGCCCGGCGGAAGTTATGGACTACATTGCGGCATTAAACCTCAAACAAATCCCCGGTGTTGGACCTAAAAGTCAGCAAGTGCTCACTAACTATGGACTCACTACAGGAAAAGACATCCAGAATATCGAACTGCAGCAATTACAGGCCATTCTTGGTGATAAAGCCGGGTGTGTACTATTTGAACGCTGCCATGGGCGGGATCGTCGCGAAGTTGTTACAGAGCGCATTCGCAAAAGTGTCGGGGTTGAACAAACCCTGGCAACGGATATGCGATTGGAATCGACAGCTCAGGCTTATGTTCAGGACAATTTACTACCCAAACTGCGTCAACGAATGAAAATTACTCACTGGCGTGAGCAGCCCATTCGTAGCCAGACACTAAAGCTGAAATTCTCCGACTTCACACAAACAACGGTCTCCCGTAGTGCTCAGTTTATTTCACCCAGCCTGTTTTATCAGTTATTAGACGAAGCGTGGCAGCGTGGAAAAGGTAAAGGGGTAAGGCTGTTGGGGATCAGCGCAACATTGCCTGACCCCAACGAGCAATTACAACTCGAACTCGAGCTAGATTAGTCTTCTTTCACTGTAACAGTGATTTTTTCTGACACCACGGCCGGGTTATGCGGTACGTGGTTCTTATCGCCTAAGATAATTTGTAGCGTATGTTCACCCGGCTCTAAAGTCACGGTAGTTTCTGTCTGGCCACCACCAAAGTGAGTCACGTCGCCGCCCATAGGCTTATCCATGGCTGGCAGTTCGTCTTTATCAACCAGCAAATGGTGATGTCCGGTATTCTTCACATCGACACCAGCCGGCGCGACACCCATACCGCTTAAGCCAAACTTCACTTTAAAAGTTTTACCAACCACTTCCCCGTTTTGCGGAGAAATAATATAAGCCTGAGCTTGCTCTGATGCTTCTGTACGTTCTACTGCCTGCGCCGTTGTTGCCAGAACAGGTCCGCCAAGTAGTGCTATGGCGCCAATCATCCATGCTTTGTTCATAGGTTTGCTCCAATAGTTGATTTCGATCAATTCAGTTTAAACTGTGTCACCAATTGTTCCAAGCGTTCAAATGCCGTATTCAGTTCACGGCAAGCCCGCTTAGTATTATTTAGATTGTCGACACTCTGATCGTTCATACTGCTAATATCCATAATGTCACGATCAAGCGTTTGGATCACTGACGTCTGCTGTTCGGTTGCTGACGCGACTGAATGATTCACGTCATCAATAGTTACAATGATAGCGTTAATTTCGGACATATGCTCAGCAGACTCTTCCGCGCTTAACACGCAGGCACTGCTTATTTCCTGACTTTCCTGAATAACCTGAACAACGCTGCGCGTTCCGGCTCTGACCCGTTCTATCATGGTTTCAATTTCACCCGCTGATGACGAAGTCCGCTGAGCCAGACTGCGCACTTCATCCGCAACCACCGCAAAACCGCGACCGGCTTCCCCTGCTCGTGCCGCTTCAATAGCCGCATTTAGAGCCAGCAAGTTGGTCTGCTCAGTAATGCCTTTAATAACCTCAATGATCTTACCAATGTTCTGGGTGTCTTCATCCAGAGTATGAATTGCCTGGCTGGAGGCATCCATACGTTCCGACAAGTGCTGAATTTGTTGGCGGTTATGTTGCAAAGAGTCTCGGGCAGATGACGCTTTTTCGGTACCGAAGCTTGCCTGTTCAGAGGCTTTTGCGGCATTTTCGGCAATTTCATTAGCACTGGCGCCCAGTTCATTCACCGCCGTTGCAACAGAGCTAGCTTTTCCGGCCTGTTCACTGCCTATATCCATTGAATCGTCACTTGCCTTAACCATGCTGCGAATGTTGCCTTCCACTTGTTGTGCGGCTGCATTCACTTCCAGCAAGGCTTGCTGGATTTTCTCAATAAACTCGTTCATACGGCGTGAAACAAGGCCAAATTCATCGTCCGACTCAACCGGAAGCCGCTGCGTTAAATCACCCTCTCCGCGAGCCATATCGGTTACAGCCTCATTTAAACGATGCAAAGGTTTCAGCAATAAGCGCAATAACCAGGTTAATGACACCACTACCGCCACAATGCCAATAATCAGGTAAATAATAGCGGTCCAGGCAAAGGATGACACGTTGCTGTAAGCCTGCTCACGGTCAATAACCACTCCGAGATACCACTCAACTCCCTGAATACCTTTTATTTTATGGAATGACACGAGGCGGTCCGCTCCATCAATCTGGTATTCGGAAAAATCAGAACTAAAAGCAACTGGCTGGCCGGCGTAATCATTCACAGATTTTTCAATCCAGTCTTTGTTAGGGTGTGCCAGAATATTTCGATCACCGCTAACTAAGAAGGCATAACCCAGACCCATAAAATCGATGTCGTTAACAATGTTAGAGATCTCATCCAGCATCATATCGCCACCGGCAACACCCACCAGACGATCATCACGACGCATGGGCACCACTGCGGTAATGGTCAACTCATTGGTGGTAACGTCAATATAAGGCGCAGTATAGGTTGGCTGCCCCTCATCAACCGCCAGTTGATACCAGGGACGGCTGCGGGCATCGTAATCGTCCGGCAGGTCGATGCTGGGATCATCGAGCAGAAAAGTACCGTCGAGCAAACCGTAATACACATTTTTAAACTTACCGGCGGCTTTGGACTGTTGAACGCGCTCTAACGCACGGTCTGTGGAATCATCAACACGGTAAGCATTGGCGGTTGCCTGAACCATGCTCATGCGATCATCAAACCACTGCGAAATATTGTTTGATACTGAGTCAGACAAAGCCTGCATTTGATGCTGCAAATTACTGCGGGTTTGATTCGACATCTGCAAAAAGTTGGTCAGCGTGAAGACTCCCAGCACGAGTACCAGTATCAACGACGCAACAATAATAACCTTTTGCGTAAACTTTAATTTCTTCAGCATCTTGCGAGCTTCTCTTGTTGTTGTTTTTTATAATCTTGCGTTCATCAACAAACTATCCCACCTGAATATCGGTTTCCGGAAAACGTATATGTCGTTTTCTCGGTGTAGCCAAAAAATACGCCAGAGTTAACGGCCCAACACGGCCCGCGAACATCAAAAACACCAATACTAGCTGACTTGCCGATGTCACTTCTGCGGTAATTCCACGAGATAATCCAACCGTTGCCGAAGCCGACAAAACTTCGAAGGTTATATCTATAAACGGCAGCGGATTCAAAATCATTAGGGTAAATATCCCCAGAAACATCAAAGTCAGGGTAACCAAAGTGACCGCAAGAGCTTTCATAACCAGCTCCTGAGGTACCGTGCGGTTGAGCAAAGTGACATACTCACGACGACGAAGAAAAGCATAAGTGGCGACCAGTAAGACAATAAAAGTCCCCAGCTTGATGCCTCCGGCCGTACTCATTGAACCGCCACCAATTAGCATCAGCAACATAGTATAAACTGCGCTGGCTTCTGTCATTGCTCCGGTATCAACCGTATTAAAACCTGCGGAGCGAGGCGTAGTAGCCTGAAACCATGCCGCCATCGCCTGATCACCAAAGCTTAAATTGGCAAAAGTGGCCGGGTTATTCATTTCCAGCAGCCAGATAATAGCAACCGACAATACATTAATGATTAATGTCGCCCATAAAATAGCGCGAGTATAAACCGAGAACTTATACCAACGCCGCTTTTCGTATATGTTGGTAATAACCGAAAAGCCCAAACCACCAATAACAAACAAAATGCTGATAATAAGGTTAACCGGAATGCTGTCGGCGTAATCCACAATTCCGTTGGGCGACAGCACAAAGCCTGCGCTGTTAAAAGCGGAAATGGCGTAAAATATGCTCTCAGCAAAAGCATCCACGAAACCTTTTTCCTGCCACCAGGTTATTGTCAGCCCAACCACGGCTATAGCCTCAACAATCAGTGCCAACGACACCACCGCTTTTGCCGTACGTCCAATGCTGGCAAGGCTGGTTTGCTGCATAGCCTCTTTTGCCAGTACCTGATGCTGAATCCCGACATGGCCGCCTATCGAAATAGCAGCCAATACCGCAAACGTCATAAAGCCTAGCCCGCCCGCCTGAATCAACAGAGCCAAAACGCTCATTCCAAACGGTGTATAAGTCGCCCCGGTATCGACAACGACCAGTCCGGTCACGGTAACGGCGGAGGTCGCAGTAAATAGACTCTCTAACCAGGTTATTGGTTGTTCAGTTGAAAACGGTAACTTTAAGAGTAAAGTTCCTAATAAAATAAGGCAGGCAAACCCACCGGAAAGAATAACCGGAGGGCTGGCTTTAAAAGCTCTGCGTCTTTTACGCCCGGGACGACGATACAACCATGCTATTGAAGGAGCCCACTGTTTCATGAAGGTTCTTTTAGCTTAGGAGCAACCGATTTTAACGCTTTTAAACTGCCGGCCATCACCAAGGTTTCGTTACCCTCAAGCGTCATAGATAAAGAGGGGGTCACAGTCACCTCATCGCGACGCTTTATTAACAATACATGAAAAAACTCACTATCGTCGGGCATAATGTCGTCCAGAGTTTTTCCTTTTAAATATTCACCAATACTGATTTCCACACAGAACCAGTTATGACCCAGCGACATATACTCGTTCACCATAGGATAATTCAGCGACTGCGCTACCCTTATTCCCATTTCTTCTTCCGGGTGAATAATACGCTTTACACCCAGTTTCGATAAAATTTGATGGTGGGATCTAGAGGTCGCTTTGGCCCAAATTTCTTTCACACCAATAGTTTTCAGGTGTAGAACACACAATAAACTGGCTTGCAGATCTTCCCCAATAGCAACCAGAACCACCTCGCAGTTAGTTAAGTCTAATTCTTCCAATGCTTTTTCATCGGTCACATCGGCAATGGCAGAATGCGTTAACACATCTGCCATCGCTTCAACGGCTTTTTCATCTGAATCAACGCCTATGACACGATGTCCGAGATCGAGCAGTTCTTTTGAGGTTCGGGCACCAAAACGCCCCAACCCTATGACACCAAATTCTGCCATATCAGACTCCTATTGTGCTTTTGCCGGTGCCAGGAACAAGGCGTTCATCAGCAAGGTATTTAAGCCGTCCATATAGGCACGGTACGTGGGCTCCTGAGTAAAGCTGATAATCATGCCTTTACCGCTTGGCTGCCACATTAACAGTGGCTTGTAAGGTAATTGCTGAGCTATATCGTCCCATAAAAAGCCACTGGCTAACAGGCTATCCGCGCCAGCAAACCACGCAATGTTGCGGCCGTGATCAATATCAATGGGGGTAAATACGTCATTGCCGTTATAAATACTCACAACCTGCGGTTTAACGCCGGCGCTTAACCAGTGTTTTGTATCCACTTCGGCATTTAATAACGCACCGGGCACCCAGTCGGGATCAGCGCCGTGCGGTTTTATTTCCGTTAAGAACTGATCGCGGCTTTCAATTACTTTACCGTCTACTTTAATTGCTTCATCAGGCTCAGTAACGCCTTCTTCCGGCACTTTGCGTTCCAGCTGGGTATTAAGCAGACCGGTTTCAACCGCCCAGGCAGAAGCCCTGCCTAAGGTCAGCAACACACCGCCATCTGACACCCACCGTTGGATCTTTTCAACGCTTTTGTCGTTAAATACGCCAGAATAAGCGCCTTCCGGTAATATCAGAACATCCAGCCCATCAAGGTCATCTTGCAATAACTGCATGGTACGAATAGCCGTTACCGGGTACCCCATCTGACGCTCAATGACAAAGCGGGTATGCCCTGCACTGTATGGGCTAGCCGGCTCATCCCAGGCAATAGCAATGTTAGGTGCTTCCAGTTTGCTTACGTTGTGCGAACCAAAGTTAGGCCCTTCAGTCATCCAGCTTGTATCAACACCTTCAACGGTTGCACCTGACGCTTCAGCGAGCTTCTTTAGTTTCGCCTGCAAGCCATCGGGATTATCAGCTCGGGTTAAAATCAATGAGCCGCTTGGGAATTCACCAGCGCTTTCGTGGGTAAAGGCTAATTCGCTTTGGCGAACCTCCAGACCCTCGCGCAGCGCAGCAGTGAGAAAACGTCCTGCGTTCATGTCACCCCAACGAATCAAAAAGGCCACTTTGGCATCTGGGTTAGTCACTTTGCCAGGCTCAATACGACCTTCTTCTACAAAGGCTGTGGCTACGTCAGGTAAGTCATCACAGGTGTAGCTGTCGACATTGAACATCAACGGCAGTGACCAACCGGTTACGTCGTAAATTTGGTCCGGTAGATTATTGTTACGGCGCTGCTCCTGCTCTGCCAGGAAGTCATCCGCCATATCCACTTGCTTATCCATTAAGGTGCGTATCATGCGGTGTGCGGGCTGTGCCATATCAATGATATAAGCGCCAGCTTCATAATCAGTACCGCACACATCAAACGCCTTTTCCGCCTGCTTCACTTCTGCGCCCTGTTCAACCAGTAAAGAAGCCAGTTTACGTGCGGCGGCCGGGTCATCCTTGGCGGGTAGAATAATAGAACGGACATCACCGTCTTCGCCTGCTTCGACCGCTGACTTGCGGTACTCCCAGAACTTCTGCAATAAGGCTTCGCGGCGTTCGGAAACTGTCTGAATCGTCGAGATAGACGCTATAAAATGCTGCTGAACACCGTCAGCGTAGGTCAGTACGTCACCGTCTGTACGGTCAAACAAATGCCCGCGCGCTGAAGCCATCTCATAGGTCATAGCAACTGAGCCCTGATACAGGGGCCAGCTGGCACCATAACCCGGGTAAAACGCATCGAAAATTTCACGGGTAAAGTAATCAAAGCCTTTTTCGTCGAACCACTGGCCGTTATTTTTACCAATCCAGTTCAGCGTTTCGCGTTGTGACTCGGTAATCAGTGGATTATAAGGCCGAGCCTCTGGGGTGAAGTAATAAGTGGAATCGCCGCTCATCTCATGCAGATCAACAAACACCAGCGGATAGTACTTTAACAAGGCATCTATTTGCCCGCTAATTTCAGGCTGAGTCAGCGCTATCCAGTCACGATTCATATCAAACAGATAGTGATTCGTGCGTCCGTTAGGCCAGGGTTCGTTTTGCTCCGCACTGCGTCGATCGCCTGAGTGTTCCAGCCCAACACTCATGTAGTAACGGTCCACAAAGCGGGCGCGCCCGTCCGGGTTTTGCAGTGGGTCAATAAACACCATAGTATTGTCCAGCCAGCGCTGAGTCTGCTCACGCTGGTCATGCAGCAAATGATAAGCAGTCATCATTGCCGCTTCAGGAGAAGAAATTTCATTCCCGTGAACGCCATAGGACAGCCAGATACTGCCGGGCAATTCGTCAATTAACTGCTCAGCCTTATCGCTGTTGGTTTTACGCGGGTCAGCTAAGGCCTGCATGCCCTGCATAAAGCCGTCAAAGTCAGCCATATTGTCTTCACTGGAAATAACTGCGTAATAAAGCGTACGCCCTTCCCAGCTTTTGCCGTATTCAAGCAGCTTAACCTGCTTAGGGTAAGCCTGCTTTAAGGCTTCAAAATAACGGCTCATATCCGCCGGGCTGGTAATTTTAGTGCCAAGCGGATAACCCAGGACCTTCTCAACGGTCACTTCTGAATTACCGTAGTTCGCTTCGGGAAGTAATGACTTTTCGCCAGCCAACTGCTGTGCGTAGGAGGGGTTAATAAACCACGAGACGGCGGCTATTATCGCCGCAAATTTGAGACTGCGCATCTTCATTCCTGTTGTTTTATGCACTTTTAAACTGTGCTTAGGGTTTCTTTTTATGTCTCTCTAATGTAAAAGCTTGAACAAGGGAAGTGAAGCTCAATTTAGGCGCTATGAATAAAAAGACTCAATTAACCACTCTGCTGGCGGCTATAGCCACAACGCTAATTTTGGCGGGATGCCAAATAACACCTAATAACGTAAAACGCGTGGTCAATTCCGGCGTGCTTAGCGGTAACGACCCAACCGCCGTGGTGGAATCTATGGCGCGTGAGCGTTTGCACAGCTACCGCAGCAACCCGCAACAGCTTATTAGCGACATAGAGGACTTACGCGATGCCTTGCGCGACCTGCGTGCCGTTGCTGAGGCCATATGGGGTGACGAGGAAAACACGGTTCCCAGCGCGAAAAAATACGTTAAATACAGCGATAACTTCCATGCCAAAGCCGTTGTCGATTTTGAGCAGGGCCTGCTGAGTGTTGCGACATTGCATGACAGCAATGATCCGGCCAAAACCCGGGAACAACTCAAAGCCGCTATTGTGCGTACGCTGTTAACGCCAAACGACCTCACTGCCGTTGATATTTTTACCGATAAAGAACCTGAACGGACGGGAAAACCATTTTTGCGCGGGCAAGTTGTTGACCAGGACAATGTGGTCGTCGAGTACGAATGGCGGGCGAATCGCTTTGCCGAGTATTTGGTGAAAAACCAGTTGCGCACCCGGCGCGCTAAAAACAACAAGGTGTATGAGGTTCAAATTGCTTTGGTCGATGAACACCAGGAGCTACGCAAAAACCAGTATGCCGACTACGTTATAGCCGCAGCGCGACGCTATAACCTGGAGCCTGAGCTTATTTATGCCATTATTGAAACCGAAAGCAGCTTTAACCCTTATGCGGTGAGCCACGCTAACGCTTACGGCTTAATGCAGGTAGTGGCATCGACCGCCGGACGTGACGTGTTTGAGCGCGTTCGTAAAATTCCCGGGCAGCCCACGTCTCAACAATTGTTTGACCCGGCTCAGAACATCGATATTGGCAGTGCCTATTTGCACATTTTGAACACCCAGTACCTAAAAGGCGTGCAACACCCGCGCAGTCGCGAATACGCTATTGTTTCAGCATACAATGGTGGCGCCGGTAACGTGCTGAAAACCTTTTCTTCCAACCGCAGCAACGCGGTTCAAATTATAAACCGAAGTCAGCCCGGCATTGTTTACCGGGACTTAACTTCTAAGCATCCGTTAGCGGAGAGCCGCCGATATTTAGAAAAGGTGATGTACTTTAAGCAGGGTTACTGACACGAACCGCAACAAAAATCTTTACCGTGCTCGGGTGCCGATGCTTTCTTTTCAACAAAAAGCAGGTTGTTTTCCAGGTGAATATGCTCGTGCAAATCATCCTGCAGCTCTTTTAAGCCTTTATAAAGAGCTGTCCAGGTACCACAGGCGCCTTCCGGTAGCGTTAAGTTATTGGTCAGTTCGTCAATTCTATTAAGTTCACCTTCATGCTGAACGTGTTCGCTTTCCATTACTGAAATTGGCCCGCCGGGATAAACACCACGAGACAGCAAAGGAAAAAGAATTTGTTCTTCTTTTGTCATGTGGCTTTCCAGCTCCTGCATCAGGTTATCCAGGTGTTCAGTCAGACCAACCGGGGCTTCGGGGTGATCACCATGAACGGCTTCAACGCGCATGGCCAATTGCTTTAACTCAGGAAGCTGTTCGCGATGGCGCTGATGAAAACGCAGATAAATATGCTCTATCAAATGCTTGGGTGAAGCGTCCTGCCATTGTTGCTCGGCAGTCTGTAAACGGTCATCGAAAGTACTCATGGGTCACTCCTGTTTGCTAAATAAAGTTTCTTACTCCGGTCAGGACTGCAACAAACAGGCCAGCTCCTACCCCGTTAGGATTATTGACTCTCCGGGGTGTCACGGTACTATCAACCCAACCAATAAGGGTATTTTTAACCTGGGCAGTCAATTTAACCATGTTGCAAGAAAGTCTATTAGCAGACCTGCTTACCGAGCAGCCTGCAGCGGTTCGTTTACAAAATTTAGTCAACACCTTACGCAGTCACTTCAACTGTGGCGCAGTGGTTTTATTAAAGCTGGATAATGAAGTGCTGCAACCAGTTGCTATTCAGGGACTGGTACGCGAAGCGCTGGGTCGTCGGTTTGTTGTAGCACAGCACCCCAGGTTAGCGGCATTGCTGGCATCTCGCAACCCCGTGCGGTTTGAGCACGATTCGTCATTACCGGACCCCTACGACGGACTGCTCGCTGAGCAGCCAGGTAATGCGCTGCCCGTTCACGACTGCATGGGTATTAGTTTGTATCTGGAGAATAAGTGTTGGGGTGTACTGACCTTAGACGCACTGCAACCCGGTACATTTACCGACAACTCAATGATTGAACTGCAAAAGTTTAGCTTGTTCGTTGAGACCGCCGTTCGCATTGGCCAGCTGGAGCAAAACGTCAGGGCTCTGCGACAAGGCCAGCAACGCACTATGCCAAAATCCGGCACCACAGAAAGAAACGAGTCGGAAATTATCGGGCACAGCAAAGCCATTGAAAGTGTGCTGAAAGAACTGCGAGTGGTTGCCAGTGCCGATTTGCCCGTGTTGCTGCTGGGTGAGACTGGTGTCGGTAAAGAGCTGTTTGCCCGTGAACTGCACATACTCTCACAGCGCAGCGACAAACCCCTTATTTATGTAAATTGCGCGGCTCTGCCCGAATCACTTGCAGAAAGCGAGCTTTTTGGTCATGTAAAAGGGGCGTTTTCCGGCGCAACCAGCGACCGTTCAGGGCGCTTTGAAGTCGCTCACGGCGGTACGCTGTTTCTGGATGAAGTTGGCGAGCTGCCACTATCCATACAGGCTAAATTATTGCGAGTACTGCAAAATGGTGAAATTCAGCGTTTGGGCTCTGACAAATACCGAAAAGTAGATGTTCGCCTTATAGCCGCCACCAACCGCAACCTGCGTCAGCAAGTCAGTAATGAAACTTTCCGTGCTGATTTATACCACCGCCTTTCGGTTTATCCTTTGCCAATTCCGCCATTACGCGAGCGCGGTGACGATGTGTCTATTCTGGCCGGGCATTTTCTCGAGCTAAACCGGGCTCGTCTGGGGTTGCGGGCTTTGCGCTTATCGCCGGAGGCTGAGCTTGCCATACAACAGTATCAGTGGCCGGGTAATGTGCGTGAACTGGAACATGTTATCAGCCGGGCCGCTATTAAGCTGCTTAGCCACGGTGTGGAAAAAACCGATATTGCCACCATTGAACCCGACATGCTGGATCTGGATGTGCAACTGCCTTTGTCAGCCACCACCGACTCTGGAAAAAATTCTGCTGGAACCAGCTTACCTCAGGCTAACGTGTCGATGAAAGAAGCGGTAAATTATACTCAGCGTAAGATGATAGAGGCAGCTTTAAGCCGTCATAACGACAGCTGGAGTCAGGCCGCTAAAGACCTGCAGCTGGACGCCAGTAACCTGCACAAAATGGCCAGCCGATTAGGAATGAAGTCGTGACGCGGGAGCTGTTAATTCGGTTATTGTGGCGCGCTCTGGCGCTATTTTTTGTATTGCTTGGAATTATTGGCATTGCCCTGCCGGTAATGCCCACAGTGCCTTTTCTCATTGCGGCATTGTGGGCTGCCAGTAAAGGCTGGCCCCGGCTTGAAGCCTGGCTGCTTAACCATCCTAAATACGGTCCGGACATAAGAGCCTGGCGCGACCACCGGGTCATTAAACGTAGGTCTAAGATAATAGCCTTAGTCATGATGGCAACCGGGTACCTGGTGCTATGGTTATTTGTTCCACAGATTCCGGTGTGGTTAAAAGCCATTGTCGGCGTTGTGCTGGTTGTGGTCGGGTGCTGGCTGGCCACGCGCCCCGACCACTCTCCGGAAGAAACTTAACCTGGGTTACCGTCGGCGCGGGGTGTTGTCAGCACCTTAAAATAAACCACAACATAAATGCCATAAGCCATTGTCCAGGCTATAGCGCTAAACATTAACCACTGGCTGGCTAAATCAGGAGCCAACCACATTAAGAAGACCCGGGTTAATGCGGCTATTAATACCAGTAAAAATGCCCCGGTCATTATAAGTTTTGGTTGCAACGGACGCCCGCTATGGCCCAACGAGACGCGCGCTATCATACTGAGGATCATATTCCCCATAGCTCCTGCGGTTAAGGCATGCAGCGCCAGACTCTGAGTCAGGTCGAAGCCTGCGTAACGCAATGCAAATAACGCCAGACCAACGGGAATAAACCAATAAGCTAAATGCAGTGACCAAAGCAGCGGTACTCTCCAGGTTATCCAGATTTTCCAGCGCGCAACTCTTATACCGGTTGCCACCGCTGAAACACCAAATAGAACAACCATTATCTGGTTAGGCAACAGCGTGTGCAGATTCAGAAAGTGCACAGCGAAGATAAGCCACAAACTGCCTAAAGCTATGCGATCAAGCCAGACTACTGGTGTTACTTTAGGTGTTTGAGTCCCGTTGGCAGTAAACATTGGCAGCACTCGTCCGCCAATAATGGCCATTAACAAGGTCACCAGAAATACTGCGTTGTAAGCACCTAGCACCTGAATATGATAGTGACCAAAGTGTAAGCCGTAATGCATAAGCAAGTTGCACACCGTCAGCAACAGCAAAATGGGCACAAAGAATAAATTCCGGGTCTGATTTACTTTTAACACCATACGCCCGAACAGCAACGCGGCAACAGGTAAGAGGCTGACATCCACGCCTGCAACCAACCACCACGGCAGTTTACAGCCCAACAGTAACATTAGCCTGGCGGCTGCCCATAAAACGGTCAGAATAAGCAGAGTATTGCCATGTGGTGCCCTAAGTCCGGTCCAGTTCTGCACCGCAGTTAATAAAAAACCCAGGACTATGGCAGTAACGAAGCCAAATATCATTTCATGGCTGTGCCAGAACATAATGTTGCCGTATACAGGCAAACTGAGCTTTCCGCTAAGTGCTAACCCCCACAGCAGCATCGCTATGGCGCTAAACCCGGCCCCCAAAAGGAACAGTGGGCGGAATGCCTGCCGCAGAATAGGAGTTAACTGCTCTTCTTTTTGTCTGTCTGTGATTTGCATCACTGTCACCGCTTATTAATAAAAGATACATTTTTAATATACCTTTTATTTTGACTAAGATCGACGCTCTACCACTAAAAGTCGGTTAATACCTATTTAGAGATTCTAGCCTGTCGCTAGCCCCGCCAATTGCAACCAATAGCCATTGTTCTCCTTGCTCGTCAGGGTCACGGGGTGTTCCCCATTGATATTACTGCGGAAGCGTTGTAGCCAGTCGAAAGTCCCCCCGGGTTGCGGACTAATGCGCACAATATCGACCAGGCCATTCATACCCGGCAGCTGGTTTATCAGGTTATAACGTGTACCCGATTGCGTCTGAATGCCATTCAGCACAAACACCTGCTGACCTTCCTGGCTTTTCACTTCCCGGCCTTCCGGATACTTTATGCAACACAGCTCGCACTGATCTTTCGGCCGGTTCTCTGAGCGGGCAGTAAAGCAACGACCAGACCAGGCCAAAGGTATATGACCAAAGGAGAAAACTTCCACGTCAAAGCAGTCCCTCACGGTGTCAATAAGGTTGTGCTGTAAAACGTCCTGCAGCCAGTCGCGGGAAAGTTCAAATGGAACCACCCAACGTGTCATACCCATATCAATAAGACGGCGCAGGCTCTGGTGATTATAAATATTAATGGCTGGCCCGGCGGTAAAGTTCAGCCCCTGCTCCTGCAGCACCCCAATAGCACTGACATCATTTGCTTCGACATCAAACTCACCATTATCGCAATATTTACCCAGCTCCCGGAGCTCCGCAGGAGCTTCCAGCAAGGTCATTGTCGACAGCGTTACTTTTTTCCCGGCTTCTCGTAGCATGTGCGCTATCGCTAGGTAGTCATCCAGCTTTAACTCACGACGCTTACTGCAAACGGTTTCGCCCAAATACACATGGTCAACATTTGACTCCGCGGCTTGCTGGTAAAAATCAAAAACCTGCTGTTTCGGCCAAAAATACAGAATAGGCCCTAGAGAAAACTTCATATTGGTTACTTCCATTTCCGGTGGTACGCGCCCAGTGTCGTTTGACTGCCTTCAGAAAGTGAGGCCAGAACCGAACTCCAGTTATCTTCGACTTCAAAAGCGTCAGGGTCGGTCATAACGGCATCGATAGCCTGACGCCAGACTCGGGTAATTTGCGAGACATAAGCCGGACTGCGCTGCCGACCTTCAATTTTCAATGAAGCAATGCCTTCTTTATACAGTTGCGGCAACAAGCTTAAGGTATTCAGGCTGGTGGGTTCTTCCAGTACGTTGTAAATTTCGTCGTCAACCGAAAAACGCCCTTTGCATAAAGTGGGATAACCCGCTTTTTCGTTTTCATCAAAGCGGTCGATAAGCACACCGTTAAGTCGAGATTCTAATTTATTGTCCTGTTCGTCCCACTCCACAAAAGCCGCGGGCGAACAGGCACCTGCTGTATTGGGCGACTCACCAGTCAGATAAGAACTTAAGTAACAACGCCCTTCCGCCATAATGCAGAGACTACCGAAAGCAAAGACTTCCAGCTCGACGTCAGTAGTGCGCGCCAGGGCTCTGACTTGCTGCATAGACAACACACGCGGCAAGACCACCCGCGACACACCAAATTGCTGGTAAAAGCGGATGGCTCCTGCGTTGGTTGCAGAGGCCTGCACCGATAAGTGCCTTTCAACTTTGGGGTACCTTTCAGCCGCGTAAGCCAGAACCGCCAGGTCTGCAATAATCAATACATCAGCACCGGCCAGAACAGCGTCATCGACCGCCTTTCGCCATTTTTCCCAACTGTTAGCGTGCGCAAAGGTATTAATGGCAACATGCAGCTTGCTACCATATTTATGCACATAGTCCGCTGCTTCTGCTAGCTTCATCTGATTTAAATTCAGACCAGCGAAATGACGTGCATTGGTTTCATCCTTTAGCCCAACGTAGACCGCATCGGCACCATTTTCTATAGCCGCTTTTAATGCGGGGATACTTCCGGCCGGACAAAGCAGTTCCATTTAAAACCTCTATTTAATATTTTGTAGCACCCTAATTATCAATTCATTATAGTGCTCAAAACTTTTATTGTGTTGTTGCAAACGGAGCAAAATATGAATACCACCAATTGGGTATCTTCTATACCTAGAATAATTCGACCAATAAATAAGTTAATTCCTAATAAATTTATTAACTTTGGATCTGAAAAGTTATTAAACCTTTTATTTAGGGAAGAAATCTCATCAGGAGAGCTTAATTTTATGTCTGGAAAAATAATAGAGATAAAGGTTAAAGACATTGATTTATCTCTATTTTTGACGTTAAAAGGAAACCAACTAAAATCCCTTAAGAGCCCCGTTGAACCCGACGTACAGCTCTCATCAGACGGTGACGCACTGCTTTTGCTGATTTACGGAAAGGTTGACCCCGACACTTTATTCTTTAATCGGAAACTAATGGTAAAAGGCAATACCGAATTAGGGTTACATTTAAAAAACTTCTTAGACACCATTGAGGTAAATCAAAAGCTACCAAGGACCTTATATTTAATAGGAGACCGGTTTAGTGATTTTATTTATAAAGAAAAAGGTGAAACAATACAGACAAGTTAATTAAATAGTTTTTGACTGGGGTCAAGGGGTGGTTATGAGTACAGTTACCTGGGATAAAGAGTTAATAGAAAAATACAACATTAATGGACCTCGTTATACGTCTTATCCCACAGCGTTAATGCTTTCCGAACAATTTTCAGAAAGCCGCATAGAAGCCGCGCTGAAAAATGCAAATGACGGACTGTGTCTGTATTTGCATTTACCGTTCTGTCACAAGCTTTGTTATTATTGTGGTTGCAATAAAGTAATTACCCGCCACCAGCATAAAGCCGATAAGTATCTGGACTACCTCGCCCGCGAAATGGCGATGTACCAGCCAATGGTAAAGGACAAGAAGATCCGCCAGATTCATTTAGGCGGTGGTACCCCAACCTTTTTGACTGAACAGCAACTGACCCGCCTAATGGAACTGGTTCATCAGCATTTTACCTTCGCGGACAACCCTGAAGTCAGCATAGAGATTGACCCGCGCAGCTGCAGCGACGAAAAGCTTCGCCATTTACGTAAACTGGGGTTTAACCGTGTCAGCTACGGGGTGCAGGACTTCGACAAGAAAGTTCAAATTGCGATCCATCGCGTACAGGACATTGAGCTTATTGCGCATCAGCTAAAACTCAGTAAAGAGCTAGGCTTTGAGTCAATTAACTTAGACCTTATTTACGGCCTGCCTTACCAGCGCCCGGAAACCTTTAAGAAGTCTATTGAGCAAGTCATTGAAATGGATCCCGATCGCATTTCAGTGTTTAGCTACGCCCATTTACCCCAGCGTTTCGCTGGTCAGAAGAAAATACCGGAAGAATCCATTCCACAGCCATCGGTTAAGCTAAGTCTGCTGGAACAAGCCATTACACAGCTTAACGACGCCGGTTATCAGTTTATCGGCATGGACCATTTTGCAAAAAAAGACGATGGCCTTGCCATAGCTCAGCGCGAAGGCCGCCTGCAGCGTAACTTCCAGGGCTACACCACCGACGGTCAGGACGCACTGCTCGGCTTAGGTGTTTCATCCATTAGCCAGGTGAACGGTGTGCTGTGGCAACACGAAAAAGAGCTACCGGCCTACTACAAAATGATAGATAACGGACAAAAACCCATTATAAAAAGCATGGCGTTAAACGACGAAGATAAGCTGCGTGCCGCATTAATTTCTCAGGTTATTTGCCATTTCGAGCTTGATATAGAAGCCTTTAAAGCACAATGGGATCTCGACGATTTCTGGGCTCATTTCGCCGAAGCCATACCACTACTAAAACCATTCATTGAAGACGGTCTAGTCGACGTCTCCGACAAAAAGCTCCGCGTCACTGACTTAGGTCGCCTCTGGGTTCGCAGCATCTGCGCCTGTTTCGACGAATACCTCGATCACGGCCAGAACCGCTACTCCAAAGTCGTTTAGCGGCTGGGGCGGTAACCCGGCCTCGGTTACGCTTGGAGAGCTGGTAAGAAAGACGCCGTAAACCCATCCCCGCTAGCTGAGGAAGGTGGCTTGGTTTAGCCATAGGTGTAGCAGGATGCTGGCTGCGTAGCCTATTGCTATTACCGGTGTCCATTTCAGGTGCGACATAAAGGTGTAGTAACCTCTGGCTTGTCCCATTAAGGCAACGCCTGATGCGGAACCGATAGAGAGCAGGCTGCCGCCGGTACAACAGGCCAGGGTTATTAGCAGCCAGTGTCCGGTGGACATTTCAGGGTCCATGGACAGTACTGCGAACATCACCGGGATGTTATCCACAAGAGCGGAGACCACGCCTAGAATACTGTTTGCTATGGTTGGGTCTAAACCACCGTAAAGAGACTCGGACAGTAAACCTAAGTATCCCATAAATCCTAAACCGCCAACGCACAGCACAATGCCGTAGAAAAACAGCAAGGTGTCCCATTCGGCACGGGAAACCCGGCTGAATACGTCGAATGGCACAACACCACCAAGTTGTTGCAGGCGTTTTTGGTCACCCTCGCGTTCTGCCATTGCTCGTTTACGCGCCAGCGACCCCGGCAGGGTCATACGCAGGAAGTAACCAAAGAACTGTAAGTAGCCCAGCCCCATCATCATGCCGAGTACCGGCGGTAAATGCAGCCAAATGTGGCATGCAACGGCGGTTGCGACTGTTAACAAGAACAAGAACGTAATGCGCAGGGCTCCGCGCTTAAGCTCGACTTCGGTATGCAATGTTGTCGGACTTTTGTTCTCAATAAAGAAGCTCATGATGATTGCGGGTATTAAGTAGTTCACCAACGCGGGCACAAACAGCTGTAAGAACTCGGTAAACTCCACTTTGCCGGACTGCCAGACCATAAGCGTGGTGATGTCCCCAAACGGGCTGAATGCACCAGCGGCATTAACCGCTATAACAATGCTGGAACAGCATAGCGCGACGAACTTTTTATTGCCCTCGGCAACTTTCATGACCACAGCCGACATCAACAGAGCGGTAGTCAGGTTGTCCGCAATAGGCGAGATAAAAAACGCTAAAAAGCCGGTTATCCAGAAGAGTTTTCTATAGGTAAAGCCCTTTTTCATCAACCAGGCGCTGAGCGCATCGAACAAACGCCGTTCTTCCAGCGCATTGATGTAGGTCATTGCCACCAGCAAAAACAACATCAACTCTGCGAATTTTAATAAATTCTCCCTGAACGCTTCTTCCGCCAGAACGGCGTTGTCGCCAGTATAAACAAACCCAATGAGTATCCAGATAACCCCTGCCGCAACCAGCACAGGCTTGGATTTTCTCATGTGCAGTTTCTCTTCACCCATCACCAAAATATACGCAAGAATAAAAATGACGATGGCGGCGTAACCAACGGTCGATGAGGTGAGATCGATACGGTCAGCAGAGGATTCTGCAGCCAGTACTGATACCGAAAACAGCAGCGAAATGACGGTAAACAGCAATCTTTTCATAGCGTTTTTTCAGTGCAGTTCAGAACCAAAATATAAACTGCACCAACTCTCCTTGTTGGTTGGTGGTTAAGAATGAAAATGGTTGATTATTCCGGCAGGAATTTTCGCGCGGAGATTACCACAAAACTCGAATTATGAGAGCTACAGAAAGAGGGAAAACTCATCCCTCTCTGTAAGCATTTTGTGCCACTTTAGCTAGCTCTGCGCAATACCCTATTGGATTGTGCCGCACCCACAGCAACCTCTGCAGGCTGCTTGCGATGATAATGACGCAAATGGTGCTCTTTTCGACGGCCTGCGCTAAAAGCAGACACTCGTTTTAAGTAACCAATCACCCGGGTTCCGTAATCGATGTCCTCAGAGCCACAGCTGGAACATTCGCTCAAGGTGCGTTTATCAATCTGCCCGCAGTCGTTACAAATGGTAATTTTGACGTTAATACAGAAGTAGTTGCAGCCGGTTCTTGCAGCAATGTTCAGCAAGGACAAATACCCAGAGCTATTGAGCTTTTCATCAAGGTTCAAATGCAATGCCGAACCTCCATCCAGGTATTCAATCAATTCTTTTCCGTGAAGAACCAGTTTATCCAGTGCATTGGCATCTTCGTCTTCTACGGCATAAAAATAGGAGTTGTAGCAGTCACGGGTCACTTTATAGCCGTCAGCTCTGTCCCACTTAGCGTTTTTCACACCCAGGTTTTCTGCTGGCACAAACTCAGTGTTGAACATATAACCGTATTCTTTTTTCGCCGCTTTATTGGCGTCGTAAATCACTTTTAAATGGCTTTGTACAAAGTCTTTATAAGCCTGGTTGTTACCTGCAATGATTCCCCGAGATTCCGCCGCTTCAACCATGCCGTTAATGCCTATAGTCAGGAATTGCTTGTCCAGGGTAATAAAGCCCGCGTCGTACACGGTTAATAAGCCCGCTTCCTTGTATTCTTCCATCAGCTTTCTGTAAGCCACCTGATATTTGTGAATTTTGCTGACTTCTTCCTGTAAATCTCTGCCATCCTGCACCAAACGGTTCATGTTCATGGTAATGACATTAATAGAGCCTGTAGCGACACCACCGGCCCCCAGGGTATAAGAAAAGGTATTGTCGCTAATTTCACTACGTAGCCGACAACAGGACGCTAACGAGTCGGCATTGTCAGATAAGTAGACGAAAAATGAATTCCCCTTTGCCATCTCCCCGGCAATTTTTTCGGCAAACAGCTGATCTTTGCACTTTCCGTTGTCCGTCAGCATAGCCACTGTTACCACCGGGAAGGTCAAAATCGTTTTCTCCCGTTCCTTATTAAACCAGTTCAGGAAGAAGTCCTGTAACGCACTTACTGAGTTCCACTCAGGTTTATTAAAGTCCGCAGGGAAAACAAACTCACCAAACATGCTGTCAAAGTAATGCTGGTCGTAAATAGAGATATTCCAGAACACACTCTGGTAGCCGCGTGCAGCCGCAGGCTGATTCAACGCATACACCACGTGCTGCAGATGGTTTTCAATCTGGTGACGATGCGTATTCAAATAATCGTCGCCGTAGTCCTTGCGGGCAAAGTAGTCGAAGTAGGTTAAGAACTCGACCGTTGCAACAGCCCCGGCAAACTGCGAACTCACGGCAAAAACAAAGTTCACAAAGGTGCCGCAGAACGACTCTAAATGCTTAGGTGCCTGAGACTCTCCACCCAGCTTAGTTAAACCGTCACGTAAAAACGGGTACATAGTGACTGAAACACAGTAAGGTTTGAGGCTGGTTTCGTCATGTACGTATATTTCATGCTCTTCAATTTGTCGAACGTACTCTTTTGCCAGCTCGTTACCAAAAAGCTCACTGATTTTATTGCTGACTTGCTTGCGGTTAACCTGCACAAAAAAGTCTTTCATTAACTCGGCTTCAAGCGTTGCTATGTTCTTTTGTGTGACGTTGGCGTTTGCGTCCATTTTCGAGCCATCGGCCGCGTTTTGAGCATGCAGATACTCGTGAATGAAATCGACTTTGCCAGTGACTTGTTCCTCATTTAAGCGCAACATAATTATTCTCCTGTTTGAAACTTGCAGTTCAATAACTGCCGGGTCCGTAAATCATAAAAGCGTTGGTTGGTGGTTGGGCTTTCCAGCCCGCCCCGGGCAGCAATCCACGGCCCGGTTTTTAAGTAAGTCAGTTGTTTGCGAAGAGCAAGAGTGACGTTTTCATAGCCGGTATACAGGCAGGTTTCCAGCCCTTCGTTTCGTACTTGCTTTAATAGTTTCAGTAGTGCTGTGGGCTGCCATTCGCCGCCCAGAAAGAGAACGCAGCTAATTAACTCACGGTATTTTTGCAGCTGCTGTGCCAGGTGTTCCTGCGTTAAAGGCGACCCGCTTCCCACGGGCCAGCTATCCACACTGTGGCAGCCTTTACAGCCAACCGGACAGCCGGTAATGGTGTAGGCTAAGGCAACTTCCCCCGGCACTTCTTGCCAGACAACTTGCTCCGCACTGTAATGTAGGCTTGTAAGGGAAACCGGCATAAAACACCATATATTGTTATTAACATAAAAATAATCACTACATATTGTGTTTAAGCATAGTTAAGTCTATTTCGGGCGCATTGATCACGCTCAAGATTTAAGCAAGAAGGAAAAAATGGCGGGAGTCATAAAGAGATACCCATTAAAGGGTATAAATAACCTTTAAGGTACTTTTAACCATAAAAGTAAAAACAACCTAATAAATTTAAGTCATAAATACCCTTTTGTATTAAATACCTTATTTATCAGATAGTTAAACTATGGCCTTAATATTGCACCTAGGTAAATGCATAGCGAATTAATAAAAATTCTCTGCTCATAAACCTATGGAGTAACAATATGAAGCTGTTCAGCATCAAGGAGGTCAATTATGGCCGGGTATCGTAAGCTTTGGTGGACGCTAATTGCAGTTCTCGCAATTACCTTTGGACTTTTAGGATACTTCGGAACGGAAGTTTACCGGGAAGCCCCGCCTATTCCGGATAAGTTCATGAGTACCAATGGCGAAGTCATTGCAACCGAGGAATCGGTTTTAGACGGGCAAACCGCCTGGCAGTCTGTTGGCGGCATGCAACTGGGTTCCATTTGGGGGCACGGTGCTTATCAGGCGCCCGACTGGACAGCTGACTGGCTACACCGCGAACTTCTGGCCTGGCTGGACATTCGCGCCAACGAAGTCTTTGGTAAACCTTACGAACAGCTTGAAGGTTCACAGCGAAATCAGCTGGAATACGAGCTAAAAGAAGAGTATCGGACCAATACTTACGATAAAGCTTCAGATACCGTTATTCTAAGCGAACGACGCATTCAGGCTATTGAGCAGACCGGCGAGTATTACTCAAAGCTGTTCAGCGATGACCCGGAGCTGCGACCTACCCGCGTCAGCTACGCCATGAAAGAAAATACGCTTCCTTCAGAAGCGCGTCGCGCGGTAATGAACGACTTTTTCTTCTGGACAGCCTGGGCCGCGTCGACAGAACGTTTTGACTCAGACATTACTTATACCAATAACTGGCCACATGAGACTTTAATAGACAATGTGCCTAGCGCGGAAAATATTATCTGGTCTATTGTCAGCGTTATCCTCTTAATTGCCGGTGTTGGCTTCTTAATCTGGGCATGGGCGTTTTTACGTCAACACGACGAAGAAGACCCTGTTGCTCCGGAGCATGATCCCATAGCCAAAATTAAGCTCACGCCGTCACAAAAAGCCTTAGGTAAGTATCTGTTTATTGTGGTCGCACTGTTCTCGCTACAAGTTTTACTGGGTGGCTTAACCGCACACTACACAGTCGAAGGACAGGAATTCTACGGCATTAATATTTCAGAGTGGTTCCCCTACTCACTAACCCGTACCTGGCACATTCAGGCCGCTATGTTCTGGATTGCCACCGGGTTCCTGGCTGCTGGTTTATTCCTTGCCCCAATTATTAATGGCGGTAAAGATCCTAAGTATCAGAAACTGGGTGTCGATATCCTGTTCTGGGCACTGGTTCTGGTTGTCGCAGGTACCTTTATCGGTAACTGGTTAGCCATTGCGCAAATTATGCCGGAGCACCTTAACTTCTGGTTAGGTCACCAGGGCTACGAATACGTCGACTTAGGTCGTCTATGGCAAATTGGTAAGTTCCTGGGTATCGTTTTCTGGCTGGTACTGATGATGCGTTGTGTTGTCGGTGCATTTAAAGTCAAAGGCGATAAGAACCTACTGGCGTTATTTACCGCTTCGGTTGTTGCCATTGGCCTGTTCTACGGTGCCGGCTTCTTCTACGGCGAGCGTACTCACATTTCTATTATGGAATACTGGCGCTGGTGGATTGTTCACCTGTGGGTAGAAGGTTTCTTCGAAGTTTTCGCAACTGCGTCACTGGCCTTTATTTTCCACAGCATGGGCTTAGTTTCCCGCCGCATGGCAACCGTGGCTGCGTTAGCTTCCGCGTCACTGTTTATGCTCGGTGGTGTACCAGGTACTTTCCACCACTTGTACTTTGCCGGAACAACCACGCCAGTTATGGCCGTGGGCGCTACTTTCTCAGCGTTAGAAGTGGTACCGCTGATTGTGCTGGGCTACGAAGCCTGGGAAAACTACAGCCTGCAAAAACGCGCAACCTGGATGCAACGCATTAAGTGGCCACTATTGTGCTTCGTTGCAGTTGCTTTCTGGAACATGCTGGGCGCAGGTGTGCTGGGCTTTATGATCAACCCACCTATTTCGCTGTACTATGTACAAGGCTTAAACACTACACCAACTCACGCACACGCAGCTTTATTTGGTGTTTACGGATTCCTGGCGCTTGGTTTCGTCCTGTTGATTCTGCGCTACATTCGCCCGAACCTGCAGTTCGATGAAAAACTGATGAAAATGGCGTTCTGGACCATGAACATTGGTCTGGCAATGATGCTCTTCACCAGCTTGCTGCCTGTCGGCTTTATCCAGTTCTACGCCGCTGCCACCGAAGGTTTGTGGTACGCACGTAGCGAAGCCTTTATGCAGCAGCCTCTACTACAGAATCTACGCTGGTTCCGTACCCTTGGCGACATGGTCTTCATCGTCGGTGCGTTAGGTATTAGCTGGCAAGTTGTAAAAGGCCTAAAGCATAAGTCTGATTAACCCTTAATAAACCAGGCTTCTGCAATTGTTGCGGAAGCTTGGTTTTTCTTTTGTGAGGAGTTTACTGGAGGATGTATGAGCCGCAAACCCGATACCAAAACCGCGATGTATCAATTACTCGATGTCATTCGCGAGCACATCCCTTTTGGCTTAAAAGAAGCAGATATGTGTCAGGGTATTTGCCGTGGTTGCTCTAAAAAAATGATGGAAATGCTGGATGCTGAAGTCAGCCAATGGCAGGCCGACCTGGACAACGAACTCGCAGAGCCAACCTTAGCAGACTTAGTTTTTATGGAGAAGTTAGCACGCCGAACCGAGAAAATTCTTCATCGCAATAACCTGATGAATTAATCTGCACTTATTTGTTCCCCTCTTTCGAAATGCTATATCATGTACCGGAACTTTCGCTCAGGACGTCGCCCGGAATGATACGCAACGCTTCTATAATTAATGTCTTCAGAGTATCACTTGCGCTTATCGTAATTGTTGCCAGCGCCTCTTCGCTATCTGCATTCTGGCTGTTAGAAAAATCGGAGCAGGACGCGGAGCTGATTAACATTGCGGGCTCACATCGGATGAAAGCCTATAAGTTTGCGTTGCAACTATCCACAAACAAGAATGCCCAGGCCAGCAAAACGGCGCAGGAAATAGACACACTCTGGGAACAACCCCTGCTTCACCGCCACTTCGTCAAAGCCGGCGGTAACATTCAACAGCTGGCCAAAGACGCCAGAACCGAATGGCAGCGGGTACACTCGGAAATAGCAGAGCAAAATTTTGCTCGCTTTTCTCAGCAACAAAGTAACGCCATAGACAACTATGTGAATCAGCTGGACACTCTGGTCGGCCAGCTACAAGAGCATTCGGAAAGACGAATGGAGACGGTTCGTAGCTCGCTGGCTTTAGCCTCATTTTTTATCGTTGCCATATTTTTCTTTTTACTTACCGTGCTAAAACGGAAAATCAACCAGCCGCTTCGACACCTGCTGGCAGTTTCCAAACGTTTGGGTCAGGGCGACTTTACCGCTAAGTCAAAAATCGATAACGAAGATGAAATAGGCCAGCTGTCCCGCACAATGAACAAAATGTCGGAAACGGTCAGCTACTTTTATGGCGGCCTTGAACGTCGGGTAGAGCAACAAACTCAGGAGCTGTCGCGCAAAAACAAGGTGTTGTCCTTTCTGTACGATACCGCCCGCTCCATTATCGTACACAGTTATGACTACAATAATTACCAGCAAGTTATCGAAAAGCTCTACGAAATTGGTGAAGTAAATGACATTGAATTATGCCTGTTAACGGAAGAAGGCAACCGCCCGTTTTTGCAACTGCAACCGCGTCCCAATTCACACGAACCCTGTGAAGCCGGTGACTGCGCAACCTGCCTTAAAGCTGGCCCTGGTGCTTCAGTAATAGAAGACAAGCTGGTTTATCGCTTTGTGCTAAAACGGGAAGATCAAAACTACGGTGTATTAATTGTTCGCTGCGAACAGGGACAGCCTCTGGCTACCTGGCAACAGCAATTGATGAGCTCTACAGCCGACCAGCTGGCCTTATCGCAAAGCCTGAAATCTGAGGAAGAGCAAGTGCGCCGGCTTGCGCTAATGCATGAGCGTACCGTTATAGCCCGCGAGCTTCACGACTCACTGGCACAGGCTTTGTCCTACTTAAAAATTCAGGTTACGAGACTACACAAAGGCATTGAGAAGAACGATCGCGCCACGATAGATGATGTCAGTAGCGAACTGAGAGAAGGCCTAAACTCAGCCTACCGACAGTTGCGGGAGTTGCTAACGACCTTCCGCTTAAAAGTTGATGGCTCAGGCCTATACAGCGCATTACAAACGACGGTTAAGCAGTTGACTGAACAAAGTAATATGGCGATACACCTGGATTACCGTCTTAACAATATTCCGCTGGTGCCCCATGAAGAGATCCATTTACTGCAAATTATTCGTGAAGCCAGTCAGAATGCGGTAAACCATAGTCAGGGGAGCGAAGTACACATTAGCCTATCTCAGCCCAGTGGACAGGACGTGGAACTTAAAATTACTGATGATGGCATCGGTTTACCTGAGAATGCGGAAAAGGTTAATCACTACGGTTTAGCCATTATGCAGGAACGCAGTCGTAATCTTGGTGGTGAAATAAAAATCTCAAGACTGGAAAGCGGCGGTACGGAAGTTTGCTTCACCTTTACACCGGACTACTTATTGCAATAGAGAAATACGCAGCCCGCCCTTAAGGGTTATAAAACTGACCATGTCGACGCAAATAGACAAAACCGTTTAACACAAGCCCGATAACATAGAAAACAATGAAATCGATATAAACGGTGTCCATATTGTTCGACTGCAAAGCCCAGGCGAAACGCAAGGGCAAATAAACCGCGCCCAGCATAGCGATAGTGCCCGCCCAAATTAAAACTCTGTGAGTATAAGTTCTGGGAAAGACTTTGGTCATACTGACAACGACCGAGCCGTTCCCTAAAGCGCTGGTAAAAATCAGCCCTAGCATGCTGATGAAGAAAGGCTCAAAGTAGAGTTCAGTGGCACCATGTTGAGCAAAATACATGTAGCGGCCAGCCAGAGCCCCAAATATCATCATTAGTAACAGGCTCACCTGCGTTATCAGGGCACCACCAAAAATAGTTGCCAGCCAACGCCCGAAGGGCCGGGCTAACAGAGCAATAAAAGGCCCCATCCACACCAGAATTAAGGTGCTGTAACCGAACACAAATTCCAGCATCAGCGGCAATGCCATAGTAAAGCCGATAAAACTGCCAAACGTCATGTTGTACAAAATACTGCAATACCAGACGTGCCCATTGTGAGTCAGTAGCTTTCTTAAGGTAACTTTGGGTAATGACTGTTTGTCGCTTGACCATAAAGCAGCCGCTGAGCTCAGAATGGCTGTCAGGCCAAAAAGAATTGCCCAGACAAAACTGAAATTGTTTAACAGAATAGCCTGGCCTGCCTCAATGCGAGAAAAAAAGTGACCACTACTGCGTTCAAGTATAAGAGCGGAATCTGCCGGAGCCAGCTGCCAGGTAGCCAGCAGAGGAACAACCAACTGAGCTAAAAACAGAGAGAATATCATCATGCCAATAACCAGGCTCATGGACAACGGTAAGGGGATCATGATCTTTGACTGGCGAGTTAAGTCGAATGCGGGCGCAAACATCATGCAGCCCATGCCTGACCCAGCGGCTAAAGCAACCAATACTGGATAGCTCAGCTGCACAGCTGAAAATTGCACAAAGCTGATAACACTGATTAGCAGCATGAGAGTGGCAATAACCGTAGGCATCCACCGTCCGAGGATGTTTGCCAGCAGAGTTCCTAAAAGCTTGGACACAGCCCCGCTTGCACCAGCAATAGCAACTAATGACAGCAACTGCACCGGGCTTAAGTGGAGGTTTGATTTTGCCAGCAAGACAACGATAACACTCCAGCTTGCCCAAAACGTAACACCCAGTAATAACACGCTCAGTATTAACCCACGGGAAAGCGCGCGAGAACCGAGGTAATCACGAAAATCGCTCATTGTATTCGCTTGCGAAGCTTTACCCATAACATTGCAATTCATTGTCATATTCACAAAGTAAGGACTGTGCAACTACGAGGGTTTGGATACAACTCACATCAAGAGTTAGTTTTGGGTTTATTATTGGGTAAACAACTACCTCTTTCGGGGTAGAATTTTATTCAAAAGTGTAAGTCATGCTTGTCTGCGGTGAATTTGTGCACAAGCTATGTCAAACTAACCGGGTTAAATTTATAAGGGAGAACACTATGACCACCGAAGCGGCCAGCATTATGCTAGTGGATGATCATCCGCTACTGCGTAAAGGATTAAAGCAGTTGATTGCGATGGAAGATGACATGACCGTTGTCGCAGAGGCCAGTAATGGCCCGGACGCCTTGTTGTTAGCAGCAGAGCATGACCCTGACTTAATCGTTCTGGATTTGAACATGCAGGGTATGGATGGCATAGAAACTCTGAAAAGACTCCGCGACTCAGGAGTCACCTCGCGGATCATCATGTTAACAGTGAGCGATGCTGATGATGACGTGGTTGCAGCTATAACCAATGGTGCCGACGGTTACCTGCTAAAAGACATGGAACCAGAGCTGCTGCTGGAACAGATTCACCGTGCGGTTACCGGAAAAATGGTTTTAAGCGAAGCCATTACCGAAATACTGGCGACCGCACTGCGCCAGCCAACACAGTCAACCACTTCGCAATTGAGTAACTTAACCAATCGCGAGCACGAAATTTTAAGCTTAATTGCCAAAGGCATGAGTAATAAAGTCATTGCCCGCGAACTGGATATTTCAGATGGCACGGTGAAAGTGCACGTAAAACACTTACTGAAAAAGCTGGGATTACGCTCCCGGGTTGAGGCCGCCGTATGGATGGTTAACCTACAGGGCAATAAAGCGACTCAATAATGACTGATAATAGTCGTTCATAATTGCGAGGGGACTCTGTCAGCCCTACCCTCGCTACCTCTCCTTGATTTGCGTCAAGCTGCCAATTCCCTGATTCTGCTATTCTTCACCGTTAATTTGGTGATACAGGTGTTTTATGTCAGCCGCAGATTTCCGTCCAGAGTTACTTTGTCCTGCCGGTAGCCCCGAAGCTATGCGTATGGCTTTTGCTTACGGTGCAGATGCCGTCTATGCTGGCGAACCTCGCTATAGTCTGCGGGTACGCAATAACAGCTTTACCCTGGAGAACTTAGGCGAGTGCATTAACGAAGCTCATCAGCAGGGAAAGCGTTTTTACGTGGTGGTCAATATTGCGCCGCATAACGCCAAGCTAGCCCGGTTTGTTGAACACATTTGCACCATTGTCGACATGAAGCCCGATGCCTTAATTGTGTCTGACCCCGGCGTGGTTATGTTGCTGCAACAATACTTTCCCGAACAACCTCTGCACTTATCGGTACAGGCCAACACGGTCAACTGGGCTGCACTTCAGTTCTGGCAACAACAAGGTATTGAACGAGTCATTTTGTCTCGCGAGCTGGGCCTCAAAGAAATTGCTGAAATGCGCAAGCAAGTGCCTGACATGGAAGTTGAAGTATTCGTACACGGCGCACTCTGCATGGCCTACTCCGGACGCTGCCTGCTGTCTGGTTACATGAACAAGCGCGACCCAAACCAAGGCGCCTGTACCAATGCCTGTCGCTGGGGTTATGAAGTGCACGAAGCAAAGGAAAACGCTGTGGGTCAATATGAACCGGTACTTCTCGGCGACCCGAAGCGTCCGCAGGACTTAATGTTGCTGGATGAGGACATACACGGCTCCTACATCATGAACTCGAAGGATTTACGCGCGGTTGAATATGTAAAGGACTTAGTTGAGATGGGTGTGCATTCCTTAAAAATTGAAGGCCGTACCAAGTCAGACTATTACATCGCCAGAACCGCTCAGGTCTACCGGCGCGCAATTGACGACGCCGTGGCCGGTAAGCCTTTTAATAACGAACTGCTTAGCGAACTGGAAGGTATGGCAAACCGTGGGTTTACTGCAGGCTTCTTACAACGCCATACGCCACAAGACTTGCAGAATTATGAACGCTCGCACAGTGAAGGCGAGCATATTCTGGTCGGTCAACTGGCAGCAGCAACCGCCGACAACAGCTTGTATGAGGTTGAGGTGAAAAATAGCTTTTCCATTGGTGATGAGCTGCTACTGATGACACCCAAAGGCAACTATCCGTTTCAATTGGCACGCATGGAGTCACTTAAAAACGAGGCCATGATCCGCGCGCCCGGTTCCGGTTATCAAGTGAAACTTCAGACACCGGTTAGCATAGAGAAAAATGATATTCCCTTCTGTTTTCTGATAAAAGAAGCAACCGTGAGGAAAGTAGCATGATTGTCATTAACGATGGCTGTATTAACTGCGATGTTTGCGAACCCGAATGCCCAACCGAAGCTATTTCTATGGGCGACAGCATTTACGAGATAAACCAGGACAAGTGCGTAGAGTGCGAAGGTTATTACGATACACCGAACTGTTACGCGGTATGTCCGGTAGAGGCTGTCGATATTCTACAAGATAAGGGGTAACTCTCATCTCCCTTTAGAGGTAGATAAATTTGCTGAAGGGTTTTGTATAGTGAACCAGATCAATAATTCAGCAGATGAGATGACTATGCGTACCCCAATTCAATGTAGCCAATGCAGCATGCAATCAATTTGCGTACCCGCCGGTTTAGTGCCAACCGATGTCGAAATTCTGGATAAATGCAGCCGCGAACCGCACCTTTTTAACAAGCGTAATGTTGTTTTTAGTGAAGGACAAAAACTCAATTCAGTTTTCGCAATAAAAAGCGGATCGGTGAAGTGCTACACCATTGACAGCAATGGTAAACAGCAAATTACCAGCTTCCATATGGTTGGCGACATTGTCGGTCTTGAGAGCTTAGCCAGTGGTTCAGCCGCCACATATTGCGAGACCATGGAAACCTCTATGCTGTGCGAACTAAAACTGAGCAAACTATTTGCCCAGGAACTTCCTAAAGTTGAAAGTAACCTTCTGCAGCTTATGAGCCGACGGCTGGCAAACTGCAGCAAGCATTACCTGAACATTGTGAATACCAGTGCGGAACAAAAAGTTGTCGCCTTTTTACTTTCAATAAGCACGCATATGCATCAACATGGATTGTCCCGTAGTGAGTACCGACTGCCAATGACGCGCACGGATATTGCCAATTACCTGGGTTTGGCCGTTGAAACTGTTAGCCGTATTTTCACTGCACTGAAAGAACAGCAGCTGATTAACACCGAGCAGTCCATTCTCACTATTAATGACTTTACGGCACTGGAAAGCCGAGTCGCTTAGTACTTTTTCAGGAGGTTACATGTCATCCGCTGGTTTTAATTGGTCCGATCCGCTCAACTGGCAAAATGCTTTGTCAGATGAAGAGAAAATGATTCAGCAAAGTGCTCATCATTACGCTCAGGAAAAGCTCATGCCGCGTGTACTTGAAGCTAACCGCAATGAAAACTTTGATCGCCAGATTATGAACGAGTTGGGTGAAATGGGGCTACTAGGCGCTACATTACCGGAAGAATACGGCGGCAGCGGTGTGAACCATGTTAGTTATGGCCTTATTGCGCGCGAAATTGAGCGTGTCGACAGCGGCTACCGCAGTGCGATGAGTGTGCAGTCATCTTTAGTCATGCACCCTATCTACACCTTTGGTACCGAAGCACAACGCAAAAAATACTTACCGAAGTTAGCCAGCGGCGAATGGGTTGGATGTTTTGGTCTGACTGAACCCGATTCCGGCTCCGATCCAGCCAGCATGCGTACCACAGCTAAACGCACCGACAACGGCTATGTTCTGTCTGGTTCTAAAATGTGGATCACAAACTCTCCGATTGCCGACGTTTTTGTCGTTTGGGCAAAACTCGACGGCGAAATTCGCGGTTTTGTGCTGGAAAAAGGCATGAAAGGCCTGAGCGCGCCCAAAATTGACGGTAAATTCTCGCTACGCGCCTCTATTACCGGCGAAATTGTGATGGATGGCGTTGAAGTGTCCGAAGACCACATTTTCCCGGAAGTTAAAGGTTTAAAAGGCCCATTTAGTTGTTTGAACAAAGCGCGCTACGGCATTGCCTGGGGTTCGCTTGGCGCGGCTGAATTCTGTTGGCACGCAGCACGACAGTATACACTGGACCGCAGCCAGTTTGGTCGCCCGTTGGCCGCTAACCAGTTAATACAGAAAAAACTGGCCGACATGCAAACAGAAATTAGCCTGGGCTTATTAGGCTGCCTGCAAGCCGGGCGCGAGCTCGATAACGGCACCTTAAACCCAACCGCCATTTCACTAATTAAACGAAACAGCTGTGGTAAGGCGCTGGATATTGCCCGCCAGGCGCGCGACATGCACGGAGGCAACGGCATTGCCGATGAGTATCATGTAATTCGCCACGTTATGAACCTGGAGGCGGTGAATACCTACGAAGGAACTCACGATATTCACGCGTTAATTTTAGGTCGTTCACAGACCGACATTCCTGCGTTTTAATAGCGAAGCTTATCATGGTCGCCAGACAGAGCCTGGTGGCAGCCAACTGGCGAAACCTTTCCAGTAAAGATGACTTTACCCAGCGACAAGAAAGTGAAGAAGCCCCGGTAATTAGCCTGGGGCTATAAATTCCCTAGTGAATACCTTTGCTGTTGAGATGCCCTTTATAAGCCATATCGCTTTTCATAATGTGGTTCATGAGCCAGGCTTTTACGAACTCCAATAGCTCATCAATCACGTCTTCGTGGCTATCAACCCGGTGTTTGAAGCGCATCACATCCTGCACTAAGTCGCGGTGCTTAAGCTTGTGGTTTTCTAAGTCAGGATAGCCGTTACGCTCCATTAGCAACTCTTCGTAGTTAAAGTGCGTAGCCGTGTAGTTAATTAACGAGTCCACCAGACGCTGTAACGCATGCTGATCACCATCGCGAAGCTTCAGGCGATACAGCTCATTAGCAATGTAAATTAGGCGCTGGTGCTGACGGTTAATTTCTTCAATGCCCACATCCAGCTTCGGCGACCATTCAATGAGTACGTCTTGTTCTGAAAGACGCCGCTCTATAACGTCTTTTTCAATGTAATAGCGGTCGCCAAGAGACTTAATTTCGCCGCCTAAAGTCGTTAATTGAGCTGAGCTTTCTAACGCTTCTTGCGAGCGTTCATCAACAATTCGTGCACTTTCAGAAAGTGAATTAATGTTTTCCTGAATATTTATGGTTACCGCAGACTGCTCTTCCGTTGTGGAGGCTATCTGAATATTCAGGTCGTTAATGACACCAACATTTTCGACAATGTCAGATAATGAACTTGCAGCCCGGTTCGCTTGTTCAACATTTTCGCCCGCCAGGGTTTTATTGCGCTCCATGGTTTGCACTGCATTGTTTGTGTTGGTCTCCAGCCGACCAATGACACTTTGTATTTCGCCAGTGGAAGCCTGTACCCGTTGTGCTAACTGTCTGACTTCATCAGCTACAACCGCAAAGCCCCGACCCGACTCACCGGCTCTGGCGGCTTCAATAGCAGCATTCAGCGCCAGCAAATTAGTCTGGTCGGCAATGTCATTAATGGTCAGTAATATTTTCGAGATAGACTGGCTATCTTCAGATAATGTTTTTATAACACGCTGAGATTCGGACACTTCTTGCTCAAGTCTCTGAATGGCAGTCACCATGGTATGAACAACCTGCTGCCCATTTTTAGCGGATATCAAGGTGTTATCAGCTTCTGTTGCGGCTTTCTGAGTTGACTCTGACACTTCACTTATCGCCGACGTCATTTGCTCGACTGCCGCAGCTGCGCTTTGCATTTGCGAAGCCTGAGCTCTTGCCCGTTCGGCCAGCTCTTTAATTGCCTGATAATTACCGTTACCCAGCCTGTCCATGCCGTCGCTCGACTTGCGTATAGCATCCACTGAGTAACTGGTCTCAATAGCGACCGAGTTCAGGTAATGAGTTATTTTCGACAGCTCATCATGCCCCTCTGTCGAGCTCAAACTATTTAGGTCGCCATTTGCCAGCTGTTTGGCCATTTTAATATTGGCAGACACCGCCCGGTAAATTCCTAAATATAAGCTGGTAAATAACAGTAACTGCAATAACAACACCCCGACAATCAAAGCCGCGTTGGTCCAAATCACCGTATCTAATTTTGTCAGGCGCTGTTCAAGTCTCGAGTGATAAGCCGGAATAACGCTGTCGTAAAAAGCAAATAACGCCCCTGTCGCGGCAGTTCCTTCACGGAAGAAGTCACTGGCCGACATATTGCGTTCCATTAACTTACTCGAAGCGGTTTCACTAAATAATCTTAACTGCTGTTCGGCTGCCTTAGCCTGCATCAACAAGCCCTGGTCGTTAACTTCTTCGGATAAACTCTCGACAACGTCCACAAAGTCGGAAACCTGGTTTTCCAGCACGTAGCTTAAAATGGTGACATCCTGCTGTAGTTCGGGGCTTTCCTTTCCGCTTAACCATTGAGCTCCCAACCCCCTTAAGCGACCTCCCTGCTCAACTAACTGCGGCAGTTCTTCAACAGAAAGACGTGCTAAGAACAAGCTAGGTAAATCATTTTCCAACAGTTGTTGGGAGTTGTTGCCAAGCAGCTTTAACGCACTTTGGACCTTTTCCAAAAGCTCAGTATGCTGGTGAAAAGTGTCCGTTGAACCGCTCAAGCCCTGCCATTTACGGCGCAGCTCCAGCAATAATGATTCTGGCAGCAAATGACTTTGGCCTGGTTTACTTTGGAGGTCATCCAGAGCACTAAAATGACGATTAATGGCTTGCACTGAACGGTTTATTTCACTGGAAAACTCTCGTTTTTGAGCTTCACTCCCAGTCATTCCCCGGTGCATGGCGATATGCTCTAAAAGCCCTCTTAATTCTGGCCAGTATTGAGCGGCTTCATGCTTTTGTTCAACCTGATGGCTTTTTTCCAGTGAGTCATTAACCATCAACGAACTCAATACAATAACCGGAATAAAGAGTAAAAAACCAATCAAGCTAAATTTTCGTCTAAAACTCAGTAAATTAAATAACTTTTGGACAGGGCGAGTTAACCAATCGAGCCACTTCATAACCACTCCACTACAGGCAGAATCTACAACCACAAAGGGTCTGTTCTGCTATTCATCGGCATTAGTCACACATAATACAGGGTTGTTAGTTGCCAAGTGGCTTTTGCTTGATCGTGATCAATAAACTAGTAAACTTTCTAGAACCATCTCGGTCATTTCAGTAAAAGCGGTCTGTCTTTCATTAGCCGACCATCCATTGCCCGTTCTTATTTCATCAGAAATTGTCATAACCGCCGCCTTTTGCCGAAATGTGTGGTGTGGTCATAGAAGTCGCCTTGTTATTTTTTCATCAAGATAGATGACAAATCAGAAATTATCGACTATATTTCGTTTTTATCTAAATTAGTTAATTCGGAATTTACATGATCGATGTCATTATGAAATTAGCGACAGGTTACCGCAGAAGCGTTTTCTGGATGTTGACACTGATCACTATTGCTGTTGCCGCCTTCATCCCGTCTATTACCATAGATACCGATCCTGAGAACATGCTGCCGGACAACAATCCGCAGCGTGTTTTTCATAACGAAGTCAAAGAAACCTTCGCTATGCATGACATGATTGTCGTTGGCGTAGTAAATGAAAACAGCGTTTATAATCAGCAGACATTAACCGACCTGCATACCGTGTCGAATTACGCGGAATCCATGAATGGCGTTATCAGTGACGACCTGATGTCGCTGGCTAACGTTGACAATATTACCCAGGAAGGCCCGGGCACCATCCGCTTTGAATGGATGATGAAGCAACCTCCGGGAAATGATGCCGAAGCCCAATACATTCAGCAGCAAGTTGAAGATCTGCCTCTGCTTTATAACACCATTGTCTCTGGCGATAACAAAGCCGCCGCTATTTATGTGCCTATTGAAAGTAAAGACGAGAGCTATGCGCTGGCGGAGCAACTGCGTGACAAAATCAGTACCTTAGAGAGCGGCGACGACTGGCATATTACCGGTCTGCCGGTTGCTGAAGACCAGTTTGGGTATGAAATGTTTGTGCAAATGGGCATTTCCGCACCATTAGCGGCAGCGGTAATTTTCGCCCTGCTTTGGCTCTTCTTCCGCAATGTGCGCTTCATAAGCGCAGCGATGATAGTGGCGATGTCTACTGTGCTTATTACCATGGGTGCATTAATTGCCCTCGGGTTCACCGTACACATTATGTCGTCGATGATCGCTATTTTCCTGATGCCTATTGCGGTAGTCGACTCAGTGCACATTATGTCCGAGTTTTCGGACCGATACCGTGAAAAAGGTAATGCAAAAGACACCATAAAAGACGTGCTGGGGCACTTGTTTACACCCATGCTATTTACCTCAATTACCTCGTCTATTGGCTTTTACTCGCTGATGCTAACGCCAATTCCACCGGTGCAGGTGTTCGGCGCTTTCGTTGGCTCCGGAATTCTTTTGGCCTTCTTAATTACGGTGCTTTTCGTGCCTGCCTATATTTGTGCACTGAAACCATCAACGCTGGAAAGCTTTACTCAAGTGACTCATGACGAGCATAAACAAGGTTGGCTGCAAAAAACGGGAGCTACCGCGGCTCGCCACGCCAAATTGTGGATAGCCTTTTTCCTGGCCGTTTTGGTTTTTTCCTGGTTCGGTATTCAGCAAATTAACATTAACGACAACCCGGTGCGTTGGTTTAAGCCTGACCACGAAGTGCGCATTGCGGACGAAGTATTGAATGACCACTTTGCCGGTACATACAACGCTTACATTGTGTTTGAGAACACCTTAGATACAACAGGGAAGGCGCGGTCAGCGGTGCAGGATGCGTTGAGTAACAATGCGTTGTCAAAAGCATCGCGCGATGCTTTAGGTGCCCTTCTTGAGCAAGAAGAAGTCGACTTTAACCAGTGGATTATCGCTATTGATGATCTGCTCTTCAGCGTCGGTTCCGACCAATTAGAACCATTAGACAGCTTAATGACAGAGCTAGAACAGCTGAATAGCGCCAGCAAAGCGTTCCAGAGTCCCGAATTACTGGCTTACATAAGCGAGATGCAAACGTATTTGCAAACCACCGGTTTAGTGGGGAAATCCAACAGTTTGTCCGACGTGGTCAAGACGGTTAACCGTGAATTACGCTCAGGCGAAGCGAAAGACTACGAGCTGCCGGACAATGCCAACGGCGTTGCGCAAACCCTGTTGCAGTACCAGTCATCGCACCGTCCGCAGGATCTCTGGCACTTTGTTACACCGGACTACCAACGCAGCTTAATGTGGCTGCAGCTGACCAGCGGTGACAACCAGCACGTAACCAAGGTCGTCAACGCTGTCGATAACTACATTCAGGACAATCCATTGCCCGCTAACATTGAAATAGACTGGGCCGGTAAAGCTTACCTGAACGTGGTGTGGCAGGAAGCCATGGTCGAAGGCATGCTGGATAGCTTAATCAGCGCTTTTGTGGTGGTGTTTATTATGATGGTACTGCTGTTCCGCTCGGTGGTCTTCGGTGTGCTGGCTATGCTGCCGCTAAGTCTGACCATTGCCTTTATTTATGGTCTTATCGGCTGGGTAGGTAAAGACTACGACATGCCTATTGCGGTGTTGTCGTCGCTGACGCTTGGACTGTCGGTGGACTTTGCCATTCACTTTATTGAACGTACCCGCGCTACCTTCAAGCAAACCGGCAACTGGAAAAACACTCTGGTAGTTATGTTTGACGAGCCCGCGCGTGCTATTTCGCGCAATGCCATTGTCATTGCCATTGGCTTTACGCCACTGCTGTTCGCACCGTTAGTGCCCTACATTACAGTGGGTGTATTCCTGGCCAGCATTATGGCGATATCCGCCATAGTGACACTTATTATGCTCCCGGCGGTAATGACTGCCTTTAGCCGCCTGATATTCCGTGGAGGTCAATCATGAAAGCTTTATTTTTAACTGCTGTATCGGCTGCGTTGTTATTCATTAGTAGCCAGGCTATTAGCGCTGAAAAAAGCGCTCGTGAGATTGTCGAACAAGCTGAATTAAACGCCTATTACTCGGGCGATGACGGTCGCAGTGCGGCGCGCATGATTATTACCGATAATCAGGACCGCCAACAAATGCGCCAATTCACCATTTTGCGTAAAGACCAGCAGGACGGCGGCGTACAAGACATGATGATATTTTTCTCACGCCCTGCTGACGTGCGCGACACGGTGTTCCGTGTGGTCAAACAAGTCAACGACGACGATGACCGTTGGTTGTATTTACCTGATCTCGATTTAGTAAAGCGTATATCCGCTGGCGATAAGCGCACCTCTTTTGTGGGGTCACACTTTTTCTACGAAGACGTTTCCGGCCGCGATACGGCGCTGGATAACTACGAGCTTATTTCTGAAAACGAAGACAGTTACGTATTAAAAGGTACACCGAAAGACCCTGGCAACGTCGAGTTCAGCTACTACGAAGTAGTCATTTATAAAAAGCATATGCTGCCGGTAGAAAGCACCTTTTATAACGACAGCGGCGAAGCCTACCGAAAAATGGAAGTACTAAAAATTGAGACGGTACAAGGCTACCCAACAGTGACGCACTCGCGCATATCGGACCTTGAAAATGGCGGTAACACCGAAATGCAGTTCCGCTTTATGCAATACAATCTTGGCATGCCGGACAGTATTTTCAGCGAGCGCAGTCTGCGTAACCCCCCGGCAGAATGGTTACAACTGAGAGACTAACCATGCAAAACATAAAGTTTTTCCTCTTTACCGTCCTTTGCATTGTTACGCAAAGCAGCATTGCACAGGACTCCTGGAGCGACGAACAATGGGAAAGTGACTGGGGCGTGGAACAAAATCAGAGCGTCAATGTCTATGGTTATGTTGAGGCCGCAATAGGCGGGCGGTTTGAATCCTCCCCCTATCACAAGCGTCTGTCTATTGCTGAGCCTCGACTACAGCTGGGGTTTGATGAGCGCTGGCAGAACACCACCTGGACTGCGAAAGCCGACGGCTGGTACGACGGATTTGATGAAAGCTGGCATGGCCAAATTCGCGAACTTAATGCCCAGTTCACGGTTTTCGATAACACCGATATAAAAGTTGGACGACAGGTACTCACCTGGGGTACTGGCGACTACCTATTCCTTAACGACCTGTTCCCTAAAGACTGGCAATCCTTTTTTGTCGGGCGTGACCAGGAATACTTGAAAGCACCATCTGACGCACTGCGCGTGACCAGCTACTTCGACTGGTTCAATGTCGACTTTGTCTGGTCACCTGAGTTTGACCACGACAATTACATTCGCGGTGAACGCATTTCTTATTTTAATCCGCTAACCCAGCAGTTGACCGGCAACGATCCGTCCATTCAGTTTGTTGAGCCTACGCGCGATGAATACGCTTTGCGCTTGTTCCGTAATTACAAAGGTGTGGAATACGCCGTCTATGGTTACGACGGATTTACCAAAAGCCCGGAGGCAGTGACTGACAACTTCCAACCCACCTTCGGCCGCTTAACTGTGGTTGGCGCCTCCGTTCGAATGCCTCTGGGGCCAGGACTGGTGAATACCGAAGTCGCTAATTACAACCGTCACGACGCAGCAGACCACTGGCGCGCACTGGTTGGCTATGAGCAAGAGCTGTGGACACGATTTACCGGCGGCTTTCAGGCCTACATTGAGAAAGGCGACAACCAAACGCGCACAGTATTCACCACCCGGCTCACATGGCGCGACGAGCGTGACGATCTGAATCTGTCGCTGTTTGCTTTTGTATCGCCGAATCAAAACGACGGCTACTTGCGCCCCACATTTGACTACCGCATTGACGACAATTGGTCATTCAGCGGTGGTTTTAACCTGTTCTTCCGCCAGACTCCGAATACCTTTTTCGGTCAGTTTACGGAGAATAACAATGCGTACCTGCGTATGAGGTACGCCTTTTAATGCGAGAAATTGAAGGAGTTTTCCGATGAGCGTAGAAAGAGCTTTAACCGCCTTTGCCGGCTTTATGGTACTGTTATCAGTCGCTTTAACGTATTGGGTTCATCCCAACTGGGTATGGCTAACCGTATTTGTCGGCGCCAACCTATTTCAACAGTCTTTCACTGGCTTTTGTCCGGCAAGCATTTTTATGAAAAAAGCGTTAGGATTGAAGACTGAGCGAGAGTTAGAAAAAGCAGGAAAATAAAAACACTATGAGTACAACTGAATCACAAGAGATGCTTCAGGAAGAAGCGCAGAATGCAGCGAGCTTTCTGCGCTCTTTAGGTAACCCCCACCGTTTACAAATTTTATGTCGATTGGCTTTAGGTGAACAAAGTGTGGGTCAACTTCACCAGTTTTTTGACTTAAGCCCGTCAGCTTTTTCACAACATCTTGCGGTATTGCGTCAGCAGCAGTTGGTCAGCATTCGTAAAGAGTCGCAAACCGTGTACTACTCTATAAAAGACCCGGACACCGAAGCTTTTATGAAGTTATTAAAAGATAAATTCTGCCCCTCACTTTAAGTAGTACTCCTAAAGGGATGCTACCTTTTGTCGCATCGAACAACTGCCGGAACCTCCTTAAAATGAACCTCACACTTGGGGTTCACTTTCAGAATAAGGATACCGCTAACGATGTCCCGGCACTTACGTTCAATTTTTCCTCTTTCAGTTATTGCTTTAACTTTAGTTGGCATGGCTTCTCCGCTTGCCGCCAAAGAGCCGATTAAAATAGATGAAATTATTCAGATTAAGACAACAAAACCCGAGTCAGCGCTAGGAGATGCGAGCCAACTTCTAAAAGAACAAGGCGTCGACTTTTCGGCTGCCGGGGGCGTGTCCGCACTTCCTGTCCTTAATGGTATGATGGGTGACCGCATAAAAGTAAGTATCGACGGCAATGAGCTGACTGCCTCCTGTGCGAATCAGATGAACCCACCTTTATCTTACGTTTCGTCCAGCCAGATTGAAGTAACTCAGGTTATCGCAGGAATCAGCCCTGTGCGGATGGGAGGCGACAATATTGCAGGCGTCATCCGGGTTGACCAGATAAACCCTAACTTTACCGACTCACAGGAGCTTTCCTGGAACAAAGGTTATTTAGCTGCCGAGTATCAATCTAACGCGTCTCACTGGCTAACCAGTGCTGGTGCTGAGTGGTCTAGCCATGACTTAACTATTCAATATCAGGGAGCTTATGAAGATGCTAAAAGCTACGATGACGGAAATGGAAACCGAGTACTGGATACCTTATATCGAGCGCAAAACCATTCACTCATCGGTTCCTGGAAAGACTCTGAACAGCAGTTGTCATTTAAGGTAAATCATCAAAGTATTCCATTTCAGGGGTTTGCTAACCAGTACATGGATATGACGGATAACCAAAGTACCGGAGTTATTTTGCGTTATCAAAGTTCGCTAAATAATGAGGGGAAGTTTCAGGCCCAACTGAATTGGCAAGGGGTGAAGCACGAGATGGGATTTTTCACTCAAGAAAAGCCCGGTATGATGCCTATGCTGACCGACGCCGATGACTTTAGCTACAAACTTGAATGGCAATGGCCTATTCTTGACGGTGCCACATTATACGTTGGCCAGGAGTCTTTTTTGTATCAACTTGACGACTACTGGCCAGCGTTAGAATCATCAGCCATGATGGGGCCTAACGATTACCTGAATATTAATGATGGAGAACGTCGCCGAATAGCGGCTTATACCGAGCTGGACTGGCAACCTGCTAAGCAATGGCAACTCAGTTCCGGGGTTCGTATTGAGCAAGTACATACAGACACCGGAGCCGTTCAACCCTACAACCGAATGCCAATGATGGGTATGCCTAACGCTGATGCAGCGGCGGCTGATGAGTTTAACGCGTCAAACCGCAGTCAGTCTGACTGGCTTATCGACCTGACACTGACGGCTTTATACACCATAGATTCAAACCAGTCGCTAGAATTTGGAATAGCAACAAAAAACCGGGCCCCTAACCTATATGAACGTTACAGTTGGGGCCGTGGAGTCATGGCAACAACCATGATCGGCTGGTTTGGCGACGCTAACGGCTACGTTGGAAATATAGACCTAAAACCCGAAACGGCACACACTCTTAGTGCAAGCTATGCATACAATAGCGACAACAATTGGGACTTCAGCATTAGCCCTTATTACACCCAAATTTCCGATGCTATTGATGCAGAGGTTATTGGTCAGTTTAATCGCTCCGATATCCCCACCGGGCAACGTAATATCTTACAAATGGTCAATGAAGATGCTGAGCTGATTGGCGTAAATATTAACGCCGGGAAAAGCTGGAATACATCTGGATTACTCGGGTTGTTATCACTACAAGGTAGCGTCAGTTACACTCGGGGAGAACGAGACATTGATGAGCAGCCCCTCTACCAAATAAAGCCTCTTAACAGTGTCTTAAGCCTACATCAGGAAAATGGAAATTGGCTGCAAAGTTTAAGCTGGGAGTGGGTTGCTAAAAAGGATCGCGTTGATCCTCGTCGTCTCGAAAATATGACCGACAGTTACCATCTGGTAAACTGGCAAGGGCAATACAAGTGGCCACAACTGACTCTGACACTGGGTGTTACTAACCTATTTGATACCTTCTACCAGCAGCCTTTGGGAGGTGTTAATATTGCTCAATATAACAACAATCCGGAGCAAGGGTTTAATAATATAGCCGGCGCAGGGCGCTCAGTTAACTTTGGTATTCGTTACTCATTTTAATTAAGCTAATAAAAAACGCACCGCGAGAACTCTTATGCTATTAATTATTGCGATGGCGCTTACCCGCCATCGCCACTTTCCTCACTTCATTATTTTTGTTTTTTTACTCGCGGAAATACTCATACTAAATAGCATTATCGCGTTCAATGGCGCTGCCAGTAACCCTTTCAATGCTGTTTTACTCGTTCCCGTTGTGCTCTCCTTTATGTGGCTTCCCCATGTTCCGGCGCTCTTATTATGGTTAGTCAGTGTAGGGGGACAGTTAGCGCAGCTTATTCCATTCTCCACAGTAAACCACGCACACAACGGAATGAACGCCCATTTCGAATCCATGATTATTAGTTTCGTCATAACCAGTGCAATTATTGCTGTCGTTACCTTGTACTTCAAATATCAAATATCGAAAAAGGAAGCGGATATTCAGCAGCTTAGAGAACGACAATTACGCAATGAGCAGCTTTTGGCAATAGGAACTGCTGCCGCACAACTCACCCACGAAGTGGCAACACCTGTGCAATCCGCACAACTCTTGTTAGAGGAAGGTATTGAGCAGTTATCGACAACCCCCGACTGGTTACTTTCTCTGCAGAAGCAGTTTCAGCGAATACATCAAAAGCTGTCAGAATGGCGTCTTATTGCAGAGGACATTCGAATGCAGAAATCAGATCATTTTCAGATAGGACCTCTATGGTCAGAAGTAAAATATCTGATGTCTATAGCCCGACCAGAAACGGAAATCCAATGGCAAACGAACAACCTCGATGACTCCGGCAAGCTGATTGCTGATCGCACATTACTTCCCGCCCTAACCAGTATTATTGTAAATGCCTGTGATGCGGCCGTAGATACATCAGATCCCAAAGTCACCGTATACTCAGAAGTTTTTAACTCACAATGGCGGATAAAAGTAGTCAATAGAAGCAATAGGTTGAGTGAACAGACGATAAAGGAGCTGGGACAACGTTTCCTGCCAAGTACGGCCGGGCATGGCATTGGAGCAACCGTCAGTAATGCGACTATCGAAAAGTTTCATGGTAAAGTTATTTGGTTCCGTGAGTCAGACAACCTGGTGACGCTGGTAACTTTGCCTTGTTCTCCTTTAGACGAGTGTCCAGAGTAAACTTATGACCGATACCGTTCTACTTATTGATGACGACGTACCCTTCTTAAGCGTAATGCAGCGACGCCTGGAGCTTAAAGGCGGCTACCAAGTTCAAACCTTCACTTCTGGTAAAGCAGCCTTGAATGCCACCTCAGAACAAACTGTGCACGCCATCATTCTGGATATGATGCTGGGAAATGAGTCCGGGCTCGACTCAATTACGCAATTGAAACACCGCTTTGCACCCACCCATTTTATTATGTTAACAGGTTACGCAAGCATAGCCACAACCGTTGAGGCTATGAAACGAGGGGCGACAGATTACATTAGCAAGCCCGTTACACTCAATGAATTGCTGGCCCGCTTGAAGGGAATAGAATCAGAAGCACAAGAAGCAGTGAAACCTATGACTCCAGGGCAAATAGAATGGGAATATATTCAAAGAGCCTTGCATGACAATCAGGGAAATGTTTCTAAGACAGCACGAGAACTGGGAATGCATCGGCGTACGTTACAGCGCAAATTGTCGAAACGCTCGCCACATTAAAAATGCGCCGCCCGGGGACGAGCGGCGCAAAGGCTTTAGAAGTTATAGCGAACACCGGCCATAGCAACGTAAGGGTCGATATCAACATCAACACTTTCAATGGTATTACCGTTCACACGAACATCACCCGTGGTATCGATATCCATGCGGCTGACCATGAAGTGAAGACCCCAGTTTTCACTCAAATCGACATTTACACCAGCTTGCAGAGCATAGCCCCAGCTGTTTTTCAGCGCTAAAGAGACATCGTCATTGTCGGTAACAACACCCAGGTCGCCTAACGTTGAGCGCAACTGCGGGTCGACTTGCTCATCAAAGAAAGCTGTGTAGTTAACACCAATACCGACGAAAGGTTTAAACATTTCACTGTCGATATCAAAATGATATTGCGCCAGCAAGGTTGGTGGCAAATGCTTGGTTTTACCTATTTTCAGCCCAGCCAACGAACCTGTTGCGGTAATATCATGGCTGAACGGTGTTGCTGCAACCAGTTCAAGCGTCCAGTTTTCAGTTAACTTATAATCAAAAGTTAAACCTAACTGAGTATTCGTGTTTACACCAACGCCAGTACTGTTCTCTGGTAAACCAGCTACTGACTCAACAACGTTCAAGTGACTACTGCTGTCATCAGGCATGACAGAGATGGCACCAACGTTGATAGAAAAATCATTTGCTAATGCAGAAGTGCTTAGCAAGCCTAACAATACACCGCACGATAATGCTTTAAGCTTCATGGGGAACTCCTTGTTAATGAAGACCCCTGAAGTTTATAAGGTTTACTGAATAACCGAGTTGATCTGCATCAACCTAGTGTTCGGCATTATGGTAAATGTTTTGAACGTCATCCAAATCGTTCAGCATATCCATCAAACGTTCAAACATTGGTAAATCATCTTCAGCTATACTGGTCGTTACCTGAGGTAAAAACTGAATTTCGTCGGCTTCAAAATCAATATCAGGAAACGCATGAGTTAAGGCCTGACGGGCTGCCGCGTACTCGGTATTTGGCGCAAATACGGTAACCAGACCATCTTCGAATTCGACGTCGGTAACATCAACATCAGCTTCCATCATGGCTTCCAGCACTTCGTCTTCATTGTCATGCCGGAAGGCAAAAATCGCACAGTGATCAAACGAATGCGCAACACTGCCCTGAGCGCCAATTTTTGATTTACTTTTGGTAAAGCAGTTCCGGACATCGCCAAAGGTACGGTTCGGGTTATCGGTTAAACACTCGACGATAACCATACAGTTGCTGGGTCCGTAACCTTCGTAACGCGCCGGAGAAAAGTCCTCTCCTGCTCCGCCCTGCGCCTTGTCTATTGCTTTTTCAATAACGTGAGCAGGAACCTGATCTTTTTTCGCCCGATCTATTAAGCCTCGAAGCGCGAGGTTGCCATCAGGATCTCCACCACCTTGCTTGGCGCAAACGTAAATTTCACGGCCATAACGGCTATAGACTTTGCTCTTTGCATTCGCCGTTTTAGCAATTGAATCTTTTCGGTTTTGATAGGCGCGACCCATTCTGAATTTCTCACTGGTTAATTAAAGACCCAAAGATTTTACACAGGCAGCTGTTACGGGTCGAGTACTAGCAGAAATAAGTACCGGCTTAATTGCAGATTATTGATATAGCCAAGCTGTCTACCATAGAAGATTTTGATTCTTCAGTTAGTGCTGCATGACAACGTAAACTCAGCCGCAGAAACAACCTGTTGAGTCAATTATGCAAAGCCCGATACCTGTATTATCCATGCGAAAACTTTACCTCAGTGACTCTGACCGCCAGCAATTCATTGCTGACCTCGGTAGAGCTGCGCGTGATGTTGGCTTCTTCTATCTGGAAGACCACGGAATTTCCTTGGCAGAACAGGTGAAGGTACTGGACACCGCTAAAAGCTTTTTTGCACTCAGTGATGCCGAAAAGAAACAGGTACAAATGATTCATTCACCGCATTTTCGTGGCTACTCAGCAAACTATTCCGAGTTAACGGCAGGCCGGCCGGATCGTCGTGAACAATTTGATATAATGGACGAATTGCCTGCTCTGTCTGCATCCGCTATACACCATGAGTGGCAAAAACTCATAGGCCCTAACCAGTGGCCTCGGCAATTGCCTGCCATAAAAAGCCAGTTGTTGTCCTGGCAGGACAAGCTAACCGAAGTGTCTCTGCAGCTTTTGGCGGCGTTATGCGAAAGCCTGGAGCAACCGGCTGACGCATTGGCTGAAACCATCAGCAACGGTCCTTACCGTCATACTAAGCTTATTAAATACCCCGGCAGCCCAGAAGCCTCTGGTCAGGGTGTTGGTGCGCATAAGGATCCGGGCTACCTCACCTTAGTTCTGCAAGACGAAAACAGCGGACTGGAAGTGGAGTACGAGCAACAATGGTACAAGGTGGCTCCGCGCCCCGGCGCTTTTGTGGTAAATATCGGCGAATTACTGGAGCTGGCGTCTAATGGCTATTTAAAAGCGACTAACCATCGTGTTAGCAGCCCTAAAACTGGGGTTACTCGTTATTCGTCGGCATTCTTCATGGCCGCTCAGCTGAATGCTTCGGTACCGGTGTTAAAACTCCCTTCCCATTTAGCAAAACACGCGAAGGGGCCAACCAGTGATCCGGGCAACCCTTTGCTGCATAACGTTGGCGAAAACGTGATGAAAGGCAGAAAGCGCTCCCACCCGGACGTATCAGCGCGTTTTTACGCGTCAGAAGAAAAATGCAGCTCCTGTTAATCAAGTCTTGCTATAAAAATATAACAAAACGATATAAGTAAAGTTGTGTAAATCATTCGTCATTTTTAAAAATGACGTCAACTTACGTGAACGTTGACTTTCAAGACGTTAACATGGGGTAACAAAAACCCATAAAACATAATATTAGTTATATTTCCATACTGTTAGCAAGGTTTACTTTTTAAACATTCTCTACAGAATCTACTTATGTAACATAACGTTACGTATCTAGTGATGCTGTTTATCACTAAATTTAAATTCACAGAAAAACAACAAAGAGAATCTTATGATGACAAAAAATAAACAGCATAAGACGTTAATTGCTATCGCACTGTCAGGCTTATTAGCTGGCACCAGCGTAGCAGCTGAAACCTTATCGAAGAACGGATCTGATAACGGCAATAATGGCGCAAAGCCATCACTGAAAGAGCGGTCAAACGGACCTGCAACCAGCTTTATTGTTAAGCTTAAAGATGGCTCTCAAGTTGTGCAGCAAATGCAACAACAATCGGCAGAACACCCTTCATCAAATGCGGCGGCTGTCGCCCAACAAATGCGTGGCTTTACCTCAGTGCTTTCTAAACGCACCGGCAAAAGTGTCGCCTTTGAGCGTTCCATGGCTTTACAACAACACTTCGTCGTAAAAGCACAAGGCCGCTTAAGCCCGGAAGAAACAAAAGAATACCTTCAGTCACTTAAAGCAGACAGCGACGTTGAATTCGTAGAGGAAAATAAAATTCTCCGTCACTTTGCCACACCAAACGACCCTAACTATGACGACCAGTGGCATTATTATGAGAGCGTTGGTGGACTGAATGCCCCAACTGCCTGGGATTCAGTAGACGGCAGCGGCGTTGTTGTAGCCGTACTCGATACCGGTTATCGCCCACATTCTGATTTGGCCGGTAATATTTTACCCGGCTACGACATGATTTCAGACAGCTTTATCGCTAATGACGGCGACGGTCGCGACAGCGACGCACAAGATCCGGGCGACTGGGTCAGTGCCGGAGCCTGTGGTAATGGTTACCCGGCTCAGGATCAAGACTCTAGCTGGCATGGTACTCACGTTGCAGGAACCATTGCCGCTGAAACAAATAACTCCACCGGTGTCGCCGGAGTTGCCTATGGCGCTAAAATTGTACCCGTACGTGTTCTTGGTCGCTGTGGCGGAACCACAGCCGATATTGCCGACGGTATTGTCTGGGCCTCAGGCGGTTCGGTTCCGGGAACAAGCCCTAATGCTAACCCGGCCGATGTCTTAAACATGAGTCTGGGCGGCAGCGGTACCTGCTCCACCACAACCCAGAATGCAATCAACACCGCTCGTAATAACGGCGCTACAGTAGTCGTGGCTTCTGGTAACAGCAACGACAACTCAACCAACTACAATCCGGGTAACTGTAACGGTGTTGTTAACGTAGCCTCTACTGACCGCAATGGCGATCGCGCTTACTATTCAAATTATGGTTCGAATGTTGACGTTGCAGCACCTGGCGGTGCAATGCAAAGCGCTAACGACCCTAACGGTGTGCTGTCCACTTACAACACAGGTACTTCAACACCAGGCTCTGATAGCTACGGCTACAGCCAGGGCACGTCAATGGCAGCACCTCACGTAGCAGGCGCGGCCGCTTTAATTAAAGCCGCTGATCCTGCAGCGACACCAGATGATATCGAGCAGATTCTGCGTAACTCAGCCCGCTCTTTCCCGGGTAGTTGCAACGGTTGCGGTACTGGTATCGTTGATGCCGCTGCGGCAGTAGCACTGGCTTCCGGCGGCGGAAACGGCGGTGATAATGGTGGCGATGACGGCTCATCTGGCGGTGGTGGCACTGTCGATGACTTATCAGCGTCCACTAATGAGTGGAACCGCTTCTATCTGGACGTTCCGGCTGGCATGTCTACATTGACAGTAACCATCACTGGTGGCAGCGGCGATGCGGATCTATACCTGCGTCAGGGCAGCCAGCCGACTCAGTCAAACTGGGACTGCCGTCCTTATAATGCAGGAAACGAAGAAGTCTGCACTATCGACAACCCTCAGGAAGGTCGCTGGCACATTGGTGTCTTTGCCTACAGCGCATACTCAGGCGTCGATCTTGAAGCGCGCTATGAACCTTAATTAACCGCCAGGTATAATTGAGCATAGAAAAGGGCACCGACTGGTGCCCTTTATACGTTACAACTGTTGGCCTAACTCAACTCAGCATTAGAAGCTGGCTGTAGCTGACTGACAAGCTTCTGTTCCGGTTTCACACAGTTCATAAACTACGTCACTACCATCTGACTTAAAGCGATCGCGGTATCGACCTGAATTATCCAGGGTTTCGATAAACTCACCGTCACGGTAAAGATCAACATCTCCGGCAGCACCGCTCCAGCGTAAATCAACTAAGGTTGTATCGTTACGCAAATGAGTTGCACGATAAACACTCAGTTCAATGTCCGTTATGCTGACATTAACCGACTGCGTTACGCTATCAGACAGCTCAGTTGCATCTGTAACCGTTAATGTTACATCGTAAATTCCGGCTTCAGAGTAAGCGTAAACCGGGTTAGCTTCAGTCGATGTGCTACCGTCACCAAACTCCCAGAAATAGCTGGCAATATCGCCGTCACTGTCTGACGAAGTATTGCTAAAGGTTACGGTTAAATCATCAACACTGGCTTCGAAGCTGGCAACCGGCGCATCCGGCAAACCATCATCTTCTTCCACCGCCGTTAACGTTAATGACCAATGATTTAATGTGCCTGTATCAGCGCCGGCATTATCTGAAACGGTCAGTGTCCAGTCACCCGTCATATCTTCACCATTAAAGGTATCAACAGACCAGCTGCGCACTAAATCTTCAGTACTACCACCAGCACGGTCGTGCAATACATGCTCAGTACCTTCAGGCGAGGTTAAGCTGACAATCAGGTCGCCCTGCCAGGTATGAGTAATATCAACACTCACATCCGCACCAAAAACAACACCCGTTTCAGGCACATTAATGACTCGCGAAATACCCTCATTGTCATCATCCGGAATATCCGTATTTGCTGCGTCTTCATAATAGAAGTCTGACAAACCTTGCGGCAGAACATACACAGCCGAGCTCACTTCACGGGTAATTTCGCCCGTTTCAACATCTGAGCCACTGACAGTGATGCTGTACTCACCCCATTGTGTCTCATCGGTTGTATTCACCTGTACATCGACACTGTCTCCTTCGTCAGCCTGACTTGAGGACAGCGAAACATCCAGTTCAGGCTCAGCCGCAACACTTAAATCAACGGTACCCGACCAATCTGCAATACTGCCAACATCCAGAGTAAAGGTTGTGCTGTCACCAGCGACAATTTCCTGTCTGCCCGGAGACAAAGTTAACCGGTAAGCAGGATCAGGGTCGGCAGCCTCTAAAGCACTTAATGCATTCAGGCGCTTCCCGGAGACCGTTTTACCCGATAACGCAGGAATACTCTCACCGGAATCCATAAGAATTTGCTTCACTTCGGCAATTGTCAGGCTTGGGTCAATTGACCAGACTAATGCAGCAACACCTGCAACATGTGGACTGGCCATTGATGTTCCGCTCGCCGTTGCATAGCCATCATTTAAGTAAGTGGAAAGAATTTCAGTACCCGGAGCACCTAAATCAACAGACTCCAGACCATAGGTTGACGTTCCGGACATACTGTCGGTACGCGTTGTATTAGCAACATTCACAATACCGTCAAGATCGTACCCACCAGGGTAACTTGCCGTAACGTCTGCATCGATACCATCGTTCCCTGCCGCTGAAACAAACATAATACCCTGATCAATACTGTCGCTGATGGCTGTTTTTAACGACTCTGAATAAGCACCGCCACCCCAGGAGTTATTAGTCGCAACCAAATTTACCCCATGGTTAACCTTTAAATTGGCCATATAATCAATACACTCGATAGCGCCAGCTGTACTACCATAACCATCGGCATCGAGGAACTGACAACCTATAATTTGCACATCCCAGTTAACCCCGGTAACGCCCACGCCATTGTTTGATGTTGCACCAATGGTTCCGGCAACGTGCGTGCCATGGCCGTTTTCATCCATTGGATCACCGCTGGATGTTATAGCCGAGTAACCATAGCAATCATCGACAACACCGTTGCCATCGTCATCTTCGCCGTTGTCGCAGATTTCACCGGGATTAACCCACATATTTCCGGCTAAATCCGGGTGCGTATAGTCAACACCGCTGTCGATGACACCGATAACAATATTACTGTCGCCAGTCGTAATATCCCAGGCTGGCCGCGCATCAATATCCACACCCGGCGTACCGCCGCTCTGCCCGGTGTTCTCCAGCGCCCACATATCACCGAAACCAGGATCATCTGGAGTCGCAAGTATATTAAATCCGGGCTCTTTTGAGTCTTTAATATTAATAATGTAGTTAGGCTCAGCAACCTCAACCAGGGGGTGTTGAGACAGACGCTTTATTAACGCATCGCGCTGTTTCGCATTGCGCACCTTAACTTTCGCAATTCTGCCATCAACAATATGACGCATTGCTATATCACGACCGCTGTCATCAAGTGCGCGTAAACTGCCACCTGCATTTTGAATCAAATCTTGTCGTTGCTCTTTCGTCACTGACTGCTTAAACATAACCAGCAGTGAATCATCATCAGCTTTCTTATCGGTTGCCGCTGCAGCTGAACCCGCGACTAACACCATAGAAATACCAACGACTAACTTTTTAATATTAGCCATTTTGCTTCCTCTGTCTTGTTGTTTTATGAGTTATCGTCGTGCCTAAAACTTAAGCACTACAAAATAACTAGCATATTTTTGACGTAAAGGTATCTCGAAAGATATAGCTTTACGAAATCTGATCATAAATACGAATAAAGGACTAGGCCGTTTGGTGCAGAGAAGCAGAATTAACAAATCAAGCATTTGAAATATAATGATATTTTAATTCAAAAACATCACGAAGCAGTCATATAAAATACCCCTTTCATACGATTGTTCAGGCCTCTGAACCACTTATTCTTGTTAGCGGAATTATTAACAAAAGGTGTTCCGCTTTGATTTACAAAAAACAACTTTTAGCAGCATTGGTTTTGCTTTTTGTCTCACTCCCCGGAGTGGCAAAAGACATTCCTGTTGCATTAGCAGGGTTACTGGAGCGGCAGGCCCTTGCAAACCATGCAGAAATTGCTCAACTCGGATCTTATAACCTCACTTCAGTTATCCAGTCGGGCGAGCAAAATTACGCGTATTTGGTTCAGTCTGGCTTTGAAAACACTCTTAGCCTGGAACAGCAAGGGTTCAATAATTCTGTCACTGCAGAACAATCAGGACGCGGTAATTCAGCAACCATCCTGCAGTTGGGAAATAGCAACCTTATTCAGCTACAACAGCTGGGTAGCGACAATGCTATTACTATCCAACAATCAGGCTCTGCAGCTGAAATGTCCATCACGCAGTTTTGATTACAACAATTACGGAGAACAATCATGTCGAAAATACTTATAAAGAAAAGTGCTATCGCTCTTGCTTTAGGCATTGCCTTTGCGGGTAGTGCAGTTGCCGAAAACCACATTGCCGTTATTAATCAAGAATCGGCTGGTGCCGTTGAAGTTGGTAACGAAGTCTATGTTGAACAGGCCGGAGCCGCACACTGGGCCTATGCCGACCAATACGGTGACGATAACGTTACATCACTGCTGCAGTTTGACGACTGGCAGGAAGCTTATGCCTATGTTACCGGCGACTTCAACCTGGTCGAAGGTGAGCAGTCTGGACTCTGGAACGTTTTCAATGCCGATGTCGTTGGTGATGACAACTGGTTATCAGCTTATCAGGAAGGCAGTTTGAACTCTGCCAGCATTTTCCTTCAGGGCGACGGCAACACCGCAGTTGCTGAGCAGTCAGGTGATGCGAACGAGGCCGCCATTGATCTCAGCGGAGACTATAATACAGCAGAAATTTACCAGTCTGGCGATTCCAACTGGAGCAACTTCCAGATTTCAGGCAGTGACAACCTGTTCTTGAGTGAACAGTCTGGCTCACTGAATGAGTCAGGCTATTTCAATGCGACCGGTGACCGCAATACCTTTGAAGCATCACAAGAAGGTGACGGCAACGTTGCAGGCGTTGTTGGTGCGGATGGTGATGACAACGAGGTTTATGCTCAGCAATATGGTTCATCTAACATTTTCATTGCCGAAGACTTACAGGGTAACGAAAACTTTGTTGATGTATTTCAGGACGGTTCAGCCAACGAATTCCTGATTCAACCTATTCAGGGCGAAGCTAACTTTATTGTTGTTCAGCAGCAAGGTAGCTCAAACGTTGTTGAAGCTGCGAATGGCATGATTGGTAACGACAACTTAATTGATGCGTACCAACGCGGAGACAATAACTACGCAGTGTTTGCAACCGAAGGCGACATGCATAATGTTGAGCTTGAGCAAGCAGGCGATAACAACACTGCTGTCGGTGAATCTTACGGTGAGCAAAATGACATTATGGTCAGCAGCCGAGGTGATGACAACTTTAACGGAGTGGCTGTACAGGGCGTTTCTAACGACATCCAAAGCCGTCAGCGCGGTGATGCAAACACAGCCGAAGTTGTGTTTGTGGGCGACGACAACGATGTCATGTCCAACCAGGTTGGTGACGGTAACGTAACCCTGGCTTACTCTTACGACGCAGGCACTACCTCAGGCAACACGTTAGGTTCTGAACAACAAGGCGATATTAACTTAATCGATACCATTATTGGTGGCGATGAGAACCTAATCAGCTTCTATCAGGAAGGTAACAGCAACGTTATCGCCGGAGATGACGGCTCGTTCATTGTTGGCGGCAGTAATGGCAGCGTCGATATTCAGCAAGTAGGTGACTACAACGTTGTTACCGGCGGTCAGGCCAGTGACAGCAACACTATGAGTGTGTATCAGCAAGGCGACTACAACGTCGCTACTGTTGTTCAATACTAAGAAGTAAGGTTAGCGGCTGCGCCACTTTGTGCGGCCGCTTTCTTAGTCCTTATGCTAAAGAAACTCATTCTAATCGTTCTGCTGTTTACTCCGGTTAGTCAGGCTGACGAAATAGAGCTTGGCGGCATGGTGCTGGACCGAACCATTTCACGTTTCGGTAAAGACTTCTTCTTCTACTACACCAGCTATTGGCGTGACATTCCCTCAACCAACGGTATTACCGTTGTTATTCACGAGCAGGTCTACCCCCAGGCTGGCACCTATTTGTGGGTGGAGATGGAGCAAACCAAGATATTCCAGACTTACTTCGGAAGACGGCAAAACGATGTCAAGAAAATGGCCGAGAAAGCCATTTTGATCAGTATTAACGAAGTCGCGCGAGTAAAAGCGGACTCTGTATTTGATACGCCACAAGATAATAATTTTTAAAGGCGCAGATTATGAAATTACGTTGGCTCTTCATTGGTTGTTTGCTTGTGGCAGTAAATGCCGCAGCAACTGAAATTGTCTATCAACCTATTAACCCGAGCTTTGGTGGAAACCCAATGAACGGGAGTTTTTTATTACAAAAAGCACAAAGTCAGAATGCTCATTCAGCACCTGATTCCGCCCGCTCTTTTGTTGACCGTTTCCGCGAAGCGTTAGAGCGTAATATCATCAATTCACTTACCCGCCGTATTGCGGATGGCGAAATTGTTGAAGGCCTGTATGACACAGGTGAGTACACGGTTGAAGTTGTTGGTCAGCCAGACGGTAGCGTTATTGTCTACATCACTCATAACGGCAGCGGTGAACAGACTGTTATCACCATGCCTTCAATATAAGTGAGGAGAATAATCATGCGTAAAATTTTCCTCATTTTAGCGTCACTTGTTATGAGCGGCTGCGCGTTAATGCCCAAGCCAACGGACATCAATGTAAAGCCCGCTGAAATTGACGCGCCCAGCTCAACAATGACAACTTTGAAGCAAAGCCCATTACCCCAGACCCGTATTCCGGTATCGGTTTATGCCTTTAGGGACCAAACTGGGCAGTATAAACCACAGGCTAATGTTTCCAGCTTTTCTACCGCAGTAACTCAGGGAGCAACCTCTATGCTCACTCAAATGTTACTGGAGTCAGGTTGGTTCTTACCTATGGAGCGTGAAAACCTGCAAAACTTGTTAACCGAACGAAAGATACATAACTCCAGTAAAAATAAAGAGCTGCCCCCGTTAAGTGAGGCCAGGTTGCTGCTGGAAGGCGGTATTATAAGCTACGATACCAATGTCAGCACTGGCGGCATCGGCGCAGAATATTTTGGTATTGGTGCATCAGAGCTCTACCGGGAAGACCAGGTATCCGTCTATTTACGAGCAGTAGACGTTTACAGCGGGCAGGTACTGGTATCGGTATCGGCAAGTAAAAAAGTGTTCTCACAGGAGCTCCGGGCGGGTCTGTTTCGCTATGTATCTCTCAACCGTCTGGCCGAATTCGAAGGCGGTTATTCAACCAACGAACCGGTTCAATTGTCAGTAAAACAAGCGATGGAACGAGCGCTGGTAGAGTTAATAGAAAAAGGCCTGGACATGGGGTACTGGCGTGCAGAGAGCTAACCAGAGTTAAACGGATGTCGCGTAACTGGACCACTTTAGTAATTCGACCCGGTTACGCGCCCCGGTCTTTCGAAAAATGGAAGACAAGTGTGTTTTCACCGTATGGGCACTGATGTTTAAGTGCTCAGCAATTTCTTTATTGCGAGCTCCGGTAGCAACCAACTCTATAATTTTTAACTCTTGTGGCGTAAGGGAATTAATTTGAGACACAGTAGTAAAAGAGTCATCCGCTTGTCGCCGCAGCATCATTTCTTCAATTTTATCTGAAAGCAATGAACGCGGATAATAAAGCTCCCCCTGGCTAATCACTTTTATCGCGGTCAGTACCCGATCTAAATGGTCGTTTTCATAGATGATACCTCGGGCACCAAGGTTCAGAGCCTGAATAGGACGAACATCGTCTTTTCTCGCATTAACTAAAAACAACGGATAAGTTTTGGTTAATGCAGCAATTTCACTGGTAATGTGGGAACGAGATAACTGCTCCGATCCCAGCGAATAAGCCACCATGGTTTCCGGCTCTGGCGAACGATCAACAAGTTGAGAAAATGCACGATGGACGACTGATATCTCTAAGGATTCTGCCAGCAACCCTAAGTTCTGCGTACGTTTTTGGTGTTCGATTAAAGCTAACCGCGTATAACGTCCCATAACAGCCCTCCCTAAACCTAAAAGCTTATTTTATTACTGTACTTTTCTTCTTATATTCTTCTCATATTACATTTTTACAACGATTGATGTGGCTCTTTACAATATATGATTAGATTTTGTACTAAAAGACATGGCACCTTAGAACATGCAACAAAACATAACAACCATTCTAATTTACCTTATAGCATTTAAAATAAAGAGCAACAGGCTTACCTCACCCGGCGAAATAAGCGACAAAAAGGCTGTGATCCCGTATAATGTTGGTCAGCAGATAAAGTTGAGTGTTTTAGTCAGGTATTTTATACTGTCGGTCAGTAACGGGCGAAACTCCCATCCGCAGCTTTTAGAGTGGGTAAATCATGAGTGAACAGATTGATCAGGCGCTTGCGCGTAAATACGACGCAGGCTTCATTTCAGAAATAGAGTCAGAAACTTTCCCAATTGGTTTGGACGAGGACGTCATTGCCCGTCTGTCCGCCATTAAGGGTGAGCCTGAATGGATGCTGGAATGGCGTCTGAAGGCTTATCGCACCTGGTTAAAAATGGAAGAGCCTGACTGGGCACACGTCGATTATCCTAAGGTAGATTACCAGTCAATTTCATACTACTCAGCACCTAAGAGTATGAAAGACAAGCCTAAGTCGTTAGACGAGGTTGATCCGGAACTGCTACGCACATACGAAAAGCTGGGTATTCCTCTGCATGAGCAGGAAATGCTGGCGGGCGTAGCTGTTGATGCGGTCTTCGATTCAGTATCCGTGGTCACAACATTCCGCGAGAAGCTGGAAGAAGCAGGCGTTATCTTCTGCCCTATCTCTGAAGCCCTTCACAAGTACCCTGAATTAGTTAAAAAGTACTTAGGTACCGTGGTTCCCCGTGGCGATAACTTCTTTGCTGCGCTGAACAGTGCCGTATTCACCGATGGCTCGTTTGTTTATATTCCAAAAGGCGTTCGCTGCCCTATGGAACTATCAACTTACTTCCGCATAAACGAACAGAATACCGGTCAGTTTGAGCGTACCTTAATTGTCGCCGAAGAAGGCAGTCACGTTAGTTATCTGGAAGGTTGTACCGCACCACAACGTGACGAAAACCAATTACACGCGGCCGTAGTTGAGTTGGTTGCACTGGATAACGCGGAGATCAAATACTCTACGGTGCAAAACTGGTATCCGGGTGATGAAAACGGCAAAGGCGGTATCTATAACTTTGTCACTAAACGCGGCCTGTGCGAGAAAAACGCGAAGATCTCCTGGACTCAGGTAGAGACAGGCTCTGCCGTTACCTGGAAGTATCCAAGCTGTATTCTTAAAGGCGATAACAGCGTTGGGGAATTCTACTCAGTTGCGTTAACCCGCGGCAGACAACAAGCCGATACCGGCACCAAAATGATCCATTTAGGTAAGAACACCAAGTCGACCATCATTTCCAAAGGTATTTCCGCCGGTCGCAGTAATAACGCTTACCGAGGTCTGGTTCGTATGGGCCCAGGTGCCGAGGGCGCGCGTAACTTTACCGAATGTGATTCGCTGCTTATTGGCGACCAGTGCGGCGCACACACATTCCCGTATATTGAAAGCAGCAATCCAACCGCGATTGTTGAACACGAAGCCACCACCTCTAAGGTGAGTGACGATCAATTATTCTTATGTCGGCAACGAGGCCTGGACCCTGAAAAAGCAGTCTCAATGATTGTAAATGGCTTCTGTAAAGAGGTATTCCGCGAACTACCAATGGAGTTTGCGGTGGAAGCCGGTAAGTTGCTTGAAATCAGTCTTGAAGGTTCAGTGGGGTAAAACATGCTATCGATTAAAGACCTGCACGCACGTGTGGAAGAAACAACAATTTTGAAAGGCCTGAATCTGGAAATAAAACCCGGCGAAGTACACGCTATTATGGGTCCTAACGGTGCCGGTAAAAGTACTTTAGGTTACGTTTTATCCGGCCGCGATGGCTACGAAGTAGAAAGCGGCAGCGTAGAAATGGACGGTAAAGACTTACTGGACATGGAAGTGGAAGAGCGTGCCCAGGCCGGTATATTTCTGGCTTTTCAGTACCCTGTTGAAATTCCCGGCGTCAGCAACATGGAATTTATGAAGGAATCTGTAAATGCCATGCGTGAAGCTCATGGCGAAAGCGCTTTGAGCTCAGCTGAATTCCTGAAAAAAGCCAAAGAAGCCTGTAAGCAAGTTGAGTTACCGCTCGACTTCTTAAAGCGTGGCGTCAATGAAGGCTTTTCCGGTGGTGAGAAAAAGCGTAACGAAATTATGCAGATGATCATGCTGGAGCCAAAAATTGCGATTCTGGATGAGTCAGATTCCGGGCTTGATGTCGATGCACTGCAAGTGGTCGCAAAGGGTGTTAACAGCCAGCGCGACGGCAAGCGCAGCTTTATTGTGGTCACCCACTACCAACGTTTGCTGGACTACATTGAGCCTGACTATGTTCACATTTTGTCTAAAGGCAAAATAGTGAAAAGTGGCGGTCCTGAACTGGCTAAAGAAGTCGAAGCATCAGGTTATGCCTGGTTAGCTGAAGCAGAAGGAGCAGATGCATGAGTCAATGGTTAAACCACGTTTTAGAGCGTGCCTCGACCGTTGACGATTGGCTATCTCCGGTCCGGGCACAAGCCTTGGACACGTTAAAGCAACAGCAATGGCCGACACGCCGCACCGAAGCCTGGCGTTATACGTCGTTGCATCCGGTTGCTGATTTAGAGCTGAAATCCGGCACCGGTAGCGCGACTGCCGAAGCACCAGTCATTGAAGGCTTAAACAGTCTGGATTTGGTGTTTGTCGACGGTCAGCTTAGTACCGACATCAGCAAGCTTAAGTTACCTGAAGGTATCACTATTAGTGAACTTTCAGCACCCAGCGAACCCGCTGAAGCTATTTTTGCGCAAGTAAAACCCAGTCGTCATTTGTTTGGTCTGGTGAACGACGTATTGGCGCAGCAAGGCGTTGTTATCGACATTGCAGCTAACACTAAAGTTGAACAGCCCATTCGCATAGTTAATTTTGCATCTGCCGGTATTGAGTCTCATCAGCGTACGCTGGTACGTGTTGGTGAAAATGCGCAGGCAACCATTATTGAGCACGGCAGCGGCTCAGGTAACAGCCTGAATACCGTCTTTGCTGAATATGACATAGCCGAAAAAGCGCGTTTAGAGCATTACCGTTTTGCCCTGCACGAAGGCGAAGCGATTCACATTGGCGGCAGCCACTTTAAACTGCACGATCACGCCAGACTGAACAGCACCCTAATTGGCTACGGCAGTCAGTTAACGCGTCTGGACGTAGATATTGAACACGCTGGTGAGCATGCGTTCGCCAAGTTTAATAACGTGTATTTACTGGCTCCACGCCAGCACTTCGATCTGCACAGCACCATCGAACATGCCTCACCTAACGGCACGACCGAAGAGAACGCCCGCGGCATTATCGGTGACAGGGCAAAAGCAGTATTTAATGGCCGCATTCATATTCACCGCCATGCGCAAAAAACCCTGGCCGAACTGAATAATCGTAACCTGCTGCTGACTCGTGGTGCGCAAATTAATACTAAGCCTGAGCTGGAAATTTACGCAGACGATGTACAGTGTGCACACGGTGCAACGGTTGCTGAAATTGATGAAGAAGCGTTGTATTACATGCTAACGCGTGGCATCGACAGGCAACAAGCGCTGGTTATGCTCAACTTTGGCTTCGTACAGGAAATGGTGTTCCAGATGCCAAATAAAGCCCTGGCCGACTGGCTGCAGCCTATTTTGAAAACCCGCTTTGAAAGTATGATGGAGAAGCAATGAGCCTGAACGTTGCACAAATTCGTGAGCAGTTTCCGATACTGCAACGGCAGGTAAACGGTAAACCACTGGTTTATCTGGATAACGCTGCCACCACGCAAAAGCCACAAGCGGTCATCGATGCGCTGACGGATTACTATACTCAGTGCAACGCTAATGTTCATCGCGGAGCTCATTATCTTTCTGATGAAGCCACCCGTCGCTACGAAGCCGCACGTAAAACCGTAGCTGATTACATACATGCTAATCGTCAAGAAGAGGTTATCTGGACCAGCGGCACCACCGAAGGTATTAACCTGGTCGCTAATGGTGTTGCTCAGCGCTTAAAACCCGGTGAAGAAGTGCTGGTGACCGAAATGGAGCACCATGCGAACCTGGTAACCTGGCAACAGGCGTGTAAGCGTTCTGGCGCCACATTGAAAGTCGTACCCATTAACGAAGACGGTTCACTGAATACCGAGCAGTTTCACGCTCTGTTGAGCGAGAACACGGCTTTCGTTTCAATGCCGCACATTTCCAATGCGCTGGGTACCATTAACCCAATTAAAGAACTCACCGCTGCCGCTAAAGCCAAAGACGCACTGGTCATGATAGACGGTGCTCAGGGTGTTGCACATGGCGCTATCGATGTGCAGGACATTGGCTGTGATTTTTATGCGTTTTCCGGTCATAAGCTATTCGGGCCAACCGGCATTGGCGTGCTATGGGGTTGTTACGAGGTTTTAAAAGACTGGCCTATATGGTTAGTCGGTGGCGAAATGATAGCGACAGTCAGTTACCAGGACGCCACCTGGGGTGAATTACCAAACCGACTGGAAGCCGGTACGCCAAATATCGCTGGTGCCATTGGTCTGGCGGCAGCTATAAACTGGTTACAGCAATTTAATAAAGCCGACATTCTAGCTCACGAAACCGCCTTACTGGCACGCGCAACCGAGCTGGCAGAGCAAACCGATGGCTTAACCATTGTTGGCCACGCCGACAACAAAATTGGCGTGCTAAGCTTTATTTTAGATGGCGCACACCCGGCTGATATTGGCTTCTTGCTGGACAAGCAAGGCATAGCCATTCGTACTGGTGACCACTGCGCTCAACCGCTAATGAAACGCCTGAATGTACCAGGTACTGCGCGCGCGTCATTTACCATTTATAATACATTAGACGAGGTTGATAAGCTGTTTGAAGGCATCAACAAAGCTCGTTTAATGCTAGCCTAATGGCAGGAGGAGACTCATGTCTGTAGAAACATTTGTACCATCGTCTTCGTTAATTTCGATGACAGAAAACGCTGTACGTTACTTTGAGTCACGCTTAAAAGATGAACCGGGCAAGCTGATTCGCCTGTCGACTAAGCAAAGTGGCTGTACGGGCTATGCCTATGTACTTGATTCTGTCGATGCGATGGAAGACGGCGATGAAGTGGTCGATATTAACGACAACATCAAAGTCGCTATTGCCTCTAATGCGCTGGAACTGGTGCGTAACACCGAAATTGATTACGTAAAAGAAGGCATTAACGGCGTGGTTAAATTCAACAACCCGAATGTTGTTAATGAGTGTGGTTGCGGCGAAAGCTTCAACGTGCAGTAACGGAAGTTTAAATTATGCAGCAGAAAATGGTGTCCACCACCCGTGAAGTTAAAGCGCGTCGCGTGCCAACGGGTGAGCCTAAAGTTATTCCTAAAGGTGAGTTTGTTACTATTACTCAGGATTTAGGCGGTAACTATACGGTTACCTTTCAGGGTAACATGCTGCGCATAGATGGCACGGATGCGGATGCTATTGGTCGCAAACCAGAAAAGCTCGACTTTGAACCACCAGCAAACGGAGAAGTTTCGGAAGATCAGGTCTGGGAAGCGTTAGAAACCATTTATGACCCGGAAATTCCTATCAACTTAGTGTCGCTGGGGCTTATCTACAAAGTCGCTGTTGATAAAGATTCCGGCACAGTTACTATTGATATGACGTTAACCGCACCAGGCTGCGGTATGGGTCCGGTATTAGTGGGTGATGTTGAATATCGGGTTTCTCTGGTACCACACGTTAAAAAGGTGAAGGTTGAGCTGGTTTTTGACCCACCCTGGTCACGTGACATGATGAGCGAAGAAGCTCAGCTTGAAGCAGGCGTCTTCTTTTAACTTTAGTTGTCCTTTTAACTTATAAGTGAAGGTTATTGGTAAGCATGAATTTACCCAGCACAGATGAAATCATTGATGACTTAGAGTTTTTAGATGACTGGGAACAACGTTACCAGTACATCATTGATTTAGGTAAAGCTTTACCGGGCCTACCGGAAAGCCAGCATAAAGATGAGTATTTGGTGCGCGGTTGCCAAAGTAATGTCTGGCTTATTAGTGAAGAAAAAGACGGCAAACTGGTACTTCACGTTGATAGCGACGCCGTCATTGTTCAGGGGTTGCTGACCTTAGTTATGGCGGCTTACCACGACAAAACTCCGGAACAAATTCTTGCCTTTGATATCGATAGCTATTTTGCTCAGCTGGACTTAGAAAACCACATTACACCGACTCGTGGAAACGGCTTACGTGCTATTGTCGGAAAAATTCAGCAACTAGCGAAACACAGCCAGGCTTAAATGGTATTAAACAGCAGCTCAACCGCATAAAATCGATTGGTATTATCGTAGATTGGTTGAGCTGCCAACAGCGGAAAGGTTTCAGCCATCTTTTTTAGTGTCTTTAGCCGCTTCCATTGCGCTTAAAATATCCGAGGATAAAGAGTCAAGCTGACCCGTTGGTTGTGGCAACATAATTACCTTACTGGCGGCAGTATCGAAAGAACCCAATACATCCACGTAGTTAGTAAATTTCAGCAAATCGATGACATCTTTAGAGGATATATCGTTTGCCTGATCGGTAACCATGGCAATAGAGTCCCGCAAACCTTCAGCTATTGCTAAACGCTGACCGGCAATACCCTGACCCTGCAAAATTTTCGATTCTTTGTCGGCTTCAGCCTGCTTCACCAGCATAATTTTTTCAGCTTCCGCCTTATGTTCTGCTGCACGACGCTCTCTTTCTGCGGCGTTAATTTGGTTCATTGAATCTTTAACCGACTGGTCCGGGTCAATGTCTGTCACCAGCGACGCAATAATCTCAAAACCATATTCTTCCATGGTATCGCGCAACTGCTCTTTTACATCTTTAGAAATAGAGTCTTTGTTGTCGAATACTGCGTCCAGATTCTGCTTAGGAATTTGCGCACGTACCGTATCAAACACATAAGACTGCATTTGCCACTCGGGGTTTTCCAGCTGATAAAACGCATTATAAACCGAGGTTTCATTGCTCACGCGATACTGTACTGACACCCGGACAATGACAAACACGTTATCGTTTGTTTTGGTCTCAACATCGACATCCAGCTGCCGCGTTCTCATTGACTGTTTGTGAGCAACCTGCTCAATAAGCGGGATAATAAAGTTAAGCCCCGGCGTCAACATACGCCGATAACGCCCGAACAGTTCCACCAAGTACACGTTCTGCTGCGGCACAATGCGCACCGAAGCTATCAGTAAGAGTAAAACAACTACAGCGGCAACTACCCACATAATATTTAAATCATTGTTCATTATTGAATCCTCATAGTACGAGAATGGGAGGGCAAAGAGATTAACGGGAAACGAGAAAAATATCGAAAGAATGATGCAAAGGCTTCGCCATAAACGGCGAAGCCTTTACCGGTCAGTAGTTACTCAGGAAGCTCTTCAAACCCCATGTGATACAAAGTAAAACCGAAGATATCGGAATACTGCTCAATGGTTTTTGAAACCGGTGTGCCAGCACCGTGTCCAGCATTGGTTTCAATACGGATAAGCTGAGGGTTTTCACCGCCCGCTTTGTCCTGAAGCTCCCCCGCAAACTTAAATGAGTGTGCAGGAACGACACGGTCATCATGGTCACCCGTAGTGATCAGCGTTGCCGGATAAGCCACGCCTTCTTCCACATTATGGACAGGCGAGTAACCAATTAAGTATTCAAACATTTCTTTACTGTCGTCGGCAGTACCGTAGTCATACGCCCAGCCCGCTCCAGCGGTGAAGGTATGATAGCGAAGCATGTCCAGAACACCGACTGCCGGCAATGCAACTGCAAAGAGTTCAGGACGCTGAGTCATGACTGCGCCAACCAGCAAACCGCCGTTAGAACCACCACGCACAGCCAGATGATCAGATGACGTATACTTCTCATCAATCAGGTATTCAGCTGCGGCAATAAAGTCGTCAAACACATTCTGCTTCTGCATTTTGGTACCAGCTTTATGCCAGTCTTTGCCGTATTCACCGCCACCGCGTAAGTTAGCAACAGCGTAAACACCGCCCATTTCTAACCAGGCTGCGTTAGCAATACTGAACGAAGGCGTCAGGCTGATATTAAAGCCACCATAACCATACAAAATTGTCGGGTTGGAGCCATCCAGCTTAGTGCCCTTTTTGTAGGTAATGATCATAGGCACTTCGGTGCCGTCTTTAGATGTATAAAACACCTGCTTTGATTCATAGTTTGCCGGGTCGAAATCGGCACCAGACTCAGCATAAACTTCTGATCCGCCCTGGTCCGGGTCAAACTTATAAATCGTTGACGGTGTGCTGTAGTTGGTAAAGGTGTAGTACAACTCATCCGCTTCTTTCTTACCTGAAAAGCCACCAATACTGCCTACGCCCGGAAGCTGAACTTCACGCACCATATCGCCGTTGTAGGCGTATTGCTTCACCTGAGCCACAGCATCCACCATATACTCGGCAAAGATATAACCGGAGCCGGTTGATACGCTCAACACGTTTTCCGTTTCTGGAATAAAGTTTTCCCAGTTTTCTGGCGCTGGATTACTCGCGTCAACCGTCACAACACGCTGGTTTGGCGCATCAAGGTTAGTCACAAGGTAAAGCTTTGAACCATCGTTATCTAATACGCGAGTATCAGAGTCGGTATGATCCAGAACGGTGACCAGCTTACTGTCTTCTTCTGTAAGATCTTTAATAAAGAGCTTATTGCCAGAGGTGGAGTTTGCCGCCGAAATCATCAGGTAACGGTCGTCATCGGTAACGTAGCCGCCAACGTAACGGTGCTTCTCAGCATCCGTTCCACCAAACACCAGTTTGTCATCAGACTGGTCTGTACCCAGCTCGTGGTAATACAGCTTGTGCTGGTCGGTCTTTGCAGAAAGCTCACTGCCTTCTGGCTTATCATAACTGGAGTAGTAGAAACCTTCATTGCCTACCCAGGAAATACCGCTGAACTTCACATCCACTAACGGCTCTTCCAGCTGTTCTTTGGTTTCGGCGTCAATAACCCGAATTTTACGCCAGTCACTGCCGCCCTCAGAAATTGAATATGCCGCTAACGAACCGTCGTCAGAAAAGGTTAACTGCGCCAGCGAGGTTGTTCCGTCTTCACTAAAGGTGTTCGGATCCAGGAATACTTCCGGTTCTTCTTCACCTTTTTGGCGGTACACCACGTACTGGTTTTGCAGACCGTCGTTTTTGTAGAAATAGGTGTAATCACCCTCTTTAAACGGCGCGCTAATTTTCTCGTAGTTCCACAGCTCGGTCAGACGCGTTTCAATTTTCTCGCGATAGGGAATGGACTCAAGGTGTGCGAAAGTAACTTCATTCTGCGCTTTAACCCAGTTTTCGGTCTCTTCGCTACGGTCATCTTCTAACCAGCGATATGGATCCGCTACTTCGGTACCAAAGTAGGTATCAACCACATCGCCTTTACGCGTTTCCGGATACGACATAGATTGCGTATTCGCCTCTTGTTCTGTTTCAGCATTTTGTGAACAGGCTGTCAGCAAACTGACTGCAACTGCTCCCAGTAGATATTTCATTGTTATTATCCTTATTTGAATTTAACCACTTCACCCTTCAAGGCAACACCTGCCATTAAAAAGCCAGCACCACACTGAAACTCCTCGGCACTGCTGAACTCATTATGATCATAATTCGATTTAATATTGATTACTGCATCGTAACCGTTATCACGCGCGTTGTCTTGCAGCACTTTAAGTGCCGAAAGCAGTACCCATTCACAAGCTTCACGGTCGGACTTATTCACCGCATTCGTTTTACGGCTGGTGGTAATAACCCCCATTGACTGCGCGACTTCAGGGTGCGACTGGCCGGCAAAATAAACCGGAACATCAAGCAACGCCTCTTTCGCCTTACTACTTTCCATAACAGGCTTAAGCTCCAGAGTTACCAGGTCATCACGCGCTTCGGCTTGCAGTGACAAAAACGAACTCAATAAAACCACAGTAGCAACAAACAGGTTTTTCATTTTCTATTTCCTTATATTAGTTAGCGTCATTCCAGCGTTTAAAAATCAATGAAGTATTAATGCCACCAAAAGCAAAATTATTGGTCATGACATAGTCCGTATCAAGCTCACGTGCCTGTTCGGTTATATAATCCAAATCACCACACTCCGGGTCAATATCGGTTAGGTTAAGTGTGGGCGCAAACCAGTTTTCCCGCATCATATTAATGCTGGCCCAGGCTTCAATTGTACCGCAGCCGCCCAGCGTATGCCCCAGGTAGCTTTTTAATGAACTGATGGGTACCGAGCGTTTAAATACGCTTGCTGTGGCCAGAGACTCGGCAACGTCGCCCCGGTCTGTAGCAGTGCCATGCGCGTTCACATAGCCTACTTGCTCCGGTTCAAGTTGCGCCTGCTGCAGCGCAAGCTTCATAGCAATAGCCATGGTATCGGCCGTAGGTTGAGTCACATGGGCGCCATCAGAGTTAGTACCAAAACCGACCAGTTCAGCATAAATGTGCGCGCCACGTTCCAGAGCATGATCCAACTCTTCCAGAATAAAGGTACCAGCACCTTCGCCAATAACCAGTCCGTCGCGCTTTTTATCAAAGGGTCTTGGCGTCAGCTGTGGCTCGTCATTAAGAGTGCTGGTGGCAAATAAGGTATCAAATACTACCGCTTCGGACGGACACAACGCCTCTGCACCACCAGCAATCATCACTTTCTGATGACCATAACGAATAGCTTCGTACGCATACCCCAGCCCTTGAGATGCGGATGTACAGGCCGAGCTGGTGGTATGAACCCGTCCTTTCACATTATAAAAGACGCCCAGATTCACAGCGGTTGTATGACCCATACTCTTTATGTAAGTCGTGGCGTTCAGGCCAGTCATATCACCGCTTTCCAGCATATTGCCGAAAATTTTCATTTGCTCGGTATCGCCGGTCGAAGAGCCATAAGCAACGCCACAGCTCCCGTCGCTAATACAAGGGTGCTCTAGCAGCCCCGCATCGGTTAATGCTAACTCGGTTGCTCGTGTTGCCATTAAGCTTACCGTGCTCATTGAGCGTACCGCTTTGCGGGAGTAGTGCGAAGGCTTTTTAAACGCCGGTCGAATGGGTGCCGCCAGGCGTGTGTTCAGGCCATCAAAGCGCTCCCACTCTGGCATACTAACCACGGCGTTCTTGCCACTTTCCAACTGACTGCGGAAGCTCTGCCAGTTGTCACCAAAAGCCGTCAGACAGCCCATACCGGTTACGACCACACGTTTCATTAAACTAACCCACCATTAACCGAGAAAACCTGGCGCGTAATGTATGCGGCCGAAGGCTGAAACAAGTAACCGACCAAACCAGCCACTTCTTCCGGCTTACCTGCACGGCGCATGGGTATCATCGACAAAATTTCCTTACCGTGTTCCAGCTCTTCAGTCATGTCCGTTTCAATGAGCCCCGGCGCTACGCAATTGACAGTAATTTTTCGCTTAGCCAACTCCAGAGATAAAGCTTTAGTAGCAGCAATCACACCGCCTTTAGACGCACTGTAATTCACCTGCCCGCGATTACCGGCGATACCGGAAACTGAAGCAATAGTCACCACACGGCCACCCCGGCGTTGCTGAATCATCGGCATAATTAACGGATGCAGCACGTTATAGAAGCCACCCAGATTCGTTTGCAAAACGCTGTCCCAGTCATCTTCGGTTAACGATGGAAAGGCACCGTCACGGGTAATGCCTGCATTACAAACCGCACCATAATAAGCGCCATTATCAGCAATATCCTGCTCAATTGCGTTGCGTGCGCCCTCGCGATCACTGACATCAAAAACCAGCAAAGACGCTTGTCGACCCAGTGATTTCACTTCATCCACAACTTGCTCTGCTGAAGCTTTGTCTGAGCGACAATGAATGGCCAAATCAAAACCATCTTTTGCCAGTTGCAGGGCGATTGCACGTCCTATTCCCTTACCGGAACCCGTGACAAGAACTCGTTCAGCCATACCTTCAACCATAATTTTCCTCTATAAATGCTGTTTCGTCGGGCGGTTGATACACATTTAGCCGAGCCTGTGCAACGACCGTGTCGTTATGGCGAATATCACATTCAAAAACACTCAGCCCCGAAGACTCAAAATGCAGTTCTTCAACAAGAATATCGTATCTTTCTCCCAGCTTAAAACTATCAATATCACATTGATATTTTCGGCTGCCCAGCAAGAAGCCCAGCTTTATCTCTCCACCGTCGGTTTTGCTTTGATAACCGGCAACAGCAGCGATAGTCTGCGCCATCAGTTCAATTCCAACATGCGCCGGCAGACCCTGATGCTGCTCACTGTAAAACAGGTTGTCACTGCTCACCGTAAGACAACACTGTCCCTTTCCCTGTTCAGCCGAGCACAGCTTATCAATCAACCGCATCGGCGGTTCGTGTTTGATAAGCTCAGCCAAATCATGCCCCATGTTATTTTCCTCTACTAAAAACGAGAGAGACATTGTTCCCGCCAAACGCGAAAGAATTACTCAGACAATGCTCTATTGGATATTGCAGTGACCCACCTTGATACAAATGGATATCTGCCAAATCAGAATCTTTAACGCCATCCGAGACGTGCATTGGTAAGCCGTCTTGTTTCGCCAACGTCAGCCAGCAGAACACCGCTTCAATTGCTCCTGCCGCTCCCAGGGTATGACCGGTCAGCGCTTTTGTTGAACTCGCGGGCACTTTGTCAGCGCCCAATGCATTGACCGCATAAGCTTCCATCAAATCGTTTAACGGCGTCGCAGTGCCATGCAAATTAATGTAACCGAGTTGCTGTGCAGTAATACCAGCATCGGTCAGCGCCCCCTGGATTGCCGCCAACGCCCCTCGTCCCTGTGGATGAGGAGCCGACATATGATGAGCGTCTGAAGTTGCACAGGCACCGGTTAAAGTCACTTCCGACGGCTGTAGGTTGTCCTCTTCGCGGGTAGCAATAAAAAGCCCAGCAGCTTCCCCAATGGTAATGCCGTCGCGATTCGCACTGAACGGATTGCAGCGCCCTTCCGAGGTCGATTCCAGCGCTTTAAAACCGTTTAATGTTAGCCGACAAAGAGAATCAACACCGCCGACAACCACCGCGTCGACGACGCCTAAACGCAATAAAGAGCGAGCACTCATAAAAACTCGGGCACTGGACGAACAAGCCGTTGAAATACTGTAAACCGGACCGGTAATACCCGTTAGCGCGGCCACACACTCTGCCGGAGCCAGCATTTCCTGCATGGCATAATAGAAGGTATCGGGTAAACCGCCTTCGGATTCGTCATGTGCTAACGCCGATTCACCAGAGGCAATACCGGACGTGCTAGTCCCCAACACGACCGCCACCCTATCTGAGCCCAACCTATCTATCAGCGCCAGCAAGGGTTCTTCAATTTGTTGTAAGGCAGCCGCAACCAGTTGGTTATTACGGGTGCGCATGGCTGCCGGCAGACTACCAATGTCGGGCAACTTATTATCTGCAACTGAACCGGCAAACAAAGACGTACCATCGTTGGTATTGAATGCTGCAGGCTTCAGCCCGGCTTGATCGCCTGCCAGTGCAGCCTGCCATAGGCTTTCGCAATTATGACCCAGCGCGCAAATTGCGCCCGGTTCACTTAAGGTGATTTTCATCAGTTTCTAATAGCTCGTACTCGAGAGTGGTTATCGTCAATTGATAACCCATAGGTTTGTTCTGAATCACTCGCTGCTGGTTCTTATCTTCACTAACCGATGACCACAGCAATTCCCCATTACGCCATAACTCGCGTCCGGTTTGAGTAGCTTGCAAACTCACACCACTCAAATTGGCATTGATACTGTCAAGTGGCCACAACGCCATTTGTAAATCTGACCAGACCTGCATAGCCAGCCGCGAGTCGTCAAAAGCTTCGCTGCCTTTAAAGGTGACTCCGTTTGCACGACTGAGTTCGCTCCGAAACAGCTCATTGCCAAAGGGAGATAATGCCACCAGCAGTAATCGTTCATTATCAAAAGCTGCCGACACCATGAAAATGCGCTGTTGCTCGCCTTTTTTCCATTCAACTTTTTGCCATAGCTGCACCGGCTCTCGCGGCCAGCTATGCTGCAACTGGTAACTACCATCCGCGATAGGAACCTGAGCTGGCTGTCCGCCTAAAGACTGGCAACCGGCAACCATTAACACCAGCATTAAGCCACTCACGACTCTTAGCGACTTTATCCACATAATTCTGCCAATACGTTCAAGCGGCGTTCGCTTTCGCGGACATAAGGGTTGCCTGTATCCCACGCATAACCTGCCAAAATGGAACAAATCATTTCTTTAACCTGTTGCTGCTGGTGTGGATAAAAAATCACATCCTGAAAGCGGGTATCATACCAACCCTTAACAAAAGTGCGAAAGGTGGTAATACCCACACGTAAAGGGTCACTGTAAAGCTTCTGCCAGTTCTGAGGCTCATCATTCAGCTCTTTCAATACTAACGGCACCGCCAGCGATGAAGACTGCATTGCAATGGTCACACCTGATGAGAAAACCGGATCTAAAAATTCACCAGCATTCCCTAGTAAAGCAAAGCGGTCACCAAACAAGCAATTTACATTAGCTGAGTAGCCGGTAATACGTTGCTCAGCACGACTGACCTGGTATTCACCTAACACTTCAAGCAGGTAAGGCTCATCTGCCACCAGTTTCCACAATGCTTCTTTCTCGCTGTCGCTTTCTGCAAAATACTCAGTCGCACCAACCACACCAATACTGGCAGTACCATCGGCAAAAGGAATTAACCAGTACCAAATTTCAGGGTTCTGTGGATGCACAGTGATAAGAATTTTGCTGCGGTCAAAGTTCCCGCCCGCCAGCTCAGATTTTACATGACAAAAAACGGCCTGACGCACAGGAAAGTCCGACGGCGATTCTAACGACAGCAAGCGTGGCAGCACTCTACCGAAACCGCTGGCGTCGAGCACAAAACGTGCCTTTGCTTCACTTCTTCCTGCGGCGCCGGTTAAGCTCAATTTGACCGTATTCGGGTCATTAAAATCAATAGCTTCTAGCGCAACACCATGTCTGATTTCAGCGCCTTTCTCTGCTGCACCCTGCGCCAATAGCTGATCAAAATGTTCGCGTTTCACCTGATAGGTTGTGCCCGGACCTTCGCTCGATTTTTTGCGAAAATCAAAGTCCACTTTATTGCCTTTATGATAAAAAGCAGCACCTTCTTTGTACTGAAACCCAAGGCGCTCTGCATTATCCAGTACCGCATCTAATAGCCCGGCTTCTTCAATAAAGGTCATACACTGAGGCAGTAAGCTTTCACCAATAGAAAACCTTGGAAACTCTTGTTTCTCAACTACCAACACACTTTTCCCGGCGTTCGCCAACATCGCTGCTGCTGTCGAACCTGCCGGTCCGGCACCAATAATCAGCACATCATAAATTGACTCTTCCATGATTCTTTTCCTTAGTTATCAGGTGACTCTATTATCAACGGACTGAACAGGGCGCTCATAAAAACCCCAATTAAAACAATAACTCCAAAAGCCGCAATGGCTGGCGTCGAGCTGAAACTTAAGGCGCCAAAAGCTACCATAGTCGTGAAAGCTGACAAATAAATGGCTTGCAGCGCATGCTCGCGCTTCAACCGTCCGGCGCAAAAAACGCCGTAATCAATACTGAGCACCAGTACGAACATCGCGCCAATGCAATGAAACAAGTTCAGTGGTTGTATCAGCTGTGCCAACAGCAACGCTGTCGACACAGACAATGTCATCACACAGGTAACCTGCCACGCAGCTTGAATCCGCCGTTTGTTAGCTTGCTGATTGCGCAAAAACATTGCCAGTATAGGCAACGACACAAGCAGCAAAGCGATAAGCCACAACTGCATAGAATGTCGGTACTCGGCAAGCGCGTTTGATGCGTGCTCAATGGGGTTAAAATGTTCCAGTTTCCCCAGGCTCTCGGTGACATCATCATGGCTAAAGGGCTGCTTTAGCCGAACAACACTCATCCAGCCGTCTTCCATTGGATATAAAAATTGACTCTGTAAGGGGTGCTCTTGCGGCTCACTGGCGAATACCGGCTGTCCAAGGCCTAACCATTGCAGATAAGTATTCCCTTGCGGGCTTTTAAATAATTCTTGCTGCTGTTGCAGCAGTTGCTGTTGTTCTGACACCGGTAGCACATAGTCGTAGAAGCTGATGCTACCTTTAATCTCGTGCAGTTCACCCGTGCGCTCCAATGCTTTCTGCTGGGTTTCTCCCGAAACTAACAGGACATCTGGCTGAAAATAAAAGTCCGTGGTTTTTCGCAGGTGGTTTTCCTGTTGTAGTATGGACTCGGGTGAGCTGGCCAGCAAACGAACATTGTCATTGGCCGTAAAAGACCAAAGCAACAGGCCCAGTGTTGCTACCGCCATAACACTCAACCATGCAGTAGTGCCTGGCTGACGCATCTGTCGGTAAAGCTGCGCCATGCTATGGCAAAATCGCTGCCAGCCGGGCCGCGACGCCCCTGGCTGCGGCAACCAGGGTAAAGTAACAACCACCAGAACAATGGCAGTGAATAAAGCTACGGCCATAAAAATACCTAATTGCTGTAACAGCGGTAGCGGTAGCAACAGAAGCAAAATATAACCGAAAATGGTGGTTAGCCCGCTAAGCCACAAAGCCGGCTTCAGTGCCGACCAGGCCTTAGCGCCATGACTGCGGGCGATAAAGCCATGAATAACATAGTCAATGCACAGTCCAATAAAGCTGGTGGCAAACACCAACATCAGCACATGCGGCCGGGAGCTTAATAACAAAGTGACTAATAGCCCGGTCGCTGCCGACACACTTAGTAGTAGCAACGTATAAAACAATTGCTGACCAGAGCGGAACACCCAGAGTAATAAAGCTAATACCAGTAGCAGGGACAGCCCGCCAAACCAGGTCATTTCCAGCTTCGCCTGCTTTGCCGCCGCATCGGAATGGAATAGCAAGCCGCTTCGATAAACATTAATTCCCGGTAACTGATCAGTTACTTTGGCAATAAAGTCATTTATAACCAGAACTGACTGCCCTGACTGAGTCACGCTTAACGCATCACTCTCAATACGCAGCGGCACTAATACCTGATGAATAGACTCCGAAGTGCGGGTATACAGTCCATTATGACTCTTATATCCTGGCATTAAGTCCGGTAATTGCTGTACAAAACGCTGTGTCAGCAATAGTGGATCCTGCTCTAAAGGCATTAAAACAGGAGCGGGGCTTTGTAAGGCTTTTTGTGCGTCACTTATTAGTGTTGCGTAGTCGCCGCTCTGGAGCGCTTGCATGTCGTTCTGTGTGGCTAAACGACCGGCCTGATTTTGGTAAAATGACAACACCGCTTTCGGGTTTGTCATTTCCGCCAGCTTAATGGTCGGCTCAGCTTTAGTCAGTAAGTTTAATTGTTCTTGCACAATAGGCAGTATTTCAGTGTCGGAATACTGCTTTGACTCAAAGCCCAACAACAGTTGCTGCGCATTAGGTTGCTGACTTTCTAAGTAACTGCGTTGTAAATCGGATACTTCATTAGGCAGAGCATCGGCCAGGCTACTACTCCACTGGGTATTCGACAGCTGAATCAAAAGCCCGGCTATCACCACAGCAATAAAAGCAAACAGCAGTACTAAACGGTTGACGCCACCTACCCTTCTCATCCGCGGTTACCTTTTGTCGAGCTCTATACGGGTGGTGTTACCGTTTTGCTCAAACAGCTCTATAAGCTCAACGCTATCAGTACCGCAACTGTGTATTTTTTCAATCACACTGGCTAAAGCGTCAGCTTCCGGAACCATCACCACGCAATTCTGCTCTAGAGAAAGCCTGAACTGCTGCTTCAATACGGCCTCATCCTGCTGCAGAATAGCCAGTAACAATTGCGCAATGGTGTCACTGCCACTGACCGAGTCTTCATTACCTTGCTCAAAAATACCCTGACGGTTAATGGTCAATTGTTGCTGCTGTGGTTGCTCTGTTGTCCAGACTATTTCGTCTTTTCTAATATCCAGTTGGCCTGCACTCACCAAAGGTCTTGGCAGCCCCGATAACTGCTTTTTCTGACTGAACTCCAGCGACAACGGCAAAGGTTCTGATTGCTTTTCAAGTGCCGACAGCGCCTCTGCTGTCGCATCGTCGTTTGCAACGGCTATTACTGATAGCATCAATAGAATCGTCGTTACAAGTAAGCGGATCATGAGCGCTCAACTCCCAGCTTTTCAAACACAATGTCAGGAGATTCAAACAGCATTTCCCGCGTTTCTTTGCACACGGCTACCTGAACACTGGTGGCTTTGGTTAATAGCTCGTTACTTTCAACACAGCGAATTTCATAGTTCATTTTCAGCCGATGTTCCCACTCCACCAAAGTAGCAGTCACCCGAATGTGTTGTCCGTATGTAGCCGACGCAACGTACTTTAAGCGCAAATCGACAATAGGCCATAAATGGCCATTGGCTTCCATGTCGGGGTAATCATAATTGAAAGTACGCAGTAACTCGCTACGCGCCATTTCAATATATTTTATGTAATGACCGTGCCAGACAACATGCATAGCGTCGACATCAAAAAAGGGAACATCAATAATTAAACTGGCTTGTTTCATGCTGGCTCCTGATACAAATTCCATGCTTTTAACCGCAACTGGGTAAGCCAATAACGTAATTCCGGCTCCAACTGGCGGTCTTCTGTCAGCAGTTCAAACTGATCAGTCAGACTTCCAAGCATTTCTACGACACCGGCCGATGGCTTCATCGGTTTGTCTGTAATACGCTTGCGCAACTCAACACCTTGGTAAGCTGCCAGCAAAGTGGCAACAATCACCTGTTCGGTCAATTCCAGAATACGGATGCAGTCGCGGGCAGCAATAGTACCCATGCTCACTTTGTCCTGATTATGGCACTCGGTTGAACGCGAAAAAACACTGGCGGGCATGGTTAGTTTCAATGCCTCAGCGGTCCAGGCTGAGCAACCAATTTGCACCGCTTTAAAGCCGTGGTTAATAGACTTACGCTCACCTTCTGCCGCAGACAAGTTAGAGGGCAAACCGTGGTTCATCTTTGTGTCCATTAACAACGCCATTTGCCGGTCGTGTAAATCTGCCAGGTTCGCTACAGCAGTTTTCATCGAGTCCATCACCATAGCAATGTGACCGCCATAAAAGTGACCGCCGTGCAGAACGTGTTCTCCCAGGCCATCAATAATGGGGTTGTCATTGGCGCTGTTTAATTCATTTTCTATGGTTTCTTTAAACCACGGTAAACTGTCTTTAAGTACGCCGATAACATGAGGCGCGCAGCGAATGGAGTACCGGTCCTGCAGACGCGATGAATTCCTCGGATGCTCCACATGGTTCAGATCTTGTTGGATCCAGCTGGCGACCTGTTGCTGCCCTTTATGAGGTTTCACGGCAAAAAGCAGGTCATCAAAATGGTTACTGTTGCCTTCTAAAGCGATGCTCGCCAAAGAAGTAATGCGGCTGGATAACCGGGTTAGATACTCCGCTCTGTCCCAGGCAAGGCAAGCCAAAGCCGTCATCACGGCGGTACCGTTCATAATAGCCAGGCCTTCCTTTGGCCTCAGCTTGTGAACCGACATACCAATCTGCTCAAAGGCTTCTGCGCTGTTCATCACTTTATCGCGAAAACGCACATCTCGCTCACCAATAAGCGCACCAGCAATATATGACAATGGCGTTAAGTCGCCGCTGGCACCTACGCTACCTTCTTTTGGAATAAGCGGTAGCATGTTTTCGTTCAGCATCACCACCAGGCGCTCCAGCAACTCCCAACTGACACCTGAATAACCTTGAGCCAGCGAACTTAAGCGCGTTGCCAGAATAGCGCGGGTTTCCTGTTCATCGAAGGTGTCACCCAGGCCGCAACCATGAAAACGCGTCAGGTGAATGGGCAACTCGTCAACCAAATTCTCCGGCACCGATACGGTGCAGCTGTCGCCATACCCCGTTGTTACGCCGTAAATAACACCGTCCTGCTCAAGTAATTCATCCAGAAAACGGACACCGGCATCGACTTTTTCGACAAACTCCGGCGCGTCGCTTAACGCAACCTGCGCTTTGCCATTGGCTATTTCTACCACGTCTTCTATGGTCAGCGGGCGGCCACCAAAGGCTATAATCGATGTCGTCATACTACTGACTGTCCTTCTTCCAGAAATCAAAAAAATTAAACCACTGATAAGGATAGCGCATCACTAGCTCCTCCAGCATCTCACTGTAAGCTTTCAACACTGGCTGCAAAGCTTCCCGCCTGTTTTTTCGAGGGAGTTTGAGTTGGTCACACGCGTGGTTGAGATATAAATCGTAATGCCCGTCGTCGGGGTTCTTTAAGCAGAACAAAAAGTACACCGGGCATTCTAACACACTGGCTAATATCCAAGGCCCTAAGGCAAATGAGGCAGGTTTACCTAAAAAGTCCTGCTCTATGGTTTGTCCCGGCTGAGTCACCGAAGTGCGATCGCCGACAATGACCACAAACTCGCCTTGTTCAATGCGCTCTTTCAACAAGATAGTCAACCCCATATCAATGTCGGTAACCTGAATCAGGTCGATATCGACTTTGGGGTTTACGTCTTTCAATGCACGGTTAAACGACTGCGCATGCTGAGTGAATACCAGTACATTCATACGCCGGGTATACTTTTTTGAAGCCAGCGCCCGCGCAACCTCCAGATTACCCAGGTGACTACCAATAAGAATGCCGCCCTGAGGCTGTTTCTCTAAGTCATCAAAGTGGGTATCACCACAGTTACGCACCTGGTTTTTAGACACCTTACCGACCCAGGCATCAATTTTTGCCATAGCGTGCAAACCAAATTGCCAGAAATGGTACCAACTTTGGCGCCAACCCGGCGCAGCAGTAAAAGGAGACCGTTCAGCAGCATATGAATGTACCCGACGAAGGAAGTTCAGAGACGCCCTACGAGGATCGCCCCCGGTCAAAAAGAAGTAAGTGATCACTGGCGCTAAAATCAGCCGCATTAGCCAATGGCCGCCATACTGATAGGCTCGAAGAACAATAACGATGCCCCAGTAGCTGCCGCGCTCTTTCTTTTTCGCCCAGTGCTTCTCCACCATAATTAGCTTTTAAACCTGCGCAGTAATATAAGTGGTATGCGCGGCAACATGCCGAAAAACAGGCGCGTATGCAGCCAGGAAATTTTCAAATTGTCCTGCAGCGCGCGAAAATGTGACTGTCCGTCTTGTGGATAAATTACTTTGGTTGGAATAAACAAAACCGGTGTACCCGCCCAGTATAGACGCACCATAATTTCAATATCGAAATCCATGCGTGTGCCGATATGACGACGCTTTGTTAAGCCGACCGTCTGGTACAAGGGATATACCCGAAAACCACACATTGTATCCTTTATCTGCATCGATAAGGTTTCGATATGTACCCAAAAATGAGTGATCTTGCGCCCAATGCGTCGGCTGGTCGGCATGCTCTCATCGTATTGCGGATACCCACTTATCAGCGCGCCCGGGTTTTGCTTTGATAAGGCTAAAAATTCAGGAATATCGTTACTGTCGTGCTGGCCATCAGCGTCTATTTGCAATGCGTGAGTAAAGCCTTCTTCGGCGGCCAAATGGAACCCAGCCATAACCGCCCCACCTTTGCCGCTATTTTCGGGAAGCGTGTGCAGTAAGACAAGCGACTTATGCTCTTCCGCCAAAGTCGCTAAAACTTCCTTGGTGTGCTCATTTGAGCCATCATCAACAATAATAATTGGCAACTCGTAAGACAGCAGTCGCTCAACCGTTGCCGTAATGGTTTTATCGTGATTATAAATAGGAATAAGAAAGCAATACTGAGACATATTAATTAAACACCAGCCGTCCGGAAGACAGCGCTTTATCACCGTCAGAGTATTTAAAGGTAACGCAGTCTTCGCGCTTTCTCTCAATTACCAAATCGACTGTCGCACCAGGCAAAATCATGTCGTTAAACTTGAGCACTTCAATACGCTGAATGGATGTTGGTGTCGACCAATGCTGCCCCGCTAACTGAATGACCCAGTCCATTTGAGCAACCCCGGGAAGAATCGGGGTTGAAGGAAAATGCCCTTGCAAATAAATACAGTCCGCCGCCAGCATAAACCGACCGCAGAGTAGAGGCTTTTCTTTGTCACTGAGCCCTTCGGAGAAACTTATAAAATCAGGTAATTGAGTCTGCATGCTATTGTTACTTTTCCTCTTCGAACAATGCCTGTAAATCGGTTTGTGTCACTTTACCGGCACCGTTATATGGCAACTGCTGCACATAACGGAAACGTTTAGGTACAACCACTTTTTCGAATCGCTGCAGTAAGTGGTGTCTCAACTCTTGTCGCGCTTTAAATCGCCCCTGAGTGCTAAGCTGATTAACGCCTTCAGGCGTCAATATTAAAACTAAGCCCAGTTCAACACGCGGGCTATGTAACACACAAGCTTTAGCTAATTCGACCCAGTCATGGCGCTGAATGAACTGTTCTACTTCGTTCAGAGCCACTCGTTTTTCGGCAATTTTTACAATTCGGTCCTGCCGCCCCAACAACTGAAAATTCCCCTGTCCCTGAAGCCGGGCTTTATCTTCTGTTGTGTAAGGCTTTTGCGGATTATTCAGATACGGTGACTGAATAACCAGTAACCCGTTGTGATTGCAGCTCGCATCAACTCCCGCCAGAGTCTGAAAATTTTCATTAGAGCCTGGGTTGCGCTGACGCCAGCCTATACCTCCGGTCTCCGTACTACCATACACTTCAATTGGCGCGTTTAACTCATGTTCAGCAAAATCTTCAGGAACAGAATCGGATAGCGGACCGCCCGATGAGAAGACCGTGGCCAAAGAATGGCTGTACTTAGCAAGCTGAGGTAAATTATCCAGCCGCTGCAAATGCGCAGGGCTGCTTACTAAAGCGTAACGCTGGCAATTAGCTTTCGCCAATATTTGCTGCAACTGCTCAGGATAATCGACCAAAGGCAAAGTCACCGGACGGCGCGCAGCAAGCGGCCAAAGTACCGTGAATAACAGTCCGTAAATGTGCTGATGTGTGACCGTTGTCAGTATATTGGCCGGCCCTAATTGCTCCGCAAAGGTTTGTTCCAGCGTAATCACTTCTAACCATAACTGCCTGAGCGTTTTTCTGACGGCTTTGGGTTTGCCACTGCTGCCCGAGGTGAAAAATGTCAGTTGAGAATTTAAGCTGCCTTTCAGTGTTAAAGCAGGTATGTCCGAACTCACGTGTTGAGGTAATTTAGACGGGACTCTGAACGAATAGTGCGACGACAGCTCTGACAACGTTGCCGGCTTATCATTGGCTGGCAGAACAGTTCTCTTTTCACTATTGAGTAAAGCGAACAGCCAGACACTAAAATGATACCAGTCGCGATGATAAAGCAGCGCATCACCGTCTTGTTCACTTAGCCAGTGGGTTGCTGCCGCAATATCCTTAAGCCACACCGATGCGCTTATAGACTGCTCTTTCACTACGGCCAGCTCAGTATCTGCCTGTTGCCATTGCAACTGCCATTGCTCAGTGTTTATGTTTAACAACACGTCGCACACTCCACTCAATCACAAAGAGTAAACCAATCAGAACGTAGGAAATAAAACCGTTGTATAGCGTCCAGAGTTTGAGGTCACCATGCACTGCAGTTACCAGTGAAATAGTGCCATTCACGAGGAAAAATACCGCCCAGACCAGCGTCACTTTTTCAGTGTAAGCAACCGCTTTATCTGGCAATGAGCCTTCCATAAGCATGGCAAGGCGAGTTATCACCGCTGGTTTGCGCCATAATGATGCAAGGAAAACCAGCAACAAGGCACTGTTCATCCAGACGGGATAAAACAGCACGCCAGTCAGTTGGTCTGCGAAAATAGCTGTCACTGAAACCACCAGAAGCACTGCCAGCGTAAGCCAGCTTCTGGGGTGACGAATTCCCTGGGAAATAATACTTAAACTCAGTAATGCCAGCAGAACCAGCAGTAACCAGTTAGTTAGCCCATTCTGCGCCAGCCACCAAACCAGTAGCGGGTAGGCAATCAGTAAACCACTGATTAATAAGCGCAGACCGTTTTTCATTAGTCGCTGTGAACGAGTTTATAAACTTCTTCGACAACATCTTCGACTGTGCGCACAGCTTTAAACGCGTCCGGACTAATTTTCTTGCCGGTAATTTCGCGTAATTTCACGACTAAATCCACCGCATCGATCGAATCAAGGTCGAGATCCTGATACAAGTTAGCGTCCAGAGAGATGTCGTCAGAATCGATTTCAAAATCTTCTTCCAGAATTTGAGTCAACCGCGCATATACTTCGTCTCTTGTCTTCATCGTTCCCTCGTTCACTCACCACGGTTATTAGCGACAAAATCCGCTAACGTATCGACACTGTAAAAATGCTTTTTTGTTTCTGCTGAATTAGCGTCCAGCTTCACGTCATATTTTTTCTTTATCGCCAGACCTAACTCCAGCGCGTCAATAGAATCAAGATTCAAGCCATCGTCATCTTCTCCGAACAACGCCGCCGAATCATTAATATCTACTATCTCTACGTCTTCAAGATCCAGCGACTCGATAATCAAGACTTTGATCTCTTGCTTCAGGTTTTCCGTCATCTTCTAACACCTTTTCATAGTAATTCTGTAAATCGCGAGTCAGTTGACGCGCAGCAATACTGAGCTTTTCAGCATCGCAGTAAGAAGCTGAGTCGATTTCACCGAGATAACGCACCGACAAAGTCGGTTTCCGTTCAGGCGCGCAATACCATGCTTCATTTTTAATCAATGTCACCGGCAAACAATCTACTCTCAATGCCGTAATTTTTGCCCTGGTACGTAATGCCAGATGCGCCGCTCCGCGCTGGAACTTTATTCCTTTTCCCGGTGTCGTTCGTGTCCCCTCGGGAAAGATTATTAGGTTATTACCGCGCGCTAATGAGCGCTCACAATCCGCAACCAAACCTTCAGGATCCTCATTGCTGATATAACCTGTTGAGCGGATCACACCGCGCATAAAGGGATTTTTCCATAGATGGGACTTAACAACGCAATCCGGATTCGGTACAAAGGAGATTAATGCTACCACGTCAATCAAACACGGATGGTTCGCAATAATAACGTGACCCCGGGTTCCTTTAAGTTGTTCAGTGGCGTTAAAGTCGAAGTTGAACACGCCAGTCCACTTCATTATTCCAATAAACCAGCGGAACGTCATTTGCACCAAACATCTGGCTCTTACTTCGCGCTGTCTCTCATTACCATTGGATAGTAACGCCAGTGCCGGCAGTGCCGTAATAGACAGCAACAAACCGCCCAACCCAAAAACGGCAAAGCATAGCCCGGTCGCAAAACGCCGCCAGGTACGATTGATTATCTGCCAGAGACTAAGCAACATGCCAGCTCCACCGTACTCCGTTATAGTCTTTAACCACCTTGCCGCTACAGGAGTCGAGCATCTGTTGAACGCCGTTGGCAACTAACCAGACGTCATCCTGTAACTGACTTTCTTTTTCAACAAGGCGATCTAAAATCAGTTTCTGTCCGTTTTCTCTATCGAGCAAAACCGCTTGCGCAAAGCTTCTCACTGGCGAATGAACTTGACCAGAATATACAGCCGGTGGTACTTCATCGGCATAAACCAACAGTACTTGCTTAGTTTCGCTTTGTACTTGGCTTAAAGCCTCCAGCCACCCCAGAGGGTAAGTTTGCTCACCAGCAGACAAAGTGGTCATAGCCTGTCGATTATCTGCTGCCATACTGTATTGCCCCAGCACAGCATTATTCACCGATAACGCAAACTGCGTTGGCGATAAAACCTCGCCACGAACCAACTCCCGTAGTAACTTTTCAGTACGGTGCAAGTCGCCATGCCGTGTTGCCAAAACCACTGGCGTCTCTTTTAACTGCGGATGCCGGTCGCTTAGTTCCAGTATGGCTGTCATTATGACTTTTGCATACGAACTCAGTCGCCGCCGGGTCGAAGCCGGTATTTGCTTCAGCCGCTCACGACATTCGGTTTCGACTAATGTACTATCAGCTACAAAAGCTTGCATAGGATTCTAAGCAGATACTCAAAAAAGAAGCGGAATAGTACAGAATCTCAGCGGACATTTCAAAAATATAACATCGCATATGGTTATCGGATATAGACTCTACAACGAAGCAGCATCGACGAAACAGGTCTCGGCAGCCGCTAAAGATCTGCTGCTGCGGCTTGTCAAAAAATATTGGCCTGCGACTGAACCTCAGCTAATTTCTATTGAGAACAGCGATTCAGGTGCGCCGTTATTAAGTGTGAATGGGCACCCTGTTTACTGCTCTTTGTCTCATAAATCTGGGTGTATCGCTGCGGCTTACTCGACGATAAGTAGTATCGGCATTGACCTGGAGAATGTGCACACGCGAAAAGACTACCATCGTATTCGCGACTATTATAAGGACGGTTTTCTGGCTGGCAGTACCTTAACTAAAAGTGATTTTTTTCATCACTGGACTCTGGCTGAAGCTTTCGCGAAAGCCTCGGGTGTACCTTTACTTAGCGTACTAGAGAGGCCTCTTCACAGACAAAAGCACTCAGCAAAATACTTTCAGATAGAGCCTTTTTTACTCTGTGCTTATCAGAGCGATTCATCTGAGAGAGAAGACGCTGTATTGCTGTATCAATTAGATAACGATAACCAATGGCAGTAATCCCGGGCTATTGTCTGCAGATCATGTTCGACCTTCCAATTTAATTCCTGAAGTGCTTTATCAGCCTGAGCGTAACAGCTTGCCACATCGCCCTGGCGACGTTCTGAAAAATTAACCGGAATAATTTGCCCACTTGCTTGTTCGAACGCATGGATCACGCCCAGTACCGACTCGCCCTTGCCGGTTCCCAAGTTAAAGATATGGTGTCCGGTGCGGGCAAACCCCGCTTCCAATGCCGCAACATGACCTTTTGCTACGTCACAAACATGAATGTAGTCACGTATTGCTGTGCCATCACAGGTCGAATAGTCACAACCATAAACCTGAACAGAGTCAGTTTTTCGGGTTATTACATTGCCTATGGCCGGGATCAAATTAGCTGCAGGTTTAATGGGTTGCTCACCAATAACTCCCGACGGATGAGCTCCTGCCGGATTAAAATAACGCAAACTTATAGCCGAGAAAGCGGGGTTTTTCTCACAAAACTCAGCCAAATCACACTCGGATCGGTATTTGGTCTCGCCGTAGGGATTGGTTGTAGCTCCGGCCGAAGCCGATTCAGCAACAGGGACGCACGACGGGTTGCCGTAAACAACGGCTGATGAGGAAAAAATTAAGTGATTAACTGAACAGTCTTCCATTACCGCTAGCAGTCTTCGAGTTCCTTCCACATTGGTCAGAAAATACTTCTCTTTTAAGTGGTAGCTTTCCTGAGGATTTTTAAGTGCAGCAAAATGCATAACGGCATCGAAAGCGTATTGTTTAAATAGGTTAGTCAACGCATTCCGATCGCAGATATCAATCTGGTGAAAGTCGGGTCGCTCGCCCGTAACGCTATGAATCTTATCAATTACCGAGGCGTTACTGTTACTCAGATCATCAACCACAATCACCTGGTATCCGCTAAGTATCAACTCAATTACCGTATGCGAACCAATGAATCCGCAACCTCCGGTAACCAATATCTGTTTCTTCATAGGTGATGTGCCCAAAAACCGTAACGCCGTTATAAATCAAAGGGCCGAAATAGTATCGGCTGACTTTCCCTAAGGCAACTTAAACTCATGCGCCAGGTTGTCTTCAACCCTGAAATCATTCCGAAATACAAATAGGCCTAGCCGATAATCTGCCATAATGAATACGAGTTGTTGTTTAGTATTCATTACGTCAGTCATTTAGAATTGGACTAAACGTAAATTGCACAATGACCGTAAAATAATAATAACTGACTTCTGGTGGACTGATTTTTTATGAACAAAGGTAAAAACTGGCTAATTTATACTCTGGGCTTTTTAGGGCTTATTCCCTTTCTGGCATCATCGCTTGCGGCTTTAATGCATACCGGAACCTGGTGGGGCATTTCACCTTTAGAATTTTTAATTACTTACGGTGCTGTTATTCTCAGTTTTCTGGGTGGAACTTTATGGGGCCGGGCACTGCACCGCGCGGAAAGCGAAAAAACTACGGGTTTACTGTTATTAAGTAATGTTTTCGCTTTGGCAGCCTGGTTTACAATTTTAATTAACGCGCCAGCCTGGTCATTAGGTATGCAGATGGCGGGCTTTGCCTTAGTTCTCTACTTTGAACAAAAGCTGGCTCGCAGTTCGGCTATGACGTCTTATATGGGCTACTACCGTATACGGGTATTATTAACGACCATTGTCATTGTCTGCCAATTACTGGTCTTTGGTAACCACATTTTGTAGCGCTATTTTTTCTCGTGATACCGCGCCAAAGTTTCTGCATAAATGTGGCGCACGTCATCACTGAACTTTTCCACCGAGTAATCACGGGCAAAAGCCAGAGCATTTTCCGCAAGGCTCTGGCGTAACGCCTCGTCATCCAGTAACTGTTTCACCCGCTCACACCACAAGGCCTGCTTAGCCGGGGTTTTATAACCGTTGTGTCCGTCTTCAACAACATCGTCAATACCGCTGGAGCGCACCGCAATCACGGGTAAACCCGCCGCCATAGCTTCCAGAATCACCATACCCTGAGTTTCTGACTGCGAGGCAAATAGGAAAGCGTCTCCTAGCTGATACCAGGCAGCCATTTGCTCAGGCGGAACGGCGCCAACCAAGGTAATGTGCTGCTGCAGTTTCATGTTATCAATGCGCTGCTGTAACCGATGGCGCTGATGACCATCTCCCACAATTAGCAAACGGAACGGCTTATCGGTTTGCTCTTTCAGTTGCGCCACAGCTTCGATCATAAAGTCGATGTTCTTCTCATTCGACAACCGGGACACACTGACAAACACTGTTTCATCGACTAGCTTTTGTTGCTGGCGTAGATCTTCTATTTGCTTGTCGTCAACTTGCTGGAAACGCTCAAATTCAATACCCGTTGGCTGTACAAATGTCGGCTTCTTAACCCCTATCATGCGCAGGTATTCTTCCGTCGACTGTGTCGGCACAATGACGCCGTCGCATTTATTGGCGAAGCGACGCACCAAAAAGTGCGCAATAATATTGCGGAACAACGAACCGGGTAGGAACACAAAGTGCGCGTAGTGCTCTAACCGCGTGTGATAGGTGTACACCACCGGCACTTTCAGCCGACGCGCAATAAAGACCCCAAGCGAACCTATCCAGAACGGATGGTGAACGTGAATAATATCCGGTTTAAAGGCTTTAACCTTTTTACGCACTGCACCGGAAAAGATATTGGCAAACTGAAACTCACTCTTTTCGCCAAAAGAAAACAGCGACGGCATACGCACAACATGTTCTTCTTTTTCACTGCTCTGTTGATAACGCGGTGCTACAACTAATACCTTATCTTTGAGCTTAACTAACCCTAGGCGCAGGCGCTCAATGGAAATTGGCACACCACCGATAAAAGGCAAATAGTTATTCGTGAACATGGCCACGCGCAGCGGCTTTTTGAACCAGGGCTGCGGGTCGATATCATAGTCGGGGTAGTAATCTTTACCGACGAATACCGCATTGTACAGTTTAGTGCTAATAACCAAAAACAGGCTCACCAGCAGAATAAAATTCAGATACCCCACGTAAAATAACGAATGAATAAAGAACCACAGGCTTTCCAGCTGTTTCAGAATGGGGTGCTGACCAATTTCCAGCTCTTCAACAGAATGCTGAACCGAGCCATCGGCATTCACTGTTACTTTTACATAATGATAAAAGCTCTCGTCCTGATTCAGTACCAGACCACCCGCACCACCGGTAGTGATATAGGGAATACCGTCGTGCTCACGCTCTGAGTAAATAGAAATATTGGATGAAAATACGCGATCGACACCGAAGTTGCTTATTGTCTGCAGTAACGCATGACGAAACTCCAGAGGTTGCAGGAAATCGTCCTCCTGGGCTAAAAAGAACTCTTCTTCCGGCTCTAAAGGTGGGTGACCAATAAAAACAAAGCGATGCTTTGAATCGTCGGCTTTAAGAATGTCAGTTAACCAGCGTAACTGCCATTGCCATGGCGTTTTCCCGGTGCTGTCTAAGAAAATAAAGCGACTGTCATCGGCGGTAAAACTGAAAAAATGCGGACCGTAATGGTCATAAAAGCGAAAGCTGCCAAACTCTTCGTACTCATTGTTACCGAAGGTCAGTAAATACGGCATATCCAGCCGCGACAGCGTACCTTTTATTGCCCGGTATTTGTCTTCCCCGCCGCTGCTAACGGCATTTCCTGCAGACACTAAAAAATCAATATCGGTGTCGTTCAACATAGGAATAATACGACGCTCAAAAATACCCACCGAATTATTAATATTACCCACGACAGCAAAGCTGTAGCTGTCCTGTCCTTCCAGCCGGGCACTAATGTCTGAGAGTTGTTCAGTATGCTCAGCCTCAAACTCAGAGGTGACCAGATTCAAATAAACTTTATAGCCAATAAGCCCAACCACAACCGCAATATTGAGGTAAAACAGGACTTTCAGTAACTTGGTTTTATTCATTGTATGTCCTGCGCTTTAGCCGACTGAACTAAGTAACGTTGCAAAATAAAAAGCCCCAGTAACATACCAAGATAAATGGTCAAAAAGCGCCAGCTAAAGGTGACTAACAGTAAATGGCTACTGGCTAGAATGTCACTGAAAAAGCTACCAAATACACCTTCGGAAATACCCGAAGCACCAGGCGTCGGCGCGAAGTACATGATAAAGGTGGTAACCACCAGCAGTCCCAGGCTGACAAGGTAATCAACGTCGTATCCTAAGCCCCACATTAACAACGCGGGAAAGCTGAATAAGCTGAGCAGGAAAATAAAGGTGAACAATACCGACAACGCAATAGCCACCTTAGAGCCGCGGCAATACTCCGAAAAACTACGGGAAAAACGCAGCATTTCGCGGCGAGTTTTGTATTGCCAGCGCAGATGACGCCCGGTACTGATCAGTTTCAGTTTATGCACCGCTTTGCATAAATAGCTTAGCGGCACAATTAACCAATGCGCCCGCAGCAAAACCACCGCGAAAAAGAGCAGATACAACACAATGAAAACAGCAAGCGCCGTACCAATTTCACCGATAATGGCTTTATCCTGCAGTGGTTCCAGCATCAGCAAGAACACCGGTGTCAGCGAAAAAATAAAGAAAATAGCCAGTACCGTACGAATAGTTGTGGCCGCCGTCGCCCGCCCAATAGGCACGCCGTGCTCATGTAGGAACCACACCTGCGCGAAACCGCCACCCGTGGCCATAGGCGTAATATTGGAGAAAAAGATATTAATAAAGACCAGTTTAGCCATGGCTTTTTTGGGAATACGGTAACCCAGAGCACGCAAAGTGTAGTAAAGCCGCAAGCCGTCGGCGGCAAAGTAAACCAGTAACAGCAAGACTGCGGCACTTAAAACTTCAGGGGCAAATAAACGAAAATCGAAGGTAAGGCTGCGACCGGAAAAGTGGTCATAAATAGCGTAAAACCCGGCAGCCGTGAGTAAAACAAATAACACACTAAAGAGTGTTAAGCGTTTCCATGAGGCTTTGTATTGTTTTTCTTCTTCCGCTGAAGCTGTCATCTTGCTGCCGTTTACTCCCCACAAAGCCTAAAGATTAAGGATTATGGAGTCGTGGGGAGGGGATGTCAAAAACCTTACATTAGGGCCTTAACTCACCCGACTGCCAGTCTATAGTAAAGTTTTCGTCAGGCTCGCCGTCTTGCAGCGCAAGAAAAATATCCAGCACAGGTCCGAAACGATGCGCCAGAGCAGCCGCCAACCGGTGTTTACTCTCGGTTTCCTGAACCACCTGTTCAGGCGCGTTAACCTTTTTCGCGAGCTCGCTAAGGCTAGCGGCAAGTAACTGATACTGACGCAAACGGGACTCCGAAATGTCCTTGAGTGCTAACCGGCCAGCATTACGAATACGGTAGAAATCGACCGCAAATTCAAAGCCCGTCCACTGCGAAAAGTCTGACGGCCTGAAGCCTTTACTGCGGGCTAAAGACTCGCCCGCGGCTTTGGCCTCCGGCCAGGATCTTTGCTCAGTAAGCTGCGATAGCGACAACAGTTGCTCGCCGTTTAAAGAAAACACCCAGTCACGTAAATCAGCCGGCCAGTCCTTAGGAAGAAAACGCTGACGGGTCAGTTCGCGAATATGCCAACTGGTAAATTCCTGATAATTTTTTGCCGTTAAAACCTCTTTGTCCCAGAGTTTATCCGCCTCTGTCGACAGCAGCTGCTGGTACTCTTCTCTATAGTGCTCAAACAGTTCGTTAAAACGCGGAACCTCTTTAATAACAATGGTTTCAACTGCTAGCGAGCCCGACTTACCAGGCCTTAAAACTTTATACGCAGGCACATAAGCCGCAAGTGACGGTGCTTGTATATTCACTAAAAACTGTTCGCCGCTGCGGGTAACGCCGGTGTCGTTCATATGCATATGACCGCCCACGTGTACTTTGAGCCCGGTTTCGGCTAGCAGTTTACTAACAGAGTCATCTGGCCGCCTCGCCAGTTGAAACGTCGCCTCACCGAATAATTCAGATATCGTGTCAGACTGTCCATCATAAAACTCTGTAATAGGAAAATGGCTAAAAGCTAACAGCGTTTTTCCCCGCTCATCGGCTTGTTTTACAATATCCTTTATCCAGCCCATTAAATGCTTTTTATGCGTCAACACTTTGTTATAGCCAGCGTTACCGGAGCCATGAAAGTCATTAGCCGATAACGACTTCTTGCCTGTCTGCGCTTTAGGAATATAAACATTGGCGTCTATGGCCAGTAACCACAAACCCTCAACCGGCTCCACCAGATAACTGGCATCGGTAATTTCCCCGCAGTTAACCGCGTTTTCAGCCTTAAATTCGCCACCGCTGCCGTTGCTGCAAATTTCGTATTGTCTTGCAGTGAGTTCAGCACTGGCTTTTCCCTTAGCTAAGTCATAATCTTCGTAGCTGTAACCGCTAAACGGCGTTTCCCAGTAGATATATTCCGGCTGCGGCGAAAATCCGTGCTCGCCCAATATCGATAAAACACCTTTATACCCGAGTTCCTGCACTTCTTCTGTGCAAATGGTCGGCAGCGGGTTTTCGGTTTTAATAACCGCCTGCTTGCCTTTATACCCGGTACATTCTGCGGCACCTTTGCTGAATATTCGCTGTCGGTGGCCGTCTGTGCCCAAATAATCCGGTTTACCGGCGGGACGACTGAAAGGACGAACCGGGTCATGGTTTCCCGGTGCCGCAAAAAATCGCATATCGTACTTCTGCTGATAGTGCTTGAGTATTTTCTGCAGCCCGCGCAAGTGCACCTGTTGTCCGTCATCGCTGAAGTCGCCGGGAAGCGCAATGAGTTTAATCCCTCTGGCTGCCGCATCATCTAGCGCGGCAAGCAGTGCGAAGTAGTTTTCGTTAAACAGACGGGTAGAATGCAGTTGAGCCTGCATAGTGCGGATAGTCGCGTTATCCTTACTACGAGAGTTCGGCAAGCCTTTGAACGAACCGTCGTTAAAGTCGGCATAAACATCGTGAAAGTGAATGTCCGGCATAAAAGCAACTGCCGGAATGTCTTTATTGTCAGCTTTGACTTGCGCTGCCATAAACAGCAGCGCAAGTAACATCGTACTTAATAAACACTTCATAGCTTAGATACTGCCGCGAATGCCCAGGCTTATCCGACGCCCTGAAAACTCATACATGGTCGGGAATTTAGGATCCATCGTATAGCCTTTGGTTGCTTCGTCGGTCACGTTAATTCCCTCAACCACAACTTTAATTGAGTCGTTAATTTTGTAACCTAAAGAGACATCAACCTGACCGTAGTCGTCGCGGTAAACTGGATACATACTGCGCTCAACACGCTCCACGTATTCGTCTTTATAATTGTATGAAACCCGTGCATCAAAGCTATTATTCTCATAATAAGCGGTAAAGTTATAGGTGGTTTCAGCCAACCCTGGAGGTGGCGTTGGAATGCCCAAATCAGACGACCCCGTTAACGAATTGTCCAACTTGGTGTAGTTAGAGTTAATACCAAAACCCTCTAACGACGAGTGCAGCGCTTTTAACGGGAATTGGGCAATTAATTCAATTCCCGATACATCGTAAGAACCTTCATCGTTCACCTTCTGGTACACGTCAAAGTCATAAACGCCATCTAGCGTGCCGTTGTCATTGTATTTGGTAACGTCTTTGACAACCCCGGTTAAAGACTCACGAACGACGCCTTCAATAGTTTTATCAAAATAGGAAGCGGCCAGAATACCGCCGTTGTCTAAGTACCACTCTACCCCAAGTTCCCATTGGTCGGCATAAGTTGGTTCCAGATCGGGGTTACCATCGAAGTATTTGAATTCGTTCACACTCACTGTTCGTTTATAAGCAATATCGCCTAGTGCCGGACGAATAAAGGTTTCAGAAGCGGCGGCTCGCAGTAACACGCTGTCGCTTAGCTCAACCACCATATTCAGGCTGGGCAGAATGTCGGTATAACTACCTTTTTTGGATATCGGCTCATCTGTGTAACCCGTGCTGCCGTCAGGCATCTGAACCTGATGGTAACCAAAAGACAAAACAGAGGTGTCGACAGCTCGTACGCCTGTGTTCAGAGACACCGGGAACTGGCCGACATTAAATTCAAAGTCCGCCATTGCGTATATGCTCAGCACTTCCTCGTCCACACGATAAAACTGGTTGTCCTGGAAGGGTACATTAAAGCCGTCGTAACGAAATTCATTACGCGCATAGCCATTAGAGACCTGACTCCAGCCACCTTTTCCTTCAACTTCCGGCAAGTAAGCACCGCCTGGTACTAAATCTGAGATCAGCGTCAACTCGCTGTCCTCTAACGTTCGCTCACCACTCCAGGAGCTATCATCCGCAGTTGGTCCTTTTACCTGAACATTGCCCAGGTTCCGCTCTTTAGACTTATCTGTGTAACGCGCACCGAACTGAACCTTAGCTAAGGCAGGGAAGGCATCCCAGAAAATGCCGCGACTGAAATCAAACTGTGCGGCGTACTTATCGTCGGTAATTTCTTCAAGGTCAACATTATAGAAGTCAAACAAATACGAGCCGGGCGAATTATACATATCAATAGTATCGGGATTATCGCTCGGAATAGTTTCACCGCCCGTGCTGGTGTAACGCGTTCTGGATGGCGCATAAGCAGTGTGTTTTAAGTTGGTTCGGTCAGACAGTTTTTCTGCCCCGGAATATCCCAGCAACCCGGTCACAGTCCATTCGCCAAGCTGCCAGTCCAGCGACAGGCTCAGTTGGCTGTAGTCCGTTTCGTGTACGTTCTCTTTGCTCAAAAATTCGTGCTGCGTTGCAGCATAAGACACATCTGAAAGCACCACCATGCCGTACTCAGAGAAGGTGGTGTCATCGTATTCGTGAATACGTTCTAAAGCACTGACGCTGGAGGCAGAATAAGCAGCTGCGTCGTACTCGTCTTCGGTATTGTCATACCCGCCTAACATGGCATCCAGTGTTAAGCTAAATTCATTGCTGGGCTTGTACTGCAACGAAGCTGTTGCTCCCCACTTTTCCTGTTCGTTTAAATAAGCACGATCACCGACCTTATTCATAAAAACCACGCGGCCGGTTTCGTCTTTATCTAACGGGTCATTAATGACTACGCCTGTATCCCGTTCTAATACCGCTATCGACTGGTCAGACTGCCACTGCGAATCACCGGATTTTTCGGTCCAGCGTGACAGTGGGCGGAAATCAATGCCGGAGTTAGAATCGGTTCGGTTGGTGCGTTCGCTGTGCGAAAACGATACCAACGCGCCCCAGTCGCCGAATGTGTCACTGGCAAGGACAGAGAACTTCGGGTCAACCTCTTCTGAAATAGAGTTGTGAGCGGCTTCTACCGAGGCCACAAGCTGTGTTTCATCGTAATCAAAAGGTCTGGCAGTGGAGATGAGCACAGAGCCTGCAATACCACCTTCTTCATCAGCCGCCGTTGGCGACTTTTTCACGGTTACTGACTGGATAATTTCCGATGCGAAAATATCAAATTCGACATCACGGCCGCCACTGCCCGAGGCCGTAGCCAGGCCGTTAATGGATACATGGGTAAACTCTGTCGGCAAGCTGCGCACGTTGACTCTTGAACCCAGCCCTTTGTTACGCTCAATGGTCACCCCTGGCATACGCTGTAAAGCTTCTGCCAGGTTTTGTTCAGGGAAGTCAGCAATATCTGTCGCAACTATCGAATCAGAAAAACTGATGTTGGAGCGTTTGATATCAACCGCTTTTTCCAGACTTTTAACGTAGCTCCCGCTAACTGCAATCACTTCAATATCGTCTTTTTCAGCACTATCATTTTCGTTCAACTCCTGAGCCTGAAGCGCATAGGCCGATGAACTTAATGCCATACCCAGTAAAACCTGTTGTACTGCCTGACTCAGTTTTGTTTTTTTACTGACTGAGTTTTTATTACGATATTTTCGTGCTTTCATTAACAAAATCCTATGAATAGTGAGTGACTGCCAGGGTTGCTACCAAACGAAAGCACGTATGATAGGTGTGGTAGTGTTTCAATAGGATTTCGTTTAACTGACAGTTTTATGAAGCTTATATAATGACAACTAACAGCCAAAAAAAAGCCCCCAAATATTGGGGGCATAAAAACTTAACCAGGGAGTATAACCAAACAATGTTAAGTTGTGGTGCATGTTAAAGATTAAATATGACAGTTTTTAGACGACTTTATTCAATTTTGATGAAATCTGTCGTTTAAATAAAACCATCACAAGAATCAAATACACTAGTTGCGCACCTAAGGTCTCCCAACTGGCGTAAATACCCAGCCAGTCAAAGGTTACATCCACTGGAAACGCCGTATGACTAAACCAGGCAGCCTCCTGCAGGGCGCTAATGCCTTTGCCCAGCAAAATAAAGACCAGAGCCAGAATGATGTACGTTGTGAACTTGAAAAACGTATTCATTGGCAGTTTGACTGAGTATTTAATGACAGCCCAAGCCACTACCGCCAGAACCACCAGACCGAAGACAAAACCGTAAGCGACACTGCTACCATTGTCCTGCGCCTGCAATAGTAAAGACTGATAGAACAAGACAGTTTCAAACACTTCTCGATACACAGCTAAAAAGGCAAGACCGGCAAGACCCCATAAGGCGCCCTGTTTTAGCTGAGTCTGCACTTTTTCCTGAATAAAGCGCTGCCACTGTTGCGACTGGGTTTTGCTGTGCATCCAGTAACCCACATAGAACAATATGACGGCGGCTAGTAAGGCAGCCCCACCTTCAATAATCTCGCGGCTGGCACCACTAATGCTGATGAAGTATTCCGCCACCAGCCAGGTGCCGACACCTGCAATTAGTGCCGTGATCCATCCGGCGTGCACATAACGCAGGCCGTCTTTGCGTCCGGAGCGCGCCAGTACTGTGCCAATTGCCAGAACAATGAGTAAGGCTTCAAGCCCTTCGCGCAACAGAATAACGGCACTTGCCGCAAACAATGCGGATTCTGACAACTGATCTTCCGACAAAGTATTCGCCGCGACGTCCAGTTCCTGTTGCAACTGCGCAGTCATTTGTTCTACCTGCTCCAGCTTGCCGGGTTTACTGATAACCCCACGCAACGCCATCATGTCACGTTCTATGGTTCGCATTAGCTCCGGAGCTTTGGCATTAAGGGAGTTTTCAGCTAACTCAAAACCGTCCAGATACGCCGAAATAGCCAACCGCTTAGCTTCGCTATAATTGTCCTGTTGGTAGGCCTTTAAAGCCTGACCAAGGGTTGTGCGGGCAATTGCAATAGGGCTGTTTACTGAGCTTTCAGAAAAGTAATCACGGGCGTGAGTGCGCGAGTAATCAATAGCGTTAGACGAAATGCCGCGCTGCAATATGGTATTCGGGCTGTAATTAATCAACTCGCTCAAAGCCACCTTCTGCTCAGAGTCAGCGCTGTCATTAAACGCCAGACTGCCCACGTAGAAAGTTAACGCCCACCGCTCTTCTTCGCTTAAATGACTAAAAGACGCCATTGCCGTGCCGTCGATGCCATCGGAAACAGCGTCAAACAACCCGAGTAATGAGCGGTTATTGGCGCGTTCACGGTCGGTAAAGTTAGTCGGCGCAGGTTCCAGTCCGGCTGCAGCAGGGCCATCGCCCTGGCCACTCGCACCATGACAGGCTGAGCAGTTTTGTTGAAATAGCTGTTTGACCTGCGTTTCACTTGTCAATTTTGACGGCAGACTTAATTTTGGCAGAGCCGACAACAGGGTATCTCTTAGCTCACTGGTTAGCGCAACAACCGCTTCCGGGTCGGCTTTGTCATTAATCAGCTGCTTGAGCTTGTCCACCAACTGGCGCATTTCGGGTTGCACCGCCTGCGGCGCCTGTTCAATCTTTTCACCAATAAGGCCGGCAAACTCGGTCATTTCGCTGTATTCGTCGGGGTTAATAACTTTACCGTTGGCTACCGCTTCGGAATAATCTACACCAACGTATTCCGCCAACTGTAATAACTGACGCATGTCAGAACTTTGAGTATCCGCTGAAGAACTGGCCAAAGTCTGACCGGAGAAAAGTAATGTGCCTATTAAGGCAATAGGAAACAAGAATCGGGAAAACACGAGTACTCCTCAAGGCTCATGTCATAATCAGGCTTAAAATTATACAGGAACCTTGAGAAGTATTAAATGATAACTATTGTTGTTTGTCTTTAAAGTCTCTTAATCTGAGCTAAATCAATACGCCGGCATTAAGAACACTTCGCGCACACAATTACGCGGATTCGCATTGATTGAATACAATACCGCATCGGCAATATCTTCAGGAGCCAGTTTGTCCGGCTTAGGTTCGTCGAAAAACGGCGTATTGACCATACCCGGTGCTATAGTTGTGCAGCGTCCGTTCCACTCTTTCATTTCTTCGGCCAGGTTTTGAGCAAAGCCATGAACGAACCACTTAGTCGCACCATACACCGAACCTTTTAGCGTAATTCGCCCGGCGGCAGAGCCTGTCATTAAAAAGTGACCGGTGGTTTTACGTAAATGCGGTAAGGTCAGTTTCGCCGTGTACAGAAGACCATTGATATTCACATCCACCATAGACTTCCACTCGTCCGGATCGCCCTCTTCTGTTCCGGCGGTCGAAACCCCAGTTCCGGCGTTAGCGAATACCGCATCCAGCTGACCAAACTTATCTACGCCCTGCTTTACAGCCTCGGCTAGCTCGTCATAGTTTCCGGCATCGGCAGCTATGCCAATGGCATTATCCGCACCAAACTCTTTAACCAGCGCATCCAGTTTTTCTTTCCGGCGCGCCGTTAATATCAGTTTTAATCCTTCTTTCGCCGCTTTTCGGGCCGTAGCTTCACCAATGCCGCTTGAAGCACCTGTTATCAATAATACTTTGGACATACTTCCTCCTTAAGTTTGTGTTTCTATTTCTATTGTACTCTTCTACTTTGCTTAGCGATCAACGACGCATAATAACGCACTGCGCTTTATACCCTTTCGATGAAAAAACCAAAATGCTACTGATACTGATTCGCATTTACATTAAGGTAGCGTTCTTATTGAAGCTGACTCACAAGCGAAACCAAGGAGAACAAAAAAGTGACCGGAAAAAATGAAAGAATAATAACAGGCTTATGTGCATTCATTTTTGTTGGAGCTGCTTTTACCCCTCCCCTTGTTTCAGCAGAAGACGCTATGGATCAGTCGCAAAAAGACGGCCTGGAAATTATTAAAGTTCAGGGTGAAAAACGCGAGCGATCACTGTCAGAAACCACCAGTAGTGTCGCTGTAACAACAGCACAAAAAATTGATCAGGAAAACTTGCTCGACCTCGGCGATATCATAGACAACACAGCCAATGTATCCAAAATGTACGGCGGTTCAGGCTTTACCATTCGGGGCATTAGTGACGAAAGCAATTCAGCTAACCCATTATCCACTGTCTATGTCGATGGAGTTGCCCTTCCCAGCGAAATTAACGACGCCGGTCCATCGGACTTATGGGACGTTTCTCAGGTTGAAATTCTCCGGGGCTCGCAGTCAACGGTGCAGGGTGAAAACTCACTAGCCGGCGCGATTATTATCAGCACTCAGGATCCGACTATGGACTGGAACTGGAAAACCAGAGCTATTTGGTCAGATCCAAACGACAGACGCTTAGCTTTTGCCGGTGGTGGCCCATTGATCGCCGACGAACTGGCTTTTCGGGTTGCAGTAGAAAAGCGTGATTTTGATGGTTTTATCAAAAACACCACGCGTAACGATATGGAAGACTCTGTCGACTCCATGGCCAGCCGGTTCAAGCTGCTTTGGAAGCCCAAAGCACTGAAAGACTTTACCGCAAAACTAACACTTATGCGCGACGACCGTGAAGACCCGTATCGCTTCACGTATAGCCGCACCGATATCGAAGACTATTTTGATAACCGCGAAAACACCTCCAACCGGGAAAATGTGACTGATATCACGACGGATATTTTGTCACTGGACTTAAGTTATCAATTTAACGAAAACTGGGCGTTATCGTCCATCACGTCTCAATCTGATTCGGACTCCCTGCGCTTATACGATGTTGATTTAATAGCAGAAGATAATCAGTACGGCAGAATGGATCATGACTATCAAAATCGCTCTCAGGAATTACGGTTACACTTTGACTACCCCGATTTTCATGGGCTGCTCGGCTGGTACTGGTCTGATCGTCAGAAAGACAGCGTTGATAACCAACTAGGTGGTGTCGCAACACCAGTAGCAACTATTGTCAGCGCATTACAAAATATGGGATTAGATGAGGCCACCGCCACTCAGTTTGCTAACAGTTATTCACAGGCTCTGCCGTCTATCCCTGTTGATTACGGTAATGATGTTGCCGACCGTTCAACCAACCAGGCTTTATTCGCCGACGTTGAGTATGCTTTAGCCGACGATGTTGCACTTATCGCTGGTTTTCGTTACGACACCGAGCGATATACTTACGAGTCGTTAACTGAAGCTGAATTTGCCGGAACCTTACCCGACCCAACAAATTACGGCGAGCCCGGCACCGCCCCTCATAGCATTATCAGCGGCATCAATCAGGAAGTACTGAACCTGGTTGCTCGCGCAGGTAACAGTGTTCCCGAAAGTACCCGCGACTTTAATGCCTTTTTGCCGAAGCTGGCGGTGCGCTGGGACTACGATAACAACGATTCGCTGGCTTTAACGGTACAGCGGGCCTACCGTTCCGGTGGTAGCTCGTACAATATAGCGCGTGCCGAAGTCTTCGCTTACGACCCGGAATTTACCACCAACTACGAGCTTTCCTGGCGCAGTCAGCTGTTAGACAACAAGCTTTTTGTCAGCAGCAACCTTTATTATATTGACTGGGAAGATAAACAAGTCAGCGCTGAATTCGGCCTTAACAGTTTTGATAACCATACAGTGAATGCTGGCAAAGCGCACTTGTACGGGGTTGAGCTTGAAGCGCGCCAATACGTCAATTCATACCTGGATTGGTACGGCTCGTATTCATATTCCAGAACCCAGTACGATCAGTTTGAAGCCATTGCCGAGGCTCAGGTCCGAAACTATGCGGGTACTGAATTCATCTTCGCCCCTAAGCATACAGCTGCACTCGGCGTGAACTTATATCCGGCACGAGACTGGACGGTGAATGTAAACGCTAACTATCGCGACTCCATGAATATGGCAACCCGCGCTACAGATAACAGAGTGTCATCACGCACCTTAGTTAACGCCAAGATCAGTTATGACAAGTTCGACTGGTCGGCCTATATTTTTGCGAACAACATTTTCGACAAAGGCTACATCGAATACACTCGCCCGGATCTCCCGTACGCAATATTCGGCGCACCAAGAGTGGTTGGTGTTGGTTTCGAGGCTGAGTTTTAATAGGCTAAAAGCATATCCAGTAAAACTGAATCCGCTATAAAAAAGGGCGCTTAAAAATATGCGCCCCTTCTCATTAACCGGCTAATTAAGCTTTAAGCTAAATCAAACCGATCTGCGTTCATGACTTTCGTCCAGGCCTTCACAAAGTCTTTTACAAACTTCTCCTGGTTGTCGTCCTGAGCGTACAGCTCTGAGTACGAACGCAGTATAGAGTTTGAACCGAAGACTAAGTCAATGCGGCTTGCTGTCCACTTCAGTTCGTCAGTTTTGCGGTCACGAACTTCGTAGTGGTCATCCGCTTTCTTCCAGACATTGTTCATATCAGTCAGGTTAACGAAAAAGTCGTTAGTTAATGTACCAACCCGGTCAGTAAATACGCCGTGCTCAGATTCACCATAATTCGCACCTAAAGCACGCATACCACCGACAAGAACCGTCATTTCTGGTGCCGTTAAGCCCATCAAATGGGTGCGATCCAGCATCAGTTCTTCGGCCGGTACCGCGTAATCTTTTTTCAGATAGTTACGGTAACCGTCATGCAATGGCTCTAAAGGCTCAAAGCTCTCCACATCGGTCTGTTCGTCGGTTGCATCACCACGGCCCGGCGCAAATGGAACCGTTACGTTATAACCGGCATCTTTTGCGGCTTTTTCAACGGCAGCCGTACCACCTAAAACAATCAGGTCCGCTAAACTCACTTTCTTGTCCAGCGTCGACTGCAGCTCTTCCAGTACACGAAGGACTTTGTGCAGTTTTTCCGGCTCGTTACCGTGCCAGTCTTTTTGTGGTGCTAAACGAATACGAGCACCATTGGCGCCGCCACGGAAATCTGAGCAACGGAAGTTACGTGCGCTGTCCCATGCGGTAGAAATCAGCTCGTAAGACGTTAACTCTGTGTTTAATAACTTCTCTTTTAAATCAGCAATTTCTTGTTCGCTTAAGGTGTAGTCCACTTTCGGAATTGGGTCCTGCCAAATCAGGTCTTCTTCCGGCACATCGGCACCTAAGTAGCGGTCTTTTGGACCTAAATCGCGGTGCGTCAGTTTAAACCAGGCACGGGCGAATACGTCAGCAAAGTACTCTGGGTCTTTGTAGAACTTCTCCGCAATTTTGCGATAGTCCGGATCCATTTTCATCGCCATATCAGCGTCAGTCATAATGGGGTTATGACGAATGGACGGATCTTCCACATCGACCGGTTTATCTTCCTCTTTAATGTCGATAGGCTCCCACTGCCACGCACCAGCCGGGCTTTTCTTCAGCTCCCACTCGTAATTAAACAGCAAGTAAAAGTAACCGTTATCCCATTTGGTTGGTTCCGTAGTCCATGCACCTTCAATACCACTGGTAACGGTATCGCGACCAACGCCTTTACCACCGCTGTTACGCCAACCCATGCCCTGCTCTTCAACATCTGCAGCTTCGGGTTCCGGACCTAAGTTTTCTTCTTTGCCATTACCGTGACACTTACCCACAGTATGCCCGCCCGCAGTTAACGCACAGGTTTCTTCATCGTTCATTGCCATGCGTTTAAAGGTTTCACGCACATCCTTTGCAGTGCGAAGCGGATCCGGGTTGCCGTCAACACCTTCTGGGTTCACATAAATTAAGCCCATTTGCACTGCTGCCAGTGGGTTCTCCAGTGAATCACGCTCTTCATCTGAGCTGTAACGGTTTTTCGTTTCCGCCAGCCATTCTTTCTCGCTACCCCAGTAAGTGTCTTCTTCCGGATGCCAAATATCTTCACGACCACCGGCAAACCCGAAGGTTTTAAGACCCATAGATTCATAGGCCATGTTACCGGCCAGAATGAATAGATCTGCCCATGACAGTTTGTTGCCGTACTTTTTCTTAATTGGCCACAATAAGCGACGCGCTTTGTCTAAGCTTACGTTATCAGGCCAGCTGTTTAACGGCGCAAAGCGTTGGTTACCTGTACCGCCACCACCGCGACCATCGGCTAAGCGGTATGAACCCGCCGAATGCCAGGCCATACGAATCATTAAGCCACCATAGTGACCCCAGTCTGCCGGCCACCACTCCTGGCTGTCGGTCATAAAGTTTTTCAGGTCTTGCTTTAACTCTTCTAAATTAATTTTTTTAAACTCTTCCGCGTAATTAAAATCTTCATCCAGCGGATTCGCTTTGGTGTCGTGCTGACGCAGAATTTCCAACTTCAGCGAGTTTGGCCACCAATGGGTGTTCGTCTTTTTCTCAGAGGTCATGCTGCCGTGCATGATAGGGCATTTACCGCCACCACTTGATTTAGTCATTTAGCCTTCCTTATTTTCTGTGCTCAATTTGAATATTCGTTATGTAAGTTATAGCAACGCCCGGTTATTTACTCAAAGGTAAGATTTCGTTTGCTTTGATAGGTTTTATAGATACACGAAAAATAGAGGGAAAGATCGGAATGCCCCCGAGATTGGTGAAGTATCTTTGGATCTAGCATAGGTTGAGGACCTGAGGTAGCATACCCCCATGCAATGTACTCTATGTTCCTCAATATCCAAGCCTTTTTGTGCAGATAAAAAGCGTCCGTATTTTCGCTGCACGGAGTGCGATCTTATTTTCGCAGACCCTGACACCCTGCTGTCTCAAGCCGAAGAGAAGCTCATTTACGACTATCATGAAAATGGCCCAAACGATGTTGGCTACCGTAAGTTTTTAAATAACCTGGCAACCCCTTTACTTGATAAACTGTCTCCGGGTATGGAGGGGCTCGATTTTGGCTCCGGCCCGGGTCCGACATTGAATTTGATGCTTGAAGAAAAGGGGATGAAGATGTCTGTTTATGACATCTATTACGCGCCGGATATCGGTCAGCTGAGTCGTCAGTATGACTTTGTCACCTGCACCGAAGTAGCAGAACATTTTCGGGAGCCCGATAAGAGCTGGGCGCAGTTATTTGGCCTGATCAAACCCGGCGGCTGGCTGGGAGTAATGACCTGCATGTTCACAAAAGAAACGGCTGACGACTTTAACCTGTGGAGCTACAAAGGGGACCCCACCCATATCAGCTTTTACACACCAAAAACCATGCAATGGATAGCACAACGCTTCCAGTTACGCATTGAAGTAGTTAGCGACCGAGTCATTTTGTTTAAGAACAAAGCCGCCCGGCAGCGTTAACTACCGGGCGGCTTTATCAGTAAGCGTATAAGAAGTAACTACTTACTTAATGGTTTTCAGAATATTCTCTAACGGCACCAGTTTAAGGTTTTGACCCGCTTCCGGCATACGGTTACGTCCGTCCTGAACAATAAACGCGCCTTGCTCAAACCCTTTACCCAGAGACTGAGTTGTTACGTCAATGCCATCGGTTTCTGATGCGCCATCAATAGCTAACTCAGTATTGGTGCGAATACGGAAGTGCGAAAGCAACGACCAGGGTGCCTGCCCTTCAAACACAATGTAACTGTCGTTGCCCTGACTTGAGACAAACAATAAATCTTTGCCATCAACATTTGCGAAGGTAACACCTTCAATGTCGTCAACCAGCTCTTCATGTTGGTCAACATTAATAATGGCTTCACCGGAGGTTGAACCATCCGCTGCAGCATCAAATAACCATACCGCGACGTCCTCTTCACCAACGAATAAGCGCTGTGTTTTGTCATCCACCACGCAACCTTCAGGCTGAGATGGAACACTCAATTCTCTGACTTTTTCCATCTTGCCTTCGTTGCTTATAACAAACTGCTGAATAACACCAGATTTGCCGTTTACATAAACGGAAGCCTGTTCTGTCGCTTCGTTATAACCCATGCAAAGACCGTAAATTTCTTCAATATCGGTAAGCGCATTGGTACCAATCGAAAACTCTCCGTCCTCGTTAATATCAAACAATTGCAGGCTGTTGTTGTCACGCAAGGAAGCAACTGCCCAGGAGCCACGGACATCGACATTATTCAGCCGGCCTACAGGGAGTTCCTGAACAATGTTACCGGACATGTCATAAACATAGAGACCTGTGCGCTTGTCTGTAGCCAAAATGCGGCTTTTCTCAGGGGCTTCCGGATGTACCCAAACAGCAGGATCATCAATCGCATCGCCGCGTAACGGTGAGGGTTCAGTCTGCAGTGTTGCCTCAACCTGAGACACCGGCTTTTTAACCGAGCGCTTTTTTGACTCCAGAGTATCAATTGTCAGCTTGCTCGTTGCCGTCATGTCTTCTTCTGTCAGCAATAGCTCGCCATTGCCTAAATCAGACACATCGGTAAAAGCTTCAGCGCCGTCAATTGCAAAGGCTTTATCAAACTTAAAACCCTGCTCATTCTGGCGATACACCAGCAACCGCGGCAGCTCTTCTTCAAGCACCAGCAAACTGCCATCATCAAGCAGCTCCAGCGCTTTCACTTCGCCTTCAATAACACCAAAAGGTTTGGCTGCTGCAATTAAGTCGCGCCCCTGATCAACTTCCGGCTCTGCGTTATAAGCCCACACAGCCTGATCCGCTTCGGCAACGTACAGCTTTTGTTCCGCATTCGATACAACACAAGCCGTGCTGTCAAAAGGTACGTTCATATTGCGGACAACCAGCGGCTCTTTTAACCACTGCTCGTCCTGCTTTAACAATCGCTGCTCTGCACCACCTCGGCCGCCAAGTAGAAATACAGACAGCTGCTGGTTTTCGTTACTCTCATAAAAGCAGATATCCTCTATCACGCGACTGGTTATTTCGCCCTTCCACACCGGCTGTACATCTTTGCCACTGGCACGCCATAGAAAAAGCTCCTGAGTGTTACCATCCATAGCGCCAACCAGAGTTTCACCATTACTTAACGGCATAGTTCGTAGATGGAAAAAGTCACCTTCGGCAACACGTTTATCGCCCAGGCTTAGTCCATCAGCAGTAACTTTCAGGTAGTCATTATTCAGTGCGACTTTATGACGAATATTCGTTTCTGACGCTGACGTACCGCAAGCGGCAAGTAGCATCAAACTTGATGCTACTGCGCTTAAAATCATTTTATTTCTCATAGTTATCCTTTAAATACCGTTATTTCGTATTACCAGTTAATTAACTGCACACCCAGAGTGAAGCTGCGGCCATAACTTTCGTACTGCGCGTTGTATCGTTTCTGGCCGGTGTAAACATAGTAGGGTTCGTCGGTAATGTTGTTGGCCGCAAAGCTCAGGCTGACATAGTCATTAATTAGCCATTTCGCGGAGAAATCCAGAGTCAGATTGTCGTCTTCGTAAATGTCGTAACGGCTGTCTTCGACGTCACCAAGCTCGGCGAGATACTTTGACTTGTAGTTAGCTGCCAGACGTAAGCTGACATCATAAACTTCGTAGCCAAGCGCAAAGTTTGCTGTGGTATCAGACTGGCTCGGCAGCGTAATATCGCGTGACACAAGCTGACCATCATCAGTCCAGTCAACGGTTGCTTCCGAGTCGGTTAGAGTCAGGTTGGTATTGATTAAGAAATTATCCAGCCAGTTATTAAAACCAGACACCTGATGCACAAAGTTGATTTCTAAACCATAAACGTAAGCGTCATCACCGTTGATATAAGTGACGGCTTCATCGAAGTTTTCGTAACCCGGACGCCCGGCAACATCGGCTTCATAAACAAAGTTTTTAATGTCTTTGTAAAACGCCATGGCGGAAATAACACCCAGATTTTCGTCGTAGTGTTCAATACCGAAGTCGAGGTTCTGAGTGGTTAATGGTTCAAGATCCGGATTACCGAATTCAGCCTTCAGGTCGCCGTCGTCATTTTCCAGATAGTAGCTGGATCTAACCTGTTCGAAGTTTGGTCTGACAAGACCTGTACTGTAGGCCGCACGAACAATAGTGTCTTTGCTTAAGTCGTAGCGAGTCACTACGCTAGGAAGCCAGTTTGCATCGCTGAATTTATCCGACACCGGTGTAAAGGTTTCCAGCTCGTCGTCATAACGGTTACCGCGCCCTTCGCGCTCTTCATGTTCATAGCGCGCGCCAGCAATAACCTGCCATTTACCAAAGCCCATGTCGGCCATCAGGTAACCAGCACTGATGTCTTCATCAATTTCGTAAGAGGCAATTCTCGATTCAACTTCGTCTCGGAAGTTTTGTAACTCGAAGGTATTAATCATATCCCAAAGTTTGTCGGCGGAAGCTCCGGGACCAAATTGATCCAGGCCATACTCAACATTTGACGAAGTTTCGTAGTCAGCAAGCGTTAGCCCGGTAACACCCAGATCAGCAAAATCCTCCATAATAAAGATGTTTTCTTCTGCTGATTTTTCGCGCTGGCTTAACTTAATACCGCCTTTAAAAGTGACCTGGTAGCTGGGCTGTAACCAGTCATAAGCCACATCCAGCTTAACGTTCTTTTCAGTCTCTTCGGTGTAGGCGTCACTCACTTCCACTTCGTCAATTTCATATTCTGACGCTTGGTATGCGCTGTCCGGGGCAATTAACCCTAAACGTTTGACGCCGTTATAGCCCAGTCCGTCATCGAATTCCTGTGTAAATTTAGCACCACCAATAGCAAAAGGCTGGTCTTCACTGGCTTCGCTCGTTCCGGCTTCCAGAGTTACTTCCCAGTCGTTAAATTTCTGTTTGGTACCCAGTACAATTGCGGTAATTTCCTGGGTTTCTTTACGGTCTTTAAGCTCGCGTACAATTTCGCCGCCGGCACTAGCTTCTGCGCCAATTGGATCAGAGAACTCAGTCACAATACCCTGACGAATTTCAGTATCCGCGAATTCACTGTACAGCGAGCGCAGGTAGAATTCAGAATCATCAGAAGGGCGATAGTCCAGGTTTAAGGCTAAGCCGGTTCGCTCACGGGTAACGGAGTAGGCGCGTTGCTCAAATTCTTCCAGGCCCGGTTCATCCAGGTCCCAGTTACCGCCGGTTTCAACGTTGTCGGTGGTAAAAGAACGGTCCTGATAACTACCAGCAAAGGCGATACCAAAACTGTCCGCTTTATCGCCGACATCAAAGGTGTTGCTGACAACACCCGAAACTTTCGGGTTCGTTTCGCTGGCCTGCTCGTTATAACCAATATCGGTAGTAAAAGAGTAGAACGAGCCTTCGCGGTCAAAGGCTGTCATGCTTTTCAGTTCAATATTCCCACCAAGGCTGCCTGCAGAAATATCAGGGGTCAGCGTTTTGTTAACCACAACCGATTCCAGCAAATCTGCGGGAATAACATCTAATGCTACCGCCCTGGTGCCAGCTTCAGGAGCAGCCAGTGAAGTGCCATTGTATGAAACGGAGTTTAAGTCGGGAGCCAAACCACGAATGCGAATAAAGCGTCCTTCACCCTGGTCGCGTTCTACAGATAGACCCGGAATTCGCTGCAACGCGTCACTAACGCTGTCGTCCTTTAGGTTACCCATATCGTCCTTTTTCAGGACATTGATAATACCGCCGGACTCGCGCTGTTCTTGCACGGCACGTTTTATTGAGTCGCTGTAGCCAATCGTCAGCACCTCTTCAATGCGCTTTTCTTCGGCTGTTTTATCGGTGCTCTCGTCCTGCGCTTCCTGAGCCATAAGTGGCGATGTTGCACCACATGAAACGGCAATAAGCCAAGCTAAATATGTCTTTTTCATAATCATTCAAACCCTGTCGTTTTTTGATTGATGCGACATACCTTAAAAGCAAAAAGTGACAATATGAGGATGCATATCACCCACTTATGAGCTCTTTTGATGCGGGTCAGTTAAGCTCAGAAAGTGAAGTCAGCGTCACCAAACTGTCACAACCGGAGGTTAGAGTGTCTTTGTTCTAATGCCGGGATAGGCGGAGACTTCAATGCGATTGATTAATTTACGCTATATCAGCAACTGGCGAGTTCTGCTCATTGCCGTAGTGGTTCTGCTTTGTTTGCTGCTTAGCAGTCAACTGGGTGTCGTTAAGCCCTATGAAATCATTGACCCGTTGGACATTCTTGGCGAGGGCTCGACCCTGTTCCTGACCATTTTAATTGTTATCTTTACGGTTACTGACCGGCCACGGGGAAATGTAACCAACCTCTTTTACAGCGGTGGTCTACTGCTTATTTTTTCCATGACGCTGGACGTATTAGACGAATTTTTTCGTTATCCGGATACCCTGCGGCTACTAAGCTGGCTGGAGTCCTTTCCGCTCCCTGTGGGGCTTATCATCATCAGTTTTGCTGCAGCTGAATGGCGGCGTGAAAACAAAATGCTGTCGCGACAACTTATGGTACGCGAAAAAAACCTGCGGTCTCATCAGTGGGTCGACCCTTTAACCTCGCTATACACCACTCCTTATTTTATCAAGCTGGTTGAGCGGGAAATAGCGTTACAAAGCAGCACCGAAGCAGAGTCGACTGTATTGGTTAGCGTTAATTTCAAGAACTTCGCCCAGTATAACCATGAAATGGGCACAAAAGCCGGAGACGAACTCCTGCATCAGGCCAGCGAGTTAATGGTGTTACTGCTAAGGCCTCAGGACTGTCTGTGCCGGGAACACAGTGACCATTTCCTAATACTGCTTCCGCAAACTCGTTTGTCTCAGGCCAATAGGTTAATGAGTGTTATAGCTCAAAACCTAAACTCCGAACTAGAGTTACCCAATTACATGAGTGTGGAAGTGCATACTCACCGCGTTGAAGAACTCTCAGCTGTTGATGCAATTAATGCATTACACACGCAAGTTGAGGAGATGACTCACTATGCGCCCCTGGCCAACTAACGAACAACGTCGTTTGCTTGGTAAACCCTTTATACGGGCGCTGCTGCCACTTGCCGAGAGGCGCGGCATTTCCTCTTCGGAGCTTTTCAGGGGCACCTCATTATCTGAACAAAAACTGCAGATAAACAACTTTCGGCTCACCGATCATGAAATGCTGTTGTTACTGGCGTCTGCTGAAGAAAAAATTAACGACCCGCACTTATGGCAATTGGTTGTAGAAACACTGTTCAGTGACAGACTTAATCCACTGATTGACCTGACCGTTCACGCAAAAACACTAAAGCAGGCGCTTATTCATTTGTCGCGCTTTCAAAGCCTGCTACAGCCCTTTTTATTTACCCCCACCCAACGCTTTGAAAATTACTTACAACTGGACTTTATTCCGGTTGAGGGGCTGTCAGGGAAAATGAATCAACTCTGCTATTCTGCCAACTGTAAAATTGGTGTAGCAATACTTTTAATGCTGGGCAGAGCTCGTGGCTTAGCTATTAACCAGTGGCATGTTGCTCTGCCTGATGATATTTCGCCCTTACCCACCTGGAAAAAATGGGTAAAAAAGGTGAGTTCACGCCCTATTTGTGGACTCTCTATTCCGGCGGAACAGCTTCAGGAACATTCGCCTGAGCGCAACTTAGCCCAATATCATCAGGCACTTAGCTTTTGTCAGATGCAGCATCAGACACAGGCTCAAGCTTCTGTCATGCTAAGCGTTTTTAAGTGGCTGGATTATCAGCTCGAAACGGGCCATGACGCCTCGCTAACCGAATTGGCGGCTGAAGTTGGCATTAGCCTTTCCTCGTGCAAACGTCTGCTGGCCAGTCATGGCTACAGCTTTCAGCAAATATATGACCTGGTGAGGCTACACAAACTGCTGAACCTGCTGCAAAAACATCCCTACAGCAATGTCGAGCTTGCGCAGAAGCTGGGGTACAGTAACCCCAACAACTTTCGACGCGCCTGCAAACGCTGGCTGGGTATTGTTCCCGACGAGCTTCGCCAACAACACGCCGCTTTATCCATATCTAACCCAACTATCTAAAACCATTACAAGCAAGTTACTTCGGCGTACCAAACAGAATCTTGTCGGCTTGACCAGCTAACGCAATAATCATGGTCACAACCCAAACGCCCAGTATCCACCAAAAAGTTGACCAGGACATCCATGCCAGGTCTAAAAACAGCAAGTCGAAAATCCAGACAATAAATGCCGCGAATAAAATTGAAGGCAGAAATACAACGAAAAGAACGCAAAGGGCTAGAGGTATCGTGCCCAGAGTTTTCATCCAGTTTAACAAAGAGGACATAATGGCTTCAGATTAGTGAGAATGGACTGAAAATTACATTGAGTTGCGGGAGATATCAACTCACCCCGTGATTTCCCGGAAAAATCGACTACTATTTGTTCTTAGGAGGCCTTTATGACTCAAGAAGAAATCAATTCTCAGGAATGGCATGACGAAAGCAACTGGTCACGGCCTTTGTGGCTCGGCATATACTTTAGCAAGAAAGATACGCGCAGCTGGGTGCCGAAATTTTATCCAATGCTTGGCTGGACAATTAATTTAGGAAAGCGGGCTGGAGCTGCATGGTTTATCGCTATTATTGCCGGGGCACTTGCCGCAGCATTTTTTGCAGGGTGGCTAACAGCCAGCAAGTAGCCACCCCTAAACCCTTTATTTTTTAAATTGCTGACTGGCCGATTTCAGCGCCGTTGATAAAGACTCTGTTGCCGACTCAAGTCCCTTACTAACGTCAGACCATGCGTCTTTGCTGGATTTCTTAACTTCTTCCAGCTTAGTTTCTGCATCATTTCTTAACGCTTCAAGTTCACTAATTTTTTCTTCATACTTAATTTCAGACTCCGCTTCCGACTGCTTTGCTTTCGCTTTTAAGCGGTCAATCTCAGCTTTCATTTCTTCTATTTTTGCTTCGTGCTTTTTCTCAAATGCGTCTTTGTTATCCATTTAAACCTCCAAGTTTTTACCGTTACTCAGTAACTTAATTAAAATAAGCATGGTCAAAAGTCGTCGGGGAATCAAGCGCCCCTTGGTTCTCATGTATGATTACTGTAAAGATGCTTGTCCGGTTTATGGTTTTCGGGTTTCATATTCGCATTACCCAATAGACAGGGACGTCATGGCAAAAAGTAGAACAAGCACGCTAGATCGGAGTATCAGGCTCTATGAGCGTTTTAAAGATTATGCCTGGTTAATGCCTGAGCCGGTGCACAATGCTTCCTGACTTTATGCCATTCATAATAAAGCTGATCTTGTCGCAAATAGTCTGCCGATGTCACAAAAGCTTAAATGAACTGTCAACGGCGGTTCATTTAAGCAGAGGAGTATGGACGAAACCCACAGTGGGAGATCGTTATGCCTCAGGCTCGCTTGAACGCCCGAACTTTGTTTATTTCCGACGTACACCTTGGCTCTAAAGATTGCAAAGCCGAATTTCTGCTTCACCTGCTCAAACGCGTTGATATTGAGCGGTTGTATCTGGTTGGCGACATTGTCGACTTTTGGGCAATGAAACGGCAGATATTTTGGCCGGATCAGCATCATAAGGTACTTCAGCAAATACTGGCAATGGCACGTAACGGTGTCGAGGTTATCTACATTCCCGGCAACCATGACGAAGTTATGCGTAAATATCGCCATCCAGATGTGGCCAGTATTCGCATTCAACGTCAGGCTATTCATACTACCGCTGACAACAAACGTTTGCTGGTAATGCACGGCGACGCGTTTGATGCCGAAACCTGCCATAGCCGCTGGCTGTCGTTTGTTGGCGACCATCTTTATGACTTCTTACTGTGGCTTAACCGAACAACAAACCGCATTCGCAACCTGTTTGGCCACAATTACTGGTCATTGTCGGCCTACGTGAAAAGCCAAATTGGTAAAGCCGAAGAAGTCATTGGCCGCTATCGGGCGGCCTCATTCCGCGAAACTAAAAAGCGTGGTTTAGACGGTATTGTATGCGGACACATTCATCACCCAGAATTGGTTGAGTCTGACGGCTTACTGTACGCCAATACCGGTGACTGGGTGGAAAATTGCACCGCTCTTTTCGAAAATCACGACGGCGAGCTGTCGCTGATGAAATACACATTCTCGGATGCTCAGCCAGCTCGCTTAAGTCGCTTTCGTCGGCGTCGTCGTGCTTTTAATAGTTAAACCTGGCAAGGAGACTCTGTTGTTTATAAGCTATAGGTGACTAGATAAAATCCAGAATCCAACTCCGATGAGCATAACGCCCCCAAAAATTTCTGCGCGGTGGCCTATCACCGCGCCAACAACCCGACCCAACATCACCCCTAACGTGACCATAATTGTCGTAGCAAGACCAATAAGCGCAGCTGCGGCCAAGATATTAACGTCAACAAATGCAAGGCCAATACCTACAGCCATGGCGTCAATACTGGTCCCCAGAGCCGTGAGAGATACTTTAAAAAATGACTGCTTGATCGGCTTCTCGATGACATCAGCACCGGGCTTCAAACCTTCATAAATCATATGCACGCCAAGAAAAACCAATAAAACCAAAGCTATCCAATGATCCCAGGTTTCTACGTAAGAAACCGCTGATTTCCCGATCAACCAGCCAATAATAGGTGTTATTGCTTCAATTGTACCGAAGATTACCCCCATTTTTAGTGCTTCAGATAAGCGGGGATTTTTAAGACTGGCACCTTTGCCTATCGCTGCAGCAAAGGCGTCGGTAGACATAGCAAAGGCAAGTAAAATGAGAGCGATTGGGTTCATGGCACATTCTCCAGTCAGGCTTATTGAGTCAACGACACACCCACACGCCCGACTTCAGGCATGGATGTATCGATGGTCTCGCCAACCGAAAGGTGTTCGCACCATGGCATGTGGCCAAGTATGTTGACACGAACGCTTCCAACAACTGGAAATAGGCTACTCCCCAACGCGGGCAGCATTTTAGCAATCTAACTCAAAACCCACAAATTTTTATGGGAAGCCAAACTTCGAGCCATGACTCACTGGCCTGCAGATAGAAGAACCAGAGCTAGGTTAAGGTATCGACAATGCCGCCTTCAACTCGCAGCGCTGCGCCCGTAGTGGCGCTGGCCTGCGGCGATGCCACGTAAACACTCATATTGGCAACCTCTTCAGGCGTTGCTAAGCGCTGAATAATGGACGACGGCCGATTTTCCTGAACAAAACGAGTTTCGATGTCCTCCTGAGAGACACCCTCTTCCTCAGCCATGCCTTTAATCATGCTAAGCACGCCTTCTGAGCGTGTGGGTCCGGGCAGTATGGCGTTAACAGTCACTTGAGTGCCGCTAAGTACTTTCGCCAACCCTCGGGAAATGGACAACAACGCTGATTTTGTCATGCCGTAATGCACCATTTCACTCGGAATATTAATGCCCGATTCACTGGATATAAACTGAATACGCCCCCAGTCTCGCGCCTTCATGCCTTTCGCATAATGACGTGAGAGCCTCACTGCACTCATCACGTTCACATCGAAAAACTGCTGCCAGGTGTCGTCTTCTACCTCAAAAAAGTCCTCGGGCCCAAAAATACCAACATTATTAACCAAAATGTCGGTGTCTGGTTGCTGCTCAGTCAAAGCTTTGCAACCTTCCGCTGTTCCAAGATCGGCAGCGACACCTTCAATATCAGCATCAGGAGCCACTTTTTTAATCCTGGCTATGGCTTCGTCAACCCGCTGTTGAGTACGCCCGGTAACCACTACATTAGCACCAGCCTTGGCAAGCCCCTGGGCAATAGCAAAACCAATACCGGCCGTGGAGCCAGTAATAATGGCGTGTTTTCCGTTCAGATTAATGTGCATAAGTTGCTCCTTTTTTCTGGATATCCGCGCGACACAGAAAAGCGATGAACGCACGGCGTGTTAAGGAAAACATGGGACTCTTTTTCTCATATTCAAGGTGCCGAGGCCCGGAAAGTCGCCGTCCTCTTTAGCTTCGTCGTGGCCTACATACAGATAGACCACACCGTCATGCACCAACGTTGCCGGGTCGGCGGTAAAGCGTTCTTTAATAATTGGGTTTCCGGCCACAGCAGAGCCAATAGCTGAAGCCGCCAGCACAAAACCCCCGAGCATGGTAAGTAATTTATTCGGCATATGACATGGTTCCTGGTTTAAGGTATTCGGAAAATAGCTTTAGAGACTACCCCGAACTCAATTCGCACAAAGTTAATTTGTATTACTATAAGACATTAACTTGTTTAACTACAAACCCTAAACTTTGTTTGTAAGCTGACTTTGCGTATCATTGAGACAAACGACACAGGAGCAACGCATGGCAGACAATAACAGTAATAAAGCGCTCAGGCTGGATAACCAGCTTTGCTTTGCGTTGTACTCAACCTCGCTGGCAATGAATAAGCTCTACAAGCCGCTGCTCTCGAAGCTTGATTTGACCTATCCACAATACCTTATTTTATTGCTTTTATGGGAGCGCGATGGCGTGACCATTACGGAAATAAGCCGCAAGCTGTTTCAGGAAAAAGGCGCGTTAAGTCCGGTTATTAAGCGGCTGGAACAGCGCGGGCTAATAACCCGAAAGCGCAATATCGACGATGAGCGACAACTGCATTTATACCTCACCGAACAAGGTCGGCAACTGGAACAGTCTGCCTGCGATGTTCCGGAGCAGGTTTTCTGTGCCACTCAACTTGAGCCTGATGAGGCCCTTGCCTTAAAACACACCCTTGAATCACTGCGGGCGCAGTTACAAGACAAGCCCGACCGCTAGCCAAGTCAAATGCATCGAAAATATCGATAACTTCGTTCGGAAAATACTGTTATCGCGATAACTATTATTGCACTAACATTATCCGTGTTAGTTCCCAACACACCAAATAGTGAGGTAATCGTTATGGATATTCTGTACAAAGCAGTAGCAACATCAACCGGCGGACGCGATGGTCAATCAGAGTCTGACGACGGTCAACTGAAAGTAAAACTGACAACGCCTAAAGAACTGGGTGGCGCAGGCGGCGACGGTACCAATCCTGAGCAATTGTTTGCGGCGGGTTATTCAGCATGTTTTATCGGCGCACTGAAGTTCGCTGCGGGTCAGGAAAAAGTGAAACTGCCCAAAGATACTGAAGTTAAAGCCGAAATAGGTATTGGCCAGATTGAAGGCGGGTTTGGTATTGATGCCACGCTGAACATTCATTTGCCGGGCATGAGCCAGGACGAAGCTGAATCTATTGCTGAAAAAGCACACCAGGTTTGTCCGTACTCAAACGCGACGCGTAATAACATCGACGTACGCCTGAACGTCACGGTGTAACCGCTATTAACAGCGGTGGTGTTGAGAGTGTCAGCCGATCAGTTTAACTGATCGGCTGGCTATTTCAGGCTCCTACTACCCCGCCGTCTTCACGAGTAATAATAACCGTTGCTGAACGCGGGCGTGCACCGTTACCGGCAGGCCAGCTACTGCTGAACTTACCGGGCGCCAGTCGGTCACCAGGGTGCTGAACATTAACAAACATAGTTTTGCCATCCGGCGTTGTTACCACTCCGGTAATTTCGCAATCTACAGGGCCAACTAAAAAGCGTTTCAACTCGCCAGATTCAGGGTTAGCAGCGTACATACCGTTGTTACCAAAACCGCCCTGGCTTAACAGCTCACCACTCATGTCCGTCTGGATCCAGAGCGTTCCTCTATGATCAAACCACAAGCCATCCGGGCAGGCGAACTGATTGTCGGCCGTTAGAGTCAGGTCATCCCCTTCAGCGTTTGGAGTGCGTGTACCCGCTTCTCCGCCCATTAAGAAAATATCCCAGTGAAAGGATTCAGCGCTTTGCTGGTGGTCTTCGCTCCAGCGCACAATATGACCGTAAGCGTTCTCTGCACGCGGGTTCACAGCATTAGTCTGCACTTCAGTACGCCGGGTGTTATTGGTTAAACTGAAGTAGACTTCTTTGGTCGTTGGGTGAACAGCGCCCCATTCCGGACGGTCCATTTTCGTCGCCCCCATAACATCGGCCGCAAGCCGGGTATTTAACAGCACATCGGCCTGAGAATGGAACCAGACGCCCGCTTCGCTGGCCTTTGCCTGGAACTCTGAGTTTTCAATATCTAACGGCAGCCAGCGACCCGTTCCGTCATCATTAAATTGCGCAACGTACAGCGTACCTTCATTCAACAGCTCGCCTGAGGCAGTCGCTTTATAATAAGGCTTCGCCGAAACAAACTTATAAATATATTCAAAGCGCGAATCATCGCCGGAATAAGCCACCAACGGCTCACCTTCCACTGCCGGAGCAAACACAATACCTTCATGAGCAAAGCGACCCAGCATACTTCGTTTAACCGGTGTGCTTTTAGCGTTAAAAGGGTCTATTTCAACAATCCAGCCAAAGTGGTTCGGTTCATTTCGGTAATCATCTGCGGCTGCAGCACCGGTAGAAGAGGCATTAAAGCGCGCGGTTTCATCAAGACCCGGCGTTGCCGTTTCCCAGTAATAACGGCTGTTCTCGCGGTTCACACCGTATCTTTCATGCTCACGAGGATGAGTCTCGTCATCGTTCATGAAGCAGCCCGCCCAGTTTTCTTCGCAGGTTAAGTACGTGCCCCAGGGCGTATGGCCATGCGAACAGTTATTGATGGTTCCGCGAGTCCTGGTGCCGTCAGGGCTAAAACGAGTTATCAACTTGTCATGACCGGCAACAGGCCCGCTCATTTGCATTGGGGTACTTGCGGTAATTCGACGGTTGTAGGAGCTGCCTTCAACAAGCTGCCATTCTCCGTCGGGTTTACGAATAATATGAGCGACCGATACGCCGTGCGCCATCATCTCCTTCAATACTTCCTGCTGCGGGCGCGGTGCGTTAGGGGAAAAACTGGTGTGAAGAATTTGCGGATCGACGTATTCATGGTTCATCACCAGCAGCCCTTCTTTCGAGGAAGCACCGCCTTCTTTCACATCTATGGGAAAGAAATGCATGCCATCGTGATGCGAACCAACTTGCCGCGCCTGATCTAACGCCGAATTGCTTGCGTCAGTTTTAAACTCACCGGCACCAGGCACAAGTGGTGTACCCCAGGGCAGAAAAGGCTGAGCACGATACCCAACGGGTACATCAACAACATCAGTTCGGTTGCCGGCAATGGCCTGAAAACCAAGCCCCGCGGATGAACGGGCAGAGCCTGTAGAGGACGTACAACCGACCATTAAAGGCGACAACATAAAGGAGCTGACAGCCACGCCAAGACCACCTTTAAGGAAAGAGCGCCGGCTTAACTGACGATTCACCACATCGTAAAAGTCATCACCTTTTGACTTATTACAAATTGGATCAACACCTGAAATATCAATCTTCAGCTTTTTCTCTTTCGCGGTCATGCCGTCTTCCCCGTTCTGAAACCTCTGGCTTAACAAGCTCAGCGTTATATTTTCGAACAGGCAATAGTACTGACTTTAAATGACAGTTTGATTACGTCGTTAACCAGCTGTAATGGCGACTATCTCCTACATTTTTTCAATATCAGCGCCCTGCTTTTCAAATTGCTCAAGCACGCCTTGCTGGCCACCAAGGTGCCCCGCCCCAACGGCCACGAATACGGTATCAGACTCATTTACCTTAGCGAGTTTTGTTATCCATTCATTATTACGTTTAGTGATCAGCTCGTCTAACGCCTTAGCAGGTAGGTTCTGGTTTAAGTAGTGGGTGAGTTTATCCAAATCGCCCTCTAGCCAGGTCTTCTGGATATCGGCAAAAACTTCTTCAATTTTTTCCACTTCCGCAAGCGTCTGCTCCAGCAATTCACCCTCACCAGATTCGCTTTGAGCCGCGCGTAAAGCATCAATTTGCCGCTCGACGGTTTCCAGCCCTTTAACCGGTATGTCCGAGTTTCTTGCCAATTCAAACAGTTTTCCCTCAGAGCCACCTTCGGCGGTGTAACCCGATTGCGCAATGGCTTGCGAAACAATGACAATTTGTGCGAACCAAGCATTGAGCTGTTCCAGCGCACTGGCGTTCATACCATACTTTTCAACCTGTGTAGTGAGCTGCTGCCAGGTTTCACTATCGACCGAGTCAGATAACTTACCCTCGGAGCGGCGGGCATGCTGCATAAATAAGGATTGAGCACTTCCTAACTTTTCAGGATGCACTTCAAACCATACCGTTTCGCTATTTTTAAGCGCGTTCCTTGCGGTTTCAGATAAGATTATCGCGTCCTTTTTTGCCGCATGCAGCGTGCCGTATACCCAAATGGTCTGGTCTTCTTTTGTAAGCTTGTAGAGGATTTCAGCCTGCGCGGAGGTACTCAATAAACACAATACAAAACTGATTAGTATCGTTTTCAACTTCAGCATGATTATCTCCGGTCTATTTTTGTAGCAGTAGTCTCATATTTTCCAGTATACGACAACTCTATAGCGCTCATCAGCCGCCAAAAGCTTGCGCCGGCGTACTATCTATTTGCGAATAACTTATCAACACTTTCTAAATGGCGATTAACTAATGGCTGGTAATGAGTAAGCTGCAGGTCATTAAGAAAAGAGTACTCCCCGTTGATAAAATCCTTATAAATGGGTTTCAACGTTTTAAAGCCAATATCAACATTAATCTCGGAAAACTCTTTTCGCAAACCATTCACGAGTCCACGAAGCGCCCCGTTTACTGCCATAGGCAGAGACGACAAGGCGCTGAACTCGTAGGACTCTTCGTACAAAAATTGAGTGACGCAACATGACTTTTGTGACCTCAGTCTGTCTGCCAGTATTCGGTATATTTGCATGACAGACACTATTTGCCGGGAAACCTGTTCATCAATAATTCGTGAAGGAATAGCCTCAATGGCACCAAACTTCAGGTCTCCCGGAAATAGAATCACTTCATCAAAAGAGCCAAACTCCAAAAAGGCTCTTTCAAGCTCATAGTTCAGACTCCAGTCATCTTTGGGGTCGCAAATACTACTGAAAGAGTGTTTATTGTTCTTTGATGTAGTTACATAGTCATCAGTGAAGCTTAATTCCCAGACCTCAGTTGCTGGAGATTTAAGGCCGCTTATAAACTGCTTCGCTAAAAGTGTTTGACTGTTAATGAGTAGATACTTATACATTTTTCTTCACCAAAAAATAATTCCTGGAGAGACGTGCGCTAGCAGCTGATACAACCGACAGACACTCCTGTTAACCACTAGCGCGTGATCCTCTATCATCTAGTACAAGACTTACGTATCACTTACCGAAATCACCTTTATTGAAAGCTCAGGCCAGAGTCCGAATTACCTTAACTGGATACCGCCGCCAAAGTTCCGGTAAATGTCGACTAAGCGTATAAAACTCTGTTGTTGTAATTGCGCCAGCTGGTCACGGCTGCTCAACAGTTCGCGTTCGGCATCAAGTAAATCCAGAAACTCGTTGCTACCCGCTTCGTATCGCTGACGGGCAATTTTCACGGCCTTTTTACTGGCCTGCCACTGTTGCTCGGTATTAAGTTGCTGCTCGCGGCTCAGGTTGTAACTGTTAAGCGATAACTGCATGTCGTTAATGGCGTCAAATACCTGTTGCTCAAACTGAGCCAGCGCCATTTGCGCACTGGCTTCAGCCTGCCGAATGCGTGCTTTTACCGAACCTAAATCGGCAGCCTGCCAACTTAAACTCGGTGCCACTGACCAGCTTTGTGTTTCACTACCCAGTGTTAATCCCGGGCCGGATAAAAAACCCAGAAAACCACGCACCGAGAGGTTCGGATATAAATCCGCTGTCGCCACACCAATATTTGCCGTACGAGCTGCTAATAGCCGCTCGCTACTTGCCACGTCCGCCCGATGGCGCAGATAGTTCTCACCGTCGACCACAGCCACCGGACGCTTCAGCTCGGGCAATTGCGGATCAGCACTTAACTCCAGCTGACCCGGTTCTAACGCCAACAATGCTGACAAGGTTGCATCCGCCGCCGATAGCGCTTCCCGGTATGCGGGCACTGACGATTTCACCCGGTGCAATTGCACGTCAATTTGTGCTAACTCCAGCTCTGAAGCCATGCCGACCTCTAATCTGGCCAGCACTATGGCACGACTTTGCTGCAAGTTTTCCAGATTTTCTTCGGCAACCTCCAGCCGCAACTGCGCTCCGCGGTACTCTCCGTAGCTGGTGGCCACCTGACTGATCAGTCGCACTTGCGCGTCGCGCCAGAGAATATCGGCTTGCTGCGCCTGAGCCTCCGCCGCTTCACTGGCTCGACGTAATTTGCCGAACAAGTCCAGATCCCAGCTTAAGTTGGCACCGCTGCTGTACCCGCGGGTAATAACGTCATCATCGTCTGCCGACAGAGTATTGTTTTCACTCGCCTGATAACCTGTTTCCAGCGTCCCTTTCGGCCATGAATTGTTGTCGGCATCACGAAATACCGCATAAGCCCGGTCGACATTCGCCCTGGCTTGCGCCAGGGTACGGTTCTGCTCCAGAGCACGTTCTACCAACTGATTAAGCTCAGCATCGTCAAACGCCTGCCACCAGTTCAAAGCCTGCTCGGCCTGCTGATACGGCTGGCTTAGGTTAATGCTTTCTACCTTCTCCGGCCTTTGGTAGTCCGGCCCCGCAGAGCAGGCGCTTAGCGACGCCACGAGTAGAGCCAGGGTTGATAGCTTCACTGTATTACGCATGATTACTTTCCTCCGAAGAGTTTTTCGCAGGCTCTGATAGCGCCTTTTTCTCGCCACGTTTAACCAACATGTAGTAGAACAGCGGCGTTAGAATCAGACCGAAAATGGTGACGCCTATCATGCCGGAGAATACGGCAACGCCCATGGCCTGACGCATTTCAGCACCGGCACCGCTTGAGAACACCATAGGCACGACACCCATAATAAAGGCAATAGACGTCATCAGTATGGGCCGTAAACGCAGGCGACCCGCTTCCAGAATGGCTTCCATGGTGCTCATACCGTGGTCCTGCAGCTCTTTGGCAAACTCCACTATCAATATGGCGTTCTTCGTCGCCAGCCCCACCAGCACAATTAAGCCTATCTGGGTAAGAATGTTGTTGTCCCCGCCATAGATAAGCACGCCGCTTAGTGCCGACAATAAAGTCATCGGAATGATAAGAATAATAGCCAACGGCAAAGTTAAGCTTTCGTACTGCGCAGCCAACACCATAAACACCAGCAGGATAACCAGCGGATAAATGAACATGCCCGCATTGCCGGCCAGAATTTGCTGGTAGGTCAGTTCTGTCCACTCGTAGGTCATGCCGTTCGGCAAGGTTTCAGCCAAGATTTTTTCAATGGCGGCCTGCGCTTCCCCAGTGCTGTAACCCGGCGCAGGACCACCGTTAATTTCAGCGGTGGTAAAGCCATTATAGTGCATTACCCTATCCGGCCCTGCCGTGTTGGTAATGTTCATAAAAGACCCCACTGGAACCATTTCGCCACTGCCGTTACGCACTTTCAGCTGACTGATCTGTTCAGGCGTCTGACGAAACTGCTCATCTGCCTGCATATTCACCTGATAGGTACGCCCGAAGCGGTTAAAGTCATTCACATACACTGAGCCCATGTAGGCCTGCAAAGTCTGGAATACCTCATCCAGGCTCACATCTTGTTGCTTAGCTTTCGTACGGTCGACATCGATATCGAGCTGCGGCACATTTACCTGATAACTGGAGAACACGCCGGTCAGTTCAGGCGTCGCCCAGGCTTTTTGCATCACCTCCATATTGACCTTATACAGCTCCTCGTAACCATAGTTGGCACGATCCTGGATTTGCAGACGAAAACCACCAATGGTGCCTAACCCCTGCACTGGTGGCGGCGGGAATATGGCAATATAAGCTTCATCAATAGCGGCAAACTTCTGGTTCAACGCACCCGCTATAGCATTGGCCGACATCGAGGAATCTGTTCGCTCATCAAAGTCAGTTAGCGACACAAACACAATTCCGGAATTCGGACTGTTAGTGAAACCGTTAATACTCAGACCCGGAAAGGCAATGGAATTCGCCACACCCGGATGATCCAGGGCAATACTCGACATTTCTTTGATAACTGCATCGGTGCGCTCCAGCGAAGCGGCATCCGGCAATTGAGCAAAGGCCACCAGGTATTGCTTGTCCTGACTGGGTACATAACCGGTGGGCGTCGTTGCGAACTGCAGACCGGTTAGCCCTAATAAAGCCACATACAATACGCCCACAATGACACCATAGCGGATGACTTTCTTAACCAGCCAGCCGTAACCTTTAGACAAACGGGCAAAAAAGCGGTTAAAGGGTTCAAATAACCAACGGCCTAACAGCTTATCCATACCGCGGGTCAGTATGTCTTTTTTCTCGCCATGACCTTTTAACAGAAGCGCCGCCAAGGCAGGGCTCAGCGTTAGTGAATTGATGGCCGAAATAAAGGTAGAGATGGTAATGGTTAAAGCAAACTGCTTATAAAATTGCCCGGTTAAACCCGACATAAAGGCGGTTGGAATAAACACCGCTGCCAACACCAGGGTCGTCGCGACAATAGGACCAGTCACCTCTTTCATGGCTTTTTGTGTAGCAGCAATAGGGGACAAGCCTTCGCTAATATTCCGCTCTACGTTTTCCACCACCACAATGGCGTCATCCACCACAATACCAATGGCTAGTACCAGTCCAAACAGCGACAAGGCGTTTAACGAAAAGCCCAGCATATGCATAAAGGCGAAAGTACCCACCAGCGATACCGGCACGGCGACCAATGGAATAATTGAAGCACGCCAGGTTTGCAGGAACAGCACCACAACCAGCACCACCAGCAATACAGCTTCGAGCAGAGTTTTGACTACTGCATCGATAGAGCCGCGTACAAAAACGGTTGGGTCATAAACTATGTCGTATGTTAAGCCGTCCGGAAAGCCCTCTGATAACTCCGCCATTTTGGCACGCACATCGTCGGAAATTTGAATCGCATTCGAACCAGACGCCTGAAAAATAGGAAGCGCTACCGCGTCTTTATTGTTCAGCAACGAGCGCAATGCATACGTCGAGGCGCCAAGCTCAACACGAGCGACATCTTTTAGGCGACTAATCTCGCCGTTCTCGCCCACTTTGATAATAATATCTTCAAACTCTTCGACGTCTGTCAGACGGCCTTTTACGTTGATAAGCAACTGAAAATCAGCATCGCCACTTGGCTGAGAACCTAAACTTCCGGCTGCCGCCTGCTGGTTTTGCTCCCGAATAGCCGCAGTGATTTGTGCCGGAGACAAACCCAGCGCCGAGACTTTATTTGGGTCCAGCCAGACCCGCATGCTGTATTCACCGGCACCAAATAACCGAACGGCCCCAACACCTTCTATGCGCGCCAGTTCGTCCTTGATATTTAAGTTCGCATAATTCGACAGGTACAGCATGTCGTAGCGATCATCCGGTGAAGTCAAATGCACCACCATGGTTAAATTCGGCGACGACTTCTCAGTTACCACACCTAAACGTTGCACCACCTGAGGTAGGCGCGGCTTAGCCCGCTCTACCCGGCTTTGCACCTGAGTTTGCGCTAAATTGACATCCGTGCCGATAGCAAAGGTAACGGTCAATGTCATGCGACCATCCGAGGTGGCCTGAGAGGACATATACAACATGTCCTCGACACCATTAATTTCCTGCTCCAGTGGCGAGGCCACGGTTTCCGCTATGACTTTGGGGTTCGCACCCGGGTAGTTCGCCGTTACCACAACCGTTGGTGGCACCACTTCCGGGTATTCGGTAATAGGCAGTTGCCATACTGCTATCGCACCGGTAATAAAGAACAACAGCGAGATAACCGCGGCGAAAATCGGCCGTCGGATGAAAAACTGTGAAAACATTGAGTGCCCCTTAACCGTGGTTATCTGCTGTAGATATCTGCGCCGTCAGTTCATTGCTGGCTTCATCGAGCAGCTGTTGCGCTTTACGTAACCGAACCAGTTGCTCGCTACTTGCCATTGGCACAGGTTGAGGGTCAATTTGCATATTGGCTCCAACTCGCTGCAGACCGTTCACCACAATTTTGTCCTTTGGCGTTAAGCCTTCTGTCACTATGCGCAGACCATTAACTTTTTCACCCAGCTCAATCGCCCGATACTCCAACTCGTTGTTGCTCTTAACAACCAATACAAACTTATTATTCAGGTCGGTTCCAACAGCCTTTTCGTCAATCAAAATGCCTTCATAAGAGTCGCTGCCCACCAAACGAATACGGGCAAATAGACCGGGTAACAAGGCGTTGTCATCGTTAGGGAAACTGGCGCGTATACGAATAGTGCCGGTTTGCGCATCAATGCGGTTATCGACAAAATCGACCCGGCCTACGTGCTGATAATTGCTGTCGTTAGCCAGTGCCATATAAACGGGGTTCGAGGTCGAGTCGCGGGTATCAGCTCGTTTACCTGTTTCAGCCAGACGTGCGTACTTGAGGTAGCTTTGCTCGTCTACATCGAAATACGCATACATTTTCTCGGTTGAAACCAGGCTGGTAATTTGACTTTGCCCAGCGCTCACAAAGTTACCAGCGGTAACCTGAGCATAAGATACCCGGCCACTAATAGGCGCAGTAATGCGGGTGTAGCTTAAGTCGAGTTCAGCGCGTTCCAGTGCCGCTTCAACCGAAGCAACGGTTGCCGCAGTTTGCTGTTTACGAGCTAAACGACTGTCCAGCAGTTCAGCAGAAATTGCCCGCTGGCTACTGAGTTTTTCAGCCCGGAGGTATTCCTTTTCCGCCTGAACCGCAGCGCTTTGCGCACTTTGCAGCTCAGCTTTAAGCCGCGCAACTTCGGTAGCGAAAGGTTTAGGATCAATCTGTACCAGCAAGTCTCCTTTATCTACCAGAGCCCCCTCGTTGAAATGAACTTCCTCGATATAACCAGAAACTCGGGGTATCAACTGAACCGTCTGTGGCGCTTGCAAACGGCCGGTGAATTCATCCCATTCGGTGATTCGCTCATGCACCACCTGCGCTACGCTAACTTGCGGCGGAGCCGGTGCCGCAGTCTCTTCTGCTGCTTCCGGATTGCTGCACGCGGCTAATACCAGCGCAGCAATACCTCCTAAAAGAAATTTTAACGTGTTTGTCGTACTCATGGCCTTGCTCTCCAAATTATTGCCCTATGCTGCAAAAAGTTGCATCAAATAAAACTAGCTATTTATGTACCGTTCGGTAAGAATATAGAAATCGAAGTTGCTGTCAAATGAATTTTGTACTGATCGGTAAAATTGATGTTTATTTTGAACTAAATACAGAAAAACGACGTAAGAACAACTGAAGCAACCAAAAACAGGCCGCCTTTAATACGAGGTAAAGTATAGTTATTGCAGGTAGAAATTAGCGTGCCGAAAACTGCTGACTACTTGCCTATTTCTATAGAGTCGATATGAAATCTCTGTTTCCGATTGATGCCAGCGGCCTTTTTGCCGCAGCAGAATCAGACAGAGTATCGCTGGACAGTATTCGCCCGCCTGTTTACTATGTGAGCGTGCCAGCAAGGGCATTAAAGTGTCGATGAGGAGTATAGCTATGACAACGAAAACTCAAACGGTTTGTCGCGGACGGCCATGTGCTTTTAATAAAGAAGAAGCACTGGGTAAAGCGTTAGAGCTATTTTGGCGTAATGGCTACGAAGGCACCTCATTAAGCGACCTGACAAAAGTGATGGGTATTAATAAACCCAGCCTCTACTCTGCTTTTGGTAATAAAGAACAGCTGTTTCTACAGGCTATCGACCTGTATGAAGAACGGCCTGATGCCTTCTTTTATCCGGCAATGGAGCAGAAAACTGCATACTTAGTGGTGCAAGCGATGCTGCGCGGAGCTGCCGACAGAATGGCGAACGCTGATCACCCTCAAGGCTGTGTCATTGTCCAGGGCGCGTTATCTTGTAGTGAGGCTTCAGCAACCGTTAAAGATGCACTAGTTAAGCGGAGACTTGAAGGGCAACAAGCACTCCAGAAGCGTTTTGAACAAGCGCAGCAGGATGGCGATCTACCACAGCATATTGATGCGGCTAATCTAGCTTCTTATATTGGTACCGTGTTACAAGGTATGTGCGTACAGGCTAATAATGGTGCCTCTACCGCCGAGTTATATGCGGTTGCTGATATGGTTCTGGAAAACTTTCCTAAGGCCTGACTTTTCGGGGTTAAACAAGCGCAACATGTAAGATCCTCCGCAATACTTGCCTAATACTACAACTCTTGAGCCATTCGCTAGTCGAAACGTAATACCCGCATCTATACTGATTAATCTGATTTAAAGGGTGAATCTAGCCACAGCTCGAGGATTACAATTATGTCTGATCAGTACCTTACCCGGCGAATGGCAGACCTGACACAGCGGCTGCTTCCGTTACTTACAAAAGAAAGCCTTACGCAAACAGCCATTGATGACATTTCACTGATGCATCTTAGTAACCCGTCCCAGGCTCGCCCCATTATTTATCGCCCCGCGGTTTGCTTTATGCTGCAAGGAGCAAAAGAGCTGCTGGTGGGCAATACCAAAGTCACTTACGAGCAAATGAATTATCTTTTGATTCCGGTCATGTTGCCGGTTTCTGGTCGAGTGTCACAAGCATCCCCGGATAACCCCTACGTCGGTTTAAGTTTTAATTTTGACACTGCCGAATTGCGTGAATTAATTCTGTTATTGGGCGACCGCATTCCTGCAACGGTAAAATCACATAGTAGCCTGTGTGTTGGAAAGGTCGACAGCGAAATGATGCAGTTACTGGAGCGCGCAACTGAATTGCTGGAAAAACCCGATGACGCGAAAGTGCTGTTTCCCTTAATTAGACGCGAATTGATGTATCGTTTGTTACTCGGAGAGCTGGGAGGTCTATTGCGAGATTTTAACCTTATAGACACCCAGGCAAGTCGTATTGCTCAAGCCATCGATATTATCAAACGCCGGCTACACGAGCCGCTGCGCGTTAAAGATTTAGCTAGTGCGGTACATTTAAGTGAATCTGCCTTTTATCAGGCATTTAAAAGTGTGACTGCCATGTCGCCCATTCAATTTCAGAAAAAGCTGCGACTAGATGAGGCACGGAGGATTATGTTGTTTGAAGGAAGCGATGTCAGCACCGCCTGCTATCAGGTGGGTTATGAAAGTCCATCTCAGTTTAGCCGCGAGTATAGCCGCTTATTTGGACAGTCGCCGAAAGCCGACATTAATGAATTCCGAGAGGCGTCTGAAAACAGTTACGCTCAGTTGGCCGGGTGATACTTCGTTTGATTCATTTTTTCGATGGTTGAGATAGATTATTTCTAATTATCTAAAGCTAGCGCACGAGCTAGTATAGGTGCCTCAAAATTGCTTTCACAGCAAGCGCAGTAATTAACAGGAGTACTTAAGTTGTCCGCATTATTTCAACCGTTCGAGTTAAAAGACGTACGTTTGCGTAACCGCATTGCCGTTCCCCCAATGTGCCAGTATATGGCTGAAGAAGGTGTCGTTAACGATTGGCATTTAAGCCATTACACCAGCCTGGCGCGTGGCGGTGCCGGCTTAGTGATTGTTGAAGCCACCGCGGTTTCTCCTGAAGGCCGCATTACCCCCAACTGCACCGGTCTCTGGAACGACGAACAGGCAAAAGCTTTTGCACCTGTTGTCGAAAATATTAAAAAAGCAGGCGCCGTTGCCGGTATTCAAATTGGTCACGCCGGACGCAAAGCCAGCGCAAACCGCCCGTGGGACGGGGACGATCATATAGCTGAGAATGATGCTAAAGGTTGGCAACCAATATCGCCTTCTCCTGTCGCTTTTGGCGCAAACTTGCCTCGCGAACCTAAAGAAATGTCGCTGGATGACATAAAACGCGTGCAAAATGACTTTGTTTCCGCTGCGGAACGAGCTCGTGACTTAGGGTTTGAATGGCTTGAACTGCACTTTGCTCATGGCTACTTAGGGCAGAGCTTTTTCTCTCCTCATGCGAACCAGCGTACTGACGAATACGGTGGTTCATTCGAGAACCGCGCCCGTTTTCTGGTAGAGACAGTTCGTGCGGTAAAACAAGTATGGCCAGATAACTTTCCGCTGACTGCGCGCTTTGGTGTGATTGAGTATGATGGCAATGACGAACAGCAAATGCAGGAGTCCGTTAAGCTGACTCAGTTACTAAAAGCTGAGGGACTGGACTTTTTAAATGTCAGTATCAGTTTCTCAACACCAAACGCCAACATTCCCTGGGGCCCAGGCTTTATGGCACCTATTGCGGAGCGCATTCGTAAAGAAGCGGATATTCCAGTGGCTTCCGCCTGGGGCATTGATTTACCTCAGCTGGCAGAACACACGGTTGCACAAGGGCAACTGGATTTGGTCATGGTTGGCCGTGCTCATTTGGAGAACCCTCACTGGCCGTACAATGCAGCCAAAGCACTGCGTGTCGAGAAGCCTTCTTGGGTATTACCTTCACCTTATGCACACTGGCTTGAACGCTACTAGGCAATAAGTTTTTCGCACCTCAAGCAAAGGCGGTCACCCTATACGGTGGCCGCCTTTGCTTATTAAGCACCGAGATCCATTAAGTCAGTTTACGCGTATAAAGGGGTGATGAACAAATAACAGGAGGAATAATGAATACAAGTGATAAAACAGCTGAATTCACGGCCCCTGGGATTAAAGACAAGTCTGCCCAAGACGCTATAGCACTACTCGACGACCGCCTGGTCGCACTGCTTGACCTCCAACTGACGCTTAAACATGTTCACTGGAACGTGGTTGGTCCAAACTTTATTGGCGTACATGAAATGCTGGACCCGCAGGTTGATAGCATTCGTGAAATGACCGATACCATCGCAGAGCGCATCGCCACTATGGGCGGCGTTCCCGCCGGTACCCCGCAGTCAATTGTGGACCGCCGTTCATGGAAAGACTATTCGATAGGCAGAGGTCTGGTCACTGAACATTTAGTTGCACTTGATAAAGTGTACAACGGTGTAAATAAAGACCACAGAGACGCGCTCAATAAACTCTCTGAACTTGACCCTGTTTCGGAAGACATGCTCACTGGCCAACTCGCCGAGCTTGAGCAATTCCAGTGGTTTGTCCGTGCTCATATCGAGTCAGCATCGGGTGAACTCAAAAGCTAATTAATTTGTACAATTAGTAAACCACTCCGGAAGCCTGGCAACCATGTTGTTGGGCTTTTTTGCTCTTAAAGCCAAACTACTGCAGTTAAGAACTTCCTATCACTGCGGGGTTCCCCCGATATAGCTAACAAATTATAACTTTGTTAATATCATTTGAATTAAAATAATAATCATAACGAGATCGCCACATGCAAAAGCTTCGTCCCGTTTATATTGCTCTATTAGGTGCCGCATTACTGCAGGCCTGTTCTCCCGCGAATCAAAATACCGAAACCAGCTCATCGACCTCTAAAAAAAGCGTTGAAGCTCCGGTTGCAGAAAAAGTCCCTCATGAAATGACTATTCATGGTGATACCCGCATCGATAATTACTACTGGATGCGGGACGATGAACGTAAAGACCCTAAAGTACTAGCTTATCTTGAGGCAGAGAACGCTTATACGGATGAGATGCTTGCTCACACGGAAGATTTGCAGCAAAAGCTGTTTGAAGAAATGAAAAGCCGCATTGCCAAAGATGATAACTCCGTACCGGTACGTGACGGCGAATACTATTACTCAACAGAAATGCGCGGCGATAACGAGTACCCTATTTACGTTCGCAGTAAAGATTTTTCCGGTATCGATAAGCAAGTTTTGTTAAATGTTAATGAGCTTGCTGAAGGTAAAGATTATTACTCTGTAGGCAGCCTTGAAGTTAGCCCGGACGATGCGATTCTTGCCTATAGTGAAGATACCGTTAGCCGTCGTATGTATGAAATTAAACTTAAGGATATGAAGACCGGCGAATTACTCCCGGATGAAATCAAAAATACGTCGGGGAGTATAGTCTGGGGCAACAACGGACAGCATTTTTATTACATAAAGAAAGACCCGGAAACCCTGCTCGGCTATCAAGTCTATCGTCATACCTTGGGTACCGAACAGCAACAAGATGAACTGGTCTACGAAGAAGAAGACACAACCTTTTACACCGGCATCAGCAAGAGTAAAGACGACTCTCAAATTTATATTGTCCATGACGCAACTGAATCTAAAGCTGTATCACTTATCGATGCCAATGATCCCAACGCCAAGCCTGTACCTTTTGTCTCAAGAGAAGACGGCCTGGAATACAGCATCGCCAAACACGGCGATGCTTATTATGTATTGACCAATCTGGATGCCGTGAACTTTCGTCTGATGCGGGTAAGCGCAGACAAGCTTGGCGATAAACAGCTGTGGCAGGAAGTTATTCCACATAAAGAAGACACGCGGCTGGAAGACATTGAGCTGTTTGACCAGCATTTGGTCTATAAACAGCGCCAGCGAGGCCAGACACAGGTGTTTGTGCGTAATTTAAACACCGGTGATGAACAAGAGATTTCCTTCCGGGATAAAGCTTACACGCTGTATTTTTATGGCAACAAAGAAGCCGATAACCCTGAGCTGCGCCTTTACTACACCAGTATGACCACTCCGGGTAGCCACTATAATGTGGACCTGAACAGCCTGGATAAAGCCCTGTTAAAGCAACAGCCAGTAGTGGGCGATTTTAAGCCTGAAAACTATGCTTCCGAACGGTTGTTTGTCACCGCCCGGGACGGTGCTGAGGTACCGGTAACACTGGTTTACCGTAAGGATAAATTCAAAAAAGACGGCACCAACCCACTATATCAATATGGCTACGGTTCTTACGGTTCAACTTCAGAACCCAGCTTTAGCAGCAACCGTCTAAGCTTACTGGATCGCGGGTTTGTCTTTGCTATAGCCCATATTCGCGGCTCGCAAATGCTGGGGCGCCCTTGGTACGAAGACGGCAAAAAACTGACAAAACAAAACACCTTTAATGATTTTGTCGATGTCACTAAGGCATTGGTTGAGCAAGGCTATGGCGCCAAGGATAAAGTCTTCGCCATGGGTGGTAGTGCTGGTGGTCTGTTAATGGGCGCAGTGATCAATCAGGCGCCGGAACTATACCTTGGCGTAGCGGCACATGTACCTTTTGTCGATGTTGTAACAACCATGCTGGATGAAAGTATTCCTCTCACTACCAACGAGTTTGACGAGTGGGGTAACCCGAAAGAGAAAGTTTATTACGACTATATGCTGTCGTATTCACCTTATGATCAAATTAGCGCTCAAGACTACCCTAACCTGCTGGTAACCACCGGCCTATTTGACTCACAAGTGCAGTATTTCGAACCAGCCAAGTGGGTTGCCAAACTCAGAGATTATAAAACCGATGATAATCTGCTGTTGTTTAAAACCGAAATGGAAGCGGGCCACGGCGGTGTTTCCGGGCGCTTTAAGCGCTTGCAAAACACGGCGCTGGAATACGCTTTCTTTCTCGATTTACTGAAAAGCAAATGAGCCAGTTCACACAGTCTCGAACCTATAAGGCAACATTATGAATATTCGCGGCATTATAAGCAGTGCCCTACTTATGTCGGTTAGTCTGTTCACTCAGGCTGCCGACACCGGGCACACATCTTCGCACAGCCTAACCTTGTCCGAAGCGAATAAGCTGGTGGAGCTACCACTGCATTGTGTCGAGACACCTTATCCATACAAAACGGGAGTAATACTGGGAAGTGCCGATGATTTAAAGGAACCTTCGGTTATACACCCGATTTTTTATGGCTGCTTTGACTGGCATAGCGCTGCTCATGGTTATTGGTCAATGATGACTTTATTGCGTCAGTTTCCAAACTTAGAACAGGCCGACGAAGTCAAAGCCATACTTAAAGGTAATTTAACCGCTGAAAAAGTGGCGCGCGAAGTCGACTTTTTCAGTAAAGATATTAATGACTCGTTCGAGCGCACTTACGGTTGGGCCTGGTTGTTAAAGCTGTCTAACGAGCTCCATTCCTGGCAGGACCCTATGGCCAAAGACCTAGCCGCTAACTTACAACCATTAGCCGATTTAATTGTTGATCGCTATATCAACTTCTTACCTCGATTAGTTTACCCAGTGCGGGTGGGCGAGCATACCAACACGGCCTTTGGCTTAAGTTTCGCCTACGACTATGCCGTTAACCAGCAGCACAACGAACTGCAGCAGTTAATTGCCAAACGCGCGAAAGACTATTTTCTGGAAGATAAAAACTGCCCCATAGGCTGGGAACCAAGCGGCTACGACTTTCTTTCGCCCTGCCTGGAAGAAATTGGCTTAATGCAGCGCGTTCTGCCGAAGCAGCAGTTTTTAACCTGGCTAGATGATTTTATGCCGCAACTCGCTGACCCAGAATTCAGTCTGGCGGTAGGTAAAGTTGGCGACAGAACCGATGGCAAACTGGTTCATCTGGACGGATTAAACTTTAGCCGCGCCTGGAACCTCTATGCGCTGGCTAACCAATACCCGCAGTACAGGCATTTACGCAAAATAGCCGATAAGCATATGGCGCACTCCTACCCTAATCTAATCGGCGATAGCTACGAAGGTGGTCACTGGCTTGGCAGCTTTGCTATTCAGGCGTTAAATCAAGCCCAGCAGTAATTGCTGGGTTTGCTAAAGAGCAAGCTTCGGGTCGGCATCAGCTAAAAAGCCTTCTATGATTAATAGCTCAGCCAGCATTACTCCTAGCGTCTGATGCTTTAGGTTTTACCACTTCTGGATAGTGGTATATCAATTAATCGTATCTAAAGGTGATGGTTATGTCTGATTATATCCGTATTGAAAAAGCCATGACCTATATGTCAGAGCATGTATCGAGCCAGCCACCCCTGGAAGACGTTGCTGCTCATGTGCATCTCAGTCCGTTCCACTTCCATCGGGTGTTTTGTAAATGGGCAGGCACCACACCGAAACGTTTCCTGCAGGCTCTTACCCTGGAACGCAGCAAGCGACTGCTGAAGGACGAAGGCTCTCTAATGGACGTATCCCTCAGCATGGGTCTAAGTGGAGGCTCCCGACTGTATGACCACTTTGTGAAGCTAGAAGCCGTAACGCCGGGTGAATACAGGAACGGAGGCCAGGGAGTTACTATTCAATACGGCGTAAATGAAACGCCTTTTGGTAAGATATTTGTCGCAATTACTCCACGGGGCATATGCCGCATTGAGTTTTTGGGCTCCAGAGCTGTTGACGAGATACTTGCCAGTGTGCATAAAGACTGGCTCAGAGCCTCGCTCGTAAGAAACGACAACGCGACCAACTATGTGGCTAACGTACTGTTTAGTCGATTAAAAGACGGGCAGTCTAACCCCTTGTCATTGCACGTAATGGGCACTAATTTTCAAGTGGCCGTGTGGCGAGCTTTGTTGAGGATACCATCGGGACAACTGGCCAGTTACTCCCAAATTGCCAATGCGTTGGGTTACCCTAAAGCGTCTCGGGCGGTTGGTAATGCTGTTGGCGCAAACCCTGTTGCCATGCTAATTCCGTGTCACCGTGTTATTCAGAAAAGCGGCGCTTTGGGCGGCTACCGCTGGGGCTCAACGAAGAAAGAGATGATTCAGGCATGGGAGTCCCTGCACGAAGAGCCCATAGAGCAGTAGCATCGCTCGATAACCGCGTTATTGCCCTTATTTAAGAAGAGTGCGAACGCCAGATTCGAAAGCGCGTCACGATGTACCAGATAAGACCGCCGATAAACATAACCAGAGGTATCACATTGATTTCGTTACTTTGCTGAGATTCCTCGGAGGTTAGAAAAAACCAAAGCACACCCACGATAAGAATAACGAGCGATAACACGCCTTGTATCTGCAAGCTTTTCGATGTGTTCTCGGAGGTAATCGCGCTGTTCTCGCCCGGTTGGTTCTCTTGTTCCGGTTTTTCACTCTTCACAAAACCACAGGCCGGGCAGCTATAGTTATTATCCAGTACCTGGTCTTCGCACTTTGGACATTTTTCGAATGCCATTAAAGTACCTCTCTGTTTTATTGATGAGTGTTCATTATTTAGTGTAGTCAAAAACTTTTGTGTTTGTCATTTCCATTACGCTGATGACATCCGTTATAAGCTGTGCCACGTAATAGGATTTTATGTATTTAAGTATATTTCTGACAGCCTTTCTGGCCGCCACAATACTGCCTGCTCAGTCTGAGTTTGTGGTCGTGGCAGCCCAGCGCATGGATTACGATGTCTGGATAACCTGGTGGCTGGCCTCAATCGGTAATACGCTGGGGTCAGTGGTCAACTATGTTCTGGGTCGTTTTTTGGTACGGTATCAGGATCGCCGCTGGTTCCCGTTCAAACCAAAATCTCTTGCCCGTGGTCATCGCTGGTTTGAACGCTTTGGTAAGTGGTCGCTGCTGATGGCCTGGGCACCCTTCATTGGCGATCCTCTTACGTTTATAGCCGGTATGCTGCGATTAACCTTCTGGCAATTTTTGATTCTGGTTTTCATTAGTAAAGCTGGCCGCTACGCTATTTTGCTGGGTATTACGCAGTTGTTTTAATAGCTCTCATCGCACCATTACACCTACCGGATTCACTCTAAAACGGTGACCTGTTTTTTTTAATCTGTGAACACAGACGAAAATTTTCTTTAAAGCTATACTCAGGTTCGATAATACGAACATAAGGCTTTGCAATGGAGTTTATTGATTATTACGAAGTACTGGGTGTAGAGCCGACCGCCGATAGTAAAGCAATTAAAACCGCGTACCGCAAACTCGGCCGAAAGTATCATCCCGATGTAAGCAAGTTACCAGATGCAGCCGAGAATTTTAAGCGCGTAGCCCAAGCCTATGAAGTATTACATAGTACTGAAAAGCGTGCTGAATATGATGCTTTGTGCGAGGCTCGCAAACGCGGTTATAACAATCAAAATAGGAAATCGAGCACCAACTATCACACTAATAATAGTGCGATGGGTAATCAGGACTTTACTGACTTCTTTAACTCAGTGTTTGGAGCAGCAGGTTCACGCAGTCGCCAACAACATCGTCAGCAACCTTGGTATGAGGACGCCAACCAAGCCAAAGGAGCTGATGTTGAATTCGACTGGCCGGTTATGCTCGAAGACACCTTGGCCGACACGACCAAACAAATTGAGTTCGTTATTCCGGTTTATGACCAACAAGGTTACCAGCAGCAAGTAAAAAAATCGCTCAAAGTAAAAATTCCTGCTGGCGCACGGGATGGCGAACGTATTCGACTAAAAGGACAAGGTGCCCCGGCTTACGGTAACGCCCCAAGCGGCGATGCTTACTTAACTATCAAATTACTTCCGCATCCATTATTTGATGTGGAAGCCAATAATCTTTTGCTCACCTTACCGCTCGCGCCATGGGAAGCGGCATTGGGAACTAAAGTAGAGGTGCCGACGCTCTCTGGCAAAGTTCAACTAACCATTCCAGCTTACAGCCAGGCAGGTCAGCGCTTACGTGTAAAAGGCAAAGGCTTGGTCGGGAAGCTCTCAAATGGCGATTTGATTGCCACAATAAAGATTGTGATGCCATCCTCACTAAATGAAAACAGTAAGACCCTTTGGGCTCAGCTCGCGGACAGCGAAACCTTTGACCCTCGTCGCGAATGGAGCGATAGATAATGACAACCTTACAACAAGTGTACTCACCCAATTTTCACCTGAGTTTCGAAGAGCTCTGTCTTTCTGCAAATGTCAGCGCCGAAACCATGCTTGAGCTGATTGAGCATGAAATTGCGGTACCAGTCACCGGAGAACACCCACGTCAGTGGATATTTCATGTTACCTCTGTGATGACAGTAAAAAAGGCGGCGCGTCTCAACCGGGATCTAAATATAGACTGGGCCGATCTCTATTTAGTGCTAAACCTGCTTGATGAAATTGAGCAGATAAAAGCTGAGAACCACAGGTTGAAGCAGCGGCTCAATAGAAAAATTTAGAAGAGCCGCCGGTAAATCAAACGTCTGGTCGGAGTCGATTAAAGCACGTTAAAGCTTATCGAACTCGGATACTCAGAGTTGTGATAAATTTTATGAGTTGCCTTTGTAAAGTCGCTCTCTTTTGCATTAAAAATGTTTTCAACGTAATTCTGGGGGTTAATATCCAGAAACGGAAACATGCTGCTTTGTATTTGAATCTGCAGCTTATGCCCGCGTTTGAACGTATGTAAAACATCGTACAACTCAAACCCAATTTCAGTTGGTTGATTTGGAACGAATGCTTTAGGCTCACTCATACTCTCACGAAAGCGCCCTCGTAACACGCCCCAACGCACAAGCTCATGGCGGTTCCCGCGCTCCATGTCAGCCTTATTGGTATTCTCATCAATGGAAGGAAAGACATCGACAAGCTTCACCACAATATCCGCCGCTGATTTATTGGTAGCGAACCATAGGTTAAGGTCGATGGCGCCGGCAATTGTTAAGTCCGATTCCAGCGTATCGGTCTCAAATACCAGAACGTCAGGTCTTCTCGCCGTAAAACGCTGATCTTCTACCATGTATGGTCTATCCCAGCCGCGACTGATTTCGGCAGAATGAGGGACCGGCTTGTTAGGATCACTTAGGTACTCGCTGCTACCCGTATTGTTTTCCTGCTCAACGATTTTTTCGTCATTTGCTAAATACAGGGTTTCTCTAGATGTATCCTTAGGCGGCCAGGCATCGAAACGGCGCCAGCGATTACTGCCTGTTTCAAACATGGTTGCCTTAGCCAGATTGGCTTCATCGGCGCCTTTTAGATGCTCTTTAAAAAATGGCAGCAACACATCTCTTTGAAACCAAGCGCTGGTATCAAAACCAAAATGAGCCTCTCCAAGTTCAGTACCGCCCTGCTCGCTTTGCCATTGACCGTGATACCAGGGCCCCATTACCAGTTGAACATGATCCTTCTTATTGTTGTCTGACATGGTTTGATAGGTATAAAGCGGTCCGTAAAGGTCTTCTGTATCATACCAACCGCCAACAACTAGCGTGGCAGGCTTAGTGTTTGATAAGTGCTGTAAAACATTTCGCGACTTCCAATAATCGTCGTAATTGGGGTGCTGAATAATCTCATTCCAAAATGGGCGTTCACCGTTAAAGTACTTATCGTTTACATTGGAAAGTGGCCCAAGATTTTTGAAAAACTGATAGCCGTCTGGCGTTTCAGTTTTCATACCTTCAGGCCAGTAAGCGAAGGTGCCATCGCGCTGCTTATCGAAGGTATCAAAAAATATGAAAGCCATGGGCGTGACGAAAGCGCCATTTCTATGAAAATCATCAAAAAACCAATCGGCAATAGGAGCCTGAGGTGAAATAGCCTTAAGCGCAGGGTGACTGTTAATTGATGCCACCGACGTGTAGTAACCGGGGTAAGAGGTTCCCCACATACCGACTTTGCCGTTGTTACCTTCGATATTGCTTACGAGCCAATCAATCGTGTCGTACGTATCTGTGGCGTCATCCGTTGCGTTCTTTCCGCGAGTGTAGGCATCCTGCGGGCGCATGTTGACGAAATCCCCCTCCGACATGAACTTGCCGCGCACGTCCTGGAAGACAAAAATAAAACCGTCTTTTTCAAATGCTTCGCTCGGTCCCAAACGTTTTTTATACTGGTCTACCCCGTACGGTGCAACGCGATAAGGCGTTCGCTGCATCATAATAGGATAAGATTTTCTGGTATCATTGGGTACGTACACCGACGTGAATAATTTCACACCATCACGCATTGGGATCTGATATTCATATTTGGTGTAGTTTGCCCTGATATAGGCTTCCCTTTCATCAGCTACATTTTGTTTACTAAATGCGGAGTTCACCGTTAGTAAACATATAGCCAGCAAAAAGCTGCGTATAACAACCTTCATATTCTGTCCCTTTTATTATTGAATTAACTCGTTTACCACCTCGAATGGATGCCGCGGATAGCCGTGTTCGACCTTTCTTTGTTATAAATCCAAAACCACTCAGTAGCAAGTCTTGTGTTTGTTCAAAGTTTTAGTTGTGGGAAGGCCGCCGAAGTCCCAAAAACTCTCTGTCTTCGCGTTAATATCGACTGCTACAGCCATCTTGTATTGGGGAGCCAGCTTTGAGCGCCACGGGACACGCCACCATGATTGGCAAGTATCCTTCTGGGTTAATGAAGGAACACTTCCAAATAACTTTTTAGATCGTTCATATCAGCAGTTTTTTCCTTGCTAGATCCAGAACGCCTTTGGTTATTTGTTCTCCTGTTTCCTGATGAAAGTGTTCGGGAGCATCAGCCCAGGTTTTATCAAGAGCACCCTGCAACTCCTCATTTATCGCACCAATTAATTCTTGAGCAATATCGGGGGAAAGGCCAGAAAATTTGGCATGATTAGGCCAATGCCGAGGTAAAATTTTATGCCAATGATAATGGGAGTTTTTACTTTTTACCCTCATTGCCATTTTAGCTTTTTTCGGCTGTATTTTACCTAGGGTTGGATACGCTGAAAGGACATCATAGATTGGCGTTAACCAATAACCCGAAGCGTCCAAATAAACACTGAAATTCTTTGCATGACCATCAATAGCACACAGTAACCAGAATACGTATTGACTCAAAAAAAACACTTGCTGATCTTTTAAACCTTGCTGACTCGTTGCGAGCAGATCCGATATTTCAAAAGCGCCCGGACCTCCTTTATCCTCATACTTCGATTGCCCGGCTCTGCCCAGAGCCTGGCACATATCTTCCTGGCTTATCCTTAAAATTTGACCATCTTCATCCGTATATCTATCAAAACGTTCGACAACAAGTACCTTTTGCTCACTAAAAACTTCTATCTCAGCGTGCGCTACATCAAACCCTAAATGATGCATAAAGCGTAAACAAAACCATTCATTGTCGACACTTTGCTCCATATTTATGCCACCAGGTAACTTTCCCATAGCCATTTTAAAAATATGGGTTGTAGGAGTGTTACCTATCGGTTGATGCCACTGACCACGGTGATAGGTTAATGCTGTTTTTTCCTGAGCTCCGGCAATAGAAATACGAAAAGTATCGTCATCCCCCATTCCGAGGGTATGCCCGGTAACCGCATGATTTAAAATCTCATTGATTTCATTCTCATCGACCGGGTTCATCTGCATAGATGGTTCTGGAGGTATTTCCGTTAAGGAAAGAGATAACGCTCCCACACAGTCACGCCCGATAGCTGATAGCAAATCCATAGTGTCTGTTGAGTAAGCGCCGATTCTATCAACAATTTGCTGACGAACTTCTTCATTATCTGGCAACAAATTATCAAAAAAATAACGAACGCGCTCGCCTGTATGTCGTTTAGATGTCATTGGCAGTGACAAGCTTATCGAATGCGCATATTCTGCTCCCAACCATTCATCATCATAAATAAACTCGAAGGTGCCACTTTTCCGCCTTACGGTTCCTACTTTTATTCCATTAATCCCGCAATGTAATTCTCGTGTAGCCTTGCGCCTTGGCATGACGAATCTTCCTTTTACTTTTTAGGTGGTGATTTTCGAATCACAATAGGCCTACGATTGCTCTTAAGCGCATCAAGAGGCCGATGCTTGGTTTGCGGGAGATTTTCATCCACAGACGCTTTCCTGACCCTATTTAAGACTTCATAACCGTCATCTGCGGAATTAGAAATATCGAACCGAATGTCCAAAGCAGCCATTACTTTCATTAAGTTAGCGAAAGTAATGGATGATGTTTTGGTCTCAACACGGGATATAAAACGCTGATCTTTACCAATCCGTTTGCCTAATTCCATTTGGCTATAACCAGCTTCCTGTCGCCGTTGTGCTATATATTTACCCAAGGAACCGGGAGTGGTGATTCGCATTTTAATTCCTTATATAGAATATAGGCATTTATACTAAATAGAGAATATAAAAATTTAGTTTATATATGGAATATAGTCAAATAATGCATATATGGATTATCTCGTAACTAAACCCACTGAATTGAGTGCATCCACAAGTCTGTTATAAGCTCTCCGATGTCTTTCCTCACTCATTTCTCCAAGATTTTTCAGCTTCCACCTAACCGCCGGTAGCCGATCAACACCATCAAGTCCGAGTAATGACCAATCCGGTTTGCGTGATTTAAACGTCAAAAGAAACGACCTCTCCTCGTCAGTAAATGCCGCATGCATGAGTTTTACAATTTTCCCACGCGCAGCCACAAGCTCCGCGAATGGGACATCGATGTCCGCCATCGATTTAAACTCCCCCTCATAAAGTTCGGAAATATCTTTGAAATGGGGTCGTAATAACTCCGAAATAGGACGGGGGTGGCTGACAATATAAACAAGTAACGCTTTACGAATATCATCAGTGAAGCCTTCGTTATCCAGAAGTAGTTTTACGTCAAACAAATCTCTGGGGTGCTGCCGGTCGAGCGCGGCGCAAATCTTACCAGCATAGAGATCGGCGAAATTAACCACGGAAATTTCTGCGAAGCCAAATTCATTTTCCACCGCTTCAGTAACACTCAAGGTTGTCGGTTTGTAGACAGTTCCTCGAAGTACGGGTGACAGTTCTATCTTTATCTGAACCTTTGTACCGCGAACCTCACGCTCCACCAATAAACGGAGCGCGTCTTTTTTGACTTCAAATGGGCGTATGACAGTCACATTCTGAATTTCGGCTGTGAGCTTTTTACCTATTTTCTCCAGGTGACTAGTGATCGTATTAAGTGCTTCATCTCGATCCATCATAGGTAGAAAAACGAGATCAATATCAACCGACAGTCGCGGAAAGTCTCTGACAAATAGGTTAATCGCTGTGCCGCCTTTGAGCGCAAAGCAGTCATGAGCCGCAACAAATGGTAACACCTGCATAAGCAACTGAACCTGCCGATAATAAATGCTATTTCTATCCATGATAATTTACATCTCCTTGGGTACCGTGATCTGCCATTTGCTTTCCAGGCGACCATTTACCGCGATAGCTCTTTTACCTGAGCCTAGATCGTAGTCTGTTGACACTAAACGTTTAAACCAGGGCTGTTGATTGCGCTCCGCTAGCCAAAAGAATAGCCGTTTTACTTTGACATTAAGGCAGTTTTTTAGCAGCGTATCTAACTTCCGGGGTGATAAGTTATGCAACCCCTGAAGCAGCGCATCAGCATGCTCAAAACTGATATGTTTAGGTACCTCGTTGAGCACTTCCAGATAAGCTTTTTCAACACAAGAATACGTTATTTCCGGCAAACCTTTTGACCATTCATAAGGACGGAGAACGCGCTGGTCGCGCATGAGTGATTCTGGCCACAATCGCTTCGTTCCATGCCATTCGAAAGTAGCTTCCACACCAATTTTATCAACCCATACAGGCAGCTTCTCAGGACAATATAGACCAATCGTAGGTTTTCCACTTTGATTTACGTAATGGCTTACACCATTTAACTCTAGAGCTGTCAGGCCCCCCACATTGACTGCGAACGTAGCTATTCGCTGCAATGAAGCCACAACACCTTGCCAGGTTGGGTAAGCTTCTTCGCGATAATAGACCCCGGGCGTAGCAACGATTAAAGCTCCTCGTCGGACGGAGTTGTCGATATAGTGCAAACTCAAGCCCTGCTCTTGTAGCCAACGCTTTGTTGCTATCATACCGAGAGGAAGTTTTTGCTTTAGCGTTTTGCCCGCTTCATGATTTAACATGTGATGCTCTTTTGGTTTGCAATATACTTTATACACGTTAATTATTGACGTGTATAATGAATTAGTCAAACTGAAGGCACAGGAAAATCGTAAACCTGTGGTTAGCTTCTCTTGACCACTACAGTTAGTGTCGCCCGTCTGTCGTGTATATTTCGTGACCGACACCGACGTTGTTGCTTCATCATTGAGCCTGAATACAGATACCAGGAGAATTTGAATGATTAAAAAATTGAGAGAACGTAAAAATTGGTCTCAAGAACAATTAGCGATAATGTCAGGCTTGAGTGTAAGAACAATTCAACGTATAGAAAGCGGCAATAAAGCAAGTATGGAATCTCTTAAATCACTGGCCTCTGTATTCGAAGTTGATGTGTCGAAGCTAACGGAGGAAATTACTGTGATTGATAAAGAATCTAAATACTGGAAGCAACAACCGGTCTGGTTCAAATTAAGTTTGTTTGGCGTCAATAGAAGAAATAAACTCGTTTGGGTCGAGTACTTAAGCGTGTTACTGGGACTGGCAACCTGGATTATGCATCCAGACATTTTTGCGACGCCTGCTTTTTTCTTAGCTGCTTACTTAATAAGTAAATTGGTAAACAGAGCAGATAGCCGGAAAGTTTGGTAAAGAATAATAGGCAAAGACCTGTTGAAAAAGAACCGTTATACGTAAAGGGAGTTAAACATGTTCTGGCAAGTATCCTTCTGGATTTTAGTTGGGATACTCGTTCTGCCGTTGCCGACTCGGGCATTACTGATGGTTTATAACCCCGTAGCGCCACGGCCGATTCGCAAGTGCCCGAGCTCGGCAACAGCCTGGCTTACTCCGAATCCGCTCCCATAATTTCATAGCCAGATGGCGCTAAGTCGAACATTTCAGGGTCTATCGCTTCATTAAATGCCACATCTGCCTCAAAAACAAAATACGGTCCATCCATTGTCTCTACTCTTATACGAATAGGTAATTCAGTCTTAGGATCGACCCATAAAGTCAATCTCATGTTTTCAGGCTCCACTGTAAAGACAGTCGTTTCTATTCCATCGATAACTACACCTGGTTCACTCTTCACTTCACCGTCGTAATTTAAAATTTTCGTGTGCCAATCAAGTAACTCATTTTCCAGCGCCTCTTTCGCGTTTTGACCAGGCGTAAAATTAATAGGCATGGCAACTTTGCGTTCAGGGAAGAGTATTAACCCCTTACCAAGTTTAGTATCCATCACGTTCACTACTGAAGGTGCACCTTCAATGTCTGGAAGCGGTGTGTTGACCACCCTAATTTTACTGGGCGATTGGTAAAAAACCTCTACTGTCATAATAACTTGGTCATCCGACTGCATTTGTCCTGTGTACACCATACTGGTGATTTCGCTTAACTTCTTGACCACCGATGCAAATGCAGGTTTGCTCACCGACGTGGTGATAATCAACACAGCGGTTAGCACCAAAGCGGCAGCCGTTCCAGCAAAGCCAAATCGCTTTGGTTGTGAGGCGGTTTTTAACCAACTCCAAAGACGAATCATACCGTTGCCGGGTTCTTCTTCATCTACAGGGTTGTCTTGTGCATCAATGGCAGCGTGAAGTCGGGACTGCATTGCTATATCGTCATGTTCCGAAGGCTTTTGTCCCTTAACTTTATTAAGCATAGTCTGAATAGAATCGTGATTAGTGTTCATGACGAGCTCCTAAATATTCTGATTTACCTACGATACTGGAGAGTTTTAGCTGTGAGCGATGCAGGGATACGCCGACTGAATTGCTAGAGACATGCATTAATTCGGCGATTTCTTGGTAAGAGTATCCTTCGACATGACGCAGGCAATATATGTGAGCGTCTTGCTCTGTCAATTGCAAAAGGGCTTGTTTGAACAGTATCAAATCACGGTCTCGTAAAACTTGGTTCAAAGGGTGCCTTGATGTATCACTTTCATTTTCAGGCACGCTTTCCAAGTCGTCTTCCGCTAATCTTTTATTACGACGTAGATAATCAATCGCTGTGGTAACTGCCATAGACTTTAAATAAGCAGGCCAGTTTTTCACCTCGTTCATGCTTTTAAGAGATTTTTTAAACAGTTTAATAAATACGTCTTGAGTCACATCCTCTGCAAGGTGTGTATCGCTTAACAGTCGATATGCGCAGTGAAAGACTAGCCTCCCGTGTTGCAGTGCCAAGTCAGATATTTTCGCTTTGTGTTGCTGCAATGTCATTCTCCAAAAACACATCTCGACTTAAAGACGATCCAGTTGTCGAAAATATTACCGTTTTTTTAATTCTTTCAGAGCAGCATATGTTAATTGTGCTTTGTTGACAGTTAGGAAAGCAATGAAGGGTAAAACGCCCTACTAAAATAACAAAGTTATCGTAAGCGTGTAGTCGGAGATAATTTGGGACACAGAATGGACACAAGAGAAATTGAGTTAATAGTTACTATCAATGCGAGAACTTCAAAAGATGGCGCGCCCGACAGGAGTCGAACCTGTGACCTCCGCCTCCGGAGTAAATAGCGACTGGCTGACGTTAAATGGTGAGAGAAGTTACTAACCGTGCAGGCCACGTTCTATAGGGATCTCAGGAATATTTTAACGAGGCCATTTAGCCAGATGTTTTAGCGTTTTATCTCCAACCCCTGCAAAACTTGCCACAAAAGGGTATGGAAAAAAGGATAGTTAGCCAGATAACCACTACCCTAAATTATGCGTCGATTAGCAATCACCGTGGTTTAAATATTAACTAAAACGCCTATAATTTGGTAGGAGCAAGTGCTCTTGAAAGGGAGCTAAACCTCCCTATGCAGTTTCTGCCTCTGTGTATTATCTTCATTGGACTCTCGATACTGATGCTAACTTATGCTGTAACTTTGGGGGTTTAAATCTACCGGGCGCTTCTTAGCAGCACCTGGATTCTACCCACTCATTTTTTACAAGATAAATCTGGGTTCCTCATTGCCATTAGGCTCGAGACACATCGCTACCTGGAGAGAACTCGAGGCCAGTATTGCTAAGGCTGACAAGTTAAGTATCAAGACTAATGCCGTGTACGGCATAAGGCGACCAACCAATCGCCCAGGGACTCAAGCCCGGGACTTTTAGCGGTACTGGAAGGGTAAACAAAATAGAAACTGTCATCGGTTTGAATACTGTGAAACGGCAATTCAAACAAACTTTCTTCACGCTCTTGCTCGGTTGTCATAAACTCATTTAACAGCGCAATTCCCTGTCCGTATTTAGCCGCCTCGGCAGCAAGTAATAAATGACTAAAGTGGTGAACCCTAGCGCTCACAGGTAACCGAAGGTTGGCTTTTTTAAACCAACGCTGCCAGTCGGTTCCCGGTTCGCCGCTGGCAAATGCGCTTATCGCTGACAGTAATGGATATTGAATGAGGTCACCCGCACTTTCGAGCCGATGAGCCTCAGCCCATAATGCTTTTGAACAATAGGGCTTTAACGTTTCATCATACAAATGGTAGCGCTGATAACCCATGCCTGGCGGCTGTGTTGTAATAAAGCAGTCAGCCCACTGGGTATCAAAATTACCATCCTGAGTCAGCATTTGCAGCGTCAATTCCACATTAGGATAGCGTTGTCGGAACTCATCGAGGGCCGGTATCAGCCACTTTACCGCTAACGAACCATGCACCGCCAGCTTTACCTGCCGGGTATCATATTGCCTGACGTTTGCAGTCGCCCCTTCAATCGCGTTAATTGCTCCAGCAACTTCATTAAAATAGTTCTCGCCGACTGCTGTTAACAAAATTTTGCGGCCCCGCCGAACAAAGAGATCATCACCCAAATATCCTTCAAGTAGTGCCACCTGATGACTCACGGCACTTTGTGACACATGTAAGCGCTCTGCTGCCAGGGAAAAGCTCTCGCAACGCGCAACTTCAACAAAATAATGGATGGAGCGAAGCGGAAGGCTCATTATCTAAAAACCTCATGTGAAAATTAGTTAATATCATTATATTTAATAAAAAGAGCCACGTAAAATGCCCTCATCGCTAACAGTTTAAAGAGGAGAACAAAGGTGGATCGCTCATTGCTCATGGCTATTATTATGTTGGTCTTAGGAAATAACATCGTTATTCTCTCAGATTCTTTGATTAAGCTACTGGATGGTTTTGAGGCACCTTTTCAATTTGTTTTATACCGTCAAATAAGTGCCACGCTGATGCTTTTACCGTTTATGTTGCTTTTTAAGCGCCCATTATTGCCTAAGAATATACGTTGGCATGCCACTCGCGCTCATATTTTTTTACTCGGTACGGTGTTTATGGTGATATCATTAACCACTTTACCGCTAGCGACTGCGAATGCCATATTTTATGCGGCGCCTATTATCACGGTTGTATTAGCCCGCATGTTTTTTAAAGAGCGTGTCACACGCTTATCTTTGATTACTGCAGTCTTAGGCATGGTTGGCGTATTGGTAATTGTGAACCCCTCCTCTACAAACATTTTTGCGTTGGCGGCCCTGGTGGTTGCTACAACCCTGGCGCTCAATAATCTGCTAGTAAAAAAGCTTCCGGCTGAACACAGTATTCTGGACACGCTTTACTTAACTAACCTATTGGGTATTCCTTTAGCTTCTGCAATGGCATGGTTTGAAGGTGCCAGTTTTGATGTCAGTACTTTTTTAATTTCAGTGGGCTCCAGTTTGTTTGCGATGATTTATGCCGGTACCTGCGTTTTTGCTTATCGAGCCGCAGAAAGCAACAAAGTCACCAGCGCCGAGTATACAGGCCTTATTGGGGCGGTAATACTGGGGATTGTGTTTTTTACCGAAACCCCTGACGCAAGGTTTTATATAGGTTCAGTCCTTATCATTGCACCACTCACCGTTTTAACTCTGCGGAACTCTAATAGATCGGCTTAAAGTCGGAAGTCTGGCCTTAAATTACTCTTTGCTCAGCCGGTGGCGGCGTGAAGCCGAACCATCCTCTAAAAAGCTTTCAAGGGATCAAGTAACCCCCGTGACGAAGAAATGGCGCGGCTTAAACGCGAGAATTCCCGGCTTAAAAAGGAACGGGATTTTTGCGAGAAGCGGCAACGTTCTTCGCAAAAGACTCGTTCTGAGATATCAGGCGATAGAGCGTTGCCGAGATAAGTTTCCGATACGCTTAATGTGTCGATGTCTGAAAATGTCACCCAACGGATATTACGCCTGGGCAGCACAGCCTCCCAGTGCCCGGGACGTCGAAAATCAGCGGATACTGACGCGCATTAAGGAGATCCACGAGGACAGTGGTGGTGTAATTGGCGCACCACGTATGCATGAAGATCTGTCTATTGAAGGTGAACGAGTGAGTCTGAATCGTGTGGCCCGCTTAATGGCCGTTAATGGCTTTCAGGGCTGGACTCATAAGAAAGGACGAGGCCGAAAGCGACCGGCCGCCAGACCCGCTGGCCTTAAAGATCACCTGGCACGTGACTTCACAGCAACAGAGCCTGAAACTAAATGGCGAAGTCAAAACCACCGAAGGTAAACCGTTTCTGTGCGTTGTGCTCGACTTGTACAGCAAACTGATAGTGGGCTGGTCTATGCATCATCGGCAGGATCGTTACATGGTTGTTCGCGCAGTGGAAATGGCCGTCTGGCAACGAACAGGCAATCAGCCTGTGATTTTACATTCGGATAGCGGTTCTCAATTTACCAGCGGTGATTATCAGCGTGCTCTCAAATTTAATAACCTGATCAGCAGCATGAGCGCAGTCGGTAACTGCAGCGACAACGCCGGCTGTGAAGGATTTTTTGGGATACTGAAGCGTGAAAGAGTGAATTATCGCCATTATCGAACAAGGGATAAAGCTCGTTCAGATATTTTTGATTATATTGAGCGGTTTCATAATCCAAGAATGCGTCGTAGACTGGCAAAACAAGATCAGCAGTTTAGCGCGATTTTAAACCGTCCGTGATAACGAAGTAGAACCCCAACTGGAAGGCGCATGGAATTACTAAAGGTAAGGGGCTTTCCGTAAACCAACGAATTGAGAGCGACATCAAAGCGCTTTGGTCTGTCATCAGAAGTAAACTTGAGCAGGCTGTTGATGACGGCATACTAAAGTAAACCAGCTAAACCGGGGGTGAAGGTTTCAAATGTCTGAAAAATTCATGCTGGAAGCTTTGAATATTTCCAAACAAGCACTTCCCCACTGTGAACCGAATCCTCCTGTCGGATGTGTGCTGGTTAAAGATGGCGAAGTAATATCCAAAGGCTTTACGCAGGCCATTGGTGGAAGTCATGCAGAAGTAGAGGCTTTAAATGCTCATTCAGGAGACCTAAGCGGCGTTACTGCATACGTCACTTTAGAGCCTTGTTCTTTTGTCGGCCGGACTGCTGCTTGCGCAAGCACACTTCTCGCTTCGGGCATCAAGCATGTGGTTATCGCAATGCTTGACCCAGACATAAGAAACAATGGTAAAGGCGCAGAAATACTGAGAGCGGGCGGTGTGAAAGTGGAGATCGGCCTGTGTGCTATTAGTGTGTCTCAATTTTTGTTGCCGTACCTAGGAAAATCTTAAACAGTACAAGTGCCATGATTAACGTCTGCCAACAGAATTTAGCTAACGGTCACGCCGAAAAAACAGCAAAGAGAAGAATTTAGAGTATATACGAAAGGAACAAAATCGCTAAAGGCTAGGGAAATGGCGCGCCCGACAGGAGTCGAACCTGTGACCTCCGCCTCCGGAGGGCGGCGCTCTATCCAGCTGAGCTACGGGCGCGTAGTTAGGAGTCTTCAGAGCAGGCGTGGATTTTAGGGAATATCGGCTGCAATGTCCAGTGCTGCAAACCGCGTATATACTGCTAACAATAACTCATAAGCTGCTCGGCGCGGCGCCGCAAGGCTTGTTTCAAGCTATCGGGGCTTATAATAGTGAAGTCGAAAGGTAAGCGAACCAACCACCAGGCAAACCATTCTGTGCTGTCTACCACGGTTTCAATAAATATCGCATTGTCTTCCTGGGTTAAAATACTGGAGCTTGTGCCTAGCTCGCGGGTCGCTGTGGCCAGGTCCGTATGTAATAAAACTCGCACCTTCAGGTTGCCTGGCATGGCACACAGGCTTTGTTTGAACTGTTCGGCAGCGTTGTAGTTTAAAGGCCTTTCAAAGGTTTCTTTAAGTAGTGTCACCTCGGCTAAACGATCTAATCGAAAGGTGCGCAGTGCCTGTCGCAAATGGCAGAATCCGCCTATATACCAATGCCCTAGTCTATAAAACATACCATATGGGTCTAGCTTGCGCCGCTGCCCGGGCTCGGCTTTGCCCACATACACAACTTGTACCCGCCGCTGGCTCTCTATGGCTTCCATTAATGGCATTAATAACGAATGCTCCTGCGGCAGCCCTGAGTCGGGCAATAACAGGTTTGTATGCTGAGTAATGGAACGAGCCCTTGCCTGAATATGCTCTGGCATAACGCGCTCAAGTTTTGCCTGAACGCTGGTCAACGCAGGCGAGGCATCGGTCAGCTGAAGACTCTTCGCGGCCAACAAGCCTAGCGAGAGCGCCAGCGTTTCTTCATGAGTAAACATCATCGGCGGCAGCTTAAAACCGGCAACCAGCATATAGCCTCCATGAGGGCCATGCTCTGTGGTAACCGGAATACCCAACTCCTCAAGCGCACTGATATAGCGCCTGACCGTGCGTTTATCCACGCCTAGCATTTCGGCAATTTCAGTGCCACTCAAACGTTTGTGAGACTGCAATAACTCCAGTAAGGCGAGTACTCGTGTTGTCGGGCCGTTCATAATTTTCCTGATAAAAGGTGGTGAAAATAAATTTTGATAAATATTTTTATATAGGACTAATTATGACCTATATAACCAATATAGTTCTTATCAGAAGTAAAACCCATAATAAAAAGGAGCTGAGCTATGAAAGAAAATATGTCTAAAAATACCAAAGAAATCGTTTTTTATACTAACCCTGAGTCCCGGGCACGCATTGTTCGTCGTATGCTGGAAGAGGTTGGCCAGCCGTATACGGTCAAAGTACTTAATTACAATGGCGAGATGAAAACGCCCGAGTATCTGAAAGTTAATCCGTTAGGTAAGGTACCGGCAATACAACACGGCGACTTGGTTGTTACGGAAACCGCGGCTATTTGTGCCTACCTGGCCGATCAGTTTCCGGAAAAGAACTTAGCTCCACCACTGGACAGCCCGGAACGGGGAACTTACTACCGTTGGTTATTCTTTGCGGCCGGCCCGGTAGAAATGGCAAACAGCGCGAAAGCCTGTGGCTGGAACCTTGAAGATAACCTGCGAATGGTTGGCTCTGGTAGTCACGACGATGTCCTGAAAGCTCTTGAATTAGCCGTTTCTAAAGGACCTTATATTTGTGGCGAGCAGTTTACCGCGGCAGATGTATACGTTGGTAGTCATATTAGCTGGGGCATGCAGTTCAAAACACTGGAGGAGCGCGACTCATTCAAACGTTATGTTGAACGAATTGAGAAGCGCCCCGCTTTCCAGCGGGCAACGAAACTCGATGACGAATTGAGTAAAGGCTAGAACGTCTGAAAATAAGCAGCCAGAAGGCTCTGGCTGCTGAATCTTTTAATCACCGGTTTCCTGCTTCTGTTTTTTCAAATTCAGGTTATGGAAATCGAAGCTGAAATCTGTATAAGGCGCTACGGCTTCCAGCGTTGCACTGCTCACTTCATTGTTGCGGTTCACGCTAAAGTCGATAAACGCATCAGCCTCAAGTAACGGCTCGTCCCAGCGCACAATAAAAGTATCGTCGTTATAATGCTCTAAGGTGCCCTGCAGCATAGGAGTGTGCGTAAAGTTGATGCGCAGCTTTTCCTGCTCGTAGCTAATTTCTACGTCGCCGTACCAGGCGTCATTATAAGTACCGGCGTAGCTTTTAAGCGGAAGCGCCTCTCTTATTTCTTCAGGCTCCTCTACCGCGAACTCGGCTTTTCTTTTCATAAAGGCCTGATATTTTTGCTGCTCTTCCTCCACCCAGTCGCGGTTGGGCAAATCTAACAGGTCTTCTAAGGCTTCTTCGGTAATTGCGGTTAAACCACCAAAAGCCTGCTGGTTACTCAGAACCACCATGCCAAAGTTCTTTTCAGGTATCAGTGTGGTCAGCGACAACATGCCCAGAATACCGCCACTGTGATACACCCGCTTTACGCCCTGGTAGTCTTTTACGAACCAGCCCATGCCGTAACCACCAAAATACGTGCCTTGTTCAGCAGCATCAGGTGATGTACCCAACGGCGTCGTTAACTGCCACATGGCCTGTTGCGAGGCTTCTGAAAAAATACGGTCACCCGATGGGCTCACGCCGCCCTGCAGCTGAGTGATCAACCAGTTACCTAAATCATCCACACTGGCTGCTGTGGCTCCGGCAGCCCCAAAGTCCTCGAGAAAATCCAGAGGGAAACGATGCAACTCGCCGTTCATTTCAATAGTGCCTACCGCGACGTTGTCATTAGTTTCAGGTATATGCGAAAAACCAATAACGCTCTCGTCCATATTCAAAGGCTGAAAAAAGGTTTTCTCAACGTATTCTCTGTATGGCATGCCGGTAACCCGGTGGATAACTTCACCGGCCGTTACGAACATCAAGTTGTTATAGGCAAAACGCTCGCGCAAACCGTGGTCAATAGGTACGTGCGCCAGCCCGGCAAGAATATCGCTGGTGGACTTGTCGGTGTTAGGCCAGATCATTAAGTCACCCGCTCCCAGACCAAGGCCCGAGCGGTGACTCAGGATATCGCGAATTGTTAGAGATTGAGTAATAGCAGAGTCGGCCAGACGAAACTCAGGAATGTAGTCTATAACTTTGTCGTCCCAGTTGAGTTTCCCCTGTTCTACCAGCGTTGCCATAGCCGCTGCGGTAAAAGCTTTGGTGTTTGAAGCAATACCAAACAGTGTATTGGCATTTACCGGCTCACCGCTGTCTATATCACGCACGCCGAAACCCTCGGCTAAAATCACTTCGCCGTCTTTAACCGCAACAACGGCCAGGCCCGGAATGTTAAACGCCTTCAGCGTTTCCTCGGCGGTATTGCGAATGCTGTCTGCGCTTTGTGCCCAAACAGGTGCACTGGCCAACAAAGTAACGCCAAGCGAAACTGAACTTAACATTTTAAATAACGGTTTCATTTATCGGTTCCTTATTATCAATAGCCGTTAGTCAGCGTAAGCCGCCCGAATTTCCTCAACTTTTTTATCAATAGCCTCACGACTCAGCCATTGTCCGCGTACCATAACCCCTTGGTTCTCACGCAGGGTATCCGGATTCTCCAGAGGGTTATCCTTTAACAAAATAAAGTCAGCTCGATGTCCCGCAGCAATGCGCCCAAAAGTATCCTGTTCGGCAAAGTAGTCGCCTGCCGCTACTGTGGCCGAGCGTAAAATATCAGTCATAGGTATGCCCGCTTCTGACATCAACCGTATTTCGTGATGTACCGAATAACCCGGAACACTAAACAACTGTGGCGCGTCGGTTCCAAAAATAATTTGAGCTCCGCCTTCGTGCAGAGCGTGCAATAGCTTTTGCCGATTATCCTGCTGCACTTGCGCCTGTTCCTGATTAAAGTAACTGCTGGGGTTATCATAGTAATTTAGCCAGCCTTCACGAACCGCCTCTGGTACCAACTGAATTTCCGGGTAATCTTTCAGTTTGTCGGGATCAGCCGCACCTATCAGGGTTTTCCATAAGGCTTGGGTGGGCACAACCGCAACGTCTTGTTCCAGCGTCATAGAGACCAGCAAATCGAGCTCGTCCTGCGTTATTTCTCTGTTCATAGCATCAACGTAAGCGAGGTAACCGTCCAGGTGGTCAATGGTCCTCTGGCCTGCTTCCATGGAGCGCTTTAATCCGACATCTGCAGGCACATGTCCGGCAAAATCCATACCCGCCTGACGAGCCGTACTAGCCATGGCCTCATACTCTTCAAGGGTTAACCCCGGGTGCACTTTCAGTAAGTCCCAGCCTTCATCGCGTTGTGCTATAACCCGTTCTGTCACCTGCTCAACCGATTCTATGGTATTGCCACTGAAGCTGGGGCCAGCTAAATACAACGTTGGACCCTGCCGCTTGCCCGACTCAATATCGGATTTAAGCTGCAACTGGTGCGGATACCCCAGCATGCCACGCACCGTTGTTACGCCATTGGCAATATACAAAAACAACATGTCGTCGGCGTAGCGTTTAGGGAAATCACCAAAGTCTGTTGCCGGCGGCACATGACCGTGCATTTCTGCCATGCCTGGCAAAACGTATTGCCCTTCGGCATCAATGACCTGCGTATTGTCGTCAAAAGCAGGGGCTTCAGCGTTCGCAAACACACCGCTGATGTATCCGTCATTAACCACTAACGTCTGCTGCTCACTAACATTGGGCTCGCCCTTAAGCCAGTCAACAAGGGTCACGTTTTTAATGACATAATCAGCACTACGAGTTTCATTGTTCTGGGGCTCTGCATTGTTACACGCAGATAAAAATAAGGCCGCAACAGTTGCGGCCAGAAGGTGAGTCAATTTCATTTTGGTTGCCTCCGGCGTCAAGTCTGCCTTTAGCCTAGCGCAAGCTTACAATAAAGCCCAGCGGATAAGGCCGCCAACTAAAGTGACGGCCAGAACACCCAGACACCATAAGCCAACAAACCACAACCACTTCTTAAGTACAGCTTTCATCAGTCGTGGTATCCGCTGTCAGGGTCAACCTTGCCTCGGAACACCCAGTAGGTATAGCCGGTGTAAGCGAAAATTATCGGCAACAGGAACACGGCACCCACGAGTAAGAACTTCAGGCTGTTGTCCGGTGCGGCGGCTTCCCACAGGGTAATGCTGCGGGGCACCAAATAGGGGAATATGCTGACTGCAAAGCCGGTGTAAGCCAACAGGAACATACCCAAACCCCAAAGGTAGGGCCGTCCTTCCTGTTTTCTATGCAGCGAACGCAGCAAACCAATGGTCATCACCGCCAGCAGTATTGGCAAAGCCCACAGGCCAACAGAGGCCGGGTAAGTGAACCAACGCTCGGCAATAAACATATCGACATAAGGTAAGTAAAGGCTCACAAACGCAATGCAGGCCACCAGCAATATCGTGGTGTACCAGCCGGCACGGTAGCTTTGACGCTGCAGATCGCCGCTGGTTTTCATCACCAGCCAGGTCGCGCCCAGCATCATGTAGCCAATAACTACCGCCACACCACAGAAAATAGTAAATGGCGTCAGCCAGTCGAACCAACCTCCGGAATAAGCGCGGTCTGTTACCTGAATGCCCTGCAGCATAGCGCCCAGCATAATGCCCTGACTCATTGCCGCTATCAGCGAGCCGGTAATAAAGGATAAATCCCAGATACCTTTGGCGCGTTTGGTTTTAAAGCGGTACTCAAAGGCCACGCCGCGGAAAATAAGCCCCAGCAACATGGCAATAACAGGCATATACAGCGCCGGCATCAGCACCGAGTAAGCCAGCGGGAACACCGCCAGCAGACCACCACCGCCCAACACCAGCCAGGTTTCGTTACCGTCCCAGACCGGCGCCACGGTGTTCATCATCACGTCACGGTCTTCTTCTTTTTTGAACCAGGGAAACAGCAGCGCTATCCCCAGGTCAAAGCCATCGAGTGCGACGTAAGCAAATACGGCGACCGAAATTAATATTGCCCAAATCAGTGCGTAATCCATAGCTTACACCTCCTCATCGTAGATGCGCTCAGCGGCCATAGTGGGCTTATGCTTCGCATAGTCGGGAATAGTAACCTGCTCAGGGTTCCCCGCCATTTTGCGCAGAATGTAGAAGGTACCCGCACCAAAAACGAGGAAGTACACCACAATAAAGGCTATCAGGCTGCCCGCCACACCGGCTTTGTCGATGGGCGATGCCGCATCGGCGGTGCGCAGCAGGCCATAGACCACCCAGGGCTGACGCCCCACTTCGGTGACTATCCAGCCGGCAATGACCGCCACAAAGCCCATAGGTCCCATAAATAAACTGAAACGCAGCAAGGTTTTGTTGTCGTACAGTTTGCCGCGCAGGCGCTGGAAGCCCGACCAGAGTCCGGCAAGTACCATCAGCATGCCCACGCCGACCATTATCCGGAAAGCCCAGAATACGGTAGCCACCGGCGGCCAGTCTTCCCGTGGATACTGATCAAGACCGGTCACTTCCGCGTCGATGTCATGCTTAAGAATGATGCTGGCAAGACCGGGAACTTTCAGAGCGTAGTCCACTTCCGCGGTTTCCTGATTCGGCATCCCGAATAAATACAGCGGTGCCCGGGCTTCGGTATGGAAGTGCCCTTCCATTGCCGCGACTTTCGCCGGCTGATGCTCCTGCGTATTCAGTCCGTGAAAGTCTCCGACAAGAACCTGCAGCGGTGCCACAATGAGTGCCATCCACATGGCCATGGAGAACATTTTACGAGCTGCCGCGTTGGTTTTGTCTTTCAGCAAATGCCAGGCACCCACCGCACCGACCACAAAGGCTACTGTCAGGTAGGCTGCCAGCAGCATGTGCGCCAGCCGATAAGGGAAAGACGGGTTAAACACCACCTCAAACCAGTCGGTGACCACGAACTGCCCTACGTCATTCATCGCGTAACCAGCGGGCGTCTGCATCCAGCTGTTTACCGATAAAATCCAGAAGGCAGAAATAGCAGTGCCCACTGCCACCATCAGGGTAGCGAAGAAGTGCAGTTTCTCGCCCACCTTATTCATGCCGAACAGCATGACGCCAAGGAAGCCAGCTTCAAGGAAGAACGCCGTGAGTACTTCGTAACCCATTAGCGGGCCGATAACCGGACCAGCTTTATCAGAAAATACCGACCAATTAGTGCCGAACTGGTAGCTCATGACAATACCGGAGACCACGCCCATACCAAAGGCTACAGCGAAGATCTTCACCCAGTAACGAAACAACTGCTGGTACACCGGGTTGCGGGTTTTGAGGTACAGGCCTTCGAGAACCGCCAGGTAACTAGCAACCCCGATAGTAAAGGCAGGAAAAATAATGTGAAACGCGATGGTAAACGCGAACTGGAAGCGCGCTAAAAACAGTGCGTCAAAACTTTCGAACATAGCAAGCACCCTTAATTAAGGTTTGTCTCAAGTATACGCTTTTGTTGACAAAGATCAGGGGTGCCGATGTAAAACTTGTAGGATAAATACTAATAAATGCCATACTTTTTGTATGGCTAATGAACGAAAACCCTATACAAGTACTCTGGGAACCCGGCCGCTAACGCCGGTCAGCAAGTGCCAGGAAATAGTATCAGCACAGGCGGCGACTTCTCGCACGTCGATATTAGGGCCCCAAAGCTCGACGTCATCACCTAACTGCAGGTTTTCAATACCGGTGACATCAATCGTCAGCATGTCCATAGAGACTCGTCCGGCCAAACCCACACGCTTTCCACGAACCATTGCCGGTGTGCCATTTATCGCCTGCCTTGGGTAACCGTCGGCGTAGCCCATAGCCACTGTCGCTATAACACTGGGTTTATCGGCACTCCAGCCGCTGCCGTAACCTACCGACTCGCCTTTTTCCAGCTGGTGCAATGCAATAACCGGAGCAACTAAGCGCATTGCAGGCTTCAGTTCTGCCTGCACTTCAGTCACCGTAGACGGATTCACACCATAAAGCAGTAAACCCGCTCTGGCCCAGTCATTATCCTGAAGTGACCACTGAGTATCCGGGTTTAAAAGTCCGGCTGAGTTGTGGAAGCTCCGTGCCTGATAGTCTTTAAGGGTTTCCGACAACTGGCAGAACTGCTGTTTTTGACGGGCGTTTAAACGATGCTCTGCATCGGCGTTGGCTAAGTGCGACATTAAGGTCACACCGGCGACATTCTTGCTCGCACGCAGGCGCTTTAATGCTTGCGGAGCCTGCTCTTCAGACCAGCCAAGCCGGTGCATACCGGTGTCCACTTTTAACCAGACCCACAAAGGGCTAGTCAACTGCGCTTGCTCAATACTCTCAAGTTGCTGTTCGCAATGCACCACCGGGCTCAGCTGATGTTCACAACACAGGTTCAGTTCAGTAGCTGAGAAGCAGCCCTCCAGTATTACCAAGGGCCCTTTATAACCGCTTTCCCGCACCGCCAAGGCCTCTTCCATAAAACCCGCAGCCATACCATCAACCAACTCTGTCAACGCCTGAACGGCGGGAGCTACACCGTGTCCGTAACCGTCAGCTTTCACTACGCCCAGAAGTTTTCCGCCCGCCATTTTATGACGTACCCACTTAGCGTTGTGCTGTATAGCGGAGGAAGAAATCTCAGCGCGAGTTTGGCGGTAGTGCATGGGGTTTCCTTTTTAATTTTCGTCCGGCTTTTCGAAAAGGCCTTCAGTTTACCGTATTTTCCAACAACTTGAACGGAACTCTTTGCATCGCTCCGCAAGCTTGAGTAACGTAAAGCCATAACCCAAAAGGAGAATAACAATGTGGTTAAAGCAATCTGTCATTGCCGGTAGCTTAGTGCTACTTTTTACTTCCGTTCCAGCCTTATCACAAGAAACATTCCAGGCGGACGATATTTTCCAGCTTGAATACGCTAATCAGGTCAGTATTTCACCCGACGGCAAATACATTGCGTATATCCGCAACAGTTTTGACGACATGAAAGACAATACCCAGCGCTCATTATGGCTAATTGATACCGAAACCGGTCAACATTTACCGATTTTTGACGATCAGTTTAACTACGGCAGCCTCGCCTGGTCGAATGACGGTACTCGCCTTGCCTTTGCCTCTAACCGTTCTGAAAAGAACCAGATTCATGTGCACTGGATTAAAGAACAACGCACCGCCAAAGTGACTCATGTAAGTGAAAGCCCCGGCAGTATTAGCTGGTCTAACGACGACACCCAGCTGGCTTTTACTATGTCGGTTAAAGCCGAAGCTACGCCTTTTGCTAAAAGTGTGAAAAAACCGACAAAGCCTAAAGGCGCTAAGTGGTCCGACTCTCCCATTATTGTTCAGGAAGCCTATTATCAACGCGATGGTCGTGGCGTATTAGAGCCCGCGCACACCCAAATTTTTGTGGTACCTGCAGAAGGCGGCAGTGCTCGTCAGCTAACCGACGGACCTTACCGACATGGCGGCTCTCTGGCCTGGACCTCCGATAACAAACACATTGTTTTTTCTGGCAACCGCTCTGAAGACTGGGCCTATCAGGTCAATGAAAGTGACTTGTACAGCGTTAGCTTAGATTCCAAAGAAGTGACCCAGGTAACCGACAAACCCGGTCGCGAGTCATCACCACAGTTCTCGCCAGACGGCGAACATTTAGCTTACTTGCACAGCTCTAACGAGCCGGTGCCCTACCATAAGTCACAATTATGGATAATGGACTGGAGTGAGCGTTCAGAGACTGAACTCCAGTCTGACTTTGACCGTTCCTTCAGCTCACCACAATGGACAGGCAATGAGTCGCTTGCGGTTTCATACGCCGACCAGGGGAAAACCGTCGTTGCTGATGTCACCTTGAGCAATGAACTGACGAATCGGGTGGATGATGTTTCCGGTGTTTATGTCAGCCGTCCTTATACCATGGGCTCATTTACGGCCTCACAAACTGGCGCTATTGCTTACACCAAAGGGTCTGAATACCGTCCGGCGGATGTTGGTTACCAGCCACAAGGGGGTGAAGCGGTTCAGTTTACTCAGCTAAATGAAGACCTGCTCGGTCACCGTGAACTGGGGGAAGTTCACGAAATTCGCTATGAGTCGCGCTACGACGGCGAAGAAATTCATGGCTGGTATATTACGCCGCCTAATTACGATGAAAGCAAAGAGTATCCTTTGCTATTAGAAGTGCATGGTGGCCCTCATCTGTCTTACGGTCCACACTTTGCCGCCGAGCACCAGCGCTACGCAGCCGAAGGCTATGTGGTGCTGTACGTGAACCACCGCGGCAGTACGTCTTACGGTAAAGACTTTGCCATGCTGCTGGACGGCAACTACTCGTCACCTTACGACTTTGCTGATCACATGAGTGGCATTGATTTACTCATTGATAAGGGTATTGCCGACTCAGACAACCTCTTTATAGCTGGCGGCTCTGCCGGCGGTATTGCAACCGCCTATGCGGTAGGTCTGACTAACCGCTTTAACGCCGCGGCAGCCACTAACCCCGTTATTAACTGGGTGAGTAAAGTACTGACAGCTGATAGCTCTATTGGTCAAATTACAAACCAGTTCCCGGGTATGCCATGGGAAGAACTGGAGCATTACTGGCAACGCTCCCCGCTGTCTATGGTGGGTGACGTTGAAACACCGGTATTGTTGTTCACTGGTGAAGAAGACCGCCGTACGCCAATATCGGAAACCGAGCAGTTCTATCAGGCGTTGAAGCTGCAAAAAGTCGACACCGCTATGGTACGTGTTCCAGGCGCTTTTCACGGTGTTACGGCTCGCCCTTCTAATATGATAGCCAAAATTGAACACGCGCTGGCGTGGTTTGAGCAGTATAAGAAATGAGAATAGCGACACTGGGCCCTGCCGGCACCTTTTCCGAGGTTGCGGCAGGGCTTTATCAACCCGAAAGGCAACAGCAAATTCAGTTACTGGACAGCCTGGTGAGTTGTCTGGACGCAATTGGTAATGACTGCGACGCTGCAGTTGTGCCTATTGAAAATTTAACCGAGGGCTTTGTCTCTCCTGTTGTGGACTACCTGGTTCAGCGCCCACTGCATATTCAGGCGGAAATTCGCATTCCGGTTGGTTTTCAGTGCCTGGCCAACAGTGCTCAGCCACAGCAAATATGGGCACAATTTGTAGCAGCCGGTCAATGCAATCAGTACCTGAATGAATTGGAGCTTCCGGTTATACACACCGCGAGTAATGCATTGTCGCTGGATGCCTTGCTGGCCACCGAAAAGCCATCTGCGGCGGTGGTTCCCAAGCACGTAAACTGTCCCGCTTCATTACAGATTCTGAACAGCAACATTGCTGACAACCCACGTAACGAAACGCGCTTCGTGGTATTATCCGCAACATCTGAAACGCCGGAATTTGATAAAAGTACGCATTGGAAAAGCAGTTTGCTGCTCATTGACGACAACGATCACCCGGGCTTATTGGTCGACAGCTTACAGGTTTTTGCAAAACAGCAAATTAACTTAACCTCCATTGTTTCAAGACCGGCGGGCAGTCAGTTTGGTGACTATCATTTCTTTATTGATTTTGACGGGCACCTCAGCGAGCCAGGTGTAGCAGCCGCTTTGCGCGAGCTTGCTAAAATGAACAACATTCACTGGCTGGGTTCGTACCCGGCCGCAGCTATAGGGAATCAGTAATGTCTCTGGAAGTTATTAAACATGAGCCGGCGGGTAACGCCGACGCGGTTATTATTTGGCTTCACGGTTTAGGTGCGTCGGGTAACGACTTTGTGCCCATGACAGAGCACATAAAAATTAATAACGCGCAGGTTCGCTTTTTGTTTCCTCATGCACCGCAAATGCCAGTTACCATAAACCAGGGCATGGTCATGCCAGCCTGGTATGACATTACCGACATGAGCATCGACCGCCAAATTGACAGCCAACAGCTACGCGAATCTGCCGCTAAAGTGCACGCCATGATCGACGAACAAGTTGCTCAGGGCATAGACAGCAAGCGCATTATTATTGCCGGATTTTCACAAGGTGGCGCGGTGGGTTATGAAGCGGCTTTGACTTACCCTAAACCACTGGCGGGTTTAATGGCGCATTCAACTTACTTTGCCACTGCGGGTGACATTGAGGTAAATGAAGCCAATGCGCAACTGCCCATTTTGGTTCAGCACGGTACGCAGGACCCGGTAGTACCGGAAGTTCTGGGACAAAAAGCCTGTGCGGTATTAAAAGAAAAAGGTTTTACAGTTACTTATCAGACCTACCCCATGCCACATTCACTGTGTATGGAGCAGGTTCAGGATATGCAGAAATGGCTGAATGAGCGGTTTTAGCCGCTCATTCAAAGAATTGTTACAGCTTTATAAAGTTTAGCCAGCCAGCAATTGCAGCTTTTCAGCCCAACTGCTGGCCAGGTTCTCGCCGCGTTCAAATGAGTCAATCATAATATTCACATGACCCACCTTACGGCCAGGACGTGCCTCTTTGCCGTACCAGTGACAGTCGGCGGCGGCAGCTTCCCACAAGGCTTCAGGAATACCGGCAACACCAATTACGTTCACCATTAATGTCGGCGCAATCAGCAAGTCCGGTAATGGCAAGCCGGTAATAGCGCGAATGTGCAGATTAAACTGGTCGCAATTGGCACCGCTCATGGTCCAGTGACCGGAGTTATGAACCCGCGGCGCCACTTCGTTCACCAGCAAGTGTTGGTTGTCACCTTCACCGACAACGAAGAACTCAATGGCTAATACACCGACGTAGTCCAGCGCATTGGTCAGTTTCTGATGATGTTCTTTGGCTAAGGTTTCCAGTTCTTTTGAAAAATGCTCTGCACCCGCCAGGCTATAAGACAAAATACCCTGGGTATGCACATTCAACGTCAGCGGGAAGCAGCGTTGCTCACCTTTATGTGAACGCGCACCAACAACCGACACTTCATCGGTAAAGTCGATCATATCTTCCACAATACCTGGGCGTTGTCCGGCATCTTCTGCAACCGCAGCAATGTCGTCACCCGGACGCCAGCGCCATTGGCCTTTGCCGTCGTACCCACCTTTGGCAGATTTAATCACAACGGCATGGTCACAAGTGTTTAAAATTGCGCTTAACTCGGCTACGTTTTCGTATGCCTTCCAGGTCGATGTAGGTATATCCAGCTCATCGCACAGGGCTTTTTGAGAGCGACGGTCAACCAGCTGATTAAATCGTTCAGGTTGCAACAGAAATTTGTCGGCAGCTTTAGCCACCAGCTCTTCACCTAAGTGCTCATGCTCCCAGGTAGTGACATCAGCCCACTCATTCGCTTCTGCCAGTGTCATGGCTAACGGCTGTTGGCTACCCAATGCCATGACCTGATCTTGTCTGTCGCTGTATAAAACGCATTCATGACCCTGCTGAATAACCGCTTTACCCAGCATTTGTCCTAACTGTCCGTTACCAAGGATCAGAATTTTCATTTTGGTAGTTCCAAATCTGAATTAGCCATCACTTTTTCTTTTTGCGCGCTGCGGAAGTCGTGTACCCGTTTGCGCACGTCACTATCAAAGCTGCCAATAACCTGTGCCGCCAGTAAGCCAGCGTTTACCGCTCCGGCATCGCCAATAGCCAGAGTACCAACAGCCACACCCTTAGGCATTTGCACAATAGACAATAAGCTGTCTAAACCTTTTAACTGCTTGCTCGGAACCGGAACACCAAATACCGGAATGGCCGTATAAGCCGCCAGCATACCCGGTAAATGAGCAGCACCACCGGCACCGGCGATAACCACAGGCACTCCGTCTTGCTCCGCTTGTTCCATTGTCGATTTAAGTAAATCCGGCGTGCGGTGTGCAGAGACCACTTTCGCCTGCCATTTAATGCCCAGAGACTCGAGCATTTCTGCCGCTTTTTGCATTACCGGCCAATCGGACTGGGAACCCATTAGAATCAATACCGGAGCCATGGTGTCACCTTTTATTTACTGTTTGGATGTGCATCTGCATTTGGAAAGGCGGGGATTGTAGCCATTGACCGCCTTAACTGCAAATTTCACGCATAATTATTAACCAGATTTATTAACTCAGTTTAGACTTTTTGCTGATAGTAGTGTTAATCAGCTAGAGTTAGTATCTGTTATCACTTAGTACCAACAGGAATACATAATGCTACTTTCTGCGAAAGACTCTTTACTACTGATTGTTGATGCTCAGGAGAAGTTACTGCCAGCCATCCACCAACGCGATGTGGTTACTTCTCGTATGCGCTGGCTAGGTGAAATTGCCATGCAGCTGGATTTGCCTATTCTTATTACTGAACAGTATCCGAAAGGTTTAGGTTACACCGTTGATAGCCTGCAAGATATTATTGAAGCAGCGCGAGTGGTTGAAAAGACCCACTTTAGTGCGCTGCGTGACGACACTTTTCGCGATGTGCTATCCGAGTACAATAAAAAGCATGTGGTTATTATGGGCATGGAAACCCACGTCTGTGTCTTACAAACAGCCATAGAACTTCAGGCTTCGGGTTATCAGGTCTTCTTGCCAGCTGACACAGTAGGCTCACGCCGTCCAACAGATAAAGACAGCGCCATTGAACGGATGCGGAACGCCGGCGTTGAAATTATTACTTCAGAAATGGCGGCATTTGAATGGTTAGAGAAGTCCGGCACCGATACTTTTCGCCATATCAGCCGTAACTGGTTAAAATAACGCAAGGTATTGTTGACTCGGGTTATATTAAGCGTATACTCGAAACCGCTGAGAAAATTTCGGCTATTGATTTGAGATTTTTTACGAAGTCCTTTTTGCTGTACCTCGTTTTGTAAGTCCAAGTAATACCTAAGTTTTTTGAGCAATACATTGATTTCAACATGCACTACGAGGAATATCAGCATGTCTACTACTACTGGTAAAGTAAAATTCTTTAACGAAGCTAAAGGCTTCGGTTTCATCGAACAAGAAAACGGCGCAGACGTTTTCGTACATTTCAGCGCTATTCAGTCTGACGGTTTTAAAACTCTGGCAGAAGGCCAGCAGGTTTCTTTCACCGTAGCTCAAGGCCCTAAAGGTCCACAAGCTGAAAACGTAGTTCCTATGTAAGGAACCTTCGTTGCCCTTACGGGTATCGAACGTTTACACAAAGAATTTCAAAAACGTCGCTTTTAGCGGCGTTTTTTTATGCCTAAATGCCTGCTTCGCTAAACTTTTTCTAGAAAATCACGATAACCTTACTAATATTGATGTTAATCAAATAACTTAAAGGCGCTTATGAAAAATAACGGTCCGGTAACAGGAAAGGAAAGCCGCTTTCCTGACCACTATCGATTGATATCTTCAACCGATCTAAAAGGGGTCATCAGACATTGTAACGACGACTTCGTTAATATTAGTGGTTATACCCGTGATGAATTAATTGGTTCACCGCACAACCTTTTACGTCACCCCGATATGCCGGGCAGCGTTTTCGAACATATGTGGAAAACCATTAAACGTGGCAAACCCTGGATGGGCTTGGTTAAAAACCGCTGTAAAAATGGCGATCATTATTGGGTCAGTGCTTATATTACACCAATAATGGAAAACGATAAGCCGGTGGGTTTCGAATCGGTGCGGGTTGCCACTTCAGATGAACTCAAAAGACGCGCACAAGGCGTTTATGACAGGCTGAATGCCGGAAAACATGCCATTCCATTTGGCAAACGTCTATGGCTGGGCTGTAAAGATTTAATACCTGTAATAGTTCCCGGTGTGGTAGCCAGTGCCATTATAGCCGCGCTAGGTGAGCCCGTAGCCGCACTTATCACTTTAGCAGGTACCGCAATATCAACGCTTGCTTATGGCGCCTATGTTGGCCGTATGCTGCAAGGGTTATTAACTTTGCGCACAGATGCTTTCGACTCTGAGTTAGTCGGCATGACTTATTTCAACAAGCAGGGTCGGGAAGCCAGGCTTGCTATGCAGCTCATTAGCGAAGGCGCACGTAACCGAACCGCTTTAAGTCGCATGAAAGACGCGGTCGGCGGTCTTCTGAAAGTCACCGAAGATACATACAATCAGGCGCAGCTGAGCAGTCAGTATGTCGATAAACAGACCGCCTCTACTCAGCAAACTGCAACCGCAATGAACCAGATGGCGACCGCCATTCAAGAAGTGGCCGACACAATAGAGCGTAATGCGGAGCAGGCCGAATCAGCCAAGGCCAACATTGACGAAAGCGTCGGGCTGGCAAGAGAAGCCAGTGAAGTGATAATCCGATTACATGACGCAGTAAAAGAAATAGCCAAAACGGTTGAGGAGCTTGATCAATCTACCGGAGCTATCGGCGAAGCCGCCGATTTAATCTCTTCTATTGCGGACCAGACCAATTTATTAGCATTGAACGCCGCAATTGAGGCTGCCCGTGCCGGTGAACATGGTCGCGGCTTTTCCGTAGTCGCTGACGAAGTCCGCTCGCTGGCTTCAAGAACCACTCAGTCTACCGAGGGCATTCATAAAGTGATTCAGCAACTTCGCGATCGGGCCCGTAATGCTGTTGAAGTCTCCAGGCAAGGAGAGCAGGCTGCATCCGAGGGGGTGGAAAAAGTTCGCCTCGCGGACAGTGCCTTGGGTGAAATATCAGTGGCAATTCAGGAGATTTCTGACATGTCAGCGCAAATGGCGTCTGCCGTCGAAGAGCAAAGCGGGGTTGCCGACCATATCAGTGAACAGATTACTCAAATTGCTGATACCGCTCGCGAGACTCAGAAAACGGCAGAGCAAACTCAGCACTCAAGCAACGAACTGCAAAATACCAGCAAAGAGCTGTATTCGTTGATTGAGCGCTTTAACTTAAAAAGTTAATGGTTTTGCTCATCTGATGCAGAAGCATCATCTTTGTGGGCGCGCCGTTTAGCGGCGCGCTCGCTTTCTTCCAGAAACTCGACGTCGTCCATATCAACTTCGGGGATCTCGCCGCAGACATCGCCACCGAGCTTATTAACCGCCTGGCATAGGTCAGACACCTTGTTATCCAATACCTGCACATGATCCAACATTCGACCTATTGCGGTTGCCACCGGGTCAGGATTATCTGCTGAGATAGCATAAGCATCAAAGCCGTATTCCTGAGCCATTTTCTTGCGTCGCTCGGTCGTTTCTTTATCAACACCAGACTGAGCCACACGAGCCGGAATGCCTACAACCGTTGTTAACTCAGGTACGTCGCGGACAACAACAGCGTTAGAACCAATGCGGGCAGACTTTCCAACCGTAATGGGACCCAGTACTTTAGCGCCGGCACCAATAACCACACCGTCTTTTAATGTCGGGTGTCGCTTACCTTTATGCCAGCTTGTACCACCAAGAGTGACACCATGGTAAAGAGTAACATCGTCACCAATTTCCGCAGTTTCACCAATAACCACACCCATACCATGATCGATAAAGAATCGACGGCCAATTTTAGCCCCGGGATGGATCTCAATACCGGTAAGCCAGCGTGAAATATTAGACACAAAACGGGCAAGCCAGTACAGTTTCCAGCCCCAAAGCTTATGGCTTACGCGATGAAACCAGGTAGCATGAAGCCCGGGATAGTGAAATAACACTTCCATGGTATTGCGCGCAGCCGGGTCTCTTGCAAAAACGCTGGCTATATCTTCTTTTACACCTTTAAAAAACGCCATGCCGCCTCCTCAGGCCGCCGGAAATTGCTTTAATAGCTTATCAACGTCAGCAAGAATAATATCGCGCATGGACTTCTCATAGCCTTCTCGCTCGTCGTCCATTTCCTTCACTTTCTTCTTAGGAAACTTCTTACGCGATTCATGCGTTGGCATGTGCTTAATTTTCTCGTACATATCGTGCATTGCAGGGTAGTCATTAGAGTAATCGTAATCGACCGCTTCAGGTCGATGATCAAGCAACACTACAATTCTCAAGCATCCTTCAGACAGCGGACATTGCTCCTGCTGCATCGCTTTGGCTATGGTAATAATGCTTTCATCAATACGGTCAACGCGTTTTTGTACCGCTGCTTCGCGAACTTGAGTCTGAGTACGCAGGCGCAACAGTAAAGTCGAAGCGTACCAACCCAGAGCTACAATAATCAATACGCCTACAATGGCGATAATCCAATAGAGTTCGCTGGACATTAGCTCTCCTCGTCGTCCCATTCTTCATCGAGTTCATAACCCAGTTTGGCAATCAGCTGCTCGTAACGCTCAGATTTCTCGTCAAGGTAGCTTTGCTCTTCTGCTGTCAGAGACTCATCGTTTTCGAAGCGTTCAGCCAGTAGCTGCAGTTTGGTATCTTCCTGCAACTGCTTCAGCTCCTGCTCAGGTGTCATCACCAAAGCTATTTTACGACGACTTCCATGGCGGGGATCTTTCTCATCTCCTTTTGTTTTGCTTTGTTGCAAAACTTTAGCCGATGAATGTCGCTGACCAGGCGCTTGTCCTTTTCCTTTTTTCTTGCCCTTAGATGCCGCATCTGTTGTGCGTGCGTCTCTCGGAGTTTTAGGCTGTGCCAGTGGTCCGGCTTTACGTGTCTTTTTGCGGCGAGTCATGGTCGCTCCTGAATAACAACTAATGTGGTCTATTGTAACGCAATAACGTGGATTACGTCAGTGGGGAGCAACGAATTACAAGTCTGAGATGATTTTTAGGCAAGAAAAAAGGCGATGCTTTCACATCGCCTGATTCTCTCATAACATTGGCAGCGCACTGCAACTATGAGAATGGTTGTCACTGTTTCCGAGTTTTTATTGCGGTTTTCCGTAACCTGTTTGCTTTTTATTATTGTTATTATTAAGTGGAGCAACCGCGAGCCTGTTGGCTTTACTCCCTGGATTATCGAGAAATAAGATAACATCTGACTTTTCGATAACCTCTCGACCTCTTGTTATTTTTTTGTGTCGAGTCAGCTGTATTTTTACAGTCTTTTTATTATTTTCTCAAGGGCTTTTAACATCTTTTTTTCATTTTTTTCTGTCTGGAAGCTCCCCGAGCGTTGTTAAGACTACTTGAACCAAATATTAATTCAATGATTTTATTGATCTAAAAAACCACTTTTTTATTACTTTTTATTAACAAGGCACAAAAAGGCATATTCCTCATAACATTTTTCATACTCATAAAAAAAGCGACCGAAGTCGCTTTTCTATTCGCAAATACAAATTTAATACAGGCCACTCAAGAACTTAGACAGCAACTCAATTTCTTCATCTGTCATTTTCTCTGTAACGCCCTGCATCATTCCATTCGGGTCGTTTGCACGCTCACCACTACGGAACATTTCTAGCTGAGACTTAGTGTATGCGGCATGCTGACCTGAAATGTCAGGAAACGCAGCTAGCCCAATGCCGTTACCACGAGGGCCGTGACAACCTGCACATGACGGCATATTGGTCTCAGGGTTCCCGCGGCGGAATAAATCTTCGCCTTTAGCGATGATGTCTTCAGGAGTTTCGCCTTTCGGTGAGTCCTTCGCTGCATAAAACGCAGCAAGGTCGGCCATGTCCTCTTCTGATAAGGAGGCAACCTGCCCCATCATAATGGGGTTATTACGGCCTTCTTCGCCGCCTGTTTCAGAGGCCAATTTGAAATCTTTCAGCTGCTTCAACAAATACTTTTGGTGCTGACCGGCCAAATGTGGGTACATATCGGTCGGAGATTCACCATTGGGTCCATGGCAAGCCGCACAAACTTGCGATTTCTCTTTTCCGACTTCAGCGTCGCCGCTTTGTGCTACTGCGATACCGGCGGTACCGAAGAAAAGTCCCAAAAAGATTGCGAATTTTTTCATGTTTGCTTCTCTTCTGTTCTGGATGGCGCCACGCGCCCCAATAAATCACCTTAAGCAGGTTGCTATTTTACACAAAACTTGTGTGGATTAAATGATTAAAACCGAATCAATTGCTAAATGATCATTGGAGATACTGTCCGGATACTTCATAATGCGCGTAGATGTTCCGTTTTTTCAATAAAAGTGACCTTAATAGTGGCAGATCAGCAATTAGATTACGCATCGGCAAAATTTGTGACCAGTGCCCCGGATATCAGCAAACTGCCTCCGGACTCGGGCATTGAAGTTGCTTTCGCCGGCCGTTCTAACGCAGGGAAATCCAGTGCGTTAAACACCCTGACGCGTCAAAAAGCGTTGGCCCGCACCAGTAAAACGCCGGGACGGACTCAGTTAATTAACGTTTTTGAACTAACCACAGGTCAGCGACTGATAGATCTACCCGGCTACGGATTCGCTAAGGTTCCATTAGCTGTCAAAGAAAAATGGCAACGTTCTTTAAGCGAGTACCTTCAGCAAAGGGACAGTTTAAAGGGCATCGTGGTATTAATGGATATTCGTCACCCTTTCCGCGAAACCGATCAGGAATTAATTTACTGGGCTGTAGACTGCGACCTGCCGGTACTGGCTTTATTAACTAAAGCAGACAAACTCAAACAAGGCGCGCGCAAATCAACCGTTTTAAAAGCCAAGCAAGCGGCAATTGCCTTCAACGGCGACGTCCAGGTTGAAGCCTTTTCCTCATTGAAGCGCATAGGCGTCGAGCAAGTCGAAGAGAAACTCAACCAGTGGTATAGCAAAGAGTATGACGACGAATAACACGCCACCACTTAGTGCCTGGTTATTATTAGGGTTACTCGCATTAATTTGGGGTAGCTCTTTTTTGTTAATAAAAAAAGGCTTACTGGCCTTTGGTCCAATGGAAGTTGGCGCACTACGCATCAGCTCAGCAGGACTTGTGCTTGCCCCTTTCATTGCCCGCCGACTGAATAAAATTACCCGCAAACATTGGTTAAAGCTTGCCAGTGTCGGGCTGGTTGGCAGTCTTATTCCGGCTTTTATGTTTGCTATTGCCCAAACACAGCTGGCAAGCGGCGTTACCGGGGTCCTAAATGCATTAACCCCTATCGCAACACTGGTTATTGGTGCATTGTTCTTTCATCAAAAAGCGCGCTTAGCACAGGTTATTGGCGTAGCCATTGGCTTGTTTGGTACCTTGCTTCTGGTTACCGCTTCGGCTAATGGCAGCTGGGACTTTAATCTGTACGCCTTGTTAGTCCTGGCCGCAACCGTTTGTTATGGGCTCAACCTGAACCTCATCAAACACAAAATCAGTGACTTATCGCCATTAACCATTACCGGCATATCTTTGCTTATGGCTGCCGTTCCGGCAACAATCTACTTGTTTGCAGGAACGGAGTTTATTACTCAGGTTCAGCAGCCGGGCGCAATGTTATCGCTGTTTTCTGTTCTGGCTCTGGGTATCGCAGGAACCGCCGGCGCTTTAGTTATTTTTAACCATGTAGTACAACTCACCAATACCGTTTTTACCAGCTCGGTCACCTACCTAATTCCCATTGTCGCTCTTATACTAGGGATACTTGATGGCGAAGACTTCTGGTTGCAACAGGGAGTTGGAATGCTCGCCATTTTAGTTGGGGTTTGGTTCGCTAACCGCAGAGGCCGCTCCGGTATGGCTGGTATACCACAGAAATAGACAGAAAAAAGCCCGACTAAAAAGTCGGGCGAAAAGTAATCCAGGGAGAACAATTTTTTGAGGGAGGATTAATGCCCTCACCTGTTGTGACTAGACCCTTTATAAAAAGTTCAGACAATTCTTAAAATTAATGAGCTTCGTCCCAGTTATTGCCTTTACCAGCTTCCGCTATTAAAGGCACATCAAGGCTTGCAGCCTTTTCCATTACTTCAGTTAATTGTTCAATATAATCCGTTAATTTCGACTCTTTTATTTCAAACACCAGTTCATCGTGAACTTGCATTAGCATACGCACATCATCCTGACAGTTATTACTGTCAATCCAGTCGGCAACTTTCAGCATAGCTTTCTTAATGATATCCGCTGCAGTGCCCTGCATTGGCGCATTGATAGCTGCACGTTCCGCCCCTTTTCTACGGGCTCCGTTACTGGCTTTTATATCCGGCAAGGGTAAACGACGTCCAAACAGGGTTTTAACATAGCCCTGCTCTTTTGCCTGCTTGCGAGTATCTTCCATGTAACGCAAAACTCCAGGGAAGCGTTCAAAATACTTGTCCATATAGTGCTGAGCTTCATGACGGGCAATACCCAGTTGCCGCGCCAGCCCAAAGGCTGACATACCGTAAATTAGCCCGAAGTTCACCGCTTTTGCCTGACGGCGCTGGTCATTACTGACTTCATCAGCCTTACAGCCAAACACTTCGGCCGCTGTCGCACGGTGAATATCCAGGCCTTCGGCAAAGGCTTTAAGCAAAGACTCATCTTGCGACAAGTGCGCCATAATGCGCAGTTCAATCTGGCTATAGTCGATAGCGACAATCTTATAACCTTGCTCAGGAATAAAGGCCTGACGCACTCTGCGCCCTTCGGCGGTACGAATTGGAATATTCTGCAGGTTAGGGTCCGTTGAAGACAAACGCCCGGTTGCGGTAACCGCCTGTTGGTACGAGGTGTGTACGCGCCCTGTATCGGGGTTAATCATCTTCGGTAACTTGTCGGTATAGGTTGATTTAAGCTTAGACAAGCCGCGGTGCTGCAGTATCACATCCGGCAAGGGGTAGTCATGTGCCAGCTCGTGCAAAACTTCCTCAGCCGTTGACGGCGCGCCTTTTGGTGTTTTCTTCACAATTGGCAACTCAAGCTTTTCGAAGAATATGCGTTGCAGCTGTTTCGGTGAACCCAGGTTGAACTCCTCGCCTGCAATTTCAAAAGCCTTTTTCTCCAGAGCATCGAGCTTTTCCGCAATTTCCTGGCTTTGCTTACCCAGCAAGTTTGCGTCAATGCGCACACCGTATTGCTCCATATCGCACAATATCGGTACTAACGGCACTTCTATATCGGTTAGAACACTTTGCAGCTCACTGCCGGTTTCTTTTACTTTGTTCCAGAGCACATCATGCAACCGGTACGTAATGTCAGCATCTTCAGCCGCGTAGGGCCCGGCCTGCTCTAAAGCAATTTGGTTAAACGTCAGTTGCTTCGCACCCTTACCTGCAATGTCTTCAAAGCTAATGGTTTTATGGTTCAGATAATGAAGGCTTAAGGTATCCATATCATGCCGCGATCCAACGCTGTTAAACACGTAGGAGGCAAGCATGGTGTCATTTAAAATTCCCGCCAGGCGAATTTTATAGCGACGCAGAATATGCGAGTCGTATTTCAGGTTTTGCCCCACTTTTTGTGGCTTTTCAGCTTCAAGTAAAGGCTTTAACTGCTTTAGTAACCAGTCCCGGCCAACCTGCTCCGGCGCTTCCATGTAATCATGCCCGACAGGTATATACACAGCTTCGCCAGGTGCCATGGCTAACGACACACCAACCAGTTCAGCCTCCATATAATTAAGGCTGGTTGTTTCGGTATCAAAGGCAAAGTAATCACATTTCTTCAGTTGAGTTATGTAATCGCTGACCTCTTTTTCAGTCATCAATACACGATACGCGTCTCTGTTTATATCGCTGGTCGGTTTTTCGCCATCGGTTTCACCCAGAGCCTGATCCGTTGCCGCTCCAGTTTCCATCAGCTCGCCAAGCCACCGGCGGAATTCACAACGACTATAGAGCTCCTGCAGTTTTTCGCTGTCTGCCGTCTGTATTTTCAACTCTTCCGGTTGTAAGTCCATTGCCACATCGAGCTTAATGGTCGCCAGCTCACGCGACATCAGCAGCTGTTCTTTATATTCATTAAGCTTAGCCGGCATAGACTTCGCACCACGAAAAGAGAGCTCAGTTACTGCATTCACATTTTCGTAAATAGCGTCAATGCTGGGAATACTTTGCAGCAGCGCCTGTGCTGTCTTTTCGCCCACTTTGGGCAAGCCTGGAATATTGTCAGAGCTGTCACCCATAAGCGCTAAATAATCGATAATTTGGTTTGGCTTAACCCCGAACTTTTTCTCAACCCCTTCAGGATCCATTAAAGTATCGGTCATGGTGTTAATGAGCATGACATGTTCATTGACCAGCTGAGCCATGTCTTTATCGCCGGTACTAATCAGCGTAAAGCGACCCTTGTCGCCGGCCTGGCGCGCCAGCGTGCCAATAACATCATCAGCTTCAACATCGTCAATGCAAAGCAGCGGTAAACCCATAGCCCGGACAATGTCATGCAAAGGTTTGATCTGACTTCGCAAATCGTCTGGCATAGGCGGACGGTTTGCTTTGTAGTCCTGGTAAATGTCGCTACGAAAGGTTTTGCCTTTGGCATCGAAAACTACCGCCATATGGCTGGGTTTATAGCGCTTTAGCAGGCTTCGGAGCATATTAACAACACCGTAAATAGCTCCGGTCGGTTCACCTTTTGAGTTGGTTAAATGCGGCGGCGCATGAAAAGCGCGGAACAAATAAGAAGAACCATCGACAAGGATAAAAGGATTTTCTGGAACAGATGTGGCCATAGTTAAGAACCTAAATTAAGCGTTACCTATAGGATGCCACAGAACGGCAATTCAGGCCACTGAACAGAGTGTGCATAACCTGTTAGTAACTCTGTTAACAACGAGTCATGCCACAGCCGGAAGTTTGAATTTCCCCGTGTCCAAAATTTACTTAAGTTATTGATAGTATGGGATTTAAAACGGCAGGTTTCCCGAAATACCTAGTACTTTTTATTGTTATGTTTCACTGTGGAAACTATTCTGCTTTTGTCCTGAAATGGAAGGAAATGCCTCAAAAGCAGGTCAGACAGATTACCATAAAATCAGCAATGATCTACTGACAAATTCAGTTTTTTTATAACCTTTTGTTCCTCATTTTTCTTTACTTATAAAAAGCAAAGAAAACCCCTTTTCAATCAATCAACTAGGAGTTCGCATTTCAGCCATAACAAATGCAGTATCGGGGCGTTCATCTCCCATCCAAAGTTGGTAAGAGGACGCAGCCTGCTCAATCAACATGCCAAATCCATCGCTGACATTTTTGCAGCCAGCCTGCGTCAGTTGCTCCATAAATATTGTTGGCTGGTCGGAATACATTAAATCATAGCCAGCAGCATTTTCGGACAGCAGAGTAGGGAGTGTTAAGCGCTGTCCATTCAAACTGCTGCTGGTTGCGTTAATTAACAGATCTATGGGTTCGTCAATTGCAGACGCAGACGAACGTACCTGAATTCGGTTAGCTGCAACCAGCCCCAGTGTCTCTAGCTGAGATTTAAGCATTTCGGCTTTCTCTGCCGTTCGATTAACCAAATACAGACACCGCGGATTTTGCTCCAGCAGAAGAGGTATTATCCCACGTGCTGATCCTCCGGCACCAAAAACAACAAGTGAGCGCTCACTTACGCTAAAACCTTTGTTTTCAAGGTCAATAATCAAGCCTTCGCCGTCAGTATTATCACCTAACAGCTGGCCATTGCCGTAAGGAATTAAGGTGTTCACCGCCCCCGCTAACCGCGCACGAGCGGACAGTTTAGTAACCAAGGATGCGGCCTGCTGTTTAAATGGTAAGGTGACATTGGCACCCTGCCCGCCATGGCGGAAAAATTCAGCAATCCGGCGGGGAAAGTGCGAAGGCGTGGATAAATAGCGTTGATAGTTAATTGAGTCCTGCCGGGTCTGCGCAAACAGCGCATGAATACGCGGCGACAGGCTATGCGCTATGGGATTCCCGAATACGCCCAGGCTGGTCACGGATTTCATACGGACAGCCAATCTCTGGGTTTTAAATAATACTCGGTAAGCTGCTCTTCTGCAGAGCCTGGCTCAGCTTGCCAGTCATACTCCCAACGCGCCAGCGGTGGCATCGACATTAAAATAGACTCGGTTCTGCCACCGGTTTGCAGACCAAACAAAGTTCCCCTATCCCAGACCAGATTAAACTCCACATAACGCCCGCGCCGATATAGCTGAAAGTCTCTTTGTTGCTGAGTATAAGCCAGGTTTTTGCGACGTTCGACAATAGGCAGATAAGCTTTGGCGAAAGCATCACCTACCGCTTTTATAACCGAAAAGCACTCGTCAAATGAACGGTCGTTAAGGTCATCAAAGAATATGCCGCCCACACCGCGCGCTTCATCGCGATGCTTAAGGAAAAAGTAATCGTCGCACCAGGCTTTATATTCCGGATAGAGCTTTTCATCGACGCTATCGAGCGCGTTTTTCGCCTGTTGATGCCATTCGATAATGTCCTCGTCAAAAGGATAAAACGGCGTTAAATCAAAGCCGCCGCCAAACCACCAGACAGGTTCTTCACCTTCTTTTTGCGCAATAAAAAAACGCACATTCATATGGACCGTCGGTACCATAGGGTTTTCCGGATGCATTACCAGAGAAACACCACAGGCATTGAAATCGCGACCTTCCAGCTCTGGTCGGTGTGCCGTTGCCGAGGCAGGCATTTTCTCACCATAAACGTGCGAAAAACCTACACCACCCTGTTCAAAAACCGCACCGTTTTTTATGATCCTCGAGCGACCACCGCCGCCTCCCGGCCGGTCCCAGCTGTCTTCCTGAAAGCTCTGCTCACCGTCCGCCTGCGCCAACTGCTGACAAATAGCATCCTGCAACGACATCAGGTAGCTTTTTACCTGCTTCAAGTAATCATTATGCATCGTCTCTGAAAACCTGATTATTTAGTGGGTTTATGATTCGAGTCGGATTCGCGGCTCCACCGGTGCTTTCATCCATTATCCAGTCCACACTGTCACCAAATTGCTGACGAACTTCCGCCGCAGTTCGGGCGGGTTCCTGCCCGGTTAAATTGGCGCTGGTAGAGACTAACGCATGACCCAGCTCGCGGCACAGCGCTCTGGCAGGTTCATGCGCGGTCACGCGCACAGCGATAGTATCGCGACCGCCCGTCAATAAGGTTGATACGCCTTTTCTTACCGGCAGAATTAATGTAACGGGCCCCGGCCAATGCGACAAAACGCTGAAACGTTTGTCCTGCGCAATAGCGGAGTCTTCAACATAGGGAAGTAACTGACTGTAATCGGCGGCAATTAATATAAGACCTTTCTCGGCGGGTCGCTGTTTCAGGCTTAACAGCCTCTGCACAGCCACTTCATTGCGAGGGTCGCATCCCAGTCCAAATACCGCCTCGGTTGGATAGGCAATAATGCCCGTTTTTATAGCGCTGTGCGCTGCTTCCCATGTATCTGCCATAATCACTCCTCAACTCAATGAGCCGGATTATAACGCGTCCGACTTATAGTCGCATTGCTTTTGCGGGCAGACTTTGCGAATTCCGGCGGCGGTTTTCTTTTTCACCAGCAGCGGGTACTGGCATTTAGGACAGGCTTCATCAACCGGAGGCTGATTCACGGTAAATTCACATTTCGGGTATTGGTCGCAAGCATAGAATACGGTACCGCGCCGCGATGTTTTTTGATGTAACTGGCCTTTGCCGCATTCAGGGCAGCGAATCGTCTCTTCTTCCTCAACGTTCGGTTCAGTAACGAACTCACATTCAGGAAAGCCGCTGCAGCCAACAAATAGGCCATAACGACCGCTCTTTAACTGCAGTTCTTTGCCACACTCAGGGCAAGGAACGCCGAGATCTTCGGGCTCAATTTCAGATTGCTCCCGAAGGCCTCGCTTATAATCGCAGTCCGGGTAACCGGTACAGCCTAAAAAGCTGTTATGCCCAACATGTTTAATAACCAGTGGTCGCTCACAACGGGGGCAGCGCTCATCTGATGACATTAATGCAGGGGTCCTTCAGCTTCCTCAAACAGCAAACCTTCCATTTGGTCGTACGCAGCTTCCTGGCCCGGAACATTAAACAGCACCATAAGTACAACCCATTTCAGGTCATCCAGAGTAAAGTTCGGCGTTTCCAGTTCCATCACACGGTCAACAACCACTTCTCGTGTAGCAAAATCAAGTACCCCCAGGTTTTCCAGGTACATCAGAAAACCCCGACTCTGGCTGTCCAGACGAGTCATCTCTGCCGCGGTATAAATACGGGTAGACTGCTGCGGAGCAACATCCAGATAAGACTTGGTTTCCATTTGCTGCAAATCGGCCAGCCGTTCTAGCCACGCCAAAGCTTTCTGGATTTCCTGGTGACGGAAACCAGCCCGGGTAAGTTCATTGGTTAACTCATCGTGATCAACTACAACTTCCATTTCCGAATGAATGTAGTTTTCAAACAAGTACATGAGGATATCAAACATACTTTAGCGCCTCCCCACTTTGATATAACCGCCTGGTACGGCTGCTACTAGCCCTTCTAATTCGAGTAACACTACTTTCTCCATGACTTCAGCAACCTCGAGTCCGGACAATTGTACCATGTCATCAATTGTTCGTGGCTCTGAACTCAGACTAGCGAACAATCGATTGTTTGCCAAGCTTTCATCGCGACATTCTGTATCACCTTCTATGGCAACCTCAGTATCGTCAACCGAGAACCAGTCGAGAATGTCCTGCGGCGTATTAATTAGCTTAGCGCCCTGTTGGATTAACCAGTGGCAGCCCTGATGCTCCGGCAGCAACACCGACCCCGGTACAGCTCCGACTTCACGCCCTTCGTTCAACGCGTGTATTGCCGTTGAAAGCGAACCACTCTTACGTGCTGCTTCAACCACTACAACGGCCTGACTGATACCACTAATAATACGGTTACGGCGGGGAAAATGATCGATTCGCGCGGTTTGCCCCGGCGGAAATTCAGAAATCAGCAGCCCCTGATGCGCAATAAAGTCCTGTAAGGCTTTGTTTCTTCTGGGGTAATACTGATCGATACCGGTACCTAAAACCGCTATGGTTTTTCCTTTATCGGCTGCGGTTTTATGTGCTTGAGCGTCAATGCCCATAGCCAGACCGCTAACCACCACAACACCCGCCGCCACTAAGCGCTCGCTGAACCAGTCAGCAATTTGTAAACCACTGTGAGTGGCTTTACGGCTGCCAACAATAGCCACACTAACACCCTGTAGCAGCTCTTTACGTCCCCGGTAATAAAGTAACCAGGGCGGATTGGCTATGGTTTTTAACGCAGCTGGGTAGTCTTCACTAAAATAAGAAATAACGCCCTGATAGTCACTACGGCACCAGTTTTCAGCTGCGTTTAACCAACGCGCCTCTACCGGTTTTAGCGATTGCCCCCATCGCTCAAAAATAGCTTCCCAGTTCTCACATTCCCGAGCAGCTTTCTGTACCTTGTTTGATGCGCGTGTCATCCCCATTAATACACATAATTCCTGTGTGTTCACAGACTGTCCTTGACCTACCAATTTAAGGTAAACTAAGGGTAGATCAAGAATTGGAGGTTCTAATGGCAAAAATGACGGTTCTGCAATATCCAGACGAACGTTTGCGCAAAGTCGCACAGAAGATTGAAAAGGTAGATGACAACATCCGCTCGGTTATCGACGATATGTTCGAAACCATGTACGAAGAACAAGGTGTAGGTCTTGCGGCAACCCAGGTTGACGTGCACAGACGGCTATTTGTCGCCGATTGCAGCGAAGATCAAAACGAGCCACTGGTGTTCATTAATCCGGAAATTACCGAAGCAGAAGGCCACTTTAAAAACGACGAAGGCTGTCTGTCGTTTCCCGGCGTTTACGCCAAAGTTGAACGCGCTGAGAAAATTACCGTTACGGCACTGGATAAAAATGGTGAGCGTTTCAGTCGTTCTGCTGAAGGGCTACTGGCCATTTGTATTCAGCATGAGATTGACCACTTAGACGGTAAACTCTTTGTTGATTATTTATCGCCGCTGAAGCGCGAGCGTATTCGCAAAAAGCTTGAGAAAGAGCAACGTTTAGCCGAGAAGCAAGCGGCGGAAGCACAATAATGCGAATTGTCTTTGCCGGTACTCCGGACTTTGCAGCAAAACACTTACAACAACTGCTTGATGGATCTCATCAGGTAGTGGGTGTTTATACCCAACCCGACAGGCCTGCAGGACGAGGCAAAAAGCCACAACCCAGTGCGGTTAAGAAGCTTGCGCTCGAACACCAGCTTCCTGTTTATCAGCCCGAGTCCCTGAAATCAGAAGAGGATCAGGCTGCACTAGCCGATCTAAAACCTGACGTTATGGTTGTGGTGGCTTATGGCTTACTGCTTCCGCAGGCAGTATTAGATATTCCTACAAAAGGCTGCCTGAACGTGCACGGTTCTTTGTTACCCCGCTGGCGAGGTGCCGCTCCAATTCAACGCGCGATATGGGCTGGCGACTTAGAATCCGGTGTCTGCATTATGCAAATGGAAGCCGGGCTGGATACCGGTCCGGTGCTGCACGAAGAGCGCTGCGCCATCAGTCCGGACGAAACCTCGGCTTCGCTTTATCACAAGCTTGAAAGCCTGGGGCCTAAGGCGTTAATTAAAGTATTAAAAGATCTCGACGGCTATCAGAGCCAGGCTAAACCGCAAAGTGATGCCAATGCCACTTATGCAAAAAAGCTGACCAAGCAGGAAGGTAAAATAGACTGGACACAACCGGCGGCCTTTATCGAACGCTGCGTACGAGCGTTTAACCCCTGGCCAATGAGCTGGTGCCAGTCAGAACATTTAAAAGCCGAACAGAACACAGTAAAAATTCACGCAGCTGAACTTATTCAGGGCGCCAGCAATAAAGGTCCGGGCACGATTATTAATAGCACACACGAAGGCATCGACGTGGTGACCGGGGGTGGTATTTTACGTATCACTCAGGCACAGATGCCAGGGAAAAAGACTCAGCCAGCCAGTACCTTGGTTAACGGCTATAGCAATGTCTTTAGCCCGGGACTGGAATTACAATGAGCCAGCAGAAAAAGTCAGAAAACGGCGGTCAGGGAGCAACTAGCCGGGCCGCCGCAGCAACCGCCCTCTTTCATGTATTAGAGAAAGGCGAGTCGCTTTCCGCGGCCTTACCCCACGCCACCGGAAAACTCTCTGACGCAGATAAACGTCTTGCCAGTGCAATTAGCTACGGTGTTTTAAGGGTTCTGCCCAGCCTTAACAAGCTGGTTGGGGCTAAACTGGATAAGCCACTTAAAGGTAAGCTTAAAGTATTGCACTACTTACTACTGGTAGGTGCCTATCAGCTTTATTGTCTGCGCATTAAAGACCACGCTGCCGTCAGTGCCACAGTAGAAGCCGCGCGTATTCTGGGCAAACGTAATCACAAAGGCCTGGTAAACGGTATACTGCGCCAATTGCTGCGCGAAGCACCAACCGCAGATGAGTCACAGCAGCGCGAACTGCCTGTTGATGCGATGCAAAATCATCCGCGCTGGTTGTTTGATGCAGTTCAGGCAGACCACCCGCAACAAGCCAGCGACATTCTTTTAGAAAACAACGCACACCCGCCCATGTGGTTGCGTGTGAACCGTCGTTTTTTCAATCGCGATGATTATTTAAGACAACTTGAAGACAGCGGTATTGCCGCCGAAGGCGACACCCTGGCCGGCGATGCCATTCGACTGCATTCGCCTGTTCCGGTTGAAAGGCTTCCGGGGTTTGACCGGGGCCACGCATCGGTGCAGGACCGTTCGGCCCAGTTAGCTGCGGATTACCTGAACGTAAAGGCTTCCCACCGCGTACTCGATTGTTGCGCCGCTCCGGGAGGCAAGCTATTGCACCTGCTTGAGCGAAATGACTTTGAACAACCAGTTCAGGCCATCGATATCGATGCTAAACGTCTTGAGCGAGTGGACGAAAACCTGGAACGCGCCGGTTTAAGTGCCATAGTTCATTGCGCCGATGTTGCTTCAACTGATGATTGGTGGGACGGCGAGCAATTTGACCGCATACTACTGGACGCGCCCTGCTCGGCAACGGGCGTGATACGCCGCCACCCCGATATCAAGTGGCTGCGTCGCGCTGAGGACATTAATGAGCTCGCGCAATTGCAAAACCAGATACTAAATTCGCTTTGGCCTTTACTTAAACCCGGCGGAGAACTGCTTTACGCAACCTGCTCTATTCTAAGCCAGGAAAACCAAACTCAAATTGAGTCTTTTCTAAAACAGCAATCGAGTGCTAGTCTGATACCTATTGATGAAAAGCAGAAAACTCTGCAACTGCTCCCGGGTGAACATAACGGGGATGGTTTCTTTTACGCGAGATTGAAAAAAGTCGAATGAAAATTATCATACTCGGTGTTGGCCAGGTCGGCGGCACATTAGCGGAAAATCTGGTTGGCGAACGCAACGATATCACCATAGTTGATACCAATAACGATTTACTGGACGATTTGCAGGATAAGTATGATCTGCGAGTCGTCGTTGGTAACGGAGCCCATCCTGATGTTTTACGTCGCGCGGGTGCCGACGATGCCGACTTACTTATTGCAGTAACCAGCAGCGACGAAACCAATATGATTGCCTGTCAGGTTGCTTACTCGATATTTAATACGCCAAAGAAAATAGCCAGAATTCGCTCTGAAGAATACATCCGCTATAAAGATCAGCTGTTTCATAATCAGGATGCGCCAGTTGACCACATTATTTCACCGGAACAACTGGTAACCAGCTATATTCGCCGGCTTATTGACTACCCGGGCGCTCTGCAAGTTATGGAGTTTGCCAACGGACGAGCCAGCCTGGTGGCGGTAAAGGCCTACTACGGCGGAAAGCTCGTTGGCCATGCTATCTCAACACTGCGGGAGCATATTCCCAATATCGACACCCGGGTTGCGGCTATTTATCGTCAGGGTAAGCCTATACGCCCTACCGGAACCACGATCATCGAAGCCGATGATGAAGTTTTCTTCATTGCAGACACCCGCCACATTAGTACCGTAATGCAGGAACTGCAAAAGCTGGAAGATAAGTACCGCAGAATAATGATTGTTGGTGGCGGGAACATTGGTGCCGGTCTGGCGAAACAACTGGAAGTCGATCATCGAGTTAAGCTGATAGAACGCTCAGAAACCCGTGCGGAAGAGCTTTCGCAAAGCCTTGAGCATACCTTAATTTTTCGCGGCGACGCGTCCGACCAAAAATTGCTGGAAGAAGAGCACGTTGAAGACATCGACGTGTTTATTGCGGTTACCAACGACGACGAAGCGAATATTATGTCAGCAATGCTGGCTAAACGTATGGGCGCCCGTAAAACCATGGTGCTCATTCAGCGTAGCGCCTACGTTGACTTGGTGCAGGGAGGCGAAATTGATATTGCCATTTCACCGCAACGCGCCACAGTTTCAGCTCTACTAACTCACGTACGCCGTGGCGATATTGTTAACGTTTACTCACTGCGAAAAGGTGCTGCCGAAGCTATTGAGGCAATTGCACATGGTGATGAAGACACGTCCCGAGTGGTGGGTAAAGCCATTAAAGATATCAAGCTTCCGCCGGGAACCACTATTGGTGCTGTTGTTCGCGGACAAGAGGTACTTATGGCGCACAGTGAAACCATTATTCACTCCGACGACCACGTTATTCTTTTCTTGCTGGATAAAAAGTACATTGATCAGGTTGAAAAAGTCTTCCAGCCAAGTGCGATGTTCTTTTAGTCCAGTTCTTTCAATTGCACCCGGCCACGGGTAGCAGCCTGTAGCTTCTTCTGCAACGCCCCAACATTCACGGGGCGTAGCAATACCTTAAGTCGCACACTCTCTTCATACTCCGAAGATTCCATTTCAGCATTAGCCTCAAGCAAAAGCGGTTCAACATCGCCCTGGTCAGTATAAGCAAAATTTAACTGAAAGCGTTGTTTAAAAACCCTTTGCTCTTTTTCAAGTTCAGCTAATGCGGCGACTGTTGCGTCGGTATAGGCTCGCTGAAGTCCGCCCGTTCCCAACTTCACCCCACCAAAATATCGCACGACTATAGCGGTAACCTCGCCTACGCCGCTATTTTGTAGTGCCATAAGCATGGGTCGCCCCGCCGTTCCAGAGGGTTCACCGTCGTCGCTGTAAGCCATACTCTGGCTGTTATTAGGTGCGGAAAAAAGCGATGCAGAGCAATAGTGAGACGCCTTGGGCCAGCGTTTTTTTACAACAGTCAGAAACTCAGCGGCGCTGTCGGCGTTTGGCGTATGTGCCAGGCACGCAATAAAGCGGCTGCCTTTAACTTCTATTTCGACTTCCGTTTCCGAAGCCGGAATGTCGTAATCCTGATCATGCAAGACGGGTAACCTTTTTCACGTAAGCATCTAATGCGGTTTGGCGTGTAAGGTTATCATTTCGCTCCCGGTAAACCACAATGTTATCCTCAACTCGCACGCCACCAAAGGGTTTAAACTCATCCACCCGGCGCCAGTTAATCAAATGCTTATTGCGCGAATTCGCCAGCTTCTGCAGCAAAGGCTCAATAAAGTAGATTCCTGGCTCAATGGTATAAACCTGTCGGGGCTCTACGGTACGAGTGGTTTTTAACGTAAGATGACCACTGGGTGGCGCTATTGGCGTACCCCTTTCATCAGCCTGCGCAGCACCAACGTCGTGTACCTGCAAGCCCAGAGGATGACCTAAACCATGCGGAAGGAATACCGTAGTTATGCCGTCTTCAATCATTTGTTCAGGACTGCAACTGACAAAACCAAAAGCAAAAAGCACATTAGCAATTTGTTCATGAGCCAACTGGTGCAGCGCCGGGAATTCGACGCCCGGCTTCATTTTATCAATTAACGCCAATGTAATTTGGTCAAGTGCAGCTATCAACTCTTCGTATTCATTGTGTTGTTTAGACCAGGTACGGCTAATGTCTGCGGCATAACCGTAAACCTCAGCGCCAGCGTCAACCAGCATCGACTTGAGTGAACTAGGAGCTGTCTTATCGGGCATCCAGTGATGCAAAACACTGGCATTTTCATTTTGCCCAATAATATGGTTGTAAGGCACTTCATTCTGCCCTTGCCGAGTAGCTGCCATATATTTCAGCAGACAATCAAACTCCGACTCACCGTTAAAGAAGGCGTCAGCGGCCGCAACATGGCCTTCAGCCGCAATATGATTAGCCTGGGTCAAACAGGCAATTTCGTAATCGGTTTTAAACAAGCGATGATAATGAAAGAAATGAAGCACGGGGTCTGGGTTTATATTCTCAAAGCCCAAAGCCTTGGCAACCTCAATATGTTCACCAAGGTAAGCCGCATTTTTCTTATCGTAAGGAAGTAGTTTTTCAATGGCCTCTGGCGAACTGATGTGTTCCACGTGGAACTCTTCTAACCAGGGAGCCCCCTCTAGGCTTGTCGTCGTATGCCAAAAGTCCGGAGAACTTAATAAAACTAATGTCGGCCGCGTGTTGGGCCTTAAAATAACCCAGGCATTAGGCAACTGAGTTTCCGGGCACCAGGCTTTAAAATGAGGATTTGCACGGAAAGGATAATTCATATCATCCAAAAACCAGCGCTTTTGCTGGCCTGAATGAATAGCAACTAAATCTAAATTTTCTCGTTTAAAAAGTCGTTCAGCACGAGTCTGAAGCTGCTTTATATGGTCAGGAAACAACGGCCACAAATCTGCTATCGCAGTCATATTGGATCGCCTTATTCAGTATCAACAATTGTCATATCAACAACTTGCTCAAACAAATTATCCTCGTTACCACCCAACATCCTATAAATTTGCTGATAACTCAATACCGCTTTTACATAATCTCTGGTTTCATGGTACGGAATGGTTTCGACCCACTCATCGGCAGCAACAGACTCGTCGGGTAACCAGTCTTTGACTCTATAATAGCCTGCATTATAGCTTGCCGTAGCTAATAACCAATTATTCTCAAAGCGGTGTTTCAGTCGACTTAAATAGTCAGTGCCCAGACGCACATTAACAGCGGGGTCGTTCAACCGACGCCAGCTATTATTCTTAGTATCCAGTTGCTTTGCAGTACCAGGCAGAATCTGCATTAGTCCCCTTGCACCAGCACTTGAATACGCATCATGCCTAAAGTTACTTTCCCGGCGCGTAATAGCTAAAGCCCAGTTTTCATCGATTCCGGCGGCCTGTGACGCTCGCCCTAATATATCTTTGTAGGCTAAAGGGAAACGAATGCCCACAGCGTCAAAATGCCCTATTTGCGCTAATGTCCATATTGCCTGATCGTGCCATCCCCACTCGCTGGCGAGATATGCCGCAACCTTTTGCTCCTCGCCATCAAGCTGCGTCAATAAATGGTTCCATTCGCGCCGGGCGTCGACCCAACGCTCCAGTTGAATCAGTTCATACGCACGTTGCACGCTAGGATGATTACGAATTTGCTCAAGCTGAACAACACTGACTTCAAGTTTCTCTTGTTCAAGGCTCACCGGCTTCTGCAGTCGCGCGGCCGACAAAAAGCCGTAGTAATGCCGTTCGTCGGCTAAATCTTCGTACAGCTCCTGTGCGGCCAAAGCGTTACCGGTTATCTCCTGTGAGCGAGCCAGCCAGTAACGCCATTGATTACCCTGCCGAATGGCAACCGGCAAACTTTGAATCGCGTCTCTCAGGCCCTCGTAATCTTTGTCCTTAAGGTAAATAGCCAAACGCCACTGTAAAACTCGTTCATTTAGCGCGTTTACCGGGACGCGATCATGCCAGACACGAGCTTCGGGATGAGAGTTTAAGCTTAACGCAACAGCAAATTCTTCGGCGATGCGGCCCTCTTGCTGTTCAGTAAAAGGCAATTGTGAACTCAGCTTTTTATAGCTTCGCAGAGCAATGTTTTCATCACGCCAAACCAGCTTGGTTAAAGCATAGGTAACTATTTGTGCCTCTTTTCCAGGATAGCGCCCCTTGTACCAAGAGTCGTCCTCTATAGCGGCGGGTGAATACCTCACCTTGTGATAAAACTCACCCAGATACTGCTGTAACTCAGGCAATAAACCAGTTAAATACGGGAGCAGAGTCGGGTTACCATGCTCAGCAGCCAACTCCAGTCGTTCCCAAACTTTGTCTTCGGTACGGCCACCCAATTCTTGCCATTCGTCCAAAATGGGGTCGCAAGCCGAAGGAAGCGAAAACCCATGCTTCCAGATAGCATCAACCTGACGCCTGAAAGGCCCGTCGTCCAGACCCTTTTCACGCTGCGACTCAATAAATTGACAACGGTGAGTTAAGGTTCCCGGATGCCGGAAGTCCCGAATAAAACGAGAATACTCCTCCTGCCCTGCCAAATAAGTAAGCCAGGGCTGTCTTAGTTGCCAGTCGAGGGGCGTCTTTTCATACTTATCGAGAAAAGCCAGAACGCGGTCTTCATTGGCCAGGTATCCAATTTGCTCAAGTCGAGCCAATTCCAAGTACGGTAGCAAAGGGTAATCTTTCAGCTTTTTAAGTAATAGCCGATACTCACCCAGGCGACCACGCTTAGCCGCATACTCTGCTTTTTTGAATAGCTCACGCTGCTGCTCCCGTTGCTTTGTATCAACAGGTTCAGACTGAACCGCACCAATGCTTAACAGGGACAACACGAAAAACAATGGCGCACTGTAACGTATGATAAACGACTGCTTTTTCATTAATTCAAACGCATGTTTAAATAACCGTTGAAAAATTGGCGTATTCGCGCCAAACTCTGTCTACCTTAACCCAAAGCTATAGCAGAATCAGTTTCTTTATAGCAACAAATTAATGGAAGTCGTGGGAGACCCAAGATGATCTATCAAGGTGAAAGCATTCGGGTCGATTTTATCGAACCAGGTTTCGCAGAATTACAATTTGATGCGAAAGGCTCGGTTAATAAATTCGACCAGGCGACATTAGAAGAATTCAGTGAAGCACTGACAAAATTACAAAACACTAACGACCTGCGCGGCGTCATTGTTACCAGCAGCAAGTCGACCTTTATTGTCGGCGCTGATATTACCGAGTTCCTGACACTGTTCTCTGATCAGGAAAAAACCCGCAGCTGGGTGGCAAAAGCATCGCGCGTATTTGACCAATTGGAAGACCTGCCTGTACCAACAGTTGGTGCAGTTAAAGGTTTCGCATTAGGCGGCGGTTGTGAAGCATTGTTAGCCTGTGACTACCGTGTAGCGGACACCACAGCAACTATCGGCCTACCAGAAGTTAAACTGGGCCTTATTCCTGGCTTTGGCGGCACTATGCGTTTACCTCGCGTGATTGGTCCGGACAACGCGCTTGAATGGATAACCACAGGTAAAAATAACAAAGCTCTTGATGCATTGAAAGTCGGCGCAGTTGATGCCGTTGTTGAACCGGAAAACCTGACCAAAGCCGCTCTTAACTTGGCGAAAGATGCAGCCGCTGGTCAACAGGACTGGAAAGCGAAGCGTCAGCCAAAACTTGAGCCGTTAAAAGCTAACGACACTGAGTTGATGATGACTCTGGTGACCGCTAAAGGCTTAATTGCAGCGAAAGCAGGCAAGCACTATCCTGCACCGCATAAAGCGTTAGAAGCAATTGAGAACGGTGCCCGCGAGCATCGTGAAGGCGCGTTGACAGCTGAAAACAACGCATTTTTCGACCTCACCCAAACCGAGGCATGCCAGGCACAGGTTGGTATCTTCCTGGCGGATCAGGCAGTTAAAAGTAAGTCGAAAAAGTACGCTAAGGCAGCAACCAAAGAAATTAAGACAGCAGGTGTTTTAGGTGCAGGCATTATGGGCGGCGGTATCGCCTACCAGTCAGCGCTTAAAGGCGTACCTGCGGTTATGAAAGACATTAAGCAAGACGCTTTAGACTTAGGCATGAAAGAAGCCGGCAAGATCCTGAAAAAAGGCGTTGAGCGCGGCAAGGTTAACAACGAGAAGATGATTAAAATATTATCATCTATCACGCCTACGCTGCTGAACGAAGCAGTCAAAGACGTGGATATCGTGGTTGAAGCGGTTGTTGAAAACCCGAAGGTTAAAGGTTCTGTACTGGCTGAAATTGAAGGCGTGATTGGTGATGACGCCATTTTGACTTCAAACACGTCGACCATTTCTATTACTGAGCTGGCGAAGAACCTGAAGCGCCCTGAAAAATTCTGCGGTATGCACTTTTTCAACCCGGTCCACAAAATGCCATTGGTTGAAATTATCCGTGGTGAAAAGACTTCTGACGATACCGTTAATGCCGTTGTAGCGTACGCGCTTAAACTAGGCAAAACCCCTATCGTTGTTAACGACTGTCCAGGATTCCTTGTTAACCGAGTACTCTTCCCTTACCTGGCAGGCTTTGCCGGTATGGTTGATGAAGGCGTCGATTTCGTCGGCATCGACAAGGTCATGGAGAAGCAATTCGGTTGGCCAATGGGACCAGCTTACTTAAGCGATGTTGTCGGTATCGACACCGCCGATCACTGCACCGTTGTTATGGAAGCAGGCTTCCCTGCCCGCATGAAGCGTGACGAGTCCAGCGCCATTGCCAAACTGGCAGCCGCTGAGCGCTACGGCCAGAAAAATGGTAAAGGCTTCTATGTTTACGGCACCGACAAAAAAGGTAAGCCAACCAAAGAAGCGGATCCAGCCACTTACGAGCTATTAGGCTGTGAGCAAGGTAAGAAACTGGATGCCGACGAAGTGATTGCCCGCTGCATGATCCCTATGGTGAACGAAGTGGTTCGTTGCCTGGAAGAAGACATTGTAGGCTCTGCTGATGAAGCAGACATGGCATTGCTTTATGGCTTAGGCTTCCCTCCATTCCGCGGCGGCCCTTTCCGTTATCTGGAAACGCTGGGCATGGACAACTTTATTCAACTGGCAGACAAATACGCGCACCTGGGTGAAATTTATCAGGTTACCGACGGCATGCGTGAAATGGCTAAAGCCGGTAAATCTTACTTTGACACAACCAGCGCGAAGTAAGGCTTGAGGAGGTTATTAAAATGAAAGACATCGTCATTGTAGATTGTATTCGTACGCCAATGGGGCGTTCAAAAAATGGTGTTTTCCGCCATACTCGTGCCGAAGACCTCTCAGCTGCGCTGATGAAGGGCTTACTTGAGCGTAACCCGGAAGTTGACCCGGAAGAACTGGAAGACATTTACTGGGGTTGCGTACAGCAAACCCTGGAGCAAGGCTTTAACATTGCGCGTAACTCGGCGCTTATTGCTGGTATTCCGCATAAAGTGGCTGGTGTAACGGTTAACCGTTTGTGTGGCTCTTCAATGCAGGCTCTGCACGACGCAGCCCGCGCTATTATGAACGGCGACGGCGACATCTTTATGGCCGGTGGTGTTGAGCACATGGGTCACGTACCAATGACTCATGGAATCGACTTTCACCCGGGCATGAACAAGTCTGTAGCGAAAGCCTCTGGCAGCATGGGTATGACCGCTGAACTATTGTCTCGTAAGTTCGGTATTACCCGTGAACAACAAGACGAATTCGGCGCTCGCTCTCATCGCAAAGCGCACGAAGCCACGGTTGAAGGCCGCTTTGCTAAAGAGATTTACCCAATTAACGGCCACAATGCCGATGGCGAACTGGTACGCGTGACTGAAGACGAAGTGATTCGTCCAGAAACCACCGCAGAAGGCCTGTCACAGCTTCGCCCAGTGTTTGACCCTGCTAACGGTACGGTAACCGCAGGTACTTCGTCAGCCTTGTCTGACGGCGCCGCTGCCATGTTGGTTATGTCTGCTGACAAAGCCAAAGAACTGGGTCTGACGCCACGCGTTAAAATCCGTTCAATGGCCGTTGCAGGTTGCGATCCGTCCATTATGGGTTACGGCCCGGTTCCGGCAACAGAAAAAGCACTGAAGCGTGCTGGTGTGTCTATTGACGACATCGATGTTGTTGAACTGAACGAAGCCTTTGCCGCACAGTCACTGCCTGTTCTTAAAGGCCTGAAACTGTTCGATAAGATGGAAGAAAAAGTGAACCTGAACGGCGGTGCTATCGCTCTAGGTCACCCATTAGGCTGCTCTGGCGCACGTATCTCAACGACGCTAATCAACTTAATGGAAGAGAAAAACGCGAAGCTTGGCTTAGCAACCATGTGCATTGGCCTTGGCCAGGGTATTGCTACTGTCTTCGAACGCGTTTAAAAGAAACAGCAAAGTTAGGGCGGTTTAACACTTTAACTGCTCTGAGGAAGGGGGGAGCGAAGGCTCGCCCCTTTTTATTGTCAGGAAATACTCAGAAACACGCCGTGAACCCATCCCTGGGGGCTTGACTGCAGCAATCCATCACTCACCCCTCACCTCTTAGTCGCGAAAGTGTTAAACTACTCGGTAATTTCGCTTAACATCTTTTAAAGAAGTCATGACTCAAATTACCTGCGACAAAGAACTCGATACCCTTGGCCTTAAATGCCCGGAGCCAGTCATGCTGGTAAGAGCTGCTATTCGTAAAATGAAGGTTGGTGAGGTATTACTGATTATTGCGGATGATCCCGCAACAACCCGGGATATTCCGGGCTTTTGCGAGTTTATGGAGCATGAGTTGGTGGAGTCTGTGACCGAAGAAATGCCCTACCGCTACTGGGTTAGGAAATCTCATTAATAGCCTGACTTTTAGATGTCAGGCTTTGTCTTTATTCAAGTACATTTCCCAAAACTCGGCCTGACCTACGTCACCTAATTCATAAGGTGCGAAGCCGAAGTTCTCATAGGCTTTTTTCGCCCGGTCATTGTTCTCAAGCACTTCCAGTGTCAGCTTCACGCAACCGCGAAATTCCGCCAGCGTTTTCACTTCTTCTAAAAGCTTTTTAGCAACGCCCTGCCCCCGATATTCGGGAATAACGGCTATGTCATGAATATTCATTAGTGGTTTAGCAGCGAAGGTTGAGAAGCCTTCTACACAGTTTGCAACGCCAACCGGAGTGTCACCATCGTAGGCCAGCAAAGAAAACACATGGTCTCGCTTTGCCATTTCATCTATCAGGCTTTCTTTAACTTCATCTGATATGCCCTCGCCACCGCCCATTGGGTCTTTGGCATAAGCATCCAGCATGGAAATAACGGCATTACGGTGTTTGGGGTTGCTGTAGTCCGCAAGAGTAATTTCTATCATTCTTCCTTCGCTCATTTTACAACGTAAACTGTTTCATTTGGTCAGCAACAGGCTGATAACAATGACAGCTAGTAACATGGTCGTTCACCATACCAACTGCTTGCATAAAAGCATAGCAAATGGTCGGTCCGACAAACTTAAAGCCTTCCTTTTTTAACGCTTTTGCCATGCTTTGGGAAGCTTCTGTTTCTGTTGGGATCTGACTTTGCGCCTGGTGCTCATTAATAATCGGTGAGCCGCCTACAAACTCCCATAACCACCGCTCAAATTTGACGCCCTTTTCTTCCATTCTTAAATACGCTTCAGCGTTAGTAAAAATGGCATCAATTTTGGCCTTGCTACGGATAATATCACGGTTGCTGTACAACAATTCACGATCAGCGTCACTCATTGCCACGATAGCTTGTGGGTCAAAACCTAAAAAGGCTTTCTCATAGCCGGCCTGTTTACGCAGAATGGTTAACCAGCTAAGCCCCGCCTGCTGCCCGTCCAGACACAGTTTGGCAAAAAGTTCTATCGGGTCGCTTACCGGACGCCCCCACACATTGTCATGATAAGCACGGTAGTCGTCAGTGGATTCACACCAGGAACACCGTTCTGGCTGATTATTTGTCATACCTTCCCCTATAACCAAGGCGATTCAGAGGGTATAATCTACGCATATTTCTCGACCTTCGGTCAACCACAAATAACAAAGCAGAGAATGCGTATGTCGACGTACGATGTGAAAACCTTTCAGGGGCTTATTCTTGCTCTTCAGGATTACTGGGCTCAGCAAGGCTGTGCCGTGGTTCAGCCACTGGATATGGAAGTGGGCGCGGGTACCTTTCATCCAATGACCTTTCTGCGCTCATTAGGCCCGGAGCCTGCCAGTTTTGCCTATGTGCAACCTTGCCGCCGCCCTACCGACGGCCGTTATGGCGAAAACCCGAACCGCCTGCAGCATTATTATCAGTTTCAGGTCATTATGAAGCCATCGCCTAAAAACATTCAGGAGCTTTATCTGGGTTCTTTAGAAATGCTGGGCTTTGACACACTGACTCATGACATACGCTTTGTAGAAGACAACTGGGAATCGCCTACTCTGGGTGCCTGGGGTCTGGGCTGGGAGGTCTGGCTTAACGGTATGGAAGTCACTCAGTTTACTTACTTCCAACAGGTTGGTGGTATTGAGTGTCGCCCGGTGGCCGGAGAAATCACCTACGGTCTTGAACGTTTAGCTATGTACATTCAGGGCGTGGACAGCATTTATGACCTGGTCTGGACAGACGGCCCGCGCGGTAAAATCTTGTATCGCGATGTTTTCCATCAGAACGAAGTTGAACAGTCGACTTACAACTTTGAATACGCCGATGTTGATGTGCTGTTCCGCCGCTTCGACGACTGCGAAAAAGAATGTGAACTGCTAATTGAAAAATCGCTGGCTTTACCCGCATACGAGCAGGTTATGCGCGCATCTCACGCCTTTAACTTACTGGATGCCCGACACGCGATATCTGTAACCGAAAGACAGCGCTACATACTTCGCGTCAGAACCATGGCAAAAGCCGTTGCCGAAGTCTATTACCAGACTCGTGAAGCTCTTGGCTTCCCTTTAGCCGACGATAAAAACAAACCAGCAGCGAACTAAGGAGAGCAGAGCGTGCAAAAAGAAAACTTATTGATTGAGTTAGGTACTGAAGAGCTTCCTCCAAAAGCCTTAAAGTCGCTGCGTGACAGCTTAAAGTCGGGTATTGAGTCAGGCTTAAAAAGCGCCGAACTGAGTTTTGATAGCATCAAGGCGTATGCAACCCCTCGCCGACTTGCCGTGCTGGTGAAACAAGTTGAAACCGAACAGCAGGACAAAGAAGTCGAGAAGCGCGGGCCAGCAGTAAATGTAGCCTTTGATGATACCGGTAAGCCAACTAAAGCTGCCGAAGGCTGGGCACGTTCAAACGGCATTACGGTAGAGCAGGCTGACCGGCTTAAAACAGACAAGGGCGAATGGCTGCTGCATAAGGCGACAGTAAAAGGCCAGACACTAGCTGACTTAGTTCAGGGTATCTTAGAAGCAGCAATTAAAGCTCTGCCTATCCCAAAACCGATGCGTTGGGGCGACAGCACGGCGCAATTTATTCGTCCTGTGCACACACTCACTGTTATGCTGGGTAGCGAGCTTATTGAAGCTGAAATTCTGGAAACGAAGAGTGCCCGCTTTATCCAGGGTCATCGCTTTCATTCGCCCCAAGGTTTTGAGCTCGATCATGTCGACAACTACCTAACTAAGCTTCATGAAGCGAAAGTGATCGCTAACTTCGAGGAGCGTATTGAAACCATTCAGTCGGAAGTATCACGTCTTGCCTCAGAACTCGGCGGCCAGGTTATTCAGGATGACGAGTTAGTTGAGGAAGTTGCGGCCTTGGTGGAATGGCCGGTTGCTTTAACAGCTAGTTTCGATCAAGGCTTCCTCGCGGTACCAAAAGAGCCGCTTATCGTTACCATGAAAGACGACCAGCGTTACTTTCCGGTGGAAGATGGCAAAGGTAACTTACTGCCACAGTTTATTTTCATTACCAATATTGAAAGCCGTGACCCTCAACAAATCATTAAGGGTAACGAGAAAGTCGTTCGCCCTCGCCTGGCGGATGCACAGTTTTTCTTTGAGTCCGATAAGAAAGCCCCTTTAGAGTCGCGAGTTGCTGCACTGGATTCTGTTCTGTTCCAAAAACAACTGGGTAGTATTGGCGATAAGGCTCGTCGTATATCGGTATTAGCAGGTAAAATTGCAAACCAGTTAACTGCCGACGTAAAAGCCTCAGAACGAGCCGGTCTGCTGTGCAAGGCCGATTTGGTTTCCGATATGGTTTCTGAGTTCCCTGAAACCCAGGGCGTTATGGGTAAACACTATGCGTTAAACGACGGCGAAAGCCCGGTAGTAGCCGAAGCAATAGAACAGCACTACTGGCCTCGTTTTTCCGGTGACGAACTGCCTTTAACTAAAGAGGCTTGTGCCGTTGCTTTAGCTGACAAACTCGACACACTGGTCGGTATATTCGGTATTGGTCAGGTACCTAAAGGTGACCGTGACCCATTCGCTCTGCGCCGTGCCGCTCTTGGCTTATTGCGTACCCTGGTAGAACGAGAGCTTTCATTAGACTTGCATGAACTGTTAGCGGCATCCGTCGAAGGTTTTGGTGACAAGCTATCGAATAGCACCGTAGCTAACGATGTTTTCGAATTTCTACTCGGTCGTTTTCGTCCCTGGTACCAGGATCAAGGCATCTCTGTCGATGTTATTCAGTCCGTACTTGCCCGCTCACCCTCTAAGCCAACGGACTTCGACCAAAGGGTAAAGGCGGTTCAGTCATTTAAGTCTATGGATTCTGCTGCCAGCCTTGCCGCTGCCAATAAGCGGGTGGGTAATATCCTGGCAAAATCTGACGAAGAGATATCAGGTAACGTGGATGAAGCTCTTCTACAGGAAGAGTCTGAAACAACACTTTATCGTTTGGTTAATCAAACAGAAGGCTCCGTTAAGCCACTAATTGCTGATGGTAAATACAACGACGCCCTCACGCATTTATCCGAGCTTAAAGAGCCTGTGGATGCGTTTTTTGAGCATGTCATGGTCAATGCCGATGACGATAAAGTCCGTATTAACCGCCTCAACTTGCTGTTCCGCTTGCGTCAGCTGTTCTTAGAAATAGCGGATATTTCTTTGCTTCAGTAACCAACACTTTGATTTTTAATAAATAAAAAGCCGGCTCATGAAAATGAAGCCGGCTTTTTTGTTGCCTATCGCTAATGTCTCGGCTCGGACTAAACGTCCAAGTTAGCAACCTTAAGAGCGTTTGATTCAATAAAGGCTCTACGCGGTTCAACTTCGTCACCCATTAACGTGGTGAACAGTTGATCAGCGCCAATAGCATCTTCAATCGTTACCTGAAGCATACGGCGAGTGTCAGGGTCCATCGTAGTTTCCCACAACTGGTCAGGGTTCATTTCACCCAGACCTTTATAACGCTGAACGTATAAACCACGCTTAGATTCACCAATAAGCCATTCCACAGCTTCAACGAAGTGTGTAACTGGCTGCTTCTTCTCACCGCGAAGCACATATCCACCCGGCTCAACCAGAGAGTCTATCTCTTCGCCAAGCGTCACTATTTGTTCGTAGTCTTTAGACATTAAGAACTCATAGTTCAGCGGGTAATCTGTGTCGACACCGTGTTGACGAATCGTCGTCGACGGTAACCACATCTTGCGTTCGGTATCTTCATGCAGAGAAACGGTATAAGTTGCCGAGTTAATTTCACGGGCGGTTAAATCATCATTTAATGTTTTAACCCACTTCTCCATGTAATCTTTATCTTTCAAACGATCATCCGTTAAACGAGGCGCATAGAACAGACGCTGTAAGAAACGCTCAGGCATACGACGACTTAAACGCTTAATATTTTCCTGCGCCATCTGATAGCCGTTAACCAAAGTTTCGAGCTTCTCACCAGAAATACCTGGTGCGGTTTCATTAACATGTAAAGATGCATTATCCAGAGCTAAACTGGTTAAGTAGCGAATCAATGCAGGGTCATCTTTAATATAAACTTCCTGCTTGCCCTTCTTCACTTTGTATAGCGGGGGCTGAGCAATATAGATATATCCGCGCTCGATAATTTCAGGCATTTGACGATAGAAGAACGTCAACAACAAAGTACGAATGTGAGATCCGTCAACGTCCGCATCCGTCATAATAATAATACGGTGATAACGTGTTTTATCCGGGTTGTACTCATCACGACCAATACCACAGCCCATAGCAGTAATTAATGTACCAACCTCGACTGAAGACAGCATTTTGTCAAAACGCGCTTTTTCTACGTTAAGAATTTTACCTTTAAGTGGCAAAATCGCCTGGTTTTTACGGTTACGGCCCTGCTTAGCGGAACCGCCTGCAGAGTCACCCTCCACAATATAAAGTTCAGACAGTGCCGGGTCTTTTTCCTGACAATCGGCCAACTTACCAGGTAAGCCCGCAATATCCAGAGCACCTTTACGTCGTGTCATTTCACGTGCTTTACGAGCGGCTTCACGAGCTCTTGCTGCATCAATAATTTTATTGATGATAAGTTTCGCTTCGCCTGGGTTTTCTAATAAATAGTCCGCTAACTGCTCGTTCATTGTCTGCTCAACAGCAGATTTCACTTCTGAAGAAACCAGCTTATCTTTTGTTTGAGACGAAAACTTAGGATCAGGAACTTTAACAGAAATAATGGCGGTTAGACCTTCACGCGCGTCGTCACCTGTTGCAGAGGTTTTGGATTTTTTATTATAACCCTCTTTTTCCATGTAGGTGTTCAATGTACGCGTCAAAGCGGCACGGAAACCGGCTAAGTGTGTACCACCATCACGCTGTGGAATGTTGTTGGTAAAACAATAGATGTTTTCCTGGAATGAATCATTCCACTGCATGCTGACTTCAACACCAATACCGTCTTCTCTTTGTATTGTGAAGTAAAAAGCCTTCTGGTGAATTGGCGTTTTATTCTTATTCAAATAATTAACAAAGGCAGCAATACCGCCTTCATATTTAAATAAATCTTCGCGGTCGTCACGCTCGTCGCGCAACCGAATACCAACACCAGAGTTAAGGAACGAAAGTTCGCGCAGGCGCTTGGCCAGAATATCGTAGTGAAATTCAGTATTGGTAAAAGTTTCATGGCTAGGCCAAAAACGCAGTTCTGTACCCGTTGTATCAGTATCGCCAACAGGTTTTACATCACTGTCAGGCTCACCCATATGATAAGTCTGTTCGTAAACCTGGCCTTGTCGACGAATAGTCAGTTGCAGCTTTTCAGATAGCGCGTTTACAACAGAGATACCCACCCCGTGCAAACCACCGGAAACTTTATAAGAGTTGTCGTCGAATTTACCGCCGGCGTGCAATACGGTCATAATAACCTGTGCAGCTGAAACACCTTCTTCTTCATGTATATCAACTGGAATTCCGCGACCATCATCCTTCACGCTAACTGAACCGTCAGAGTGAATGGTAACCATAATTTCTGAACAGTGACCCGCTAAGGCCTCGTCAATAGAGTTATCGACAACTTCAAAAACCATGTGGTGCAAACCAGTTCCATCATCCGTGTCACCAATGTACATACCCGGGCGTTTGCGAACCGCATCCAACCCTTTCAGAACTTTGATACTCGATGAACCGTAATTATTTTCTTCCATAGTATTATCTCGATATCATTCGTTTATTACCCCATGTTCCACGTGGAACATTCGGGGTGATTTTTGAAATTTATCCGACAACTGCTTTCCAGTAATTGCGGTGATAAACACTTGTGCGTCTAGATTTTCTAACTCACGACAGAGTAACGCCTGATTTTTTGAATCAAGCTCTGACGTTAAATCATCGACTAAATAAATGCAGGGTTGCCTTTTTATTTTTTGGTAATGCTTCCCTTGCGCTAACTTTAAAGCGGTAATCGCGGTCTTTAATTGCCCGCGAGACAGGCGATGTTTTACTTCCACCCCATCCGCTATCACTTTTATATCTGCCTTATGTGCCCCAACTGAGGTAAAGCCGTATTTCTTATCTTTCTCTGTATGGCTTTCTAAGGCGTCAAATAAGCTTTGGCTAGTATCCCAGCCCGATTTTAATCGAACCTCCATTGTAACATCGGAGAGAAAAGATTTCGCTAGTTCTTGTATATAATCATTCAGTTCTTCTAGGTATTTTTCGCGACTTTTACTAATGCGCTCACCATAATAAGCTAACTGCTCTTTCCAATACCTATCTTCTCTTACAGGAAGCGAGCGTTGCTTGAGTAAGCTGTTTCTTTGCTTCAGGAGTTGAGTATATGCAACCCAGTCAGAATAAAAGGAGTGTTCCACGTGGAACACTCCCCAATCTATAAACTGTCTTCTCTGTCCTGGACCTTCCAGCAGAATATCGACGGACTCTGGCGTTAAGAGTTGTACCGGTACCAAGCGGGCGACATCTGACATGCGTTGAACGTTGGCGCCATTCAACCTAAGCGACTGTTCACCATCGGTACTACGTCTTACACCTATAGCGTAATCTTGGGAACGGCAAAATACGGTGAAACCAGAGTTCCCTTCTTTAATCAACTGACGAAACCCTCCCGGCCGAAAAGAACGTCCAAAACCGAGTAAATAGATAGCTTCAAGCAAACTGGTTTTTCCGGAGCCATTATCGCCGGTTATGATATTAATTTTGGGGCTGGGAGATAGAGCCACCTCTGAAAAATTTCGGAAGTGGCTTAAATTCAACGTCTCAATGAACATTTATGAGGCAGGTTACAAACGCATCGGCATAATAACGTAACAGCAAGACTCGTCGTGCTGAGGTTCAATTAATGCACTACTGTTTGAATCAGACAGTGTAAAAGAAACCTGTTCGTCATCAATGTTATTCAAGACATCGAGCAAATAGCTAACGTTGAAACCAATTTCCAGATCATCACCTTGATAATCCACTTCTATGACTTCTTCCGCTTGTTCCTGCTCGGGGTTCGTTGCCGTAATGCAAAGTTCACCACTACTCAAGTTTAAACGCACACCGCGAAACTTTTCATTAGAAAGAATTGATGCTCGCCCAAAGGACTGCCGCAACGCATCGCGATGGGCAACAATAACTTTGTCTCCACCGCTCGGTAAGACACGACGGTAATCAGGGAAACGACCATCTACCAGCTTACTCGTAAAAACAAGCTCTGGCGTTTCGACACGAATATGGTTATTTCCTATCGACACTGACACTTCCTGATCGTCGTCACCTAACAAGCGAAGTAATTCGACAACACCTTTGCGCGGAACAATCACCTGGCGTTGAGCCAAACCTGGCTGGTCAATAGCACAAGTGCTCATGGCTAAACGGTGGCCATCGGTCGCTACGGAACGCAACATACCGTTATCGGTTTCGAACAACATGCCGTTTAGATAATAGCGCACGTCCTGATTCGCCATGGAGAAATGCGTTTTCAACATTAAATCTTTTAATACTGCCTGCTCTGTTACCAGATGGATGTCACTTTTCCAGTCGTCGATATTTGGAAAGTCATCTGAAGACAGGGTACTCAATTTAAATTTACTGCGACCAGACTTAACCGTGGCACTGTCTTCCTGAGAGGTAAACTCGATGGTAGAGCCCTCAGGTAAGCTGCGCACAATATCCAGCAACTTCTTGGCCGGTACAGTAACAGCCGCATCCATATCCGCTGACTCGAGCGGTACAGCCGAAACCAGTTCAACCTCAAGGTCTGTTCCGGTTAATTTAAGCTGACCATTATCGACCTGAAGCAACAAATTCGACAAAATTGGTAAGGTATGCCGCCGTTCAACAGCGCCACTTACAACCTGCAGCGGCTTTAAAAAAGCATCGCGGTTAATTGAAAATTTCATGACTGAGTCCCCTGTTTATAACGACATACTTTTATGACGACAATGTACGAATTAGATTTCGATAATCTTCTTTAATGTCGTGCTGCGCATCTTTTAATTCTTGTATCTTCCGACAAGCATGCAAAACCGTTGTGTGATCCCGACCGCCGAACGCGTCGCCTATTTCCGGTAAGCTATGATTAGTCAGTTCCTTAGCTAAGGCCATTGCTAACTGCCGCGGACGCGCTACAGAGCGGCTACGGCGTTTTGATAAAATATCGGCTAACTTAATATTATAGTATTCCGCCACCGTCTTCTGAATATTATCAATAGTAACCAATTTTTCCTGAGCGGCAATTAGGTCACGCAAAGCTTCGCGGACAAAATCTATAGTTATAGGCCGTCCTGTGAGTTGCACATTAGCCACAACCCGGTTCAATGCACCTTCCAGCTCCCGAACGTTTGAACGCAAACGTTTAGCTATGAAAAAAGCAACTTCGTGTGGCATATGTAAGCCACGTTCGTCAGCTTTACGCATTAAAATAGCCACCCGGGTTTCTAATTCCGGGGGTTCAATGGCAATGGTAAGGCCCCAGCCAAAACGAGATTTCAGTCGATCTTCAACTCCGTCTATTTCTTTCGGATAAAGATCGCTGGTCATAATGATTTGCTGATTACCTTCCAACAACGCATTAAAGGTATGGAAAAACTCTTCCTGCGAGCCTTTTTTATTCGCAAAGAAGTGAATGTCATCAATCAATAACGCATCTACCGAACGATAGTAACGCTTAAACTCATTGGTTGAACTGTTACGAATAGAGTTCACCATGTCCTGCACAAAGCGTTCGGCCCGAATGTAAAACACCTTGGCGTCCTTTTTGTGCGCCATAATGCCATTACCGACCGCATGCAAAAGGTGAGTCTTACCCAAGCCGGTACCACCATAAACAAATAGGGGGTTATAAACGCCGCCAGGATTCTCTGCTACCTGAATAGCAGCCGCACGCGCCAGCTGGTTTGATTTACCCTCAACAAAGTTATCGAAGGTGTATTCCGGATGAATATTGCTTTCAAAAGGCACTTCCACATCGGTATTACCGGATGAGAAGTTAGGTGTTTTTCTGCGGGTTGCAGCAGCGCGTTGCGGTGAACCGCTGTCACGCTGTGTTGGTGACGCTTCCCCAACTTTTAAAACTACATTAGGTACTTTGTCGTCACACAAAGCTTCTAAATAGGTATTAATGGTTTTCAGGTACTTGTCACGCACCCAGTCTACCGAATAAATATTCGGAGCAAACAAGGTTAATGTTTCGCCATTGAGTTTGGCTTGTAGGGGTCTGATCCACGTGTTGAACTGCTGTAACGGTAACTCCGATTGCAGTCGCTCTGCACATTGTTGCCAAAGCGAATTATTCACACTCTTCTCCTGGATCGTTTCTTTATAAACATAACCAAAGATTGTACTTCACTCAGCTAATATTCGCTAGCATAAACTGCCTGAAAACAGCGTCAATAAAGGAGTTAAAAAATAGCCATTGAAACCAAAACTGGCGCATAAATTGCTTAAAAGTCTATATTCCCCTAAAACATGAAAACAAAGCAAATAGTGAATAACTGTTATTTTATCCACATTATTAATGTTATAATCTCAACAGATTGTGGATGATATTATTTTAGGATTTATTGCCTAAAAAAGCCTCTGGTCATTGACTCAACGAGAAAAGATCGGTAAGATCCGCGCTCTAAAAAATTCCGTTCACGTTTGGTTTCAACTTATTCGGCCAGCGTGGGAAATAGCAAACTGACCGATGGAATATTAGTTATGAAAAGAACATTTCAACCAAGCGTATTAAAGCGCAAGCGTTCACACGGTTTCCGTGCTCGCATGGCAACAAAAAATGGCCGCAAAGTACTGGCTCGTCGCCGTGCACGTGGTCGTAAAGTACTGAGTGCATAAAAGTATCTCATACGGAAGGGAGTTACGTCTGTTAACTCCCTCTCATTTCCAGACTGTATTCTCAAACCCTCCTGTAAAAGCCGTTACTGCTCATGTCACTATGTTGGCAACCCCCAATGAGTTAGGGCACCCACGTATTGGTGTTACCGTCAGCAAAAAGCGAGCTAAGCGCGCCGTTGACCGAAACCGCATAAAACGACAAATACGTGAAACCTTCCGTTTAAGGCAACATAAAATTCCCGCTTTTGACATTGTAATTATTGCTAAGCAGGGTATTGTCGAGCAGGATAACGCCGCATTACGGGATACGTTGAATTATTTATGGCGAAAATTAGCAAAGCGTTGCGAACAATACCAATCGCGTTCATAAAGGTTTATCAGTGGTTTATCAGTCCACTGCTGGGCCCGCGTTGTCGTTTTTATCCATCTTGCTCACATTATGCCTGTGAGGCCATACAAAAACACGGTACAATCCGTGGCATTGGCCTTGCTGCAGTAAGAATCAGTAAATGTCACCCAGCTCATGAGGGCGGCTACGACCCGGTTCCACTTGCTAAGCAAGACGCCAAGCCAGAAAATAACAGCGAATCCGAATCTTTACTAAATCAGCCAACAGAGACGAAATCACTATGAATTCGCCACGCACGATATTATTTATTGCCTTTTTAGTGGTGTCTTTCTTCCTATACCAGAATTGGATGGTGGAAACCGCACCCGGAACAAAAGCACCTGAAAACGTTACCTCAACACAATCGAGCAATAACGCTGAAAACAGCGATGTGCCCTCAGGCAGTTCAGCCGTTTCGGCAGACGTCCCGGAAAGTGATCAGCCGGTTGTAGCTCAGCGGGCTGAAACCACAGTTCACGTTCGCACCGACGTGTTAGATGTTGAGATAGATACCCGCGGTGGTGATGTTGTTTCGACTCACTTACTCAAGTTTGCGAAAACTCAGGGTTCTGAAGAACGCTTTCAACTTCTGCAAAACAGTTCAAACAACGTTTACGTCGCTCAGTCAGGCCTAATTGGCCCGGACGGAATTGATGGCAAAGACGGCCGCCCTTCTTATAACTACGAACAAGAAAGCTACGAGTCTACAAGCGAGGTTATTGAAGTTCCTTTAACCTATACGGCTGAGAACGGCTCTGTTTATCGTAAAGTATTTACCTTCACGCCAGGAAAATACACTGTTGATGTTCGGTACGAAGTAGAAAATAACACCAGCAAAACGCTTGAAACCCAATTTTACGGCCAATTAAAACGTTCCGTACACTCAGGCGAAAGTGGCAGTATGATCATGCCTACCTATTTTGGTGCAGCTTATTCCTACGATGAAGACAAGTTCGAAAAATACGATTTCGACAGCATGCAGGACAAAAAGCTGAACGTTACTTCGCAAACTGGTTGGGTCGGAATGCTTGAGCACTATTTCGTGTCAGCCTGGGTGCCGAAACAAGGTCAGCAAAATCGTCTTTATTCTCGAGTAGCCAATGGCAGCCAGGCAATTATCGGTGTCATTTATCCAATGACTGATATTCAGCCAGGCAGCTCCAAAACGATTGAGTCTCAAGTATTTCTGGGTCCAAAAGACCAAGACGCTATGGCTGAAGTCGTCGAGTATCTGGACTTAACCGTCGACTATGGTTTCCTATGGTGGTTAGCTCAACCGATATTCAAACTGCTGCAGTTCTTACAAAGCATCGTTATTAACTGGGGTCTGGCTATTATCCTGACCACAGTTATTGTTAAAGCGCTATTGTTCCCGCTAACTAAGGCGCAATACGTTTCAATGGCTAAGATGCGCATGCTGCAGCCAAAAATGACGGCTCTGCGCGAGCGTTATGGTGACGACCGACAAAAGATGTCAGGCGCCATGATGAAGCTCTATAAAGAGGAGAAAGTGAATCCTCTGGGCGGCTGTCTGCCTATGCTGTTACAACTTCCAATCTTCCTGGCGCTATACTGGGTGCTATTGGAAAGTGTTGAACTGCGTCATTCTGCTTTTGTGTTCTGGATACAGGATCTGTCAACCAAAGACCCATACTACATCCTGCCTATTTTAATGGGTGCCAGTATGTTCCTGATGCAGCGACTGCAGCCGACACCGACAGCTGACCCAATGCAACAGAAACTGTTTCAGTATATGCCGGTTATCTTTACCGTATTCTTCCTGTGGTTCCCATCGGGTCTGGTACTGTACTGGCTGGTCAGTAACTTGATTACCATTGCGCAAATGCTGATCATTTACCGTGGGTTAGAAAAGAAAGGGATTAACGTTCGAAACAAGAAGTAATCCAGCATTAAGGCCCGGCTAATGCCGGGCTTTAGTCCTTTTGGGAGCAGCAAAAATGCAAACTGAAACAGATTTTGACGACACCATAGTAGCTCAGGCAACGCCTCCCGGACGCGGCGGTGTTGGTATTGTTCGCGTGAGCGGAAAAGCCTGTAAAGAGGTTGCAGAAAAGCTGTTAGGTCACTGCCCCAAGCCTCGTAAAGCAGAGTACTTGCCTTTTTATGACTTACAGGAACAACTGTTGGACGAAGGCATAGCGCTCTTTTTCCCAGGTCCAAACTCCTTTACCGGAGAAGATGTCTTAGAACTGCAAGGCCACGGCGGGCCGGTTATTATCGATATGATAATTCGAGCAATACTGGAAATTCCCGGTATTCGCCCTGCTCGTCCCGGTGAGTTTAGCGAACGAGCATTCTTAAACGACAAGCTCGATCTCACCCAGGCAGAAGCCATTGCCGACCTAATTGATACCAACTCAGAGCAGGCCGCAAAAGCCGCCTTACAAAGCCTAAAAGGTGAGTTTTCTCATAAAATTGATCAGTTGGTAGACGCCGTTATTCACCTGAGAATATACGTTGAAGCGGCTATCGACTTTCCTGATGAAGAAATCGATTTTCTTTCCGATGGCAAAGTATCCGGCGATTTAGCTGAAATTATCGACCAGCTGTTCCACATAGAACAAGAAGCCAAGCAAGGCACGCTCATGCGCGAAGGCATGCGCATTGTTATTGCCGGACGCCCCAATGCGGGTAAGTCCAGCTTGCTTAACGCGCTGGCGGGTCGTGAATCAGCTATTGTGACAGAAATAGCCGGAACCACTCGCGATGTTCTGCGGGAGCACATTCAAATAGACAGTATGCCGCTGCATATTATCGATACCGCAGGTTTACGCGAAAGCCCTGACCATGTTGAGAAAATTGGTATTGAACGCGCCTGGGATGAAATACGCCAGGCTGACCGCGTGCTGTTTATGGTCGACAGTCAGGAAACCTCTGCCATTCATCCCGACGATATTTGGCCAGAGTTTTTCGCTCAGCTACCAGAAGATATGCCCTACACCGTTATTCGCAATAAAGTCGATTTATCGGAAGAGCCCACGGGTATAGATGAACACAACAACATTCCGGTTATTCATCTTTCCGCCAAAACCGGACACGGCATTGAATTGCTTAGAGAACACCTAAAACATTGTGTTGGTTACAGTGCAACCTCCGAAGGCAGTTTCATGGCAAGACGCCGCCATCTAGAGGCTCTGGCTAAAGCGAAAGTACATCTACTGCAAGGTCTGGAACAGTTAGAAGCCAATATGGCAGGTGAAATACTGGCAGAAGAACTGCGTCTAACTCAACAGCACCTCAATGAAATTACCGGCGAATTCACTTCCGATGATCTCCTTGGCCAGATTTTTGGTTCGTTTTGTATTGGTAAATAAAGCTTTTTCTTAGTCGTACAACTAAGGAGCACCAGTGAAAGACAAGTTAGCGCAATGGGGGTTTGACTATGTTCGCCTGCGGTTTGGCTTCCGAACCGGCGTTGCTGCCTGCTTATCTCTTATTATTGCCTGGGCTATGGGCTTAGAGCATCCTCAATGGTCTGCTATGACGGTTTGGGCTGTTTCCCAGCCAACTCGTGGTCTTCTTATAGAAAAGGCCGCATACCGGGCGTTAGGCACTCTTTTAGGGACTATGTTCGGTATGGTGCTGGTTGTTTCTGCCAGTGGCGAAATCATTTGGCTGGTGGCGGGCTTAACTCTGTGGGTATCGCTTTGTGTTTACACGGGTAATTTACTGCACGGGCTCATTTCTTACGGCACCATACTTGCCGGTTATTCAGCGTCCATGGTGGTGTTGCTAACACAAAGCTCAGACGCACTCATGCCGCTGGGTGTTGACCGTTTACTCACGGTTTTTGTCGGCATTATGACATCACTCGTTATTGGCTGGGCTTTTACTTATAAAAGAGCGGAACAAAGCTTAATTAACCAACTTCGCCGACAAACCGCGGCTAACTTGCACGATATTAGCCGTTACTTCGCCGAACCGGATAATAACGATTTAAACCTTGCCGATAAATTATCAAAACTGGCAGCACTGGAAGCCCAACTGCTCGATCACGGTACCGGCTCTGTCAGTGCTCATGAATCGGCCAAAACGTTACGTGTAGTTATTAACAGCCAATTGGGGTTTTTGGCTGAACTGAATATCCAGGAGCCAGAAAAAAATTTGGAAGTAAGCGATTACTTACTCGACGCGTCAAATAAATTAAATGCTTCCGCTAAACGAACTGAAATTATAGAACCTCTTAAAAATGCTCTGGAATCCATTAAAAACGCCGCATTGAAAAAGCGCTTTAATGAATTCGTTGAAGCAACCAATGACCGGTTATCTTTTCGTGATTCAGGCAAAACCGCCACTTCCACCTTACTCAGCAAAACCATTTTGCATCGCGACTGGTTGGGTGCACGCCAGGCCGCCATACGAACGTTCGTTATTATGGGGCTCATTGGCGCAAGCTGGTGGTATACCGAATTATTTCAATTCGCTTATTTAATGCTGGGTGCTTCAGTTATGTTGACGCTGTTCTCCACCGCAGACAATCCGGCATTAACCATGAAATATGTATTTTTTGGGCAGTGTGCCGGCGCGCTAACAGCAGTACTTATTCAGGCAACGGTCTGGCAATATCAGGATTCCATTTTATGGATGCTGGTTGCTTTAATGCCGGTTATTTTGCTGGCGGGTTTTCCTATGGCTCATCAAAAAACGGCGAACGGCAGTATGGATTTCAACCTGGTCTTTTTGCTGTTAATGCAGCCCTCTATAGGTTATTCGTTCCACCTTGGTCATTCAGCGAGTATTGCTCTGGCAGTCGTTGCAGCCCCCCTACTTTCGTTAATTGCTTATCGGCTTATTTATCCAACCAATTTAAAAGCGCGTTATCAAAGCTTACTGCAAACTTTGACCGAAGAAATTGACCAGCTGAATAAAACAAAACTCACCGAAAGCCAGTACAACCGACGTAAAGCACGTTTCTACCATCGCGTAATCAAGCTCACCCAAATTAGCGACAAGCTGGGAATGAAAGACAAAAACGCCATTCTCGGGCACCTTTTAACCGGTCAGAAGCGACTAAATTCCACCGGCTAACTCAACCTTTTTAGCGCGCGGCCAACGTTTAATTTCATATTCACGCTGGCATGCTTTAGTTCGGTTCGGGTGTTTCTCACTCCAGACAAGCACCACAGGACGACGAGCTCGTGTGTACTTAGCGCCTTTTTTATCGTCGGTATTATGCTCATTCACACGCCGTTCAATGTCCGTTGTGACACCGGTATAAAACGTATTGTCTGCACATTTAATTAGATAAACCGCCCAACTCACGACTTGAACTCTCTCCTGCTAAACCCAATACACAGTGTAACAACAGTTACTCAATGAACCGACTAAGGATGACATTATGAGCAGACATTTTGATGAAGCCAAGGGTTTGTCTGAACAACACGACCCCGCAACACACGACTTTGTGTTCAACCAGACCATGTTCCGCATTAAAGACCCGGAGCGCACTTTAAAATTTTACAGTGAAGTTCTGGGCATGACGTTGGTTAAGCGCTTCGACTTCCCGGAAATGGAGTTTACGCTGTATTTCATGGCTGCCATGTCGCCTGAACAACGAAAAGACTGGTCAACCGACAAAGACAAGCGCATTGAACAGACCTTTGGTCGCCCGGCCATGCTGGAACTGACTCACAACTGGGGCGACGAGAACGACGACTCGGTGTCTTACCACAGTGGTAACGAAGAGCCCAAAGGTTTTGGTCACATAGGTTTCGCCGTACCTGATATCGATGCCGCCTGTGAGCGTTTCGAAAAAATGGGCGTAGAATTTCAAAAACGCGCGAACGACGGAAAAATGAAAGGCATTGCCTTTATTAAAGACCCGGATGGCTACTGGATTGAAATATTCACGCCGGAGCGTCAGCCGGAATTGCTGAAAGAGCATTTAAAATAACAACGGCATAAGGCCAGTTCATCCGCATGAGCTGGCCTTTTTTTTAACTACTCTGAAAGCATAGACTTCACTTTATTTTCCAGAGACGTCATTCCATGTTCACGCCCAACCTCTAACGCCTTTTCTACCGACATTCCATCTAACCAGCCAGCACGTAATGCCATTAACGCACCAACCCGGTTACTCGAAGCACAATGAACCAGCACCGTTTTATCGCTGTTCTTTAATAAAATACGATCGACCAGGCGTGCATTTTCAAGTGTCACTCCGTCTGCACCGTTAACCGGTACATGGTAATACGCCATGCCATTACGGGTAACCACTGCGGCTTCCTCACTGTCGGTCATTTCTTTTTGTGAAAGCAGATTAATAACAACCTCACCACCTTCATCAGCAAAGTCAGCCAACTGCTCATTTGATGGTGTGCCCATCACCCATAACTTATCTGACACCTGTTTGGGTGACTCAATGCCGGCAAAAACATTCGTTGAAACTATTGCTACACTAAAAGCGACTAATACATTAACCAGAGCTTTTACCATTTGGGTTCTCCTGTATGATTCTCGTGTTTTTAATAGTAGCAAATGAGTTAGAAATTTTATGACTGTCTTACATCTTTTAGTGGGTACAACTTCTGGAAATACCGAATTTTTAGCCGATACTGTCAGCGAAAAATTAAATCAGCAGGGCATTGAAACCGAGCTTCATTACGAACCGGAGTTTGAGAAGCTACCCAGCGATCAACCCTGGTTAATTTTTCTCGCCAGCCATGGTGCGGGCGATTATGCCGACTCCATGCTCGATTTCTACGACGAAATAAACGATCCTCAAAGCCCTGATTTAGCCGGACTGAACTATGCCGTAGTGGCGGTTGGTGAATCCTGTTATGACACCTTCTGCGAAGCCGGTCGACATTGCGATAAACGCTTACAGGAATTAGGCGGGACACAAATGACCGATCGTTTAGAAATCGACATGCTGGAAGACGATCCGGAAGAGAAAGCATTAAACTGGTTGCCCGCGATCGCTGATGCTGTAAAGGCTCTGTGATCATACCCACAGGCTTGTGCACAAGGATTTCAGCTTGTGACTAAGGTTGGAATAAGATCACTTAAGCACTGTCAGTGAAGTGGGTATAACACTGGGGATAAACTGATCTGTGTATAACTACCCTACTTATCCACGATCTATGATCCCGGTTCAAGGGCACTTATCTACAAAGAGTGATCTTGCTCCAGGATATATTTAAAAAGGGCTTCAGCGATCTATTCACAGGAATCCGCTGACTAGTAGTAATAGTAATAAAAGATCTAAATAAGATCCTTTACTGATCTTCTTTAAGATCTTTAACAGCGCTGAACGAAATTTAACCATTTAGATTTAAGTGAAATCGCGTTAAAATAATCGGCTAACTTCCTATTCTTCAAACAAAGGTCACTTTGCATGTCACAACAGAGCCAACAACACTTTGACGTTATTGTTGTCGGTGGAGGACACGCCGGAACAGAAGCTGCGTTAGCCGCCGCTCGTTTAGGTGTTAAAACCCTATTGCTTACGCATAATATTGATACTTTAGGGCAAATGTCCTGCAACCCAGCCATAGGGGGAATAGGAAAAGGTCATTTAGTAAAAGAGATCGATGCACTTGGCGGCGTTATGGCCAAAGCAGCTGATAAAGCCGGAATTCAATTCAGAACACTGAATTCATCCAAAGGCCCGGCAGTGCGCGCAACCAGAGCTCAGGCTGACCGACAGCTTTACAAACAAGCGATCCGCTACGCACTGGAAACCCAACCAAATCTGTCAATATTCCAACAAGGTTGTGACGATCTGATCGTCGAGAACGATCGCGTTACTGGCGTTGTTACCCAAATGGGTCTTAAATTTACGGCAAAAACCGTGGTGCTGACCGTAGGAACATTCCTGGGCGGACAGATCCATATTGGTCTGGATAACTACCAGGGCGGACGTGCAGGCGATCCTCCATCAAACGCGTTAGCTAAACGATTACGTGCATTGCCATTACGAGTTGAACGCTTAAAAACTGGCACACCACCACGTATCGCCAGCCACAGTGTTGATTTTTCTGTTATGCAGGAACAACCGGGTGATACCCCTACTCCGGTATTTTCTTACATGGGTTCTCGTTCTGATCACCCACAGCAGATTCCGTGTTACATCACGCATACGAACGAAAATACCCACGAGATTATTCGTTCGGGGCTTGATCGTTCGCCCATGTATTCTGGTGTGATTGAAGGCGTAGGACCACGTTACTGTCCTTCAATTGAAGATAAAATTGTCCGTTTTGCTGACAAAGGCTCGCATCAAATTTTTGTTGAACCAGAAGGCTTAGATACCTTTGAAATTTACCCTAATGGCATTTCAACCAGCTTACCGTTTGACGTTCAGCAGCGTCTGGTTCAGTCAATTAAAGGCTTTGAAAATGCTCATATCACACGCCCTGGCTACGCCATAGAGTACGATTATTTTGATCCCCGAGATCTGAAACAGTCTCTGGAAACCAAAGTCATTGACGGCTTGTTCTTCGCTGGCCAGATTAACGGTACAACAGGCTATGAAGAAGCCGGTGCGCAAGGACTTATTGCTGGTTTAAATGCCGCATTGCAGGCGCAGGATAAAGAATCCTGGGCTCCACGACGCGATCAGGCTTATATGGGCGTGTTGATCGATGATTTATCGACTCTGGGCACTCAAGAGCCCTACCGTATGTTCACTTCGCGTGCCGAATATCGTCTGTTGCTGCGTGAAGATAACGCCGATATGCGATTAACTGAAATTGGCCGTAATCTCGGTTTAGTGGATGATGAACGCTGGGCCGCGTTTAATAAGAAAATGGAATCAGTCGAGCAGGAAAAACAACGCTTAAAAACTACCTGGGTGCATAAAGATCATGCATCTGTAGAGCAAATTAACGCGCTGGTTAAAAGCCCTGTCACCAAAGAAGTCAGTGGCGAAGAACTATTACGCCGCCCGGAAATTCATTACAAAGATTTAGCCTTAACTGACTTTTTTGCGCCGGGGTTAGACGATCCTTTAGCGGCAGAACAAGTTGAGATCCAAATTAAATACGCGGGTTATATAACGCGTCAGCAGGAAGAAATAGCAAAACAACAACGTCATGAAAATACCTTGCTGCCCTCGCCTTTCGATTACGCTAAAATTAAGGGGTTATCGAACGAAGTGGTTGCGAAATTAAATGATCATCAGCCTGAGACCGTTGGTAAAGCAGCGCGTATTTCCGGAATTACTCCGGCGGCTGTTTCAATGTTATTGGTTCACCTGAAAAAGCAGGGTTTATTGCGTAAAAGTGCTTAAGGAAGAAATGTGAAAGAGCAGTTAAAGGGATTATTAGATCAGGCACAAATAAACCTGTCAGAAGCACAGATTGAGCAACAACTGGCGTTAGTAGGCTTACTGGATAAATGGAATAAAGCCTATAACCTGACCAGCGTGAGAAATCCGAAGGATATGCTGACCCGACATATTATGGACAGCCTGGCTGTTCGTAAGTATTTACATGGGCAGCGCTTCATCGATGTCGGTACAGGACCAGGGCTACCGGGTTTACCCTTAGCCATAGCCGAACCGGATAATGAATTTGTTTTACTCGATAGTTTAGGCAAGCGAATCCGTTTTATTCGTCAGGTTTGTCATGAGCTAAAACTAACCAATGTTACGGCTGTGCAGGCGCGGGTGGAAGACTATCAGGACGAAAAGCAGTTTGATGGTGTAATCAGTAGAGCCTTTGCCTCGCTTAATGATATGCTTTCATGGTGTGAACATTTACCGGCTGAAAACGGTCGGTTTTATGCGTTGAAAGGGCTGTATCCGCAAGACGAACTGGAGCAGTTGCCCGAGCAATATAAAATTGAAAGTATTGAGCAAATTAACGTTCCCGGCATTGACGCGAGCCGGCATATCGTCATTATAAGCAAACGGTCATAAAACAACCGACAGTCGACTATCCGACAACAACAAGAGGTTATAAAACCCGTGGCTAGAACCATTGCTATTGCGAATCAAAAAGGCGGAGTAGGAAAAACAACCACAGCAGTTAACTTAGCTGCGTCCATGGCTGCTACCCGTCGCAAAGTGTTGTTGATTGACCTGGACCCTCAGGGTAACGCGACTATGGGCAGTGGCGTTGATAAGTACGATGTTGAAAATACCATTTACGAATTGCTGATTGAAGAAAAGCCAGTCGGCGACGTTGCCGTAAAAGACACCAACGGTAAATACCATTTAATAGCGGCTAACGCCGATGCTACAGCTGCAGAAATCAAGTTAATGGAAGTTTTTGCACGCGAATTGCGTTTACGTAATGCACTTAAAGCCGTTCAGGATAGCTACGACTATATTTTTATTGATTGTCCGCCATCGCTGAATATGCTGACCGTTAACGGCATGGCCGCCGCTGACTCTATTCTGGTGCCCATGCAGTGCGAGTATTATGCACTGGAAGGTCTTACCGCATTAATGGAAACTATTCGTCAGCTGGCCGACGTGGTTAATCCTGGGCTGGAAATTGAAGGTATTTTGCGGACTATGTACGATCCGCGTAATCGTCTGGCTAACGATGTTTCAGAGCAGCTCAAAAACCACTTTGGTGAGAAAGTTTACCGGACCGTTATTCCACGTAACGTCCGTTTAGCCGAAGCACCTTCATTTGGTGCGCCGGCTATGTACTACGACAAGTCATCCACCGGGTCAAAGGCCTATTTAGCCTTAGCGGGTGAACTTATCCGACGTTCTGAAAATCGTAAAGAAGTAGCAAAAGAATCATAACAAGGGAATAAAGCGAATCATGTCGGCAAAAAAACGAGGTTTAGGTCGCGGTCTGGATGCCTTACTGACCAGTAATCAGCAAAACTCTGACCGTCAATCAGAGCAAGTGACGGAAGAAGTCAAAGGTGAGTTACAGAAGCTGCCGGTTGAGTTTTTAAAGCCTGGCCGTTATCAACCTCGTAAAGACATGTCACCCGAAGCTTTAGAAGACTTAGCCGCTTCGGTAAAAGCCCAGGGGATAATACAGCCTATTGTTGTGCGCCCTGTTGGCAAAGACGAGTATGAGATTATTGCGGGTGAGCGTCGCTGGCGTGCGGCGCAGCTGGCAAAGCTTGAACTGGTTCCTTGTTTAATCAAAGACGTACCCGATGAAGCCGCAGTAGCTATCGCGTTAATTGAAAACATTCAGCGTGAAGATTTAAACGCGATGGAAGAAGCCACTGCGTTACAACGTTTGTTGGTCGAGTTTCAGATGACTCACCAGGACGTTGCTCAGGCAGTCGGTAAATCACGGACTACAGTGACCAATTTGCTGCGTCTGAATAACTTGCAGGACGGCGTTAAAGTGTTACTGGAGCGTGGTGATATTGAACTTGGCCATGCCAAGTTGTTATTGGCGCTGGAAGGCGAACAACAAGCCGACGTAGCACAACAGATTGTCGCAAAAGATATGACCGTACGTGACGCAGAAAAGCTCGTCAGACGTACAATTGACCCTCCCAAAGAAACTGAAAAACCAGAGCCAGACGCTAATATTGAACATTTAGAAACCAAGTTGTCTGAGACCCTGGGAGCCAAAGTTTCCATTAACCATGGTCGTAAAGGAAAGGGTAAACTGGTTATCAGTTACACCAACCTGGACGAACTGGATGGAATTCTGACTCACATCAAATAATAATTTCCAATGCATTGATTGTTGTAGAACTTTTGTTAAATGGCATAGAAACCGTCGCCTACAGGCAAATTTGTTTGCAATTACATGGCAGATCTTTATACTAGCGCGAGTTTCGTTGTGGCTGGTTGAAAGCCTCAAAAAAATAGCCGCCAGTTAAAAGGTTTTAGTCGTGACACAGGCACTTAATGCGGTAGGTAAAAAGCTGGCAGGAAAAGTTGTAGGTACGCAATTTATAGCGGTTTTGATAGCCGCACTTGTCACGATAGCAGTTTCGAATACACAGTCAGCTTTGGGTATTCTGTGTGGCGGATTAACCGTCGTAATACCAAGCGCTCTATTTGCACTTATCGCTTTTAGACACGCAGGCGCGCGCGCTAATCAGAAAGTTGTACAAAGTTTCTTTTTAGGCGAAGGCGTTAAGCTACTGCTTACAGCTATGTTGTTAACAATCGCATTGCTGGTAACAAATTTATATCCTGTGTGGTTATTGGTCGGTTTTGTCATCGCCGTCACCATGCAGTGGATAGCACCGGTTTTATTTTTAAAATCAACCTAACTGGGAAACAACATGATAAGTGGAGAACAAACTCCGACTCAGTATATCCAGCATCACCTCCAAAATTGGACGGTTGGTGAAGGGTTCTGGGCGGTGAACGTCGATACTATCTTCTGGTCCGTGTTACTGGGTGTGCTGTTTCTGTGGAGTTTCCGCAGAGTAGCGAAAAAATCCTCTGCTGGGGTACCTGGTAAATGGCAATGCTTTGTCGAAATGATTGTCGAGTTTGTTGACAACAGCGTCAAAGAATCCTTTCACGGTAAAGATAAACTGATAGCACCTCTGGCATTAACCATCTTCGTCTGGATATTCCTGATGAACCTGATGGACTTAATTCCGGTTGACTGGTTACCAACAGCTGCTATGTATGGTGGTTATTGGTTAGGCTTTGTTGACGACCCGCATGACGTGTACATGAAAGTGGTACCAACAACAGACCTGAATACAACCTTTGCATTGAGTTTAAGCGTATTTGCGCTAATTATTATCTACTCAATCAAATACAAAGGCGTGAAAGGTTTCGCTAAAGAAATGACTTTCACCCCGTTTAATCACTGGGCATTAATACCGGTGAACTTTGTACTGGAAAGTATCACGTTATTGGCAAAACCAGCGTCACTGGCACTGCGTTTGTTCGGTAACCTGTATGCAGGTGAATTGATATTTATTCTAATTGCAATGATTGGATTCTGGCAGCTACCGGCGCACTTTGCGTGGGCAGTGTTCCATATTCTGGTTATTACATTGCAAGCGTTTATTTTCATGATGCTGACCATTGTTTACTTAAGCATGGCGTCATCTGAACACTAGTGTTCGAAACAAAAGTTTTTAGCTTTACTTTTAACTTTAATCTACTGAAAAACTGGAGAAATCAATGGAAACTGTAGTTGCTTTTACTGCTATCGCTGTATCAATCATGATCGGTCTGGCTGCACTGGGTACTGCCCTGGGCTTTGGTATTCTGGGTGGTAAATTCCTGGAAGCTGCTGCTCGTCAACCAGAACTGGCACCACAGCTGCAAGTTAAAATGTTCATCGTTGCTGGTCTTATCGATGCTATCGCGATGATCGGTGTTGCTGTTGCATTGCTGTTCACGTTTGCGAACCCATTCTTAACCCAGGTAGCAGGCTAATCGTTATTCGACGGTCACCAACTGAAGGAGGTCCGTTGTGAATATCAACGCTACTCTAATTGGACAAACGATCGCGTTTATCGTGTTCGTGTGGTTCTGCATGAAATTTGTATGGCCACCGATCATCAAAGCTATCGAGGAACGTCAGAAGAAAATTGCTGACGGCCTTAATGCCGGTGAACGTGCTCAAAAAGATTTAGAGAAAGCCCAGCAAGAAATTGCCGAGCAGCTCAAAGAAGCGAAACAGCAAGCCGCTGAAATCATTGAACAGTCGAAAAAACGTGGTGCAAAAATTGTTGAGGAAGAAACTCAACGTGGCCACGAAGAACGTGAAAAAATCGTTGCGGCTGGACATGAAGAAGTTGCCGCTGAACGCAATCGCGTTCGCGAAGAGCTGCGCAAGCAAGTTGCCGTACTTGCGGTGTCTGGGGCTCAGAAAATCATTGAGCGTGAAATTGATAAAGACGCTCATAGTGACATTGTTGAAAAACTGGTCGCTGAACTTTAATAAAGGGGTTTGAGCTTATGTCAGAACTGACTACGGTCGCTCGCCCTTACGCAAAAGCAGCTTTTGATTTTGCTTTAGAACAGGGAGCGCTCGATAAGTGGGCAGAAATGCTTAGCTTCGCTGCTGCGGTAGCGCAAGACGAGACTATTGCCTCATTTTTGAGTAGCTCCTCGACTGTTGGGAAAACAACAGAGGTTTTCTTGGGTGTTTGCGGCGACGAGCTCGACGACAACGCTAAGAACTTCGTTAAAGTACTGGCTGAAAATGAACGTCTGCCAGTGCTACCAGCAGTTAGTGAGCTCTATCAGACGCTTCGTGCTGAACATGACAAAGAAGTCACTGTAGATGTTAAATCAGCAGTTAAACTGCTGAAAGCACAACAAACGGCTTTGAGTAAAGCACTTGAGAAGCGCCTGCAACGCAAAATTAAGCTGAACTGCAGTGTCGACAAGTCCATTATTGGCGGACTTGTTATAGAAGCTGGTGATACCGTCATTGACGGCACCTTGCGCGGCAAGCTCGACAGACTTGCTTACGCACTGCAATCCTAATTGGGGACTTGAGCATGCAATTGAATTCAAATGAAATCGCAGAACTGATCAAACAGCGAATTGAGAAGTTCGAAGTCACCAGCGAAGCTCGCAACGAAGGTACCATCATGTCTGTACAAGACGGTATCATTCGCATCCACGGACTTGCAGACTGCCTGCAAGGTGAAATGGTTGAGCTACCTGGTAATCGTTACGCTATCGCACTAAACCTTGAACGTGATTCTGTTGGTGCGGTTGTTATGGGCCCTTATGCAGACTTGCAGGAAGGCACCAAAGTAAAATCAACAGGTCGTATTCTGGAAGTTCCGGTTGGCGAAAAACTGTTGGGTCGTGTGGTTAACACACTAGGCCAGCCTATCGACGGTAAAGGTCCAATTGAAGCTGACGGCTATGAGCCAGTCGAGAAAATCGCACCGGGCGTTATTGAACGTCAGTCAGTTGATCAGCCAGTACAAACGGGTTACAAGTCAATTGACTCGATGATTCCGGTTGGTCGTGGTCAGCGTGAGCTTATCATCGGTGACCGTCAGACAGGTAAAACGGCTTTAGCAGTAGACGCTATTATCAACCAGAAAGATTCTGGTATTAAGTGTGTTTACGTAGCTATTGGTCAGAAGAACTCAACCATTTCAGCGGTTGTGCGTAAGTTAGAAGAGCACGGCGCAATGGAAAACACCATTGTAGTTGCAGCTTCTGCTTCTGAATCAGCAGCCCTGCAATATTTGGCAGCTTACTCTGGTTGTACTATGGGTGAGTACTTCCGTGACCGCGGTGAAGACGCTCTGATTGTATACGATGACCTGTCTAAACAGGCTGTCGCTTATCGCCAAATTTCACTGTTGTTGCGTCGTCCTCCGGGTCGTGAAGCATTCCCTGGTGACGTTTTCTACCTTCACTCTCGTCTACTTGAGCGTGCTGCGCGTGTTAACGCTGACTACGTAGAAAAATTCACTGACGGTAAAGTGAAAGGCCAGACCGGCTCATTAACTGCCTTACCTATCATTGAAACTCAGGCAGGTGACGTATCGGCATTCGTACCGACTAACGTTATCTCTATCACCGATGGTCAGATCTTCCTTGAAACTGACTTATTTAACTCAGGTATTCGTCCTGCGGTTAACGCTGGTGTCTCGGTTTCACGTGTTGGTGGTTCAGCACAAACGAAAATCATCAAGAAACTGGGTGGCGGTATCCGTCTTGCCCTGGCTCAGTATCGTGAATTGGCGGCGTTCGCTCAGTTCGCATCTGACCTTGATGAATCGACTCGTTCACAGTTAGAGCACGGTCAGCGTGTTACTGAACTGATGAAACAGAAACAGTACAAGCCTATGAGCGTGGCTCAAATGGCTGTATCAATTTATGCCGTTGAAAAAGGCTTCTTGAAAGACGTAGAAATCGACAAAATCATGGATTTTGAAGAATCTCTGCAATCTTTCATGGCGAGCGAATACGCCGAGCTAATGGCTGAGATTGATAAAACTGGCAACTATAACGACGACATCGATGCGCAATTGAAAGCTGCGCTTGAGAAATTCAAGCAAACGCAATCATGGTAATCGCACCTGGCCGCAGTAGCGGCCATTTGTCGTTGAGTTAACAGGAGAATCGTCATGGCCAGCGGTAAAGAGATAAAAACTCAGATCTCGAGTATCGGTAATACTCAGAAGATCACCAGTGCTATGGAAATGGTCGCTGCGTCGAAAATGAAAAAGGCGCAGGAACGTATGGAGGCAAGTCGCCCCTATGCGGACACCATTCGCAAGGTGATTGGTCATGTGGCGCGCGGTAACCTTGAATATCGTCATCCATTTATGGAAGAACGTCAGGTTAAGCGTGTGGGTTACATCATTGTGTCTACCGATCGTGGTTTGTGTGGCGGCTTGAACGGTAATGAGTTCAAAAAAGTCGTTAAACACGCTAACGAATGGAAAGAGCAGGATGTTGAAGCGGATTTTGCCGCTATAGGCAGCAAAGGAACCAGTTTCTTCAAGCGTTTTGGTAAGTTGAAAGCGCAAGTTTCAGGTATGGGCGATAAGCCAGAACTGAAAGAAATCACTGGTTCAATCCAGGTTATGCTGGATGCCTTTGAAGAAGGCAAAATCGATCGCTTGTACGTTGTATTCAATAAGTTTGTGAATACGATGACCCAGGAGCCGACCATTCATCAATTGTTGCCATTGCCGCAAGCAGGATCGGAAGAAGATGTGCAGACAGGTAGCTGGGATTATCTGTATGAGCCGAATCCGGAAAGTATCCTGGATACGCTAATTCGTCGCTTCGTAGAAATGCAAGTGTACCAAGGCGTAGTGGATAACTTTGCTAGTGAGCAAGCCGCTCGGATGATTGCTATGAAAGCTGCAACCGACAATGCCGAAGACATTATTGACCAATTACAATTGCGATATAACAAGGCTCGTCAGGCAGCAATTACGCAAGAAATTTCGGAAATCGTGTCCGGCGCCGAAGCGGTATAACGCGGCAACGGTTAACAGAATTGAAGAGTTAGAGGAAACGTCATGAGTCAAGGTAAGGTCGTACAAATTATCGGCGCCGTTGTGGATTTAGAATTTCCACAAGACGCTGTACCAAAAGTATACGACGCACTGAAAGTGACCGAAGGTGGCTTAGAAGGTTTGGTTCTGGAAGTTCAGCAGCAGCTGGGCGGCGGAATCGTACGTGCCATCGCAATGGGTACAACTGACGGTCTGCGTCGTGGTATCACCGCTAAAAATACCGGTGAATCAATCATGGTTCCAGTGGGTAAGAAAACCCTGGGCCGTATTATGGATGTATTGGGTAACCCAATTGATGAAGCGGGCCCTATCGGTGAAGAAGAGAAAATGTCTATTCACCGTGCGGCACCAAGCTACGAAGAACAGTCAAACACTAACGAACTGTTAGAAACCGGTATCAAAGTCATCGACTTGATTTGCCCGTTTGCTAAAGGTGGTAAAGTTGGTCTGTTCGGTGGTGCTGGTGTTGGTAAAACCGTTAACATGATGGAGCTTATCCGTAACATCGCTATCGAGCACAGCGGCTACTCAGTATTCGCTGGTGTTGGTGAGCGTACTCGTGAAGGTAACGACTTCTATCACGAGATGAACGATTCAAACGTTCTGGATAAAGTATCACTGGTTTATGGTCAGATGAACGAGCCACCGGGTAACCGTTTACGTGTTGCTCTGACTGGTTTGACTATCGCTGAGAAATTCCGTGACGAAGGTCGCGATGTACTTTTCTTCGTTGATAACATCTACCGTTACACCTTGGCCGGTACTGAGGTATCAGCACTGTTAGGCCGTATGCCTTCAGCGGTTGGTTATCAGCCTACCCTGGCCGAAGAAATGGGTGTTCTGCAGGAACGTATCACCTCTACTAAGACAGGTTCAATCACATCGGTACAGGCCGTTTACGTACCAGCGGATGACTTGACTGACCCATCTCCGGCAACAACCTTCGCTCACTTGGATGCGACTGTTGTACTTAACCGTGACATCGCGTCATTGGGTATCTACCCTGCGGTTGACCCGTTGGATTCAACGTCACGTCAGTTGGACCCACAGGTTATCGGTGATGAGCATTACGACACAGCAATGGGTGTTCAGGAAGTACTGCAACGCTATAAAGAGCTGAAAGACATTATTGCGATTCTGGGTATGGACGAGTTGTCTGAAGAAGACAAACTGTCAGTATCTCGTGCTCGTAAAATTCAGCGCTTCTTGTCGCAGCCTTTCTTCGTAGCCGAAGTATTCACTGGTGCTCCAGGTAAATATGTGTCTTTGAAAGATACTATTGCTGGCTTTAAAGGCATTTTGGACGGCGATTACGACGATATGCCAGAGCAGGCCTTCTACATGGTTGGTACCATCGAAGAAGCGGTAGAAAAAGCCAAAAACCTGTAACCGACCGGGAGGTTTGAATGGCAACACAAACATTAAATCTGGACGTTGTCAGCGCTGAAGACAAATTGTTCTCAGGCGTTGTACAAACGGTTCAGGTCACTGGTAGCGAAGGTGAGCTGGGTATTTACCCAGGTCATGCGCCCCTGCTGACTAAAATCAAACCAGGTATGGTTCGTTATGTCAGCGAAGCGGGCGACGAAGAGCTTCTTTATGTTGCCGGTGGTGTGTTAGAAGTACAGCCTGGTCACGTTATTGTTCTTGCGGACGTTGCTGTTCGCGGTGACGAGCTTGACTTGCAGGAAGCTGAAGCAGCGAAGAAACGCGCTGAAGAAGCCATTGCCGATTCAGGTTCTGATGTGACCTATGCAGAAGCTATTGCTGAGCTATCGCGTGCGTTAGCTCAAATCGATATTATTCGTAAGCTTAAGCGCTAAAACTTCTGCGTTAAAATACGTAAAAGGCCTTGTTGTTAGTGCAACAGGGCCTTTTTTGTCGTTACAATAAGCTAATGCAATAAGGCTTACGCCAGCGATTGAATTAAGGACCCATTAATATGAAGTTACGCGTTGTTATTCTGGCCGCAGGAAAAGGAACCCGCATGCGATCGGAGCTGCCAAAGGTGCTACATAAGGTGGCGAATAAACCTATGGTAGAGCATGTTATTGATACAGCCAGGTCGCTAAAGCCTGACGCCATTAATTTAATTTACGGCCATGGCGGCGATCAGCTTAAACAGGCGATAGCAGGTGATGACTTAACCTGGGTTGAACAACGCGAACAATTGGGTACCGGCCATGCGGTTCAGCAGGTTATTCCACACCTGAAAAGCAGTGAAAAAGTCATTATTTTGTATGGTGACGTGCCGCTGCTGACCGAATCCACCTTAATTAAATTGGTAACCGCCAGCGCAAACACCTCGCTTGGCCTGCTGACTATGACGCTTGCGGAGCCTACAGGTTATGGCCGTATTGTGCGTAATGAACGCCGCAGCGTTACCGGCATTGTTGAGCAAAAAGATGCCAACGCGCAGCAATTAGCGATTAATGAAGTGAACACCGGCATTATGATTGCCGACAGCGATAAATTAAAAAGCTGGCTTGAGCAACTGAGCAATGATAATGCGCAAAAAGAATATTACCTGACCGATATTGTAGCAATGGCCGCGCGGGAAGGCGTTAATATTGCCACTGCACAGCCTGACAACGCGCAGGAAGTGGAAGGTGCCAATAACCGCCAGCAATTAGCCTCTTTAGAGAGAGCACTGCAGCAGCGTCAGGCTGAAGAGCTGATGACCCAGGGCGTTACCTTAATTGACCCTGCCCGCTTCGATTGTCGCGGTAAACTGAGTGCCGGCAGCGATGTCACTATTGATATTAATGCGGTGTTTGAAGGCAATGTGGTTCTGGGTGACCGGGTTGTCATTGAACCAAACTGCGTCATAAGAAACTCCGTTATTGGTGATGACACCATTATTCGCGCAAACTCCCATATTGAAGACGCAAAAGTTGCGAAAGGCTGTAAAGTCGGTCCTTTTGCGCGTTTGCGACCAGGAGCGGAACTTGCGGATGAAGCGCAGGTCGGAAACTTTGTCGAGATGAAAAAAAGCCACCTGGGTAAAGGTTCTAAAGCCAGCCATTTAACCTATTTGGGCGACACCCAGGTGGGTGAATACGCAAATATTGGTGCAGGTACCATTACCTGCAATTACGATGGTGTGAATAAAGCGCTTACAGAAATTGGTGACGGCGCTTTTATTGGTTCAAACAGCTCTCTGGTTGCGCCTGTCTCCATTGGTAAAAATGCAACCGTCGGTGCCGGCTCGGTCATAACCCGGGCGGTAGCAGATGACGAACTGGCTGTAGCCCGGGGCAAGCAGCGTAATATCAGCGGATGGCAACGTCCACAGTCGAAAAAAGGAAGTTAACTTATGTGCGGTATTGTAGGCGCGACGTCTGAACGTCGAGTAACAGGTATTTTGCTGGAAGGCTTAAAACGACTGGAGTACCGGGGGTATGACTCGGCGGGTGTGGCTGTTATCGACGCTGATAATCACCTTAAAAGCGTACGCCGTACCGGTAAGGTACAGGAATTAAAAGACGCCATAGACCAGAACCCATTAGACGGCACTATTGGTATTGCCCATACGCGTTGGGCAACGCATGGCGGGGTTACGGAAGCTAACGCCCATCCTCACCGTTCTGAAGACGAAATTGCCGTAGTGCATAATGGCATTATCGAAAACCACGAACGCCTGCGCGAAGAGCTGCAAGCTGAAGGTTATGTCTTTAATTCACAGACTGACACCGAAGTAATCGCTCACTTAATTCACCATGAGCGTAAAACTCATGGCGATTTGCTGGCTGCCGTTAAATCAGCAGTACGTCAGCTGGAAGGTGCTTACGGCACCGTGGTTATGGATACCAAATATCCTGAGCGTTTAGTGGTTGCCCGTTCCGGAAGCCCTCTGGTTATTGGCGTGGGTATTGGCGAGAACTTTGTGGCTTCCGATCAGCTTGCTTTATTGCCGGTAACCCGTAAGTTTATCTATCTGGAAGAAGGCGATGTTGCGGATATTAACCGCACTGAAATCGACATTTATGACTCTGAAGGTAGCGCGGTAGAGCGCGAGGTTGTTGAATCTGACGTAAGCTACGACGCGGGTGGTAAAGGTCAGTATCGGCATTTTATGCTGAAAGAAATTTACGAGCAGCCTATTGCCGTGCGTAACACGCTGGAAGGCCGTTTGTCTGAAACTACTGTGTTGGATAACGCTTTTGGTGAAGATGCGGCAAGTATCTTAAAAGACATTGAACACGTTCAAATTGTCGCCTGCGGTACCAGTTACCATGCGGGTATGGTGGCGCGTTATTGGCTGGAATCGATGGCGAATGTGTCGTGCAATGTTGAAATTGCCTCGGAGTTTCGTTACCGCAAGTCCTATGTTCACCCGAACAGTTTGTTGGTGACTATTTCACAAAGCGGTGAAACGGCAGACACCCTGGCTGCACTGCGTTTATCTAAAAAGCTTGGCTATAAAGGCAGCCTCACAATTTGTAACGTGGGCTCATCGTCTATGGTGCGCGAATCTGATCTGGCGTTTTTAACCCGTGCCGGTGCGGAAATTGGCGTGGCATCGACTAAAGCCTTTACTACCCAGTTAACCGGTCTGCTTATGCTGACCTTGGGTATAGGCAAATATCGCGGCATGCCAGAGCAGCAGCAAGAAGCCGTTGTTCATGCCCTACAGGCGTTGCCAACTAAGCTGGAAGAAGCGGTGTCCTTAGCCGATGAAATTGAAGAGTTAGCGCAGGACTTTGCGAACAAAGAACATAGCTTGTTCCTGGGGCGTGGTAACCAATACCCTATTGCTATGGAAGGCGCGTTAAAACTGAAAGAAATTTCATACATTCACGCTGAAGCTTATGCCGCCGGTGAGTTAAAACACGGCCCGTTAGCACTTATTGACGAAGAAATGCCGGTTATTGTCGTAGCACCGAACAATGATTTGCTGGAAAAACTGAAGTCCAACGTTGAAGAAGTGCGCGCTCGCGGCGGCTTGATGTACGTTTTTGCCGACAAAAACGCCCGCTTCAAAGGCGATGACTCGTTAACCGTACTTAACGTCTGCCATTGCGACGAAGTGATAGCGCCTATTGTCTATACCGTTCCATTACAGCTGCTGTCCTATTACGTAGCCTTGATAAAAGGTACGGATGTGGACCAGCCCAGGAACCTGGCCAAGTCAGTTACTGTGGAATAAGAAAGGGCCGAAAGGCCCTTTTTTGTGTCGGTGTACATTAAAGATCTTAAATGAGATATTAAAGTTGTTAAATTTCTTGGCTAAGTAAATCCACCTGTTAGCTAACCTAAGTAGGGTTCTACCCCGTTATTACGGACGGTTTAAAATCGCATAAAACTGCTGATCTGCTGGTTTCGTTAAGGGTTAATGCCTTTGAGAGTCTTCAACTAGAAACTCACAGTCCTTTAAAATTATCCGCTGTCTGACTAGTACACCAGTCCCATACTAGTTGAGACAGCTCCGGTGAGCTGTTGGCTTCGCCTCGGCCCATTTCCCAGTGTTCATAGCCTAAGGCTAATATTCTTTCGTTAATGGTGTCCTGGTAGGTACCGGTATCTGTAGGAAAAAAGCGTTCCAGTTGTTTACGGTTCTGCTCTTCGGTTACGTAGTAATCGTCCGGGTTATCTTTAAGATCAGCCACTGTTTTGGCGACCATATTGGTTTTTAAAACCATACCAGAGCAACTTTTCCAACGGGCCTGCAGCAGCTTGCCATGCTCAGACTGGTCGTTGTCATAAGGTGTTTTACCTGGGTTTTCATACAAAGATTCCCATGGCTCATCCATCGACTGTTCAGGTGGTGTTTGTGCATTAGCGGAGAGACTTAAAGCAAGGGCGGCTGCAAACATTATTCCTATTGATTTCATCAGTCAGGTTCCTGTGTTTAAGGTAAACCTAAAGGTTTTTACTTCCTTTACCTTAGCGATAATAACTTTAGTGAAGCAGTGACAACGAAGTCAACGCATGGGTATTAACAACTCTATTTCGCTTTAGCAACGCCAGCTTTTATTCGACGCAATGCTTTACTGGCTAAAATTTTGCTGCCTTTGCGTTGAGATTCTCCGCCAGCAATTTGAATAGCCAGGCTCTGTTCTTTATACCAGACGATCAGCATTGGCATTGTGCCTTTAATCCAGTATGCCTCATCACCAGTGCCCACAACGGACTCCCCTAAGCGACGAGCTTGGTTTATTGAGTACCCTCCCATGTTGTCACTTTCATGGTCGTGGTAGTTCCAAGTGACGGTTAATTGGAATGGCTCTTTAACTGCCAGATTGGGATCAAGATCGTTTCTTACCCAAACACAGGTTGAATATCCTGGCTTGGCAGTATCTTCTGCGATATGTACTCCTTCCCCGGTAGGGATGTGACCCAGAACTTCTTTTTCTGTCAGAAGCTGGCAAGCGGGTGTACTTGGCTCATTGGGGAGCATATCGGTTTTTGAGGAAACCGATTGAGCTACTGCCGATTTTGATATCAGCAGTATGCTAGCCGCTAAAAAAGGGGCAAAAAAAGCTTTAGTTAACATAGCGTCTCCTCCTGAAACTTCTCATTCCGTTGTGTCGGAATCAACTTGTCATTCAGTATATTAATTAACCTTTAAAATAACAGCTAGGTAACTGGTCTGCGAATTTAAATTCGTTGCACAGCACCGACTAAATTAAGTTCCTGGCAGAGATGTGCGAATAGAGTTGCCGCCCACCCGACAAAGCCTGATAATCCCCGAGTGATCACTTAAGGAATTACTCCAATGTTTAACCGAAACTGTTTTGCTGTAAGTTTATTGGTTTTAGCCTGTTCGCAATTGACCGCCTGTAACTCCGATTCGTCGTCAGAAAATACGGATAATGGGGAATCTGGCATATGGCAACCCAAGCCGGGAATAAGCTGGCATTGGCAGCTCGAGAACTACGACAACCTGGATATAAACAAGGATGTCGAGGCATTCGATATCGACTTATTTGAAGGTTCAGAGGGTGGTGACGAAAGTATCATTAGCTCATTAAAGGCCAACGGTAAACGAGTTATTTGCTATTTCAGTGCCGGAACCCGAGAAGACTGGCGGCCCGATGCGAGTGAGTTCTCGGAAGATGCGGTTATTGCCGATGGTGAAATGGCGGACTGGCCGGGCGAGGTCTGGTTGGACATAAATAATGAGGCTGTCCTGAATGAAAATATCAAACCTATTATGGAATCGCGCCTGGATTTAGCCAAAGCGGCAGGTTGTGATGCTGTTGAACCTGACAATATTGACGGCTATATCAACACTGACGAGACAAAAGGCATTATCACTTACGATGACCAGCTAAATTACAATAAATGGTTAGCAAATGCCGCACATTCGCGGGGGTTAATCATTGGTTTAAAGAACGATGTAGACCAACTGAATGAACTGGTTAATGACTTTGATTTTGCCGTAAACGAACAGTGTTATGCCTACGGGAATGAATGCGTCAGTTACGAAGACACTTTCCTGAAAAATAACAAAGCGGTGTTCGTACAAGAATATTATGAAGACGGCTCTGAGGGCGAAATCAGCCAGCAGGAATTCGAAAACAATGCCTGTCCTTATTTCCTTGAAGCTGGAATTTCTGGTTTATGGAAAGAAGGTTTTAACCTTGATGGGGAAAACGTTCTGAGCTGCGGCAAATAAAGCGTTAAAGAAAAGGTCAGTTTCCTTGGTTTGGATCAATTTTGGACAGGCTTAACGTAAGCTACTATTTTGAATGTAGTCATATTTTTATTTTAATCTGCTGAATTCTAAAATAATTTGACCAGACCAAGGAGCCAGCATGGAGAATTTTTTATCGTTATGGGGTGAGTCTGCTTACACCAGCCTGGGGTTTTTCTGGATGGCGTTGTGGGCGTTTGTATTAGGTTATTTGATCAGTAGCTTAATCCAAGTGCTTATCACTAAACGTCGAATGCGTAAGGCTATGGGCGGCAATGACTTGAAGTCTGTGTCGCTGGGTACCTTCTTTGGCTTTATCTCCAGTTCCTGCAGTTTTGCTGCGCTATCAACCACCCGGGCTTTGTTTAACAAAGGGGCTGCGTTCAGTGCTTCAATGGCGTTTATGCTGGCCTCCACGAATCTGGTTATTGAACTGGGTTTTGTTATTTCTATTTTCCTTGGTTGGCAGTTTGTAGTTGGTGAATACGTTGGCGGGTTGTTGCTAATTCTATTCGTCTGGCTCTTTATTACGCTAACCAACCCTCAAAACCTGATTAAGAATGCGCGAAAAGAAGACGAAGAGGACGACGAACATCAACACGAGAGCACATTATCGGATCTTTTCAGTAAGGATACCTGGCAGAAAGTTGGCCAAAAGTACGTAATGGAATGGCAAATGGTCTGGCAAGACGTACTCATTGGTTTTACCGTTGCCGGCGTTATTTCAGCCTTTGTGCCTAGTGCGTTTTTTGAATGGTTGTTTATTGGTGTGGGTACAGAGGGTGACCCGGGTTTCTGGTCGTTACTTCAACAAGCGATAGTGGGTCCGGTGGCTGCATTTTTCACCTTTATTGGTTCTATGGGCAACATTCCATTAGCGGCCGTTTTGTTTGGTGAAGGTGTGGCCTTTGCCGGGGTTATGGCGTTTATTTTCTCCGACTTAATTGTTTTGCCGGTGCTTAAAATTAACGCGCGTTACTATGGCTGGAAAATGGCTCTGTACATCGCTTTAATGCTCTTTACCTGCCTGGTCGCGGCGTCTTTAGCTATGCATTATGGTTTACTGGCGTTTGATCTACTGCCGGATGCGTCGCAGTGGTCCTCTCCGGCTGAACAGCAGCACTTTAAGCTGGACTATGGTTTTGTTTTAAACCTTATTTTCTTACTGCTAAGCGTGGCTATGATTGTACTTTGGCGGCAGAAGCAAAAAGAACACGAACACCACCATCATGACCATGGCGGCTCTTCTTCGTTGAGCGACAAGGTCATGAATGGACTGTGCGGTATCAGTGTCCTTTGGTTATTAGGCGGAATGGGCTTTTATTTTACCAGTAGCGCCGGTTAGTCCTGACCGGCGCAATGCTCGTACTTTAAATGGAAAAAGTGACCACTAATTAAAGTAAGCGAGCCAATAACAGTGAGTAAAATTTCAATTGGGCCATGGAAAAATTGTGCACTGACTACCGCTAAGCAGCCAAGCGGTAGTAGTACCCGACTGAGCTTAGCCTGCGGATTTTTCCAGGCATAATACCCCTGAAATATCGCCATCGTTAACACCGGCAGCAATAGTAACCGATGAAACAAAGGTGTTTCCAGAACACTGGCTAACGAGTTGGTTCCCAGAAAAATAAGCAGTATTGGCGTTGCCAGACAATGAACAAAACACAGGCCAGAGAAAAACATGCCGAGTCTGTCACTCATCCCTTTCTCCTTAACCATCATAAATATTTCACCCAGGCTTTATTGCTGCGACGTTTGTATCGGTTAAACGCTTGCGTTGGCTTATACAGTAGCGCGGCCAGAACAATGGTGGTTAACCACACCCAATAAATATTAGGCAGACTTATAAAACCTTCCTTTGGTGCGCCTAAAATTGCGGTAGCCAGAGTATAAAGCAGCAATAAAACGTAAAGGTGGACTATGTAGAAAAACATGGGTGCGCCACCGAAAGCGGTCAGAACTTCTGTCCATTTTCCCTGTATGCGCTCCATTAGGTACAGCATGGCGAACATGCCGGCAAAGGTTATTTGTAGAAAATTCAGCGATGGCGGGTACTTGGTCACATTGAATATAGCTCGCACGGTGGCGGCTAAACTCTCTTGCTGAGACCAGATTTGTGTCTCGCCGTAGATATTAAAACCACGCAGTAGCAGAAAGCCGGCGAGACAAAACGCTGTTAGACCTAACAACCAACAGGCTCTGCGCTCAGATGAAAAGGATTTGGAATACAAAGGCCCGGTTGCGTAACCCAGCAAAATAACACCTATCCACGGCAATAACGGGTAGCTGGCTCGTATTGATAACGCGTCGGACTGCAGAATATAGCCGCGGTCATGAAGAAGTGTCCAGGCTGTATAACCCCACTCACCCGGGTTCAGCTGAATAAAGTCCAGTGCATTGTGTCCTGCGACAATAAGCAGGCCCAGCACCAACAGAAGCCGGTACGGTAAATTGACGCAGGCCCCCAGAATGAGCATGCACAGACCAATAACCCATATTACCTGTAGGTACAGTGTTTGGTGGGTTCCAAACCATAAAAAGTTGATGACCGTAAGTTCTAATATCACCAGGAACAGTCCGCGCTTCCATAAAAAATCACGGGTGACACTGGGGGAGCCGTCATGTTTTTGCTGATACAACCAGGCTGAAAGGCCGGTCAGAAACACAAATATGGGTGCGCAAAAATGTGCCGCAAAACGGCTCCAGAATAAACCAGGCTCCGTAGTTTCCAGTATCATAGGGTCTGCAACCGGATGGTTATAAAATAACCGTTCCCGTGCGTGGTCCAGCAACATCAATATAATGACCAGGCCACGCAACGCATCAATGCTGTTAATTCTTTGCGTGATAGTTTTAGAATTCATAAGTCAGGCTCACTGAAAATTGTCTTGGGGCTCCTGGCGTTGTCCAAAGTGCAGAATACGCGTTCGACATATAATACTCGTCAAAAAGGTTATCAACGTTTATCTGTAATTCGGTGTTGTCGGTTAACCGGTGTGTGTAGAACAAATCGAACACCTGATAACTGGGCAGACGATATGACTGGTCAACAGTGGCGCCTAAACGGTCATCTACATAGCGAGCAGTAAGCCCTATATCAGCATTAATTTGCCAGTGTCTGAGGTCGTGTTTAACCATGGCGTTAAAGGTATTCTGAGGAATATTTACCAGGTCACTGCCTGCCGGGACATTCACGCCCCAGTCGTAAACGGTAATATCATTTTTTGTTTCGCTGTTTATGTAGCTGTAGGCAACCCGTAAGTCGGTGTAACTGCCCAGCGACATGCCCCCTTCTATTTCAAACCCTCTACTGGTTGCTGCGCCCAGCGTGGCTGGATAGCCAGGGTGATCCGGGTCATCCGTAAGAATGTTGGTTTTGGTGGCATCGAAAACAGCCGCATTTAACCGAAAGCCATGAGCGGAATATTTCATGCCCAGCTCTACTGAGTCGCTCTCTTCCGGGTCAAAACCCTGACCTTCGAAGTCGGTGCCGCTAATAGGAACAAAGCCTTCTGAATAACTGGCATACAGGGTTAAGTTATCCGTTGGCAAGTAGCTCAGTGCAACGCGCGGACTCACCCGGCTTTCATCCTGTTCAGATTCAGTACCTGAAACCAGCTCTAAAGTTTCCTGTGTGTACTGATCCAGCCTTAAACCCAGCAGTAGATGCCACTGGTCATTAAGCTCAAGTTGATCCTGCACGTACAAACCGAAGCCCTTTTGATTCTCATCGTTAATGTATTGAGTCTGGAGTTCTGGTTTAGCTGCGCCATACTGAGGGTTAAAAATATCCAGCTCGTAAGTGCCTGGCTCCGGACGGGCGCGAGCCAATAAGGTGTATAAGTCATAACGGTATGCGTCGGCTCCCATCAATAAGTGATGGGTCATACCGAACAGCTGTGTGTTACCGCTTAATTCCAACCTTACTGATAAATCATCGGAGTCATAGTCACGACGGCGATGCTGACGTGTCAGAGTGCTGCCGTCTTCAAATAGTTTCTGGCGCGAGCCGGATAGCTCGGCATCTGACGAGTAGCCGTCTAGCTTTGTGCCTCTGGCATTAATACCACCGGTTAAAAACCAGTCGTTTTGCAGATAGTGCTCAAAGGTTAACTGGTGGCCTTGTGAATTGATTTTAGTAGGGTCATCACTTGGTTCGCCCAGAAAGCGTTCTCGTGGAACAGTTTTAATGTTGTTATCTAAAACGACAATGCCGCGGTCAAACAACTGCTCCTGCTGCATGAACTCAAACGAATAAAGTATGGAGGTGTTTTTATCCAGTTGCCAGCGCAGCGACGGGTTAATAACCTTTTTCTTACTGCTGACATGATCGCGGAAACTGTCGTCATCCTGTATTGCACCGTTTATCCGCATGGCGAGGCTATCGCTAAGACCGCTGGTGTAGTCTCCTTCAAGACGATAGTGGTCATCGCTGCCAAGGGAGGTCTTTAAGTAACCTTCCGGCGCGTATTGTGGTTTACGAGTAACTACATTAATTACCCCTCCCGGATCCGAACGGCCATACAAAGCAGAGCCCGGGCCTTTCAGAACTTCTACGTACTCAATATTGGAAACGTCCCGATGCCCACCGAACCCGCGACCACTGGAAAAACCATTAACTAAATAACCGGTCGGTACATTTTCGTTGCCCGGGAACCCGCGCATAGAGTAGCTGTCCCATAAGTTACCGCCGTCGTTTTGCAAAGCAATTGACGGAGAAAACAGCAAAACATCGCGAAAACGGGAGATATTAATATCATCGACCAGACTACGGTCCAGTGTTGTAATTGCCTGAGGAATTTCCGAAACAGGAACATCTCCGCGGTAAGCCTGACGGTAATTAACTTCTATGTGCTCGAAGGATTCCCGTTCTTGCGCAAACGAGCCCATACTTATGATAGAGAGTAAACTTAAGGTAACTGTTTGGTATTTCATGGGTCCAAGACAACTCAGTTATTGTGTTTAAGTGTAATGTTATATTATAACAATAAATCTCTGATGTCGAATTCTGACTCGCTTAGTATTAAGATGAATGGGTACTAACATTGGTAATAAGGAGCTTTATGCACCATCACCATCATCACCACGAGAGCTCATCGGAGCGAATTGGTTGGGCGTTTTTCCTTAATCTGTGCTTTACCGTTATTGAATTTATCGGTGGAGTATTAACCAATAGTACAGCCATTTTAGCGGACGCTGTGCACGATCTGGGTGACAGCATTTCTATTGGTATGGCCTGGCTGCTGGATAAATTCAGCCGTAAAGATGCCACGCAGACTTTTACTTACGGCTATCAACGCTTATCTTTGGTTGGCGCTTTTATTAACGCGGTTGTACTGACTGCTGGCTCAATCTGGATTTTATTTGAAGCCATTCCGCGTCTATGGGACCCGGTAATGCCAATGGCGGAGGGTATGGCGTTACTGGCGGTATTCGGCGTTATTGTAAATGGTTATGCGGCGTTTAAATTGTCTCATGGTAAATCGTTAAACGAACGCGTACTTAACTGGCACTTATTAGAGGATGTTCTGGGCTGGGTTGCGGTTCTAATTGTGTCGATTATTTTAATCTTTGTCGACTGGCCTATTCTCGATCCTCTGTTGTCTATTGGCTTCACTTTGTTCATTCTGGTTAACGTTCTTCGTCACTTGGGTTCTACCGTTAAGCTCTTTGTTCAGGCCTCTCCAGACCCTGAAGTGTACCGGAAAATACGTGAACAACTGACCTCGCTGGAACTGGTTGATGACGCCCATCATTTGCATTTTTGGTCACTGGATGGCGAGCGTCATGTATTAACAGCGCATATTGTGGTATCAAAAGAACTGGAATGTTCAGAGCGCGCACTTTTAAAGCAGCAAATATCACAGCAGCTGGCAGCGTTTGAATTAGCTCATACCACCATTGAACTGGAATACCCTGACGAAGCTTGTCGAGACCATTAACAGGAGAAGATCATGGAATTGTTCGGAAGTTATACCTCGCCGTTCGTAAGACATTGCCGTATTGCTTTGCTTGAGACCAAGACAAAGTTTTCATTTACCGAAACGGATTTTGAAACCAGTGCCAAATTAAGCCCTGCGAAAAAGGTTCCCTTTCTTCACCACAATGACCTGCGTTTGCATGACTCTACCAGCATTCTCAAATACGTAAGGGACAAGGCGGATGAGCGTTTCTTTGCCGATGTAAAAGATTTTGATCAGTATTGCCTGGTTAATACGGCGATGGACTCGGCAATTAACGTGTTTTTGCTGGAAAGAGAAGGCGTAACGGCGGACAGTGTTAAGTATATTAAGCGCCAGCAGCAGCGTATTGATGACATACTGCAGTTAATGGAAGATAAAGAACATGCGGTGGCGTATGAAGGTCCGCACCCTTTTAGTGATGGTGAACTGAGGTTGGGTTGTTTCTTAAGCTGGGGGCTTTTCCGTGAGCGTTTTAATTTGGATAAGTATCCGCGACTTCAGGCTTTTGTCGATAAGTTAAACGACTATCCTTATTTCGCGGATACTGATCCGAGCCGCTCTTAAATATCTTTAATGGCGCGGCTGCGCTCAGGGATTTCCTCGTTCAGCAGCCGGTCATTTTGCGAATAATCCACGGGTACATCAATAAGGTGTACGCCGGGTTTGTTCAGGCAGTCTTTTAGTAGCGGTATCAGGTTCTCGGTTTTATCTAAACGGTAACCGTTAGCGCCGTAAGACTCTGCATATTTCACAAAATCCGGGTTATTGAAATCTAAGCCGTAGTCGCTTAGCTTCATATGCTGCTGCTTCCACTTGATCATGCCATAGCCACTGTCGTTTAAGATAACGACAACAATATCCAGCCCCATGCGCACCGCGGTTTCAAGCTCCTGCGAGTTCATCATAAAACCGCCGTCGCCACATATTGCCATAACTTTCTTTTCCGGATTAACCAGCTTCGCAGCCATGGCCGAGGGTAATCCTGCACCCATTGAGGCAAGGGCATTATCCAGTAGAACGGTATTCGGCTGACGAGCCGGGTAATTACGTGCAAACCAAATTTTGTAGATGCCATTATCCAACGCGATGACACCGTCATCCGGCATCGCTTGACGCACGTCTTCGACCAGGCGCTGCGGTAACATTGGAAAGCTGTCGTCATGAGCGCCTTCATCAGTATGGTCGCGCATGTGATCGCGAACTTTCAGCATAAAGTCGAAATCCCAGTGACTTTGCGGTTCAATCCCTTCTTTTAACTGCCAGATACTGTTGCCAATATCACCGATCATGCTGGCATGAGGAAAGTAAACTGAGTCAACCTGAGCACCCTGAAAATTAATATGTACGACTTTACGGTTGTCGTTTTGGCCGGTTTTCATCATAAAGGGCGGCTTTTCCACCACGTCGTGGCCGACATTAAGGATCAGGTCAGACTTTTCTATGGCGCGGTGTGGGTAATCGCCATCGGAAACCGCCGCATTACCAAGCCAGCGTGGGTGATCTTCGTTAATAACACCCTTACCCATTTGCGTGGTAATAAAAGGAATACCAGTTTTATCAACGAAGGCGCGCAGCATTTTGGCCGTAATTTTCCGGTTGGCAGCAGCGCCTATCAGCAGTACCGGATGCTTGGCTTCACGCAGCAGTTCAAGTACATGGCGAACCGATTTGTGTTCAGTAATGGGGCGGCGCGAGTGGCTGGCCTCTATAGGCAAAGCACTGACCTCTTCACGACTGATGTCATCTGACAGCTCCAGATGAGACGCTCCGGGACGTTCATCCTCTGCTCGCCGGAAAGCTTCACGGATATGCGCCGGAATACTGCTGGCGCTAATAATCGCCTGTGTGTATTTGGTAATGGGGGTCATCATGTCGACCACATCAATAATCTGGAACTGACCTTGATGTCTTTCCTTGATGGGTTTTTGTCCGGTGACAACAACCATAGGCATAGCGCCGAGTTGTGCGTAGGCCACCGGTGTAACCAAGTTGGTTGCGCCTGGTCCTAAGGTGGAAAGGCACACTCCGGGTTTGCCAGTCAGGCGGCCATATGTGGCAGCCATAAAACCTGCGCCCTGCTCGTGGCGAGTTAAAATGAGCTCAATGCTGGATTTTGAGAGGGACTCAAGTAAGTCCAGGTTTTCTTCGCCGGGAATGCCGAAAATGTACTTCACACCCTCGTTTTCAAGTGCTTTTACGAATAAATCGGATGCTTTCACTTCGCTTTCTCCTTGCGTTAAAGAATATTCTTCTAGTTAGGCCTACGTAAAGCATAGGAGAGATGATCAAAAAAGGCAGCCAAAAGGCTGCCTTCTTAAGCGACAATCGAATAAATCGATTAAGAGTTGTCGTCACCAGTCAGCTCTTCTAAGCGGCCACGAAGTTCTTCGTCGTTTTGCGCTTGCTGAATAATCATGTTGTACTCTTGTGGAGTCAGGCCAGCGTCTTCAACTGCTGCAATCATTTCTTCCTGTGCAGACTGTTGAATCTCACGAGCTTCTTCCTGGTTTTCAGCTTCCTGAAACTGGTCACGGTATTTTTCAGTAACGCCCTGAACATCTTCCATAGCGGTTGCAAATTTAACCAGCATGCCTTCAGAAATTTCCTGAGTTTGCTGTTGTTGTTGCTGTGCCATTGGATCTTGAGCTTGTTGCTCTTGAGCCATTGCGGCAGTGCTACCCAGTGCGAATACAGTTGCTAATGCGATAATTGTCTTTTGCATGATAATCTCCTAAATGAATTTATCAGTTTTAATTACGCTCTAACTAAAGCGAAGACTGTGCCAACTTTTCAAGATATTGATTTATAAGTGTTTTTGTTTTTTAGCAGTTTGAGACCAGAAAATTCGCCTAAAAATGTGTATCCTTAGTACACAGTCAAAGGAGGCAGTGTGACAAAAAGATACAGTTGGCCACTATCCAGCCTGCAGCGGCGACTTCTTATTTATGTTGTTGTGCCCATGCTAATGATTTCCGGCGTGGCAATAAGTGTCGGCTTACAGGTTGCATCAGATGAAGCTAATGAGCGTTTAAAGAGCGACCTGGAGCTTCTGGGTAGAGCCATTAGCTTACCCATTAGTGATGCGTTGCTGAATAACGATTTGTCCACAGTCCAGGCTAACCTGGACTCGGTGTTCAATATTGGCCGTGTATATGGGGCCTCGGTATACAATGTGTATGGTCAGCAGGTAGCGGAAGCGGGAATTACTGAAACCGATTTGAGTAACAGCCAGCTTGCATTGCAAACTGTTCAGACAGGCGTCAAGCAAGACGACTACCGACGAGTAGAAGGGCGCGATGTCTTCTCCCAATTCTTGCCTATTGTTGACCGCGGTGGACGTATTATTGGTTTATTACAGATAAACCGGCGGGCCAGTGACTTTGATGAGTCCTTTGAAACGTTGAGTCAATACGCCTGGCTCAGTTGGGCGGCCTTCGGCTTAATTACTATTGCGGTGTTGGTTTTTGGGCATTATCGCGGTGTTGGTCGGCACGTGGTGGCACTTAAGGACGCTATGTTGCGGGTGGCTGAAGGGAACCGCAGTACGCGGGTTACACCGGCTGGCCCGTCAGAATTGCAGGAGGTTGCGCAGGGCTTCAACCGTATGCTAGATAGTATCACTGAGGCTGAACAAGAGCTGGAGCAACGCCGGGAGCACGAGGCCTCTCTGCAACAGGCATTGCGAGAGCAGGAAAAAATGGCGGCCATTGGGAGTGTTGCCAGTGGCGTTGCGCACGAATTAGGCGCCCCGCTGACCGTTATTGACGGACGCGCCAGCCGCTTATTACGCAACCATAAAGACGGAGACAGTCAGCGCCAGCTAAAAGCGGTAAGAGGCCAGGTGCAGCGGTTAACCGGGTTGGTAAACCAGCTGCTGGCTTTCTCCCGCACGCCGGTACAGCAGCGCGAAGCCATTTCTCTACGTGACCTGATAGCAACAGCCATGACCAGCATAGAGTTTGAGCAGGATAAAGGGTCGGCCAAAGTGGTCATTAAGGAGCTTGTCGACGTTATTCTGAAAGTGGATATCAAGCGACTGGAACTGGCGTTGGTGAATGTTCTTCGCAATGGCTTGCAGGCCGCTGAATCAGAAGTTGTGGTGGCAGCTGAGTTTGCTGATGAGGGCGTTAATATCACCATTGATGACGACGGCGAAGGCTTACCCGAGTCGATGAAAGACAAAGCCTTACAGCCTTTTGAAACCAATAAACCTCAGGGCAAAGGTACCGGACTTGGTTTAACCATAGTTAAACACGTATTGAATGATCATAACGGGGAATTGTCTTTAGCCAATAACCCCAATGGTGGCTGTCGGGTCACCCTGAGTTTACCTGCGCAATGCCTTTGGCAAGCAGTTATCAAAGGAGGTAGCGAATGACCGCAGCAAAAGCCATGATAGGTGTTATTGAGGATGATCCGGCTCTGCAGGAGCTATTGGTTGAAGAACTGGAGGCCGAAGGTTATAAAGTTATGGCCTGGGGAAGTGTTGAGGCCTTTAAAAAGTCGGTAACGCCATTGGATTTGGTTATCAGCGATATCCGCTTACCTGGGCTGTCCGGCCTGTCTTTACTGGAAAGTTTAAAAAATGAAGATAACTCGCCTGCGCTATTATTGATTACCGCTTTTGGTACGGTTGATCAGGCGGTTGACGCCCTAAAACAAGGAGCCGATGACTTTCTAACTAAGCCGCTGGATGTTGAGCATTTATTGCTTAGCGTCAAACGGATTTTAGAACATCGATCATTGCAGCGGGAGCTTAAACGGTATCGCCAGCAACAAAAAGGCCCCGGGGGCTTGGTCGGACAAAGTCCGTCAATGCGTAAATTGTATGACCAGATAGAGCGCATTGCTCCGGCAGACGGCAGCGTGTTAATTACCGGTGAAAGCGGTACGGGTAAAGAGTTGGTGGCTAAGGCACTGCATCAGTTAAGTGACCGTGCTGAGCAAAGCTTTCAGGCAGTGAACTGTGCAGGCATTCCCGCCGATTTAATGGAAAGTGAATTCTTTGGTCACGCAGCCGGTGCGTTTACCGGTGCTCAGAAAAAACGTCAGGGTCTGCTTAAGCAGGCCGACGGCGGTACTTTGTTACTGGACGAAATTGGCGAAATGCCAATGGCGTTGCAGGCTAAACTGCTACGCGTCTTGCAGGAAGGCACGATTCGCGCCGTGGGCAGCGACGAAGAAGAAACGGTGAATGTCCGGATCCTGGCTGCAACCCACCAGGACTTAGAGCAACAGGTAGAAGACGGGCGCTTTCGGCAGGACTTATTTTACCGTCTGGAAACCTTTAGCTTAAGAGTGCCTCCTTTGCGCGAGCGCGGCGAAGACATAGAGCGCTTAGCTAATTACTTTCTACAGCAGTTGCAAAAAAACAGTGATAAAACGGTTCGTAGCATTTCTCCGGCTGCACTGGAACAACTTTATAGCTACCGCTTTCCGGGCAACGTACGAGAACTACAAAATGCTATTGAGCGTGCTTTTACCTTTTCCAGAGACGATAAAATAGCGGTTGAAGATTTACCTCAAAGAATTCTGGATAGTGAGCATGAACCCGACGTTGAGTATGGCACCGAGTGGCCGACTCTGGATGAATATCAGAATCAGTACATTCGTAAGGTACTGGCGCATGCCGAGGGGAATAAATCTAAAGCGGCTGAAATTCTCGGGGTCACAAGACGCACCTTATACCGTTGGCTGGAACAGCATGGCGAGTGATCAAACACGCGTTTTATCACGTAGTCTATACTAAGTTTTAGAATCATCTAACGGGAGTACTAAGTGAAAGTATTAATGGTATTAACCTCACACGATAAGCTCGGTGACACAGATCATAAAACGGGTTTCTGGGTAGAAGAGTTTGCAGCTCCGTATTATGTTTTTACCGATTCAGGTGTGGATGTGACTTTGGCATCGCCTAAGGGCGGCAAGCCACCAATTGATCCAAACAGCACAACGCCCGATGCGCAAACCGAAGCAACCGAGCGTTTTGAAAAAGACGAGACGGCTCAGCATAAATTAGAAACCACCTGTAAGCTTGATGAAGTTGACCCTGAGGGTTTCGACGCAATTTTTTATCCGGGTGGTCACGGACCATTGTGGGATTTAACTAACAATGAGCACTCCATTAAGCTGATTGAGCATTTCTGGAGTAAGGGTAAGCCAGTTTCTGCCGTTTGCCACGCACCGGCGGTGCTTTTAAATGTGAAAACCCCAAATGGTGACCCGCTTGTTCAGGGGCGTACGGTTACCGGTTTCAGTAACAGCGAAGAGGCCGCAGTAGAGCTGACTGATGTGGTTCCGTTCTTGCTGGAAGACGAGTTGACCGCCAAAGGCGGCCATTATCGTAAGGTCGATGACTGGCAGGCATATGCCGTTCAGGACGGTATGTTAATTACCGGTCAGAACCCTGCTTCATCTGAGCAGACGGCACAGCGCCTGCTCGATGTGTTAAGAGCCAGCCTGTAATTGGCTTAAAAGCGTCGGCGCCAACTAATGCCGACGCTAGCCTGTCGGCCTACTGCGGGTTCAAAGTAGCGCCTGTATTGCTGATTGACCACAACCGCTCCTACGTAATCTTTGTCGGTAATATTATCGACCCGGGCCCATACATCCAGCTCGCTCTTAACCCATTGCCAATCGCGGCTTACGGCGATATCCCAGGTCGTGTAAGAGGGGGCAAAGGTATCGTTTGCATCATTAACCGGTGTCTCGTTACGGTACTGTCCGGCTAACTGAACCAGCCACTGCTCTGTGGGCTGCCAGTTAAGACGTAAATACCCCTGACTTTTTGCTACGCCGGGTAGCTGATTCCCCTGCAACGGACCATTATCAAAGGTCGCATCAATGTAACTGTATGAAAGCAGTAAATCTAACTGTTGCGTTAATGCTCCGTTAATACTGAGTTCCGCACCTTCGCGCGAGGTTTCCGATGCGTTGCGGTAGGTCGTGCGACCGTCGTTTGACTGATCCACCACTATTTCGTCTTCACTTTTAATACCGAAGAACGCGAAATGAAGACGCCAGTCTTGTGGTAGTTGGTGTTTGATACCCCATTCCCACTGATCATTCGTGGACGGACCCAGTTCGCGGTTCAGACCCGATCCCTGATTTCGGTATGCCAGCTCAGTCAGTGTCGGCGTTTCAAATCCCTGCCCGATGCTCAGATAAGTCGCCGAGGTAGGCAGAAACTGCCAGGTAACAGAAACTGCCGCTGTGGTCTCGCTAAAGTCGCTGCTGCCGCTGTCATCGGAGTTATCCAGCTCGGTAAAGTAGTCTTCAACCTCATAATTGATGTCGCTGTAACGAACTCCGCCGGTTGCTGAAAGCTCTTCCGATAACTGCCACTGAAAACGCAGATACGCCGAGGCGTTTTCAATCCAGTTAAACTCGTTGCGGCGCAAATCACCTTTTTCACCATTGTCATTCACATAACCAAAGCGGTGATCTTGTTGGCGTTCTAATTGCGCCCCGACCGTCGCCGACCAGTTAATTCCGCGTTGACGCCAGCGCGCATGGGCACCTTCAAACTGACGAGAAACATCAATTACGGCACCAGAACTGGTGTTCCCGTCACCGGCAAACGGCAGAAACTGCTCTATGTCGCGGTCACCCTGCCACAGCGAAAGTAACCCTTCACCATTGTCACGTTCGTGAAACCAGCTAAACGATCCCTGACGGTGGTGAATATCTTTCCGCGTGTTGAAATCAACCGCTCGTTGCACGGTTTGGGTTGGGTCTTCGCGCCAGTCTTCGGGCGTTAGTGCGCTGGGGTCCTGCAATAATGGCGCATCGCTATTGTCGTAGCGAATAACAAACCGGTTCTGCTCGTCCCACTGATGATACCAGCGTATCGCCTGCTGCTGGCGCTCGGCAGAGTTGTGCCTGCGCGGGCCGTCGGTCTGAAAGTCCGAGGCTAGAATTTGCAGTTGATTGGTGTTGGTTGCCCACTGGGCATTAACATTGTACCGCTGAGTGTCATTTTCACTGAACTGCCCACCCCATTCCAAGGCGGTTTCTGTTGGCTTGCGGCTGAACCATTCAACCACACCGCCACCGGAATTCCCGTAAAGCGTTGCTAACGGGCCGCGTAATACTTCCAGCGAATCGATGCTGTCGAGAAAAATGCTCGAAGTTTGCGCCTGGCCGTCGGGCATAGATAACGGAATACCGTCGACATTTAACTGCAAGCCTCGCACCCCAAACGCCGCACGAGAGCCAAACCCGCGAACCACCAGACGTGTATCCTGTGCGTAGTTATAGCGGCTGTCAGCCTGAATACCGGCCACACCGGCTAAAGCATCACCGGCATCAATTTTCATCGAAGGTAAAGTATTTTCCACGCTCACGCGGTCGATACTGGCCGCCGTAGTTAACCAGGGCGTTTCGCTTTGTGTCGCGGTAACCACAACGGTTTCATCAACGTCTGCGGAGTGAACAACGAAAGAGGCCGCCAATAAAGGCAGCCCCGTGTAAGTGAGTTTTTTTAATACAGCTGAATACAACATAATTAATTTGCCGGTTTTATTTGAATAATGGCGCCATCAGACTGGTCGGTTAATAAATAGAGGTAACCGTCAGGGCCTTGGTTAATGTCACGAATACGAGCTTCAACAGCATCTTCAAATAAACGCTCTTCATGCATCATGCGACCTTCATACAAGTCCAGGCGAGCAACCAGTGAACTTTTCAAAGCTGCGACAAAGAAATCGCCTTTCCACTCAGGAAACGCATCGCCGTTGTAAAATGTGGCTCCGGCCGTGGCAATAGAGGGTACCCAGTAATAGAAGGGTTGCTCCATACCTTCTTTGACTGCGTCTTCGCTGATAATGCCACCGCCATAATCAACACCATAAGTAATTTCTGGCCAACCGTAATTTTTGCCAGCTTCCGGAATGTTTACTTCGTCACCGCCTTGTGGGCCATGTTCAACAGTCCAGAGCTCGCCCGTTTCAGGATGAATATCGGCACCCTGCACATTGCGGTGACCGTAAGACCAGATTTCGTCCAGAGCGTTATCATTGTTAACAAAAGGGTTGTCTTTCGGGATGCTGCCATCAGGCCATATGCGTATCACTTTACCGTGATGGTTATCCAGTGTCTGTGCGTCATCCATACGTGAATAGCGGTCACCTAAAGTAATGTATAAGTGCCCTTCAGGTGAAAAGACTAACCGGGAACCAAAGTGGTTATTGCTTTCGTACTTAGGTGCCTGACGGAAAATAACTTCCTGCTCGGTAAATTCTTTATCGTCAAGTTTCGCCCGCATAACGGCCGTACTATTCCCTTTCCCACCGTCCTGTGCGGCTTCAGAGTAGCTAATATAAACCCAGTTATTCTCAGCAAAGTCAGGGTCAGTGGTAATATCCAGCATACCACCCTGGCCTTGTGCTACCACCTCTGGCGTTCCGCTTATCTTTTCGCGATAACTGCCGTCGGCAGATACCCAGTAGATGTCGCCGGAGCGCTCGGTAACTAAAATGCTTTTGTCAGGAAGAAAAGTCATACCCCAGGGGTTAGTAAAGCCATCCGCAAGTGTGCTGACACTGACTTTATGGCGTTCGGTTTCGACATTTTCGGCTGTGGCCGTCACGCTTACTGAAGCTGCCAATATTGCCGTTAAAACAAACTTTGGATTGAACATAGGTCTCTCCTTGTTATTGAATTATTTAGAGTATACGTCATTCTTCAAAATTTTGATGACACTGTGCTTGATCTGTTTGTCGCTTTAACCGTTAATACTCTTATCAATTACTAGAAATGTATTAGGTACCCATGAGCGGCAACGTTTTTAGCACGGACTCCTTACTTACTTTAGCGCAGTGGTTAGCCGCCATTTTTGTTTTGGCTATTATTACGCTGGTGATTTCTATTGGCGTTATGTATGTCGTCGATAAAACCCAGAATAAGCATACTATTCGCCATAATTATCCAGTCGTGGGGCGCTTTCGCTATTTATTCGAGCGCATGGGGGAATTCATGCGCCAGTATTTCTTTGCTATGGATCGCGAAGAAATGCCATTTAATCGTGCCCAACGAAGCTGGGTCTATCGTGCCGCAAAAAATGCCGACCGTAACGTTGCTTTTGGCTCTACCCGGGATTTAAGCCGCACTGGTACTATTATTTTTAGTAACGCCCCTTACCCACCTATGGCTGAGCAGGCGACATTTCCAGAGCCGGTTATTATCGGTCCGTATTGCCAGAAACCCTATTCTCCGGCTTCCTACTTTCATGTGTCCGGAATGAGTTATGGTGCCTTGTCACCGGTTGCGGTTAAGTCATTGTCTCAGGGCGCGGCAAAGGCTGGTTGTTGGCTCAATACCGGAGAAGGCGGTTTATCGCCTTATCATTTGATGGGGCATTGCGATATTGTTTTCCAAATGGGAACTGCGAAGTTTGGAGTAAGAGATAAAGAAGGCCGGCTTGATGAAGATCGGCTTGCTGAGCTGGGCCGCCATGACAATGTAAAAATGTTTGAAATAAAGCTGAGTCAGGGGGCTAAGCCGGGTAAAGGTGGTATTTTGCCGGGCGTCAAAGTGAATAAGGAAATAGCGCAAATTCGTGGTCTTGTAGAAGGCGAAGATGCCATTAGCCCGAACCGGCACCCGGAAATTAGTAACAATGAAGAATTGCTCGATTTCATTGAAAAAGTTCGCAAAATTACCGGCAAACCTACCGGCTTTAAATTTGTTATGGGTGACCCGTCCTGGATTGACGAGTTGATCGACTGCATCCTGACCCGTGGAGAAGAATACGCTCCCGACTTTATTACACTGGACAGCGCCGATGGCGGAACCGGCGCAGCACCACAGCCGTTATTGGATTATGTTGGCCTGAGAGTGACTGAAAGCTTACCTATGCTTATCGATAAGCTCACCGAAGCAGGGCTGCACGGCCGCATTCGGGTGGTTGTTTCCGGTAAAATGATCACACCTGCCGATGTTGCCTGGGCTATTGCTATGGGAGCCGACTTTGTCACTTCGGCGCGAGGTTTTATGTTCTCGCTGGGGTGTATTCAGGCTATGCAATGTAATAAAAATACTTGCCCAACAGGAGTCACTACCGACGACCCTAAGTTAATGCGAGGGCTTGATCCAGAAGATAAATCGGTACGTGTCGCTAACTACCATAAATACATGGAATATGGCGTCAATATTATTGCGCACTCTTGTGGTGTGACCGATCCGCGTCGGTTGAATCGTCGTCATGCCCGGGTCATTAAACCCGACGGGGAGAGCATTAGTCTGGCCGAGCGTTATCCGTTGCCGCCGGCCAGACGTCGTTAGTTTAATTCAGCGTATTGACCGGCAGCAGCCTGGCAACCTCTTCCGCAATTTTACGGAAAGTTTGCCGGCGGCTGGTGGTCGGGCGGTAAACCAGGCCAATATCGCGGGAAGCTTCCTGCCCGGTGGGCTTTAAAGGGACTAAATCGGTATTTTCCAAAATGCCCTGGTCAATGGCCATTTGTGGAATAAAGGTGGCGCCTAAGCGAGCGTCAGCCATTTGTACCAGGCTGTGCAGGCTGGTTGCGGTAAAAGGGTTCATCTTAATCGAGTCAGTTAGCTGGCAGGCTGCGACCGCATGGCCGGTCATGCAGTGCTCTTTTTCCAGCAGGAAAATACTGCGATCAGGCAATTTATCGTAATCAACCGGTTCGCCGACGGTTTCTGCCAGCTCTTTATGCACCACTAACTTGAACGGGTCTCGACCCAGTATCCACTTCTGATTCCCCTGAATATCCATAGGCAGCGCCAGCAAGAGAATATCCAGTTCGCCGTTACGCAGGCGGTGCAGTAAGTTTTGCGTGGTGTCTTCAGAAAGTTGCAGCAGCAATTTAGGGAACTTGTTCTGTAAATTTTTACTGAGCTCACCAATAACAAACGGGGCTATGGTCGGAATAATGCCGAGTCTTAACGGTCCTTCCATAATATTGCCCTGCCCCTGAGCATAATGCAGTAATTCTTCTGAGGCGCTGATAATGTCCCGCGCTTTCTCCACAATTTCCTCGCCTAAAGCGGTAAAGAGAAAGGATTTATGGTCACGCTCAATAAGTTGGCAATCGAGTTGTTCTTCCAAATTTTGAATGCCACTGCTTAGTGTCGACTGGCTGACATTGCATTCCGCTGCCGCACGATTAAAGTTTTGTTCCTGGTGCAGTGCCAGTAAGTAGCTCAGGTTTTTCAGGCTCGGCAATTTACTCATAGGTTATCCGTCGTGTTATTTGTTTAATTGGTATTTCCGATTATCATAATTCGTTTTATTCGTTTTATCCAATCTGTCTCCGTCCGTACACTAGCTCTCGACTCGTTAAGGAACGAATACATTTTAAATCCCAATCAAGGAGACAATTTATGTTAACAGTAGGCGATAAACTACCAGAATTCAGCGTAATTGCGGCAAAACCTAAGTTCAACATGCCGGAAGAAAACGGCGAAAGCGCTTTTGAAACTATCGACAACAACAGCTTTGAAGGTAAGTGGAAAATCATTTTCTTCTACCCGAAAGACTTCACCTTTGTTTGCCCAACTGAAATTGTTGAGTTCGCAAAATTGAATGAAGACTTCGCTGACCGCGACGCAGTTGTTATGGGTGGCAGCACCGACAACGAATTTGTGAAATTGGCATGGCGTCGTGAGCACCCTGACCTTGACCGCCTGAATCAGTACTCTTTTGCTGACGACGGTTCTTTGGTTGATGGCCTGGGCGTTCGTGACAAAGCTGAAAATGTTGCTTTGCGTGCGACCTTCATCGTTGATCCGCACAACGTTATCCAGCACGTATCGGTAAACAACCTGAACGTAGGTCGTAACCCGGCAGAAATCGTGCGTATTTTAGACGGCTTACAGACCGATGAACTGTGTCCTTGTAACCGTGCACTGGGCGGCGACACCCTTTAATCGGTGTTTATTTCCCAAAACTAAGCGCTGATGGCAATGCCATCGGCGCCTGTTCCGCACTTTCAAAGGATTTCAGGAGTAAAGTATGGCAATTGCAGACTACAAACAGTTACTGGGTGATCACAGTAAAGACACCAAACTTAACCTGTCGAGCTTGTTCTCAAACGTCGAGCAGTCAGGTTTAACCAACGACCAGTTCTATGGCACAGCACTTTCGCTGGTTTACACCTTGTCGGACGACGAGCTGACTCAGGCAGTGGAAGAAGAAGCCGAAGGCAAAATTGAAGAAAACGTTAAGACAGCAGCGAAAACGGCAGCGTCGTTAATGGCAATGAACAACATTTATTATCGCTTCCTGCACTTATCTAGCGATAAACAATTTTCTAAGCTTCCTGCGGGGCTCCGCATGAATGCAATGGCTAACCCGGGTGTGGACAAAGCAGACTTTGAGCTGTTCTCACTGGCGGTGTCGGCCCTGAATGGTTGTGGTATGTGCATTGATTCGCACGTACAAACTTTGCTGAAGCACGAGGTCTCAGCGCAAGCGATTCAATCGTCAATTAAGTTGGCGGCGGTACTTAATGCAGCCTTAACTGCACGCAAACTGTCGTAAACCCTCTAGGGGCTCCCCTTTGCCCCGTGCAACCTTTGCCCGTACTTTTTGGTGCGGGCTTTTTTTACGCCTTTGGTGCTCCTTAGTTTATGTCCTACGCTTAATAATAAAAGCAAAGGAGGTGACTATGCTGAGTATTAATGCTGACCGCTTAAAAAAATCCGTGCTGGAGCTATCCAAAATTGGTTATAACGAGACCGATCATGGTATGTACCGTTGGGGTTTTACCGATGCCGATATGGAAGCCCGCCGCTGGATGATGGAGCAAGCTAAAGCCGAAGGTTTCAAGACCTTTATGGATGGTGCCGGTAATGTGTTTTTTGGTATTGGCGACTACAGCAAAAAACCAGCTATTCTTACCGGTTCACATCTAGATACTGTTCCCGCCGGGGGGATTTTCGATGGCGCACTCGGAGTGTTAGCGGGCTTCGAAGTTTTGCGCTCGATCAAAGAAAATGACGTGAAATTAGCGCATCCTGTATGGGTTGTTGGTACTGCCGAAGAGGAAGGCCGATTTGGCGGCATGATGGGTTCTCAGGCTATTGCAGGTGTGCTGAATCCGGACTGGCTTATGTCGGCTCACGATGCTGATAATGTGTACTTAAAGGACGCAATGGCCGCCCATGGCATGGACGTTATGGATGCACTGGACGCTGCCTGGCCTCCGGAGCGGTTAAAAGCCTTTTACGAACTGCACATTGAACAAGGACCGGTGCTGTTTCAGAAAGAGATAACCATTGGCGCAGTGGAAGGCATTTCCGGGGTGTTTAAATGGATAGTTCACTTAAAAGGTAAAGCCGACCACGCTGGTACTGCTCCTATGAATATGCGCAGTGACGCTTTTATGGGGCTGGCAGATTTTGCTCACGAAATTGAGCGCATTATTGCTGAAGACGGTACCGATAAAACGCGTATTACCGTGGGCAAAGTGGACTTGAAGCCCGGGAGTCCGCACACCGTGCCGGGTGAAGCGGTGTTTACTATTGTTGGTCGCGACATGAGTAACGATGTAATGAAAGAGCTGGCAGACTCCTGTAACAAGGCGTTATCAGCAATAGCGCGTAAGCACCGTTTGAAGTTTGAATACGAGCAAGTGAGTTGGCTGAACCCTCAGGCCTGTTCAGAAAAGCTGACAAAACAAATAGAAGAGAAAGCTAAAGCTCGAAATTATTCGTGTCTTAAAATGCCCAGTGGCGCAGGACACGATGCTCAATTTTTTACAGAGATTACGGAGTCCGGGCTAATATTTATCCCGTCTGTAAATGGGGTCAGTCACGCACCCGATGAGTGGTCGCACTGGCATGACGTGGAAGCTGGTTGTAACATACTTTTAGATTGCATCATTAATTCAGCCCAGTGAGCTGCGCAAACAGTTAAGATCCGTTATACTGTGCGCACCTCGCCGTGACACTATGTGGTATTGCTCATGGAACAAAAAATAACGGTTCAGTCCGCCGATAAAGTCAAAATTCAACGTCCAGACGGACAGAAACACAACGATAACTACTCCCCCCGCAGCCGAATTTACGTGCGTGATACCAAAGGTGCCATGGAGTATTTTAGACGTGGGTTTGGTTTTCTATTGCTGGCTGTCTTTGCTCTCATTCCCTGGCTGACTTATCAGGGCGAACAAGCAGTTCTGCTCGATATTATGGATCAGCGCTTCCGTATTTATGGCTTAACTTTGTGGCCGCAGGACTTCACTGTAGTTGCCTGGTTTGCGATTGTGGCCGCCGTTGCGTTATTTTTTGTGACAACCGTTTTTGGTCGGGTCTGGTGTGGGTTTATGTGCCCGCAAACCACCTGGACCTTTATTTTCATGTGGTTTGAGAAAAAGTTCGAAGGGCCGCGCAATAAGCGTATAAAACTGGATGAACGCAAAATGGACTTTGACAAGTTCTGGCGCAAAACCGGTAAACAGACCGGCTGGATCCTGGTGTCTCTATTAACCGCAATGATCTTTGTGGGTTACTTTACTGACATACGCGAACTTTTCCTGAACTTCTTTACCCTGGACGCCGGTTTCTGGGCAACCTTCAGTGTTCTTTTTTTCGCATTCTGTACTTATGGTAACGCCGGTTATATGCGGGAAATTATGTGTACGCACATGTGTCCTTATGCGCGTTTCCAGTCGGCTATGTTCGATAAAGACACTTACACCGTGTCTTATGATGCTGAAAGGGGCGAGCCCCGAGGCCCACGCTCGCGTAAGGCTGATCCGGCTGAAAAAGGCTTAGGTCACTGTATTGACTGCTATATGTGTGTGCAGGTCTGCCCTACCGGCATCGATATCCGAAACGGTCTGCAATACGAGTGCATCGACTGTGGCGCCTGTATTGATGCCTGTAATGACGTTATGGATAAAATGAATTATCCAAAAGGACTTATCCGCTTTACCACTGAACGTAACTTAGCCGCCAAAAACAAAAAAGAGAAAACCAATCCGTGGCGGATGAAGAGTATCGGCTACTTTATTATGGTTCTCGTAGTTAGTACCGTACTGGTTTGGGACGTCGCGACCCGTGTGCCTCTGGAGGTTGATGTATTACGTGACCGTAACCAGCTGTTCCGAGAAAATATAGAAGGACAAATTGAAAACGTCTTTACCTTAAAGCTGGTCAATAAGTCGCAACAGGACATGACTTACCGCGTGGAAGTTAAAGGTTTTGATGAGTTCGAGTTAATTGGCGATTCTACGAAACAGGTTTCTGCGGGTGAAGTCGGAACCTTGCCGGTAACCGTAGCGGTTCCACCATCATTATTAGAAGGTCAGGTCACAGAGTTTTACTTCGTGGTCACAGCGGTTGATAATGCGGATATAACTAATACGCATCAGAGCCGCTTTTTATATGAATGATTTTACAGAGAACGCGTCGGACTTTGCTTTTCAGGGACTGACGCCGGATCTGGTTGTTAATGCCTTAGAAAGTGTCGGTTTGTATCCCGCATCGGGCTTGCTGGCACTTAATAGCTACGAAAACCGGGTTTATCAGTTTGCTGACGACGATCGCAAACGTTACGTGGCAAAATTCTATCGCCCGCAGCGCTGGCGCACAGAGCAAATTAACGAAGAACTGGAGTTTGTTGAGGAACTGGCGCAAGCCGAGGTTCCGGCGGTTTCGGCTCTGGAGCTTCAGGGAAAGCGTCTGCACGAGTTTGAAGGCTATCGTTTTTGTGTGTATACAAGCATTGGCGGCAGAGCCTTTGAGCCTAATGACCTGGACGAACTGGAGCGGCTGGGCCGTCAAATAGGTCGCATGCACGCGGTAGCTCAGGCGGGCAAGTTTAAAGTCCGGGAAACCATTGACTACGAAGGTTTTGTGGAACAGTCCGTGGCCGAGCTACACCAGTCCGCTTTATTACCCGCTGAATTAAAAGACGCTTTTTTTGCCATTCTTGATCCCTTAAGTGAGCGCTTACGTTCTACACCTTTGCAGGAATTCGAGTATCAGCGTCTGCATGGCGACTGCCATATTGGTAATATTCTGCAGTATGAAGAACAACTGACTTTTGTCGATTTTGATGACTGTCGCTCCGGGCCTGCCGTGCAAGACTTATGGATGATGCTGAACGGGTCGCATCAGGAGCAGACCTTACAAATGGACGCCCTACTGACTGGCTACGAAGATTTCTGCGAATTCGATACCGCGCAATTGATATTAATTGAACCTTTGCGCAGTTTCAGAATCATTCAATATATGGCATGGTTATCACGCCGGTGGCAGGATAGTGCCTTTCAGCGAGCGTTTCCCTGGTTTGCAGAAAGCCGATATTGGGAGCAGCAGATTCTGGCACTGAAAGAACAACTGGCGGGGCTGGATGAAGCGCCGCTGAACCTTGGCTTTAATGGCTAATTTGAATAGATAGCTTTAACAGATAACAGGAAATGATAATGAAAAAGTGGTTAATAGGTTTTGCCGGAGCATTAATGGTCGCAGCGGGTTTTGCTCAGGCTCAGAATTTTGAAGAAGGTGTCCACTACGAAGTGGTATCCGATGAAGCAACCAGCAAACCGGAGATCACCGAGTTCTTTTCGTTTTATTGTGTGCATTGCTACCGCTTTGAACCTATTGCAAAAGAAATGAAGTCTGAGTATCCGGACGCTTTCAAAAAGGCACATGTGTCGTTTATCAACCCGCGCGGTAATGTGGGTGAAACCATGACTCAGGCTTTTGTTGTTGCGCAAAAGCTGAATAAAGAAGAGGAAATTGCTGCGGCTATTTTTGATTACAACTTCAACAAAAACAGCATGCTGACCAGCAAAGAAGACATTCGCAATGTGTTTATTGTAAACGATGTAACCGGTGATGAGTTTGATAAAGCCATGGCGAGCTTCACTGTTCGTGCTGCGGCGTCAAAAATGGATCGTCGGGCAAGTAACTTAGGGGTTAACGCAACACCAAGTTTTATCGTTAACGGTAAATACAAAATGCTGCCACAGGGTTTCCGTGACAGCGATAACTTCCAGGAAGACTTCTCTAAGTTAGCCGGTTACCTGCTAGAAAAATAACTCAGCGTCCTGAATTACTTTGAGAATGAGTGCCTTCTCCGTTTTGCTCGGAGAAGGCTTGATTATTGTTCATATATTGATAGTTCTTCAGTCCAAAGTCCGCCATAACACTGTATAAATACTCCAGAATAGAGCTTTGTATCGCCTCATATTTTGTCCATTCGGTTTCTTTAGCGAACGCATAAATTTCCAGTGGTATGCCAGCGGCGGTTGGCTGCATCAGACGTGCCATGTGCAGGAGGTCTTCTCTCACCTGCTTGTGGTTTTTCAGGTAGTTATTAGCAAATACACGAAACACCGTTAAATTACTGACGGGCTTTTGCAGTTCGTTTTCGCTCAGCCAATCCTCAACCGATTGATTAAAGTGCTTTTCGGCAACCTCTTCCAGCTCCTCATCGGATAAAATCCGGGAGCTGTCCAAATCAATCATTAGTGAACGTCTCATGCGTCGTCCACCTGTATTGATCATTCCCTGCCAGTTTTTAAACGATTCGTGGATTAATACATAAGTGGGCAAGTAAACAATGGTTTTATCCCAGTTCTCAACTTGCACGGAAATTAGGCCGACTTCCTGAACCGTACCATCAACCCCGTGATCAGTCAGTTCAATCCAGTCACCAATAGCAACCATGCGGTTGGTCGCCAATTGCACTCCGGCGACAAAGCCCATTAGGGTATCCCTGAAAACCACCATAAGAATGGCGGTCATGGCGCCGAAGCCGCTGAGTAAATACATGGGGGACTTGTTCATAATAATGGCGATGGTAATAATAATGGCCATTAGTACCAATACGAGCTTTATAACCTGTATGACCCCGGTAATGGGGACTTCACGTGCTTTATAAGAGTAATCATAAGCAATGGATACTACGTTAGCTAAAGCCGTGAGGATGCTGGTAATAACCCAGGTAAGATAAACACCAACAACGGTACGTAGCGGGGACTGCCAGCTTTCAAAGTCATCGATAAACAGGATCGGTATGAAACTGTGTATCAGGATAACCGGGGCTAAGTTAGCGCAGCGCTTAAAAAGGCCGCTGTTAACCAATGACTTATACCAACGCTCAGGCGCTCTTTTTAGTAAGTGCTCTATGGCATGGTCGATAAGCCAACGCGCTATGGCATAGGTAATATAGCAACCAATAAGAACCATTAATGAACTGATAGCCAGGCTCAGTTCCTGTAAATTGCTTTCAATACCGAATTTCTGTAGCCACTCTTTTACAAACTCGAAGTCCATTATAAAACTCCCTTAGCGGGTGCTGTGAATTTGCTTACGCATTTCGTCAATGGTTTGATCTTTTTCCTGCCAGCGCGTATTCAGCCATTGCTGAAAATGAGCTCTGAAGACTTCGTCACTGGCGTAATCGCCGATTAAGTCAGCGGTAATGGGCCGTGTCTTTATATCAACATAGACGTTTTTCAATTGTCCGCTTAATAAATGCCAGACTACCGGGCGTTTATCGGTTCCCGGATAGACAATGGTAATATCCAGAATGGCCTCAAACTGACCTCCCATAATTTGCAAAGAGAAAGCCGTACCGCCTGCTTTAGGCGGCAGCAGGTTGCTAAAAGGGCTGTGTTTTTTCGCGTGCTTCTCTGGAGTAAATCGCGTGCCCTCACAGAAATTGACCACAGTTGTAGGAATGTGACGGAATTTGGCACAGGAGCGCGTTGTTGTCGCAATGTCTTTGCCTTTTAAATGCGGTTTTTTCTCCAGCAACTCTTTTGAGTAGCGCTTCATAAAAGGCATATCCAGTACCCAGCAACCCCAGCCAATAATGGGTATCCACATAAGTTGAGACTTTAAAAAGAAGCGCGGCATAGGCATATGACGGCGAGTCAGGTGCATTAGTACCAGCACATCTACCCAGCTACGATGGTTAGCCATAACCATGTACCAGCCTTTCTCGTGGATATCGAGATCCCCTTTAATGTGCCACTCCATACGCTGAGTCAGCTGGAACATCATCGACATACAGTATGCCCAGACTCTGAATAGAGCATTCCCCAGAAAAGAACAAATGCGCTGAGGCGTTTTAAAAGGCAGTAACACTTTAAAAATACCAATACTAATAATCGAAACACCAATAATAGCGGTGGTGATTAATCCCCATGAAAAGTTAATAACGACTCTGAAGGGAATGAGTATTGATGTCAGCATGCTGCCCTATCCTAATTAGAAACAATGAGATAAATAATAACTGAAGCCAGTAATGATGTCTGTTGGTAACGAGTAAAAATTAATGGTACTGTATATATGTACAGTATTTGGAGGTTTTATGCAGACAAAGCTTCAGACTCTTATTCAGCAAGGGCTTGTTTGGCATGGTCAGGTTAGCGACAGTCAGACAGCAACCTTAAGCTCTGGCTTTCCGTCGTTAGATACTGCGCTGGGCGGTGGCTGGCAATACCCGGGGTTGCATGAGTGGCAGTTGCAAACCCCCTTTTCGGAACAGGCACTATTGTTGCCATTAATACAGCATGCGGTGCAACAAAAGCAGTCAGTTTTCTGGGTAAACCCTCCGGCCTGGTTGTCGGCTGCTGGCTTACATCATTATGGGCTTAATGAGTCTATGCAGGTGGTTATTCAGACCAATTCAGAGAAAGCCGCCTGGGCGTTTGAGCAAATATTGCAGACAAAAAATGCGCTGGCTTTAGGCTGGTTTGCACAAAAAGAAATGACAGCTCAATCTGTTCGGCGTTGGTATAAAGCAACCCAAACCGGGCAGATGGGCGTGGTATTGAGTGAGCCCGTTTTAAATGAAGAGGCGCGGGCTTACTCTAACCGTGTACGATTAAAGCTTGGTGAAGCGGGTGTCACGCTCGACATACTAAAACGCAAAGTGGGTTGGCCACTGGAAAGCGTTGTTCTGAACTAATGTGGTTATATTGTCATTTCCCCCAACTACTAATGGATAATCGGGTGCGCTTACAGCCTGACAGCAACACCCTGCCGCTGGCACTTTACCAGTTACAGGGTAACCAGTCGGTTATAGTGCAGTGCAGCACCTTGGCGCGGGAGGCTGGGGTCAAACCCTCTATCCAGACGGTTATGGCAATATCGCTTTGTGAGCAACTGCAACTTATTGAATATATTCCGGAGCGTGAGCAGCAGGTGTTACAGCAATTAGCCACCCGACTTTACCAGTGGGCAGCTAAGTTAGTTTTGTATCCACCCAAAGGTCTGGCAATTGAGTTGAGTAGTCTGGCGCAGTTGTATGGCGGGATGGATGCGGTATTTAACACGTTATCCCGAGAGGTTGATGCGCTGCCAATTAAGGCTCAGCTGGCAGTCGCGGATAACCCTTTAGCCGCTCAATTATTAGCAGAATATGACTGCCCGGTTTCGTTAAACCCCAAAGAGTCTGCACAGCTGCTGGCTCAGCTACCTATTGGTGCTGCCGGTTTAGGAACAAAAACACAGAAGCATTGTAAAGCCGCTGGTTTTCGTCAGCTGGGAGAGCTCATACAGTTAGCGGGAGATGAAGTCGGCCGGCAGTTGGGCCTGGAAACACAGTTATATCTGGAGCGAATTCAGGGTCGCCAGCAGCAAAGTTATAATTTTTTCACTCCACCGGAAAGTTTCCGGCAAAGCCTGGATCTGGTCACTGAAATTCCTCACTGGCAAGGGTTGTTGTTTCCGCTAAAAAGACTGTTCGGTGAGCTGGAAGATTTTCTCTATCAGCGGCAAAAAGTAACCCAGCAGGTTAGTATTGAACTGCATCACCGATATGAACCTCCTTCTGTTGTTCCCGTCGCTTTAGCTGAACCCGGCTGGCGGGGGCAGAGTTTTTTGTCGTTACTGCAGTTAAAAATGGAATCTATACCCTTGCCAGAAGCGGTTATAGAAATTACGTTGGTAGCTAACGAGCTATTGCAGTCTGAACAGCACAACAGTCACTTTTTTGGTGTGCAGCAACACCGGCATGAAACACTGCAGCTTATTAGCCGGTTACAGGCTAAGCTTGGCAACAATGCCGTGTTCTCGCCAGCCATGAATGACGACCCTCGCCCCGGTAATAACGAATTTCGACGCCCGGCAGGGGAAAAGCCTCAAATTTTATCTGCGGCGCCTAAGCGGCCTCTTTGGCTATTACAGCCTCCGCAGCCAACTTCAATTGATTTATGGCAACTACGTCACGGGCCGGAACGCAAAGTCTGTGGTTGGTGGGACGCTGGTGACATAGCGCGCGACTACTGGATTGCCCGGGACAAGTTTCAGCGTGTGGGTTGGCTCTATTTTGAGTCCGGACAATGGTATTTGCATGGTTGGTTCAGCTGATATGTTCAAAGGTTCCGGTGGAAAACCTTTTGCTGAGCTACACAGTTTAAGCCATTACAGTTTTTTGCGCTCAGCCGCTTCGCCGGAGGAACTGGTGAGGCACGCAGATGATCTGGGTTATGCCGCCATAGCAATAACTGACGAATGCTCTGTGGCCGGTATTGTAAAAGCCTATCAGGAGTCAAAAGAGCAGGGTATTAAACTGATTGTGGGTAGTGAATTCAGGGTGACCGAAGTGGGTACGCTGGTTGTGCTGGCGCCAACCCGGGAAGCCTATGCGGAGCTTTGTAAAAAAATTACACTGTTCCGTAGTCGCAGTGAAAAAGGCCATTATCAGGCCAACATCGATGATTTTTTCGACGGGTTCTCTCAGTGTCTTTTATTGTGGCAGCCAGACTTTTCTCAGGCCCAGCTTCTGGCCATTGGTGAAAAGTTGAAATCGGTATGGCAGCAGCGCTTTTGGCTATTATACGAGCGGCATTACCAGGCTGACGATGAAAGGGCTTTTCAGGCTATGGTTGAGCTACAACAGGCCGTTAAAGTGAAAGTCACCTGCGCTGGTGGCGTTCGCATGGCAACCATTGAACAACAGCCGCTGTATGACATTCTGAACGCGATTCAACATGGTGGCTCTTTAGCGCATCAGCCGGGGTTAGCCAGTAACAACGCGGAGCATCATCTGCGAAGCCTGAGTGAGTTGCAACAGTGCTACCCGCAAAAGTGGCTAGCCGAAACACTGGTTATTGCTCAGCAGTGTCAGTTTTGTCTGTCCGAACTTCGTTACGAATACCCCGTCGAACTGGTTCCTGAAGGTATGAGTGCCTCCGGCTATTTAAAGCAGTTAACTGAACAAGGCGCTCGCTGGCGTTATCCGCAAGGTGTGCCCGAGTCGATAAAAGCGCTTTATTTAAAAGAGCTAAGCCTGATAAAAGAGCAAAGCTACGAGCCTTTCTTTTTAACCATTCATGACTTAGTTCGTTTTGCCCGTGAGCAGGGAATCTTATTTCAAGGGCGTGGTTCGGCAGCAAACTCGGTGGTTTGTTATTGTCTGGGCATTACCGCGGTTAACCCGGCGCAAATTCAGGTGTTGTTTGAACGTTTTATTTCTAAGGAACGGAACGAACCTCCCGATATCGATGTGGACTTTGAGCACGAGCGCCGCGAAGAAGTCATTCAGTATATTTACCGCAAGTACGGTCGGCAGCGCGCAGCGTTGGCTGCAACGGTTATTACCTACCGTTTTAAAAGTGCTTTTCGTGATGTTGGCAAAGCTCTGGGCTTTAGTGAGCAGCAACTGCAGTATTTCCGTCGCAACTTAGACCGACGCGACAAAGAGCAAAGCTGGCAGCAACAGCTGGTGCAACAGCACCCCGAAGTCACAAATTCGGTAAGGGGGCAGCACCTTTTACAGTTCACTGAGCAATTGATGGGTACTCCCCGGCATTTGTCGCAGCATGTCGGCGGTTTTGTTATCGCTGCTGATGACTTGTCACGGCTGGTTCCGGTAGAAAATGCCTCGATGACGGACCGTACGGTTATTCAGTGGGACAAGACGGATCTCGAAAGCCTGGGCTTATTAAAAGTAGACGTGCTGGCGCTGGGCATGCTGACGGCATTACGAAAAATGCTGACGCTTATTAATTCGCGCTATGAGCAGCAACTGACCATGGCAACTATTCCGCAGGAAGACAGCCGGGTTTATCAGCAGCTGCAAACCGCAGATTCTATGGGGATTTTTCAGATAGAGTCGCGTGCGCAAATGAATATGTTGCCGCGACTAAAACCCAAAACCTTCTATGACTTGGTTATTCAAATTGCGATTGTTCGGCCCGGCCCCATACAAGGCGACATGGTACATCCCTTTTTACGTCGTCGCGCTGGTCTGGAAGAGGTTGATTACCCTAGCGACGAAGTAAAGTCGGTATTAGAAAGAACGCTGGGCGTGCCTATTTTTCAGGAGCAGGTGATTAAACTGGCTATGGTTGCGGCTGGCTTTAGCGGTGGTGAGGCTGATCAGCTCCGCCGGGCAATGGCGTCGTGGGGGCAAAACGGGCATTTAACCCGCTTTGAAGGCAAGCTTATTAACGGCATGCTGGAGCGGGGTTATAAACAAGAGTTTGCCGAACGCTTGTTCCGGCAAATTTGTGGCTTTGGACAGTATGGTTTCCCTGAGTCCCACTCTGCCAGCTTTGCTAATTTAGCTTATGTGTCGTCCTGGTTTAAAACCTATCACCCGGCCGCTTTTTATGTGGGTTTACTGAACAGTTTACCTATGGGGTTTTATTCGGCATCGCAGTTGGTACAGGACGCACAACGCCACGGCGTAGCGTTTTTGGCAGCGGATATTAACGCCAGCGACTGGGACTATTGTTGGTTGCCTAAAGAAGATACGAACTCTGATGAGACTGTACGCATGGGCTTAAGGCAAATTCAAGGCCTATCCGAAAGCAGAATAAAACATACGTTGACGCAAAGGCCGGAGGACGGTTTCACCAGCATGCATGAGTTGCGACAAAGCGGATTACGGGACTCCGATATCAACGCCCTCGCCCGCGCCGACGCATTAAAGAGTATTGCAGGACATCGGCATCAGGCACATTGGCAAAGCTTGTCTATGAGTGACCAGCAAATGCCGTTGTTTGAGAATGTAAAGGATCGCCCTGCCCGCCAACTGCCCGCGCCTGATGAGCCGGACAATATAAAAGCGGATTATGAATCGACCGGATTGACCTTAGGCCGCCACCCATTAGCTTTGCTGAGGAATAACCCTGAATTAAAAAACTGCGTTATGGCCCGCGATCTAATGACCTGCCGCTCAGGGCAAGTACTGACTCTGGCCGGCTTAGTCACCTGCAGGCAAAGGCCTGGCACCCGTAGCGGCGTCACTTTTTTAACTTTGGAAGATGAAAGCGGAAACAGCAATGTGGTGGTCTGGGCGAATACCGCCCGCCAATTTCGACAATGCTTCCTGACCAGCAACCTACTTTGGGTAAAAGGCATTGTCGAAATTCACGACGGTGTGGTGCATGTTATTGCAGGCCGGTTAAAAGACTTATCCGGCCTGTTAAGTTTCTCTCGACTGGAAAGCCGTCGTTTCCACTAAGCTTCCATTAACTTAAGAAACTGGACTCACCTGTAAAAGGTAGTCGTCTTTTAAATCGACGTAGTTTTGTGCCGATTGGCTTAAAAAGTTCGTCTCACCACTATTAAGGCGTCTTTTCTTTTCTACTGGGCTGCCGACATATAAGTAGCCACTTTCTAAGCGTTTGCCCGGAGGAACCAGACTACCGGCTCCAATAATGACATCATCCTCTATTACGACATCATCCATTATAACGGCTGACATGCCTACTAATATGCGGTTACCCAGTTTGCAACCATGCAACATACAATGGTGGCCTACGGTAACTTCGTCCCCAATAACTAAGGGATGCCCATCAGGGTTGGCTTTGGATTTACGCGTAACATGAAGAACGGTTCCATCCTGAATGTTGCTGCGCTTGCCAATAGTAATACGGTTAACATCGCCTCTCGCTGCGACCATAGGCCATACGCTGCTGTCATCGCCTATTGTAATATTACCGACAATGACCGAACTGGGGTCCAGGTAAACGCGTTCACCGATAACTGGTTCATATTCACAGTAACTACGGATATCTGCCATAAGTGTGCTCCTGAGTTAAAAGCTGTTACAACCTTTATAGCAGATAGAGGTAAATAGGTCATGTCTGGCCTAAGTTTGGCGAGAAAAGCAGCGTGTTGCTGAAACTTTACGCAGTCAGCAAAAAAACAGTTAGAAAGGTGCTAAAAGCGCTTGACGGGACGAGTTAAATCTCTAAAATGCGCTCCACGTTTAAGGCAGGCAACGAAGCCGCCGAAAACCTAAGTTTTCTAAAAAATCTTTTTTCAAAAAAGTATTGACGGAAAACACACGGTGTGTAGAATACGCACCTCTCGCAGCCAAGGTTGCTGAGAAACGCTCTTTAACA
>NZ_JBLXHB010000004.1:0-364076 GCF_048260185.1 Idiomarina sp.
AAGTGAAACACACCAGCGCCGATGGTAGTGTGGGGTCTCCCCATGCGAGAGTAGGTCACCGCCAGACTACAAATAAAACAGCCCTTCGCTTATGCGAGGGGCTTTTTTTATGTCTGCTCGGTAGCCTGACGTTCACGTCAGGTGAGATACTTAGCTTCTCCGTACCTGAGTCCTCCTGCTCAGTTTATAGCGGCAGTGACGCGTGTCGGCCAGGACCCGCTCTGATAATATCCCCCGGGCTTACTCCCCGACCACCTCACCTGATGCAAGAGCATCAGGCTACTACATTCTATTAATTAGATGTTAATCTACTAATAATACGTATTTTCATTCTATAAATATGAACTAATATAAAACTTAGACAAATCAGGAAAACTTTATGTGGAAAAACACATCAGATAAATACGGTTTGACAGCAGTATTAATTCACTGGCTGTCGGCCTTAATAATATTTGGTTTATTTGCTTTAGGCTGGTGGATGCTAACCCTGACCTACTACGACGAGTGGTATCGCCTGGGTCCTTGGTGGCATAAATCGTTTGGCATTACCTTACTTATCGTAACGGTTTTACGAGTGCTCTGGACTTTAACCAATACTAAGCCTAAACCTTTAGGTAGCAAGCTTGAAAGGTTAGGAGCGAAAGCGGGTCATTTTTTACTTTATTTGCTGCTATTCACAGTAATGATCAGCGGCTTTTTGATTTCAACAGCAGACGGCAGTTCTATCAGCGTGTTTGACTGGTTTTCGGTACCAGCAGTAATAACCGATTTACCAAAGCAGGAAGATATTGCTGGTGACGTACATTGGTACTCAGCGTTGTCTTTAGTGATCCTGGCTGGTGGTCATGGGCTGGCGGCGCTGAAGCATCACTTTATTAATAAAGACAGTACACTTATTCGAATGTTTGGAAAAACTAAGAGGAAATCATAATGAAAAAGACATTAATTGCAGCCGCTTTGGCGGGCAGTACTTTATTTACATCGGCAGCAATGGCCGAAGACTATAAAATTGATACTGAAGGCCAGCACGCCTTTATTCAATTTAAAATTAGCCACTTGGGTTACAGTTGGTTATACGGTCGTTTCAATGACTTTGAAGGCTCTTTCAGCTATGACGAGGACGCTCCTGAAAATTCCTCAGTTAAAGTAACAATTGATACATCCAGCGTAGATACTAACCACGCTGAGCGAGATAAACACTTACGTGGCGATGACTTCCTGAGTGTATCTGATCACCCTACTGCGACATTTGAAAGCACTAAGTATGTGCCGGATGACGACGATGAAGGGGAAGGTACACTGCATGGCAACTTCACTCTTAATGGCGTGACTAAAGAAATCGCTATCGAAGTTGAGCATGTTGGCGCTGGCGAAGATCCATGGGGCGGATTCCGTCGTGGCTTCGAAGGTGAAGTAGACCTAACCTTGGCTGATTACGGAATTGACTATAACTTAGGCCCAACGGCTAAAGAAGTTGAGCTGACGCTGTCAATTGAAGGTATACGTCAATAATTACAGCGCCAACGTTTAACTAGTGAGCTAACGCCTCTTTATAGGCGTTAGCAGCTAGCTGACTATCACCAAGAGCATGATAAGCATTGCCCAATAAGCGGTAGACGTGACTGCTGGGTTCAATTTCTGCTAACTTTTTCAAAGCACGTTGCGCTAACGAGAAATCCTGATTATCCATAGCGATTTGTGCAAGAGCATAGAGGTAATCTCTATTTTCCGGATCTTGTTTCAACTGAGCTTGAACAAACTCCAGCAACTTCTCCGATTTTGCATTAAATAAATGCAAAGAGTTAACGGCAGCCGGTTGCAACTCCCCTCTTTTTAGCCCTTTTAAAACCACTCTGGCAGAGACTTCATAATCACCTAAATGCTTTAACGCAGCGGCATAACTTAATCTGATGGTTGCGTCGCTACGTTGTTTACTGGGTAAGCTGCGCCACTCGTTGTACAGTATCTCGTTACTTCTGCGACCCTCAGCAACAAAGCGTTCAAAATAGACGTGATATTCAAGACGGTCAAATTCAGCTGGAGCAAGGTCGGTTACACGGCGCAGCTCTGGCAATAACTCTTTCAGTTGCTGCCAGTTTCCAGACGCTTTAAATACCCGATAAGCTAGCTTAAGTACATTGGCAGAGTGCGGCTTAGCTTCCAGTAAGCTTTGCATCTCTTTATCCGCTTCTGCCGGGTCTTTTTTTACCAACTGTTCAATGGAAACAAGCTGAAGCAGTGTATCTGCATTATCATAAAATGCCCCTGCTTCATCGTGCCAGTAAGTTGCCTTTCCGGCGTCTTTATTAAGGCAGGCGGCAATTGCAGTTAACGCGGCAATGTTATTGTCAGGAGACTTTTTATAGGCCTTAGACAGGCTCTCAGTCGCTTTTTCGGGGTTATCATCCAGCAGCTCGCGTATGCCCTGCTGGAAAATGTTCTGAGCTTTACGTTCGCTTCGATTTGCCAACCACTTCCGGCCCTGACGGGTTTTGCTAAGCAGCCGACGCAGTAATGACACCACAACGCTGAGTACGGCAATTGCCACAATAGTAACGACAAACAGGCCGACTACGGTCGTCTCAATCGCTACTCCGGCAAACTGAACTAAAACATAGCCCGCGTTACCCGACGCGAGTGGTCCAATAATGGCCCCCAATATAATGATGACAACCAGAGCGATGATCCATTTCATGAGGCATCTCCCTGCTCAATAGCCTGAGCGATGAAATCCAGAGATTCGAGCTGCTCTATGCTCTGTTGTTCGAAGTCCTCCTGACTCAGCGACTGAATACGCGAAATAATATCTTGAGAGGCTGCTCCGTCGCCTTTTACTTGCGCAATTAGCTCAGATAACTGCTCCAAATAGCGCTGCCACAACTCATCATTATTTTTTACAGCCGATTGTTGGGCCAGAGTAAAGAGTAATTGAATGCGCTCGTTTAGTGCCGTGCGTTGGGTTCTACTCAGCAGAGGTTCAGGGTCGCTGTCCACGGGTTGAATGCGAATAAAATTATCAAGGAATGACTGCCAGTTAGCACTTAGGTTCGTTTGCCAGTCATTAACATCTCCGCTGACATTCTGGGTGTCAGAACTTAAGCGCTGTTGATTACTGTTTACTTCGTCGGGCAGGTCTGACACTCGTTGTTGCAGACCCACGAGTTGTAGCGCCAAGTCAGTATTGTCTGCTTTAACTGCGGCATTCACTCGTTCAATATCCCCCGCCAGCTTCTCGCGGGTACGAATTGCGTTACGACTGTCGATACCCGCCAACTGCTGGTCGGCTAATTTCAAAAGTTGCAGAGCCGCTTTGTAGTCGTCCTGACTCCACATCATTCGCGCAGCCGCCGATAAGGTCTGTTTTATTTCCAGTAGACGCCAGTAAGCCGCTTTCTCGGCAGGCGTTTTGCGCATATCGTCACGAATATCTTCGAGGCTCTGACGCAAACTAGTTAACTCGCGCTCTAGCTGCTGATCGGTGTTACTCAGCTTATCCAGCTCGCGAGCCTGAACAGTGCTTTGTAGTTGCTGCTCCAGGTTTCCAACAGAGCGCTCCAGTTGTTTGAAGCGCGTTTCAACCGGATCTTCCTGCGGCTGTTCACTAACCTGTTCAGAGTCTGACTTAAATAAACCAGGGAAACGTGTATAGCCCCAGTATGCGGCGGCAACAATAGCAATTAAAACTATAAACCAGACTAAGCGTTTGAAGAAGCGCCCGCTACTTTTCTCGGCGGTTATGGTTTCTTCTTCTGTGCTCTTCTCGCTATTTTGTTCATCATTCTGAACGTCTTCGTTCTCAACTTTATTCTCTTCAGTCATGAGTTTTTCCATCCGCTATTAGCGCATTCATTAATATGGCGTCCGCTGCACTGCCTGTAACTTTGATATTGTCTGATTGTCCGAAAGGAATCAAACCTTTCAGGCGATGACTGGGAACTATCCACTGACAGCTGTCCAGCCAGCTTCGGGCTGAATTTGGCATAGACGACAAAAAATATCCCAGTTGTTCAGCGCTGGTAACAACAATAGTACCAACTGAACTTATCCACTGCTGAATCAGTTCAGGGTCGTTCAATGTGAGTTGTTTTCGGCGGTACACTTCCCAGTAATGGACAGAAGCTCCGCGAGCTCGTATGGCATCGGCCAATAACTCACGCCCGCCCTCTCCGCGAATAATCAACCAGTTCTGTTGCTGCAGTTTTTGTAACTCCGACAACTCCAGCAACCCTTCCGACTGATGTATAAAGGTCGGGCAACTAACCGCTGTGTTTAAATGGCTGCACGCAAAAGAAGCGGTTCCCGGACCTACGGCATAATATTTAGAAGAAACCCTACTAAAACCAGCCAGGGAGGCATAATGAGCAGCATTTTTACTAACAATAACAATGCCATCCCAATGCTTTTGTTTAAGCTGGGCCAACTGCTCTTTATTCACAGGTAAAGGCTCTATCTCAATAAAGCTGTGAACAAAGCATTCTCTGCCAGTGTCGCGCAGCTGTTGCGTAAAGTTGTCCGGACTCTTGCCCGGACGCAACAGTAAAACCGCTTTATGAGTGACTGGATTCACTGTCATAGACTGCGCTCAGAATTTCGGCTGCACCTTGTTTAAGTAACCGTTCAGCAAGCTCTGAACCTAACTCTTCGGCTTTAGACGCCGGGCCACGCACTTCATCACGAAGCACTTTGCCGCCATCAGGCTCACCAACAAGGCCGCGTAAATAGACTTCATCACCTTCCAGCTCTGCATAAGCGCCAATAGGCACCTGACAGCCGCCATCCAGCCCGCGGTTCATTGCGCGCTCAGCTAACACCCTGGTTCGGGTTTCCTGACATTGCAGTGGCGCCAACAAGGCTTTCATTTCATCGTCATCGCTGCGGCACTCAATACCCAGTGCACCCTGACCGTTAGCAGGCAATGACTGCTCTACCGGAATAAAGGAGGTAATGCGGTCGCCCAGCTCCAGTCGAATGAGGCCCGATGCCGCCAGGATAATGGCATCAAACTCACCTTCATCCAGTTTGCGTAAACGTGTTTGAACGTTGCCGCGTAAATCTTTTATGACTAAATGCGGAAACTGCTCTTTTACCTGGCAGCGGCGTCGCAAACTGCAGGTTCCGACTACTGCGCCCTCCGGCAGTTCATTAAGGTTTTTGTAGTTGTTGGATACAAAAGCATCGCGCGGATCTTCGCGTTCACAAATGGTGTGAAGCTCCAGCCCCGGCGGGAACTCAACCGGCAAGTCTTTCATGCTGTGTACGGCAATATCTGCACGGCCTTCCAGCATCGCCACTTCCAGTTCTTTTACGAACAAGCCTTTACCGCCAATTTTTGCCAGCGGGGTATCCAGAATGACATCGCCCTTAGTAGACATAGGAACCAACTCTACCGACAGGCCCGGATGCAGCTCCTCAAGGCGTTGTTGAATGTGTTCAGCCTGCCATAAAGCCAGCTTGCTTTTGCGTGTTGCAATTCTAACGCTTTGGGTCATTCGTTTTCCTTTACGACGATTAATGACTTTTTAGGTATCTGGTGCGATGATAGGCATCATAGAAACCCAAACGGAATACCTATAGTTTAGCGATGTTTAGTCGAATTGTAATCAAGACGCTGGTGCTATCAGCCATTTTAATGACATTAGTCGGTTGTGGTCAGAAAGGACCACTGACGCCTGAGCCTATGCCAGAGCAAAATACACCTGCAGAGCCGCCGGCGGAAGATACCAAATGAGCGAATTAATTGACTATAAAAATGGCCAGTTTCATATTGAAAACTGCGACGTCGAGAGTCTTATTGAGCGTTTTAGTTCGCCTTTGTATGTTTATTCCAAAGGTCAGATTCTAAAAAACTGGCGTGAGTTTCAGCAATACTGGCCTGCGCCTCATAAGCTGTGTTATGCAGTAAAAGCCAATAGCAACTTAGCTATTCTGCAGTTACTGGCTGAGCATGGCGCTGGCTTCGATATTGTCTCCGGTGGCGAGCTTCAGCGTGTACTTATGGCCGGCGGCAACGCAAAAGACGTGGTTTTTTCCGGTGTGGCGAAGTCAAAAGACGAAATCATTATGGCGCTGGAAGCGGACATCGGCTGCTTTAATGTAGAGTCTGAGGCGGAGCTTGAGCGCATTCAGGACATTGCTGCCGCCATGGACAAACAGGCGTCGGTTTCCATACGGGTAAATCCTGACGTCGATGCCAAAACGCATCCGTACATTGCCACAGGCATGAAAGCCAACAAGTTTGGCATTAGCATGTCACTGGCTAAGCCGGTTTTTCTGAAAGCACATAGCCTGCCTAATATTAATTTAATTGGTGCGGACTGCCATATTGGCTCGCAAATAATGACCGCCGAGCCTTTCCTCGATGCCGCGCAGCGCATGTTTAACCTGGTTTCGGAACTGGAAAAAGACGGTATCCAGCTGACACACCTGGATTTAGGTGGTGGTTTTGGTGTGGCGTATCAGCCGGAAGAGCCGTTGGATAAGTCCTTTTATTTGAAGGAACTGGTTAAGTTAGCTGAGAATTACCCGCAAATTACTTTGGTACTAGAACCCGGTCGTGCTATTACCGCCGATGCCGGTGTTTTGCTGACCACAGTGGAATACATTAAACCCTCAGAAGATAAGAACTTTGTGTTGGTTGATGCCGGCATGAACGATTTATTACGTCCGTCTTTGTACCAGGCCTGGCATGACATCTTACCGGCGCACGAAAACAAACGCGGCGGCGATCAGTTGAATGATATTGTCGGCCCGGTGTGTGAAACCGGTGACTTCTTCGGACACGCACGGCATTTAAATGTGCAACAGGGCGACGTACTGGCCATTAAACATGCCGGTGCCTATGGTTTTACTATGGCGTCTAACTATAACAGTCGTGGCCGCCCGCCGGAGGTTTTGGTCTCTGGTGATAATGCTACACTGATCCGCGAACGTGAAAGCTTTAACGATCTCGTCCGGGGCGAGCACTTGTTACACCAGGAAGGCAAATAAAAATGTTATTACATTTTTCAAAAATGCACGGGCTCGGCAACGACTTTATGGTGGTGGATAACGTCACTCAGAATTTATATGTGAACCCAGACCAAATACGTCGCTGGGCAGATCGGCACACGGGTATTGGTTTTGATCAGATGCTGTTAGTTGAGCCGCCCTATGACCCCGATTTGGATTTTCACTACCGCATTTTTAATGCCGACGGCAGCGAAGTTGCTCAATGCGGCAACGGTGCCCGCTGCTTTGCGAAGTTTGTAAAAGCTAAAAATTTAAGCAATAAGAATCACCTGAAAGTCAGTACCAAGGCCGGAAAAATGGTGCTGCACTTAGAGAAAGATGGTCAGGTGACGGTGGATATGGGCGAACCTTTGTTCGAACCGGCAGTGGTGCCTTTTAAAGCGCAAAAAGCAGAGCAAACTTACGTTTTAAGAGTAAAAGAAGAAACAGTTCTTTGTGGTGTTCTGGGTCTTGGCAATCCGCACTGCGTTATCGCTGTGGATGACGTTGACACGGCACCCGTGGAAACCCTTGGAGCGGCTCTGGCAGCGCATGAGCGCTTCCCCGAAAGCGTGAATGTCGGTTTTATGCAGAAAGTATCGGCTGATGAAATTAAACTGCGCGTGTTTGAGCGTGGTGTTGGTGAAACTCGGGCGTGCGGCAGTGGCGCTTGCGCCGCGGCTGTAGCCGGTATTCAGCAAGGCTTATTAAATGAACGAGTAAAAGTCAGTTTGCCTGGCGGGGACTTAATTATCCGTTGGCAGCAGGGGCAGCCTGTAAAAATGACCGGCCCCGCAGAATTAGTTTACGATGGACAAATGGTGTTATGAATAGCGAATCGAACATGATTGCAAATGAACGTTTAGACGACAGCCTGATCAGAGAATACTTACAAGAGAATCCTGACTTTTTCACGAGAAATGATGACTTGCTGGCTCAGTTACAGTTTCAACACAGTGAAAAAGGCGCCGTCTCGTTAATTGAACGGCAGCAACAGAAGCTGCGTTTGCGCGTACAGCAACTGGAAGAAGAAATTACCGAGCTGATGATAAACGCTCGCCGCAATGAAGCTATTTTCTCGGCTTACAGCAATTTATACGTCAGTCTGTTGCGCTGTCAGAGCCTGAGTCAGGTTCTGGATGAACTGCAAAACACCTTTGAGAATGAGCTGGAAATGCCGGCCTTGTCCTTGAAGTTTTTCGACAGCCCGGTCGATTTAGGCGAGCAGTACAGCTTTGCTTCCGACACTCACAAGAAGCTACTAAGCAAACGTTTTAATGAAAGCTCTATCTATCTTGGCCGCTTAACGGAGCAAGAGCATAAGTTGTTGTTCCAGGATGAAGAGATTGCTTCCGTGGCATTGCTTTTACTCGGTGACAACGGCGAATTGGGCATGCTGGCGGTTGGTAATACTAACGCCAGTCACTTTGAGCCGGCCATGGACAAGTTACTGATCAATCAGCTACAGGCCTTGCTCAGCGCATTGTTACCGGGGCTACTGCAAAACCATGAAGCTGCATGACTGGCAGCAAAAATGGATGCAACAACTGCAGGGAGAGCGGGGCTTAGCGGAGCTAACGCTAAAGAATTACCAGCGCCTTATCGCCGCTGATCTGACTGCTCTTGAACTGCAAAAAATAACGGAACCTAAAGCGCTGCGTGTCCCTGTTATTGAACGGCTTTTAGTCGGTTGGCGGCGCAATGGGCTGGGTGAACGCAGTATCGCTTTAAAACTATCGGCATGGCGCACTTTCTGTCAGTTCATGGTGGAATCTAACGCTATGGATGACAACCCGGCCATGTCAGTATCGGCACCTAAAATTCCCAAACGCTTACCTAAAAACCTCGATGTGGATAGTATTTCTCATTTACTGGATTTACCCACAGATGATGACTTAGCCATTCGCGATGCCGCCATGATGGAGCTGCTCTATGCCAGTGGTATTCGTCTGGCGGAGCTGGTGAGTCTTGATCTAGACCACATTGACCACCGTATGATGCAATTAAGGGTGACCGGTAAAGGCAGCAAAACGCGTATTGTGCCCTTTGGTCGTTGTGCTGAAAAAGCCTTAAAAAAATGGTTGTCAGTGCGTCAGGCCTGGTTAAATCAAAAGCCTGAGCTGGCGCTCTTTGTGAGCAAAAGGCTACAGCGTATTAGCCCCCGTACTGTGCAGCAGCGGCTGAATTACTGGGGCAAACAACAAGGTGTGGTGGGTGACTTGCACCCGCATAAGTTACGGCATTCGTTTGCCTCTCATATGCTGGAATCTAGTGGTGATTTGCGCGCTGTGCAGGAAATGCTTGGACATGCCAACTTATCCACAACTCAGGTGTATACTCATCTGGACTTTAAACGTTTAGCCAGTGTTTATGACAGCGCCCACCCGCGCGCCCGGAAAAAATCGACTTAACTTTTATCAAATAAGAAGTAACGCGTTATGCAGTTCCACCGCCGTTGGCATTTACCCAAAGTTATCAGTTTTGATTTAGACGACACGCTTTATGACAACGTGCCGGTTATGCAGCGTACGGAAGAAGTCGCTCACAGCTATATTGCGGAACAATACCCGCAAACTGCTGAGTGGGACATGCACCACTGGCGCCGTTTCCGTGATGAGGTTAGCCGTACTGATGAAACTCTTGCCAGCGATATGACCAAACTGCGCCTGAAGACCCTGGAACTGGGGTTAGAGAAGTTCGGTGTTGATGATTCGGCAAGGGCCGCGAATACCATTATGGATGTGTTTCTGTCCGAGCGCAGTAACTTTGAAGTGCCACAAGACAGTATAAAATTACTGGAGGCTCTGTCGCAGCGTTACAAATTAATTGCGCTGAGTAATGGCAATGTTAATGCGGATAAAATTGGTTTGGCTAAGTACTTCGAGCTGGTGATTCAGCCCGGAGACGGCATTCGCGGCAAACCCTTGCCCGATATGTTCGCCGCCGCTGAACGAAAGTTACCTGATTTGCAACCGCATGAGTTCTTACATGTGGGAGATCATCCATATTCCGATATTCTGGGTGCGCAGCGTCATGGCTGGCAGTCGGCCTGGCTAACCTCAGGGCTGGGAACCACTGCGCACTTGTCGGTGTTGCCAACCGTTACTTTGCATAACCTGAATCAGCTACAACGGCTTTTATTGGATTAAAGCCGGCGAACAACTACTGGTTGCTTATACAGTGATGCACTATTACACTGACGCATTAACGCAACACAGTTCCCAATAATGATTTAGGTGACCGCTAATGAGTACACACCCGCTTCTGGCAGATTTAAACGAACGACAGCAGCAGGCCGTATCTGCAACCGACGGTCATATGCTGGTTCTGGCTGGAGCCGGTAGTGGTAAAACCCGTGTGTTGGTGCATCGCATTGCCTGGCTTATTCAGGAGCGGCAGTATTCGCCCTTTAGTATTCTGGCTGTTACCTTTACCAATAAAGCGGCAGCCGAAATGCGCGGACGGGTTGAGCAACTGGTGGGCAGCTCGGTGCGTGGTATGTGGATTGGTACCTTCCATGGTCTGGCGCACCGCTTATTACGCGCCCATTATATGGACGTTGGTCTGCCGCAAAACTTTCAGATAATTGACAGTGATGACCAGCAACGGTTAATTAAACGTTTAATTAAAAGCTTAAACCTGGATGATAAACGCTGGCCGGCAAAGCAGGCGCAGTGGTACATCAATGGTAAAAAAGACGAAGGTCTGCGCCCGCAGCACATTGAAACCTACGACCCTACAGAGCAAACCTTAAAAGAAATCTACACTTTGTATCAGGAAAGCTGTGACCGGGCCGGTCTGGTGGATTTCGCCGAACTGCTGCTGCGCGCGCACGAGTTACTGCGCAATAACCGCATTGTCCGCGAGCATTATCAAAACCGCTTCCGCCATATTCTGGTCGACGAGTTCCAGGACACCAACTCCATTCAGTACGCCTGGATCCGCTTATTGGCTGGCAGCCAGAACAGTGTGACCATTGTCGGTGACGATGACCAGTCCATTTATGGCTGGCGCGGTGCTAAAGTCGAGAATATTCACCAGTTTTTATCGGACTTTGAAGGCTCTGAGACTATCCGGCTGGAGCAGAACTATCGCTCTACAAGCACCATTTTGCGCGCCGCAAACTCAGTTATTTCCAATAACTCGGGGCGTCTGGGTAAAGACTTATGGACCGATGGCAACGACGGCGAGCCGATAAGCCTGTATGCCGGCTTCAATGAAATGGATGAAGCTCGCTATATTGTGGCACGAATTGAAGAATGGCGTGATCAGGGTGGTTCGCTGCAGGATTCCGCTATTTTATACCGAAGTAACGCACAATCACGTATTTTAGAGGAAGCGTTGCTGCATGCGCGCGTTCCGTATCGTATTTATGGCGGCTTGCGCTTTTTCGACCGTCAGGAAATAAAAGATGCATTAGCGTACTTGCGAATTCTGGGCAACCGCGACGATGACGCCGCTATCGAGCGGGTGATCAATACGCCGACGCGGGGCATTGGTAACCGGACTATGGATATGATCCGCCAGGCGGCGCGAGAGCGTGAAGAGTCCTTATGGCAGGCGGCAAAATATATGGTCAACGAAAAGCAGCTAGCCGGGCGGGCGCGTAACGCTGTGGGTTCGTTTCTGGACTTTATCGAGAACTTAGACGACGAAACTGAAGAGTTTTCCTTAGGCCGCCTGAGCGACGAGGTGATTAAGAAAAGCGGTCTGATGGCCATGTACGAGGCCGAAAAAGGCGAAAAAGCGGAAACCCGGGTCGAGAACTTAAAAGAGCTGGTGACTGCCTGTGAAAACTTCACTCTGGATGACGCCGAAGAAGACATGACACCGCTGAATGCGTTTTTAGCACACGCTTCGCTTGAAGCTGGTGAAGAGCAGGCCGATGAATATCAGGATGCCGTACAGCTCATGACACTGCACAGTGCGAAAGGTCTGGAGTTTCCATTAGTATTTATGACCGGTGTGGAAGAAGGCCTGTTCCCGTCTCAGCAATCGATGGATGAGCCAGGAAGGCTGGAAGAAGAGCGCCGCCTTTGCTACGTAGGTATGACCCGCGCAATGGAAAAGTTAGTGCTTACTTATGCCGAACAGCGCCGTATTTACGGTCAGGAACTGTTTCATAAAGTCAGTCGCTTTATCAGTGAAATACCGGCGGACACTCTGCATGAAGTTCGGCTGCAAACCCGGGTAGAAAAGCCCGCCAGTTATGGCCGGTTCAATAACGCAGCCAGCCACGAAAGCTTTGAGCAAACGGGTTATTCATTAGGCCAACGCGTGCGCCACCCGAAGTTTGGCGAAGGTACGGTGTTGAATTATGAAGGTACCGGTCCGCAATCCAGAATTCAGATTAACTTCGACAATGTCGGCAGCAAGTGGCTGGTTGTTGCTTATGCACGACTGGATCCGGTTTTCTAAAGTGTAAAGAGGTGATCAAAAACCGCATTCTTCGACTACCTTTAAGGTACATACATACAATGTCGGAGGCATTTTATGAAACGCTCTGCAAATGCACAGTGGAAAGGTAGTATAAAAGAAGGTTCAGGCGTTGTTTCAACGCAAAGTGGTGTTTTAGACAGCACCCAATACTCATTTAAAAGCCGCTTTGAAGAAGGCAAAGGCACCAACCCGGAAGAACTTCTGGGCGCGGCGCACGCAGGCTGCTATGCCATGGCTTTCTCGTTAATGCTGGGTGAATCTGGCTATGAGCCGGAAAGTATTGATGCTAAAGCCGAAGTCTCGTTAGAAGAAGATGGTGATGGCTTCAGTATCGCTAAAATTCATCTGAAGGTGAAAGCCAGTATTCCGGATATTGACGAAGACAAATTCCAGAAACTGGCTGAAAAAGCGAAAGAAGGTTGTCCGGTCAGCAAAGTGCTGAAGGCTGAGATCTCAATGGATGCCAGCCTCAGCTGAAGCTAGCTTCTTCCTCGCTTTACGATCACGCTGGCGCTGTATAATAGAATCGAAACTGTACAGTGCCAGCGCACTCCAGATAATAATGAAAGTGATCAGCTTACTTTCTTCTAAAGGTTCACCGTAAACCACTACCGCCAAAGCAAACATTAATGTTGGAGCTATATACTGGAAAAAACCCAGAGTGGCATAACGTAGGCGCTGTGCCGCTGCGGTAAAACACAGCAGTGGAATGGTTGTGACCAGCCCGGCGGCAACCAGCAGCAGGTTTAACGTCCACGGGTTAGCGGTTAAATCACTACTGGCTGATTCGGCAAACACAAATAGATAAATAAGCATTACCGGGAATAGAATCGCAGTTTCCAGCCAAAGTCCGCTAATAGAATCGACCGGCAGGCGTTTGCGAATGGCGCCGTAAATGGCAAAACTAGAGGCTAAAGCCAGAGCCACCCAGGGTACCGAGCCAAAGGTAACAATCTGGATGGTAACGCCCACTACGGCCATACCAATGGCAACTAATTGCAGGCGGCGCATACGTTCGGCAAAAAACACCATTCCGATAGCCACATTCAATAGCGGGTTAATGTAGTAGCCGAGGCTGGCATCTAACATATGGTTACTGTTGACGGCCCAAATAAATAAAAACCAGTTACCACCCAGCAAGCAGGTTGCCAGGGTTAAACGCAGTACTAATTTGCGGCTTTTCAGAATAGGGCGAATGCGATCCAGTCGCTTCATAGCAACGATTAGTACAAACACCATCAAAAATGCCCAAATAATTCTATGGGAGAGTATTTCTAGTGCAGGTACTTGTTTCACCAGCTTGAAGTAAACCGGTGCTATGCCCCAAAAAGTATAGGCTGCAAGTGCGAAGAAAACGCCTTGCCGCGCCCGAACAGCGTCATCGGACATGTCTCTAGAATCCTTTTTTATCAGCGTTAGCCGACCAGATAAGTCCCGGTACCGAACGCTATGTGCGTGCCTTCTTCGTTGTGCAACTCCATCCGCGCCACCGCTACTTTATTACCTGAGCGGATAATGGTAGCGCTGGCTATAAACTCGGTACCGCGCCCCGGACGAAGATAATCAACCCGAAGGTCAATAGTACCACAACGGCTCAGACGCTCCATTAAATAAGCTTCAGTAGGCGACTCCAGTCTGTCGACCATGCCGGCTATGGCGACCAGTCCCCCGGCCGTATCCAGCGCTGTAGCGGTAACCCCACCATGCAGCATACGCTGTGGCACATTACCCATAAGTTGTTCCTGCCATTTAAAGCGAATTTCACCACGCGCAGGGTTAAACTCCGTAATTTCAAGGCCAAGCAGTGCCTGGAACGGAACCTGGGTGTTCATAAACTCGGAAACTTTTGTCAGTATTGTTTGTGTATTCATTTTCGGCATGGTGATTAGCGGACAGGACGCTTACAATAAGAGCATGTTACTCGGGAAGTCAATATAACCATGCACAGCAGTACCGCCGAAAAAGCACAATTTGATCCGCTTAAGCAGCAGCTTGAATCTACCTTTGGCTATCATCAGTTTCGTGACGGCCAGCAGGATATTATGCAGGCCGCTATGCAGGGGCGTGACTCTCTGGTGCTGATGCCAACCGGTGGCGGTAAGTCGCTTTGTTATCAGTTACCCGCCATTTGTAGTGACGGCCTTACTTTGGTGATTTCACCTTTGTTGTCACTAATGCAGGATCAAGTCGAGGCACTTAAAGCGCTGGATATTTCCGCGGCAACTCTGCATTCAGGTGTGTCGTCGCAGGAATCGATGGCAACATTTCAGGGTTTGCAAAGCGGAGACATTAAACTCTTGTATGTCAGTCCTGAACGAGTTTTGCAGCCGTCTTTTATTGAGCGGCTGCAGTCATTAAAGCTCAATTTTATTGCGGTGGACGAAGCACACTGTATCAGTCAATGGGGACATGACTTCCGCCCTGAGTACGGCAAACTTGGAGTACTGCGTAATTACCTGCCCAATGTGCCTTTTATGGCGTTAACGGCAACTGCAGACTCTGCCACCCAGCACGATATTATTGAACGGCTGTGTCTGCGCGAACCTTTGGTCCACCGCAGCTCGTTCGACCGTCCCAATATTCGTTATGTGGTGCAGGAAAAGTACAAACCACTGAAGCAGGTTCGTGACTACGTTAAAAAGCAAAAAGGCGCCGCCGGTATTATTTACTGCGGCAGCCGCAAAAAAACCGAAGAGCTGTCGGAAAGTCTGCAACAAGCCGGTGTGCGCGCTGCACCCTACCATGCCGGTATTGAGCACCAGATAAAGGAAAGTACCTTGCGTCAGTTTCTGCGTGACGACATCGATGTCGTTGTTGCGACGGTGGCTTTTGGTATGGGTATTAATAAGCCCAACATTCGTTTTGTTATTCATTTTGATATTCCCCGCAGCGTTGAATCTTACTATCAGGAAACCGGGCGGGCCGGGCGCGATGGTCTGCCAGCTGAGGCGGTCATGCTTTATGACCCGCGCGACGCGCAATGGATACGGCGCATGATAGAAGAACAGGAGAATGAGCAACGGCGCTTGGTTGAGGCACAAAAGTTCTCAGCCATGCAGGCGATGGCAGAAGCGCAGACATGCCGACGCCTGGTTGTGCTGAATTATTTTAATGAATACTCTGATAAAGAATGTGGAAACTGCGATTTGTGTCTGGATCCGCCCCAGCGCTACGACGGTCTGGAGGACGCCCAAAAAGCATTGAGCTGTGTGTACCGTGTAGGTCAGCAGTTTGGTATTAACCATGTAGTGGAGGTTTTGCGTGGTTCAAAAGCTCAGCGTGTTATTGAGTTGGGACACGACCAGTTGAGCACTTACGGCTTAGGCAAGTCGGAAACCCAGGAACACTGGTTTTCGGTATTACGGCAGCTTATTCACCGGGGACTTATTCTGCAGGACATTCGACGTTTTGCAGCACTTCAGCTCACTGATGCCGCGCGTCCTGTGTTAAAAGGCGAAGTTCCGCTGGAACTGGCTAAGCCGAGAATAGAATTAACCGCAACCAAAACCCGAATTACCGACCGCGGTGATTATAATAAAATTTTGTTCCGTCGCTTACGCAAGTTGCGTAAAGACATTGCTGATCGTGACCAGGTTCCGCCCTTTGTGGTATTTAGTGACGCTGCACTGGTGGAAATGTGTGTACACTATCCCACAACAGCCAAAGATATGTTAGAAATCAATGGTGTTGGAGAAGTTAAACTGGCACGTTATGGCAATGAGTTTATGCAGGCCGTGGAAGCGTTCTTATCCGGAGCCAGCGAGCGACAATTATTTAACGGGTAAAGAGTAACAATGGAAGACAACGTCATTACGCTAAAAAGTACGCCACCGGAAGCTGAGCATGAGCTTTGGATGAACGAACTTTGTGAGCGTATTGGTGCTACTATCCGCGAAAAAGAATGGGCGGCCGACCAATTTTGCTGGCGTTTAAGTATTAACCAGCGACACTGGCTGCTATTCTATTCGGAAATTTGTGATGCCGTCTGGTTACAAGCACTGGAAGAACCTGAAGCGGCATTAGAAGCACGCCTGGCGGAGTATGGTTATGTTTAACTATTGGTTTGCCGCACTGCTGTTAGCGTTAACTCTGATACCACCGGCTTTTGCTCAAGATCCTCTGACCGTTTCCCCGCAAAGCTCGCGGTTAATGCTGAATGAACACTTCAATTACCGGGTGGTCAACGCCAATCTGCAAGTTGAGAGCATTGCTATTAATGAACCGCAGCGCTGGTTAAACCCTGAGGAGTTACAGAACCATAACTATGCCGGCGAACGACCTAATGTATGGGGCGTGGTTCCCTTGTTTAATCGCAGTAACGTACCGCTTACTCTTCATCTGCATTTTAGCGATCCTTACCTGGAACAAGTTGGGGTTTATTTACTGGATAAAAACGGGCAGGTAGAAAGCCGCATCATCAGTCGGTTTTCTACCCCGCTATTGCAGCGTGAATACTTGTCGCACGAGCAAGCTCTGCCGGTAACCTTACCAGCTAACAAAATTGTCTGGTTAGCGGTGTCGGTGCAGCAATGGCCGGAACAAATGCCGTCTATAGGGCTGTGGCAGCCGGGCGACTTACAGTTACGCCTTCAGCAGCAACAAACTGCTTTGGGGGTTAACGCCGGTATTCTTATTCTGTTGGCTTTAGCAGCGGCTGTTTCAGCGCGGTTGTTCGGTAGCCGCCTGTTAATTTCCTTTGGCGGCCTGACATTAACCTTTACTCTCGCACTGTTATCACACAGCGGTATCTGGATTACTTACTTCACACCATACTCGCCTGACATTGCTGCCGAGCTGAGGGTGTATATCAGCCAGATCCTGATTCTGGCTCTTAGCTGGTTTATATGGGAGTGGTCGCGTTTTCGCTTTAAATTCTCCCGCTTTAATCGTATTGGTTATGCGGTAATGATGACGGCAATTGCGCTGACAATTTTGTTGCCTTGGCTATCGGAGCCCTGGCGGCTGGCTTCTGTGTCCTGGCAAATTAATGCGCTATTGCTCTGGGGGGCAGTGGTTATTGGCCGTAGCCTGCAGAAACAACCCTTAGCAGGTCATAGATGGCAAACCGTATTGATGATTCTGACGATTATACCGGCCTGGTTACTAGTTTCACCGCGCTATAACCCGATATGGGAAGGTCTTTCCGGTTTACTGCTATACAGCGCTCTGACTTTAGTTATAACAATGTTCTTGCTTGCGCTTGAGCGCTACCGCTTTAGTCGTCTGGTACAGCGCATTGGCAATTTAAAACGCAACCGTAAAATTTTAAGACGGCGTTTATGGCGTATTTTAAAGCGAACCGGAGAAGGCTGGTTCAGAGTGAACCCTGACGGCAGTATTAAACAGGTTAACCGACAAATGATAAAAATTTTGGCGGCGCATTCACTGAAGCAAGTTCAGGCACACTGGCCAAAAGGTTTCAGCATTGAAGGGCAGCGGCAGTTGGTCTCAATTGAACGGTTTGACGGGCGCAAAGTGTGGCTCGATATTGAATTGTTTCCTGACAATACCGGACGTATGGCCGATGTCACTAAACGTATGGAAGCAGAGGTTCACCTCAATTTTCTGGCACATCACGATGCCGTAACCGGTTTGTTAAACGTGCGCGAGTTTCGCCGCTTATTACAGTCCCGGCTGGATAGTAAAAAGACAACCAGTGTTATCATTATTCGTCTTAATGGTTTGCAGGTTATTGCGGATCAAGCGGGTGCTGACGGTCGTGATCAGGCCATATTGCAGCTGACATTGTCCTTGCAGCAAAAAGCGCCTAAAAGCGCTCGTGTCGCACGTATAAGTGAAGCAGAAATTGCGTTACTTACGAACGAGGAAGAACAAGCGGCGTTTGCTCAGGCGCATCGTTTACTGCAAGTTTGCAGAGAGTTTCGTTTTAGTAGTGAAAAACGTATTTTCCAGCTGACAGGTAATGCTGGTATTGCTTTTAGTCCGGGAGAAGGGCTGGCTGCCAGTACCGTTATGCGGCAGGCTCGCGAAGCCGTGCAGTTAGCAATGCAGCAGGGTGACTACAGAGTACACACGCACAGTGAAGCCGATCAGATACGTTTAATTGGGCAGGCTGAAGAAGAATGGGAAGCTCGTTTGAAGAAAGCACTGCGGGAAGAAAACTGGCAGTTATTTGCGCAACCTCTGGTCAGTGTCTCAAACACTGCGGATAAGCATTGTTTCGAGTTACTCTTACGGCTGCCGGGTAACGAAAGTGATGAAGCTGTTGCTCCACAGCAGTTCTTACGCGCCGCTCTAAATGCCGGGGTTATGGGTAAGGCTGACCGCTGGCTGGTCAGGGAAGTTATTGAGCATTTTAATGAACAACCTTTTGAAGCTAATAGAACCTGGCGTTGTCATATTAATTTGTCCGCGCAAAGCCTCGAAGATGTCGACTTTATTCGCTTTATAGAGCAAATCCTGAAAAACTCTATACTACAACCGGAACAGTTGGTGTTTGAAGTAGCAGAGCCCGATGCCAATGAATATTTTGACGAAACTTACCGCTTGTTTAGAGAACTAAAGGAGTTGGGCATTGGTACCGCTTTAGATCAGTTTGGTACTGGTTTCAATTCGTTCCGGCTTATGCGGCAGTTACCATTAACGCAAATTAAAGTTAACCGGTTTTGGGTGCAGGACATGCTGGTAGATACGGTTGATGCGGAACTGGTAGCGAGTTGTGTGCGTATTGCTAAGGTTCTTGATATTGAGGTATGTGCGGTTGGTGTGGAAAGTGATGAAGCGCGTATTAAGCTCACTCAGCTGGGCGTAGACTATATCCAGGGGTTCGTCTGTGGGCACCCAGTAGAGTGGCAACGTCAGGAAAAACAGGGCGGCTAATTGCCGCCCCTCATCCAGTGCTTAAGTTTAAGCAGCACTTTCCTTACTTTTGGAACGATCTTGCAGCAGGTCTTTAGTTGAACTGCTAATGTCGATACGTTTCGGTTTCTTGGCTTCAGGAATATTCTTCACCAGGCCGACCGTTAACAGACCGTTCTTTAAGGCTGCGCCGGTGACTTCAATGTGCTCAGCCAGGCTGAACTTACGTTCGAAGGCACGGTTTGCAATGCCGCGGTGCAGATATTCGCGTTTTTCGTTTTCTTCGGCTTTTTTGCCGGTCACACGAAGTACGCCGTTCTCTACTTCAATTTCCAGATCATCCTCTTCAAAACCTGCAACCGCCAGTGTAACGGCGTACTGGTTTTCTGCTACCAGTTCAATGTTGTAGGGAGGATATCCGGTTGCACCAGTATCTGAGCGTAGTGCCGAATCCAGCAAAGATGCCATGCGGTCAAAACCTACACTGCTACGATATAGAGGGCTTAAGTCGATAGTTGCCATAGTCATTCTCCTTTGAAGCAATAACTTTAAAATGTTTAATTAAGTGACACACCATGTGTCGGTTAAGGCGGCTCTCTCAGAGACACCTGCCTTAACTTCTATATGTGTACTGCTCAATTTGGTTTCAAGAGTCGGGTTGCAAAATTTTCATTGGACTCTGCTTCAAGGCACTCTATTATCGGGGCTAAGCAATACTTTATTTATTTGTGAAAAGGATTCTCAGGATGGCCGAAGAGCCAGAAAAAACATGGCAATGGGTTACTGTTGATGAATATAAAAAGCCAGCCGTTCCTACCGTCATTAAGGTAAAAAAATGGTGGCAAAAAATAATTCGCTGGGTAACACCTGACCCGGAACAAGAAGTTGAAGAGGATCAGCCTGAGGCGCTTGAGCTCAGTTTTGATGACGCAGCAGATGCTTTGGAGCAGTGTTTTTCTGAGTGGTTGGAAGACGACGAAGATAACAGCTTACGCTGGATTATAGCGCCGCCTCATTCAGGTGTTACTGAAGCAGTTCAAAAATGGGTGAAAAAACACGAAATAACTGAGTTGTGTTTACCCGACAGAATGTCGCTTTGCGATCCTGATGAGGATTCTTTGCCGGAATTTCCGACCGAAACTGATAAAACCGGACCCTGGGTGATGCCGCAATTGGCTCATGGTTTTCTCCGCCAAACCAATGGTCTGCGCTGGGTGCGCGAGTTTTTTTCACAGGTGCTTTCCGGGGAGGCTGGTAAAGGCATTATTGTTTGCGACAGCTGGGCCTGGGCTTTCCTGGAAAAAGTATGGCCCGTACCTGTGAGTCAGTTATGGACCCTGCAGGGGCTGGATCAGGAGGCGCTAGAGCAACTCGGGTTGGCTCGCGGTGATGGTCGTTTACGCGCTTTAGCCGCTCTCAGCCGCGGAAATGCCGGTATAGCAGCGGCATACTCCGATCGTTACCAGCGCAGCAGCGAGGACGCTTTTGAAACCCCGGTTTTACCCTCCGATATTATCGATGCAACGGCCTTTGTTTGCTATGCACTGCTGCTTCATCGGGGATTAAGCAAAACGGATTTGGTTAAAGTTTTGCCTATTATTTCCAAAAGCCAGATTGAAATTCAGTTACAAATTTTGCGTCAACGCAGCTTAATTGAGCTGGAACAAGACTGTTGGTATGTTACCGCTCGCGGTTACCCCGTAGTCCGGGATTTGCTGACTGCCCGTGGTTTCTGGCTAGATAGGTTTTAAGGGAGAGAGTTATGGAAACAGGTTCATTAAACGACGTGGTCGGACTCTTCAAGTCGCTGGATGGCTTTGCCCTTTTCGAAATCGCGGTCATTATTGCCGTTGCGTTGGCGGTGGTTTGGGTTATCCAGAGGATACTACCTTGGATTGCTTCAAATCTGCATGGCAAAAGGCGGTTGTACGTTTTGGCATTAGTGCCAATGATCCGCATACTGGTTCTGGTTATTGCCCTGGTGATGATCATTCCGCGTATTATTGAGCCAACAATGCAAAATATGGTAGCGACACTCGGTGCTGCCGGTCTGGCTATTGGTTTTGCGTTAAAAGATTATGTCAGCAGCTTAATTGCCGGAGTGGTAGCCATTCACGAAATGCCCTACCGCCCGGGTGACTGGATAGAAGTGGATGGAAGTTATGGCGAAGTCACCCATATTGGCATGCGCACAGTTGAACTGGTTACTAATGATGACACCGTTATTTGGGTACCACATTTAAAACTCTGGGATAACTTAATACATAATGCCAACAACGGTGGGCCCAGCTTAATGTGCATTGCTGAGTTTTATACTCAGCCGGAAGCCGACGCCTATCAAATTCGCGACGCGCTGGAGGAAGTAGCGCTGACCAGCCCTTATCTACAACTCGGTAAGCCAATAGCGGTTACTGCAGCAGAACAACCCTGGGGCACAAAGTATCGCTTAAAAGCCTACCCAATAGACCCCCGACAGCAGTTTCAGTTTATTACTGACATGACAGCCCGGGGCAAAAAACGGCTAATCGAATTGGGCGTACGCTTCGCCAAGGTTGAATCGGACGAAGCGTACGAACTCACTCATTAAGCTTCTTCCGCTAAAAAGCCGCCGGACTGGTGGCGCCATAATTTGGCGTAAAGTCCATCCTGAGCAAGCAGCTGTTCGTGGCTGCCTTGCTCAATAATCTCCCCCTGATCCATTACTACTAGCTTGTCCATAGCCGCAATAGTGGATAAGCGGTGGGCAATAGCAATAACCGTTTTGCCCTGCATGAGTTTATACAGATTTTCCTGAATGGCGTTTTCTACTTCCGAATCCAGCGCTGAGGTTGCTTCGTCCAGAATCAGAATGGGTGCATCTTTTAACATGACACGGGCAATAGCAATTCGCTGGCGCTGACCACCTGAGAGTTTCACGCCGCGTTCGCCGACATGGGCATCCAGACCTGTACGACCTTTGCTGTCACTTAAGTCCGCAATAAATTCTTCACAATGCGCCTCGCGTATCGCCTTCATTAAGTCCTCTTCACTGGCATCGGGGCGCCCATACAAAATATTGTCGCGTACTGAGCGATGCAACAAAGAGGTGTCCTGAGTCACCATGCCAATGTTCGCGCGCAAACTGTCCTGCTGCACTTTATTAATAGGTTTATCATCAATACGAACTTCGCCGCCCTCAACGTCGTAGAAGCGTAACAACAAATTCACCAGCGTGGATTTACCTGCACCTGAGCGTCCGACAATACCGACTTTCTCGCCCGGTTTAATGTGCAGATTAAAGTCATCCATAACGCCATGACCTTTACCATAATGAAAGCGAACATGGTCAAAATTAATGTCGCCGGAAGTCACGTTTAAAGCGGGCGCATTGGGTTCATCGACAATGCGCTGTGGTACAGCAATTGAGCCAATACCGTCCTGAACCGTACCAATGCTTTCAAACAGCGTCGACATTTGCCACATAACCATTTGCGACATGCCAAACAAGCGCAGAACCAGACCGATAACGACAGCAACAGCGCCTAAAGTCACTGCATTATCCATCCATAGCACAATGGCGGTGGCAGCAGAGCTGAACAACAATGCGCAGTTTATAAAGTAGAGAAAGCCATAAAGCTGCGTAACCAGGCGCATTTGCTTATGCACTGTTCCCAGAAAAGTGTCCATACCCTCGTGCGCAAACTCGGCCTCGCGTAGCGAGTGTGAGAACAACTTAACGGTTTGAATGTTGGTATAGGAGTCGACAATGCGTCCGGTCATATTAGAGCGGGCATCTGCCTGTTCGGCTGATATTTTACCCAGTTTAGGCACAAAGAAGCGTAACAACAGAGCGTACAGAATAAGCCAGCAAGCCAGCGGCAGCATCATTCGCCAGTCGGCACTACCAATAATGACAAACATCCCCAGGAAATAGACAGCGACGTAGTTCACAACCTCAATAAAGGTCATGATGCATTGCCGCAGCGCGAGTGAGGTTTGCATTAATTTGGTGGCGACCCGGCCGGCAAACTCATCCTGATAGTAACTCATGGACTGTTTCATCAGGTAGCGATGTCCCAGCCAGCGAATGCGCATTGGAAAGTTACCCAGCAACGTCTGGTGGGTTAGCATAGAATGAAACCAGACCAGTAAGGGAAGACCGATTAAAACCATCGCGCTCATTCCAAGCAATGGCCAGAACTGATCGTTTAATAAGGTTTCTTTGTCCTGTGCTGACAGCCAGTCAACAATTTGCCCTAAAAAGCCAAATAACCAGACTTCGGCAATGGCAATAGCGGCCATAAGCAGCGCGGTTACCGCAATAAAAGGAGTCGCCCCTTTGGTAAAATGCCAGCAGAATGAAAAAAATCCGGTAGGAGCCTGAGTGGGTTCCTCCGTAGGAAAAGGGTTTAGTCGGCGCTCAAACCAGGAAAACATTGCTTCACTCCTTGAGATACATCAAGCTAAAGGATATCAGGTTCACCGCCGTTCATCTTGTAAAAAACGGACACATGAACAATAATGATAACTATTAACAATAAATGAGGTTTTTATGAAACTTTTGTCCATGATGGCCGCAGGTGCGGCACTACTTTTTAACGTAGCGGCCATGGCCGACGACGATGAGCAGCGATACGAACATTTTAAACCAGAGCCAGCCGAGAATCTGGAACAGGCTATTATGAACCTGAACGAGTATAACGCGAAACTACAGGAAATTGTGAAGGGTGATTTAACCTCTCAGGACATGGCTAAAGTTCATGAACTGACGTACACACTGGAAGTGGCGCTGGCGCGTTTAAGCAAAGAGCTGGACATTGCAGCGAACTCACTGGAAGAAGTTCATCTGGGCTCTGAGCAAATGAATAAACAGCGTGTTAAAGGCTTTGGTAAAAGCTACTTAGACACGCTGAACCATGTGTTGGGCGAGCACCGCAAACACCACAAGGGCGACCGGAAAAAGCAACATTAATAACTTAGAGTGTTTCCAAAAACGCCTTAAAGTGTCGTAGCCAAAAACTCTGTGGCTGCGACATGGCGTTTCTTCCAATTGAAATTTCGCAAATAGCTTCGTCGTTCATCTCAGCTCTTGGCAGTGGCAATAATACAACCCCGGTATTGCTGGCATAATCCGTTATTTTTTCACTGAGTTCATTGGCTTTTAAAGCAAAATGCAGATGAAACATGGCCACTTGCGGCGTTTCTGGGTTAACTCGTACACCATCTAGCGTGTTCAGCGCCTCTCCTAGTGCGCGGGCGTAATTTACGGCTTCCGGCATAATTGGCAGGTTTTCCTTCAGGCCGTGGCGGGCAGACAGTACTTGCGGATATTGCGTAATGATATTCCCCCCGGCGCGGCGAGCCCAGATTTTCGCTTGCTCAATAAAACCCTCTGAGCCTGCCAGTATCGCTCCTGAAATGCCGCCTAAGTCTTTATAAAAGCTGACATAAACCGAGTCAAATAACTCACAGACTTCAGGCAGTGAGCAACCATACGCTGCTGGCACTTGCCATAAGCGCGCACCGTCCAGATGCATAGCAATATTGTGTTGTCGCGCCCACTCTGACTGCATGACTAAGTCGTCCCAGTCCGGCAGTTGCCCACCAATTTCGCGCATGGGCAGTTCCAGTAGTACGCTCGCTAAATCATCCGTTTGCACCGACTTTAGGTCGTTAAGCGTTATGGGTTTATCGGCAAAACCGGTTGTGGTGCCGTTTAATTTCCATAACGCCTCAAAACCCATCTGTTCATGTAACATTAAATGCGAGGTAGGATGTAATGCCACGCCGTTGCGCTGGCGCTCATCGGCATGCACGCGCAATGCCAAAGGCTGCGCCAGAGTCCCGGTTGGCAAAAACAACGCTGCGGGTTTATCTAGTAACTCCGCCACTTCCTCTTCAAAGTCATTAATAAGCGCGCCGCTGCCATAAACGTCTCTTTTCTCATTCGGTTGCAGTTGTTCTGCAAGCAACCTCAGTTCGTCGGCCATTGGGTTCTGCGGTTGCCGCAAAAGCGACGCGCTGGCCTGTTCAACGGCGTGTTGGTAAGCCTGTTTGATTTTTTCACTAATTGAGACTGACATGCTGCACCTATTTTGAATGGACTTTACCGCCAATAATTTTGTAAGCAGGGGTGCCGCGTATCATGGTTTCGCGCGCAAACTCCTGTCCACAGCCCGGGCAGTGACATGGTGTGGTCGTGTGGTCTTCAACAATCCGCTCGATAAAGCATTTTACTAAAGCGCCTTTGCCACCTTTTCTGTATTTAAATATGGGCGTTTTGCACTGCAGACAAGAAATCTGCACGGTGCGCACCGGCCCTTTCTTGTTCGGTTTCGCCATAAATTCTTCGGTTATAATTTAAGCATTTCCATTAGTGTAACAAGCACGCTATAGTTTTTCTTCCTGTATCAAAAGAAGAATAAAGGACACTGCTATGCGTTATTCCATTGTCGCCCTGGCTGTTTTGGGCTTATTAACGGCTTGTGGGCAACCGCAAGAGACCAATTCCGGTCAAAATTCTCAAACGGCTGCTGAGCAACCTAAACAAACTGAGCAAAGCTCACAATCTGAAACCGAACGTCTGAATCAGTGGTTTGAGGAAAAGTACGAAGAGCAACTTCAGCAAAGCCCTATTCAAATGACCTTCCTGGGCCGTAAAGATCGCTACGGCGACATTGATGATATGACCGTCGCTGCAGAGAAAAAACAATTAGAGTGGCTGGAAGGAACCGTTGAAGAGCTGAAAGCCAACTTTGACTACGACAAGCTAAACCTGGAAGCTCAGACGTCTTACGACGTTTGGGTTTACCAATACGAACAAGCTAAGCGTAATGCCGAATTCCGCGGCATGGACTACGTATTCGATCAAATGCGTGGCGCGCACACCTTCCTGCCGCAGTTTTTAATCAACTTCCACCGGGTTGATAACGTGGAAGACATGGAAGCTTATATTTCCCGTCTGGAAGGCGGTGCAACCGCTATTGAACAATTATTGCAGCGCGCTGAACAGCAAGTAGAGAATGGTGTTCGCGCGCCGCGCTTTGCGTATGAGCAAATTATTAAAGAAGCTAAAGGGCTGACATCGGGTGCGCCTTTTGATGAAGAAGGCGACTCAAGCTTGCTTGAAGACGCTAAAAACAAACTTAGCTCTCTTCAGGAAAGTGACGAGATCTCCGAAGAACAGGCCGATAAATACGAAAAAGAAGTGCGCAAGGTGCTGCTGGAACGTTTCCAGCCAAGTTACGAAGCGCTTATTAGCTTTCTGGAAAGCGATATTGAAAACACCGACGAAATCGCGACCGGCGTGCACCGTCTGGAAAACGGCGAAGCTTACTATAACGCCCGTTTAGCCAACTATACGACCACCGACTTAACGGCTGATGAAATTCATGAGATTGGTCTGAGTGAAGTCGAGCGTCTGACCAATGACATGATAGCCATTAAAGAGAAAGTCGAATTTGACGGCGATTTGCAGGACTTCTTTGATTATATCCGTACCGATGAGCGCTTCTTCTACCCGAACAATGACGAAGGCGCAGAGATGTACCTGGAAGATTCGCGCGAATACCTGGCTTACATTAATGAAAAGCTACCGGAATATTTTGGTATTTTGCCAAAAGCCGACTTGGTAGTGAAACGCGTTGAACCTTTCCGTGAGCAAGATGGTGCTGCCCAGCATTACTATCCCGGCTCGCCTGACGGTGATCGCCCGGGTATTTACTATGCGCATTTGTCCGATATGAGCTCGATGCCGAAAAATGAGATGGAAGCCATTGCTTATCATGAAGGTAATCCGGGTCACCATATGCAAATTTCTATTGCTCAGGAACTGGAGTCCGTACCGGAGTTTCGTACTCAGGCTGGCTTTACGGTTTATAGCGAAGGCTGGGGTTTATATTCAGAGCAGTTAGCCAAGGAAATGGGTGCCTATGAAGACCCTTACTCTGACTTTGGTCGCTTAACCACGGAAATCTGGCGTGCCGTGCGCTTAGTTGTGGATACCGGCATGCATGCTAAAGGCTGGACTGAAGAGGAAGCGGTTAAGTACTTCCAGGAGCACACCCCAATTGCTGAAGGCGCGGTGCGTTCAGAAGTGCGCCGCTATCTGGTTATGCCGGGTCAGGCAACAGCTTATAAAATTGGCATGATCCGCATTCTGGAACTGCGAGAAGAGGCCAAAGAGGCTTTAGGTGACAAGTTCGATATCCGTGGTTTCCACGACACGGTTCTTGGTGGTGGTGCACTACCGCTGCATATTCTGGAACGTCGAGTTAACCAGTGGGTTGAAGAGCAGAAAAAAGCCTAGCTAAGGAGAGTTATTGTGAAATGGCTAGTATTGGTACTGACAACTGCTTTATTTCTCCCCGGCGGTTATGCCGGGGAGTCAACTAAGCAAATTATTCAAAATCATTTGTCCGAACAGCGGCTGGATGACGCCGAAGATACCGTGGAAGACTGGGTCAAGAATGAGCCGGAAAATGCTGAAGCCTGGCATATACGCGGTATCGTTATGGCCCAGCAGGCACAGGACTCTTTTTTCAGTGCGCTCAGTTATGCTGGCAAGTCTGTCGACTCTTTTGAAAAAGCCGTAGAGCTTGAACCTGGTTCGCTGGAATATCGCACTGCGTTACTGCAGTTTTATATGATGGCACCTTCAATAGCTGGTGGCGATGATGAAAAAGCACTGGCGCAAATTGAGGCCATTAAGGAAATAGATGCGGTGGAAGGAGCATTTGCCCGAGTTAAATACCTGCAACATCATGAAAAAGAAGAGCAGGCGCGGACACTAGTGAATGAAATTTTAGCTGAGCATCCGAATAATGCCGACGTTCTGGTTTATCTTGGCTTTCAGGAACAAAAAGACGGGAATTATGAAAAGGCGTTCTCGCTTTTTGAACAGGCAGCTGAGGGTGAATCGAGAAAAGGCGAAGCTCCGGTAATGGCTTTATACCAATTCGGTAAAACCTCAGTTTTGGCGGAGGAACACCTGGATAAAGGCATCGTTGCACTGCAACAATATTTGGACACTGAGTTACCGGACAGCGCGCCAAAAGCTCACTGGGCAAACTTTCGGTTAGCTCAATTGCTTGCCCTGAAAGGGAATGACAAGGAGTCTCAGCAGCTTATCGCCAGCCTGAAAAAGATTGACGATAAAGAGCTTCAGAAACAGCTGTCCAGCTGGAACTAAGTATCTAAATAACCCCGGTTGCGACCATCCGACTTAGCGCGATACAGCGCTGAGTCGGCTTTAGATATCATGCGGGCAATTAAGTCTTCGGTGTTTTCAGTAGCCCTTGGCTTATGAATATAGCCCCCTATGCTGATAGTTAAATAAGGTGCAACTTCTGAGGCGCCGTGCTCGATTTTTAAATCCCGCACGGCTTTTAACAACTGGTTCATGCTTTCTTTCGTTTTTTCTTCATCGGTAGCGGAAATAACCGCAACGAATTCTTCACCGCCATAACGCGCGATAAAGTCAGTATTACGCTGTAGCTGCTCAAACATTACGTCAGCGACAGATTTCAGCGCCTGGTCGCCCTGCAAATGCCCGTAGTGGTCGTTGTATGGTTTGAACTGGTCAATATCAATAATGAGCAAAGCCAGTGGTGTCTTATGGCGCGATGCGCGCTGTACTTCGTTAGTAATACGTTCATCGAAAGCGCGGCGGTTAGCTATGCCGGTTAAACCGTCCTGTGCTACTTGTGCTTGTAGCAGGCGGTTGGCCTTTTCCAATGCTCGTTGTGTATGGATGAGCTCGGAATAGGTGCGCTGGCGCTCCAGCGTATTCGCTACCATATCGGCAACCAGCCGTAGACGACGAATTTCTTCCGGTGTCCACTGCCGTTCTTGTCGCACCATGTCGCAACCGACAAAACCCAGCAGGTGCTGGTTTGCGACCAGCCCAACGCAAATAACTGATTTAATTTGCTCGCGCTCAAACTCGGCTCTTTCGGCTGTAGCCTCTGGAGGTAATAAATCAATATTATCTACAATGCATTTATGATGGGTTTTTATCTGCTCAAAAAACCAGGGAAGTTCTTCTAACGCAACCGATTGAAGATCGGTGATATGTGCTTGATAACCGTCTCTCACCCACTCATGGGTATTGGTCATATTTTGGATATTGTCGTCGAACTCAAATACGTAACAACGATCAGTGTCAGTGTAATTGCCGATAGCAGCAATTACCTCCTCTATACATTCGTAAGTTTCAGCCGGCTCGCTGTTAATAAGGCGGGTCGACAGTTCAGAGATAAGCTGATCAAAAGATATTTGCGCAGTTTTTGGATCCATGGCTCACCCCTGTTCTTTTCATAATCTTTCGATTAACCGTTAACGAGTTTAGCTTACATTGTTATTTTTATGTTAATCAAACAAAGATTTAAGCAAAATAAAATTGTAATATATCCTCTACGACAGGAAGCACAGAAAAGACCAGTAGTAAGGCCATGGAAATATTAAAAATTCTTTGTGCGGTGTGGTTGGTTAGCAATTGACGCAATCCGGCGCCTGCAATGAGCCAAATTCCTACACAAGGGAAGGCTACAGCCAAAAAGGCCGCTGTTATCTCTATTACTTCGGACCAAAGCGTTCCAGCTACGGTAGTAAATGCAGCAACCGCACCCGTTGCCATAACCCAGGCTTTACCGTTAACCCATTGAAACAACACCGCTTGCCAGAAAGTCAGGGGTTTGCGGTCGCCTTTTTCAATGGTTTTCGGTGTTTGTGAGCCAATAACCCAGGCCAGCCAGAGCAAATAAAGTGTACCGGCAACCTTTATCAGTTGGTGCAGCAGTGGAAACTGTTCCAAGATGGAACCGAACCCCATACCAACCACTAACACCATAGCCGGAAAGCCAAAGCAGATGCCCAGAAAGTGCGGCAGGCTGGCTTTAATACCGTAGTTCACCCCCGACGACATGATCATAATGTTATTAGGGCCCGGTGTTATGGTGGTTGAAAAGGCAAAGAAAAATACGGCGATAAAGATTTCCATAAGCAGGCCCTGTTGACTTCTTAGCGGATATGAAGCGACGTTAAGGTTAACTAATGGTAATAAATAGTTAACAATTTGAAGCTACATTAATAATACCAAGGTTACAAATTGAACTAATGTTCTGTAACCTGTGTCGAAAATATCACATTCCTTTTAAAAAACGAAAACGGGGCAATAACTTAATGGCGACACAGCATTGGCTACAGCAGAGTAAAGAATTCGTTTTACGATTTGCAGTTTCCAGCCCTTTTCCTGCCAGTTGGTTTTACGATGTCCCCCAGTCTACAGAAATTGATGATATAACCAGTCCTCCAGAGCATATTGAAATAGTCAGTCACTGCTGGAACTACTCGCATTTGTTTGTATATCAGTTGAAGTCGTTAGTTGATCACGCACCGAAAGACTTTAAAGTGACCCTGACCGGCTTCTACTGCCCTGAAGACAAAGAGACAGTAGCTTTAATTGAAGAATATGCCAGTAAGAAAATTGATAATATTGAGTGGAATTTCGTTGCGCTTGAAAAGAACGATTTAATGCGACGCGCTATTGGTCGCAATAAAGCCGCGAAAGAAACCAAAGCCGACTGGATATGGTTTACCGACTGCGACTTAATGTTTGGGGAAAATACCTTTCCCAGCTTGAAAGAGGCGCTCACTAAAGAATCGTGTATTCTGGTGTTCCCCGAAAAAGTTGCACGCACGGCTTTGTTAAGCAAAGAGCACGACGTTCTGTGTAACGGCAAAGAAATTTCGACCGATGAATGCCTGAAAAAAGCTGGCTATAACTACCACACCTTCAGCAAAGCAACGGGTCCCGTACAAATTACTCACGGTGATACCGCCCGCCGCTATGGTTACTGTGAGCAGACAAGTTGCTACCAGGCACCGAAAGACCATTGGGCCAAAGCCTATGAAGATCGCGCGTTTCGCTGGTTACTGGGTACGCACGGAAAGCCGCTGGATATTGAAGACGTATCCATTATCCGACACGTTGAAAAAGGCCGTTACAAAAAAGACTCGGCCTTTTCCGAAATGCGCAAGGCCAACCGTCAGGCCAAGGACAAGTTACTGACCAAATAAGCGCGTCGATAAGTTGCTCTATAACTAGTAAGATAATTCTCTATTGATTAGGATGAATGTCTTACAGCAACCCTACAGGGAGAGCAGCGAGTGAGTGAATTGACCCCCGGCTTTATTGTCGCGCATGGACATCGGCTGGAAGACCTAACCGATGTGGCGGTTACATTCACCCAAAACTATCCGCTGGCGCCGCTGGAGCAGGAAACCGTGCTGGTGCAAAGTAACGGTATTGCCCAGTGGCTGAAAATTAATTTAGCCCAGGCCAGTGGCATTGCTGCCATGATAGATGTCACCCTGCCGGCAAGGTTTCAGTGGCAGGCATACAGAGCCGTGCTCGGTGACGACATCCCCAAAACCTCTCCCTTTGATAAAGACCGCCTAACCTGGCGATTAATGCGTCTTTTGCCTGAGCTTATCGAGCACAACCCACACTTTGCACCGCTTAAACACTATACCTCCGACGACAACGACGGTCGCAAGCTGTATCAGTTAAGCGGGCGATTGGCTGACTTGTTTGATCAGTACGCGGTGTACCGTGCCGACTGGCTGGATAACTGGGTGCGTGGTCAGGATGTGCTGGAGCAGGAACAACCAGTTGAAGCCGAACAGTTGTGGCAGCCGGAATTGTGGCGCGCAGTTAGTAACGACATTGGCATAGATGACTACTGGAATAACCGGGCCGAACTGCATCAGCGTTTTATTGATACGGCGCAGGCGCTGACTGAGCGTCCGGCGGGTTTGCCGCCACGGGTGGTGGTGTTTGGTATTTCCTCGCTGCCGCAGCAAATGCTGCAGGTGCTGGATGCCATAAAAGGCTACACGCAAATTCTGTTGTGTGTGCATAACCCGTCGCAATACCACTGGGCCGATATTGTCGACGGCAAAGAAGCTTTAAGACAGGCGGTAAAAGCCTCTTCGCGCTTAAAACACAAACCGGAACTGCCCGACGATCCGAACGACGACGAACTGCACCAGCTGGCGCATCCGTTGCTGGCGTCCTGGGGTAAGCAGGGTCGTGACTACATTCGCCTGCTGGATTTATACGACGAAACCCTGGCCAAACAGGAAGCGTTTAACACTATTAAACTGGAGCTGTTTGAGCCACATAATACGAACCATTTACTCGCCCAGTTGCAGGACGACATTCTAAATCTGCGCCCAGTTCAGGAAACCCGCGAGCTTTGGCCTACGCCGAATACCGCCGATAAGTCACTGCAGTTTCATGTTTGCCACAGCCCGCAGCGCGAGCTGGAAGTGCTGCATGATCAGTTACTGGACGCGTTTGACAAAGACCCGGAACTCAAACCGCGTGATGTTATGGTGATGCTGCCCGATGTGAATACCTACGCGCCATACATTGATGCGGTATTTGGCCGGTATCACAACCGCTTTGGTGAGCGCGACCCACGTGCCATTCCTTATACCATTGCCGACCAGGGTGAGCGACATCAACGGCCGTTAATGATAGCGCTGGAACTATTGCTGCAAGTTGACCAACTGCGTTTTACTCAGACCGATTTATTCAATTTATTGTCGGTACCGGCGGTGCAGCAACGCTTTGACATGAGTGACGATGACCTGCCGCAGTTAAAGCGCTGGGTAAAAGAAGCCGGCGCACGCTGGGGGCTGAATGCTGAGCAGCGCGGGCAGTTTTATATGCCGGCAGCGGAAGAAACCAACAGCTGGTGGTTTGGCTTAAAACGCATGATAGCCGGCTACGCCATGGGTGATTTGGCTGACGTTGGTGCAGAAAACGACTCACCCTGGGCTAACGTAGAACCTTATGCCGAAGTGGCCGGGCTAAGTGCTGCGCTGGTGGGGTGCCTGGCGGATGTGGTGCGCACGCTGGAACAATGGTGGCAGCACGCGCAGGGTGGACACAGCTTACCGGAGTGGGTCACTCAGGGCGAGTGGCTGCTGGAACAGTTTTTTGAGGCTGAAGAAGACAGTGACCGCTTACTTTTAGCTAAACTGAGTGACGAGTTGTATCAGCTACGGGATATTTGCGTAGAGGCGGATAACGAATCCCAACTGCGCCTGCCCATATTTAAAGACGCCTGGCTGGAGCGCGTGGACCAGCAGAACCTGAACCAGCGCTTTTTAGCGGGGGCGGTAAACTTTGCCACCTTAATGCCCATGCGGGCCATTCCGTTTAAATACGTGTGTGTGCTGGGCATGAACGAAAGTGATTACCCACGTTCAACACCGCGTGTGGACTTTGATTTAATGACTGACCGCTACCGTCCGGGTGACCGCTCGCGTCGAGACGATGACCGTTACTTGTTCCTGGAAGCCATGCTCTCAGCCCGCGACTGCTTTTACCTAAGCTGGGTGGGTTACAGCGCTAAAGACAACAGCGAGCGCACGCCCTCGGTTTTGGTAGCGCAACTGCGAGATCACCTGCAGCAAGGTTGGGAAGTGGACATTGACGCCCTGACGGTTGAGCACAAATTACAGCCGTTTAACCCGTATTACTTTAACCAGGAAGACTCGGACTACTTCACCTATGCCAGCGAGTGGGCGCAGGCGCATCAGGGTGCGGTGGCTTCTAAGAGTCGCATGGCTTCGGGAACGGTTGCCGACTACGAGCTGGAACGCACCCTGAGCATTAACGACATTAAACGCTTTATTGAAGAGCCCGCCCGGCTGTACTTTAACTGGCGACTGGATACTTACTTTAGCCGCAGCAGTGAAGACCTGGACGACAGCGAAGCCTTTGTTATGGATAACCTGCAAAGCTGGTCACTGACTACACGTTTGGTGGATGCGGGCAAACGAGCACTGCTTGGAGGGGCTGGCATTGAAGCCTCTTTATTAAAAGAGCTGAACCGAATTAAACGCGAAGGGGCTCTGGGCATTGGTGCAATAGCCGAGCAAAATGGACTTCAGTTACTGGAGCAGTCGCAGGAGATACTGGAAACCTATCAGCAGAGCATTGCTGGTTATTCGGGTGTGAATGAGTTTCCGGAAACGGTGTTTTTTGAGCACAGCGGGCTGACTATTGATGACACAGTAACCGGGCTGCACAGTAATGAGAACGGCGAGCGCCTATGGGTGGTTACCTCGGCCAGCAATATTGCGGCTAAAAACGGTAAAGGTATAAACAGCGGCGGCTGGAAGCACGCCAGCGCGTATTACCTTGGTCTGTTGTTATTGAATTTACAAAAGCCGACACGGCTTTTAATTGTGTCCAAAGGGGGTTGCCAGTTGCAGGTGGCGCCGGTGCCCGCTGAGCTTGCGGTACAACAACTGGAGCAAATACTGGAACTGGTGGCCCTGTCAGCGCAGCAGCCGCAGCCCATGCATCTGGATGTGGGCATGACCTGGCTAAGCGCAATGGACAAGAACGGCCAGGACGAAATGCTGGCGCATGAAGCCGCCCGACAGAAATACGAAGAAGAAGGCTTTCAAGACCCGGCGCTGGTCACCAAAAGCGATTATTGCGGGCGCGTTGCCGAAAGTTACCAAGCCATTCAGGCATCACCGCACTTCCGCCGCTTTATGGACGAACTTTATGACCCTATGCGCTTAACCCTGGTGCCGGAGGAAAAGTCATGAGCCAGTTACCGTCACATACCTCAGGACATACGCTAGAGAACCCGCTCGATTTTCCGCTGAACAGCAGCCGCTTAATTGAGGCCAGCGCCGGTACCGGTAAAACCTACACCATTGCTGCGCTTTATGTGCGTTTGGTTATTGGACATGGCTCGCATAATGGTACGGAAGAAACTGCGTTTGATCGCGAACTGGTGCCGAAAAACATTCTGGTCATGACCTTTACCAAAGCTGCCACCGAAGAGCTGAGTGACCGTATTCGCGCACGCTTAGCCGAAGCCGCAGCTTACTTCCGTGATCCGGAAGCGGTAGAAGGCGACCCTTTCTTAGCCAGTTTGCGGGAAGACTGCGCGGCGCAGGGGCAAAATCTGATGCATCTGGCGCGGCTATTGGACTTAGCCTCGCAGTCCATGGACGAGGCGGCGGTGAAAACCATTCACGGCTGGTGCCAGTCCATGCTGAAAGAGCACGCCTTTGCCAGTGGCAGTTTGTTCAGCCAGGACGTTGAAACCGACAACGAAGAGCTGCGCCTGCAGGCGGCCGAAGACTACTTCCGGCGCTTTATTTACCCGGCTGACGCTGAACTCAGCGCCCGGTTGCTGGAAGATTTTAAATCACCCGAAGCCTTGTTAGGGCTGACTTACAGCTTAAGTAAGAGTGGGCAGGCGCCGATTGATGGTGACTTGCACAGCCTGTTGAAAGAAGCTGAAAGCGCGCATCAGCAGCGAATGGCTTGTATAAAGCAGGAAGTTGCGCCTATTGTGCAGGATTTGGTTGATAAAACCTCACAAGCTAAGGGTGCAGCAACCAAACTTAAGCAGTTTCAGAAATTTGCGGACTGGTGCGGCGACCCTGACCTGGTTGAGCCCGAAGCCACCGCGGCAAACTGGAAAAACATTAGCACCGACGAGTTACAGAAGTTCGCCGAGGCCAAACTTGGCGGTATGCCCCAAAGCTGGGCGGTGTTAGGCGAGCTGCAGGAACGCATTAAGCGCAGCAAAGTACAGCAGCAGGAAGAGCTAGCTAAAGTAAAACAACACGCGGCTTTCTGGGTGAGCAACCGCTTTGCCGAGTTGCAAAACCAGCGCGCCGAAATGGGCCACGACGACATGCTGACGCGTTTACGTGACGCGTTGAAAGGACCCAGCGGTGAAGCCTTAGCTGCGGCTATTCGCAAGCAGTATCCGGTGGCTATGGTGGACGAGTTTCAGGACACCGACCCGGTGCAGTACGAGATTTTTAACCGCATTTATAACCTGGCGAACCCGCACCCGGGTACCGGTATTTTCCTGATTGGTGACCCCAAACAGGCCATTTACAGCTTCCGTAACGCCGATATTTATACCTATTTAAAAGCCCGGCGCGATACCGAAGGCCGGCATTATAATCTGGCGCGGAACTTTCGCTCGTCGCAGGCCATGGTGGATGGCGTTAATGCGCTGTTTGAGCGCGCTGAAGAGCTGCCGCGCGGCGCTTTTCTGTTTAAAACCGAAGCAGAAAACCAGCTGCCCTTTAACCCGGTGGGTGCAAATGGGCTGAAGCGCACTTTCAAGCATTGCCTGTTATCAAGCAATTTAAAAACTGCACCGGCGCTCTTGTGGTCGGTGTCCGGCGAAGAAAAACGTAATAAAAATGACTTTTTCCGGGCTGCCGCGAACCATCACGCTAACTTGATTGCCTCCCTGCTTAACGACCCGCAGGCGGGCTATTACGACGGTGACGATAAGCTGGAACAGCGTGTCAAAACCAGTGACATTGCGGTGCTGGTAAACAACTTTAACGAAGCCAACGCCATTAAAAAGGCGCTGAGCGATCGCGGGCTGAAAAGCGTTTACTTATCGGATAGAGAATCGGTATTTGCCCAGCGGGTCGCGAAGGATTTGCTGGCGCTGGTCAGTGCCTGCGCCGAGCCGCGCGACCCGTCGCTGATACGCAGTGCCTTAGCTACTCAGATACTTGGCCTGCCGCTGAGTGAGCTGGAGCATATTCACAGCCACGAACGCGAGTGGGAGCAGCGGGTAGAGCAGTTTTTAAGTTATCACGACCAGTGGCAGCGACAGGGTGTACTAGCCATGTTGCACAGCCTGCTGCACGACCATCAGGTGCCGGCCAAGCTGATGGAAGACCGCATTCACGGCGAACGCCAGCTGTCCGACGTGCTGCACATTGCTGAGTTGCTGCAACAGCAGAGCCTGGTACTGGATGGTATTCCGGCGCTGGTGAACCATTTTGCCGAACAGGTGAACGAACGCCACGGCTTTGGCAGCAACAGCCGCACCCAAAGCGACGAGCAGCAACTGCGCTTAGAAAGCGACGACGAACTGATAAAAATTATCACCATTCATAAGTCAAAAGGCCTGCAGTACCCGCTGGTGTTTATGCCCTTTGTGGCGTACACCCAGGCAGAAGCCTACCGGATAAAACCGCCGGCGGTGTACCACGATGAAAACGGTGAGCTACAAGTATTGTGGTCAAAAGACGACGACAATAAACAGCGCTTGAGTAATGAGATCCTCGCAGAAGACTTACGCAAAATGTACGTGGCCGTTACCCGCGCGCAGTACGCGACCTTTATTGCGCTGGAAGCGGTGAAAGAACATCGCAACAACCCGCTGTTTTATCTGCTGAACGGCGGCGAGTCGTTAACCGATGAGCTGTACAACGAAGTCAGCGAGCGCTGGCAGCAGGCACCGCACACACAATTAACGCGACTGGAAGACGACGAGCCTTTAGTCCGTGCGTTGGAGCAGGAACAAACAAGGCCGAAGCTGACACCGCGCAGCATGCCCGCAGACCGCAAGCTAGAGCGATGGTGGGTGGCCAGTTACAGCGCGTTGAAATACGAAGGCGCCGTGACAAAAAGCGTGCAGGCACCGCAGTCGCCCGATGAAATGAACCTGTTGGACGAGCGCGACGATGACGAAGCGGAAGTCGCCAGTGCCGCCGAGCCAAGCCCGGACAGCATTCATCATTTACCCAAAGGCGCGGGGCCGGGTACGTTCCTGCATAACCTACTGGAAGAGTCGGCCAATATGGGTTTTGCGCATATTGCGGGTGGCGCCGCGGAGCGTACTGAGTTGGTAAAAGGCTTTTGTGTCAGCCCTTATTGGCAGGAACATCAGAACAGTCTGGAACATTGGCTGAATGCCTATTTGCACAACGAATTCCCCATTAATGACAGTGGTGAAAGCGTGAGCTTAAGCGCACTGGAGCAATACAAAGCTGAGCCGGAATTCTGGTTCGGTGCCAGCGAGGTTAACGCACAAAGACTGGATGCTCTGGTTCGCGAACATATTCTGCCGGGGCATGAACGCCCGGCGCTGGAACCCAATGTGCTGAACGGCATGCTCAAAGGCTTTATCGATTTGGTGTTTGAGCACGACGGCAAATATTACGTGGCAGATTATAAGTCCAACTGGCTGGGCGAAGACGACCACGCTTACACCGAACAAGCCATGCGCGAGAAAATTCTGCACAGCCGTTATGACCTGCAATACGTCATTTACACGCTGGCTTTGCATCGCCTGTTAAAAGCACGGTTAGACAGTGACTACGACTATGACACTTACGTTGGCGGTGCCGTGTATCTGTTCTTGCGTGGGCATAGGGCGGAAACCGGCGGGGCATTTTGTGACAGGCCGCCACGGGCGTTAATAGAGCAGCTGGACGCACTTTTTGCGGGTAAGGACTTGTCCGATAAGGAGCCGGTATGACAGAAGTAACCTCAAACACCTTATTTGATGCCCTGCGTGAGTGGCGCGACGTCGGCTGGATACGCTCAATAGACCTGGCGTTTGTCGAGTTTTTGCAGCAAGCCGGAGAAACGCACAGTGAAGTGCTGCTGGCAGCCCTGTGTGCCTCGCACGAAGCCGGGCGGGGGCATACCAGTATTGATATAAAAGCGTTGCAGAAAGAACCCGAGACCGTGCTGAATTTACCACCCGAGAACCGCTATTCCCCAAACTGCCTGAATCCAGGTGAATTGTTTCGCGAATTTGGTACCGATGTGGAAGCGGCTTTAACCCAAAGCCACTGTGTAGACGCCGACGGCCAAGGCAATCAGCCGTTAGTGTTCAGTGGCAGTAAACTGTACCTGCGCCGCTACTGGCAGTACGAAGCCTTTATAGAGAGTGATTTGCAGGCGCGCATGAGCGACCGTCCCGTTACCAACGACGACTTACTGAAAAGCACGTTGGCGAAGTTGTTTGATAAACCTGACGGTGACAAAACCGAAGAGATTAACTGGCAGCGCGTGGCCTGCGCTAACACCGTGCGCAACCGCTTTAGCGTCATAACCGGCGGGCCCGGCACAGGTAAAACCTACACCGTAGTGCGCTTGTTAACTGCGTTGCAGCATCAGACCTTATTCCTCGGCTTACCGCCCTTGCGCGTATCGCTGGCAGCGCCTACCGGTAAAGCCGCCGCACGACTCACTGAGTCCATAGAAAGCGAGCTGACTAAGCTGCGGGGTGATGCAAAACTCGCCACCCTGAAAGACGCCTTAGATTCCATAAAACCTGAAGGTAAAACCCTGCACCGCTTACTGGGTGTAAAACCGAATTCGCGCGCCTTTAAACACAATGCCGACAACCCACTGCGCACCGACGTTGTGATAGTCGACGAAGCCTCAATGATAGACATTGAAATGATGACCGCGCTGCTAAAAGCCACACCCAAAAACGCGCGGCTGGTGCTTATTGGTGACAAAGACCAGCTAGCTTCCGTAGAAGCAGGCGCCGTGTTGGGCAACCTGTGTGAAGGCGCAGACCAAGGCCACTACCACACAGAAACCGCCCAGTGGTTGCAGCAAGTAGCCGACACACCAGCCTTCCCAAGCGACTTAATTGACGACAGCGGCGAGCAACGCCTGCAGCATGTTGTGAAATTCCGCAAAAGCTACCGCTTCAAAGGCCCTATTGCCGACCTGGCCAACGCCATTAACCGACAAGACAACGCCGCAACAAAACAGGAACTGGAAAAAGCCAAAGTCGCCGATGAAGACTATCCCGTTAGCCTGTACGAAATTAGTAGCTTAGATGATGCGAAATTTGAGAGCTTAGTGCGCCGTAGCCTGACGTTACACGTCAGGAGCAATACTGACACCAACAATGATGCCGCTACAACCACCAACGCCGAGGACATCAACAAACTCGCCCAAGAAGCCCTAGAAAACCTAAGCAACTTCCAAATCTTGACCGCCCTGCGCGAAGGCCCCTGGGGCGTAAAAGCCGTTAACCAAAAAGTCGGCGACATACTCGGCGTAAACGCCAACACCTGGTACGAAGGCCGCCCCGTTATGGTCACCAAAAACGACTACGGACTGAAGCTGAACAACGGCGACATTGGCCTAACCTTTAAAGACCCCGAACACGACCACCTGCGCGTCGCCTTTCCCGATCAGAATCAGTCTGAAAATAAGAGTGTGCGCTGGGTACTGCCCAGCCGCCTCACCCACATAGAAACCGTGTACGCCATGACCGTGCATAAATCTCAGGGCTCCGAATTCAAACACACCGTTATGGTTCTGCCAGACCACGACAGCGCCGTCCTAAGCAAAGAACTGCTGTACACCGGGATTACCCGAGCTAAAGAGCGGTTGAGTTTGGTGGGTAGTAAACTATTTAGCCAGGGAGGCAAGCGTGTCTAATTTATACCGTGGCATTTATGACTTGTTGCAAACTTCTGCTGTTAAGGATGGGTTATCTGAACAGGACGGTCATCTTGTTTCTGATTTAGAAAATCTAAGCCTTGAAGTTAGCCATAATCGTTTAGTGGAGTCATTGTCAGAACAACTTTCGCTTGTGCTAGCGGCAGTGGGAGAAGGTGAAAAGCTAACTGATAACGAAAAACTGAGTCAACAAGTTGAGCTTTTAAACGGGCTGCTTCAACACGCTCGCAGTGCGCTTAAGGATGAGACTGCTGCTGAAATTATTGACGAGTTTATCTCTCCTCCTCAAGTGTTGCGATCGCTTTACCGAAAAGGTGAGCAGCCAGAACTGCCTCAAATTGGGCTAGCACAGCCGTGGCTATTTACCGCGGGAAAAGACTCACCAGCTTTGCTTAATGAACTCATTGCAGAGCTATCCAGTTGCAACCATGTAGATATTCTAGTTAGTTTCATTACAGTCTCTGGTGTCCGAAAAATTCATGATGTTTTAAAGCAAATTACAGCGACTGACGCGACCGGAAAAAGTAAAACGTCGATTCGTGTACTTACCACGACATATATTGGCGCTACAGAGAAAAACGCGTTGGATATGCTCGCTAAGCTTCCTAACTGTGAGGTTCGTGTCTCTTTAGATGGACGGCGGACGAGGCTTCATGCAAAGGCCTGGATATTTGAACGTAAGACAGGTTTTGGTAGCGCTTATGTGGGCAGCGCCAATTTATCTGGAGCGGCCTTAATGGGCGGATTAGAGTGGACTGTGAAGTTCACAGAGCGAGGGCAAGAGAATCTCTATTCGAGAGCAAAGGCACATTTTGAGACCTTGTGGGAAGATGGAGAATTTCAACCTTATGATCCGAATGATCGCGAGCATGTTGACGCACTAGAGCAAGCCTTAATTCGAGAGTCTGGCGGCAAGTATTCACTTGAGCATGTCACCACAACGTTTTTTGATATTACCCCAAAACCGTTTCAAGCGGATATTCTTGAGCAACTAGATAATGAAAGGGCACACGGGCGCTATAAAAACTTGTTGGTTGCTGCCACAGGGACAGGGAAAACAGTCATGGCGGCGTTTGATTACCGCCGAATTTGTGAACAGGAGAAAGGAAGACCTCGATTATTATTTGTTGCGCATAGAGAAGAAATTCTTAGTCAGTCATTAATGACTTATCGGCAAATACTAAAGGACTCGAACTTTGGCGACCTATTAACAGGGCGACATAGACCTCAACAGTATGACCACTTATTTGCCACCATTCAGAGTCTACGTTCGCAAGGAATCTTAGAGCGTTTCCCGGAGAACCATTGGCAAGTTGTGGTAGTTGATGAATGTCACCATATTGCGGCGCAAAGTTTTGATGACGTTGTGTTTCGTATGCAGCCGAAATACCTACTCGGTTTAACAGCGACGCCCGAACGAGCGGATAACAAAAACGTACTAGCGTATTTTGATTCCCGTCCAGATGGCTCCCCATCAGTACAAATGCGGCTTTGGAATGCGTTAGACCAGCAGTTATTGGCTCCATTTGAATATTATGCCTGTGACGACGGACAAGACTATCGTGATGTTAACTGGGCCAATGGGGATGGACGTATAGATCTTCATAATATTCTCTCTGAAAATGACGTGCGTGCGCGCAATGTTATTCGAGCATGGTCCGAAGTTGTTAATACGGTAAGTGACTCAAGAGCGTTAGCATTTTGTGTGGATGTCGAACATGCACGATTCATGACGCAACAGTTTAATAAGGCAGGGATCTCCGCTGCGCTGATTTATGGTGAAAGCTCTAAAGATGAGCGAGTGTCATTACCTAAAAAGCTCGCCCATAAGGAAATCAATGTCTTAGTGACAGTCGATCTTTATAACGAAGGTGTCGATTTGCCTTTTGTCGATACACTTTTATTGTTAAGACCTACTCAGAGCGTCACTTTATTTCAGCAGCAAATAGGGCGCGGATTGCGTTTACATCCCGAAAAAGAGAGTTGCCTAGTTCTAGACTTTGTCGGTCAACACCGAGCAGGGTTTCGTTTCGACGTGTTATATGGAGCTATCACAGGGTTAACGCGAAACGAAGTATTTGATGGTGTTAAAAATGGTTTCGGAAAATTACCTAGCGGTTGTTATTTACAATTACAAAAACAAGCACGCGAGTCTGTTTTAGGAAGTTTGCGCGAAGCTATAAATCAAAGATGGAACCAGCTTCGAAACGAACTCAATCACTTTGCTCGAATAAAAGGCCGTAGCCAAGTTGGACTGTCAGAGTTTTTAACGGAACAACAGTTAGAGCTTACGGATATTTATCGAGGAAGTGGTAACAAAACGGGATGGACAAATTTACAGCGGGCGGCCCAACTACTGCAAGGCGAAGGCAATGATGTGGAAACCTACTTTAGCCGGCGCTTTATTAGCTTATTACATATTGATGATCCAGAGTATTTGCAGTTTATTCAGAGAGTATCTGAAGCCAATCAACCTGCTAACCTGAACCAGCGAGAAAAGCAATACGCGCAAATGCTGGCATATCAAATAGATGGGCAAAACAGCCAAGTCGGGAGCGGCAAAGAATTTATTCAGCGACTGCATGATGAGTCGGAAGCATGCGGTGAATTAAATCAGCTATCGCGATATCTTGATGCGAAAACAAACTATGTATTCCACGACTTACCAGGGCTAGAAGATACAGCTTTAAAACTTCATGCATCCTATCAAATACGCGAAATACTCACTGCGGTTGGTTTTCTAAGTGAAGATCATCGTGCCCCTTTCCAGGCAGGAGTATTGCGTTTGCAGGATAGGAAAGTGGAACTGCTCTTTGTTACTTTAGACAAAGCAGACGCGCTGCACGAAGGCGTTGCCTATAACGATTATGCGATAAGTCGCGACAAATTCCATTGGCAATCACAGAATACCGCTTCTTCAAATACTCCAACGGGTCGTCGTTATATTGAGAGTGGTACTAATGGTTGGCAATTCCAATTATTTGTAAGAGAGAATAAGCAAAAAGCCTACAAAGCTTGCGGACCTGTGACGTTTATCGACAGCCACGGAGAGCGACCAATGAATATAACCTGGGAGTTGAAAAATAAACTCCCAACTCGGCTTTATCAAGCATTTAGTGTGTTGCGGTAGGGATAACCTGCCGTAACATCTAGCTCTGCTTGATAGCCCCTAATTGCTCCCACCCCAAATTAGTTCTAATATACCCCCACGACCCAGTAACTTACTGATCTCATGGCTCTTTCCTTTAAAAGCTTAACCCGTTCATTTGCCTATCTTTTTGTTCTGTTCACCGCTGCCAGCGTACATGCGTCCGAAATCTTCACTATGGAATCTAAGCTCCTTGATGAAGGGATAACGGCAAGGGTTGCTTTGCCGGAAAGCTATGAGCATTCAGACAGTTTTCAGTATCCGGTGCTACTGGTTATGGACGGTTCAACGCAGTTTGAACACATAGCGGGTAACGTTAATTTTTTAAGTACGTTTTCTATTGTGCCGGAAATGATTGTTGTCGGGGTCAGTGCGAGGAACCGCTTAAAGCGTTTTACTCACACAAAAATGGAAGCCTACGCTGACCGCTCTGGCGGTGCTGAGCAGTACACCCAGTTTTTGCAAGATGAGCTTATGCCAGCGTTGCAGAAAAAGTACAGAGAGTCGCCTTATACGGTGGTTACTGGGCACTCGTTGTCGGGGCTCTACACCAGTTATCTGGCGACTCACCACTCAGATTTTATCAATGCTGCAATATCGGTGAGCCCAAGCCTTTGGTGGGATGATTTTGCGCTTATCAATGACATAAAAGCGGCAGAGCAAGAGGCAGAAAAGCCGGCGGTACGTTGGTTTGTCAGTATGGCGAATGAGCCTAACGAAATGGCCGAGAGCTATGAGCGTTTATTGAACGTGCTGGAAGCGAAGCCGGAATCGGTTTTTAACTGGGAATCAAAGCAGTTCCCCAACGAAACTCATGACAGCACGCCGCTAATTGGCAATGTCGAGGGGCTTAAATCCGTTTTTCGTGGTTTTAACGCGGTGCCGAATATCGAAATTAAGTCGCTGGAGCAGTTGCAGGCGTTCTACGCTGATTACGAAAAGACGGTGGGTTACGACTTTCCTATGTCGGTTCAGCAATACAACGTGTATGGCTTAAAGGCCGCTTATGAAGGCCAAGTTGACTGGGGACAGGCTATTCTGGAGAAAGGCGTTGAGGTATTCGACCAGTCCGAAGTTTTATGGGACAGCCTGGCAACGGTTTATTCAATGAATGACAACAACGAGAGTGCGCTAAAGGCCTCGAACAAAGCGGTGAAACTCGCACGCGAGCATCAGTCAAAGTACATCAGTGAAATTGAAGCGCAGAATAGTGATTTGAAAAAACAGACAGAAAATTAAATTGTACATATTTATGTATATTATTTTGTTTGTAATTGCGTATGTTTTATGGCTATAATTTAGTCAATAGATGTAAAAGTGGTGAGGTAGAGTATGAACACACAAACTATATTGGCTGAAAAAACGGTATCTGCCAGTGACGTGCGCAAGCACCCCTGCCAGTATTTTGAAGCTGAGCCTGTGGCGGTACTTTCCCACAATAAAACCGCTGGTTATATGGTGGGTGCCGAGTTATTTGAAGCCATGGTGCGCCAGTTGGAAGCCTGCAACCCTAAAGTAGAGTCCCTTTTTAGGCCGACAGCAGCGCGGCTAAAGGCTATTAGCGCCGACGCAGAGAAGCTTTTAGCTGAAGCGAAAAAGTCTGATCTGGATGACTCAAAAAAGTAAATTAAACCTGCCGCAGCACATCTAAAATTCCTTGGTCTTTCGCTTTTTCTTTTGCTGATACGTCAAAATAGTCGTTGGCTTTTACCCTATCTTCCCAAAACTTCACAAAATCCATGGGCTTATCCGGGTCTATCTGCTGAGACTCTGGCGTAAAGGTTTTGTGTAGGCTGGTTTTGGAGATTTGAAAACTCATTGCGCTACGCTGCTCACGAGTAATAACGCCAGCATCAAACAACTGGCTGGCCAGTTCGCTCATGTCGTTAGGCGAAATCTTACGCGCATTAAAGTTTTCAGTTATTGATATGGGAATATTGGACTGTTTGCCGTTATTGCCTTCTTCCGCCTGACGACGCATCGCATCTTCGAATAGCTGATCGCGCGCTTCCATCAGACTGTTAAGTTCGTCTTTTTCTTCTTTGGTAAGGCTGGATTTACTCTCAAGCTCTTCTATCTTTTGCTCAATTTCTTCCAGATGCCCGGTATCAACACCCATACGATTCAGCAATATACTGCGGTAGGCATTGTCTATCAGCGACTCACGGTCTTGTTCCGTATTGCCAGGTTCCTCAGTTTTATTACTTTGCGTCGTTGTTGTCGTCGGATAACTCGCGTTATTACTCACAGGGTTCATGTTCATGGCTTTTCCTTATCCAAAATTGGCATTGCCGGGTGGCAATGTTTTGCCTGTTTAGTGCGTTATTCGCGTTTATGGATAGGAAACAGCAAGAGGCGTGCCAGTTTCGGTCTGTAGCGAAGACGTAAAAGCTGAACTACACTTTCAATTCTTACCTACAAGGTTGTCACTTGACAACTTAGTTGTTGTTGTATAAATTTAATCCGGGCTGAAGCTTACATGGATAGACCCAGACACCCTAAAAAGGAAGTTGAAAAGGCTTTGCGTTATGCCGAACAGAAAGGCTGGAGAGTGCAGTATCGCGGAAAAGGACATTGTTGGGGACAGATTTTGTGTAAACAAAACAGCTTGAAATGTCGTTGTGGAGAGTTCTGCATCACTTCTGTAAATAGTACGCCGAGAAATGAGAAGACTCATTCAAACCAGTTAAAGCGAGTTGTTGATAACTGTATCTATATAGGAGATGACGACAATGAATGAATATGACTTTACGTTGAAGTTTGTCATCCCTAAAGACTTGAAAACCGATGATCTTAGTAACCAGATTTTTGCTGGCGGATGTGATGATGCAATTATTGGCGTGGGAGTTGCGGGTCGATTGGCGTTAAATTTTGTACGTGAATCAAATAATGCAACAGAGGCAATTCGCTCTGCGTTATCTGATATTCAAAAAATAATCCCTCAGGCTAAGCTAGTTGAAATAGGCCCGGATTTGGTTGGCTTGTCAGACGCTGGCGAGCAACTCAATATGAGCCGGCAATATTTGCGGAAAGTACGGGATCAGGAATTGGAGAAGTTTCCACTACCGGTGCATGAGGGCAACCCGTCACTTTGGCATTTGTGCCACCTGCTTGAATATTTCCGTCAGGAAAAGCTACGCGATATTCCAGAATGTAAAATTGAACTAGCGAAAGCCGCTATGACACTTAATTACGAACAACAGAAGCAGCGGGTTTATTGAGGTTTTAAAGCCGCCGATCCCTCAAGCCTGCTGATAAGGCTTAGCGTGAGGTTTCAAGCGCTTTACGTTTTCAGCTTCTTGTTCGTATGCCCGGTGGCGTACGTCCCAGATTTCGACGGCGTGCTGAATATTCAACCAGAACTCCGGAGTGTTACCCAAAGCGGCAGCTAATTTAATAGCCATAGGTGCGGTCAAGGCTCCTTTGTCATGAACAATTCGGCTGAGCGTATTTCTGTGTACTCTCATGGCATCAGCGAGCTCTTTTATTTCAATGTTCATCGGTTCAAGAAACTCGGTTATTAGCATCTGGCCAACGGATACCGGGCGACGTTTTGTATCTCTCATAATTATCCTTTTTAACTTTGGTAAAGGTGTGGATCCAGGTATGTATCTTGGGCGATACCGTCTTCCCAGTGGAAAATAAGTCGATACTGTTTGTTAACCCGGATAGAACAATACCCCGAAAGTTTTCCTTTTAAATATTCGAAGCGATTACCTGGGGGAACCCTTAAATCTGACTCCTGCGTTGCAGCATCCAAAATTTCGAGCTTCCTGAAGAGCGCTCCTTTGATGATCTTCGGTATTTTCTTGTGGCTGATATCATCTTCGTAGAATCGTTCTAGCCAGTCGTCCCTGAATTTAACGGCCATGGTTTACTGATCACTTTGCATTCATTCTATGCACAACAGTGTTGTGCGTCAAGTTGGTGTATTTATACTAAATTTGAGTTCTTAAACTATCAATTGGTAAGGCATTGATATAAATGTCTTACATTGGCGGTATTAAAACTGGGCAAACCCGAAAAAATTTGTTTTGCTGTGAGTAACTGAAAAAACAAACGAAGACATTTTGCTATGCTCAAACGCCGCTCAGGAAAAACCACCACCTTTAATGCCGCTACGCCGGACAGTGATGCGCAGCGTGACCGGGCGCGTATTATTCATTCGTCGGCGTTTCGCCGTTTGCAGGCAAAAACTCAGGTGCTGGGTGTGGGCGAGAGTGACTTTTACCGTACGCGCTTAACGCACTCTATGGAAGTGGCGCAGATTGGCTCGGGCATTTGTGAGAAGTTAAAGCAAAAGTATGCCAACAACGACGCTATTTCGATGCATATCCCGTCCTATTTCCAAATTGAAGCCATTTGTCTGGCGCATGATATTGGTCACCCGCCGTTCGGGCACGGTGGTGAAGTGGCGCTGAACTATCACATGCACAGCAGCGGTGGTTTTGAGGGTAACGGGCAGACGCTGCGTATTATTTCAAAGCTGGGTGAGTATTCCGACCACGACGGTTTGGATTTAACCCGGCGTACTTTACTTGGCGTGCTTAAGTATCCGGTGTTGCATAGCGAAGTTAGTACTTGCTCACTATCTGCCGAAGACCACTTAAGTGCTTTTAAACCGCCTAAATCCATTCATGACGACGAACAGGATGTGCTGGACTGGATACTGGAACCGCTGACTCCCAACGACAAAGCGACTTTTCGCTCCACTAAAACGAAAGAGGGTAAAACCAAAGCACAATATAAAGCTTTTGATACCTCCATTATGGAGCTGGCAGATGATATATCGTACGGCGTGCACGATTTGGAAGACTCGCTGGCGCTGAACCTAGTAACTGAAAAGCAGTGGCGCGAAGACGTACTCGCTGTGTTGGACGACAACAGCGTTATTATGCAGGAAGAGCGGTTTTACACCGAGGCGCTTTTTTCAGGCCAAAGCAGGGCGCGTAAGCATGCAATTAGTAAACTTGTCGGGCATTTTGTGGATGCCATCGAAGTTGCAGAACAGAACCTGTTTGAATCTCCCTGGCTGGATCTGCAGGCGAGCCTTCCGGAGCATATTGAACATACTCTGCAAGTGTTGAAGGACTTTGTGTTTAAGCATGTTATTCGGAGCTCTTCGGTGCAAGTTTTGGAGTACAAAGGCCAGATGATGATCTTGAAGCTGTTTCAGGTACTGAGCGAAAACCCAGAGCAACTGCTGCCTGGCTCTACTTTGCAAAAATATAAAAACGCAGAAAACCCCAATCGTGTTATTTGCGACTATATTTCGGGCATGACGGACAACTACGCGACCAAGCTTTACAGTAAATTGTTTAGCCCGGACACCGGCTCTGTATTTGATAAGGTTTAATCATGAACGTTTATATTATGCTGCTCATAGCCTGGGGAGCCGGCTTAATGGCGGTTTTCGGCGGCTTTTTAGCGCACGTTGAAGGCAAAGCCAATACGACAGTTAAGAAAGAGTTCGTACACGGCGTTACGGCATTTGGTGGTGGCATTTTAATGGCCGCCGTGGCTTTTGCATTAGTGCCAGAGGGAATGAAAGAGTTAAATGCCTGGCAACTGACAGGGTTATTTGCCGCTGGCGGTGTTACTTTTTGCCTCGTTGATGCTTGGTTGCAAAAGCATGAGGGCAATGTTTCACAATTTATGGCGATGGTGCTCGACTTTGTGCCTGAAGCGGTTTCTCTAGGGGCTGTGTTTGCCGTTAACCCAAAAATGGGCATTTTGCTGGCCATTTTCATTGCCGCGCAAAATTTCCCGGAAGGGTTTAATGCCTATCGTGAACTGAAATCGGCAAAATTAACCACTAAAACCGCTTTAATCGGGCTTTTAGGTGTTTCCTTTTTCGGCCCCCTGGCGGCAATTATGGGTTACTGGTGGTTGAGTGATGCACCACAAATTACAGCGATGATCATGAGTTTTGCCGCGGGCGGCATTCTCTACCTGGTGTTTCAGGACATTGCCCCACAGGCGAAAATGCGCCGCCACTGGATGCCCGCACTCGGGGCTGTATTTGGTTTCATTATTGGTATGCTTAGTAAGCAGCTTATGGGTTAGTCGGTCTGCTTATAGGTAATAACATAAAAAACCAGTAGGCCATCAGTTAAAGACTTCGTTCCATAACGCTGACCGTAAAATTGCAGGTTATTGTAGTCTATCGAGAAAGTGCGAAACTCTTGCTGGCTCATGAATGCGCCTGTCGTAATGCACATGGTCAGCCGACATTCGGACTCCGCGTGTAACAGCCCATCTTGATCGGACAGCAGGTTGGATAGCTCTTTCTCGCGGCTTATTCCCCACGAACTGATGCCATTCTGCGGTACAAATCTCTCAACGCCATAAAGGTAGTTGCCGTCGTCAGAAAAATACTTGTTCTGTCCCTCAAAAAAGCTGGGATTCTCTGCAATAAGTTGCTCGCGTTTGAGCTCTTCTTCATTTGAAGTATCGGTAGTTTTTGGCGTATTTACTTCCGATGCTTGGTGGCCTGCCCAAAAAGAGAAAGCAGCAACCAAAACAAATGCGCATACTAATAAAATCCTTTTCATATTTACCTCTAAAGTGTTTGTAGACTAAATTTGGTCTTTATTTGGACTTCTGTTGGTTTTCATCTATAATTTTAAAAGTAACCTAGTCTAGGGGGCAGACAATGTATCAAACTAAACAGTCACGCATCACAACGGTTTCAGCATTTAAGAAAGAACTGTCTTCAATGAATGTTGAGGAGCCTGTTGTTGTTACCCAAAATGGGGAGCCACTCTATGTGGTTCAGGACCCAGCCCAGTATGAAATGCAGCAAGAACAAATGGCTTTTATGAAGCTAATGTCATTCGCAGAAAAAGATTTAAAAGCTGGACGCACCTTATCTTCAAATCAGCTTCGTTCTAATCTTGAGGAAGTGCTGACGAATGACGGCAATTAGTATTGAATATACCGAAACATTTGAACGTCAAGTTAGTGCACATAGCCAATATCTGGCGAGGTATATTGGTCAATCGCAGGCAAGGGGTCTGATATTTAATTTTATAGATATGCTTGAGCAGAGGGTAATACGCTATCCCGAAAGCAGCCCGCTTTGTGAAGAAGCGGCCGACTTAGGCTTTACGAATTATCGTGACTTTATTCTCCCTGATCAGCAGTTTAGAGCCATTTATCGACTTGAAGAAGAGAAAGCATATATGATGCTTTTTCTAAAATCTCGCCAGAGTATTAGAGAGGCGCTCCTACAATATTGTTTGCGGGTTGAGTAATGAAATGGCTCGATCGGTTTCATTCAACTATAAGCTCTTCTAACCAAGAAGGTGATCACCCCCGCCTGTTTGAGTTATAATTCGCACAAATTTCAGCCGCGAAGAGAGAATTATGGCTAGAAACAAGAAAGAATCCATTGTTTTGGAGACTCCGACGGGGTCTGATCATGTGTTGCTACACTCTTGCTGCGCGCCATGTTCAGGCGAGGTTATGGAGCGCATGGCGGAAGCTGGCATTAAATTTACCATTTTCTTCTATAACCCGAATATTCATCCGGAAAAAGAGTATCTGCTGCGTAAAGAAGAGAACATCCGCTTTGCTGAGAAGCTGGGTGTGGACTTTATTGACTGCGATTACGACTCTAAAAACTGGTTCGAACGGGTTAAAGGCCTGGAGTGGGAGCCGGAGCGCGGTGAACGTTGCACCGAATGTTTTGATATGCGCTTTGAGCGTACAGCGCTGTATGCCCACGAAAACGGTTTTGACACCATTACCAGTTGCTTAGGTATTTCACGCTGGAAAAACATGGACCAGATTAACGACTGTGGTCAGCGTGCGGTAGCACCATACCCTGGCCTGCACTACTGGACCTTTAACTGGCGTAAGCAAGGCGGCGCGGCGCGTATGGTGGAAATTGCTAAGCGTGAACGTTTTTACCAACAGGAATATTGCGGCTGCGTTTACTCATTAAGAGACATGAACCGCTGGCGCCTGAAAAATGGTCGTGATCGCATAGAGATAGGCGTTCAGTACTATACCAACGAATAAATCACACCTAAAAAAGAGCCCCGGACGCTGGGAAGAGATACGCCCGGGGCTACACGTGAAAGCTACACTCAGTAAGCTTTAAAAGTTATAACGGAAGTTCGCCATAATCGTGCGTTGCTGTCCGTAGAAACAGTCACCGTAATTGTCCCCTGAGTCGAACTCTCCTCGGTTCAAACATGAAGTGAGTACTGTTCTGTCAGTCAGGTTGTCAATATCCAGACTCAAACTGTAGTTGTCCCAGTCATACCCGATCATGGCGTCAAATACGGTATAGCTGGGTGTTTCTAAGTACAGCTGATTACTATTGTAAGTTACATAACCGTCGGAAGTATTACCGACATAACGTGCACCGGCACCAATCTTAAAGCCGTTCCAATTATCTGGGCGGTACGTGGCCCAGATAGATGCCTGATGGTCCGGTGTTGCGGATAAAGGCTTACCAACTTCAGTTGGCTCGTTGCTTTTGCTTATAGCTGCATCGGTGTACGCGTAACTGGCGTAAACGTCCAGAGAATCCCAGGCCAGCTGAGCTTCTAATTCAACACCTTCTATCTCGACCTCACCCACTTGAATCTGACGGTCAGGGAATGGGGCATCGCCATCATTAGAGGTGGTAGTTCTGTTTTCTTCTGTAATTTTATAAACGGAAGCGGTCAGTAAGTGTTCTGTACCTTCCGGCTGGTATTTAACACCAGCTTCCCACTGTTTACCTTCTAATGGGACGTATGGATTGTCATAAGCATCTCGGCCAATGAGTGGAGAGAACGATTCACTGTAACTAATGTATGGTGAGACACCGCCATCCATTAAGTACATAAAACCCAGTCGACCAGTAGTGGCATATTGGTCTGTTGCCACGCCACCCTCAGGGTTATTGGTCGCTCTGTCACGACGCAAGGCGGCCGAAACTAACCATTTCTCTGCGATGCGCATGTTGTCTTGTACATAAAATCCTAATTGATGAGTTGTTAAAGAAGCGGCATCGGTTATGTCTTCTTCTGTAGGTAAGCCTGTTGCCTGACCATACACCGGATTGTACAAGTCGAGTTCGTTAAGCACTGCCGCGCTAGCAGAGTCGGAATCTGTATATGCGTCTTGAAAATCTATGCCGAATACAAGGTCATGTTCGACAGGACCGGTTATTACCGAGCCATGCAGTTGTAAGTCACTTGTCCAGCTTCTTGAGTCAGAGCGATATAAAGTAGCTACACGACTTACTGTGCGATTGTCTTCCGCAAATACCGGCGGCCAACCGTACATTGTGTTGTAGTCTGCATGACTGTCGCTGTACCGGCTTGCTAAACGCAGACTCCAGTTCAGATTAATGTCGTGTTCAACAATGGCTGTTAGCGCGTCTTGCTCCGTATCGTATTTGTCGAAACCCGGCTCTGACACAAAAGTAGAGCTGTCAATTTGGCCAAACTCGTTCGGCAACAAGGTTCCCTGCCAGGGGAAAAATTGTGTGCTCGAGCCTGACTCATTGCGCTGAATGTTGCCAATTAAGGTAATTTTTGTATCTTCAGAGGCATGCCAGCTCAATGACGGATTTAGCACCAGGCTGTTATCCGGAACGTAATCGGTTTGCGTATCGCTGTCGCGGTATAAGCCTACAAAACGGCCGGTTAACGAAGCATCATCGTTCAATGCACCAGTAATATCGCCGGCAACTTGCTTACGGGAGTAGTTACCCAATTGAGCCCAGAACTGACCTTCAGTTTCTGCCTTCGGACGTTTACTCACTAAGTTAATAATGCCGCCGGTAGAGCCTTGGCCATATAGAACCGAGCTAGGACCTTTTAAAACTTCAATTTGGCCAAGAGAATAAGGGTTAACGCGAACGTTGTTGTAGTTACCGAACAGAGATTTAAGGCCATCAAGGTACTGAACTGGAGCAACGCCACGAATCTGAGCCCAGTCGCCACGAGTGTCAACGCCGTATGGGCCGTTGTACAAGCCTGCAACGTAGCCGATAGCATCTTGCACGGTAACAGCACCTAAGTCCTGAATACGAGCTTCGGTAAGTACAGAAACCGATAAAGGCGTTTCAATAATCGGTGTGTCAGATTTGGAGCCAGTAGCACTAACGTAAGAGATAAGTCCGCGAGAGCTGACATTGATGGTTTCCATCATCTCTTCTTGAGTTTTCTCTTGTTTTTCTTCTTGTGCGTAACTGCTGGTGGAAGCTAAAGCGGCCAGAATGCTAGCCGCCAGAACAGTCTTTTGAATTTTCATTATTCCCCTCAAATATTAGATGCGATCTAAATTGGCGGAGATTCTAAATGAAAATGATTCGCGTTTAAAGTGTTATTTCACCCAAGTTTCGGGAAGTTCCCAATGAGCTTGATGAACGTCACCATTCCAGGTTTGCAAAGTGACCCAAACGCGCTGTTGTGAATTGAGTTTTTGTGGCGCTATAGCATGTACGTGCTGCAATAACTCACTGCCGTGCAAAATGCCGACATCATCTTGTTGCAGTTCTTCAATAGCAATTGGCTCCTCGCCAATGTTCACGTAACCCTGACGAATATCACTGACTTTTCCTTCGTTAACGTACGCTGAAAAGTCTTTTACCCAGTCTTCATGATGTGCGTAAGGCGCGTCATTATTGGCTGGTTGCAAGGCCACTTTAAATGGGCCTGCGGCTTTTTCATCCCAGACAGGAGGGAATTCAGGTGGCTGCAACTGCTCATATAAAAAGTAAAAGGGCAGAATAAGAATTAAGCCACTGAACTTAAATTTATTCCGGTTCCAGAAGGTATTTTTACGGCGTGCCATTAGTTAGCTCCTTCATTCTGTAACGACTCTTGCAGCGGTGTGCGTTTGGCTTTTGCCGCTTTCACTGTGCGAGAACCCCAAATCAAAAATCCGGTAATGGACATGGCTGACAAAATAAGTCCAAAAATAAACCAGATGGCTTTAGTCCAGATACCGCCAATAGTGCCGTAGTGCAGCGGATCAACAATATGCTGAATGGTCTGCAGGGTATTCATATTGTCGGGCGAAACGGCCCGGGCTATCTCACCATTCCACGGGTTAATATCCAGCCGGTAAGAGTATTGGTCGTAGAAAATGAAGTCGCCGCCGCCCATAATTTTGAACATGTCACGGTTATGCTCAGGCATCATAATGAAGCTGGGGCGGATATCAGGGAAGCGCTGCTCCGCTATAAGCAAAGCGTCTTCAAAAGACACCGGAGCCTGTGCTTTTTCTCCCATAGGAATGTCAGATACTTCAACCAGCGGAGCGTGTTCTTCAATATCAATGTCTGCGTGCCAGAGCACTTGCTGAGTAAAGTACCAGAGGCCAGTTAAACTCATAACAATGAGGAACCAGATGGACCAGGCGCCGCCGTGCTTGTGTAAGTCGGTTAAAAGGGTTTTTTTGCCTTGCTTGGCACGAATTTTAGGTTGCGAGTAAGCGCGCCAGAACCTTTTATAAATGACCAGGCCGGTAACCAGAGCGCCAATCATGACAAAGGACATGGCCGAAACCAGGTAATAACCAACGCTGTAGCCGTCTTGCCAGGGGAATAGCAACCAGCTATGCAGTGAGCGCATAAAGTTAATAAAAGTGATGCCCTGATTAACTTCCTGAATTTCTCCGGTGTACTGGTTTACATACGCAATGCCCATCGGGATGTTTTCATCAGAGAAGAGTACGGCGTTAATAATATAAGGCTCAAAAGTCATTACCGTCGTAACGTTGGCCGTTGGAAACTGGTCTTTAACGGTAGCAACTAGCTCGGAAATTGGCTGAGCTGGCAAATTGTCAGGATTAACCGCGCGCGCATTTTCGTTGAACAGCCAGGTTAGCTCGTGACTGAATACGGCGATGGTACCGGTAATGCAAATAAAGCAAAACAGGATCCATATTGGCAGCGAGCACCACCCATGTAATTTGAACCATTGCCTTTGTGTCATTCGAACTCCCCCGAGAAATTTTCCGAAATGATATTGTAAATACGAACAATTATCAAATACAATGTGTCGATAACAATTCTCATTTACAAAGTTTGGTCGGGAGACAATTCATGAAGGCATTTGCCAGAAAATTCATAGCCACAGCGGTAGCATCCGCCCTGTTAAGCTCCGCGGCTGTAGCTGCACAAAAGGAAGCTTCTGCTGAAGAAAACAAAGAAAAAGCAGGAACGCAGGAAAAGATTTTTGAACACATTAAGGTTACCGGCAGTTCTTTAGATCAGGCGACTACTGCAACAGGCCTGCCGTTAACATTGCGCCAGACACCCCAATCTATTTCTATTATTGACCGCACCTTTATAGACAGCTTCTCGCTCGATACGGTTGCCGATGTGATGCAGTTTGCACCGGGTATTCAGGCGCAACAGGCCGAAACTGACCGGTTTTTCTTCCGTGCCCGTGGCCGCGATGTGACCAACTTCCAGTTTGACGGTGTGCCTATTGCGTACAACAGCTTCTTTAGTGAAGCTTTGGCGGACTCCGTTATTTTTGAACGCGTTGAAATTGTGCGTGGCGCTACCGGTTTGTTAACCGGTGCCGGCGAACCTTCTGCTGCCATTAACCTTATTCGTAAGCGCCCTAAAGCGGAAGATGGTGGTTATGCGAGCCTGGGGATTGGCTCCTGGAGTAACTACAGAGTAGAAGCTGACCACTCTCAAACTTTGTCTGAGGATGGAAACGTAAAAGGACGTGTTGCGCTTGCCTATGAAGAAGGTGACAGTTACGTCAATTTGTCCGAAAAAGAAAACGCGCAAATTTACGCTGTTGTAACTGCTGATTTAACGACTCAAACACGTTTAACCATGGGCGCTGATTATAGCGAGCGTAATCCCAAAGGAAGTATGTGGGGCGCACTGCCTCTGTTTTATGACGACGGTACACAGGCTGATGATTTGCCAGTTAGTACAACGACAGCATCGACCTGGAATCGATGGGATAGAGAAAGTACTAGTGTATTCGTTCAGTTAGAGCATGCTTTTGATAACGGCTGGGATATCCAACTGGATGTTGAACGTCGTGAAGATGATATGGACGGGTATCTTTTGTATTTCTCCGGTTTTCCAAACAAAGATACCGGACAAGGCTTAGGAACATCGCCAAATCATTATGTTGCTGAACGTGAGCAAACTTCCTATCGCTTTTTGGCGTCAGGTCCTTTCGAGCTATTTGGTCGTGAGCACCAATTAACAGCCGGTGCTTTGAGTTCTGAACAAAATGTTGATTCCGTTTCTTATAGCAGTGCTGACGCCATAGACGTTCCTAGTTTGTTTGACTGGGGGAATGGGGTCGATCCCATTAACTTTAGCGACACTCCCGCTTATGGAACTTATGAATCATATAAACAAAAAGGGGTATACGCTGCAGCTCAATTGAGTTTAACGGATGACTTAACTGCTATTCTAGGCAATAGAATTACAACCTATGACACTTTTGTACAATCACCCTGGTCGCCAAGCGATTATAAAAACTCAGGTGTTAACACCCCTTATTTCGGGCTGGTTTATGATGTCACAGACGTTATTTCAACCTATGCCAGCTACACGGAAATTTTTAAACCTCAAAGCGCACGAAATGCAGAAAATGAACTCATTGGTCCGGTGGAAGGTTCAAACGCAGAATTGGGCGTTAAAGGCGACTTCTTTAATGAAGCTTTAACAGCCAGTGTTGCCGTCTTTAAAGTAAAAGAAGATAACCTAGCGATTAATGACCCCGATAACCCGGATTTCCTACCAGGCACGACTATCCAGCCGTCTATCGGAGTTGATGGTGCCGAAAGTGAAGGTTATGAGCTTGAGTTAAATGGTAAGCCAACCGATTCGCTGAATATTTTCTTCAGTTATACCCACAATGAGTCGGAAGATCGTGACGGTTCAGACTATGCGCCTTACTTACCCGAAGACATGGTGAAAGCCAGCGTACTTTATACTGCCACAGATGCATTGAAAGTCGGTGTGAACGCCAACTGGCAGAGCAAAATATCGTCTAACCCGAATATAGGCCCAAATGGCGAAACCTTTATTCAGGACAGCTATACCGTTGTGAATGCCATGGCTAACTATAAGTTAAGCCAAAACTGGGATCTGAGCTTTAACGTCAACAACCTGTTTGATAAAAAGTACTATTCCAGCATCGACTTTTATAATCAGGGCTTTTTCGGTGCTCCGCGCAATGTGGAACTGAGTGTTAAATACGCTTGGTAAAAACAGCAAGCTATACTTGTAAGAGGCTGTGCTTTTGCACGGCCTTTTTTGTGCGTAAATTTTGACACTGTTATTTTGTAACATTACTTGTCTGTTTATTGACAAGTTTCGGCAAGACTATGACTATAGCTTTTATCAGAGGTTATTGTTCCCTCCCTAACAATTAACAGAAGAGACACTATGAAAAAGTTATTGATTGCTTTGTCTGTAGTCAGCTGTTTTGCGGCAGCCGACGAAGGTATGTGGATGCCCAAACAGTTACCGGAAATTGCCGATAAGCTGAAGGCGGCAGGTCTGACTATTGACCCTAATGATATTTCTAAATTAACCGAGTTCCCCGCTGCTGCTATTGTCAGTCTGGGAGGTTGTTCGGCCTCGTTTGTGTCACCAGACGGATTAGTAGCAACGAACCATCATTGCGCTTACAACAGCATTGCTCATAACTCGACGCCAGAAAACGATTTGCTCGCTAATGGCTTTTTAGCCAAAGACTTAAGTGCAGAAGTACCGGCGGCACCGGGCAGTCGCATTTTTGTGACTAAAGCGGTCGATGACGTCACTAATAAGGTGATTGATGCCAAGGTAACCGAGTTAACGGGCAAAGCGCGTCTGGACGCGATAGAAGATAACCAGAAAGCTTTGGTAGCAGAATGTGAAGAGGACGAAGGGCATCGTTGCACGGTAGCTGCATATTACGGCAGCCTCGAGTATTACCTTATTAAGCAACTGGAAATTAAGGACGTTCGCTTAGTCCATGCACCGGCAAGCGGTGTTGGCAAATTTGGTGGCGACACCGATAACTGGATGTGGCCACGTCATACTGGCGACTACAGCTTTTTACGCGCTTATGTCAGCCCGGAAGGTGAGTCAGCGGATTACAGTGAAGACAACGTACCTTATAAACCGGATTACCACTTAACGATAGCCAGTGAAGGTCTGGAAGAAGGTGACTTTGTTATGGCGCTGGGTTATCCGGGCCGCACTAACCGTCATCGTCTGCCGTCTGAAGTAAAAGAAACCTTTGAATGGAGCTATCCTAAAACAGTTGAGCAGTTTCAGGATTCGCTGGACATTATTGCCCGGGAAACAGCCGACGACAAAGACGCAGAGCTTAAATACGCCAGTCGTGTTGCCGGCCTGAACAATTACCTGAAAAACCGTCAGGGTATGCTGGACAGCTTTGCGAACAGCGACTTGCTGGAACGTAAGCAACAGGAACATAAAGAACTGACTGAGTGGGTAAACAGCGACCGCACGAAAAAAGCGTTGTATGCCGATGGGCTTAATACCATTGATATGTTGCTACAGCAGCGCCATAAGAAAAGTCGTGCTGATTACCAACTGAATAATGCAACGCCGCGTTTGCTTTCTGTTGCCCGCGCTGTGCACCGTTTGGCTCAGGAAGGCACCAAGCCCGACGCCGAACGCAAAGCCGGTTACCAGGAACGTGATATTCCGCGCTTTGAGTCATATTTAGCAGGTATGGATCGCAATTTTGACGCTAAGGTTGAGAAGGCATTAGATCTGCACAATCTGAGCAGCTACATGGCGCAGCCTAAGTCAGAGCGCGATGCCGCGTTTGATAAAGCTATGGGTCTGCGTGATGGCATGAGCAAGGACGAGTTAAGCGCGTTAATTGATGGTTGGTATGAAAGCACTAGCTTACTTGACCGGGATAACCGTATGGCGTTGCTGGAATTTGGCCCGGAACAGTTTGAGCAAAGCGAAGACCCGTTCGTCAAAGCTGCTGTCGCACTTTATCCTTCCGATTTAGAAGATGAGAAAAAGAGCCAAGAACTTTCCGGTAAAATTCAGCAAGCCTACGCTGACTACATGCGTGCAAAAATTGCCTTTATGCAAAGTAAAGGAGAGGCGGTGTACCCTGATGCGAACAGCACGCTGAGAATTACTTACGGTAACGTTGCAGGCCGTGACCATGGTACCGAAGACGGTAATGCCTGGGCACCTTTTACTACCTTGCGTGGTGTAACAGAAAAAGCCACTGGTGAAGGGGAGTTTAATGCGCCGGAAGAACAACTGAAGGCGATTGAAGCCGGTGACTTCGGTCCTTATGAGAAAGCGGATTTAAATTCTGTACCTGTGAACTACCTTGCCACTTTGGATATTACCGGTGGTAATTCAGGTTCTGCGGTTTTGAACCATAAAGGTGAGTTTGTCGGCCTGGCTTTTGACGGCACGCTGGATTCCATTATTTCCGATTGGGATTTCAACCTGGAGAACACCCGTTCTATTCAGGTGGATACTCGCTACATGCTGTGGCAGATGGAATACGTTGACCATGCGGATAATCTGCTGAAAGAGCTGGGCGTCAGTACAAGCCAGTAGTTATTATTTAACGTATTAGCTATAGCAAAACCACCATCGTTAATTTTTAGCGATGGTGGTTTTTTGTTGTGCTGGCAGAAGGCGAGCAGGAAGAATAAGATGGTCGCAAAATAGCGTTGTAAAAGTAGATGGTATGCCAATAACAAAAATATCCGCCTTACGTTGCCCAATAGAGCAGTCACCTTTGCAGTTGGTGGACGGCAGCTGGCGTTGTGAAAATGGCCATAGCTATGATGTGGCAAAGCAGGGCTACGTGAATTTGTTGCCGGTGCAGAATAAGCGCTCGAAAGACCCCGGCGACAGCAAAGCCATGGTGCAGGCACGGCGGGAGTTTCTGGAGCAGGGTTATTATGAACCACTGGCGCAGGTCCTGGCTGATACTGTGTTAGTACAGGGCGAGCAGGCGGTGCTCGATGCCGGTTGTGGCGAAGGCTACTACCTACGTTATTTGATTGAGCAGGCGGAACAAAACGGTACTGATTTAAGCATGGCCGCTCTGGATATTTCAAAATGGGCAGTGCAGGCTGCGGCAAAACGCGATAAACGCCTCAGCTGGATGGTCGCTTCCAATAATTCTATTCCATTGGACGATAACAGTGTCGATACTATTTTGTGCGTGTTTGGCTTCCCTGTTGAAGCTGAATTTAAGCGGGTTCTAAAGCCCGGCGGGCGGCTGATTATGGTAGACCCAACTGGTGATCACCTAAAAGAGCTAAAAGCCATTATTTATTCTGAGATAAAAACAAAGTCAGATAACCTGCCTGTAAACTCAGAATACTGGTCTTTAGCATCAGAGCAGCGTGTGACTTTCCAATTTGAACTGAATAATAACCAGGCTGTTCAAAACCTACTTACCATGACACCACACCTCTACCGTAGCAGTGCCGAGGGCCGTGAACGTGCCGAGGCTCACAGCTCTTTACAGCTGACCGCTGATGTCTGGGTGCGGGTTTTTACTGTCTTTTAATCATGATTTGTCTGTTAAGATAAGCTTCTAATTGAGAAGAACTACTGGAGGCGTGGTATGAATACTTTAGAAATTGATCGCCATCCTGTTGCAGTGAATGTATCTGTTACCGAGGCAACTCTTGAGGTCGAGCTTGCTGATGGCCGTAAAATTTCTGCGCCCATTGTTTGGTTCCCTCGCTTGGAAAGTGCCACCGAGGAGCAGCGTTAGGATTGGCAATTGTTGGGTAACGGTCAGGGTATTCACTGGCCACAGTTGGATGAAGACATCAGTGTGCTTGGGCTCTTAAGCGCCTAACGCATGCGAGCAGTTATTCATTCAACAATCACCACTGTAGCTAAAAACGACTGGGATAGCCTGTTCGGGCGCCATTACCCCTTTACTCGCTATGACTTTCTGCTGGCGCTTGAGCAGGGTGGCAGTCTTGGGTTGCAGCGCGGCTGGTTGCCGCAATATGTTGTCGTTTATGATGATAATGGCACCATAGTTGCGGCTATGCCGTGGTTTAAGAAAACGCATTCCTACGGTGAGTATCTGTTCGACTGGGCCTTCGCCGAAGCCTTTGAGCGCTACGGTTTTCAGTATTACCCCAAGCTGATTAACGCCATACCTTTTACCCCATGTCAGGGACCACGTCTGGCTATTAACGAGGGCGTTAACCGCGGCGAAGTGCTGTCCATTATTGAGTCGGAGTTGTTAAAGCAACATGACGTCAGTAACTTGCAGAGTTTGTACGTTGAACCTGACGTGAGCCGTGCTTTAGCCGATGAAGGCTGGTGGCAGCGTTTTGATATCCAGTTTCTCTGGCAAAACCGGGACTACGGCAGCTTTGATAATTTTTTAGCGGCTCTGGTGTCGCGTAAGCGTAAGACGATTCGCAAAGAGCGGCAGAAAGTATCAGAACAAAATGTGCAGATGCGAACCTTTCAAGGGAATGAGCTGACTGCGGAGTTTTGGCAGCAATTTACCCTGTTCTACCAGCGTACTTATTTAAAACGTTCTGGGCATGGCGGCTATTTAACCCCTGCTACCTTCAAGCTCTGGGCTGAACATTTAGCCGATTATATTGTGGTATTCGCTGCCTACAAAGACGACAACCTGCTGGCTGCTTCTTTGTGCTTTAAAGGCGAAGATACACTTTACGGACGCTACTGGGGCTGCCTGGAAGAGCTTGAATTTCTGCACTTTGAAGCCTGTTATTATCAGGGAATTGAGTTTTGCATAAACCACGGGCTGCAGTATTTTGACGCGGGTGCCCAGGGTGAGCACAAATTGCATCGTGGTTTTGAGCCGGTTCTGCGCGAAGGCTTTTACCGTTTTATGGAGGCGCCTCTTAGCGACGCCATTGAGCAGTATTGTCAGGATGAAAGCTGTGCGTTACGCGAACACCTGAAAACACTGCAAACCTATTTGCCTTATAAAATTAGCAATTAATATAACGGCCATACCAGCAGTATCATGACCAGCGCAACCGCCGACACCAGCAGAGACAACGGCAGGCCAAGCCGCCAGTAGTCGCTAAAGCTGTAACCGCCCGGGCCCATAACCAATATATTCGACTGATGGCCTATAGGAGTTAAGAAAGGCACCGCGGCGCCAATAGCAACGGCCATTAAAAACGGATCCATACTGGCACCAAAGCTGCTCGCCATACTAATGCCAATAGGTGCCATAAGTACTGCTGCCGCCGCATTATTGACAATGTTGGACAGCAGCATAGTCACTATTAGCAGTAAACCCACCGCAACAAAGTCGGGCGACCCCTGGCTGATGTAAAGCACTGCATTAGCAATGGTGTCGGCGGCACCGCTGCGCTCCAGCGCGGAACCCAGTGGAATGGTTGCGCCCAGCAGAACAATAATAGGCCAGTCTATGGCGTCGTAGAGCTCTCGCAGAGGCAAAATATTGGTAATAACCATAAGGCCTGCTGCCAGTGAGAAAGCAACCGGCACCGAGATAAGGCCGAGTGCTGCTGCCAGAATTGCTGCCGAGAATATCCCCAATGGCAGGATCAGCTGTTTTGGCGAGCCCAGCCGTAAACTGCGTTGCGCCAGGGGGAAGCAGCCGAAGCGTTGAAATACGTCATTAAGCACTTCAGCGTCTCCCTGAAGTAATAAAACATCGCCTGGCTTAAAGCGAATATTTGCCAGTTTTGTTCCCAGCTTCTGACCTTCCCGGGCTACGCCCAGTACATTAATACCGTAGCGGCTGCGCAGTTTAATGTCGGCAGCGGAGCGGCCGATAAGGCGAGAGTCATGTCCGACAATGCCCTCAATAACCGTAATGTCGTCGGATTTTAAAAAGCGGTCATCAATTTCCTCTTCGGCATTGAGCTCCAGTCCGGTTCCGTCAATTACCTGCTGAATAGTTTCAGCATTGGCTTCAACTATCAGCACGTCTTCAGCTTTTAGCCGTAAATAACGAGCGGGTGCAGACCAGCGCTTTTCGCCACGTTGTAGCGCAACAATCACAAAGTCTTCTTCGCTGCGGTTTTCCAGCTCATACAGAGTTTCACCAACGAAATTAGAGCCTTCAGGTACATAGAGTTCGGTCAGGTAGCTGCTGACATCATATAGCGACTGCGATTTCGACTTTCCTGCTTTTTCAGGCACTAGCCAGGAGCTGAGTAACCACATAAAAAGCAAACCGGCTATGGCAATACTGAGGCCGACCGGAGTAAATTCAAAAATACCGAAGGACTCGCCCATAGCTTCGCGACGAATGTCGGCAATAATAATGTTTGGTGGCGTACCCACCATAGTAATGGCACCACCCAGTAATGAACCAAAAGCCATAGGCATAAGCAATTTGGATGGGTTGTTGCCACTGCTGCGGGCAAGTTGCAGGGCGACCGGAATCATTATCGCCATGGTGCCGGTATTACTGATAAAAGCCGAGCAGACTGTCGTGACTGAGGTCAGGGCTATCATTTGTATCCAGCGTTTATCGCCAATATTTTTCATAGCTGAGGCCAATGCATCGACAACGCCGGAACGCCATAGCGCCTGGCTAATAATCAATACTGCCGCAACCGTAATGACAGCAGCGTTACCAAAACCACTGAAAACCTCAGCAGTTGGAACCAGACCAAGGATAGCTGCGGACAATAGCGCCATCATGGCAACCAGGTCGTAACGCCATTTATCTATGACGAAAAGCACCAACATGGCGACTAAGATTATTCCAATGAGCCATTGATCCAGCATGTAAGAGGTACCGTTTAGTATTTAAAGGTTGAAGATTGCACAGTGTGGGGTTTGAAGCAATAGCGTCTATACTGATAAATCAGTTGGATATGCCATTGCGGTAGCCTGACATTCATGTCAGGTGAGATATCGTTCCTGACGTAAACGTCAGCCTACTGTAATGTCAGGATACGAAATTATTTACGGAGGCCATAAAATGAAATACTTAAGCTTAACAAGTGCGGTAATCATTGGCCTGGCGGGAGTAAGCAGTGCGCCGGCTAACAGCGATGACCACAAAGACAGTGGACTGGCTAAAGCGGAAATTCAGGAGTGGCAGGTTCCCTGGGAAGACTCTCGACCCCGTGATCCCTGGGTACATAATGACACTGTCTGGTTTGTGGGTCAGGGAAGTGATTACGCGGCAACATTTAACCCCGAAACCGAAGAGTTTAAACGCTACGATCTACCCGATGGCGCAGGCCCGCATACCGTAATTGTTGACGACCGCGGGGGCTGGTATGCCGGTAACCTAATGAACCATATTGGCTTAATTGATCCGGCTTCAGGCGACATTAAAAAGTATGAATTACCCGGAGATGGAACACGCGACAGCCACACCATGGATTTCACTAGCGATGGTAATATTTGGTTTACGGTGCAGGGCGGTAATCAAATAGGCTTTCTGGAAACCGATGACGGTGAAATAGAGCTTTGGAGTGTGCCTACGGATTCGGCCCGGCCTTACGGTTTAATTGTCGAGAACGACAAACCCTGGGCGACGCTCTTTGGTACAAATAAGCTGGCTACTGTAGAAAACGGCAAGCTACAGGAAATTGAGCTGGATCGAAAAGATAACCGGCCTCGTCGTTTGGGTATGACTGACGACGGTACCATCTGGTATGTCGACTATAACAAGGGTTACGTGGGTAGCTACGATCCGGCTAGCGGTGAGAATAAAGACTGGCGGGCACCGGCTGAAGAAAATTCACGGCCTTATGGTATGGCTGTGGATAAACGTAATGACGTCTGGTTTGTAGAAACCGGTGTGCAGCCAAACCGGCTGGTGGGCTTCGATACCGAAACCCACGAGTTTTCAGAGCCAATTGAGCTGGAGAGTGGCGGCGGTACCGTTCGTCATATGTTCTCTGATGAAACTACCGATTCCATTTGGTTCGGCACCGACGCCAACACCCTGGGAGTGGTTCGTCTTGAGTAGCCTGACGTTTACGTCAGGAGCGATATCTCACCTGACATGAATGTCAGGCTACGTCCGCGTCGGGTTGTATCGCACCTGACATGAATGTCAGGCTACGTCAGATGAAACCTTACATAGGCAGAACTTCTAATACGGCAACATAAGAGCCCTGGCGTTTGCTTGCCGGGGCTTCGCCGTTGTCGTCGGCGTATTCTGCTTCTAACCAGTACATGCCTGGTTCATCCAGAGTGAAGGTGACTTCGCCTTTCTCGTTAGTTGTTAACTTGGTTGGTTGTGCCTGGTTACGGTAACGTTCACCGCCTTTTACTAAGACAATTTCAGTTCCCGCGGCTGCAGCACCATCAATATTAAATTTAAAGGTAATGTTTTCAGCGGTGTATAAATCGTTCGGGTGGGTTACCGGTTCAAGTTCCAGACCTTTACCTGTTGGGCCGAGCGTGTCATAAGTTGGCGCACCAGAAGTTACAAATGTCTCAACACGACGTGAGCGCTCACTAACTTCTAACTCTTTAGCGTCCTGAGGCACTTCTTTGTAGAAGTCTTCATTGGTTTTTTGCGCACCACGTGGCGGCCAGTACTGGCGTTCACCTTCGTCATCCACCCAGCGTGCGGATAAACCTGAGCTGGCTGAATAAATGGTATAAGTGCCTTCTTTTTCCAGTTCAATATCAAATACCGAGCGATACTTGCCTTTATGGCCATTCTCCAGAGTCACATCGGAGCCGTCCGGCGCCATGGCTTTGACGTAATCTAAGCTAAGCGGGTAGTGATCAGGATAAAAAATGCCATTGGCGATAGCGGCATCAAAAGTCACCCATTCTGAGTCGCCGGAAACGACGGTGGCGCTGGGTTTAATCCAGACCCGGTGAGCTTCGCTGCTGGTGCTGGCAAATAAGGTCAGCACAGCCAGGCTGGTAGTAAGTACAGAAGATAATTTCATGATTAAGGCTCCAGTTTTAATGACACTCGGCCAAGCTCGTGCTCGCCGGTCTCTGAGATGGATATTGGGCTATCGATAGGTAAAGACAATGGCAGGCGCAACATTTCACGACCGCCGACTTCGCGCGCGGCTTCTACATACAAGTAGTACTGGCCGGGCTCAAGTTCTGGTAATTTGGTTAATAAAGGCGTTAAGTCCACCTTGTGAGTGCCGGGGCGGCGAGTTGCACCCGATACACCGTCGATAGGCATGTCGGCCATGCGGCCGCTGCGACGCCACCACTGGCGCATGTCTTTAAGCCACTTTTCGCCTTCGTTATCTTTTAGGTTAACGTCGTACCAGACTGCAATATCAACTACCCGTTGGTTACGTTTATTTGCCAGCCATACCGCCAGGTAAGGTGCGTGATATTCAGCCACTGACAGACGGGGAATTTCGACATTGAGCTCGTTCTCAGCAGCATGCGCTGACCCCATAACGGCGAACAAAGGAATGATGAAGCCAGCCAGAACCAGTGGCCAGGTGGACTTGCGCCCCTTACTGTATTTTTTCAAAAGTAATAACCCCGTAATTGTGAATAAAATGCTGGCAACGGCAAATACGTCAATGAAAAGGCTCCAGAGAAAACCGGTGTTGCGGGCTTTGTGGAGGTCATTGAAGTAGGCTATCCAGCCGCGATCGGTGGTTTCCGAATAAAAAGCACCACTGGTTAAATCGACGCTGAACCAGCTGTCCCCGCCAGGGCGAGGCATGGCGACGTACAATTCGTAGTCACTCCATTCGATTTCGGCATTTGAACTGATGCTGTTTTGCGTCTTATCTTCGTACCAGCGGTGGAAAAAAGTTGGTAGAGCGTCATTCCCTGAAGCATTCGCCAACCGGTCCAATTCCGTTTGTGGGAGAGAGCTTTCATGGCTTTCGACGCTGGGTGCGGATTCTATCCAGCCAGCATGGTTTAGCGTTATACCGGTGACTGAAAACAACAACATGCCAATGAGGCAAACGGCAGAGCTTATCCAATGCCAGTCTTTTAAAGACCACCCTCTGCGGCCACCCGAACGTCGAGCCATTAACTTTTCTTCCTTTACAAACAACAGTGCATGTATCTTATATAAAAACCGTTCTCATTTTCAATAGTTAATGATAAAAATTCTCATTTAGATTTAGTTTTTTTATGTTATTATGCGCACAAAATCGCCAATGAGGAATTGTTATGAGAAGTATCATTGCGGAAAAAGTGACTCAGGTACGTCACTGGAACGACACCCTGTTTAGCTTTAGAACCACGCGTCAGCCAAGCTTTACCTTCGAAAACGGTCAGTTTGTAATGATGGGACTGCAACTGGAAGACAAGCCGCTGCTCAGAGCTTACAGCATTGCCAGTGCAAACCACGAAGAAGAGCTTGAGTTCTTCAGTATTAAAGTGCCGGACGGCGCCTTAACGTCACGCCTGCAACATATTAAGGTGGGTGACGAAGTGGTATTGTCGACACGCCCTACAGGCACGTTAGTACCGGGGCACTTACTGCCCGGCAAAAACTTGTACTTGCTCAGTACCGGTACCGGTTTAGCGCCTTTTATGAGTGTTATTAAAGACCCCGACATTTACGAACAGTACGATAAAGTCGTGTTGGTTCACGGTGTGCGTTGGGTTTCTGAGCTGGCATATCAAAAAGAAATTTCTGAGATTCTGCCAAACAACGAATACTTTGGTGACTGGGTGCGGGAAAAACTCATCTATTACCCGACAGTGACCCGCGAGCCATTTCGTGATGAAGCGCATCAGCAACGTATTACCGATTTGCTGGAGTCTGGAACTTTAACCAAAACCATTGGTATGCCAGATTTGAACCCTGAACACGATCGCTTTATGTTGTGCGGTAATGACGCTATGCTTCAAGATCTGATGGTTATTCTCAATGAACGAGGCTTTAGTAAAGCAACGTCACGTAAGCAAGGCAGCTACGTGATTGAGCAGGCCTTCATTGAGAAATAAAGAGTATTGAAAAATAAAGAGTATTGAGAAGTAAAAAATAAGCAGGTGTATGACCCAGGAGCAAAGTAAAAGAGCACTAGTGGTAGAAGGTGGCGCAATGCGCGGTATCTTCGCTGCTGGTGTGCTGGACGGTTTTCTTGAAACCGGACAAACTGACTTTGATTTTGCAATTGGGGTGTCGGCAGGTTCAACTAACCTGATTGGTTTTCTTGCCGGCGACCACGGACGTAACCGTAAAGTTCTCTTGCAGCATGCGCTACAACCAGAGTTTTTGAACTGGCGACGCTTTTTAAAAGGCGGACATTTTTGCGATGTAAGCTGGCTTTGGCACGCTTCGTTTGAGCAAGTGCCGCTGAACACCCGCCATTACCTGGAGCAGAACCGGCCTTTATACGTTGTAACGACCAATGTCGATACAGGGTTTCCGGTGTATACCAGGGTGACAGCCGACAACTTACACGAACTATTTCCTGCTTCCTGCGCTATTCCGCTGGCTTACCGCGAGTTTCCGGCCGTTGGCGGCGCTCCTATGACGGATGGCGGACTGGGTGACTCTATTCCGGTGATTAAAGCCTATGAAATGGGTGCGCGGGATATAACGGTTATTTTGTCCCGGCCGCGAGGCTTCCGAAAGAAGATAAGACCCTTGCCTAAGTTTACTAAGCGCTTTTTCAAACACCATCCTGCTTTATTTGACGCAGTAGCCCGGCGTTCGGCAGTTTACAATGACGCTATTAACTTTATTGATAACCCTCCTGCGGACTGTAAAATGACAATTCTGGCTCCGCCGGAGGATTTTCCGGTAGGGCGTTTCACTCAGGATAAAAAGCTGCTGGAGCAAGGTTATGAAATGGGAAGAGCCGCCGCATTGGCAACAAGTTCTGCGTGATGTCCGTGCCTGTACCTTATGTGAACCAGAGCTGCCGCTTGGTGCCCGCCCCGTTGTTCAGTTGCACCCTAAAGCCAGAATTTTAGTTGCCGGACAAGCCCCCGGAAAGCGCGTCCATGCCTCCGGTAAGCCTTTCGATGACCCCAGTGGCGACAGGCTTCGTCAGTGGATGGGCATTGATAAAGACACTTTTTACAATGCCGAAGAACTGGCTATTATCCCTATGGGCTTTTGTTATCCGGGCACCGGCAAGTCCGGTGACTTGCCTCCCCGCCCTGAATGCGCGCCAACCTGGCGCGAGCAAATACTGCAACAGCTACCCAATTTAGAATTGACACTGGCTATTGGTCAGTACGCGCAACAGTGGCATTTGCAGGAACCTAAGCGTAGCCTGACCGAACGTGTCAGAGACTGGCGAAGTTACTGGCCGCAGTTATTACCATTACCTCACCCCAGCCCCCGCAACAATATCTGGATGAAGCGTAACCCATGGTTTGAAACTGAGATTATTCCGGAGTTAAGGCAAAGAGTGAAAGAACTGCTTTGACTTTTACAGGGCAAGTCGATAATTTTAGAGGCTTAACTTAAACGCAGCGGGCACGGATAACCCTGATGAAATTACGACAATGGCGCATCTGGCACCGCTGGTTATCTCTTCTTTTTGGCCTGCAGTTAGTGGTATGGAGCATTAGTGGCGCCTATATGGTGTTCTTTGATTTAAGCTTCATTCACGGCGACCATCTGGTGAAAAAGCTTGAGCAACCTATAGCTGAGAACACGTTAATTTCGCCGGTAAGCTGGGTCTTAGAGCAACATCCGCAAGCCACGTCGGTGCGACTTATGCGCCAATGGGTAGATGGTTCTTTGCAGACGGTTTACCGCGTTGAAAGCCAAACCGGTACGCAATTGCTGAGCGCGGAATCTTTGGAGCCAGTTAAACTTGACCGCATGGATATTGGTTATATCGCCCGCCAACACTATACCGGTAACGAAGAGACCAAAGCCCAGGTTAGCTATATTGAAGACCGGGCCCCGGGTGAACTTAACCCTGCTTTGTTACCCGCATGGCGAGTAGATTTTAATGATTTGGCCGGTGCTACCTTGTACTTCTCGGCGACAACCGGGGAGCTGGTAAGCAAACGACATAACTTCTGGCGACTGTTCGACTTTTTCTGGATGCTTCACATAATGGATTACCAAGACCGCGTGGATATTGAAACCTGGTGGTTAAAGGCATTTAGCGTCGCGAATATACTTTTTGTAATAACTGGCACGGCTCTGCTTTACTTCCGTTTCCGGCCGCGTAGAACAAGCAGGCGAACTGCATGAGGTTTGTGCGTAAGCTGCATCGTTGGCTGAGTTTGGTCATTCTTATACAAGTGCTTATCTGGCTGGTTAGTGGTCTATACTTCGGTTGGGTGGGTCACCAGAGCCTGGCTGCTCATCATTACTTTCAAAGTATTCCGAAAGCGCCGGTAGAGGCTGTTTTTTACCCTGAAAACGCCTTAATTGAGCGTTTTGATAACGTTAAAAGTGTGGAAATACGCTCAATTTCGGAAACGGCTCAGTATGTTGTTCTGACAATTGATGGCTCCAGACATTATGTGAATGCCCAGACCGGAGAGCGTTGGCAAACATCTGCGCCACTGGCCGCAAAACTGGCGCGACAAAGCTATAACGGGCCGGGTTCAGTTAACGAAGTACAGGCTGTAACGGGTAGTGACGAAATTATTGACTGGCACAAGCCCGGTTACAGAGTCACTTTTACCGACGATATTCGTACGCGAGTGTATGTAGACGCTGCCTCTGGTGAAGTGGTTGATCACCGTAATAATAGTTGGTGGCTAAGTGACTGGATGTTTCGTTTACACTTTATGGATTACAGTGGCGAACGCGACTTTAACAGCTTACTGAACATTATTGCCGCTACCATCGCGTTATGGTTTAGTTTGTCAGGCTTAACTTTACTAGGCCGGAGCTTAAAACACCGGCAGTTATTCTAAAGCTGCCGGTTACCACCAGCGCCCGATTTTACGACAATAGCTTTTGTAAGCTTCACCAAAAGTTTCGGTTAACATACGTTCTTCCGGCAGAATTTGAAAGCGGTGCATATAGGCGACATACAACGCCAGCCCCCATAAAGAAAAGACACTCCCCAGAAACACACCCCAAGCCATAAGCAAAAAGAAAAAGCCTAAATACATAGGGTTACGTGTTCTTTGGTATACTCCTGTGGTGACAAGCTCGGTGCTTTTATTCGGAGCGCGTGGGTCTACCGTGGTTTGTGCTCTGCGAAAACCAATAACGCCAAGCAAGGGCAACAAGACTCCTAAGACCAATAGAAAAATAGCTGCGGCGCGCTGGCCGACATAAAATTGGTTAAAGGCCTGCGTATAGTGAGCCGTTAACCACATTAAACCGGCGACTATGGCAACAACCAGCAAAGGTGGTATTTTGAGTTCAAGTGATTTCATGGCAAAGTGACGCCCTTTTTAGCGAAGATAAGAAATATGACGACCGATACCCACCAGATTATTGAGCAAACTCGGTACTGGGTGCAACAGCTGATTGTAAAGTACAACATCTGCCCTTTTGCGCGCCGCGAAGTTGAGCGCAAGAGTATTCGCTATAGTGTAGCCGAAAATCGCAAGCCACAGGCTGTTTTACAGCAGCTGCTGGATGAAGCTAAACACCTGGATACCACACCTGAAACCGAAACCACCCTGTTTATTTTACCGTCGGGGTTTGAAGGCTTTTACGAATTTCTAAATTTGGTTGATGTCGCCGATGCTTTGCTTGTTGAGGAAGGTTACGAAGGTATTTACCAGCTGGCGCATTTTCATCCCGATTACTGCTTTGAGGGCGAGCCTCAGGACGATCCTGCAAATTATACCAACCGAGCCCCGTATCCAACTTTACATCTCCTGCGTGAGGCCAGTATTGAAGAAGCTCTCGATAATTATGACGATCCTGAATCAATTCCTGAACGCAATATTGAGTTTGCCCGACGTAAAGGCGCTGGCTTTTTTAAAGCAATATTGACGGCCTAGAGTGCGAGTTGTTACTACACTATTTGTAATGCCACATTAATTACAATTGATTGCTCTGTAGAACCATGAAGTGATGTTTAACTTTATTATGAAAATAACTTGGTAAATGGTTTGACTCGCAGTGTAATAAGCGTAGACTGCGAGGGGTCGGATAGATAGAAAGACAGTTAGTTAAAAAACTCCACTTCGTTGACCTATTATTATTAATACCATCGTCCTGTAGTTCTAAGTTCTTATTATTACCCGCACCATCGGTCTAAATGACCACATACTTAAAAGTTACAGGAAGATATATTATGTCAGAGAAAATTACTGGTTCAGTAAAATGGTTTAACGAAGCAAAAGGCTTCGGTTTCATCGAACGTGAAAACGGCGCAGACGTTTTCGCACATTTCAGCGCTATTTCTAGCGACGGTTTCAAAACCTTAACTGAAGGCCAGCGCGTTGAGTTCGCAGTAACTCAAGGCCCTAAAGGTCCTCAGGCTGAAAACATCGTAGCGCTTTAATTACGCGCCTCGAAGTCTAAAAGGGCAACCCTCGGGTTGCCTTTTTTTGTGCCTGTAAATCGGTGTAAATGAGCGATCTAAACTAAGCTTTTGTTACGTAAACTCAGACACGAAACACTCATGGAGGTCGATGATGAAAGTAGCAGTTATAGGCGCAAATGGAAAAATTGGTCAGCATTTAGTTGAACAGATGCAACACGCAAAAAAACATGAAGTGATTGCGGTAGTGCGTAAGGAAGAGCAGCAAAAAGCCTGGGAAGGCCGCGGAGTAACGGCCAAATTGGGTGATTTAGAAGGCTCCGTTTCAAAATTGGAAGAGCTGCTTCAGGGCGTTGATGCCGTGGTATTTACGGCAGGTTCTGGTGGAAGCTCTGGTGACGACAAAACCTTATTAGTCGACCTGGACGGTGCAGTGAAAACCATGGAAGCAGCGGAATCTGTGGGCGTAAAACGTTTTGTTATGGTCAGTGCCTGGCAGTCGAATAACCGTGAGAACTGGGCTGAAGCTCTGCTTCCTTATTATGCCGCCAAACATTACGCTGACCGCGAATTAATGCGCACCAAACTCAACTGGACCATTGTACGTCCAGGGGCCTTAACCGACGAAGAAGCCACCGGTAAAGTGGTTGTTGGTGAATCGTTGGCACCGGGGTCAATCCCGCGCGAGGATGTTGCCAGTGTGCTACGCCGTTGCCTGGATGAAAGTGGCACTGAGATGAGAGCTTTCGACCTAATGGCTGGCGAAAGCGAAGTTGATCATTCGTTACAGTCGATGAAAGAAATGGCTTAGCACCTCAATAGTCCGTTCAGTTTTCGCCGGTATGTTGTCTTTAATAGGCAACACGGCGTGTACACTGTACGGACTGCCTTCCCACTCTGGCAACAAACGCAGTAAGCGCCCACTCTCAATGTAATGTTTAATTTCCGGCTCCGGAAGTAGCGCATAGCCAACACCATCTAGCGTCAACTGGACTACCGTCTGCATGTTGTTCAGCAGCACCTTAGGCTTGGGGAAGTCTTTGTTGGGTAAGCTGGGTATGTGCCCAATAAAACAACCTTCGGGTAAATCTTTAAAGCTTTTTATCGAGTTTTTAGCCGCAGGATGCTCAGCAGCAATACAAGGGATCAGGTGCCAGTCAGCCAAATGTCTGGCGTATAAGGTTGAATCGGCCAGCGGACCAATGCGAATAGCCAAATCTGCCCCCGAGGTAATGAGGTCAATAGGCTCATCGGTCATATGCAGCTGAAAGCTCACGTTAGTAAACTCTTGCTGCAGCTGTTTTAGTGGCTCACTTAACAAGCCTCCGCCAAAACCCACGGGCGCAATAATTTTTATTTGCCCTTGCGGCTGATTCGTTAGCTGGTCCCAACGTTCCTGGTTTTTCGCTGCAATAGCCAGCATATCGAGGCACGATTGATAAAAAACCTGACCGGCTTCGGTAAGTGAAAGGGAACGGGTATTACGGTGAAAAAGCGAAATTCCGTTGTCGTTTTCCAGTCGCTGCAGCTGTTGGCTAATAGCGGACACTGTCATATGCAGTTCATTTGCAGCAGCACTCATGCTGTTGAGTTCTACCGTACGGGTAAAAGCTTTTAATGATCGAATCATTTTCGGATTCATGTGTTAAGTCCTGCTAAAGAAGCTTTCAATATTTTTGTAATTGCTGATTCCATAGTACCAGTTAAAATCGCTAATGAAAATAATTCGCATTTATAATTCATTAGGGGATGAACATGAATTGCAGTATCAGCGGCTTAAAATTGAGCATTTTAGCATTAACTGTAGCATCAGCAGTAGGCGTTGCTCAGGCTCAGGAACAGGAAAAGCCTAAAAGAAAACATCATAAACATAAAGATATGGAAGTCATGGTGGTAACGGCATCAGGTGTTGCACAGCAGTTGAAAGAAGCGCCCGCTTCAATCTCTGTTATTGACAGAAAAGACCTTTCTCAGCGTTTTTATAAAGACTTAACCGATGCCATGACTGACGCCCCGGGCGTTATTGTGACCGGCGGCGGTGACCGGCAGGACATCAGCCTGCGTGGTATGGGTGCCGACTACACATTGATTTTGGTCGACGGCCAGCGCCAGAGCTCGCGCGAAACCCGCCCAAACAGTGACGGGCCCGGCGTTGAAGGTGCCTGGACACCTCCACTGGCGGCAATTGATCGCATAGAGGTTATTCGGGGGCCAATGTCGTCTCTTTACGGTTCGGATGCGATAGGCGGCGTTATCAATATCATTACCCGTAAAACACCGGAAGAATGGCGCTCGGAAATTCGCGTTGATGGCACTTTGCAGGAACGTTCGGAGTCAGGCAATAGCTACCAGACCAACTTGTTCACCTCCGGCTCGTTAATTAAAGACACTTTGGGCATTCAGTTGTCGGCCGGTTATACGCGTCGTCTGGAAGATGAAATTGTTTCTGGCTACCGGGATAAAACCGCAGAAGATGCGGACTTAAAACTGGCTTACACACCAAACCGCGACCATGAAATTTTGTTTGAAGTGGGTACCGCTAAGCAAAGCATCGACGCTTCTGTCGGCAAAACCATTGAACCGCTGGCGCCGGGCGAGGAATGCGGTCGTCGTGGCTGCCCGGAGTCATCAACCACTGAATATGATAATACCAGCATGTCCATTGCCCATAATGGTCAGTGGGGTCTGGTGGGCGCCCGCAGTTATTTAAAGCGCGATGAATATGAAAACAAAGCGCGTCTTATGACCATTAAAAACACCGATTTTCAGAGTCACTGGAACGTACCACTGCTTGAAGAAAGCTCTATGAATCTTGGCGTGGCGTACCAAAAGGAAGAGCTGGAAGATTTAACCAGTAACCAAATAAGTGATCGTAACCGCATTGAAGGCTCGCAATGGTCGGCCTTTGCAGAAACTGCCTGGCCACTATTTGATAAATTCAGCCTGACAACCGGTGTCCGTTATGATGACGACGACGTGTTTGGTGGACATTTAAGTCCACGTGTTTACGGTGTTTATACTCTAAGCGATGCCACAACCATTAAAGGTGGTGTTTCTACCGGGTTCCGTGCGCCAAGCCTGCGTGAAACAACCGCTGACTGGGGACAGGTCAGCCGCGGCGGTAATGTTTATGGTAATCCGGATTTAGAAGCTGAAACTTCGACCAACTACGAGTTAGGGTTATACACGGACTGGGGACGTCGTAGCTCAACCTCAATTACCGTGTTCTACAATGAGTTTGACGACAAAATCACCCGGGTAGACTGCCCTGAAAGCATTTGCGATGCAGGGCCTAATCAATTTGGCTCTATGCCAACCACCCGAATTAACATTGATGAAGCCGTTACTCGCGGTATTGAAATGACTTTAAGTACGCATTTCAGCCGGGAGTGGTCACTGAAAGGTAACTATACCTACACCGACTCTGAGCAAAAATCGGGTGAATATAAAGGTGAGCCATTAAACCAGCTACCTAAGCACTTAGTACAAACCTCACTGAACTGGAAGCCAGGTAAGCGCTGGAACAGTTGGTTGCGTGTGCATTATCGTGGTGAAGAGAGCCAGCCGACAACAGGGCCTTCACAGGGCTCTCTGGTCGCGCCGTCTTATACACTGGCGGATTTTGGTGTGAACTACTTTGTTACGCGTGACTTAAAGCTGGCTGCGGGTGTTTACAACTTATTCGACAAGGAAATTGGTGTAGAAGAGTACGGCTATGTTGAAGACGGCCGACGCTTATGGTTGTCAGCCGCCTATAGTTTCTAAACCCTTATAGAATGTTGTTTAAGGCTATACCGATACCAAAGCGAGTCTGCTTGTGATTGTAGTCAATCAGGCTCTCTCCGTAACCGGTGAAAATTGAGGTATAGCCAATAAACTTCCCGCCAATAGGGAATGTCCAGTTAAGCTCTGCCGACCCTCTGCCGGTATCCACGGCATGGCGGAGCCTGAGAATGTACTCGAAGTCACCATCGTTATAGGCGGTGGTGAATTCATAGTCACCCACGTAATCGGTAATATCCGGGTTGTCGTCACCACTCGATTGCATGGGGTCTGTTTTGGCGTCTTCCTGAAAACGTAACCAGGGTTTCAGCGAGAAAACGAAGCGGCCTTTTTCTACCACAAATTGCATGTAACCGCGGTTCCAGCTGCGTGACAATGGCTGGCTACGCCCATTAGACAAATGCTCTAAACCGAAAACTAACGCGGTATTGGTACCAAAAGGGTGCCAGCCGGTTGAAGTGGCATAAAAAACCTCGGGCATGTAGTTGGTTTCGCGGAATGGTTTAGAAATATTACTGGAATACACCTGCCACCAGGACTGCACGGTTAAGCCAAAAAACAACTGGTCGTCTTCAAACAGCAAACTTTCTTTGTTAAAAGGCACTTTGAAACTTAATTGGAACTTTGCTTCATAGTCTTCCAGGTTCTGCTCGTAACCTTCAACATCGGCATATTGCAGGCGGTTAATGTTGTTCGTGGTAATAACGGGTAATAAATAGTTACGACGGTGCGGTGTTAATACATAAGGGTCAAACTGGGTAACTTGTTCGCTTTTCATGCGGCTGGTTAAAGCACCGGGGTCTTCAACCGCATCGACTTCCACTATATCTTCGTCATTCTCAGCTGACCGCAGTTGTTCTTCGCAGGTAGAGCGAATATCTGCAATGGTGGCGTCAGCCTTAGTGTTGTTCATTTCATCCAGCAGACATTGCTGCATATCAGACAGTTCTTGCGCCTGGACATTAACCGCCGCTAGTGCGGTAACTCCCGATGCAATTATCCAGATCCATTTTTTCATAAGCGCAAGCTTCCTTTATTAAGACTCCTTGTACTATAGCGTAAGAGGGGTGTTTAGATCACACGTTTACAAAATAGGGTCAGAAGAAATTTTTCTGACCCCGCTGATATTTTCTACTAAAAATTATGAACAATGGATAGGTTAGCTGTACGACCGCGCAGATTGTATTGGGTCATATCGTATCCGTAGGCACCACCAGCCGGGTCAAACGGCGGCTGCTCGTCGAACAGGTTGCTGATATTCAGGGTCAGTTGAGTGTCACCAAAACCCTGATAAACCAGCTGCGAGTCAACCTGCCAGTAGCTGTCGACCTTTTCATCTAAACCCGGGTTGCTGCTTTGTGTGGCCACCTGTTGCTCATAGCTGCCGGTGTAGTTAAGGCTGACGCCCCATTGCCAGTCACTAACAAGCCAACGCAACTGATTGTTGCCTTTCCACTTAGGCAGTGCGCCCAGAATATTACCGCCAGCACCGTCAGTAGGTTCCTGACCGGCAACTAATGCCTGCTCGTATTCCAAAAGCCGTGACCAGGTGCTTTGAAGCTGAAGCGTCGAGTTGCTTAACTGCACTTGGTAATTCGCATCAATATCGAAGCCGCGGGTAGAGCGTGTGCCCTGATTGCGGTATTGGTTGCTGATAATTTGCAGTCGTCCGGCATCGTCACGCTGTATGCGGTCAGCGTACAGGTCTTCATTATTGACAATAAACTGCGCGTTGTCGGGGGCAATAATGTCGTCCTGTTCAATTTCGAATACATCCACAGCTATGCTGGCACCTGCTTGCGGCGACCAGATAATACCCCCATTGAGGTTGGTTGAGCGTTCGGCATCAAGCTCAGAGTTACCTGTACGCACTTGCGTGAAACCACGACTCGCGCCCGGATTAATAGGGTCGTTAGGGTCTATAACCGAGCCATAACTGATGGTGTTGCTTTCTGCAATTTCCGGAAGCGATGGTGCACGGAAGCCGCGAGACCAGGAACCGCGCAGCAACCAGTCGTCGCCTAATACATAGTGGAACGCCACTTTAGGTGACCAGGCTGAGCCAAAATCATCATAATGGTCATAGCGGCCGGCAAGGTTCACATTCAGGTTTTCGACAACAGGGACGTCCAGCTCAACAAAGCCTGCGGCAACTTGTCGTTTCCCTTTAACCAGGTTGATAGCCGGACGCAGTTCGGTGCCCGACAAAACCTCCGGTGAGGTTCCCGCATCCATTTCTTCTTCTCGCCAGTCGACACCAAAAGCAACGCTTAGCGGCCCGTTATCCAGCTCTTTTAAAATGGTGCTGGCATTAGCGTTGATACTGTTTAGCTCGTAAAAGCCCGGACGACGCGTATCAATGCGTAACGCTTCAATGGTTGCCGGGTCATTGTTGCCGTTAACGAAGTCATATTCGCCACTGGCCAGCACATCTTCAAAAGTGTAGCGGTTAATAAAGTTATCAACGTACTCGCGCTGGCGGCTTTGTGAGTTCAGCACATTGACCGACCAGTCCCAGTCTAAGCCACGGTAATTTACACCAGCCAGAAAGCGGTGAAAGTCTTGTTTATTGGCTTTTACGCGCTCGCCTACATCAAAAAAGGTGTATTCAAAAGGTAAGGCCTCTGAACCCGGGTTACCCGGATGCCCCACCGGTAGTTCCACCGGAATATCGACTAAACTGCCGGTTTCCTGATTGTAAGCCCGTAGTCCTGCACCAACGCTTAACGGCGCACCAAATACGTGGCTTGAACGATTATTGCTGTAAAGAAAGTCACTGTACGCCTGTATGTCCTCGGTAAGCTGCAAAGTGCCCTGCAGTGAGAACTGATGTCGCTCAACTTCTGGCTGAAGCGTGTTGTATGGCTGAGCGTTAAAGGCACACACCTGGCCGTCTGCGCCGGGGGTAAAATCGCTTCGGTCTCTTTTTTCAGAATGGCCCGGGCAGTTCTCAAAAGCCTGAGGGTTCTGCGGATCACTTAAATAGTTACCGCCCTGCGACGACCAACCAGCCAGGCGCCCGCCGGGCTTGTCGCGAAAGTCTCCGGAACGGGTAAAGTCGCGGTCATTGGCGTTTAACCGCTCGCGGGTCAGATAGTCGTAGCTGAACGTCAGGTTATAGCCGTCGTCTGCTATGTCGCCAAACCCGCTGATAACGCCCGCACTGTATTGCGTTAATGAACCTTCGCTGGCACCGCCGACACCCGCCCGAAATTGCGTGCTTTGTACATTGTTGCGCAAAATAATGTTGATAACCCCGGCAATAGCGTCCGAGCCATATACTGCGGAAGCGCCGTCTTTCAGTACCTCTATGCGCTCCACCGCGCCTAAAGGTAACGCGTTTAAGTCAACGAAGGTATCCTGAGTCCCCAACGCAAAACCGTAGTTAGACACCCGCTGACCATTCACCAGAATAAGCGTGTTTTTGGGGCTTAAGCCGCGTAAGCCAACCGAAGCCGAACCCGCCGAAAAGCTGCTGGTGTATTGCTCGTCGTAACTGTTACCGGTATTCACCGTTAAGTCACGCAGCAAGTCTGTGAGCGTAATTTCACCACTGGCCGATATGTCGCTGGCATCAATAATTTGCAACGGCGTGGCGTCTTCATTCTGGGCCCGTTTAATGTAGGAACCCGTAACACTAATGCGTTCCAGCTCGGAGCTAGCATCATTGGCTAACAGAGCTGGGGATGCCGATGCAGCGATAAGCCCAGCGGCAATAGTTGATAACGTAAAGAACTTTGATTTCATTAAATACCTCACAAAATGAATTAATAAGCCGTTTAGACGTCTAAACGGCTATTTAGCATAAGCGAGATGAGTGGTGGAGGTAAAGGGGAAATTGCAATTTGGGAGGAACTTTCTCTAGTAGTAACTAGGTGTACACAGTCAAAACACCTGTGTATGCTAAAATTAGAATGACTCAGCAGAAATTCGAGCCAAATCATGAAAGTAGATCGCTCCTTTAAGAAGTTATCAAACGTGCTGCCCTACCTGCTTGCCTTTGTGGATAATGAGCGTCGTTACAAATTCGTCAACACTGCCTATGAGGGCTTTTTCGGTGTAAAACTCAAAAACATTAAAGGTAAGAGTATTGCCGAGGTTGTTGGGGAAGAGTCTTATGGAAAAATTTCGGAGCTTCATGATCGAGTACTGAAAGGCGAGGAAATAGGCTTTACTGATAAAGTGAACCTGAGAGACGGGCGCACTATTCTACTGGATATCAAGTATGTTCCTAACTTTGAAGGCTTGAGTAAAAAAGTTAATGGATTTTTCGCGGTTATAAACGATGTGACCGAATATGCGAGTGCAGCCGAAGTGCTGCGAGCGGTTCACGATGTAGTAAATTGCCAGTCACAGGTATTATCAACCGAACGTATCAATAACTTGCTTAAACTGGGTTGTCATTATTTAAATGTTCAAACAGGGCTTGTAAGCCATGTTGAGAATGATACTTACACGGTTAAATATTCGTACTCGGAAACAGCAGATATCCCTGCTGAAACAACTTTTCCGTTAGGCGATACTTATTGCTCGGTGACGTTGACGGCTAATGAGGTCATTACAACTACGCATGCTTCTGAAAGCGACGAATATTCAGGCCACCCCTGCTATGAAAAATTTCAACTGCAAACCTACCTGGGGCTGCCTATAAGAGTTAATGGGATAACCTGGGGAACGTTAAACTTCACTAGTCCTGAGACACGGCTTACACCGTTTACCGAGCTCGATATTGAGTTAATGAGTTTAATTTGCTCTGCTATTGAGACTATTATTATTAACTCGTCTAAGACTAAGAGGTTAGAGAAACTTGCTTATACCGATTTTTTAACCGGACTGTCGAATCGGTTGTTTATTACTGAGAGATTTGAAGAGCTGGAGCCCAACGATAATAAGTTCGCAAATGTTACTTGCTTTGCCATCATCGATGTTGATCATTTTAAAAAAGTAAATGATAACTACGGTCATGACGCAGGTGATGAGGTTTTGCAGCAAACGGCTCGTAAAATAGCTGGACTTGTACGTATTAGTGATTGCGTATCGCGGGTTGGCGGAGAAGAATTTGCCCTGCTTTTGACTGATCTTCCCCGAGAGAAAGCCGAAAGAGTTTTGGAAAAAGTGCGCACAGCGATTGAGGGCAACGCTATTACTATTGATAAAAATCAGTCTATTAAGGTCACGGTCTCGATTGGTGCGACAGAGTTAAAGGCTGAAGATGAATTTAACAGCGCCTACAAAAAGGCCGATTTAGCTCTTTATAAAAGTAAAAGAGATGGAAGAAATAGAGTGTCTTGGTCCAGTAATTGACTCGCTGGTCTATTCGCCCACTAATCATTTAGTGAGCGAATAATATCGATAAACATCAACGCTGATCCTGTCATGAAGAGCCACACACCGACCGTTGCATAGCTTGCGAAAGTGGGTAGAAATAGCATGCTCCCAAAGAAGAACGACAAGCTAGCCAATATCCCTAATGTGTTTTTTTGAAGGCGCTGTAAGAAAGTTGCTTTCATACTACGGCCCATTATTTTATGTCGGGTTGGAAACGGAAGCTCACTGCAATACGATTCCAGCTATTTATCTGTACTATGACCGTAGTCAATTCAATTAACCCACTTTCTCCAAAAGCATCCAGTGCCGACTGAAAGACAGCATCTGTGATTTCTACATGGTTGATTAGCGTTAGTGCTTCCGTCCAGGCCAAAGCAGCCCGTTCTTCTGCGGTAAAACACGATAATTCTTTCCAGGCCGGAAGCACATCTAGCCTTGACTGGAGTTCACCATCAGCTCGGGCTTCATCGGTATGCATTTTCTGACAAAAGCCACAGTGGTTTAGTTGTGATGCGCGCAGTCTGACGAGATGCAGAAGTTGCGGAGACAGATTTACTGATTCCGGTACATCGCCTAACGCGGTTAAATGAGTCACCAGGCGCGGGCATTGTTTATAAAGTGAAGATTGTGAAATTCGGTGTTGCATAATGTCCTCCAAAGATTAACTCCGGATACTTTAGGAACATTCGCTAGCTATCGATTGGAGATTTGCGACATTTTTCTTTGGCGGTATTGCAGTGGCGTTTCCAAGGTTTGCTCACGGAAAGCATTTGTAAAGTGCGCTTGATCGAAGTAGCCACAGGCAAGAGCAATGTCGCTGAGACTGTCTGGTGTCAAAATCAAATATTGTCGGGCGGCTCGAATTTGAGCAAAGCCGTGCAGCTGATTTGGTGTAAAACCTAAGTATTTGCGCAATTGCCTTTCCAGTGTGCGTCGACTAAATCCATTCTGTAATGCCAGTTGCTGAGGCGGTATTAAATAGGTGGACGCATGAGCCAATAAAGTCGACCACTTACGATTCGGTTCTTGAGCACGATAACTCAGCGTCAGTAACCAGTTTTGTACCGCCTGTACTTGTTGGTCTGCCGATAGAGTGGGCAGCATGTCCATTAATGGCTGTAAACTGAGTTGTTGAGAAAAGGCTGTGTCGAGCAACTCTATTTCGATGTTCTGCGAATCATCGATGTCCAGCCTCAGCAGTGCTTTCGCGCCTCCCGGGCGGAATCGTACGCTAATGTACCTTGTTGATGTATCCCAACGGTGAGTAACGACTCGAGTATGGTGAAAATAACGAGCATTGATCCGAGTATTACGTATTTCAAAAGTTAAACTGGACCCCGCATCGGGATAGAGTTTTTCTTCAACATGGCGCGAACTGTTTTTTAAGTCATTATTAACCCACAAGCACTGAACCCAGCTGGAGAGGCCTGGAAACGGCGGAATCATTTCTAACCCAATATTAGAAAAGCTGGCAGCAGGTATAATGTCAAATTTGTTGTGTGACATGCAGGCAACCTTCGAAGTGTATGTGAATAAATAATAACCGATTGGAACAAATAGCCCAAGTAGACAGCGACTGCTGGCAATTACCGAATAGCTTTACATAGTCTTAACGGTGAGCTGATTTTGGAAGACAAAGCCGGGTTAGATTAATTTTCAGATTTTATCTCAAGGCTGGTTATAATTTAACTAAAGATACTGATTCTCAGGACAGCCCAAGGCACAGGCTTATGTTATTGATTGACGCATTCATCCGGTTTTCCGCACTGGGCTTGTTGTTGCTTATGACGGTGCTGGTAATTAAAGATCTGCCCCGTTCCAGACGCTGTACTTTAATGGTGGCTACAAACCTCTGCCTGGCAAGCTTTCTGCTTGGTTCTATGCCCGCTGAATTTGCGCTTCCTATGGTGTGGCAAGTTCCCTTTCGGTTACTGGATACTTTGCTTTTGCCGGTTACCTGGGTATTTGTGTTAACCCTTTTTCATCGAGATTTCAGGCCAGGAAAACTCCATTGGCTTGCTTTAATTGCAGTAAGCGCCTCTATGCTGGCTGAACGGGCTGTTTGGCTGGGTTGGTTGAATGAGCTGCCTGCGTGGTGGCCCATTGTTGTCATTACGCTGTCACTTTTTCTGGTGGCACATATGGTGTTCGTTACGCTAATAGGCCGGAATGATGACTTAATTGAAGCCCGGCGTACCTATCGACTTTATTTTTTGTTTATTATTTCAGCGTCTGTTTTGGTCGCGGTTTTGGTGGGCTCTGTTTGGTTGCAAAGCGCCCAGTCTACAATTAACGCGCTGAGCGTCTGGCTTCCCATTTTTTCCATGAGCCTATGGGTATTAAAGGGCGACACGTCTGCGCTGACTTTTTATCGGAACGCGTCTCAGAAAAAGCAATTGTCAGCAGTGGATAAAAGAATACTGGCCGAACTCGACAAGCTAATGACACAAGACAAGATGTATTTAGAAGAAGCTCTGACCATTGCTGATTTGGCCAAAAAGCTGGGGGTAGCAGAGCATAAATTGAGAACCTTGATAAACACCCAAACGGGCTTCACTAACTTCAGCCATTACATTAACTCTTTCAGGCTTAAAGGCGTGATGGACTGCTTCTCAGAACGGGAGAACGACCACCTGCCCATTTTAACCATTGCACTGAATAACGGGTTTAACTCTTTACCGCCTTTTAATCGTGCCTTCAAAAAAGAAACCGGAGTGACGCCGTCTCAATTTCGCAAAAACCTTCAGAATTTTCAAAATTGACGCGATATTTTTCATAATCGATCAGCTTTTATTGGGTTGCCTTTCTATTCTGAATGCACTTATCAGAACCAAAGGTAATTAGTTATGAAAGCTTTAAACTTAAAGAAACTCGGTTTGTGGTTAATTGTTTTATTGCTTGCTCTCAGCGCGACCAGTTTCGGTGTTATGTACTACCAGGTGAATAAAGCCTGGGGAGAATATGTTCCTGTTGTAGACCCTGCGCTTTATGCAAAAACTCAGGACGCTTACGCCATTACCAACGCAAACGTGTTGTCAGATAATGGACAGTACATGCTGCCTAATCAGACGGTATTGATTCAAGAAGGCAAAATAACAAAAGTGGGGAGCGACCTCTCATTACCTGAGGATGCGCAAGTCATTGATGGCACGGGTAAGTTTATAATTCCCGGCCTTATTGATGCGCATGTGCACTTATGGCAAAGCCCGAATGACTTGTTGTTGTATCTGGCTAATGGCGTCACCCATGTACGTGAGCTCAATGGTAGTGAAGAGCACCTGCAATGGCGTGCTGAAATTGCATCAGGACGGCCGGGGCCGGACTTATTTGTGGCAACCCGACGTCATAATAGCTCAAGTGGTATTGCTGGCTTGTTCGACCGTTGGGCTGCAAAAATAAACTCGGTAGCCGATATCGACGATATACCTGAGCGGGTAAACGAGATTAAAGACGCAGGCTACGATGCCATAAAAATTTACACGCTTTTAAGCAATGACCACTTCTTTGCTTTTAACGAAGAGGCGGTTAATAGCGATATACAAATTTTAGGGCATATTCCATATAACCTGCCACTTTCAGAGCTTTGGCCGTCGAACCTGAAAGAAATAGCCCATGTTGAAGAGTTTGTTAAAGCCCTGGACCGTGAGTTTGGTGGCTATGGCCGCGATAATACTGAGGCCTTTCTGGAGTTTGTAGAAAAGCGTAGTACCGACATAGCAAGCCGTCTGGCAGAGAATAATATGGCGGTGGTTTCTACTCTGGCGCTTGTCGAGAGCTTTCTTGTACAGAAAATAAGCGTAGAAAGTGCACTGAGTCATGTTCACGTAGAGCATGTAAACCGCGGAATTGCGGAGGCTCTACACCCAAGTATTAAAGTCATGGGGTGGCTGCCCGAAGTAAACATTTATCGTTTACCGGAAGACTATCCTGAAGAGCGTGTTCCCGGTAATCAGCGTTATTGGAAAGCTTACGCAAAAGCCAACCAGATACTTTTGCAGGCTATGCGCGATAATAGGGTCAAGGTTCTGGCGGGTACTGATGCAAATGTTCCTGTGATGGTTCCCGGGTTTTCCATGCACGACGAGCTTGCTGCGCTGGTTCGTACCGGCTATAAACCAGCTGAGGCATTGAGAAGCGCGACGGCTGAAACCGCACAGTGGATGGGACTGCAAACTGGGGTAATTGCCTCAGGCTACCAGGCAGACCTTGTGGTACTGGACAGTAACCCGCTGGCGGATATTCACAATACGAGAGCAATTTCGGGCGTTATGTCTAACGGACGTTGGTATTCATCTGAGGACACGCAAGCTATGTTAAAAGCGGTTCGGGACGCAAACGCAGTAGTTAATGTGAATTGACAGTAACCATACCCAATGGTTTCGTAACCCATAAAAGCGTCTTAAACTGATAGGATGAATCATCGGTTTAAGACGCTTTTATGGGACAAGTCTCAGGCATCCGCTTTGCGCTTACAGGCGCCACACTTATTGCCATAAGCTTTGGTTTAGCTCGTTTCGCCTTCGGTTTGTTTGTCCCGCAAATACGTGCTGACCTAGAGATCAGCGCGAATACAATAGGTGTTATCGCTGCACTTCCCCTTATAAGTTTCGTTTTTATCAGTTTGGTGGCTCCTTTAGTTACCAAATATTTTGGTGCCCGTAACACGACGGTGTTATCGGCTTTGTTTAGTGTTCTCGGTCTGGCTACAGTAAGTCAGGCCACTGGCCCCATAAGTCTCGGTTTAGGGGTATTTGCTTGCGGTATATGCACTGGTTTAATGATGCCCGCTTTAACTTCAGCCATGCAGGCTTTGGTCGACCGCTCCATCCATGGACGGGTCAGTTCAGTAATGAATGCGGGTACAAGCATTGGTGTCGCGCTCTCTGTTCCAGCTGTATTATTTTTAGTTGGGGCGTGGCGCTACGCCTATTTATCATTCACGGTAATAGCCGTTATTGGGGTTCTTCTTGCCTGGTATTTAATTCCTTCGGTTTCCAGGCTAACCCCATCAAATGCAGCGCCACCACCGAAAATCAAAGCTAGACAATGGTGGCGTTTATTAAAGCTATCTTTATTTGCTTTCGCCATGGGCTTTATCGCTTCAGCTTATTGGACGTTTGGGCCGGATTTAGTCACTAATTTGGGCTCATTATCATCTCAACAAAGCGGTTGGTTATGGTTGGCCTTAGGTATTGCAGGTTTGGGGGGCGCTATTATTAGTGATTTGGCCGATAGAAATAACCCGGCTATCACGCATGCACTAATGCTGATGATGCTAACAACCAGTTTAACTCTATTAGCCGCCAGCCCAAGTCAAATCTATCTTGCCGTGTTTTCAGCTTTGATCTTCGGCTTGGCCTACATGAGTCTGACCGGTCTGTACTTGATGACAGGTATTCGCTTATTGCCTGGTCGCCTTTCAATAGGACCTGTGCTGCCCTTTGTAGCTTGTGCCTTAGGCCAGGCAGCAGGGTCGCCTATTATTGGCTTACTAGTCGGTGAATTTGGTTATGCCGAGAGCTTTTCTATCTTTGCAGCGGTGGGCGTTCTTATCGCACTAATATCACCATTTTATCCCGGGCATACTGAACATGAAGGTGACATGCCTGAAGAGGAAACGGGTCTTCAAGCAGCATTTGATAATCAGCTGCAGGATGAGGAAGGCGAGCCTTTAGAAAGCAATACTGCCGAACAGTGAGAAATTTTTCTGTCAGCCTTGAGCGATTAGCAGATTAAAATGCGAACTCTTAATAGTTTGGGATTCGCTGATTTGCCTTTCTGTATTAGAGAAATTATCGTAGTTAAAATTTTGTAAGTAACCTGGGGGTGTTGCAGTGTCTTATTTGAAAGAATCAATTCTCTTATTACTTGCTGTTGTTTGTTCAATACTTTTTGTAGTGGCAATTATTGACATTGTTCGTTACTGGTTAGATACCGGTTTTGACTGGATGTTTCTTGGAAAAAATGTGCTTTACGCGTTAGCAACCGGTTATTGGGTTTGGCGGCTTTTGATTATGCCTTATAGAAAACGAAAAGCGCTGGAAGCGGAGCGTGATTAAGAAATATTTTGGCTTTGACATTGTCCTGTCTTCAGTTTTTCTGACTGTCTCACAGAGTGAGAAAGTCGTTCCGGTGATGCTAGTATTATTAAAAGTATTGAGGATATTTAACACGAGGAATAGATGAAACGAAGAGACCATGAAGACTCTGCTAATTATACTCTTGGAGTAACCGGAGCCTGGACTGTCATTGCTTTTTTCCGGTCAATAATTCAGTCAAAAGCTTTAACTCTAATGTTTTTTGTAGGTTCAGTCGCTATTTTTAGCTTCCTTTATTTTCTCTTTTCCGGTTAAAGAGGAGCTATGGTACCAGAGCCACTGACGTATGAAAGCGCTCATAAGTTGGCATTGTATCAACCCATACTTATACGCGCACGCTATTAGCGATAAGCGGGGGCTTTGATCTTTTTCAAACTGCCTGCCTACTTCGACTAGTGACTGACCAAAGTCCAACGTGTTTAATCTTCAATGCACACTTTTACACTTTTTTCTCATATTCATATTTTATCGAGTGAACATTTTTGAGCAATGATGCAAACTCAGCCTCGTCAATATCACACGTGAAAAAATTTCGATAAATATATTTTTTACCGCTAGATAAAACCAGACTTACTCCTAAAAAGCCGAATTTGGAGTGGACTAATCCTGACTCTACCTCATCAAAGTTAATAGCCACTGCTTCGCTAAACTGTATGTGTTGTTTTTTAAAGTCAAAGATTATTTTTGATGGGTAATTCTTCGTGGAAAAAATAATAGCAACGGCCCATACTATGGTAATTGGGCTAAATACTATCAAAAAGAAAGCTTTAGCTAGCAAATCTTTGGGGGTTATATCAAGCGTTAGGAATGCTATTAGGCCAGTAACTGAAACCAAAACTAGTACAACAGTTTGAGGGTTATAGCACTTTTTCATCAATGAGACCTGGTTCAATTTATCTGCCACCTTTGAACCTAAAAATTATCGGGTTTGTGAATCGCCATTGGATTTTATACACCAAGAAAGTCCTCGTGAATAACTGCAACTGTTAACCTCACTATATTTCTTCGCAATTTATTTTCAGACGCTTTTGAGCAAAACCGGACCTTCGGTTTCTATCTAATTCAACTGCGCTGATCTTTTGATGATTCCATCACAACCATTGTGGTGATGGCATTGACATGTGGGCACTCACCCAGCACGTTGGAGTGTATGCGTTGAAAATGTTTGAGGTCAGTTGCCTCAACGCGTAACAGATATTCGTGGGTTCCTGTTACGTTGTGGCACTCAACGACTTCGGGTACATCTGCAACGTGTTGCTCAAAAGCTAGCTGCGAGCTTCTGCGGTGGTCACTTAAGCCAATGGTGACGAATGCGACAAAACCGATTTGGAGCTGCTCAGGGTCTAAAATTACGCGATAGCCTTTGATAACGCGCTTGCGTTCAAGTTCCTGTACTCGCCGAAATGTTGCCGACGGCGATAATCCAATACGCTCTGACAGTTTGATATTGGAAATTCGCCCATCGCTTTTCAGTTCTTGCAATATCTTTTCGTCAAACTTATCCATATGAGAATATTATTTCTTAATTTTCTACCTTAGTGGCAATAAAAGCACAAAATTTCATAGTATTCCAGTTATTCTATGCGCCATATCTTACTGGAAAAGGTTGCTGTCATGGATCAGTCATTACTGGCGCTTTTGCTGTTCGCTTTCGTTTCTACCTTTACACCCGGCCCTAATAACATGATGTTGATGGCCTCGGGTGCCAACGTAGGCTTTAGACGGACTATCCCCCATATGTTGGGTGTTATCTTTGGCTTTGGCCTTATGATTTTTTTAGTGGGACTGGGTTTAGCCGAGGTTTTTAAGACTTTCCCTAAAATTCATGATGCGCTGCGCGTGATTTGTGGCGTGTTTCTAGTTTACATTGCATTAAAAATTGCGCGTAGTCGTCCGCAAGTGGAGAGCGCTTCATATCAGCCGATGACGTTCTCGGCCGCTGTTTTATTTCAATGGATAAATCCAAAAGGTTGGACGATGGCTTTATCGGCGGTGAGCCTTTATAACCCGACAGCAAGTTTGTTTGGACTGACTTTGGTCACACTGGCGTTTATATTTGTGAATATGCCTTCCGCCTCTATTTGGGCGTACGCAGGCAAGAAAATCAGTCGAGTGTTAAAGCAGGAATTGCACATGCGCCTTTTTAACTGGAGTATGGCGTTGATCTTGGTCTGCTCTACTTTGCCGATGCTGGTTTAATGGTCTGCGGTTTTCAGTAGTAGTATATAGAGATAACTTACGGCAGAAAATTGCTTATTTTGCTGCAGACCCATCCTCGGAGATGCTCGAAAAAAATTAATGATTTCTCGGAAACAATAGAGAAGCCCCGCTGAAGATTAAACCGTACGTAGCTAAAGCGCCAATGTCCGCTGTTGGCACAAAGCGGAACTAACCCGTATAAACGCTCTCCCTGAAAGTTACCTGTGAAGTGACAATATAGTTTGTACATTAAATAAAAAAATGACAATAAAGTTTGCACACTGAGTGGAGAGTAACACTAACTTCTTTGTTGACTGTTAAGTGCCAGGAGCGGACCTTCAGTAACGCTGCGTTTACCGGCTTGTCTAGTGCAACGACTTGTTAAAAGTTTACCTAGAAGGGCCACCCCGATATGGGCTTGACTCATCATCTTCGGGTGATGGTTTGCTATTTTTAGGTTCAGGCGATTTACTAAGACTCAGTTTGTTCGAGAACTCAATAAGCTCAGCTACAGTTGAAAAAATTCTTAAGTCTACCCCATGTTCAGGGTCAAAAGTTAAATGGACTCCATAAAAACTAGAATCCCCATCATCACCTGCGATATTTGATAGTTCGTTTATGTATGCCTCAAAACTCTCATTACTTACCCCAGCTTTAATATCTAAGAAATCATCAACAAACTCCGGTATCCACCTTTCATTATTACCATCAAAATGCTTATTAAATAACGCGCAGACCGTAGGAAGGTATGTATCAATTTTCACCCTAAGCCTATTGTCTTTTGAGTTCTCAAGCCGCCAAGCAATGAAGTGAGCATTTAGTGAATTAGAAAGGTTAGCATCGCTTATGATGTTGCATAGTTTATTTCTTAATGGTTTTCGTGACTCTGATGATATTTCAGATTTAAACTCTTTAAATTCTATAAGTATATTTTTAGCATTAACCCCTGCAAAATAGTCGGCATATTTCCTATCTTGACTTCCATTAAATGCGCCGTAAGCATAGGGAAACTCAGCGCCAAATTTTCTACCTATCTTAAACTTTAAATGCTCAACAAATGCTTGCTGAACTTGAGCTTCACCTATTTTAGTTTTAGGCTCCATATATATCCCTATTTTCTGTAAGTTTAACGTCTAGCGTCACTTGCAAGCTAGACTACCTTGTAACGTCAGAAAGTCCAATGTCTGCTTTTCGCTCACAGCAGACTGTCAGGTTAGTGCCAGGAGCGGACGTTGACGTCGGCAGCAGAGGTGCGAGCTTGCGAGCATCCTACTGACTGCCTTTGTTAAGCGAGCTTCTTATCTCTTCCAACTCTAAATTCAGCTCTTCCAGTTTTCCTTCTTTGTCGATATCTGTATCAATTGGTGAAGTTACGCTTGCCGCTTTAATGAAAAAATAAAATGCGCCAATGAAGCCAACAACTCCAAAAGTTGGGATGACGGACATGGTCACCAAACCTAGTGTAAGCCAGATCAATCCTTTGATGAGCTCACGATGTGCAGCATATATAAGAGCCGAGAAATATGTAGAACGTTCTGCACCTTCAGAAGTTAACGCCTTATACTTAGTTACCTGATATATAAGGAGTCTCTTCTTAGAAACAAGCGATCGCTTAGCATACTTGGCGTTCAGTTTACCGTAAGCAAGTGGCGCATATTTCAAAATAAGCCAAAACAAAAAAGCCCCAACGACGCTTTGAAATACTGGCTTCCACCATTCATTAAAAATCTCTTGAATTTCTACCAAAGTACCTATCCTTAATTTTCGCTTAACGCCGCGCTCTGCGGCAAATTTGGAACGCAGCGGAAAATTTGTCCGACAGCAGCGCCTTGTTACGTTTTTTAGTACAGATCCACGCTATCGATTTCGCATTCCGCACTACTTATTTTTGCGCTCGTGACCTCTTGATAAGACCCAAATGAAAAGTTGAAATTAAGAGTTTCGCTATCACTATCGTGAGCATAGAGATCGTGAGACTCATCTCCATAACTTGAGTCTGATTGAGTTGAATACGTGTTTCTACCCTTATATTCAATCTCAACTGTGCACTCGACTTCAACGTCTAGGTATGCACCGCCGCTATAATCGGTGTTTACTTCATAGTTAAGCGAAACGTCACAATCATTATAATAATTACCAGAATAGCTTTCGTTACAATCAATATCGCCCCCAGTAATTTCAACACAAACTTCAGCGTTTGTTTTGTACTCTGTATCGCAGTCGTCACCACTTACGCCCTGAGCTCTTCGACGCTGCATTTCAGCAATAGCGGCTTTTTCCAACTCAATTTGCCTTTGAAGCTCTTGCTGTGTCATAGCCTTGCATGAGCTTCCAACTTTCTTGAAACCTCGATTACATTTCCAGCCACTACCATAAATGTCGATACTCGCGTTTTCGGGAACTTGAACTTTTACACATTTATTGCCGAACTTGTAATAGCCCCTATTGCACTTCCAGCCACTGCCGTAAACATCAATCCCCGCGTTTTCAGGAACTTGAACCTTTACACAGGTATTGCCTGATTTGTAATAGCCCCTATTGCACTTCCAGCCACTACCGTAAACATCAATGCCTGCGTTTTTAGGGACTTGAACCTCTACACAGGTGTTGCCTGATTTGTAATAGCCCCTATTACACTTCCAGCCACTGCCGTAAACATCAAGACCAGCATTTTCTGGTATTTGAACTTTTTCGCATTTATTGCCTGACTTGTAATATCCTCGATCACACTTCCAACCACTGCCGTATGGATTCTCTGAAGCATGCTCTGGAAGACTTTGAGACCAGGATAGAGACGCGAAGCACATGCAAAAAATTATTAATAATATTCTCATCTATGTCTCATTAAACATAACGCCGTGTTAAGCGGCAAACAAAGGTTGGCTATAATTAGCGAAGAATGAGCGCAAGCCAACCTTTATGCGTCCGCCCTTAAATACTTTGTTATATTCACTTATTAGGATTAAAACCAAGAACACCGATAAGAAAGCTATCGTTTAACTCACGATGAATACGGGAAACTTCATTATGAATTTTTTGTCCTTTAAGCTCTGCAATTGGCTTTTGTTTTAATAGGAAATCCATCACTTCAAACATATCTTTTAAGCAGGTTTTGTTTGAAATAAGCTTTGTCTTTTTGAAGTTATATATTTCCATATTTATAGAAATAGGCAGCGCAGCAATTTGCAAATTTTTCTTTAAGAGCTCACTAGCGCCAGGAGAATTAAGAATGGAACATACAGTTTTATAGACACTTTCTAAGTTGTTTAAATATACATCAGCATCTTTTTCGGCTTTAAACTTGGAATCGCCCTCAACTTCTTCGAGGTTATCTTGCGTTACAAGAGCCTTAGTTGCGAAATAGTATTGCATTACCGCAACAAACAACCTCTTTGTAGCCTCTCCGTACCTATTCCCGATAGTTAACTTAGCCGTTAAATAGGCAACTATTAGTGAAGCGATGATTGAAGCTAAGACTGACAAATTAAATGCTTCCAATGATGAATTCTCCTGTGAATATAACATTTGTATATTGTGCGTGCGCATTTAGAAGCTCGTCCAATTGCTAGTCTTCTGTTCTTGACTTACTGATCAAGCAAGCATTCCTGATTTGAAAGGTTCCGAGCTAGAAAAGGCAATTTGAGCATGCTCAGTTACACTCTATAGGGCTCACAATATCCAACCTTTATTTTTGTTATGTTATTGACATTAAACGACTTAAATACACAATACAACAAAGTGCGCAATATTTCCGAAGTGAAGTTGCCGTGTATCGCTAGCGACATCCACTCTTACTAATAACGGGACGTCTAGTCACTAGTTGGAGTAAGCTGAAAGTCAGAAGGTCTGTTTCTCGCTCGTTGCTGAACTTCGGTTTCGTGCCAACAGCGGACGTTGAGCTTCTCTTTCGTAGATTCCAATTTGGAATGCCCCCAGTATCATTGACACCCTGACGCCTCAAAATGAGGCTTGCTCAAACTGCTCGGGGCTGATGCCACCGAGGTGACTATGTCGCCGTTTCCGGTTGTAGAATACTTCAATGTAATCAAAAATGTCAGCTCGCGCTAATTCTCGCGTTTTATAGACCCGTTTTTTAACCCGCTCTTTCTTTAAACTACTAAAGAAAGACTCTGCAACGGCGTTATCCCAACAGTTAGCCCGACGACTCATGCTGGGCTCTAAGTTATTAGACTTACAAAACCGGAACCAATCATCGCTTCCGTATTGTGACCCCTGATCAGAATGCACTAATACTGAGGAGGTCGGTTTTCGACGCCACACAGCCATCAACAGAGCGTCTAGAACAATTTCTTTAGCGAGACTAGGCTTCATCGACCATCCAACAATATTACGGGCGTAAAGATCCATGACAACCGCAAGAAAAAGCCAGCCCTGCCAAGTCCGGATATAGGTAATATCAGTTACCCAGGCTTGATTAGGTCGTGCCACGGTGAATTCCCGCTGTAATAGGTTAGGAGTCACAATAGCTGGCCGGCCGGCTCCGTATCGAAATCTCTTATATCCCCTTGAGGCCTTGATATTATGTGCATTCATAATTTTTAAAACACGATTTTTACCAACCGACTCGCCGAGCTCGCACAAATCCAAATGAATGCGCCGATAGCCGTAAACACCGCAACTGGCGCTATGCGAATCTTTTATTAAGGGGAGCAACCGACGATCTTCCAAGGCACGATCAGATAACGGTTTATCGATCCAGAAATAGAAACCTGCACGCGCAACCTCAAGAACTCGACACATCAAAGCAATCGAATGAATGCGCCGATGCTCATTGATGAACTGGTACTTTACTCTGGCTGGCTTGCAAAGTACCTTGCGGCCTTTTTTAGAATGTCCCGCTCTTCCTCAGTACGTTTTAGGTCTGAACGTAGTTTCAGTATTTCTTTTTTAGCCTCTATCAGTTCATCGTCCTTTTGCTTGGAGGGGGTCGGGTTGGCTGCTTTTACCCACTTATAGAGACTGTGTTGAGATACCCCCAAGTTCGCAGAAACTTCAGCAACGGTGTACCCTCGTTCTATCACTTGACGGACTGCTTCATCCTTAAATTCTGGACTGTATCGTTGGTTGTTCATAAACTTTCCTCCTATGCTCAAATAATAGTCAGGAATTGTCTATGATTCTCGGTCCACTCCAATTGGAATGGTTCAGTGTCTAGTAAACTAGTACCGACTCAGTTAATCTTGACAGCCTAGACTATGAGCATAACAAGAGCTGTATAGTTAATTGGAAAAATAGGACGCAAGTTTTCATTCAGTGGGTATTAAATACTAAAGGATTTATAGACATGCTATGCCATCAAACTAAACCTTTTATCTTAAATTTTGCAACCAAGCGAGAACTCTCACAGTCTCCGGAAATTGGTGGTTTTTACTCGGAACAAGCTGATATGTGGTTCGATGCAGAGTCCATGATGCCGGCAATTGATTCATTAGCGTTCAACAGTGCGGAGCTAAATACAAAGACGAAAGTCGATGTTGAGAGAGACGATGAAAGTCCATACGCCCTCGAAATGATGACTAAGACCAAGGTGCATGAAGAGAGTGACGATACCGATTTAAGATCCTGCATCTTGAATAGTTTACTAACGAAAACTGACGTGGCGCAAGAAAAGGACGATAACTCGATGAGTCCTTATGACCTATGATTCTTTTGGTCACGAATAAGAGGGATATTACGACCGACTATATTGTCCGTGAATTGCGTAAAAGAGAAGTCGACTACTATCGGTTAAATACAGAGTCATTAGCGAATTACGAATGCTCTATTGGCTATGAAAACATGGATGATTGGCGGATTGGGTACATTAACGGCAGCCAGGTTCAATCTGCCTATTTTCGAAGACCTTCCTCCCCTGAGTATACAAACTCATCAGAGACCAGTGAAAATGAATACATTGCATCAGAATGGTTGGCTTTTTTAAAAAGTATTTACGCTCGACTCGAAGGTAAGTGGTTCAACTCACCAGTATCGATAGCACTTGCAGAAGATAAGCCGAAGCAATTGCTCTTAGCGAAGGAAGCGCGCTTCAGAGTACCCAACGGTTTAATTACTAACGTTGCTAACGATATTATTCAGAAAACAGGGAGCAATGGGCTTATCATTAAGCCTGTAAGGCAAGGTCTAATCGAAGGTAAAGATGACAAGGTGATTTTTACCAGCAGAATCCCTGAAGTAAACACTGCACATGCTTCAGCTATTTCCCAGGTTCCCTCAATTTTTCAACAAGAAATCATTAAGAAGTTCGATGTAAGAGTTACTGTGGTTGGAAAGCAGATTTTTCCAGTCGCAATTTGGTCGCAGGATGCAGAGCAAACGAGAGTAGATTGGCGTAAAGGAGGGAGGATAGATTTGCGTCATCAAGTTATCGAACTACCGACAGGCGTAGCTGCATCATGTATTGAGCTAACATCAAAGTTAAATTTGAAGTTTGGCGCTATTGACCTGATATGTGATCAAGAAGATAACTATTGGTTTTTGGAAATAAATCCAAACGGACAATGGGCGTGGATTGAGAATCAGACAAATTTACCCATCGCTTCTACAATCGTAGATGAGTTAGTTGCCTGTCGGAGAAAACATGAACTTTGATTTATTATGGCCAAGACTATCAGGTAAATCAGATGACGAATCATTAAAGAGAGATCTTGAATTAATAAAGAAAGCTGATCCCGGTGACTTTGTTGATGTCGCGCTAGGCGAAGCTCGGAGGCTTTACGATCAAGAGCAACAACGAAGGTCCTCTGCTGACAGTAAGGGTGGACTATATCTTGGTGTCGCTACAGCTTTCCTCGCGTCACTAATCACATTGTCTCCATTAGCAATCGATATTATTGGGAGATCAGAATCTGGTCTGTATTCGGCACTGTCGTGGCTAATGGTTATAACGATGGGCATATCAGCTATTGTTGCGTTTCGTTGTATTCTCTGGGCAAAACACGCATTGAAAGTAGCAGCCTTTCGAACTATGAGCTGGAGAGATTTACTCAATGTTGGTGATGAAAAAGTTGAGCTGACCTTATTTCGTGACACTCTGAAATGTCTGCGTCACAATTATGTGGCGACGAATGAGAAAGTGACGAATGTGAAAATGGCGGAAGCACTTTTAAAAAGTGCGTGGTTTTGGCTAATCCTAAGCCTTCTTGTAAGACTTTTTTATCACCTAATAGAGGGCAGCCCGAGTGGCTCTGAAACTATCATCAATGTAATTAGCATCTGTTCTGAGATGGCGTGAATGGACTTCCCAGATTTTGCTAGACAAATTTAACCTTTACAATGTAACTAAAATGAGAGGTGTTTATGAGAAAAGGAAAACGTTGCCTCGTCTAAATATACATACGTACTTTTACTACGGTCCTTGTCAGTTGCTGACTCAAGCTTCATTTTCAAACCACAAGTATCCTAAAAACCTTGTCGAATCGTTATGAATAGCAAGGAATAGTTCTGACGCCTCTTTCTCAATTTTTAACAAACGTTCGTCAAGAGAAGCAGCTTGCCATTCTTGATAACCATTGTGTGCATCTATACAGGATGCAATAGCTTTATGACTTAGGAAGTTTCGTTCATCTTTGAACTTGTTGAGGCGTTTAACCAACTCTTGATTATCGGAAAACTTCTTAAATTCAGTAATTAGCCTTTCGAGAGAGTGGTTTTGAAAATCGTCGCCGGACATTCCAAAGGGCATACGGTCACCCAGACGTTTTTTTATGAGGGCGACAGCGTGAGCTAAATAGAGCTTCAACTCCATCTCTACCATCTGACATCCTGATAGCGCTCTCGAAACCTTGAGGAAAAACTCGTCTTGCTCCATATGCCCTCTAAACAGCTAACCTTTGAATATTGTGCGTGTGTTCTTCGTAACTCGTTCCATTTTTAGTTGCCGCATATTAAGTTGCTGCTCAAATGAGCATTCTGAGAGGTTTTGAGTTAACAAAAATCAACATGAGCAAGCTAGCTTACCTTTTAAGGGGCGTACAATACTAAATTTTAGTTTTTCTTTATGTAATTGACACTAAACGACCTAAATACGCAAAACAACAACAAAACGTGCAATGTTGATGAGGCAAGCGTGCCGTACATCGTTAGCAACATTCCCACTTAACAATAGCAGGCCGGTTAATCTCTAAATTGAAGTAGAAAAAAGTCTTAAAAAGGCTAATGATTCGCTCTTCGTTTGTTGCTGAACTTCGGTTTCGTGCCAAGAGAGGACTTTAAATTTTACTCTCCGCGCCTCCATCTGCGACAACTCAGGCTTTAGAGAACTAGTGGCGATTCAGTCATATTAGTGAGCCCTGCGTTCCTGTGCTTCCTCCTTGATAAGATACGTTACTCATTTATGGAGGAATCAATCCTCTGTACCCAAAGGTTTTTAAATTTATGAGCACTGATAACGTGTTTTATATTATCCATCAGCGTATAACCGATCGCAGAAAAAATAGCTCCAAGCATAAGTAAAGGCACCAGAATACTGTCTAAAAAGTGCTCTCCTTCAATCGAAAATAACTCCCTTATCAACAAACTAAAAAAACCGGACAGAGAGAAGGAAATACAAATAAGGGCACCAACTAAAAATGTGAGACTAAGCCTTTGGAGAGAGATTGAAGCTTTTTTAATACTCCAAACTTTATTAGACTTGGCTGTTGGAGCTATTAAAGCTTGCCGCCCCCTTGCGTAAGCCTCAACAGTCGTCAGAGGAAAACGTAAACGTGAAACTTCATCCTCCCCTAGTTCATCGACAAAAACATATCTGGCGTCATAGGCCTCCCAAATTTGCTCTTTTAGAGATCGTATCAACGCAGTATCAGAACTACGGATTATAAAATCATTGATTTCTTCCGAGTCTGCACTTTTCATAGCTTCCAATGAGGCTATTCGAAATTTATGATGTTCACGCTTTTTCTTTTTCGGATCCCAATCCGCAAGTAATTTTCGAAATCTGAAGAAAGCAAAGACTGCTATTGAGGTTCCAAGGACTATTATTGCAACATCTGAACCAATGAAATCAGTTTCTTTTATCAAGTTTAGTAATGTATTCAACAACCTATTCCCTTTGAAGCTGGAGTGATTTAGCTCGCTTATATCTATTTACATTAGTAGAGTATTTTAATAAATATTCTACAATCGTTTAATAAGGTTAGATACTCAATTCACTTAAATTTGAGGGGGCCCTGACAGTTTCCTCGTCAAAAAATAACGAACACACATTGCGTTGCACTGAAAGATTTAACTCACAGCTCCTAGCGGCTTGAAGGTTCGATGCCAATAGCAGAGATTGGTATTTTTACGAATAACAAATTTGAACTGGTTCTTTGGTGAGCCGTGTCTAAAAAACTCCTCACCGCGTTAAGCATTTTACTGTCATTGAAAAAGTGTAAATCGCAAAAAAGTAAGGGTGGCTTACCATGCGGACACTCCAATTTCATATCAGGTGGCAAGAGAGCAGAAAAATTATAAAGCAATTTAGAATCAATAAGTTATAGAGGACTCTATGTTGCACATTGACTTCTTGTGTTAATTTCTCGTTAACAAAGCTAAGCTATTTTTTTATTTCTCTTTATTTTTTTCATGTCAACCTCTATCATGTGCGGTGAACACAACTTTTCCTTTTATGTTAATTTTCTTATGAGCATTATGAATAAAGAGAGCATTTCAAGAATACTTGAAGCCTTCGCTTACATAGCGGAGCGCGCTCCTGCGCACAAGAAAAATATGTATAACGTGCTAAAGGTATTCTACCTTGCTGATAAGCTCCATATGGAGCGTTATGGTCGCTTTATCTTTGATGAAAGTTACTCGGCAATGGAAAAAGGACCAGTTCCGTCAACAGCTTATGATCTGATTAAAAATATCGGAAAGGGTAAAGAGCTACCATTCTCAGTTGAGTCGCCAGTGAAGTTAGGTTCAAATTATATTGTTACTGCAAAAAGACAAGCAGATGAAGATCTTTTTAGCGGTTCTGATCTGCTATGCATGGACGAAGTTATTCAGCTAAGTGAGAATGAAGATTTAGGTGACCTTAGTCACGACGAGGCATGGAAAAGGGCAGGACGCAATAACTTCATGCCTGTTGAAGCTATCCTATCAACGCTTCAAAATAGCAAAGCACTATTAGAGCTTCACCATAATAGACACCCTTGATCGTAATTAGGTGCCAGGGAAGAGTACGAGCAAGGGAAATAAATGCCAGCCAGTCAAAGTCCATTTGCCAAATTAATAGAAAATAATCTGAGAGTAGGCGCGGTACTTCACAAGCACTGCGATTTCACGACTCCACCCAAAAATAAATTCTTGGTTGTAGCATCACTTGAGCCTAGGTTACTAGTGTTATTGATTAACTCGGAAATAAATCAGTTTTATTTTCAGGAAGGATTAGATCACTTCCATGTTCCTTTACCCGAAGCTGAGCACAAATTTTTAGCACATGATTCTTATGCAAGTTGCATCGAAGCTCATACTGCATTTGATTGCAGCCAAATTAGGCAAGAAGTTCTTAATGACTATGTGAATGTTTTTAAAGGTTGGCTGACTGATGAATGCTTGGAAGCGGTATACCACGCAGTTAAAGGCAATAACATGATTCGTAAAGGTCATCAAAAGGAAATAATCGCTTCTATCGAAGGCCAGCTAACACATCTTCACACCGCCTTTTAGGTTCCAAATTTCAACGTAATCTCCTCTCAATCGGATAAATAGGCGTCCGCCGGAGGGTCTTCCGGCCTAGAACGAACTGAAACAATTAGTTAGACCCTATTTTCCGGCAAAACCCGAGTGTAAGGCTTTCGTTTCTTCGACGACCAGGTCCAGACACTCTGTCAGTTCGTCTTCAAGGTAGAAAAACTCTCCATGCTTTTTCTGTACGACCTCCTTGTCATATATAGTGCCCATGACGATGATTAGCGACTCATGCGCCACATGGTTTCTTTGAGCTCTAAGCTTATTCAGACGTTCCAGTAACTCCCGATTGCCATTGAGCTTTCCAAAAACATTCAGCAGCCTCTCAAGAGGGAAATTCTCAACATCGGCTACTGAATAATCGAAATGCATACGTCCATTCAGAGACAGGCCGATAAGCTCATAGGCTCTCCCGATGTACAGCTTCAGTGTCAACTCCAGTAACTGGAAATTACTCAGAATCCGGAGTGTCATAGCTTTGTAGGATTCGCGAACATCTGCCATTCTTGTGTCTAACCCCTCAATCAGCCAACGCGTTAGAGGTCGGCTGCATTGACTTATTAACTCTTATTGCTTTGATAGTCGTAACCATTGTTTTGGCGGCTTCTTTTAACTTACTACGCTTTGATACGTAGTTTTCATCTTTATTTGATGTGGTCTCTAACTCGACAAATAACAATGATTTGGTAGCTAAATATGTTTCAGGAAAGAACTTTCTATTGGACTCAAGAAAAGCCATGCCGGATATTACGATCCCTCTAAACTCTCCGCGAGATGTGTAATCAAATTTCTCTAGCTTCGGCCATGACTCTAGCAATTTATCTGCTTCAAGCCTTGCATTCATTAATGCTCGATTCTCTGCCTCAAGATTATGTGTTTCTACCCATGAATACGCAGCAACAACTGTGCTAATAACTGAAATTAATAATAACGCATAAGTTAGAGGCTTTTCTTTGTGCTTATAAAGCTGGAAAGCCAGGCCGAATAAGCTCGCTAGCGACGCAATTGTTGTAAAAATAGCTATACCCATGCAAGCTCCTTGAGGGTAAAGAAAATTAAAGCCGCGCTCTGCGGGAAGTTTGTCCGACAGCAACGCTTTGTTAAAAGTTGTCACGGCTAATCCACGAAGCCACAGCGAACAAATAGGCAATGATACTGGGGGCATTCCACTCCGTAACGCTTCTCGTACTCTACTGGTGATAGTAAATTATTGTAACCATGTTTTTGTTTGCTGTTATAAAACATCTCGATGTAATCGAAGATATGACTTTGGTAAGTAAGGTCAGGCTTAGGGAGAAATCCTATTCAATACTTTTAAACGATTGAGAAGTAAAATTTTTCACGAAAGCCTTATAATTCAATACTGACGTTAGAACAAGCGCCATGTAAACCTCTTTCTAATCGTCACAGGTAGCACATATTGCTTCAAAGAGGTGTTCGGCTAGCTCGCTCAAACTACTTATTTAACGTTAGCCTCAGTGGATAACCTGGGACGCAAATCAAGAAGATGTACATGAATATAGGTATCACTTCCCAGAGCCTGTTGAACTCTGTCAGACTCAGCAATAAGCAACGATAACAACTGATCTGCTTTGATCTTGTGTTTCTCAACTGGATGATGCCATTGGCGATCTTTCGTAAGAGTTATCAGCAAAGCTCCAGCCCTACAGTGTTCAGCCGCCATATATTTTCTGACCAATTGCCCTTCAATTGTATCTAGCAGCTCTTTCGCAGAGCGATTTGCATTACCCAGCTTGAGTTCAATCACAGCTTCATGTTTCGACAGAACAGAACGCAGACGTATATCGGTTTCCTTCTCGTCAGCCGTTACCGCCTCTTGGTCGACAGTGTAAAGTGAATTTGCGGCGCGCTTAAGTTCTCGCGCAATTACTCGACGCATTATCTTCTCATCTGATATTAACGCCCAAGCTTCTCTCGGTGAATCGTCGTGTAGTAAAAGTTCATCAAGATCAGATAACCGATCCTTCAATAACGCAAACATGGCTTCATTCGTTGAAGCTGGAGCTTCACCAGTTCTATCAAGATCTACTGCTTGAGCTTCATCAAATGTATCAGCATCGATCTCTAGTGCCCAATTCTCTGCTGCCACAGCCAAAATGCGATCCTTGAAATGAGCGCACAAAGGATCTGCAGCCATTTCTATCTTGGCGGCCAAGCCCTCATTTCCTCTCGCGTCAAGCAATGCGCTTACAATGCTATTGCGCGCCTGTTCTGCGTTGTCTCTAGTGTCGGGTGAATAGGACCCTTCGTGGTGCGCATCGTCCTGTATTCGAACGTGGCGATAGGCCAAACGAAGAAGCCTGAGCAGTAATTGCGGCGTTAATCGTTCGTCACGCAAACTAATTCCGTCTTGGTCATTCCCAAAGAGTTTGGCTAGCCATGTCACAGCGTCCGATCGCTTAGAAGGTTCAACTCTCTTAACTAGGTCAGTTAGCCGTTCGATCCCCTCCTGCGGTTCAATCTGCATTAAGGTGGACAACCAAACAAGGCGCATCGAAAACGGCAATTGTTGCTCCAACCTCTGGAGTGCCTGTTCTTGAAGTTTCTTAATTTCCGCAGCATTGCCATGCTTAATGATAATCCGTGTGGCTTGCCGAACCCTTCCGGCCATTCCGCTAGTGTCATCGCCACCATTAATATCCTCCCCACCGTCATCTAGCCAGGACTCCAGTCGCGGTAAAAATAAACAGGCAACCCTTTCAGGCGCATATTCAACTACTTGAAGTAGATTCAAAGAGCCTTGTTCACTTGACGACCGGTTCAGCTGCCACGAAAACTCATTTCCAAGCGTCCTGTCCACAGCTTTTGGATGTGTGTCTACGAGGTCCTCGAGCCACTTAGGCAGGCCGTTTAGTTCAATTGGAGCGTAACGCGCGGCTAGCTCAGCTTCGGCATCGCTGAGTTTAGCTTCCCAGCCTGGGGCCTCCGCTTCAGCGTAGATCGCGGCCAGACCAAGTTGCCAACGTACAAGAAATGTATTGCGCTCGCCTTCGGACCTTTCGCTGGGAAAAGTTGGATGGTCATCACGCCAGATCTTCATCAGCACCCGGCGAAGCTTGTCGGCCGTGTCTTGATTGAATTGCTCTTCAATGAATCGCCGGTTCCAGCCTGATGCTCTACTGTCTGCACCATCATGACTCATAGCGCGCCACAAGTTCCAAGCTGTGTTCCAGCTTTGCTCCGTCGAAAATGCTTTTTCAGGCTGGTTGGCAACTTCTCGCCAGAACTGAATCCAGCTCGCGCGGCTCTTGGCCTTACGCCGCTCTTCCTGCTTCTTTTTTTCAGCCTGCTCCTTTTCCCAATGAAGATGCTCTTTTTCGTATTTCGATGGCTTCAGCCAGTCGTCAAGTCTTTGCACGAATGAAGGTTCATCCACTATGAGGGACCTAAGTCCCTCATAGTGTTTTCTCCTTGTATCACGATCCGGCGACAGACGGATGGCTGCCTCCAAGAGCATTGCGCGTTCATCCGCATCCCGGGTCGTGTCTCCAAGCGCTTCGCTCACCCAAGTCAGATCCCGGTCCGGTCTTAGCTGAACCGGTCCATCGTGGATAGTGAGTTCTGCGAGCCGTCTCCAAGGATCTTTGATTTCATGGAGCGACTGCAGCAAAGCGTCCTCAACCCAGAAAAGACGCTCATTGTCCTCTGCTTTCAGATTGATGAGCTGTTTGCGAAGTGATTTGATCGATTCGTCGTTATAATGGTCTTGGTGGTGTAATCGCAATGCGACTACACTAGCATGAAGCCACTGATCGTCTTGGCTTATATCCAAGCCGCGTTTACATGTTGCTGCGAGTGCTTCACTGAGATGTGCCCGATCACTGGTAATATGCGGCCACTCTTTTCGCCATGTAAGCCCCTCTGAGACAAGCGCAAGGAAGCCGTTACGAAGTTCCTCAAGGTCAGGGAACTCAAGAGACGACCTTGCTATCAGAATTGGAAGTTGCCAATTAAAGTCGCCTATATTTCGCTTCCCTTGCTTTATCCATCTAAGGGTCCGACAAAGCTGCTCAACCGACATGTACTTTGGAAAAAGGCGTAGTATGGCACCGCATGCTACTCTATCAGGCCAGAGATAATCACCATCAGCTATACAGACAGAAATGCTTTCTAATCTCTCGTCAGCGAGTGCGACTAACGCGTCAATAGCCATTATACGTTCGACCGCAGTTGCTGAAATGTCCTGAGTTATATCGAATACGATATCTGCACAAGCTTCTATGCGACCAGCTTCTATAAGGCTGATGAGAACTTCTCGCACATCCGGATTCTCTACCCCACAACGCCAAATCCTTTCAACTTCTTTTGCCAGCCCATTCGACGCAAATCGATGGACCTGAATGTGAGGAACCTGAAGGCCTCTCCACCCACCAGGGCCGTAACGTTCAGCGTAGGCGTAAAGAGCTTGATTTCGCTGCGTCTGCGTTAACGACTCTGGATCGCCTTCATTTAGAAGTACAGCAGGCTCATGGTCCCGCAAGAGTTCAAATATCCCGTTTTCTTTCAAGGCTAACCATCCAGCGACTGGCCGCTTGGACGGCTTAACGATCATTTTGCTTTTGGTCTCAGCGAAGATAATCCGCTTGAGGGCTCGAAACGGCATGCCATGTTTTCTAAGCGCTATTAGCCGCTCGGTAGCAAGATACTCCGCGACCGAACGATGATGAAAACGCACTCTGCCATATGAAGCGAAACCAAATAGCGGACGCTCCAGCAGTGCCTTTCGTTCGTTCGGTTGCCAATCGGATAGGATTACCGCGGGATCAAGAGCTGCCTCTTCGTTAATAGCATCGGACTCTGCACTATGACGAATAGTTAGACGACGTGTCATCTGAACTGCAAGCGCGAGTCGGCTAGCTCCCTCAATTGCCTTGTCGACAGACAATTCCGCTGGTTCAGGTCTGTATTCGCGAGGAAGTAACTTCACACGAACATTCGTATCGACCTGATCGTGATGTGTTCGGATGCGTTTATGCTTACTCCAGTCTGCGCATAACTCAATAAGATCCTGAGGTCTGCGTGCAAACTCTAGGGCATTTCGACGTAGTAAGTCTTCAAAAAGAAGGTCAGGATGGCTCACTCCCTCATGCCGACAAAAATCGACTATCTGCTCGTCCGACAGCGGCATTAAGCCTACAGACCGCCAATCGGGCGATTCATTTGGGTTGCTATTGTTATGTTGCTCCCGATGCTCACGCATTGCGATCTTTGCAAATGCATCTTCATTGGATTCCGAAGACGGAGCTGGAGGAACAGGTAATACACTTCGGACCAGCTGTTCGTCGAAGGGGATTGGTCGTGACGTGATGACGATTCGCGCCCGGTGAAGTTGACCTCCAATACGCTTTTTCAGTCGCTTAAGCGCGCGTTCAAACGAACCCATCGTCAATTTTAGTTCATCAATCGAGTCCAAAAAAAATGTCGCTATTTCATACTGTGAGGCAAGCCAAGCATCCAAGCGGGCTTCTTCGTCTACATCTAACAGGCTGACAAGGTCTTCTGTTGCCAATGCGGCTAATTCAACGAAGAATGCAGGCTCTCCCTCATCCCAAAGGCGCTTTGACTGTTTACGGCATTCGTAGGTTTTTCCTGCCCCAGCCTCGGAAACTATCAGTATACGTTTTGACTGAAGCAAATCATCCCATGTATTTCCCCGTGACCAGCCCAATCCGACTAAAAAAGACTGTTCGTCGGCATCGGTGACCTTCCCTTCAGGAATATCATTGAAAATCCGTTCTACCATGCTTTTAATGCCACCTATCAGGTTGTCTGTCTATCTTTGAATAAACGAGATACCCAGAGATTGAATAGCGATTAGCTTACTAGAAACTCATTCGCCCCTTTTAAGCTCACTCATTTTGACTCGGATCTTATCAAAGCAGTCCTCACAAAAATCATAGCTGAATACTTCACCATCATGCTTTGAGCCATAACCGAATTCAGCAGTTAACCGGGCAAACGAAGAGAATTCATCTAATCTGTCCAGGTTGTTCTTTTGAAATTCGGGTACCACGCTTTGACCACAAATGTCGCACTTAATATCGACAACGACCTTCGTAGTCTTTTGGGCTTTCTTTCTCATGGTGTTACCTTTTTACTTATTGATTTGTTCATAGCCATCGCCAACTTTTATAAATATCCTTCTTTTTACCTCAAAGGGTTTATCAATAAGCGCCTGAACCGGCACAATATCGCTTATGTCGGAAATATCACCAATGTTCAGTTCAAGTGCTCCTTTTGAATTTAAGCACTGCTTGTGAACGCCAAAAGAAATCCTAAATTCCATCTGCCATGAATATTTACAATCTTTTGTATACAAGCCGATGGGACCAGAATAATTCTCTAATGGTTTATAATCGACCAAGCCATAGCCGTCATCTAAAAGCTTAGAGCTAAATGTACCAGGTAGCTTTTTTATTGCTTTGTTTATCCGGTATGAAAACTCGCTCGGCTTGTTTATAAGTAAAACATGCGAACCGAAATCGAGAAATCGCTTATCAAAGTGTATTTTTCCATCAATTTCATTGGGGATTAAGCCATCTTCATTGTCAGCAAAAGCCCCCATGCAAAATAGCATTGTATTTTCAGGTCTTGGAAAGTGGGCAGTAAGAACTGCATCAGAGCCTAAATCAACTTCCTCATCATTAACTTTGATAGATAACGTGGCGTAACCCGAGGGGGTATTTCCTGCTCGCAATATTCCATATACTTTCTCTAACCCATCGGCTCGTAAAGCCAGACTCTCCTCACCTTCTAAATTTGAAAAGTACTCAAGACTATTCATGTAGAGCAGGCCTTTCTGCATCTTCAAAAGCCTGTCAATTGAGGCTACTTTGAAAAGTAACCAAAAGTCCTTCCTGGGTGGCTTCGCGATAAAATTGTGAGGTGTATTTGCAGTTTTCATATGACCCAAAATCTAGATTAAAACCCAGTTTCATCCTATCAGCTCGTAGGTTTTTAGCTAAGATTTTTAATGGGTCAAGAGGGACTTTTTCTGCCCCGTTATCACGGACGGTTAAAAATCGGGGTAGAACCCCAGTTTGCTGAAATTTTAGGGAAAATCTAAATCGACACGAGTTCACTCATACCCACCATCACAATACCATTCGCTCTGCGCTAGCGCCTGAAATAAGGCGGCTTTCCATGAGTTAGCATCCACACAGGCATACTTTTCGAACTGGTCTTGTAAATGTTGCTTGATATAGCCCCTGCCCATTTCGTTTTTATATTTGCTTAAAATACCTGTGAGGCAAGATAGCTCATCAGCTGCCTCTATACCGTATCTTTTTTCTAAAGAGTAGCTTTCAAAATGCGCTAGAACTCTCGCTTTGGAGACAGGGTCCCAATTTTCCGGTGGGTTAACGAAGTATCGAATGGACGGAGGGTCAGAGCGTGAAACCTCAGCATATAACCACTGTTCATTGATTATCTGATTGGATTCGAAATACGGGTGTAACGTTTGTGTTTCTGCAGATATAGCTACAATATCTCTTTTACCAGTGTTGCAGTCTTTACATGCGGGAACTAGATTTAGAGGAGTGACCGAAAAAATGGGGTATTTTGATTTGGGTAGGTAGTGATCTAATGTGGACGCATAGCCTAGAGCACATAAAGGGCACCTACCGTTGGGAGCCTTGGATAGTATTTTGTCATAGACCTCTCTACCGGGTCTGTTGATTCGAGCTACCTGGTTTGAATAAAGCTCTTTTAGTTCTTCCTTGGTAACATTCCCTACAACTATGTCATTGTTATCAGAGTTATCTGCTGGAATTCTGTATAGCTCTTTTACGCTACCTAGCTGGGCATAGTTATATGAAGCCTGTCCAATGCTTGGTGAAACTTCCTCAAGCCTGCCACAAAGTTGCTCATCTCGGTATCCACGAGCACATCTCTGGAAGAAAGCCTCAGCATTATCAACTGGCGGTATTATTGTTCTCATAATTTGCTAGTTTTTATCTCTACTGTTTATCAAGGAGCGGAGCAACGCTTTACCTTCAAACCCGATTTGTCCGTTGAACGAGGTCTCAATTTGCTCATACGACTGACCTTTCGATACTAGTGAATTAAATAGTTCTAAATATCCTGATTTAGAGACTTCTAGCCCGAAAACGTCTCTAGTTAAGCGACCAACATTCTCTGCGAAAGTTTCTATCTCTGGTCGGGAAATATCAAATATGCCTCTCTTTCGCCTTATAACGGAAACACATAATTGCGGAACTTCTTGTAAGACTACAGGAGAATGCGTAGCGACTATAGCGACGCCGTTTCTGTTTAAAAGTAAGTCTGATAACGCTCGTGTGAATGCGGACAAAAGTGGCGGATGCAAGTGACTTTCTGGCTCATCAAGAAAAACTATAGTTTTTTCTTCAACTGACTCAACGAGCTTAGTCATTGTAAGCAAGACTATTGAATGGCCAGAGCTCATTCGATGAAAAATAGAGTATGCTTGCTGGTTAAAGCGGGTACGATCTTGTTTGTATAAATCAACAAGTTGATTTAACTGCATCTCTTCAAAGTTTAAGTCCGACTCGAGTTTTTTTATTGCCTCTAACCAGCGGGCCTCTTTAGCAGACAAGGATAAGCACCTATCTAGGCTAATAACGAAGTCGGAAGCTAGTTCATTTTTTGTTTTCAGGCTCCGCGTCTCTGCATTGGAGTCTTTATTGGTTTTTTGAAGACCAATATATTTGTACCTCATGCCGCCCGAGGAGCTTTGCTGGTCCTCGGGCGGTTCGAAGGCGTCAAAAGCGCTAAAAGATACAGATACTACCCCGGCAAAATAATCCTCATCTAGTTTAGTTTCTAACGGAAGAAAGTTGCCATTACTATAAAATGCACCAGGAATCTTGGCCTCATCTTCCTCCCTAGCTAACAATGAACTGAGCATATTATTTATGAGCGTTGTCTTCCCCACACCATTTCGGCCGATTAATATATGAACGTTTGAGCTTGGCATTGACTTAGGTTCTACCTGAAAGGAGAGTTCGACTGCTGAAAAGCCCCCGCTAGCAGCTTGTTTATATGAGAAATCGTACTCACTCAAAGCTGCGTCGCCCTTAATAATTCTTTGGAACTGATTAGAGATCGTCGAATGGTTTACCATTCTCATTAAAGATGTATTAAATGAATCTTCACTTTCGACGTGTTTAAGTAATTCGGGGTAATAAATCACGTCTCTTAACGCGGTTAGGGTGTATTGAGCAAGCTCTTGAGGAACTTCCTCCATTAGAGCTTTGTAATAATCTGCGTCCTGGCCTAATGAAAAGAAACTCTCTGGAAGTTGCTCGAAATGGCTTTCGATGCTTTCTGCTGTTGCTCCTTCCTTTTGTCCAAAAAAGCCAATTTTCACACTCCCTACGTCATATCGGTTTGACTCTGAGTCAAAGATAGTGAGTGAGAATAATGTCTTAAAACCGAAATCGTCCCAATTGTCAGCTTGCAAGATTATCTGGCTTTTCGCGTCGTTAGGTATAGAGGTGCGAGAATTTAGTTTTCGAATGTACATTAAAAGGACCGTAGCAGTTATTGCTTAATTGTTTGATACTGTATTTGTAAAGAAGCTTGATAGCAAACAAGCTTCTGGGAAAGCTTTATTACGCTCTTGAGGATTACCTTGGCTCTACTCGTAGCGCATGAGTTAGTGTTTTTTCTGTGGCCTGACGACTGAATCGGCACTAGCTCACTAGACACTCAGTAGCCGTTTTTGGAGTGTTTAGATAATTCAAAAGCAGTAAAAATCAACAATCGGGCTAAGGTTGAAGTTTAATCCACTAGTCTTCCGGCCACATCAAATATGGTTCTGCGTAAGTAAATTTTGAATGATCTAGAGCTATGCTGTGCCGTCTGTAAAAGTCAGACTCGGGCCCGTTGAAATCAGATAAAGCTTTCATCTTCTGATTAGTAGACATTTTTCTAATTATTCTTAAACGCTTGCTATAATTGGAAATTCCCATACCTGCTAGGTAGTCTATTAGTATCAGAAGATTTAGCTCGCACCGACGTGTTAAACGTACATCGGCTCTAGTAGGGATAATAGCTAAATTTGCAAAACAGCTCGTGTATTCGCAGTCGTGACATTTCGATGTTTGACTTTTATAGGCTTTTTCGGTTATGGCTCCCCGGTTGATAGCACCAGAATCTAAGTGTTTGACTTTAGATGACTTATTAAAGAAGTCCGTGAATCCTTGATGCTTATTTTCTTTTGCTGAGTAATATATTTTTTTCATCATGTATGGTTTAGTGACGAAGCTTACTGAGCCGTATTGCGCACCAAGTAACTCCTTTGAAAAAAGTTTGAAATTCTGTGTGACCCAATTTTTAAAGTCGTTAACCAAACAGGGAAGGAAGTAGTCATTAATGTGTTTCTGCGAATCTTTTTGGGGGGCTAGAATATAGCCTGCTTTATAATTAAGGCTTTCGTAATCCTCAGGGTGTTCCCCTTTCAATATAAAGTTTAGAGCAGCAACGGCTTGTTCTCGGTTATTCGCTTTAGCAATATGAAGTTTCATATTGTGAATTGAGCAATATGAGTTTTGATACCAGTCAATACTAATTATCCCATATCCAAAATTCTGAATATAGTTTTTGATGCATTCAAGACAGTAGGTTATAGGGAACGTTCTTTGTCTGGCTCCTATTTTTCGCTTATTTATGCCAAAAAATCTTTCTAGTTCATCCCGGTAAGAAGCGGGATTACCGAAAATATCATTTGTTTTATGTGCCAAGCCAAAGTCTCTCAATAAGTTCAGAAACTTTAAATCATCAACTGGCTTATATAGATGCAAAGAGCCTTTTAATATTTTAGGTGATGCAGCCCAGAGACCCTTACTTGTAATGATATTGGAAAAACTCGAAACTCCATTTACCATATGAGTACGGAAAACATAACTGTGGATAGATTCTTTTTTTTGAATCTTTAGCAAAAAACATTCCTCAAAAGCAGATTGGTGGAACGGTTTAACATTGGTAAATGAACATTTATCTAGAGCTATAAAAGCGCGTAGGGTCTATCAACGCTGGATGTCAATATAAACAAGTTTTCCGCAAGTTTCTTTTGTTATTGCTTGAGAGCTACTGAAATTTAGCAGGAGAACGGCAAAACTTAAACAGCTTGGTCTTTGATATTATGGCTTGTTAAGCTTTTGGAGCTCTAACATTGTGAGAGGCAGTTTGTGTAGCTTCCGTGTTAGCCAACCATGCCCGCCTAGCATCCTATCTATATGGGTACGCGAAATTTTTCCATCGCAATTAGTTAAAATGCCTTTAACTTGTGGAGCTAGCTCGAGGTCACGTTTTTTCCAGTCGACTTTTGGGGGTAATTTAGGCTTTGTTGGCTTCGGCAATGTTTGATTGAGCCAATCTCTCTCATTCGCATAAAGCCAATAAAAAGCTGAATAACAACTCTTTTTAATTTGTTCTCGGGTGGCTGAGTGATTCATTTGCATCGCTCTCAGTACTGTTGCTTTATAACATCGTCTTTTTGATTGGTATTTATATTGTCTTCTTCTTACGACTAGACCTTCTTCGGAGGATATGATTTGCTCTACACTACCAGTTGATATGCGTAACTCGTTGGCAATTTTCTGGCGGTGAAACCCTTTATATGCCATTGATATCACGGCTTTTATAACTTTTTTATTAATCAGCCTCGGCCTAAGGCTTATCGCGACATTATTCTTTATTGCTAAAGCTTTCAAATAGCACCTACTTTTTCCTGTAATTTCGCTTACTTTAGCCATTGATTTCCCTTGCTTTAAAAGGCTCAGGCACAGTTTAGACTTATCCTTGTTAATTGGTTTCTCCTCAGTTGTACTGATTTGATATTTATCGAAGTCAGGTAGCTTATTATTTAACCAAAATAGTATCAGTAGATACTTAAAGGGGTGTTGGCATACCGATCCTGATAATAAATAGGAAAGGTACCGGTAGTCTTGCTCAGAGACTGGTAACAAACCAGTTGAAGTACGTTTTAAGCCCATTGCAAAATGAAAAAAGTCTGATGTTAACTGTTGTCTCTTGAATCGCGTTTCGCCACACATGTACCCAAGGTCTTTTAAGCGCTCTAAGAGGTTGGGCAGACTAAAAAATTCATTTGATAAAGAAATATGATGTATGTAATTTTTCGTAAATTTTGCGAGTTTGAAGCTCATCTCTTGGCATTCTTCGAATTTTTCAGAACATTTGGGTAATAGGAGTGGTTTTATGTGCGGTCTAGCAGGGAGTCCCTGGTGCATAAGCCAGACTTTATGCTCCGAACATGCTTCTATTCCAGGTATTTGGTGAACTCGATGCCAATATGTAACCCCGAATTGTCTTATGTCGTTATTGGCACACACAGGACAGTATTTTAAAGATAATAACTCCGATTCTTTGAAGGTAACTAGTTGAGATGCTCTAATCGCCGCAGTCCCGTTGTTTCGAAGAAGTGCGTTTGAAATTGATTGAGCATGTTGGGGTAAAAAGTACGAAAAAAAACTTCCTAGTGTTTGTTCTTGATAAATTTTAAATATTGAATCTTTACATATGCTGGCCGCTTTAGTGATACCTACAGTCAAGTATGGGTGAATACTTGCACGGGGCTTATTTAGTAGGGCTTTAAGGTAGTCACACTCTGTCATTCCTAGAATGGTCATATGCCGGACATAACGACTAAATAAAGTTTCGTCAGGTAATGGTGAGGGAAGCTGCATGATCAGTCCACAAATTAATTTTGTTGTCTATATTTTAGACTACTTTATCCAAACTGCTCTAATGGTGAATCACACAGAATTCTATGTTGCCTAAGGTATTTGAGGGGGTCGCTTTCGTCTTCAGCTCTTCTAAGTAAGTCAGGATCGGCTATTTTAGCTGGTAAATCGACTGCGTTTTGTAGGTCTCTAAGTTGACTTTCAAACTCGTGGTGTTGTGGGCGAGTGATATCTCCAATGACTCTTTTATCGACTTCCTGAGTTGTTTTTGCTGAGGAAGGAGATTGTCGATTTTCTCGCCTGGGTAGTGGGTTTTTTTCACGCAAAGTCGCTACTTCATCGGTTTTAGAAGATAGACCGCAGGCGGAAATATATGCGTGCTCTAACACTGCTGTTGTTATCCTCTCGTCACCTGAACCAATCACCTGTTTTTGTGCTTGACGATAAATTCTGTGTGCCATATCAAGATTTCCAACGGAAAGCTCGAATAACTTATCATTAAGCTCGTTAGTTAATTCAGTAGTAATGTTGGTCCAATGTAAATCCCATAATTCGTTAATAAAACAATCCCATCCATCGCTGTCACGAGCTAAAGCGTCCATCTCGAAATAGCCTCCGCTCTCGGCTCTTCGGGCTGCTTTTAATTTCTTTGCGAGCGTTTTATTGAACGGTGGATTAGCACAAAAAAAGAGAGGAACACCTAAATTATTTACTAGGCTGTGTAAGAAATTCAGAAGGCTGACTTCACCACCCGTGCGGTTAAACTCGAAGCGCTGCATTTCGTCTATGACTAAAATACCCAGAAAGCTAGCCTTAATTTTTTGTTCTATTTGACGATTAAGTCCACCGATGGTTGATTTGGGTATTGTGCGTTCATTACCGATAGCCAAGTCTAAAGCAGCTAAGATTTCCTCACATAAGTCTCTAACGCTAGATTTGTTAGGGCAATCAACTTTCAACCAAACGACTTGATATTTATGCTCCATGACGTGCCCGAAGTAGTTGTCATGCTCAATAACATTGGGAAAGTAGTTTAGTATTTGTTCAAGCATGCTTGATTTACCGACACCGCTCTCTCCAACAAGCGTAATTCCGTCTCCTTTAGGTTCAAAGTATCCAGTGCTCGGTGGAATATCGGGTCTTTGGTCAAGGGGATAATGTAAAAATTGTGACGTTGTCGGACTTAGTGGATTTTTCGCGGAGTAACCCGCTTTGATTGCATCTTCTATCGCTCTGAAACATTTATAGTAGATGGGCAGTGGCTGGCGCAGGTGTTTCAAGCGTAAAGTGTATTCCTCTCTTACCAAGGGATCGGGATGTTGCCTTATATCTTCATCAAGCTCAGGGTAATAGCTAAAAGCCTCCATAACCTTCTCTTGGCTTGCTTTAGGCTTTAAAGCTTCTATTAATGGGTTACCTTGGTGTTCCGGCAATATAGCTTTATGATATGTAGCCTTTTCCTTACGCATAACCAATGTGCCTTACTGTGATCGTCTACGAGGTAAATAAACAACACTATTAGTATTAGTGCTAATATCAGTTTTATCGTTTGGCTGTACTCGCAATGAAGGGTCGCTTACGACTTTATTTGCTGTTTCGTGAATTTCAGTTTTGCGACGCTCTCTAGTATTTTTAGTCTTTTCAGCGGAAGTCATTCTGTCGCTTTTAGATCTAGCTTTTGCCTTTTTCTCGATATTAGTTCTTGAGACTTTAGTATCAATAGATTCAACACTTATTGGGCTTTTTTCATAATTCCTATTGAGCCAATCCAGAACGAACTCGGACTCGTGCATAGGGAGATTTTTGAGCATGCTTCCTTTTTTAAGCAAGCTACACTTGGTGAACGCATCATTTTTATCAAATCTAACGTATATGTAATTGGTAGTGTTTTCGTTAATTCTTGCATCTAACTGCCATTGTCCGTTGGTTCTGGCGATTGAAGCTAGCTTATCTTTAACCACGCGGTCACACGAGTAAAACATATTATTATACTCGATACCTCCACGAGTCATACTGGCCTTAGCTGGTGGATATAAACGACTAATAACATCATTGCTGTCGGCTAGTTTTAACGCATGCTTATGCTCAGCTATGTGGGCTTTCCAAAAATTTAGAGGGGTAGGAAGTATGTCTTTTTCAATTAGTAAGGAACTGGAGGTCGCCAGGCTTTTATAGAGAGAGCGGTTTAGCTCTAACACAGCATCAATCAACAAAGCAGTAAACTCGGATAATGTGTAGATTGCGTCTTTTCTTGGGTCTTTATCACCACGAACAACTTTTCCCCCTCTCGTCGTGCCGAGGAGATTGTGGATCATTTCCTTATTTAATAACCCAAAGCGCCTTTCGACCATAGATTTAAAGTCCGGACGATATGGAGGAGATAGTTGTAGCTCTGTTAACGGCACTACCAAGTGCTGAGGGTTTAAACCAATCATTTCGCCATTGTCACACATTAACCTCAAAGGAATATGTGCTGCAGGCCAATCCGAATTTTGGATATTAATGCCAAACTCTTTGCAATAAGGCCCTTTGGGCAAAAAGGCGTTTGCAAGCGCCTGTCTAGCAGCTCTCCACGATGCAAAATACAACGATACATTTAATCCAACTATCATTGCGCTTGCCCTGTCAACAATAGTGTATATTGTGGGTCTTCCCAAAACGTATTGCTTACCAAAGCTTGAAACTATATGAACGTCGGCGACTGTAGCGTCAATTTCAAAGCAGCTTCCGGGAACAGACCATCTTTGCCTTGCATTACCTAGCAAGTCTCTTTTATTTAGAAAATAGTCATGTTCAGTTGATGATTTTCTTGATATTTCATCTTCAGTAAAAAGCTTATGCTTCCATGAGTGAACTTGTTTATAGCTAGGAACGTATGGAATCTCACCGAGCGCCTTAGCCTTCTTAATCTCATCAGAGTAATATGTTCTCAACAACTCTTTCCTGGTCTCAACTAAGTTTTTTCCACCAGGTTTTAAATGATACTTCTCAAGAACTTTACGAATTTTTTCTTTATCAGCATCCGTGACTATAAAAGTCTTTGATCTTTTAACAGCAAGAGTTCTAGAGGTTCTAGGTGCCCCAAGTGCCGATTCGCTGACTTTGCGTTGTTGGCCTCGCCCTCCGCTGTATTGATATGCGGGTAACAAGGCGTTTTTGTCTTGGCCGTATCGCCAATAAGTGCTTAATAACCTAGCTATAGTTGTTCGGGCCTTACCTTTATCTTTTGCGTGCCTCGCTAATGATTGAACTCTATTCTTAGTTGCGTAGTCGAAAATAAACTCAGATTGTTCAATAAGACTTTCTATTAGGCTAAAGTTTTTATCTCTTACTGCCGCATAACGTTCGTTTATTTCTTCTTCACTCATTAGTACATGTGGCGGTAATGAAAAACTCCCTTTCAAAGCTTCTTTTTTATTCAAGCTTCTAGAAAAACGTTCTAAATCTATTGCTATTGGCCTACGTATACCTTTTGTACTTTCCAAGTTAAATAATATTAAACAGCTAATATTTTCAAAAACCTGAAGAAGACGATATAACCCGGGCTGAACACCATCAACATTACGGATATCCCATACACTGTTTTTAACAAGCTCCACTGAAGAGGTCCTCTGTATTAATATCTATACTTAAAATTTCAATGAAGTCAGAGTTCTCTAATGGAAAAGAAAGATCTACCGTAATCTTTTTTCTTCCGATTAAACTCCTCAACATAGTGAGGGAGGCTTCATGTTGCAATTTCAGCTTATCGATGAACAAGTAACAGATCTCTCGAATAAGGTGTTTGCCTAGTGACAGGAAAGATGCAGCGATACTCAGTTCATCTTCAGTGAATATCTGCTTCTCTGACCTTAAAGGGTGGGTAGCCCAGTTAATGTTACTACTTTGAATTTGTGTTAGCTCATTACCAATAAAATAAGAGAATTTTACGCTCAGCAGCTCCCACCAAACTCTCTCGAGTTCTAATTTTTCAAGTACTCTTCTATTACTAACATCGTGCTCTGGCTTGACTGAAATAGCTTCATATATCTTTTTGCCGTCAATAAATCTAGTTAGCAGGAAATCGGTAGTAATAACTATTGGTACCTTAGTTTCGGGATGAGCAGGGTGAACTATACCGAGAGCCTCAGCTATCTTTATCGATAGGTTTATAGGTAACAAAGGGAACTGTTCTCTGATGTCGATGACAGAATCCGAGTATTCGGCAAGGTAAAAGAACTCGGTTTCTATTGAGGAAAGAGTATGGTGTACTCTACCTGTTTTAAGACCTAAAACTTGCGAGCGAATTCCTTTCGATTTTACATCCTGGACCCTCAGCCAAGGCTTGTAGGTACTAAGTTCACCAATCCCGTACTTATCTTTTAAGGCTCGACTATAGTCATCGAACGTTTTGAGCTTTCTTCGAGCCATCAAAATTTCCAAAGTATAATTTCTTAATAGAATACTAGGCAGAAATGACTTAGCGTGCAAACTTTATGGGAAATTTTCATTCATTGCGTGCATGCTTTACCGCGAGCGTGCAAACTAAATTATCATTTCACATTACCTACAACTCCGACCCACAGGCAAAACCACTACTCCAGGCCCATTGGAAATTAAAGCCTCCCAACCAGCCGGTTACGTCCAACACTTCGCCAATAAAGTACAGGCCGGGTTGCTTTTGGCTTTCCATGGTTTTGGAGCTGATTTCGTCGACGTTAACGCCGCCTAAGGTGACTTCGGCGGTGCGATAGCCTTCGGTGCCGTTGGGTTTTAACTGCCAGCGGTTAAGGTTGTCGGCTATGGCCTGAAATTGTGCGTTAGAGGTGTCGGCCAGTTTGTTGCTCAGCGGCCATTGGTGGTGCTCGGCTAATGCGGTCACCACTCGTTTGGGGAAGTGTTGCTGCAATACGGTATTAAGCTGGGTTTTGGGTTGTTGCTGCTGTTGTGTTTTCAGCCACTCAAAGGCGTCTAAGTCGGGCAGCAGGTTTATGGTTACGGCTTCACCGGGTTGCCAGTAGGAGGAAACCTGCAAAATAGCAGGACCGCTGACGCCGCGGTGGGTAAACAGCATGGCTTCGCGGAAATAACCGTCGTGGGCTTCTGCACTTACGGGTACAGCTACGCCTGAAAGCTCGGCAAAGCGGGCTTTTTCGTCATCCTGCAGGGTAAAAGGCACTAAACCGGCGCGTACCGGAACAATAGAATGCCCAAACTGTTCGGCAATTTGATACCCCAGCGGGGTGGCGCCCAATTTGGGCATAGATAACCCACCGCAGGCAACAACCAATTTCTCGCAGCAGTAATCGCCGCGGTTGGTTTCAATGCGGTAGTTGTCGTCGTAGTCTACTGACACAATCTCGGTGCGGAGCTGAACTTTGGCGCCTTGCCGGTCGCACTCGTTCATTAGCATGCGCACAATGTCTTTGGCGGAGTCGTCGCAAAACAACTGGCCTAAGGTTTTTTCGTGGTAGGCAATGCCGTATTCACCCACCAGGCCAATGAAGTCCCATTGGGTGTAGCGGCTGAGTGCCGACTTGCAAAAATGTGGGTTGGAAGACAGAAAGTTCTCGGGGCCGGCGTACATATTGGTGAAGTTGCAGCGGCCGCCGCCGGAAATCAGTATCTTTTTGCCTGCCTGCTTGGCGTGATCCAATACCAGCACCGACTTACCGCGCTGTGCGGCATGAGCGGCGCAGTGCAACCCCGCCGCGCCGGCACCAATAATAATCACATCCCAGTTCGACATTATTTCTGCAACTGCTCCAGTACGTACTCGGCTTTGCTTACTTCAAAGGACTTGTCCTCTTCTACAAACAGGCCTTTTATCTGGCCGTCGGTAATGATCATGGCGTAGCGTTTAGAACGGATGCCACCGAAGCTGCCGGTGTCCATGCTCAGGCCCATTATCTGGTTGTACGCGCCGTTTCCGTCGGACAATAACCGAACCTTTTCTCCGATCCCTAAAGATTCGCCCCAGGCCTTCATAACAAAGGCGTCGTTTACAGCTACACAATTAATGCTCAGAACACCCGCTTCTTTTAATGCTTCGGCGTGTTCTACGTAGCCGGGAAGATGTTTCTCCGAACAGGTCGGAGTAAATGCGCCAGGCACTGAAAACAGTACGTGTGTGCCTTTAGCAAATATCTCTGCCGGGTCGTAGTTCTGAATGCCAAGATCACCTTTGCTGGTCAGTGAACCTGATGGAATTTTATCGCCTTCTTTAATTTGCTGACTCATGAAAACCTCGTTTTATGTAAACATCAAAGCGATGCTTTTTACTCTTAATTTGACTGTTTGGTTCACGCCCGGCCAGAAAAAGTGCGCTGTTCGGGCGCTTAACCACCACCCGATATTTGGCCAGAGCGAGGGCGGGTTCCAGCAGGGTATCGGCGTCTTCGTCACTGCCCACCAACTGCTGGAACATTTGCATGTCTTTTTTTACTTGCGCCTTCTGCTTGCCGGTTTTTGGGTACATGGGGTCTAAATAAACCACGTCGGGCTCTTGAGTATAACCACTACCGGTAAAAAGGTTGTCGGTGCCAATTAACTGCATACGCTGGCAGGTGTCACCAATAAAGTCGTGTTCCTTCTGGGCTCTGTGTAGGCCATTATCGAGCAGCGCGGCGACAACCGGATGTCGTTCAATAAGCTGCAGCTCGCAACCTAAGCCCGCCAGTACAAAAGCGTCCCGCCCCAGGCCGGCGGTGGCATCGACAACCGATGGTTTAAACTGCCCACTAACACCAACGGCTTTGGCAATGGCTTCGTTCTTTAACTGTGTGTTCTGAGCTCGGTAGGCGGCTTTACCCTGATGAAAGTCCACCACTAAAGGCGACATTTTTTGAGGGCTTTGCAGCCAGTGCAGTGCCAGTACGCCGTCGGTCAGCCAAAGCTGAAAAACGTCACTATCCGTAGTTTCAGACGGTAGTCCCCAGCGCTCGGCAATGGCTTTTACCGCAACGGTTTCAGCATCGCTGCCTGCAAGAATGGGAACCCGAGCCGTAGTTGTCACTGCGCAGCCTTGCGTTGCATATCAATGTGCGGAATATCGTCTTCCAGATACTCTTCGCTAATGGCCTCAAAGCCGAAGCTTTGATAAAAGTTCAGCAGATAAACTTGAGCGCCGACCCGAATTGGGGCTTTGGGGGCATACTCTTCAAGATAGTCGATGCTGCGTTGCATAACTTCAACACCCAGCTTCTGACCTCGCACTTTTTCATGCGTTATTACCCGGCCAATACGGGAATAGCCGGTATCGGCGGTTGCCAGGTATAGCCGGGCGTAGGCGATCATCTCATCGGCATTGTTACGGGCGTACAAATGTAAGGCTTGCTCATCGGCGCCGTCAGCGTCCAGGTATGGGCAAGTTTGCTCCACCACGAAAACTTCCTGCCGAAGTTTCAGTAAGTCGTAAAGATCATGCAGTGAAAGGTCGTTAAATGCTTTTAAATGCCAGTTCATGTGCCTACTTTCTTCAATGAGTTGCTAAGAGAAACCACGTTGCTTTTATTGATTTCGCTATCATACAGGGCCAACAGCTCGGCTACGGGTTTGCGACCGTCGCCTTTTTGACTGATGCTGCGCGAAACCGACAAGCTACTGATGTCGGCGTGCTTGTACAAGGCGCGGGTGAGGTCGGTGTCGTGGTTGCTTATTAGTACCGGAATATGGCGTTTCTTCGCAACCTGTACCGCACGGCGGGCTAACTCGTCCTGATCGGTCAGGCCAAAGCCACCGGTGGCGTAGCTGGTAAAGTTAGAGGTCTGATCCAGCGGTGCGTAGGGCGGATCGCAGTAAATTACATCGCCTTGTCGCGCACGCCGGAAAACTTGTTCAAACGGGCGGCAAATAAACTTGGCCTTGCGCGCTTTCTCGGCAAAATGCTCGAGCTCTTTTTCCGGGAAATACGGTTTGCGGTAATCACCAAAAGGCACGTTAAAAATGCCTTTGCTGTTATAGCGACACAGGCCGTTGTAGCCGTGGCGGTTCATATACAGAAAAAGCAAAGAGCGAAAGTAAGGGTCGCTGCTGGCATTAAAGGCGGCGCGCAGGGCGTAGTAAGCGTCGGCCTGGTTGTTACGATCGATGAACAGTTTGCGGGCGTCCTGAATAAAAGTTTTCGGACGGCGCTTCACAAACTGATACAGGGTAATGAGGTCCTGATTAATGTCGTTAAGCAGGTAGCTGTCGTAGTCGGTATTCAGAAAGACTGAACCGGCGCCCACAAAAGGCTCGATGAGCTTTTTACCTTGCGGCAAGCGTGCTGTTATCGGCTCGATAAGTGAGTACTTACCGCCTGCCCATTTTAAAAATGCCCGATTCTTCTTCATGCGCCGGCCGTTGGTTTATCCTTTGCGGATTGTAACCCAAAGGCCGGGGGATGAAAATTGCTGACTGCGTGATTCGTCCGGCTACTGGCTATTAATGTCGCTTTGTACACTGGCAAACGACTTAGCCCAGGGTTCCATTAGCTGCACTTCAGCTGGCAACTGCGTGGCGGCTGCACGGGCTTGCTCAATGCTGGGGTAGCTGCCAAAAATAACCACATAACGTTGGTCGGCGCGCTGATAAACTTGGGTATTACCGGCTATGCCGTAGTCGTTACGGAAATCGCGCAGTAGCTGCGGGTCGCTAATAATGCTGATTTGCAGCGTATAGTTGCCTGAGCTCTGATCCAGCGCCCATTGGGTCTGGAACGGCAATGCACGCTCCGGTTGAGCTTGCTGCGGTTGTGGCTCAGGTTGTTCTGCCTTAACTTCTGGTTCTGGTTGGGCTACAACAGTATCAATGCCTGCCTCGGCTGCCGACGGCTCGTTATACTGTCCGACAGGCTCTGCTTCCTGTGGCTGTTGTTTCTTTATGAAACCAAGTGAGATTTCGCCCTCTGATATTTCAGAGGCAGCGACGGTGTTTAATGTACCTAACGCATTGCGGTAAGACGCCGCTAATTCTGCAGGAACCAGTTCTAAAGAACGCTCGGTTAAAGGCTCAAAACTTGGCAGGCTGGCGGCTTGCTCCGTTGCTTCCGGCGCGGCTTCGGTGGCGGTATTAGTGGTTTCTTCGGCAGTTGTTTCTGCCGATACCGCTGATTCAGGATTCACTTGCTGCCAATAAGCGGTTAACTGTTCTTTATTCAAAAAGCTGGCAAAAGCCAGACTAATAACCACTGTAACGAAAATAATGGGCCAAAGGCGCATTTTCCTACGGTTGTTTTGTTCCGGATTATTTTTCGCCGTGCTTTGTTCGTTGGTCTCGTTACCAGCTGCACTATCTTCTGTACTGGTATCGCGATAACGTGCAGCCTGAGTGGTCAGAGTAAATTGCAGACGTTGCTGAATTTCTCCGGGAAACCCATGAATGGAATTTAAAAATTGCTGAATGCGTTCCAGGTTCCAGAAGCTGCGTTGTTTTTCTGGTAATAACGCCTGCACAAAACGTATTTGTTCGTCGTGGTTCAGTGGTTGAACTTCTATCATAGTTGGCCCTTGCACACGCAAGTGCGGTGCCGGACGCTGCTGTTGAGCCCAACGGCTGTCGCCGGTAATGATAATACTGGTGCGCTGGCCAATGGCACTCAGTTGGGTAACGGTAGAAATACATTCGGCCATAAAGCTTTCGGATAGCTGTTCGCCGTTATCAATAACAACAATGGCGTGCTTTAGCGGGCGCTGGCGTTGAATTTGACGACTTAACGACTCGTCGTTAATGCTGATAGTACCGAACAGTTGGTTCAGAATTTGGGCGCGGAGGCGGTCATTGGTGGAGCGTTCGTTGGCGCTGATAAAAGCGACTTCAGCGTATTCCGATGCCTGTTCAAGAAAGACTTCAGCAATGATGGTTTTGCCGCTGCCTTCTTTACCGTGCAGCATAATAAGCGACACGCTTTGCTGGCACTGCTCGTGGAGCTGGTCAATAACCTGCTGTTGGCTCGGTTTGGTTTTTACCGGCGCGGCAACAATATGTTGTGGGCTTGCAAGTGCTTGCATCTGTCTGTTCCTGTCTGTCAGCCGAATAGAGATAACGCGTTGGCGTTAGCAACATTCAGTGATCACAGCAGCAACGGTATTGTGTTCTACAGTACTGACAACTTCAGCCTGACCAATAGCAACCGGAAGAACAAAATGCAGCTGACCGTCTTTTACTTTCTTATCGCGCTGCATGTAGTCTAACCAGTCCTGCCAGGGCATTTGCGGACCCTTTATTGGCAAGCTAAGTGCCAGCAGTAAATCTTTAATGCGTCGAAAATCTGACGAATTGAGCCGCTGTGTCACTTCTGACAGCTTAGATGCAATTATAATGCCAGCAGCCACAGCCTCGCCGTGTGTCCATGCGCCGTATTCGGTGGCGGCTTCAATGGCATGACCAAAGGTGTGGCCTAAATTCAGCAATGCCCGCAGACCTTTTTCGCGCTCGTCTAACGCCACAACTTCGGCTTTAATTTCGCAGCTGCGTTGAATAGCGTAGGTTAGTGCGGCCGGGTCTTGCTGATTTAATTCTTCGGTATGTTGTTCCAGCCATTGGAAAAAGTCGGCGTCGTAGATAACGCCGTATTTTACTATTTCGGCTAAACCGCTGCGGTAGTCACGTTCGGTAAGGGTTTGCAGGCAATCAATATCAATAACTACCGACTTAGGCTGATAAAAAGCGCCAATAAGATTTTTGCCCTGCGGATGATTAACCGCGGTTTTTCCGCCCACGGAGGAGTCAACTTGCGACAGTAAGGTGGTCGGAATTTGGTAAAAATCGACGCCGCGTTGAAAAGTTGACGCCACAAAGCCGGCTAAATCACCTACCACACCGCCGCCTAAAGCAATAATGCCACAGTCGCGGTTAAAACCTGCGTCTATCAGAATATCCATGGCCTCGGCATAGCTGTCCAGACTTTTGAACTGCTCACCGTCGCGCATTTCAAACACTTTTACTTGGTGACCGGCAAAGCTTTTTAATAGCGGCTTAAGGTAGTACTGACTAATGGTCGGATTGGTGATGACCAGCAGTTGTTGATTAAGTTTGTGCGGAAGGCGCTCTACATAATTGGGTAACAGGGCGTTACCAATGTAGATGGTGTAGCTGCGTTCACCTAAAGAGACGTTAACCTCAGCCATGAACGCAGCTCCTGTTACTTACCCAAGACCGTTAATGGACTCAAGCTGTTCGATAATGTCGTTGACCACAAACTTTGCACTTTGCTCATCGGTTTGCACCGTAATGTCGGCAATTTCTTCGTACAAAGGATCGCGTTCTTGTGCCAGTTCTTCTAGCACTTTACGCGGGTCGTCAGCTTCGGCAATTAAAGGCCGGCGTTTGTCACGCTGGGTACGAGCCAACTGCTTCTCGATAGGGGTCTTTAAATACACCACCACACCCCGTGCCGATAAACGGTTACGGCTTTCTTTGCTCATGACCGAGCCGCCACCTGTCGCTAAGACGATGCCCATGTTTTCGGTAAGCTCTTCGATCACTTTTTCTTCGCGTGCACGAAAGCCTTCTTCACCTTCAAGCTCGAACACCCAACTGATTTCGGCACCCGTGCGGCGCTCAATTTCAGAATCTGAGTCGTAGAACTCTAAATGTAATTGTCTGGCGATTTGACGGCCAATCGTACTTTTGCCAGCCCCCATGGGCCCAACAAGAAAAATATTACGTTTCTCAGCCATATTCCTGCTTACATCATTGGTTAAAATTAGCTGTAACTCACGAATCCGGAGTGTCTGGAGACGTCCCCCAACCCAACGAAAAGAAGCGCGATTATCGCAACTTGAGCCCACTTTAGCAATAGTAATCGGCTTTTGGACTAACTTTGTGGCAATATCGTTGGTGTTACAAAAATCATAAGTTCCCGCTTTTCATCGCGTTGCTGCTGATGAGAGAACAATTTCCCGATTAACGGCAGCGACCCTAAAATGGGGACGCGACTGTCATCATTCAAGTTATGTTCCTGAAAGATTCCGCCCAGAACGATAGTTTCGCCATTTTTTGCCAGCACCCGTGTCGACATTTCCTGAGTGTCGATAGCAACAGCGGGGCCGGTTGGGGTGGCAACGGTATCGCCACGGGTGTTCTGAGTAATGGTTAGCTCCATTAAAACATGGTTATTGGGGGTAATTTGCGGTGTAACACTTAAGCCCATAACCGCTTTTTTAAATTGCACGGCAGTAGCACCATGTGCGGCGGTTTCTACATAAGGTATTTCGGTGCCCTGCTCTATGTAGGCGGGTTGTTGGTTCGACGTGAAAATTTTCGGACTGGTAATAATTTCCGCTTTGTTCTCCTGCTCCAGCGCGGTCAGTTCAAGATCCAGCAGAATATCGTCACTCAGCCGCGCTAAATTAGCAGAAAAAGTGCCGGCGGGTGCGGCGGTAGGCAAGTCTACCTGCATGCCTTTTACAAAACTGCCTGCGTCTTCCGGTATTGCCAGACCGTATTCGGAAACGCCCCAGCGAATGCCCAGCTCTTTACTGACATTAGCTTTTACAGTGACCATGCGGGCTTCAATAAGCACCTGTTTAACCGGCACATCTAAGTCATTAACTAACTGACGTATGGAGTCCAGTTGCTCTGATGTGTCCCTTACTATAAGTGTATTGGTACGTTCATCGACGCTTACCGCGCCGTTTGGTGACAGAAAACTCTGCTGCTCGTTTTTTAACAGCTTGGCTAAGTCGCTGGCTTTTGCAAAGTTAACGCTGAGTAAAATAGAGCGATACTCGCTGCTATCTGTGGTTTGTTGGCCGGCAACATCAATGCGCAGCATAGAGCCCTGCAGACGAATAGCGAGGTCATGGCTCTCAATTAACGTCGCAAATGCGTCCTGCCATGCGACACCATTCAGTTTCAGGCTGGACTCGCCTTTCACCTTGTCGGTCATCAATATGTTCAGTTGATGCTGATCCGCTAATAATTGTATGAGTTCGCGCAGCGGCATTTTGCGGGTGTTGAGTGATACCGGTTGTAAGCGCTGCTGTTCGCTTAGCAGGCTTTGCCAGTTCTTGTCGGCTGCATAGACTGGCGACACGGGCTGCAAACTCAGAATACCCAGCAGTAAAAAGACATAAAAGGAGAGTCGTGTTGGTATCATTGTGAGGAATTGTCCTTAGTTAAATGGAGTTTCAACGGCTTTGCTGACCAGCATCCCGCTTGCTTTTCCCAAAGCTGAAATTCGGCGTACTCGCCGTTAACGCCTTGCAGCTGCATGAGCGGATCAGCTATCCAGCTACTTTCCGCAAGTGTCAGCAGTGGTTGATTTGGTATTTTCAACAGGGCTTTTTTTACCGGAGAGGTTTGAGTGGCAATTAACTGCACCAACGACCAGTCACTAATGCGAGTGTCGCTTTTTATTTCAGGTTTGCCCAAACACTCGATAGGCTCTGCGATAACGTCCGGAAAGTCTGATTTAAACAACGAGTGAGCGCTAAGTTCTGAGGGTGCGGGGCTGTCAGCTGATAACCAGAGAAATTGCCAGCTTAATTTGCCGTTGTTTTCCCCGGCGTCCCGCCACTTTAGTGTTTGCGTAAATGGAAACGGTTGTCGCATTTCCTGCTGCGCCTGCATGACAGAGGCGACCAATCGCAACGCGTTCTGATAAGTTCCGTTAACACCAACCAGCCACTGCTTTGCGTTTTCCGGGCTTTGTTGATAATAAAGGTCAACATTATGCTGCCTTGCCGCCTGCGTTAATAAAGTGGAGACTTCCGTTTCTGGGTGCTCCTTCAAAACTGGCCCGGTTTGTTCGGGAACCTCAGGAACGGTCTGCTGCAGCTGTTTCTGTTGCGTCCTAAGCTGCCCATTTAGCTGGCTCGCCTGATAGCCGGTAAGAAAGTAACTGACGCCAATAGCCCCTGCGGTGAAAAGCAGAACCACGGCGATCCATAACCGCAGTGGTTTTTTAAGTGATTCAGCCATTAGGTTGAGCTCCGCTGTTCGCGTTTTTCTGAGCACTGGTGTAGGCGAACACCACACCTTGCTGAGGCAGTAGCTGCTGCTTTAATCCGGGTTCTACTAACTGCTGTTCCAGCCATAAATACTGTTCATTAACCTGCTGTATCTGCCGGTAGATGGCGGTGAGTTTCATTTGAGACTGGCTAAGGGAAAACTCGCGCTGCCGGAGTTGGTGCTGTGTTCGCTCAAGCAGAGCGTAAAATGCGTTGAGCATGTCGTGGCTAGTATGCTTTCGTTGGGTAAAGGTTTTTTGCAACTGTTGCTGATTTTGGTATTGCTCCCAGCGTTGCTGCTGAACGCTCTGCTCTTTCAGAGCCAGCTTTTGCTCCGCCAGTTGATGCTTTAAGTTGCTCAGGTAACTTTGAGAAGACGTGACCCATTGCACAGATAAAATGCTGACAATAAGCAGCAGGAGAATACCCAGACAATGCAGCCCGCGGTAGCGCAGCCATAGGCTTTGTTCCCGCCACTGCAACAGGTTTAGCGATGCCATTGACTGAACCCCCGCAAAGCTAAACCCAGCAGTACTAGCTCGTTATCCAGGACTGAAATAATGGGGGCAACGTTGTTCTGGAAAAAGGGGGCCGTAGAAAGCGCCAGATGCTTCAGTTGTTGCTGATTAGAAAGTTGCCGTTCAAGTTGCGACTGAATGGCTTTATCGCCAAAACTCATTACCCAGCTGAATTGATGAGAAAGCTGAGCCTTAAGCAAAAAACTCACTAAATTGTTGGTGTCGACAGAGTCCAGCCGCTGAAAGACGCCGTTTTTACAATAAAGCAAAATGGATTGTTGCTGACGTAGCTCAACGACTACCCACGCCATGTTAGTCTCGAACTTGGTATTGTCAGGCCAAAGGTAAGGCAAAACCGCATTAGCTGCCCGTACTACTGACTGATAAACGGGTTCAACCACTTGCACCGGCATTTTCAGTGGGGCCAGTAAGACCAGCAATTCCTCCAGTGCTGAACGCTGGCCAATAACCGCTTCTGCTTCTTGCCCGTGGTTATGGGTGCAGTAGTCGTAGCTTATACCGGTATTGCGTTTTAGCTGGGGCGGTAATTTTTCCAGTAATTGCTCTTCAACCTGCAGGTTATTGTCTAACGGAATTTTCTGATAGTGGGTTGCGCTGTAGTCCAGTGCCGAGACAATACTGTCTGGTTTTAAGCCCTTGCCGGTTAAGCTGCTATGGTGCTGCTGAGAAAAGTGTTCGACAACAAAATGCCGACCCCGGCGGGACAATTGTAAAACCAGACAATTTTCACGATTAATTTGCACAGCAAGTGGTTGTTGCCGAAGTAATGACATTAGACAATATCCTTATTGTAGAAAAGCCAGATGCAAGCGTAGTGTTGTGAACAAAAATCCTCCATAATAGTCAGTAAGAGTTATGAGCTAATTTATGTCGGTGATTTCGGTTTCAACACTTTGGCGTGTTTCTGTAGTAAGTTCTGGCGTAAGTTCTGACGTAGTAAAAATGAAGTCATGGAGCAGATAATTGAAGTGGTTTAAGCGGCTAATCTACACCTTGCTGGTGTGTATTATTCTTGGCGGGGTAACGGTTGGCAGCCTTTACTTATACGTTAAGCCCGAGTTACCCAGTGTGGAAACCTTGCGGGACGTGCGCTTGCAAACACCCATGCAGGTGTTTAGCGCTGACGGTGAACTGATCTCGCAGTTTGGCGAAAAGCGCCGAATTCCGGTAAAACTGGAAGATGTACCTCAGCCGCTTATTGATGCTTTTCTCGCTACCGAAGACAGCCGTTTTTATCAGCACTTTGGGGTTGATCCAATAGGTGTTGCCAGGGCTTTTAGCGTGTTGCTCACCACCGGTGAAATTCAGGAAGGTGCCAGTACCATTACCATGCAGCTGGCGCGAAACTTCTTCTTAAGCTTTGACCGTGCCTGGATGCGTAAGGTGAAAGAGTCTTTTATCGCTGTCCACATTGAACAGTTGTTGAGTAAAGACGAAATTCTTGAACTTTATTTGAATAAAATTACCTTTGGTCATCGTGCCCACGGTGTCGGTGCAGCCGCGCAGGTGTACTACGGTAAGCCGTTAAACGAACTGACGCTGGCGCAAATGGCAACCATTGCCGGTTTGCCTAAAGCACCGTCTAACCTGAACCCTATTTCAAACCCTACTGCCTCTAAAGCTCGTCGACGCGTTGTCTTACTGCGCATGCTGGACGAGAAGAAAATTACTCGTGCTGAATTTGAAGAAGCCGCAAATGCTCCTGTCACAGCTCGACGCCATGGCGCTGAGGTGACAGTGCACGCGCCTTACCTGGCAGAAATGGTGCGTCAGGAAATGGTTGATCGCTATGGTGAAGATAAAGCCTATAACGAAGGTTATCAGGTGTACACAACCATTAGAAGCGACGTACAGTTGGCTGCGCGCCAGGCTATATGGGATAACCTGCACAGCTATGATGAGCGACACGGTTATCGCGGTCCTGTTAGTTTATTGTGGTCAGCAGAGAAGAATGAAGAGCCGGTTAAAGAACCAGCCATACGCAAGTACCTGGAGCAACTGCGTGTTATTGGTGCGGTAACGCCGGCGGTTGTGACTGCAGTCGAAGAGCAGTCGGCTGACGTATTAGTGAAGGGAGAGGGTAAACTCACCCTGCCATGGGAAGCTATGCACTGGGCTCGCGAGTACTTAAACGAGGAACGTCAGGGCCCGCCTCCGGAAACCGCAGCTGACATTATGCAGCCGGGTCATGTTATTTGGTTGCGTCGGGTAAATGACGGCAGCGAATGGCGACTGGCGCAAATTCCCGAACCCAGTTCCGCTATTGTCTCTTTACAACCCGACGATGGTGCCGTTGCCGCTGTTGTCGGTGGATACAGTTTCCAGCTGAGCCAGTACAACCGTGCTTTGCAGGCGGAGCGTCAGGTCGGCTCAAACATTAAACCTTTGATTTACTCAGCTGCATTTGAAGAGGGCTTAACTCTGGCTACCTTGGTGAATGATGCGCCCATTAACCAATGGAACCCGGGTTCCGGTGTAGCCTGGCGACCTAAAAACTCGCCGGAAGTCTATGAAGGCCCTATCCGTTTGCGTAAAGCTTTGGCTAAGTCAAAGAACGTGGTCTCGGTGCGCTTAATTCGCGAACTGGGAGTTAAAAAAGTGGCGGATCACTTGGCCAAATTTGGTCTGGACCGCTCAAAAATTCCCGAGAACGAATCGCTTTCTCTTGGCTCTCTTTCAATGACACCCATGCAGGTAGCTCGTGCATACGCAGCCTTCTCAAACGGTGGGTTTCTGATAGAGCCCTACTTTATCAAACGTATTGAAGACGCTGATGGTAATGTGATTGAAAAAACCGACCCGGTGCGCGCTTGTTTCGACTGTGACAACCCGGCTCCGCAGGTGATTAGCGAACAAAATGCGTTCCTGGTTGAGCAGGCAATGAACTCAGCAGTCTGGGGCGGCGGCAGCTGGGCAAATGGCACAGGCTGGAACGGTACGTCCTGGCGTATTCAGCGTTCTAAACCCATTACTGAAGCTGTTGGTCGCAACATTGCCGGTAAAACCGGTACCACCAACGATGTTCGTGATACATGGTTCTCAGGTTTTACATCGGACCTTGCGACAACTGTCTGGGTTGGGTTTGATGATGTTTCCCGTAAATTAGGACGCACGTCGAAGCACCCTGAAGTCGACTCCAGTCAGCAGGCAATAACTGGCGGTGAAGCGGGTGCGAAAACTGCGTTGCCGGGCTGGATCCTGTTTATGGAGAAGGCGCTACCGCTGTTTCCGTCACGCGATTTTGGTATTCCGCCGGGTGTGGTGAATGTCCGTATTGACTTAGAAAGCGGCAAGTTATCGCACAAAAGTGACTACACCACGCGGTTTGAATACTTTATACGTGGTACCGAACCCACTGAGTACAGTCGCGATAACGGTCAGTCTAATGGCGATATCTTTCAAGAAGATGATGACGACTTATTCTAGTCAGGTAAAAGCTGTGCAATAACAAATTAGTGGGAGCATTAAGCTCCCACTGCCAGTTTACTCAGTAACTGATTCAGATCCGACTGCACGCCGCCAGCAGTAACGTGTTTACCCGCACCAGGTCCGCTAATAACTAATGGCATTTCTGAATACCAGTCGGTGTAGATAACGAAGATGTTTTCACCGGGTATTAAGTTGGCCAGCATGTCGCCTTCCGGAATGTACTCAATACCAACCTGAGCAGTAACTCTTTGTTCGTCGCTGACGGTAAAACTAGCCAGCAGTCTCGGCACTTTGCCGTCTTTAGCAGCTTCGTCCAGCATGGCTGTCATGGGCTCATCAAGTTCCGACAAGCGCTGCATAAATTCGCTAAGTGGTAAGTCACGTAAGTGCTCCGGCACCAAACTTTTTACTTCAATGTCCTGCCAGTCCAGTTTTAACCCAATTTCGCGTGCCAGAATCAATAATTTACGGACTAAGTCCTGACAGGATAAATCTTCACGAGGATCAGGTTCGCTGTAACCTCGCTCTTTGGCTTCTTTCACCAGTGAACTGAAAGTCACACCTTTGGTAAAGTTCTCGAACAGCCAGGACATGGTGCCTGAGAAAATACCGGAAATGCTGCGAATTTCGTCGCCGGAATTACGCAAGTCGTTAATGGCGTAGTTCAGTGGCAGTCCGGCACCAACTGTGGTGTTGTACAGCCATTCACGCTTGTACTCGTGCTGAATGGTACGAATTTCACGGTACAGTGCCTCGTCGGCGGAGCCCGCGCGTTTGTTGGCACTAATAATGTGCAGGCCGTTTGCGAACAAGCTGGGGTACAGCTGAGCGACTTGTTTGGCGTCGGTTAAATCAATCACCACCAGCTCATCGTATGGCGCATTGGGTAGCTCGCGTAACAGTTCCGTGAGTACATAAGGTCGTGCCAGACGGTCGAAGTCTTCTGCCCACTGGGTGAGTTCGACGCCATTGTAATCCAGCCATAAACGCCTTGAGTTGGCTATGCCCATAACCCGCACGTCCATCACCTGATTAATACGGTCACGCTGCTGCCGGAACAGTTCCAGCCAGGCCGTACCAATGTTGCCACGACCAATGACCAGCACGCCCAGGCTGCGACGGTAGTTAAACAATTGGCTATGCAGGCGGTTGAGTAAACGGTTATCAAGCTTTTGCTCCAGAATAGCGACAGCAGAGTCACCGTTTTGTGTCAGGGCAAAACGACGCACTTTTTGCTCAGAAAGCTGCAGTTTAAAGGTCGAGAACTGGTCGGTTTCCTGAATGCGGTTACCGACAATGGCCAGCATGGAATAGCCGCGAATTTGAGTAATGGCGTCACCGGCGCCCAGACTGTCCAACCAGCCGGACAGGTAGTCTAAGTGGTTTTGATGAAACACCAGATACTGCTGATGATTTTCCGGCTCGGTCCAGCTGACCAGTGGCTCTAGTTCCAGTTCATCCAGACGTTTTACTAAGGCTTTATCGTGCAGCTCAACCTTAAACAGCACCACTTCAGACAGTGAAGTGAAGACTTTTCCACGAGGTTGGGTATTCTGGAACTGACCAATACGCGTTTGCTGATTTTCTACTTTCAGGCTGGAGCGAACGGAAATGACCATACGCTGACGGTCGACCGGCTGAAAGGTTCTTGGGTGCAGAACTGGGCTGCCAAGGCGCGCCAGTTCTTCAGCCTCGGTCCAGTCTAATGTTGGTAAACTGACTACGCGCTCAACTTTGCGCGGGTCTGCCGAATAAACGCCGGCTACGTCTTTCCAGATAGTAACCTGACGTGTATCCAGCAGACTGCCTACTAAGGTTGCTGAATAGTCACTGCCGTTACGGCCCAACGTTAAACTTTCGCCATTTAAACCGCGGGCAATAAAGCCGGTAACAATAAAGCGGGTGCCCGAGTGAGGAGCTACTCTTTGTAATAGTTTTTCACGAGAATGTTCTACCTGAATAACGGGTTCAGGGGCATCTGCAGCGAGTAAAAAGTCGCGGGCATCAATGTGGTCGGCGCGGGTGCCCTGTTTTTGCAGTAAAGCTGATAACAAGCGGGCAGACCAGAGCTCGCCGTACGACAGTAACTCGGCGTTATGGCTAATGGCTTCGTCGCCGGCTAACCAACGACGCCAGCGAGTAAAGTCTTTTTGCGATTGTAGTAGCAACTGTTTTTGTAAGTCGCCACTTAATAACTCGGTGATCAGCCCTTGCTGAAAACTCTCCAACTGATCGAGCAGAATGCTGGCGGTGTCGCCTGGCTGCGCCTTAGAATTAATAATGGCAAGAATGCGGTTGGTTGTATCTCCGGCTGCGGAAACGACGACTAAGTCGCTGGCACCAGCATACTCGGTTACAATTCGGGCAACGCGGCGATAGCAGAACGCATCAGCAAGACTGCTGCCGCCAAACTTATGCACCTGAACGCTGTCGGCAACGGCTTGCTTTTGCTCTTCTGTGAGCTGAGTTGTTGTCATTCCGCCTTCCTTAACTACTCGCTTGAATTAGGTAACTGCTACTAAGGCTAAAATATTGTCAGGCAAATGTCAGCAACTTTTAGCCATCTAGACGGATAAAATTTGACGGGGTCGTTCATTCGGGTACAATTCATTATAACTTATGTGGTTTTGTTATATAGCGGGACAATAACAATGAAATGGAACGGCGAATATATTTACCCTTATGCTGAACACGGTCGTAAGAGTCAGCAGGTGAAAAAAGTTACGGTCTCAATACCCACGCGCGTGTTAAAAGTACTGACCGATGAACGAACCCGTCGCCAAATTAATAATCTGCGCCATGCTACCAACAGCGAACTATTGTGTGAGGCGTTTTTACACGCTTTTACCGGTCAGCCGCTGCCGGAAGATGAAGACTTGCAAAAATCCAACCCGAATAAAATCCCCAAAGCTGTGCGCGAAGAGCTGGAAGCCCGGGGATTACCTATTCCAACCGATGAAGAGTTGGACGATTAAACAGTGCGTGTGGCCGTAGCCTGACGTTCACGTCAGGAATGGCATCTCACCTGACATAAATATCAGGCTACGTGATTAATCCTGCATATAATTTTTTGGTAAATCGATTTTGGCTGCGCCGGATTTCACAGCAGCCTCTGCAACGGCGCGCGATACGCGTGGACACAAGCGCGGGTCAATTGGCTTAGGAATAATATAATCACGGCCGAAGGTTAATTCTTTGACACCGGCTGCTTTCAATACCGACTCCGGCACTGGCTCTTTCGCCAACTGACGAATAGCTTCCACTGCTGCAACTTTCATTTCGTCGTTAATCGCAGTAGCACGCACATCTAATGCACCGCGGAACATAAACGGGAAGCATAAAACGTTGTTCACCTGGTTCGGGTAGTCTGAGCGTCCGGTGCCCATAATCAGGTCATCACGTGCGGCCATAGCGGTTTCCGGCTTAATCTCCGGGTCTGGGTTAGAGCAGGCAAACAGAACCGGGTTAGGTGCCATAAGTTTTAGCTCTTCTGCGCTGAGTAAGTTAGGCCCTGAAACCCCAACGAAAATATCCGCGCCGTCGATAACATCTTTTAGCGTACGCTTATCGGTGTTGTTGGCGAACAGTTGCTTGTATTCGTTCAAGTCGTCCCGGCGGGTGTGAATAACGCCTTTTGAGTCGAGCATATAAATGTGCTCGCGTTGTGCGCCACATTTAATTAAAAGCTCCATACAGGCAATGGCGGCAGCACCGGCACCAAGGCAAACAATGCGAGATTCTGCCAGGTTTTTACCCTGAATTTCTAACGCATTCAGCATACCGGCGGCCGTCACAATGGCAGTACCGTGCTGATCATCATGGAATACCGGTACATTGCAGCGCTCTATTAAGGCTTGTTCAATTTCAAAGCACTCAGGGGCTTTAATGTCTTCTAAGTTAATACCACCAAAGGTATCGGCAATGTTAGCAACGGTGTTGATAAAGTCCTGCGTGGTGCGGTGGTTCACTTCAATATCAATAGAGTCCAGTCCGGCGAAACGTTTAAACAGCAGAGCTTTACCTTCCATAACCGGTTTTGATGCCAGCGGTCCCAGGTTTCCTAAGCCAAGAATGGCGGTTCCGTTAGTAATAACCGCAACCATATTGCCTTTGGCCGTATAACGGTAAGCCGCGTCCGGGTCCTGAGCAATTTCCCTAACCGGCTCTGCGACGCCCGGGCTGTAGGCCAAAGCTAAATCTTTGCTGGTTTCTGCGGGAGTGGTGAGTTCAACCGAAATTTTACCCGGGGTCGGGTATTCGTGGTAATCCAGTGCCTGTTGGCGAAAATCTGTCATGCGGTGATACCTGAGTCTGGTTATCAGAATGCCAGTCAGTCTATCGCTTTTATGCTAAGAAACAAATCTTACCTCCGTCTTTATGCCGAATGACGAGAACTAAATTTAATGAGTGTTCAAAAGTACACCAGTTAACTTTTCTTTAACAATAGGAGGTTTAGGCAAGCGGGCACAAAAAAAGGCGCTGTTTAGCGCCTTTCTCTTAAAATCTGCTATTAAGCAGCGTTTTCCATAGGTTTTCTTAGGAGTCTTTCTTGCCCAGAGCACCAAAACGCTTCTTAAATTTATCAACACGACCACCAGTGTCCATTACACGTTGCTTACCAGTGTAGAACGGGTGGCACTCTGAACATACGTCCAGGTGAAGATCTTCTGAGCGGGTTGAACGTGTTTCGAACGTGTGACCGCAAGAACAGCTGACTTTTAAAGTCTCGTACTTAGGATGAATACCTTGTTTCATGGGGTTACCTCAGTTATGGGCCGCATCGCCATTCGATCCAAAGCCGAACACCATGCGCAAAAAAACATCAATGAATTAAGAGCCGCGCATTTTATGTGATCCTGAGCCTGTGATCAAGTAGAATCTGCTGCCTTGTATTCTGCGCGGTAGCGTTCCAGAATAGAGCCATGAAGCAAGCCAGCACCGGTAGCGAACGACGTTATAAAGTCGCACTGCCGCTACCTCTTCGACAAACCTATGATTATCTGTGCAAAAGTGCCGAGCCACTGCCGCAGGGAGTCCGCGTGCGCGTGCCTTTTGGCCAGCGTCAGCTAGTGGGTTACGTGGTTGCCGAAGCCAGTGACGAACCGCCAACATTTGAACTGAAGTCGGTTGCTTCGGTTCTCGATGAGCAGCGACTGTGGCCGGATGATATCTGGCAGCTGGTGCGCTGGTCTTCCGACTACTACCATCATTCATTGGGGGATGTAGCCGCTAATAGCCTGCCGGTTCTGTTGCGCAAAGGCGATGCGCCGGAATATCTGACCGAAACTTTTTATGCGTTGACCGACTTAGGCCGGGCGCAGTCCATTAATGATTTAAAAGGGGCTGCAAGACAGCAGCAGGTGCTGGCGGCGCTTAAACATCAGCCGCTCAGGCGCAGCGACTTGACCGATATAGGCGTCACCTCAGCCGTGCTTCGTACCTTACAGGATAAAGGCTGGATTGAAGTGCGCGAGCAGGCACCGACTAAGAATCAGGGCTGGCAAAAGCAGTCATCGGTGCTAAAAGAGCAGGGGCATGCACTAAATACCGAGCAGGCAGCGGCGGTTTCGACCATTAACCAACAGCAGAAGCACAGTACGTTGTTGCTGGAAGGGGTTACTGGTAGTGGCAAAACCGAAGTGTATTTGCAAGCCATGGAACCGGTACTGGAACGTGGTGAGCAGGTGTTGGTGCTGGTACCGGAAATAGGCCTGACTCCACAGACTTTACAGCGCTTTAAAGAGCGTTTTGACGCGCCGGTGGTCATGCTGCACTCCGGTATGAGTGACAGAGAACGTTTGAATACCTGGCTGGACGCGAAGCACGGACATGCGGCAATCATTATCGGTACCCGTTCGGCGGTGTTCACACCCTGCCAGAAGCTCGGACTTATCGTGGTCGATGAAGAACATGACTTGTCTTACAAGCAACAGGACGGCTTTCGCTACCACGCTCGGGATATTGCCATTAAACGGGCGTCTTTACTGAATATTCCGCTGGTACTGGGTAGTGCAACGGCCTCGCTGGAAACTTTGAATAACGCGGTCAGCAAGCGTTTTCACTGGCTTAAGTTGGGGCAGCGAGCTGGTGGTGCGCAAATGGTTAAACACGAGCTTATTGACCTGAAGCAGCAGCCCATTAAAGCCGGTGTTTCCAAAGCGTTGCAGGAACAAATTCAGGTAGAAATTGAACGCGGTAATCAGGTATTGCTGTTTCTTAATCGCCGCGGCTTTGCACCGGCGTTAATGTGTCATGAATGTGGCTGGCTGGCGCAGTGTCATCGTTGTGATGCTTATTACACAGTACATAAAGCTCATCACCAGTTGCAGTGTCATCATTGCGGTAGTCAGCAGCGAATACCTAAGCAGTGCGGTTCCTGCGGCTCCACGCACTTAATTTCGCATGGCGTGGGTACCGAGCAGTTAGAGCACAGCCTGAAGGAGATGTTTCCGGGTCGTGGAGTGCTGCGCATTGACCGGGACTCCACCCGCCGTAAAGGCCAGTTAGACGACTACCTGCAAAAAGCTACAAATAACGAGTACCCTTTGCTGGTCGGCACGCAGATGTTGGCTAAAGGCCATCACTTTCCGCATGTGACCTTGGTGGCGCTGCTGGATGTTGATGGTGCGCTTTACAGTGCGGATTTCCGGGCTGCGGAGCGTTTAGGACAGCTTTATACTCAGGTGGCGGGGCGCGCCGGGCGGGAGCACAAAGCCGGCAAGGTGGTACTGCAAACCCACCATCCGGAACACGACTTAATTCAGGATCTGCTCAATAACGGTTATTCACATTTCGCGTTGACGGCTTTAGCCGAACGCCAGCAAAGCGAGCTGCCGCCGTTCTCTTATTTGGCGCTGTTCCGTGGCGAAGCAACCGACAGAGACTCGGTGGTACAGGCCATGACCCAAATTCAGCAGCTAATGCCGCAGGTGGAAGGTGCGTTTTTACTGGGGCCGATGCCAGCTTTAATGGAGCGTAAAGCTGGTCGTTACCGCTATCAATTACTGTTACATTGTCAGTCGCGTAAATTGCGTTTTCAGCTTATTGAACACTTGTTGCCGCAGATTAACGCTTTGCCGTTATTGAAAAAAGTGCGCTGGTCACTGGACATTGATCCACAAGACTTCAGCTGATTAACAACTAAGCGGTTTTTTTTATCGAGCGTAGCGATTAAACTAAGCGCTTTGAATTTCCTCTTCGATTTTTCATACAGGTAGTCGCATTAATGAAAGAACAACTTGAACAGTTACTGGCCGAAGCCATTGGTCAACTTAAAGCACAAGGCACAATTCCGGCGGATCATTCAGTAAACATTCAGTTGGACCGACCCCGCGATAAGTCGCACGGTGACTTTGCGACAAACCTGGCATTAATGCTGGCAAAGCCGGCGAAATCGAACCCGCGTCAGTTGGCAGAAGCCATTGTTGCTGCGGTTCCGGAAAACTCTTTACTGTCAAAAATGGATATTGCGGGTCCCGGCTTTATTAACTTCACCATTTCGCAGGACCAACTGAAAGACCAGCTAACCGCAATGCTTAACAGCGACAGCCTGAACGTGGATGTGGCAGAAGAGAGCAAAACCATTGTTATTGACTACTCGTCGCCTAACCTGGCCAAAGAAATGCACGTCGGCCATTTACGTTCAGCCATTATTGGCGATGCGGTGTCCCGTGTGTGTGAGTTTTTAGGACACAAAGTGATTCGTCAGAACCACGTGGGCGACTGGGGTACGCAGTTCGGTATGCTGTTAGCTTACATGGAAGCACTGGATAATCAGTCGGCAGAATACGAACTGAGCAACCTGGAAACCTTTTATAAAGCGGCCAAGCAGCGTTTTGACGACAGCGAAGAATTTGCTGACCGCGCGCGCCAATTGGTGGTGAAACTGCAGTCGGGCGACGAATATTGCCTGAAGCTGTGGAATCAGTTTATTGATGTGTCACTGAGCCATTGTCAGGACGTATACGACCGTCTGGGCGTTAAACTGACTCGTGACGACGTGATGGCAGAAAGTGCCTACAACGATAAATTACCGGGCGTTATTGAGCACCTGCGTGAGAAAGGCCTGTTGACTGAAGATCAGGGCGCGCAGTGCGTGTTCCTTGAAGAATACAAAGGCAAAGAAGGCGAGCCGCTGCCAATTATTGTGCAGAAAAAAGGCGGGGGGTATCTTTATGCCACTACCGACTTAGCCGCCATTGAATACCGTCAGAAGGAACTGGGTGGCGACCATTTGATGTACTTTGTGGATGCCCGTCAGTCGCTGCATTTCGACCAAATATTCACGCTGGCGCGCAAAGCCGGTTTTGTGGAAGGCGATATACAGCTGAACCATTACGGTTTTGGTACCGTGATGGGTAAAGACGGCAAACCTTATAAAAGTCGTGACGGCGGTGTGACCAAGCTGGCTGATTTGCTGGATGAAGCCGAACGCCGTGCGCTGGAATTATTGCAGCAAAAAACTACTGACCTTAGCGAAGAGCAGCAAAAACGAGTTGCCGAAGTAGTGGGTATTAGCTCGGTTAAATACGCAGACTTATCGAAAAATCGCACCAGCGACTACGTTTTCGACTGGAACCACATGCTGACTTTTGAAGGCAACACGGCACCTTACCTGCTTTATGCTTTCACCCGCGTGAACAGTATTTTCGATCGTTTGGGTGACACCGCCTTTGACCGTAACGCTGATATTATTCTAAATGACGAACGCGAGCTGGCGCTGGCGAATCAGTTGGTCCGTTTTAACGAAGTACTGCATCAGGTTCAGGATAAAGCTATGCCGCATTTCTTATGCGGTTTCCTGTTTGATTTGGCCGGTCGCTTCTCTAGTTTTTACGAAGCCTGCCCAATTTTGAATCAGGAAGACGAAGCCCTTCGTAACAGCCGTCTGAAGTTGTCGATGTTAACCGCCAACGTACTGAAACAAGGCCTGGAATTACTGGGTATTCCAACCCTGGAGAAGATGTAACGCACTATGGATTACGCGAATCGTAAGCCAAAATCGCCAAAACGTAAGCCGGCTAAGAAAAAAGGAACCAATAAAAAACAGCAACGCGGGGCAAAACCGGTTGCTGAGCGAAAACCGGTGCCCTGGTTTGTGGTCGCTGTTGCCATTGGTCTCATTGCTTTCTTTACCTATATGCTGGTGCAAATTAGCGGTAAGTCTGAACAGGTTGAACAACCGCAGGTGCAACCGCCGCCGGCGGACTTATTGCCGGAGAAATCGGCTGAGCGCTGGCGTTACATTGAAGAGCTAAGAAGTAAAGAAGTGGAAGTGGATGTGCCGGAACGCGAAGTGGGTCCACCGAAACTCATGCAATGCGGCTCTTTCCGTCAGCAGAAGGACGCTGAAAGGTTACGTGCACAAATTGCGATGGCGGGGCTGGAATCTCAGGTGCGCTCGACTGAAGGCAGTAACGGGCTTTGGTACCGGGTTATTCTGGGTCCTTATGAAACCAAACGCGATGCCGAACGTGATCGCCATAAATTGCAGCGTAATCAGGTGTTTGGCTGCGCAATCTGGAACTGGAATATCGATTAGTCGACATTTACCATTGAAAAATACGATATAGACCCTCAAATACTTGTCATCGACGTCACTAAGACAAAAAAGAGGGTCTTGATTTGACTACTATCGTATCTGTTCGCCGCGGCGATAAAGTTGTTATTGGCGGTGATGGCCAGGTTTCTCTGGGTAATACCGTAATGAAAGGCAATGCGCGCAAAGTGCGTCGTCTCTACCACGATAAAGTGCTGGCTGGTTTTGCCGGCGGAACCGCTGACGCTTTCACCTTATTCGAACGTTTTGAGTCCAAACTTGAGCAACATCAGGGGAACCTGATGCGTGCGGCTGTGGAGCTGGCAAAAGACTGGCGTACCGACCGGGCGCTGCGCCGGCTGGAAGCATTGCTTGCGGTTGCTGACAAAGAAACGTCATTAATTATTACCGGTAATGGCGATGTTGTGCAGCCGGAGAATGATCTAATTGCAATTGGCTCCGGTGGGCCGTTTGCGCAGTCGGCAGCAAGAGCTTTGCTGGAAAATACTGACTTAAATGCCCGCGACATTGTGCAAAAAGCACTAACCATTGCAGGCGATATTTGCGTGTATACCAACGGCAACCAGACCATTGAAGAAGAAGAGTCTATTGCTGAAGACAAAACGAAGCAGGGGAAAAAATAAGATGTCTGAGATGACCCCAAGAGAAATTGTAGACGAATTAAACCGACATATTATTGGTCAGGATAAAGCCAAACGCGCTGTTGCCGTTGCTCTGCGTAATCGCTGGCGCCGGATGCAGCTGGATGACGAGCTGCGTCAGGAAGTCACACCTAAGAATATCTTAATGATAGGTCCTACCGGTGTGGGTAAAACGGAAATTGCCCGTCGGCTGGCGAAATTAGCGAAAGCGCCTTTCATTAAAGTGGAAGCGACTAAGTTCACAGAAGTGGGTTACGTGGGTAAAGAAATTGAATCCATTATTAAGGATTTAACCGACGTTGCTGTGAAACAAACGCGCGAAGAAATGATGCAAAAGGTACGTTACCGCGCTGAAGAAGCGGCGGAAGAGCGTATTCTGGATGTACTACTGCCACCGGCGAAGAAGTCTTCTTCTGGTTGGGCTCAGCAACAGGAAGAGACACCGGAAAACGATGACCAACGTGGTACTCGTCAGGTATTCCGTAAGAAATTACGTGAAGGCCAGCTGGACGACAAAGAAATAGAAATTGATTTAGCCATGCCGCAAATGGGTGTTGAAATTATGGCGCCGCCGGGTATGGAGGAAATGACGTCGCAATTGCAGAACATGTTCCAGAACATGGGCAGCGATAAGACCAAGGCGCGCAAAATGCGCATTAAAGACGCTTACAAACAGTTGGTTGATGAGGAAGCGGCGAAGCTGCTGAATCCTGATGACGTTAAAGAAGCCGCTATTGAGTCGGTTGAGCAGAACGGCATTGTCTTTTTAGATGAAATTGACAAGATTTGTAAGCGTGGTGATACCAGCGGACCAGATGTTTCCCGCGAAGGTGTGCAGCGTGACTTACTGCCTTTGGTTGAAGGTACCACGGTGAATACCAAGCACGGTATGATAAAAACCGATCATATTCTGTTTATTGCCTCTGGTGCATTCCAGATGAGCAAGCCTTCAGACCTTATTCCTGAATTACAGGGGCGTTTGCCTATTCGGGTTGAGCTGGAAGCACTGACCAGTGGTGACTTTGTTCGCATTCTGACTGAGCCAAGCGCGTCGCTGACCACTCAGTATCATGCTCTGCTGAACACTGAAGGCGTTGAGGTGAACTTTACTGAGGACGGTATTCAGCGCATTGCTGAAGTGGCCTTCCATGTAAACGAAACCACAGAAAATATTGGTGCGCGTCGCTTACATACGGTGCTGGAGCGTTTAATGGAAGAAATTTCCTTCCATGCTACTGACCACAGTGGCGAGAAACTGGTTGTTGATGCCGACTACGTGAATGAACATGTCGGTGAACTGTCGCAGGACGAAGACTTAAGCCGCTTCATCCTGTAAAAAACTCTGCAGAAATTGTAGAGCTAGAAAGCCGTTGCAAACTCTCCGGGTGGCAACGGCTTTTTGTCGCCCTGAATTTGGCGTTCAATAAACTGTTCAGCAAATTGCAGGCGCATTGGCGGTGAATAAAAATAGCCCTGCATCATGTCGCAACCCAGCTTTTGCAACATGTCCTGTTGTTCTTCGGTTTCAATTCCTTCGGCAATAACGCGTTTACCCAGACCGTGAGACAGCCGGATCATGGCTTTTAAAATGGTGACATCATTATTGTTTTGCTGAAGTTCGCTGACAAAGCTGCGGTCTATTTTAATTTTGTTAATAGGTAATGAGCGAAGGTAAGCCAGTGAAGAGTGGCCGGTACCAAAGTCATCAATAGAAATGCCAAAACCCATTTCCCGCAACCGCTGGATAACACTCATGCCGTTGTGTAAATCTGACATGGCAACGTTTTCAGTAATCTCAAGCTCCAGCCATTCGGGCGAAATACTGTAGTCTTCAAGCAGTTGCTGCATTTTTTCGATTAACTGGAAATGCTGAAATTGCGGCGCCGATAAATTCACCGCTACCGGCCAGCAGAGACCAAACTTTTGTTTCCACGAGGCGAGGATAGCCGCCGCGTGGTTTAGCACCCAGTCATCCAGCTCAGTGGAAAGTCCCAACTGCTCTATATATGGCAGGAACTCTGCCGGGCTCAGCAGGCCGCGATCAGGATGTTGCCAACGGATAAGGGCTTCAAAGCCGCAAAGCTGTTGATGGTCAAAATCAAACTGCGGCTGAAGATACAGGGTGAACTCATTCTCCCGCATCGCGCGTCGCAAAATTGGCTCCATATCAACCAGGTGGGAATACATCTCATCCATGCCCCGCTCATAAACGGTAACACTGGGCTGGTGTGATTGCTTCGCCTGAGTCAGCGCAATGGTTGCTTTATTCAGCAGAACTTCCGAGCGACTGCCGTGCTGAGGGTAGCGAGCAATACCAATACCCGCGGCGATATTCAGCGTTTTTTCGCCCACTTCAATGGGGTTACTAAGTGTGTCCTGAAGCTCTGTAGCTAAATCTTTTATAAGGCTGCGGCTTTTTAAATGATCAAAGGCAAGAGCGAAGACATCGCCGCTGATACGGGATACCGCCAGAGGCTGTTTGCGAAAGTTCTGCAGGCGTCGGGCAATTTCTTTTAACACCTGGTCACCACCGCGAATACCAATGTTTTCGTTAACCACTTTAAAGCGACTGACGCCAACAAGTATAATGGTTAATTGACGGTTGTTACTGCGGCAATACTCGATGAATAAAGGAATTTTACTAACCAGCTGATCACGGTTAGAGACTCCGGTCAGCGCGTCATGGGTGTGCAGATACTCAGCTCTTTGAATGGCGCGCACGGCGGTATTACGCTCAGATTCCAGCAACCAAATAATTATGCCGACAATGACGGCTGCAATGAGGATAACGGTGAGCAGTGACTGAAAGCTGAGGATCCAGTCTATGGCGTTGCCGGGCAAAAAGAAAATAGCAGCAAGTACAATAAAGTTTTTAAAGCCAATGCTGAAAAAGCCACCGGATACCAGTTTGGGGCCGATGCCGCCTCCTAATTTCCGCCACATAAGCAAGCTGATGGCGACTAACGCTAAGCCAGTGACCAGAAACCGCATAAATCCGGCATTGGGCGTGTTACCTGCATCGCTTATGGTGGGATCTAGCCAAAAATAGGAAATAATACCGCCCAGCAGTGACACCCCATAAGCTATATATTGCCAGTAATTTTGTGGTTTTTTATTAAAAGCGGCACAAGAGGCACCCAGGGCAATAAACGAAATGGCGAGGTACTGGCAAGTTAAAGCGACCCCTTGTAAACCACTGGACCAGCTAAGCGCAGACTCGGGCGCGACCATTGCGCTTCCGGCCAGAAAGGCTCTGATGATTTCTCCAGGACCAAATGCACAGCAGGCGAAAGCCCAGTAACCTAGATAATCACGTTGATAGTATCTATGGTAATACATCAGTAAAGCGGCAAATCCGAGCAGAAAAACTGCCTGTATTGAATGCGCAAAGGTCTCTATAGCCAGACTGGTCATGAGGTCGAGCTGGGGCATGAAAATAGCAATTCACTTTATTATTATTATGGTTAGTTAGATTAAACGGGTTTTTATTCTATAATTCAAGGGTTTCGTTGCCGCTATCAGGTTGCTTTTGTCCGCACCGGATAGCAGGTATACTGCCAGCTACTGCTATAGCAACGTCAGGAATACAATCATGGAATACAACACTTCAGAACTTTGCGATTTATACCCCGATATGGTCGATGTGGTTGAACCCATGTTTGAGTCTTACGGAGGCCGCAGCTCTTTTGGCGGAAGTTTAGTTATTATCAAGTGCCATGAAGACAAAGGGCTTATTGAGGAAACCATTGCCGGCGACGGTGGTGGGAAGATTCTATTGATTGATGGTGGTGGTTCATCACGCCGCGCTCTGGTTGATGCAGCCATTGCTGAGCAAGCCATGGATAACGACTGGGAAGGCATTGTCTGTTACGGTGCCGTGCGCGAAGTCGACGCGCTGGAAGAGCTGGATATTGGTATTCTGGGCGTTGCTTCTATTCCGGTTGGAGCTATTAGCGAAGGCGTGGGTGAGCTGAACGTGCCGGTAAACTTTGGCGGTGTGACTTTTCTGCCGGAAGACCACCTTTATATCGATACTACTGGCGTTATCTTGTCTCCGGAACCATTAGATATTGAATGATGAGTGACATCTCTTACTTAGAACTGACCGACCCGGCAAAATGGGTCACGGTACGTGAGCAGGAAACTAAAATTGGTCAGGCTATTCGGGGGCTCTCTGAAGAGGGTACTTACGAAGAGAGTCTGGCGGAAGCCTGGGAAGACGGTCAGCGCGTAGCGCTAGTGGGTATTCCCGAAAGTATTGGGGTGCGAGCTAACCTTGGTCGCGCTGGCGCCGATGACGGCTGGCAGGCTTTTTTGAAAAGCTTCTTAAACCTGCAAAAAACCGGCCTACTTTCTACGCACGAATTGTTGCTGGTTGGAGCGGTTAATTGCGACGACTTAAACGAAAAGGCAGCTGAACTCGATGCTGCAGACGCTCATGATCTCGCTACCTTACGTGAGCTTTGTGCGCAGGTTGATGCCCGCGTCGAGAAAATTCTGACACCGTTGTTCGAGCAGGGTTTTGAGGTCATTGTTATCGGCGGGGGGCACAATAATGCGTATCCGCTACTGAAAAGCTTACATAAAGTGACAAAGGAAGCTTGTGGTGCGGTCAATTTAGACCCTCATGCAGATTTCCGTCCGCGCGAAGGCCGTCATTCGGGCAATGGCTTTAGTTACGCTTATATGGAAGGCGCGCTGGAGTTTTATCATATTGTTGGTCTGCATCAGGGTAAGAACTCAGCCAGTAGTCTGCGTCAGCTGCAGGATGCGGGAATGCGTTACCATACCCTGCACCGCTTATATGAGCGTTCATTTGTCGAGGTAATGGACGAAGTAGTCTCGAAAGCCGTGTCCTGGCAGCGACCTCTTGGTATTGAGGTAGACGTTGATGCATTAAATGCCGTACCGGCTAGTGCTGTAAACTATGTTGGCTTAAGTCTGGGCCAGGGTTTTCAGTACGTTAAGCGTTTAGCTGAGGTGAACGAAGCGCGTTATTTACACCTTGCCGAAGCCGCGCCGTCATTGTGCAGTGCAGGCTTCGACGAAGGTATGAAAATATGCGGACAGTTGCTTAGCGAGCTGACCACGGCTTATTTACACGGTCGTGAGCGACGCCGTTAAACCACAAGGTTTTTAACGGGTTCACGCCAAACTGGTAAGTGAGCTCAGCGGCGTCTTTGCAATTCCAGAGTGCTAAATCTGCGTAACAGCCTTCTGCAATAACGCCGCGCTGGTTCTCGCCTAATGCTTTTGCTGCATTGACGGTAACGCCCCGCAGACACTCTTCCGGCGTCATGTGGAAGAAGGTTGCAGCCATTTGCAGCATTAACGGTAGGTTGTGAATCGGCGATGAACCCGGGTTTGCGTCGGTGGCAATAGCCATGGGTACAGCATGTTTTCGCAGTAACTCAACCGGCGGTTTTTGCGTGTCACGCAGGAAGTAAAATGCGCCGGGCAATAACACCGCCACAGTGCCATTTTCAGCCATGGCTTTCACACCCTCTTCATCCAGTTGCTCAAGATGATCAGCCGATAAAGCCTGATAGTCCGCGGCCAGCTTGGCACCTTTCTGATTGGTGATTTGCTCGGCGTGAAGCTTAATTGGTAGTCCTAACTCTTTTGCCGCTTTAAACACTTTTTCGGTTTGTGCCGGACTAAATCCAATGCTTTCACAAAAGGCGTCAACGGCGTCGACCAGGCCTTCATTAGCCAGTGTGGGTAAAATGTTTTGAATAATTTCTTCAATATAGCCGTCGGCGTTCTCACTAAACTCTTCGGGCACCGCGTGCGCGGCCAGCAACGTCGTTTTAATGTTGACCGGTAGCTGCTCGGCGAGCTGGCGAGCCACGGTCAACTGTTTGCGCTCGTTTTCTAAGTCCAGTCCGTAACCGGACTTCACTTCTATGGTCGTCACCCCTTGCGACATAAGCGTTTCTGCGCGCTCTAAAGCCAGTTCCAGTAACTCTTCTGCGGAGGCTTCGCGGGTGGCTTTAACGGTACTTTTGATACCACCGCCCTGCTCGGCAATTTCCTGGTAGCTGGCACCGTGCAGACGTTGCGCGAATTCGTTAGCGCGGGACCCGGCCCAAACCAGGTGAGTGTGACAATCAATTAACCCGGGAGTCAGCAGGCCGCCGTTACCGTCAATCACTTCCGCAGTCGGGGTAGCGGGGGCGTCAAAAGCGGCACCCACAAATTCAATTTTGCCCTTATTAATAATGACTGTAGCGTCCTGGATAAGGCCATAACCCTTATCATCCGTCATTGTCGCTGCGTTGATATTTTCTATGCGTTGCATAACAGTCCTTTAAGGTTGGTTCTGATAAAAGAGTAGCAAAAGCTGCTTGTATATACAATTATTCTGAACTAGACTTTTAGCCTCAAAACATCGAATCATGTCATTTACATGTTGGGGTCGGGATGAACAAGTTCTCAAAGATAAAACAGCACATTTATCTGAAGATAGAATCCGGTGAGTGGCCTGAAAACCACCCTGTCAGTTCAGAAAACGCTTTATCGGCGCAGTTTTCTGTCAGTCGAATGACGGCCAGGCGCGCGCTACAGGAACTGGCCGACGAAGGTCTGGTCATTCGCACCCAGGGCTCTGGTACCTACGTTGCGCCAATTAAGTCACAAACCTCATTTATGGCCATTCGCAATATTGCCGATGAAGTGCGTTCACGAGGTCACGACTATCGGGCCAAAGTTCATCTGCTGAAAGAACAGCCGGCCTCGACTCAGGTAGCTGAAGCGCTGGAGCTGGAAGAAGGTAGTCCGGTGTTTCATTCGTTAATCACCCACTTCGAAAACGACCTGCCGGTGCAGCTGGAAGAGCGTTTTGTTAACCCGAAACTGGTTCCCGATTACCTTAAGCAGGATTACAGCAAGGTGACTCCGCACGAATATTTATGCGTGGTCAGCCCGCTTACCGAAGCCAGTCATCAAATTGAAGCCATTCTGCCGGTCAATACTCTCTGCCAATACTTAAGTATCGACCGTCACGAACCTTGTCTCAGAATTTTGCGCCGCACCTGGAGCTCTGGTGGCGTGGTGACTTTCGCCACTCTGACCCATCCGGGTTCCCGCTTTAAGTTAGGCGGCCATTTAACTTTTAAGGAGTAAGTTATGTCATTCACCCGTTTGGATAGAAGTCGCAAAATTAGCGCACCTCATGGAACCGAGCTAACCACCTGCAACTGGCAGGTTGAAGCTGCAAAGCGGATGCTAATGAACAATCTGGATGACGAAGTTGCCGAACATCCACAGGCGCTGGTTGTTTACGGCGGAATTGGTCGTGCAGCGCGCAGCTGGGAATGCTATGACAAAATTATTGAAACTTTAGAGCGCTTGAAACCCACCGAATCGCTGCTGATTCAGTCCGGTAAGCCGGTGGGTGTTTTCCCGACGCATGAAGATGCGCCTCGTGTATTGATTGCGAACTCTAACCTGGTGCCGGAATGGGCGAATTGGGAGCACTTTAACGAACTCGATAAGAAAGGCCTGATGATGTACGGCCAGATGACCGCGGGCTCTTGGATTTACATTGGTTCACAAGGCATTGTGCAGGGCACTTACGAAACCTTTGGGTCGGTTTCGCGTCAGCACTTTAACGGTGATGCGAAAGGTAAGTGGGTACTTACTGGTGGTCTTGGTGGTATGGGTGGTGCGCAGCCATTGGCGGCAACCATGGCCGGTTTTTGTATGCTGGCTGTTGAATGTGACGAGTCACGTATCGATTTCCGTTTGCGCACCGGTTATGTGGACCATAAAGCCACTAACTTAGACGATGCGTTAAAACTGATTAACGACGCCATGGCGAAAGGCGAAGCGATTTCAGTGGGCTTATTGGGTAACGCCGCTGACGTTTATGCGGAATTGCAGCAGCGGGGCGTAACGCCGGATGTGGTCACTGACCAAACGTCTGCGCATGACCCTCTGCATGGCTATTTGCCACAAGGTTGGACTCTGGAAGAATACAAAGCCAAGCAGGAAAGCGATGCCACCGGTACGGTAAATGCTGCGAAAGAATCCATGGCGGTACAGGTGCGCGCTATGCTGCACTTCCAGAAAGAAGGCGCCGCGGTACTGGATTACGGCAACAACATTCGCCAGATGGCCAAAGACGTGGGTGTGGATAACGCCTTTGATTTCCCCGGATTTGTTCCGGCTTATATTCGTCCGCTGTTCTGTGAAGGTATTGGCCCGTTCCGCTGGGTTGCGCTTTCGGGTGACCCGGAAGACATTTACAAAACCGACCAGAAAGTCAAAGAACTGATTCCGGACAATGAGCACCTGCACAACTGGCTGGATATGGCCAAAGAACGCATTAGCTTCCAGGGCTTGCCGTCCCGTATTTGCTGGATTGGCCTCAAAGACCGTGCCCGCATTGCCCGTGCGTTTAACGACATGGTGAAAAGCGGCGAGCTGAAAGCGCCGGTGGTTATTGGTCGTGATCACCTGGATTCTGGGTCAGTTGCCAGCCCTAATCGCGAAACCGAAGCTATGCAGGACGGATCTGATGCGGTATCGGACTGGCCGCTGCTAAATGCTTTGCTGAATACAGCAGGCGGCGCGACCTGGGTGAGCCTGCACCATGGTGGTGGTGTGGGCATGGGTTACTCACAGCACGCCGGTGTGGTGATTGTCGCCGACGGTACTGAAGAAGCTGACAAACGGTTAGGCCGGGTGCTGTGGAACGATCCGGGCACTGGCGTTATGCGTCATGCCGACGCCGGATACGATATTGCGAAAAACTGCGCCCGTGAACAAGGGCTTGATTTACCTATGCTGGATACGAAGTAAGGAGGTTGCATGAGTCATTTTGAATTACAGCCAGGACAGTTGCAGTTAAGCGAACTGCGCAACTGGTTTTATCAGCATCAGACACTGAAGCTGTCTGATGAAGCGAAAGACAACATTGCGACCTCGGCAAAAACCGTGGCGGATGTGCTGGAGCAGGGGCGAGTGGTTTACGGTATTAATACCGGTTTTGGGCTGTTGGCGAATACTCGTATTCCACCTGAGCGTCTGACTGATCTGCAGCGTCGTATTGTGTTATCGCACGCTGCGGGAACCGGCGATTTAATGGAAGACGCCGTGGTGCGGTTAATGTTGTTGTTGAAAATTAACTCTCTGTCGCGTGGCTTTTCGGGTGTGCGTCCGGTGTTGGTTGATGCGCTGATAAAACTGTTAAACGCCGAAGTGTACCCCTGCATTCCGGAAAAAGGTTCAGTGGGCGCATCTGGTGATTTAGCACCACTGGCTCACATGGTGTTGCCGTTAGTGGGTGAAGGTACAGTTCGTCACAATGGCGAGGTACTAAACGCTGAGGAAGGTTTAAGAATAGCGGGTATTGAGCCCTTTGAACTGGCACCGAAAGAAGGTCTGGCTCTGTTAAACGGTACTCAGGCATCAACAGCATTAGCGTTGGCAGGCCTGTTCCGAATTGAGCGTAATTACCATGCAGCCATTGTGGTGGGTGCGACCTCTGTGGAAGCGGCAATGGGTTCGCGTGCGCCGTTTGACGAACGTGTACACGCCGTGCGTGGACAGCCGGGGCAAATTAAAGCCGCCGAAATGCTGCGTCACGTGCTGACTGACAGCTCTGAAATTGCTAAAGACCACGAGAACTGCGAGAAAGTGCAGGACCCGTATTCTCTGCGTTGTCAGCCTCAGGTAATGGGTGCGGTGCTAGACCAAATTGAGCATGCCTCGGGTATTTTAGTGCGCGAAGCCAACGGTGTTACTGACAACCCACTGGTGTTCAGCGAAGAGCAGGATATTATTTCCGGTGGTAACTTCCACGCAGAGCCTGTCGCTATGGCAGCCGATATTCTGGCCATTGCTGCCAGCGAAATTGGTGCCTTGTCAGAGCGTCGTAGTGCCCTGCTCATAGACAGCCATTTAAGCAAGTTGCCCGCGTTTTTGGTGAATGATGGCGGAGTAAACTCAGGCTTTATGTTGGCGCAGGTTACCGCTGCAGCATTGGCGTCAGAAAACAAAACCCTGGCGCATCCCGCTTCGGTGGATAGCCTGCCAACTTCTGCTAACCAGGAAGACCATGTGTCGATGGCAACCTTTGCAGCGCGCCGATTAACGGACATTGCTAAAAACGTCAGCGACATTATTGCTATTGAGTGGTTAGAAGCAGCTCAGGGTCTGGACTTCCGTCGTCCTTTAAAAGGTGCGGCTGCGGTTGAAACTGCGTTTAACTGTTTGCGTGAGCAAGTGGCTTATTATGCTGAAGACCGTTTCTTTGCGCCTGATATTAAAGCGGCTAGCGACCTGATTCAAAATGGCGAGTTAGCGGCAGTGGTGCAACTACCGCATATTCTGTCCGAGACTTAAAATTGCGGGGTTAATCCCGCTTTGCTAAAACCACAAAGCGGCCGGTAAATTCTGCTACCGGCTGCTCTTCATCTAATATTTGCGCTTTTAGTGTTAAACGGGCATTTTTCCCCTGCTTTAACGCGGAGAAGTCACCGGTAACGTCGCTTAACCGTGCTATTGCCCTGGGTTCCTGGGTAACCGGTTTGTGGTAATGAATGTTACCATCACCTAATACCACTGCCCCTTCCAGTTCCCGCTCTAACAACTGTAAATGCAGCAACCCCCAGCAGGTTAAAGTACCCAGTGAGTAAATGCTGCCGGCAAACATGGTGCCGTGTACATTAATGTTTCGCGAGAGTACCGCGCGGGTTTCGAATACACGACCCGTATACTGATGAATTTTAATGCCCATGGCATCGGAAATAGGAATGTCTTCCTGCCAGGTTTTCTGTAGTTCGGTGCACCATTCAGGCCGATAAATAATGCGGTTGTACTCAGTGAAGGACTTACGTAAATGATGTTCTGCCATGGGGTTATTTACGGTATCGGCTTCTTCCGCTACGTCGTAACCACATTTCTTGTAAAAGCCAATAGTGTTGTCGCGTGAGTTGATCACGACATGTGTTGCGCCTTCTTTTCGCGCAGCAAGCTCAAGAGCGTAGATAATAGCAACCCCATGCCCTTCCCCACGGTACTCCGGCGCAACCGCCATAAAACGTATTTGGGCTTCTTCCGGGCTATTAAAGTGGAGCCGCCCGACCGCGACGGGTTCCTCTGCTTCATTTACCACCATTCGGTGATGACCAACCTGGTCGTACTCGTCTTGTTCAGAGCCTAAAGGGCGTTGAAAAGGCTCGCGCAGAACCCGCCAGCGAAGGTAGTAATAACGTTCGAGTTGTTCGTCTGTTTCCGGAGTAATGACGCGATACATAGGTGTTATACCTTCAATTCAAATGTGACCGGGCCGTCATTGACCAACTCAACCTGCATATCTGCTGCAAAACGTCCGGTTTCTACCGGCAAGCCTTGCGCCGACATTTGTTCACAAAAAAACTGATATAAATGCAGGGCCTGGTCGGGCGTTGCCGCTGAAGAAAAGCTGGGACGCCGACCTTTACGAGTATCGGCTGCTAAGGTGAATTGAGAAACCACTAAAACTTCGCCCTGCGCATCGATAACACTATCATTCATTTTATCTTCAGCGTCACTAAATACGCGATAATTGGCTATGCGTTGAGCTAATTTGGCTGCACTGGCTTCGTCGTCTTTGTGTTCAACACCTAATAAGATTAACAGCCCTGGCCCGATAGAACCGACCAGTTCATCGGCAACAGTAACTTTGGCACGGCTAACGCGCTGAATGAGTCCGATCATGAGTACATACCTTTCAAAGACAGAACGGCTATGGTCGGTGAAAATTCAAAGCAGGTCAATCAGACTTCGACTCAGGCTGCTGTAACTGATATTCCTCTAAACTCACAGTTAAAACGGCACCAATGAGTACGATTGACCATGACAGATATATCCATACGATAAGAATTGGGATGGTTGCCAGTGCGCCATAAATAGCCTGATAAGTCGGGAAAAAGGTAATGTACAGGGAGAATAATTGCTTACTCAGTTCGAACAGGAGCGCCGCAATAACCGCCCCAAAGGCCGCATAACGAAACTTAACCTGACGATTTGGTACCAGCTGATACATCAACACAAAGAACACAAAAGAAGTGATAACTGGAACAAACCACAGCACAAAATTTTGCACGCCGGATACGTATTCGTCGGCGAACTGACTGAGTGAAATAAAGTACGAGGTTGCGGCGAGCCCAGAGCCGATCAGAACCGGCCCCAATGTAAGCAGCATCCAGTACACAGCAAAAGAGACCAACCAATGGCGCTTGCTTGAATCCCGCCAGATATTATTCAGCGCCTTATCAATGGCCGACATGAGCATAATGGCGACAATAAACAGGAAACCGACACCAATTGCTGTCATCTTGGAGGCATTAGTCACAAACTCGTTAAGATACTCCTCCAGTTGTTCACCCGAGGTAGGGAGTAAGTTAGCAAATATTGCCTGTTCCAGGTTTTCCTGCAACTCTTCAAACATAGGGAAAGCTGAAAAAACCGTAAACATAACGACTAGCAGAGGCACCAGCGACAGCATACTGACGTAGGTCAGGTGGCCTGCGGTAATATTGGTATTGTCGCTGTTAAACCTTTGCCCAAAGTACTTTAGAAAGCCTAAGGTGTGGTTGAAATACGATTTCCATTCAATTTGCTTCATGGTGTATTGAGCTAATCCAGTTTTATTCACGTAGGAACGTAATAACTATCATGATAGAGAGCAGTGCAAATGGCAATGGTGGTATTAGGTGCCGGTGGTGGATTAGGCCGGGCAATTACTCTGGAACTACGCGAGCAATACCCTGATGAAACGATATTCGCGCTGTCGCGGCAGCCTGAGGTTTCGGTACCAGAATCGACAGATGTAACCTATTGCCAAGTAGAAGACTATGATGAGAAAGCGCTTGGCGACTGGGTGCGTGAGTTTAAAAATAAGGGTGAGCAGCTAAGTGGCGTCGTATCAACTATAGGTATGTTGCATGACGAAGAAACCTTTCCGGAGAAAAAACTGACCGATATAACGGCAGATAATTTGAATAAGTTATTTTCCGTTAACGCAGTGAAACCGATGCTGGCGCTTAAAGCTTTTTTGCCAATTCTTGACAGAAAGAAGACCCGCTTTTGGGTACAGTTGTCAGCAAAAGTCGGCAGTATTGAGGACAACTATTTAGGCGGCTGGTATGCCTACCGCTCAAGCAAAGCCGGGCTAAACATGCTATTGAAAACAGCTTCAATAGAGTTAAAACGTACTCATAAAAACCTGACGGTGGCAGCAATACATCCGGGCACAACGGATACCCGTTTGTCGGAACCTTTCCAGGAGCGAATATCCACCGACAAACTGTATTCACCTGAACTCTCTGCAGAGCGCATTGTAGCTGTTGTGAAAAACTTAAAACCGGAACATACCGGAGCGTTATGGCACTGGGATGGTAGCCGTTTACCTTACTGATTTAGTTTGCTTTTTTAAAAGGAATGTCTCTTAATTGGTAAGAGGCATGTTAAGTGCAAGGAGAACACTATGTTATATATTTTAGCTATTTTGCTTCCGCCCATCGCAATTTTACTTACCGGTAAAATCTTTCAGGCGATATTCAATGCCATTATCGCCATTGTCGGCGTGGTGCTGTTTATTGTTTCGCTTGGTGCTCTGGGCGCTCTTTACATTATCGCTATACTTCACGCTATTATTGCGGTGCATGGTTATCATCGGGACAAACGCGACGAACGTATTATTAAAGCTGCACGAGGTGACAAATGAGAAAATGGACATTGCCGTTGGTAGCGGCCTTCATGCTGTCAGCATGTCAAAGTGCTTACTACGGCACTATGGAAAAATTCGGCGTAGAAAAGCGCGATATTCTGGTCGATAGAGTGGACGATGCGCGCGACTCGCAAACCGATGCTCAGGAAGAGTTTCGTTCAGCGCTAGAGCGGCTGGACGCCATGCTGGATATTGATGGCGGTAACCTGGAAAAACAATACAATGCGTTGCTTGATGATTACGAAGACAGTAAATCAGCAGCAGAGAGCGTTCGCAACCGTATCGACGAAGTTGATGAAGTAGCTAATGACTTATTCGACGAGTGGAGCGAAGAGCTGGGTGAATACAGTAACGACAACATGCGTCGTGAAAGTGAGCGACAGTTGCGTGAAACTGAGCGTCGCTATGCTGAACTGCTTAGGGTTATGGAACGCGCGGCAGATAAGATGCAGCCGGTTCTGGATAAAATGCAGGATAACGTGCTTTATCTTAAGCATAACCTGAACGCCAAGGCGATTGACGCTATTCGTGGTGAATTCAGTAATCTGCAAAGCGATATTTCCGTATTAATAAAAGATATGGAAGCGGCCGTAACCGAGTCGAACCGCTTTATTGAAGCTATGAAAGACTCTCAATCTTAATGAGCAGGAGATAATATGACCGTTTTATTTATTGGTGGTAGCCGCCGCAAGGATTCGCTTAATACCAAACTGAAACACCGCTTAGCCGAAGTGGCTGATAAACATGGTATTCGCTATGAGCTGGTTGATGCTGATGCTCTGGACGCGCCGATTTACCATGGTGACTTAGAAGCCGCCGATGGAGTGCCTGAGTCGATGAAAAGCTTAGGTGAGAAAATTCAGTCAGCATCGAAAGTTGTTCTGGTGAGTCCGGAATATAATTCATCGGTGTCGCCGCTGATAAAAAATGCAATTGACTGGGTATCACGACTTGATAGTCAGGCCTGGGCTGGTAAAACGGTGTTATTGGCCGCAGCTTCACCCGGCGGTTTAGGCGGCTTGCGAGCCGTAAGTCATTTACGCGATATTCTTGCCAATGTTCAGGCCTGGACGGCGCCTTTGTGCGCGAGTTGCCCTAAGGCCAGCGATGAGGCTATTGCGGCAATGGATGAAAGTTTTCTGATGCAATTTCTAGAACAAGGAGAGGCTGGTTAGTGATTGACTGGCAAGTTGTTGAAGAGTTAGGCCCTTACTCATGGAATGGCATAGGCACCGCACTGCTATGTGGTGCCATTGTGGGGCTGGAGCGTCAGGTTAGAGGAAAGCCCGTTGGTATAAGGACTGCGGCACTCATCATCTTAGGAACCTATTTGTTTTTGGTTGGTGGTTCTTCAGCAGTTGGCGAAAGTGGTGACCCATCGCGGGTTATAGGCCAAATTATTACTGGCATCGGCTTTCTTGGCGCCGGGGTTATGCTGGCACGGGACGGCGTTGTGGTTGGTGTCACATCCGCTGCAACTATTTGGGCGCTGGCAGCCATCGGTATTGCGGTTGGTCTTGGTATGTACGGAGTTGGTATCGTGCTGTCGTTGGTTATTGTTGGTGTACTGCTGGGTGTTGATTTACTGGAGGACACTTTTCAGTCTTTGACCCGCGGCGTGCATCGGAAATACAGTGGCTGGCGCCGTAGCCGCGGTGACAGTAATGAGCCTTAACGTTTTAAGCCATTAACGTAGCTATCGATAGCCTGGTTGCCATACTCAACCAGAGGAAAGTAATCAGGCGCGAGTAGCCAGTTGTAAATAAGGCCGTCGACCAGAGAGAATAAACCAATAACCGCCACGCGGGAGTGGACTGTTGGTGCAAGTTCATTGCTTTTTATCGCAGTTTCAAAAAGCTTTTCGACGTCGCAAATACACTCGTTGCGGCCGCTTATATGTCTTAATTTGATAGGGTTTACTTCGTCAATGTATTCACATTTGTGTAAAAGAATACTGGCTAAGGAGCGTACCTGATCATCGTCCTGAACACGGCGAATAAACTCTTTAGAGCGTTCTTTGACTTCAATTAATGGATCAAATTCGGAGCCTTCAGCAACTTGTTCCCGCATTTCATCAAACGGCAGCTTAACGCGCCCCATGAGAGACTCAATCAAGTCCATTTTATTCTCAAAATGATGGTAAATTGCACCGCGAGTGACGCCTGCTTTCTCTGCCACTTGCATCATTGACGTTTGAGTCACACCTTTTTCGCTGAATAAAGCTTCAGCAGCATCTAACAACTTGGCGCGGGTCTCCATTGCGTCTTCTTTTGTGCGTCGAACCATTTCGGGCTCCTATTTCTTAACATCCGTTCATTATTATAACGGTTTTTGTCTAATCATGCACCTATGTATGTATATTCTGATACAAGGATTTTAAAACAAATAGGGAAAAGCGGTTGTCGAATGGACATTCGACCCTAATAATAAGGGTATACATTTAGTTAAAAACGCTGAGGTGTGTGATGAAAAACGAACTTGATAACAAACTGATGTTGGATGCGTACGAAAAGATACACACTCATGGTGAAGCTCGTCAGGGTCGCCATTATTTAGACGGCATAGAAGCTTATACCGACCACGACGGTTATACGGTCTTTCTGGAAGGGCATGGGGTTACGCTTACCCTGCAGTTTCATAATTCTTACAACCTGAAATACGACAATGAGAGACAGTACGACCAATTTATACGGGCTCTTAAGAACATTAGCAAAGGCTATGAAACGCCGGGACTAGAGAGAGGATGAGTCTGGATAAAGCTTACACCGTAAAGGAAGAGGTGGCTCATGCGTTAACTCATGGCGTTGGTGCTGTTTTGAGCATTGTTGCCTTAGTTTTCATGTTGGTCTGGGCTGCCGCTTATGGTGATGCCTGGCACGTTGTCGCTGCGAGTATCTATGGTGCCAGCCTTATTCTGCTTTATACCGCCTCAACGTTATATCATGCGTTTCCCTGGCCAAGAATAAAAGCGGTCTTCCAACAGCTTGATCATGCTGCTATTTATATTCTAATTGCCGGTACCTATACGCCATTTGCTTTAATTAACTTAAGAGACGCATGGGGCTGGACGCTGTTGAGTGTAGCCTGGGGCATTGCTCTTTTGGGTGTGTTTCTTGAATTGGGTGTGAAAAAACGAATTAAGTGGCTATCGCTTAGCTTATACCTGGGAATGGGGTGGATGGCATTAATTGCCATTAAACCGATGATTGATAACGTAGACAGTGGTGGATTAATGCTGCTTGTTGCCGGTGGTTTAGCTTATACGCTGGGCGTTATTTTTTATGTATGGAAGTCGTTGCCATATCACCATGCTATCTGGCATTTGTTCGTGCTGGCTGGCAGTGTTTTCCACTTCTTTTCGATTTTCTATTTCGTGCTGCCGCAACCGGAATTGCTCAGCGCCGGTTAGCTTTTAGCTGAATTTCAGACATAAAAAAGCCCGCTAAATGTAGCGGGCTTCTTTGATTAAAGACTTAGTCGTCTATTAACCGTTTTTCGGCTCACGACCTAAACGTTTACGATCGTTTTCTGTCAGTGCGCGTTTACGAATACGAATAGACTCTGGTGTCACTTCGACCAGCTCATCATCGTTGATAAACTCAAGCGCCTGTTCCAGCGTTAAACGAATTGGCGTACTCAGCGTTTGTGCTTCATCAGTACCTGATGCACGAACGTTGGTTAACTGCTTACCTTTCAGACAGTTTACTGTCAGGTCGTTTGAACGGTTATGAATACCGATGATTTGGCCTTCATAAACTTCATCACCGTGTGATGCAAATAACTTACCGCGTTCCTGCAGGTTAAACAGTGAGTAAGTCAGAGCTTTACCCTGAGCATTTGAAATCAGTACACCGTTGCTACGCTGACCGATGGTTCCGCCTTTGTGCGGACCGTAGTGGTCAAACGTATGGTACATAAGGCCAGTACCTGAAGTCAGTGTCATGAATTCTGTCTGGAAGCCAATCAAACCACGGCTTGGTACTTCAAAATCAACGCGAACGCGACCTTTACCGTCTGGTGTCATGTTGGTCATTTCAGCTTTACGCAAGCCTAATTTTTCCATTACGGCGCCCTGATGCTGCTCTTCAATATCAACCGTCATGGTTTCATAAGGTTCCATTTTCTTACCATCTTCGTACTTGATGATAACTTCTGGACGAGAAACGGCTAATTCAAAACCTTCACGACGCATGTTTTCAATAAGAACACCTAAGTGAAGCTCACCACGGCCAGATACGCGGAAACGATCCGGGTTGTCAGTCTCTTCAACGCGTAATGCTACGTTATGAACCAGCTCTTGCTGCAAACGTTCAAGAATTTGACGAGAAGTAACAAACTTACCTTCTTTACCTGCGAAAGGAGAGGTGTTTACCTGGAAGGTCATAGTTACTGTTGGCTCGTCAACTGTCAGTGGCTTCATAGCTTCAGCTTTACCAACTGCACACACGGTGTCGGAGATTTTTAGCTCGCCCAGACCGGTAATTGCGCAGATGTCGCCTGCTGCAGCTTTGTCCGCTTCAATGCGGTCAAGACCCAGGTAGCTAAAGACTTTACCAATTTTGCCGTTACGTTCTTTGCCGTCGGCTCCAACAATAGTCACCTGCTGGTTAACTTTAACGCTACCGCGGGTAACACGACCAATACCAATAACGCCTAAGTAGCTTGAGTAATCAAGCTGTGACACCTGCATTTGCAGGTCGCTTTCAGGGTCAGCATCGGGATGGCTTACCTTACTAACGATAGTTTCGAACAATGGCGTCATGTCGCCGTCTTGATCTTCTATGTCTAATGATGCCCAGCCGTTAAGCGCTGATGCGTAAACTACCGGAAAGTCCAGCTGTTCGTCAGTAGCGCCCAGGTTATCGAATAAGTCGAATACCTGATCCATTACCCAGTCAGGGCGTGCGCCCGGACGGTCAACTTTGTTGATAACAAGAATAGGGTTCAAACCATGAGAGAAGGCTTTCTGCGTAACAAATCGAGTTTGAGGCATTGGACCGTCAACGGCGTCAACCACTAACAATACCGAGTCTGCCATAGAAAGTACGCGTTCAACTTCACCACCGAAATCGGCGTGGCCTGGTGTGTCCAGAATGTTGATACGGTAATCTTGCCAGTTAACCGCGGTGTTCTTGGCGAGGATAGTAATACCACGTTCTTTTTCAAGATCGTTGGAATCCATAATACGGTCTTCTATTTCGCCACGGCTTTCTAAAGTGCCAGATTGTTGCAACAACTTGTCGACTAGGGTGGTTTTACCATGGTCAACGTGCGCGATAATCGCGATGTTGCGTAATTTTTCTATATCAAATACCTGAATTGTCATTAAGAACTGCCTGTAGTTGTCCGGGAATGAAACCCGTCCAAGGGGTTTTGTGAAAAATAGCGGCGTATTCTACCTTTTTGAGTTGGATTAAGAAAGACCTGATTGTTTTTTGTTCGTTATATTTTTATGACGTTATTCTAAAGCCTTACTTGCGCACCAATATTGTGCATTATGCGCTATACTGGTGCGTATTAATTTATGCATTATAATGCTAAATAAACTAACTTTATGAATATAAACAAAAAAGTCAGTTGGCACAGGCTTTGCTATACTCAAGCTGTATTTTTAGACGCTGTCTACGGAGGACAACATGTCAGCTAATAAGATTTTCGATACCATCAAAGAACACGACGTAAAATTCGTCGATTTACGCTTTACCGATACTAAAGGTAAAGAGCAACACGTCACTATTCCGGTGTCGCAAATCGATGAAGACTTCTTTGAAGAAGGTAAAATGTTTGATGGTTCATCTATTTCCGGCTGGAAAGGCATTAACGAATCAGACATGGTACTGATGCCAGACAACGAGTCTGCGGTGATTGACCCCTTTACTGATGAAGTCACATTAAACGTACGTTGTGACATTCTTGAGCCGGAAACTATGCAAGGTTACAGTCGTGACCCTCGTTCAATTGCCAAGCGTGCGGAAGACTTCCTGCGTTCATCAGGCATTGCAGACGACGCTTACTTCGGTCCGGAACCTGAGTTCTTCCTGTTTAACGACGTGCGTTTCCACACAGATATGAGCGGTTCGTTTTACAAAATTGATGCTGAAGAAGCGAAGTGGAACTCCGGCCGTGAATATTCAGAAGGTAACCTGGCTCACCGTCCTGGCGTAAAAGGCGGTTACTTCCCGGTACCTCCGGTAGACTCAGCACACGACATTCGTGGCACCATGAGCTTAGTAATGGAAGACATGGGTATGGTTGTTGAAGCCCATCACCACGAAGTAGCAACAGCAGGCCAGAACGAAGTGGCTACACGCTTCAATACTCTTACTAAGAAAGCTGATGAACTGCAGGTTTATAAGTACGTGGTGCATAACGTTGCGCATTCTTACGGCATGACCGCAACCTTTATGCCGAAGCCACTGGTTGGTGATAACGGCTCTGGTATGCACGTGCACATGTCACTGAACAAAGGCGGCGAAAACTTATTTGCCGGCGACCAGTACGCAGGCTTGAGTGAAACGGCGCTGTTCTACATTGGCGGTATTATTAAGCACGCACGTGCCATTAACGCCTTTGCGAACGCTTCTACTAACTCGTACAAGCGTCTGGTTCCTGGTTTTGAAGCTCCGGTCATGCTGGCTTATTCTGCCCGTAACCGTTCGGCTTCTATCCGTATTCCATTGGTTTCCAGTGCGAAAGGTCGCCGTATTGAAGTGCGCTTCCCTGACCCAAGTGCGAACCCATATCTGGCCTTTACTGCCTTATTAATGGCTGGTCTTGACGGTATCCGTAACAAGATCCACCCTGGCGACGCTATGGACAAAGATTTATACAATCTGCCGCCTGAAGAAGCGAAAGACATTCCGACCGTTTGTCATTCATTAGAAATGGCTCTGGACGCGCTGGATAAAGACCGCGACTTCCTGAAGCAAGGCGGCGTTATGGACGACGATATGATTGATGCTTACATCGATCTTAAGTACAACGAAGTAGAAACGTTGAAGAAGACTACCCACCCGGTAGAATTCGATATGTACTACAGCGTTTAATGGTTACTGGCCGGGTAAGGTGTCTTGCCTTACCCGGTTGCACCAACTTGGTGCGTAATTTATCCTGCCTTCGTGAACGATAGCGCGCTACTTAACCAACTACTCACAGGCATACTCATCCTCGATGATCGCCTGACCATCCGTTACGTCAACTCGTCTGCTGAATCCTTGCTCGATCACAGTGCAAAACGCCTGTTAGGCGAACCTTTCACTGCGGCTTTTTACCAATGTTCGCTGGCATCGGAAACGCTGATGGAGTGTCTCAATAGCGAGCAAACGGTACTGAATGCGGAAGCTCAGTTCGCGCTGCATTCCGGGCATAATATTCGGGTGGAAACCAGCATTCAGACAGTAGAGCAACCGTTTGGACGTGCTTTGCTACTGGAATTAAAACAAGTAGACCAGTTGCGGCGAATAAATCAGGAAGACCAACAGCGTAATCAGCTATTTGCTACTCAGCACTTACTGCGCGGTATGGCGCATGAAATAAAAAACCCTCTGGGAGGATTACGCGGCGCGGCGCAGTTACTGGCGCGGCAACTTCCGGACGAGAGCCTGACAGAGTATACGGACTTGATCATCAGCCAGTCGGACCGGTTAAGGTATTTGGTCGACAGGTTACTTGGGCCGGTAAAAAGGGGCGAGTCGAAGGAGACCAATATTCACGAGGTACTGGAAAGAGTTGCCAGAACTTTGGTGTACGAATATGGCGACTCGCTTAATTTAGTTCGCGATTACGACCCGTCACTGCCGGATATTCAGGTGGTTGCGGAAGCTTGTGAACAGGTATTTTTGAACATAGCCCAAAATGCAGCACAAGCGATGTCGGGCGAAGGCAGCATTACGATTAAAACCCGGGTAGAGCACCAGTTGACTCTGTTTGGACAGCGCTATCGGCAATGTGCAGTGGTTACTTTGACCGATAATGGACCCGGTATACCGCCGGAGTTGCGCGATACCCTGTTTTATCCGTTGATAAGCGGTCGAGCCGAAGGAACCGGGCTTGGCTTGTCGCTGGCACAAAACTTAGTGCATCAGCATAAAGGGAAAATTGATTTTGATTCCAGCCCCGGGAAAACTCGATTTTCAGTGTATCTGCCTTATCTTTCTGCAGACAATGGTAATGAGGTGACGGATGACCACTAATGCTCAGTTATGGATAATTGATGACGACGACTCGATTCGCTGGGTACTGGAAAAAGCCTTTGCCGATAGCCGCTATCACGTGCGCAGTTTTGCCAATGGTGAAGATTTTTTCACAGCATTAAAGAGTGATAAGCCAACCGTCGTTCTAACCGATATCCGTATGCCTGGAGAAAACGGCCTGGCTGTACTGGAGCGGTTGCATCAGACCGAGGCGCATTTGCCGGTTGTTGTTATGACGGCGCATTCCGATCTTGAGACAACGGTAAAAGCGTTTCAGGGCGGCGCATTCGAGTATCTGGCAAAGCCTTTTGATATTGATGAAGCTATTACCGCCGTTGACCGTGCTTTGCAGCATGCCAGACAAAGTGAAAATGCGCCCGCGGAAGTGGATGCAAACTCAGTTCCCGAACTTATTGGCGAAGCTACGCCTATGCAGGACGTGTTTCGTGCTATCGGGCGCTTGTCGGGCTCAAGTGTTAGTGTGCTGCTTACTGGGGAAACGGGTACCGGCAAAGAAGTTGTCGCGCGAGCTCTGCATAAACACAGCCCGCGGACGGATAAGCCCTTTATTGCACTTAACATGGCAGCAATACCCGCCGATTTAATTGAGTCGGAATTGTTCGGGCATGAGCGAGGTGCCTTTACCGGAGCCGACCGTAAACGCGTCGGGCGGTTTCAGCAAGCCGACGGCGGTACTTTGTTTCTGGATGAAATTGGCGATATGCCGTTACCGGTTCAGACCCGGCTGCTGCGTGTTCTGGCCGAAGGGCAGTTTTATCCGGTGGGAGCGTTGCAACCGGTAAAAGTGGATGTGCGTGTTATTGCTGCCACCCACCGGGAGCTGGAACACTTAGTTAACCAGGGCACCTTCCGGGATGACCTTTATCATCGTCTTAACGTTATCCGTTTGCGGCTGCCGCCTCTGCGTGAACGCGCGGAAGATATCGATACCCTGGCCAGACACTTTCTTAAAAAATCGGCCGAAGAGTTGAATGTCACACCAAAAACGTTGTTAAATGAAACGCTTAGTACATTAAAGGGTTACAATTGGCCTGGTAACGTCCGACAATTAGAAAATACCTGTCGTTGGTTAACGGTTATGGCGCCCGGGCAACAAATTAGCCCCCGCGACCTGCCCGAAGACATTTTGGTGCCCTCAGAGCCTGTTCTGGCAGAGTTAAAAGGTGAACAGACCTGGTTACACTTTTTGCAAACTGAGCTGGAGCAGCACCCTTTAAATTCGCAGGATGTTCTGCAAAGTTATCAGCAGCAGCTGGAGCTGATTGCGTTACAAACCGCGTTAAAGCGCTTCTCCGGACACAAACAAAAAGCAGCTGCATGGCTGGGCTGGGGAAGGAACACTTTAACGCGGAAATTAAAAACTCTGCTAAAATAAAAAGTGTAAAGTAAAAGTTATGTAAAGAGGGTCGTATCCACCCCCGGCATTTTGGATCATAGATTTATTTCTGGAGAGAACAACTACTTATGAGACATTCCGTACTACTCATTGACGATGATACTGAAATGTCTGTCATGCTGACAGAATTGTTTAAACGTGAATCTGTGGATTTAAGTGTCGCTGAAGATGGTGTCACTGGCCTTGATAAAGCACTTAACGGTGACTACGAACTTATTTTGCTGGACGTTATGTTACCCGGTATTGATGGTATGCAACTTTTGCAACGGTTGCGCCAACAACATCGGGATACCGCCGTCCTGATGCTAACGGCTCGTGGTGACGATGATGACCGGGTTATGGGGCTTGAGCTTGGTGCAGATGATTACCTGCCAAAACCTTTTAATCCACGAGAGCTGGTTGCCCGTGTAAGAGCTCTGCTGCGTCGTACGCCAAACACGACCATGCAGAATGAAAGCCTGAACGTTTGCGGCATTGTGCTGGATCCGGCTACTACCGAAGTGAAGTGCGATGACGCTGAACTGATACTGACACCAACCGAGTTTGATATTTTGCGTTGCCTGATGCAGCAGGCCGGTCAGATGGTCAGCAAGGATCAGCTTTCGGTTGCGGCGCTGGGACGAAAAATGGAACCCTTTGACCGCAGTCTGGATGTGCATATCAGTAACATCCGGAAGAAATTCCCGGCCAAACCTGATCGCATTCAAACCATACGAGGTCGCGGCTACCGACTGATTGCAAGCTTATGAAAAACCGGCGTACGCGGTGGTACCGATCGCTTGCTCTGAGATTACTTTTCATTTTTTGGGCGCTGCTTTCGGTCACGGCGGCCAGTGGTTATTTGTTAGCAGTTTGGAATAAACCCAAAGCTGAACTTAAACCACTGGATCCGGAGATTCATCAAACTTTACAGCCTCTGTTGAGCGATGCCCTAACCTTTCACTCGTTACAACCTGGTCGGCTTATTGCCGGTGACTACCGTGTTGCCGCGCAGTTATCGGTGCAGGGCAGCGAGAAGCTGTTAATGGATGAAATGCTGCGCGTGAGTCATGGTTCCACGCTACTGCGTATGCTGGGTCAGGATTCACCTCAGCAGATTCCTCTGGATGAACGTTTGCTAATGGGTCCGTTCGAGCTCGACGGAAATAAAATTCTGGTGACTAAACCTTTAGGCATTGAGGAGCAGGTTGACCGTGAAAAACTGGAAGCTGAGTCGACTCGTGCGCGCATACTGACTTTGCTGGTCGGCAGTGGTTTACTTGCGGTCTTGCTGGGTATTTGGCTTATTCGCCCTATACGACGAATGATTCTGGCAATGCGCGAAGTGGCTGACGGTAGTGCAACACCAGAACTGAAACGCTTACCTAAACGCGGCGACGAAATTGGCGAACTGGCAAGGGCTTTATCGCAGGGCGCTATCGATTTAGCAACCTCACGCGACGCACAACGACGCTTACTCAGCGACGTATCACATGAGCTGCGCTCTCCTATGGCACGTATGCAAGTGGCTCTGGATTTAGCCGACTGCGACGAGAACGACTCCAATTGGCAACAACTGCGCCGCGATACTGAACGTCTTAGTGTGATTATTGAACGTATCCTTTCACTCTCTAGGCTGGAGAATGGACTGGTTGATCTGAACCATGAAAGTCTGGATAGCGGTGAACTGGTGCAGCAGCTTATTAACGATATGTGTTATCAACACCCCGAAGTACGGGAGCGCTTGCTGCGTCACGGCAGTAACTGGCCGGTTATTGATACTGACCCTGAATTGCTGCGGCTGGTTCTTGAAAATATTGTCCGTAATGCGCTGCACTACACCGAGGATAACGTTGAGCTTTCCTGTGACGATTACGGTAAAGGCTGTCATATACGTATTCGGGACCACGGCCCGGGGGTTGATGAAGGTACCATAAGTAAACTGTTTGTACCTTTTTATCGCGGTGACCCGGCGCGACACCATAAAGCTGGCGTTGGTCTTGGTTTAGCCCTGAGTCATCGCGCGGCCGCTGTTCTGGGTGGCGAATTAAAAGCTCATAATCACTCTGAAGGGGGACTTGAAGTCGTGTTAGACTTACCCAAAAGTCAGCCTGAACAGAAAGAATGAAGCAACCGCCTAGTACACAACAACGCCCTGCAGACGACACGCCTGAATGGCTTGAGTTTTTTAACACTCAAGTCGAAGTCTTTTGGGAGCAGCAAGTTACCTCTGAGTATTTTACTGCATTTGATGGTATCAAATTACACTTTGCCTATTACCGACATAGCGACTCCGCACCCTTAGTGGTTATTGCTCCGGGGCGAATAGAGTCCGCACTGAAGTATCAGGAGTTGTTCTGGGAGCTGGCACAGCAGGGCTTTTCTGTTGCGGCACTGGATCATCGGGGGCAGGGATTGTCGGGGCGTCTGACGGCGAACCCTCATCAGGGGCATGTCGAGAGCTTTAACGACTTTGTACGTGACTTTTCGGACTTTACCGACCTGTTAATGGCACGATTTGGCGATGTACCCAAAATACTGTTTTCTCATTCGATGGGCGGAACAATAGCGACCATTTACTGTGCCACCTACCAGCACCCTTATAAAAAGCTGATACTCTCCGCTCCTATGTTCTCCATAGAAACAGGAATAGTTCCTTATTGGCTTGCGCGTTGGATAGTTTTTGCGGGAGCCTGGCTAAACCGCTGGCTGGCAAAACCCTGGTACTTTCTCGGCATGGGAAATTACAAGCCGGTGCCTTTTGAAGATAACGTTCTGACGCACAGCCGACAGCGATATAAGGCATTTCGGGATGTTTACGACAATGTCTCGGATGTTCAGCTAGGCGGACCCACATTTAACTGGCTGTATGAGGCCATCAGTGCCGCTATCAACGCACAGAAACTGGCCAATGACATCACTATTCCGGTCATTCTGTTTCAGGCCGGGAATGATAAAGTGGTTTCCGCTTCTGGACAAAAGAAGGTAGCTGCTGCGGTTACCCGAGACCACTTTCGGTTCGAGACTATTAAAGGTGCGTCGCACGAGCTGATGATGGAGACAGACAAGTTTCGTCAACCTGTGCTGGACGCGCTTATTGAAGAAACCCGGAAGCTTGTTAACGCTTAAGTGAGCCTTCTACCACGGCGACAATTTCAGGATCCATGTGGACAATAATATCGGCGCCCGGGAAAGCTTTCATCAGTTGCGCTTCAACATCGTCGGCAATGGCGTGAGCCCGTAATAAAGACAATTCGTTGGCCAGTTCAATGTGCAACTGAATAAAGCGTACCGGCCCGGCTTCCCGTGTGCGTAGACCGTGAAAGCCCCTGACTCCGTCTACTGCCATTGTGATATTAGCAATCTGCTCTTGTAGCTCTTCTGACAACTCGCGATCCATCAGTGCCTGAAATGCATCCCAACCAATACGAACCGCACCAATAATAAGGTAAACCGCAATGCCCATGGCAAAAATACTGTCAGCCCAAAGCCAGCCATAGCTACTTAAAATTAACGCCACAATAACGGCTAAGTTCAGCAGTATGTCCGACTGATAGTGAAGATTGTCAGCCTGCACGGCCTGAGAGTTGGTATGGCGAATAGCCATACGCTGAATAACAATTAAAACAAAGGTAATGACAATAGCGATGGCAGAAACTGCGATACCGTAGCCCACTTTAGGCACACTGCCGCCCTGCATAAACTGTTGGACGCTGTGGAAAATAAGCAGCATGCTGGAACCGGAGATGAAGGCGCTTTGCGCTAACGCCGCCAGGGACTCGGCTTTACCGTGACCGAACCTGTGCTCTTCATCTGCTGGTTGCAAAGCGTAGCGAATCGCGAAGAAACTGAATATGGAAGCGCCGCTGTCTAAAATTGAATCGGTGAGAGATGCCAGCATACTGGCGGATTCGGTCTGGAACCAGGCAAAAAGCTTAATGGTAATTAGGATTATGGCAACGATAACCGACGCTGTACTAGCCAGTCGCACCCAAAAAGCATAATTCTGTTGGTAGTTTTTCTGATTTGCCACAGTACCGGTACACATTTATAAAAGATATTCTGCTATTCTACCGCTTTTACCCAAGTGATGAAAACGACCATGTTACACCTTGTACTGTTTGAGCCTGAAATTCCCCCTAATACCGGCAATGTTATTCGTTTGGCGGCGAACACGGGCATGTCCTTGCATTTAATTGAGCCGTTAGGGTTTGAGCTGGATGAAAAAAAAGTACGCCGGGCGGGTCTTGATTATCACGATTTAGCTTCTGTGAATATCCATAAAGACTGGCAGAGCTTTCTGAATAATACCTCGTTTAATCGCATTTTTGCGTGCACAACCAAAGGTAAGACAAATTACTCTGCAGTGGCTTATGAGGCCGGCGATGTTTTGTTGTTTGGCCCTGAAACTCGCGGACTGCCAATGGAGGTCCTGGAAACTTTTCCACAAGAGAATTGGTTGCGGTTGCCAATGGCGGATACCAGCCGAAGCCTTAATTTATCCAATTCAGTGGCTATTTTTGCCTATGAAGCCTGGCGCCAGAATGATTTTACAGGCGCTCGTTAATTTGCCGTTTAGCCCTTTCTTCAATTGTCTGTTCGAACAGCGTGTTATCAAACAGCTGACGAAGCGCGCGGCCTCTGTTGTTATCGGAAAAGGCCACGAATAAAGGTTGCGGGGCGGACAGTTTCTTTTTCTTATAAGGCTTTTCGGTCCAGTCAGGCAGGTTGTCTTTGTAGTCTATTACCGCACTGACTCTTTCCATATCCAGCAGTGCAAAACAGTCCAGTGAATTGGATGCGCGGTAAAAGGGTTGGTCAGTATCCACTAAGGTTTGCATGAAGCGGGGACCGGATACGCAAATAGGACCATCATTCGGCTGTTCAAGAGTGAAAAGGAAAATGCTGTCGTCGTAGGCAATATGATATTTAGACAGAATAATATTTTTAATTTTTTGATCAGAACGAACACCGATTAACGCATCGGCACGACCTTCCTGTAGTAATTGAATACTTCTCTGCCAACTGCTGACAACTGTATTGAGCCTGGGAGTAAAGGTTGGAAATACGGATTTAGCCAAATTCCATAATTTGCCCGTGCCGTTTGCATTCAGTAAGCCCTGGTGTATGGCTCCTACAACCGTCAGTTGCTCAGGACGCTTTATGGGCTGTATTGGTGTTTCCAGGGTGACACCATACTGCTCGCGCAGTGCCTTCATCCGGCCGTTGTCGCGCATAGTTTGCAGGTGGTAAGTCAGTTGGGGAATAAGTCTGGCATGGTCCTCGTTCAGATAATGAAAACCAATCTCCGTAGATAACTTATGAGTAATTAAATGGGGGTTATCTTTCAGCTCTGAATTTTCAAATTGAAAATCCCCCATAAATGCCATTTGAATGCGCCCCGAATCGAGTAGCTTTACCACTTGCTCAATATCAATAGGGGTGACAATAGACGGTTCATAAGGCAGGTTTTCGACCAATTGGGTAATTGAGTCCATGCCGTTAACATAGGCCAGACTTTCCATTTCTGACAATGGGCAGTAGCCACAGTTACGACGATCGGCTACCGCGATAATATCAAAAGTAAATAATGGAAAGGGTACCCGGCGCAGGTGTCGGCGTTTGTCTTCCAGTAAAGCGGTTCTGCCCAGCTCCCCGGCGATGGTACCTTCAGTAGCCAACTGCTCACCTCGTAAGCGGGGAAGTTCGACGTACTCGAGTTCAATACCGAGTTTCCCGTAAGCCTCTTCAAGCACCGCTGTTACATATTGCGTAAAGGGACCTTCCTCGGGAGCACGGAAGGTCAGTTTCTGCTCTGAGAAGGCAAAACTGGTCATCGGGAGCAGGCCCGAGAGCAGTAACAGAACGCAAAAACGTAACGGTGACTTCATAACAACGCGTGTGATCTTATTTCATAAAAGAGAGGTTAGTATAGCAGTGTTCAGATGCTCGTCACGAGCCCTGAAAATCATTTATTTTCATAGAGTTACGTTTGTTAACAGCGGGTTTACTATAGCGTATTACATAAGTTATTTCTGCGAGAATTTTAGGTCTGTCTATAATAAATGCGTTAATCTATTGTCCTATATTTGACAGTTAGGTCGTTAACGCTCTAGCGTTGCAGCCTGTTGATTTTGTTAGTTGAAATATTCTAGCGGTGAAAGCCGTCGGTAACTAGGGGTTTTATTTATGGTTAAGTCGTTGTTTTCCTTGCTCTCTTTGGCGGCATTGTCATCAGCTTTTGCGGCACCGTCAAATGCTGCCGATGATGATACGTACCGACATTTATTGTTGGCTGGTGGTGGTTTGACGGCCTGTTCCAGTTTCGCGTCGGATAACTGTGATGACGCTGACTGGATAGATAAGGAAACGATGCGTACCGACAGATATTTAAACCTGTCGAAAAAGTTTCGTTCGAAGGCAACGGCGGAATCGGTTTGGCCTACTTACCGTGAAGAGACTCGCAAAAAAGTCGCTGACGCGCTGGAGTTAATTCACGACCGTTTAAAAGAGGACATTGTTCCGGAGCGCGTTTTTCTGCGTGAGTTTACCCGGCGGGCGACACAACAGCTTTATAACTCGTTGTCAGATGCAGAATGGAACCGGATTATTGATTTAATCGAGCTACCAGTTCCGGATTCTGCACGCGAAGTGGTTAATCTGGATGAAAATCTCAAAGGTGAGTCAAAAGCGATTTTCCAGCGCTTTGTTGAAATGGCTCAGTCAGTTGCCGGAGAGGATCAGAAGCCGAAGGTGTACTTTCTGACGTCGGCATCACGTAACCCGTACGATGAGATAGATTTTTACAATAGTGTATTTGAACAGCTGGGAGCAGAGGTACATTGGTTGCCGCTGGATTCAGCCTTAGTTAAAGCTCAGCGTGAAGGCCGTTGCGATGAATTGGCAAAAATTCAGCAAAAGCAATTAGGTGCTTATGAGCGTGACCGTGTGCATAAAGACCGGTATCAGGAGCAAGTCGCTTTTTGTAAGGACTCTGACGCAGCTGCAGAAATGCTAGCCGACGCCGACGGACTGTTCTTTAATGATGGTGACCAGAACCTGATTCGTTCAACCTTTATTAAGGCGAATAATGAACCCGGTGATGTGCTGAAGACAATTATTGCAGCCGTGCAACAGAAGGAAGTGGTTATTGGCGGAACAGGTGCCGGCACAGCGGTTATGACCTCTAAGCCTATGATTTCTAATGGTACAACGGCTCAGGCTATAAAGGAGGGAGCTATTGCTTCTGATCCACCTCCATTTGGATGCGATTTAGATACGACTTGTCCGCCGAATGTTGGGCCCGATAGCCTGACTTATCATCCGCTGGGTGGGTTAAGCTTGTTTCACTATGCCACATTGGATACTGAGTTTTCTGAACGTGGACGTCAGGGGCGCTTAATGCGTTTGGCGGCTTCGAGCTCAACGCCATTGTCTATTGGTATTGACGAAAACACCGCAATGGAAGTGAATTTAGAGAGCGGTGCTTTTGGCATTATTGGTGAGCGTGGCGCATTTATGGTGGAAGATGCGCAAGGAACCGATAAAGCCGTAGCTGCTACGTTTCATTATCTGGTCGCCGGAGCATCGGGGGTTATTTCACCTTATGGTCTGCAGACGACAGAGTTTGCGGAAGGCGATGATGTTGTTCAGGAAGAGCCTACTACGAACTTCTTAACCGACCGCGGCTTAATTGATTCCATGCGTATTTTGTGTGGCGAGCGTAAGCAGGTTAGCTTGCTGAATAAAGACTTCCGCCTAATTGCACAGCGCGGGGAGTCCAGTCGCGTACAGTCTTCAGGTGGCGAATGCCAGATTGTAAACGGCAGCATTGGTATTGCCTGGCAGCCACAGGAACAGCTGTAGCGGCAGGGAAACTGGGGAAACGAGTGCTGAGGTGCGTAGCCTGACATTCATGTCAGGTGAGATATTGGACCTGACGTAAACGTCAGGCTACGCATATTCGTATCAGGCGATGCCGAACTCGGCGCGATAAGCTTCAACTTTGGGTAGATATTCCTTAAAGGTGTCGTCATTTTTCAAGAAGTTGATCACGTCATTTAAGCTCACAATGCTAACCACCTGAGCGCCAAAATCACGCTCAACTTCCTGAATAGCTGATAACTCGCCTTTGCCTTTTTCCTGACGATCCAGAGCAATCAGAACACCGGATAATTCTGCGCCGTTGGCTTCGACAATTTCCATGGCTTCGCGAATTGCTGTGCCGGCGGTAATCACGTCATCCACCAGCATCACTTTGCCTTCCAGCGCTGAGCCCACCAGGTTACCGCCTTCGCCGTGGTCTTTCTTTTCTTTACGGTTAAAGCAATATGGGGTGTCCTGCTGATGGTGGTCATATAAGGCGACCGCTGTGGCAGTGGCAATTGGAATGCCTTTGTAAGCCGGGCCAAAAAGTACGTCAAAATCGATACCGGAGTCGACCAGCGCGGCGGCATAAAAGCGGCCTAAGCGGGCTAAGTCAGAACCTTTATTAAACAGCCCAGCATTAAAAAAGTACGGGCTGGTGCGGCCGGACTTTAAGGTAAATTCACCAAACTTTAATACGCCACGCTCTATGGCAAACTCAATAAACTCTTTTTGATACGCTTTCATTGCCTGCTTATTCCTCGCTTACGTTTATACTGAAGCTTACGCCAACGCTTGTTTCTGAATATCAATTAACTCGCGAATGCTGTGACGAGCCATTTCGACCAGGCTGTTCATTTCGTCAAAACTAAAGGCTTCGCCCTCGGCTGTGCCCTGAATTTCGATAAACTTGCCGGCTTCTGTCATAACTATGTTCATGTCGGTATCGGCTTTTGAGTCTTCAATGTATTCCAGATCGCTGACCGGTTCGCCGTCTAAAATTCCCACTGAAATTGCCGCGACCATTTCTTTTAACGGGTTTACTTTGACCATGCCCTGGCCGCGCATCCAGTTCAGCGCGTCAACTAAAGCGACACAAGCGCCAGTGATAGACGCGGTACGTGTGCCACCGTCGGCCTGAATCACGTCACAGTCGATAGTAATGGTGTGTTCGCCTAATGCGCTCATGTCGATGCAGGTACGCAGCGAGCGACCAATTAGGCGCTGAATTTCTAAGGTGCGACCACCTTGCTTACCGCGGGAAGCTTCGCGGGCGGAACGGGTATGAGTTGCGCGTGGTAACATGCTGTATTCAGCGGTAACCCAGCCCTGGCCTTTACCTTTTAAAAAGCGCGGAACGCCGCGCTCTACCGATGCATTACAAAGCACCTTGGTTTCGCCAAACTCAATTAAAACCGAGCCTTCTGCGTGTTTGGTAAAGTTACGGGTAATGGTTACCGGTCGAATTTGTTGTGCCGTACGGCCACTTGGACGCATGTCATCTCCTTACTGAGTGAATGTCGCGATGTATAAATTGAGCGCAATTGTAGCAGAATTGGACGATTAATGGATCGCGATTCGCGCAGCAACGTATTACACTAGACCGAGCAAAAGAATATGAGCGGGAGGCAGTATGTCGCGTTCAGATGATGAAGAATTTGAGTTGTTTCGTCAGGAAATGACTGACGTAACGCCCTTGGCGGGTGAAGAAGTTGCTGATATTAAGCAGGCTTTTGAACCGACGCTGGCGCAAAAAGAGCGCCGCCGTGCCGCTGAGGCAGAAGAAGCTGAAAACGAAAACTTTTTATCGACTGAGTATGTAGACTTGGTTGAGCCGGAGGACGTTATTGAGTTTCATCGCGATGGTGTTCAGGCTGGAGTGTATAAACGCCTTAAACAGGGGCGTTACAGCATGGAAGCCAGTTTGAACTTGCACCACCATACGTTGGTAGAGGCGCGCACGGCACTGTTTAACTTTGTGAAAGATTGTCACGGCGCGGGTGTACGTACGGCTTTAATCATCCACGGCATGGGCAAGCACACTAAGCCGCATCCGGCACTGATAAAAAGTTACGTGAATAAGTGGCTGCGCGAGCTGGAACCTGTACTGGCGTTTCATAGCGCACAGCGACCGCATGGTGGCCGCGGCGCAGCCTACATAATGATGAAAAAGAACGCCGAACAGAAACAAAAGAACCGTGAAAAGCACGCTAAGCGGTAACTAATTAAGGTAACGGCCGACTAGAGTCGGCCACTCATGATTAAACCCGCAATGAATGATATTCCCCCGCCACCAAAACCCAGAATGGCGCCTAAATAGCAGCTCCAGCGTTTTGATTTTGGGTTATTAACGTGACGCTGCACCTGAACTTGATAGTACATGATGCCAGTCACTAAAAGACTGTAAGTCGCAAGCGGAAGAATCCAGCCGGGGTCCAGCTCATAACTGGCAAAAAACAAACCGCCTATAACGACCAAGAATACGGCTGCCCGATTTCGCAAACGAACCAGATGCTGTTTCGCCTGGTGTGTTGGGGCGTACTTCTGTGCTTGACGAGAGCCGATAAACAAGCCGGCTAAAGCGGCAAAAATACCAATGGCTGCAATACCCAAAAAGGTGATCCACTTGATTCCGCTACCTAGTGCGCCGGAAGCGGATAAGCCAGCCGCTGCTGCCGGTGGACTGCCAAATGTTAGTGCCGAGCTGAGTATCGTGGTGACGCTGAGTGACGGAGCACTGAGTAAGGCGGCTTTCCCGACTCGACTCAGTAAGTCCGCCGCAAGCATTTTGCGGGCGCGGGACAAGCGTTTACGCACCGTTGCGGCGTCAACACCCAACAGTTCAGCAACGTGCTCACTGGACTGTTGCTCTCGGTAGTACAGCAGCACAATATCGCGGCTGTCATCGGGCAGGCGAGTGAGTGCTTGTGCAATAATTTGGTTCCGCTGTTGTTGTGTAAAGTCCTCATCTGGCTGTTCAGTTGCTATTAGCTGTTCCAGCTCTTTGTCGAGAGGTTTTTGGTGTTGACGGTGATTGTGTTTTTCCTTCTCAAGCCATTGATAAGCACAATGGCGAGTGGTCTGTCGAAGCCAGGGTAAAAAGCTTTGTGCCTGTTTCAACTGGTTCATTTTCTGCCAGGCCAGTATATAGGCTTCTTGGGCCACATCTTCACTGGCTTTAACGTCCTGAACAATGGCCAACGCGACACTGGCAACCAGGTTTTGTGTGCACTGAACAATTTCAGCAAAAGCTGATTTATCACCGGCTTGCGCGTGTTTGACGTGTTGAGTTAATGCAGCGATGTTACTGTGCATGACAACGCTCCTCAATAAAGTCGGTGGTTTGCTGAATAAAGGATTGCGGCTGGTCCCACATAATAAAATGCCGCGCCTGATCAAACTCTACCAAGGTTATCAGGTTGCTACCACTGACTTGTTTTTGGTAATGCGTCATAGCGGCAGCGCGTTGCTCTTTCGGAAATGCACCCGTTGCTGCCATCTGTAACACCGGAATCTCCAGTTGTGTTAATTGAGGCCTTAAATCTGTTGTCATCAACTCATAGATAGCACGCCCTGCCGTTTTCGGATCGGACGATTTAGCCATATCTACAATAAGTTCTTGCCCTTGAGTTAAAGCGGTGTGACGGGAGACTCCCTGCGCTGTTTGAGCCGCCATCGTTGCCGCAGACATTTGTTGATATGCCGCCAATAACTGCTGAGCCTGAGGTTTGGCTTGTTCTGCAGTTAAGGCCGGGTTCCTCGTCACCAATGCAGAGAAAAACGGGACGCCATCAACGGCAACCACACAGCTTATGGCAGGCTTATCGGCTACGGCTAACTGGTAACCGAGGAAGCCGCCCAGACTATGACCTACAATCACCGCATTCCCAGAGGTATGGTCAGTTAGATAGTTGGTTATGGCAGCCATGACGGGCTGGGTAAATTGCTGCCGTAGTGGCCGGTAATGTGGTTGGTCACCAAACCCGGCAATACTGAGCTGATGAACCCGATAATTTTTACTAAGTTTATGTGCAGTATCCTGCCAAACTCGACTGTCGCTGGTAAGGCCGGGTATTAGCAGCATATCCTGTCCGCTACCCGACACCTGACTTGAAAGAATGTCTGAGTGTTCATTGGCGAACGTGGGGTTCATACTGGCATTGACTATGAATGACAAAATAACGGCTATTGTGGATTTCATCTTTTATTTCCTTTGTTGTGGCCGGCTACGGCGGTTTACTGTGTGGCTTAATGTTGCGTACTCAGTAATAAAGTCAGGTTGGCCGTTAAAAGTGTGACATCTTTATTTATCGAGGCTTTGACTTCACCTTGGTCGGGATCACAGGTAATATCAGCGCACATTGTTATCACAACGTCATCCGCAACGGCTGCTTAGCAGCAAAGGAACCGACATGATTCAAAGTATGACCGGTTATGCTCGTTACGAGCAAAAAGCCGACTGGGGCACCGCAGTTTGGGAAATTCGTTCCGTTAACCAACGGTATCTGGAAACCTACTTCCGCCTGCCGGAAACCTTTCGCTCTCTGGAAAATTCACTACGTGAGCAGTTTCGTAAAAAGCTGCAGCGCGGCAAAGTCGAGTGCAAGCTTAGCCTGCAGGTAGACGAAGCGCAGCAAAGCGCTTTGTCGATTAACGAAGACCTGGCAAAAAGCGTGATTGCCAGCGCCAAGTGGGTCAGCCAACACTCCGCTGCCGGACAGTTAAACCCAATTGATGTTCTAAAATGGCCCGGCGTTGTTGCTGCTCAGGATCAGGACATGGACGAGCTGCAAAAAGACGTTCTGGCCGCACTGGAAAAGACCACTAACGACTTTATCGAGAACCGCAAAAGCGAAGGCGCAGCCATTGATAAAATGCTGCAGGAGCGCTTAGACGGTGTGACCACGCAGGTGGCCTTTGTGCGTGAACGTATGCCCGAAGTTATGGCCTGGCAACGTGAGCGCTTACTAACCCGGTTTGAAGAAGCCAAAGTTGAGTTGGAGCCGCAGCGCGTGGAACAGGAAATGGTCATGCTGGCGCAGAAAACCGACGTAGCTGAAGAGCTCGACCGCTTAGACGCCCACGTGGAAGAAGCCCGCAAAATACTGAAAAAAGGCGGCCCTTGCGGACGCCGCCTGGACTTTATGATGCAAGAGTTCAACCGCGAAGCAAATACCTTGGCCTCTAAGTCTATCAACTCTGACATTACCGCCGCCGCGGTGGAGCTTAAGGTCTTGATTGAACAGATGCGTGAGCAGATCCAAAATATCGAATGATGTCCGCCCTTGTCCACTAACAACCTCAAAGCCCTTTAAATAAAGGGCTTTTTTATTTTCTGTGTCCGTACAAATCCGTAAAGAGTGGTGGGTGTCCAATAAATAATGGTGGGTAAAATGGTGGGTGTGGTATAGTTTACTAAGTCTTGAGTGGTGGGTAAATTTGAAAACTCACCTTTAACCAAAGGAATCAGTAACTTGGCCAACTTAACCGCATCCAAAATCGCTTCATTGGCAAAGAAAGCACCCGGTAGATTCGCAGATGGTGGTGGGTTGTATTTTGTTGTGCCCACCACGACCGATAAGAAACCAGGACATGCGTACTGGATGCTCCGTTACAGCTTTAATAAGAAGCGACGTGAATTGACGTTGGGCAAGTACGCTGACATGAGCTTGAGTGAGGCACGTGCTGAAGCCGCATTGAAAATGGCTCAGGTTCGCGAAGGTCAAAATCCAATCACGCTAAAGCGGCAAGCTCAAATGCAAGAGCTTAGGACCGTAAATGACCTTTTTGAGGACTGGCAGCAAGTCAATCGTAAACGTTTGAAGCACCCGCAGATCCCTGAACGCGTTTATCGAAAAGATATTGCCCCTCATATCGGTGACTACAATGTCGACCAAGTGACCGCACGCGATATTCGCCGCATTATTACCGCGATTAATGATTCCGGCCGTCCAACGATCTCGAACGACGCGCTAATGTACTGCAAGCAAATGTTCAACCATGGCATAAAGCTTGACGTTATCGGTGCGAACCCGGCCAGTGCATTTCAAGTGGATGATGCAGGAGGCATTGAGAAGAGTCGCGACCGCGCTCTGACGATTGATGAGTTAAGTCACGCGTTCAAAGTGTTCCGAGCTAATCCACAGTCATTCACACGCGATAATTACCTTGCCTGCTCACTGTTGGTATTGCTTGGGTGTCGGAAATCCGAACTGTGTGAGGCGATGTGGCAGGAGTTTGACCTCGAAAAAGCGATTTGGGAGCTACCTAAGGAGCGAAGTAAATCTGGGGTAGGACTTATTATGCCGCTGCCTAGCCTAGCCCTTGAGATGTTTCGGGAGCTCCAAATTCGAGCCGCAGGTTCTGACTATGTGTTTCCCAGTCGTCGGTTAGCGATTCGTCCACACATGGGACCCGACACGCTTAACCGGGCCATTGGTAAAATGTTTGGCATTGAGACCGGCAAACGCGCCAAACCACCAAATTTGATAGGTGATTTGGAGTACTTTCGAGTTCATGATCTGAGACGAACCTGCCGAACCTTGCTCGCAGGATTGGGCGTACCTGGACATGTGGCGGAGCGTTGCCTCAACCACAAACTCAAGGGCGTTGAGGGCATATATGATCGGCACGACTACTTTGAAGAGCGAAAAGAGGCGCTTACTCTTCTTGCTGAGCGGTTGAAGCCTATTCTCGCTCCTCACTAATTTGCTTTGTAGGGCATCTGAGGGCTTGGGAACTCTACTGATGTGATCTCTTCTGGTTCGACACTGCCAATTTTTGCCCGGTTTACTAAGCTTCGAAATGACTTTATTGACTGGGGTATTTCGTCGCTATTAAATCGTGAAGGTTGTCTGGAATCTCGACCTTCGGATTGTACTAATTGATGACTAATCAATGCGTCTTGCGCTTTATTACGCTCTTCCACAAGTGAGGTGACAAGGTTACCTAGTGCGTCAATAATTACCCGTTGACGTTCCATCTCCTCATCGTTAAAGGTTAGATCTTTGAGTTCATTGTTCAGATCGCGTTCTAACTCTCGGTTTGCGCCAGAAAGCTCCGCTACTCGTTGCTCCAGATTGTTTATCCGATGCTTGAAGCCGTCGGCGTTAAGAGCATCACTCACCAGTTGGTCAATGAATATATCCTCTTTGATAACATCAGTATTAAGTTGCTTGTAATGCAACTTCTCGAATTTGTGACGATACCTGGCAAGCTTGTCAGTTGTCTTTTTAGGTAATTCAAAAACATCATCAATGCGCAGCTCATCGATGGTTCGTTTTACTTCATCGCTCGTCATTTTTCGTCCAAACCAGCCAGGTGCTGAGCGGCTTGCGATAGACTTATTGATGTTGTGTAAAATACCTTCCCGAATCATTAGCGTGAGCACATCATCATGAGCCAAAGGGTCTACTTTATCGCTGTTAGCATTCGCTTGCTTGTTCAGCTTATCGATAAAGCCGTATACCTTTTTCCCCAACGCCGCCTCATCGGGAAAGGTGAGCCGACCAAAGATGAAATCGCCGACACCCATTTCCTTCGCAAACGGATTAATGATGTCTTTCACGGTTAACTTTTTCCGTTCTTTGGCTTTTTCAGTGAACAGCAAATGAACATTGGCCGACTCACGAATGAGGGTATCAATGATATTGTTTTTGCTAGCTGCTAATTCACCACTCATGGTGGTCAACTGAGTATCAGCCTCGACTGAAATTTCGAATGTCCGGTTGACCTTATCACCATTATTTCGGCGCTTTTCAAATTGCTCATAAGCGGCTTTCAGGTTGCGCAAAAATTTGTAGTCGTGATCGTTGTCTCGTTCATAGAGGTTTATCACGTGGTCCTTTAGCGACTTATACAAGTTGATATCATTGCGCGGTATGAAGTCTTTTCGACGATCCCGATAATATTTACTCAGCCAGGTGAAAGCGGCCTCATCTTTTGGATCCAAATTAAGAATCCAGTGACTCCATTTTTTCTTCATGATCGATCTCTGCTTTTTATTGAGTTGCACTACAACGCATTAAAACACATTTACAACAGGCTTTAAAACAAGTTTTAAACTTGCAGAAAGTTCTATTTATTTATGGGCTTCAATGCCGTCTATGATGAAAGGGTCACCTATAAAAAATTGCGCTAGCTGCTACTTTTTTCCGGAGGTATAGGTCAGTCGAAGGTTGATTTAATCAAATGCGTTAGTAATTTTATGAGTTCATCTTGATGTTTTGTTCAAATGTGGGCTTACCGAGAATCATGGAGTAATTTAACTTTGCGGGAAGGCACGCCTTAGGCCTTGATGTATGTAATAGTAATATATACAACTTCAGTAGGTGACTATTGGAGAGCAGCATTAAAGCTGCTCGACCATAACAGTCATCGCTATAATAAATTACAGTAGTGATTACTTGTATGACCCAATCACAGTCATATGAGGTAGTCATGAAAAAACGAGTTAAAGCAAATACCAATCTAAGCTTAACCTTTGAACCAACTTTTAACGGTAAGCGAATTTATCAATCGGAAGATGGCACGGTAGTCGAATATCTCGAGTCGATGGAGGGAGTACTTGATAAAGCTTTCTGTGAGTACGGAAGATTGCTCGTAGTTCGGTTTGACTTACGCTACCCAGATCTGCCCACCGTGTTTCCCCAAAACAGCGATATCACCGAATTTTTCAAGAAGCTTGATTATCAGTTTTCCGCAGAGCGCATGAAACGCATCAAGCGCAGTGGTAGAGCTCATCCATGCACGACAAGGGGCTTCTGGTGTATTGAGCAATACAAATCACCTAACCCTCATTACCACGTTGCTTTGGTATTGAACGACGCGTTCTTCGGACTCCTAGGCAGGTTTAACGGCAACGACAAGAGCCTTGCTCATTTCATCCAGCTTTCGTGGGCGCGAGTGCTTGGGATAGAGTTGGCTGACCTTACAGGTTTAGTGAACTTTGTAGATAATGGTACTTATCGGCTTAGGAGGGCCGACGGCGCTGACTCGCAAGAATTTCAGGATATGTTTTACCGAGTTAGCTACCTTGCCAAGCTCAAAACTAAACATTACGGAGACCACAAGAAGTCGTTCGGTTCCAGTCGAAAATAGGCATCTCATTAATAATTACTGAGCGGATTCATCCTGTGAACAACTAACTTCAGGAGAATCCCATGGCACTTACTTTTTTTGGCAACACCTTTGGCTCACTTCCCGTTGAGAACAGTAAATACGGGTTTTCAATGAGCCGCTTGCAGCAGCTTTATCAAGAACTTGTGTCAGAGCCAGAGCACGAGGGTAGTTTAGCGGTTGTTACGCTCACATTGGCACTGTCGGATGATGACGTCGAGCGTTCACCCATTGAACTGACCAAGGCATTTGAACAGTCGCTTCGTGATGAACTGCGCTGGTCCATTAACTATCGCTTCAGGTACGACACCGGCTACTTCGAGAACAATGTCCGCTTCGTATGGGCATACAATGTCGACGGAGAGTCATGTTCGCAAACGCGCAAATGGAGAGTGGCCATTCTGCTCGACTTTAAAATCTTCTATGGCATGGATGAAGAAACTGACCAGTTCAAAAATCTTGTTCAGATGTCGTGGTGTCGAGCGCTAGGCCTATCAAAGTTTAAACCGAAACTGTTGGTTAAGCTTGGAAGAGCTCCCTTTGTTTGCTTGTCCAAGGGTGATTCAACCTATTTCACTGACTTAGAGCATACCTTTCGACGACTAAGCGTGCTGGCAGAATTACCGAAAAATCTAATGCATCGGGGTGTGCCTCGTCAGTCAGCCCGCGAATTAAACTCACGCAAGCGTGACTTAAAGCGCCAGGCCGCAGCGGTTTAATCCGTACCCCAACAATAACTTTTCAAACCGTATCAACTAGTCATGAGCTGGGTAGCCATTGTTGTTGCCCAAGGAGACTCAAATGCAAATTCCTGTACGTCCATTAACCGAAGAAAAAATCATTGAGCTTGCAAAGCTCCACGGCCTTAAGTCAAAACTATCGAAGGACCTCATCAACACCATCGTCACGCAGTCGAGTCTAGCCAGCAACGAAGGGATGGATTTGCATCAACACGCGTTCGTTCTGAACGCAACTTTGGCTAACCGATTGCCGAAAGGTTTGGATTCAGTTGATTTCTGTGCGGCTATTTCGCGGGAGTTTTTGAATTCGAACTTGGATAAACTGTATCGGCCGTCTTAATAGCCAACCTAAAAACATTCAGATTTTCTGAAGGTTACCGAACACTTGAGTAAGCTCTATTTATCTGGGTTCAAGTCAATGCGCCGTAGGGCTTACTCATGTATAATTTCCATGCTATAAAACACTAACGCGTTTGTTAAACCAAGCAGGAAGGATCTTGTTAATGGCTAGCTCAGCCCAATTAAAAGCACTACTACATGCGCATGTTGCAGGGGACGTAGAGCGTTTCCGTTCGGTTGCGCTGCAAGTAGCTGCACATGAGGCAAAAATTGGTCATGTCAAGCTAGCTGAAGAGTTGCGAGAACTTGTTAACAAGGCTAAGCAACAACAGCAAATTGTATCTATATCAAAAGGCCAGCGTGATTCATCGGGCTTATTGAACATATCAAGCCCTTCAACCAAGTTGAACGACCTTGTTCTCGATGATGCTGCTCGCGGTCAACTTGACCGAGTCATCAAAGAAGTGTCCCACATAAACAACCTTCGAAGCCACGGGTTAAGTGCACGTCGTAAACTTTTGCTGGTTGGCCCCCCAGGCACTGGTAAAACTTACACGGCGGCAGCATTAGCGGGTGAGCTTGGTTATCCCTTGTTTGAAGTCCGACTTGATGCGGTAATCACGAAGTTCATGGGGGAAACGTCGCTGAAGCTTCGGCAGATATTTGATTCTATTGAGAGTGTTAGAGGCGTTTACTTTTTCGATGAGTTTGATGCGTTAGGAGCAGATCGTGCCACAGGGAATGATGTTGGTGAGGCTCGTCGCGTTCTTAATAGTCTATTGACCATGATTGAACAAGACACTTCAACAAGCTTGATCATTTGCGCTACGAACTACAGTGAGCTGCTTGACCGGGCACTATTCCGACGGTTTGATGATGTTATTAATTATCAGTTGCCCTCCGTCATTAGTATCGAGCAATTGCTAGAACGACGTTTGAAGCCGCACGCACCATCGCGGCTAGCCTGGAAGTCTTATGCAAAGAAAGCTGAGGGCTTGAGCTCAGCTGATATTAAGGTCATAGCTGATGACGTTGCCAAAGAGATGCTAATAAGTGGAGCATCAAAGTTTAAAGCTGACTGGCTTGACCGAGCGATAAAAGAGCGCCAGCAAGTGTCGCGCTCCGAACGACAAGGTAGATAACTATTATGGCGAACAGGGATAGTAAGCCGCACTTATACCTCGGAAATAATGGCTCTCGGCACCCGTTAAAGAAAAAAGGATTGGGTGGGGAGGACACGAAACCTAAGCCAAAGCCTGAGCGTTACGGACACTTAGCACATTTATCACAGCAGCTCACCAGCCTCGCGGCTTATGAGCGCGAAGTCGCTCAAACTGCTGAAGCGGAAGAACTTGAACGAGTAGGCATACAAGTAACTTTTCAAGGCTTCGAAGGCTTCGAGCTTGTGTTCGACGGTTTGTCGGACGAGCGTCAAAAAGTAGAACTGCTTAACATCCAAGTGATAGGCAGCGTTCAGTACGCCACGGTTTTTGTCCCTGAAGGGAAACTATCTTTTTTCCAGAAAAAGCTCGAAAAGTATGCCGAAACTATTGATGAATCATCGCCTGCTCGCAAAAAGCTAATCGAGAGTATTGCATCACTAAGCCGAGCTACATTGAAAGCCTTGTGGACTGATGATCTGGAACTGCTTCCTGCTAATCCTGATGAAGAATTTTCATGGGAAGTGTGGCTTGTCAAAGGGGATGGAACCGCAGAACGTCAATTTAAAATGTTAGCTGAGCAATTAGGTATTGAACTATCGTCGCACCAAATAAATTTTCGAGAGCGAGTTGTACTTTATGCTCGAGCTTCGGTCTCGCAACTTAGTGCGAACATTCACTTACTTAACAGTGTTGCTGAATTACGAAAGCCCAAGGAAACAGCGGAGTTCTTTGACAACCTTACGATCGAAGAGCAAAGAGATTGGGCTAACGACTTGGCGTCTAGAGTCGTTGACTCACGAAACGACCGCAATCCAGTCGTCACCATTTTAGATACCGGTGTGAATATTGGGCACCCATTAATCTCACCATTTTCTAATACTCGCAGTTTGTATACGGTGAACCAAGCATTCGGAACAGCCGATAATGATGGCCACGGCACACACATGACAGGTCTATCGCTTTACGGAGATTTACAGGCGCCTCTTGAATCGGATGATGCTGTGGAGGTGGCGCACTCAATCGAATCCGTAAAAATAATTCATCGTGGAGGTGACAATCGCGATCAAGCATATGGCGCCATCACGATAGACGCTGCAACGGCACCAGAAACACAGAACCCCAATATAACTCGCATTTTTACGATGGCAGTGTCTGCTACCGATACACGAGATTTTGGTAGGCCCACTGCTTGGTCCGCAGCAATTGACGAACTCTGTTTTAACAGGCTAGGCGAGCAAGATCCGAAACGTCTATTCATCGTTGCAGCAGGCAACGCAGCATTACAGCCCGCAGATTATCAAACTTACCCAAGTTGCCTGGACAACCAGTTAATCCATGACCCTGGGCAAGCATGGAATGCGTTGACAGTGGGAGCATACACCGAAAAGGTAACGCTGACTGACGTGAAACAAGGCGCGCCGGTTGCTAGTGCAGGGCAAATATCGCCTTACACCTCAACATCTGTTGAATGGTCAAATAAGAACCCCGTTAAGCCTGATGTTGTGTTCGAGGGTGGAAACATCGCATTGAGTCCGCTCGGTGGGGTTACACATCCCTCGTTGTCGCTTCTTACAACCAACCACGAAGTTCAAGAGCGGCTATTCACGACACTCTGGGCAACAAGCGCCGCAACTGCACTAGCCGCAAATTTTGCCGCTAAGATTTACGCTGCTTACCCAAACTTAAGACCCGAAACGGTTCGTGGCTTGATTGTGCATTCCGCTGAGTGGAATGATGCGCTAAAACAGCAAGTGACGGGAACAACCTCAGCAAAGCAACTTTCTGCTAAGCTCTTGCGTCGTGTAGGGTTTGGGGTGCCAAATATCGAGGTGGCGTTAGATAGCGCGAGTCAAAGAGTAGCCGTGATTATTGAAGATGAAATCACGCCGTTCAAGAAAGGTAAGTCTGGTGGAATCGGCCTCAACGAAATTGTTACGCATGATTTGCCCTGGCCAAAAGAAATTCTCCAGGATTTGGCGGATACTGAAGTCAAATTAACAGTCACCCTTTCATATTTCATTGAGCCAAATCCTTCAAGTCGAGCATTCAATAGCAAGTACTCTTATCAAAGTCACAACCTTGTATTTGATCTCAAGCGAGCGTTAGAGGATGCGGATGCGTTGGTCCACCGAATTAATACCGACGATCAACCCGAGGATTTTCAGTCACAAGATGAAACAGGTGACTGGCTGATTGGCACAAATAACAGAGCGCACGGCTCTATCTCGAAAGATGTGTGGACTGGGACTGCTGCTGATCTTGCAGAGCGCAATAAAATAGCCATTATCCCAACTGCCGGGTGGTGGAAAAACCGAACTCCTTTGAAAATGTATGGAGAAACCACACGGTACTCTCTCATACTGACGATTGAAGCGCCTGAGTCTGATGTTGATATTTATTCGGCGGTCAAAACAATTGTCGAAACACAGGTTGCAACGGCAGTCGCTATTCAAACCTGAACAAAAAATAAGGGGCATCACCGCCCCTTAGATTTCAAGCTCCATAAAGTCGCGGTCGATGTCGTCCTGCGTAATGCCAATGTAACGCAGCGTAACCGCTTCTGAACTGTGGCGGAGCATCTTCATCACGCGACCAAGGTCTTTGGTGTTTTGGTACAGGTGGTAGCCTCGCGTTTTGCGCATGGAGTGCGTACCCAGCGCCAGCCCAACCTCCTCGCCTATCATTGATATGGCTTTGCTCGCGTAGCGACGACTAAGTGGCTTAGGGCCTTTATTGAGTGACCAGCGATTACGGTAGGATTGAAACATGTAAACGTGATCGGGGCTCTCCGCTTGAATGCGTTCAATAATGGCTCGGGCCTTGTCGTTGAGTTTAATAACCGCCGTTTTGCCTGTTTTGCTTTCCACAACGCGTAAGGTGTCGCCTTCGATATCGGCAAAGCGAATGTTGAGCAAGTCAGATATGCGCAGCGCCAGGTTCAGGCCTAAGTCCCAAACATCGGCCATTTGTTTGCCAAAGGTACGCTCAAGTAAATGACTCACCAGCTTCACGGTATCGAGGTTTTTGACTGCATAGACTTCTGCCATAGTTGTGTTCCTTTTTTCTCGTATAACGTCAAAACGGGAGCTTTGGAGCCAGTTTGACTCCAAAGCTCCCGTTTTTATTGGCTTACAGTGTTCCCATATTGCTTAATTGGGAACTTAACTGCGTGGTGGTGGATTCGCTCCCATAAATGCCCGTTGAAACACCCGAATCCCGGCATCCGTCAGTGCATCAGAAATCTGCTGGATGAAGCGTTCGCGGTTCAGGCTGATATCAGGATTGAAGATGTGGCGATTGAACGTGATAACTGCTGCATAAGCGCCAGACTCGCGCGCTACCCGCATTACCTCCTCTCGGTCAATATCAAAGCGATTGATGACAATGCTGCGCTCGAACTTGTACGAGGACATCACCTCGCCTTTATTGTCGAGAAACAACAAACCAAACACGCCATAGTCAATATCGGCATCAAGCGCGTCCTTCAGGCCAGGCTGTGGTTCGATATTGAGCACAGGCTTAGACCCCGAGTTTTGCTTGCGTAACTGCGGGATGAGCGCCAGCGCCGTTAACGCCGCGTTCACGCCAAAGACAATCCACTTTCCTTTTGATGATGGTGTTGTCATGGTGTCCTCCTCATAGCAATCCGCGTTCAGCGAAGGAAACCGTGGTTTCACCCACGACGATATGGTCTAGCAAGGTCACGTCAATCAGGTCGAGAGCCTTCTTCAAACGCTCCGTGACGCTGATATCCGCGCGGGATGGCTCAGGGACACCGGAGGGATGGTTATGCGAACAAATGACGGCTGCGGCGTTGGTTTGCACCACCGCTTTGATAATTTCGCGAATGTACACCGGGGCGGCATTGATGGTGCCTGCGAACATCTCGCGATACTCAATCAGGCGGTGCTGTGAATCCAGCAGCATAATGCTGAATACTTCACGGTCCTTGTGTGCAAGCTTGTATTGCAGGAAGTCCTTCACGGCTTTCGGCTCGCAATACGCATCACCGCGTTGGAACCGCTCTTCAATGAGCTGGCTGGCGCGCTCGAACAGCTCTGGCTCAGTTAATCGGCGCGTGGTGACGTAGTTTTTTTTGGGTTTTGGTAAATCGGGTTTTGGTGAATCAGTGTGCATGGTTAAGTCCTTTAGTAGGTTGAATGCACACCTGTGATATAGGTTTGAAATTCCGTTGAATCGCAAGGAGCAATTTCGGCAGTGGGCGCTCCAGTAATAAAGTCGAGAGATTAGCGACGGACGCAAGCAGACGGTCACGGACACATAATTAGTTACAGGCCTGCGCCATCGCATGACGAATTAAGACAGGAGAAACGTCATGCGATTAATTAGACTGCCACAAGTAAAGGATATGACAGGGCTTGGCCGCTCATCGGTTTACAAGTTGATGTCGGAGGGGAAGTTTCCCAAGGCAGTCACGCTAATTGGCCGAGCAAGCGCCTGGGTGGAAAGTGAAGTGGTTGAGTGGATTGAAGATAGGATTACGGAGCGTGATAGCAACCGCGAAGTTTAGCCTCAATGACAATCTCCAGTATTTGTTGTAGCTTGACTGTATTAGCCTGAATATCACCATACACTGTAATCACAAAGAGAATCCCGGTATGCCAATTTTTCGCCTTCACAATGATCAACTGACAGCGCTGGAAACAACAAGGTTTGATCAGCACGCCGTATATGAGCGCAACCACTTACAGCAAATGCTGAAAAAGCAAATAGATGTGTTGTATCCCGACATCTTGATAGTTGCAGAGGAGTTTGGTGATTGGGATGAAAGCCGCCGACGCATAGATTTATTGGCAATAGACAAAGAAGCTCGGTTAATCGTTATTGAGTTGAAACGTACTGAAGATGGCGGGCATATGGAGCTTCAGGCGATTCGCTATGCAGCCATGGTTTCAACTCTTACGTTTGAGCGTTTGGTAGGCATTTTTAGTGATTACATTGAAGCGAACGGTTTGGAGGTCGAAGCGCGAGAAAAGTTGCTTGATTTCTTACAATGGAGTGAGCCAGATGAGGATAGTTTCGCTCAAGATGTCAGGATCATACTTGCATCTGCTGACTTTTCAAAAGAACTCACAACATCTGTATTGTGGCTGAATGATAATGGCTTGGATATTACCTGCATTCGCATGCAGCCTTATGTTTACGGCAATGAGCTGCTGATTGACATACAAAGTGTTATTCCTGTGCCTGAAGCTAGTGATTATCAGATTAAAATAAAAGAGAAGCGCCAACGTGAACGAACTGCCCGCACAACAACTAATGACAGAACTCGTTTTGACTTGAGCGTTGATGGAGTGGTATTTCCGGAATTGAGTAAGCGTTGGTTGGTCTATCGCGTTGTAAAGACTTGTATTGAACGAGGTGTGAAGCCTAGCCAGATAAATGAGGTGATTAGTAATCTGCCTAATCACTCAAGGAACGCGTTCCAAGTTTTCAATGGTATATTAAGCGACGAAGACATACAGGCCAAGTTCAATGAATTGGACACTGGAGGCCAAATACATCGCAGTCGTCGATTTTTCTCTCAGCCGGGTGAATTCTTTCATGAAGACGAGAAAACATATGTACTTACGAACCAATGGGGCACAGGAGCACTCGAAACCGTTGATACGTTAATTAGTACCTTCTGTGATGCGCGTATCAGTTACAGCAAAAGTTTGGGTTAGTAGCTGTGATTTTAGCTGGCATAGATCTCGCTTGGACGGCTAAGCATCCGACAGGTATCGCATTCGGTAAGCTGAAGGGTGACGTTGTAACAGTCACGGATATCGCTCACGACGTTTTGACTCCTGATTCAATTTGTGAAGAGTTTAAGGGTAGACGTGTCGAAGGCGTGGCGATCGATGCTCCGACGATAATTAACAATCAAACAGGAATGAGAGAATGTGAAAAAGCTATCGGGCGATCTTTTGGTCAGAAGAAAGCATCGTGCATGCCGAGTAACCTTGAAAAGTACCCAAACCATCCTGCGGTAGAGCTCTCTCAGAAGTTAGAAACCCAAGGATTTCAGCACCTCACTACAGATAAAAAATTTCAGGTGGAATGTTATCCTCATCCGGCAATCATTAACATGTTTGGGTTACCTGAAAGGCTGAAATACAAGAAGAAAAAAGGAATGAAGGTTGCTGATCAAGTCCACGGGCAACGTCGACTCGGGTGGCTGCTTCGAAGTCTGGAGAACTCACCTGTGCTCCGTTTGAAAATAGCTAATCATGTACAGGTAGGGCATTTTAAATTCGACCAGGAGCACAACCTCGTTGGCTCGGAAGTAAAGGCTCACGAAGATAAGCTCGATGCGATTGTTTGCTTGTACGTCGCAGCGTTGCATGCAATCGGACACACGAGTATTCTCGGCTCACCAGGTGATGGATACATTGTTGTGCCCAAGCAACAGGAGTACATATCTACCAGAAATTCAGCACAAAGCGATGAATGGGAAATGGCTGAATGGGCAGTTGAAACAGCGCATAAATACTACTTAGCTGCTGTTCGAACATGGGATATATGTGGTGGCGTGAGCATGACGAATGCAGCGTTAGCTGTCGAAATTATCCTTAAAAGCTACCTACTTACGCCCTCACGGAATTTAGGTGGCTTGAATCAACGATACAGTAGACCCAACGTATCGGGTGATTCGCATAATCTCTCAAACCTGTTGGATATGCTACCCGCAGAAATTCAACGTAAATTAGTGTCACCGTTCGAGCGTGAAATGCTCTATAAATACCGTGATTATTTTAAAGTTGGTCGATACGCTTATGAAACAAATGCTCCGCCTAACTATAGTCAAACACTTCATTCAATTGCAGAGAGCATGATCCGTAAGACAGTCAAAATATATCTTGAGCGAGGGAGTGAAGACCCATGGATCGTCAATTTTAAATAATCATTCAATTCTGCTGCTTACGAGATGAGCGAGTGTATAGTCAACGACCTCTAGACAAGTCCAATTTTATTTTTCCGTTTATTGCTCAAAAAAAACTGAAAGATCGCGTGAAATTACAAACAGTAGTTAGTCCTGCTGATTCAATTACAGATATCGCATCTAGGACGGAGCACAATCGCAGGTAAAGTTTAATGAAGCTAAGCAATGCGACGATAGGCAGAAAAGAGATAAGGATGGACATTGTGCTGATTTCTTGCCCAGTGTTTTTGGGCTGGATGACCAAGACATCATGAATCATTGAATTGCCGATAAGTTCTTGGCCACATGGATTCGAACTTATCACACGCTTGTCGCTCGACCCCCTTTATAGTAATTAATCTAATAGACTTTAAGCGGTCACGCTAATTGGTCGAGCAAGCGCCTGGGTGGAGAGTGAAGCGCGAGTGGCGGAACGCGACTGTAATTGAAACAAAACGATGCTATCAAAATGATTGCATTGCATAGGTGTAGGCATTAGAGTACAAACATAAACACAACATTGTTATGAGAAGGGACTCAGGTGCTAAACGAGCTCAGCCATGGCCAGCGTGAACGCCTTACCTACATTGATTTTTGCTTACAGTTCTTCGGGAGCATCGCCCGTAATGATCTTATCCAACGCTTCCAAATGGGGTTGGCGTCGTGCTCGCGTGATTTTGCAACCTACAAAGAGCTGGCGCCGGATAACCTGGTTCTAAAACACGAGACGAAGCGCTATTACCGTACCGAAGCATTTCAGCCATTATTCGAACACGACGGCGAACGCGCCCTATCCTATTTTTCTAAACATGCTGCATTAGAGCTTCCTCTGGGTCGCTCTAGTGTGGTGGCGGCGGTTGATCTCATCAATGCTGCACCAGCCATTATTGCCGCCCTGACACGAGCTATTACCGCAAGCCAAGCTGTGTCCATTGAATATGCATCACTAAGCTCAGGATTAAGCCAGCGCGAGATTGTCCCCCATGCATTTTTGAATAGTGGCCATCGCTGGCATGTTAGAGCGTTTGACAGAAAGTCGAAGCAGTTTCGGGATTTTGTTTGTACGCGTATAACCAGCATACAAGTCGCAACAAGCGAGCCCAAGGAACACGAGAAGGCGCAAAACGACCTTGAGTGGAACACGAATGTTACCCTGAACTTAGTGCCGCACCCTAAACACCAACACCCCAAAGCGATTGAGCTGGATTATCAAATGCAGAATCAGCAGCTTGAGCTCACATTAAGAGTTGCTGAAGCGAAATATTTGCTGAGGTTTTGGAATGTGGATGTGACTGCTGACTTTACGTTAAGTCCTGACCGCTATCATTTGTGGTTGAAGAATAGTGAAGAACTTCAAAACGACACTTCTGCTTGTGCGACGTTGGGGCTAGTTTTGCCGGATAAATTACTGAGAAAGAACAAAGAGACGGCAAGCAGATGATAAACATTAAACAATACGTAGGTGACATTATTGGCGGTAGTCTCTTCGTTGCGGAGAGCCGAACGATTGCGGAATTATTGCTAGAAAAGCCGAGCGATGCTGAGTTTAAGAGGGTGGTGGAAGAAGACAATATCATGCAGAAAAACTCAGCAAAAACCGCAATACGGTACGCGCGGACGATTCGATTGCGAATTGAACCTATGGGTGACAACTATCTTGAGTTTTTAGTGCGGGCGAATGAAACCTGTGTAAAACAGCTATTAATGGCCGCTTTTTTGAAACAGGCGCCCATTGCGATTGATTTTATGCGACACAAGCTGTCGGATGCGCGGCGCATGTTCGAGGAACGTCTGTCTGATTATGCATGGAGTGATTTTATTGACGAGCGTATTCGTTCAATTCCAGAGCTCGCCAACTTCTCTGAATCAAGCATCAAGAAAATGGGTAACAACATGATCAAAGCGCTGGTTGATGCGGGCTACTTAAACTCCGCACGGCAGAAACGCCTGCAGGCGGTTTATCTTGATCCGGATGTGCAATCGTGGCTGGTGCAAAACGGCCATGAAAAAATCGCACAAGTGATGGAGGTATAGCTGTGTCGGCCTCGTTAAAAGTGCTTCGTGAGCGTTTAAATCAGGTTCTTGAGCAAATCGAAAGCCCGAAATTTTTGAGTAGTGATGGCCTTGGGAATGAAATTGGGTTCTGGATCTTTGACTACCCGGCCGAACACGAGTTAGTAGTGCGCGAAGAGCTCGAACACATCAACAAGCGGCTGCAAAAACGCCATACCTTTGAGCATATTCATATCTTTGCAGAAATAGTAGCGCTACTTGAAGAGCGGGGGCTGTTTGAACGTGCCTGTGAGCGTGAAAAGCAAGTCGGTTTGGAGGCTCTTAAAAAGAATCTTTCGGGCCCGTTACAGCAAGATAAAATCGCTCGTTACTTGGCAGATAAATACAATTTTACCGAGCTGGATTTTGTAATTCTCTCTGGGCTTGGCAATGCCTGGCCATTGATTCGTGGGCATGAGTTATTGAGCGCATTGCAAGATGTAATGGGCCACACGCCGCTTGTGTTGTTCTACCCCGGAACTTATAGCGGTCTGAATCTACAGCCTTTTGGTGAAGTGGAATCACGCAATTATTACCGCGCATTTAAATTGGTGCCCTAACACACTATTCGCGGCTTCAACAATCGAGATAAAGAATTTAAAAGAGCAGGAAGCAAAAATGAACATTGAGCAGATTTTTACCAAGAAACTCACACGGAACATCAACGGCGTTGTAAAAGCGGAACAGAAAGACGAGGAAAGTGTTTTTGTTGAACTTGATGAGTATGTGGTGACGCAAGAGCTCAATCGCCACATTACTGAATTCTTCGATTCCTACACCCCTGAAGCTGGCGGAAAACCTAATGAGGCAGCTCGTGGCGGTAAAGTGGCAGTATGGATATCGGGTTTCTTTGGCTCAGGTAAATCGCACTTACTGAAAATTCTCGGTTATTTGCTCGAAAACCGCAAAGTTGCTAAAGATGGCGCTGAGCGCGAAGCGATTGAGTTTTTCCGCGAGAAAATTAGTGACGCCCTGCTACTAGGTAATATCCAGCGAGCAGTTGCTCAAGACACCGACGTAATCCTGTTCAACATCGACTCGCGGGCGAATACCGAAGATCGCGACGATGCCATTCTGAAAGTATTCCTGCGCGTATTTAACGAACGTGTCGGCTATTGCGCGGAGTACCCTTTCATTGCGCATTTAGAGCGTGAACTCGATAAGCGCGGGCAATATCAAAAGTTTAAAGACAAGTTTAACCAACTGACTGGCTCTTCATGGGAAAAAGAGCGTGACGCCTTTGATTTTTACCGGGATGACATGGCTGAAGCGCTTGCCTTTGCCAGCGAGCAAACCCTCGAGGCAACAGTTAAATGGGTAGATGGCTTAGAGAAGAACTTCCCGTTGGACATTCGCAATTTCTGCCGCTGGATCAACGAATACAGTGAAGCCAACAACAACCGCAATGTGTTGTTCATGGTCGACGAAGTAGGGCAGTTCATCGGCAAAAACTCAAAAATGATGCTCAAGTTGCAAACCATTGCAGAAGATCTAGGCACCTATTGTGGTGGTCGTGCGTGGTTGGTGGTGACTGCACAAGCCGATATCGACAAAGCAATTGGTCACTTAGATAAGATCCAAGGGCAAGACTTCTCAAAAATCCAAGGCCGTTTTGCCACACGCATGCAGCTTTCCAGTACCAATACCTCAGAAGTGATTCAAAAGCGTTTGCTCGAGAAAACACCTGAAGCCCGGGCGGCACTGGAAAAAGAGTTTGCTGAAAAGGGTGATATTTTACGAAACCAACTGACCTTCGACGAAACCACCACGGCGGCATTGAAGCGCTATGAAGACGCTGAAAGCTTCGTGATTAACTATCCCTTTGTGCCGTATCACTACGAGCTGGTGCAAAAAGTATTCGAGGCGATTCGTACCAAGGGCGCAACGGGTAAACACCTGGCAATGGGTGAGCGTTCGTTACTCGATGCTTTTCAACATGCGGCCAAACAAATCAAAGATCAAAAGCTTGATGTGCTTGTGCCGTTTTACAGTTTCTATGCGCCAATAGAGAGCTTCCTTGAACCTGCAGTAAAACGAACTATTGAGCAGGCGGTAAACAACAGTGCACTGACAGAGTTCGACGGCAAAGTGCTCAAAGTTCTGTTCCTGATTCGCTACGTGGATGTAGTGAAAAGCACACTCGATAACCTGGTAACCCTGTGTATTGATCAAATTGACGCCGATAAAATCAATTTACGCAAAGCCATTGAAGAGAGCTTAAATCGTTTAGAGCGTCAGGTACTGATTGCGCGTAACGGTGACGAGTTCGTATTCTTAACCAACGAAGAAAAAGAGATTGAGAACGAAATTCGCCATACGGATATTGAAGGTGCGGAAGTTACCAACAAGCTGTCGGAGATTATTTTTGACGAAGTATTAAGACGCCAAAACAAATACCGGTACCCAGAGAACAAGCAAGATTTCCCTATTGCACGCTATTGTAATGGCCATCCACGAGATGGCAGCTTGCAAGCGGACTTAATCTTGAAAATCATCTCGCCGCTGGATCTGAACTACGAACAGTTTAGCCACGATCAGGCGTGTAGAACTGCAAGCAACAACGACGGCGCCATTTTGATGAAGTTGCCAGCGCACGATCGTATTTACGACGAGCTGCGCACTTTCATTCAAACCGCTCGCTTTATCAGCTTAACCGGTGGCCAACGCCCTGAACAAGAGCACCTGCTGCGTGATAAGCAGCTTGAGAACTCACAGCGCGGCAAACGATTAGTCAGCGAGTTTGAGCAGCTGTTTAAAGATGCTGAGGTTTTTGCCATTGGTGAAAAGCTGCAAATTAAAGCCAGTAGCCCGCAAAGCATTGTCGAAGAAGCGTACAAGTATGTAATAGAGAACAGCTTTAGTAAGCTGAGAATGCTTAAGCTAACACCGGGCGACGTGCTACACGAACTGCGAGCGGTGCTTACTTCGGACGATACTACGCAAGATGCGTTAGACCTCGATGGCGAAGCGGTCAACGCAGAAGCCATAAAAGAGATCGAACAGTTCTTAGCGATCAAGTATGACCGCAACGAAAAGGTGTTCTTAACTGATATTGAAACACGCTTTACGCGGCGGCCCTATGGTTGGCCAACTAATGAAATCTTACTAATTGTTGCGCGGCTCGGTCTAGCAGGACGCATTACGCTTACGCGGGAGGCCCCGCTACTGCTGCGAAATGCCTACGAACCGATGACAAGTGTGCGTCAGCGTGCAGAAGTGCAAGTGATGAGAGTACGTCAACACAACGAAGCTCAAATACGTAAAGCGGTGGCGCTCGCCAAGCAAGTATTTAATCGCAGTTTTACCGGTACGCAAGAGAAAGAGCTCGCCAACTTTATTTGCGAGAACTTGCTGAAATACCAGCGTGAGTTAAGCAAATTCAAATCCAAATCAGAAACGGGCAAGTTCCCGGGGAAAGACTTGATTGAAAACTCGCTCACAGTTGTGAATGAAGTGCTGGGGAACGACAACCCTTATGCCGTAGTGGAGAGCTTTGTGGAGCAACAGAGCTCGCTACTGGATTTAGTGGAGGATTTTGAAGATCTTGACGATTTCTACACGGCTCAGTTCCACACCTGGCAAAACCTGACCAAAGCGCTCATGCATGATTTCCAGGTGAACGATACGAATTTGCGACGCGACACCAAAGCAGCGGAAGCACTGGAAAAGCTCGAACGCATTTACGATATGCCCCAGCCTTACGGGCATTTAAGCCAAGTGCAACCACTCATTGAAACCGTGCGCAGCATTAACGATGCACTGGTTGCAGCACAACGCGACGTTGCGAATAGCGCCGTTGAGGCTTGTTTAGAGCGAATACAAAAGGAGCTAGATTCGGTGCAAGCCGATGGGCAGTTTAAAAACAAAGTGCTTCGCCCGTTGCAGCTTAGCAAGCAGCGCATTGGTAACAGCCATTCCATTCCCGACTTGATTGCCGCTGTTTCAGAGCTTCCCGATCAAGAAGAGCTGGCCTACGATGCGATTAACGAGCTTATTGAGCAGCGTGCACAGCGTCAAAAAGAAGCAGCACAGAAAGAAGAAGCGCAGGAAGCAGAGCAGCGTTCAAAACAGTCAGAAGCAGAAAATGAAACCGGCGGCGTACACGAGCCGATTCCCAAACCAGAGCCAAAGCCAGCTCCGCAACCCGTAGTGAAAAAAATTGTAACCGTGCAGCCCGGTAAAGAAGTGCCTACGGCGCAGTTTTTAGAATCGGAAGCAGACGTGAAAGCATACTTGCAGGCGCTTGAAGAAAAACTATTAACCGAAGTTCGCAACGGTAACCGCGTGCGCTTAAAGTAAACCTGTCAATGGGGATAGATTAATGTATCAATCCGGTGGAACTGTTAGTAGCTTGTTAAATAAAGTCGCAGACCAAGAATATTTGTTACCAGCTATTCAAAGAGAGTTTGTTTGGAAACCAGAACAGATATGCACGCTGTTTGATAGTTTGCTTCAAGGTTACCCTTTCGGAACATTTTTGTTTTGGAAAATAAAGCCAGCGAATCGCCAGAAATACCAATTTTACCAGTTTATGACGCACTACCACGAGAGAGATAATCACCATTGTGAGAATGTCACTCAATTACCGGACAGTGAATTTACAGCTGTACTCGATGGGCAACAGCGCATTACAGCTTTAAATATTGGCTTACGTGGTTCCTATGCTAGGAAGTTGAGTGGAAAGTGGTGGAAAAATGATGATGCGTTTCCTGTTCGTCAACTCTACTTAAATTTATTTAGTAAACTTGACCCTGATACCGGCTCTGTATATCAGTTTGAGTTTCTTACTGAAGAACGCGCGATACAAAGAACCAACTCTGAATTTTGGTTTCGAGTTTGTCGAGTCCTTGAGGATGATGAGGATCTCTTAATAGATGAGGTTACAGACGACGAATCGCTTGCTCGGGAGCAGCGCGATGTAGCAAGGTCCAATTTAAGGCATCTTGTTAGGACTGTTCACCATAAACCTATGATTTTTTATTACGAAGAATCTGAACAAGATCTTGAACGAGTACTAAATATATTTATTAGAATGAACAGCGGAGGAACAGTACTTTCATATTCAGATCTCTTACTTTCCATAGCTGTCGCTCAATGGACTAACTTGGATGCGCGCGAGGAGATTCATTCTTTAGTTGATGAATTAAATAATATTGGTGATGGCTTTCAAATCAGCAAGGATCTTGTTTTAAAAACAGGGTTAATGCTGTCAGACATTGGTAGTGTAGGCTTTAAGGTAGAAAACTTTAATAAAACAAATATGGCGAAGCTAGAGGAACAGTGGGACTCTATAAGAGAGGCATTGACACTCTCAGTGCAACTGATTGCGGGCTTCGGTTTTAACGGTCAAAACTTGCGGGCAACGAGTGTAATATTGCCAATTGCTTATTATCTTCACCACAGGAGTTTAGATTCTGGATATTTGACAAGATCCGCTTTTGCAAAGGACAGAGATTCCATTAGAAGTTGGATTCTGCGCTCTCTATTAAAGGCATCTGGAATATGGGGTAGTGGGTTGGATACGCTTCTTACTGCTATACGTGTTGACATTAAAAATTATGGTAATAATTCATTCCCCGCTGCCCAAATTGAATCAACAATGGCTCAACGTGGAAAGTCACTCCGTTTCGATGATGAAGAGATTGACGAATTAGTGCAGCTCGAATATGGAAACCCTAGAGCTTTCTCGCTGCTCAGCTTGCTCTTCTGTGGTTTTGATTTCTCAAGACATTTTCATGTCGATCATATTTATCCGAAAGGTCTATTTAGCTCAAAAAAACTCAGTTCAATTAACATCCCAGAAGAACGACATAAATTATATCAGGATCACGTAAATAGATTACCAAACCTGCAATTAATGGAAGGTTCAGTAAATAACGAGAAACGTCAGAAAATGCCTAATGACTGGTATATTCAGCAGTGGCCTGACGAAAGCGCTCGCAAAGCCCATCTTCAGTCTCAGGCTATATCTTGGCTTCCTGATTCGATAAGTGAGTTTTTAGATTTCTATGAGGATAGAGAGAAGCTCCTGAAGGCACGTATCCGGTCTGTTGTAACTCCGGCGAGCAAAGTAGTTTGACGACCTCGAGATATCAAGGAAAGTTTTTAATGAACACTAAACACGTAAAAAGTTATGCACCAAAAGCGCGCAACCAATTCAAAAAAGCAGTCGAACAGCGCCTAAACCTATTTGGAATTTTTGCGCCAGAGAAGCCAGCCAAGGGGACTAAAGCTGAGGACACGCTCAAAGCGCGAGTGAGCAAAGCGACCCAGCAAGGTTCGGTACTGGAGATTGGCAGCAATACCTTTGATGCCAAATTAGCACCGCAACGTGAACGCCTAGCCAAGCGCGCACAAGACGTTGGTTTTGAGGTGCTACTTGAAAACGTGGCCTACACCTGGTTCAACCGTTTTTCTGCCATTCGTTTCATGGAACTACGAGTGGGCTACCTCGAGCATGGTTTTCGCGTTCTATCACACCCTACGAAGGAGCATGGTTTTGAAGTTCTCGACCACGCCATTGAGGCGGCCGATAGCCTAGGGCTGAACCGCCAGCATATTGAAGAGCTGAAGCTCGCGGGCGATCAAGACGAGGCTTTGTTCCGTGAGCTGATTTTAGGCCAGTGCCATCAGCTGTATGAAGCCATGCCGTTTTTATTTGAAAAGCTCGACGATGAAACCGAGCTATTGTTGCCTGATAACCTCACCCGCACCGATTCGGTGATTCGTGGCTTAGTGGACGACATTCCCGAAGATAACTGGCAAGACGTTGAGATTATCGGCTGGCTGTATCAGTTTTATATCTCGGAAAAGAAAGACCAAGTGATTGGTAAAGTGGTCAAGAGCGAAGATATCCCAGCGGCCACCCAGTTATTTACCCCGAACTGGATTGTGCAGCATTTAGTACAAAACTCTTTGGGTCGGCATTGGTTAATGACCTATCCAGATTCACCACTTAAGCAACAGATGCAGTATTACATTGAGCCAGGTGAACAACCGGACGAGGTAATGGCGCAGTTAAAAGCCATTACACCTACAAGTATTGAACCCGAGAGCATTAAAGTGCTCGATCCCGCCTGTGGTTCAGGTCACATACTGGTGGAAGCTTATAAAGTACTGAAAGCCATTTACGAAGAGCGCGGGTATCGTAGCCGTGATATTCCACAACTAATTTTAAAGCATAACTTGTATGGATTAGACATCGACGACCGTGCTGGGCAACTTGCAGGTTTTACTTTAATGATGCTTGCCCGAGAAGATGACCGCCGTTTGTTCAGCCGCGTAGCCAGTGGCGATGTGCATTTGAATATTGCAGCGCTGCAAGAAACCAAGCATTTGAAGATTGATAAGTTATGGCAGGCGCTGAACCTCACTGGCGATTGGCAAAAAGGCACTTCACAGGGATTATTTGAGGATAGCCATGAATCATTGAGCAGCGCCAGCGCCGATGAGCGTTACAAACTACTCAAAGAGACCTTAGCCCATTTTAATGACGCAAAGACCTTCGGTTCATTAATCGAAGTGTCTGATGATAAAGCGCAAGCGTTAGCTTATTTACTGGCCGAACTGCAGCGTTTAACTATCGAAGGCGATGCTATACAGCGAAGCGCAGCAAGCAAACTTGTACCTTACATCAAGCAAGCTTGGATACTGGCGCTACGTTACGATGCTGTGATTGCCAACCCGCCTTACATGGGCAGCAAAGGCATGAATGTAGCACTGAAAGATTTCGCTAAAAAATCCTACCCGAACAGTAAGTCGGATTTGTTTGCGATATTTATGGAGCGTGGCTTCAAGTTACTCAATGACCATCGTTATAACGCTATGGTTACCATGCAGTCATGGATGTTCTTGTCGTCCTACGAGAGGATGAGAAAGGATATTCTCGAGAACTCGTCCATTGAATGCTTGGTACACATGGCTAACGGCGTTATGGGCATCGCATTTGGAACATCTGGTACAGTGATGAAACGCGCTGGCAGCCCGCTTACAAAAGGAGCATATTGCTTCGTGGAGCATAGCGACCTTAGTGATGACAATCGTCCTGAAGATTTCCCACCATTGAACGAGCGAAATATGGGCGCTGCGAAGCAGAGTGGATAGGTGCAGCATGAAAAGAAGAATAAAAGTATTCGTCTCCTACGCCAGAAGCAACAAAACCGGCAAGCAGCAGTTTATGGCAATGCTGAGCGATTACGCTGGGGCGGATGCGCGCTTTGAATTTGAATTTTGGCAAGACAGTCAAATATCCATAGGCTCTGATTGGAACGAGAGTATTCACACCGCTATGGCACACTGCGATGTTGGTCTATTGCTTTTATCGCCAGCGTTTTTGCAATCTCAATACATCACTGAAAAAGAGCTGCCAGTATTGGTACAAAAGCCGTTGCTGTTTCCTGTCGCATTAGCACCTATCGACTTTAAACGACATGATTTGAAGGGCCTGCAGGCTAAGCAAATATTCCGGCTTGATGCAAAAGGACTGGAACAGCCGCGTGCATTCAGTGAGCTCAAATCCAAGCGCCGTCAAGAGTTTGTAATGCGCTTGTATGAAGCTATGCATGACCAGCTGGTTGAGCAGCTAAGCGACATCAAAAGCTCGGCAACGAAGAAAAACAAGGATTAGAGCCATGGACATCAGCTTCAGCAGACTGGTAACAGCCTACCGCAAAGCAAAAGTGGATTTGTATTACGCAAGTAATCCATCGTTGCTAGCTATTGCCGATTATGAAGATGATCTTGAAAACAACCTCAAGAGATTGCAGAAAAAGATTAACGGCAAATCTGTCGCTTGGATAAAAGAAGAAAGCTTTCTGGGCTCGTGGAGTTTGATACCTAAAAGCTACTCAGTCCAACAGCGCAAAGTTGGTGATGTTGACTGTAAATGCGTGGCCAAAGACGAAACAGGCATTGTGTTCGCCTCAACAGCACGTTCACAGAATAAATATGGACAATGTGAGGGTGATTCAGCAGAACACACTGCAACATTTCGTTTGATGGCCGAGTGCACGATGGATCTCCATGTGCTTGCAGCACTTTGGATTATGGAAGTTGGTGCTGAGTTTGACTCAAAGTTAAGCGATAGCGTGCGCGGTAGTCGCTTGCGCAGGCAAGAGAAAGGTGAAAAGCAGTTTAACGAGCTTTCATTAGGCTCTTTTAAGCCGTATTTAAAGCCATTCAAAGACTGGCGTGACGATGGCATTCAAGCGATGCAAAAGGGGCTAAAGGCGGATAAGAAGCTTGTTGCACTAACAGCCGATGTAACTAGCTATTACCACCGGCTCCAACCTGATTTCATGCTGAACGAGGAATTCCATAAGCTTATTGGTATTCAGTTAAGCGCTGATCAAAACACATTAAATAAGCTGTTTATTGGGGCTGTAAAAGCTTGGGCCAAGCTAACTCCATTGGGGCGAGGGCTGCCAGTGGGCCTACCTGCCTCGGCTATTATCGCCAACTTGGCGTTATTTGAACTCGACCAAATTATTGAGAAAAAACTACGGCCTCTATATTACGGTCGTTATGTCGATGACATCATGTTGGTGTTGGAGAATACTACTGAAATTTGTAGTCAACAGGACCTTTGGAAGTTGATTGCAAACGTATCCGGCAACACTCTCATGCAAGATGAGAAGTCGGTGCGATTCCAAGCCGAGTACCTAGAAGACTCAGAGATTGCTTTCGAGAATGAGAAAAACAAGGCGTTTGTGCTTGATGGGCTTGAAGGCCAAACGATGATTAATGCAATCGCCGAGCAGATTAATCATCGCGCGAGTGAATGGCGCTCTCTTCCGAAGCTACCAATGGACACCATTGAAGTGGCTACTGACTTAATGAAAGCCACCAATAGTAATGGCGAACACGCGGACAGCTTGCGAAAAACTGATGCGCTATCGCTTAACAGAGCCAGCTTTGCCATAAAGTTACGTGATTTCGAAGCTTATGAACGAGATCTCCCGCCAAAAGCTTGGGAGGAAATACGTCATGCTTTTTACGAAGCGGTCATTACCCACGTATTCGTACCCGAAAAGTATTTTCAGCTGGCCGCTTATGTGCCACGTATCGTCCGTTTGGCAGCAGTGTGTGAAGACTTTAAATATCTCGGTAAAATGATGAGATCGCTGCTTGAACTTATCGATAGCGTATCCGACCTCGATAAAATCAAAATTGCAGGTATAGAGAAAGACTCTGGCGTCGACGACAAGGACCAACGAATCAATCGCTGGAAGAATAAACTGTTGAACGAGGTGCTTGAGCACATTATTGCAGCGTTTCCATTCCAGCTAAGTGCTAATGCGAAGAAAGTTTGGTACGAGGAAACTGAATTCGATTGGTTTAAAGTTGCCGAGCATCTTTGGTTTTATGTGGGATATAAAGAGCATTTCATTACCTCAATTCCAGAGATTCAAAAGCAAACACGGCGGCTATTCCGTTACGACCTCGCTCATAACCCGCTTCGGTTTATTGGTTTGCCGCGAGAGCTTATTCAAGCTCGGCATGTGCCAGTAAAACGAAAGCTTAAGGAGCCAGCGGATTTATCTTTTACTCAATCAGATCATGAGCGCTTCGAACCTGTCAAAGGACTTGCGAACTGGATGAAAATGAAAGTTGTGCCTTCAGGACTTGTATTCAGCACAAGGCCATATTCATTAAATGAGCTCAGTCTGATTTGCCCAAATCCATTCGACAGCAAACAGACAGAAGAGCTGAAGCGGGTTATGCGGGCGCTACGCGGTTTTGATCTTGGTGAGAAGATGCCGACATTTAAGACTGAAAAAGGCAATCAAGTGCTGTCCGTTCCGGACGGTGAGATCAAGAGCAAGCAAACCATTGCTGTGTCGAGCTGGCAAACTGAGAATGAGAGTTTTATTGCGGCGGTTACTAAGAATGTCGATCCCGATGCATTAGGGCGGTATCAGCGGTTGAATCGTATGCTGAACCATTTGCTCGATCAGCCAGATGGCGCTGGGTATTTGGTTTTGCCTGAACTGGCGTTACCAGCAAAATGGTTTATTCGTGTTGCGGATAAGCTGAAAGGCAAAGGCATTTCTCTCATTACTGGAATTGAGTATTTACACGACCCTAAAAAGCGAGTGCGGAATCAGGTTTGGGCGTCGTTAACCCATGATGGCTTGGGCTTTCCTTCACAGATAATTTATCGTCAAGACAAGCAGTCACCAGCACTGCACGAAGAGCGCGAAATCTATCGATTAAGCGGTGTGACCATGCAGCCAAAGCAAACATGGAAAGCGCCCCCCATTATAGAACACCGAAACTTTCGCTTTGCGCTGATGATCTGCAGTGAGTTAACCAATATCCATTACAGAGCGGCGTTACGCGGTAAAATTGATGCCTTGTTTGTACCGGAATGGAATACCGATACAGAGACATTCAATTCACTGGTTGAAGCCACTGCGCTGGATGTTCATACCTATGTTATTCAGGTGAATGACCGTAAGTACGGTGATAGTCGTGTGCGTTCGCCTGCCAAAGAGCGCTATCAGCGTGACGTATTGCGAGTAAAAGGTGGTATTCACGATTATTGTGTGACTGGTGAAATTGATATTCAAGCACTGCGCGAGTTCCAATCAAGTCATCGATCACCATCAAAACCATTCAAACCGGTCCCTGACGGGTTCAACACCGATATGGCGCATGACCGCAAAGCATTACCCAAAGGAGACGCCTAATGAGCGAACAAACAAATACGGACATGAACAAACATTTCTATCGCGCTTCTGCTGCGGATTTTATGAAGATACCGGGGAGTCCGGTGGCTTATTGGGCTAGTGAGAGGGAATTGAGTTGTTTTGAAAAGTATCCAGCAATTTCAAATTTCGCTATATCATCGAATGGCGTGCAAACTGGAAACAACGATCGGTACGTTAGAGGTTGGTACGAAGTTTCATTTAATAAATTATCAGTGAAGTGGTTCTTTTATAACAAGGGCGGTCCGTTTCGAAAGTGGTACGGTAATTATGATTATGTGGTGAATTGGGAAAATAATGGCAAAGAAATAAAGGAGGAAAAGAACTCATGTGCGCGAGGAGAGGAATTTTATTTTAAATCTGGTATTACATGGTCCGATGTTACTAGTGGGAATTTATCCTGTAGATATTTGCCAGAGGGTTTTATTTTTGATGCTTCAGGTCCTTCTGCATTTTTTAAAAATAATGATTATACGGTTATTGGCCTTGCTTTATTAAATTCAAACTTCGCGAACTATTGGTCAAAGATACTTAATCCGACACTTCATTTTCAGTCAGGGGATTTTCGGAAGATCACCTTGGCACCGAACTTCACTAGTACCGAAGTTAGAGACGTGGCTGAAGAGTTAATCAAGCAAACAAAATTGGATTGGGATGAGTGCGAATTTTCATTTGATTTTAAATCAAATCCTATTACTGAAATAAGTGAGCCGAGTACTAGATTGGCTTTTATGCAGCTTCGAGAAAGCTGGAAAAAGAGGCAGTCGAAAGTACGTGAATTAGAGATTAGAAATAATAAGTTATTTATTGAGTCTTACGAGCTTGATGAAGAGATAAAGGAAGAAGTCGACGAGGAGCGTATTACGCTCTTGTGCAATCCAACTTACCGGTTCGGCTCCAAATATGATAGCGAAACACTTGAAAACCTCTTAAGGAGCGAAACTTTAAAAGATCTTATCTCTTATGCAATAGGCTGCATGATGGGACGCTACTCCCTCGACAAATCTGGCCTTATTTTCGCCAGTCAAGGTGAAACCATTCAAGATTACTTAGCACAAATCCCATCACCGAAGTTCAGGCCGGATGACGATGCGATTTTGCCATTAACGGATCAAGAATGGTTTGCGGATGACGTCACTAATCGTTTCCGCGAGTTTGTCAAAGTGGTGTGGAGTGAAGACACCTTGCAAGAGAACTTAGATTTCGTCGCTGAGTCACTTTGCTTGCATGCGATTAAGCCAAAAAAAGGCGAAACGTCGATGGAAACGATTCGCCGTTATTTGTCGATGCAGTTCTACAAAGACCACATGAAAACCTACAAGAAGCGTCCGATTTATTGGTTGTTTAGCTCAGGTAAACAAAAAGCCTTTGAGTGTTTGGTGTACTTACATCGCTACAATGAAGGCACGCTTTCGCGTATGCGTACTGAGTACGTAACCCCGCTGATGGGTAAATACGAAAGCCAGATTCGTCATATTGAAGAGCAGCAAACTAGCGCTACCGCCGCCGAGAAAACCAAATTAGGCAAAGAGCTGAAAGAGTATCAAAGCAAGCTCAATGAGTTGCGTGAGTTTGACAGCAAACTCAAGCATTATGCGGATATGCTCATCTCGCTCGATTTAGACGATGGCGTGAAGGTGAACTACGGCAAGTTTGGTGATTTGCTGGCGAATGTGAAAGACATCACCGGTGAAAAGCCCTAACTAGATTAAAACGCAGGAACTAAAGCGCAGAAAATTATGCAATTAGAAAAACTCGCAGAAGGTATTAAAAAGAAGTTTGAGCAGGGGCGAATCGTGTTTTGGCACGACCCAGAGCGAAGCTTTGCCGATGACTTGCCAGAGCTGACTTCTGAACTTGAGAGCGATATCGCGAACTTACGTGTGGTGAACCTGGCTGATGTTTCTGTATTTGCCACCAAGAAGCGGATGGAGCTCGACGAGCCAGCGCAGAAGTTTCTGCTGTATTCGCCAGAGCCTGCTCCTACGGTGGTGAATGACTGGTTGTTTGATATTCGCAAATACAGCCCTGAGTTTTATGCCGACCAAAGCTCAATATTGATTACCGAGCTGGGTTTACAGCGTATGTCATTGCGCGCGCACATTAGTCAGCGTAAAGCGTTTTTTGCCAGTAAAAAGCGTATTAGCGACCTCCAAAAACGACTCACGGGTGAAGAAAACGAACTACAGCTTGATTTGCGTATGATGGCCGTGTTGACCAAAGCCGAAACTAACAGCTTAGATTCGATTTTATTTAGCCTGTTTGAGCATTACGCCGAAGTTGTGATCGCGCCCGAGGTGGATGAAGATGAAACCGAGTATGACGGTAAAAACGATAAACGCTTACCTATGCTCAAGCAACTGGCTCGTTTTGATTTAGATGTGCCCTTGTTTGCGTTATTGCAAAAATACTACGGCTACGAAAGCGATGAACCCAGTATCAAACAGTTTGTGCTGCGTTTGTTTTGTACCGAGCTTTATACCCAACTTAGTGTGGCCGATGGTGACAAGACCTGGCTCAAACATAACGTACTGAAAACCCCAGCCGGTCGCGCTACTGCGAATGCCTTAATGAGTGGCTGGCGGGACAGTAAAAAACACTCAAAAGCCTATGAGACCATCGCCCACGAGTTACAGCGTTTACTTGAACTGCCTAGGCAGCTTGAGCGCTATGAACCAAGTGTATTGCTTGAATGTGAAACCTTTGAAGGTATTGAACAAGCCATTATTCGTGGTTCGGTGCGCGCGTTATTAACCGAAGGTGAACGCTTAGAACGCTCTGACTTTGAAGCGGCGTTGTCACGGCGTTTAATGGCACATTGGCCACAGAGTAAATCTGAGTACAGTTCAATTTACCAAGCCTTACGCTATGGCGAGTTGTTGCTGCATTTGCGCCGCACCCACAACGATGGTTTTCATTTTGACAGCGCGCAAGCCATGTACCGAGCATACGAACAAGATTTGTATCAGTTTGACCAGGCGTATCGCTTATTCAATGAGCACGCGCATCATGTGCAAAGCAAAGGTGCTGACATTCTGCGGGAGCTAGACGATGAAGTTGAACGCATATACTCCAACTGGTATCTCACGCAAGCGGGTATGACATGGGACAACCTGATCGAGAAAGAAGGGTTAATGGAAAAATGGTCAGTAAGCGGTGTACACAACCAGTATGGTTTTTTCCAGCAAGAAGTGCGCGGGCGATTAAAGGATACACAAATGAAGCGCATGTTCGTCATTGTATCTGATGCGCTACGCTATGAAATTGCTCATGAGCTTACCAATTCGATTAATAATGAAAAGCGCTTTAAAGCTTCGCTAGCCAGTCAACTTGGCGTGCTGCCAAGTTATACGCAGCTCGGTATGGCTGCTTTGTTACCGCGTGCCGCAGCTGGCTCAGGCCTTGCTTATGACGAACGATCTGGCTCAACTGTAGTTACCGTCGATGGAACATCAGCACAGGGATTAGAGAGCCGCAACAAACTACTGCAACGCGTAAATGGCATGGCTGTAAGCTTCAAAGAAATAATGGCTTGGAGTAATCAGCAAGGTCGTGACGCCGTTCGTGATGCCGAAGTGGTATATATCTATCATGACACCATTGATGCCATTGGTGATAAAGCCGCTACTGAAGAGCGGACCTTTGCTGCCTGCCGCGATGCTATCAGTGAATTGAAAGATTTGGTGGGTCGCGTGATCAATCGTTTAAACGCAAGTCGGTTGGTTATTACCGCCGATCACGGTTTCTTGTTCCGTCAACAAGCAATGGAAGAGCATGAGAAAACGACGCTGGAAATTAAAAAGCCAGACGGCGCTCGGGAAGCAAAAAAACGCTACATAGTTGGTGAGAATCTGCCGTTGGCGGACGCCTGTTGGCGTGGTGTATTGAAAGACACCACCGGTGGCCGCAGTGATACTCAGTTTATGCTACCCAAGGGCATGCAGCGTTTTCATTTCGTTGGTGGCGCAAAGTTTGTCCACGGTGGCGCTTCACTGCAGGAAGTATGCGTGCCTGTACTTGAAGTACGAGCGTTGGACAAAAAGCAAGCACAAAAGCATGAGCGTAAACCAGTCGATGTAATGGTTGTTGCCGCGCAGCAACTGAAAATCGTCAATAACATCGACTCGATACGATTTATGCAAACGGATGCGGTGAGTGAGCGACTCAATGCACGTCAGCTCAATATCTACATTCGTGACTCCGAGGGCAATATGGTGTCGGCGATCGAAACCGTGAACTTTGACAGTACCGGGAGTAAGGTAGATGAACGCACCAGAAATGTGATGATTAAACTTAAAGGCTCGCACTTCGATCGCACCAAGAATTACACCTTAGTGCTGCAAAATGATGACCAAGCCAGAACTGAATACAACACTTATTCGGTGCGAATTGATTTGGCGATTCAGGATGATTTTTTCTGATTAAGCCAATAAAGCAGATTCTTGTGCTTAATTGCCAGAGTCGCATGGAGGCAATATGGGACTGAAAATATTTAGGGGTGAGGCGTTCGAGCATACTCATGAAAATCGTTTTTTTGATTTTCTGTGTGACGCTTTGACTCATCACTGTGAGAGTCATTCCCATGACTGGCATTTACTCGGAAATGTCCACGTAGGAAGCAGAGAGCTTGATGCTCTGCTTGTAAAACCCAATGCGATAATCGCCCTGGATTTCAAGGATTATGGTGGAAAGCTTCAATTCTCAGAGGCTGGTCCTTGGAAAATAAAAACGCCTGAAGGTGCTGACGCAGAGGTCAAGGGTGGAGCAAGTGTTAATCCGTTTGTTCAATTAAAGAAAAATAAACGCGCTTTAGTTGAGTTTTTTCAGAGCCAGTTTTCAGATCTTCAATGTAACTGGGGCCATGTTGCTGCCGCTGTAGTTTTCCAGCAGCCCATGGAAATGGATTATGGCGCCGTTCCTGGGCACTTAAACCGTTGGTTCCATATTACTGATCAAGCTAGTTTTGTGCGTGATTTAGAAAACATCGTAAGCCGGGAAATTCGGTTTGATTATGATGACCAAGACCAAATACCGGAGTTACTTGGTATAGAAGTTTATAAAGTACCGAAAATACGTGTATCAAATGCACAGCGACAAACGTACGATCTATCTGCTGACCCATCTAATAGTGAACAACAATCAGAGTTAACACTCACGCAAAGTCAACATGATGGGTTGGGCCAATTCGAGAAGTGGTTAAGCCAAGGCGAAGAAGTTTTTCAGTTAAAAGGGATGATCAACACGGGAAAAAGAGAACTGCTTCCTTTGTTAAAAGCTAAAGCGGTGGATGCAGGATATTTGGTTCAGTTTCTGGCGCCGAGCAAACGCATTGCGCGGCGATATGCAGGGTTAGGTATAGAAGTTGGTTCGGCTTATAGTTACTTGTATTCGCAGTCCCCCACCTCGATTGAAGATGATGGCGGTCGAAAAGTTGCCATTCACGAGATTCGGACGCCGACCGACCTTTCAAAGACAATCGTTATTGTATTGGACGCACATTTGTTTAGTGACGCCGAGCTTATGCGCAGCGATCGCCGTTATGGCTCCGGACGATTAATTAATGATTTTCTGGAAATGATTAAAAAGGAAGGCTCCCGTCTGGTAGCTATTGGTGACCCTTATCAATTAGGGAGGGCTGGCGAGGAGTCGTCACTATTGTTGACGAACGTGTATGATCGATTTGAGCTCGCAATCCAAGCGGTTGAACTTAACGAGAATATTTCAAGAGAAGAAGACTCTGCACTAGAGAAGTTACAGTTAGAACTAGTGAAATCAATGAAAAAATCTAGGTTTAACGCGTTGCAAGTTAGTGCGGGCAAGAGGCTACATGTTTTAGAGGGTGGCGATAAGTCATGGAAGCCAGATCTTCAGTCGAATTTGCAGCAGTCGATGATGCTTGTACCGACGAAGGGGAAGGCCGCGATTTTAAACAACGCGGTAAAGAGTAAGCTTCTCAAGCACACAGCTATTGACTCTATACAGGAAGGTGATTGGGTTGATTTTTATAACCGAACTCCGGTTCTTTCTGACGATACAGAGTTAGATGATCCGTTTCTCGATGAGTTAGCTCGTGTTAACTTTAAATGGATAGATTCAGGCTCCCTAGGTCGAGTCGTAAAAGTTCTCGATGAAGAGTTTTTACAACAAGAATTACGGGGACGAGGAACAGCCGCAATACTTCACTTTGTTCGACTAAAAGTTATTGTCCAGGGACTTGGTGAAGTTGAATGCAGATGCTTACTGAACTTTACTAATTCCCAGGATAACGAACTGTCGCCTGATGAGATGGTGGCATTAAATGTAATTGCGCGTAGCAAAGCGAAGACTATTCTCTCCCAACGCAAAAGTCAGTTACCGGATAAAAAAGATCCTAGCTATCGAGAGAAAAAGTTAGCCTATGACCTGTGGGAACTCCAGACCTTACAAAGCATGGGGTACGCTTCCGCCGCATTCATAAAACTAGCCCACTCAATGACGGTTCATCGAGCTCAAGGGCGAGTCTGGCCTGAAACCTGGATAAATGCTCAAGAAGGACCTAATGGAACGGCGGTTTCGAATAAGAACTATTTTCAGTGGTTGTACACAGCTTCACTAACGGCCTCGAACAAGTTTTTTGTTCAGAACCCACCGCATGTCTCACCGTTAATGAACTTGTTGCACGCAGAACGAGAGTCTTTTGAAATTCAATATATGCAGGTCAAGAGACCGCTCTATTATAGTCGCGATAGAAGCGTATCTCCTGAAGAAGCCTCACAGTTATCTAAGCTTGCGATCTCAGACTCATTAATACCGATGGCGATTACTCTCTTTGAGAGAGCGGAGATTTTGAATTTCCGGTTGGTTGGTTGGAAAGAGAGTCAATATCGGGTGCAGGCTCAGTTAGCTAAACCTAGCGAGGAAGATGTTGTAAGTGTCGTCTTGAATTACGATAAAGATCTGAGAGTGAAGAGTTTTAAAGTCGATGCAGAGCTTTTATCGGATACGGAAGATAAACAAGCGTTATACGACACCTTACAGGGAAAATTCATTGCGCAGGATGCCAATGCAGAAGACGTCTATGAGTCCCTGCGAAGAGTATTAGATCGACATCAGGTTAGTGTTCTCTCTGTGATCGAGCATCCATACCAACTAATTTTGAGTCTGCAGATGCTTCCAGATACAGCAGAGGTCAAGGTTATTTTTAATGGCGAGGGCTTTGTAACCAAGTTCTCACTACTAAAAGCGAGTTCAGAGAGTATCGCAAATTTACTGGAACGCGTTACGGTGCAAGAGACATGACAGTGTTTGACGATATAAGAACCTTAAAAGGTGAGGGTAAGTACTTGGATGCTTGGAGTCTAGGGCAAAAAGCCTTTCAAGATGACCCTGATAATAAGTTCTTGCTAATGTCGTTGTATTGGATTGCATATGCAGCGTTAAAGGATTTAACTGGCAGTGTTGCAAAGCGAGAAAATGTTTTCCTCACTGATAGCGAGCGAGACCAATGCAATCATTGGTGTGGTGTAATTAGACGTCTGAATATTGCGCAAGCGGATACTGATATTGAATTCAAGTATCTTTTTATTCTCTTCAAAAATATTAGCACAGTAACGGCGGAGCTTGTTAATTTCGTGCTTGATAGTGGCAGTCGTATTTTTGATGAAAATGATCACGTTCCATACAAAACTGAGCAGGGAGAGGTGCCTAGCCTCGTATTATGGCTGGCAAGAAAGGTTGTTACTTTTGTAGCCCTAAACCCCAATCTGTCGGATGTCCAGCGAGCCCATGCGTTCGCGAATTATGCACTCAAGAAAACCGAAGATAGTGATAAAGGTAAGTTGTGGCTGATTTACGACCTAGTATCCTTTTATGTTGAATTTGGACAGATTGAAAAAGCAAGAGACTGCGCTCGAAAAGTATTACGTGAGAAAAAAGCAGATGGGTGGGCTTGGAATGCTCTCGGTGAAACCTACATTCATGAACCTGGCAACGCTCTAAAACTATATGCAAAAGCGATATTACTTTCACATGATGAAAAATTCAGACTCAAAAGCTTGAAAAATGCACTAGCACTCAAGGCGAAGGATGATGACAAAACAGACGCGCTCTTACTACTAAATGAAATTATTCGAATCTATGAAAGCAGTGGCTGGAATTTGAAAGAAGAGGTCCTTGAGTATACCCGTGCGTCATGGTTTGTCCGTAACGAGGATACTCAAGCACTATGGCCGAAATTGAAGCAGTGGTCTGTTGATGCAGAGAATTTATGTTTAGACAGTATAACATCAGCGAATGGCGTAGTGACTGATAAACATCGTTTTGGAAAAAAGGTATTTGTATATTTGAATCGCCATAGCCAAGTTTGGGTTGAACGATCTTTATTTCCAAACGGGAAACTACCGGAAAATGGAACGTACCTTAAATTGTTTGGAGATTTTTCCGCTGGAACGCCCTTAATTGTCAGAACTGAGCCCGTAAGCTTAGCTGTAGTTTCTGATGTAGAAGGCTACGAAGGCAGTTTACGTGTGGTTGGCGCTTCCGAGCGCAAGTTAGGTTTTGTGGAAGATGTCTTTGTTCCGCCACACCTGCTAAGTGACGTATCAGATGGCGATTCAGTTCAAGGTTTAGCGATAGTTGCGTTCGATAAGAAAAAACAAAAATATGGCAAAAAAGCGATTACGATTCAGGCCATCTAAGTTGGAAGTGAGAAAAATGACAGAAATTGAGCAGCAGACAGAAGCAGATCATCAGAGCGGTCTGGATTTAGACAAGAAGTTGAACAACTACTTCAAGGGCCGTGTGGTCCGTAAAGACCTTACAAAGCAACTGAAAGAAGGTGCAAATGTTCCTGTTTACGTGCTCGAGTATTTGTTGGGCATGTATTGTGCGTCGGATCATCCTGAGATTGTTGAGGAAGGCTTAAAGAACGTTAAGAAAATTCTTACTGACAATTACGTACGACCCGATGAAGCTGAAAAGGTGAAATCGCTTATCCGCGAGCGAACAGTTTATAAAGTGATTGATAAAGTGGGCGTGAAGCTGAATCAGAAAAAAGATATTTATGAAGCGCAGCTGTCGAATCTCGGCGTGAAGGATGCAGTTATTCCATCGCGGTTAGTCAAAGAAAACGAGAAGCTACTAACGGGCGGTATTTGGTGCATTATCACCGTTAAATACTTTTACGAGGAAGGACAGAAAACGTCGCCATTTACAATTGAGAAGCTGGCACCGATTCAGATGCCTTCGATGGACATGGATGAGGTGTTCCAAGCTCGTGCTCAGTTCAATACAGACGAGTGGATGGACGTGTTATTACGTTCAATCGGCATGGAGCCAGCCAACCTTGAGCAGCGGGTGAAGTGGCATTTAATTGCGCGGATGATCCCCTTTGTCGAGAACAACTACAACGTGTGCGAGCTTGGTCCGCGCGGTACGGGTAAGTCGCACGTTTATAAAGAATGTTCACCCAACTCAATATTGGTTTCCGGAGGCCAAACCACGGTCGCGAACTTGTTTTATAACATGAGCTCGCGCCAGGTTGGCTTAGTTGGTATGTGGGACATCGTAGCCTTTGACGAAGTGGCTGGTATTAACTTTAAAGACAAAGACGGCGTGCAGATCATGAAAGACTATATGGCGTCTGGATCATTTGCGCGTGGTCGCGATTCGATTGAAGCGAAAGCATCAATGGTGTTTGTGGGTAATATCAATCAAAGTGTGGATACACTGGTTAAAACCAGCCATCTATTGGCACCGTTTCCAGATGCCATGATTGATACGGCGTTTTTTGACCGTTTCCATGCCTATATTCCAGGTTGGGAAGTGCCAAAAATGCGACCCGAGTTTTTCACGAATCGCTACGGCTTAATTACCGATTACCTTGCTGAATACATGCGTGAAATGCGTAAACGCGGCTTTGCTGACGCTATCGACAAATATTTTAAGCTTGGTAACAACCTGAACCAGCGTGATGTTATCGGGGTTCGCAGAACTACTTCAGGGTTATTAAAGCTAATGCACCCGGACGGAAAATTCGAAAAAGAAGATGTTCGAGCTTGCTTAACCTACGCACTTGAGGTTCGCCGTCGCATAAAAGAACAGCTTAAAAAGCTTGGTGGCATGGAGTTTTTTGATGTGCATTTTAGCTATCTCGATAACGAGTCGTTAGAAGAGTTCTTTGTGAGCGTACCCGAGCAAGGAGGAAGCTCCTTAATTCCGGAGGGAATGCCAAAACCTGGTGTAGTTCATGCGGTAGCCCGCGGAGGTACTAGCGGACAACTTGGTTTGTACCGAATTGAAACGCAAATGATGCCGGGCAACGGTAAGCACTCAGTTTCAGGTGTTGGTTCTGGACAGCAAGGTTCAGCATCCGCAGCAAAGGAAGCAATACGCATCGGTTTTGATTACTTTAAAGGTAACTTAAATCGTATTAGTGCCTCAGCGAAATTTTCTGAATTTGAATATCACCTCCATGTGGTTGAGCTGCACCATACAGGCCCTGCTTCTAGTTTGAGTATGGCGTCACTAATAGCTTGTTGCTCAATGCTGCTCAAGAAGCCAATGCAGGAACAAATGGTCGTGCTAGGCAGCATGAGCTTAGGCGGAGTTATAAACCCGGTAGAGAGCCTCGCAGATACATTACAGATGGCCTTTGATAGCGGTGCTAAACGTGTTTTGCTGCCCATGGCATCGGCTTCTGACATTCCAACTGTACCGGCCGAATTGTTTTCGAAGTTTCAGATTAGCTTCTACTCCGAGCCTGTCGATGCCGTCTATAAGGCCTTAGGTGTGGGTTAATACAGATAAGGACTCGGTTTCAACTTCGCGAAGCGACGAGTGAGTCTAGTACAAGGAAAATCGGAATGATTGAAGAGCCAGACTGGTCTGCACACGGAATATCCTCAACGATATCGCCAAGATTTTTACAGCTTTATGCGTCCATAATCATGCAGCAGACTGTTAATGAGCATGAGTTACAGATGTGTATCGCTCTTTTGCTGAGGTTAGACTATGAGCGAGCACAAATTTTGACATCCGAGCTTTCTTTTCAGCAGCTTGTGGCGCTAGTATCGTCTTCAATGCTTAAATTCAGCGACTCTTCATCTGATATATTCAAGGAGTTTAAATACGCTTTGGTTAAAGTGGAGAAGTTCGCGAAATTGAGAAATGACCTAGTGCACTCAGTATGGATGCATTCTCCCGTTGGTATCGCGGAGCCAGGCGCCAAAAGAATGAAAATCACCTCAAAAAGAAGTAGCGGGTTGAAGATCTTGGACGAGGTGTATTCCGAGGAAGAGCTTGAGATGCAATGGAAGCGTGGCAATTTTTTTATTCGAGAACTTCGGAAAAGAGTTGAAGCGACTATTTCTTGACACCACTAGTCGCATTTCGCGCGAAAAGTTAGCTGTTGAATCATTCAATGTGCAGGGTTTAGCCAGAACCTTATGGTGGGTAAAGCGGTGGGTGAATTCAAAATTATTTACAAGTAAAAGCATTAAATATTTGATTTATAGGTATTAATTTTAAAAGATCGATAATAAAATTCAGAACTTGGAATAATATGTTTTGACGTAGCCTGCGGTTATTACCGCAGGTGCGATTTCATAATTCAGTAAACCTCAGCAACCGGGCGATATTCAAAGCATCATCAATACCACGATGGTGCGTTCCTTCAAAAGACAAACCATGATATCTAAGTGCATTGGCTAAACCAGCGCTACGACTATTCACTTTGTCCTGTCGCCATTGTTGCTTGATGTTAATGTGCGACAGTGAGAAGAATTCAGGTGCTATTTCATGACGGCGGAACTCTGCCCCAATTTGGTTCTTGTCGTAATTACCCCATGAACCCCAGGCAGCCAGCTCATAATTCTCCAGCCACTGGTTTATCTTAGGCACTACGTCTTGATAAATCGGGGCTGAGTCAACATCCCTTTGTGTAATACTGGTTAATTGAGTACAAAAATCGCTGAGCTTTGGATGTACCTGCGGGCGAACCATAAACGATCGGGAGTCCACCACGGCTCCGTCTAATTGTGCGATAACACAACCGAACTCGATAATTTCCATATCATCGACGGTTTGCTTTCGGTCTAAACCTTCAACATTGCCGTCCCAGCAGGTGGCTTCAGGATCGACTATTAGATAAAGCCTGTTGGAATTCACGATACTTGGGTCCATAGGTCAAAATTTGATTTGATATTTGAAGAGAAACTTTCAATGAGACCTCTACCTCGATTTTTCGTAGACCGTCATTGTGAAGTGAACGGGTTCGTTAGTGCTGTTTTGGTAGGTGTGCGCAACGTCCATTTCGGCGGTCATTGAGTCACCTGCCGATAAAGTATAAGTTTCTTCATTCACCAAAACGTCTAAACAACCCCCCTCAACGTGAATGAGTTCAATGGTTCCTTTAGAGTGCGCCTCAGATACAAATTGTTCTTTGGGAAACATAGACCATCGCCATAACTCGATCATGATTGTGCCCTTTGAACCTGCAAGCAGTCGAGCAGCCCCCCCATGATCACCATTCCAGAGTGTCGGAATGTCCTGAGGCTGTCGAATCGTTACTTTCGGGTCGTCTGATACAGCTACTATATCCGCCACAGAAACGGCAAGTGCATTGGCTAATTTGCATAGAATTCCGATACTTGGGTTTGCACGCCCTTTCTCTATTTGCACTAGCATTCCCTTGCTGATTTCGGCATTTTTAGCCAGCTCATCAAGGGACATTCCGTATTGCTTACGAAAGGTGTAAACGCGTTTTGCGATAGCTTCGTTAATAGCTGTTTTATCTTTATCGGTCATTATATTGACTATTTGTTTCTTTATATTAAACTGGCGATGATTTCCATTATCGTTGACTTAAACGATTAGAACAACGCAGGAAGTGATAATGTTTGAGTTTGTCAGTGTATTCGTTATGGGTGCCGTAATTTCTGGTGGGTTGATTATCGCAATTGGTAGCCAGAATGCATTTCTGTTAAAAACCGGGCTAACCAATAATCATCCGTTTGCAGCGGCGACCGTTTGCTTTATCGGCGATATTCTACTTATTGGTGCGGGCGTATTTGGCGTTGGCGCGCTCTTTTCGATTGAAAGCATCTGGGGGCAAATGCTGAGCTTAGCGGGTGCTATTTTCTTAATCTGGTATGGAAGTAATGCGCTAAAAGCTGCGATAAAAGGTGAAAGTCGATTATCGATAGAAAAGGGTGAAAGCAAAAGAACATCGCTTAAAAGCGCATTATTGATGGCTTTTGCAATGACATTTCTAAACCCACACGTTTATATAGACACTGTTGTTCTGGTTGGCGGTGTTACTGCTGGCTTTGAGCAAGTCTATAGACCGTGGTTCGTTGCCGGAGCTTTATGTGCCTCGGCAGTCTGGTTCTATACACTGGTATTTGTTGCAAAAAAACTTGCGAACAAACTGAATAAACCAAGAACCTGGCGTATTATCAATGCATTAATCAGTGCGGTAATGTATCTGATCGCAGGTAGTCTTTTAGTAGATTTAGTCCCGTATTGGCTTTAGCAGGTAAAAGGTACAGAAGTACCAATGTTTGCAAAATGAGCCGAATACACCTACTATTTGGCTCATAGCATGAGCCGAATAAGCTTGTTATTCAGCTCACGACGCAAGCAACTAAGGTAATCAGCAAATGACCGCGTGGCTTTGGCAACATAAAAATTGGCCGAACATGGTGTGGCAGCAACAACAGCTGGCGCCTTTGTTGCGTGGTGTTTATGATCGTCTTGGTCAGCTAAAGGGTAAATCTGCACTGGTTGAAAATAACGCTGAGTTTAGTCTCGATACACTCCTGGCAAATATTGTTGCATCGTCGGCGATAGAAAGTGAAAAAGTTGATGTGTACGCGGTGCGCTCATCTTTGGCTCGGCAGTTCGGTATTAATGACGAATCACCGGTAAAAACAGATGGTTCCTCGGAAGGGCTAGCCAGTTTAATGCGATCTGCAGTAACCGATCTGGATGACCCAATTAAATTAGAAAAGCTACTAAACTGGCATCGGTGGTTGTTTGAACATCATGAATCGCTTATGCAAAAAGTAGAGCCTGGTGTTTTGCGCGGTGAAGCACCTATGCAAATTGTTTCTGGCCCTATTTCACGACCGACCGTTCATTTTGAAGCGCCACCAAGAGCCAATATAGAAACAGAGCTCGAAAGCTTTGTTAATTGGTACAACGAAACGCAGCAGGACTCGCACTACGACCCTTTGTTACGTGCTGCTATTGCCCATTTGTGGTTTGTGACAATACACCCATTTGAGGATGGGAACGGGCGCATAACTCGAGCGCTTACCGACAGAGCTCTGGCTCAGGCGGACAGGCAAAGTATTCGGTTATTTGCGATGTCCGAAGCGATTCTGGCAAATCGTACGGGTTATTACGACATACTGGAATATACTCAGAAACATGGGGTTGATATAACGCCATGGCTTGTTTGGTTTTTACAAACACTTGCTGAGGCTGTTGATGCCGCTTTAATAAAAATTGACAGGGTTGTCGCTAAGGCAAAATTCTGGGCTCGGCACGTGAACAAGAATATTCAACCAAATCAGCAAAAAGTGCTTAACCGGTTGTTGGATGGTGATTTTGCGGACGGCATTAATGCATCGCAGTATAAGTCGGTGGCTAAAGTGAGCAAAGCAACGGCGACGCGACATTTGGCGGATATGGTTGCACAAGGGCTGCTTTATAAAACAGAAGGCGGTGGGCGAAGTACGCGTTATAAGGCTTCTACCTAACTTATCGACAACCACATGCTACCAGCATAGAGCACCGTAATAAATACGCTTTCCATACCAATATAGCCGAGGCTTTCTGTTGAACGAATACGAAAGGTTTCTATGCGAAAAACGGACAAAAAAATTGAGCGCGAGATAATCCGCGAACTGACTCAAATGTGCGAAGCCGCAAAGTTTGATCATGAAGGTTTTATCTGGCTGACGCACGAGGTTAATTATCAGCGTTTCCCGCAAAGCTTAAAGGTGACACTTGTGTTTAATGAAAGCGTAAGCGAAGAGGTTTTGCTGGCGGAGTTTCAGGCACTGATCCCAAAAGTGCAGTTAGCTCTTGAACCGGTAATAGGTGAGTCCTTGCCTGCGGCGCAAATTGAAGCCTGCCGGGAACATAGACTGCAATAAGCAGCTGCCTGCCTTAACAATTTACCCTGTGGTCGTGCCTGCGTTGACATACTGTGCTACAACAGATATCAAGTTTAGAAAACTGAAAGGAGAGAACACGTGTTTGAATATAAAAAGATAGCGCTGGCGGTCTCGCTAGTGTTAATGACAACAGCCTGCTCTGACGCTTCCAAAGAAGAAGCGACGACGGCAACTGTGGAGTCGAAAACTGCGACGACTGAAAACACTACCCAAAATGCGGAGCAAACCGAATCGGAAAAGGCGAATAAGCTGTTTGAAGACATTTTCATGGAAAATGTTATGCGCAGCCCTATGTATCAGTCTTACCTTGGTATTAAAGATGATCAGGATAAATGGGACGATATTTCTGAAGAGCGCGCAAAAGAAGATTTAGAGTTTCAGAAAGCACAGCTGGAACGGGTAATGGCTATTGATGAATCTAAGCTTAACGAGCAGACTAAAATTAGCTGGACGCTAATGAAGCAGAAGCTGGAAAACGACATTGCTGACTTTAAATGGCGTCACTATAACTACCCGGTTAACCAAATGTTCGGTATGCACTCCAGCGTAGCATCGTTGCTAATTAATCAGCACGGTATTAGCGAAGTGGATGATGCAGAAGACTATATTGCGCGTCTTAATGGCCTGCCGGAATTATTTGAGCAGTTGGCAGAGAACCTGGAGCTGCGGGCTGAGAAAGGCATTATCGCACCTAAGTTCGTTTACCCTTATGTCATTAGCGACAGTGAAAATATCATTACCGGTGCGCCGTTTGATGATGGTGAACCCAGCGCGTTATGGGCAGACTTTTCTAAGAAAATAGACGGCTTAGATATTGATGACAGTCAGCGCGATGAGCTTTTAGATTCGGCGAAAAAAGCGATGCTGGAATCAGTAAAACCGGCCTATGAAAGCTTGATCACCTCAGTAGAGGGCATTGCTGAGCAAGCGGATACTAAACACGGCGCCTGGAAATTTCCTGATGGCGAAGCTTTTTACAATAACGCATTAAAACGCACCACCACGACCGACCTGACTGCCGATGAAATTCATCAAATTGGTCTGGACGAAGTAGAGCGTATTCACGAAGAAATGCGCGGCATTATGAAAGAAGTTGGCTTTGACGGCACGCTTCAGGAGTTCTTTGTACATATGCGCAACAGTGACGACTTTACTTATTCGAGTACGGAAGAAGGTCGTCAACGTTATCTGGATGAAGCCACTGCGGTTATTGATGACATGCGTGGACGCCTTGATGAATTGTTTCTTAATAAACCAAAAGCTGAGTTAACGGTAAAAGCGGTAGAGCCTTTCCGCGAGAAGTCTGCAGGTAAAGCATTCTATCAGCAGCCGTCAATGGACGGTTCACGTCCGGGAATCTATTACGCCAACCTGTACGATATGTCATCTATGCCGACGTATCAGATGGAAGCTTTGGCTTATCATGAAGGTATTCCGGGTCACCACATGCAAATTGCAATGGCGCAGGAGCTAGAAGGTATTCCGAGTTTCAGAAAGTATGGCCGTTACACGGCTTATACAGAAGGCTGGGGGCTATATACCGAAAAACTTCCAAAAGAGATTGGCCTTTATGAAGACCCTTACTCTGACTTTGGTCGTTTAGCTATGGAGCTTTGGCGTGCAGTGCGTTTGGTTGTTGATACCGGTATCCATGACAAAAAATGGACTCGTGAAGAGGGTATCGATTTCTACGTGAACAATACGCCGAACGCGAAAGCCGATGCCGTGAAAATGGTTGAGCGTCATATTGTTATGCCAGGCCAGGCAACAGCCTATAAAATTGGTATGAACAAAATTCTTGAATTGCGCGAAAAAGCTAAATCAGAGCTTGGTGATGCGTTTGATATTCGTGAGTTCCATGACGTTGTGCTGGGTAGTGGTCCGGTACCACTTAATGTACTTGAGCAATTCGTTAACGACTATATTAGCGAAACGAAAAGTTCTTAAATCTTTTCCCTAAATACAGCGCATCACCGCACTAACTCTGCGGTGATGCGCTGCTTTCATTGGTTATTCACTTAGTCGATTCCCACCGCCGCGCTTGGCCTGATACATAGCTTGATCTGCCCGGTTTATTAGAGCGTCTACGGTGTCTCCGTGTTTAGGCCACAGAGCCATTCCTATACTGGCGGTAACAACCTCTTCTCCATGCGGCAGTATTAATGGTGCCTGCATTGCCTGACGAATTTTCTCAGCAACGGTTCGCACTATATCGACTCCTTCATCTGTTGTCGGAACCGCATCAATAAGTACCACAAACTCATCGCCACCTAAGCGCGCTACCGTGTCGGTTGCACGAACTGAAGCTGCAATCCGTTCAGCAACTCCCTTCAGTAACTGGTCTCCGGTTGCGTGCCCATAGGCGTCATTGATAACTTTGAATTTATCGAGATCTAAATACAACAGACCCAGGCCGCCGCCATCGCGTTCTGCTCGTGTTTGTGATGTACGAACCCGGTCATAAAATAGTGCGCGGTTGGGGAGCTGGGTTAATGGATCGGTCAGTGCCATATGCTCTAAGCGCGCTATTAAAGCTTCACGTTCTGCTTCAAGTTGCTTTTGCTCAGATACATCCCGGGCAACGCCAACCCGCATCTGGTCTCGTTCAGACCAGCGCGCGGACCATAGCAAATGCACTATTGAGCCGTCTTTACGTATGTATCGGTTCTCGAACTGAACAACCTCGTTACCTGAGTTGACTTGTTGAGCGATAGCCATGGTTGCCTGATGGTCATCGGGGTGCATAAAGTCAAACATTGAACGACCAATCATTTCTTCAGGGGTATAACCAAAAACACGGGCTGCACCCGGGCTCAAATAACTGAACTGGTGCTGCTTATTAACAACGCAAATCGCATCTAATAGCAAATCCATGTATTCGGCAAGATCGGCGAACGCGGCTTTATTCATTGAAAATATAAGACCCGGCTGGTGTAAATAGGAATATGGACATGGTTACGCTTAAGCAAAACCATTGTCCACTGTTTTAAGCAGGTTTTCTCCTGTGCGATTTAGTACGTAATTTTATGTTCGTAGGTTCAGTATACACATTCCAATCTTTACAAAACCACGCTAGCATAGAAGAAAAGCGGCTAAAGAATTTTATGAAATATTGGCGAAAATACCACCCGACTATTGGCGCTGATGACCCTCGGTATCATCAGGTGTCGCTAGTTTTGACGGCCTTGTCTTCGACAGCGTTCAGAGCAGTATTTAACGTCATCCCAGCAGTCCTTCCATTTTTTACGCCAGACAAATGGACGCTGGCAAACCGGACATAGCTTGCTGGGCAGGTGCGGTTTTTGGTGCGCCAATTGAAAGCTCCTCTTTTAATAAAGCATGAACAGCGTTTATTCCAACTGCATTCTACGGCTCCTTAAAGATATTGAAAGAGTTGAGTGAAATCTCCACTTCTGTGCTATTGATTAAGGATGGAATTGAAACCGAGAGTCGTATTATGAAACACAACATTTCTTATGGTTTAGTTTTTGGTCTGGCGTTGTTAATGGCGGGCTGTGCGTCACCGTCTTCTTCCGTGCTTATTGGTGATGCTCGTCCGGAAATTCCGGCTGAGCAGGTAAAAGTCTATTTAGAAAAACCAGAAAACTATGAGGAAATAGCTTTAATTGAAGCAACCAGCGACTCCTCGTGGAGCTTTGGTGAGCAGGCGAAAATGGACGCGGTATTAAAGCGCCTGAAACAGGAAGCGGCAAAAGTTGGTGCTAATGGAATTTTGCTTCAAAAAACGGGTGAAAAAGAAGGTAACTCTGTTTATGTCGGCACCGGCGCAGGGAAATACTCGGGTAACTTGGGCTTAGGAGTAAGTGTGGGTAAGGCTTTTGGGTTGACTGATAAAACCGGAGAAGGCATTGCTATTTATGTAAAATCTGAAAACGAGAAAGGCGTTGAGCCGGAACAAAATAATTAAGTCCGGCACCGCCCCGGCTAGCTAGCTGCGAGACAACGTCTTAATTAAGTGCCAGCCAAATTGGGTTTTGACCGGGCCATGCACTTCAAGAGTGGGCTTGCCGAACACTACTTTGTCAAAAGCAGGAACCATTTGTCCGCGGCTAAACTCGCCTAAGTCACCACCTTTTTTGCCCGAGGGGCAAAGTGAATGCTTACGTGCAAGCTCGGCAAACTTAGCACCTTTGGTCAGTTGCTCTTTTAGTTTTTCGGCTTCATCTTTAGTCTCGACTAAAATATGTAATGCGTGTGCTCTTGCCATTTTTACCCCCGGCGTTTATGTCGGTTTTATTCAGGGACTTCAGTCGCGTTCCAGTTAACTGCCTGCCAGCGACCATCCAGCTCAATGAGAACGCCGGTATTGTAATAGTATTTTGTCACTTTTCCTTCTTCTTCGGCGGTTAGTGTGAAATTAAAAACCACAGTGTCACCAAATTGCTTTACTTCGATATCTTCGGCCTCGTACCACACTTCAACTTCTTCCGGGTCTTTGGTCTTTGAGCTTTTAACGCCGGACATAAGATGCTCTTTACCAAAGCGGTTTCCAGTCGAGCTGGTGTAAGTGAGTTCTTCTGCCCAGAAGTTATCGTGAACCTTGTGGTCATTGATGCTGGCACCGTAAAGAAAGCCCTCAACAGCCTTTGTTGTCGTTTCCTCTACACTTTCTTGAGCTAAAACTGTACTGCTGAATAGCAGGCTGAAAACTATAATTAGGTATCGCATGGTTATTCTTCCTTTAAGTTATACTTTTATTTTCTGTATGCTGTCAGCATATGGCAAGCTCTGATATACGGCAAACAGGTTTACAAATGCTTATCAAACAAACGGAACTTCGGTTAGCGGCTAAGCCGCGAGGTTTTCATCTTATTAGTCATGAAGTAGAACAAGCTTTATCGCAACTCGGGTCGGTTAAAGCGGGGCTATTACAGGTATTTATAAAACACACATCGGCATCGCTGACCATCAACGAAAACGCCGACCCAACAGTCCGTCAGGATTTCGAAAGCCACTTTAATGAGATGGTACCGGAGAATGCGCCTTATTACCGGCATACGTTTGAGGGGCCTGATGATATGCCGGCACATTTAAAGTCCAGTATTCTGGGAAGTAGCGTGACGGTTCCGGTTACCGAAGGTGGTCTGAATATGGGAACATGGCAAGGTATATACCTATGTGAACATAGAGATCATGGTGGCGCTCGTACTTTAGTTTTGACATTGCAGGGTGAGTGAGGGGTAGCGAGTACTCACTTAGCCAAACCTGGCAATAAGAAAAATAAGAGCTAAAGCAGCAATTATCCCGACAATGGTGAAAATGCCGTGCTTGTAGATACGCTGGTCTTTCTGTTCTGTCGTCATGTTTCTTCTCTATGCTGATAATTTACGCATTGCCCATAAACCAATAACGGGACCGGGCAGTAAAAGCCAGGTGACCCATTCATTATGTATAGACCACAAGTTGCTGGTTAGCCATATTGCCGGTAGTGTTAAAGAAAAGCCAATGGCATTCATTATAGCCAGTGCCGAGCCAATATTCTCCTTTGGCGCAAATTGGGCGGCTAGTGCCGAAAACTGTGGCGAGTCAGCGATAACAGTTAGACCCCACAATAGTAACAAACCGAAAATTAACTCTGCAGGAAGCTCTGTCATTAAAGGGTATAGTAAGCAAATGGCACCGGAACTGAATAAAGCTAGTCGGGCAACGCGTAAACCACCTATGTTCTTACTCATGATGCCGCCGCCAATACAGCCCAGACTGCCAATAGCAATAATACTAAATGCCAGCCAGGATGCCGCGCTTAATGGCAGGTTTAGAGTCGCCAGTGGGTGCAATACCAACAAGGGTGTCAGCATCCAAAAAGCGTAGAGCTCCCAGGCATGACCAAAATAGCCTATTGCTATGGCACGAAATTTAGGTTGGATTAATGCGCGTAATCCGGAACGTAACGTGTGGGGCGTCGCTACGCTAGGTAAATGAGGCCCACTACCAAGCCAGCCCACTAATAAACCACCAAGCAATGCCAATAGTGAAGAGGCCAGTAACGGGATCTGCCATGAAAAATCCAGAGTTATGCCGCGCATGAGGTGGGGCAAGGCCGTGCCCAGAGTAAGCATCGCCAATAGCCAGGCAAGTGCACTGCCGGCGTAACGAGGCACCCAGGATATCACCAGTTTCATTCCCATTGGGTAAATTCCAGCTAGGCACAGCCCGGTTAAAAAGCGCAGCAACCAGGCTATGCTGGCAATTTCAACGGTTAGGATAAACAGCGCATTAACAGCTGCACCAACGATGCTTGAGAACAGGAAAATTTGGCTGGCCCGGTAGCGATCCGCCAACCCGGTCAATGCCAGTGTCAGAGTGCCGATAATAAAACCCAGCTGTACAGCCAGAGTTAGAGCGCCTAAGTCTGATTCAGTGAGTTGCTGCTCTGCCGATAAAGGATGCCAGACTCCGTTAATACTGAACCACAGGGAAGTACCGAGTAATTGAGAGAGAATAATTAAGGGTAAAGCGAGCTTCTGGTGTAGTTTGGTATTGCTTAGCATGGTGCCGTTAATTACCTCTTATAGGAGGTTATTTTTATCTGCTTTACATTACCTTAGTTAACGAACTAATGCGACGTTGGCTTTTTTTCTGTGATAATTTACATTGAAAATCCCACTATTCAAACAAAGAGCGATGCTAAAGAAAGCTGAAATCAACGAATTAAAAGTGGCACTGACCTGGCCTGAGAATGCTGCCGAGTTTCGCCTGTGGTTTGGTGATAAAGTTCGGTATGGCAGCCCGACAGAGGCTATTTGGCGACAGATTAAAGGCAATGAGCGCGGGACTTTTGCATTTTATCAGAATGAAGAGCTGGTTGGTTTTGCTCAGGCCTATGAAAAAGTAGAGAATGGTATTCACCTGGCGTGCCTTATTGTTAACCCAAAAGTTAGAGGCCAAGGGGTCGGTCGGTTGTTTGTAAAAGCATTGCTGGAGTATGCCTGGGCACAGGAGAAAATCAGATTTATTACATTGAATGTATATCCTGAAAATACCCCAGCCAGGTTGTTATACAACAGTCTTGGTTTTAAGGAAGTTAGTGATAATCAGGACATGATTGCTATGAGCCTGAGGGAAAGGAAATAAAAAAGGGAGCAAAATTTGCTCCCTTAAACTTGGGTAATGATTAAACCATTGGCTTCGTACTTTTACCGCTTTCGCCAGTTCTGCGCCATAAGCTGGTAATGCGTGCAGAGCGGACGATAAGCCAGGTCATGGCGAATAAACCAAGGCCTAAACCAAGTGCTAACCAGCGGTTATAAACGGTTGCTGAATAGATACCGCCATTGCCAACGGGCACAACTTCTTGTGGCATTAACGGAAGGCCATGTCGTGTGGCCATATCTTTAATGCCACTAAAGTGAATACCCGGAATATCTTCTTGCAGGAAATAGCCCATCATGGTGTCGACAGCAAAAGCTCGTGAAGGAGCGTCCTTCTGAAGACCTGACTTGAACATATCATCAATACCGGGAGGGCCTACTATAGTTGCGCCACCACCAACATTTATGAAGGCTTTGTATTGACGGTCAGCTGAATATTCACGAAATATGGCAATACGGTCAGCGACGGCTTCCTGGTAGCTTGCAGGATCAATAAAATTGATACCGGCTCTTTCTATTGTATTTCGTATTGAGGTAATGCCTTCTTCGGGAATACCAATTCCCCGATCTTCAATACCTCCAATAGAAGCGTAAACGGGTTTTGAACTGAGTACGCCGGCTTCGCGGAGTTCTCGCTCCATATCAAGCCATAAAAAGTTAGGTACGTTCCCGCCCCACTGCGAGGATGACGCGGATGCGATAATAATCGCTTCAGCTCCCATCGCTTCGATAGCTGAATAGACAGCCAGGTTCAATGCCGGGAAGGAACCTGATACCGTAACTGCAACTAAATCTCCTTCCTGAACACCCGCATCTGCCATTAATTTGACCGCGACTGCTGCCCAGTTAGGGTTAATCGTAGTTTGTTTCGATTCGCGACTACCATGGTTAGTGGTAACAATACTGTTTTCCAAACCAACCATACCAGAGCGTTGGGGATCGAATTCCGGGTTAATTGGAGCCAGTTTTGCGCGTAACGGTTTAAGAACCTGCATACCTTCACGCATTATTTTTGACGCATTAACCATGGTTGCGTAATTATCATCAACGACGGGATCGCGTTGTTTTAGATTTTCCGCAGAAACCATAACGATTACTGACAGTACGATAAGAAAAATAAGTCCCCAGGTTGGTACGCCCGACGAACGCCAATAAATCTTTGTAAAACTACTCATGATTCGTCCTCCTGTTACCAGCCTGGCATCTGAAATGCTTGGCTTGCTTCGTACATTTGTAATGATTCGGGCATAATAATGATAAGTGCAAGACGAACCAGTACTGCAGTTACTGCCAGCCCACATAAGGTTTGCAATACGCCTTGCCGATCAAACCAAATAGCGATAAGTCCCGGAATAATGTAGCCGACGATGCTGCTTTCCATAATCGACATCATAAAGCTCGATTCAAGTGTGGCAACTTGAGCCTGCGCATCACCACCGCCTGCTATCATTTGCAAATCTACCCAGTTAACAATGTTGCCAAGGAATAAATCCATTAAGCCAGCAATGAGATAACCGGTAAGAATCATGATAATGGTTTGGCGACGGCCATAAATAATAGCGAAACTGGCAATAATTCTGACAATCAGGTAGGTAATAAGCGCCGCAACAAGTGTAATAGCCAGGCTTAGAGGATCAGTCAGTTGCAAGGCAACATAACCGGGAACAACCAAGCCGCCGGCGGCTAAACCTAATGTTTGTGTGAGTAACAAAGTAAAAAATAAACCGACACCAATGGCAACGGCAAGAATGTTTAATGCAATCATAGATCTTCCTCCTTGATTGCCCGGTTCTGGAAGAAACGAGCGACTTCTTCGCCACCTCCGTGAATGTTGCACATACCGACAACTAATGCGCTGCTGCCGGATTCTTCTAAAATAGTTTCGGTAATTTCGGTCATCTCAGCATTTTCCATAACAAGTAGTTTTTCGGGGTCAAGGCCGTATTTCACGGCATTACGGACGAAAATAAAGGTTCCTGAGCCCATTAACAGATATTTATCTGCGGGACTCCATTTAACGATGTCTTCGGCCATTTGCTGGGAGCGGTGTGGGCGGTCAGCCCGGCAATTTATTAAGACAACTTTACGTCGCCCTTCGCTGTGTTTCTCCAGCATGTTTTCCCAAATACGGCTGGTAGATTCGGGATCGTTGGCAGCAAAAGCATTGACGAATACAATTTCGCGTTTGAAGTAATTAACGTGAAGAACTTGCATTGCACCTGCCTCGGGCTCTAGTGAGACCATTCCCTCTAAGGCTTTTTCCCGGTCAACACCCAAGTGTTCGCAGATATTCAGTGCTAACGCAACATTTTCAGCGTGCTCCGCGTAACGGAAACGTTTCATGGTGTCGTCGGTAATCGCGTTAACCTCTTCCTCTGTCACTCCGTGCAACTCACTTTTACGGTCTTGGCAAGAATGTTTAAACACATCCAGTAAGTCGCGTTCAGCGGTAAATAAGTCGCCTTTTACTGGGGTACTACCTGCCAGAGCCAGTGCGACATCGTTCTCACCTGGGCCCATAACATCTAAATGGTCGGCACGGGCATTGGTAATAACACCAACCGTTGAGCGAACCATACGTAATTCACTCAAAGACTGATACTGAGGTTGCAACGCCATACATTCCATAACCACAATTTCAGGTTTTAATGCTGCCATTCTTTTGAGCGTGCGCATTTGCTCAATAATATTGGCACCGCTTATGCGGTAAATAGGAAATTCGCGACCATCCGGGTCGGTAATAGCTGCAGCTGAACCGGTTGTCTTAGCACAAATACGTTTGCCGCCACCCCGTAACCCCGCAGCAATCAACCGGGTAACGCTGGTTTTTCCCCGAGTACCATTTACATGGACCCGCACTGGAATTTTACGGACAAGTGCCCAATGGCGAACGGCCTCAAAAGCGCCGGCTATGACCAGAACAACCCACAGTGCAGCCACGATAGCGAGCATGCTGGGTATTTCCACGAGAATCCTCCTGAATTAATTCGTTTAAAACGGGACTATAATTACAGACTATCCCTTAATAGTGCTATTGTTTTTAGGGATCTTTACAAAAGGGTAATCCAGAATGCTTAAAACACGAACAACAGAAATAAAGTGGGGCGTTATTTTTATTATAGTCAGTATGTTGTGGGTATTAATAGCAAGGCTAGTTGGTCTTCATGACAATTACATTGCTTACCATTCAACTTACTCGAACTTCTTTGCACTTATTGCTATCGCCATTTATGTATTAGCACTTAGAGAAAAACGGGAAAAAGATCTTAACGGATCAATGACCTGGAAACAGGGGTTTATCAGTGGTCTGATTATAGCCATTGTGGTGGCGGTTTTAACGCCAATTAGCCAGTGGATAACACACGTTATTATTTCACCGAATTATTTTGAAAACGTTAGTAACTTTGCTGTTAATGAAGGTGGAATGAACGCTGAGCAAGCAGAAGTTTATTTTACTTTAGGTAGCTATATTATTCAGTCAATGCTTTTTGCCCTTGTTGTCGGCACCATCACGGCAGCAATAGTCGCGATATTTATGAAAACACCGCAACTTGACGATAATTAATTCGCTTTTAAGATTGGCCGGAGCACTTCAGCCTGGCCATCAATTTCGGTGAGCAGCTCTAAATTGAGTAATTCTGCCAGCATTGGGTATATATGGATGTTCTCAAAACGCTCAATTTGCTGGCCACGATGAAAACCGCTTCCGGCTGCAACAAAAAAGCCGTCCATATCGCGGGTGCCGTAATACCCGTGAGTGCCGCCGTCTGACCACTGACTACGCGGCCGTGTAGCGAAGCTGGTAGGAGCATCCGTTGCTAAAACAATGGCAGGAACCCGGGGGCTATTCACGAAGTGCCGCTGAGCCAACGCTGCTTCCGATTCTGTATAAAAGGGGGCATCAGCCATTTGGTTCAAGCGTTGTCGGAGTGAGTCCACTTGCTTGTCCGAAGTCTCCTCATTTGCGTAAATAAGCAGTCGAGTTTGTGCATTTACAACGTTAAAAAGCTCTTCATCAATATTCAGCTCATTAACATCAATCATCTTGTTGGCCTTTATTGGCGCCATGCCGTGGTCAGAAACCAGAACCAGATTAACCGGCGCATCCACTTCTGTTTGCATTCGTTGCCATAACTCACCAATCAGCTTGTCAACGTGCTGAACCGCGCCTTTTACTTGTTTAGCGTCCGGGCCAAAACGGTGACCCATGGTGTCAACCACAGAGAAGTAGCCGGTAACCAGTCTTGGACGAGCTTTTTCCGGTAACTTCAACCAGTCGATGATTTGCTCTACCCGCTGGCGGTTAGGAACGGGGGTACTGTAATGATAAAAGTAACTGGGCGTCCGGCCATTAATACGGGCATCGGACTCAGGCCAGAAAAAGGTCGCCGCTTTTACGCCCTGAAATTCAGCAAGGTTCCACAGGGGTAAAGCGGTAATCCAGCTACTGTCCTCTAAGCCGTCGCCCATGCTGTACTTTTGCTGGCGCTCGGTATCGTAAAAGTTATTATCGACCAGACCGTGGTTAGTGGGGTAACGGCCGGTGATAATAGATAGATGATTTGGGAACGTCTTGGACGGATAAACGGGAATCAGTCCTTTACTGCGCACACCGCTTTTAGCTAATTCTGCAATGTTTTTGGCATCATGTTTTTCAATATAGTCGTGACGAAAGCCATCAATTGAAATAAGTACCACAGTTTGCTCATTACTTTTCCCGAAAGTAAATGACGAAAAAAGAACAAGGCAGACAGCTAAAAGCGTTTTCATAGTAATTTCCGGTATCCGATTTTAGACCTTTTTAACAAATTCAGATTTCAGTTTCATTGCACCAATACCATCAATTTTACAGTCGATGTCATGATCACCATCAATTAAGCGGATATTTTTAACTTTGGTACCGACTTTAACAACCGATGATGAACCTTTAATTTTAAGATCTTTAATGACAGTGACAGTATCGCCGTCTTCCAGTGGCGCACCGTTGGCATCGCGATAAGTTGGTGCATCGTCAGTTACTTCTGGTTCGTTTTCAGACCATTCGTGTCCGCATTCAGGACAAACTAATAAGGTGCCATCGTGGTAGGTGAAGCTTGATTTGCACTCAGGGCAGGCTGGGAAATCGCTCATGTCAGATCCTTTTGAGGAGATGAAAGCGTGCGATTATAGCCCGTAAGCCAGACTTGTCACATCCATTTCATGTTTTACCCTGTAAGATAATAGAGAAGTGACTGAATCACCAACGAAAGAAAAAAGGGCAGTCTATGAATCAACAACTTGTGCGTTCCACCTCTTTGGCGGGGGCTATTGTTTTAGGCCTGGGGTCCATTTTAGGTACCGGTGCGTTCGTTAGTGTGGGTATTGGTGCGGATATTGCCGGTGGTGCCGTTTTATGGGCCATTTTCATTGCGGCAGTAACGGCCTTATGCAATGGCCTGTCTTCGGCTCAGTTAGCTTCCGCGCACTCGGTAAGCGGCGGCACCTATGAATATGGTTACCGGTTTCTGACCCCTGCTTATGGCGTAACCGCTGGCAGTTTATTTGTGGTAGCGAAAAGTGCATCAGCGGCGACCGCTGCTCTGGCGGTAGGCTGGTACATCACCAATGCCATGGCAATACCGGACTATTTAGCGCAGTGGATAGCGGCTGCGGTATTGGTGCTATTAACGTTATTAGTACTGGGGGGCGTTAAGCGCACAAACTGGGTTAATGCAGCCATTGTTACGGTGAGTATAGTGGCTTTGTTGGCTTTTATTATTAATGGGCATCAACAAACCGCCGTTGTTATTGAGCGGGCTTCGGTAGAATGGTGGAACGTGTTGCAGGCGGCAGCTCTGCTGTTTGTTGCCTACACAGGCTACGGACGCATTGCCACCATGGGAGAAGAAGTACAAAACCCGCGCCGGGTTATCCCTCTGGCTGTCGTTTTAACTCTGGCGGTTGTAACGCTTCTGTATTTAGGTGTTGGTAGCGCGCTATTGCATTTTCCCAGCATAGCGGACTTTCAGGCTGAGCACTTCTCTTTGGCGAGTTTGCTGCCGAGCGGACCTGTACGATGGTTGGTGACTCTTGGTGCGGTGGTTGCTATGGGCGGGGTTATCCTGAACTTAATTTTGGGAGTATCGCGGGTGGTTCTTGCTATGGGGCGTCGCGCCGACTTACCCATGCGCTTTGCTAATTTAAACGACCAGCAAACCTCAGCGCCACCGGCAACCTGGTTAACTTGTATTGTCATGCTGGTGTTGGTCGCAATTGGCGATATAAAGACCGCATGGTCGTTCAGTGCTTTCACGGTTTTAGTGTATTATGGCATCACGAATTTAGCGGCACTGAAGGTCACAAAAAGTGATCGTTTTGTGCCTAAGTGGGTATCCATACTAGGTTTAGTCAGCTGTCTTGGGTTGGCCGTTTTTGTTCCCTGGCAGGTGCTGTTGTCAGGGCTTATTTTTATTGTCGTAGTTCTGCTGATACATCAGCTGAGACGCTAAGAGGTAACCATGCGAGATATTGTTATTCTGCACGAAAATGAAGAGTGGCTGGTGCCACTAAGAGCAGAGTTTGAAAAGCGCGGCGTAGAAGCCAAAGAATGGTTTCTGGACACGGGAGTTATACCTTTTTCCGAGCTTCCTGAAGATGCGGTTTACTATAACCGAATGAGTGCCTCCTCGCACACAAGGGGCCATCGGTTTGCACCGGAACTGACTCGCATGGCGTTAACCTGGCTGGAAAACAGTAACCGGACTGTGGTCAATGGAACCCGGGTGCTGGCGCTGGAAGTGTGTAAGCTGTCGCAGTATGCGGCGTTACAGAAAGCCGGCCTTAGCGTGCCGAAAACGCAGGCAGTGGTGGGAAAAGAACTGCTGACAGAAGCGGCTGAAAAGTTTGCCGAGTGGCCACTAATTTTAAAGCCTAACCGCGGTGGTAAAGGTTTAGGTGTTATTAAGTTTGATGATGTCGCTGGCTTAAAGAACTACCTAAACAGCGACGATTATGAAGAGCCTTTAGATGGCATTTGGCTGTTACAAGAATACATTCAGCCAAAGCAGCCGCATATTACGCGCAGCGAATTTGTCGGGCAGAAATTTGTTTACGCGGTTAACGTGAACACTGAGCAAGGCTTTGAGTTATGCCCTGCCGATGTGTGCAGTGTGGATGATGCGTTTTGCCCAACCAGTGAAGCGCCTGTTGCAGACGACCAGCCGAATAAATTCACTATTACGCAGCGCTTTAATGACCATGAAATTATTTTTGCGCTGGAAGCCTTTTTAAAAGCCAATGATATTGATGTGGCCGGCATTGAGTTTATTGAAGACGCAAAAGGCGAACTGTACGTTTACGATGTGAACACTAACACCAATTATAATCAAAGTGCAGAACGCGAAGCGGGTGTTAAGAAAACAGGCATGGGCGCGTTAGCGGATTACCTGATTAGCTTAGCGCAATAAGGCGGCCCAGAAAAAATGGCCCCATAAAAATGGGGCCATAACAAATCCAGGGAGGGATTGTTTTTTAGAAAGTGTATTCCACACCTAAAGAGGCTGTTTGAGGTTTGTTCGGACGCGCACCATGTGGTGAGCGAGCAACAATCTTCTGCTGATCGAACAGGTTCTCAACTTTGAAATAAACCGCCATGTTGTTGTCGACTTCATAACGGCTGACAAAGTCGGTCACAAACAGTGATTCGGTTTTGTTGAAACGGCTGTTGTCACGGTTACAGCCAACAGAGACGCACATTTCGTCAATGTATTTACCGACCACATAGTTTACCCAGCCTTTATTGTTGTCTAGTGCAATACGAACGCTGAAGGTATTCTGCGGAATGTCATTCAGTTCATCGCCATCCATCAAACCTGTTACCACATTGTCCTGACTGATTTCACCTTTAGTGTAGGTGTAAGCAAAATCAACTGGCATAAGGAACTGACCCAATTCAAAGGTATTGCTTGCCTGTAACTCCAGACCCGTTACGGTCGATTCACCCAGAACATAAGAGCCCGATTCAGCACCGTTGTCACACGGGTTAGCAATTGAACACTGTTGTGTGGTGTCGCTAAAGTCGCTGTAGAAACCAATGGCTTCCGCAAAGAATGAACCTTGGTTAAAACGAACACCGGCTTCGTAGTTATTGCTGGTTTCTGGTTCCTGGAACTCTTTGGCTCCGCCACCTAAAGGAGAAAAACCTTTATGTGCGCCAGCCAGAACCTGCCAGTTTTCGTTCACGTCATAAGTGAAGGATACGCCCGGCAACCACTCGTCACTGTCGTTTGAACGCGTGCTGTCCAGTTGCTCGCGAGCCGTATCAGAAAACTGATTACGATAAGACTCGACGTCTTCATAACGCAGCGCAAAGTGTACGTTAAGGTTTTCAGTTGCCTGCCATTGGTCGGTTAACCAGAAGCTGACGGCGTCAGCGCCTTCTAAACGGTTATTGCCGCCGCTTGGCATGACTTCGCCCTGGTATACGAGACTACCGTTAACCTGGTCATAAATTTCAACCGGCTGAAAACGATCCATCTCGTCGCTGTGGTCACGAACACCTACTTCAAAGTTATGAGTTTCAAAAACAAACTGGGCATTGGCTTCAATGCCTTTAGATTCATAAGCCCGGTTGTTGTTTTTGTAGTTCAGGCCTGCTTCATCCTGAGTGCCTTGCAAAATAGCTAATGCATCGGCGTCACCGTTGTTAGCCGCGCTAACGTAAGCATTACCGCCATCCAGTTTGAACCAGTTGCGAGCAAACTCATTATAGTAGCCCAAAACATTCAAGGTCAGGTTATCGGTTGCTTGAAATGCATAGTTTAAACTGTAGCCTTTGTGCGAGTTATCCATCTGATCAATTTCAGAAAGGCCATAACGGCGATTTTCATTCTGAGCAAAATCGGTATCGGTCAGGCCAAGGTAAGTCTCATTTGAGATTTCTTCGGAGTACTGCACTTTAGCTAACAGACTCTGGCGATCGCCAGTCCACTGCAGTTTTGCAACATAGTCCTCAATATCAAAACCGGCATCGCGGCTGCTGCGGTCAATTTCTTTGAAGCCGTCGCTGCTGCGTTGCACGGTTTCTAATAAAAATCCCCATTGGCCTTCAGTGCCGCCTACGTGAGCGTGAATATCACGGCTGCTGTTTTCGCCAAACTGAGTCAGAACCTGCCCGCCAAAGTCTTCTGGAATAGGTGTTGTCACCAGGTTTAAAACGCCGCCGGTTGTTTGCGGGCCGTAACGTAATAAAGGTGCACCTTTTAATACTTCAACTGACGACATACGGAAGGTCGTCGGGAAGTAGTAGGCGGCCGGATTTGAATAAGGTGCCGGAGCCATCATGACGCCGTCTTCCAGCAGAGTGACCTTGCTGACACGCCCTGCTGTTGCAGCACGAATACCGATATTAGGACGCAGGCCCTCGCCATCTTCTTCACGGACATAAACACCCGGTATGGTTTTCATTAACTGATTAATGTCACTCGGAACCTCAATGCGCATCTGTTCTTCGTCAATAACAGCACTGGAGCCGGCAACATTGCGGGCATCTGTTTTACTGCCAATAATTTTGATTTGCTCGATATCAGTATCGCCGGCGGCATTATCGGCCATAGCGGGAGCTGCAAGAGCGGTCAATATGGTGCTGGCTAAGATCGTTTTCTTCATAACGGAATCGTTTTACCTTTATTGAAAAGTTATTTTAGATTAATTAAATTCGATAGGAATGATAATTAAAATAAGAATGATTCGCAATAATAGATTCTACCGTTTTTATCTAACTCTTTATTCTGGCGCCCGTTCGGCAGATTAAAAAAAGACTTGGAAGAAATAATGCAATTACCAGTGTGATCTATAGAATTCTAACTTAACGGTTAAAAACATAAGGATGGCAAGTATGCCTGCGATACATATGAAAGGAAGTGTCTCTATTCTCGTTGTAATGCTGCTGTCAGGTTGCGCCCTGTTAACTCCGAAAGAGCAAATGCCGACATATTACCAGTGTGGGGCCAGCGAGCTCAGTGTGCTGCAAAAAGAAAATAGCGTGCTGTTAAGTTACGGGTCGCAACAAGAAGAGTTACCTCAGGCGGTGAGTGGCTCGGGAGCCCGCTACTCAAATGATAAAGAACCATTAACTCAGTTCTGGAGTAAAGGTAACGAAGCCGATATTACCTGGCGGGGCCAGGAGATGCCGCTTTGTGTTGAGCAAGGCACTTTACCTAAACACTTTACGGCGAAAGGCAATGAACCTTTCTGGCAAGTGGCGGTAAACCCCCAGCATATGGCACTGACAACCCCTGAAAGCGAAGCGATTATTGACTTGGCCGCAGCGGAGGTTGTGTCTGAGCAACCTTACGAGTGGCGTATCGAGTCGACAACCGATAAACATCTTATTGTCATTGACAGACTTTGTCGTGATTCAATGAGTGGACGGTTGTATCCCTATCAGGTCGACTTACAGGAATCTGACCGAATGTATTCCGGCTGCGGCGGCGACAGTGAATGGTTACTTCAGGGAGCCAGCTGGGAGCTGTCGGAATTTGAAGGGCATGCCATTCATTCTAAGCCCGCAACCATTCAGTTTTTAAAAGACAGTCAGCTTGCCGGTTTTAATGGTTGTAATCGTTACTTTGGCAACTACAACATGGGTGGCGAATTAGCTCAGATTCGGGTTACCGGAAGCACAAAAATGGCGTGCAGTGGCGAGGCAAACGAACTCTCGCAAGAGTTCAGCAGTGTTCTGGAGCGAGTTTATCAAGTGAATATTGATGATAAAGGACGCTTGATATTGAGCACTCGTGGAGGTCGTCAGATGACATTTAAGCAACAGAGCGAATAAAGGCAGAAGGGCGCCACCATGCAATTAAAAAAGTACACAGATTACGGTCTGCGAGTTCTTATGTATCTGGCTACAAAAGAAGATACCAAGCGCGCCACTATTGATGAGTTGAGTGGCATATTCAATGTGCCACGCAATCACTTAAACAAGGTCGTTCATCAGTTAGGCAAAGAAGGTCTAATTGAAACACGTCGAGGCAAAAATGGTGGCTTCCTGCTGGCTATTGAACCGGCTGATATACGGCTGGACAGAGTCATACGTCGACTAGAAGGCGATGAGTACTGGGTCGACTGTCATAAACCCGAATGCGCTATTTTTCCCGTTTGTGAGCTGAAAAATGTGATCAATCGGGGCAAAGAAACCTTCTACGACTCTCTCTCAAATTACACTCTTGCTTCTTTGGTGAGTAACGATGCACAAATTCGCGAGTTTTGGGGTACCCCTATTCCGGTAACTATCGACAAAGACTGACTTTTTGTCTCAATGTTAGCCACTGTCGTTGCAATTGGTTAGAGTTCGGAGTATCAAAGAAGAACAATAATTAAAATGAAAATCAGGGGAAAACTATGCTGAAAAAGATAGCTATTGGATTGACTGTTGCCTTAGCCGGTCATTCTGCTCAAGCCGGTGAATGGCTGCATTGCGGAAACGTTTTTGATAGTGAAAGCGGTCGGCTGGCCGGCGAACGCTATATTGAAGTCACTGATAACAAAATTACGGCGGTAAAAGTGAACAGTCCGGGTGACGATGCTTCGGTTACTGACTTAAGTTCCCATACCTGTTTACCCGGCCTCATTGACTTGCACGTGCATCTTGACGGTCAGTCAGGGCCAAACTCATATATAAAGCAGTTTACCGAAAATCCGGCTGATCTGGCTTTAACTGCTCAGCATTACGGTATGAAGACTCTGAACGCGGGCTTTACCACAGTAAGAAATCCGGGCGACTCTCATAATGTAACTATTGCTCTACGTGATGCAGTAAATGCGGGCGTGGTTGACGGTCCCCGAATTTACTCCGCAGGCAAGTCATTGGCAACAACCGGCGGTCATGCTGACCCGACTAATAGTTGGAAAGAGGAATTGATGGGGCGGCCTACGCCTAAAGATGGCGTAATCAACAGTGCCGCAGGTGCCCGTGAAGCGGTACGACAGCATTATAAAGATGGCGCGGACTTCATCAAAATTACCGCAACCGGCGGTGTTTTAAGTATGGCCAGCAGCGGTGATAATCCGCAGTTTACGGATGATGAATTGAAAGCTCTGGTGGATATTGCCAACGATTATAACTTTCACGTTGCAGCCCATGCTCACGGCAAAGCCGGTATGTTACGTGCTGTAAAAGCGGGGATCACCTCGGTGGAACATGGCACCTACATGGATGACGAAGTGATTGCCGCGATGAAAGAGCATGGTACTTATTTGGTTCCGACAATTCTGGCCGGTAAATTTGTTGCGGAGAAAGCTGAAATTGATGGTTACTTTCCGGATGTGGTCAGACCCAAAGCTCGTGCCATAGGGCCTAAAATTCAGGATACTTTTGCTAAAGCATACAAGGCCGGAGTGAATTTTGCTTTTGGCACCGATAGTGGTGTTTCAGCGCATGGCGATAACGCGCTTGAATTCCAGTACATGGTAGAGGCCGGTGTATCGGAAGCAGAAGCAATTCAGTCAGCGACTAAAACAGCAGCGAAAATATTGAAAAATGACAATATTGGCCATCTTGAAGAAGGTAAATTGGCCGATATTGTTGCTGTAAAAGGAAATCCGCTGGAAGACATCACGGTATTACAAAATGTGAGCTTCGTGATGAAAGACGGTAAGGTTTATAAGCACCAGTAAAGCACCCGGAAGGGTTAGTCGAAACGAACTGACCCTTCCAGTTTCAGTGAACTGTGATCCGCACTGCGCACTTCGTATTTGGTTTTATCACCTTGCTCTGACGCCCATAGCTGCACCCGTGCAGGTAAAATAACCGGGCGCTTAAAGGTAACGTCGATATAAGTTATGGCTTTTTGCTGACGCTGTTCGAGCTCGGCCTGAGCTCTTGCCATCATATACATGCCATGAATAATTGGTTTTTCAAAGCCAAACCAACGTGAGACCAGCGGATGCAGGTGAATTGGGTTAAAGTCGCCGGAAATCCGTGCATAGCGTCGGCCCATACCACTGCCTAATTGCCAGTGACTGAGATTTTCCCAACCGGCTTCCGGCTCAAATGCTTTTATCGGAGGCGTCGATTTTTTCGTTGTTCCAGCATTCTGTCCACTCATCACCTGATAAACGCTGGAGCATGTTGCCACTTTCTCATTATTTTGCCAGAACTCAACCACAAACTGAGGACGCAGGCGACGCGGAGAAACATCAGGCCCGCGCTTAGGTACTTTGACTCTGGATACCAGCTGAAAAGGCGCTTGCGCAGAAATGACCTGATGACGCTCAATTTTATTGCTGACATGAACTAAACCAGGCGCAGGCCAGGGAAAGCTGTCATCGAGCATTTGCGATAAATGAGCTCTTTGCGCAATGCAGTACAGCATGGCCAGAGGAACATCACTGACAAAACCACCAAACGATTGTTGATAACGGCTCAGATGCTTAGCTGTTGGCGCAGGAATAGAATACTCTTTGAGCAAAGTTTCAGACTCTGCTGCTGACTCATCGCTGCGTTGTAACGTTAACAGAGAACGCAGTAACATGCTGGGCATCGGGCTTAGCTTTTGCGGGCTTGTATCAACACGTTCCATAGTGATAGTTAAACTCCATACTGACAATATGGCTATTCTCGCACATGTCTCCTGTTATCAACAGTCCGACCACTAAAAAGCCGCTCCGAAGAGCGGCTTCTTTACGTTCCTTTTACTTTTGTGACTCAAGGTCTTCATTCAGGTCTTCATCATGCTTTTCCAGGTCCCACGGGAGAACTCCGGGGCTGTTATGACGGAAGTGCAGGTAGTTCTCAAACTGATTAATCACATCGTTGATGATATCGGTTTGCTCATAACCGTATAGGTTATAAGACTGTCCGCCCTGTCTGAGGAAAACCTCGGCTCGATAATAAACTTCGCGGTTTTTATCGTTTGTCAGAGCGAATTCTGGTAACAAATAGTCTCTAAGACGAATTTCATAAGCAAAGTCGAGATCACCTTCTCGCTCTACACTTAGAATAATGCGATTGTGCTCCTCATCAGTCTTGAACTTGGCTGGCCAGTCCTGATCTTTGAGTTCGTCCCGGACTTTTTTCATGCTCTCAGTGGCAGGGCCATTGATAAACTCAAGTACCTGTTCTTTTTGCGGGAAGTCGACCAGGCCGGACAAACGCTTCTTCCAGTAGTCCGGACCTTCGTTTACACCTCTGCGATGTGATTGGCGGTGGCTTTTCAGGCTGGCAGATTGATGTCCTTCAATAATAAGGGCACGCCACATGCCAGCTGCCGATAACAAAATAATGACGGCAAAAGGTAAGGCACTGGTAATTGCCGCTGTTTGCAAAGCACTCAGGCCTCCGGCCAACAACAGAACTGCGGCGACAACTCCTTCGGTACTGGCCCAGAACACGCGTTGCCAGACAGGGGTTTCCATCATGCCACCAGAGGATAATGAATCAATAACCAGTGAGCCAGAGTCTGACGATGTTACAAAGAAGGTGATGATCAATAACACCGTTAAAAAGCTTAAAATGCTAGTCATTGGCAGTTGTTCGTAGAGCTTAAACAGAGCTACTGCTTCGTTCTCCTGAACGGCTGAGATGAGTGTCGTGAAACCTTCATTCATAACTAGGTTCAGCGCTGTATCGCCAAATACCGCAAACCAAAAGAAGGTGAAAATAGTGGGGACCAGCATGACCCCAAAAACGAATTGTCTAATAGTGCGACCGCGGCTAATTTTGGCTATAAACAGCCCGACAAAAGGTGCCCAGGCAATGGTCCAGCCGAAGATAAATAGAGTCCAGTTACCAATCCAGTCGCTGCGTTCGTAGGCCTGCAAATTAAAAGTACGCTCTACAATACCGCTTAAATAAGCGCCGGTATTTTGTAAAAAGGTTTCCAGAATATGAATTGTAGGTCCGACAGCAAAAACAAAGAGCACCAGAAAAAGTACTAAAGTGATATTAATGAGCGACAGTCGTTTAATCCCTTTATCCATTCCGGCGACAACCGAAGCGATGGCTGCCAGGGTGATAACGGCAATGGCAATAATTTGCGTTGTTTTGCCGATGGGAATGTCTTCCCATAAATAATTCAGACCAGTATTAATTTGAGTGACTGAAAGCCCCAGAGTGGTCGCGATGCCGAACATTGTGCCGAGAATTGCAAAGGTGTCTACGGTATGTCCAATGGGTCCGTTAATTTTGTCGCCTATAAGTGGATACAGGGTCGAGCGCATGGAAAGCGGTAATCCGTGGCGAAACGAGAAGTAAGCCAGTACCAGACCGACTAAGCCGTATATAGCCCAGATATGAAAGCCCCAATGGAAGTAGGCAATTTGCATGGCTTGTTTAGCAGAACCTACTGTCTCAGCAGCCCCGGCTGGAGGCTCGGCAAAGTGGAGTATAGGCTCTGAAACACCAAAGAACAGTAAGGCAATACCGTACCCGGCAGAAAAGAGCATGGCGAACCAGGACGTAAAACTGTATTCCGGTTCGCAATGGTCGGGCCCTAATTTAATTTTACCCCAGCTTGAAACGGCCACACCGATAATGAACATGAGAAAAAGTGCGACCGCTAACATATAAAACCAACCGAAATTGTCGGTAATACCAGCCAGCGTCCATTCAAATAACTCGCCAGCTTTTTCTGGTGCGCTTAAAGTGCCTATAACCAGTAAAGCTATAACGATAACCGCAGGAAGAAATACTGGCAGTAAAATTGCTGAATGCCATTTTTGCTTCTCGGCTGACATAAAAGCTCCTGTTTTTATTATGATTTATTTATATATAGACTACTTAAAAAGATTTGTAATGGGTCACTTTGCATTTATTTGCTGTTTAGTTTCTGGCCTGTAGGTTAATATTATGGCTGTTATGGTTGTTGATAATGAGTCATTTGCAGTTTATGGATTCTGAAAAAAGCCTGGTTAATCTTGAACAGCTAGCAAACTCGGTACCGGGTGCGCTATACCAGCTTGAACGCTCACCGGACGGGCAATTGAAATTTAATTATGTCAGTCAGGGCGTTGAGGGCATTTTTGGGTGTTCTGCTGAGTCACTGGCAAAGGACGTGACATTGCTGAGTCAGATCATTCATCCCGACGACTTACAATCTGTTTTGAGCAGTATGCACGACTCTGCCCGCTATCAATATTTGTGGGTTAAAGAGTATCGAGTGATTAAAAATGGCAGAGTAAGCTGGATATACGGGCACGCAGTGACCAGTCAACAGGCCGACGGCAGTACACTCTGGAATGGGCAGATGCTGGACATTACTGAGAGAAAAATGCTGGAGCTGAAAGTTGAAGAAAACCAGCGCAATTTAATGCTTGCTGAGCGAGTTGCCGGGCTCGGGCATTGGCAGCTTGATTTAGAAACCGGGCAGTCGCAGTGGTCGGATACCATGTACAGTTTACATGGTTTGGACAAGTCCAGGGTAACGCCCTCATTAGTCCTGACTTTAGAAAGAACTCATCCCGAAGACAGACAAGCGGTAACCGACGCAATTAATGCCGTTAAACAGTCTGGCGCGAGAGATGTCGAGCATCGTATTATGCTTGGCGACGGTGAAATCCGATGGTTACGGCAGTCGGGGATTTATCGCATTGACGAAGCCGGGCGTGAAATTATTTTTGGTACCACGCAGAATATTACCGACTATAAAGAACTTGAGCTCAAGCTCAGGGAAACCGGTGGCAATGACGAGCACACCGGATTTTATAATCGACGGCTTATGCTGCAGTCTCTGCAACGGCGCTTTAGTTTATACCAGGCTCATTCTGAGCATCAGTATTATGTCATGGCCGTGCGCGTTGCTAATAACGCAGAAACGTTAAAAGCCGTCAGCAAAATTGTCCGTCAGAACATTCAGGATTACGACACTCCGGGTTGCTTAGGAAAAGGAATTATCGTTGTACTTATGTCAACGCTGTCAGCAGAGCAAAATAAGAATTGCCTGCACGCTACCCGGCAATTGTTAGAGCAGCACGGCATTGAGCATAAAATAGCGTTGGAGTCTGCACAAATAACAGATCTGAGGTTTGACGATGTGTTATTACGTGCGTTGAATTAATTTAACGGCTTACCCGTTGGCGAGTTATCGATACTCCAGTCTTGCGCCTTACCCATGGAATTTATGGGTAATTGCTCTCCAAAGCTAATTCGCTCCGGTATTTCCGCAGCGCAGAGGTTGTCACTTAACCAGGTTTGAACACTTTGTTCAGTTACCGTTTCACTAATATTCTCCTGTAAAACAATAAAGGCCTTCAGTCCATAGCCTTCGTCGGATCTCATCGGGCGTACCGTTGCATCGGCAACTGCCGGGTGTTGACGCAGACACTTAGCAATATGAGCCGGGAACACATTGATTCCTCGTATCGAAACCGCCTTGTCGACTCGTCCGGTGATTTGGAATTCATCCTCTGTATGCCACTGGGTATTATCTGGTATTTCGTAAATAACCTTTGTTTTCTTATCAATTAGCTGCTGATGGTTTTCTGTATTTCTGCGCCAGCGGGATAACAAACGGTAGTTGTTTTCTGGTTTACTCCGGTAAGCCATACCTGCAGTTTCAGAGCTACCATAAATTTCCACAGCGCGAGCTGCGCCTATAGCATACAACTGATGCACCGTACTGGCCGGGCATGGTCCGGCAGAGCTAATAAAAAGTACTCCGGGTGGTAATGGCGGCATCTCCGACGATAACTGAGTGAGCAATTCAGGGAAACCGACAACGACATCTCCGGCACGTAAGCCACCGTTGCGAACGTGGCTATAAGCTTTAAAACCGCGCAGCACCGGCGCATCAACAAGATGCGGCAACAATATCGTAAACAGAAAGCCATAAATATGATGGCTGGGCACTAAAGCGACAACGCGGGCTGGAGATAACTCATAGTCGTTTTCAAAGATTCGGACAAACTCTCTTACTTCCTCAACTAATGTACTCCAGGAATGCTCGCAGGTCTTAGGTTGACCGGTACTGCCCGAAGTCGTAACCGTTAAGTTTTGGGAGTGAAGTTGTCGCGATTTAAGAACAATGTTTGCCCATTCTGCCAGACTGTTACGGCGCAGAAGGTAATCTTCAACTCCGCTGTCTCCCATATGGAAGAACTGAACTACCCGGCCGGCTAGCGCCAGTCTTTCCAGCGAATCAACTGCAACTTCATCTTCGCCACTGTCTTTGGTTGACTTGTGTTTTGCCACTAACGTGTCGTCTTCATGCCATTGGCGACGTTTCCAGTATTCACTTTCAGCCGGACGCAGACGTGCAAGTTCATCGGCGATAATATCGCCGATGACAGTAACAATAAGGTGCTGCTGAAGTGAGTCTGCCATTTTACAGTCGCTTTACGAATACCCAGTAGGTATCACCGGTTAAAGCTTTCTTCATATGAACTTTAACTTTGGTCGGCTGCATTTCGTAATCAAAAACATATTCAAACATGGTGTTTAAATTACCGCTTTTAACGCCTTCGTCGAAGCGTCCTTTAAACTCAGGGCTGTTGGTGCATGGCGCCACTTCGTTAAAGAAGTTTTTGCCAACGACAGCGCCCGGATCACGACCTGTAATGTCGCCTTCGGCGGCGTTGTATTGAATAATTTTACCACTGGCGTCTAACTGAATAGCACCAAACGCAATATCGTTTAATTTGTCATCTGACATTTTAGCTAAGGTGTTTTCGATATCATCAGAACCGAATTGAACAATTTCCATTGTGTTACCTCTAAGTACGAAATGTATGGGTTAATAGTGGAGCCCGAGACATTTAGATCATGTTTTCTTAACACTTCTTAAAGTGAAATTAACAACAAGCAGGTCTATACTTGCCCTCAGGTAAATAATTAAGGATAAAAATAATGCCCAGAACGCCTAAATTTCACCGGGAAACAGCGCTTAACAATGCGCTGAAGCTTTTCTGGCGCAAGGGATACCACGCAACCTCTATGAAAGACATAGAGGAAGAAATGGATATGAGGCCCGGAAGTATTTATGCCGCATTTGGCAATAAAGAAGCCTTATTTAAAGAGACCCTTGAAGAATACTCCTCTCTTGCAGAAGATGAGTTTAAGCAAGCCTTAGCGCAAAAATCTTCGGTGCTGCAGGGAATAAGTTTGTACCTTCGTAATATTGCGGTAATGACAGAGACCTGCGCACCAACTCAGGCGTGTATGCTGGTAAAAACTTTGTTGGAATTTACGCCGGAGAACAAAGCGTTTAGCGAGCCTGTACAAAGTTATCTTGATAAATTTGAACAGCTTTTTACAGAAGCGTTTCAGCAGGCGCAGCAGCGTGGAGAAATCGGTAGTTCGCAGTCTCCTGAACGTCTGGGGCTTTTATTACAGACGAATATTATTGGTTTGCGCACCATGGCCAGGCGAGAAATTCCGCGGCAGCAGTTGGAAAGCTTAGCCGACGATATAATTGCGAGAATTATTCCCGCAAGTTAAACAGGCCACGGTAGCTATTAGGGTTAAATTGCCAGGTTATAAGCAAAATAAGAATGCCGACAATAATATGTAACTGCCAGCCTAAACTGTAATTACCGGAAACGTCTCTGAACCATCCGGTTAACAACGGCATCAGGCTGGCAAACATAAAGCCAATACCCTGCATAAAAGAAACCAGGCGCCCTGCCTGCACAGGGTTATCGATATGGTCCAGCGCCATAACAATACATAGCGGGAAGGCACCACCTAAGCCAAAGCCGCAAAGTGCCGACCATAGCCAGGGAGCTTCGGTCGGAAACCAGCTTAACCCCGCAAAGCCTGCCATTTGAATAAGTACCGCGGCTGTTAGCCACAACCGTCGGTCTTGTGTGCGCGATAGAGCCGGTAGCAGCAAAGCGCCGATAACCTGAACCAGAGAAAACAACGCCAGTAAATTCCCTGCTTTTTGTGCGGGCCAACTGAATTCACCATAAAATGGCGCTATCCACGCAATAAATCCGGCGTATCCTGCATTCACCAGGGCAAAATAAATACCCAGGAGCCAAGCCCTGGGGTAACGGTGAGCCCGCAATAACAGGTGCCGGGGAGGAATGCTGGCAACCGGTGTGCGGTTAAAAGGTAAGTACCAAATAATCAGCACTATCGCCGCTAAAAGAGACCAGCTGCCTAGTGCCTGAAAGCGCTCTGGTAATAAATTTGCAGCCCATGGCGTAGCGACAGCACCTAGCGCCGCGCCGCCCATGAGTGCCGCAGACCAAAGGCCAGTGACCATACCCAAACGATTCAAATACTGTTGTTTGGTCAGTTCCGGAATAACGATATGCAGTAACGCAATACCAACTCCGCCCACTAAAGCACTGGTAATCATACTGGTGCTGGTCGGCTCAAATAGTCGGGTGGTAAGGCCTGCGCACAGAATCAACAAGCCCAGCCCAATACCTTGCCGATAACCCAAAGCTGTTGTCACCCGCCCGGCAAATAAGGCCATTAAGCCAATCATTAGAATGGGCAGTGTCGTTAACAGCGATATCTCACTGAAAGACAGACCTGTGATGGTTTGTAGCTCATCGGTTAGTGGCCCTACGGATGTCAGCAAAGGACGCAGATTAAGCCCCAGTAATACCAGTACGAGCAAGCCGAACAGCAGGGGGAATTTAGACGGTTTTGCGACAGGCGCCGATTGAGTCTGCAAAGTAATACCACGAGTCCTTAAAAGCCATACTTTACTCAATTTTCATCGCGGTGTGAAACCGTGTTATTATTTCGCGCCAACAGTGATCGTCCGTTTCTTAAAAAGAGAACCCGTTATGACCGCGTCTCCGGTGTTAGGGAATTTGTTTATCATTGCGGCCCCCAGTGGCGCAGGGAAGTCGAGCCTCATTCGGGCTTTGTTGGAAAAGCATCCAGATCAGTCAATGCAGGTGTCTGTATCATCTACTACGCGTAATCCGCGTCCGGGAGAGGTTCAGGGCGTCCATTACCACTTCCTCAGTACTGAAGAATTTGAACAACGCATTGATGCCGGTGAGTTTTACGAATGGGCACGTGTATTTGGCAATTACTACGGTACCTCCCGCAAAGTTGTAGAGTCTCTGTTAGCTGAAGGCAAAGACGTGTTTCTGGATATTGACTGGCAGGGTGCTCAGCAAGTTCGTGAACACCATCCTGAAGTGCGTTCGGTTTTTATTGTTCCGCCCAGCCTGGAAATTCTGGAGGAACGTTTGCGTGTTCGCGGACAGGATTCCGACGAAGTTATTGCCGAGCGTATGGCAAAAGCTCAGGCAGAAATGTCGCATTATCATGAGTTTGACTACCTACTGGTAAATGATGACTTTAACAACAGCCTGGCATCGCTGGAGCATATTGTTTTAGCTCAGCGGCAAAAAATGCCGCATCAGCAAATAAGATATTCAAGCGTATTGAAGGAATTGCTTGGATAATAGGCCTTAATTCCGTATAATTCTTAGCCTTTCGAAAAATACGACTCACGCTTTATTGGGAGTAAACCATGGCTCGCGTAACTGTAGAAGATGCTGTAGACCGTGTTGGTAACCGTTTTGATTTAATTTTGTTAGCCTCACGCCGCGCGCGTCAGTTGGCCAATGGTAAAGAGCCATTAGTTGAAACAAAAAACGAAAAACCAACTGTTATTGCTTTGCGTGAAATAGAGCAAGGCCTTATCGACAATGAACGTCTTGATATTGAAGATCAGGCGGCTCAAAAGCAGCAAGACGCTGAAGAACTGCGTGCGGTAGATGCGCTGCGCGGTATCGAATAAAAGTTTCTGTTCGCCAACGGCATCAATGCCGTTGGCAATTCCGTCAAATCCCCTTATTCTGAAAGTATATTCATAGTCCGGTATTACCCGGGGAGTTAACTGGTGTACTTATTTGAAGGCTTAAAGGCTCAGGTTAGTGAGTATCTTCCGTCCGAGCAGGTGGAACGTATTCGTGATGCCTTTGTTGTAGCAAACGAAGCCCACAGTTCGCAAAAACGCAGTAGCGGTGAGCCTTACATTACGCACCCGGTTGCGGTTGCAAGCCTGCTTGCCGACATGAGACTGGATTGCGAAACCTTAATGGCGGCTTTACTTCATGACGTTATTGAAGATACTGAAACCAGCCGGGAAGACCTGGCCGAGCGTTTTGGGGCAACCGTTGCCAGTTTAGTGGAGGGCGTGTCTAAACTGGATAAGTTGCAGTTTAACTCCAAAGAAGAAGCTCAGGCCGAAAACTACCGCAAGATGATTATGGCGATGGTGCAGGATATTCGGGTTATTCTGATTAAACTGGCTGACCGCACCCATAACATGCGTACCATTCAGCACCTGCGCCCCGATAAACGCCGCCGTATTGCTCGTGAAACCTTAGAAATTTATGCTCCGTTGGCACACCGACTGGGTATGCACGATATTAAAAATGAGCTGGAGCAACTGGGCTTCTGGGCGCTGTACCCCTGGCGTGGAAAATTGCTTGAGTCAGAAGTCAAACGTGCCCGCGGTAACCGTCGCGAGTTTACCGAGCGAGTGCAAAGCGAAATCAGCTCGCGCCTGGACGGTAACAATATTCAGGCGCGGGTGTCTGGCCGTGAAAAACATCTGCACAGCATTTATCGAAAAATGCAGGCTAAAGAAGTGAAGTTTGAACAGGTCATGGACATTTACGCGTTCCGCGTCATCGTGGACAGTGTCGATACCTGTTACCGGGTTCTCGGGGCGCTACACAATTTGTATAAGCCCATTGAAACGCGGTTTAAAGATTACATTGCTATTCCAAAGTCGAATGGCTATCAATCGTTGCATACCTCTTTAAAAGGCCCACATGGCGTGCCGGTAGAAATTCAGATTCGTACCGAAGAGATGGATCTGATGGCTGACCGCGGAGTCGCCGCGCATTGGATGTACAAACAATCGGATGACTCCAGTACCACGGCTCAGGTGCGTGCGCGTAAGTGGATGCAAAGCTTGTTAGAGTTACAACAAAGTGCAGGCAACTCGTTTGAATTCATTGAAAGCGTAAAGTCTGACTTATTCCCCGATGAAATATACGTGTTCAGTCCCGATGGCCGAATTACCGAATTACCTCAGGGCGCTACCGCGGTAGATTTTGCCTACGCTGTGCACACCGACGTTGGTAACACCTGTATTGGTGCGAGAGTTAACCATCGTACTTATTCGTTGAGTAAACCGCTGGAAACCGGGCAAACGGTTGAGATAAAAACAGCACCTAACTCGCGGCCGAATATTGCCTGGTTAAACTTTGTGGTAACCGGTAAAGCCCGGGCTAAAATTCGCCAGTACCTGAAAAGTCAGGAAGCTGACGAAGCGCAACAGTTGGGTGAGCGCTTACTTCGCTCAGCACTCGGTCAGGTCAGTTACGATGAAATTCCAGAGTCGGAATTTAAGCGGGTATTGCAGGAAACAAAAATTGATAGCCGTGAGAATTTGCTGAAACAAATTGGCCTGGGCAATATGATGTCGGTGGCCATTGCGAAGCGGCTTTTAGGCGACTTACAGCCGATAAAAGATGACAACGCATCACAGAAAAGCCTCTCAATTAAAGGCGCAGAAGGTCTGCTGGTCAGTTTTGCCAAATGCTGTCGCCCCATTCCGGGCGACGATATCATTGCCCATGTGAGTCCGGGTAAAGGTTTGGTTATTCATCGTCGTGAGTGTAAAAACGTTCGTGGGCATGAAGATGACCCGGGGCGTTACTTCCCGGTTGAGTGGGATAACAAACCCGAAGCCGAGTTTATTTCTGAAATTCGCATTGAAATTGTCAATAATCAGGGCGTGCTGGCTAAGTTAACATCGGCTATTGCAACCACGGGCTGTAATATTGATGGTCTGCAGACCGAAGAAATTGATGCCAACATTTATTTCATTGATGTGGCTTTAACGATAAAAAACCGTAAGCATTTAGCGGATGTGATCCGTCATATTCGCAAGATGCCGGATGTTCAGCGCGTGACGCGCTTAAGGAAGTAATATGTCTAAAGTGATTATTTCAACGGATAAAGCGCCAGCAGCTATCGGCACTTATTCGCAGGCGGTAAAAATTGGTACGACAGTATACCTTTCCGGACAAATTCCTCTGGTTCCTGAAAGTATGGAGCTCGTTAGCGAAGACTTCACGGCCCAGGCCGAGCAGGTGTTTAAAAACCTGACGGCTGTTTGTGAGGCATCCGGCGGCGAACTGCAGGACATGATAAAGGTACAGATTTACCTGACCGATCTGGGGCAGTTTGCCATTGTAAATGAAGTCATGGCGAAGCATTTCAGAGAACCGTATCCGGCTCGCGCGGCTATCGGCGTAAAGCAGTTGCCGAAAGGCGCGCAAATCGAAATTGACGGCATTATGGAACTGCCCAGTACCTATTAATTAAGCTGTTTCTGGTGTCGGCTCTCTGTCTTCCAGAGGGCGGCGCCAGATGATAATGGCAATAGCCACGGCTGCCAGAATAAAGCAATACCCCGTATGCAGACTGACCGATAGTGGCGATATTTTAAAGCTGGCTCCCATCAACAGTGCCTGTGCCCCGTAAGGCAAAGCTCCCTGCACAACGCAGGCAAAAATATCCAATAAGCTGGCGCTTTGGCGCGGTGCTAAATTGCCCACTTTGGCCAGACGTTTACTAACTTCGCCGGCCAGTAAGATACTGACGGTGTTGTTGGCGACGCATAGATTTGTCAGAGCGGTCAGGCCGGCCACACCAATAGCTGATGCACGCTGCTTGTGTTTACTGACCTTATTGGCTGCGCTTTCGACAAAGCCTGCTAAGAAAGCGAGCCCCCCTTGCTGACGAATTAACGCGGACAAGCCGCCAATGAGCAGCGACAGCAGGAAGATTTCCTGCATACTGCCAAAACCTTCGTAGATATCCTGACTAAAAGCCACCCATTCGTAGTCGACAGTGAACATGCCAAAAGCGGCTGCTAAGACAATGCCAAGCCCGAGCACGGCAAAGACATTAAGCCCCATAACCGCTAAAACAATAATGACGAAATAAGGTAATGACAGCCATAGGTTGGCTTCCGGAATTTCTAAAGGTACCTGGCTAGTGTCGTATGTCACTAACCAAATTACGGTAAAGATAGCTGCGGGTATGGCAATTTTTAAGTTCGCGCGGAATTTGTCCCGCATGGTACAGCCCTGTGTACGAGTTGCGGCAATGGTGGTGTCTGAAATGATGGATAAGTTGTCGCCAAACATGGCGCCACTAACAAGTACCCCGGCCAGCAGCGGCAAGCTAATATCGGTTGCTTCACCAATGCCTAGAACCACTGGCGCCAGCGCTGCCAGTGTTCCCATAGAGGTGCCCATGGCGGTAGAGATAACCCCGGCAATAATAAACAACCCGGGCAGCAGGAAAGAAGCCGGAATAACATTTAGCCCCAGTGCCACCATAGCATCGACACCGCCGGTTGCTTCTGCCACCGTCGAAAACGCACCCGCCAGCAAGTAAATGAGGCACATGGTAATAATGTTATTGTCGCCGACACCGCCAACGAAGGTTTCAATGCGCTCTTCAAATGCCTGCTTACTCAGTAAAATACCAAGGACTATGGCCGGCAGAATCGCAACCGGACTGGGTAATTGGTAAAACGCGTATTCGACCCCTTCGCTTTGAAAGTACAACCCGGTTCCTAAGAACAGGATCAAGAATAATGCGAGAGGTAACAGCGCTTTAGCGCTAGCCGGTTGTGGCGAAGCATTGGTCATGTGTCAGCCTTCTTATTTTTATTTGGACGTCCAGAAGTTTATACAGCTAATTATCCTGATGCAACCTTATTCCAATTACGTGTAGACTGTCGGTAAAGTTGTTTTAGATCAGGATAAAGATAATGAGCCCCGATGAACTGCATTTGCAAATACGAAATTTGCGGCTGGAAGATTACGAACAGTTAAAAGAATTAATGGATGCTGTCTACACAGACATAGGTGGCTCCTGGAGCCAGTTCACCATAGAAAAGCTGATAAAGGATTTTTCTGAAGGTCAGTTTTGTCTGGAGGATAATGGGCGCATTGTTGGTGTCGCCTTAACGGTTAAGGTGGCCTACACCAAGTTTTCCAACCCTCACGCCTATGACGATTTAATTGGCCACAGAGAGGCCATTCTTAACAATAAAAAAGGTGACGCGCTTTATGGGCTGGATGTCTTAATTCACCCGGAGTATCGGGGTTATCGTCTGGGGCGTCGCTTGTACGATGCACGTAAAGAGCTGTGCCGACAGGCCAACCTGCGCGCTATTCTGGCCGGTGGTCGTATTGTGAATTATCACAAATATGCAAATGAACTAACGCCAAGTCAGTACCTGGACAAAGTGCAGCGGCGCGAAATTTATGACCCGATTCTGACCTTTCAGTTGGCGAATGACTTTAGCGTAAAACGCCTGTTGGGTAAGTATCTTCCGGAAGATAAAAAGTCACGCGGCTTTGCCACATTGCTGGAGTGGAATAACTTCCTGTACGAGCCTTCAGACAATATTCTGACAACTCGTATTCAGAACGTCCGTGTAGGAGCGGTGCAGTGGCAAATGCGCTCGGTGGAGTCGGTAGAAGAACTGCTGAAGCAGGTAGAGTACTTTGTTGATGCTCTGTCGGGTTATCAAAGTGACTTTGCCGTCTTCCCGGAGTTTTTCAATGCGCCGTTAATGGGGTTAACTGACCAGAGCCAGCAAATGGATGCGATTCGTTTTCTGGCTGGGTACACCGATCTGTTTAAGCGTGAAATGTCGCAAATGGCGGTGAGCTATAACGTCAATATTATTACCGGTTCGATGCCGTTGCAGGACGGAGATAGTATTTATAACGTCTCATATTTGTGCCGCCGCGATGGCTCGGTGGAAGAGCAGTACAAATTGCATATTACCCCGCACGAAAAGCGTGACTGGGTTATTGAAGGCGGCAACGAAGTCAAAGTCTTCGATACCGACGCCGGACGCATTGGCATTCTAATTTGCTATGACGTGGAGTTCCCTGAACTGGGTCGCATAATGGCGGACGAAGGATTAGAAATTCTGTTTGTACCGTTCTGGACAGATACCCGTAACGCCTACCTGCGTGTACGACATTGTGCACAAGCACGTGCTGTAGAGAACGAGTGTTATGTTGTGATTTGCGGTAGCGTGGGCAACTTGCCTGAAGTGGAAAGTCTGGATGTGCAATATGCGCAGTCGGCAGTATTCTCTCCTTCGGATTTCGCCTTCCCGCATGACGCCATCATGTCGGAGACCACGCCGAACACGGAAATGCTAATGTTCTCAGATTTAAATCTGGATGAGCTGCGTTATTTGCACCATGAAGGCTCGGTGACCAATAAAAAGGATCGTCGTACGGATATCTATGAAGTATCTCGTAAACGGATGAGCTAGGACATTTAGAACAGGGCTAAACGGCACCACTGGCTGGCATCGATATAAAGCTGGCCAATATCGGTGCCGTTCAGTTTTTGTTTTAGCGGGTGCTTATCCAGAGCTTCCCACTCGCCGCGCTCATAAAGCTCGGTCATTTGCAGCAGATACCCCCATACACCCTCGCGGGTTTTCAACGCTTTGGTAATGTCTTTAGAAAGCGGAAGCTGTTTAAGCACATCATCCATAGATACGCCCAATATAATGTCTAGTAAGGATAGCATGCCAGTCAAAAAAGCACTGGAACGGTGCTTTTCGTTAAGGATTTCAACCGTAACCAATTCCATAAAGCGTGCTCGGGTGACTGATTTAATGGTCAACTCTTCCGGCTGCCCTTCTGACACATTAGCTAAAACAACCAGAGTGATAAAACGGCGAATTTCGGTATTACCCAAATAAACCAGAGCATGCTGAATGTTTTCAATCTTCCTGCGACCGCCGTATAAAGCGCTGTTGACCAGTTTAAGCAAGCTGTAAGTGAGTGATAAGTCCTGCTCAATGGCTTGTCGTATGGTATCTAAGTCGAGTTCCTTTTTATGCGCTTCAGACAACAGTGTCAGCATACTAATGCGATTAGGCGCGAGAGATTTTTGCTGGACTATTTGCGGTTTTTCGAAGAAAAAACCCTGAAAATAATCAAAGCCTAGCTCTAAACAACGTTCGAACTCGTCTCGGGTTTCAACCCGCTCCGCGAGCAGTGGAACGCCCTTTTCTTTGAAGAAGCGAATTTTTTCGTCGAGCTCTAAACCTTGCTCCTGGATATCAACTTTTACCATGTTGATCATGGGAATGAGAGGCTCCCATTGCCCGGCAAAATCGTGATCATCCAATGCAATCCGATAACCTTTTGCACGAGTGGCGCTACATGCTTCTAACAAAGGGGCATCAACCCCCACGGTCTCCAACAGCTCTACCCATACGGTGCGGGCGTTTAGAAAGGAAGGGAAATCATTTAACAAAGTACGGGCATGAAAATTGATAAATGCCTGCTTCCCCATACAAAGTGTCTGAATGTCGCCCAGTAAATGCTGCTGCAAAAGCAGTTTGGAGGTGGCCTCGTTAGGATCAATATTCGGAAAGCTGTTTTCAGTACTGTTGCGGAACAGCAGTTCATAACCAAAAACTTTTTGGTCTCTGGTTAAAATAGGTTGCCGCGCAATGTAGGAGTACGACATTGTTATTCTTGTCTTCCTTGATGAAGCATAGGGTTAGTTCTGACCGAATCTCTCGGGTATACTGCTTATATCTAGTCCTATTTTCATAAAAAAGCAATGAGTCCTGAACGATATCAACGAATTAACCAAATGTTGGACAAGCGTCAGCCAGACCTGACCGTTGTCATGGAAAACGTGCATAAAAACCATAATTTGTCTGCGGTGGTTCGCTCTGCAGATGCGATAGGTGTGCATGAGATGCACGCGATATGGCTAACCAAAAAGGCGCGTTTATCGGGTGGTACCGCGCTTGGCAGTCAAAACTGGGTGAAAATCCATAATCATAAAACCGTTGGCGAAGCGCTGGAAGCAACTCAAGGCCAAGGTATGCAGGTTGTCGTAACGCACTTGTCCGAGCATTCTGTGGACTTTCGTGAAGTAGATTACACCAAACCGACCGCTATTTTGCTCGGCCAGGAAAAATACGGTGTAACCGATGAAGCTTTAGATATTGCTGACTATCACGTAATGATTCCTATGGTAGGCATGGTACAGTCACTGAATGTCTCTGTTGCTGGCGCGGTGATGCTGTATGAAGCGCAGCGACAAAGAGAGCAGGCAGGTTTGTACGATAAAGCACATATCAGCGCCGAAGAGCGGCACAGGGTGTTATTTGAAGGTGGTCATCCAATTTATGCCAAGGCTTGTAAACGTAAGAATATGCCTTATCCGGAGCTGGATGAAAATGGACAAATTGTCGCGGACGAAGCCTGGTGGCTGGCGATGCGCGCAAGATAAGGAGCAAAGGTGGCGGTAAAAGGACTGCAGCACATTCCACTGACGGCACTTAAAGGTGTGGGCGAAAAGGTTGCGGTTAAGCTGCGCAAGCTGGGCTTAGCCTCTGTCAGTGATGCACTGTTGCATCTGCCGCTGCGATACGAGGACCGTACTCAGATAACTGACGTTGCAAACTTACGTGCAGGTGTGGCTACCAATGTTCTGGTCACGGTGCGGCACGCCGATATCAAGTATGGTCGTAAGCGTATGTTGATTTGTCAGGCCAGCGACGAAACCGGCAGTATAAGTCTGCGCTTTTTTCAATTTAGCGCGGCTCAGTTAAAGCAATTTGCTCAAGGTACGCAGCTATTAGCCTTTGGCGAAGTGCGCCGCGGCATGGTCGGCTGGGAGATGATCCACCCGGAATACCGGGTGGTCAAAGCCGGTGAGCCATTGAATATGCAGGAAACCCTGACACCAGTCTACCCAATGACAGAAGGTGTGACTCAGGGAATTTTGCGTAAGATCATTGGGCAGGCACTGACCTATCTTCAGCCCGGTTCTTTACCTGAACTGTTGCCTGAAAATTTAAGGCCCCATCAACTTTCTCTGGAGCAGGCTATTTTAACCCTGCACAGGCCACCGGTAGATGTTCCTCTGACGCAGTTGGAACAAGGCCAGCATCCCGCGCAGCAGCGACTGGCATCAGAAGAACTTATTGTGCATCAGTTAAGTTTGCTGCAGTTACGTCAGGCTCGACAGGCTCAGGCGGGCTTTACTATAAAAGGCAACGGTTCGTTACAAGAGGCATTTTTAAAGCAGTTACCGTTTTCACCCACTGGCGCGCAGGCAAGAGTGGTGAAAGAAATTACCAGCGATATGGCGCAAGGTCAGCCAATGATGCGGCTGGTGCAGGGGGATGTCGGCTCAGGCAAAACTCTGGTTGCTGCGCTCAGTGCTCTGGCAGCCATTGAAGCCGGATACCAGGTGGCTTTAATGGCGCCGACCGAGCTTTTGTCTGAGCAGCACGCCATTACTTTCAGTCAGTGGTTGATGCCTTTAGGAATCAACGTGGGCTGGTTAAGTGGCAAATCCAAAGGTAAGTCCCGTCGGGAGTTACTGGCGCAGTTAAAGCAAGGGGATATCCATCTACTGGTTGGCACCCATGCGTTGTTTCAGGCGGATGTTGAATATCAGCGTCTGGCATTGGTTATTATTGACGAACAGCACCGTTTTGGTGTGCACCAGCGGTTACAATTACGGGAAAAAGGCGTTCAGGCGGGTGTGCATCCTCACCAGTTAATTATGACTGCAACACCTATCCCGCGAACTTTGGCTATGACAGCCTATGCTGACCTTGCCACCTCGGTCATTGATGAACTTCCACCGGGTCGCACACCGGTTACCACTGTCGCCATTCCGGACACCCGGCGCGAGCAAATAGTGGAGCGAGTGCGTGAGGTCTGTGCCACTGAAGGCCGTCAGGCGTATTGGGTCTGTACCCTTATTGAAGAGTCCGATGTACTTGAATGTCAGGCGGCAGAAGACACCGCCAACGACTTGCAGGAGCAGCTGCCGGGCTTGAGTATTGGCCTGGTGCATGGCCGGCTTAAACATGAGCAGAAAGAACAGGTCATGCAGGCGTTTAAAGCGGGTGATATTGACTTATTGGTCGCAACGACGGTCATAGAGGTTGGAGTAGATGTTCCTAATGCCTCGCTGATGATCATTGAAAACCCGGAGCGATTAGGTTTAGCACAGCTTCACCAATTACGTGGTCGGGTTGGCCGGGGCTCGGTAGCCAGTCATTGCGTACTGCTGTATCACAGCCCGTTGTCGCAAACCGCGCAACAGCGGCTGGGTGTTTTACGCGAAAGTAATGACGGTTTCGTGATTGCGCAGCGCGATCTCGAAATTCGTGGGCCGGGTGAATTGCTGGGTCATCGGCAGACTGGGTTAGCTGAATTAAAAGTGGCTGACTTAGAGCGCGATGAAGCGTTAATACCAGAAGCCCAAAATATTGCTCAGCACGTATTAGAACATTATCCGCAAAGCGCAGAAGCGCTAATTGAGCGTTGGTTACCACGTCGTGATCACTATGCTCAGGTGTGATCATCAAGTACACTAGTACAAAATCAGTTCGGGGTAGTTGAATGAACGATAAAAACGAAGAATCCATTGATTTTGGGTACCAAAAAGTCGCCCGTAATCAGAAAAAAAACCTGGTCGCTGATGTCTTTCAGTCGGTAGCGGCAAAATACGATGTTATGAACGACTTAATGTCGTTTGGTATTCATCGTTTATGGAAGCGTTATACCATTGACTGCAGTGGTGTTCGCCGTGGTATGAAGGTATTGGATATTGCCGGCGGAACCGGCGACTTAACGGCTCAGTTCTCACGTCGTGTTGGTGCTGAGGGCGAAGTTGTGCTGGCCGATATTAACGACGCTATGCTGAAAGTAGGTCGTGACAAGCTGCGTGACAGAGGCATTATTGGCAATGTTCGTTACGTACAGGCTGACGCGGAAGAACTGCCGTTTGATGACAATACCTTTGATGTTATTACCATTGCTTTTGGTCTGCGTAATGTCACCGACAAAGACAAAGCTCTGCGCTCTATGCTGCGGGTACTGAAACCTGGCGGTCGGGTATTAATTCTTGAATTTTCTAAGCCGGTATCGGCTACCTTGAACCAGGTGTATGACTTTTATTCGTTCAACATTTTGCCAAAAATGGGGCAGGTTGTTGCTAACGATTCTGACAGTTACCAGTATTTAGCGGAATCTATCCGTATGCACCCGGATCAGGAAACACTGAAGTCAATGATGGAAGCTGCCGGTTACGAAAAAGTCGACTACCAGAACATGACGGGTGGCGTGGTCGCCCTGCACCGAGGGTATAAGTTCTGATGACTTTATTACCGCTCATTCCAATTTTGTTGGTCGAGAAGTTAGCAAACAATGTGCTGCACCGTGACCCGGAATCGGCGGAACGTTTGCGGCGGCTGGACGGTAAGCGCCTGCGTTTTCATCTGAAGGAACTGCCCTTTGAAGTCACTGTGAGTGTTGATGCCCATGGTGTTCAGCTCAGTACCTCGGATGACAGCGAAGTAGACTGCCGTATTGCAACAGAAATGGGTGTATTGCCGGAGTTGCAGGATACCGCTAACCTCACGCGGCTGATAAAAGCGGACTTACTGGATATTGATGGTGACCCCATGCTGGCGCAACAAGTGGTTAGCTTGTTTAAGTCGCTGAACGTTGACTGGGAAGCTGAGCTCGCGAAAACCGTTGGTGACGCGCCTGCCTACTGGCTGGGAAAGCTGTGGCGACGTAGCCGTGAGCAGGTAAAAACACATTGGCAACAGCAGCAGCGCTGGGTGCATGGTGTGTTGACCGAAGAGAAGAAATTATTACCGGTAAGAGCTGAATTTGACCAGTTTAAAACCGATTTACAACAGCTGCGGGCTCAAATCGAGCGCCTTGAACGCCAGTGTCGTGAGAAGAAGGGTTAATGATGCGGACGCGCCGCTTTTACAAAATCACCAAAACACTACTGAGTTACGGGTTAGATGATCTTATCCCTGCGGGTTGGTTGCCCTGGACTATCCGTTTAGGCCGCCATGCTTTTTTCTGGTTGCCTAATAAGCATAAAGACAAGCCTGCCGGTGTGCGTTTAAGACTGGCACTGGAAGAGCTGGGCCCGGTGTGGGTCAAGTTCGGGCAAATGCTCTCAACCCGCCGCGACTTATTACCGCCTGATATTGCAATTGAACTGGCACGCCTGCAGGACAAAGTGCCTCCTTTCGACGGTCATGCCGCACAGCGTATTATCGAAAAGTCCTTAGGCTTGCAGAGCATCAATGACTGTTTTGCGGATTTTGACACAACGCCTTTAGCTTCAGCGTCAATTGCTCAGGTACACACCGGAAAGCTGAAAACCAGAGACGGTGAGCTAACGGATATTGTTATAAAAGTTATTCGTCCGGATATCCGTGAGACCATTAATGCGGATTTAGAATTGATGGAAACCCTGGCCTCGGTAGCTGCGCACCATTTACCCGACGGGCGGCGCTTAAAGCCTAAAGAAGTGGTTAAAGAGTATCGCAAAACCCTGCTGGATGAGCTGGACTTAATGCGCGAAGCCGGTAACGCGATACAGCTGAAGCGCAACTTCGAAAACTCCGACATGCTTTATATTCCGGTGGTTTACAGTGACTACAGTCGCAGTAACGTGATGGTAATGGAGCGCATTGATGGCATTCCGGTGAGCGACATTGGCGCTCTGAAAGCCCGCGGCGTAGATATGAAAAAACTGGCTGAGCGGGGCGTTGAAGTCTTTTTTACTCAGGTGTTCCGCGACAGCTTTTTTCATGCCGATATGCACCCAGGCAACATTTTTGTGGCGAAAGATGACCCATTGAACCCGCGCTACATTGGCATTGATTTTGGTATTGTCGGAACTCTGAATCGCGACGATAAACGCTACTTAGCTGAAAATTTTTTGGCGTTTTTTAATCGCGATTACCGCAAAGTGGCAGAGCTGCACGTTGATTCAGGCTGGGTACCCAAACACACCAATATTGAAGAATTTGAGTCAGCCATAAGAACGGTTTGTGAGCCAATTTTTGAGAAGCCGTTGGCGGAAATTTCATTCGGTCATGTATTGATTAACTTATTTAATACGGCGCGACGCTTTGAAATGGAAGTACAGCCGCAGCTGGTATTACTTCAGAAAACCCTGTTGTACATTGAAGGTTTGGGGCGTCAGTTGTACCCGGAGCTGGACTTATGGAAAACCGCCAAACCCTTTCTTGAGCGTTGGATGAAGGAACAGCTTGGTTGGCGCGCAATTGTACGGTCGGTAAAAGAGAATGCGCCGTACTGGGCGGAAAAACTGCCGGAAATGCCAATGATGCTGTATGAAAACCTTCGCCAACAACATAATATTGATGAGCGTGAGCGGGAGTTACGCAAGCAGCAGTTGCTAACTCAAAGACAAGCATCGACCTCGCTTTTCTGGACGGTGTTAACCGGCAGCGGCTTAATTTGCACGACATTGCTCTGGAACCAGACTGAGCTTTCAGAAGTGACAATTGGCGCGGGTATTGTCACGGCAGTGCTTGGCCTTATGGCCTGGCGGACTCGTCCGAAAGCAACGAATAGTGAATTTGTTTAACTTAAACGGTAGGAAATAACATGGGTGTATCACCTTGGCAGTTACTCATCTTGTTGGTCATTGTTGTATTGCTATTTGGCACCAAGCGTCTGCGTAGCCTGGGTTCAGACTTAGGTAATGCGGTAAAAGGCTTTAAAAAGTCTATGGGCGACGAAGATGACAGCAAAGATAAAGACGACTCTTTGCAGCACAAAGAAGAACATGACGATAAGTCCGATTCGGATAAATCCGGGAAATCTTAAATGTTCGATATTGGTTTCTGGGAGTTATTGCTGATTGCGATAGTCGGCTTGCTGGTGCTTGGTCCCGAGCGCCTGCCGTCAGCTATTCGTGGCTTTCAGAGAACCATATCGGGTATCAAGCAGTACTCTCAGAAAGTACAGAATGAGCTTGACCACGAACTGCGTATAAAAGAGCTGCACGAACACTTAAAGCAAGCCGAGAGTCAGGACCTTGAAAATTTAAGTCCGGAACTGCAACGCTCGCTAGTCGAATTAAGAAGTGCAGCAGAAGAAGTTCAGCGACCATACTCTAAGCAGGATTCTGAACCGAAAGAAAAACCCGGAACTGACGTGGGTAAAGGTAATGAGTGATTCCCCTTTATTAGACCACTTGCTGGAACTCAGAAACCGCCTATTACGCTCGGTGCTGGTTATTCTGGTTGTGTTCGCTGCGCTCGCTTACTTTGCCAATGACATATACCATTTTGTCGCACAGCCGCTGCTGATGAACATGCCGGTTGGCTCGCAAATGATAGCCACAGACGTTGCCGCACCTTTTTTCACACCTTTTAAGTTAACTCTGGTTGTGGCGTTGGCTCTTACCGTTCCCTATTTACTGTGGCAAATATGGGGCTTTATAGCACCTGGCTTGTACGGTCGTGAAAAGCGCCTGGTAATTCCGCTTTTGGCTACCAGCACGTTGCTGTTTTATGCCGGTATCGCCTTTGCCTATTTTGTGGTTTTGCCTCTTGCTATGGCATTTTTCAGCAGCGCAGCACCGGAGGGGGTGACTGTTGCCACCGACATCTCCCGTTATTTGGACTTTATTCTGGCGATTTTCGTTGCCTTTGGTATTGCCTTTGAAACGCCGGTTGCCATTATGCTGTTGATTTGGACCGGCACCTGCACCCGCGAATCATTAGCAAAAAAACGGCCTTACATTATTGTTGGTGCGTTCGCTATTGGTATGTTGCTAACCCCTCCCGATGTTATTTCCCAAACTTTACTGGCAATACCTATGTGGTTGTTGTTTGAGTTAGGTTTACAAGTTAGCCGTTGGTATACACCCACTCAGCAGGAAGACGACGATGTGGTTTGATGCCGGAGTGAATTTAACCAACAAAAGGTTGTTGAGCGATCTGGACGGGGTTATGGCTCGTGCAGAGCAGGACAACGTGAAAAAGCAGCTGATTATATCGACCTCTATTGAAGAGGCTGAGCAAGCCGTTAAATTGTGTCAGCAGTTTCCTGAGAAGTTGCTGATGACCGTGGGTATTCACCCACACGACGCCGGCGAGGCGCCAGCAAATTACAAAGAGCAGTTACGGGAATTGGCCGGGTTGCCTTATGTTGTGGCTATTGGCGAATGTGGTCTGGATTTCAACCGGAATTTCTCTCCCCGCGAGGCACAGGAAGAGGTGTTCGTTGCTCAAATTGAGCTGGCTAATGAGCTAAACCTTCCACTGTATTTGCATGAACGCGATGCAATCGATCGTCAAATAGAGCTGTTAAACCAGTATTGTGACGACTCAACGCCCTGCTTAACGCATTGCTTTACCGGTGGTGCTGAAGCGCTGAACCGTTATGCTGAGCGAGGCCATTGGTTTGGCATTACTGGTTGGGTGTGTGATGAGCGACGTAACCAGGAACTGGTGTCAGCTTTGCCGTACCTGCCTCTGAACAGGCTGGTACTTGAAACGGATGCACCGTTTTTATTACCGCGGGGGCTGAAGCCGCGGCCTAAAATGAATGAGCCTGCGCTTTTACCGGTAATTGGAGAAGCTCTGGCCAACTATCTTGACGTGTCGGTACAGCATTTAGCCGAGCTGACCTATGCGAATACGGAACGGTTTTTCGGGCTGGGAGAGAACAGTGACTAAAGCTTCCGGGGTAAGTGCATTGCAGTGGCTATTCTTGGCTTTAGTGGCTTTGCTTTTTTCTGCATCCACTGCTGCGGCGCAAATACTTCCTGAGAGCCAGCCAGAACTGTCAATTGAATACACTAACAGTCAGCAAAAGCTGGACTTAGAAACCGCAAAAAGCTTACCTTCAACTGACTGGAGTAAGCTGGATACAGACCGGGCTTCCTTTGGTTACACCACGGATGAATACTGGTTTCGCTTTAAACTCGAGGCTAAGCCTTACGACCGTATTTTGCATATTGCCTACCCTTTGCTCGATGAGTTGACTATTTATATCGTGAGGCCAGAAGGGGTAAGAACTTATCGGCTGGGTGACACTTTGCCTTTCAACGAGCGGCCAATACCAACGTCAGAATTTGCGGTTCCTTTGCCCAATGACATCGGCGGTGAAATCTATATCAAGACCAATACGCAAAGTTCAATGCGTTTGCCTATCGCCGTGCGTACCGAAGTTGGTTTTTTCGAAACGCAAATGAACCGTCGTATTGCCGAAGGAGTTTATTTTGGCGTACTGCTTTGTATGGCGGTTTATAATCTTTTTGGTTTTATTGCGTCGCGCGAGCCTGAATTTGGTGTCTATTCGCTTTACACCCTATTTTTTGCCGGACTGATGCTGTCTTTAGAAGGGCTTGGCTTTCATTATTTATGGCCTGACTCTTTGTATTTGCAGGATAAGGGGATACCTATATTCGGCAGCTTGGTTTTTCTGACGGCCGCCCTGTTTGCTTACCAGTTACTTGAGTTAAAGCGTTACCGATACACCTGGGGGCGGGGGTTAATGGTCATGGCCTTCCTATCAGCTGCCAGTCTGTTAATTGCTATCTTTGCCAGTTACCGGGTCAGTATTCATGTTCTACTGAGCCTGGCCATTCCTGGCTGCCTGTTTCTGTTGCTTGTCGGCATTTATCTATGGCGTAAGGGGTTTGTTTATGCCCGTATATTTACCCTCGCCTGGTGTTGTTTACTAATTTCTGTGGTTGCTAACTCGCTGGGCTATCTGGGGGTTATCGACAGTATGTTTATTCAACGACACGCGATTATGCTGGGTTCGGGTATTGAAATTCTGCTGTTGTCCTGGGTTCTGGCTGTACGCTACAGCGAGCAGCGTAAAGAGCGGTTGCAGGCTGAGAAACGCTACAACCGTGAGCTGGAAGAAAGCGTTGATGAACGTACGTTTGAGTTACAAGTCGCTCTGCGTGAACTTCAGGACGTTAATACAGAGTTAGAACAGAAAAATACCGAAGATCCGTTGACTGGTTTGTACAACCGCCGTTATTTCCAAAAGCATCTGGAACGTGAATTGCGGCGTACATTACGTCGCGAGTTACCGCTTGCATTACTGATGATCGACGTTGACCATTTTAAACCAGTGAACGATACCTATGGTCATCTTGCCGGAGACCAGATCCTGCAACAGTTAGCAAAATTAATGCAGCAACATGCTAAACGGGCCGCGGATATTGTTTGCCGTTATGGTGGTGAAGAGTTTGCCATTATCTTGCCGGAGACCGACCTTCAGGAAGCTGAAACTTTTGCCAGTCAGTTACTGGAAAAGGTTCGTAATACCGAATTTAAAACCGATGCCGGTTTGCTTAAGATCACGCTGAGTATTGGAGTGATCTCCACCAGCGCACGTATTTTTGATAATGTAGATGAGCTTTTTAAAGCCGCAGACGACGCGCTATATGCGGCTAAAAATGAAGGCCGTGACAGATTAGCGGTGCAGTAACCAATCAGGAGTCAAGAATGACAAATCAGGGTACTTTTCCGGGCAGACGACTAAGACGTTTACGCCGCCACGATTTTAGCCGACGGCTGGTGGCAGAAAACCAGTTAAGTGTGGACGATTTAATTTACCCTATGTTTGTTCTCGAAGGTGAGAACCAGCGTGAGCAAGTTGAGTCCATGCCGGGCGTTGACCGCGTGAGCATTGACCTGTTGCTGCAAGAGTGCGCTCAGTTGGTTGACTTGGGTATTCCTATGGTCGCTTTATTCCCGGTGACTCCTGCTTCGGCTAAGTCGGAGATGGCTGAGGCGGCTTATGATGATAACGGTCTGGCTCAGCGTGCAGTCAAAGCCATAAAAGCTGAGTTTCCGGAGCTAGGAGTAATGACCGATGTAGCTTTGGATCCTTTTACAACTCACGGTCAGGACGGCATTCTTGATAACAGCGGGTATGTAGTCAATGACGTTACTACTGAGATTCTGGTGAAGCAGGCTGTTTCTCACGCGCGGGCCGGGGTAGATGTTGTGGCTCCGTCGGACATGATGGACGGGCGCATTGGAGCTATTCGTTCAGCACTGGAAGCCGAAGGCTTTATCAACACGCAAATTATGGCGTATTCGGCTAAATATGCCAGCGCGTTTTACGGCCCATTCCGCGATGCGGTCGGCTCTGCAGGCAACCTGAAGGGAGCTGACAAAAAGACTTATCAGATGGATCCGGCTAATTCGGACGAAGCCCTGCAGGAAATTGCACTGGATATTCAGGAAGGCGCTGACATGGTAATGGTGAAGCCGGGCATGCCTTATTTAGACATTGTACGCCGTGCAAAAGACACCTTTGGCGTGCCGACTTTTGCGTACCAGGTTAGTGGTGAGTATGCCATGCTCCAGGCCGCCATTAAAAATGGCTGGCTGGGTCAGGACGTTATTGAAGAAAGTTTGTTAGGGTTCAAGCGGGCAGGTGCTGACGGAATTCTTACCTACTTTGCAAAATCGGTAGCTGAACGTCTGGCGACGAAGAAAGGCTAAGCCGTTATTTCATTGGCAAGTTGCGCGAGTAGCCCCTCGCGTAACGCGCCTGTAGTCACCTCAAAATCGTCGACACTAAGTGCTTTCAGCACAGCCAAAAGTATGGTGATTCCGCCCATTAGAACAGCGCGGCGGTCATCACGTAATCCGGCAAAATTCAGACGCTCAACTTGTCCCTGCCGGATACAACGCTGAATCAGTTCACTTAACCAGCTTTGCGTAAGCCTGGGCTGTTTCTCTGCCGCCGCTATTTCGGTAAGTGCACGAAAAGTACCTGATGCGCCAAGAACCCGCAGCCACCCATGCTGCTGATAATCAGCGATGTAGGGTCTAATAAGTTTGGTAGCGGCCTGAGTGGCTTGCTCCACGTTATCCGGGGTAATTTCTCCACCTTTAAAGAAACGGTTTTGAAACACCACACAGCCCATATCCAGACTATTAAGCACATTGGCCTGTGTTCCATCACCGGCTATGACCTCGGTGCTGGCACCGCCAATATCAATAACCAGAACTTTATCCCGGCATTGCGACGCACTACAAACTCCCGCATAGATGAATTCAGCTTCACGCTCTCCGGTAATAACTTCAATGGGGAAGCCTAATGTCGACTCAAAGCGTGTAAGAAGTTCTTTTTGATTACTGGCTTTGCGCAGTGCCGCAGTTGCTACCGCTTTTACTGCAAAGGGCTGGAATCGTTCAAGCTCTTCGGCAAACAGAGTAAGGCAATCTACGCCACGGGAAATGGCAGCGTCATCTATGCTGTCATTGTCATTCAGGCCGTCGGCTAAACGAACTTTCTGCTTATGCTGGGAAAGAATCCGGGGCTTAGGAAAGAACCCCGTCATTGAAACTTCTGCCATCAACAGGTGAAAACTGTTGGATCCCATGTCGATGGCAGCAAGTTTGCGCTTTTTGGCTGGCATATTACGGCGCGTTGCGCGGAGGCCCCGAGCGACGGCCGCGAGGTTTACCCTTGCCTCCGCCTGAGTTATGACGGCGACGGCGCTGAATTGGACGCGGACGTCGTAAATCAGAAAGCAAAGCATCGCCATCGTATTTGGTGACCGGAATGGTGTGACCAATGTAGTCTTCAATAGCCGGTAAGTTGTACACGTACTCTTCGCACGCCAGGCTTATTGCAGCGCCACTGGCGCCTGCACGACCTGTGCGGCCGATACGGTGAACATAGTCTTCGCAGTCATCCGGTAAGTCGAAATTATATACATGGGTTACTTCAGGAATGTGCAGACCACGTGCAGCGACATCGGTAGCAACTAAAAAGTCGAGCTTTCCTTCGGCAAAGTCTTCCAGAATGCGTAAACGCTTTTTCTGCGGAACATCACCGGTTAACAGACCCGCACGGTGCTCGTTTGCGACCAGCCAGCCGTGCACTTTCTCGCAACCGTGCTTGGTGTTGGCGAAAACAATGGCTTTATCCGGCCAGTCTTCTTCTATTAATGTCAGTAGTAACGGAAACTTTTCGGGTTTAGAAGGATAAAACAGTTCTTCAGTTACCCGTGTGGCCGTTTTTTGTAATGGTTCTACTTCGAGCTTGGTCGGTGCATTCATGTGTTCATACGCCAGTTCCTGCACACGATAAGACAAGGTTGCAGAGAACAGCAGATTCAGACGCTTGGATGGATCCGGCATTTTCTGTAACAGGTAACGAATGTCATCAATAAAGCCAAGATCGAACATGCGGTCGGCTTCGTCCAGCACCACAACTTCAATATCTTTAAGGCTAAATAGATCCTGCTTGTAAAAGTCGATAAGACGACCCGTGGTGCCAACCAGTATGTCGGGTTGTGCCGCCAGTTGTTCCTTTTGACCTTCGTAGCCTTCGCCGCCGTAAATTACGCCCATTTTCAAACCGCAATGCTCAATGAGGGCATTCGCGTCGTGTGCTATCTGAATAGCGAGCTCCCGAGTCGGTGCCATAATCAGTGCGCGTGGGCCCGATTCGGTTTTTTCGGACGATTCGTTCTGCATTAAGCGGTTGAAAGTAGCCAGCAGAAATGCCAAGGTTTTCCCTGTACCTGTCTGAGCCTGACCAGCAACATCGCGGTTAGACAGAGCAACGGGCAGACTTAACGCCTGAATTGGAGTACAATACTCAAATCCGGCACTGGATATTGCTTGCTGGATTTTGGGGTGAAGCGCCAAATCAGCAAAGCGAGTTTCTGTAAGATGTTTTTTAGTCATAAGTTATAAGCATATCAGTTTGCGCTTGTATTCAAAAACAGAAATAATACTATTCTAATATTTCCACGCGAAGAAAGTAGCGGAGAGTACCATGAGTGACGTAATAGTTCAGCTAAGTGATGACAGTTTTGATGCTGATGTCATAAATTCCGATAAACCCGTATTAGTCGACTTTTGGGCTGAGTGGTGTGGACCATGTAAAATGGTAGCGCCTATTCTTGATGACATTGCCAGCGAGTACGCTGATAAATTAGTTATTGGTAAGCTGAACGTCGACCACAATGAACAAACCCCACCTAAATACAATATTCGTGGCATTCCAACGTTATTGTTGTTTAAAGGCGGCGAAGTTGTCGGAACTAAAGTGGGCGCATTATCACGTGCTCAACTGACCGAGTTTTTAGACCAGCATATTTAATGATTGTCAAAAAACGGCGTGTTATGCGCCGTTTTTGTTGAGAAAACTGGACGAATCGCTTTTTTGGTGATAACTTCTGCTCATTAACTGTTCATACGGGGTCACCAACTCCACCGGTTAACCTGTTTTTAAATGAAACGTCTGTTTCTGGTTTCGCACTTCGCGAATTCCGAATGTTCCAATTGTTTTACTTTCTAGAGTCAAATTAAAAAAGGCTTTGTGTTCAATCGATAACTCGAAAACCCTCCTATGAATCTAACAGAACTTAAAGATAAACCCGTAAACGAGCTAGTTCAGCTCGCGGACTCAATGGGCCTTGAGAATATGGCCCGCCTACGTAAGCAAGACATCATTTTTGCTATCTTAAAAGCTCACGCTAAAAGCGGTGAAGATATTCACGGCGGCGGTGTGCTGGAAATTTTGCAGGATGGCTTTGGCTTCTTGCGTTCAGCCGACTCGTCTTACCTGGCTGGCCCGGACGACATCTACGTCTCGCCAAGCCAAATTCGTCGCTTTAACCTGCGTACGGGTGACACAATTGGCGGGAAAATTCGCCCACCGAAAGACAGTGAACGTTATTTTGCCCTGCTGAAAATTCGCGAAGTTAACTTCGACAAGCCTGAAAACTCCCGCAATAAAATCTTATTTGAAAACCTAACGCCGCTGCACGCGGAAGAGCGTTTTCATTTAGAACGCGGCAATGGCAGTAAAGAAGATATCACTGCGCGGGTACTGGACTTATCAGCGCCAATTGGTAAAGGCCAGCGTGGTCTTATTGTGGCGCCACCAAAAGCGGGTAAAACCTTACTATTGCAGAATATTGCAACTTCCATTGCGGCGAATCACCCTGATGCTGAACTGATTGTTCTGTTGATTGATGAGCGTCCGGAAGAAGTCACCGAGATGCACCGGCTGGTGCATGGCGAAGTGGTTGCTTCAACCTTTGATGAACCTGCCAGCCGTCACGTTCAGGTAGCTGAAATGGTTATTGAGAAAGCCAAGCGCCTGGTTGAGCACAAAAAAGACGTGGTGATTTTGCTGGACTCAATTACTCGTCTTGCCCGTGCTTATAACACCGTTATTCCAAGCTCAGGTAAAGTGTTAACCGGTGGTGTGGATGCCAACGCACTGCACAAACCTAAGCGTTTCTTTGGTGCTGCCCGTAATGTAGAAGAAGGTGGTAGTTTAACCATTATTGCAACGGCCCTGATTGATACCGGCTCGAAAATGGATGAAGTCATCTACGAAGAGTTTAAAGGTACCGGTAACATGGAACTGCACCTGAACCGTAAGTTGGCTGAACGCCGTGTATTCCCTGCCATTGATTTCAACCGCTCAGGTACGCGTCGTGAAGAGTTGCTGACTACGCCGGATGAGCTGCAAAAAATGTGGATCCTTCGCAAAATCATGCATCCAATGGGCGAAGTTGAGGCCATGGAATTCTTGATTGACCGTTTGCAGATGACCAAAACTAATGACGAATTCTTCGAATCGATGAAACGTCAACGCAACAGTTAAGTGGCGTATGAAATATCAAGATCTGCGTGACTTTATCGCGCTCCTGGAGGAGCGCGGTGAACTTAAACGCATCCAACAAGAAATAGACCCCTACCTCGAAATTACCGAAATATCAGACCGCACGTTAAAAGCACAAGGCCCGGCCTTATTGTTTGAAAACGTGAAAGGCCATGATATGCCCGTACTGGCTAACTTATTCGGTACACCCGACCGGGTGGCTTTAGGCATGGGTCAGGAGTCAGTAACCGCTTTAAGGGATGTGGGTAAATTGCTGGCCTTTTTAAAAGAGCCGGAGCCTCCTAAAGGCTTTCGCGACGCGCTGAATTTACTGCCTAAGTACAAAAAAGTGCTGAGCATGTCGCCAAAAAGTATTAAAAAGGCACCGTGTCAGCAAGTGGTTATGAGCGGCGACGACGTTGACTTAACCAAGCTGCCTATTCAGCACTGCTGGCCGGGCGACGTTGCGCCTTTGGTGACCTGGGGTCTTACGGTAACTCGTGGTCCGCATAAAGAACGCCAGAACTTAGGCATTTACCGCCAGCAACTCTTAGGTCCTAATAAACTGATCATGCGTTGGTTATCACACCGCGGTGGTGCGTTGGACTTTCAAGAGTGGTGCCAGCAGCATCCGGGCGAGAAGTTCCCGGTGTCAGTTGCTTTGGGGGCTGATCCTGCCACTATTTTGGGTGCAGTAACCCCAGTACCGGACAGTTTATCGGAATACGCTTTTGCCGGTTTGTTGCGTGACAGCAAAACCGAAGTAACGCAGTGCCTCAGTAATGACTTACAAGTACCGGCGCACGCTGAAATTATTCTGGAAGGTTACATAGAGCCGGGCGAAATGGCACCGGAAGGGCCTTATGGCGACCATACTGGTTACTATAACGAAGTGGATGAGTTTCCGGTGTTTACTGTGACTCATGTTACCCACCGCAAAGACCCTATTTACCACAGCACTTATACCGGACGTCCACCGGACGAACCGGCTGTGCTGGGTGTTGCTTTAAATGAAGTTTTTATTCCGTTGCTGCAGAAACAATTTCCTGAAATTGTCGATTTTTATTTGCCACCGGAAGGCTGTTCGTACCGTTTGGCCGTAGTCACTATGAAGAAGCAGTACCCCGGTCACGCGAAGCGTGTGATGATGGGTGTCTGGTCTTTCTTGCGTCAGTTTATGTACACCAAGTTCGTGATTATGTGTGACGACGACGTGAATGCGCGTGACTGGAAAGATGTTATCTGGGCTATAACAACCCGGATGGATCCGGCACGTGATACGACCCTGGTCGAAAATACACCGATTGATTATCTCGATTTTGCTTCACCAGTTTCCGGACTGGGCTCTAAGATGGGAATGGACGCCACCAATAAATGGCCGGGTGAAACCGATCGTGAGTGGGGCGAGCCTATTGTCATGAGCGACGAGGTAAAACAGCGTATTGACGAGCTGTGGGACGAACTGAATATTATGGAGTCGTGAATGAGTCAACAAATGACCTGTAAAGCTGAAATTTCGCGCCAGTTGGCGGATGCTGTGTGGGAAGTGCGTATACAACTGCCGCAGCCGGTTGAGTTTAAAGCAGGCCAGTACCTTATGGTGGTGATGGGCGAACGCGATAAGCGACCGTTCAGTATTGCGTCGTGCCCGTCCAATAAAAGTGAGTGGTTACTTCATGTTGGCGCTACGCCGGACAACAGCTATGCAATGGAAGTGTTAGATAAAGTGCGTGCCGACGGGGAACTAGAAATTGATGCGCCGGACGGTATTGCGTTTTACCGTCAGGAAAACGCTAAACCGGCAGTGTTAATTGCCGGTGGCACCGGTTTTTCTTACACCTATTCTATCTTGCAGCAACACTTACGTGTGTCGCCAGAGAGGCCATTAACGCTTTATTGGGGCGCAAAAAGTTTAAGCGACCTGTATTTGCATGACGAACTGGAACGCTTAGCAAGCCAGTACGAGCACTTTGATTACCACCCGGTAGTCGAAGATGCGGATGACTACTGGGCTTATTCTATTGGTTTAGTGCACCATGCGGTTATGGCCCGTGAGCAAAGTCTGCCTGAGTGTGAAATTTACATGGCTGGCCGTTTCGAAATGATACGCGTTATTCGCGACGACTTTGTCGCTAAAGACGTACCGTTAGAAAACCTTTACGGCGACGCTCTGTCCTTTATTTAATTGCACTGAAAGTAAATTTGTTTAACTAACAAGCTGCGTTATACTGACGCCGCTTTACCAAGGGGTGCCGGCAACGGCTGAGATGCATTAGCGAACCCTTAAAACCTGATCCGGTTAATACTGGCGTAGGGATGGTAGAAAACCCGTCTAATACAGCCTTACCGGATCGTTTCTGACTTTGTTTTGAGGAAATGATCCATGAAAATAATCAATTCATACTTAGCAGCCAGCATTGCCGCTGCGTTATCCAGTCTTCCCGCATTTGCCTTTGCAGCAGAGGACACACAGGATACAAAAGACATTGAAATTATTGAAGTGAGTGGTGACTTTCATCGTCGCACCTTGAATGAAACCACCAGCAGCGTTTCTATTATTGATAAAGATGCGATGCAACAACGTCACTCACAGCATTTACAAGACACTCTGAACAGTTTGGCCAACGTGAATTTCTCGGGTGGTACTTCCACGGCTCGGTTTATTCAAATTCGTGGTATTGGCGAGCGCTCTCAGTTTGTTGATCCTGTAACGCCCTCGGTCGGTTTGATAATTGATGGTATTGATTACAGCGGATTAGGCAGTGCCGCATCGCTTTTCGATATTGATCACGTGGAAGTGTTTCGCGGTCCGCAAAGCGGACGTTTTGGCGTGAACGCTATGGCCGGTTTATTGTTGCTGGACAGCACCGCACCGAGCAGCGACTTTAACGGCCAGTTTCAGCTATCAGCAGGCAACTATTCCGAAGCCATGGGCGGCCTTGCTATGGGTGGAAACCTAGGGCTGTTAGGTAACGCCCGCTTCTCGGTCAGCCAGTTTCAGCAAGACGGTTACATTGAAAATACCTATCTTGAGCGTGATGACACGGAACAGCGCGACGAACTCACTGCGCGCTTCAAGCTGGATACAGAGCTCAGTAAAGACTGGCTGCTGCAAACGGTTCTGCATTATAACGATGTCGACAATGGCTACGATGCGTTTAGTCTCGACAACACCCGCGAAACTTTGTCCGATGAACCGGGTTTTGACCGCTTAGAAAGTCAGGCATTGCGCTTGCAGCTCAGTTACCTGGGTTTTGACAACAGCCGTCTGGAAATGTCTGTTAACTACCTGGATGCAGACACCGGCTACGCTTACGACGAAGACTGGACCTATGAAGGTATCGCTCCGGGCTGGGAATACTCAGCTTTTGACGCGTACTTCCGCGACCGTGACGACAAAACCGCCGAAGTTCGCTGGGTATCCGACGAGCCCGAAAGCCTGTTTGGTATTGATAGCGAATGGGTTTTAGGTTTGTACTATTACGACAAATCGGTTCAGCTGACACGTGACTATTTTAACTGGGACTTAGGCCAGCCAAGCATTTTCAACAGCGACTATGATAGCAATCACGTTGCTATTTATGGTGAGCTAACTCAGCATTGGAGTGACCGGGTTAGTACTATAACTGGCTTGCGGGTAGAACGTTACGACAATGACTACCTCGACAGTCGCGGTATTACCGCTGAACCTGAAGACACCATGGTGGGTGGTAATTTCAGTGTCCGCTATCAGGCGTCTGACGACAGTTACCTGTACGCGACTCTGGCGCGCGGATACAAAGCCGGTGGCGTTAATGGTGAAGCTTTAGGAAAAGCTGAAGATCAGGGTCTGGAAGAATTAGAAAACTACTTGTTAGACCGCTCAACCTTTGCTCCGGAAACGCTCTGGAGTACCGAGTTTGGCGTAAAAGGCAGCAGTGCCGATGGGCGTTTAACCTCAAGAGTCAGCGCATTTTACCATTGGCGTGACGATGTGCAGCTCAAGGGCTGGGTAAACCGAGACCAGTCATTTGTGGGTTACATTGAGAACGCCGCTGAAGGCACAGGTTACGGTCTGGAAGCGGAAATTCGCAACCAGTTTACGGATTGGTTGGCGGTTTTCGCTTCGGCCAGCTGGTTAAAAACCGAAATTGAAGGTTTTGTTACCGAAGACGGCACCGATATGACTGGGCGGGAGCAAGCGCAAGCGCCTAATTACCAGTTGAATATTGGCTTTGAGGGTTGGTTAGGCGAGAACTTCCAGTGGGTGATTCAGGCCGATGCGAAAGACGAGTTCTACTTCTCCGACTCGCATAACCAGAAAGCGGATAGCATGGCAGTGCTACACCTTGCGCTAAACTATCATTATCAGGATTGGCACTTTAGCTTATGGGGTCGTAATTTAACGGATGAAGACTACGAAACTCGCGGTTTTTACTTTGGTAATGACCCGCGTAAGGAATATGTGCCGGAAACGTACGTTCAGTATGGTGAGCCACGTCGTTTTGGCATCACTGTCAGTAAATCGTTTTAAGGGAGCTTAATATGCAAGTTTCAGTAGAAATGTCGCTGTATCCACTGGCTGAAAATTATCTGGATACCATTAAAGATTTTATTGAGCGTTTAAATCAGCATTCAGAACTAACGGTTCTGACCAACACTATGAGTACGCAGGTGTTTGGTGAAATGCAGGATGTTATGCGTATTCTCGGTGAAGAAATGGAGCTGCTTTTCCAGAATGTGCCTTCGAATGTTCTGGTTTGTAAGTTTATTAACAAAGATTTAAGGCCGGATAATGCCTGAGTCTTTGCTCGAATCCTGGCTTGAGCAGTTGATGGTCAGTTCCCCCTGGGAGCTGACGGCTTTAGTCATGGCTTTGGGGTATTTAGTGCTGGCGGCGCATCAGCGCCAGTGGTGCTGGGCTGCGGCGGCGGTCAGCTGTACTATTTACGCTGTCTTGTTCTGGCAGGGTAAGTTGTATATGGAGTCTTTGCTGCAAACAATCTACATTGCGTTGGCAGGCTATGGTTGGTGGCAATGGCAGAGTCAGCAAAGTGCAGCAAAGGAGAGTCCTGATGGCGCGAAATACCCGCTTCGCTGGCACCTGCTGCAATGGGCATGGTTGGTTCCTCTGGCTGCAGGCATTGCTTATTTACTCTCGGTTTATACCGACGCAGACGCGGTATGGCTCGATACTTACACCACAATATTCAGTTTGCTGGCCACCTGGTTGGTTACCAAAAAAGCCTATGAAACCTGGTGGTACTGGTTGGTTATAGACAGCGTTTACGTTTATTTGTACGCCAGTAAAGGCTTTGTTGCCACCGCCTTGTTGTTTGTGGTTTATCTGATACTGGTGATTTATGCCATGTGGCGCTGGCGCCATGACATCTCTCTGAAATCTGCGAGTGAAGCCGGGTGATTGGTCGGCCCTGCGAAATACAGTTGCTGGCTTCCGGCCAGTCGAATCAAACGTTGCGACTTCGAACAGACACTGAAGATTATGTGTTAAAACGTTGGCGCTATGAACAGGTATTCGCGGTTGACCGTGAGCTGGAAATCTCTATACAAAAGGAGCTGGCGCAGCAGGCTCTTGCCCCCGACGTTTTCGATTATGATGCTAAGCAAGGCTGGCTTTTACAGCCTTACTACCCGGCTCCGTCTTTACAGCAAGTTACGCTGTCGCCTTTGATTAAAGCCACTGTACTAGCTGAAACGCTGTCGAAAATTCACAATACACGAGTTGATATTCCGGCCTGGTCTATGGCTGAGAGGGTAGAGCATTATTTGCAGCAGCTGCGTTCGGTCAATTCGGCGGTTGCCGGGCATATGAGCCAAGCATTGGCACCGATGCAACCCTTGTTAGAGGACTGGCTCAGTTATCCGGTGTTATGCCATAACGATTTATCTATGAACCATATTCTAATGACAGATCCTATCCGGGTTATTGACTGGGAATACGCGGGTATTGGTCACCCTTTGTTTGATATTGCCAGTGCAATTGTCGTGAATGAACTTAATGACGACGTGACGCTCCGCTTAATAACTGAGTACGAAAAAATAACCCATTATCAAGTTGACCGACAACGTTTAGCACAATGGTGTGAGTTTGTGGAATGGCTGAATAAAGTATGGCAGCATCTATTTCGACACCTTTCTTAAAGCGAACACATTGCCATGACTGATAAAAAACTGACTGAACGCGTTTACGGCTACTTAGCTGAAGATGAAGATGCCCGTGTCTGTAAGGATATTCCTGAGTCTGCCTGTAATGAGCAACCGCGTTCATTCGTTTTGATGCTGTTGTCGCTAACTCTGACAAAACTGGGTGACAGTTTAGTCAGCGCGCGCCTTGTGTTGCCGTGGATGTTAAGCTCGCTGGGAGCTCCGGCAATGTTTATTAGCGCTTTAGTGCCTTTAAGGGAGTCTCTGGCTTTATTACCTCAGCTCTTTGTTGCTCAAAAGCTCCGTGAGCAGCCGGTACGCAAATGGTTCTGGGTTGCGGGCAGTATCGGTCAGGCAGTCTCATTGCTGGCTATGTTGTTTGCGGTAGCAACTTTAGATGAATCTGCACTGGGCTGGTCTGTGGTTGTTTTATTGGCAATATTTAGTTTGTCGCGGGGCATTTGTTCCGTGGCGAATAAAGATGTGACCGGGAAAACGGTGTCTAAAACGCGCCGTGGGCGAATGTCCGGCGTCGCAGCCTCCGCCGCCGGGTTACTCACGCTGTTAACCGCACTGGTTATTATATTTGCACCGGATATGGAAGGTCAGCGCTCATTATTTGTTGGACTACTCGGTGCCGGTGTTGTGCTCTGGTTTGCCGCGGCTTTACTTTATGCGGGCATTCCTGAGGTTGCGGGTGCAACCGAGGGTGGCGGTAACGCGCTTACCGAGGCGCTCAAATCAATGTCTTTGCTATGGCAGGATCGTCAGTTTGGACACTTCGTTATTTCGCGGGCGTTACTGGTCGCTGCCGCTTTTGCTATTCCTTATATTGTGGTTTTAATTCAGCGCGAAGGTGAGTCTGAACTGACTAGTCTGGGCAGTTTAATGCTAGCGAGTGGACTCGCCGGATTATTGGCTGGGCGTTTTTGGGGTCGTTGGTCGGATTCTGCCAGTCACCATGTGATGGCGGCAGCTTCCGTTATGTCGACTCTGGTAATATCGGCTGCGTTGGCGCTTTACTACTGGATACCTGAGGCGTTGGGCGCGCAGTGGGTTGCAGCATTACTTTTATTCAGTTCGGCGGTTGCGCATCATGGAGCACGAGTAGGCAGAAAAACCTACCTGGTTGATATGGCAACGCAGGATAACCGGGCGCAACTTACGGCGGTGTCTAATACCGTGATGGGGGTAGTGCTTTTAGCTGGCTTATTACTGGGGTGGGTCGATGCTGCTTATGGCGTTGCCGTTGTTTTATGGGCACTGGGAGCTATTGGCTTACTTGCTACCCTTGCAGCCTTAAGACTGCCAGACGTATCAGGCGACACGTCTGGCTAACCACATGTACTAGGTTATTTTCCGCGAATAACCGCGTAAAGACCAACAATGACTGCTGCAACACCACCAATTAAATACCAAATGGTGTTGTCAGTTGGTTCATTTGTAGCCACTTCTGATACGCTAGAGGCAATTGATTGTGAGGCCTCATATGAGAAATACAATAAAATAGCGCCAACAACTAATAGAACAATACCTACGATACGAGTCATAAAGTCTTCCTTTTGTTGTGTTTACAACTATCAATATAAAGCACTCTGTCAGATCCGCAAGTTTCCTTACAAATATTGATTTATATCATCTGGTATATTCCCAAGCCAATGAAATGGCTGTAGTTGTTAAAAAGCTGGTCGCGTTTAAAATAACAAAAGCAAGGCTGAGCTATGGTTGAGAGAATGCTGAATGCTGAGGCGACCGAATTGGGGAAAGCTTTAAAAATGAGTGCGGCTTCTATTAATTTTCTAGCAGAAGTATTTTTGACGATTTTGGCATAAAAAGACGCCCCAAATGATCGGGGCGTTTTTGTTGTTAATTTCCGAGAAAGTTAAGCTGGGACAATTAATTGCCCATGTAAGACGTCAGCATCCAGGCTGTTTTTTCCTGCTCTTTGATGTAGTCACTCATCAATGCGTTGGTTCCTTCATCGCCTGCTTCATCAGAAATTTCAAGAATTTCACGCTGCAGACGAATGGTTGTCTGATAGCTATCCAGAATATTAGCTACACAGGCACGACCGTCATGTACGTCTTTAACTTCTTCAATTTCGCTGTTCTTGATGTAAGTCGAGTAAGCATGCTGAGGGCGCTGACCTAAGGTTAAAATACGCTCTGCAATTTCATCAATTTTCAGCAGCAAATCGTCGTAGGTTTCTTCGAATTTAGCGTGCAGTTCAAAAAAACGCTCGCCTTTAATGTTCCAGTGAAAACCACGAACATTCATATAAAAAACTTGGTAATTTGAAAGCAACTCATTGAGCTTGTCACCAAGTTGTTCTGCTTTTTTCTGGTCTAAACCAATAACGCTTAACTGTTTCATAAACCCTCCTTTATCATCGTTATGCCTTAACCATAGTTGAATCATAGGGTTAAAGAAAGCGATGAAAATCGATAACGCTGACAGTTAAACTCGATAACTGTCAGCTTATGCTTACATAGGGAGTATGGGGGCGCTGTGAGTTAAATCAACTCAGGCTTTCAAGTTTGCCGTCGCGGATATGTTTTTCACCGCGGGCTTTAGCTAATTGAATTTGACGCTCACGTTCGGCAAATCGCTCTTTTTGCTCGGTTGAGGTCTTGTCATAGCAATGCGGGCAGCTGACACCTTTCTGGTAATGTTCTGACTGCATTTCTTCAGCAGTAATGGGCATGCGGCAGGCATAACACTGGTCGTATTCACCCTGCTCCAGACCGTGCTTAACGGTAACGCGCTGGTCAAAAACGAAGCACTCACCATTCCAGCGACTGTTGTCTTCCGGCATCATTTCCAGATATTTAAGAATTCCGCCTTTTAGATGGTAAACCTCATCAAAGCCCTGCTCTTTTAAATAAGCGGTCGACTTTTCGCAGCGGATACCACCGGTGCAGAACATAGCAACTTTCTTATGTTTTTCCGGATCCAGATGCTGCTTCACGTACTCCGGAAACTCGCGGAAAGTATCGGTCTTAGGGTTAATGGCGCCTTCAAAGGTTCCTACGGCGTATTCATATTCGTTGCGGGTATCAATAACCAGCACTTCCGGGTCGGCAATCAGGTCGTTCCATTTTTCCGGATCGACATAAGTACCGGCCGAGCTTTTAGGGTCAACCCAGTCAACGCCCAGGGTGACAATTTCTTTTTTCAGTTTTACCTTGGTGCGGTAAAAAGCTTGCTCGTCACTGGGGGATTCTTTGTGTTCAATGTCAGCAAAACGCTCATCGGAACGTAAGTAATTCAAAACGTTGTCAATGGCTTCGCGGGTACCGCAAATGGTGCCATTAATGCCTTCACGGGCTAACAGCAGAGTGCCTTTTACATCGTTTGCGATAAGCGTTTGATACAGAGGTTCGCGGAGCTCTTTATAGTCATTTAGCTCAACAAATTTATACAATGCCGCACAAATATACATATCATGTTACCTTTTTCAGCGGTCCGGAACGTAAATCCGGAGCCATTAATTAAATTGCGGATCAGTAAATCGCGCGGATTATACCGTTTTGATCCCGAACAGCGCAAATCAGGGACTCAGGGAGCAGTAAGAAAGCATGATTAACGAAGCCTTGTTTTATGGCCTGGTACTCTTATCAGCCGCAACCTCGTTATTAACAGCCGTGGCCGGTGCTGGCGGAGGTGCTGTACTCATTGGTGTAATGGCTCTGGTATTACCCGGTAGCGCGGTTATTCCGGTACATGGATTAGTGCAAATGGGGTCTAATGTGGGGCGAACCGGGCTGTCCTGGAAACACATTCATTGGCCAACCGTTGCCTGGTTTGTGCCCTTTGGTTTGTTAGGCACTTTTATTGGCAGTTTATTATTGGTTCAGCTTCCGACACATTTTCTGCAAGTTACCATCGCACTATTTTTAATCTGGTTAACCTGGGGGCCTAAGCTGCCACAGAGATTCCGCGGACGTGCTGGTCTGGTCGGTGGTGGCTTGGTTAGCGGCTTTATTTCTCTTTTTGTTGGTGCTTCAGGACCACTGGTTGCTGCTTTTGTAAAAGCCCGGTTTTGTCAGCGAATGCAAACCGTCGCGACGTTCTCCGCGGTAATGACCATGCAACACGCGCCTAAAGCGCTGGTGTTCGGCATGGCCGGGTTTGTATTTAAGGACTGGCTACCACTGGTACTGGCTATGATAGCGGCCGGTTTTGCCGGTACCTGGATTGGCCTGCACTGGCTGAAAAAAATTACTGACCAGCGCTTTGACCAACTATTCCGTTTAATCATTACCTTGCTTGCTTTGCGCCTGCTTTGGGTCGCGCTTGAGCCGTTTGTCCCAGCGTTGACGAGCGTAACGTCGTAAACTGGCTATGTTATCGGTTTCATCCATGATGGGGGTACCGAGTATGGTTTCGATAATATCTTCAAGAGTGATGAGTCCCAGCCAGCTGCCGTGTTCGTCGTAAACCAGAGCCATATGCTGACGCTCTTTAAGCAGGTGGCTCATTAGAGCCTCAACACTGACGGTTTCTGTGACGATCTCAACCGGTCTTACAATGTCTTTCAGCGAGTCTGATTCGTCAGCATCAAGGATATCACTACGAAAAACAATACCTTGTGGCTCCTCGTCGGTATCAATGACCGGGTATCGGGAAAAAGGCAGCTTTCTAATTCTTTCGCCGACTTCCGGCATGCTTAAATCTGGTCGAATGGATTCACATACTGTTCTTGGAGTCATGACCTGACGTACCCGAATTTCATGTAAGTCGAGAATGTTCAGAATGACCCGACGTTCGTCGTCATCTAACGCTTTTTCTTCGTGTCCAATAGTCGCCATGGCCTTAATTTCGGAGCGAACGTCAATGTCCGCTTCTCCGCTGCCAATGCGTTTTGTGATTTGATCTGAAAGCCAGATAAACGGCTTAAGTGATAAAATTAAAAAATTCAGTACTGGAGGGAGAATTGGAGCTATCCCACGCCAGAATTTAGCGCCTATGGTTTTCGGAATTATTTCCGATAGTACCAGAATAAGCAGCGTCATAATTGCTGAAGCTACTCCCAGATAACCGTCACCAAAGACGACCCCAACTTGTGCTCCAACCCCTGCGGCACCTGCTGTATGAGCTATGGTATTAAGCGTCAGAATAGCTGCCAGCGGTTTATCAATAGAATCTTTTAGCTTGCGCAACTGTTGATGGGTTTTAGGCCGGGACTCTTTTAGCTGGGCTATATAGCTTGGCGTAACCGACAAAATAGCGGCTTCTAAAACCGAACAAATAAATGAAACGCCAATGGCAATAACAGCAAAAACAATGAGTAGGAACATTGGTACCTTAAATACTTACAAAAACTGCATTAGTAATAACATAGTTCCCGCGACGATGAGAATGGACCAACCGACGAGACCTGCGTATTTACCCCATAAGCGTTCAGTATAAGGCCCTAACCATAAAACGATAAGCGCTAATACATAATAACGTAAAGCTCTTGCGGCACCAGCCGCTAGCATAAACAGCCAAAGCGGATAATCACCAGCACCTGCGGCCAGCATGGCTACCTGGAAAGGAACGGGAGTAACGCCCACCAGAAAAATAGCAATAAAACCGTCTTCACTCAGAGTGTCCTGGAAATCTTTATAGTAATCCTGAATGGACAGGTAGTTGATGAACCATTCTCCAGCGGTATCAAATAAGGCAAAGCCAATGTAGTAACCGACAATAGCCCCGGCCAAAAAACCCGCTAAAGCGACAGTCGAAACCAGCCATATGCGTTTGCGTTCTAGTACCATGTAAGGTACTAAGACCAACTCTAAGGCTATGGGAAGTATCGTTGCCTCCAGGGCAGACAGAAAAAATAGAAGTATCAACGCATGGGGGGAACTGGCCAGTTTCTGATACCATTGTTGCGTCTTCGAGTTTTCTGTCATTGGCGCGTCAACATATTATTTTCGATAGCATTCATCGGCCCAGTGTAGCGTGATTTTTTTGCAAATAGGGATCGAAGCCGTTAAAACTTACGTAAAATTTGCACTTACATCGTGTTGTTAAAAGGTAACTCAAAATGAAATATCAAGGAAGCCCGGGCTTTTCTCATGGGCAGGCGGACAAAATTGGTGTCTTGGTTACTAATCTGGGAACTCCAGAGGCTCCAACAAAAAAAGCGCTCAAGCCCTATCTAAAAGAGTTTTTATCCGACCCTAGAGTGGTGGAAGTTCCGCGCTTACTTTGGTTTTTGATTTTAAACGGCGTTATTTTGCGTTTTCGGCCTAAACGTTCAGCTGAAGCTTATAAAACTGTCTGGACTGATCGTGGCTCTCCCTTGTTATTTCACACGCAAGACCAGGCTTCGGCCATTGAGGCAAAACTGAAGCAAACCTGGGGTGACAACATTGTTGTGGATTTTGCCATGCGTTACGGGAACCCGGCTCTTAGCGAGGTGGTTGAGAAGATGATGCAAAAAGGCGTTCGCAAACTGCTGGTGTTGCCTTTGTATCCGCAGTACTCGGCATCGACCACGGCCTCAACCTTTGATGCGCTGGCCAAAGACTTTACCAAACGCCGCTGGTTACCTGAACTTCGTTTTATTACTCACTATCACGATTTTTCACCTTTTATAGAGGCCGCTGCTCAGCGCATTGAAAAACACTGGGACGCTCATGGACGGGCTGATAAGTTGCTGTTTTCCTACCATGGGATTCCACTGCGCTACCTGAAAAATGGTGACCCTTACCATTGCGAATGCTACAAAACATCGCGCTTACTGGCAGAACGATTAGGGCTTGGAAAAGACGAGTATCTGACGACTTTTCAGTCACGTTTTGGTCGCGAAGAGTGGTTGCAGCCCTATACCGATATGACGATGAAAGCGCTTCCAGGTAAAGGAGTAAAGTCGGTTCAGGTCTTTTGTCCGGGTTTTTCTTCTGACTGCTTAGAAACCGTAGAAGAAATTGGTGAAGAAAACCGTGAATACTTTATGGAAAGTGGTGGTGAGCGGTACGAGTACATTTCAGCTCTGAATGCCGAAAGCGGGCATATTGATGCGCTAAGTCAGCTTATTGAAAATAATTTGCAAGGCTGGTCAGTTGAAGACGTAACCGAACAGCGACAGCAAAGAGCTGACCAGGTAAAAAAGCAAAGTTTGCCCTATGATGATTAAAGGAGATTAACTTGGCGCGTACGACTTCTTTCGGCAAACCTTTTATGTTTATTGCCTGGGGGCTAGCCCTTGTCATGTTGGTCTGGTTTTTTGAAGACCAGTTGCAGCAACAGTTTAACCCGAACTCTCAGGTGCAAAGCCATGTTGATAACGGACAAGTCACCGTTTTGCTGGAGCAAAACCGGATGGGTCACTATGTGGCTCAGGGTAAAGTGAATGGTCAGCCTGTGACTTTCTTGTTGGACACCGGTGCGACACTGGTTGCTGTTCCTGAAAACCTGGCTAAAGAACTGGGCTTGCGTAAAGGCCGCCAGGGTATGTCTCAAACCGCGAACGGACGTGTTATAACTTATAGAACAGAAATTGACAGATTAGAACTGGGTGAAATTCAGCTAACGAATGTCGCGGCGTCTATCACTCCCGGAATGGATGGGGATGTCATACTTTTGGGCATGAGTGCTTTGAAGGAATTTGAGTTAACGCAAAAAGGCGATACTCTTACATTACGTTATTAAATAAAACAAAACAGGAACGATGTATGTACAAAACATTACTAGGGGCAAGCTTATTGTTGGTGGCGGGCAGTGTTAATGCACAACAAGAGGCATTGCAGCAATGTGCAGGGATTGAAGACTCGCTGGAGCGACTGGTATGTTATGACAATATTGCTAAGCAGTCTCAGGGACAGGTGAAGCAAGCAGAAGGAAAAGCCAGAGGAAAAGTGCAGGCAGAAAAACAAAAATCAAAGGCTGAGCGCCGTGGTAACTCTTCTTTAGAGCGAACCTTTGGTATGGAGCATAAAGACAAAGAGGAAGGCCAGCTCGACCGAATTGAGGTTGAAGTCGCAGCGAAAGAGCAGGGACCTTATGACAAGTGGCGTATCGAACTGAGTAATGGCCAAATTTGGAAACAGACCGACAGCGGTGGTTATTTTCCCTGGGACGAAGACGATACCTATTATATTGAACGCGGCGCATTAAATTCATTTTTCTTTGGCCGTGAAGGTTCGAATCGCCGTATGCGAGTGCAGCGGGTTAAATAAAATAGGCGGTAAATATGCAGCGAGCCAATGCAGGATAGCCTCCCCGAATACAGCCTGTTGGCGACAGGCATAGCTATTGTTCTGATTGCTACGACAATTTTTGTCGTAGTGGTCCGCAAAAGAGCGGAAAAGAAATACCAAGGCACAAATTACTTAATTCAGTCACATTATGAAGCGTTTAACTCGTTAGCCCGGCATCGGGATATTGAAAGCCGCCTGTTGGGCATCTGTCGGCTTATTGAGTCTCAAATTGATGGTGCCATGTGCTCCATTATGGCGGTTGATAAAAAAACACAAACCTTATCAACCGCCGCTTCTGTTTCCCTACCTAAGTCCTATAACCGCGCCTTAGATGGCTTAGCCGTAGCAGAGGGTGTTGGCGCTTGTGGTACAGCGGCAGCACTCGGTGAGCCCGTGCTGGTTGCTGATATGAGAAAGGACCAGCGCTTCAATGAGTTCCGGTCCCTCCTCGAGCAGCAAGGTTTAGTGGCGTGCTGGTCCCACCCTATTTTTGCAACCTCTGACAGTGACGTTATTGGAATCTTCGCAATCTACTTCTCTGAACCCAGAATGCCTTTAGGGCCTGAACTTGAAATCATTGTCCGTAATCGCGACTTGGTGGCTCTCATCATTGAGCAGGAGGAGCAAAGAAAGAAACAAGCGCGCCTTGAGCAGAGTCAAAATTCACTCTTCACTCACAACCCTGATGCTGTTTTTATGCTCGATTTAGAAGGCAACTTCACTAGCGTTAATCGTTCAGTTTGTGAGCTTTTATTGCTTAAAGAAGAAGATTTACTGGGTGAACACTATGAGCTGGCAGTGCCTGAAAGTGACCAGAAGCGAACCTCAGAGCATTTTGAAGCAGCTAAAGCCGGTATTCCTCAGTCCTATGAGATAAAAGTAAAAGACCAGACGGGTCAGCTTCATGACTTAGCGATAACCAATATTCCTATTATTATCGATGGCGAAATTACCGGCGTACACGGCATAGCTAAGGACATTACCGAACGAATTCAGCGAGAGGAAGCGTTAGAATTTTTCACTTCTCACGACAGCTTAACGCACCTGGTAAATCGCAGTGCAATGGAGCAGCGACTACAGCAGTTGCAGGAGAGTAAGAGTGACGCAGCGGTATTCGTCCTATTTATCGATTTGGATGGCTTTAAGCCTATAAATGATAGTCTGGGACACTACCTGGGAGACGAGGTTTTAATTGAGACGGCGCAACGCCTGCAACAGGTAGTTTCGGAGCCTAATTTACTTTGTCGTTTTGGTGGCGATGAGTTTGTCGCCGTTATTCAGGATATGAGTGCTGTTGAACAAGTTAATGCGTTATGTGCGGATGTTTTAGCGGTATTTGAACAGCCCTTTCGGATTGGCGAAGTCGAGGTTTCTTTGTCGGCAGCAATTGGTGTTGCAGCAAATGATATTGAGTTTAAACACCCGATGGAGCTTACTCAACGTGCCGATGTCGCTATGTATGAAGCGAAAAAACGCGGAGGTAACTCTGTTTACTGGTATTCCGCAAACCTTGATGAAGGCTTAGGTTACAAAGTGGCATTGCGGACCAAAATTCAGGAAGCGCTTGCGCAAGAGCAGTTCGAGCTGTTTTATCAACCCATTATGACCGACAAAGGTAAAGTCGCCGGGGCCGAAGCGCTTATTCGCTGGCAACATCCAACCAAAGGCTACGTTTCTCCTGCAGACTTTATTCCTGTTGCCGAGCGCACAGGGCAAATCATTCCAATAAGTGAATGGGTGCTAAAGCAGGCTTGTCGCGATCTGCAGCAGCTTAAGCGGTACGGTATAAAATCTGTTTCGGTTAACTTTTCTCCTATTCAGTTTTATCGTGAAGATTTTGTCAGTAAAACGAAAGCGATACTCGAACAGTTTGATATTAAACCCGGCGAGATCACCGTCGAAATTACAGAGAATGTATTAGTTAATGACACTCAGCGTATTGCTGAATTATTGCAACAATTGCGAGATCTGGGGTTGGATGTGGCTATTGACGATTTTGGTAGTGGCTTTGCCAGCTTACGTTATTTAAATATGTTGCCGGTTAATAAACTCAAAATTGATCGCAGCTTTATTGAAAATATTCATGAGAACTCGCATAACGCCGCTATTACCTGCGGTATTCTGAGTATGGTTGCAGGCATAGGTATTGAAACTGTCGCTGAAGGCGTAGAGAAGGAAGAAGAATGTGCTTATTTAGTGGAGCATGGATGCCACTTTATGCAGGGGTTCTTATTCAGTAAACCGAAGCCGCTGGACGAACTGCTCAAATGGGCAGAACGCCAGCAATCTTTCGAGAACGAACGTTAGCGAATTCGGAACTGACGGAGTTCCTGTTGCAGATTGGCAGACAACTCAGCCAAATTCTCGCTGGACTCTTTCACCTGCGCCGAACTTTGCGCGGACTGATCTGAAATACTACTAATAGTATTAATGTTCTGATTAATTTCCTCTGTAACTGAGCTTTGCTCATCAGCCGCGCTGGCAATATGACTGTTCATATCATTAATTTCTGCTACCGCCGAGGTTATTGCCTGGAGTGACTCATCAGCATTTCTTGCTCTTTCCACTGTGTGATCCGCCTCTTCCTTGCCGGTATTCATTGAGCGGACGGCTTCATGAGTTGCTGTTTGTAAACGCTCAATCATTTCCTGAATTTCCTGGGTTGATTTTTGCGTGCGGCTGGCTAAGGTTCTGACCTCGTCGGCGACAACAGAGAAGCCTCTGCCATGTTCCCCTGCGCGTGCAGATTCAATAGCCGCGTTTAACGCAAGCAAGTTTGTTTGTTCGGCTATGCTACCGATAACATCCAACACCTTACCTATGTTATCGCTATCTTCCGCTACCTTAGAAATGGTTTGAGATGTTTGATTTACGTGGTTCGCCAAATTCTGAATCGCCTCAACTGTCGACTTCACGACATCGCGACCCTGCTTGGTGTGGTCATCAGCTGTTTTCGCAGAAGTCGCTGCGTCATTGGCACTTTTGGCTATTTCATCCACTGTGGTCGACATTTCATGGATAGCCGTTGCGACCTGCTCAACCGCCTCGTGCTGCTTTCTGATACTTTGATTAGACTCTTCAGAAATGCTGGAAAGCTCCTCTGACGATGTTGCCAGCTGTTCTGTCATTTCATTAATTTTGGTAATAATGCGCTGCAACTTTTCGACAAAGGCATTAAAAGCATCGGCTACCTTGCCCAGTTCATCTGTCCGGTCCAGATTTACGCGTGCGGTTAAATCGCCTTCACCTTTAGCCATATCTTCAAAACGCTCAAGCATTAAGTTCAGAGGTTTGGTTATTAAAGGAGGGAAAAATAAAGCCAGTAAGACGCAGATGGTTAGCCCAACCACCAACACAACCATTTGTGTCCAGTTACTTTGACTGATGACTTCGTCAATAATGTCCGACTGACTTAGCGCCGCTTTCTCTTTGCGTTGCTCTAATTCGTCCAGGACGTTCCGCATAGCCTCAAACTGAGGGCCACTTTGCTGCTCGCTTAAACGGATGGCTTCTGCTGTCTGGTTTTGATTGTGAAGTGTTATAACTTGCTTTGCGGTTGCTACCCAAGTTTCATTTTTTTGCTTGTAATCATCAACCATCTGACGCTCGGTTGCGCTTGAGGTTAAATTTAAAAAGCGGTCAACGCGTTGAGCGGCTTGTTGTAGATTCTCATTAAAGGTGTCAGTAAGCTGTTGTTGCTTAGGTGAGCCGGAGGGTACTGAAAGCAGTGTTCTTTCTGCTACCTGAGCCTGATGTAAGTCGCGGTCTGCCTGCAGCAGAAAGTTAAGTCCAGGCAAGTGCTCGCTGGCTATTTCATCAACGCTATTGGCGACGGATTTAAAATTAACCGCACTGACTGCAGCGATACCGACTAGCACTAAGGCCAGTAAGACAATAGGAAGTAATAATTTGTACCGAAATGTAAGGTTGTTAAACCAGCTCATAATTGCGCCTCTAAATAGCTTTTGACCGAAGTCATGTTACCCATTATCGGAAGCTAAGCAGGCTTACTTTAGCTGGTCAACAGTAAATGCTGAGCGTCATATGACACTCAGCATAGCTGCTTTTTGCATTACTTAATATCGGTTAACCGTAAATATGGGCGTAAGGTTTTCCAACCCTGTGGAAACTTCTCTTTTGCATCTTCGTCGCTCACCGTCGGACGAATAATGACAGAGTCTCCGGGCAGCCAGTCAGCCGGGCAGGCCACTTCGTCACGGTCAGTTGTCTGCAGAGCATCAATAACGCGTAAAATCTCATTGAAGTTACGACCGACAGTCATTGGGTACGTCATAATTAAACGAACTTTTTGGTTCGGATCGATAATAAAAACTGAACGTACTGTGGCTGTGGCGCTTTCGTTTGGATGGATCATGTCGTAAAGCTGTGCGACTTCTAAATCTTTGTCGGCAACGATAGGAAACTCAAGTACGGTATTTTGAGTGTCATTAACATCATTAATCCAGCCTTTGTGAGCTTCTACGGTATCGGTAGATAACCCCAGTGGTTTCACGTTGCGTTTTTCAAACTCTGGTGCCAGTTGGGCTGTACGCCCCATTTCCGTTGTGCAAACCGGTGTATAGTCTGCCGGGTGGCTGAAGAAAAATACCCACGAGCCTTTCGCCCAGTCGTGGAATTCTATCGAACCCTGTGTGGTATCAATGGTAAAATTCGGTGCAGTATCGCCAATACGTAATGTCATAGAGTGCCTCCTGAAGCAATTATTGATAAGCTTTGCTGATAACCATTAAATGATAGCGTACTGGACACATTACAAGGCATTGGGCTTATAACCTTTTACTCTAATATAGATGCGTGGACTATTAGCAATGACTTTATTTATTGATGCCGATGCCTGCCCTGTGGCAATACGGGAAATTCTCTTTCGCGCGGCACAACGAAAACAACTGCAGCTCTACTTAGTGGCTAATCAACGCATTCAAACACCTAAATCTAAATTTATTCATATGGTGCAGGTAGGTAGTGGTTTCGATGTGGCAGACCATGAAATAGTCCGGCGCTGTGAAGCGGGCGACTTAATTATAACCAGTGACATTCCGCTGGCGTCTGAAGTGATAGACAAAGGCGCTAAGGCATTAAGCCCCCGGGGGGAGCTCTTCACCCCCGACAATATTCGCCAGCGCCTGAATATAAGAGATTTTATGGATACCATGCGCAGTAGTGGTATTCAGTCTGGTGGCCCGCCGCCGTTGTCGAATGTGGATCGAAAAAACTTTGCGGATCATTTAGACCGTTTATTAGCAGGGAGTTGAACTTGACCTTTTTTGCGGCGTTACCGGCAATTATCTGGGCTCTTATGGTTTGGTTTTTTCCTGAGTGGCTTACGTCTGTCTCGCTTTCAGTTCCCGGAACTGTCTCAGCAGCATTAGGGCTGGTGTTCTTGGTTGCCGCTTTCTTTCGGCAATGGCAATGGTTTTATTGGTGCGCCTGGATTGGTGGTATCTACGCTACGATTCAGCTGGGTTTACAGCAACCGCTGGCGCAGAAAGAGGTTTCCCAGCTGTACGATGCACTTCCTGTGTGGTTGTCGCTTAGTGTCTTGCTTCTGACCTTCCTGAAAAAGCCAGTGCTACTAACCGGAAAAGGCATACTGATATTTGTTGCTTTGGCAATACTGCCTTTATCGTTATTGCTGACTCCAGTTGCACAAACCCTTGCGTTATTGAGTCCCGCAGAGGTTTTGACTTTACCTGACTGGCAACAAAGTTCGTTTGCTATTGGGCTGCTCATTTGGACAGTCGCCATGGGCGGAATTTGGGCAACTTATTTGCTCTATAAAAGCGCTTCTGCTTTTGCCTGGAGTCATTGGGCCGCCTGGTTTTCTCTTATGGTCTTTTTGTTAGCTGTGCAGTACCAGCAAGCCTCTACCTGGGCCGCTTTGGCAGCCAGCGCAGGCTTATTGCTGGCGCTGGCCGACCAAATGTTGAAGCTGGCCTACATTGATGAACTAACCGGGCTACCGCAACGGCGTGCGTTGATGAGTCAGTTGCAACACTTACGCAAACGCAGTGCCGTTTGCATGCTCGACGTTGACCATTTTAAAAAGTTTAATGACCGCTATGGACACGAGGTTGGTGATCAGGTGCTGCGGCTGTTAGGCCGTATTTTAAAAGAGCACGGCGGGTTTAAGGCGTACCGCTATGGCGGAGAAGAATTTACTTTAGTGTTTTTCCACAACGATGAAGAAAAGCTAAAAAATTTGCTGGAAAGCGTTCGTAGCCAGGTTGCTAATTACCCGCTTAAATTGAGAGAGCCTTCGCGGCCAGAGAGTAAGACAAAAGGAAAAGAAGCGCGAGGTAAAAAGGAGAAGAGTAAAACGGTAAAAGTCACGATAAGTTTAGGTGCAACTGTAAAAGAGCCTGATGATACAGCGGATAGCATTTTAAAACGTGCTGATGAGAATCTTTATTCTGCGAAGAAGGCTGGGCGTAATAGAACATCCATTTGTTAATTAAAATAACAACTGGACAAAAAATATTCTTCTAGTTAATGTGATTGTGAGGTCTCGCCTCGATAACAATAAAAATTTATAACAAAGACAAGTTGTACGTTCACTTAGATAGTGGCGTTTGTTAACGGAGAGAACAATCATGTTAAAATTGAAAAAAACGTTAACAGCATTATCAGTTGCTGCTGCAATAGCAGCCTCGTCCAGTTCTTACGCTCAGGATACCGGTACACTTCGTATACAAGTAACAGACACGCAAGGGAACCCTGTCCCTAATGCGACAGTGAGTGTGAGTGCTCCGGATACCTTGGCAAAAAGAACGGCAGAGACCGATGACGACGGATATGTTCGTTTAGGGGGTTTGCAACCCTCTCGCGACTATCAAGTCGAGATTGTCGAAGAGGGATATTCTGGATTTGAGTCTGGGAATGTTCGAGTTTCGTCGGGCCAAACTTTTGAGCTGAACTACTCATTAACAGCAGAAGGCTCTGATATTGAAACAATTCAGGTGACCGGTCGTGCGATGTCTACGATAGATACTACGTCCTCCACGACAGGAACCTCAGTCACCTTGGATATGACCGAATCTCTCCCTACCGCTCGAAGCTTTCAGGATTATTTGCAGTTAGCACCCAGTACTAAACCTTCTGTTGGTGGGAACCCATCGTCTAAATCAGGTGTTAATTATTCTGATATAGGTGGCGAGTATGGTTCGTCTTCAGACAATGTTTACTACCTCGATGGTGTTAATGTTACCGATAACCAGACGGGTACTTTTGGCGCTAATATTAACTCCGAAATCATCCAGGAGCAGCGAATTTTAACTGGAGGCATACCTGCGGAGTATGCGGGCGGTCAAGGCTTAGTAACCCGAGTTATCACGAAATCTGGTGGTAACGAGTGGAGCGGTTCTGTTAACTATTACTTCCAAAATGACAGTTTGGTAGCCGATAACGAAAATCTCTCTCAAAATAGCTTTGATACTTTTGATACTGCCGTGACTTTGGGTGGCCCGATTATTGAAGATGAACTTTGGTTTTTTGGCTCTTACCAACTTAAAGATCGTGAAGAAGATGTGACTGACCCGGTAACGGATACACAGCTGCGCACTATCAAAGATGAGCAAGATCTGGGCTTCTTTAAACTGACCTGGCAACCAACGGGAAACGATCGTTTTGTTGCAAGCTGGTTTAACGATCCTCAAGAAATTAGTGGCTCTGACGATCCAAGAACACTGAATAACCGGGATGTAGCTGAAGAGAACGGTGGTGATAATTATAAAGTTGAATATTCCCGTTATTGGGATAACTTGATTCTTACCCTGCAAGTCTCTAGTCATGAAGGCGAAGCATCACGTGTCGCTGCTGATAATTCTACGCGTAATGATGTGGCATATCGCACAGCTGACGGTTTTGAGCCAACGAATGCGGATACTGATAAAGGGGGTTATGGCGTTAACTCTACCAATTTCCGTAATAAGGACCAGTATCAAGCTACGTTAGAGTATTTTTTGGATACTTATGATATGGGCAGCCACGAAATAAAAGCAGGCTTTGTCTACACGGTAAATGAAAACCTTCAGGATAGCCGCTATACCGGGGAGGGAGCTCAATATACTTCAATCGGGAACAGAAACTCAGGCTCTTCCATTGGTGATTATTTAGATGCCGACGACTGGGTGGGCCAGCGAGATCTATCTGCGGATGACCTTTCTCGACTCATCTCAAATATGGCTTCAAGCGATGATGCCGCTTTATATACAAGTCGCTACGATACAAATAATGACGGCACAATTAGCGAAGACGAATTAAGAAGTGGCGTCATTTTTGATTCTACTGAGGGTAATCCAACAGGTGACGTGAACGTTTATCGAAGCCAGGAAGTTCAAACAGCACCAATTGAGATGGAGACCAAAGGTAAAACAGTCTTCCTCCAGGACACCTGGACTATAGCTCAATGGACAGTGAATGCTGGTATACGTGCTGAAACTTGGGAGCATTTCTCATCTAAAGGCGACAAAATAGCAGAGTTTGACTGGGAAGTTGCACCGCGGTTTAGTGTTGTTTATGACATTGATGGGTCTAGTAAAGTCTGGGGTTTTGTAGGCCGTTACTATGATCCTATCCGCACAAATATGACTGATTTTGCGGGGAACCTGACTGGTCCAGTGCTTCATGAGCAAATCTATTTAGAGGATCGCTGGTTGACCTATCGTGTACGTGGCGGTGAGCAAGTGCAAGATGCGTTTTTCGCACCAAGTACAAAAACACCCTATACCGACGAAATACTGCTCGGTTATGCGACAAACATCGCAGACAATATGAGTATTGAAGTGACTTACACTGATAGGGCTACTAGGGATCTTCTAGAAGATTACGATCTTGGTGTCTACGCAAATGCTCTAGAGGGGACTGACTTTTATTTACCCCTTTCTTATTTTGGTTACGATGAAAATCCTGGTTCTAATTACGTAATTGCGACTTTAGAAGGAGGAAAGCGTGATTATGAAGGTTTGCAAGTAGCGTTCACTAAGCATAGAACGGCGTCTGATAACTGGTTCTTTAATGCGTCTTGGACTTACAACGATGCAAAAGGTAATACGAACTCAGATAGTAATGCTGACTTGCAAGGTGACTTTGTTTGGCTAGATCCCCGAGCTCCGGGTGTATATGCAGATCAACCCGGAAATATCGAGCATCTGGTTAAATTATTTGGTAGTTACAAATTTGATAACGGCTTTGAAGTCGGAGCGGTATATAACTGGAACTCGGGTACTATTTATAGTAAAACCCGAGCTTTATACGGTCGCCATGCGCCACTATCTGATGAGCCATATGAGGTTGGTGGGCATACTGATACCTGGGTTCAAGAAGGGGTTATTGGTTCTCAAGAGTCTCCCGCATACGGAACGTTAGATCTTCGCGTTAAGTATACGTATGACTTTGGTGAAAGCTATAAGGCCGAATTCTTCCTTGATATATTTAATGCGTTAGATGACCAAGCTGCGCGTCGAGAGCAAGATTTAGTTGCCGGCGATGGCGTGTATGAGTTTGGTGAAGCAGTAGAGTGGGTGAAACCGCGCCAGTTTTATTTAGGAGCGCGTTTATCGTTCTAGTTTTCCAGAAGGAAAACTGTTGTAACCCGGAGGCTTTGCCTCCGGGTTTTTTATTTTGGGCGATCTAAACTTTCTAAAATACGTTATTAATAAGCATGAATATGCCTTTAACAATAACGGATACGTGAATGAGCTACATAAAAGAAACCATCGAAAAGCTAAAGCAAACCAGTCCGGCTCAAGTTGAGTTCTATCAAGCGGTAGAGGATGTACTTGAATCGATAGAACCTTTGCTGGAAGAACGCCCTAAGTATCGGGAACACTCTATTATTGAGCGTCTGGTTGAGCCTGAGCGGCAAATTATGTTTCGTGTCCCCTGGATGGACGATGATGGTAAAATTCAGGTGAATAAAGGCTACAGAATAGAGTTTAACTCGGCGCTGGGGCCTTATAAAGGCGGGTTGCGTTTTCACCCAAGTGTTAATGCCGGTATTGTTAAGTTTCTTGGCCTTGAGCAAATATTTAAGAATGCGTTGACCGGCTTACCCATTGGCGGCGGCAAAGGTGGTGCCAATTTCGATCCTAAAGGCAAGTCGGACGCGGAAATTATGCGTTTTTGCCAGTCGTTTATGAGTGAACTGTATCGTCATATAGGGCCCCATACGGATGTTCCGGCGGGAGACATCGGTGTGGGATCAAGGGAAATTGGCTACCTCTTTGGTCAATATAAGCGTCTGGCCAACCGTTTTGACGGTGTTTTAACCGGAAAAAGCGAATTATGGGGCGGCTCGCAAGTTAGAAAAGAAGCGACAGGATATGGAGTTGTCTATTTCGCGCAATGCATGATGGATGACCAGGATGACTCTTTGGACGGAAAGCGTTGTTTGATTTCAGGCTCTGGTAATGTCGCTACTCATGCTATTGAAAAGCTTTACGACTTAGGGGCTAAGCCACTAAGTTGCAGTGATTCCAGCGGAACCATTTACCATGACAGTGGTATTGATCTGGACTTGGTTAAGCGCATAAAAGAAGAACGGGGCGGGCGCCTTAAGGAGTACCTAGAAACTCATGATGATGCAGAGTACACGCCTAAAGATGATTACCCCGATGAAGGTCACAGCGTTTGGCGCTACGAGGCCGATATCGCTTTTCCCTGTGCAACTCAGAATGAATTGACCGAAAAAGACGCCCAGGCACTTCTGGAAAATGGGTGTAAGTACATAGTGGAAGGGGCAAATATGCCCACCACCCAGGCCGCGGTCGAGCTTTTCATTGAAAGTGGCGTTGGTTATGGTCCGGGCAAAGCATCAAACGCAGGCGGTGTCGCCACTAGCCAGTTAGAGATGGCTCAGAATGCCAGTATGTTGCGCTGGGACTTTGAAGAAGTGGATGAAAAACTCAAAGACATTATGAGTAATATATACCAGGATGCGAAGCGCACCGCCGAAGATTTCGGACACCCGTCAAACTTAGTTCTTGGCGCAAATATTGCCGGGTTCCGCAAAGTCGCGGACGCCATGCTGGAACAAGGTGTGGTTTGAGTTTTGAAATTAGAGCAACCTCAATAATGAGGTTGCTCAATACCAGGCGTTATTACTGCTTCTCCATTTCCTGATGAAACTCTGCCAAATCGGAAATGACTTTCTGGTTTGGCAATTCCGCGTAGGGTTGCTCTGCAAACTTAGTACCACGCAGCTGCACTGAAATACGTGCGGCATCTGGGTTTAACATGGTTTGCTGGTAAAACGTTTTGGCGTCTTCAAGGCTTACGTTTTCAACGGCATCAATTAACTGTTCTTTGCTGTCGAATTCAAAGCGCTGCAAGCTCAAATCAGCCAGGAATGGAGAAACTTCTTCCATCAAGTTCTTCGGCTGTTCGTTCAGTGTAATCAAGGTGCTTTGTTTGATTTGGTTGAACTCTTCCGGGGTCATTTCCTGCAAGTCTTCCCAGTACTCTTCTTTGAAACTATCAAAACGCTCCTGCATATCGGCAACGTTCTTAACCGGGGTCTGAATGTACAGGCCAAAACCTGCGTAATTATCAAGATTCGGTGCGAAAGAACCCACCGCATAGGCCAGTTGCTCTTCCGTACGCAGGGTATCAAAGGCTACGGTGCGGAAATGGCTTTGCAGAACAGTTCCTGCCGCTAGCGTGGCAAAACCTGGTTGAGGATGAATGTGTGCATCAACTACTGCCACGTCAGCTACATCCAGGTCGCGACGCAATACAATGGACTTGCCAGTTTCAGGCTTCCAGAATTGAGCCACTTTAAAGTCAGTGACCTTCCGGTCTTCGGGTAAGCTGGCCTGAATACGCTCAACAGATTCTTCCAGATTGGCCTTATCGTAATTACCAAAAGCAAACACGCGAATGGCGTTATTACCCATTAAGGTGTCGATAAAGTTAGACAAGTCAGCCGGAGTCAGGCTTTGCGCAGTTTCAATTAAGTCAGTTTGGTTAAACCCGCCTTCCCGAATCAACTGCCCGTATGCATCAAAGCTTTGGTAAATTGGGAATTGCTGGCCTTTGTTTTCAAGTTCTCTGACATAGCGATCCACCGCTTGCTTAAAGGCTCGCTCTTCTACGTCAAACCTCAAGTTATCAATAGCACGTTCAAGTAGCTGCGGTTGTTTATCGGTAAAGCCAGACACCGTCAGTGACAGGCCAGTGCCGTCATTAAGGTTCAGGTTCATACCCGCAATATTTGCTTCGGTATCCAGTGCGCTAACATTCATATTGTATAAATCGCGCCATAAAGCGGTTAAAACGTCGGCTTTTATACTTTTAATAGGTGCGTCGTTGTTTATTTGAATATAAAAAACGCCGCGCGGCTGGTCGCTGTATAATTGGCTTGGATACTGCCAGACCTGAATGCCTTCTTCTTCGATAACCACTTTGGGTTTATCGAATGCGTCGTTCTGCTTAATGGCAAAACTCTCTGGCAACAGGGTATTCACTTTAGGCAAGTTAATTGCCATTTTAGGTTCGTTATCCCAGCTCGTTATTTCTTCTTGCGGGATATCAACAACCTTGTATTTACCTTCGTAGAAATCGAGCTCGCTGTCGTGTGGCTCGTCCTGACTAATATACCAAACGCGAAGGTGCTCAGGTGTAAGCTGTGACAGAACTGAGCGAATGGCTTCAGGGTCAAACTCCTGATATTCATAAGGGGCACTAACTGCGTATTCCGCTGGATAATTCTGCATAGCCTCGGCAAGTGACGAGACGTAGCTGAATTCGTCCCCTTTTTCTAAGAAGCGGAAGTTGTTGCTCAGGCTGGTTCTTATCTCTTCAAAGTAACTTTCATCAACGCCCTCGGCGCGGACTTTATCAATGTACTGCATAATAAGCGCGACAATTTCTTCACGCTGCTGCATGCCGGCATTAGTCAGTTCGAGGTCAATTGCCAGAACTCCATAGTTGCCGTAAAAAGTTGGCTGCGCTGATGCGTTCAAGCTAGCAATAAGGCCGGCATCTTTGAGTTGTTGTGCTGGTGTGCCCGGCATTTCTGAGCCAAGCAGGTAACTGACATAGCGGTTGGGCTTAACCGCAAACTGATCCTGATTGTCATTGATAATGAATTCCAGCTTCAACTGCTTAACGTCTTCATTTGGCACATAGTGGATGCGCTTTTTGCCTACATCGTCGAAGTTAATTTGAGCTGTGACTTCGGGCTCATCAATACCGTCGTCTTCAATACTGGCAAAGTGTTTGCGAGCTAAGGTTTCCATCTCTTCTAACGAGCGGTTGCTTATCATGGCAACTTTCATAATGTTGGCTGAGTAGAAGCGGTTGTAAAAATCGACGGTTTCTTTGTGCAGCTCGCTGTTCTCTTTGTCACTCAGGCTGTCCAGATTTCCAATAAGGAAACGATTGGAAGGGTGCTCTCCCAGCAATAAGCGTCCTAATTTGAACTGGCCAAAAAAGTCCATTTCACGGCGCATTGACCATTCGGCGTTCACTGCATTACGTTCTTTGTCTGCATATTCTGGGTACAGTTTTGGCGCTTTGAAAAAATCAGAGAAGCGATCTAAAGCTTCATCATAGGCGCTGTTATTAATTTTAAACATATAGTTGGTGACATCCAGCCAGGTAGAGGCATTCTGACTACCACCGTTATTACTCATAAACTCGCTGTATTCGTTGGTATCGGGATACTTTTCAGTTCCCAGGAACAACATGTGCTCCAGATAATGTGCCAGCCCCTGTTGAGCTTCCGGGTCCTGCAATAAACCAACACCAACGCTTAAAGCGGCAGCTGATTTATCCGTATTCGGATCAGAAACCAACATAATTTCAATATTGTTATCCAAAGTCACGACGCGATATTCGCGCTCGTCGTTCGGGCTTTTAATGACTTCGCCGGCTACTGCCGGTTGTACCGTGCTGCTCTCCGTTGCTGGCTGGCTACAACCTGCAGCTAAAAGAGCGAAGCTAATAGAGCTTGCGAGTAATAACTTTTTCATAAAAATATCCCTTAAAAAATGACCTCAATATAATAACGAGGACTACCCTGCTTGTTGAGGGTAATCTTTAATTATTTGTTGACTAATTTGTAACAGATTGTGAGAGTTAAAGCATACTTTTGGTACAGGGATGTCAAAATGAAAGCAATTATTATAATAGCGGTGCTTTTTTTATTAGTTGGCTGCAGTTCACCCACCGTATTTCTCACAACAGAACGGCTGCCACAGAAAGAGCGTGAGGAATTAATTTCTGCGTTGTCTGAAAATGGATTCAAAGTAAAAAACACCTCAGGTGTAATGATCCCCGAAGAATTTCCAGGTGTGGTTGTGGCGACAAACCCCGCGAATGAAAGCCCTGAGTTCTTCGCTAAACTTGAGCACGTTATTCAGCAACAAAACCTTGAACCTGTAGCTTATCAAAAATTTTATCAGCAGAAGCATTATTATAAAGGTCGTAACGTTGGGTTGTACGTACGTGGGAACGCCCCTGAATTAAAGCTTCCACCGGTTCTTCGCGGCAATCACCAAACCTGTAATGACCAGCGTATGATTCTTGAATTTAAGAATAATAAACGGATAAATATTGACGTAGAGGAGGACAAGATAACCTCTTACAAAGGAAGCTATCAGTCGATATTACCTGACACTATTCATGCTAACTTAGAGAGCATGGAAAACCCCGTTACATTGAGGCTTTTTAAAGTGTCTGTAGAAACCTATGCGGGAATGAAAACCGCAGACAAAATAGTCGTTACGAACAGCGACAATAAAGTATTACCAGAAAATTGTGAGTTTATGATCATTCACTATTAGCTCCGATAACGAGCAGAGGTTATTTTTCTGCAGTACATTCAGTGTAGACTTCAGAATAAGCCTGGTCGAAACAACGAATGAACTTATCAACAATATTTAGGTTTAGCGGCCACTGCAGTTCAATAGGGTTACCGTCGGCATCTGTCGGATTAAAACCTTCGGGTTTAGGAACTGCAGCCAGTTTTTCCCTTTGAGTTTTTAGCTCTTCTCTATCTGATTGTAAAAAGGCGATAGTGGCGTCAACGTAATAATTCCAGCCAGACATGTCTTTTTCGGGCGGCTTGCGCGCTTGCTTCATTAAGCTAATAGCGCGTTGATACTGACCGACTTCGGCCCTAAGCTGACCCTCATGCCAGACAAAGGTTCTCATAGCCCCTTTGGAAATCTCATTCTTTGTGTAATAGGTATGGATAAGATCGGCTGCCGCTTCACGACAGGCTTCCGCTTTAGCTACTTCTCGCCAGCCTTTTTCCAGGTTTTGGTCAAACTCTCTGGGCGATAGTTCTAACATTTCAACTTCGTTATAAGAGCAAGTTTCACTCTCTGTATTTGTATCTTTGGCTACGGAAAACGTAGAGGTAATGGTTATTGAAAGAAAGCCGGTAACGAGTAATGCCCGCATAGTGAAACTGCTTGTAGTAGACTGCATAATGTCTTCTCCTGCTAAATAAAGGCGCTGATTTCCCTTTTGGGAACCATTAAGGCAAAGGAATAAACTCATCTTCGTCGCCAACAACTTTATTAAAGCGCTGATTCTGCCAATCTTTTCTTGCTTGCTCTATGCGTTCTTTATCGGACGACACAAAATTCCAGTTAATAAATCTATTGCCCAATACATTACCGCCAATAATGACAATATGTGATGGCTCCTGAGCTGTAATAACGGGTTGCTCTTCAGTTTTTAATACAACCAATGTTCTTGCCACTAGTTCTTTACCTTCTGAATTTAAGCGACCAGAAACGATATAAACAGCCAACTCATCTGTTGTCGGTAACGTCAGTTCTTGGCCAGAGCCCAGTCGGGCTTCCACGTACAAAGTTTCAGACAAAGTAGGTACAGGTGACTTTACGCCATAAGCTTGACCTATCATGACGCGAACCGAAACCCCATTCACATTAGCCGACGGAATATCGGTTGACGGAATATGATAAAAGGCCGGCTCGGTCTGTTCGTACTGTTCGGGTAACGCTAACCAGAGTTGCAAGCCATGCAGCCTGTGTTCACGGGCGGTAATTTCCGGGCGCTCTCTTTCTGAGTGTGTAACGCCCCTGCCTGCGACCATCAGGTTGATATCGCCGGGCTTAATTATTTGATAACTGCCAATTGAGTCCCGATGTAGCATTTCGCCATCAAATAAGTACGTGACAGTGGATAACCCAATATGCGGGTGTGGTGCGACATTGACGCCTTCTCCCGGCGGGAAATCTGCTGGACCCATTTCATCAAAGAAAATCCACGGCCCGACCATACGTTTTTGGCGAGTAGGTAATGCGCGGCGGACATAAAAGCCGCCTAAGTCGCTGTCGCGAGGTTCAATAATAACTTCTATTGCAGACGACGGTTGTTCGTGCGAGTCACAACCTTGTTCAGCATTGTTAAGAATATTGCTCATGGAATACTGGCTGCCTTCAGAATTATCTAAGTTCGTTTGTTATCTTTTTTAAAGATTACCGCAAAGTGTTGACGGCGTAAGTAAGAAACTCTCAAATTTTTGCTCAATATTTACTCGTTACTGCCGATGGTTATAGTAAGTATCTCATACTAGAAAAGAGACTAAAGGTGAAAATATCATTAACAAATCACTATTCATCCTTAACCAAGCCGGCACCCTCTAATCAGCCGATAACGGTGCTACAAAGCCATGTGGCGGAGCCTTTGGATACCCAGCCTGAAAATACCCAGGGCGTCTTCCTTAGTGAGCTAGATAAACTCTATTTTAATTTTAATAAATGGCTGGAAGAGCCAATACAATCAGAATTTTCGGCGGAGAAAATAGAAAAACTAAAAGATTTGTACTCAAAAATGTCTGAGGAAGATTTTATCCGCCTGGGTAGGTTAGGCATTACGTCGAACGATGATTTCTTGTCTATGGTTGAAACCCTGGACAAAGAACAACTTTCGCAGTTAACCGATACATTTTATGGGTTGTCGGCTTCTGCAAACATGCTTTTTACCCATGTTAATGAATTTAATCCCTCCAGAACATATGAAGAAAAAGTAGAGCAATTTATTGAAGTGCTATCAGACACTCAGCGAATTGCCCGGGATCAACTGATTGAAAAGGCGGCTGAATATAATGAAAAAATCAGTATCCACAAAGCTGAACGTAAGAACGATGCGACCTATGAATCTTTAGGAGGATACTTCGACGTTAAATCGAGTGCGAATGATTTACAGAACTTCGTTTCGACTGTAATAGATACCAAATCGCCAGCTGATTTTGTAAACAAACTCGATCAATACAGCCGGGAACAGCAAAGTAGCTTGTTAAATGTGCTTGGAATGAGCCGGATTGAAGGTGAGCAACTGCTTGACGGTCTTCTGGATAAAAGTGATGAGGCCAGAACGAGCATATTGTCTTTTATTGGTAAAGTAGCACTTAAAACCAATCCTTTCTTTGAAATGAGTGCTTTTGGTGATTCGGAACATGTGGTGAGTATCAGCAAAGGGTTTGGCGATAACCTATTCGAGACAACGAAAAGAATGCTTGAGAATATGGGAGAGTTGCTGACAACCTATAATTTCAGTGACGAACAGCTTGTAGAAATGGGCGACCAACTTAACGACCTAAATAGAAAGGAACAAATCGGCTATCTGGAAGCTGCGACCATCGGCCTCGATAATCTATTAGGTATACAAACGAGCAGCACCAATGAACTTATAGACATGAAAGCAGAGCCCCAGACGATGAATAAACTGCAGTCCGTTTTAAGCAATAAAGATGCTTTGCAGGCTGTTTATGAAGCCCGCGAGGGTGAGGGCCGGAGAAGCGGGCGTTCCTACGTGCCGAAGACCAAATGGGAATACCTGGAAGACTTGGAAAAAGTGGTGTCATCTTATATTCCGCCAGCTGAGTCTGACGGAAACGTCCGGGATCCTTGGGAATACGCCTCTGGCGCTAAAGCTTAAGGCGTTTGGCATAAAGTAAAAGTACGTTACTTAACTCTGATAAAGGAGGTAGTTATGCAGGTCAATGCATTGAATCATACATATGCCGATCAAGTGTCTTCTCACTATAGTAATGGGCCATTCTCGACAGAAAACCCCATCGGATTAGCGGATGAAGTATCGGATGACATTATTAGCCAAAAGTCAGAAGAGCTTCGAAATGAAATTTCGGAGTATAATTTACGTGATATTAATCCTGATGACTTGCGTAAATTAGGAGGATACCTATTTGAAGCTGGCGAAATATCCGGCAATGCAGCATCCGTTTTTATCATGGTTGGGCAAGATTTCGGTAATGAAAGTTCTATAGATGCGATTAGTCACCTTGAAGAAAGATATGCCCGAATTAAAGAAATTGATCGTCAAGAGCAAGGCTTCTCTGAATCTGTAAAGATATACGGCGATGCCCTTCATACTTTGTATAATTTAGAGAGTTTTATTAAGGGAAGTCGGGAACATATCGGTATTGATGTAAAGGTGTAACCAGTCTGATCTCTGCTCCAAAATAGGACCATGGTAGAAATGAATTTACATTAAATTGGTTCGCCATCCATAGGGCAACTTTCAACCTAAAAACTCCAGTCGATAGCTACCCTCGGAATGACCTTAGAGCAAACTTATACGCCAGTTTGAAACGTTCTATCTCAAAGTCACAAACTCCTCAGCACTGGTCGGATGCAGAGCCACAGTCGAATCTAAGTCAGCTTTAGTTGCCCCCATCTTCAAAGCAACGGCAAAGCCTTGTAATATCTCGTCCATGCCTTCACCAATACCGTGAATGCCTACCACTTTCTCTTCTTTGCCGTGGCACACCAGCTTGAAGTAGCTGAGGGCACGGTGCGGAGTAACGGCGTTGTACATAGCTGCAAAGGATGACTTGTACACGGTAATGTTGTCTTCACCAAATTTGAGCTTAGCGTCTTCCTCGCTCAGACCAACGGTACCAATGGTCGGGTGGCTGAATACCACGGTCGGAATGTTTTCAAAGTCCATGTGTGCGTTTGGCATGTTGTTAAACAAGCGCTCCGCCAGTAAGCGTCCTGCTTTTATAGCAACCGGTGTAAGCGCCGCGGCCCCCGTATTATCGCCTACAGCGTAAATACCTTGTACGTTGGTATTCTGGAACTTATCGACGTTGATGAAGCCGTCGTTGTCCAGCTCCACTCCGGTGCATTCCAGGTTAATTTTGTCAGTTGCCGGTAAGCGGCCTATTGCCCAGACTAAGCAGTCTACGCCTTCCATTGACTTGCCATTTTCAAAGTGCAGGGTCAATGTGCCGTCGTCCTGTTTAGCGACTTCGCGAACGGTGGTTTCGGTGTGCAGCTCAGGGCCGTCCTGCTTCATGCGTTCCAGCAAACCATCGGTAATATCTTTATCAAAGGTACGCAACGGACGGTCACGACGTACCATTAAATGAGTGTCGGTGCCTAATGCATGAAACACACCGGCAATTTCAACGGCAATATAGCCGGCCCCAATAACGGCTGCCTTTTTAGGCTGTTCCGTCAGGGCAAAGAAGCCGTCGGAGTCAATACCATGCTCAGCGCCCGGAATTTCAGGGATCATAGGGCGCCCGCCGGTGGCAATGGTAATATGGTCAGCGGTAATCTTTTCTCCGTTAACTTCTACTGTTTTGTGGTCAACGAATTTAGCAAAGCCTTCTATAAACTCAACGCCATTGCCCTGAAAGCCGCGATGGTAACCACCGTGAATGCGTTCAATATAGGCTTCGCGGTTTTTAACCATAGTAGCCCAGTCAAAACCTTTTTGTTCAAGCTCGAAGCCGTATGACGGCGAGTATTTTATGGCTTCAGCAATATGAGCGCCGTACCACATGACTTTCTTGGGAACACAGCCCACGTTTACGCAGGTGCCGCCAACGTGTTTCGCTTCAATAACAGCGGCTTTCGCGCCACGTATCGCTGCGCGGTTGGCTGAGGCTATGCCGCCACTACCTGCGCCTATCGCAAGATAGTCATAATGTCTGGTCATATTGCTTAACTCCTGTACTTAATTCAAAAACTGCGGATATCTTGAATAAAAACCCCGTATCTTGCAAATAAAGACACGGGGTTGTCATGCTTTTTATACCGATAGCGGTAATCGAAAGATCAGTTCATTGCTCAGATGACGAGCGTTCGCCGGCTGGTAAGTTCTCTTTCACAAACTCGGTCATCATAGTGCGTAAATGAAGGGTTGTACCTTCACCTTCGTAAATACCATGAGAGCGGTTCGGGTAGGCAAAAAACTCAAACTGCTTACCGTGTTTAATGAGCTCATTGACCAGGCGCTCGCTGCCCTGAAAGTGAACGTTGTCGTCTCCCGTACCGTGCACTAACAGTAAGTCGCCTTCCAGGTTTTCAGCGTGCGTAATGGCCGAGGTTTCTTTATAACGCTCGGCAGACTCAGGCAGTAAACCAGAGTACCGCTCCTGATAAATGGTGTCGTACAGCGTTAAATCAGGTACTGGTGCCAGCGCCATACCCATGTGGTAGCTGTCCGGGTAACGGAATAACGCATTCAGGGTTTGTGAACCGCCGCCGCTGTGTCCCCAAATGCCTACGCGGCTTTCATCAATGAAGTCCCAGCGTTCCAGCATTTGTTGCAGCGCATCGTATTGGTCGCGTACGGTAACAACGCCCAGGTTCTTGTAAATAGAACGGCGCCAGTCAAAGCCGCGTGGTGATTTGGTGCCGCGGTTATCAATAGACGCAACAATATAGCCCTGCTGTGTCAGCATGGTGTGCCATAAATACAATGAGCCGCCCCAGCGGTTGGCCACTGTCTGCCCCCAGGGTTCGCCGTAAACGTAGAACAAAATGGGGTATTCTTTGCTGGGGTCGAAGTCAGTCGGCTTCATAATGTAGCCGTCCAGCTCTAACCCGTCACGAGCTTCCACCCGGAAAAACTCAACCGGTTGTTTCTGCACCTGCTCAACCGCTTGCTGTACCTCGTTATTGTCAACCACCGTACGAATAACTTCATGATCCGGCAGTGAAATCATATTAGTAACCGGAACCTGGTTAACCGAACTAAAGGTATGTTCAGCGTATTTGGCGTCTTGCGAAATGCTGTAACTGTGGGTGCCGTCCATGTCCGGTGTAAGACGCTCTAAGCGGCCACTGCCGTCTAAGCTGGCGCGGAACAGGTAACGCTCCAGAGGTGTTTCTGGTGAAGCAATAAAATAGACCCAGCCGTTTTCTTCGTTTACCCGCAGCACTTCAACCACGTCCCAGTTACCGCGGGTAATGGCGGTGGTTCTGCCGGTATCACGATGCACGCGATAAATATGGCGATAACCGCTGCGTTCGCTTAACCAGGTAAATTCGCGACCATCATTTAAAAAGTGAATGTCGTCGACATATTCGGCCCACGAGTCGGTGCTTTCGCGTAACAGCTCCTGACTGCGACCGGTTTCAATATCGCTGATAAAAGCGCGATTAATGTGCTGTTTGCGGGTCAGTTGCTGAATTAACAGTTTTTCGCTGTTGCCAGCCCAGTTCATGCGCACCAGGTAATGCTGGCGAGGGTCACCGGGAATATCCATCCATTTTGTCTGGCCGCCACCGGCCGGCATAACGCCAATGCGCATAGCAGCGTTAGTTTCACCCACTTTCGGGTAAGGGAATTCTTTTAACGTTGGGTAGAGTTCGTCGGTGTTATTGATCATGGTGAATACCGGCGTGCCTTCGGTGTCCAGCTGCCAGTACGCAATGTGCTGCCCATCCGGGCTCCAGCGAAAACCATCGCGCAGGAAAAACTCTTCTTCGTTAACCCAGTCGAAGGTGCCGTTAACGATAGTGTCGCTGCCGTCGCTGGTCAGCGCGCTGATAGTGAAGCTGCTAAGGTCCTGTACATAAATGTTGTTCTGCATAACGAACGCGACTTTTGTGCCTTGCGGATTAAACTTGGCAAACTGCAAAGTCGACTCGGGCGCATTACCACCCAGTTGGCGTAATTCGTTGTTGCTGCGGTCCAGCACCCAGTAGTCGCCCAGAGTATGGGTACGCCACGAACGCTTGGTATTGGTGAAAATGAGTACTTTGTCGCCATCGTCTGACCAGACGTAATTGGCAATATCCAGCGCTTTGCTTTTACCTTTAGGGGTAAGCTGTTCAGCACTGACTAAAACCGTGCGTTCGTTGGTTTCAGGATGATAACGAACAATATCGCGACCATCTGCCGAGTTGGACTGCTCTAAAGTCGTGTAACCTGAGCCGTCTTCAAGCCAGCGAGTTGGAGCCGGGCGGTCAATACTGAAGGTATCGCTGGCGAATATTTTCTCCGCTGTCAGCTGGCTAACACCTGTTACGTCAGCTTTATCGGAGTCCGCAGTGGATTGTCCACCCAGGTTACTACAGGCACTTAAGGTAATAATGGCCGTTAATCCGGCCAATAAGCGTAAAGATCGAAAAGAGGTGTCAGACATGACATTTACCTTTATTCTGATTTATTAACGAACTGATAATACCGCAAAAAACGCAGGAAACCACATAAGCGTGGTTGAAGACTAGCGCAAAGCCCCAATATCCATTGTAAGCATTTTGAAAAATTGAGGTAAAAATGAGCCATAACCCGCTATTAGAACAGAGCCAGCTTCCGGACTTTGAGCAAATTAAACCCGAACATATACAACCCGCTGTTGAGGAGTGCATACAGCACGCTCGAAAAACCATTGATGAAGTACTAGAACATGGTGATTTTAGCTGGAATGGTTTGATTGAACCTTTGACCGATGCGGATGAAAAGCTTGAGCATGTCTGGGCACCGGTATCGCATTTGAACTCCGTATTAAGCACGCCTGAACTGCGTGAAGCGCATGACAGTTGCCTGCCATTGTTGTCGGACTACGCAACCTATGTAGGACAGCACAAAGGCTTGTTTGACGCTTATCAGGCACTGCGTGAAAGTGACGAGTTCGACAGTTTGACCGAAGCTCAGCAAAAACTCATTAACGACACCCTACGTGATTTTCGTTTGTCGGGTGTGGATTTACCCGAAGACAAAAAGAAACGTTATGCTGAAATTTCATCGCGGCTGTCTGACTTGTCTTCAACCTTCAGCAACAACTTGCTGGATGCCACCCACGCATGGACTTGCCTGATTACCGATGAAAGCCGCCTGGCTGGCTTGCCGGAAAGCATCAAAGAAGCTGCAAAAGAAACCGCAGCAGACCAGGAAAAAGAAGGCTGGTTGTTCACTTTAGATATTCCAAGTTATCTGCCGGTCATGTTGTACGCCGAAGACAGGGAGCTGCGTAAAGAAATGTACCAGGCTTTTGTGACCCGCGCGTCGGAAACCGGGCCTAATGGCGGGGAGTTCGATAACTCTGAGGTTATGAACGAAACTCTGGCTTTGCGTCATGAAATGTCGGAGCTGTTAGGTTTTAACGACTTTGCTGAAATGTCGCTGGCGACGAAAATGGCCGAGTCACCGGAGCAGGTGTTAGATTTTGTCCAGGACCTTGCCAACAAGTCTAAAGCACAGGCGAAAGCCGAGTATGCTGAAATTGAAACCTTTGCTGCAGCGCAAGGCGTGGAGAAAATGGAAGCCTGGGATGTCCCTTACTTTAGTGAGCAGTTAAAGCAGCAGCGTTATTCTATTTCTGACGAATTATTACGTCCGTACTTTCCTGAGCAACAAGTGCTAAACGGTTTGTTTGAGGTGGTCAAGCGGTTGTTTGGCATGACGGTTAGCGAGCAAAAAGACGTAAAAATCTGGCATGAGAATGTGCGCTTCTTTCGTATTCACGACGCCGACGGTCATTTGCGTGGTCGCTTCTATCTGGATCTCTACGCGCGCTCAGGTAAGCGCGGTGGTGCCTGGATGGCTGACTTTGTCGGCCGCCGAGTACATTCCGACGGCGAGCTACAAAACCCGGTAGCCTTTTTAACCTGTAATTTTAGTAAGCCGGTGGGTGGTAAACCTGCACTCTTTACTCACGATGAAGTACTGACGTTATTCCATGAATTTGGTCATGGCTTGCACCACATGTTAACTCAGGTCGATACCGCTGGTTTGTCTGGTATTAACGGTGTTGAATGGGACGCTGTTGAGCTGCCCAGTCAGTTTTTGGAAAACTGGTGCTGGGAACCGGAAGCTTTGGCATTAATATCCGGACACTATGAAACCGGTGAGCCGCTGCCTAAGGAGCTGCTGGAAAAAATGCTGGCTGCGCGTAATTACCAGTCGGCTATGCAAATTATGCGACAGTTGGAATTCTCGCTGTTTGATATGCGCATTCACCACGAGTTTGATAAAAAAACAGGTGCACGAATTAGCGAAATTCTGGATGAAGTGCGTCAGCAAACCTCAGTACGTATTCCACCGGAGTACAATCGCTTTCAGCACAGCTTTGGTCATATCTTTGCTGGTGGTTATGCGGCAGGTTATTACAGTTACAAGTGGGCGGAAGTATTGTCGTCTGATGCATTTGCACGCTTTGAAGAAGAAGGCATATTCAACGCCACAACCGGGCGCGACTTTTTACATGTGATTCTGGAACGTGGTGGCAGCCGTAAAGCCGCAGATTTATTTCAGGAGTTCCGTGGTCGCGAACCGAATGCAGAAGCTTTGTTACGTCATAGCGGCATAGTAGCCTGATGCTATTGCATCAGGTGCGATATTGAAATCACAATTGTGTGTGGATCGACATCTGTAGCCTGACGTTTACGTCAGGTTATATATCGCACCTGACATAAATGTCAGGCTACGGCGGGGGATCAGGCTGCGGTAGCCAGAACCAGGTTAACCAGACCAATTAAACCAAAGACGAATAGAATGGTAAGAATAACGCCAATGATGATGTAGGCTTTCGGACTACCATGCTGGAAGTCTCGTTGGCGGTTTTTTTCTGTTTGCACACCTAAAAATGCCGCCAACACACTCATAACCATACTAAAAACACCTGGTTTAGAGGTTTTATTTTCGGTAGATTCAGACATTAATCAGTGTATTCGTTTTGATAATGTTTTTTGTTGCTGTCGCTTGAACTTGAGATTAACTCAATCAAGTCGAAGAAGTGAAATTGTACGGAACGGCTGTCGCCTTTTAACCAGCTAAACCATGTCACTTGTTCTGCCGCTAACTGACATTCAACAGAGGTGTTACTGGGCTCTATTTCCGTGACAAGCTGTTGGCAGCGCTGAGTAGGATTTTGTTCAGCAACGAGCGATGAAGGACTCACAATAGCAAGCGCAGTAAACGCAGCTAATGCCAGTGACGTTATTATTGTGAGTAATCGCATGAAAGTCCCTCTCAAGTCTTGATTGACTAATTTATCAGCGATTTTGTAAAAATTCTAGTCATCATTGCGAATTTTTTTGTCATGGGTTAACTGCTACAATAAGCATCATTTTGAAATAGGTCAGGAAAACGAACAATGAAACCACTAATTGCACCGTCGATACTGTCCGCGGACTTCGCGCGGTTAGGTGAGGAAGTTGACGCGGTATTGAACGCTGGTGCCGATGTCGTGCATTTTGACGTAATGGATAACCACTACGTGCCTAACCTGACAATAGGCCCTATGGTGTGCAAAGCTTTGCGTGATTACGGAATAGAAGCCCCAATTGATGTGCATTTAATGGTTAAGCCTGTTGACCGTATTATTCCTGATTTTGCAGAAGCCGGGGCTTCTATCATTACTTTTCATCCGGAAGCATCCGACCATATTGACCGGACTTTACAGCTTATTCACGAACAGGGTTGCCAGGCGGGGGTAGTGCTAAACCCTGCAACACCGCTGCATTACCTAGACCATATTATGGATAAAGTGGATGTCATTTTACTGATGTCGGTTAACCCGGGGTTTGGTGGACAGTCTTTTATTCCGTCAACGCTTGATAAGCTCAGAGCGGTGCGTAAACGAATTAAAGCAAGTGGCCGCGACATACGTCTTGAAGTGGATGGCGGTGTTAAGGTTTCAAATATTGGTGAAATTGCAGAAGCTGGCGCGGACATGTTCGTTGCTGGTTCAGCTATTTTTAATGCGGATGATTACGCCAGTGTCATCCAGACAATGCGCGATGAAATCGCTGCGGTAACAGGTTCTTAGAGGAAACAGTAATGTCGAAACCAATTGTGTTAAGTGGTTGTCAGCCGTCGGGACAGTTGTCTATTGGTAATTATATTGGCGCATTACGTCAGTGGGTTAAGATGCAGGACACTCACGACTGTAAGTTTATGCTGGTTGATCAGCACGCCATTACTGTACGCCAGGACGCCGAGAAACTGCAGCAAGCAACTCTTGATGGACTGGCCTTGTATCTGGCTTGTGGGCTTGATCCGGCAAAGAGTACGGTGTTTATTCAGTCGCACGTGCCGGAACACTCTCAATTAGCCTGGGTGCTTAACTGCTACACGCAAATGGGCGAGCTAAACCGCATGACGCAGTTTAAGGATAAGTCTCAGCGTCACGCTAGTAATATTAATGCGGGTTTATTCACTTATCCGGCGCTGATGGCGGCAGACATTCTGTTGTATCAGGCAAATGAAGTGCCGGTGGGCGATGACCAGAAACAACACCTGGAAATGACGCGTAATGTTGCTGAGCGTTTTAATAACTTGTATGGCGATATTTTTACGATTCCGGAGCCAATGATTCCAAAAGTTGGTGCGCGGGTCATGTCACTGCAGGAGCCGACTAAGAAAATGTCTAAGTCGGACGATAACCCAAACAACTTTGTCGGCTTACTGGAAGAACCGAAGAAAATTCTGAAGAAGATTAAGAAAGCCGTTACCGACTCTGATGAGCAGGCACGCATTTACTTTAATCAGGAAGAAAAGCCGGGTGTATCGAATTTGCTAAGCATTATGTCAGCTGCCACAGGTAAGTCGATAGACGAGCTGGTACCTGAGTACGAAGACAAAATGTACGGACATTTAAAAGTGGATGTGGCGGAATCTGTGGTGGCCATGCTGGAACCTATTCAGCAGCGTTATCATGAAATGCGCAATGACCAGGCTTTTTTGCAACAGGTTATGAAGCAAGGTGCTGATAAGGCACGTGAAGCCTCAGCAAAAACATTGTCAGATGTTTATAAAGCGGTAGGTTTTGTCCCTTACCCGGGATAAATTTAATTATGGAAGATAAATCTCCGGAACAGCGTGAAAAGGAGTTGCTAACCAGTGTTGAAACCATGGCAAACATTGGCAGCTTTTGGTATGAACCCGCGTCCGGAGATTTATATTGGAGCCCTCAGTTAAGAGAAATTCATGGTGTAGCCGAGGATGAACCCATTACTTATGAACAGGCAATGGCGTTTCATCTTCCTGAATACCGTGAAAATATTGAACATCTGGTCGAGCAAAGCTTTCAAAATCATCATAGCTGGTCAGCAGAAAGTTGTCTTAAAGACAGAAGCGGAATAATTCACTGGGTTGCTATTACGGGTATTACCCGAACGCTGAAAAATGGTGACATGGCACTGTTTGGTGCAATTCAGGATATTACGGTTAAAAAGTACCGTTTGCAGCAGTTGCAAGATCAAGCCAACACCTTACGCAGCACACTGGACAACTTACTGGATGCGGTTATTACCATCGACAATAACGGCATTATTATTAACTTTAGTGCCCCGGCTGAGCGGATGTTCGGTTACAGCGCGGCTGAAGTGAAAGGTAAAAATGTCAGTGTGTTAATGCCTGAGCCCTATGCTCGTGAACATGACCGTTACATTAGCGCTTACCAAAAAACAGGGCGCGCCCGTATTATTGGTATTGGCCGCGAAGTTCAGGCTAAGCACAAAACCGGAGAAGTATTTCCTATCGATTTAGCGGTAACCGAGATAACGCATTCTGGTGAAACGCAATATGTCGGCATTATACGGGATATTACCGAGCAAAAAGAAAATGCCCGTAAGCTTGAATATTTAGCAAACTTCGATGAGCAAACAGGGTTGCCAAATCGTCATCGTTTTCTTGACTTGGTTGAGAAACGTATTGAAAGCCAGTTACCTATAGCTGTCGCCGCCGTTAATATTGACTATTTTAACCGCGTTAATACGATTCACGGGCACGAGGAAGGTGACCGGGTTATTCAGTTAATTGCACAGCGAATGAGAAAGACTATTGGCGATTCGGGCTGGATAGCGAGAGATCTTGGTGACAGATTTTGGGTGGGGGTTATGCAGGACTCTACCGAGACCAGTCTGGCTATTATTGATGAGCTTCATGGCGTACTGCGCGAGCCGTTTAAAACGGAGTTCCAGACGCATTATCTCACCGCAAGTATTGGTGTCAGTTTAAGTGGTGGCAATGAAAATGCTTCCGGACTGCTGTCACAGGCCGATACGGCAACCTCTAATGCACGGCATAGCGGCCGGGATAAAATTGCAGTTTACAGAACAGAAATATCTAATTCAGTTGTAACCGATGCCAAAACCGAAGTGGCCTTACGAGCGGCTTTGGGTAAAGGGCAGTTTGAATGTTGGTTGCAGTCTAAAGTGGATACCAATGGCGTTGTGCGTGGTGCTGAGGCCCTAATGCGTTGGCGCAACGAAGCCGGAGAGATCATTCCTCCGGATCAATTTATCCCGATTGCGGAGCGTTTTAAGCTGATTATTCCTATGGCTAAAGAATTGCTGAGTCAGGTCGCTTTTGTTGTGCGGCAGCTGAGCGATGAAGGGCTTAACGATCGCATAGCTGTGAATGTCAGTCCAATTGAGTTTTTACAAGAAAACTATGTCGAGACGGTACAGAGAATATTTGCCGAACAAAATGCACCGCTGAACCAACTGACCATTGAAATTACCGAAAACTTACTGTTGGCTGACCCTGAAATAGTTGAGCAAACAATGTTGCGGCTTGCCAAGCTCGGCGTCGTATTTTCTATTGATGACTTTGGTACTGGGTATTCTAATTTCATGCGCATTCAGCAACTGCCAATAGACGAGCTAAAGGTAGACAGGGAGTTTGTTCAACTAGCGGAAGTGAATGACAAACATATGGGTCTGCTACTGGCTATGCTGAAGATGACTAAATCTCTATCGATTTCCTCGGTAGCAGAAGGTGTGGAAACTGAAACTCAGGTTAAATTGCTGAAAGAAAATGGCGCTGATTTATTGCAGGGGTTCTATTTTTCCCGACCAGTCCATTTTAAAAACTGGCTCAGTGAGCGGCTGTCCTAGCAGTATGATTGTTTTAATTGATAACTTTGACTCATTTACCCACAATCTGGCGCGCTACTTTCGGGAATTAGGCGAGGACGTTAGTGTTTTCAGGAATAATGAATTAACTCTTACCGACATAGAGCAGTTAGCACCGCAAGCGCTTGTTATATCACCTGGCCCCTGTACTCCAGATGAGTCGGGAATATCTTTGGCTGCTATTGAGCACTTTCAGACTAAGCTGCCAATATTAGGTGTATGTCTTGGTCATCAGGCATTGGCGCAGGTTTTTGGTGCAGATGTTGTCCGGGCAGAAAAAGTTATGCACGGAAAAACCAGTGCAATTAAACATACCGGCGAAGGACTTTTCCGACAGCTGAATAACCCATTAGAAGTGACCCGTTACCACTCTTTGATTGTTTCTCCTGAAAGCTTATCAACAGATTTTGTCATTGATGCCGATACAGAAACCGAAAAAGGTCAGCGCGAGATTATGGCAATAAGGCACCGGCATTTGCCGCTGTTTGGTGTTCAGTTTCATCCCGAGTCTGTGATGACAGCACAAGGACATAATCTGTTAGCGAATTTTTTACGCTATATACGATAATCAGTAAGTAGCATTTTCTCTGTTTATTCAACATAATACGGCCGCAGTTTAGCTAATACCGAGGTAACATGTTCCACTTTTTTGCGGGTACCACAGAAGGCGGCAGTAACGATCCCGCTCTGCGCTTAGAAAAACGCTTTATCAACTACCTGATAAGCTTCCCTTTTGCTCGTAAAACTCGCTCAAAAGAAGATGGGACCGATGACGAAGAGCATGAGCAGCGACGTAAGCTTTTAGAAGTTGAGCGTCTGAATTACGAAGAGCGCGACCGTAAAGCACAGGCACGTCAGCGTTATGCCGATCGTATTTCCGATGAATTGCATGAAGAGATCTATCACCGTGCGTTGAAAACCATCGAAGATGGAGACTACATTCGCGAGCGCTTGATCCCACTACCTGAAAAGCTACCTGAATTGCTCGATACGCTTAGCATGAAAGCCGCTTCTATGCGCCGGATTGAGTCCGTTGTGCAAGGTATGGACTGGTTCCATACGGGATTAATCCGCACGGTAAACCAACCACCCTTTATTGACCGAAATAAGCAGGTAAAAATTGATAACCTTCGGGTAGCCATGAGTTTCGTGGGTACGGAAAACCTGCGCCTGCTGGCTCCTGCTTACATTATGCAAAACTGGCTACCGCCGGCCACACAACCATTCACCTTATTCCGCCGGAAAATTTGGGAGCATTCGCTGGGTACGGCTATTGCTGCGCACAATATTGCGGTAGAGCGTAACCTGCGAGATCCGGTTTTAGCCTATACCATTGGTATGTTCCACGAACTGGGGAAAATTGCCTTAACCAAATTGTATTTGCGTTTATTCGATGAGGTGCAACGCGAATTTGCTATGAAAAGCGTTAACGATAAATCTCCCGAGCGACACAATACTATTGTGCAGTTAACTCCGGATGAACGCTTCCTGCGTGATTTAATGCTGGAAAAAGATAAAGATGTCAGTTATCTGGTTGCTGAAGGCTGGGGATTAAAGCGTGTTCCGGTGAGCAAACACTTATTGGCTTTTACACAAAGTAAAACGAAAGACAAAGGTTATGAATCTGAGTACGCAGAAGCCTTAGCTCAGGCCAATGCTTATTGCGAATTCAGAATGTTGCGGGAAGTGGACCTGGCCAGTCTGGAAGAGGGGAAGCATTTGCTAAACAAACATTCGATAACCTCAGAAACTGTCGCCCGTTTGCACAATGTCAGCTTAAAACGCCCGCCAATTGTCGTGCCGGAATAGTAGCTTCAACACTCAAATTCGGTGTCGATTAATAAATGGTCGAATACCTTACTGATATGCGCTTCATCGTCGGTGAAGCGCACGCCGACACTTATCATTCCAAGCTCTTTGCGTTGGTTCATAATTTGACCTGAAAGGGTCAGAGGCTCTTTCTGAGAGCCCGAGCCGATACCGATTTTTATATTCATATGAGTGACATTACCCGTCTTGTTCTGCGCCTTAAACACAATTCGGCAACCGGCAGAAGAGATATCGACAATAACGCCACTGGCTAACTTCTTTTTAGTGTTAGCCTGGCTGCCGTCAGCAGTAACATCGACTGGAATGTGTGTTCGAACCCTCCGTTGTGCGCGTAGTGCGCGATTCTCAATTTCTTTCGGATAATCCAGATACAGTAACCGGAAAGGTATATTCGAGACGGCCCGGATCTTTGTTTTAAACGCCAGGCATTCACCCGCTTCCCCCTCTAAAACTAAGCGAACAATAACCGGGTTACCTTCATATAGCACATCGGCGTAGCTGCCATCAGTACGCGGGTTTGGCTGTTTTAACAATAAATAGTTACCGGTATCAAAGCCCACAATCTGAAGTTTTGTGCGTACCTTTTGTCGCCGAAGAAAACTCAACATCAATTACGTCGCCCGGACGTAAATAGGTAAGCTTTAAGTGTGGTTGAGATGAGGCGTTCAGGGGCGGAGTCTGATTTTCCATAACGTCTTCTGTTGCCGAACATTTATTCAATAAATCAGGCTAAATTAACACCAGTTAAAAATCAATGTAATTCTACGTAGTTAAATGTTAATTCGGAGAGTACATTTTCGTCACCTAAAAAATAATGACTAAAGATTCATGGTTTCAGTATGCATTAGCATAACTATTCGTACTTTATGCAAGAAAAGCTCAACCCCTCGAGTTTAGGGATTTATAACCGAATTATCACAGACAAACTGCACAAATTTTGGCATAATAGCTGGCTACTTTTAGAGATGAATTTGTTGACACCTTTGTTAACTCGCTAAGGCGATAAGGACGAGAGTAATGACAGACAATAAGACAGTAAACCGTGAAATGTTTAATGATGTAATGGTTCCAAACTACAACCCTGCATCGATGATTCCTGTTAAAGGAGAAGGCGCCCGCGTTTGGGATCAGGAAGGTCGTGAGTATGTCGACTTTGCTGGCGGTATCGCTGTGAACTGTCTTGGTCATTGCCACCCTGCGATGGTGTCAGCCCTGCAGGAACAGAGCCAGAAGCTGTGGCATTTAAGTAATGTGTTTACCAACGAACCGGCAATTCGTCTGGCAAAGAAACTAACCGAAGCCACCTTTGCTGATCGCGTTTACTACGCTAACTCAGGTGCTGAAGCCAACGAAGCGGCATTAAAGCTGGCGCGTCGCTGGGCAATTGAAAAGCACGGTGAGCATAAGCAACAAATTATCGCTTTCACTAAAGGTTTCCACGGGCGCACCTTCTTTACCGTAACTGTGGGTGGCCAGCCAGCCTACTCTGACGGTTTTGGTCCAAAACCTGGCGCTATTGAGCATGTGGATTACAACAACATCGACGCGCTAAAAGAACTGATTTCCGACAAAACTTGCGCGGTAATGATGGAGCCATTGCAAGGTGAAGGCGGCGTAGTAAGCCCTGACGTGGAATTCGTTAAAGCGGTACGTGAACTGTGTAATGAAAACGACGCGTTATTGATTTTTGACGAAGTACAAACAGGCTTTGGCCGTACCGGTAGCCTCTATGCTTATGAACAGCTGGGCGTAACGCCGGATATTCTGACTTCAGCCAAGGCTTTAGGCGGTGGTTTCCCAATTGGCGCTATGCTAACCACCACGGAAATTGCTGAGCATCTTAAACCGGGTACTCACGGCAGTACTTACGGCGGTAACCCACTGGCATGCGCCGTATCAGAAGCGGTATTTGATGTTGTGAATACTAAAGAAACGCTGGACGGCGTGAAGCAACGTGAGCAGTGGTTCAAAGAGCAACTGGCCGCAATTAACGAAAAATATAACGTGTTTAGCGAAATCCGAGGTCAGGGATTATTGCTTGGCGCGGCAATGAATAAAGAGTACGAAGGGCGTGCGCGCGACTTCTTGCTGGCAGGTCAGGAGCATGGCGTGATGGTACTAATTGCCGGTGCTAATGTGGTGCGTTTTACCCCGTCACTGGTTATTTCTGAAGAAGACATTAAAGAAGGCCTGCAGCGCTTTGAAAAAGCTGTTGCTCAGGTCGTCGGTCAATAACTGAGGCTGTTTTATGTTGCTAATCAGACCCATTAAGCCGTCAGATTACGAAGCGTTATACCAGTGTGCGATTGAGTCCGGTCATGGTTTTACTTCCTTACCGGTAGACCAGTCGCTGCTGGAACGTCGCATTAATGCGGCGCAAAAAGCGTTCGCTAAAGATACCGTTGAAACACCGGGCGATGAAAGCTACCTGTTTGTTATGGAAGATACCGAAACCGGTACTATTGCAGGTGTCAGTGGTATTGAAGCTGCGGTGGGTTTGAATGAAGCCTTCTGGCATTACCGTTTGGGTAAAGTTGTGCATCATTCAGAAAAGCTTAATATTTATAATGCGCTGGAAACCTTAACCTTGTGTAATGACTACACAGGTGTTTCTGAGCTATGCACCCTGTTTTTGCGCGAACCCTACCGGCACAATATGAACGGACGTACTCTGTCACGTTTCCGTATGCTGTTTTTAGCGCAATTTAAACAGCGTTTCAGCGACTGGGTAATAGCAGAAATGCGCGGTGTTTCAGATGAAAATGGTGATTCGCCATTCTGGAACTGGCTGGAAGAGAACTTTTTCTCAATGGACTTTCCTAAAGCCGACTATTTAAGTGGCATTGGCGACAAAGTCTTTATTTCTGAACTGATGCCTCGCTTCCCTATTTATACCAACTTGCTGAGTAAAGAAGCGCAGGCGGTTGTTGGCAAAGTTCACGACAATACCCGTCCGGCGCTGAAATTACTGGAATCTGAAGGTTTCCGCTTCCGCGGGTTCGTCGATATATTTGACGCAGGGCCAACGGTTGAAGCTGAAGTGTGTAATCTGAACAGTGTACGTAACAGTCGTTTAGTGACGGTAACTGTCAGCGAATCTACAGCGGAACAAGAAGGCATTCCTCACATTGTCTGCAACACGCAACTGAAGAACTTTCGTGCGACCAAACTGTCTTTACCGGCAGGTGCAGACGAACTCATATTGACGACAGAACAAGCCCAGGCAATGCATTTAGAAAGCGGCGATGAAGCCCGCATTGTTGCACTCTAAGCAGGAGTATTTGTATGACGAACAGTATTCAATTTATAGACGGTTGTTGGGAAGCTGGTGAAGGCCAGCTGTTCAAATCGATTGATCCAGCACGAAACGAAGTTATCTGGAGTGGCGAAGCTGCCAGTGAAACTCAGGTTGAAAAAGCCATTTTGGCAGCACGGGCGGCATTTCCGGATTGGTCTGGCCGCAGTGTTGAAGAACGCCTGGCTATCTGCCAAAAATTCTCTGAATTGCTGGAAGAAAATAAAGAGCACCTGGCTCGTACCATGGCCAAAGAAACCGGTAAACCTATTTGGGAAACTCGCACCGAAGTGGGCGCTATGATGGGGAAAGTGGCTATTTCAGAACGAGCCTACCATGAACGCACCGGTACCGTTGAAAACGACATGCCGGGTGCAAAAGCCTTTATCCGCCACAAGCCGCACGGCGTGGTCGCTGTTTATGGCCCTTACAACTTTCCGGGGCATTTGCCTAACGGGCACATTGTACCGGCACTTATTGCGGGTAACACCGTGGTGTTCAAGCCAAGTGAACTGACCCCTATGGTGGCTCAGGAAACCGTGAAATTATGGGAAAAAGCAGGCATCCCAGCGGGCGTTCTTAACCTGGTTCAGGGTGAAGTGGAAACCGGTAAAGCATTGTCAGCGCATCCACAAATTGATGGTCTGTATTTCACCGGCTCATCAAATACCGGTCACTTGCTACATAAACAATTTGGCGGTCGTCCGGATAAAATTCTGGCACTGGAAATGGGCGGTAATAACCCATTGTTGGTGACTAATGTGGCTGATATTGATGCTGCAGTTCATAACATTGTGCAATCGGCCTTTATTACTTCTGGCCAGCGCTGCACTTGCGCACGCCGTTTGTTCATTGAAGACTCTGAGCAAGGCCGTGCTGTACTGGAACGTCTCATTGAAGTAACTGAGAATATTCTGGTCGACGACTACGAAGCTGATCCGCAGCCATTCATGGGCGCTATGATTTCTGCTAAAGCTGCGGGCGAAATGGTCGATGCACAGAATGAACTGTTGCATAAAGGAGCTAAGTCATTAGTTCGTATGAAGCAGGCTGACTCGAAGAAAGGGTTTGTCACTCCGGGTATTGTGGATGTAACCGGAGTTGAAGATTTACCGGACGAAGAACATTTTGGACCATTGCTGAAAGTTTATCGCTTTAAAGATATCGATGCGGCTATCAAAGAAGCGAACAACACACGTTATGGCCTGTCTGCCGGCGTTTTGTGTGACGATGAGCAAACCTATCGTTACTTCTTTAAACACATTCGCGCAGGTATTGTGAATTGGAATAAGCCGATTACTGGTGCCAGCAGTGCCGCACCTTTTGGTGGTATCGGTGCAAGCGGTAATCACCGTGCTAGTGCGTATTATGCGGCGGATTATTGCGCTTACCCGGTTGCCTCAGTGGAAGCTGACAGCATGAGCTTACCTGAGAGTTTAGCACCAGGGCTTAAATTTTAATCGCAATCTGTGCTAGTTTAGTGGCTGGGCAACATATGGGTTGCCTGGCCGCGTGACAAAGAGAAACAGATGATAGTTGAAACAGACGGATACATTGAGCTAATCCAGTACCTGACAGGTCAGTTACCGGTCTTCACTGAACAAAGCAGCAGCGCAAAAACTGCGGACTACACTTTGCGCGACTTTATGGAAGAACGCTTGTCAGAAAGCATGATGGCAGTGTTTGAGCAGAATGAGCTTGATGAGGCTGTGCGGCTGGATATTGTCCGGGAAACGGATGCTATCGTTTACGATTTAGAAGAAGTGCTATCGAAAGTTCTGGATAATCACCCGACTCCGCAGCAGGAAGCCTTCATTAACGAGTTTGTCGGTCTGGTAAAAAACCTTTTCGATGAGCGTCTGCAAAGTTACCGACTGTAGTCTTTTATTGAGTTCAGCAAGGATCTTCAATGTCAGCAAATAGCATGAATGCAAAGGTCACCTGGGTAGAGGATATGACTTTTGTGGCTACCTCAGGTAGTGGTCATCAAGTTGTGATGGATGGTGACAGCCCCGGCAAAGCCCCGAGTCCTATGGAAATGGTGTTAATGTCGGCAGGAAGCTGCGCGTCAGTTGACGTTGTCAGTATATTGCAAAAAGCTAAGCAGAACCTTCAGCGCTGCTATTGTGAGTTGTCAGGGACACGTGCCGATTCAGTACCAAAGGTTTTTACCGACATTCATCTGGAGTTCGTGGTCGTGGGCACCGATATCAACGAAAAGCACGTAGAGCGTGCGGTGAAACTGTCGGCCGACAAGTACTGTTCGGTGGCTAAAATGCTGGAAGCCTCGGTTAATATTACCCACAGTTACCGCATTGAACCTCCTCAACAAGACGGCTGATCTTTGAATTATCGACACATTTTTCATGCCGGCAATTTTGCTGATGTTTTTAAGCACTTGCTCTTGGCGCGGGCGCTGGAGTATTTTCAGCAAAAGAATAAGCCCTACTTCGTACTCGATACTCACGGTGGTATCGGTTACTACGACTTGCAAGGCGATCAGGCAGTAAGAACCGCTGAAGCTGAACAGGGCATTGTCCGTTTTGCTGAGCACTCGGCTGAAGAGCCGTTAGCTGCGGCTTACTTAAATACTGTGCGCCAATTAAACGAAGAGCAAGATAAACTTAGGTATTATCCCGGTTCACCAGTTATAACCTCTGAGTTTTTACGTGAAAATGACAGGTTAGTTGTTTGTGAACTGCATAAAGAAGACGCAGAGACCCTTAAAAGCACTCCTTTGGGTCGACACAAACAAGTTCAGATACTGGCTCCCATGGACGGTTATCAGGCGGTGCGTGCGCAACTGCCTCCTGCTGAAAAGCGTGGGTTGGTACTTATTGACCCGCCTTTTGAAAACACCACGGAGTTTGACGATGTGGTCAGCGCGCTTGAACAGGGCTTAAAACGCTGGAAAAGCGGCAGCTTTGCGATTTGGTACCCCATTAAAGATGAGCTGAAAACGGCTGCTTTTCATCGTGACGTTGGAGCTTTGTCGGATCTGCCTAAGACTCTGATCATGGAGCTGAATATACGCACCAATGATGAGCGTAAAGGACTCCACGGCTGCGGCTTTCTTTGGGTTAATCCGCCTTATGGCGTGGTGCAGGACAGCGAACATCTGTTACCTGTTTTGTGCAGGACTCTGGCTCAGGATAAAGGTGCCAACTTTCACAGTCGCTGGTTAGTTGGTGAGTAGTTACTTACTTGATATCCAGTCAACCTGACGGCGAACCTGGTTTTTTCTTTCCATAATTTGTTCAATCAGCGGTGTCAGAATAAGCTCCATGGCTAAGGCCATTTTCCCACCGGGCACAACCAAGGTGCTGGTGCGCGACATGAACGAACCGTCTATCATCTGCAGGTAATAGGGGAAGTCGACATTCTTAATACCCCGAAAACGAATAACAACAAAACTCTCGTCCAGTGACGGAATATCCTTGGCACTGAAAGGGTTGGACGTATCAACCGTAGGTACTCGCTGGAAGTTGATATGAGTACGCGAAAACTGCGGAACAATATGGTGAATATAATCTTCCATACCACGAATTATGCTGGTGGTAACCGCTTCGCGTGAATGGCCGCGCTCCGAGGTATCGCGAATCAACTTCTGGATCCACTCAAGGTTAACAATGGGTACCATACCGATTAATAAATCAACATACTGAGTTACATCGTATCCATCACCGCAAACACCGCCATGCAGGCCTTCATAGAAAAGCGCATCGGTATTTTCAGGGAGCTCTTCCCAGGGCGTGAAAGTGCCGGGCATCTGATTATAGGGCACGGCATCATCAAAGCTGTGTAAATAACGACGTACTTTGCCATTGCCGGTTTGTGAATAAGAGCGGAATAAGGATTCTAACCGGTCAAAGTCATTGGCTTCGGCACCAAAATAACTGATATGACGACCCTGTTCCTGGGCTTTTCGAATAGCCAGATCCATTTCAGGGCGGGAGTAGCGATGAAAGCTGTCACCTTCCACAAAAGCTGCACTCACATCTAACGAGCGAAAGATATGGCGTACGGCCTGGCCTGTGGTGGTTGTTCCTGCTCCTGATGAACCGGTAACGGCAATAATCGGGTGCTTTGATGACATAACATTCTCGCAAACTAAATAAGAACAGTTGTTATACTGACCTGATTTACTAAGGTCAAGGTAAACCCAACGCTTTAATAATGAGGAGGAGGTGGTTCGTCTGCTGGATCGGAGTCAGCCGACTGATTCTCCTGCATTTGTTTTAGGCGCTTGCCTAACCAGCGAATTTGTTTTTGCATTTCACTCATTTGTTGAGTCTGCTCAGTAACCAGTTTATTCAATGAATGAATAGTGTCCTCCTGAAACGTTAGCTGCATTTCCAGGTTAGTCAATTGTGCTTCTATCTTCTCTACTGTCATTCTTTACTACCCGTTAAATCAATACTCCACCACTCAGCAAGGCCTGCAGAGCTCTCACTAATGACCATTTGCTCTTGTTCGTCGAACAGCACGGATAATACCGCCGCGTTACTGGGTCTGCCACCGTCGCGTAAGTCGACGCGCCAGTGAGAAAGAACTTTTCCTGTTGAGGTATCCCAAATGGCAATGCGACGCGAGGGTGAGCCGGTTACCAGATAATCACCGGAGGCGCTGAAGCGGGCGGCACTGAATATTCTTTGGCGATCCATAAACTTCAATTCGGAGACGGTTTCGCCATTGGGCAATGAGCGGATAATGGCGTTGTCTGTCGCATCAGCAGTAAAGGCAAAATGGCCTTCAGGGTGCAGGGCAACTTGTGTGATACGTCCATCCAGCGGCCAGCGGTGCACAATTTGCCCGCTGCGGGTATCCCACAGAATAGCCGAATGATCGTTTGAACCGCTCAAAACATAAAAACCATTGGGCGAAATATCCAGAACGTTAATACTTTCGGTATGGCCATAAAACTCAATACGCCGACCCGATGCCGGATTGAACGCGACTTGTGTGCCGTCCTGTTTACCCAGAACTACAGTTCCGCCTTTTTTACTGACCACCAGCTTCTTTATATCGCCAGAACCTATCTGCCAGAAACCCAGGTTTTCGCCGTTACTAATATCCCACATAGAAAATTCTTTACGCGATGCGGCAACAGCGACTTCGCCGTCGGCGCTAATATCAACGTCGATAATTTGAGAGACGGCGTTTTCATTATGTTGCCACTGGTATTTGGCATTGGTGGCATAACGTGGCCACAGCAGCAGCCCCGTCTCGTCTGTAGACACCAGACTGAAGCGGCCGTCGTCTGAAATATCAGCGGCGTAGGTGCCGTTTTCAGCGTGAATAGCTTTATTGACCTTTTCCGGCGCAGGTTGGCAACCGGTGAGTACAACCAGCAACATAAACGCACCGCACAGCTTGAGAAAAGGCATAGGCAAGTTCCTTGTGGTTGTGTAGTATGGTTCTGTTAGATAACACTATTATGGCATAGTCCGAAAGGATGCAAGACGATAATTGGAGAAAACGATGAAACAACTGATAAAGCCGTTAGCTATTTCAGCCATCGCGCTGGTACTGACTGCTTGTTCGCAAGAAAAATTTCCGGCTAATGATACGGAATTAAAAACAGATAAAGATAAGCAGGCTTACGCTTTAGGCTCTTCTGTTGGTGGATTTATTGCGCGTAACCTGGACCGTCAGGAAGAAGCGGACTATATGCTGGAACGTGACATTGTTATAGCCGGCTTTGTCGATGCGGTTAAAGGCGACCCTCAACTGAGTGAAGAAGAAGCTGAAAAAATTCTGAACGCGATGCGCGAAGAAGTTATGGAACATCGCCAGAACGTTTTGGGGAAAAAAGCCGCTGAAGAAGGCAAAGCCTACTTAGCGGAAAATGCGAAAAAAGAGGGTGTGCGGACAACCGACTCTGGTCTTCAGTATGAAGTTCTTGAAGAAGGTGACGGCGTTAGCCCGGCAGAAACCGATATGGTAGAAGTTCATTACGAAGGTACGCTGGTTAATGGCGAAGTGTTTGACAGCTCATATGAGCGTGGCGAACCAACATCGTTTCCGCTAAACCGTGTTATTCCGGGTTGGACTGAAGGTCTCCAGTTGATGAAGGAAGGTGCTAAATACCGTTTCGTGATCCCGTCTGAACTGGCATACGGTGATCGTGAACTGGGTGATGGTCAAATTCCACCAAATTCAACGCTGATTTTTACTGTTGAACTGCTTAACGTACAAAAAGACGAACTGGATACCGAGTAAGTTCAGTTGTGCTCTCATCTATACAAAAAACGCCGGCGAAATGCCGGCGTTTTTATAAATTCAATAAAAGTTAGCTTAAGCTGTTATTAAATTATGCTCGTCTAAATGATTGAGAAGTTTGTCTTCAAACTCCATTCTTAATTCCAGCGCCTCACCCAGTGCCGATAAATCTCTATCGAAGGTTTCACAGTGGTCAGTTGAGCTTATCTCTCCGTATCTATCATTGAAATCTAATGCAATTTCAGTGGTGTCAGAAATTAAAGGAAATAATTCGTCAGCTAAATCATCAACTGAGTTTCCCTGAGATGAAGCTTCGCGCACAATTTGATCATAAATTTCAAAATGACCACTTGAGACGTAGTCGACTAATTGACCGCAAAAGTTACGGATATCGGTGACATCGGGTAAGCCCGAGCGAATGCTTTCATAAGGCGGGAGCGCGGCAAGTTTAAAGTAATTCACCAGTAAGTCCTGGCGCTCGGATAGCCATAGGTCGATACTTTTATGAGCGCCGCCCCAGCGCTTTTTTGCCTGCTCATTACGGCTTAACATGATACTCTCCGTCTATAGTTTCAGTACCTAATGTAAATTCAGAAGCATTAGAACTCAACTGATTTTACAGAAAACCAAACGCATTTGATACGCGGGGTTAATATGGCGACTTTGTATTCAAAACCGGCTGCTGATGAGCCTGCCTGGTGGTTTGTGGTGAGCTCTGATCATCTTTTTCTGGATGACAGTGGAGAAGTCCCCTTTGGCTGCCTGCAAGATCTGAACTTTCCAGACTTAAATGACTACCGGGTAGTGGAAATAGGCGAACTGCGCGAGCGTAGCTGTTATTTGGTTATGGCCGACTATATGGACGAGCAGTTCATTGGTGGAGAGTTCGCGCCTTTACGGCAATTACTTACCGCGGACGACATGGAAAAGTTTGCGATGGCTGGCAGAGCCCGGCAATTCAGCGACTTTTTGAATACTCATCGCTTTTGCGGTCGCTGCGGAGCCCGCATGCAAACCATAGAATGGGAGCTGGCAATGCATTGTAATCAGTGCCAGCACCGTTGTTATCCGCGAGTGTCGCCATGCATTATTGTAGCTATCCGCAAAGATGACAAGATTTTGCTGGCACAGGGGAAGCGGCATAAACCCGGCTTGCACTCTATACTGGCAGGCTTTGTTGAAGCTGGTGAAAGTCTTGAGCAGGCGTTAGAGCGCGAGGTTTATGAAGAGGCAGGCATTCGCGTTAAGAACATTCAGTATCATTTAAGTCAGCCCTGGTCCTTTCCTCACTCGCTAATGATGGGTTACACCGCAGACTGGGCAGAGGGCGAACTGCATATTGATCCGCACGAATTAGTGACAGGTGATTGGTTTGCTTTTGACGACCTGCCGGATATTCCGCCTGAAGGAACCATAGCAAGAACTTTGATTGACCTATCTCAAAAGAGGTAAGCATAAGTTTTCATGGAGCCAATGCTTGCGGACTGATAAAATGCCGGGCATTGATGTTGATAAATAATTGGATTTGCTATGACCGCTCCGGCGCTAAAAAATGATCGTTACCTTCGTGCATTGGCAAAACAGCCCGTTGATCGCACACCCGTCTGGATGATGCGTCAGGCTGGACGCTATTTACCTGAGTATAAAGAAGTGCGCGGTCAGGCTGGCGACTTTATGTCATTATGCCGTAACACCGAGCTTGCCTGCGAAGTAACCATGCAACCGTTGCGCCGGTTCGACCTGGATGCCGCCATACTCTTCAGTGATATTTTGACCATTCCCGATGCTATGGGTCTGGGCTTATATTTTGAAGCCGGCGAAGGCCCTAAATTTAAAGACCCTGTGCGCAGCATGGCCGCTATTAAAAACCTGGCCGTGCCTGATATGGAAGACGAGCTGGGTTATGTGATGGACGCCGTTCGTGCTATTCGTCGCGAACTGAATGGCAGTGTGCCACTTATAGGTTTTTCCGGCAGCCCGTGGACACTGGCGACCTACATGGTTGAAGGCGGCGGCACCAAAAACTTCTCCAAAGTGAAGCAACTGATGTTTGCTGATCCTGAAGCTATGCATACCTTACTGAATGTTCTGGCTGAGTCTGTTACTCAGTATCTGAATGCCCAGATTGCCGCGGGTGCGCAGTCGGTCATGATATTCGATACCTGGGGTGGCGTTTTATCACCACGTGACTACAAGGCATTCTCTTTAGCTTATATGGAAAAAATTGTGGCGGGTCTTACGCGCGAAGCCGATGGACGTAAGGTGCCGGTGACTTTATTTACCAAAAATGGCGGGCAATGGCTGGAAGCTATGGCTGCCAGCGGTGCTGACGCTCTAGGTGTGGACTGGACTACTGACTTATCCGATGCCAGAACTCGTGTTGGTAGTAAAGTTGCCTTGCAGGGCAATATGGACCCCAGTGTGCTGTATGCGAAACCAGAGCGGATAGAGCAGGAAGTACAAAGCATATTACAAAGCTACGGCTCGGGTACTGGTCATGTATTTAATTTGGGGCATGGAATTCACCCTGAAGTAGACCCTGAACATGCCGCCGCTTTTATTGAAGCTATTCATAAATACAGCCCGGCATTTCATTCAAACGATTGAATTTGCGATTAAACCGCCAGAATCCTCGTTAAGTGCACCGCCCTCGGGCGGTGTTTTGCGTACAATGGGCTATGTTAAAACCGTTGTACTAAGAACCTAGAGGTAAGCATGGCGAAACGTTCCTGGATAAATCCCATTACTATTGTTGTCGTTGTCCTGATTGCGGCAGCTGTATATCTGTTTGGGTTTCCGCCCGAAACTAAAGTGGAAGAAGGGAAGGAACAGGCGGTTCCGGTTAAAATCCAGACAGCTGAAATTAGTGAGTTCCGCGATACTATCGAAGCGTTAGGCACCGCCATGGCCAATGAAACGGTTCGTATTACTGCGCAAACTCAGGACGTTGTCGAAAAAATCTATTTTGAAAGCGGTGACTTAGTTGAACAGGGTCAACTGCTGGCTGAGCTAAATGCACGTACAGAAGTAGCTCGAGTGCAACAGCTTAAGTTCAGCTTGGACGAAGCTAAACGCCAATTAGACAGAATTACCGAATTACGTCGGGGTAATGCAGCTTCTCAGCAGCAATTTAACGAGCAAGAAGTTCGGGTTAACGGATTACAAGCAGATTTAGAAGTTGCCGAAGCAACTTTAAAAGAAATGAAGATTTATGCGCCATTTTCCGGGCGTGTAGGTATTCGCGAAATAAGTGCAGGCTCTCTGGTCAGCCCGGGGGATGTGTTTACAACACTGGATGATATTAAGCCTATTAAAGTGGACTTTAGTGTTCCTGAACGTTACTTCGCTAGTATTGCGGTAGACCAGGAAGTAATTGCCCGCAGCCGGGCTTATCCGGGTGAACAGTTTATTGGGCGTATTTCCAGCATCGATTCCCGGGTGGATCCGGTAACGCGATCAGTAAAAGTCCGTGCCAAAATTAACAATGATGATGAACGTCTGCGTCCGGGAATGCTTTTGCAGATTACCTTGCTACGAAGCATTGATGAAGCTCTTTTGTTACCGGAAAAAGCGCTTATTCCTATTCAGAACAGACAGTATGTTTATGTGTTAACGCCAGATAACCGGGCGCGCCAAAAAGAAGTGACCATTGGCCGTCGTAAGCCCGGTATTGTAGAAATTACTGACGGTCTTAAACCCGGAGAAAAAGTCATTATAGAAGGCATTGTTCGCCTTCGTGACGGTGTACCTGTTTCTGTGCAGGGAGGTTAAGTTATGTTGCTGTCTGACCTTTCTGTTAAACGTCCGGTTTTTGCAACTGTACTGAATATTCTGCTGGTAGTTTTTGGCATAGTGGCTTTTACCATGCTGCCGTTGCGCGAATACCCGGACATTGATCGCCCCATAGTCTCTATTGATACAGACTACCCCGGAGCCTCTGCCGAAGTTGTCGAGACTCAGGTAACACAGCTGGTCGAAGACCGCATTAGCGGTATCGAAGGCATTAAAAACATCAGCTCCAGTAGTAGTAACGGACGCTCTAGTATCAGTATTGAATTTAATCTGACTCGCGACATTGATGCCGCCTCCAATGACGTTCGTGAACGTGTGTCCCGGGTACTCGATAATTTGCCGGAAGAAGCTGATCCACCCGAGGTTTCAAAAGCCTCCAGCGATGAAAGTACCATTGTTTGGTATAACCTGCGCAGTGAGAGTATGTCGATTCTGGAGCTGACTGACTATGCGGAGCGATACATCGTTGACCGTTTGTCAGTTGCCGACGGTGTCGCGCGGGTAGTCATTGGTGGTGACCGCCGTTATGCCATGCGCGTCTGGCTGGATCGTGATGCAATGGCCGCAAGGCAGGTAACGGTAACCGACATAGTCAGCCGCTTGCGTGAAGAAAACGTTGAGCTTCCTGCCGGTGAAGTTGAGTCAACCGACAGAGAATTCTCGGTTCGTATGGCGCGTGCGTATTTATCACCGGAAGACTTTAAAAATCTGGTGATACGACAAGGCGACGATGGCTATTTAGTCCGTCTGGGTGAGGTTGCCCGGGTAGAACTGGGCGCAGAAGATGATAAAACCGACTTCCGTGGTAACGGCGTTAACATGGTTGGTGTGGGAGTCATTAAGCAGTCGAAAGGTAACACCCTGGACGTGGTGAAGAACGTTCACCGGGAAATGAAAAAAATTCAGGAAACCCTGCCGGAAACTATGTACCTGGCACCCAGTTACGACTCATCGATATTCATTCAGGGCTCAGTTGACGAAGTTTATAACACTCTGGCTGTGGCGATGGCGCTGGTTATTGTCGTTATTTACCTATTTTTAGGGAATGTCAGGGCAACCATTGTGCCTGCTTTAACAGTACCCGTGGCTATTATCGCTTCCTATATGGTGCTATTTGCGCTCGGTTTCTCCATAAACTTGTTAACCCTGCTGGCGCTGGTATTGGCAATTGGTCTGGTGGTTGATGACTCCATTGTGGTACTGGAAAACATATACCGCCGCATAGAAGAGGGAGAACCTCCTATTCTGGCGGCTTACCGTGGAGCCAGAGAAGTAGGTTTTGCGGTTATTGCGACGACCCTGGTACTGATTTCGGTATTTGTACCGCTGGCTTTCTTAGACGGAAATATCGGTAAGCTTTTTACTGAGTTTGCTCTTGCTATAGCTGCGGCGGTTGCTTTCTCCAGTATTGCCGCACTGACGTTAACACCCATGCTGAGCTCTAAAATACTGAGTAAAAAAGAGCGTACCAGTAAATTTGGCAAGGCTTTTGATGCAACCTTCAACTGGCTGGAACAAGGCTACCGTGGCGTGCTTGAGAAAAGCGTGAAGCGTCCCATGATGGCGATAGTGCTGGTGGTGATGTCGGGCGTTGTTGCGTTCGGTTTATTCAGCTTTATTCCCCAGGAGTTTGCGCCACCTGAAGACCGCGGTACGTTCTACATTCAGGTGCGCAGTGCCGAAGGGGCAAGTTTTGAGTCCAGCTCCAGACATATGGACGAAATAGAGCAGATTCTTCTGCCTTACATTGATGAAGGCAAGATTGACCGTTTGATTGTTCGTGCGCCCGGTTGGGGCGGTAGTGCCGGTATTGCTATTGTTGGCGCGGTTCCGTTTGATGAGCGCGACTGGTCAAGTTTTGATCTTATGGAAGAAATGCGTTCTCAGCTGGACTCGGTTGTCGGCGTTCAGGCATTCGCCTTTATGCGTAGTGGCATTAGTGGCGGAGGCGGCCGGCCAGTCGAGTTTGTGTTGCAGGGGAATACCTATGAACGCTTAGCGGAATTCCGTGACATTGTGATAGAAGAGGCTTCGACTAACCCGGGTTTACAGGATCTGGACAGTGATTATAAGGAAACCTTGCCACAATTGTTCATTCAGGTGGACGAAGCCAGTGCGGCAGATTTAGGAGTTTCAGTGCAGGATATAGGTATCACCTTGCAGTCTGTGTTAGGTCAAAGACGGGTGACAACTTACCTTGATCGGGGCGAAGAATACGATGTGATGCTGGAGGGCGAAAAAGCCGATTATCGTAGCCCCAGCGCCATAGATAATATCTATGTACGTTCGCGTAAGAGCGACGAGTTGATTCCGCTTTCTAACCTCGTAACCATTACTGAGCAGGCGACTTCAGCCCGACTGAACCGTTATAATCGCATGCGCAGTGTCACCATTGAGGCGAATCTGGCTGAAGGCTATTCACTGGGTGAAGCCTTAAGTTATCTGGAAGGCGTGGTGCAGGAAAAACTGCCGGAAGACGTTTCAATTGATTATAAAGGTGAGTCTCAACTGTACAAAGAGAGTGGCAGTTCAATTGTCTTTGTTTTCGGGTTGGCATTGGTCATTACCTTCCTGGTTCTGGCTGCGCAGTTTGAAAGCTTTATTCACCCGTTGGTCATTATGCTGGCGGTGCCTATGGCTATAGTTGGGGCTTTACTGGCGCTGTATCTGACCGGAATGAGCATTAATATATACAGTCAGATAGGTATAGTAATGCTTATAGGTCTGGCTGCGAAAAACGGTATTCTTATTGTTGAGTTTGCGAACCAGTTGCGTGACTCAGGAGTGGAGTTCAAAGAAGCGGTGCTTAAAGCAGCGCAACAGCGTTTACGGCCTATTGTAATGACGGCGTTCACAACTCTAATGAGTTCGGTGCCACTGATCCTGGGTTCTGGTCCAGGAGCTGAAAGCCGTATGGTTATTGGTACGGTTATTTTTGCCGGGGTTGCTGTGTCAGCGTTTTTGACGTTGTTTGTGATTCCTGCTTTGTATATTGCGCTAGCGAAGAATACCAGCTCACCAATGGCTATTACGCGTAAGCTGGAGTCTTTACAGGAAGAGTATCCGGACCATCATAGTTGATGGTCTACTGCGCTAGTAGTGCAGAATAGGTTCGTTGCCGGCAGTGGTCAGGCCGGCAACGACGTTTTGCGCAAAAGTTGGGTGATTGGTGAAAATACCGTCGACTCCCATTGCGTGCAGTTCTTCAATATCGTGTTGCCCATCCACAGTGTAGACATAAACTTGTAAGCCCCTGCGATGACCGTCTGCCACCAGCTCCGGAGTGACAAAATCAACAGCGAAATGAGCTGAGAAGGCTTTGAGTTCTTCTGCAAAGTAACAATAGCTCAAAGGGCAACTGGCGCTTAGCGCTCCAATTTTAATGCCGGGACGACGCTTTTTAAGGCGTTGTAACCAATGATGGTTAAAAGAAGACACCAGCAGCTGTTCTGGTTTGAAATTGGAGTTTTCCAATGCGTAATCAACATCCAGCAGAAGCTCTTTAGTGGGTACGTCGCCTTTAAGCTCGATGTTGACATGACAATGTCCGTTAATATGAGCTAAAGCCTCACGTAGCGTGGGTATAGACTGCTGACCAAAGACTTTCAGATGCCGAATTTGCTCTGCGGTTAAATCCTTTAATCTGCCAGGAGTGGCTGTCAGGCGTTCTAAATACCGGTCGTGAAAGACAAAGCGCTCACCATCAATGGCGTAAACATCCAGCTCTATGCCATGGACTCCGCTGTCCATGGCGCGTGAGAACGCGGCGAGCGTATTCTCCGGGGCCTCATAACTGGCCCCTCGGTGAGCCCATAAAATCAATCGTCGCTCTCTTTTATTTCTGCCATCACTTCCCCCATGCGGGTTACTGACTGAGGTTTAAGTTCATCATCAAACTCAATGGCGTCTTTAGCGAAGGTCAATACAACGGTCGAGCCCAGTTTAAAATGACCCATTTCCTCACCTTTTTTAAGGTGTATAGCAGAGTGTCCCGAGGTTGGATATGACCAGCTTTGAATGCGGCCGCCGGTAGGAGGCGTTACAGTGCCGGACCATACAGTACCGATACTGGCAACAATTGTCGCACCAACCAAGACCAATGACATGGGGCCAGCTTCGGTATCAAAAATGGCAACCACGCGCTCGTTTCGGGCAAAAAGATTAGGGACATTAGCCGCTGTTAACGGGTTAACGGAGTATAAATCACCTGGTACATAAATCATTTTTTTCAGCACGCCGTCGCAGGGCATATGAATGCGATGGTAGTCTTTCGGTGCCAAATAAATGGTCGCGAATTTACCGTCAACGAAAGGTTTCGCGTCTTCTTCGTTGCCTCCCAGTAATTCCTGTAACGAATAATCGTGGCCTTTGGCCTGAAAAATACGTCCGTTTTCAATGTCGCCCAATTGGCTGACGGCACCATCGACCGGATGAGCCAGTTCGTTTTCGCTGGCTTCTAAGGGTCTGAGCTCAGGTTTTAAATGGCGGGTAAAAAACGCATTAAAGGTTTTATAAGCTTTTGGCGATTCTTCAATGGCTTCACTCATATCAATTTTATACTGCCGGATAAACCAACGGATAAACAGCTGAGTAAACCATCCGGCACGCGCTGCAGCAAACTTTCCTACTAAGCGGGAGATTAAATGCTTAGGCATGACATGCTGGAAGAAGATTTTGACTTTATCGGTCTTAGCCACAGTTATTTACCTCGAATTGCCCGACTGGGCTTTTGTGTTTTCATAGTCTCAATAATGCGATGATAATTAGAAAGACGCCAGTCATGCAATTGATTGTTGCTGACAGCTTCCTGTAATGCACAACCCGGGTCGTCTGCATGTTTGCAGTCACGGAATTTACAGGCGCCTAAATAGTCGCGAAAGTCCACATAGCAACGAGCTATTCGCTCGGGTTCCAGATGCCATAATGAAAACTCCCGAATTCCCGGAGAGTCAATCAGTGCCCCGCCTTGCTTTAAATCATACCAGGTTGCGACTGTGGTTGTGTGCTGTCCTAATCCTGAATTGTCGGACACTAAATTTGTCTCGGCGTTCACGTCAGGTAACAGCTGATTAACCAATGAGGATTTACCCACTCCCGACTGCCCAACCACAATAGAAATACTGTCTTTTAGCATGTCCTGCAGGGCATCCAGACCATCCTGAGTCGCGCTGCTGACGTTAAGTACTTTATAGCCAATACTCTCGTAGTCTTTTAAGCGCTGCTGGATATGGCTGCGCTCTTCTTCGTCTATTTCCGGCAGTAAGTCGGCTTTATTCAGGACAATAACAGGCTCTATACCAATGTCTTCGCAGGCAACTAAGTAGCGATCGATAATTGGGGAGGAGAAGCTCGGCAATACGCTCGAGATAATAAAGATTTGATCAATATTAGCGGCAACCGGTTTAAGACCGTCGTAGTAGTCGGGACGAGAAAGCAAGCTGTCGCGTTCCTGAACGGCAACCACTACGCCCTGCATACCTTGTTGCTCAACCGAAGATCTGGACCATAAAACACTGTCGCCACACACCAGACTACTGATAACCCTGCGAATATGGCAGCGATAGGTGTTTCCCTGCTCGTCACGGATATCGGCATGTTGGCCAAAGCGGCTGATAACGCGACCGGGCTCCGGTGCATTAAGCTGGCTGTCAGTCCACTCTATATCAGTGTTTTTCAGTCGCTTCTTCTGATTGACTGATACTTGCCGTTGCTGACCTTTGTTAAGACGTCTGCGTTTTACCAAGCCCGTTAACCTGTTGTCGTGCTAGAAATGACGCTATCATACAACAAATTGTATTGAGAGAGCAGGGTAATGACCGAGGACGATAAGAAACAACGCTTAATTTGGATTGACCTTGAAATGACAGGCCTGGAGCCTGATGAAAATCACATTATTGAAGTGGCTACCATAGTCACCGATGCCCAGTTAAACACTCTGGCCGAAGGACCTGTTATTGCGGTTCATCAGCCACAAAAGTACCTGGACAGAATGGATGACTGGAATGTGAAAACACATACCGGCTCTGGCCTGGTTGAGCGGGTAAAGGAAAGTCAGCACGACGAGCGTAAAGCAGCTGCAGAGACCATTGAGTTTTTAAAGCAGTACATTGATGCCGGCGTATCACCAATGTGCGGCAACAGTATCTGTCAGGATCGCCGTTTTTTGGCAAAGCATATGCCTGAACTGGAAGCTTTTTTCCATTACCGGAATTTAGACGTTAGCACGTTAAAAGAGCTGGCTAAACGCTGGAACCCGGAAGTTGCTAATAGCTTTAAAAAGTCAGGAGCGCATGAGGCTTTAGCTGATATTCGTGAGTCTATTGCGGAATTACAGCACTACCGGGAACATTTTTTCAGCAAATAAACCAATTGCGGCGCGAAAACTATTGACCTTATCGGTGGTATCAGTAGAATACACGCCGCACTGACGAAGCGGGAATAGCTCAGCTGGTAGAGCACAACCTTGCCAAGGTTGGGGTCGCGAGTTCGAATCTCGTTTCCCGCTCCAACGTCAGTCTTTCCAGAAATACTGCAATAAGTACCAATACGCGGGAATAGCTCAGCTGGTAGAGCACAACCTTGCCAAGGTTGGGGTCGCGAGTTCGAATCTCGTTTCCCGCTCCAAGTTTTAATCGCTAGTACGTTTAAATTTAATTTAATACGCACCAGCGACAAGGCGTTCTGAATCTTCGTTTACTAACTCTTCTTCGAACTATCTACAAACATCGCAATAGCGCCATCACCTGTAATATTACAGGCGGTACCGAAGCTGTCTTGTGCCATGTACAAGGCTATCATTAAGGCGATAGCGGTTTCGCCGAAGCCTAGCATTGAACCTAATAGACCAACCGCTGACATAACGGCGCCGCCGGGCACACCTGGTGCGGCTAACATGACAATGCCAAGCATTAAAATAAACGGCAGCATGGTAAAGAAGCCGGGAATAGCCAGTGAATTATGCAGCACCATAACCGCAACAGCACAGCTGACAATGGTAATGGTGGAGCCAGCTAAGTGAACGGTAGCGCACAATGGCACGGTAAAGTTGGCAACGTCGTTATCGACTTTGTTCTTGCGCACGCTTTGTAGGGTGACTGGAATAGTGGCTGCGCTCGACATTGTGCCTAAGGCGGTAAAGTACGCTGGCAGCATATTTTTAATTAAAAACAGTGGCGAACGACCGGTTTTTATGCCCGCCATAATGTACATGGAGGTAATGTAAACCCAGTGCAGGGCAACGGCTAGTATCAGAATGACACCAAAGGTTTTCAGGGTGTTAAATACCGTGCCGGCGACGGCCATTTCCGTAAAAATGCCGGCAATATACAGCGGCAATAATGGAATAATAACTTTAACCAACAGCAGCTCGATAATGTCACGACCTTGATCCGACAGCTTTTTCAAACTCTCTGCTTTGGTGCTGGCAATGCCCAGCCCAAATATGAAGGCTAAAACCAGTGCCGACATGACTTCCATAAGTGGCGGAACCGACAGCTCAATAAAGGGCTCGATAGTCGCTTTGGCTTCGGTAGAAACACTCTGAGCGTCGGTGGTCAGCCAGGGAACGACAATGCTGGCAGCGAAAAACGCAACAATACCCGCGACGACGGTAGAGGCATAAGCTATACCCAAGGTTTTACCCAGCATTTTTCCAGAGTTGCTTGGTAAGCTGGCAATACCGCTGGTAATGAAGAATAAAATAAGCAATGGGATAGTGAAGAATAACAACTGACCGAACAGAGCTTTAAAGGTCAATAACAGTTGGCTGACCCACTCGGGCATGTATAGCCCAATGAGAATACCGGCGACAATACCCGCAACTAGCTTAAGAATTAATCCCATAATACTCGACTCTTTTTATGAATGTTTTTACGAATGGAGGCCTGCTGTTTTAGGCGCTATCTAGGCCTTAGCTAATTAAAGCAAGCCTTTTAAATGCGCAACTACGCTGCGGCCTAAAGCGCTGAGATTATACCCGCCTTCGAGCGTAGATACGATACGGCCGTCGCAATGATTATCGGCAATTTCTTTAAGTTTGAGGCTTATCCAGTGGTAGTCTTCTTCTTTCAGTAAGAACTGCGACATGTCGTCTTCGGCGTGGCCGTCAAAGCCCGCGGAAATTAGTATCAATTGCGGTGCAAAGTCTTCTAACGCCTTAAACCACTGCTGGCTAACGGCTTCCTGCCATTGCGGGCCTTTGCATCCTGCGGGTAAGGGAACGTTGTGGACATTGTCTGCGCTGGTATCCTCGCCGGTAAAGGGGTAAAACGCCTGCTGAAAAGAAGAACAAAATAAGATGCGTTCGTCGCCCTGAACAATGTCTTCTGTTCCGTTGCCGTGATGCACGTCAAAGTCAACAATAGCAACGCGTTCAAGCCCGTGCGTTTCCAGAGCATGATAAGCGGCAATAGCAACATTATTGAACAGGCAGAAGCCCATCGCTTTATCGCGAGTAGCGTGGTGTCCGGGCGGGCGCACGGCGCAAAAGGCCTGTTTGTTGTAAGTGGTCAGCACATCATCCACCGCATTGATGGCGGCTCCTGCAGCCTTCACCCCACCGGCTTTACTGCCTGCGGTTACTAAGGTGTCCGGATCAATCCATTCGTGGTCGTACTCCGGAATTTGCGCGAAAACAAAGTCGACATGCTCTTTGGTGTGGGCTCTGTAAATAGCCTCCAGAGGCGCGTCGGAGGCGTCTTTTCTGACCAGAACAAAGTCCATTCCGGAGCGAATCAGTTGATCGTTAATGGCCGCTATGCGCGCCGGGCACTCCGGGTGTTGTTCATCAGGAATATGATCCAGGCAATCTGAGTGACTAAAAACAACGATAGACATAGTTAGTCTGCGTCCTCGCTCAGCTCGAGTTTCAGCAGCACTTCTCCGGGCTCTTCACTGGGTAGGCGTTTAAAGCCTCCGCGCTCAAACACGCTGAGCATGGGTTTATTAGCTGCCAGAACATAGGCCTGCATACTGTCCAGCTTGCGCTCTTTGGCAATACGGATCATCTCATCCAGTAACATACCCGCCATGCCGCGTCCCTGGTACTTCTCACGAGTAACAAAAGCCACTTCACAGCTATTTTGAGACTCAATGAAGTAGTAACGTCCTACGGCCTGAATTTGAACCGCTGAGCCCTTTTGGCGAACAATACACAGAGCCAGGTCTTTGGACTGATCAACGCTAACCAAATTGCAGGATTTCTCCCGGGTCATGTTGGTGGGCACTGCGTTGTATCGTAGCTGCAGAGTTTCTTTGGTATGAGAGTAGAAAAACTCCTGCAATCGCCGTTCATCCGATGGATACAGAGGTCTTAAGTCAAAAGACTCGTTATTAATTTTTAGCTTTTTAAAGCCGATATCACCAAGTTCGGGCACATCGACAGGCGTTTGTTGCTGGTAGTTGGGCACCCAGTAGTGTTTGCGTACTTCTTGTAACAGATGGCTACGGAATTTAGGGTGGGCAACACGAATCAGCTCTAACGCGCGTTCGCGGATACTTTTCCCGCGTAGTGACGCCACCCCAAATTCGGTTACGACATAGTGCACGTGTCCTCGTGTGGTGACCACTCCGGCTCCTTCACGAATAAAAGGCACAATGCGCGATACCTTACCGTCTTCGGTGGTTGATGGCAGGGCAATGACGGGCTTACCACCTTTACTTAAGGAAGCGCCACGACTGAAGTCAACTTGTCCGCCAATACCGCTGTAAAACTGATGTCCTATGGAGTCGGAAACAATCTGTCCTGTTAAATCCACTTCAATGGCGCTATTAATAGCTACGAGTTTGTCGTTGCGGGCGACATTGGCCGGCGAGTTAACGTACTCGCTGGGGTAAAAGCCAACGTGGGGGTTGTGATCAACAAAGTCATACAGCGCTTTAGAACCCATACAAAAACTGGTGACGATTTTATTCGGGTGGAAGGTTTTTTTCCGGTTGTTGATAACCCCTTTGAGCATAAGGTGCATAACATCGTCAGTAATAAGCTCACTGTGAATGCCAAGATCTTTGTGGTTGCTCAGGTAACGCAGTGCTGCCGCGCAAATAGTGCCCACGCCAATTTGCAGAGTAGCGCCATTTTCAACCAGCAACGCAATGTACTGGCCTATACGTTCAATTATTTTACTGTTTTCCAGGCTTGGTGGTGCCAGCTCAGGTAGCGGTGCTGCATGTTCCCAAAAGTGGTGAATTTGATTCGTGTGCAGAAACGACTGCCCATAGGTAACCGGCATATTAGGATTAACCTGCGCTATCACCGTATTGGCAGACTTAGCGGCCGCCGCAACCACATCAACCGACACGCCCATAGAATGATAGCCGTACTTGTCGGCGGGGCTGACCATAATTAAGGCCGCATCGAGCGGCAGAATTCCGTTACTGAACAAATTCGGAATGTCGGAAATGAAGCTGGGGGTGTAATCTGCACGTCCTTCGTTAACCGCTGTTCTGACCGTATCGCCACCAATAAAAAAGGTATTTACCTTAAATAGTTGCTGATACTGCGGGCCCGCCCATTTGTTATCGGACAGCGTCATCAACTGCACAATTTCAATATCGTGCAGGTTTTTCGCATTTTCTATCAGGTCATCAATAAGAGCCGTAGGCACCGCCGCGTGCGAACCTATAAAGATCCTCTGCCCGGATTTTAGTATTTTTGACCAGTCTAATTTTGCCTTTGTCATAGCACTGTTTTACCGCAGTGCTTAGCTTTGTGCAATCATTTCAATTGAGATAAACTCGCTGATTAATTAATCATCAAATGGATTAATCCCATGCCATATAAAAATAATAAGTGGGCTATTTATAAGTTAACGTTATTGGTCTTTCTGTTACTACTCAGTTTGGGGGCTGCAAAAGTTCAGGCTGAAGTCGGAGATATTAATGGTGTTACTGTCGATATTTCCCTAGAAAGCCAACTCGATCATTATCTCAACACCCTAGGTGATGAAGAAACAGACTCCGATGCGATTTTATTTGAAGTTTTGGCCACTTTGTCAGAAAAAACGCCTCTAGCGACCTGGGTGCGTGCCAAAAGTTATGAAGCTTTTTGGTATTACTACGACGGTGATACCGAACTAGCTTTCGAAAAGTTAGATAAACTATTACAGGTCGCAGCAGGCAGTGAGAATGCTGATGTAAAGACTGAAGCTCAGGCTACGCAAGTTGAATTACTGCAGGCTGAAGGAAAAAGCGGCGAGGCATTCTTATTGATAAATAATGTTGAAATCCCTCTTTCCAGTGCTCGTATGCCCCGCATTCGTTACTACGCTCATAATCTTATATCCCGAATTTATGCTGACTGGAATAGATATGATGACGCATTACGGCATTTGTTGTTAGCTCAGGATGCGGTGAATGAAACGAATAATGAGAGAACGCCGATTCGTAAACAATATCTAGACTACTCAATTGCTATTATCCAATCGGAACTGAAAAATTGGGACGGTTCGTTGAAAACCATTAATGACGCAATTGATAGCGCCAAAGAAAATGGCCTTGAATATGAGTTGCCCGACTTCTATTTGCATAAGTCTTATGTCGAAGCCGGAATGGGAGACAGAGAGGCGTCACTTGACTCTTTAAAGGGAGCATATCAAGCTGCAATTAAAGATGAGCGGAAATATTTACTGCCGGTTATTCTGAATAATTTTGGCGACCACTATATGTATGCAGATGAATGGGAAGAAGCTCGTGGTCATTTGCAGGAAGCATTAAAGCTGGCTGAAAATGTTGATGACAGAAACATGGCTCAGACAGTTCATTTTAATTTAGGCTTTATTGATGTTCGCCAGGGAAAGACCGAAAGCGGGTTGAAGGAGATGCTCGCCGCAGTGCAGTTCTTTCGTGATGAAGGGATTAAAACTGAGGTTGAACCTATGCTTGGTGAGCTCGCTCTGGCTTACGAATTTGCAGGACAGTTTGAACGTCAGGCGAGCACACTAAAAGAACAAATGACACTCAAGCAGGAACTTTATCAAAACGACCAACAGCAAAATTTAGCTAACCTCCAACAACTTTATGAGAGCAAAGATAAAGAACAGCAAATTGAATTACTGGAGCGCCAGAATGAGCTTAAACAACAGCTATTAGAAATTAATGAACAAAGAAGTGTAATTTGGCTCTTGTTAGGAATCGTGGTGATATTCGCCGCTTTATTCATTTTTTTGCTTTATAGAAAGGCGAGGCGAGCTAATTTACGACTAGAAGAGGCTAATAACTTGCTAGCCGATCAATCGCGTAAAGACCCATTGACCGGGTTATTAAATCGCCGGGCGCTGCAGGAAGAAATGTATGAGCGCAAACAGCACGGAGAAAGGCGCGAAGCATCGGCTCATTCCGATGGATTGATTTTATTGGATATTGATTTTTTCAAGCGCATTAATGATAAATATGGACATGCGGGCGGGGATAAAGTGTTGATGGAAGTTAGTCAACGCTTACAGAAAGTGTGTCGCACAAGTGACAATCTAATACGTTGGGGTGGGGAAGAATTTTTATTTTTAGTGCGTAATGTTGATAGCTCCGATCTGGAGGAAATGAGTGAACGGATACTGAAAGAGATTGCTAAAGAGCCGGTTGTTTATGACGGAAAGGAGATTTTTGTCACAACAACTATCGGTTTTATCCAATTACCATTTGCGAAAATATCTGAGCAGGAAATGGATTGGGAAAAGGTTCTGCAGGTTGCCGACATGGCACTTTACACAGGAAAAGCGCATGGTCGCAATCGTGCTTGCGGTGTAACTGAGTTACATGTTGAATATGAACAAGCGCGCGTCGTACTTGAGTCGGACTTATCGGCAGCTTTAGATAACAAATGGATCTCAATGGTGACTATTGAAGGTCCTCAAATAGATAATAACCGGAGTTAGCTGTGCTGAAGTTATCGCAATTTGGTCCGGGCGCCCTGGTCGCCGCGGCTTTTATCGGCCCGGGTACGGTGGTTACTGCGTCATTAGCTGGCGCTAATTTTGGCTATGCACTGCTATGGGCGTTGCTGTTTTCAGTTATTGCCTGCGTTATTTTGCAAGAAATGTCTGCTCGTATTGGTTTGGTAACTCAGGCTGGTCTGGGCGAGAATATTCGTAATAATTTAACCTTGGGCTGGCTTAGGTGGCTGGCATTGTTGCTCATTTTTAGTGCTATTGCTATTGGCAATAGTGTCTATCAGGGGGGAAATCTTTCCGGGGCTAGCCTGGGTGCAAGCGAATTACTTGGGCCGGTACCTGTACTTGACCGCTGGTTGAGTAATGCCTGGGCGCTTGTCATTGGTATTATTGCGCTATTGATACTCTGGTCCGGGAATGCCCGGGTAATAGAGCGAGCTCTTATCGTTATGGTGCTGCTAATGAGCGTGGCTTTTATCGGTACGTTTCTATTAACAGACCCTGACTGGGGAGCGGTATTCACGGGGACCTTTGGTTTTTCCATGCCTACCGGAGCGACTTTAACGGTCGTGGCTTTAATTGGCACAACCGTGGTTCCTTATAATATTTTCCTGCATGCATCCAGTGTTTCAAAAAAGTGGAAAACGGCAGAAGAGCTGCCTGCCGCGCGACGTGATCTCTTCCTATCTATTCCTTTTGGTGGCCTTATTTCTATGGCCATTGTGGCTACGGCCGCCTCGGCCTTTTTTGGTCAGAAAATTGAGATAGAAAGCGCTGGCGACCTGGCTGAATCTTTAAGACCATTGTTTGGAGACGGAGCCACCTACTTAATGGCAATAGGGTTGTTTGCGGCGGGTATTTCGTCGGCAACAACCGCACCTTTGGCCAGTGCATATGCGCTTTGTGGAATTATGGGCTGGTCGGTTAATTTACGCAGCAGGACTTTTCGGATTGTCTGGTTCTCGATCCTGGTAATCGGCATTATTATTTCCAGCCTTGGTATTAAGCCCGTTACCGTTATCTGGTTTGCACAGGTGGCTAATGGCATTTTGCTGCCCGTAATAGTCGGCTTCCTCTGGTGGCTTTGCCAAAGCCCTCTGTTGGGAAAATATCGCAATTCACTGCTGCAAAACATTTTAGCGGCCATTATTTTTCTGATTTCTGTGGTACTGAGTGGCAGAAGTCTTGGTTCTGCTTTTGGGTTTTGGTAAAACGGTTGAAAAATTTTCATTGACAAAATTCTGAGTTAGCTCTATATCGTCTTTGTCGTATACAACGACAGACTTTTGTTCGGTTTTTAGTCTGTAGGAAGGGCTTACCCATGACCAAGATGACCCGTGAATTACTGTTAAAGAAACCGTTTAACGATTTCCGCAACTATCCTTATGGCTTTTCACGCTCCGGCGACTTTTCAATTCGTGAAAGCGATGCATTGACTCATTATGGTTGTTTGATTACAGCTATGCTGAACGGTGAGTTTAAGCCGACGTTAAAAGAAGACATTGAATTACTGGCTGCGTGCAAAGGCGAACAAGCTCCGGTAAGTACTGTAGAAAAGGTTTGGGCCAAGTATCAGGCGCGAATTCATCGCCCTAAAGTTGCCAGTATGTATGGTCGGGGGAAATTTGCTGATGACACTTTCAGTTCAGCCTCGGACACCGAAGATGACCTTATTGTTGAGGACTGATTTGGCGTAAACGTCTGGGTTTTTGGCGGTGGCACATGTAACAATGGCTGCCGTCAGATTGTTTTGCTTCTTTTTTGGCTTCACTGGCCAGCAGTGCGACATCGTGATGCGATAAACACTCGGAAGGATCAGGCTGAACAACGCCTATAGCAAGGCCCAGTAAAGGATAGAAAACCGGCGCACCGTTTCGGGATAGCGCTTTTATTCCCCCTAAATCAATGTGTTCCTGATGATAAAAGCGGGTAATATCCTGCTCGAAATCCCTGATAATTTTATTACACTGTTGTTCGGTTTGTTCTTTATTTGTGTCTTTGAAAATGGCGACAAAGTCGTCCCCGCCAATGTGACCAATGAAATGACCGTGTCTGAATAATTGCTTTTGCAGTATCTGCGCCAGCCATTTAATAATTTGATCGCCCTGTTCGTACCCATAAATGTCGTTGTAGGGCTTAAAATGGTTCAGATCAAAATAGGCTACGTGAAATGGGCGCGCCCGGGAAAGCTGATCTTCAATAATTTGGTTAATGGCCACGTTACCCGGCAGTTGGGTTAAAGGGTTAGCATGGCGTGCATTGTTAACTTTTAATTCGGTGATTCTGCGTAGTAGGTTTTTAATGGATGCCACGCCGTAGTAAACATCTCTTTTAGTCACAATAATGTGCTGATAAATATCGACTTCGTCGTTATCGGTAATAAGCTGGCTCACTTCTTCCAGCGACGTTTGCCAGTCAACCGAAAGAGGGTGTTCGTCCATTATGTAAGAAACCGGTTTATTAGCATAAAGTGCATGCCCGTAGGAACCGGAAAAGAATTCCATAATTTTTTCTCTGCGGATAATTCCGGCGACTCTTTTCTCATGAATAACGGGCAGGGAGGATAAGGTTTTGTCCTGTGTAAAGGTATCAAGTACCTCCGATGAGCGCGTATGAGCTGATACGCAATGAATGGTATCGACCACACTGGCGATAGTGCTTTGGTAGTTTAATGCAACATGATGATGCGGTAGCAGCAGCGAGGACGGAACCTCCAACACCGGATAAGGCGCGGGTCTGCCAAGCAGGAACCCCTGACAATAATTAACTCCCATGGCCTGCAGTTGCTCAAGCTCATCTGGGGTTTCAATGCCTTCCACTATAACTTTTGTACGCAGACTGGTGGCCAGCGATAAGATACTTTGTACAAATTCTCTTTTTACTGAGGACGTCTCAATAGAATGAATAAAGTATCGATCAATTTTCACATAGTCAGGACGTAATTCGGACCAGAGTTTCAGTCCTGAGTAACCGGCTCCTAAATCATCAATTGCTATCATAAACCCCAGTTTCTGATAATGAATAATAGCGTGTTTTAAGTTCTCGGTATCTTCAATTGGGTAACGCTCAGAAATTTCGATAACGATTTGTTCCGGCGCTATGCCGAATTGCTGAGACAAGCGTAACGTTGAGCCATGAGGGTGGCTGTCGTCCTGCAAGACGTTAGGGTTTACGTTAAGAAACAGCTTTCCCTGCATGGCGTTTTTTTGAAACGCTTCCATTGCTGCCGAGCGACAGGCAAGCTCTAGTTCAGAGAGTAACTGTACCTGGCTGGCCAGAGAAAACAGGCGATCCGGGAACTCAAGTGGGTGACCCTTGGGGCCGCGAATAAGAGCTTCGTGACCAATAACAATTCCGCGGGAAGTGTCCATAACGGGCTGGAACAGAGGATAAAGCTGCTTTTCCTGAATAAGGTTTAGCAGCTCTTTAGTTAAATCAGACCCTGGCATGGTACCCCCTGTTACAGCACGACATAAAAGCTTAGTTTTATTTTATGACAGTGCTATGACAGGAGGTAAGTATTTATCCCTCGCGTTTAATGGCGCGGTGGGCGATATCCGTACGGTAATAGGCGTTGTTCCAGCTAACCTGATCAACCAGTTGATACGCCAATTTTTGTGCTTCTGTAACGGTATTACCCAAAGCGGTACAACACAAAACTCGACCACCACTAGTGACCACCTTGCCATTATCCATTTTAGTACCGGCGTGGAATACCTTCTGGTTTTCAGGTGCGTGATCCGGCAAACCGTGAATGACGTCACCTTTTGCATAGCTTTCAGGGTATCCACCCGCGGCCATAACCACGCCAACTGCAGCACGCTCGTCAAAATCGATAGGTGCCTGGTTGAGCTTGCCCTCAATTGCCTGCTGGCAAAGCTCTACCAAATCAGACTTTAACCGCATCATAATTGGCTGAGTTTCCGGGTCACCAAAGCGACAGTTGTATTCCAGTACTTTGGAGGTGCCGTCCTCGGCTATCATTAAACCTGCGTACAGAAAGCCTTTATAAGGCGCACCTTCTGCAGCCATTCCGTCTACTGTGGGCTTAATGACATGACGCATAACCCAGTCATGGATGGCCGGAGAAACGACCGGAGCCGGAGAGTAGGCGCCCATACCACCAGTGTTTGGCCCTTTGTCACCGTTGTCGCGAGCCTTATGATCCTGGCTTGAGGCAAAAGGTATGGCATGTTTACCGTCAACCATTACGATAAAGGAGGCTTCCTCGCCACGTAAAAACTCTTCGATAACCACGCGGTGACCGGCATCGCCAAAACGGTTACCGGCCAGCATGTCGTCGATAGCGGCATCAGCCTGTTCCTGACTTTCGGCAATAATAACGCCTTTGCCAGCGGCCAGTCCGTCGGCCTTAATAACAATAGGAAGACCCTTTTCAGCGACATAAGCTTTCGCTGGCTCAACCTCGGTAAAGTTTTGGTAATCGGCGGTGGGTATGTTGTGACGCTGCAAAAAGTCTTTGCTGAAGGCCTTAGAGCCTTCTAACTGTGCAGCCTTTGCGGTCGGGCCAAAAGCTGCCAGTCCGGCTTCGTTAAAGCGATCAACAATACCTGCAACCAATGGCGCTTCCGGCCCGACGATAGTCAGCTCTATACCTTCCTTTTTGGCAAAGTTAAGAAGACCGTCGATATCTTCGGCACCAATGGCAACATTTGTCAGGTTTGGCTCACGCTCTGTACCTGCATTACCGGGTGCAACATAAACACAGTCAACTTGGTTTGATTGTGCTGCTTTCCACGCCAGAGCGTGTTCACGGCCTCCGCCGCCAACGACCAATACTTTCATAAGGTTAGTTCTATCCTGTTAGTCTGTAACGGGTTTTTGAAATTTTAAAGTGAAGCGATCACTTTCACCAATGGCTTCATATTTTTCTTTATCTTCATCACCCAGAGTAAGGGTTGGCGGTAAAGTCCAGACACCTTTAGGATGATCGGCTGTATCTTTCGGGTTTGCGTTAACTTCACTGCTTGCGACAAACTCAAAACCGGCTTGTTCGGCTAAGTCTATAACCCAGCTTTCTTTCACATAACCTGAGTCTTTAAAAGCTTCTGCATCTGCTGACTCGGGCAAGCGATGATCAACGATACCCAGCATGCCGTTAGGCTTTAATGTCTGATGAAAGTGACGGAAAGCTTGCAGCACGCCTTCTTCACCTTCCTGCATGTACCAGTTGTGCAGGTTACGGAACGTTAATATACGATCCGCACTTCTGGGTGGCGCTATATCGGTGTCTTCACCTGGCGAGAATTCGGTTAATTCGACGTTCCCGTAAATCGGGTTCGTGGTGAGTTTTTCTTTAAAGTTTTCCAGTGAACGCTGGTAATAGTCACTGTCTGAATTTTCCGGGAAGTGAGCTGCGTATAGCTGCCCTTCGTCGGCAAGGTAAGGTGCCAGTATTTCAGTGTACCAACCGCCGCCCGGCCAAATTTCGACGACCGTCATGCTTGGCTCTAATTCAAAGAACTCTAAGGTTTCTTTGGGATGACGAAATTCGTCACGAGCCTGATACTTGTCAGTACGTGATTCATGGTCAACAGCGGCTTGCAAAGAGTCGGCTTCAGGAGCCGGCGAACAGGCGCCAAGGACGCTTGCTAGTGCAATGGCGGAAACAGAAGTTATTATTTTTTTCATACTATCACCTGTAGAGTTTAGAACTAGCCTATAAGACTAGCCCCCAAACGTTACTGACGCAATGCTGCAATTATCAGCAAAGGTGCTTAGTGACGGAAATGTCTCATGCCGGTAAAGACCATCGCAATACCGTGTTCATTGGCAGCAGCAATGATCTCTTCGTCGCGGATAGAACCGCCTGGCTGAATAATAGCGGTTATACCGGCTTCAGCTGCGGCGTCAATGCCATCACGGAATGGGAAGAAAGCATCTGACGCCATGACCGAACTCGGTACGCTGAGGTTCTCGTCCGCAGCTTTAATTCCTGCAATTTTGGCACTGTAAACCCGGCTCATCTGGCCTGCACCAACACCTATGGTCATGCCGTCTTTGGCATAAACAATGGCATTAGACTTAACAAACTTAGCGACTTTCCAGCAGAACAATAAGTCGGTCATCTGTGCTTCGGTTGGCTGTTTTTCGGTGACGACTTTAAGGTCGTCCTGAATGAAGTCCTGGTTATCGGTGTCCTGTACCAGTAAGCCTCCGTTGACGCGCTTGTAGTCCAGTTGTTCAACAGAGTCCGACCACTCACCACATTCCAGTAAGCGAACGTTCTTTTTGCCGGCAACAGCTGCCTTGGCGCTTTCGCTGACGCTCGGAGCGATAATAACTTCCACAAACTGACGCTCAACAATAGCGGTTGCGGTTGCTTCATCCAGCTCGCGGTTAAAAGCAATAATGCCACCAAATGCGGAGGTTGGGTCGGTTTTAAAGGCGCGGTCATACGCGTCAGTAATGGATTCACCTATTGCAACACCGCAAGGGTTCGCGTGTTTAACAATAACGCAGGCTGGTTCAACAAAGCTCTTTACGCACTCAAGCGCCGCGTCTGTGTCGGCAATATTGTTAAAGGATAACGCCTTGCCCTGAATTTGAGTGGCGCTGGAAACGGTACCTTTTGGCGCATTGCGCTCAGTATAAAATGCCGCCGACTGATGCGAGTTCTCGCCGTAGCGTAAATCCTGCTTTTTCGATACCTGCAGGTTCAACGTACGCGCAAAGTCGTTTTCGCTAAGCTGCTTACCAAGGTAATTTGCAATCATGCCATCATATTGAGCGGTATGCTCAAATGCTGCTACCGCTAAGTCAAAGCGAGTGCTGTGGCTGACTCCATTGTGCTCGTTGAGCTCAGCAAGCACGCGCTGATAGTCATTGGCATTGACAACAATGGTTACGTCTTTGTGGTTTTTAGCTGCTGCACGAACCATAGTCGGACCGCCAATATCGATATTCTCAATAGCGTCTTCCAGAGAACAGCCTTCTTTAGCAACCGTTTCAGCAAAGGGATACAGATTCACTACAACCATATCGATAGGAGCAATATTTTGCTCCTGCATAACATTCTGGTCGACATCGCGGCGACCTAAAATACCGCCATGAACCTTAGGGTGCAGTGTCTTTACCCGCCCGCCCATAATCTCTTCCTGACCGGTATGTTCAGAAACATCAATAACGGCAATGCCTGAGTCACGAAGCAGTTTGGCTGTACCGCCTGTAGAGAGAATTTCAATGTTCTTTTTAGCCAAAGCTTGAGCGAATTCAACAATACCGGTTTTATCAGAAACACTGATTAAAGCGCGTTGGATTGGACGGGTTTCCATTGTTTTGCCTTTCTATACTGAGTTAACTTACGGGGAGGTCAATAAAAAAAGGGCGCCAAAAGGCGCCCAAAAAACTTCTTAATTCATGCCGTATTTTTTCAGCTTCTTGCGTAAGGTGCCGCGGTTAATGCCTAACATGGTTGCGGCGCGGGTTTGATTACCCCGGGTGTAAGTCATGACTTCTTCAAGTAACGGTGCTTCTACTTCAGATAGCACTAACTCGTAAAGTTCTTCAGGATCCTGACCATCAAGCTGACGCAAAAAACTGTTCAATGCTTGTTTTACGGAATCACGCAGTGGCTTTGGCTGTGCGTTATTGCCGATAGTGGTTAGGGGAGATACGTTCTCACGACTAGGGTTTTGATCAAACATAATGCGCTTATCTCTTCTCTACAGTGACAAAATAATCTTCAAGTGCCTTAAGTTGCTCGCTGGCATCCTCAAGACGATTAAATGTTTGCCTGAATTCATCATTGCTGGCTTTTTCTTTTAAATACCAACCAACGTGTTTCCGGGCGATTCTGACACCCTGGTAACTGCCGTAAAATTCGTGCAGTTTGCCAACGTGATGAATAACGGTCTCAGCCACTTCGGTTAAGGACGGCGGGTTTAGCTCCTGTCCTGTTTCAAGAAAATGAGCTATTTCTCTAAACAGCCAGGGATTACCCTGCGCGCCGCGACCAATCATAATGGCGTCGGCTCCGGTGTACTCTAAAACCTGTTGAGCCTGAAGTGGTGTACGGATATCGCCGTTAGCCACTACCGGGATAGAAACAGCCTTCTTAATTGCCTTAATGGTGTCGTATTCCGCAATGCCTTTGTACATGCAGGCACGAGTACGACCATGAATGGCAAGAGACTGAATACCGCAACGTTCTGCCAGCTGCGCTATATCAATACCGTTTCTGTGTTCAGGATCCCAACCGGTTCTGGTTTTCAGTGTTACCGGAACGTCAACAGCTGCAACCACAGCTGTTAATATCTCTTCTACTAACTCGGGATGCTGCATAAGCGCCGAGCCAGCCATCTTCTTGTTTACCTTTTTCGCCGGGCAGCCCATATTTATGTCAATAATCTGCGCACCCATACTCACATTAACGCGCGCTGCTTCGGCCATTAATGCCGGTTCCGAGCCCGCTATCTGTACAGCACGAATGCCCAGCTCTCCCGAATGATCCATGCGCTGCCTGGATTTATCGGTCTGCCATACCTTGGGGTTACTGGACAGCATCTCTGATACTGTAAGCCCAGCCCCCGTGCTGTAACACAGCTGACGGAACGGCTGATCAGTAACTCCAGCCATGGGAGCTAATATGACCTGATTGTCGAGTTGATATGGACCAATCCGCATCGGTTAAAAACTACTCAGCGAAAGGGTGAGGAATTTTAGGGAATTTGCGCAATAAAGAAAAGGCTATTTATTACGCAATTTGAGTCTTTTTTTCATTTTTTACTATTGACAAAGCGTACGCTTGTTAACCAACGCGGGTGCCGCTGAGCATTGCCCAGTCGCCGTCTATAGTCGGGGTATTGAATTTTATGTGCGGTTGGTAAGCCTCAATAACCCCTTCTATTTGCCGTTCCAGTATACCGGATAAAACCAGTTGTCCTCCGGGGGCAACAAAGCCGAGTATGGTGTCAGCAAGCTCTCGCAAAGGTCCGGCAAGGACATTGGCAAGCACCAGCTCAACCTGTATTTCAGGTTGCTGGCTGGGTAAGTAAAGGCTGAATTTATCGCCCACCTTATTACGCTCAGCGTTATCTTTAGTCGCAATCAGCGCCTGTTGGTCAATATCAATGCCAACTACGTGTTCTGCTTTAAATAGTAATGCGGCAATGCCTAATATCCCTGAGCCACAACCGAAATCCACCACGGTTTTGTCGGTTGGTGGGTTGGCGTCTATCCAGCGCAGACACATCGCGGTTGTTGGATGTGTTCCGGTACCAAAAGCCATGCCGGGGTCGAGCAAAATATTAACGGCTTCAGGCTTTGGTATCTCCCGCCAGCTGGGGCAAATCCACAAATTCTCGCCAAACTGAATAGGGTGAAAGTTATCCATCCATTCGCGTTCCCAGTCTTTGTCTTCTAGTGCATCGACTTTGTACTGCAAGTCGCTGCCGAAAATGTTGGACTGTTTCAGGTTGGTAATAATGGCTTTGACATCTGCGTCGGCGTCAAATAAGCCTGTGGCTAGGGTGTGCTCCCATAATATAACGTCGCCGGGGCGTGGTTCAAAAATGGGCGTGTCGGCGCCGTCGCGGTAAGTTACCGCCTGAGCGCCGTTAGCCATGAGCATGTCACCCACTTGGGGCGCATGCTCTTCACTACAGGAAAGGGTGAGTTGTATCCAGGGCATTAATTAATGCCCGCCTATACCGAGTTTTTTCTCAAGGTAGTGAATATTGGTGCCACCGTGCTGGAAGTTTTCATCTGCCATAATCGACTTTTGCAGAGGAATATTGGTTTTAATGTCTTCGATGATCAATTCATTTAAGGCATTACGCATACGGGCAATAGCAATATCACGGTTTTCGCCGTAAGTAATAAGCTTACCTATCATGGAGTCATAGTTCGGCGGTACTTTGTAATCCGCGTAAACGTGTGAGTCCCAGCGCACACCAAAGCCACCCGGAGAGTGGAAGCGGGTAATAGTGCCCGGCGACGGCGTAAAGGTTTCAGGGTCTTCGGCGTTAATCCGGCATTCAATTGCATGACCACGAATGACAACATCTTCCTGGCTGACTGAAAGCTGGCGACCGGCTGCAATGCGCAGCTGCTCTTTAATCAAGTCGATACCTGTGACCATCTCGGTAACCGGATGCTCAACCTGAATACGGGTGTTCATTTCAATGAAATAGAATTCACCATTTTCGTACAAGAATTCAAATGTACCGGCACCACGGTAACCCAGCTCTACACAAGCTTTGGCACAACGCTCACCAATAAATTTACGCATTTCAGGGGTAATGCCCGGCGCAGGTGCCTCTTCAACCACTTTCTGGTGGCGGCGCTGCATCGAGCAGTCACGTTCACCTAAATGAATGGCATTGCCTTGTCCATCGGCCAGAACCTGAATTTCCACATGGCGAGGGTTTTCAAGGAATTTTTCCATATAAACAACAGGGTTGCCGAACGCTGCGCGAGCTTCGTTCTGAGTCATAGTGATAGAACTGAGCAACTCACTCTCTTCGCGTACAACCCGCATGCCACGGCCACCACCGCCGCCTGCTGCTTTAATAATAATTGGGTAACCAATGCGCTTAGCAAGTTTCTTATTACGCTCGTCGTCGTCATCCAGAGGGCCATCTGACCCCGGAACGCAAGGAACACCGGTTTTCTTCATCGCTTTAATAGCTGACACTTTGTCGCCCATAAGACGGATAAGATCCGGCGTTGGTCCAACAAAAATGAAACCGGACTGCTCAACTTGTTCAGCAAAATCGGCGTTTTCGGCCAGAAAGCCGTAACCCGGGTGAATAGCTGCTGCATCCGTAATTTCAGCTGCGCTGATAATACGGGGAATGTTCAGGTAGCTCTCGTTCGCTGGCGCTTTACCTATGCAAATTGCTTCGTCTGCAAGTAAAACGTGTTTAAGGTTTCTATCAACCGTTGAATGAACTGCCACTGTCTTAATGCCGAGCTCTTTACAGGCTCGCAGTATGCGCAGTGCAATTTCGCCACGGTTGGCAATGACCACTTTATCTAACATGACAAATACCTGCGGTTACTTTATTCGATGATAAACAGTGGCTGATCAAATTCAACCGGCTCTTCGTTATCTACTAAAATCTGTTTAACGACACCGGATTTGTCTGCTTCAATCTGGTTCATCATTTTCATTGCTTCAATAATGCACAGTGTTTCGCCGGCATTAACGCGAGAGCCAACAGTAACGAAAGGCTTTGCATCAGGCGATGGAGCTTCGTAGAAGGTTCCAACCATAGGAGAGCGAACAACGTGGCCGCTAATTTCTTCACTGGCTGGTTCGGCCGCCGGTTGGTTTGCCGGAGCAGACTGTGGGGCTTGTTGAGGCGCTTGCTGCGGTTGTGGCGCGTATTGCATCGGTGCAGGCTGCGCACTGTAACGATTAATCCGAACTGACTCTTCGCCCTCGGTAATTTCCAGTTCCGCTACGCCAGATTCTTCAACGAGCTCGATCAGTTTCTTAATTTTTCGGATATCCATGCTAACGTCTACCTTTAGTTATCTGTGTTGTTCAATGTTGTTAAAGCTGCTTGTAAAGCGTATTCATAACCACGGGCGCCAAGCCCGCAGATAACGCCGTCAGCTACGTCCGCTAAATACGAATGGTGGCGGAAGCTCTCACGGCGATAAATATTGGAAAGGTGCACTTCAATGAAAGGGATTTTCACAGCCAATAACGCATCGCGTAATGCCACACTGGTGTGTGCGTAGGCTGCCGGGTTAATCACAATATAATCTACAGAGTCTTTGGCGGCTTGCTGAATCCAGTCAATTAACTGGTGTTCAGCGTTGGACTGACGGAAATCTAATGCTGTTTCGTGTTGTTTAGCAATGGCTCCCAGCGAATCAGCGATATCATCCAGGCTTTGCTTACCATAAAGCTCTGGTTCACGCTGCCCCAGTAAATTTAGATTCGGGCCATTGAGCACTAATATTTTAAAACGTTCTGCCATTGTGCCGCCATTTGCTGTGAAGTTACGAAAACTATTAAAAGTGACCACAACTTTCAGTTTGGGTTCCTATAACAACAGTATTATAGGGAAAAAAAGCAAGATTGCAGCACTTTACTGGTCTTATCAGCGCATTTAGGCACAAGTTTACTCGGAAACTATCTTTTCCAGATGCTTTTCGAAATCTTCAGCGTTCATATAACCGGTCACCCGGTATTCAGATCGTTCGTTGCCTTCCGTGTCAAAGAACAGAATAGTGGGCAGGCCCAGCACCTTGTAGCGACTCAGAATCTCAACGTCTTGCGCATTATTGCGGGTAACATCGGCCTGAATGAGTTTAAACTCCTGAAACTGCGCCTGAACCTGTTCATCTGAAAAGGTGTACTGCTCGAATTCTTTGCAGGCCACGCACCAGTCAGCATAAAGGTCTATCATTACCCAGCGGTCACTCTCTGCTATTTGTTGCTGTATGTCGCTTACATTACTAACAACAGTAAAAAGGCCGTGACTTTTTTGTTCCAATTGCGCTTTATTAACCTGCCAGTAACTGCCTGTAGTAGCTGCCGCTGCCAGAAGTACAATAGTGATAACTTTTGTGGTGGTGCGAAGCGGCTGGCTTATCGAAACAGCCAGAGATACGGCGGCGAGAATAAAGTAAAAAATCCATAGCCACATACTGATACTGGTCGGAATAAGGCGCTCAATTAAGAATAAGGTAACTGCTAATAACAGCCAACCGAAGAACTGCTTAACCACATTCATCCACGCGCCGGCTTTGGGCAGAAGCTTGCCGCCACTTAAGCCGAATAGAATAAGCGGCACGCCCATCCCCAGGCTTAATGCGTAAAGAATAGCGGCACCGCTGACAACATCGCCCGATTGCGCAATAAAGAGTAGGGCTCCTGACAAGGGGGCTGTGGTACAGGGCGATGCGACCAGGCCGGAAATAGCGCCGATAATAAAGACACCAACGACATTGCCACCGCTTTGCTGGCCGCTAAAGCTTTGCAGTTTCGACTGCCAGCTAATAGGAAGCTGTAGCGTATAAGCCCCGAACATACTTAAAGCAAAAAGGGCGAACAATACAGCCAGAACAATTAACACCACCGGATGCTGAAAATAAGCCTGATACTGCATACCCGCCGACGCCACAACCAGACCTAATAAAGAATAGGTAATGGCCATACCCTGAACGTATATAAAGGAAAGCCAAAGTGTGTTTTTCCAGTTACGTTCACGGTTGCCCAGCACAACGCCGGATAAAATGGGGTACATAGGAAACACGCAGGGGGTAAAAGCTAAACCAATACCCAAAGCAAAAAAGAGTAACAATGTAATGATTAAATGTTGTTCACCTATACCGAACAGGCTGCTGTCGGTGTCTGGCGGTGCGGTGGTGGAGCCTGAGCCAGTCTCATTAGTACTGGAGAGTTTGATCTGCTTTTCAGTGGGCGGGTAACATAATCCCGCATCTGCGCAGCCTTGATACTGAACGGTAATGGTGTTGCCGGAAAACTCCGGGTTAAGGGTAAAAGACCACTCAACGTAGTCGCGATACACAATCGATTCACCAAAAAACTCATCGCTGTGAGACTCGCCTTGCGGGAGTTCAGGGACTGCTGCTAACGCATTTTCCGGAACCACCTTAAAGCGGTGTTGATACAAATAGTACTCGGGAGCTACAACCCAACTGACGGTCACTTTGTTGCCGTTAATTTCGCTGTCGAAATCAAAAGCCTGATCTACCGACAAAAACTGATTGTCCTGCTGGAATGGATTCGACTGCACACTATGTGCTGGCGCAACGACGGCAAAAACCAGGGTTAAGGCTGCGAGACATGTGATGAATCTTTGTATCATTTAACTGAGTCCTGTATCCACGTCAGATAATCGGGTAAGCCATCTTCAATATTGATGCTTATTAATTCTGGAGAATCGTAAGGGTGAATCGCACTGATGGTACTTTTTATGTCACTGAAACGTTCCGCAGTCGATTTTATCAGCAAAAGCCACTCCTGGTCTTCATGCAATTCGCCCTGCCAGGAGTAAATAGAGGTCATATTAGGCACTATATTGACGCAGGCCACGAGCTTTTTTTCGAGCAGAGAACGAGCCAGTTGTTTAGCTGAGTCAGAACAGTCTGTGGTGCATAAAATCAATTGCGGGTGCTGAGTCATAGAACCTCCCTATAGCGCCTGTCAGTTTTGCAAATTAGCATAAAAATTTTTGTGCTTCCCCCTTGATAACAAAAATTCCTCCCCCATTTAATGTGCACAAACATTTTTACACGCCCCTTAGGGGTATTAACCACTAACAACAATAGGTTGAGGAGTTATCAACAATGAAACTTCGTCCTTTACACGATCGAGTCATTATTAAACGCATCGAAGTCGAAGCAAAATCGGCTGGCGGCATTGTTCTGACTGGTTCTGCGGCAGAAAAATCTACTCGCGGCGAAATCGTAGCAGTAGGCAAAGGTCGCATTCTGGATAACGGTGAGGTACGTGCACTAGACGTAAAAGCTGGTGACAAAGTGCTGTTCAATGAAGGCTACGGTGTTAAAACCGAGAAAATTGACGGTGAAGAGTACTTAATCATGAGCGAAAGCGACATTCTGGCTGTTGAAGAATAAGACGTCAGATACGCTTACTAGCACAACCGAATAAACGAATTTAAGAGGAAAGCAAAAATGGCAGCTAAAGAAGTCAAGTTTGGTAACACAGCGCGTCAAAAAATGCTGAAAGGCGTTAATATTCTTGCTGATTCAGTAAAAGTGACTCTGGGTCCAAAAGGTCGCAACGTTGTATTAGACAAATCATTCGGTTCGCCAGTTATCACTAAAGACGGTGTTTCTGTTGCGAAAGAAATCGAGCTGGAAGACAAGTTCGAGAACATGGGCGCGCAGATGGTTAAAGAAGTCGCGTCTAAAGCAAATGACGAAGCGGGTGACGGTACAACAACCGCAACCGTTCTGGCTCAAGCTATTGTTAACGAAGGTCTGAAATCGGTAGCCGCAGGCATGAACCCGATGGATCTTAAGCGCGGTATCGACAAAGCGGTTATCGCTGCAGTTGAAGAGCTGAAGAAAATTTCTCAGCCTTGTGCCGACAGCAAAGCCATTGCTCAGGTAGCGACTATTTCTGCAAACGCTGATCACACTATTGGCGAAATCATTGCTCAGGCAATGGACAAAGTAGGCCAGGAAGGTGTTATCACCGTTGAAGAAGGTCAGGCACTGACTGACGAACTGGACGTTGTTGAAGGTATGCAGTTCGACCGTGGTTACTTGTCTCCTTATTTCATTAACAATCAGGAAAGCGGTTCGGTTGAATTAGACAACCCGTTCATTCTTCTGATTGATAAGAAAATCTCTAATATCCGCGAATTACTGCCGGTATTAGAAGGTGTTTCTAAAGCTGGTAAACCTCTGCTGATTATTGCTGAAGACGTTGAAGGCGAAGCGCTGGCAACTCTGGTTGTGAACAACATGCGTGGCATCGTTAAAGTTGCTGCGGTTAAAGCACCAGGCTTTGGCGACCGTCGTAAAGCGATGCTGCAGGACATTGCTGTTCTGACTGGCGGTACTGTGGTTTCTGAAGAAATTGGTATGGAGCTGGAAAAAACTCAGCTGGAAGACTTAGGTACAGCGAAGCGCGTTGTGATTACTAAAGACAATACTACTGTTGTTGACGGTAATGGCGACGATACCGCTATCGACGGTCGCGTTAACCAAATCAAGCAGCAGATGGAAGACACTACGTCTGACTACGACCGTGAAAAACTGCAAGAGCGTTTGGCTAAATTAGCTGGCGGTGTTGCGGTGATTAAAGTCGGCGCTGCTACTGAAATGGAAATGAAAGAGAAAAAAGCACGCGTAGAAGATGCATTGCATGCAACTCGTGCAGCTGTTGAAGAAGGCGTGGTGCCTGGTGGTGGTGTTGCTCTGGTTCGCGCCGCGAGCAAACTGGCAGAACTGCGTGGTGACAACGAAGAACAGAACGTTGGTATCCGTTTAGCCCTGCGTGCGATGGAAGCACCGTTGCGTCAAATCGCAATGAACGCTGGCGCCGAAGGTTCTGTTGTTGCTAACAACGTACGTGCTGGCGAAGGTAACTATGGTTACAACGCTGGTAACGACACTTACGGCGATATGCTGGAAATGGGTATTCTGGATCCAACCAAGGTAACCCGTTCGGCACTTCAGTTCGCAGCATCTGTTGGCGCACTGATGATCACCACTGAAGCGATGATTGCTGACATTCCACAAGATGACAACGCAGGCGGTATGCCAGGCGGCGACATGGGTGGAATGGGCGGTATGGGCGGCATGATGTAAGCCTTCCAACGCGCTTTGAAGAGGGGAGCCTGAAGGCTCCCCTTTTTTTATGGAATTTTTTTCATTATTTGTGTTCTAACATGAAGATGACATCCTTGGCGATTGTATGGGAGGAAGATAGCATGCGTGTTCAAGGTATAGTGGGAACGGCTTTATTAGCCTTTAGCTTCACAGCATTAGCTGGTACGGCTGAGGTTTCCTGGAAAGATGTTGACAGTTACACAGATATTCATCCGGCTGACGGTTCGAGAGAGCGTTATGAGCAAAAGGTGATGGATAAGCTGACGGAGCATTTTCAGGAGTTGGCGGCAAAGCTTCCTGAAGATCAGAAGCTGGAAATTACCGTGACAGACGTTGATTTAACCGGTCGACTGGAGCCGACATTTGGACGCTCGAGCTCTAATTACGTGCGTATTGTTCGGGAAATTGATTTCCCGCGAATGGAGTTTGATTATCGCTTAGTCGATAAATTGGGCGAGGCTATAAAGGAAGGCCAGGCTCACGTAAAAAACATGAGATTCAATTACGATAGCCTGGCATCACGGGTGCGTCGGAACGACTTATATTTTGAAGAAGAAATGTTAACCCACTGGTTTGAAGAAACGCTTATTAGCCAGCCTGGCGAATAGCTTTAAGACGAGCAAGAGTTTCGGTCATTAACTGTAATTGTTGTACCAGTAACTGCAACTGCTGCTCGTTTTCTTTGTCCTGCTGCCATTTTTCAAAGTTGGCAGCAATTTCATTAAGGTAGGGCTGAAAACGGTTACCCGTGCTTTCAAAGACAGTTTGCTCAGCGAAAACGCCCTGGAACTTGGCTTTGCCTTGTTGACGCAGATCATCAAGGTACTGGTCTGCATCAATAACCTGACGATACAGTTGCTGAAGATGATCCTGTAGTTTGTTTTCTACACTTTCCAGGTTATCGCTCATAGTTTTTCCTCTGTTAATGTATTAGTGCCGTCCGGCATGATAGCTGTTTTACTGAGCTCGCCAGCTTCCTCTCTGACCAGACGAGGAACCAGAAACCCAGGTAGTTCATGAGTCATTTTTTGCCACAAGGCTTGTGCCTTCTCGTCACTAACTGCGAAATGACTCGCGCCTTCAACTTTGTCCAGCTGGTGCAAATAGTAGGGCATAACCCGGGCACTAAATAACTTTTCACTCAGCTCGGTAAGCGCGGCTAAATTATCATTTACTCCGCTAAGTAAAACGCTCTGGTTCAGTAAATGGATACCCGCGTGATGCCAGTCATCGAGTGCCCTGGCTAACTCAGGAGAAATCTCATTTGCATGATTCGCGTGAAGCACCAGAACACTTTGCAATCGGCTGTTGCTGAGCACTTCTTTAAGCTTATGCGTCAGGCGGGAGGGTATCACGACTGGCAACCGGCTATGAATACGTAAACGGGTGAGTTGGGGCAATAATTCAAATTCGTTGATCAAATCCTTAAGGCGGTTATCGTTCGCCATCAAAGGGTCGCCGCCACTCAGAATCACCTCATTAATTTCCGGGTGCTGCCGGATGTATTCCAGTGTCTCCGTCAGCTGGCGTTTACTGAAGGTTAATTCGTCGTAAGGAAAGTGACGTCGGAAGCAATAACGACAATTGACCGCACAGCCGCCTTGCAGTATCAACAATACTCGGCTTTTATACTTATGCAGAAGACCATTTACGGGACCTTGCTGCTCTTGCAGGGGGTCGGTGCTGTAACCGGGAGCCGAATCAAACTCGTTGTGTAAAGGAAGAACCTGACGTAATAATGGGTCGTTACTGTCCTGTACTTTCATTTGTGCAACAAAAGGCTTCGGCACGCGCATAGCAAAGAGCTGACGGGCTTTGATATCGTCACTAAATAATGCGGGATCGAGTTTGAGTGCACGTAGCAGTTCTTCTGGCTGGGTATAGGCTTGTTTCAGCTCGAACTGCCAGTCAGGACGATCATTTATAGAGATAGGATACGCTGGCTCAGGCACTACGCCTCCGCGACTGCTGCAAATACTCCATATTTTACCTGAAAAAAGTCGCTATTTGTTTTATTATTGCGCGCAAATGATCAGGCATTTACAAAGGAAAGTCTTGTTATGGCGAATTATAGTACGAGTGAATTTAAAGGTGGTTTAAAAATCATGCAGGACGGCGAGCCATGCTCGATCGTTGAAAATGAGATGGTTAAGCCTGGTAAAGGTCAGGCTTTTAACCGCGTTAAAATTCGCAAATTAATCAGCGGGAAAGTGGTTGAGAAAACCTTCAAGTCGGGCGAATCCGTTGAAGGCGCTGATGTTATTGAGTTGGAGCTGTCTTATCTTTATAACGACGGTGAGTTCTGGCACTTCATGAATAACGAAACTTTTGAGCAAGTTCCTGCTGACGCAAAGGCGGTAGGCGAAGCGGAGAAATGGTTAGTCGAGCAGGATGTTTGTACTCTGACTCTGTGGGAAGGGAAGCCTATTAATGTGCAGCCGCCAAACTTTGTTGAATTGGAAATTACTGAAACTGACCCCGGGCTTAAAGGTGATACCGCCGGTACGGGTGGTAAACCTGCCACACTGAGTACAGGCGCGGTTGTTCGTGTTCCGTTATTTGTACAAATTGGCGAAGTGATCAAAGTTGATACTCGCTCGGGCGAATACGTTTCCCGCGTTCAAAAGTAAATAGATATGACGACCGACTGGCGGCCAGCAGCAGATTGGTCAGTGCTTGTTAAACGCGCTGATTTCATGCGGCAAGTCCGCCAGTTTTTTTATGAAAGAAAGGTAACCGAAGTCGATACGCATTTGTTGTCTCAGTTTGGGGTAACAGATTGCCACCTGAATAATCTCACCACGGAGTTTAAGTACCCGTTGGCTTCCGGAAATAGAACACTCTATTTGCAGACCTCTCCCGAATACGCCATGAAGAGAATTCTTGCAGCTTATGGAAAAGATATTTATCAATTGAGCCATGTGGTTCGCGACGACGAAATAGGCCGTTTTCATAATCCGGAATTTACTTTACTTGAGTGGTATCGGGTGGGATACAACGATATTCAGTTAATTGTAGAGGTTTCAGAACTACTGACTGAAATGTGTGACGCACCGAAAACGAAAGTTATCACTTACCAGCAGTGTTTTGTTGATTACCTGGGCGAAGACCCTTTGACGACTGCCGGTGTTGAAAGCATCAGGCAGCAGCTTATTGAACAACCCGCTTTAACGGACTGGATGTCCATAGAAGCCGACGAAAATACCATTCTTCAAGTCGCCTTTTCGGAATTAATAGAAGGCCAGTTTCCTGCGGAGATACCGGTTTGCGTCACCGAGTTTCCAAAGTCGCAAGCTGCTTTGGCCAAAATTGACCAGCATAATCCGCGTGTCTCCAGACGATTTGAGTTTTATTATCAGGGAGTGGAATTGGCCAATGGTTATAATGAGCTTGCTGATCCAGCAGAGCAACGCCTGCGCTTTGACCAGGATAACCAACGACGTAAACAGCTGAATTTGCCCACACAGCCCGAAGATACTCGTTTATTGGCGGCGTTAGAATCGGGGTTCCCCGCTTGCTCCGGCGTAGCACTAGGGTTTGATCGTCTGCTAATGATTGCCTGCGGGGCGAAATCAATAACCGAAGTGCTGCCTTTTTCTATCCAAACTGCTTGATCAGAATCGCCTGAGAAAACAATTTTTTCTGATCTCCCTTGGCTATTCTTTTCGTATGTTATAATATTACAGCTTAGATTTATGCAAAAGGTAGTTTTAGTATGTCAGCAACAGCATCCAAAAATTTGGATAAAGCAGGAATTTGGGTCACCACTTTGTGTGCGATTCATTGCTTATTGCTGCCTGTTATTCTGCCGTTGTTAGCTATGGCCGGCTTGGCTTTTATCGGTGAAGATTTACTGGAAAATGCTATTTTAGGCCTTAGCGTCGTTATCGGGCTTCTATCTCTTATTAGCGGAGCGCGAAAGCACGGTCAATGGCACCTGTTGTCATTATTGCTGTTAGGCGCATTTATCTACTCCCAACGCGATATTCTCGGACACTGGGGTGAGCCTGTCATTATTCTATTCGGTGCCGGCCTTATTATTTATGCTCATGTCTCGAATCTTCGCTTAAGCCGTAAGCTTAATTTTGCCCCGGTTGCGGAAGAGCCCGTTAAAGGTTAACTCTTCCTTTCCAGAACAACGCCCGTTTCAATGTGGTCTGTGTAGGGAAACTGATCGAACATTGCCGCTGCAGTCACTTTATGGCTACTGGATAAATCATGAATGTTCTCTGTCAAAGTTTCCGGATTACAGGAAATATAAATTATCCTTTGATACTTAGACACCAACTTTAATGTGTCTTTATCTAAACCTGCTCTGGGCGGATCGACCAATACGGTTTTACAATCAAAACTGTGAATGTCGGCATCAGCCGCCCGTTTAGATTCCAGCTCTCCGCTTAACGCTGCGCTAAACTCTTCGGCAGACATACGAACGACGGTGACATTTCCAATATTGTTCAGTTCTGCGTTCTCGCGAGCTGCCGCAACAGAACTTTTGCTAATTTCAGTAGCTAAAACGCGATTAAAGTTCTCAGCCAGCGGTAAGGTAAAATTGCCGTTGCCGCAATAGAGCTCTAGTAAGTCATGCGAATTGTTGCCAGCGTGGCGTTTAGCCCAACTGATCATTTGCTGATTAATAATGGCATTTGGTTGAGTGAAGCTGTTCTCTGTTTGTAGAGACAGATAGCTTTTGCCATCAACCTTGACTTCTTCGGTGACGCTTTCTTTATATAGCACTCGTTTTTGCTTACGAGCTCTCCCTATAACCTCAACCTTAGCTATAGAGGTCAGCGCTTCGCGGAGTTGAATGGCTTCCTGCTCCCATTGGTCATCTAAAGGGCGATGGTAGAGTAAAGAGATGATGGCTTCGCCGGTGGTGGTAGTCAGGAAATCCACTTGAAACAGTTTGCGACGTAAAACATCATTCGGTTTTAATAAACTAATAAGCTCTTTCATTAGTTCATTAATAAGCAGGCTCCCTGGTATGAATTCATCCATGCGGATTTTTTCACGTGTTTCAGGGTTAAACATAATGTAGTACAAGTCGTCGCCTTCGTGCCAAACCCGAAACTCAGCACGCATACGATAGTGACTAGCGGGCGATTCAAACACTTCCACTTCATTAATGTGAAAAAGACGAAACATCTCTCTGACCCGCTCTGCCTTCTGTGCGAGTTGTTGTGGGTATTCAGATGTATCGATTCGTTTGTAAGTCATTATGAAGTTACGCCATATTTGCCAGTAATTAGTCAGGCTTCTATTTTACGCATCAATGCCTTTATGTGCCAACGCCCTTTATTTATGTTGGATTTGATCACATTTGCTGAAACTTTACGCAGTCAGTAAAAAAACAGTTAGAAAGGTGCTAAAAGCGCTTGACGGGACGAGTTAAATCTCTAAAATGCGCTCCACGTTCAAGGCAGGCAACGAAGCCGCCGAAAACCTAAGTTTTCTAAAAAATCTTTTTTCAAAAAAGTATTGACGGAAAACACA
>NZ_JBLXHB010000005.1:0-312638 GCF_048260185.1 Idiomarina sp.
TCTGCGTTTCGCTATCCGTGAGGGTGGCCGTACCGTAGGTGCAGGCGTTGTATCAAAAATCATGGACTAAGCAGTCCTGTTGATTTTAGGAGCCCGGCTTTGGCCGGGCTTTTTTATGCCTGCTCATAATTTTTCATCAAAATAGCTTATCAAAAGTAAGCGAAGGCTCGCTCAAGTATTGACATTCAAGACTAAAAAATGAACTATTGAGATAGATACTCAACTTATAGTCAGCCAATCAATTGAAATTACTCAGATACTTTTCTGTGTTCGTTTTTATGGGACTAAGCTGTTCTGCTACAGCACAGGTACCGGTCTATGTTGCTGCCTACGATTACCCTCCTTATTTTTCCGATGTACTGCAAACGGATCTTACCCGTGAACTGATAAGTTTGTTGAATGAGCATCAGGACAGCTACGAATTCCGCATTCAGGTGATTCCCCCTGCAAATCGTCATAAAGCCCTGAGTGTGAAAGGGTGCTGTGATGTTATATTCTTCGAATCGTCCCTTTGGGGTTGGGAAAAAAGTGGAGTAGGGTTTCAGCAAACAATGCCTTTAGTCAGAGGACAAGAGCGGCTGGTCGCCTTACAAAAAGCAGACAGAGACCAGACGTTTTTCGATACATACGATGGCAAAACTTTAGGTGGGGTTAAGGGCTATCATTACCTGTTAGGCGGAGAACTTCTGGCCTCAGATGAAGTTCAGGAAAAGTATACGACGTATTTGGCAGATTCCCGAATTATCAACTTGCAGATGATATTGGGCGGTCGAATCGACCTTACTATTATCAATGATGAACTGCTGGCTGCTTTAAAAGGCTCCAATCAAATTAAGGTAGACGGTTTATTGTTATCCGATAAGGTTAGTCTGGAGTACAAGCTGCACTTACTTGTTGGCGAGAATAAGAGTATCAGCGCAGATACATTACAGAGACTACTGCGGGAGCTTGGCCGACAGGGAGAGTTCGAAATACTCTTTAGACGATTTAATATGGAACGATTTCAGTTATATCGGCCGACAATAACGCGCTAGTAAACACTAAGACCCAAGCGGTTTGCCAGCTCGCGCACCATGTACATTCCACGGGCACTGTTACCGTAGCTGTTTAACCTTGGGCTCCATGAACAAATAACACCAAAGTCAGGAACAACTGCAATCATACCTCCGCCAACGCCACTTTTTGCCGGAACACCTACGGTAAAGGCAAATTCACCGCTTTGGTCGTACATGCCGCTGGTTGATAGCAAAGCATTAATGCGTTGTGAGTCTCGTTTTGACATAATTTTCTTTTTAGAAAAAGGACAAATTCCGTCATTTGCAAGAAACGTAAAAGAGCGAGCCAGGTTTTCGCAAGACATGGTTAACGCACACTGCCAAAAGTAATGATCCAACAGTTCATCAACCTCTGCATCAATATTACCAAAGCTTTTCATTAGGTGAGCAAGGGCCGCATTGCGATGGCCGTGCTCTTTTTCTGACTGGTGAACAATGTTATCGGCGTAAACGTTGTCGTTGCCACATAAAGTACGGACCAAACTCAAAACCGCATTTTTACTGGCAGAGTAGCGGCTAACGAGCACGTCACTAACAACAATAGCCCCGGCATTTATCATTGGGTTACGGGGAATACCTTTTTCCCACTCTAGCTGGACTATAGAATTAAAGGCCTGGCCTGAAGGCTCCATTTTAACTCTGTCCCACAAATCTTCTCCAAGGCGCTCCATTGCCAGCATAAGACCAAAAATCTTCGAAATGGACTGAATGGAGAATTGCTCCTGAGTATCACCGACGTTAAACACCTCGCCATCGAGCGTGGCCAGCGTGAGTCCGCAGAGCTCGGGGTCGACCTCTGCTAACGCAGGGATGTAATCAGCAACATGCCCTTCGGTGATCTTCATTGCCTGCTGGTGTATTTCCTCCAGCAAGCTTTTGAGATCATCCGGGGCATGTATTTGCTGCCCGCCACTGACCAGATCACGCGTCAAGAGGGTGCTCCGGATGCGTGATGGTAGACAGACGCTCTTTTAATTCGTCAGATAGCTTCACAGAACGTTCCTGTTGAAAATCAAAGTACACCAATACTGTTTTACCTTTAGCGCACATTTTATCTTTCTGCCAAATTTCGGTAGTGATATCAAACGAGCTGCCACCTAAACGGCTGACGTAAGTATTCACAGTGACGTGACCGCCAAAATAAATAGGAAAGAGGTAATCGACTTCCAGCCGCGCAACAATTAAGCTTTGTGTCTTCGGAGACATTTCTCCAAAGAACTCAAAAATAGGCAACCGTCCGGTTTCTATCCACCCCGGTATAACCGTGTTATTGACGTGGCCCAGGGCATCGGTTTCATAAAATCTTACTTTAAAGTCTTCCGTTAACATACTGCGTCCTTTTAAGATTGTTTAAGCATAGGTTTTAAGAAACGAGCCGTGTGTGAGCGCTCATTTTCACAGATATCTTCTGGGGTACCTTCGCAGAGGATTTCACCGCCGCCAGAACCACCTTCAGGTCCTAAGTCGATGATCCAGTCAGCGGTTTTTATCACGTCTAAGTTGTGCTCAATAACCACTACCGTGTTGCCGTGGTCACGCAGACGATGAATCACCGCCAGCAACTGCTTAATGTCGTGGAAATGCAGACCGGTTGTCGGCTCGTCCAGAATGTACAAGGTTTTGCCAGTATCGCGCTTGGACAGCTCACGTGACAACTTCACCCGTTGCGCTTCACCACCGGAGAGTGTTGTCGCTGACTGGCCTAAGCGAACGTAAGACAAGCCTACATCCATTAAGGTTTGCAACTTGCGCGCAATAGCCGGAACCGGATCGAAGAACTCACGAGCGTCTTCAATGGTCATATCCAGCACTTCGTGAATATTCTTGCCTTTGTACTGTACTTCCAGCGTTTCGCGATTATAGCGCTGACCTTTACAAATATCGCAAGGAACATAAACATCCGGCAAGAAGTGCATCTCAACTTTAATGACTCCATCGCCCTGACAAGCTTCACACCGACCGCCGCGTACGTTAAAGCTGAAACGACCGGGTTTGTAACCGCGGGCACGTGATTCCGGCACACCTGCGAACAGTTCGCGAATTGGTGTGAAAATACCGGTGTACGTCGCCGGGTTGGAGCGCGGCGTACGACCTATTGGGCTCTGGTCAATATCCACCACTTTATCCAGCAGTTGCATGCCATCGACACTTTTGTAAGGAGCAGGCTCCCCGGTCGTTGCGCCATTAAGTTCACGATGCGCAATATGGAACAGCGTATTGTTGACCAGCGTTGACTTACCTGAACCTGATACTCCAGTCACACAGGTCATAATACCTAATGGCAAATTGAAATCGACATTCTTCAGGTTGTTCCCGCTGGCTCCATGAATGGTTAACCGGCGTTTATCCGGTTTGTGGCGTTGCTTGGGAACTTCTATTTCTTTCCGGCCGGACAGGTAGTCGCCGGTTAGTGAATCTTCACTTCCGACAATATCTTCAACCTGACCCTGAGCAATAATTTCACCACCGTGTACGCCCGCGCCAGGGCCAATATCAATAACGTGGTCGGCCTGACGAATAGCGTCTTCGTCGTGCTCAACCACAATGACAGTGTTACCCAAGTCACGCAGGTGAGTCAGAGTGTTCAACAGCCGTTCGTTGTCGCGCTGGTGTAAGCCAATACTGGGTTCATCCAGTACGTACATAACACCAACCAGCCCCGCACCGATTTGGCTGGCCAGACGAATACGCTGCGCCTCACCACCAGACAAGGTTTCTGCGCTACGGGACAAACTTAAATAGTTGAGTCCCACGTTAACTAAAAAGCGCAGACGGTCATTAATCTCTTTTAGAATTTTCTCTGCAATTTGCGCGCGCTGACCTTCCAGACTCAGTTGCTGGAAGAACTCAAGTGCGTCGCCAATGGACTGCTCAACAACTTCCGGCAGGGTCGTGCCCTGAATAAACACATGACGAGCTTCAGTACGTAAACGCGTACCACCGCAGCTTTTACAGGGTTGCGTCGCTACGTATTTGGACAACTCGTCGCGCACAGCCTGTGATTCGGTCTCACGGTAACGGCGCTGCATGTTAGGAATTATTCCCTCAAAGGGGTGCGCTCTGACAACCTTGTCGCCACGGTCGTTCATGTAAGTGAACTTTATTTCTTCTTTACCGCTACCAAACAGAATTTTTTCGCGAATGTCGTCGGGCAACTCGTTAAAAGGCTGCGACAATTTAAACTCGTAATGCTTCGCCAGTGACTGCAGCATTTGGTAATAGTAGAAGTTGCGCTTGTCCCAGCCGCGAATTGCACCGCCTGTTAGCGACAGCTCTGCATTAACAACAACTTTGGCCGGATCAAAAAACTGCTCAACGCCCAGACCGTCACAAGTAGTACAGGCACCGGCCGGATTGTTGAACGAGAACAACCGTGGTTCCAGTTCCTGCATACTGTAACCACAATGCGGGCAGGCAAAGTTCGCTGAGTAAACTTCGGCATCACCGTCGCCTTCCATAGGCACGACTAAAGCCGTTCCGCCACTAAGCTCCAGTGCGGTTTCAAAAGACTCCGCCAGGCGCTGCTCCATGCCTTCACGAACTTTAAAGCGGTCAACGACCACTTCAATGGTGTGCTTCTTCTGCAGCTCTAACGTGGGAGGATCGCTTAAGTCACAAATTTCACCGTCTATACGGGCGCGGATATAGCCCTGCAAGGCGAGGTTTTCTAACACTTTTAAGTGCTCGCCTTTACGGTTCTGAATAATTGGCGCAAGCAACATGCGCTTTTCGCCTTCAGGAGCTGCCAGCACGTTATCGACCATTTGCGATACGGTCTGTGCCGCCAACGGCACGTCGTGAGTCGGGCAACGAGGCTCGCCCACCCGGGCAAACATCAGACGTAAATAGTCGTAAATTTCCGTAATAGTACCGACCGTCGAACGCGGATTATGCGATGTTGACTTCTGCTCTATTGATATAGCCGGTGATAGACCCTCGATACTGTCAACATCAGGCTTTTCCATCAGTGACAAAAACTGACGTGCATAGGCAGAGAGCGACTCAACATAGCGTCTCTGTCCCTCTGCATATAGGGTATCGAAAGCAAGTGATGACTTACCCGAACCGGATAAGCCGGTGATCACAATCAGCTTATTGCGGGGGATGGTCAGATTGAAATTTTTTAAGTTGTGCGTGCGCGCACCGCGTACTTCGATAGTATCCATAATTCCCGTCTGTTGTTCAGTAAATGACTGACGACAAAACGCTATTATCGCACAGTGTTAGGCATCTGGTACAATAACGGCATCATTTATCATGTTACTGATATAAAAGCAGTGAAATGACGCCGCAAAAATTAAATAAAACAGAGAAAAAAGCCGCTTTAGCACTAGCTTCCGTCTTTGGTATACGGATGTTAGGGCTATTTTTGATCATGCCAGTTTTAGCGGTTTATGCACAAGACTACCCTGACTATTCCCCGCTTTGGGTCGGTATTGCTCTGGGTGCCTACGGCCTGACACAGGCACTGTTGCAAATTCCGTTAGGTATGCTGTCTGACCGCCTTGGCCGAAAGCCGGTTATTGTCGGTGGTTTGCTGGTCTTTATTCTAGGCAGTGTGGTGGCAGCTCAGGCTGATACTCTATTGGGTGTATCCATTGGTCGGGCGCTACAGGGGCTGGGCGCTATTGCGGCTGCTATTCTGGCATTGGCAGCTGATTTATCGCGTGACGAACAACGGCCGAAAGTGATGGCCACTATTGGTATGTGCATTGGCCTGGCGTTCGCTATTTCGCTGGTAGCCGGACCTTTATTGGGCAATATTATTGGGCTTTCGGGTTTGTTCTGGTTTACCGCCGCCAGTGGCGCTCTGGGCATTCTGGTGTTGTTGCTGAGCGTCCCCAAAGTGGTGACAACTTCTGCGAGGCGTGAATCCTTACCCGTGTTGTCAGAACTGGGGCATTTGCTTAGACACAAACAACTGTGGTGTCTGAACAGCGGTATTTTTGTGTTACACGCTATTTTAACGGCCTGGTTTGTGACTTTACCCATGCAACTGCAAAATGCAGGTTTTGAAAGTCAGACTCACGCCTGGTTCTACTTACCTACGCTGGCAGCGTCCATTTTGTTCATGGTGCCAATGATTATCAGCAGTTCGCGTAATAATAATTCTGTGCAGTGGCTGCGGTTTTCTATTATTACTTTAATTGTTGCGCTGCTAATTATTGCCATAGCGGGGCAAAACCCCTGGCTGCTGGTTGCTGCTCTGGTTATATTTTTCACTGGCTTTAACTTTATTGAGGCCAGTTTACCTTCGTTACTCACCCGAATTGCGCCAGCGGGAAGCAAAGGCAGTGCCAGCGGAATTTATTCAACAGGTCAGTTTTTAGGCTCTTTTGTTGGTGGGGTCGTAGGCGGCTCAGTCTTACAGTTTTTTGGGACATCTGGCGTTGTTGTTTTCTGCCTGATCTTGCTAGTATGTTGGTTGCTAATCAGTTTAGTCATGGTTAATCCCGCAGGTGTCACAAGCGTGTCGTTATCATTGCCCGGGTTAACTGAAAGCAAGGCTACCAAGCTAAGTGAGCAGTTACTTACCGTAACCGGCGTTACGGAGGCAAGATGGGTTGAAGAAGATCAGGCCACTTACTTAAAAGTTGATAAAAAACATTACGATGAAAAGGCGGTTAATCAGTTGCTTAAAGAAGCATCGGTCGCTTAATAATTTGAAGCAGTTGTAACGCGTACAAGGAACAGGAGAATCTAATGGCCAGTCGCGGTGTAAATAAAGTAATTTTAATTGGTAATTTGGGCGCTGACCCAGAGGTTCGTTATACCCAAAACAGCACAGCGATAGCCAACCTGTCGATTGCTACCAGCGAAACCTGGAAAGATAAGCAAACAGGCGAACCGCGCGAACAAACCGAATGGCACCGTTGTGTGGCTTATCGTCGCTTAGCTGAAATTGCTGGCGAGTACCTGAAAAAGGGCTCTAAAGTTTACGTTGAAGGGCGTTTGCAAACGCGTAAATGGACAGGCCAGGACAACGTAGAGCGTTATACGACAGAAGTGGTCATTAACGAAATGCAAATGCTGGATTCTCGTGGCGGCCCTCAGGGTGGTGCTCCACAACAAGGCCAGGGTTTTGGTGGCGGTCAGCAGCAAGGCGGTGGTTACGGTGGTGGTCAACCACAACAACAATCACAGCAACAATCACAGCAACAACAGCGTCCGGCACCTCAGCCAGCGCAGCAGCAAAATCAGCAGTCACAACAAAAACCGGCAGAACCCGCGCCGTTTTCACCTGACAACGACTTTGATGACGATATTCCATTCTAGTTTGCCAAGTGTAGGACTTACCCGCTCGGGTATCTGTATCATGTGAAAAAAGCCCCTTTTCAGGGGCTTTTTTGTATCTAATTTTTAGCTCAAACCTATCGCTATTTTCATTTTAGTTAGCACGCTAAGTTTGTTATTATACTTAGCGTGCTAACTAAAGAGGTTGCTATGACATTAACACAAGAACAGCTCAGACAGTTATCTGTACCTGAACGACTCGGTCGCGTTGCGCGTCAGTGGCAGGCTATTGCGGATAAGGAACTGGCGCCGCTGGGGTTAACCTACCCGCGCTGGAGTGCTATGTGGAAACTGGCACGTATTGGAGATGGTGTCAGCCAAAAGCAGCTTGCGGAAGCGCTTGAGCTAGAACTTGGTTCACTCATGCGCACGCTCGCGCAACTGGAAGAGCAAGAGTTGATTACGCGCGAAGCAAGCCCGGACGACGGCCGTGCTAAGCAGGTGTTTTTGACGAAGTCAGGTCATGCGCTGGTTAAAAAAATGGAAGCGAAAATTCTAAAAGTACGAAGGGCGTTGCTGGCCAATATCGAAGACGAAGAAATTGAAACGGTTAAGAAGGTTCTGGCGATGATTTCATACAATGCGAATCACATGTCTGAAGCTCAGAAGCTTGACCAAAATAATGAGGAAAAAGTATGACCGCAGACGAAAAGTTTGCCCGTTGGGTTAAGCGGGCATTGGTGCTATTTGTGCTCGTATTTGCCTATTTTCTGTGGGCCGACTTGAGCCTGCCGCTAACCCCGCAGGCAATGGTGACCCGGGTGGTGACTCAAGTTGCACCGCAGGTGAATGGTACGGTAGAGAAAGTCTTGGTTAATAATAACCAGTATGTTGAAGAGGGCGAGCCACTATTTGAAATTGACCCGCGACCTTATCAACTGCAATTACAGCAATCAGAGCTGGCACTGGCTCAGGCGCAACAGTCAAACCAACAGTTTGATGCCCAAATTCGAACTGCTCGGGCAAAGTTAAAGTCAGCACAGGCAAAAGCTCAAGAGCTCAGCCGTGAGGCGCGGCGCATTAAAGATCTGGTAGAAGACGGTAGTTCGTCGCAACAGGCATATGACCGTGCGCAGAGCAGTAAGCTAGAGGCCCTGGCAAATGTTGAAGCCGCCCAGTCGCAACTACAGAGTCTAGAAGTGCAACGAGGTGCCGAGGACGATGCAAACAACTTACTTATTCAACAAGCTGAAAATGCGATAGAAACAGCGAAGCTTAACTTAAGCTACACCACCGTGCGTGCGAAACATGCCGGACGTGTCGGCAATCTAAAGCTCAGCGAAGGCGCTTATGCCCGTCAAGGCACGCCGCTAATGGCGCTGGTATCACCCAATGCCGACATTGTCGCCGATTTTCGTGAGAAGAATTTACGGAACATAAAACCCGGGCAGCAGGCTCTGGTGGTATTTGATGCTGAACCCGGCACGCTTTATGAGGTGAAAGTGGAGAGCATTGATGCCGGTGTCAACGCAGGTCAGTTAAGTGCCGACGGAGCCTTAGCAGCACCGGTTAACTCTAACCGTTGGGTGCGAGACGCGCAGCGACTTCGGGTTCACCTGAGTTTAGCAGAACAACCGGATTCAGAGCGCCCGGCCGGAGCGAAGGCCACGGTACAGATAGTTCCTGAAGGAAGCGTCAAAGCTGCTATCGCGAAAGCGCAAATCCGGTTGCTGGGCTGGTTACACTACATTTATTGATCAGGAAGGAACTATGGCAACTTCAGTCTTGAGTGAAAACGGCCTACGGCAATGCTTACGAATCGCCTTTGGTGGCTCCATCGGTTTTCTGGTCACGGCACTGTTTGACTTGTCTTATGGCGTGTTTTTTACCGTATTACCAATGCTGCTATTGGGGTTAGTGCCAATGATAAACCGGCAGGTCGCCAGGCAAATACTTGCGGCGTCGGTTATGTGCGGACTGGAAGTGGGTATTCTGGCGCAGATACTGGGCGGGCATTCAGTATTAATGACAATGGTCGCCTTTGTCTTATTTCTGTATAGGTTTGCTTTTATGGCGCGCGGGACTGCGTTCCTGTTTGGCGCAAATGGTGTACTGATGTTGAGCATTATGCTGCATTACGCCAGTTACCCGGGCACCGACGTTAATAACTTAATAGCCAGTAACTTCTTTGCGTCGATACTGGCAATAGCCATTGCCTTTGTTATGCATGCGATTATACCCAATAAAGAACATAACGCGGCACCACCGCCTTTGCCGGACAAGTCACCTAACCGCGTGCGCCATGAAGCTATTTTGGGCGCTACGGTGACAACCCTGTCGTTTTTGGTGTTTCAGCTGTTCGATTTGCAGGATTCTATTTCTGCGCAGGCCACTACTATTTTGGTGCTATTTCCCATGAACTGGAACGGGGCATTAACTTACGCGCGCAAGCGAGCGGCAGGGACTCTAATTGGTGTTATGTTTGGTCTTGGTGTGCAGCTTTTGCTGTACGGTTGGTATGACATATTGTGGTTGATTGTGCCGTTGTTCTGGCTTGGGGTGATGTTGTTTGCCCGCATTCATGTACTTGAAGCTTCGGGAGCCGGAGTGGGTTTTGGAGCAATGACCACTATGGGCATTCTTTTCGGTCAGTATTTATCTCCGGCACAAGACTTGGTGTATTCCGGGCTCTACCGTCTGAGCAGTACTTTTGTAGCAATTATTGCGGCTATGATGGTGTGTTATTTGGTACACAAACTCTTGAATCAGTTTGAGGGAACGCGATTTGGCGCTGCTTAAAATTGATACCCATAGTGGCTGGAAGAGCATGCAGCCAATTAATCAGCTGCATGCTTGTCTAAAATATCTAAACTCGAACGGTTTTTTACTTAGCTGGCGTCGTTTAGCCCAAACTGCTTAACCACCTTGTCGAAATACTCCAGGTTTTGCTTGGCATAATCACGTTTTTCTACATAGCGACCCGGGAAGAAGTTCTTCTTAAAGCCGTAGGCGACAATGTCTTTCAGGCGCTTCAGAGAAATATCAAAATTATCCACAGCTAACTGATATTCGTTACTTACCGTGGTACGAGAAACCAGACGGTTATCAGTACAAATAATGGTCGCCAGGCGGTTATCCAGCATGTGCTGGAAGTTGTGGTTTTTAATGTCGCCAATATCGGGGTTAGTTTGCAGGTTACTGGTCAGGCAAACTTCAACGGCAATACGACGGTCAGCAATATAAGAGGCCAGGCTTTCGCCATAAGCTTTCGGGTCTTCAATCGACGGGTCCTGAGTCATTTCCGGAGAGAATAACGAATAACCATGACCTAAGCGGTCGGCATGGCATTTGGTTAAGGCTTCAAAAATACTCTCGGCACCGTAAGCTTCACCGGCGTGCACGGTTTTCAGCAGAAAATTTTCGTGAGCGTATTCGTACACTTCTTTGAACTCGCCTGCCGGGTAACCAATTTCCTGACCGGCAATATCCAGACCAACAATTGGCATGCCTTCTTCGTCACGCATGCGAACGCTGGCGCGAACCAAATCCATTGCAGCCGTTTTAATAACCTGCATAGGTTCAAAGTCACGCATTAACTGGAACATTTGCGTGTAATAAGGGGAAAACCCTTTTTTACCAAACATCCGCATAGCGCAGTTGATAATGCCGTAGTCAAATGGTGGCTTATCGCCGTTTTTAACGTCTGCGCTGTTATTGTACTCTTTCTTTGCGCGCAAAAGGCCGTCGTTTACTACGTGCATTATGGTGTCAAAAGTAACACCTTTACCTGGGTCCATGAGTAGCTGAGGAGCAAAACGTACCTCAATGTAATTAACCCCTTCGTTTTGATTATCGACGGCTAATTCATAAGAGGCTTGCTCCAGGTTTTCTAAATCGCGCAAAGCGGCACAGGTGTACTGAAACCCATTTAGGTATTCACCCAAATTGTTGTAATGCGATTTAAATACCAGATCAAACAGGCCTTCTTCGGTATAGCTTGGAAGTTCGATATCAGCGCGCTTAGCCATATCAATTAAGCTGCTGGCACGAAGGCTTCCATCAAGGTGCAAGTGCAAGTCAGCTTTAGGAATGGCTTTGATAAATTCGGGGGAATATTGCATTGAGAACTCCTGCCTTAAGGTTGCTTTGTCCCATAATGCCATAAAATCGTGCTAATCTCTGCCAGGATCTGACCACATTAACTTAAAAAAATAGAACAAAATGGCTTCTCTATATTTCACTTATTCGGCAATGAATGCAGGCAAAAGCACGTCGTTATTGCAAGTGGCGCACAACTACGAGGAGCGCCAACAACATGTCCTGCTGATGACGCCAGCTTTAGATGACCGGGCAGGTAAAGGGCGTATTGCTTCCCGATTAGGTATTGGTCGCGATGCGGTGTCTTTCACACACCGGACAGATTTAGCTGCCGTAGTCCGGGCTCGCTACATGCAACAGGCAATTGACTGTGTGTTAATTGATGAAGCACAGTTTTTAAGTGAAGAGCAGGTGTGGCAACTGTCCAGTCTGGCTGACACCGACAATATTCCGGTAATGTGTTACGGCATTCGCACCGACGCTTTTGGCAATGCCTTTCCCGGCAGTGCGGTGTTGTTAGCTATAGCCGACAAACTGGTGGAAATGAAAACCATCTGCCACTGCGGGCGCAAAGCAACCATGTCATTGCGTGTTGACGAACAGGGCAATGCGATACGCATGGGGCAACAAATAGCCATTGGTGGCAATGATCGTTACGTTTCCTGTTGTCGTAAACACTGGAAAGAAGCCATGGGGCTGCGCTAAAACGGTCAAATAGAGTAAGGAATGTGGGTTTTAGCGAAGGCACTTGATGGTATACTGAGTTTCTCATTTTTTAGCCAGAAGTGACTATGCAAAGCTTAACAATTCCAAGACCTGATGACTGGCACCTGCATTTACGCGATGGTGCTATGTTACAAACTACCGTACCTGCAACCGCAGCAGTGTTTCATCGTGCTGTGGTTATGCCAAACCTGGTACCCCCGGTAACAACCGTAGCGGCCGCTACGGAGTATCGTGAGAGAATTTTGGCGGAGATTCCTGCCGGTATGAGTTTTAATCCACTCATGGCTTTGTATCTCACGGCAGACACGACTCCAGAAGAAATTGCTGAAGCTGCTGCGAACGAGCATGTTATTGGCTTCAAGCTATATCCGTCAGGAGCCACCACAAATTCTGCCGCTGGTGTAAAATCGGTAGAAGCTCTTGCTCCGGTGCTGGCTGCTATGCAGGAGCATCAGGTGCCTTTGCTGGTGCATGGTGAAGTAACCGACAGTGACGTTGATATCTTTGACCGCGAAAGAGTCTTTATTGATCGGCATTTAATTCCGATAACCGAGCGCTTCCCGCAATTAAAGCTGGTGCTGGAGCACATTACCACCGCCGACGCGGTTAAGTTTGTCGAAAATGCCAACAGTAATGTCGCAGCAACAATGACCCCGCAACACTTACTGATGAACCGCAACGACTTGCTGGTCGGTGGTATTCGTCCACACAACTATTGTTTGCCAATTTTAAAACGCCAGTCACACCAGCAGGCTTTGCAGCAGGCGGCCTTGTCCGGTAACCCTAAGTTTTTCCTCGGAACTGACTCAGCTCCGCATGTGCAGGCAAGTAAAGAGACTGCCTGTGGTTGTGCCGGTTGTTATTCAGCTCCAGCAGCAATTGAGCTTTATGCCGAGTTTTTTAGTCAGCATAACGCGCTGGATAAACTGGCAAATTTTGCCAGTGTTTTTGGAGCTGATTTTTATCAGTTACCCCGCAACACGGAGACCATTGAACTGGTTCAACAACCATGGACTGTTGCTGAAACGGTAGACACGGCAACAGGGCCTATGGTGCCTTATTGGGCAGGGTCTGATTTGCAATGGAGACTGCGCGGCTAGCCATTAAAGTTGTAGTGCGACAAATGGGTTATGACGAAGATCATAAACTGTAGCGAACCCGCGCTTTTTCTGATGAGCTTTGCAAAGTTTCTGTTAACATGGTTGAAAATAAAATAAAGGATGTTGTTGAGTGCTAAGATTTTCAAAGCAAAAACAAAATGATCACCGTATTTGCTTTCAAATAACGCAAAACAGCGTCCGTCTTCTTGTTGTTAAAGGTTCAGCTAAAGCCCCCGAGTTGATCGTTAATGACTACGAGCCGGTGCAACGAGGTTCGTTACTTAAGCACGCCGACACTCTTTTGGGTAAATATTCCCGCTTGTCGTTAAAGCATGCGCAAGTCACCCTGGTGTTGGGAACGGACTTATACGAGTCGGTTCAGGTGGACAGACCCATGCTGGATCCGGAAGAAATTTCGGAAAGCCTAAAATACAGTTTAAGCGACTTAGTGTCTTTTGCGGCTGATGAAATCATTGCCGACTATTATGAGTTTCCCGAGCAACCATCCGGTCAGGATAAAGTGGTTGCGGTTGCGGCGAATAAAAACGATTTAATGCCCTGGGTTGAGCTATTCAGTGAACATGACCTGAGCTTAACGGATATCGCCATTACTGAACTGACGTTACCGCGGTTAGCTGAAACTCAGAACCACGCTGAACTCACTTTATACCAAAACCCTGCTGGCAATTACCTTGCACAAATTAATACCCCCAAAGGGCTTATGTTTACTCGCTTGCTGCGCGGTGTGACCGATGTGTCTAAATACACAGAGAGCGAAATAGCAGCTGGTGCTTTAGAACCTTTGGCAACAGAGCTACAGCGCTCGGTTGATTATTTCGAAAGCCATTTGCGACAGGCCCCTATTAGTCGAATTATTCTCGCCGTAGAACATATGACGCCGGCGTCCCTTGAAAAGAGCCTGGCTGAGCTGTTAGCAGTAGAGTGCACTATGTATCAGTACCCGCAATGGTCCGCTGACTTACGCGAGGGCGACTACTCCGATCTTGCCGGTTTAGGTGCGTTAGTTGAGGGCGATTTATGAAGCAATGGGTAAATCTGTACCGCAGTGAGCTGAAGCCGGTAAAGCAGAGGCTCACACTAACAAAGGTAAGCTCTGTTTTGGGTGTTTGGCTGGCGCTGTTGCTCATTGTGGTAGGTGTTACTCAGTGGCAAAAGGCAACAGTTGTGCAAAAGAATGAACAGTTGTCAGCTACTCTGACTAAGCTCAACAATAATCTGGACAGCAGTCGCGAGAGAATGTCCCGGCGACAGCCAAGCCCGCAACTGCAGGCAGAAAAAGAGCAGTTGCAACAAGAATTGCAGGACGCCAGAAGTTTCAGTCAGCAAATTGCAGAGTTTCGGCAAAACCAGTCTTCATCCGTTAGTGAGTTTTTACAGGAACTTGCAGATATCACCCCGGAAGACATTTGGTTAACCGATTTTTCAATGTCTGGTGAAAATATCCGTTTACACGGGCAAGCTCTAAACAGTGAAGCCTTAGTGCTGTGGATGGATAAATTTGGTCAGTCGAGCTTACTGGCAAATAAACGTTTTGCGGTTGTAGAACTTAAGCGCAGTGAGCAGGGTTATCAGCAGTTTTTGCTGCAAAGCGTCAGAAGCAGCGAGGGCGAATCAAACAATGAATAACTGGTGGTTACGCTTACAAGAAACCTTTAATTCTATGCCCGGAAGACAGCGAGCGCTGCTGTCGTTGGCCGGTTTTTTAATTATTACCCTGCCAATTATGAGTTACGTTATTTTCCCAACGCTGGAACAAAATAAAGTTCTTTCAGCGGATAACCACCGTATTGCTACTCAAATAGAACAGTCTGAGCAATTAGATCAGGACTTGCAGGCGCAGTTAGCTAACGACATTGATGCTCCGGTCAGGGCTGAAATTAAGCAGTTGAAGCAGCGGTTAACGCAGGCAAAAGGCGATTTTTCGGAAAGCGAGGTTTTATTGCCTGCACAACAGCGAAAGCAGTTTCTCAACAGCGTGTTACGTCATGCCTCGGAACTGGGAATGGATAGTTTAGAAGCTAAAGAGCCGACCGTCGTATTTGAAACCGGGTCTATTAAACTCTATCAGCATGCTGTGCAGGCGGAATTTACAGGGCGTTTTTTCGCGGTATCCGACTTTGTGGATACGCTGCAAAAAGAGTACCCCAATGTCCAGTGGGCCCGCTTTGATTATCAGGTAGGCGACTACCCGACAGCGAAGGTGACGATAGTCTGGTATCTGCTAAGTACGGATAAGGAGTTTATCAGTGCTTAAAGGAATTGCGTTGTTATTACTTATGGTCGCGGTCTCGGCTTTTTCGCAAGAGCGGGATCCGACCCAGCCGCCGTTTACAGTAAGTCAGCCCACAGTGGAAATGGATAGCTGGGGACAGAATATAAAACTGTCTCAAATTTTTTATTCAGAGCAGGGTCAGTCAGCGCGTATTAACGGTGAATGGGTTAAGCCTGGTGAAAATATTGATGGGTTTCGGGTTAATTCAGTTAATCCGAACAGTGTTATTTTAGAGAAGAACAACGAAAGAGTAGAGATTACTTTGTTTAAGCCGATAAAGCAGAACGAGAAAGGCAATTCGGGGGCCGTACAATGAAAAAAGTTGCAGCAGGAGCGTTATTGTTGGCACTAAGCGGCTGTGCTTATCAACCGAGCTATTCTCCGGATGAAGCCAATAAAGCAATGAAACCGGAAGCTTCTGAAAAGAAAAAAACAGAGGCAAAGAAAGAACTGCCAGCAGAAGTCAGTAACTTCTTAAATCAGACGGCAAATAAAGAACAGGAAGACGGACTCGCCTTACTCGAGGAGCCCCGGTTTGTGCTGCAGGCTGATGATGTTGATGCGAAAGCTTTCTTTTATGGGCTAGCGGCAGATTCTCCTTACAACATTCTGGTACACCCCAATGTCAGTGGCGAAATCTCGCTAAGCCTGAAAGACGTTACCTTAGACGAAACGCTGGATGCTGTGCAGAACATGTATGGTTTTGAAGTTCGTCGTTCCGGCCGTACTATTCAAATATACCCTGCCGGGGTAAGAACTCAGACGTTCTCGCTGGACTACCTGTCACTTCGCCGTTTTGGCATGTCTCAGACTGAAATTTCAGGTGGTGGCGTGAGCGAGGAGCGCAATCAAGGCTCTCGGAATAACTCTGGAAGCAGAAATAGTAATACTCGTTCCGAAGGAACTCCTCTACTTGGTAACAACGATGGCGAGTACCGTAGAGACAGTCAGCAAAACCAGCTGCAAGGCAACGGTTCTAGTATTAACACCCAGTCAGAAACCGACTTATGGGGCGGCCTGAAGGACGTTATTGAAGGCATTATTGGCGACGGCAATGTGGTGCTCTCGCCACAGGCGGGCATTGTTAGTGTAACAGCGTCCCCGGGCAAATTGAGGGCTGTGGACGATTTTATTAATACTCTGGAAACACGCCTGCAAAGACAAGTCATTTTGGAAGCGCGTATCATAGAAGTGACTTTGAATGATGGTTACCAGCAAGGTATCGAGTGGGAGAGTCTGGCATCTGGAAATGTCGGTTTTGATGTCGACTTTAGTTCTGTTACACCCAGTAATTCGACGTCAGCCACCATTGGGGGCTTGTTTGGGCTAACTTATCGCGATTCGAATAATGGCTTTGAAAGCGCAATAAAAATGTTGCAGACACAAGGTACTGTTCAGGTTCTTTCTAACCCTCGTGTCAGTGCCTCGAATAATCAAAAAGCCGTGATAAAAATTGGCGAAGATGAGTACTATGTTACTGACGTTAACTCAACGACTAATTTAGGTACCAATGGTAGCTCGGCTGTTTCGAATTCAGACATCGATTTAACGCCATTCTTCTCTGGTATTTCATTAGATGTAACGCCACAGATTAGTGATGATGGCGAAGTCATCTTGCATGTACACCCATCGGTAGTAGAAACCGAAGAGCAACAAAAAGTCATTACCTTAACAGAAGGTGAACTGGTGCTGCCGCTGGCGCGAAGTAATATTCGTGAGTCAGACACCATAGTTAAAGCTCGCAACGGCGAAATAGTGGTTCTCGGCGGCTTGATGCAGACGACTAACTCCGAAGAAGTCAGTAAAGTACCGCTATTAGGTGATATTCCTTTGTTGGGCGAGTTATTTACTAACCGCCGCAACCTTAAAGAAAAGAAAGAGCTGGTTATATTACTGAAACCGACTGTGGTGGGTGTTGATACCTGGCGCGATGAACTGAAACGATCTCGCGAACTGCTGCAAGAATGGTTCCCGGATATAGAGCAATAACTAAGGTAGTATGTACTTATACCATTACGGCTTACGCGAACTGCCCTTTACTATAACGCCGAACACTCAGTTCTATTACGACTTGAAAAGCCATCACGAGGCTTTCGAGGTGGTTTTAACGGCGTTAAAAACCGGTGAAGGCTTTATTAAAATTACCGGAGAAGTCGGAACCGGTAAAACTCTGCTGTGCCGACGGTTATTAAATGATATCCCTGACTTCTTTAAAACCGCTTATATTCCGGACTCATACCTTGAACCTGCTGAGCTGAGGCTGGCCATTGCCCAGGAACTGGATCTGGAAACCGAACAAATGACCAACCAGCAGCAGCTGGCGCGGGCATTGCAACAACGCTTGCTGGATATTAATAAAAACGGGCAGGCCGTGGTGATACTCATTGATGAGGCACAGGCGCTTCCGGAAGAGAGTCTCGAAGCTTTGCGCTTACTATCCAACTTAGAAACTGAACGGCGTAAGTTGGTACATATTATTTTACTGGGTCAGCCGGAACTGGATGAGCGTTTGTCACAAAAAGCCTTTAGGCAACTTCGTCAGCGGATCAGTTTTTCGCATAAATTAACCGCCATGAACGCGGATGAAACGGCCGAATATATAGCACACCGGATGGATGTTGCCGGCTATCAGGGGACTCCGATATTTGACTGGAAGTTAGTCCGGCAATTACACCGTTGCAGCCGTGGTGTGCCCCGCCTGATTAATATGCTGTGTCATAAAATGCTGTTGCTGGCTTATGGTGAAGGGCGTCATCAGCTGTCGACGCGGGACTTAAAGCTAGCGGTTAATGACACCGAAGACGCGGAATTGAATCGTTCCGTATGGCTTCCCGTAACGGTGTCTGTGTGCGTGTTTTTTATGGCTGCAGCCGCGCTCAGTTATTGGCAAATGGGTGGTTCGCTATGAGCGTTATTAATAAAGTTTTAAAAGATTTGGATCGTCGGGGGCAACAGCCCTTCTCGAAAAGAGCGGCAAGTAGCGCGGTAGAGCGCCGCAGCAGCCATCGTTTAGCCCTGTGGTTGTTAGCGCTTATGCTGGTAATTGTTCTGGCCTTAGTTATCTTCTGGTGGCAGTCGCGTTCAGAAAATACGATGACGGTAACAGAGAGTGGACCCGCAGAAATGCCAAAACTGCAAGAACGGGTCGAGCCATTCATTGATACCGCAGTGATAGAAGTGCCTGCTGAGCGCACCCCTCGCGCTGAAACTGACTCGCGGCAATCTAGTGAAATAGTATCGCAAGATTTGGCTTCGGTTACGGTTCCGGAAACCGAACCGGAAAAGGCCAAAAAAGCAGAGCCCGTGCCAGAAGAGCCTGTTGTTGCCGCTGAAGAAACCGAAAATGAAGCACAAAAAGCTGGTGAGTTTAGCAAGCAAGCCGTGCAGCTCTCGCCAGCAGAAATTTCCACACAACATATTGAGAAAGCGCAAAAAGCTCAGCAACAAGGGCGTTTAACCTCGGCAGAAGACCATTGGCGTAAGGCGCTTGCTGTTACACCGGAAAATAAAGAGGTGAGAAAAAAGCTGGCAGCTTTGCAGTTTGGCCGGAATAAGGTATCGCAGGCATTAACAACGCTAGAGGCCGGTTTTAAGCTGAACCCGGACGACTTTGAGTTTCGTCTGTTAAGTGCCCGTATTCTTGAGAAAGAAGCGCGGCCTGCCGCGGCGCTGAGTTTATTGAAGCAAGCGACACCAGACGCCGGAGCTTATCCAGAATATGTCCAGAAACAGGCGTTGTTGGCCCAGGCGCAGGGTGACTACAAAGCCGCTGCTGATGCCTATCAGCGCCTGCTTGAGTCTGAACCGGCGCAAGGCCGCTGGTATTTAGGCAAGGCGGTGGCTCAACAAGAGTTCGCGCCTGAGGCCGCTATAGCATTGTATCAGGAGGCTTTAAACCGGATACGACACCAGCCGACACTGGACTTTATTGAACAGCAAATTGCGTCTTTACAGGCAACTGAAGCAGGTGAGCAATGAAGCGTCCTCGTCTTAAAATGCGACTGGGTGATTTGCTGGTTCACGAGCAAATCATTACAGAAGAGCAACTGCAGAAGGCGTTAGAACAGCAGCGTATTAGCGGACGTAAGCTGGGCGCGACCTTAACCGACCTGGGCTATATTTCCGAACAACAGTTACTCGAATTCCTGGCGCAGCAACTTAAACTGCCGCTTATCAGTATTTCTGAACGTAAAATTCCGGCTGAAGCCTTTAAATTGCTGCCCGAAGTTCAGGCGCGTCGGCATAGGGCGTTGGTTATAGAAGCCAGTGAAGATCAGGCTTTAGTTGGCATGAGTGACCCGGCCGACTTGTCCTCTATTGATGCGATAAACCAGTTGCTTGCTCCGCGTCAGGTCGAACTTGCCGTGGTTCCCGAAAGCGAGTTGATGCAGGCTTTTGATAACCTGTATCGACGCACCAAAGAAATTGAAACCTTTGCCAGCCAGCTGCAGGACGAATACGAAGACACCAGCGAGTTTGAGCTGGGGCAGCTCAGCCTCGATGACGATACCGATGAAGCCACGGTGGCTAAATTACTTCAGTCCATTTTTGAGGATGCAGTGCAAGTGCGGGCTTCAGATATTCACATAGAGCCGGACGATCGTAAATTAAGGATTCGTCAGCGTGTTGACGGCGTTTTGCAGGAAAATGTACTGGAAGAAACCAACATCGCCAACGCACTGGTTCTGCGTTTGAAGCTTATGGCCGGGCTGGATATTTCTGAACGACGCCTGCCGCAGGACGGCCGGTTTAATATTAAAATTCGCAAACACAGTATCGACGTGCGGGTATCAACCATGCCGGTGCAATACGGCGAGTCCTGCGTGTTGCGTCTGCTGGACCAGTCTGCCGGGCTGTTGTCGCTGGAACAAACCGGCATGCCTGCTGCTATTGTTAAGCGTATACGGGCTTTAATTAAACGTCCGCATGGCATGTTGCTGGTAACCGGGCCTACCGGCTCAGGTAAAACTACGACGCTTTATGGTGCGCTAAGTGAACTGAATACCGAAGGCAAAAAAGTGATTACGGTTGAAGATCCGGTTGAGTACCGTTTACCACGTATCTCGCAAGTGCAGGTGAACAGTAAAATTGGCCTGGATTTCTCAAGGGTTCTGCGCACCACCTTACGTCAGGACCCCGATATTATTATGGTTGGTGAGATGCGCGACCATGAAACCGTTGAAATTGGTTTACGTGGCTCTATTACCGGTCATTTAGTTTTATCCACACTGCATACCAATGACGCCATTACCAGTGCCATGCGTCTAATTGACATGGGCGCGCCGGCCTATTTGGTGGCTGCTGCGCTACGAGGTATTTTGGCACAGCGTCTGGTGCGCCGGGTGTGTGACAAATGTGCAGAGAGTTATCAGCCGGATGAAGCCGAGTGCCAGTGGCTGGAACATTTACGAGAGGGTAGCTCGGGCTATTCTTTTAAACGCGGAGTGGGCTGCCAGACATGCAACCATACCGGCTACCGTGGGCGTATTGGTGTGTTCGAACTATTGGAGATGAATACACCAATGATGGACGCCCTGCGTGATGGCAATACACGAGAATTTGCGGTGGCAGCGAAAGCGCATCCGGGGTATCAGTCTATGGCTACGGTAGCACTGGACTATGCCCGTGAAGGTATTACCAGCGTCGACGAAGTCTTATTTCTGGCTGAAAGTGTTGAGGACAGTATCTGATGCAGTTTCGGTATCGTGCACGGGACAAAACAGGGCAACTGCAGCAGGGCTCACTGGATGCCAGTGATGAGCGCAATGCTGCCGATGTACTGATGCGTCGTGGTTTGGTGCCGTTATCGATTAATTCGGTAAAAAGTCAGAGCTTTTCCTTCTTGAATAGTGGCTTTGGGGAAAGTTTAAAGTCTGCGTTTCAGCAAAAAGTATCGCTGGACGAGCTGATTATATTCTGTCGCCAAATGTATTCGCTGACCCAAGCTGGTATTCCTATGCTGCGGGCTATTGAAGGGTTGGCAGATACGACCCAGAACAAGCGGTTACGTAAAACTTTGCAGGATGTGCATGAGCAACTGGAGCGGGGACGAAACTTGTCGTCAGCCATGGCAAATCACCGGGGCGTTTTCCCGCGGCTGGTTATTGCTATTGTGCATGTGGGCGAAAATACCGGGCAGTTGGAAGAGTCTTTCCAACAACTGGCGGTTTATTTAGAAAAAGAGCAAGACACCAGAAAGCGGATAAAAGCCGCCACTCGCTACCCAAGCTTTGTTCTTATTGCGCTTGTCATTGCCATGTTTGTACTGAACATTTTTGTGATCCCAACGTTCGCTTCTATGTTCAGTCGGTTTAATGTTGAACTGCCATGGGCAACCCGTGCCTTGTTGGGCTCGTCTGAGTTTTTCGTCGCCTATTGGCATGTGTTATTGCTTGCAATGGTCGGTACTTTTTTCGGCATCAGGTATTACATAGCGACCGACAACGGAAGACTGAAATGGGACAGTCTGAAGTTAAAAATACCCATTATTGGCTCCATTTTAATGCGCTCCATGTTAGGTCGTTTTGCCCGCAGTTTTTCGGTCATGATAGGGGCCGGTGTTCCACTGACACAGGCTTTATCTTTGGTTGCCGAAGCGGTGGATAATGCCTGGATGGAAAAACGCATTATTGAAATGCGCCGCGGTATTGAACGAGGCGAGAACTTGTCGCGAGTTGCCCGTCAGTCAGGCCTGTTTACGCCATTAATTTTGCAAATGATATCGGTGGGTGAAGAAACCGGCCGGGTTGATGTTTTGTTGTTAGAAGTCGCGGAATATTACGAGCGTGAAACCGACTACGACCTCAAAACCTTAACCGCTCGTATTGAACCAATAATGATAGCCGTCGTAGCCGTTATGGTACTGATTCTCGCGCTGGGCATATTTACCCCAATGTGGGACATGATGAGCGCGTATCAGGGACGATAATGACCAGAGCCGCAACGGATGAGCGCAAGGGTATTCAGCGGCTGCAGAATATTCTGGTGGTATTACTGTTGTTGGTCTTGGCTGCCGTAGCGGCGAGAATGGTTTTGGTTGAAGAGCCGCAAAAATGGCGGCAGACCGAGCTAGATATTGCGGTTTCACGTTTTATTGACTCGCTTTGGCTGGCCAGAACTGAGTGGATGCGGCGCGGTAAGCCAAAAGAAGTTGCTTTGTTGTACGAGAATAAAGCGCAGCAAACGAATGTAGTAATGAATGAGCAAGGCTGGCCGTCGGTTGAGCCGGGTTGTTTACAGTTGTGGCAGCATCTGGGCAGTAACGTGCCGGGCAGCGCTTTAGATACGGAATTAGAGAACGGGAATTGTCATTACAGAATTAACCAAAAACCTTGGTTTTCCTATAAAAGTGACCGGGGTCAGGTTGTTCGGAAATAACCCGGGAACCCCGGTGTTAAGTGTTAAGGAAATGTAATAAAATGGATTCTATTAGAGTTTTAGTATGAGAGCTAAAATGAGTAAAAGACAGCAGGGTTTTACCATCATCGAGCTGATTATTGTCGTGGTCATTCTCGGCTTGTTGGCCGCCGCCGCTATTCCGCGCTTCACCGATGTATCATCGGATGCCGAAGACGCCGCCCTTGAAGGCGTTGCCGGTGGTTTTGCCAGTGCGGTTGGCATTGTGCGTGGCGAATGGGAGCTGAGCGGCAGACCGAAAGGCACCAGTGGTACCGGTGCGGGTGCCGAAGTGTCTATGGACCAAATTCAGCTATACGTCGACGGCAGCACCGGTTACCCGGTGAGTGGTGACAATGCAAATGCGCACGACGAAAACTTAGCGGCAACAGACTGCGTCAGTGTTATGCAATCTATTTTGCAGGGCGCACCAACGGTCACAACCAATTTTAATAACCTGAACGAAACACGCTATTTTACTTACGTGACACAAGATAGCGCAGCAGGTAACGATATGTGTGTTTACTATTTAGCGAACACCATAAAAAATGAAACAGAAGCTCCGTCGGGTGATGATTATCTGACAGTGGGCAATGCTTTCGTTTATAATCCACGCAACGGCGGCGTGAGTATTCACAGCAACAACCAGTAAGTTTTTTTTACAACAATTGAGAGTTTTAATTATGCGCAATCAAAAAGGTTTTACCCTGATCGAACTGATCATCGTTATTGTAGTTTTGGGGATTTTAGCAGTAACGGCTGCGCCTCAGTTTATTAATTTTTCTAGTGATGCTCGTGCCAGCGCATTAAAAGGTATGGAAGGTTCAGTTAAAGGCGCTATGCAGCTTGCTTATTCAAAAGCTGCGATTGAAGGAGAGGAGACTAGCGGGACAGCGACTGTTTCAGTAAAAGGAACAGACGTTAATTTAGTATTTGGTTACCCAGATGCTTCTGCAACTGGCATCATTAATGCCGTTGATGCAGGGTTTGCTACTGATTTAGGAAGTGACTGGGTGTATGAGGTTGTAACTGGTACACCGAATACGGTAGTAATGGCTCAATCATCATCAGTAACTGGAACAGGTACTGACGGTGCTTATGATTCTGGTGATATCGCAACTTCCGAGTGCTACTTAACTTATACAGCTGCGGCAGACGAAGAAACGGCTGCAATTATCGCTGTAACAGAAGATTCCGGTTGTTAGAAGTTAATGAAGCCCGCAGAACCTTCTGCGGGCTTTCATAAGTAAGGCTAACTATGAAGTCCAGAGGCTTCACACTAATTGAACTCATCATCATATTGGTGATTATCGGTATTCTTGCCGTATCTGCTGGCCCTGTCTTCTTTGATAATTCTGGTACCCAAAGCCAGGTCTTACGGCAACAAGCAATGAGTATTTTGCGCGGCATTCAGTTACAAGCTATGCAGGATACTACGGGTAATTACTCTTTGGTCGTCTCAGAAAATACCCTCGGCACTCCCCCCTTTAATGAAGAGAACAACCGGCAGATAAGTAATGTCGACAATGTAACCTTTTCATTCTCCGGCTCTTTACCGGCCACTATTGGCTTCGATGGTTTAGGCAGGCCAACCGAGCAATGTAGCGGTGGATGCACTATTACTCTTACTGAGAGCTCAGGCATAAGTCGTGATCTCTGCATCAATAGCGAGGGTTACATTAATGAGTGCTAGGCAGTCAAATGGCTTTACGCTTATAGAGCTCATTATTGGCATTGTGGTTATTGCTATTGTTACTCTTGTGGTCACCGGCGGGCTTGGTCAGCTTTTTCGACAAAGTGTTGACCCATGGCAGCAGGTTCGGGCCACCGAAATTGGACAGAGTTTAATGAATCAAATTTTGTCCAGACGCTTTGATGAAAATAGCCATGCTGGTAACCAGTCTTTACGATGCTCTGAAACAGGAGCCGGAGCTTGTGCTACTTTAAATTCTTGTCCAACGGATGGCAGTTTGCCTAATGCTGAAGAATCGCAACGCATCAACTTTGATGACGTAGATGATTATCACTGTCTGGAATTAGATGGTGAGGAGTTAAGTGATCTTGGAGAAAATCTCTATAAAGGCTTTCAGGCAAAAGTTTTTGTTAGTTACGAAATACCTGACGAAGTTAAGCTTATAACCATTGAGGTACAAACGCCGCAGCAGGAAACCCTTGAATTTAATGCTCAAAAGGGGAATTGGTAATGCGGAACATGCGTGGCTTTACCTTAATTGAGCTAATTATCGTTATAATAATATTGGCTGTCGTCGCTGGTTTCTCCTTTCAGTTTGTTGGTATCGGCGCACAAATGTTCACAACAGGTGCCGAACGTTTACAAACCATAGAGAAAAGTCGCTTTGCAGCGGAACGAGTTACTCGTGAGCTGCGCAACGCTGTTCCCAACAGCATTCGAATACGATCATCCGGCGGCACTCAATGTCTTGAATTTTCACCGGTACGGGCGATGGGGACCTATTACGACGCTCCTATACGGCCTCAGCGCTCTAATCAAATGACGTTGGTTACATTATCCTCTTTAAATGCTCCGTGGGTTGCTGAGCCGTCGGATAGAATTTTCATCTATGCGACCCGGGCCAACTTTATTTACGCCAGTAATGCTCAACGTTACGCTGTTTTGGCAGAGTCCTATGACAGTGCTAGTGCGCCTACGTCAAACCCGGCGACTCACATTCTTCCTTTGGTCGATGACAGCCGGTTCACTCAAAGTTCACCAAGAGAAAGAACGTATATCGGCAAGCAGCCGGTCAGCTTTTGTCTGCAAAACGACGGTTTGTATCGAGTAGGAAATTATGGCTGGAATCAATCCCAAACGGTTCCGCCGGTTACCTTAAGTGAAAGCCAGTTGTTGGCTGAAAGACTCAATATGGATAATTCGTCATTTGTGTTGGAACCAGGCGCTTCACAACGTAATAATGTTATTAATATTCAGCTTGAGTTTGTAAGCCGGAGTAACGAGTCGATATTTTATAATCAAAAGGTTCATATTCCTAATGCGCCATAATGACAGCTTTCAAAGTTCACTAAATAAACAACGGGGTAATACCCTTGTCATTGCGATCTTTGTTATCGTCGTGCTTGGGGCTCTTGTAGCGGCTCTGTCAAACTTAGTAAGAACGACATCGGAAAGTGTTGTGGCTGAAGTTTTAGGAACGCGCAGTTTTATGGCGGCTCAGTCAGGAATCGAGCAGGGTATGATGGGGCTTTATCCTATAGGCGGCCCTCCTGCTACCGCATGTCCCGACTTCAGCGAGAACATAGCGGTCGACAATTGTGAGGCTGTTATTATTTGTAAAGATGAGCCTTATCCTCCACCCCCAAACGAAAAATATATCCATTTCAGACTCGAAGCTACCGGAGTCTGTACTGCCGGAGGGCAAACGGCTTCGCGGAAGTTGGCCATTGAAACCCGAGTGAAGGAGCAATGAGTATGTCTGGATGGCTCAGGGGGCTTGTTGTCATTTTCCTTTCGGTTATTTCTTTTTCCATTGCGGCTAAGAACTACAGTTTGCCGCGTGACAAGCTGCCTGGCTGTTCTTATGACGTTAGCTCTAACTCTTACCAGTGCAATTCTAACCTGAATATATCTAACGATGATGTTATTGAACTGCGGAGTAGTGCATCAAGGCCTATTTTTATCAACGTTACAGGAAATGCTTTCTTTGGCGATCGAGTCAAAGTTAACCAGAACGGCAAAGCGAACGACTTGCAGTTTTTCGTGAGAGGAAATTTTTCCGTCAATAATGATGCGACAGTCCGTTCGGTTATTAGAGACGCTAATCGGGTTTCAATCGGTTCAAGAACATCAGGCCTGGGAAGCATAACCGCGAATGAAATTTTAATAGGCGATGAAGCCGGTGTGAACGGAAACCTGACATCTTCATCCGCCATAAACTTGGGGAATCGTGCGACTATTCAGGGAGCTGTCTCGGCTGCAACCCGAATTCAAATTAAAAATGGCACAGTTGTTCAGGGAAATCTAAGTTCAGGTCAAGAAATTACAGCTGGTGAAGATGTCTTTTTGGGCCGGACAGTCGAGTCAGACAGCTTTATTCAATTTGGTAACAGAATAACAGTAAGTGGAGACATCACAAGTTCGGGAAATTTCAGTGCTGGCGAAGATACACAATTCGAAGCAGATATAAAAAGTTCTGGTAATGTGAGCTTGAACAATCGTACCCAAATGGAAGGATCTATTGATGCGGATGGAAATGTAGCTGTCGGATTTGATTCAAAGGTAAAAGGGAATGTGAATGCCCGTGGCGATGTCAGCCTGTCCAGCCGTTCAACTGTCGACGGCTATGTCAATGCACAGAATGGGGGGGATGCAGGAGATTTAGGCAACGGCACGGTTGGCGGCGAAACTTGTAATCAGAATAGTAATTTAGGGCCTTGCAATGGCTCTACCGAAGAACCTTTGTCACCATTAGGTTACTGGGCCTTTGACCAGCTTCAGTGGCGTGGCCAATTTGGTGAAGTTCTGGACGCGTCTGGTAATGGCTTGCATGGGCAGGCATTAAGAGGAGCTAATACCTCAGGGTTTAATTCAGCTATTGCCGGCAGCCCCGGTACCTGCCGTTATGGGAAGTTTAATGGTGATAACGCTGTGCGCGTGGATAACGCTCAGTCAATTCGTAATGCCGAATCTCTAGCTGTAGCGCTTTGGTTTAAAGGTGATGCTTCTCGTCAAAATCAATCTGAGAGCTACCAGAGTTTGTTCATTGTTGGAGACGGTCCAACTGAGGGCCCTTTTGGAAGAGCTGAAGTGTATCGTCAGGATACCGGCGACGGCGGTGGTTTATATTTTGAAGTGCGTAGAAGTAACGGGCAAATTGTTAACGTAGAAATGGGCAACACCCAATTAGGACAGGCTAACCTTCTTGACGATAAGTGGCATCATCTGGCGGCTTCTTTCAATAAAGATAATAACCGCTTAGAGCTCTATATTGATGGTGAATTTGTCGCTCAGAAGTCATTTACTGGTTCCCCGGATTTAAACTCCGTTTCATCCAGAGTTTATATTGGAGGGCAGACAAATGGAAATAATAGCTTTAATGGAGAAATTGACGAGGTATTTGTCGGCAATCGACCTTTTACCGATAATGATGTTAGAACATTAAGGGCAACCACACGCCCTTGCGAGAGCGTCCGTCCATTATGTGAGGACGTCTGGCCAAGTTTCAATAGCGGTAATCGCGTACCTCAACCCTTCGATTTACCTGATCGCTCTCTTAATACCCAGTTGCCAAGGCAATTGCAGCCGGTTGACTATTTACGCACCGGTAACTTTAGCGATATTGGAGAGGACTATATAACTAACGGCCAGACATCACGAGTTTATATTGATGGTGACCTTACAATACAGGCAGGGCGAGACATTAATACTAGCGGTAATGCAAATGAACTAATTCTGGTGGTAACAGGCAACCTTACGTTAGAACAAAATGTTCAGTTCAACGGTTATATTTATGTTTCGGGTAACTTTTATTATGAGCGAGGCTTGCTGTTAGGTGGCCGCACTAAGGTGACAGGTGGCATCAGTGTTGGTGGGCAAAGTTACGCACGGTGCCCTTATTTCCTATGTTTCTCTGACCCCGAATTTGTTTATCAGAAACCGGTAGAACCCATTGCCGGAGGTAACTTCTGCAGAGCGTCCGATACTGCGCCCCCCGTGTCGCCAGTGCACCATTACCAACTGTCCTATAACAGCCCGGCATTGACCTGCTCTGCTGCTGACATAGAGGTTACCGCCTGTGCCAACGCCAGCTGCTCGGAATTGTATGAGGGGAGTAGCGCCGTTCAGTTAAATTCTACAGCCGGGGACTGGTCAACTAACCCAGTTTCGGCTTCTCCTGTGGGTAACACAAGCCTGGAGCAGATTAATGCCGGCACTTATCCTTTAGCCGTTGAAAGTACAGGAACCTTACCGCAACCACAGAACCCGACTCGCTGTTTAGTTAATGGCAACTTGTCAGGGAGCTGTAATATTGAGTTTAGTGATACCGGATTCATTTTCACTAGTGGTAATAACTTTGAGGACACTGATATCCCGTCACAGGTGTCAGCCGTGCCTTTTAGTAACCTGCAACTGCGCGCAGTAGAAACGAACAGTCAGACACTGGCTTGCCAGGCTGTGACGCAGCCTTTGAACTCGGTATCTATGAGTATGAACTGTGTTGACCCTGACCAATGTTTGATGGGGGCGTCTGTTAATGAAACTGAGGTGACAGAAAATAGCACCAGTAATATCAGTGTTAGCTTTACTGACGGAAAAGCGCCTCTGGAAATCAACTATAAAGACGCTGGTGCTATCAATTTAACAGCCCAGGCCACTTTACCGAATGGGAAAACACTAAGGGGAACATCGGAAGCTTTTGTCTGGCGCCCCGCAAGTATTGATGTCGAAGCCAGTCAGGACACCTCAAGCAATTACGACGGAATTATTTTAGCAAAAGCTGGGGAAATTTTTACCGCACAGCTTGCCGCGATTAATGACGAAGGTGAGGTCACACCAAACTTCGGTAATGAGGCCTCTCCTGAAACATTACAGCTTATGGCTCAGACTGAGGCGGTAGAATCTTATAACGGTGAAATAACGAATGCCGATGGGTTTACTAAAGATGGAGCCGGTGTCTATACAAATTCGGGGCTTACGTACACCGAAGTCGGTTCAACTCGGGTAACTGCATATATAAGAAGCCAGAATTATTTGCCTGGCTACCACGCATCCCCAATTATGTTGACAGCTGAGAGTGAAATAGGAAGGTTTATCCCTTACGAATTTCAAATGGAAACCTTCGGTGGTTTCAGCGGTGTCTGTAACCGGAATAATGAAAGCCGGGGCGATGAATTTTATTACATAGGGGAGCGGCAGTTATTAGGAGCAAGCTTTACCTTAACAGCGGTTAATCAAAATGGTGAAACGACTAAGAATTACCCGACAGAGGTTTCTGAAGGTGAGCTGGAGTTTTATCCATTTAATGAGGTAAATGGTAATCCTGAACCGTTGAACTTAAGCCAGCTGTTTGCAACAGACGTTGACCTTGAATGGGGGAAGAATGAGGAAAGCGCAGGAACGGCTTCGTTCAAGTCGCCTGAGCCCTCAGTTACTTACCGTCGAGACGGAGCGGAAGAAGGACCTTACCGAGACTATAAATTGGGAATTCAGTTTAACGATAACGAAAGCGGCAATTACTATTCCATAATAAGAGAGTCGGATCTGCCAGCGGCTGCCGAAGCTCCAGCATTCAAACTGTATGATAGTGTAAAGTTACTGTACGGCCGCTTTGTTTTAGATAATATCTTTGGCGCCGAAGTTGATGACCTTCCGCTGTCTGGTCGAGCCCAGTTTTGGAATGGTGATAATTTCGTCACAAATACCGATGATTCGTGTTTTACTGCGTCGGCAGCCGAATTGAGCGTTCTGTCAGCTTTAGAGCCTGAAACTGAATCGGTTATTAATTTAATCGAGGAACCGATAGAATTGACCGATTTTCCAGATGCGGTCAGTTTGTCGGCAGGTGAATTGCAGGAACCCGATAGCCTTATGGAAGACTTGCTGCGCTGGCAAGCTTATGGTTCTTCAGCCGAATTTACTTTCGAGCTGACTGCTCCTTCATTTTTGCAATACGATTGGGACGGCGACGGTAACTACCAAGACAACCCACAAGCCGAAGGCACATTCGGTATTTACCGGGGCCGCGACCGGCAAATTTACTGGCAGGAAATGGGTTGGTAGAACGAATTATAACGATTAATCGACAATTCGATGACAATGCCTCTTGCTCTTTTGTTAACAAGCAAATAGCATAAAGCAGAGTTTAAACGAAAAATGCGGACGTTGACGAACGTTCATAATTATTACAATAACGATAGTGCGACTACAGCTTTGGCTTTTACGCCGCTTTGTTATTTTTTCAAGCTTGGAATGGAAACATGATGCGATTGGCTCGACTGGCCCTGGTAATGGCCTCTACATTGACATTCGCCTCGACGGCTCTTGCTCAGCAGGAGATGACTGTCGAAGAAATTGCTAACCAAATTTCGACTCTAGAGAGCGATTTTGAAAACTTTTCTGGCACCGTAAACACGCTTCAGCAAGAAGAGCGGGAGCTGCGGGAAAAGTTACAAAACTTGCGTGAGCGCAATAGCGAACTGGAAACGAAACGCGAATCAGCACTGGCGGAAATGAATGACCGCTATCAACGTTTGGTGGAAGACCCAACAATTGATATTGCTGGCGCTCAAGAGGCGTACAAGCAAGCTGTTATGGCTCACCAGCAGAATAAAGCAGACATCAAGCAGCAAGTAAGCCTGGTGAGTGAGAAAGCGCGTGAAGTAGAAGAAGCGCGTGTGAGCAAACATAGCCTTATTAATGAAATTGAGACACTGAAAGAGCAACGCAATTTAGCTCGTGTCGATCGCTTAGAAAATGAATTTAACCGTACTGGCGAACTTGAAGTGAGTCAGTCAATTAGCTGTGACCGCCAGGAGACACTGGGACAGTGTGAAAATCGCGGCAAACTCATGGCTAAGCAAAAAGCATCGAAACAGTATCTTGATACTATTCTGGATGGTTTAAGTGAGGCTTCTCTGGCTCGCGAAAATATTGAAAAAGCCAGTCCAAATGTACAAATTTTAGGTTCTAAAACGGTCAGTAATGGCTTTAGCGGTGCCGGTAACTACGGTGTTAAACTGGCGGTTGAACTGCGTGGTCAGTTGCCGAAAAGCCAAGCTTGTACGTTGCTAAATGTCGATATGCGCTATTGTGCATCGGAGCAACGGCCGGGGGAGCTGCAAGCGGGTGATGAGGAAACGGTTGATAGCTCCGTCATGCACCCGTTAACCATACGCTCTAATGTGTATGATGATGAAGTTGTTATCGATGGTGTTAGCTATGGTTCGACTCCGCTGGAAGTTATGCTGCCTGGCGGCGAACATCAGATTGAAATTCTTAAGTATGGCTATTCAGCCTATGCAGAGAAAATCCTACTGAAAGACGCTACCTCTATCCGCGCCGAGTTAGAAAAATCGGATTACTCTTTTACCAGCGGTGAAAAAATTCAGGACATTCTGTATCGCGATGTTCGCGGTCCTGAACTGGTTGTTGTTCCTGCGGGTAAATTTAAAATGGGTGACTTGGTCGGCAATGGTTTACCGAATGAACGTCCGGCCGAAACACGTGAAATTCCAACCGCACTGGGTATTTCCGATACTGAAATTACGGTTGAGCAGTTTGGCAACTTTGTAGAAGATACCGCTTATGTCACAGAGGCAGAGAAAAACGGTACTTGCGCAAGCCTGAGTAATGGTCGTCCTCAGTTTAATGAAAAGCTGAGCTGGAAAAATCCCGGGTTCAAACAGTCTGAAAGCTCTCCGGTGGTTTGCGTCAGTTATAACGACGCACAGGCTTATGCTGAATGGTTAACTCAAAAAAGTGGTTTTAAATACAGCGTTCCCACTGAAGCGGAATGGGAATACGCTGCACGTGCCGGGTCGGAAACCGATTTCTGGTGGGGAAATGATGTTGGTTATGGCAAAGCAAACTGCCGTAACTGTGGAACAGATTGGTCAAATACACGTCCAGCTCCGGTAGCTAGTTTTCATCGTAACCCCTGGGGATTATACGATACTGTCGGTAACGTCTGGGAGTGGGCTGAAACCGATGAGGGTGTTGTAGTTAAGGGCGGAGCCTGGAACTTTACACCAAGTTTGGCAAGAGTTTCGACAAAAATGGAACTTCCGTCAGATTTTAACTCCAACTACATTGGATTCCGTGTTGTAAGAGCTCAGTAAGTACTTACTGCGCTCTTTGCTGTCACTCTGTTAGCTTATAAGTAGGGATATACCGCTTCATGTTTAAAAAAATTCGCGGCCTTTTTTCAAACGACCTTTCTATTGACCTGGGAACAGCGAACACGCTTATCTACGTCAAAGATGAGGGTATCGTTCTGAACGAGCCGTCTGTTGTTGCCATTCGTCAGGAACGCTCAGGCGGGCCAAAATCTATCGCCGCCGTTGGTGCAGCAGCAAAACAAATGCTGGGTCGTACGCCAGGAAACATTCGTGCCATTCGTCCTATGAAAGACGGTGTTATCGCAGACTTCTATGTGTGCGAAAAAATGCTTCAGTTTTTCATCAAACAAGTGCACGACAGTCATTACTTCCGTCCTAGCCCTCGTGTTCTGGTTTGTGTTCCATGTGGTTCAACCCAGGTAGAACGTCGTGCTATTCGCGAATCTGCATTGGGCGCTGGCGCTCGTGAGGTTTATTTAATTGATGAGCCAATGGCCGCTGCTATCGGTGCAGGTTTACCTGTGTCTGAAGCTACAGGTTCTATGGTGGTCGATATTGGTGGTGGTACAACCGAAGTCGCCATTATTTCATTAAACGGTGTGGTTTATTCATCATCGGTTCGTATTGGTGGTGATAAATTTGACGAAGCCATTATTAACTATGTTCGCCGTAACTTCGGCGCACTTATTGGTGATGCAACTGCCGAACGTATTAAGCACGAAATTGGTTCGGCATTCCCCGGCGAAGAATTGAAAGAAATTGAAGTTCGAGGTCGTAACCTTGCTGAAGGTGTTCCGCGTTCATTTACTCTTAACAGTAATGAAATTCTGGAAGCTTTGCAGGAACCTTTAATGGGTATTGTCAGTGCCGTGATGGTTGCGCTGGAGCAGTCTCCACCAGAGCTGGCGTCGGATATCTCCGAGCGCGGCATGGTATTAACGGGTGGTGGTGCGTTATTGAAAGACATCGACCGTTTGCTCCTGGAAGAAACCGGCATTCCGGTTATTATTGCTGATGATCCGTTAACTTGTGTTGCACGAGGCGGCGGTAAAGCTCTGGAAATGATTGATATGCATGGTGGTGATTTATTCAGTTATGAGTAATTCATGAAGACGCTGTTTGCCCGCGGTCCATCCTTACTCTCCAGGCTAGTGCTCGCACTAGCCTGTTCGTTTCTGCTGATCTTTATTGACCATCGTCTTCAGGCTATGAAGCCTGTTCGGTTATTTCTGAATTCTCTGGTGGCTCCGGTTCAGTATTTGGCTATTTTGCCAGAACAGCTACTGGACAGTGTCTCCGAATCATTAAAAACCACGTCGCAGTTAAGCGATGAGAATAAGCGGTTAAAGCGGGCTATTCTCGAATTACAGGGTGAGCAACAGCAGCTTCGCTTTCTTCAGAACGAAAATAAACGGCTACGTGAACTTCTTGGCTCCGACGCCCGCGATTCAGTCCGACGTATGGTTGCCGAGGTCATCGCCGTTGCCTCTGAGCCGTTTTCACAGCAACTGGTTATAAATAAAGGTACGCTTAGCGGAGTCTACGAAGGCCAGCCAGTACTGGACAGCCATGGTATTATTGGCCAAGTGCAAGACGTAGGCGGTAATACCGCGCGCGTATTACTGTTGTCGGATCAGAGCCATGCGATATCTTTGCGTTCAGAGCGCAATGATATTCGTGTACTGGCGCAGGGTACCGGCGATATAGGGCGACTGGAGTTGATGTTTATTCCTCACAGTACTGAGCTAAAAGAAGGGGATCTCTTAATGTCTTCGGGGTTAGGGGGCATATTCCCCGAGGGCTATCCGGTGGCAACAATTCGACAGATTGTCAGAGATGAGTCTCTCCCTTTTGCTAAAGTTGTAGCCGACCCTGTCAGCGCGCTAGACCGCGTGCGTAATGTTTTATTGTTGTGGCCAAGCGACGGTGAGCAACAGCCCATTTTTGATGAGGACGAGGAATGATAGTGATAAAACCCGGCTTCATCACTTTATTGGTTACCTACATTATTGCGCTGACTCTTATGGTTATGCCAATGCCGGCTGCATTCGATACCTTTCGGCCTGACTGGCCAACTTTGGTTATGCTGTACTGGATAATTGCCTTGCCGCACCGGGTAAACATGGGAACCGCTTTGGTGCTCGGCGTGCTGAGCGACATATTGCTGGGGTCTATTGTCGGTGTTCATGCTTTAGGTATGGTCGTTGTTACTTATTTTGCTGCACGTCATTTTCAGCGGATTCGTAATTTTGCGTTAATACAGCAAGCACTGGTTATTGCCGTACTGATTTTTATTAAACGCTTTGTTGTGTTTGAAGCCAATGTGTTTCTACACGACGCTGAGTTCACTTTTTCTTACTTCTGGCCAGTGCTCACCTCAGCTGTTTTCTGGCTGTGGGTGTTTCCGTTACTGCGAAAAGTTCGTCGTCAATTCGGAGTGGTTTAATGCGTCTGCTGCTCGCTTCTTCTTCTCCCCGTCGGCGAGAGTTGCTGACGCTATTGCATCGCCCCTTCGATTGCGAAGTTCCGGAAATTAAGGAGCTACGAGGAGCTAATGAGAATGCTATTGATTATGTGACCCGCCTGGCTGAAGAAAAAGCTCAGGCTGTGGCACAACGACAGCAAACTCCCTGCTTGGTGATAGGCTCTGATACTCTGATAAGTTTTCAGGGACAGGTGATGGAAAAACCTGAGAGTTATGAACATTTCAGTCAAATGATGAAACAACTTTCTGGTCAGACACATCAGGTTCTTACATCGGTGAGTGTTTGCCGCTGGAATGGTCGCAGCGTGGTTGCCAGCGAAACAGCGCTAGTAACGACTCAGGTAGAGTTCGCTGCGCTGAGCCAGGAAGAAATAGATGCTTACTGGGAAACCGGCGAACCCCATGATAAAGCCGCTGGCTACGGTATTCAGGGCTACGGTGGAAAATTTGTAAAACGTATTGAAGGTAGCTACTTTGCTGTTGTTGGCTTACCTTTATATGAAACTGAACAGTTGTTGCGGATGTTTGAAATGACAGGTGAAGTCGATGAGCGTTGAAGTCCTAATGAATGTGACCCCCACAGAGACTCGTGTAGTGCTTGTTGAAAATGGCATCTTGCAGGAAGTCCATATTGAACGTCAGGCGAAGCGTGGCTTAGTTGGCAATATTTACATGGGAAAGGTATCGCGGGTGTTGCCGGGAATGCAGGCGGCGTTTATTGATATTGGCCTCGACAAAGCGGCTTTTTTACATGCCTCGGATATTGTTGTTCAGGTGGAAGGTGATGACTTACCCCGACCTGACGAAAAGCCACAGCAAAACATCACGGAACTGGTGCATCAGGGGCAGCATATTATGGTACAGGTGGTTAAAGACCCTCTGGGAACCAAAGGAGCGCGTTTAACCACTGACATCACCCTACCATCACGCTATCTGGTCTTTATGCCTAAGAGCGACCATGTAGGCGTCTCTCAGCGCATTGAAGAAGGCGAGGAGCGGGAGCGCCTGCGGCAGTTGGCAGAAGAAGTCAGTAAAAGCGACGGAAAATTTATTGTTCGCACAGCGGCAGAAGGTGCTTCAGAACAGTCGCTGCGGGGCGATGCTGACTTTCTGTTCCGGCTGTGGGAGAAAATAAAAGCGCGGAAAAAATCTCAACGAAAAGTGGGCATGCTGTACGAAGATTTGAATCTTTCCTGTCGTGTATTGCGTGATTTTGTCGGCGAAGAAATTGAGCGCATTCGGGTCGATTCCAAAGTCACCTTCGACACGCTTAAGGTATTTACTCAGGATTTTATTCCCGAACTAACGAAAGTACTTGAGTATTACACCGGTGAACGGCCTATTTTTGACTTATTCGACGTCGAAAATGAAATGCAGCGAGCGCTCGATCGTCGGGTTGACTTGAAATCCGGTGGCTCACTGATTATTGACCAAACCGAAGCGATGACTACGGTCGATATCAACACCGGGGCGTTTGTTGGTCACCGCAATTTAGAAGAAACTATATTTAATACCAATATCGAAGCGACGCAGTCTATAGCTCGTCAATTGCGGTTACGGAACCTTGGCGGCATTATCATTATCGACTTTATTGATATGCAGGACGAGGAGCATAAGCGACGGGTATTGCACAGCCTTGAACAGGCGTTAGGCAAAGATCGCGCAAAAACAACCATTAATGGTTTTACCTCGCTTGGGTTAGTGGAAATGACCCGGAAACGCACCAGAGAAAGCCTGGAGCATGTTTTATGTTCGGAATGTCCGGTTTGTCTGGGGCGCGGCAGTATGAAAACGGTTGAAACCGTCTGCTATGAGATTATGCGTGAAATTGTCCGGGTTCATAAAGCTTACGAAGCCGATAAGTTCGTTGTTTATGCCTCTGCACAGGTAAGTGAAGCCTTACTTAATGAAGAATCTCATGCACTGGCTGAACTTGAGCTGTTTGTTTCGCGTCAAATAAAAATACAAACCGAACCTCTGTATAATCAGGAACAATTCGACGTAGTAATGATGTAAGACGCATGCGGACTCTGTCGTGGATTTTGAACAAACTCTGGCTAACGCTGGCTATTGTGCTGGTGCTGGTTGCTGTCGGCCTGAGTTTATTGCGTTACAGTCTGCCATACCTGCCCGATTTGACCGAACCCCTTGAAGAGCAACTGGAAGCCCGTTTCCAGCAACCCGTTAGCATTAGTGACTTATCAATGGCCTGGACCCGGCAAGGTCCTTCCATTGTTCTGGATAATTTAGTGTTGCTGGAACGTGAGCAGTCGCCTGTGCAGGTGCGTGTTGGCAAGGTGCATGTGGTGCTCGATTTCTGGAAAACCTTACTGGACCAGCAGCTCATTGCGAAGCAGTTTATTCTTGACGACGCCCGTATAGCGGTGGATATACGTAAATTCTCGGCGACTAGCGAAGCCGAAAAGTTAGATTTAGATTACGTGAACCGCTTATTTCTGCAGCAATTAGAAAAGTTTTCACTGAATAACGGTGAGTTGTTACTGACAAACTTACGTGGCGTAACGCGAGAGATTGATATTGACCGGCTGTCCTGGACTAATGAAGGCAAAAAGCATCAGGGGATTGGCCAATTCCGGATGGAAAACTTTGCGACCAATAGCCTCGATTTCATTATCGATTTACGCGGCGACCGTTGGTCCGAGTTTAATGGTCAGTTTTATGTCAATTCGCAGAACGTTGACATCAGTCCCTGGCTTGAAGAGCAACTGGGCGAGATTGACGTACAAGCTTCAAACGTAAACTTTACGGGTTGGCTCGATGTTCGTAATGGTCAGTTATTTGAAGGGTTAGTTAAGTTAAGAGACAACCGCATTACCTGGCTAGACAGTAATTCAGAAGAACTCAACTGGTTGCAGTTACCTGAAGGTGAAATTGTGCTGCGGCCGGAAGAAAACGGCTGGCTGCTAAACAGTTTGCCAATGACGGTGAACACCTCAGTAGGTCATCTGGAGCTACCGCGTATTGCCTGGCAGCAGCTTGATGAAATCCATGATATCAGTGTGGATGATATCGCGATTGATGAGGTTGCCGGATTACTCCCACTGCTGCCTTTTAAGAAACCAGCTGAGCCGGTCAGGAGTCTGGGTTTAAAGGGTAAAGCGAATTTGCGCTATCGTCTTCATCCTGTCTCCGGTCAGCAATGGTCTGTAAAAAGTCGTAACTTGTCGGCGGACGGGAATGAGCGCTGGCCGGGCTTTAATGGCCTGGATGTCAATATCAGCAGCTTGTCGAATCACGGTATATGGCAAATAGAAGGCGACAATGTTCGTCTCACGGGAAATAGCCTCTCCAGCAAGCAAGCGTGGGATATTGATACTCTTAATTTTTCGGGCTCCTGGTTGTTACAAGCTGACAACTGGCGGGTAGATTTAGAGCAGCTACAACTCCAGCGAAACGACTTTCAGCTTACAGGTAACGGCGGTTTGTCCGGTGACAGTGAAACAACACCACAAATTGATTTATTGCTTTCTACCGCCCAGGGTTTTTCTGTTGACACCGCCCGTAAGCTACTGCCGTCAATTATGGGGCAGGGAGTAAAAGACTATCTTTCCGGAGCCCTGGTTTCCGGTCAGGCGCGTGGTATGGAGTTACTGTGGCGCGGACCCGTTACTCAGTTTCCGGGGGAGGACAATCAAGGTGTCTTCAATGCGCGGGTAGAATTCGATGATTTAACTTACAAGTTTCAGCCAGACTGGCTTCCGCTAGCCGACACTCCGGTAAAACTCGATTTTTATAACAGAAGCTTGTTCATGTCGACGGATGCAGGGCATATAGAAGATGTGCAGGTAACCCGGGTTGATGCACAGATTAAAGATTTAACCGATGCCTCACAGGGGTTGCAAATTCAGGCCGGTGTTAGTGGAAAGGGGGAGTCGCTGTTACCGGTGTTTGAACAGTCTCCGCTGGACAGCGTAACCGAAACGCTCATGCAAATTAATCCGGGCGGAGAGGTTGCTGGTTCTTTTCAGTTGGATATACCGTTAAATAAATCGCGAGATGTCGATGTTTCTGTTGAAGCTCCGTTAGCCGGGCTTTCTCTTGATATTGACGCCATACAACAGAATTTTACGGTTGTTGAAGGTCTTCTGAAAATTGAAAACAGTAAGATAACGACCGAAGGGCTGCGTCTGCACTGGTACGGTATGCCGATACCAACCGAAGTATCAGGAGAGCTCAGCGGTGAGGATTATTTACTGAATGTGAATACAACTCTGGACTGGCAAAGCGAACCGTTATTTAAGCGATTGCCTTATCCACAGTGGAAACCGTTTTTCTACGGAGCGGTAAATGGTGAAGCTAATCTCCAGTTAACCCTTAACGCTGACGATGTCGGCGTCGCGCTGGAGTCGCAGTTTGACCTGACCGGCCTTGAGACATCGCTACCAGCGCCGTTGCAAAAGGATTTTGGCGATGGCTGGCAATTGGCTGTTCAGCTTAATGGTACTGGAGAAGAGCTGCGTTTACAGGCGAATATCGACCAACGCCTTAACTGGGATAGTCGCTGGCGACCGGGTAGCGGGGGCTGGCAACAAGCGAGGCTGAATATTGGAGAGGTGAGTTCTGTAAACGAGCTGGTTAATGGCTTTGCGATTAACGCGCAGTTACCGCACGCCGATATCGGCCAATGGTACTCAGTACTTTACGCATTAGCCGGGGACTCAAACGTTGATGCTGAAAGTGGCAGCAACGAAGGGTGGCTGCCCGATTCCATTCGTGTCGAAACGCCGCAGTTGCAGTGGGGACAGCAGAAGTTTGATCAGGCGGATATTCAGGTATGGCCGGAAGGCTCGGCCTGGCAAGCCCGGGTAGATGCTAAAAACGCCGTGCTAAGCGCGACCATTCCGGAAAGCTTTGTACAGCAGGGAATAACGGTAAGAGCTGATTATCTGGCGTTAAGCAGCGACGTTGAGCTTCCGGAAAACACCGAGAAGACCGACTGGAGCTGGCTTGAAAAAGTACCGGCTCTTAACTTTTTCTGTCGCAGTTGCCGTATTGACGAGCATGAGTTAGGCGAAGTTGAGTTAGTGCTTGCTCCGCTTGAAGACGGCTTCAGTATAGAAAAAATGACCCTTAAAAAGGGTAGTGATGAGTTGGCTGTAACTGGTTATTGGCGCTACACAGACGAACAGGCTTCAAGTGCGCTTTCCGGACGTCTGGAGGCTGGAGACCTTGGTGATTTATTACGTGACTATGGTCTGGAAACGGCAGTAAGAGACAGCGCTGCGGTTATCGACTTTAACTTAAATTGGCGTGATCATTTGTATCAACCAGACTGGAGTTCGCTGAGCGGGGAAGTGGTCTGGGATTTAGAAAAAGGCTATCTGGCCGAAGTGAGTGACGGCGGCGCGCGTATTTTTTCACTGCTGAGTCTGGACAGCATCCTTCGAAAGCTGACTTTAGATTTTCGTGATATTTTTTCACAGGGAATGTTTTTTACAGACCTAACCGGCAGTGTCCAGATTGAGGAAGGTGTTGCTAATACTGAAGACGCAAGGTTACTAGGGTCAGCCGGCGATATGGATATTCGCGGCTGGACCGATATGAAAACCGGCAAGTTAAACTATAATTTGACCTATGCGCCGAAGGTTACCTCCAGCTTGCCAATTATTCTTGCCTGGATGGTGAATCCTCCTAGCGGCCTGGCTGCGCTGTTCATCGACAAAGTATTGCACGATGCGAAAGTGATTTCGCGTCTGCGTTATCAGGTCACCGGGACTATTGATGAACCGGTGGTTGAAGAAATAGAACGTGACAGCCGCCCGGTTGATTTGCCAGAATTGGAAGAGAACTCAACCGATTCAGAGGCAGACGATGACACAAGTGCAACTGACGGCGCTGCAAATGAGCAGTCGTCCGGATCCGCAAGATAATTTAGCCATTGTTGCTAAACTGCTGGAACAACTTCCTGCCGCACGTCCGCAACTGGTGGTGCTGCCTGAAGCCTTTAGTTGCTTCGGCGCCGGTGACCGCGCTCAGTTAGCGATGGCTGAACCATACAAGGATGGTGAGGTGCAGAGACAGCTGGCCGCCTTAGCGAAAAAGCACGAGGTTTATCTGGTCGGCGGTACACTGCCAATAGATGCCGGTGAACGATTCTCCGCGGCGTCCATTCTTTTCGGCCCCGATGGCGCCATTCTCAATCGCTACGACAAAATTCATTTGTTTGATGTTGATGTGGCTGATAATACTAAGGAATACCGCGAATCAAAGTGGACGCAGCCGGGCAGTAAAGTGATAACCACAGAAACGGACTTTGGTGTGGTTGGCATGGCAGTGTGTTATGATCTGCGCTTTCCAGAGTTATTCAGCGCATTGCGTCAGGCTGGCTCCCAAATCATTGTTTTACCCTCTGCATTTACTCAGGTTACCGGAAAAGCTCACTGGCATGCATTGGTTCGCGCTCGTGCCATTGAGCAACAGGTTTTTATCGTGGCACCGGGTCAGGTAGGGGAGCATGCAAATGGTCGCGAAACTTTCGGCCATTCAATTATTGTCAGCCCCTGGGGTGAAATACTGGCAGAACAGGAACTGGATGAAGGTGTTGTTTCTGTCAGTGTTGACGTAGCGGATATTGAACCCATACGAAAACAAATGCCGGTGGCGCAACAAAATCAATTTGAGGTTGTACAAAAGACATGACACTAACTGACTACGAATTGTCACAAGACGACATAAGCAAAGCCTTATCCACGCTATACAGCGGTGATATCGATTTTGCCGATATCTATTTACAACATAGTGTCAACGAATCGTGGGTGCTGGAAGACGGCATCATTAAAGACGGCGCGTTTCATATTGAAACGGGTATGGGTGTGCGCGCTGTACAGGGTGAGAAAACTGGCTTTGCTTATGCCGATGAAATTACGTTAAAGGCGCTGCAGCGCACCAGTGAAGCAGCTCGCGGTATTGCACGTCAGGGCCAAAGCAAAAAGGTTGAAGCCCTGAAGTCGGTGCAGGTTAAGTCGCGCTATGACGCGCTGAATCCACTGGATACTTTATCTGAAGACGAAAAAATTGAGTTACTGAAAAAAGTTGATGCGCACGCGCGGGCGCAGGACTCACGTGTAAGCCAGGTGGTGGTGAGTCTGAGCGGCAGTTACGACGAAGTTTTAGTGGCCGCTACAGACGGTACTTTAGCTACCGATAAGCGCCCCTTAATTCGTCTGAACTGTTCTGTTATTACCGAGCAAAACGGTCACCGCGAGCGCGGCAGTGCCGGTGGTGGCGCGCGTGTAGGATATGAGTTTTTCCTTGATGATGCGTCCGGTAATGCCCGCTGGCAACGGTTTGCGGAAGAAGCCGTACGTCAGGGACTTGTAAATTTAGAAGCGAAACCTGCGCCTGCAGGCAATATGCCTGTGGTACTGGGCTCCGGCTGGCCGGGCGTGCTGCTGCACGAGGCGGTAGGACATGGCCTGGAGGGCGACTTTAACCGTAAAGGCTCATCTGCCTATTCCGGTAAAATTGGTGAACAAGTGGCTTCACCGCTTTGTACTATTGTCGATGACGGTACACTGAGTGATCGTCGTGGTTCAATGAGTATTGACGACGAAGGCACACCCAGTGGCTACAACGTATTGATAGAAAACGGCATATTGCGTGGCTACATGCAGGATAAAATGAATGCGCGTTTAATGGGTCAGGCAACGACCGGAAACGGCCGCCGTGAAAGCTTCGCTCACTTACCTATGCCGCGAATGACTAATACGTATATGTTAGCCGGAGAAAGCAGCCCGGAAGAGATCATTGGCAGTGTGAAAAAAGGTATTTACGCACCGCAGTTTGCCGGTGGTCAGGTCGATATTACTTCCGGACAGTTTGTGTTCTCAGCATCTGAAGCCTATTTAATTGAAGACGGTAAAATTACCACACCGATAAAAGGCGCAACTCTTATTGGTAACGGACCAGAAGCTATGGCTCAGGTGTCTATGGTGGGTAACGATTTGTCGCTGGACGAGGGTGTTGGAGTTTGCGGTAAAGACGGGCAGAGTTTACCCGTAGGTGTTGGGCAACCGACACTGAAACTGGATTCAATGACGGTTGGCGGTACCGAATAAGTGAGTTGCCCGGTATTAACCGAGCAGTTCACGTAAATAAACAAACAACTGACGGGCCGCGACCGGTGGTTTTTCTTCGGCCCGTTGTTTTTCGGCAAGACGAATAAGCTGACGCAGTTTTTGGCGGTCAGCATGAGGGTGCTCTTCAATAAATGCTTGCAGAGCATCGTCGCCTTCATGCAGCAGTTTATCGCGAGTTGTTTCAATCTCGTGAAAAATGGATGTTTGCTGCTGATGTGCATTTTTTAAATTATTTAAGGCTTGCTCAATAGGCGCGATATCACGTAAGCGCATGAGCTTGCCAATAAATTGAAGCTGACGACGGTAGCCTTCGTGTTTGTTACGAATTTTACGGGCAAGCAAAACGGCATCGCGCAGCTCATCATCCAGTGGCATTTTTGTTAACTGGCTGTCAGTTAAATTGACAAGTTGAGTCCCTAGCTCCTGGCGTTCAGCCATTTCGCGTTTTTTTTGGGACTTGCTGACGAAGTCGTCAGATTGTTCAGGATTTTCGGCTGGGCGTTTCGGCATAAGTTCGATTCATTAGCGCTACAAAGCCGTCAGTTTAGCAGTGAGGAGAGTTTTTTGATAGTACAACTGAGTGACTTACAGGTTCAAATGAAGCAGGTAGAAAGTGCTGTTAAAGAAGCACTGCGACTGGCTGAAGCAAAAGGCGTCAGTTCTGCTGAATGCTCAATCAGTCACAGCTCAGGTATTTCGGTTGGAACCCGCCTGGGCGAAGTCGAAACCGTAGAGTTTAATCAGGATGGGGCACTGGGCATCAGCGTCTACCGTGGTAACCAGAAAGGTTCGGCATCAACTACAGACTTGTCGGAACAGGCCATTAGTGCTGCGGTCGACAAGGCTTGTGACATTGCCCGTTTTACCTCTCCGGATCCATACAATGGTTTGGCTCCGGCAGAATTAATGGCAACCGATGTACCCGATTTAGACTTGTGCCATCCGGGTGACCAGAGCGCAGAGTATGCCATAAAGCAGGCCTTGGCCTGCGAGAAACACGCGCTGAACCTGGACGAGCGCATTGTTAACTCTGATGGTGCACATTATGGCAGCCACACAGGTTTTCGTGTTTATGGTAATAGCCATGGTTTTATTGGCGGTTACTTGCAGTCGCGGCATAACCTCAGTTGCGTTTTGATAGCCAAAGAGGGCGACAAAATGCAGCGCGACATGAGTTATTCTGTTGCCCGCAAAATGCACGAATTAAAATCTGCCGAGAGTGTTGCCGAAGAGGCCGCCGCAGAAACCTTGTCGCGCTTAGGAGCACGCAAAGTACCAACGGCTAAAGTGCCGGTTATTTTCCGGGCTGACGTGGCAGGGAGTTTGTTTGGACACATGGTCAGTGCCATAAGCGGTGGTAATTTGTATCGCAAGTCCAGTTTCCTGCTTGATCATTTAGGCAAATCGGTTCTGCCAGAATGGCTGAGCATTCAGGAGAAACCGCATATTATCGGTGGCCTGGCGAGCTCACCGTTCGATGCGGAAGGTTTGGCGACAAAGGATAGAGAAATTATTACCGACGGGGTGCTGCAAACCTACCTGTTAACCAGCTATGCCGCACGTAAATTGGATATGCAGCCTACGGGTCACGCAGGTGGTATCCACAACTGGCGGGTAACACAGCAGGACAACTCGTTAGCGCAGTTATGCAAAAAAATGGGTACAGGCTTGCTGGTAACCGAATTGATGGGGCAGGGCGTGAACATGGTTAATGGTGACTATTCGCGTGGAGCGGCCGGCTTCTGGGTTGAGAACGGTGAAATTCAGTATCCGGTAGAAGAAGTGACCATTGCCGGTAACTTAAAAGACATGCTGGCGAACATTGTTGCTATAGGTAATGACACCGACGAACGCCATGCGCTGCATACCGGCTCAGTGTTATTAGAGCAAATGAGTATTGCCGGCAATTAAAAAGACAGGAAGTTAAGACAGTAACAAGGTTGCTGAGCCAAGGAAGGCAAAGATACCGACCACGTCAGTGACTGTGGTCAGAATGACCCCGCCAGCCAGCGCGGGGTCAATATTAAAGCGCTTCAGAACCAGCGGTATGGTCGCACCGGCCAAAGCTGCCGCGACTAAGTTCATCATCATGGCAAAGGCAATAATACCGCCAACCAGCCAGTCTTGTTTCCACAGCGCCACGACAGCCGCAATCAGTACCGACCAGATAATACCGTTTAAGAAGCCAATGGCCAGCTCTTTACCGATAAGCCATCGGGAGTTACTGGTGCCTATGTGACCCAGTGCCATTCCTCGTATCACCAGAGTTAATGTCTGGCTACCGGCTATGCCGCCCATACTGGGTACAATGGTGTTTAAAATAGCCAGCACCGCCATTTGTGCCAGTATGTCTTCAAATAATGAGCTGACCATAGCAGCCAGTAAGGCTGTAACCAGGTTCACCGCCAACCATACCGTACGGCGTCGGGTACTTTTTAATACCGGAGCGAAAGTATCTTCGTCATCTTCCAGACCCGCCATGCTCAACATGGAGTGCTGGGCTTCTTCGCGAATAATATCGACCACGTCATCGATGGTTATACGGCCCACTAGCTGCTGTTCATTATCGACGACCGGCGCAGATACCCAGTCATGACGTTCGAACAGTTTTGCGACTTCCGTTTCATCCATAGTCACGGGTATGGTGGTAATATCGGCCGACATAATCTCGTCAATGCGACGGCTGGGGTCAATAGTCAACAACTGGGTTAAAGTAATTTCACCAATCAGTTTTTCATGACGATCCACGACGTAGAGTTTATCGGTGGCTTCAGGGAGCTCACCTTTAAGGCGTAAATAACGCAGTACAACATCGATAGTGACGTCCGAGCGCAAGGTGATGGTATCGGTGTTCATGATTCCACCGGCGCTGTCTTCGGCGTATGAGAGCGCGGTTTCCGCACGTTCCCGGTCGCTTTCGTCCATGGACTTCAGAACTTGCTGATAGACTGGCTCAGGTAAGCCCCGCAAAACGTAGGCAAGGTCATCGGTGTCCATGCCTTCGGTGGCCGCGGCAAGGTTCTCCGGCGCCATTTGGCGGATAATATCTTTCTGAACCTCTTCGTTCAGTTCCTCAAGGATTTCACCGTGTTCTTCTACGTCAACCAGTTTCCAGACAATGGAACGGCTTTTGGGCGGCGAGGATTCCAACAGCAATGCCACATCGCATGCCGGCATATTATGCAGCATACGGCGGGCAGCAACGAACATACCATCGGACAGCGCGGAGTTAACCTCCTGAATGCGCTGCATGGCATATTCTTTGTCGGAAAGCTCTGCAATCATGCTTACTCGTCTTCCTCGAAGCGATCTTCAAACAAAGCACTAACGGCATCCAGTGCTGCTTGTGCGTCTTTTCCTTCGGCACAGACTTCAACAGTTTTACCCTGTTGACTGGCCAGTAGCATCAGGCACATAACGCTGGCAGCGTTAACGCATTGCTCACCCTGAGTCACCGTGATGTCCGACTCAAACTCCTGCGTTAATTGCGCTAACTTTGTTGCTGCACGTGCGTGCAAGCCTAGTTTATTGCGAATAATTAACTTTCTGCAAACTTTATCCATGGGTTTTTAGTTCCCGGTGTCTGACCTGAACCTTTACGGCTTTTTGTTCAAAACGCTCGGCTAACTGCTGAGAAATATAAACCGAACGGTGCTGACCGCCAGTGCAGCCCGTAGCTATGGTCAGGTAGCTGCGATTGCTGCGCTGAAAGTGCGGCAGCCAGGTATCGAGAAAGTTTTCCAACTGATAAATAAACTTAGTCACCAGGGGTTCCTGGCGAAAGAAAATCTGCACGTCGGTATCCAGGCCGGTGAGCAGCTTGAGCTCGGGCTGCCAGTGCGGATTGGGTAAAATGCGCGCATCAAAGACAAAGTCAGCGTCTTTGGGTAAACCATACTTAAAGCCAAAAGACTGAAACACAATAATCAGCTTTTTATCGGCTCTTCCCAGTACCCGTTCAGTGACCTGTTCACTTAACTGATGCAGTGATAAGTCACTGCTGTCGAGGCGCCAGGTTGCTCTCTCCATAATGGGTTCAAGCATTTTATGTTCGGCCTGAAGCGCTTCCAGCAAAGGCAGTTCTTTTTGCGACAACGGATGCAGACGCCGAGTTTCGCCAAAACGCTTTAGTAAGGTGTTGTCATCAGAGTCAATAAACAGAATTTCCGGTTCAACACCTTTGGGCAAAAAGCTCAAAGAGTCCAGTAACTCTTCGGAGTGCTCCGGTAAGTTGCGAACATCAATGCTAATGGCTATTTTTTGATACTGCTCGATGACCGCATGTACCAGCGTTGGCAGCAGGCTTATGGGTAAATTATCAACGCAATAAAAGCCTAAATCCTCCAGTACGCGCAGAGCAATTGTCTTACCTGAACCGGAGCGACCACTAACAATGATCAGTTGCATGGCGACTGTTCACCTTCGCCCACAAATAATTGATATAACGCTTTATCAGAATCTGCGTGGCGCAGTGCGCGGGTACAGTCTTTGTCGTTCATTCTTCTGGCCACCGTGGCCAATGTTTGTAGATGGTTCTCGTGCTCTGACTCGGGTACCAGAAGCGCGAAGATAATATCGACAGGCTGATTGTCAATAGAATCGAATTCGATAGGTTCGTCTAAAGTCAGTAATACCGCTACCGGATGATTCGCATTAGGTAAACGGCCATGAGGAATTGCGATACCTAAGCCAATTCCCGTACTGCCTAAACGTTCACGGTTTAACAGGCTCTCAAAAATGTCATGACGGGTAATGCCAGACAGCTTAGGGGCTACGATTTGACTAATGGTTTCAAGTAGTCGTTTTTTACTTGCGCCCTCGACTGCACACTTGGTGCAGTCGGGGCTTAACAATTCACTCAGTTGCATGGATTAATGTTGTTTCATTTTCTCTTTGTGTTTAATCACCTGACGGTCCAGTTTATTAATTAAACCGTCGATGGCCGCGTACATATCTTCGTGTTTTGCATCGGCGAAAAGCTCACCGCCATTCACGTGCAGCGTAGCTTCCGCTTTTTGAATCGTTTTTTCAACATTTAGGATGACGTGAACATTAGTTATATGGTCAAAATGTCTTTCCAGCTTGGCAAATTTTGTGTCCACGTAGTCACGCAGAGCTTCGGTAATATCGATGTGATGACCGGTCAAATTAATTTGCATAACGTCTTCCTTCTGCAGTTAACAAAGTTACAAAAGACTTTTGCGTTGGCTCGATGATGGAATGTTTAACGATTCCCGATACTTCGCAATTGTCCTTCTTGCTACTTGGATACCTTGTTCGGCTATCAGTTCAGCAATCTTACTGTCACTTAACGGTTTACTGCGATTTTCAGCAGCGACCATCTTCTTAATTAAAGCACGTATTGCCGTACTTGAACACTCGCCACCACCCTCTGTACTGACATGACTTGAGAAAAAATATTTCAACTCAAATACGCCACTTGGGCAGTGTAAGTATTTTTGCGTCGTTACGCGTGAAATCGTACTTTCATGCATATCCACGGCTTCAGCAACATCGTTCAGGACCATGGGCTTCATCGCTTCTTCACCATGCTCAAAAAAGCCCTGCTGGCGCTGTACTATGCAATTGGCCACTTTCAGCAGCGTGTCGTTTCTGCTTTCCAGGCTTTTTATGAACCAGCGCGCTTCTTGCGTATGGTTCTTTATGTACTGGCTGTCGGCTACTGACTTCGCTGCTTTGCTTAAAGCTGCGTATTCTTCGTTCACTTTTAACTTAGGTACGCTGTCCGGGTTTAATTCGACCATCCAGCGACCATTTTTTTTTGTAACGGCCACATCGGGAATAACATATTCAACAGGTTGCTGTGCAACTTGCTCGCCCGGGTGCGGATGTAACTGTTGAATTAACCGCATAGTCTGGCGTAAATCGTCTTCCGATAACTTCAGTTTACGCTGAATGGTGCGAAAATCGCGACTGCCGAGTAAGTCCATATGTTCAGTTACTAAGCATAAAGCAACTTCTTTGTATTCAGTGTCGTCGCTCAGTTGGCGTAATTGAATGGCAAGGCATTCGCTGACGCTGCGAGCGCCGACGCCAATGGGGTCAAAATGTTGAATACGCTTAAGCACCATGCAGACTTCTTCTGCTTCAACTTCGGGCAGTCGCACGGCCTCAATAATTTCATTAACATCAACCATCAGATAGCCGTTGTCGTCTATGGCCTCGATAATGGCTTCAGCTATGGCGGTGTCTTCTTCTGAAAAATGAGAAAGTTGCATCTGCCAAAGCAAATGATCTTGCAAAGATTCGCTGGTAGAGCCCTGGTAAACTTCAAAGTCGCCGTCGAAGGATTTACCTGAAGAGGCCGCGCCGTTGGCTGGGGTATGACTGGAGTAGGTGTCGTCCCAACTGCTGTCGACCGGTAGCTCGTCAGGCATTTCCTGAGTTTTTATAACGTCGGATGTTTCCCGCTGACTGTCGTCTCTTTCTTCAATGTTGCGGGTTTCGGGTTGGTCGGCGTCGCTACTGGTTTCACCTTCAACCTCCAGCAATGGGTTGCTGTCTAACGCATCCTGAATTTCTGACTGAAGATCGAGCGAGGAAAGCTGCAGCAGGCGAATGGCCTGTTGGAGTTGTGGCGTCATGGTCAGGTGCTGACCAATTTTTAGCTGCAGACTTTGCTTCATAATGACTGTCCCGGTATCACGTTATAGGGTGAACTGCTCACCGAGGTAAACGTCTCTAACCTGTTGATTCGATAATATACTTTCTGCATCCCCACTGGCAATAAGCTCACCATGACTGACAATATAAGCGTGTTCACAAACAGACAATGTCTCGCGCACATTGTGGTCGGTAATAAGTACACCAATACCACGTTGCTTCAAATGTTCAACAATCTTTTTAATATCAATAACCGAAATAGGGTCAACACCGGCAAAAGGCTCATCCAGCAAAATAAACGTAGGCTCTGCGGCTAAAGCGCGGGCAATTTCAACCCGGCGGCGTTCACCCCCGGACAGACTCATGCCCTGGCTGTTTGCTATGTGCCCAATATGAAACTCTTCCAGCAAAGCATCAAGCTGCTCTTCACGTTCGTTGGTTGAGAGTTCTTTACGAGTCTCCAGAATGGCCATCAGGTTATCGCGCACGGTTAATTTGCGAAAAATGGAAGCCTCCTGCGGCAAATAACCAATACCTCTGCGTGCTCGTTCATGCATTGGCAGCAAGGTAAGGTCATTGTCGTCCAGCAGAATTTGACCTTTATCGCTATTAACCAAACCGACAATCATATAGAAGGTTGTTGTTTTGCCTGCGCCGTTGGGGCCCAGTAAACCAATAACCTGCCCTTGGCTGACTTCCAGACTGACGTCCTTAACGACTTGTCGGCTTTTATAGCTTTTGGCTAAATGTTTGACTCGTAAAGTTGCCATATTAAGGGTTCTCGTTATTTTTTTCGTCGGTGTCAGTTTTTGGTTTAGGCGTGAAAATAGTGATAACACGGCTGTCTTCTTCGTCTGAGCTACTTGCCGTTACCGTTTGTTTATCTAAATCATAGGTAATTAAACTGCCGCTTGAGCTACTACTGCCTTGAGATATGCGTGCGTCGCCGCTCAGCTCCAGTCGCTGTTCTGCTTGAAAGTAGGTTATTTTTTTTGCTTCGGCATTAATTTCGTTGCCGTCGTCCAGCGTCTGGCTATAAGTAGCAGGAGTACCCTCTGCAATAAAAATGTCTGCCTGCTCAGCGCTCTCGCTGGCGGACGCCTCCAGCCTATCTGCACGAATCAATAAGGTGCCTTGACGAATAATAACGTTGTCCGTTAAAACCAGACGGTTATTTTTAATATCAAGTTCTTCCTTACTCGACTCAACTTCCATTGGCTTACTAAAGTCAGACTTACCCTGAGCCATAACTGCTGACGGTATTAAGGCAACCAGGATGAGTTTACTCAGCAGGCTGGAAAATCGTTTTAACATGTCTTTTTAGCTCCATTCGTTCAGCTTTCAGGTCCGCAGTCATACCGTTACCCCGAATTAATAGTCGTGGTCCGTGAATGCTTACCGGATGTTCGGTGCTCATTGATTCATTTTTTAAATCAACAATCAGGTATTCGGTTAACACTTGCTCGATGTGAGTATCCGGCTCTAACGCAAGGATTTCAACATTGTGCTCCAAAATCAGGGTTTGATCGTCATAGAAAGTTCCTTGCGTGGCACTGACCTCCCAAAGTTCTTCACCTTGTTCAGAAAATACCGTATAAACCGGACGCTTAAGTTCGGTCAGACCAATCTGGTTATAGTGAGACATCTTCTCAGACTTGATCTTGTGAGCCAGTAAGCCGTCACTTTTGAAAATCCGCGTTTCCAACCCAAAAGCGGTAAAATCAGGCTGCATCGTACGTGTCGTAGCCGCTTTGCTACCGTCAGCGTCATCGCTAAAAGGGCGCCAGACAAGCAATAGCCCGGCACCGAATAATAAAATGAGAATGACAGTAACGCGTCGGCTCACACACTGGCTCCTGTCGCCAGGTGCAGTTGTCCTTGACTGAGCATGATTAAATCACAGACTTCGCGCACGGCACCATGTCCGCCATGACAACGTGAAATATAATCGGCCTGCTGTTGCACCGATGCGTGAGCATCCTGGACTGCAATACCCAGACCCGCAGCTTTAATTAAAGCTAAGTCGGGGGTATCGTCGCCAACATAAGCAACTTGTTCTGCGCTAAGACCTAGCTTTGTCAGAAGCTCATCGAAAGCGGCTGTTTTATCGTTCTGCCCTTGATAAATAAAGCCGACATCTAAATGTTCCATGCGATGTTCAACAATGCGTGAGGTTCGTCCGGTAATGACTGCTGTTTCGACTCCTGACTTTTTCAACGCTTTCATACCAAAGCCATCCCGGGTGTGAAAGGCTTTCAATTCTTCACCATCATTGCCTAAATAAATGCGGCCGTCGGAGAACACTCCGTCCACGTCCAGCACCAGCAGCTTTATCTCGGAAAAGCGTTTAAACAGGCTTTTTTCAATGTCGCCGTACCAGGTATTAATACATTCCATCAGAGCACTCCCGCCTGCAGTAAATCATGCATGTTCATTGCGCCACAAGGCTGTCCATCGTCGTTGGTAATAATCAGCCCATTTATTTTTCGATCCTGCATGAGTTTTAATGCCTCAGCGGCCAGCATATCCTCGTTCGCTGTAATACAGGAACGGGTCATAACTTCTGCTATTGGAGTCTTATGAACATCAATTCGGTTATCTAAAATTCGACGTAAATCTCCGTCTGTAAAAATACCGGCCAGGCGCTGGCTTTCATCAACTATCGCGGTCATACCTAAGCCTTTACGCGACATTTCCAGTAACGCATCACTAATAATAGCGTCGGCTGGAATAACCGGAACGCGTTCGCCAGTGTGCATAACGTCATGTAGCCGCAGTAACAGGCGTTTACCCAGCGAGCCGCCGGGGTGTGACAGCGCAAAATCGTCGGCGGTAAAACCGCGGGCATTAAGCAGCGCAACCGCCATAGCATCGCCCATAACCAGCGTTGCTGTTGTGGAAGCCGTAGGGGCCAACCCGAGCGGACAGGCTTCTTGCTCAACCGCGATACAAACATGAGTATCAGCCAGTCGGGCCAGAGTGGAGCCGGGCTTGCCGGTCATTGAAATTAAAGGTACGCCCAGACGCTTAATGACCGGAATAATGTTCAGCACTTCTGCCGTTTCACCGCTGTTCGATATCGCAATGACCACATCCTGAGCCGCAACCATGCCTAAATCTCCGTGGCTGGCTTCGCCCGGATGCACAAAAAACGCTGGTGTGCCGGTAGAGGCAAGTGTTGCTGCTATTTTCCCACCTATATGGCCGGATTTCCCCATGCCGGTGACAATAACTCGGCCTTTGCAGTTAAACAGGGTTTGGCAGGCGGCATCGAAATTATCATCCAAATATTGATACAGGCCTTCAATAGCCTTCTTTTCGATATCCAGTACTTGTTCGCCCAGTAGCCGAAAGTTCTGGGTGACTTGTTTCATTGTCATGCCTCTGGCGTTGTGCTTTTGCCCTGTATAATACGTCATTCGGTACAACTCTGCCTACCGTACACAGGTAAATCTTGTATTTTATTACAAAAATAATTACTATACCAACCAGACGGTTGATAAAGTCAGTGCAGGTAAAGTGAATACACCATGATAGAGAAAAAAGGCGCAGGGCGACCCAGCAACAGAGACGCTATTCTGGATGCCGCTGATCAGTTGGTCGCTGCAGAGGGTGCAGGGCATCTGACGTTTGACGCCTTGAGCCAGACGACGGGCATCAGCAAAGGTGGTTTGCTTTATCATTTCAAGAGCAAAGACTGTTTGCTTCAGGCTATGTTAAAACGCCGCGTTGAACGTTATGAAGCACTTCGCGAACAATATCACCATCAGTATGCCGATGACCCAAAAGGCGAATTAAAAAGTATTTTATTAGCAGCGCTTGATACGGACGCTGAATGTTCACGGCTAGGCAGTGGCATGCTGGCTGCCGCCGCGACTAACCCGGAGTTGTTAGGTCCGTTAAAAGAACATGTCGCACTGACTTTGCAGCGGCTGGAACGTATTGCCGGAAGCAAAGTTGGTAAAACTTTGTTTTATGCCGTTCATGGTGCGCGGTTGTTTGAGCAACTCAATTTGTGTGACGCCTGCGTGCATGAACGTGAAGATTTTGCACAATATTTACTGAAGCTTGTCGACGAATTGACAGAAATAGAATCAATTCGCTGATAAAATTTGCAACACTTTTTCGGTATCAGACATTACCGACAGTCGTTAAAATAAAGGCTGATAAACTCGTAACAGGAAACTGTCGTGACAAACTTGGTAGAACTTAAAGATCTGACTTTTGCGCATGGAAGCCATAGGGTCTATGACGGCCTGTCGTTAGATGTTCCGAAAGGCAAAATGGTTGCGGTCATGGGCCCGAGCGGTATTGGTAAAACGACGTTGTTGCGCCTTATCGGTGGGCAGCTTAAGCCTGATAGCGGCAGTATCAAAGTGGCCGGAGAGGAAGTCCCGCAGTTAAAACGCGATGCGTTGTATCAGTTACGCAAGCGCATGAGTATGTTGTTTCAAAGTGGTGCGCTGTTCACCGATATGTCGGTTTACGAGAATGTCGCCTTTCCACTGCGCGAACATACCGACTTACCCGAAGAAATTATTCGCAGTGTGGTTTTAATGAAGCTGGAAGCGGTGGGCTTGCGTGGTGCGCGCCACCTTATGCCGTCAGAACTGTCTGGTGGTATGGCTCGTAGAGCTGCTCTGGCAAGGGCAATAGCTTTGGATCCCGACTTAATTTTGTACGATGAACCTTTTGCTGGCCAGGATCCCATCTCGATGGCGGTAATCGTAAAGCTTATTAAATCTTTGAATGAATCTCTGGGTTTAACCTCTATTGTTGTATCGCACGACGTAAAAGAAGTGTTGTCGATTGCGGATTACGCTTATGTCATTGCTGACAAGAAAGTGGTTGGCAAGGGAACTCCGGAAGAGCTCCGTAATAATGACACGGCAATTATTAAGCAGTTTTTAAACGGTGCGCCAGATGGCCCCGTAGCATTTCATTATTCAGATGATGATTTTACAACGGACTTATTAAGGGGCGAGGGATGATCCAATTTATACGATCTGTCGGTCGCCAGGTGCTGGATAGCCTGGCGGGTATTGGATATGCCTTAGCCATGTTAATGGGTGCCATTATTGGTAAGCCGCAACCGGCTAAGTCCTGGCCGCTCTTTATTAAACAAATGTATGTTGTCGGCGTGTTGTCGATGCTTATCGTTACTGTCAGTGGCTTATTTATCGGTATGGTGCTGGGCTTGCAGGGCTATACTATTTTAGTTGATTACGGCGCAGAGCAAAGCTTGGGTCCTATGGTTGCGCTGTCGTTATTGCGTGAGTTGGGGCCTGTAGTGACAGGGCTTTTATTTGCCGGGCGAGCGGGTTCCGCATTAACTGCTGAAATTGGCCTTATGAAAGCCACGGAACAGCTGTCCAGTCTGGAGATGATGGCGGTTGACCCGTTGCGTCGTGTGATAGCCCCTCGGTTCTGGGCTGGTGTGGTTAGTATGCCGTTGCTGGCGCTGATGTTCTCAGCGGTCGGAATTTACGGCGGTTACTTGGTCGGCTCTGGCTGGCTGGGTGTCGATGAAGGGGCCTTTTGGTCAGTCATGCAGTCGGCTGTCGATTGGCAGGATGATCTCCTGAACGGCATTATTAAGTCTATTGTATTTGCTTTTGTTGTTACTTGGATAGCTTTGTATAAAGGTTATCGTTCGGTACCAACCTCTGCGGGAATCAGCGCTGCGACAACGTCTACGGTAGTGACCGCGTCGTTGGCAATTCTAGGACTCGATTTTATTCTTACAGCTATCATGTTTGGTGGATAACCATGGAATCAAGAAAAACACAGTTATGGGTAGGCGTTTTCGTTGTCGTCGGTATTTTGGCTTTGTTCTTTATCGCATTAAGAGCAGCCAGCGGCACTATGACGACATCGGGTGACAGTTACACCCTGTACGCTAAGTTCGACAATATTGGTAGTCTGAAAGTCCGCTCGCCGGTGAAAGTCGGTGGCGTCGTTGTAGGTCGTGTTACCGATATTTCATTGTCGGGCGACTACTATGAACCACGGGTGGCAATGAGTATTAGCAAAGATTACGATAAGTTTTCTGAGACCAGCACATTATCGGTGCTGACTTCGGGCCTGTTGGGTGAGCAATATCTTGGGCTTGAACCCGGCTTTATCGATGACAGCGTTGATACGCTGGAAGACGGCGATACCATTACTGATACTAAATCAGCATTGGTTTTAGAGAACCTGATAGGCCAATTCCTGTTCAGTCAGGGCAATGATTAAGTGGTAAGGAGAGCACCATGGCAGTAAAACAATGGATAATGGCAGTTGCGGCGACCTTAGTATTGGTTGCATCCGCGTCAGCCGATTTAATTCGTAACGATGATCCGCAGGAATTGCTGAAAGCCGTTGCAGAAAAAACTTTTGATAGAATAGCTTCGGACAGAGATAAAATTGACGCTGATCCTAATTACTTAAAGGAAATCGTTAAAGACGAGATGATGCCATACGTCGATAATATGTATGCGTCGAAGAAAGTATTAGGCCGTTACTTGCGTGACACGACAAAAGAACAGCGCGAGCGTTTTTATCGTGCATTTTACGATTATTTAGTTGCTACGTATGCTCGTGCCTTTACACAGTATGACGAGGACAAGCATAGCGTTTCTTTTGAACCGAGCGCAGACCTTGCGGATGATGCGCGTTCAGCAGTAGTGCGCACTAGAGTAAAAGAAGAAGGGCGTCCTGAAATTCGCCTGGATTTCCGTATCCGTTACGATTCTGATGAAGAAATTTGGAAGGCTTACGATTTAGTTGTTGAAGGCGTTAGCCTGCTGAACAGTAAGCAAAGTGAAATTTCTTCAGTTATCCGTGCCAATGGCATTGATAAAACCATCGAGCTGATTGAAAAGAAAGCGTCTGATCCTATTAAAGCTGATGAAGAAGTTGAAAATCCAGCAGAGGGACTCTAATGAGTGCTCAGCAGACAGACTTAACATCGGTTAAAGTTAGCGATGATAAAACACTGGTGTTCAGCGGCTCATTGACTCGCCACAGTGTTGCTAAACTGTGGTCTCAGCGCAAAAGTTGGTCGGTGGGCAGCGAAACCAAAGTTGACTTAACCGATGTTGAGGTTATTGATACAGCAGGCGTTGCTTTTTTGCTTGAAATTCTCAAGTTGATTGGCGACGGCAAAGGGCCGTTAACCTGCATTGGGGCATCTGAGCAACTAAAACAAATTGCCCGCGTTAGTGGCGTTGAGTCATTGCTTTCGTTAAGCTAGGCGGTCTTATTAACTTTTAAGCCAACGGCAGATAACAATGAATACTGAAGAACTAAAAACTTTGCTGAACGATGCGCTTTCTCTGGAAGAGCTACTGGTTAAAGCTGAAGGCGCAAATGTCGAAATTATTGCTGTCAGTGAAGACTTTAAAGATATGAGTCGTGTTAAGCGTCAGCAAGCCGTGTATGGTCCTCTAAACCCGTTGATTGCCGACGGTTCAATCCATGCCGTATCGATAAAAGCATACACGCCTGAAGACTGGGCGCGTGATAAAAAATTAATGATGCCATAAGGTTGTTGGTTAGTTGATGGATAAATTTAAAATACGTGGTGGCCAACCTTTGTCTGGTTCGGTCACTATTTCAGGGGCAAAAAATGCAGCGCTACCTATTTTAATGGCTTCGCTGTTGCCGTCTGAAAAAATAACCTTGTCTAATGTCCCCGACCTTCATGATGTCGACACGACACTGGAGTTATTAGATTGCCTGGGCATTAGTCACAGCAACCTGAATAATAATAGCGTTTGTATTGATCCGACCACGCTGAATCACTTTAAAGCACCTTATGAACTGGTTAAGACTATGCGTGCTTCAATTCTGGTTTTAGGTCCGTTATTAGCCAAAACCGGCAAAGCAGAAGTGTCGCTGCCGGGTGGTTGCGCTATTGGTGCGCGGCCGGTAAATCTTCATATTGAAGGTTTGCGTAAAATGGGCGCGCATATTGATGTTGAGAATGGTTACATCAAAGCGTCGGTAGATGGCCGTCTGCATGGCGCTGAGATTTTGCTGGACACGGTAAGTGTTACCGGCACTGAAAACTTAATGATGGCAGCGGTACTGGCCGAAGGTGAAACGGTTATAGAAAACGCGGCTCGCGAACCTGAAATTATTGATTTAGCAAACTTTCTAAATAGCTTAGGTGCGAACGTCCGTGACGCAGGAAGCGATACCATCCATATTACTGGGGTCAGTAAGCTGCATGGTGGCGAATACAGTGTTATGCCCGACCGTATCGAAACCGGGACTTTTTTAGTTGCCGCATTAGCTACTGGTGGCTCAGTGCGTTGTGAAAAAACTGACCCGGCCAGTCTCGATGCGGTATTGAAAAAGCTGGAAGAAGCTGGCGCGACAATTGATAAGGGTGATGACTGGATAGCGATACAAAGCCATGGACGGCCTAAAGCGGTTAATATTATTACTGCTCCTCACCCGGCGTTTCCAACCGATATGCAAGCTCAGTTTTGCGCGCTGAATGCTATTGCAGAAGGTACTGCTGGTATTCGAGAAACGATATTTGAAAACCGCTTCATGCATATTCCTGAGTTACGGCGCATGGGCGCAAATGTTGAGTCAGAAGGCAATACAGCGTTATGCCACGGGGTTGCTGAATTAACAGGTGCTGAGGTTATGTGTACCGATTTACGGGCATCTGCGTCGCTTGTTATAGCGGGCCTGGTTGCGACCGGAGAAACCGTTGTTGAGCGCATTTACCATATTGACCGGGGCTATGAAGGGATTGAGAAAAAACTTCAGGGCTTAGGTGCCGATATTGAGCGAGTAACGGCTTAGCTGCCGTTTTTACTCGTTATCTGGGTAATTCGGCCACTGTTACAGTGGTCGTCATTCGCTTTTCATCCCGATAAAACTCAACTTCTAACTTCGTACCAGGTTCACTACTGGCTACCCGATCAAGACCCTCGGGTGCAGAGCGAACCGGGTCACCACCAATAGCGATTAAAAAGTCGTTGGGTTGTAGTCCTGCTTTTGCCGCCGGACTGTTTCGTTCGACTTCCGTTATTAATATGCCAGACAGCGACTGCTCTTCGCTAAAGTTAGGGTTAACGCTAATACCAATGTAGCCGCGCACCACTTTACCTTCCTGAATAAGCGTTTTCATTACTTTGCGGGCATTCTCATAAGGTACGGCAAAATAAATGCCTTCGCCGCCGTCCCCGAAAGCCGAATTATAGCGGGCGTTATTGATTCCGATAAGCTCGCCTGCGGTATTAACCAAAGCTCCGCCTGAGGCGCCCTGGTTTATCACTGCGTCCATTTGAATCAAATCGGAATAGGAATTGCTGACACCGACCCGACCACCACTGGCACTGACAATACCTTGTGTAATTGTCTGGCCAATGTTGTATGGATTACCTATGGCAAGAACAATATCACCAACGCGCACGCGTCGCGTCGACTGAACCGGAATTACCGGTAAGTTATCGGCATCAATTTTCAGCACGGCTAAGTCGGTGTAACGGTCACTACCAATTAACTGAGCGGCGTAGCGTCTGCCGTCCTGTAATGCGACTTCAATTTTATCAACGTTATCGACAACATGATGAGCGGTCAGAATATAGCCCTGAGAGTCCATAATAACACCCGAGCCTAAACGCCAGACGCGTGATGACTGAGGTTGATAATAAGAGCCCTGAATTTCGCCCATGCTGTAAATATTCACAACGGCAGGAGCGGCTTTTCGAACGGCCTGATTGAAGGAAGTAATTTCGCTACTGTTTTGTCTTAGTGATTCAGACTGAGCCCAGAAAGGCTTGGAGAGAATAAAAATAGCCGCAACAACTAGGCCTAAGCCAACTGACTGAAGCAAAAATCGTAGAGTTGAAGAAAGTTGTTGCATACCAGCTTCCGGTTAAATCAGGTGGTATCAGCATAGCACTGATACCACCCGCCTGTCACAATGTCAGTTTGCGCTACGCAAGACAATAAAGAGTGAACTGTCGCCCCGTTTTATATTAAGGGCGATAACGCCGCTTTTATCTTCTATTGCTGTTCGTAACTCAGACAGCGAGCTCACTGCCTTTCTGTTAACGCCCTGAATAATATCGCCTTCCTCAAGACCTATACGAGCGGCGGGAGAGCGTTCTTCGAGCTCCGCCACTTCGATTCCGTTACCAGAATCTGTCGCAGCTAAGGTGGCTCCCTGTAAAGCTGGGTGAATTGACTCTGCGGTAACAGACATGTCTTGTGCTCCAAGAGTGACATCTATCGACTGCTCTTTGCCGTCGCGAATAATGCCAAGCTCTATAGAGTTACCCGAGCCTATTGAGCCAACCAGTGCGCCAAGCTCTGAAAATGAGCGAATTTTTTGCCCGTCAACGGAGACAATGACATCACCGGACTCAATACCAGCCTCAGCGGCGGAACTGCCAGGTACTACCTGAGAGACAAAGGCGCCGCGATTCACCGGGATATTCAGTGCCTGAGCAACGTCGTGGGTCAAATCGTTACCCCGGACTCCCAGTACACCACGACGAACTTCGCCAAATTCAATCAATTGTTGTACTAAGTTGTTCATCATGTCCGATGGAATAGCAAAACCGATACCGATATTGCCTCCATTAGGGCCTAGTATCGCGGTGTTAATTCCAATGAGTTTGCCGTCTAAGGTGACCAGAGCTCCACCTGAATTTCCGCTGTTAATAGCTGCATCGGTCTGGATAAAGTTTTCCAGTTCTTCAATGCCAAGGCCACCGCGGCCTAAAGCGCTGACAATACCGGAGGTGACCGTCTGACCTAATCCGAAGGGGTTACCAATGGCGACAACAAAGTCTCCCACCCGCAGCTCGGATGATTTACCAAGCTCAATTGCGGTAAGGTCTTCGCCGTCTTCTATTTTAAGTAACGCCACGTCACTGCGTTCATCGGTGCCTATGACTTTGGCATCAAACTCGCGGCCATTTTTCAGGGTGACAAGAATTTCAGTGGCGTCGTCTACAACATGGTTGTTGGTGACCACGTAGCCTTTATCGGCATCAATAATAACGCCGGAGCCTAAGCCCTGAAATGGCCGTTCGCGGACTTGTTCACGTGGCGAATCCGGACCAAAAAAGAAGCGTAGGGCGTCTGGTAAGCGTTGTCTAACTTCTCGTTTACCTTTAACCGAGATATTAACGACAGCAGGAGTAACTTCCTCAAGCATAGGAGCTAAAGTAGGCTGCTCGTCGTCATCGCTAAAAAAAGGAATACCAGCCTGAGCTGACGTTATTGGGGTGAAGCTAAAAACAAAGAGTAAACTGAATAATGCTAAGACTCTTTTCATGATTTGAGTGACTCCTTAATAAAGCACTAACAAACGGTCGTGAGTTAAGACCGCTTGTCAGCTATATGAGTTCACTCTAAAAATGTTTCAAGATGTTTTTGAGGACTCTTTTTCCTGATCCTGCTCGTAACTACTTGAAAAGAGCCCGCTGGAGCCCTCGGTGTAATCGCGGGGAATATCATTGGCACTATAGCTGTCACGGCCGGAACGATGATCTTTATTTAATGAATTTGCGACACGCAGCTGCTTAATTGTGTCTTCTGCAAAAAAGGGCAAGTCACTTTGTATGTCGTTTTTCTCGAGTAATTCAGCGCTTTGATTTAAATAGCTTTGCAAGCGTTTTTGGGTATCGGCCAGTTGTTCAACCATCGCGTTTGCAGTGGCAAAGTGCTCGGCAACTTCGCGTTGATAATCAGTTAAACGTTGCTGACTTTGCTGTACTTGCTCTTCGAGATCGCCTGACTGGCCCTTCGACTGACTATAACGAGCCGCAAAAAAGCCAATGATAGCACCGGCAATGACCAACAGAACTCCAATAATCCAACTCATAATTAACTCCTGAACAAGCTGCTGCAGCGGCGAATGATTGCTGCGCTTCACCTTCATGGTAACATATTAACTTATAGGATAATCCCAACTGAGGTGAAGTGGTAGTGTCCAAACAGCAAATGTCTCCACTAGAACGTTATCAGTATGATATAGAACACAATGATTTCTCGAAAGATGCTGCGCAGCTTAACGCTGTTAAACATTTGCAAAGATTGCATGATGAGCTTATTGAGTGGCATCAGTATCAGACTCTGCCAGGCTGGCAAAAGTGGTTTAACAAAGAACCTGATTGGCCTCAGGGCATATATTTTTGGGGTGGTGTCGGTCGTGGAAAAACCTATCTGGTTGATACTTTCTTTGAGAGTCTGCCAATTGAGCGTAAATGGCGCATTCACTTTCATCGCTTTATGCACCGGGTTCATAATGAACTTAAACAACTGGATAAACAGAGCGATCCGTTACGGATCGTGGCAGATAACATTGCCAGCGAAGCACAAGTTGTCTGTTTTGATGAGTTCTTCGTGCAGGACATTACCGATGCGATGTTACTAGGCAAACTGTTCGAGTACCTATTTGAGCGAGGAGTTGTGCTGGTAGCGACTTCAAACATTATTCCTGACGATCTCTATAAAAACGGGTTGCAACGCGCGCGCTTTATTCCGGCAATAAAGCTTATCAATCAGCATTGCGAAGTGGTTAATGTGGATAGCGGCATTGATTATCGCCTGAGAACGCTTACGCGGGCAGAAATTTTTCATTCGCCACTGGATGAAAAGGCCGATAAGAATTTATGGAAATACTTCACCGAACTGGCTCCAGAGTGCAAAGACGAATATCTGTCAGAAGCCATAGAGATAGAAGGGCGGGATATAGACGTTCGGGCCGAATGTGACGATGTGGTGTTCTTTGACTTTACTTCTATTTGTAAAACTGCCCGCAGCCAGAACGATTATATGGAAATAGCCCGTCTGTACCATGCCGTTCTAATTAGTAATGTTGAACAGATGGGAGCAGGCAAAGACGATACGGCCCGCCGTTTTATTGCGCTAGTGGACGAGTTTTATGAGCGTCGGGTGAAACTAATTTTATCCGCCGAAGTGGCTATTGAATCGTTATATACCGAAGGCCAGTTGAGTTTCGAATTCCGTCGGTGTGTTAGCCGGTTGCAGGAAATGCAAAGCCAGGAGTATCTGGCTATGGCACATAAAGCATAAATTTCAGAAAATGCGTGATCTTTAACCGCATTTTTCCTATAATCCGCGCAGCCCACGTTACAGTCCGTTGTGTTACATAACGTAATGCAGCGGTCGCAGCAGATAACTAAATGATTTTCATCATTTTTTTATTGTTGTGATTCGCGGGGAAGCCCGGAATTACTGTCCGTGAACTTTTAAAATGTAGGTTTTATACAATGAAAACATTTGTAGCCAAGCCAGAAACGGTAAAACGCGACTGGTACGTAGTAGACGCTGAAGGCAAAACTTTAGGTCGTTTAGCTACTGAAATCGCTCGTCGTTTACGCGGCAAGCATAAGCCTGAGTACACTCCTCACGTTGATACCGGCGATTATATCGTTGTTATTAATGCTGAGAAAGTTGCCGTTACTGGTAACAAAGCTCAGGGCAAGATGTACTACTCGCACACTGGATTTCCGGGTGGTATCAAATCAATCAGCTTTGAAAAACTGATTGCTAAGAAACCAGAGATGGTCATTCAGAAAGCGGTGAAAGGTATGTTACCCCGTGGTCCATTGGGTCGTGCCATGTTCCGTAAACTGAAAGTGTACGCAGGTACTGAGCATAACCATATTGCTCAACAACCTAAACAACTGGATATATAATACGGAGCAAGAACACTATGGCAGATAATCAATACTACGGTACTGGTCGTCGCAAAAACTCCACGGCTCGCGTATTTTTGCGTCCTGGTAGCGGCAACATCAAAATTAACAACCGTGAACTGAACGAATACTTCGGTCGTGAAACGGCTCAAATGGTTGTTCGTCAACCATTAGAATTAGTTGAAATGACTGAAAAGTTTGACATGTACATCACTGTAAGTGGTGGTGGTACTACAGGTCAGGCTGGTGCAATTCGTCACGGTATTACTCGTGCATTAATGCAATACGACGAAGCTTTACGTGGTCCATTACGTAAAGAAGGTTACGTTACTCGTGACGCTCGTCAAGTTGAACGTAAGAAAATCGGCTTGCACAAAGCACGTAAACGCCCACAGTTCTCAAAGCGTTAATTCGCCTTTGTTTTTTGTGGCAAAGCCCAGCTTCGGCTGGGTTTTTTTATGTCAAAAATAAATGGAAATAGACCAATAAGGGCGGCTATTAAGCTTGTAAAAAGTGTGTCTTTTCATTATCATCTCAACGCATTTTCTGTAATCCGCATAAGCGGACAAAGCAGCAGCTAATTCCCGACTTCGCGACAACGCATCGTGGAGCGTCCAAAACTGGAGAATAGATGGATGAGCAATGCGCCTGTAGATAAAGGCCGCCGTCGTTTTTTGACTGTCGCAACCTCAGTGGTAGGTGGTGCCGGAGCGGTAGCAGTAGCCGTTCCTTTTATAGCATCGTGGAACCCGAGCGCGAAAGCGAAGAACGCGGGTGCGCCCGTAGAAGTAAATATACGCAAAGCTGAACCTGGTCAGATAGTCCGCGTGAAGTGGCGTGGAAAACCTGTTTGGATAGTACGTCGTACACCAGATATGCTTGAAGAACTGGGGAATATCGAAGACAGACTTCGTGACCCGAAATCTGAAGAGCCTCAGCAACCAGCCTATGCACAAAACCAATATCGTTCAATTAAAGAAGAATTTTTTGTTGCGGTTGGTATTTGTACCCATCTGGGTTGCTCTCCATCTTATCTTTCAAGTGGAATGGGTGAACACGTTGAAGGCGTTGAGTCAGGCTTCTTCTGCCCATGCCACGGCTCTAAGTTTGATGTTGCCGGCCGCGTATTCCAAGGTGTTCCTGCACCACTGAACCTGGTCGTGCCACCACATTATTTTATCGATGAAAACACCATTCTGGTGGGTGAAGATAAGGGGCAAGCATAATGTTTAAGCGATTTGTAGAGTGGATGGATGCCCGCATCCCCATGACAAAAACCTGGAACATCCACCTGGCGCAGTATCCGGCTCCCAAAAACTTCAATATGTGGTATGTTTTTGGTTTTTTGGCAACCATCGTATTAATTAACCAAATACTGACTGGTGTCTGGTTAACCATGAACTACGTGCCAAGTGCCGAAGGCGCGTTTGCCTCGGTCGAATACATCATGCGTGATGTCGAATACGGCTGGTTATTGCGTTATATGCACTCCACCGGTGCCTCGGCGTTCTTCGTCGTGGTTTATCTGCACATGTTCCGCGGTATGATGTACGGTTCTTACCAGAAGCCTCGTGAGCTCATTTGGCTGTTTGGCATGTTCATCTTCCTGGTACTGATGGCCGAAGCCTTTATGGGATACTTGCTACCTTGGGGACAAATGTCTTACTGGGGTGCACAGGTTATTATTTCATTGTTCGGTGCCATTCCGGTCATTGGTGATGATTTAACCTTATGGATACGCGGTGACTACGTTATTTCCGGGGCGACGCTAAACCGTTTCTTTGCGCTGCATGTTATTGCATTACCGTTGGTGCTGGTTATTCTGGTGTTCCTGCATATTGTCGCTCTGCATGAGGTTGGCTCGAACAACCCTGACGGTATCGATACTAAGAAACCCAAAGGTTCTGTACCGGACGAAGAGAAGCCTAAGTTTAAGTTCCATGAACGCTTTACTAACAAGAAAGATATTGTCGATTCTATTCCGTTCTTCCCTTACTACATTATTAAGGATTTGTTCGGGTTCGGCGTATTCTTGTTCTTGTTCTGTTACGTTATTTTCTTCAACCCGGAAATGGGAGGCTTTTTCCTTGAGCCGCCTAACTTTGAGCCGGCGAACCCGTTGAAGACACCTGAGCACATTGCTCCTGTATGGTATTTCACGCCGTTCTACGCAATTTTACGTGCGGTACCTGACAAGTTATTTGGTGTTATTTTGATGTTCGCTGCTATTGTCTTCCTGGCTCTGTTGCCTTGGTTAGACCGTGGACGAGTACGTTCTATTCGCTATCGTAGCCTGTTGCATAAGCTGAACTTGACTGTGTTCGCTATCAGCTTTGTTGTACTGGGTTATCTGGGAACGCAACCAGCAACACCTGTTGCAACCGTGTTCGCGCAGATATTTACGTTCCTGTACTTTGCATTCTTCGGGCTGCTCTGGTTCTACAGTAAGCGCGAGAAGACTAAACCGGTACCAGAAAGGGTGACGTCGAAATGAAAAAACTGTTAATCGCTCTTCTAACTTTGGTTCCGTCGCTGGTATTTGCGGCGGGTCCTGAAGTTCCATTGGACAAGGCCGAAGTCGACTTACACGATAAAGCCTCACTGCAGCGTGGCGCGCAGTTATACATGAACTATTGCCTGGGTTGTCACCAGCTGCAGTACCATCGCTATAACCGCACCTTTGAGGATATTGGTATCCCGCAGGACCTTGGTGAAAAGAACTTGCAGTTCACAGGCTATAAAGTCGGTGATCGCATCACCAATAATATGAATCCTGATTCAGCTGCAAACTGGTTTGGTACTGCGGTACCCGATCTAACGAACGTTGCTCGTGTTCGTGGAGCCGACTGGATTTACACTTATCTGCGTTCATTCTATAAAGATGACAGTCGTCCTTTTGGTGTCAATAATGCGGTATTCCCAAATGTCGGAATGCCCCATGTATTGCAAGAACTTCAAGGGCTTCCTGAAAAGACTTACGAAGAACGCATGGTAGACGGTGAAATGAAAGACGTGTACGTCGGTATTGAAACCGATGGCAGTGGCCGTTTATCTGAAAGTGAATATGATCAAGCCATGTTGGACTTAACGGCTTTTCTGGTCTATACCGGAGAGCCTATGTTGTTAGAACAACGCCGCATTGGTTGGTTTGTTTTTGGTTTCCTGCTGGTATTCACCATTTTTGCATGGTTACTGAAAAAAGAGTTTTGGAAAGACCTGAAATAATCGGGGCTTATCAGTCTGTTAGACAACGACTTAAGAAAGGGTGGCTTGCCACCCTTTTGCCGTTGATATTATCTGGAGAAAGGAATGGCTGTTGCAGCAAATAAACGCTCAGTAATGACGTTGTATTCAGGAAAGGATGACTTAAAGAGTCATCAGGTACGTCTGGTGTTAGCTGAGAAAGGTGTTGGTGTCGAAATTACGTATGTGACCGACGAGAGTACGCCGGAGGATTTGTTACAGCTTAATCCGTACCCAGAGGCTAAACCCACTCTGGTTGACCGTGAGCTTGTGCTCTATAACGCTCAAATTATTATGGAATATCTGGATGAGCGCTTCCCACATCCTCCGTTAATGCCTGTTTACCCGGTTGCTCGTGGTACCAGCCGTCTAATGATGTACCGAATTGAACGCGATTGGTACAGCCTGGCTGAGAAAATTCAAAAAGGCGACGCTCAGGCAAGACAGGAACTGAAAGAGGGTATTCTTTCTCTGGCTCCTATTTTTGCTGATACACCGTATTTTATGAGTGAAGAGTTCAGTCTGGTTGACTGTTATCTGGCTCCTTTGCTTTGGCGTCTGCCTGCCTACGGCATTGACTTAGAAGGTCAGGGCGCAAAAGAAATTAAGCAATATATGGTGCGTTTGTTTGAACGCAAAACGTTCCAGGACTCTTTAACAGAAGAAGAGAAAGAACTCGCGCGTAATTAATTTCATCGACGTCGAGGAGTTTTACTATGACGCCGAAAAGACCTTATCTGCTGCGTGCACTATACGAGTGGATAGTTGATAACAACCTGACACCACACTTGGTGGTGGATGCTACTATTGTCGGCACCGTTGTGCCTCAGAACTTTGTCAGTGAAGGGCAAATTGTACTAAACATTTCGCCGACAGCGGTTCAGGGGTTGCAACTGGCTGACCATGAAGTGCGCTTTAACGCGCGTTTTGGTGGGCAGCCAATGCAAGTCGTTGTGCCTATGACTGCGGCTTTAGCAATTTATGCCCGTGAGAATGGTGCCGGAGCAATGTTTGAGGCGGAGCCCGAGCTGGATAAAATGCCCGAGCTTGAGGAAGAAGAGCCGGTCAGTAATGAAGCTGAACAAAAACCAGCTAAGAAAAAGCCTAACCTGAAAGTTGTTAAGTAAAAATAAAAAGCACTAACGCTTAATGGTTAGTGCTTTAATTACCCGCTCAACGCCATCTACGTTTCTTGCAACCTCCACCGCCGCATCTGCCTCAGCCTGGCTTACATGGCCCAGCAAAAATACCTCAGCATTCTCCGTCACCACTTTGATATTGGTCGCATCTATAGACTTATTGTTAGCAAACTTAAGTTTAACTTTGCTGGTTATCCAGCTATCCCCGGCGCGCACAGCTGCGGATGCTTTAGAGCCAATACGCAACTGGTTGAAAATTTTATTGATGCCGTTAGTGTCTTTGATAACGTCTTCAGCTCTTCTTTTCAGAGCCTCGCTCGGGACCTGGCCAACTAAAAGAACATTGGTATCGTAGCTGACGGCAACGACTCGCGATTTCTCAAGTTGTTCATCATTTCCCAGCTTAGCGTTAGCTTTCAGCTCGATAGTCTGATCATCTACCTGTGTTCCAATGGTACGAGGGTCAGTGGCTGAAGATATACCCACGGCTGCTGCTCCTACGGCAACGGCAGCGCAGCCCTGTAAACTTAATAAACTGATAAAAACGACGGGTAAAGCGGTTTTAGATAACGTCATATGCTTCAGTGCTCCTGCGGAAAGATCGTGTTTTCAATTTGTTCACATAAGCCATGGACAATAAATAGCTGAGTTTCTAGTATACGAGCCGGATTTAAACTGGGGGCTCTTAATTCGATATCGTTAGCACCCAACAGCCCCGAAACAGAGTCGTTACCCTCTCCGGTTAAAGCAATAATAAGCATATCCCGGCTAATAGCGGTTTCCATAACGGATGCCAGCTCCTCATTTCCCTGGTTATCCGCTATGACCAGTAAAATATCACCTGCCTGGCCGAGGGCTGCAAGCTGCTTCTGCTTACCAAGAGTCAATGCCAGTACCGGAAAAGGAGGACGTTCTAATTTCATACCTTCGGTCATGAGGTTAGCAAAGTGTTCTGCAACGATGCTCGTCGTGCGGTCGCCACAGCAGAAGACACGTTGGCCATTCAACAGGTTAGCAACTAACAGTTCAACTGTTGTGGCCATTTCGTCGGTAAGACTCTCTACCGCTGAAATTTGTGTCTGTATGCTTTCTGTAAAAAGCGCCTTAATTAACTCGTCATTCATAGTCAGAATGCGTCCTTAAACCATTCAATTTTTGTTGGCTGACCCACTATTGCAATTACGTCGAAACGTATAGCTGCAGTATGTTCATCGATATTATTACTGAGTAAATAGTGACGAGCCGTGTGTCTAACCCGGCGGCATTGCTGCGGCTGAACTTGCTCTATAACCGATGCAAAGCTCTCATCGTCGCGGAATTTCACCTCGCAAAATACCCAGTAATGCCTGTCCCGGGCAATGATATCAATTTCACCGCCGTCAATACGGTAATTTTTGCAAATAATTGTAAGGTTATTTTTCTTCAGAAACTCGGCTGAGAGTAATTCAGCGCGCTTACCGGTAACGACTTCCTGCATTGTCTGCTTCCTTAGCTAAGGTGATTTCTCCTTTACTAAAGGTAGCCCAAATAAGCTTCCGCTGAACAACTGAGTTATCAATATGGAGTTCGCCACTTAGGCCGGACCAGACCAACCCTGGCATGCGATTCATCATTTGCAGTCGTTGAATCAAGGATACGCTGTCGTAACCCATAGCGGTTAAACGTGCCAGCGACAGCCCCCAACCATTTCGCAGCTCAAGCCACTGACTTAAAAGTATATTTTTACCCGAATTCTTAATTAGCCAGGGAATATCTGAAAAAACGATACCGTTAAGATCGGAGTCGCCTAAACGATTTCTGAGTTCATGGGTAGCAGAGCTGGCATAGACCTGAATAGGTTCTGCAAACGGGGAAACGCTGACATCAATAAAAGGTTTTAAAAGACGAGTCTGTTGTAGATTACCCGGCAGATAAATAGCACTAATGTCTCGTCGGCTGCGTTCCTGCTCATCGACAATAATTTTCCCTGCTGCAATCTTAACTGCGCGGATACGTTGCTGACTGTCAGTTAAACCCAGTGAACGCTCCACTGTGGCTTTCATATCTTCGCGTTCAGAGAAGTAAGAAACCCTGGGTTCTCCTGCCTCGTTATTGTTCCAACTTGACTTAAAGGCATCAACCATTCTGCGGCCACTGGAGCCATCAGCGGTAATTATCAGTGCACTCTTCGATTCGGGGAACTGTGTGTTAATTTGTTGCGCGGCTTGATGCGCTTCGGTGTCTGGGCTTAATGCGAAAAACACGTTGGTTAATGAGTTTTGGGCTAATTTCTCATCGTCTATCTGATTAAGGTAAACCTGAGGAATCCCGGCAAGAGGTTGCTCCGCCCAGGCCGCTACTTTGTCCTTTAACAGTGGGCCAATAATTCCAACCGGGCTTAGCTCCTGTATTTGTTTTTGTTGAGACTCAATATCGCCCGTTTCGCTGTCGATGAAAACAACTCTTAAATTTTTTATTTCACCGGTGCGGGCGATAACTCCGTCACGCACTGCCTGGCCTTGTTGCTTGTAGCGGCCGGATAATGGTAATAACACCGCGAGGGTCGGTTCCGGAGATGCCTGCCCGGTTTCCGGTGCATCTTCTGACGGCCTTAATGATGGTTCAAGCCAGATGTCTACCAGTGCCGCAGCATCGTGGTCTGGAAAGCTTTGCTGCCATTGATTTAAGTAAGATTCCAGGCTATCCGGTGAGGTCATTGCCTGATGATGATAATCCACCAGTCGCCACCAACCTGCGAGGGCTAAGTCGTTAGGGCGCTGTTGCGGAAGCTCTTCTCGTTTAATCCGACGGGCTATAGACCAGACTGTATCTGTATTGGGTTGTTCTGCAAAGCGCTGAGCATCAACCTGCCACACCAGCGACTGCCAGTAGTCGTGTTGCTGATAAGCCGCCTGAGAAAGTAGTTGCAGACTAAGAGCGCGAAATTCTCTTTGATTAAACTGAGTGGCGACATCTTCCAGTTCTTCTATCACCTTTGACCAAATTTGCTGCTCTGCGGCCCAACGTGCTTTTGCAAGGCGGTAATATTTTTGACTGTGACGAGTAATTTTTTGAGCACTTAACTGCGAAAGAATAGCGGCCGCTTGTTGCCATTGTTGCTCACTTTGAAAAGCATTAGCGGCTCGTATTAAAGCGGAGTGTTGCTCAACTTCATTTTTTGCAGCAGCGGCTTCCTGTAACCAGTCCCGGGCTGATTTTTCTTCTTTTAAGCTTAATTCCTGGTCAGCAACATCGACCGTCTTTGCCGGTTTATCTGCTGATCGGTCAGGTGCCGAGGTACACTGGGTTAATACCAGTAATGCCATTAGAGCTAAAAGTACAAATGAATGAGTTCTAAACACTGTAAGGTTCCGCTTTGGTGCCTGTTCGGTGATACTATAAACGGCATTGACGTTGGAAACAAACAGAGACTGATTATGGCAGAGCAGGGCATTCTTTATATTGTGCCGACACCTATCGGCAATTTAGGCGATATAACGGAAAGAGCAGTTAAGACATTGGCGGAAGTTGCAGCCATTGCTGCGGAAGATACAAGACACACGCGCAAACTCATGCAGCATTATGGCATACAGAATGACGTATTCGCCCTGCACGAACATAATGAGACACAGCGTGTAGACGCGGTCATAGAACGCTTACAACAAGGTGATTCGCTGGCTTTAGTCAGTGATGCGGGGACGCCACTTATTAATGACCCGGGTTATGTTCTGGTGCATCGTTGCCGGGAGCAAGGGCTTAAAGTTATTGCCTTACCCGGTGCCTGCGCCGTTACGGTTGCGTTGTCCGCGGCTGGACTGCCAACAGACCGCTTTGCGTTCGAAGGCTTTTTGCCATCCAAACCCCAGCAACGTCGGGCAAAACTGGAAGCTCTGAAACCAGAATCGCGAACTGTTGTGGTGTATGAAAGTCCCCACCGAATTTTGCATACGCTGGCTGATATGAACGTGGTTTTAGGCAGTGGTCGGCAGGTAGTGCTTGCACGCGAGCTGACCAAGCAGTTTGAAACTTACTTAAGTGGCACTGCGGCTGAACTACTGCAGGTTTTAACCGACGATACAAACCAGCAGCGCGGCGAAATGGTTTTGCTAATAGCACCTGCACAGTCGGAAACGGATGTTCGTGACGGCCCGGGAGAAGCGGCTAAGCGCACGTTGCTGCTGTTACTAGAAGAGTTACCGTTAAAGAAAGCGGCAGCCGTGACCGCAAAAATTCATGATGAGCGGAAAAATGAACTCTACCAGTGGGCGCTTGAGAATAAAAAGAACGAGTGAAACAAAGATTGAGTTAATGCCTGCTGCAGCGTAGAATCCCCCGCGGAGAGCTGGCCAGACAATCGCCGCCTGTTTACAGGGGGAGGAAAGTCCGGGCTCCATAGGGCAGGGTGCCAGGTAACGCCTGGGCGGTGTAAACCGACGACTAGTGCAGCAGAGAGTAAACCGCCGATGGCTGCTTGCAGCACAGGTAAGGGTGAAAGGGTGCGGTAAGAGCGCACCGCGCAGCTGGTAACAGTTTGTGGCACGGTAAACTCCACCCGGAGCAAGGTCAAATAGGGGTTCTTTGGCGCGGCCCGCGTTGAACCCGGGTAGACTGCTTGAGGATCAGGGCAACCTGATCACTAGATGAATGATTGTCCACGACAGAACCCGGCTTATCGGCCGGCTCTCCACCTTTTTAAGCTTTTAAAACTGCCAGTCCTTTAGAAATTTCAATAATTCATTAAGCGGTAATGGCTCACTAATAAAATAGCCTTGTGCGAAATCGCACTGTTGTTGCTGCAGTAATTCCCATTGTTGGCGGGTTTCGACACCTTCGGCAATAACGTTAATATCCAAAGCCCTGGCTACCTGCAACAACGCATCCAGCAGAGCTACCTGCACTTTGTTCTGAGGTGCCTGATTTAGAAAGCTACGGTCTATTTTTATATAGTCTACGGGATACCGCTGCAAGTAATTGATACTGGAATAACCGGTACCAAAATCGTCGATTGCCAACTGCACTCCCTGAGACCGCAAATAATGTAAAATTTGCAGTTGCCTCTGCTTGTTACTCATTAACAGCGATTCGGTAATTTCAAAGGTTATGCTGGTATTTGGTATTCCATGCTGACTGATGCAGGACAGCCATCGTTTGGCTGACTCCATATCGTTAAGTTCACGTTCGGAGCGGTTGATTGAGACTTCAATGGGGTAACCAGACTTGTGTACAACAGCCCAGTCAACGCAAGCTTGCTCCAGAACAAATTGCCCTAATTCATGAATAAGCCCGGTACGTTCAGCAACCGGAATGAATTCAGCTGGCGAAATCATGTTTCCATCTTCATCCTGCCAGCGCAAAAGCGCTTCGCATTTACTAATTTTACCTGTGCTGAAATCAATGATGGGTTGATAAACCAAAGAAAACTCATGCCGCTTCAGGCCTTCACGCATGCGTCTATGAATGGCATTCTGGCGCTCAGTTTGTTCTCTTAATTCGTCATTAAAAAAGTAATGTGTGCGCCGTCCTGCCGTTTTCGCTGCGTACATGGCAAGATCGGCGTTTTTTAATAGTTCAGAGGCTTTGATGCCGTCATCGGGATAAAGCGCAATACCGATACTGCAGGTGGTTTGAACTTGGTTTTGGCGTAAGTTAAAAGGTTCACTCAACTGTCGGTTAATTTGGCTGGCAAGGTCATTAATGATTTGATGCGACGTAAAACGATTAATAACCACAACAAATTCATCACCACCAATACGGGCAATAAAATCTGACCCCCGCAGTTGGTTTCGTAACCGATCAGAAACCGAGACTAAAAGCTCGTCACCGGCATCATGGCCGAGGTTATCGTTAACCTCTTTAAAGTGATCAAGATCGATGAACAGAATGGCAAAGTGTTGTTCCCGGCCTTTCTGGGTAAGTTGGTCAAGGTAGTCGACAAAAGCGCGGCGATTCGGCAAATCTGTAATGGAATCAAAATGTGCCTGATGGTCAATGGTAACAAGCGCCGAGCGTAGCCGGCTTTGCGTTGTCACCAAATTGCACATAAAGGCGGTCATTAAAAAGGACAACAGCAGTCCGGCGACAATGATGATCCAATAAATACTGTCGCGATTGGCCCAAACCGTATTTTTCGGAGCCAGCGCCAATATCCACTTGCCGGTTGAAACCGCGACGTCAATAGCGACGTAGTCCTCCTTCCAGAGCGACGCATCGCCAGAGTCAAAAAGCTTGTCACCGTTACTGTTTTCTTTTTTTAACGCAAAAAGATAATCGTCTACCGAGTTCAGGCCGCTGCTGGCAATTAAGTCTCCTATATCAATGACCACGGCAATCACGCCCCACAGTTGACCGTCATTGATAAAAACAGGTGCTCTGGCAATTAACGCCCAGCCTCCTTGTATTAAGTTAACCGGACCATCAATAACCACTCGTTTTTTCTGGATAGCTTCCTGAACGCTTTCGAATTGCTGCGGAGAAGTGCGATAGTCAAAACCCAGAGCTGCTTTATTTGGAGCCAGAGGGTAAACAAACTCAATGATCAAATTAGGTGCTAACGCTACGTGCCGTACCGGAACATCGCTATCAATAAGCTCCTGCATTAACAGCCGGTAACGTTCAGGAGAAATGTCTGGTGAGAGCTTAATTTCGGCCTGTAGTGCACGAGCCGTAACTAACGACGAATTGATCTGACCTTCCAGCGCGGCGCGAAGTTTACCTAAGCGCTCGGTAGCTACCCGCTTGCGTGACTCTACTACCTGTGAATGCTGGTTTTCAGCAAACCAGATAACGCCCGTTACCAGAATGCAGAAGCTGATGAAAATAACGAATAAGTAGCGTTTCATTAAATACCGTTGCCCACCAAAACTGAAATGAGTATCGCACAAAAATTATACGAGCTCTAACGGAAAAATAATTTTACGCGTTGCATCAACCGCTTAATGTAAATTTACCGTCAAGGCCTGACAAATAGAGAGTTTTTTTCTTGACAGTGGGAAAGAGAGACACCTAGACTGTAACATTGTGGGGATTTGTGGATAATAGTGGATCGCAATGATCAGGTGGGATCATGTTCCGAGGTGCAACAACATTAAGTCTGGATAGCAAAGGACGGTTAGCCATACCGGCTAAATACCGTCATGCGTTGTCATTAGACTGTGAAGGCAAAATGGTCTGCACGATTGATATTAAGCAACCGTGCCTGTTGCTGTACCCGCTTCCCGAGTGGCAAATCATCGAACAAAAGCTTACTCGATTATCCAGTATGAACCCTGCAGAACGTCGCTTACAGCGACTTCTTTTAGGCCACGCCGACGACTGTGAAATGGATAAAAATGGTCGTTTGCTCCTGTCAGCTCCGTTGAGACAACACGCCGGTTTAGAGAAAAAACTGATGCTTGTCGGGCAGCTGAATAAATTTGAAGTTTGGAATGAAGACGCCTGGCACGAACAAGTGGCGCAGGACATGGATGTTGAACGCGAAGGTGACTTTACTCTTAACGAACGACTAGAAGACTTTTCATTATAATGATTACAACGTCACCGCAACACGTTTCGGTGCTACTGGAAGAGTCGATAGAAGCATTAGCGACTGATCCGCAAGGCACATACATCGACGCCACATTTGGTCGCGGCGGACACACGCGTGCTCTGCTCAACCAGTTAGGTGACGACGCCCGCGTTATTGCCCTGGATCAGGATCCTGAAGCTATTGCTGCGGCTGCAGCATTTGCTGATGACCCCCGTTTTAAAATTATCCACACCCCTTTCTCAAACCTGCAACAGGTACTTGATGACTTGCAGTTGAACCAGCAAGTGACCGGAATTCTATTTGACCTTGGCGTATCTTCCCCACAATTAGATGACGCTGAGCGCGGTTTTAGCTTTATGCGGGACGGTCCTTTGGATATGCGGATGAACACCACCAGTGGTGAAACCGCAGCCGAATGGCTTAATCGCGCAGAAAAGGACGATATTAGCTGGGTTCTGAGAGAATACGGAGAAGAGCGTTTTGCCCGCCGTATCGCCAGTGCCATTGTCATGGATCGCGAGAAAAAGCCGTTTACCCGCACTAAAGAACTGGCGGAAATGATTGCCCGCGTGAGTCCGGTAAAAGAAAAGCATAAACACCCGGCAACACGAACCTTTCAGGCCATCCGCATTCACATTAACCGGGAACTGGAACAAATTGAACAGGCGCTGGACGCTTCTCTGTCTGGCCTGAAAGAAGATGGGCGGCTGGTGGTTATTAGTTTCCACAGTCTGGAAGACCGTTTAGTAAAACGTTTTATTCGCAAACATAGCGAAGGAAAGCAATTACCTCCTGGCTTGCCGGTAACTGAAGCCGAGCGCAATAAAGATAAAGCGCTGGAGAAAGTTGGTAAAGCAATTAAGCCGGGTAAAGCGGAAGTGCAGGTTAATCCTCGTTCGCGCAGCTCTGTGTTGCGTATAGCAAGGAGGGTTCGCAATGACTAAGCGGCGCTACCCCAGTCTGATGAAAATGTTGCTGCAGGATTTGTTGCAGCATAAATGGGTTTTACTTCTGAGTGTGGTGGTTATCGGCAACGCGTTAAGCATTGTCTATACCGCCCATTTGAACCGCCAGTTAACTGGCGAACGTGATGATTTATTATCGCACCGGGATACTCTGGATAGAGAGTGGCGACACCTTGTGGTGGAGCAAAACGCGCTGACTGAACATAGCCGGGTTGAACGTATTGCGCAGGAACAACTGGGCATGCGGGACGTTGAGCCAGAGCAGGAGGTGTTGGTTTCATGGCAGTGAATCGTCGCAATAAACGCACAGAGCCAGCTGGTACTCGTTGGCGCTTTTACACCGCAGTATTCTTACTGTTCGGTGTATTTTCTGTGTTAATTGCACGCGCAGCCTATATCCAGGTCATAAGCCCCGATGCTTTTTCGCTGCAAGGCGATATGCGCAGTTTAAGGGCATCCAGCGTCGCGGTTCAGCGAGGCACTATTGTTGATCGTAACGGAAGAGAACTTGCGGTTAGCGTCCCGGTAGAAACCGTATGGGCCGATCCCAAACGTATCGCCGAGCGCGAGGCTTTAGCTGACGAACGTCGCTGGCAGGCCCTGGCTGAAACTTTTCGCATGAACCGTAACGAGCTGGTCAGTAAAGTGGACGACCCGTCAAAACGTTTCGTTTATCTGCAACGCAAAGTGACGCCATCAGAAGCGGATTATGTGAAGCAGTTGAAAATTCCCGGTGTGTATTTAAAAACAGAGTCACGCCGTTATTATCCTACCGGTGAGATCAGTTCTCACTTAATCGGTTTAACCGACATTGACGGCGCTGGGCAGGAAGGCCTCGAACTTCTGTACGACGAGCATTTAACCGGTACGCCGGGTAAACGAGTTTATCGCAAGGACGCAGAAGGACGGGTTGTTGAAGAAATTAGCCAGACAGATGCACAACAACCAAAACAGCTGACACTGAGTATCGACCAACGTGTTCAGGCAACTGCTTACACCGAATTGAAAAAAGCCGTGCGCTACAATCAGGCAACTTCGGGTTCGGCGGTAGTGCTGAATGTCGAAACCGGTGAAGTGCTGGCTATGGTCAATAGCCCGTCTTTCAACCCTAACAACCGTTCCGAGCTACAGTCTTTCCGCATGCGTAACCGGGCTGTAACCGACAGCTATGAACCTGGCTCTACAATGAAGCCGCTGGTCGTTCTGAGTGCGCTTGAGAACGGACGGCATAAAGCCGGCGATACAATTGATACCAGTCCGGGCTGGCTCAGAATTGGTGGACGCCGGGTGAGTGACCCTCGGAACTATGGCGAACTGTCACTGGCTGAGGTGCTGGAACATTCTTCGAACGTGGGCGTCACAAAAATCGCACTGGATTTAGGCATTGACCCTTTATTGCAAACCTATGCCGACGCTGGCTTTGGAAACGACACGGGTATTGCCTTGTTAGGTGAGAGCATTGGCATACTGGGTGACAGAAGACGCTGGTCAGATTTTGAAACAGCAACTCTTGCTTATGGCTATGGTTTGTCGGCAACAACGCTGCAACTGGCTAATGCTTACAGCATTATCGCTAATGGTGGGAAAAAACGGCCGCTGACTATTTTCCGACAGGAATCACCGTTACCGGCAGAGCAAGTGTTTAATCCGGACAATACCCGGGCGGTTATGCATATGATGGAAACGGTGGTGCGTGATGGTACCGCTAAAGCGGCGCAGGTTCCTGGCTACCGTATTGCAGGTAAAACGGGGACAACCCGAAAAACCAAAGCAACAGGCGGCTACGGTGACGAATACGTAGCACTCTTTGCCGGAATAGCTCCAGTTAGCGACCCCAAAGTGGTTGTGGTTGTAACCATAAACGAACCGGGTACCGACGACTATTATGGCGGCACGGCCGCAGCTCCAGTGTTTTCAAAAATTGTATCGCAAACCATGCGCTTACTGAATATACCGCCAGACAACGTAGATGACACTCAGGTGCACGCTGCGGGCTTTGGGGGTGATAAATGATGAAACTTACCGAGTTGCTGACAATGCTGCCAGCATCGTTCTCCATTCCGGATGTTATCGTTAGCGGTATAAAGCTCGATAGTCGGCAAGTTGCTAATGGCGATGTTTTTGTCGCTATTCCGGGCTACGAGACTGATGGTCGGGCTTATATTGATGCGGCTATTGATGCCGGTGCTGCAGCCATTATTGCTGAAGCCCCGGGAATGGCGGTTGAACACCGCCGGGGCGTAGTCGTTATCGGGTTTAGTGGCGTTCGTGAGCACCTTTCCCGTATTGCTGGTAACTTTTTCGGACATCCATCAGAAAAAATGCAGCTGGTTGGTGTGACCGGAACCAATGGTAAAACATCGGTTACTCACATTATGGCGCAGCTGGCAAAAGCGCTGGGTATGGAAGCGGCAGTTATTGGTACAACCGGCAGCGGCCTTATTGGCCGTTTGTTACCGGAGCGTCATACCACACCAGATGCCGTTACCGTACAGCAACGTTTGGCTACGCTATTAGCTGAAGGTGCAGAATTGGTTGCTATGGAGGTGTCGTCACACGCGCTGATACAGCGTCGTGTTGAAGCCTTACACTTTGCTGGCGCCGTTATTACCAATATCAGCCGGGATCATCTCGACTACCACGGCACCATGGAAAACTATGTCGCCGCAAAACAACGCTTATTTGCCGACTTTGGTGTGCAGAATCGAGTGGTTAACGCCGACGATGATACGTTAAGCCATTGGCAGCAGGATGATTTAGCCGATTTATGGGTAAGTCTTAATGCCAGCACCAATGAACCCTGCCTGCAGGCGACTGGCGTTCAGTTCCATGAGCAGGGCTCGGTGTTCAGTTTAAACTGGCAGGGGGAATCTTGTGTCGTTGAAACGCCATTACTGGGGCGCTTCAACGTTTACAACTTACTCTGCGCGGTTGCTGTGTTGCTAAAACTGAATAAGCCTCTGGCGGATATCGGCAGAGCTTGTGGCAGTTTGCAGCCCGTTCCCGGACGGATGGAAGCCTTTCATAATAACCAGTCACCGCTGGTGGTGGTTGACTACGCGCATACACCGGACGCTTTGCACCAGGTACTGAGTGCGTTACGGCTGCATTGCAAGGGCCGTTTGTGGTGTGTGTTTGGCTGCGGCGGTGACCGTGATCGCGGTAAGCGTCCGCAAATGGGTAAAGTCGCGGCAGATTACGCAGACGTTGTTGTAGTTACTGATGACAACCCAAGAACAGAGCCTGCGGAACAAATTATTGAAGATATTCTGACCGGTATTGCGGATAAAACTCAGGTTAAGGTTTGGCCTGGTCGCCGCGAGGCGGTTATACGCGCAATGCAGCAAGCCGGTAAAGATGACGTTGTATTGCTAGCCGGTAAAGGGCATGAAGATTATCAGGTTATTGGTACTCAACGCATTGACTATAACGAACGAGCGGTAGTCAGCGAATGGCTGCAAGGAGACTGCGCATGATCTCAGTATCACTGAAATGGATTGCGGAGCAGGTGGAAGGCCGCCTGATTGGCTCTGATTGTACAATTGATAAGGTGTCGACAGACACCAGGGCAGATTTAGAAGACGCGCTCTTTATTGCCCTGAAAGGCAGAAACTTTGATGCTCACGACTTTGTCGAGCAGGCGCTGGCTAAAGGCGCTGCTGCAATTATCTGCGAAAAGCAGCAAGACAGCGAGTGTCGTCAAATTATTGTTGAGAATAGTCGCCATGCGCTGGGTCGTTTAGGAGCGGCAGTTAAGGCGAAGGTTGCACCGAAAACGGTAGCGGTTACCGGCAGTAACGGTAAGACCACAGTGAAGGAAATGCTGGCGGCAATTTTATCGATTCAACATCCGGTATTGGCCACACAGGGTAACTTTAATAACGATATAGGTGTTCCGCTGACCTTATTAAGGTTAGAAGAAAAGCATAAATACGCGGTAGTAGAGCTGGGTGCGAATCATCCGGGCGAAATTGCTTATACCACAGACTTAGTAAGACCCGATGTTGCCATATTGAATAACGTGAGTGCAGCGCATGTTGAAGGTTTCGGAAGCTTACACGGGGTTGCCCGTGCTAAAACTGAAATATTCCGTGGAGTGAGTAGCCAGGGAACGGCCATTACCCCGCGCGATTCTGAGTTTTATCCTTGCTGGGAACGCGCCTGTGCTGACATGAAATGGAAGAGCTTTGGTTTAACCGACTCCGCCGATGTTTATGCAAGTGACGTGGTATTGAACAGTGACGGACACCCTGCGTTTACTCTGCATTTGGGCGGTGAAACGAAGCGTATTGAACTGAAGTTAAGCGGTCGTCACAACGTGCTTAATGCGCTTTCAGCCGCTGCTGCGGCAAGTGAGCTGGGTATATCGCTGGATGACATTGTTACTGGGCTGCAAAGGGTCGAGCCGGCTCAGGGACGTTTGACAACGATAAAAGTGAGTGACCACTTACGTATTATTGATGACACCTATAACGCCAGCGTTGCCTCAACTAAAGCTGCCCTGGATTTGCTGGGAAGTTATCAGGGGTATCGCATTTTTGTATTGGGCGATATGGGTGAGTTAGGTGCCGATGCGCGCGCTTATCACGAAGATATTGGTGAACATGCTATCGGCACTGGCATTGATAACTTATACAGTCTGGGCGTACTCAGTCAAAGTGCCAGCGAGGTCTTTAACGGCCACGGAGGTAAGCACTTCGGTAGCTTACAGTCGCTGGTTGAATCTGTTTTACAAAGACTTACAGAACAGACAGGTAAGCAACCTGTCACAGTGCTGGTTAAAGGCTCACGCTCCGCACATATGGAGCGCGTTGTTGCAGCAATACAGCAGGCTGTCGCGGTCAGTGGCAGCGTAGAGGATAAGCACGCATGTTAGTTTGGTTGGCGGAGTACCTAACCCAGTTTGAAAGCGCGTTTAACGTGTTTTCCTACTTAACCTTGCGGGCAATACTCAGTGTTTTGACCGCACTGGTTTTGTCGTTGTGGTTAGGACCAACATTAATTCGTCGTTTGCAGCGTTTGCAAATAGGGCAAACGGTACGGGATGACGGTCCGGAAAGTCATTTAGTAAAAAGTGGTACACCGACTATGGGCGGCGTATTGATACTGGCAGCCGTTCTGGGTTCCTCACTACTCTGGGCTGACTTAGATAACCGTTATGTCTGGGTTGTTTTATTGGTTATTACCGGTTTCGGTATTGTCGGCTTTGTCGACGACTATCGCAAAGTTGTGCGCAAAGACCCGAAAGGCTTAATCGCTAAATGGAAATATTTTTGGCAGTCGGTCATTGCCAGTGTGGCTGCGGTTTATCTTTACTGGAGCAGCACTCAGGGCGCAGAGACCGCGCTCCTCGTTCCATTTTTTAAAGATGTTATGCCTCAGTTAGGCATGCTTTATATGCTTATGGCCTATTTTGTCATTGTCGGTACCAGTAATGCGGTGAACTTAACCGATGGGCTTGATGGCCTGGCCATTGTGCCAACAATTATGGTGGCCGCGGCATTGGGGATTTTCGCCTACGTGTCGGGCAACGTGAATTTCGCTGAATATTTGCAAATTCCTTATTTGCCGCTTACCGCTGAATTGTTGGTGGTGTGCACCGCTATTGTCGGCGCAGGTCTTGGTTTCCTCTGGTTCAATACCTATCCGGCGCTTGTCTTTATGGGCGACGTGGGCTCGTTAGCGCTGGGAGCGGCGCTTGGCATTATCGCGATACTGGTCCGGCAGGAACTGGTGCTGTTCATTATGGGTGGTGTGTTTGTCATGGAAACGGTGTCGGTGATGTTGCAGGTAGGCTCCTATAAGTTGCGGGGCAAGCGCATTTTTCGTATGGCGCCTATTCACCACCATTACGAATTAAAAGGCTGGCCAGAGCCGCGGGTAATTGTTCGCTTCTGGATATTGTCGCTAATTTTTGTACTGATAGGACTCGCAACTTTGAAGTTGCGTTAAAAAATAATGACTAAAATAGCCTGGCAGAACATAAAACAGATTGTAGTCCTTGGTCTTGGAAAGACCGGGGTATCTGTGCTGCGCTATTTACAACATAAACGGCAGCAGGATAAGAAGCTCGCCGAAGTTCAAATTCAGGTTTTTGATTCGCGTGAAAATCCTCCGGGCCTGGAAGAAGCAAAACAAATACTGGGCGATGCTGAACTGCTTAACCGGCATTGGGAATTAGAAGACACTTTAGCGGCAGACTTAATTATTGTCAGTCCGGGCATCGATTTACGTGAAGACCCGATAGCTCTGGCACGTGATGCTAATATTCCTATTGTTGGTGACGTTGAGCTGTTTGCGCAAGAGTTAACATTGCCGATAGTGGCGGTAACTGGATCTAATGGCAAATCGACAGTAACTCGCATGGTCGAGTTTGTTGCTGAACAATGCGGCAAGAATGTTGCTGCTGCCGGGAATATTGGCCTACCAGTACTCGAGTTATTGCTGCAAGAGCAACAACCCGATGCTGTAATACTGGAGCTTTCCAGTTTTCAGCTAGAGTCAATTTCCAGCTTGAAACTTAAAGCCGCGGCGCTTATGAACATTAGCGCCGATCATATGGATCGTTACTGCACTCTGGATGAATATATAAAAGCCAAACAACGTATTTTTACTCATGCAAAAATCTGGATACTGAACCGTCAGCAGCAGGACACCTGGCCACACCCCGTCACCGGGAAATTAATGACCTTCGGTAACGACTCGCACCCCAAACACTTTGGTTTGCTGTCTGGAAATATCGACCGTGTTAGCGGACCGGTTGCCGTGACTTTCGATGGCAGTGTTGTACTGCGGGCAGATCAATTGCAACTGCAGGGCATTCATAACCTGGTGAATGTGCAGGCGGCGCTGGCCTTGTGTCAGGCAATAGATATTGATATTGAAGCTGCGGTTCGCGCGGTCAAAGATTTTAAAGGCCTGCCGCACCGCTGTGAATTAGTCAGTGACAACAACGGTGTGCTTTGGGTTAACGACTCAAAAGCGACAAATATTGGAGCTACTGCTGCCGCAGTTGAAGGCCTGAGACCAATGATAAACGGACGTTTACTGCTAATAGCCGGCGGTGTCGGTAAAGGAGCAGACTTCCGCGAGCTGCAGTCGACTTTGGAACGAGTCGATATTCTATTAACCATTGGTGAAGACGGGCCGCGCATTGGTCAGTTATTTAACGGCTCACGGCAGGTGAAAAGTTTACAGCACGCAGTAGAGCTGGCGGCGTCTTTAGTGCAAACCGGCGACATGGTGCTGTTATCGCCTGCGTGCGCGAGCTTTGATCAATTCAAGAACTTTGAGCATCGGGGCGACAATTTCCGTCATGCAGTGGAGGCGCTTTATGTCGACAGTGCGTGAAGAACAGTTAAACCTTGAAATACCGGCTACCGGCACCGATAGTCGCTGGCAGAAGCTGGTTAACTGGTTTCAACCTAAAACCAGTCAGCCGCTTTATGACCGTATGCTGTTTACCCTGGCAATGGCGTTGCTGGCATTTGGCTTTGTTATGGTTACCTCCGCATCGTTGCCGACGGCAGAGCGGCTAACAGGTAATCCGTTCTATTTTGCTATTCGTCACGGCATTTATATTGTTATTAGCTTAGCTGTTATGTTGGCGACTTTGCGGGTACCCAGCAATAGCTGGAATCAGCAAAGCGGCAAGTTGCTGTTGCTTGGGTTAATTATGCTGCTGATGGTTTTGGTTATCGGGCACGAAGTTAACGGTTCGCAACGCTGGATAAAAGTGGGACCAATTACTTTTCAGGCGGCAGAAGTCGCTAAGCTGTTTTTCTGTATTTATATGGCCAGTTATTTGTCCCGTCGGGAAGACGAGGTCAGGGAAGCGACTAAAGGCTTTATAAAGCCTCTTGCTCTATTGTTTATCGCCGCGGTGCTGTTGCTAATGCAACCAGATTTCGGAACTGTGGTTGTATTGTCGGCAACCACCGTGGCCATGCTGTTTTTAGCTGGCGCAAGGCTGTGGCAGTTCTTTGCGGTATTCATTACCTGCGTATTGGCGTTAATTTTACTGATCATTGTCGAACCTTATCGGATGCAACGGCTGCTAACCTTCCTGGAACCGGAGAAAGACCCGTTCGGTGCCGGCTACCAGTTAATGCAGTCACTTATTGCTTTTGGCCAGGGGCAATTCAGTGGTGCCGGTTTGGGTAATAGCATTCAAAAATTACAGTATCTGCCGGAAGCTCATACTGACTTTATTATGGCCGTTGTTGCTGAGGAGCTGGGTTTTCTCGGCGTGCTGGCGGTTATTGCGACCGTATTAATGTTGGTATGGAGAGCTTTAATTATTGGTCGTCGCTGCTTAATGCAGGAGCAACGTTACGGCGGTTATCTGGCTTATGGTATTGGTATTTGGTTTAGTATCCAGGCCTTTGTGAATATCGGTGTTGCGTCCGGAGCGCTACCAACCAAAGGCTTGACACTGCCGCTGGTAAGCTACGGTGGTAACAGCCTGATTATCTCGGCTCTGGCCGTTGGGCTGTTGTTACGTATAGACCATGAACGTCGGATGCTGGGTCGCAAAGTGGCGCCGCGCGGAGGTGCCGAATGAATAAAGCCTTAATAGCAGCAGCCGGCACCGGCGGCCATATTTTTCCGGCGTTAGCGGTGGCTGAACAGCTGCGCGAGAACGGCTGGCAAGTTGACTGGCTGGGTACGCAGGAAGGTCGTTTAGAAAGTCGGGTGATTCCGGCAGCTAACTTCCCTTTACACAGCATTAGTATGACCGGAGTTCGCGGTCATGGGCTGAAAAGAAAGTTGTTTATGCCATTCACTCTGGCGAAAGCGGTTTTACAGTGCAGGCGTTTACTGAAGACGCTGCAGCCACAGGTCGTGGCAACCTTTGGTGGTTATGTCTGCGCGCCAATGGGGCTGGCTGCAAAACTGCTCGGTATACCCTTAGTGGTGCACGAACAAAACGCCGTGCCGGGTATGACGACAAGGCTGTTAGCTCCCAGAGCAAGCAAAGTTATGCTGGGGTTGCCGGTTGCTCTGCCGCAGTGGCAGCAGTATCCGGTTGTGGGTAATCCATTGCGCAAGGGGTTATTGGCACAAGCGTCTGAACAGACAGAAAGTTCAAAAACAGACGATGTCTTGAATATATTGGTGGTTGGCGGAAGTTTAGGTGCGCAGGTATTGAACGAAGCAGTGCCGGAAGCCGTCAAAACATTAGAAGGTGTCGAACTGAACGTGGTACATCAGTGTGGTGCTGAGCGTGAGTCGGCAACTAAGAAGGCTTATGAAGGAACATCGGTGCTTAAAACGCTTAAGGTCACCGAATTTATTGAAGATATGGGCGACGCTTTTAAAAATGCCGATTTGGTTATTTGTCGCGCTGGCGCGTTAACCGTATCGGAATTGGCGGTGATGGGCGTAGCGTCCATTCTGGTGCCATTGCCACACGCTGTGGATGACCACCAAACCGCTAATGCAAAGGTGTTAGAAAGCCATGGTGCGGCAGTTTTATTGCCGCAAACCGAAGTAATGGAAGGCGCCTTGAAACAACAGTTAAAACGTTTATTGCATGACAGACAACAACTGTGGACAATGGCGCGTTTCGCTCGCCAGTGCGCGATGCCAGAGGCAACGCAACGACTGGTGAATGAATGTATGGAATATAAACAGAGCGATGACTAGCATGACCGCAACCAACGCACAGCCTTTTACTATTGTGAACGTCCCGGAAATGCGTCGGGTACAGCGAATACATTTCGTTGGTATCGGTGGTGCGGGTATGGCCGGTATTGCAGAAGTCCTGTTAAACCAGGGCTATCAGATTTCGGGTTCAGATATTGCCGAAAACGCCAATACCGATCGTTTGCGTTGCCTTGGAGCTACGGTAGTTCTGGGGCATATGGCGAACAATATCGAAGGTGCCAGTGTGGTAGTGGTATCCAGTGCGATAAAGACCGATAACGCGGAGTTGGTTGCAGCACAACAGTTGCGTGTGCCTGTGGTACGCCGCGCAGAGATGCTGGCCGAGCTTATGCGTTTCCGTCATGGTATCGCGGTAGCCGGTACGCACGGTAAAACCACAACCACGTCATTGGTCGCGAGTATTTTTGCCGAAGCGGATCGCGACCCAACTTTTGTGATAGGTGGCTTGCTCAATAGTGCCGGTTCAAATGCTCGCTTAGGTAACAGTAAGTACCTCATTGCAGAAGCCGATGAAAGCGATGCGTCGTTTCTGCATTTACAGCCAATGGTTGCCATAGTCACCAATATTGAAGCTGACCATATGGACACCTACGAAGGTGACTTCAATAAGTTATTGGACACCTACGTTGAATTTTTGCATAACCTGCCGTTTTACGGTTTAGCTGTTATGTGTGTCGATGACCCGGTTGTAGCCGATTTAATTCCGCGACTCGGGCGCCAGACAATGACTTACGGCTTCAGTGAAGCTGCTGATGTACGGGCAATAAATTATAAGCAGACCGCCAGTGAGAGCTGCTTTACCATTTTACGTAACGGGCTGAAGCCACTTGATGTGTGCCTGAATCTGCCGGGCAAGCATAATGTATTGAATGCGTTAGCCGCGGTAGCTGTGGCGACAGATGAAGGAATTAACGACGAAGCCATTAAGTCAGCACTGAACAAATTTGAAGGTATCGGCCGTCGCTTTCAGCATTACGGTAACTTTGCCATCTCAGACAAAGACTCGAGCAAAGAGCCGGGTGAAGTCATGCTGGTGGATGATTATGGTCATCATCCTTCAGAAGTTGCTGCCACTATTCAGGCCGCGCGGGAAGGTTGGCCGGAACGTCGTCTGGTTATGGCTTTTCAGCCGCACCGTTACTCACGTACACGGGACTTATACGAAGATTTCGTTAACGTGCTGTCGCAGGTTGACGTATTGCTGATGCTGGAAGTTTACAGTGCAGGAGAAGCGCCGGTAAGCGGTGCTGACAGCCGCTCGTTATGTCGTTCAATACGCCAGCGCGGGCAGATAGATCCGGTTTATGTGGCAACCGTGGATGACATGCCCGAAGTGCTTGAATCGGTATTGGCACCGGGAGACTTGTTGTTAACTCAGGGCGCGGGAAATATCGGCGCATTGGCCAAGCGAATTGCAACGGAGGTGTTGAGCAATGAAAGCTAATGCCTTTGGGAAAGTGGCGGTTATGCTGGGCGGTACTTCGGCCGAGCGAGACGTTTCTTTAAAGTCCGGAATGGCCGTATTAAAAGGCCTGGTGGCGAAAGGTATTGATGCACACGCGTTCGACCCGGCGGCTCACAGTTTACAGGAGCTTGTGGAGCAGAAGTTTGATCGGGTGTTTATCGCTTTGCACGGACGTGGCGGCGAAGATGGCAGCATGCAGGGCGCTTTGCAAATACTGGAAATGCCTTACACCGGCAGCGATGTTCTGGGCTGCGCGCTGGGAATGGATAAAGTGCGCTGTAAGCAAATTTGGCATTCACTGGGTCTGCCAACAGCTAATTGGCGAGTGGTGGCACAAACTGAAATCGAGCGAGTGAACGCGGAAGCTATGCTGCAGGAGCTCGGAGGCCGGGTCATTGTAAAACCAGCACGCGAAGGCTCTTCTATAGGTATGAGCATCGCCGACACCGGGCGAAGTCTGGCATTAGCACTGCAGCACGCAGCGCAGTTCGATGACGACCTTCTGGTCGAACAGTGGGTTGAAGGTGCGGAGTACACCATTGGCATACTGGAAGGTAAGGCATTGCCGGTTATTCGGTTGCAAACGCCACATGAGTTTTACGACTTTGAGGCCAAGTATCAGGCAAACGATACCCAGTATCACTGCCCGGCAGGGCTAAGTGATAGCGACGAAGCCAGTTTAGGGGCTTTGGCTGAGCGCGCTTTCGCAGCCATTGGAGGCAGCGGCTGGGGACGCATTGATGTGATGCGTAATAACGCGGGTGAGTGGTTTTTGTTAGAGGCCAATACAGTACCGGGAATGACAGAGAAGAGCCTGGTTCCTATGGCAGCAAAAGTTGCAGGTTTACAATTTAATGACTTAGTGGAGCGCATTTTAGCGCAAACGCTGGAGCGCTAACGATGGCTGCTGAACAGCGCCTGCGCTCAGTCAACTTTTGGTCAGGTGTGGTCGTGTTATGCCTGACAATAGCAGGGGCATTGGTTGGCATCTATCAGTTAAATGAAGTGCTGACGGACGAACAACAAGTACCACTGGCTGAATTGAATGTACAAGGCGAGTTGCATTACACCGCCAACGAAGAAGTAAGACAGGCACTGACAGCGGAGCCGTTAGGTAGTTTTTTTACGGCCGATGTGGATGACTTAAGACGTCGGGTAGAGCAGTTGCCCTGGGTGCAAAAGGTTTCTATTCGTAAGGTCTGGCCGGACAAGCTGTCGGTTTATGTGACGGAACACAAACCCGTAGCCATGTGGAACGGCGATCGGCTTATAAACCAGCACCAGGAAGTTTTCCGGGCTGATATAGAAAAAGCAGATAGCAGTTTGCCACAGTTATTTGGCCCGGAGAACGCGGTAAAGGAAACCTGGGAAGAGTTTAACCGGGTGCAGCAAATGCTGGAGGTTAATGGCTTTCAGATAAGAGCCTTGAGATTAACCGAACGTTTTGCTGTCAGCGTGGTTTTGGCACAGGGAATTGAAGTGAAATTAGGGCGGGAAGCCACATTAGAAAGAATAAAGCGGTTTATTGATGTGTTTCCCAGCATCCTTGAACATGAAAAAAGTAAAGATAACGAAATCGATACTGTGGATTTACGATACGACACCGGGGCTGCAGTGGCCTGGCGTGAAGCAAAAAGTGAGAGTTAGACAGCTATGTCGAAAACATCGGAACGCAATATGGTTGTAGGTCTGGATATAGGCACCAGCAAAGTGACTGCGCTTATCGGCGAGTTGCTGCCTGATAATGAGATCAGCGTTGTTGGCGTTGGCACGGCTACGTCGCGGGGAATGGATAAAGGCGGCGTAAATGATTTGAACTTGGTTGTTCAGTCTGTTCAGCGCGCCGTTGACGAAGCTGAGTTAATGGCTGACTGCCGTGTTGCGTCGGTTTACCTGAACATTTCAGGGCGTCATATTTCCTGTCAGAACGAAAGTGGCATGGTGCCAATTAACGAAGCCGAAGTAACGCAGGACGATGTCGACAGCGTGATTCATGCCGCACAGTCAGTACCTATTGCAAAAGAACGCCGTATTTTGCATGTATTGCCGCAGGAGTATGTCATTGACTCGCAGGAAAGCATCCGCAGCCCCATTGGCATGTCAGGTGTTCGCATGGAGTCCAAAGTGCACATTATTACTTGTGCTAATGACATGGCGAAAAACATTATTAAGGCGGTAGAACGCTGCGGCTTGTCGGTGGATAAGCTGATTTTCTCAGCGCTGGCATCCAGCATCTCGGTGCTGACTGACGATGAAAAAGATTTGGGCGTGGCGCTGGTCGATTTAGGCGGCGGTACCATTGATATTTGTATTTATGCGGGCGGTGTATTGCGTCATACCGCGGTAATTCCGGCGGCGGGTAATCAGGTTACCAGTGACATTGCCAAGATATTCCGTACGCCGACCAACCACGCGGAAGAAATTAAGACCAAGCACGCTTGTGCGCTGCGACAAATGGTCAGCATGGAAGACACCATTGAGGTGCCTTCAGTGGGTGGCCGCCCGTCGCGGGTAATGTCGCGTCATACGCTGGCCGAAGTGGTTGAACCGCGTTATCAGGAACTGTTTGAGCTGGTCAGGGATGAAATTCAGCAAAGTGGTTTAGACGAGCAAATTGCAGCTGGTGTTGTTATTACCGGCGGTAGCGCAAAAATGGAAGGCTGCGTAGATTTTGCCGAAGAAATTTTTCAAATGCCGGTTCGTATCGGCGTTCCTCTGGGTATGAAAGGCCTAAGAGATTACGTCGAAGATCCGGTTTATGCCACAGCAGTGGGACTGTTACGGTATGGGCAGGAAGATGCCGCTGTGTCACAAAAAGAAAGCTCTAAAACTGACGTGATCGGACTCTGGCAAAAAGTGCAGAGTTGGTTCAAAGGTGAGTTTTAACTTGGGGTAGCACGTTAAAAGCAGGTAGGGAGAATTATTATGTTCGAACTGATGGACAATTATGAAAGCGAAGCCGTCATTAAGGTGATTGGCGTCGGTGGTGGCGGCGGAAACGCTGTCCAGCACATGGTAAAAGAATCAATTGAAGGTGTGCAGTTTATTGCAGCCAATACCGATGCGCAGGCTCTGCGTAATCATACGGCGGATGTCACCATTCAATTAGGACAGGACATCACTAAAGGTCTTGGCGCTGGCGCCAACCCTGAAGTGGGTCGGCAGTCGGCAGAAGAGGACCGCGAGAATATCCGAGTCCACTTAGAAGGTGCCGACATGGTCTTTATTGCAGCTGGCATGGGCGGCGGTACCGGAACCGGTGCAGCACCTGTGGTTGCTGAAGTTGCCAAAGAACTGGGTATTCTGACCGTTGCGGTTGTGACCAAGCCTTTCCCGTTTGAAGGGAAAAAGCGTATGGCCGTAGCCGACGAAGGCATTAACGCACTGGCACAAAGTGTCGACTCGTTAATTACCATACCAAACGAGAAGTTGCTTAAGGTTATGGGTCGTGGAACCAGCTTGCTGGACGCCTTTAGCGCGGCAAACAACGTATTGTTGGGCGCGGTTCAGGGCATTGCCGAGCTGATTACTCGTCCGGGTCTTATTAACGTCGACTTTGCTGACGTTCGCGCGGTAATGAAAGAAATGGGTACCGCCATGATGGGTACCGGTGTGGCCAGCGGTGAAGACCGTGCGCAGGAAGCTGCGGAAATGGCCATTAACAGCCCGTTACTGGAAGACATCGACTTGTCTGGTGCTCGTGGCGTGTTGATTAACGTGACTGCCGGCATGGACATGAGTATTGAAGAACTGGACACCGTAGGTAATACGGTTAAAGCCTTTGCTTCAGATAACGCTACGGTGATCGTGGGTACGGTTATCGATACTGAAATGTCTGATGAGCTGCGCGTAACTGTTGTCGCTACAGGTATTGGCGCTGAACGTAAGCCCGATATCTCGTTGGTGAATAATACCAATCAGACAGCGCCTAAGCGTGAACCGCAACCGGCTTATCGGAGTAATGATATAGACCGCGGCGGTGCAGCACCTCGTTACGAGGAGCAGGAAGAGCTGCAACCGGAGGCAAAAGCGGAACCAAAACGTCAGCCCGCTGCCAAAGCTAAACAGGATAAAGAACTCGATTACCTGGATATTCCGGCTTTTTTGCGAAAACAGGTCGACTAAATTGACGTAACGCTTGATAAGTATGCGTAAAATTTGATCGAACCATGACAAATGTCGTATAATATGCGGCCGCTTTGGCTTTAGCCATGGCGAACCGAATATAAAAGGTAGGTGAACAAGTACCATGATTAAGCAACGTACATTACAGCAAGCGATATCAACCACAGGTGTTGGGCTGCATAAAGGCAATAAAGTAAACCTTACTTTACGCCCTGCGCCGGCTAATACCGGTTTGATATTCCGTCGTGTGGACCTTGATCCTGTGGTGGATATTCCAGCACGGGCCGACTGGGTGCGTGATACGCAGCTGTGTACCTGTCTTATCAATGAGGAAAACGTTCGCGTTTCTACCGTCGAGCATTTGCTCGCTGCGCTGGCCGGCGTTGGAATTGATAATGCGATTATCGAAGTCGATTCGCATGAAATTCCAATTATGGACGGCAGCTCGCACCCGTTTGTTTACCTGCTACAAAGCGCGGGCATTGAAGAGCAGTCAGCAGCGAAGAAGTTCATCCGGATCAAACAGCCGGTACGTGTCGAAGACGGTGATAAGTGGGCGGAACTGCTACCCCACGATGGTTTCCGTATCGACTTTGCTATCGACTTTGAACACCCGGCTATCGCAGACACAGGGCAGACCGTCAGTATCGACTTTAGCGCTAATGCTTTTATCAAAGAAATTAGCCGTGCCCGTACCTTTGGCTTTATGAAAGACATTGAGTATTTACGGGAAAATAACCTGGCATTAGGCGGCAGTTTTGATAACGCCGTTGTGCTGGATGAATTCCGCATTCTGAACAGTGACGGCTTGCGTTACGACGATGAATTCGTAAAACACAAAATGTTGGACGCTATTGGTGATTTGTACATGGGGGGCCACAGTATTTTAGGCCATCTGCGTGCGTATAAATCAGGGCATGCGCTGAATAATCAGTTATTACAGGCATTATTAGCGCGACAGTCAGCGTGGGAATTTGTGACCTTTGACGAAGAGCAGGCTACTGCGCCTATCGCTTTCTGGTCACCAGCAACCACCACAGCTTAGTCTTTATCGTTGGCGGTAAACTTTGCCGCCAACGCTTTTAATTCCGACTTCAACGGCTCATCACACCCTTCAGCCATTGCCAATAAGCGCTCTGCGCTGCTCGAACCTTTCTGATTTTTAATACTTTTCTCAAAACTATTCATTGACGGAGACACCTTAATTGAAAGGCTCTGTACCGGGACCGTCGCATTGTGGCGAAAATGCGTTATAATGGCCGCTTGCTGAAGTTTTAGCCTGGTCGCCCAGCTACCGTTATCCACCTGAATAATCATTTGGCCATCGCGGATATTCAGCAATTGGCAGTGTTGGCTGGTGTTTTTATCAACGCATTGTTGAAACAATTGTTGCCAATGGGAAAGTTGGGCGGCAAACTGTGCATAATGTCGTAATGTTGACGATAAGGTTTTTTGACCTGAGCGAAGCCATTCTGATGGTGTTTTCGGGTGTCGTGACATAATTGCGTAGTAGGCAAATATTAAGAGAGTTCGGATGAGTTTATCAGTCTTTTATCGAGGCTCCAAAATACGTTTTCGTATTCGGTTAAGTCGACGTCGATTTTTTTCTTTTGTCGGTATAGCGGCCTTTATCGGTCTTGCTACCTGGCAGCCATGGCAGTATCAGGGTATTAACCCTGCAGTGGCACAGAACAAAATTACGGAAGAGCAGAAAAAGCTTGTCTTACAAGAGCAAGCACTAAAAGAACTAAAAGAAGATACTCAAAAGCGTCTGGGTGCCATGACGGTTTATCTGGGCGAGTTAAGAGCCCAAATGCGTCGTCTGGACGCCTTGGGTGAGCGTTTAGCTGGAGTTGCTAATCTCGACAACGGTGAGTTCAACTTTAATCAGGAACTTCCTATTGGCGGGCCAGAATTAGAAGTTGCTGAATTGCCTCACAGCTCTGGTACCGATGTCCTTACTGAGATTGAAGATATGTTGTCGCAGATCTCTGACAAACAAAAACAGCTATCGCTACTTGAATCTGTGATGATGAATCACCAACTTAATAATGATGCATATATTGCAGGCCGCCCAATCTCAGATGGTTGGTTGTCTTCGCAGTATGGTGTTCGTAAAGACCCTTTCAATGGCACACCCGCTATGCATAAAGGGTTAGATTTTGCCAGTTATAACGAAGACGTTAAGGTTATTGCTACCGGAGCCGGTGTTGTTACCTGGGCCGGTGACAGATACGGTTACGGCACCTTAGTCGAAATTGACCACGGTGGTGGCTTAAAAACCCGTTATGGTCATAACGACGAGTTAACAGTTTCAGTAGGGGATGTTGTTACCCGCGGCCAGCAAATTGCGAAAATGGGCAGCAGTGGTCGGTCGACCGGACCACATGTTCATTACGAAGTTTTGCGTAATGGCCGTCAAATTGACCCTAATCAGTTTGTGTATCGTAAAGCTGACTCAAAATAACTCGGTAAATTAATTAGAACGTAGGCGGTACTTCAGGTACCGCTTTTGTTGTTCAGGAAAGTAACACAGGATAAATCAATCTCATGCTAGGCAGTCTGTTTCGAAAAGTATTTGGTAGTCGCAACGATCGCATTCTCAAAACTATGAAGAAAGACGTTGAGCGAATTAATTTGCTGGAACCCGAGTTTGAAGCGTTAAGTGATGCCGAGCTAAAAGAGAAAACCACTGAATTTCGTAAACGCCTGAATGAAGGCGAGCGTATAGAGAAAATTTTACCCGAAGCCTTCGCGACCGTTCGTGAAGCCAGTAGGCGTGTCTTTGGCATGCGCCATTTCGATGTGCAGTTGATTGGCGGTATGGTACTGAACGATAACCGTATTGCAGAAATGAAAACGGGTGAAGGTAAAACGCTGACAGCGACTTTGCCTGCGTACCTAAATGCGTTACCGGGTAAAGGCGTTCACATTATTACGGTGAACGATTATCTGGCCAAGCGTGATGCTGAATTCAACCAACCATTATTCGACTTTCTGGGACTGACAGTTGCCTTTAATATTCCGGGCATGGCACCGGAAGATAAAAAGGCGGCTTATCAGGCCGACATTACTTACGGTACCAATAACGAGTTTGGTTTTGATTACCTGCGCGACAATATGGCCTTTGCACCACAGGACAGAGTTCAGCGCGAACTAAACTACGCTTTGGTCGATGAAGTCGACTCAATTCTGATTGATGAAGCCCGTACGCCGCTGATTATTTCCGGTCCGGCTGAAGACAGTTCAGAAATGTACCGTAAAATGAATGAGCTGGTTCCACACTTAGTTCGTCAGGAAAAAGAAGACACCGAAGAAGAACAAGGCGACGGCGACTTTACCATTGATGAAAAAGCCAAGCAGCTGCATCTGACCGAGCACGGCCAGGAACACATAGAAGAGCTGCTGAAAGAGAAAGGCATGCTGGACGCAGATGATTCGCTATACTCTGCCGCCAATATCAGTTTATTGCACCACATCAACGCCGCTTTACGTGCTCATCATTTATTTCAAAAAGATGTGGATTACATTATCAAAGACGACAAAGTTGTCATTGTTGATGAACACACCGGGCGAACAATGGAAGGCCGTCGTTGGTCTGAAGGTCTGCACCAGGCGGTAGAAGCCAAAGAAGGCGTGCCAATTCAGAACGAAAACCAAACATTGGCATCTATTACCTTCCAGAACTATTTCCGTTTATATAACAAGCTTGCTGGTATGACCGGTACAGCTGACACTGAAGCCTTCGAATTCCAGTCTATTTATGGTCTGGAGACTATTGTACTGCCAACCAATAAACCAATGGTTCGTGATGACAGAGCCGACCTTATTTATTTGACGACACTGGAAAAATACGAAGCTATAGCTGAGGACATAGAAGAGTGTCGTAAGCAGAAGCGGCCGGTGTTGGTGGGTACGGTCTCTATTGAAAACTCTGAGCTTTTGTCACAGCTGCTGAAGAAAAAGAAAATTCCTCATGCGGTACTGAACGCTAAATTCCACGAACACGAAGCAGACATTATTGCTCAGGCAGGTCGCCCGGGAACTGTGACCATTGCGACCAACATGGCCGGTCGTGGTACCGATATTGTTCTGGGCGGAAGCTGGATGGCAGAAGTTGAAAAGCTGGAAGAGCCATCTAACGACAAAATCGAGAAAATAAAGCAAGACTGGCAAAAACTGCATGACGCCGTGATTGAAGCTGGTGGTTTGCACATTATTGGTACAGAACGCCATGAGTCGCGTCGTATCGACAACCAGTTACGGGGTCGTGCCGGTCGTCAGGGTGACCCGGGTTCATCGCGTTTCTATCTGTCGCTGGAAGATCCACTTATGCGGATTTTCGCTTCAGATCGTATCGGAACCATGATGAAGCGTCTGGGTATGAAAGAAGGCGAAGCTATTGAACACCCCTGGGTAACGCGAGCTATTGAAAACGCGCAACGTAAGGTGGAAGGACGTAACTTCGACGTTCGTAAGCAACTGCTTGAGTATGACGATGTAGCCAACGATCAGCGTAGTGTTGTCTATGACCAGCGTAATGAATTGCTGGATGAAGGTGATATCTCTGAGACCATCGTTGCGATACGTGAAGACGTGATCAATTCAGTGATCAGCGAATACGTTCCGCCTCAGTCTCTGGCTGAGCTCTGGGACTTAAAAGGTTTGGAAGAGCGTCTGCGTGGTGACTTCCACATCGAGCTGCCACTACAACAATGGTTGGACGAAGAAGAGCATTTCCATGAGGAAGTGTTGCGGGAGCGGGTACTGGAAGAGCTGGTTAAAGCTTACCAGGAAAAAGAAGAGATGGTGGGGCCGGAAGTGCTGCGTCGCTTCGAAAAATCCATCATGCTGCAAAGTCTTGACCAGCACTGGAAAGAACACCTAGCGGCAATGGATCATCTGCGTCAGGGTATTCACCTGCGCGGTTATGCTCAGAAGAACCCGAAACAAGAGTACAAAAAAGAGGCCTTTGAGCTCTTTACCGAGATGCTGGAAGCCCTGAAGCTAGACGTTGTGACTATTCTGAGCAAGGTGAAAGTACGTGCTCAGGAAGATGTAGATGCAGTAGATGAGCAACGTAAAGCAGCGGATAGCGCACCTCGTGAGTTCCGTCATGAACAAAGTGGCCCGGCGGCTGAAGAGCCTCAGAAAAGCTCTGACAATGCTCAGGGACAACCGGTTCGTAAAGGCGCAAAAGTGGGTCGTAACGAACCATGCCCTTGTGGGTCAGGTAAAAAATACAAACATTGTCACGGTAAACTATAGGTTTTTATGGAAACCCAAAAATCGCCTGCTGTCCACGTGGCAGTAGGCGTGATAGAAAATGAGCAGGGCGAAATTTTTATCGCCCAACGTCATCCAGAACAACATCAGGGTGGTAAGTGGGAATTTCCCGGCGGTAAAGTTGAAGCTGGCGAGAATGTTCAACAAGCGTTGCAGCGCGAACTAAAAGAAGAGTGCGGTATTGATGTGACCGATATGGCGCCGTTGACCGTTATAGAGCACCAGTACAAAGATAAGCGTGTTTTACTCGATGTCTGGTGGGTGCTTGCTTACAGTGGTGAAGCGTGTCAGTTAGAAGGTCAGGACTGGTGCTGGGTTGATAAAAACCAACTGGATGCATTCCAGTTCCCGGAAGCTAATCAACCCATTGTCGAATGCATTATGCAGTCATTGAACGCTTATTAGTACAGCAACTCATACTTTAATGGCTACTACCTGAACTAATAATCCGGTTCTTCGTTGTTATAGTCGTCGTTAGCTATGACAACGGGTTCGCCCGGGATGCTTTTTTCCTCGTTTGCCCATTCACCTAAATCAATCAGCTTGCATCGCTCACTGCAAAAAGGTCTGGCAGGGGATTTTTCTGACCACTCTACCTTAGTCTGGCAGGTTGGGCAGTTAACACTAATACTCATGGACTACACCTTGCGAGTTCAAATTCAATATCGTGCAGGGATGCTTCTTTGCTCTCCCCAGGTAAGGGCATGAATCGTACCGTAAATCGTTGTCGATGCCCACTGATGACCGGATAAATCTTAGCCGAGCGGGGGACTTTAATTCGCAGCATGGCAAGCAACTGCTCAGAACTTTCCTGCAGGAAACCATTTTGCAATTGTATTGGCGAAAAAACGGATTGCTCGCGTAATAAAGTCAGTTTTAAGGTAATAGCCAGTTCGACAAAAGCCAGTGTCTGACTCCAGCTTTCACACTGTTGCTGCTTTTCTTCAGCAGACTGACTTAACCATAAATGCAGCTGCGGTAATTCAAATAAGCCGCTTATGCCCGGCTGGCTGAATCGTTGGCGGATACTCGCCAGCAGTGCATCGTCTTTGAGTTGGCGTAAGTACTTTGGAATATCCTGAAGCGTGTTGAGACAATGCTCAATTTCACTAATGGTTCTTCGCAATGCGTCACGGTCTACGTCGGGGTGTTCTTCCCATTTTTGTAAACGCTGTTTATCGAGCTCTAAATCTTTTGTCAGTTCGGTACGAATGTCGCATCGTTCAAGTAGTTCGGTTACGGCAAAAAGAGCATTAAAAAAGGGTTCAGCGTGCTCATCAAAACAGGTACGGCTGGCTTTTAACTGTTCGAAGCCATGCTCTAACCGCAAGTAAGTTCGCATACGCTCCTGAAGCGGATATTCATAGAGAATGTTGTCGTTATCAGTAGATGTCATGCGATTGCCGATTGTTGAACTCTGTTTCTATGATAGCGGATTACTTTTCCTGTGCAACGATTGCCGCAAGATAGCGCTGATGCAGTTGGTTAACTTGCTGACGTAATTCGTCGATACTGCCCTCGTTATTCAGAATATCGTCCGCTTTGCGAAGTCGTGCCTCACGGCTCAGCTGAGCTTTCATTATTGCTTCAACTTCCTCTTTTGGACTCTCGTCGCGCTGAATGGTTCTTTGCAGTTGCAATTCTTCCGGAACATCCACCACTAATACCCGCTGACAGTACTTATCTAAATTATTTTCCAGTAGTAGAGGCGCTGATAAAATCACATAGGGCGAATTAGCCTGTTCCAGTTGAGCCAGAATTTCCTCGCGTATGGCCGGGTGCAACAAGTTGTTCAACCAGTCTTTTTCTGCGGGGTCAGAGAATATCTTTTGGCGTAGAGCTTTGCGATCAAGCCCCCCTTTGTCTGTTAACAGATCACTACCAAAATGCTCTGCAATAGCTTGCAGGCAAGGACTGCCCGGCATCACCACCTGACGGGAGACAATATCAGCATCGACCACGGTTATACCCAGCCTTTCAAACTCCGCTGTGGCTGCCGACTTTCCGCTACCAATTCCCCCGGTTACACCCACTACGTAGGTCATTTTTAAACGCCTCCTAGCCAATGCCAGTAACTGAACAATAGTTCCATACCATAAAAGTAACTCAGCAGGCCTCCGCCGATTAGAAAAGGTCCAAAGGGTATCGGCTGCGAGCGGCTCTGCCGGCGTAACATAATCAGTCCTACTACGGCTCCGCAAACCGAGCTGGCAAGAATAGTGACAGGCAACAGAGTCGCGCCGGTAAATGCAGTAATAGCCGCCAGCAGTTTGAAGTCACCATAGCCCATACCTTCCTTGCCAGTGATGAGCTTATAGGCCCAGAACACGCTCCAGAGACTAAGATAACCCGCTGCAGCACCAATAATTGCGGAGGCCGGAGTCATGTCACTTAAGTCAGAGATAGACCAGAGCAAAGCCACCCAGAGTAAAGGGTAAGTGAGCTGATCGGGCAGTAACTGATGACGCCAGTCGATAATGAACAGGCAAATTAATAACGAAAAGACTGTAGCATACACCAGTGCCGGTAGAGTGAACCCGAAATTCCAGCCTATCAGACCGAAAGCCGCGCAACTGATAATTTCAACCAGCCAATAGGTAACCGGAATGCGAGTTTGGCAATGGCGGCAGCGAGCGCGCAAAACCAGATAGCTCAACAGCGGGATATTATCGTACCAGGCAATAGAGGCCTTGCATTCAGGGCAATGTGAGCCCGGAAACGCGATAGAAAAACGGTCCTGTTCGGTTACCGGCGTACCGTTCATTTCGGCACATTCGCGCTGCCATTGACGTTCCAGCTGTATTGGCAGTCGGGTGATCACTACGTTCAGGAAGCTACCGATAACGGCGCCCAGCGCCAGCGCGACCACCAATGTCGGTACTGATCCGGCAGCAAGCAAGTATTCCATACTTCTATTCCTTAGTTATTGAAACTGCTGCCCCATGGAAAACAGCGGTAAATACATAGCGACCAAAAGAGTGCCTATAATGCCGCCTAAAACGACCATCAGCAAGGGCTCTGCCAGCGCAATCAGGCGCTCACAATTTTCCTCAAAACGTTGTTGCTTGAAATCGGCAAGTGCGGCGAAGGCGTTATCGATTTTACCATTTTGCTCGCCAACTTTAAGAAAACTGAGCGTGCGGGGTTCATTTAGCGTACTGAAGCGGAAACTGTCTACCCAACCGTTACCGGACTCTAGCTGCTGATGAATGTGATGCAAAGCTGCTTTATGGGGTAACCAGCTCAAAGACGATTCGGTGCTGAGAATAGCTTGCCGGGTTTCAATACCAGCCCGCAAAGCTACCGCCAGCCGGTGAAACAGTTGTTGCAGTTTAATGTCCTGCAGTAATTGCCCAACAACGGGTAACTGCGCAAGTGTGCATTGGGTGAATAGCGGAGCTTTATTTTTAACGGTCAAAAGAGTAACTGCCGCAGCTAATATCGCACCGAAAATGGCAAATGCCTGCTCTTTCAAGAAAGCTGATGAATTCAGTAAAACGGCAGTGAGCCAGGGTAGCTCACCTTCGCCAAAAAGCTGAGCAAAGGCAGGCAAAACCCAGCCCATCATCATGAAGCAAATACCTGCAGCTACTATTAATACAATGACGGGATAACGCAGCGCTTTGGTTAATTGCTTTTTCAGTTGCTGCTGGCGTTTTTCCAGTTCTTGTAACTGCTGTAACGCATCGGCAAGCTGTCCGTTTTGTTCGGCCCAGGCTATAGCGTTAATGTCAGCTTTAGGTAGCCAGTTTTCATAATAGGTTAGGGCGTGACTGAAAGAGAAGCCATGCTCAATGCTGCGAATACAATCTTCAATTAACCAGCGCAGGCTTCTGGACCTGATTTCGCAAATACTGTGTCGCAGAGCTTCTGAAAGCGGCAGACCACTCTCCAGTAAACTGGCGGTTTGTTGCAATAGAATGTACCAGAGCGATAATTTAGGCCTATTAAGTTTTCTCTGACGCTTGGATAAGCGTTTTATTTTCGTACAACGGATATGATGTTGCGATAACAGCTGTTTCGCCTGCAACAGCGAGTCTGCATGAACCAGCCCAGACGCATTGTCAGCCTGCCACTGCCAGCAGTAATCAAGCGTCTTCATAAGTGAAACGTTCCTTTTCCGCAGGGCTGATTAAGCCGCTATCGATATAATGCTGTAGCGCCTGCGAAAAATCCGGAAGCTTCAAATGGCCCAGATAGTGACGCAAATCTTCAATGGAGGCTCGTGAGTTGGTTAATGTCTCAATTAACCCTTCAGTTGTATCCAGCCAGGGCACCACCTCAAATACTGCCTGACGGTTTTTCTCTGTTCGGTTGTGGCTGTCGGCTACAGGCAGTAAACGTTGACTGACAATAAGCTTTAATGAGCTGCGAATATCCAAGGGGTTAACGCCCAGAGAGTGCAAACGCTTCAACGTATCCAGGCAGTTGTTGGTATGCAATGAACTCAGAACTAAATGCCCCGTTTGCGCTGCCTGAACTGCAATTTTGGCTGTCTCCGCATCGCGGATTTCGCCAATAAGGATGACATCGGGGTCCTGCCTAAGGAGAGCGCGAAGAATCGATGCGAAGGTCAGTCCCTGGCGCGCATTGACCATTACCTGACTGCAGCCCGGCAGCGGAACTTCAACCGGATCTTCGACACTGCAAACGTTGCTGCGCTCAGTATCCAACTGGCTCATTGCGCTGTACAAAGTTGAAGTTTTACCACTACCGGTTGGGCCGGTCACCAGAATCAACCCTTGCTTCTGATTTAAACAGCGGGCAAACCAACGATACTGTTGTTCCAGCAGTCCAGTTTGCTGTAAGGGTGTAATGTTGTGTGTGGGCTGTAAGCACCGCAGCACCAACTTTTCTCCACCTATAACCGGACAGCAGTTTAATCTGAATTCCAGTTGCGTGTTATCGCCGGACTGCACCGACAAGCGTCCGTCCTGCGGTTGGCGTTGCTCGGTTAAATCAAGGTTGGCCTGTACTTTAATACGCGAATAGACCTGCTGTGCAAACTCTCGCGCAATAAAGTCTAAACGGCGCAGCTGGCCGGCTTCGCGGCCTCTGACAACAATGCCTTGGTTCAGAGGTTGCAGATGCAGATCGGAGAGCCCTTTTTCTGCGCAGTACAACAGTAGCTGGTCAACGTACTCTATAGCCGAGTCTTTAGGCAGTTGAATACCGGATAGCCTGCCTTTGCCACGAATGAGCAATACTTTTTTATCGCTGTAAAAGCTCAGTAATACCCCGTCGACCGGGGCAAACCCAGGTTGTTGCACTAGCATTAGCCACTTTTCCCCTTGCGCAAAAGCCAGTAAACCATGTTGCCGCAGAAAAGGGTCGAGCTCATTTTCCGACGAACTCGTCGGTCCGGGAAGCTGGGTGAGTGAACAGCAGGCGAAGTCAGTCATTAGTAGCTTACCTGTTGTTCACAGTTTTGCACTACTGAGCGCATTTCGCTGTAATCGGAACAGGCAATGTTCCAGTCTAAATGCGTATTCACGGCGTTGGGTGTCAGTTCAATCTGCAGTGGCTGATTATTAATACTCACCGAGTTGAGAGTTAGGCGCACCGAAGCAGATTCAGTCAGACTGAGGTCGCTGAGTTCATCGGGTAGAGGTGACGGTAAACCGGGGATGCCTTTATTTCCGGCTTGGTTGCATTGGTTTAACTGCCCCTCAATTTGCCAGCACAAAGCAATACCCAGCTGCAGTGGCTGAGCATGGGCTAAGGCTTTACTGACTTTGGCCTGCTGGGTGTAATAGGTGTACGACGGAACCGCAATAGCCGAGAGGATGGCAATGATGGCCACAACGACCATCATCTCGATAAGACTAAAACCGTTACTTGGAAAACGAAGAACGGGAAAACGAAGAACGGGCAAACGGCGAAAATGTGCTTCCTGCATAATTCAGCTCCCTGTTTAAGAACAGCAGAACTGTGGTTCACCCGGGCGAATTAGTAAATTCTATTTTCCTGTAGGTTATTGACTATCTATGGCTATTTTCTAGCTGTCTTCAGAAATTCTCATTGATAAATCAATTGCCTGAACGTTCTTTGTCAAAGCGCCGGAGGAGATAAAATCAACCCCGGTAGCTGCCAGCTCAGGCAAACGTTCATCGGTAATATTACCAGAAACTTCCAATTGCGCGTTGTGCGCGCCATTGTCATGGTTTTGCTGCACAGCCTGCTTAATGTCTTCAATACTGAAGTTATCCAGCATAATCACGTCAGCTTCAGCCTTCAGAGCCTGTCCGAATTCATCCAAATTCTCGACCTCAACTTCCACCGTTTTACCCGGATTCAGGCGTTTGGCCGCAGTTATAGCCTGAGCAATACCACCACAGGCAAAAATATGATTTTCTTTAATCAGGTAGGCATCAAATAAACCAATGCGATGATTCACACCGCCACCGCAGCGCACCGCGTATTTCTGCGCTAAACGCATGCCGGGAAGAGTTTTGCGGGTATCCAGTAGTTGAGTTTTATAACCGTCGAGTAATTTGCTGTAGTGATAAGTGGTGGTCGCGGTAGCAGATAGTGTCTGTAAAAAGTTAAGCGCCGTGCGCTCACCGGTCAGCAAAATACGGCTGGGGCCCTTTAAGTGGCAGAGTTCCGTATTGGCTTTCACCTTATCGCCGTCTTTTACCAGCCATTCAATTTCCACCTGATTTCCCATTTGGCGAAACACCTGATCAACCCAGGCACAACCACAAATGACGGCGTCTTCGCGGGTAATAATGCTGGCGCGGGACTGGCTTTGTTCCGGAATCAGTTGCGCAGTAATATCTAAACGGGCATCTTCGCCGAATAAATCTTCTTTCAATGCGGCGCGCACACCGTCCTGAATAGCAAGTTGCAGCTCGGGCTGACTCATAGATGGCTTTACCTTTTAACAGACAATACGGATACTAGGGGGCAAACTTTACCGTTTTGTTGAGCCTGTGAAAAGCGACCCGATAAAAAATCATAAAATAACGACTGCGGTGCAGCATCCGTCCCCGCATTACGATGATCGCCCGCAAAGCGCTGAAGTCAGTCTGCTGGTCATTCATTGTATTAGCCTGCCGGAAGGACAATATGGTACACCTTATATTCGCCAGCTGTTTATGGGCGAACTGGAACCCGAGGCACACCCGGACTTTGCTATCCTGAAAGGGCTGAGGGTTTCGGCCCATTGTGTGATCCGCCGGGACGGTACGCTGGAGCAATACGTGCCTTTTGATAAACGAGCCTGGCACGCCGGCATGTCCCGTTACTGCGGGCGCAGGCGATGTAATGATTTCAGTGTAGGCATTGAGCTCGAAGGAACCGACCACAGTGCCTATACTCAACAACAGTACGAACAATTAATTGCAGTCACTAAGGCGTTAATCAGCACATATCCCAAGTTAAACCGTCGACGTATTGTCGGCCATCAGGATATCGCCCCGGGTCGTAAAACGGACCCGGGCAGTGAATTTGACTGGCAAACCTATTTAAATGCCTTATAAGGAGTCATGAATGGTCCTCATTGCGTTGCTGATTGCATTAAGCGTTGAGCGTTTGTATCACAGCCCGGCCTTTTTGCACTGGTCGTTTTTTCTGGAACGCTGGCAACACTGGAGTGCGGCACGGCTTACGAACGAAAAATGGGAAAGTGAGCCACTGCAACTGGTTCGCCTGCTGGTTCCTGCTTTGGCTGTCGGTTTTCTGGTGATGTTGCTGGACAACCTGATGGTGACCTTTATTGTCAGTATCTTGTCTTTACTGCTGGCGCTCAATTGCGAGCCGGCCCGCAAAAGCTATAAAGCGTATTTAAAAGCCGCAAACCGGGGCGATGAACAACAGGTAAATGAACATCAACAAGCATTAACTGAATTTGCCGGGCATCATCAACCAAAGCAGTTAAGTGACTCGTTAATCTGGATCAATTATCGGCAATATATTGCGGTGATGTTCTATTTTGTGCTGTTTGGCAGTTTCGGTGCTCTGGTATATGCCAGTCTGCGTTACGCCGAGAAGCAATTAAGTGAACAGGAGTCGACTAAACCCTGGCAGCAATTTATGTGGTTTGCAGACTGGGTTCCGGCTCGATTAGCCGGGTTTGGCTTATTAATTGTGGGGCATTTTTCGCGGGCGTTTCCGGTTTGGGTCAAGCACAGCCTGAACCCGCAGGTCGACCCGGATAAACTGCTTTTTAATGTCGCCAGCAAAGCAGAAGACAGCCCTCAGCACCCCGACGACGGAACCGAGCACATTGCTTGTCAGTTACGCTTAATGCGGCGCCAGCAGATTTTCTGGGTGTGTGTTATTGCCGCCTTAACCTTAACGGGTTGGGTGAACTAGAGGTTGTACCAGCTGAGAAAAATTTGGGCTCAGCGGGTAAATGATTTAGAATAACCGCATCATTTGGTCTGACCAATTTACCGTTATGCCGGATTTACCCATAAAACAAACGAAGTTATCTGACACTATCGTCGCTCACCTTGAGCAGATGATCGTGGACGGACGGCTTGGTGCCGGGCAAAAACTTCCGTCAGAACGACAGTTGGCTCAGCAGTTCAATGTGTCACGCCCGTCGTTGCGTGAGGCCATTCAAAAACTGGAAGCAAAGGGTGTTTTAGAGCGTCGGCAGGGCGGTGGTACTTATGTTATTAACAGCATGAATGAGCAACTGACCGAACCTTTATTTGAATTACTGGCCAAACATCCAGAGTCGCAATTTGATTTGCTCGAGTTCCGTCATGCGCTGGAAGGCATCTCGTCTTTTTATGCGGCATTACGAGGCACCGACGCCGATCTGGATCGGATTTCCGAGAGTATAAAAGACTTAGAGAATAGCCGGGCTAACAGCATCGATGATCAGGTCAACGCAATAGTGGAGTTCTATCACCGTATTGCGGAGGCTTCGCACAACGTTATTTTGTTGCATGTCATCCATGGCATGCAGGAATTACTGGCCGAAAATATTAGGCAGAACCTGGAAATACTGGCGGGTCGTGACGACTTGCTGGGAAAATTGAATCAACACCGTCAGCAGCTGGTTAGTGCCATTGTTGCCGGTAAACCGGAGCAAGCGCGGGATGCGTGTCACCAACATTTGGCCTATATTGAACAGACACTGTTAGACTTAGGCAAAGAACAGTCACGCATTCAACGTTCGCTACGACGTTCCTGAATTGATAAAAAGGTAAGGAATAGCTATGAGTGAAGAATTAAACAAAGATGTCGACCAGCAGGAAACTCAGGAGTGGCTAGACGCTCTTGAGGGGGTGCTTGAGGCCGAAGGCCCGGAAAGAGCGCACTACCTGTTAGAACAATTGGTCGACAAAGCTCGTCGCAATGGCGCTTATTTACCCTATAAGCCAACCACCGCATATCTGAATACCATTCCTGCCAGCCAGGAACCTACTATGCCGGGTAACCAGACGCTGGAATCGCGCATTCGTTCAGCTATTCGCTGGAATGCCGCCATGATGGTGTTGCGGGCATCGAAAAAAGGCGAAGAGCTGGGTGGCCATCTTGCCAGTTTCGCTTCTTCAGCCATGTTGTACGATGTTGGCTTCAACCATTTCTTCCGCGCACCGAGTGAAGGTGACGGGGGTGACTTCCTGTTTATTCAGGGCCATGTGTCACCCGGTATTTATGGTCGTGCTTTCATTGAAGGACGCTTGACCGAAGAGCAACTCAATAACTTCCGTCAGGAAGTCGACGGTAAAGGCTTACCTTCTTATCCGCACCCGAACTTAATGCCGGACTTCTGGCAGTTCCCGACGGTTTCTATGGGCTTAGGTCCAATTCAGGCTATCTATTTAGCCCGTTTCCTTAAGTATCTTACGGACCGCGGCATTAAAGACTGCTCTAAGCAACGCGTTTACTGCTTCTTAGGAGACGGTGAAACCGATGAGCCAGAAAGCTTAGGTGCTATTGGCCTGGCCGCTCGCGAAGAGCTGGACAACCTGACCTTTGTTATTAACTGTAACCTGCAGCGCTTAGATGGCCCGGTACGTGGTAACGGCAAAATCATCCAGGAACTGGAAGGCAACTTCCACGGCGCTGGCTGGGAAGTGATTAAAGTTATCTGGGGCCGCTACTGGGATCCGCTGTTGTACCGCGATACCGAAGGTAAATTGCAACAGTTAATGGAAGAAACCGTTGACGGTGATTACCAGAACTTTAAAGCCAAAGGTGGCAAGTTCACTCGTGAAAACTTCTTTGGTAAGTACCCTGAAACCGAAGAAATGGTCGCCAACTTGTCTGATGAAGACATCTGGCGCCTTAACCGTGGTGGTCACGATCCGGTAAAAGTGTACTCGGCTTACCATAAAGCGGTAAACACCAAAGGTCGTCCACAGGTTATTTTAGCGAAAACCGTAAAAGGTTACGGCATGGGCGCTGCGGGTGAAGGCAAAAATATTGCCCACCAGGTTAAGAAAATGGATTTAGACGCGGTTAAGCACATGCGCGACCGTTTCAATATTCCGTTTGAAGACAAAGAGCTGGAAGACCTGCCGTACTACAAATTTGATGACGACAGCGATGAAATGAAGTACCTGAACGAGCGTCGCGAGAAGCTCGGTGGTTATATGCCGGTACGTCGTCCGGAAAGCGATGTAGAACTGGAATTGCCTGCATTGAAAGCTTTTGATGCGGTTCTGAAAGGTTCAGGAGATCGTGAAATTTCCTCAACCATGGCCTTTGTTCGCGTGCTGACCGCGCTGTTAAAAGATAAGAAAATTGGTAAACGTATTGTGCCAATTATTCCGGATGAAGCTCGTACCTTTGGTATGGAAGGCTTGTTCCGTCAGGTGGGTATTTACTCACACCATGGCCAGAAATACACACCGCAGGATAAAGACCAGGTGGCTTATTATCGTGAAGATAAGAAAGGCCAGGTGATTCAGGAAGGCATCAACGAGCTGGGTGCTATGGCATCCTGGGTTGCCGCGGGTACCAGTTATTCGTTAAACAACGAGCCGATGATTCCGTTCTACATTTATTACTCTATGTTCGGTTTCCAGCGTGTCGGTGACTTAGTCTGGGCCGCTGGCGACAGTCAGACCCGGGGCTTCCTGGTTGGTGGTACCGCCGGTCGCACAACGCTCAATGGCGAAGGTCTGCAGCATCAGGACGGACACAGCCTGGTTCACTTTGGCACGGTGCCAAACTGCATTAGCTATGACCCGACTTACGGTTATGAAATTGCAGTTATCGTGCACGATGGCCTGAAACGCATGTTTGGCGACCAGGAAAATGTTTTCTATTACCTCACCGTAATGAACGAAAACTACCATCAACCAGAAATGCCGGAAGGTGTCGAAGAAGGCATCATCAAAGGTATTTACGAACTGGATAAAGTGAAGGCCAAGAACAAAGCTAAAGGCGATGTTCAGTTGTTAGGCAGTGGTACCATTTTGCAGCAAGTACGTGAAGCAGCGACAATCTTGTCTGAAGAGTACGACGTGAACTCAACAGTTTACAGCGTAACTTCATTCAATGAGCTGGCGCGCGATGGTCTGGATACTGACCGTTGGAACATGCTGAACCCTGAGAAGAAAGAAAAAGAAGCCTACATTACGCAAGTGATGAAAAAGGCGAAAGGACCGGCAGTAGCAGCAACAGACTACATCAAGCTGTACGCTGATCAGGTTCGCGCCTGGGTACCAACCTCTTACCGGGTATTAGGTACCGACGGCTTTGGACGCTCGGACAGCCGCGCTAACTTGCGTAAGCACTTTGAAGTGAACCCGCACTATATTGTGGTTGCAGCACTGAAAGAACTGGCAGACCAAGGTGATATCGATAAGAAAGTGGTAGCTAAAGCTATCAAAGACTACGATATCGACACTGACAAGCTGAACCCGCGTTTAGCATAAGGAGGTACTGAGATGGCCGATCAAATCGAACTCAAAGTCCCCGACGTGGGCGGCGAAGAAGTAGAAGTCATTGAAATTTTGGTCAGTGAAGGCGATACCGTTGAGCAGGAAGACGGTATCGTTACTGTCGAAAGCGACAAAGCTTCCATGGATATCCCGGCATCTTCAGGCGGTAAAATTACCGAGCTGAAAGTAAAAGTTGGCGATACCATTAGCGAAGGTGACGTGCTGGCAATGATTGAGGCTTCCGGAGGAGCCGACGAATCGGATGAGTCTGACAGCGAAGAAGAAGCTGAAGACAAAACCGACGACAAAGCGGACGAAGAAGCAACCAAAGACAAAGCTGAAGAATCGGAAGATAAACAGGAAGAAGAGAAAGATGAAGACTCTGAACCTGAGAAAAAATCTTCCGGTGGCGGCAGTAAAGTTATCGACGTAGAAGTACCGGATATTGGTGACGAAGAAGATGTCGAAATCATCGAGATTCTGGTCTCTAAAGGCGACTCTGTTTCTGCCGAAGATGGTTTAATTACCCTGGAAACGGACAAGGCGACTATGGATGTGCCTTGCCCTGAAGACGGCGAAATTGAAGAAATGCTGGTGAAGGTCGGCGACAAGGTGTCGCAGGGCTCAGTTATCGCCAAGCTGAAAGTTTCCGGCGGCGCTGATGACTCTGAAGCTGAAGAGAAAGACTCAGCGAAAGAGGAGAAGTCAGAATCTAATAAAGAATCTGATAAAGACTCTGGCAAAAAGTCTGAAGACAAAGACCAGAAAAAAGACAGTGGTAGTAGCGTTAAGCCAAGTAGCGAACGCCAGCCGCCGGTTCCTGATCACCCAAGCCAGCGGAGCGACCGTAAAGAAGGCATTCTGCATGCGTCACCTGCGGTACGTCGTGTGGCACGTGAATTCGGTGTCGACTTATCGCAAGTGAAAGGCTCGGGCCCTAAAGACCGCATACTGAAAGAAGACGTTCAGGAGTTTGTTAAATACGAGCTGTCCCGTCCCAAAGCCGTGGCTGGTGCAACAGGCCAGGGCGGCGGTGGATTGCAGGTTATTGACCCGCCTAAGGTCGATTTCAGCAAGTTCGGTGAAGTGGAAGAAGTTCAGTTGTCGCGCATTCAGCGCAAATCTGGACCAAACCTGCACCGTAACTGGGTGACTATCCCTCACGTAACACAGTTCGATGAGGCCGACATTACTGAGCTGGAAAACTTCCGCAAGTCAGAAAACGAAGTGGCTAAGAAGAAAGATCTAGGCTTCAAGATAACGCCGTTAGTGTTTATTTTGAAGGCCTGTGCCAAAGGCCTGCGTGAGTTCCCGACCTTTAATTCGTCCTTATCAGAGTCTGGTGAATCACTGTACATGAAAAAGTACGTGAACATTGGCGTTGCGGTTGATACGCCAAATGGTCTGGTGGTTCCGGTTATTCGTGATGTCGACAAAAAAGGCATTTACGAGCTCTCAGAAGAGCTGGTGGAAATTAGCTCGAAAGCGCGCGACGGCAAGTTGAAAGCAACCGATATGCAAGGCGGCTGCTTCTCAATTTCCAGTCTGGGTGGTATTGGCGGTACAGCCTTTACGCCTATCGTGAATGCTCCTGACGTGGCCATCCTTGGGGTTTCCCGTAATGAGATGAAACCGAAATGGAACGGCAAAGAGTTTGAACCACGTCTGACTCTGCCATTATCGCTGTCATACGATCACCGTGTTATTGATGGTGCTGAGGCCGCGCGTTTCACTGCCTATTTAAGTGGTGTACTGGGAGATATCCGCAAATTGGTGCTTTAAGCACCAATTGGGGTAGGAAATACGAAAAAATTCGCGCTACAATAGCGCCACATTTAGCGTTGACTGAGCGCAGCCGGTGGCTCAACTGGCTGTGACAAAAAAGGGGTTAACATGAGCGACAAAATTACAACACAGGTAGTGGTGTTAGGTTCGGGCCCGGGCGGATATTCAGCAGCTTTCCGTGCAGCTGACTTGGGTCTGGATGTTGTTTTGATTGAGCGTTACAGCACCTTAGGCGGTGTTTGCCTGAACGTTGGCTGTATCCCGTCAAAAGCATTGCTGCACATGACCAAGCACATTGAAGAAGCTCAGCACCTGGCAGAAGAAGGTATTGAGTTTGGCGAACCAAAAATTGACCTGGATAAACTGCGCAAACACAAAGAAAAAGTGGTTGGCCAGTTAACCGGTGGCCTTGGCCAGATGTCAAAAATGCGCAAGGTAAAAGTTGTTAACGGTTACGGTAAATTTACCGGCAGCAACACCATTAAAGTTGAAGGCGACGACGGCGAAACCGAAGTTAAATTTGATAACGCTATTATTGCTGCAGGTTCTCAAGCCATTAAATTGCCGTTCATTCCACATGACGACGACCGCGTATGGGATTCCACCGACGCGCTGGAACTGAAAGAAATTCCTAAGAAAATGCTGTTGTTAGGCGGTGGTATTATCGCGTTGGAAATGGGGCAGGTTTATGCGTCATTAGGTTCTAAAGTCGATGTGGTTGAAATGACTGACCAACTGGTGCCGCCAGCGGATGCCGACATCATCAAGAACTTCAACAAGCAAATAAAAGGCCGTTTTGAGAATATTATGCTCAATACCAAAGCGACCAATGTTGAAGCGAAAAAAGACGGTGTGTACGTGACCTTTGAAGGTGATAAAGCGCCAAAAGATCCAGTCAAGTACGACGCTGTACTGGTTGCTGTAGGCCGTGCGCCAAATGGTAACAAAATTGACGCCGATAAAGCAGGCGTGAACGTTGATGACCGTGGCTTTATCAAAGTTGATAGCCAGATGCGCACTAACGTCGATCACATTTTCGCTATTGGTGATGTTGTCGGTCAACCTATGCTGGCGCACAAAGCGGTTCATGAATCGCACGTGGCGGCAGAGGTTATTGCCGGTAAGAAGCACTTCTTCGAACCTAAAGTCATTCCTTCTATCATGTACACCAACCCGGAAGTTGCCTGGGCAGGTGTTACTGAGAAAGAAGCGAAAGAACAGGGCATCGAATATGATGCAGTGACTTTCCCCTGGTCAGCTTCAGGCCGTGCTATTGCTTCAAACGCACAGCAAGGTATGACTAAGCTTATCTTTGATAAGAACAACCGTATTATTGGTGGTTCTATGTGTGGCACCAACGCCGGTGAATTGTTGGGCGAAGTTTGCCTGGCAATTGAGATGGGCTGTGATGCAGAAGACATCGCGTTGACCGTTCACGCACACCCAACCTTGCACGAATCGGTTGGTTTGGCTGCTGAAATTCAGGAAGGCTCTATTACCGATATGCCGAATCCTAAGGCGAAAAAGAAGAAGTAACATTTTGTTACGATAAATCATCGGTAAAACGGCTGCATTCATCGCGAATGCAGCCGTTTTTTTTGCGCTGAATTTCACAATGCGCTAGTTTAGTGGAGTTAAAATAACGAACACTAAAGAAAGGGTAACAACCAATGAAAAAATTAACCGCTGTAGCGCTTGGCGTATCTATGGCATTAACTCTGGGCGCCTGTTCTCCGCAGCAGGAAGAATCAAAACAACAAACCCAGCAGGCCGAAGAAACAAAACAAGAACTGAGCTCGGGCGTTGTACTTGAGAACTTTGATCACAGCGTTAAACCGCAGAATGACCTATTCCGGTATGTAAACGGTACCTGGATTGATAAGACCGAAATTCCTTCTGACCGTTCATCGGTAGGCTCTTTTTTCGATTTACGTGAGCAAAACCAGAAACGTTTACGCGACATCATCGAATCAGCAGCCTCATCTAACCCTGAACCAGGCACAAACGAGCGTAAAATTGGCGACTTCTTCAACGCCTATATGGATGTTGAAACGCTAAACGAGCTGGGCGCAAAACCAATTGCAAGCGACTTAGACGCTATTCAGGCACTGCAAGATCATGGTTCAGTTGCTGAACATATGGCACGCATGTTCCGTGGGGGCGTTTCAATTCCATTTGGCTTTTATGTTTACCCGGATGCAAAAGACCCACAAATTAACGCGATGTATGTTTCACAGTCAGGTCTTGGTCTGCCAGATCGCGATTATTACCTGAAAGACGATGAAAAGTTTGAAGAGTTTCGCGACGCCTACCTTGAATACGCCGAGGACATTCTGGCAATGGTCGGTGTTGAAAATGCCGATGACGCCGCTGAACGTATTCTGGAGCTAGAAACTCAACTGGCTGATATTCAGTGGAGTCGCGTAGAAAGCCGTGATGCTGATAAAACCTACAATAAAAAATCAGCCGATGAAGTTGCTGATATGTTGGCAGACTTTGATTTCAAACGTTTCATCGATACGTCCGACTTATCTGACGTTGAAGAAATGGTAATTCGTCAGCCATCGTACTTTGAAGAGTTTGGTGAATTATTTAACGACGTTGATTTACAGGCCTGGAAAGACTATTTAAGTTTCCGTCTGGTGAACGAGTACGCTTCTGCGCTAAGCGAAGACATCAGCAAGCGTCGTTTTGAATTTTATGGAAAAACCTTACGTGGTACGCCAGAGCAGGAACCGCGCTGGAAACGCGCAGTAGACGCAACCAATAGCGTATTGGGTGAAGTGCTGGGGCAGGTCTACGTAAAAGAGTACTTCCCGCCAGAAGCGAAAGAAAAAATGGAAGGCTTGATTGAAAACTTGCGTGATGCTTATGGTCAATCGATTCGTAACCTGGAGTGGATGACGGACGAAACCAAAGAAAAAGCTTTAGAGAAGCTGGAGAAGTTTGACCCGAAAGTCGGCTATCCAAGCAAGTGGCGCGACTACAGCGAACTGGAAATTTCGTCAACTGACTTAGTTGCTAACTACAAAGCTTACGCTGAGTTCAATTATCAGGAAGAAATTGCCAAAATTGGCGGTCCTGTTGATGAAGAAGATTGGGGCATGACTCCGCAAACAGTCAACGCTTACTACAGCCCTGTACGTAACGAAATCGTTTTCCCGGCCGGCATTCTGCAGCCTCCATTCTTTGATATGGACGCCGAAATGGCGGTGAACTACGGTGGTATCGGTGCGGTAATCGGTCACGAAATGGGACACGGTTTTGACGACCAGGGTGCCAAATACGATGGCGATGGTAACCTGCAAAGCTGGTGGACTGATGCTGATAAAAAAGCGTTCGAGGAACGGACTCAGCAATTGTCTGCACAGTACAGCGAGTATGAACCTATCGAAGGCCTTAACGTTAACGGCGACCTGACTCTGGGCGAAAATATTGGCGATTTAGCCGGCCTGACCATCGCGTACGAAGCGTACAAAATGTCATTAGACGGCGAAGAAGCGCCAGTTCTCGATGGCTTTACCGGCGAACAGCGTGTATTTATTGGCTGGGCTCAGGTATGGCGCGGCAAGTATCGCGAAGATGCTATTCGTGAGCAGGTTATGAGTGACCCGCATTCACCAGCTGTGTATCGTGTGAACGGTACCGTTGTGAACGTTCCGGCGTTTTACGAAGCCTTTGATGTTAAAGAAGGTGACGAGCTATTCGTTCCGGCTGAAAATCGCGTTACTATTTGGTAAGCTACTGGTATGACGCAAGTAGCCTGATGTTTACATCAGGAGCAATATAGGACCTGACATAAATGTCAGGCTACGTATTAGGAAATATGAAAACACTAACGGTTGTCTGGGTATTAGTTACAGCACTGCTGGTGGGGAGTTTCTCCTCACCAGCAGTGCATGCTATGCCTATGCCAGACGCCGTTAGTGCTTCGTCATCTCACGATATGTCACAGCATGACTGTTGTGATGAGTCCGATATGTCGATGGAACAATCGAACTGCGACAGCGAAAGCTCCTTTTGCCAGCAGTGCGAGCAACATTGTGCCGGTCAACTGGCGCTGGTAAACCCATTCAAACAACTTTCGCCAGCAGCATCCACGCACGCTGCCGATCCCCTTTATTCAAACCTTCCGGTTATTACTGAAACGCTGATACGTCCGCCGAAACACACAGTTTAAGCCCAGTTTTTACGTCTTAAACCGTTTTCGAGGAAATACCATGCGTTATTGGATAGCGATATTTGTCCTGATCCCATTGTTAACTTTGGCTCAGGAACACAATCATAATCATTCAGAAGATCACAGCCCGTTCGAGCAGAGCACCGAGTATGTGTGCCCTATGCACAGTCAGGTGGTTCGTGACGAGCCGGGAACCTGCCCAATTTGCGGTATGGATTTGGTTAAAAAAGAACCTAAAGATGACCAGGCTGAGGACCATTCTGAGCATCAGCAAGGGAGTGAGGCTGCGAGTGAAAAAAGTTTCACTGTGCCAGAGTCCAGTCAGCAGGCCATTCGGGTAACCACCGCAAAAGCAGTTCGTAAAGACTTACAGCCGCAACTCATGGCGCAGGCTCAGGTGCGCTGGCAGGAATCTGCGCAGCGGCATATTCACAGCCGCGCAGAAGGCTGGGTAGAAGAATTACACGCCGACGTTGAAGGTCAGTGGGTAGAAAAAGGCGACAAGCTCTACAGCCTGTACGCACCAGACCTGGTTGTTGCACAAGACGACTATCTGCAACTGCTTGATTCACTCTCGGATATCCGCAACGGTGACAACCAGCAAAGCTTTAAACGCCGTGGCCAGCAACGTTTGCGTTTGCTGGGAATGAGCGAGGCGCAGATTAAAGCGCTTGAGCAAGGTGGCGAGACCGAATATGTGGTGGACTACTACGCACCGGAGTCGGGCTATATTACCAGTCTGGATATTCAGGAAGGCATGTACGTGTCTCCCGGGCTTAAGCTACTGACCCTGACACAGGATAATCAGCTGTGGTTCTTTGCTGATGTTCCGGCGCGCTACAGTAAACAGTTAAAAACCGGGCAAATGGCTCATATTTCTTCGGAGCATTTTCCCGGTGGCCACTGGATGAACACCATTGACTACATTTATCCGCAAGTAGACCCGAAAACCCAGACCATCAAAGTTCGTATTCCGGTTAATGACTCCATTGACCGGCTGCGGGAAGGCCTGTGGGCAACCGCGCACATTGAACTCGAGCCAGTAAAAGACGCTGTGGTTGTGCCGGTTGCCAGTTTAATTGTCACCGGAGCTAATAACCGTGTGGTGGTAAAATCCGGAGCGCGCGAATTTGAAGTGCGCGAAGTGACGACCGGGCTGCGTGTTGGTAACGAAATTGCCATTGAAGAAGGCTTGCAGGAAGGTGAGTTAGTGGTCACTTCCGGGCAATTCCTTCTGGATTCAGAGGCCAGCTTGCAAGGTCTGGGTCTGGACAACAGCGACAACGACGCTCCTGCGCCACAACATAACCACTAGGAGGTTTTATGTTAGCTCGTATTATTGAAGCCTCCATACGTAACTCGTGGATGGTGTTACTGCTGTTCTTAGGTCTGGCTTTCTGGGCCTGGCAGTCGCTGCAGCAAACCAAACTGGACGCAATACCGGACTTGTCGGAAGTGCAGGTTATCGTCAAAACCAATTATCCGGGACAAGCGCCGGCGGTGGTAGAAGAGCAGGTAACCTATCCGCTTTCCAGTGTGATGCTGTCCGTACCTAAAGCCACCTCCGTACGTGGGTTTTCGTTCTTCGGCGATTCTTATGTTTACGTTATTTTCGAAGACGGCACAGACCCCTACTGGGCCCGTAGCAGGGTAAACGAATACCTGGATCAGGCGCAAAGTCAGCTTCCGGAACAAGTTCGGCCGGAGTTAGGTCCCGACGCATCTGGCATTGGTTGGGTGTATCAATACGCATTGGTCGACGAAACCAATCAACTCAATTTAGGCGAACTAACCCGCCTGCAAAATTGGTTTTTAAAACAGGAACTGCAAAGTGTGCAGGGCGTGGCTGAAATTGCCACTGTTGGTGGCATGGTCGAAACCTATCAGGTGGTGGTGCAGCCGGAAGCTCTCCACCGTTATAACCTGACCCTGAACCAAATTAAGCAAAGCATTCAGCAGGCCAATAACGAAGTGGGCGGCTCTGTGGTTGAAATGGGTGAAGCCGAATATATGGTGCGCGGTCTGGGGTATTTGAAAAGTGTCGAAGACATTCGGCAAATTCCGTTACCGCTGGCATCTGAACAGCAGGGCACCGTGCTGCTGGAAGAGGTGGCTGATGTTCGCATTGGGCCGCAGGTGCGCCGGGGCATTACTGAACTGAACGGTGATGGTGAAGTAGTGGGGGGCATTGTGGTCATGCGTCATGGCGAAAACGCCTTGCAAACCATAGCTGCCGTTAAAGACAAACTGGAAGAACTGAAACAGGGCCTGCCCGAAGGCGTTAAAGTGGTTCCGACCTATGACAGATCAAGTCTGATTGAAGCCTCAACGGACAACCTCACCACCAAGTTGATAGAAGAAATGTTTTTCGTTGCTGTGGTGTGCATTTTGTTTCTCTGGCATGCGCGCTCGGCGGTGGTCGCTATTATCAGTTTGCCACTGTCAGTCCTGTTCGCGGTGTGGATCATGAACATGCTGGGTATCAGCGCCAATATTATGAGCCTGGGGGGAATTGCCATTGCGATTGGCGCGCTGGTGGACGCCGCCATTGTCATGATTGAGAATACCCACAAGCATCTGCAGAATTATCAGGAACGGCATCAAATAGTCGCCAAAGGCGCCGGGCGGCTGAAAATTGTTAATGAAGCCTGTCGCGAAGTGGGACCTTCACTGTTCTTCTCCTTGTTAGTCATTACCGTCAGCTTTGTTCCGGTGTTTGTGCTGCAAGGTCAGCAGGGGCGTCTGTTTGAACCCTTAGCCTATACCAAAACGCTGGCTATGGCCGCCGCCGCAATTATTGCAGTAACGTTGATACCGGTACTTATTGCGCTATTGGTGCGCGGAAAAATACCTGCCGAAGAAAAGAACTGGCTGTCGCTCGGCTTAATTGCGCTTTACCGGCCACTGCTGGCTTTCACACTTAAGTTCCCTAAAACCATTATTGTGCTGGCTCTTTTGATCACGGCATCAGCCTGGCACCCGTATAAGCAGCTTAATTACGAGCTGATGCCGCCGCTACAAGAGGGGGATCTAATGTACATGCCTACCACATTGCCGGGTATCAGTGTTGAAAGTGCCGGTAAGCTGCTACAGCAAACCGATAAGCTCATTGCAGAACAACCTGAAGTTGAGCGTGTGTTTGGTAAAGTTGGTCGTGCTGACACAGCGACCGACCCGGCACCCATGACCATGATTGAAACCAGTATTACTCTTAAGCCAGAGAGTGAGTGGCGTGAGGGGATAACCGTGGATGATATCATTGCCGAGCTGGATGACGGGGTGCAGATTCCCGGTGTCACCAACGCCTGGGTACAGCCCATTCGTACCCGCATTGAAATGCTGGCCACCGGTGTTAAAACCCCGTTGGCTATTAAAGTCAGCGGTAGTGACTTTCGTGAAATAGAAAAGTTGGCTACCCGTATTGAAAACACGCTTTCTGAAGAGGGGGCAACAGGTTCCGTTATTGCGGAACGTTCCGGCGGCGGTCGTTATATAGAGATAGAGCCGAAACTGCGTGAAGCCGCCCGTTACGGTATTAGCCAAAGCGACATTCACGATCATATTCAGTACGCCATTGGTGGTGCGAATATTGCGACATCGGTACAGGACAATGAGCGTTTTCCTATTAACCTGCGCTATCCGCGAGACCAACGTGACCATATCGAGAAGCTGAAAACCCTGCCGGTTAAATCGGCTTCCGGGCAATGGCTGACCTTATCGGATGTTGCTGACATTCAGGTGACTCAGGGTCCCGCCATGCTGAAAAGTGAAGATGCCCGTTTAAGCAGCTGGGTTTTTATTGAACCGGCTAAAGGCATCACGGTTAGCGACTACATTACTCAAGTTAGCGGTGTTATGGCGAACCTGGACATTCCGGTTGGTTACAACTGGAGCTGGACCGGACAATACAAAGCCATGCAACAGGTGGAAAGTGACTTAAAAGAAATTATTCCGCTGACATTGCTGGTTATTCTGTTGTTGCTGTACATGACTTTCCGCTCGTTACCGCAGGCAATGCTGGTCATCGGCACTTTGCCTTTAGCTCTAACCGGCAGCCTGTGGTTGATTTACTTGCTGGATTACAACCTGTCACTGGCGGTTATTGTCGGCATGATAGCTCTTGCCGGTGTCGCGGCGGAATTCGGCGTGGTCATGTTGTTGTACCTGAACAACGCCTGGAAAGCCGTGGCATACGATAAAAGCGAACTGAAAGCAGCAGTGGAAGAAGGCGCGTTGCTGCGGGTAAGACCCAAGGCCATGACCGTGCTGACCATTATTGTCGGCCTGCTGCCGATAATGCTGGGCGGTGGTGTTGGTAACGAAGTTATGCAGCGCATCGCCGCTCCCATGGTAGGAGGTATGATTTTAGCCCCACTGATCTCTATGCTGGTTATCCCTGCCGTGTTCTACCTGGCCCGGAAATAATGCGACGTAGCCTGACATTTATGTCAGGTGAGGTGGAATATAGCGAGCGCTGGAGGTTGCAGGAACCATTGAGAAGGACGCCTGTAAATACATCCCTGTAGGGCTTGGGCAGCGCCATCCATGGCGCTGCACACCTCCTCAATGGTTCGCCGCAACCGTCAGGCGTGCCCACTATCTGCCACCTCACCTGACATAAATGTCAGGCTACAGGGTGCACGTAGCCTGATGTTCACATCAGGAGCAATAGTGTTACGCAAACCGCTGCCAGATGGCATTGGCAGCAGGGCCTAAGGTACGGTTTGCAGAGCGTACCAAGTGAATCTCCAAACGCACTTGCTGGATGAATCCCGGAATACTGATTTCAACCAGCTTGCCCTGCTCTAGGGCGTCCAGAGCGATGTGTTTGGGAATAATGCCCCAGCCGAAACCGGCCATTAGCAGTTCAAACTGAGTGTTAACCTCATTTACCCTTATGCGCTGCTGGCTGGGCAGACGCAGTACTGCATCCAGATTAATGCCTATCTCCAGGTTCTGCGGTACCAGCATAGGCAGTTCTAATAAATCCTGGCGGCTTTGTGGCATACGCCCAAACTCTTTCATCAGCGCGGCTGACATCACAACCGTTAATTCAAACGGTGCCACCGGCAGAGTTTCAAAGTCGCCGTACTGGCGAAATAAAGGCAGCCAGGGGCACAAAGCTAAGTCGGCGCTGCCGTTATCGATACGCTTCAGCGCCCGCATTTGTGACTCGCCGTCTACGTGCAGTTCGGTAGCCGGATATTGTTGTTGAATGTGCTGAATACTGGGCACCCAGAGTTTGCTGTCGCAGGTATGGTCATAGCACAGCGTCAGCAAAGGCTCTGCACCGTGCTTTAGTTGGTTAGCCAGTGACTGTAGCCGTTGCTGCTGGCGCACCACTTCTTCCGCCTGCCGCAGAAAATGCTGACCCTGTTCGGTTAGTTCCAGACGATAACCGTCGCGGTTGAATAAGGCGAAACCGGCGTTCTCTTCCAGTTTCTTCAACGCCATACTCACCGCAGACTGTGTGCGGTTGAGTTGCTCGGCTGTTTTTTGCAGACTACCGAGGTTAGCTACGGTGATCATCATTTTTAGGTGAGATAAATTCATTAAATTTTTCTGATTATCTTTTTAATTTTAATTCAATATAACTGTAACTATACCTAGGGTAAACTTATTCCAATTCAATTTCTCTGAAAATATCGGAACCAAATTCATGCGCTGGCTGAAACCTATTTCTATCGCTCTGGCTGCTGTCGTTATAGCGGCGTGCAGTGAACAAGCAGAAGTTAATGATACTCAACAAGCGCGCCCGGCGCGGCTTATGCAAGTGACTGAAGCTGACGGTCCACGGTTACGTGAATTTCCGGCAGTGGTCGAAGCGGCTAAAGTAGCGCAATTGACGTTTCGCGTCGCCGGAGAAATTACCGAGCTACCAGCCCGTCCCGGCACCGAAGTAAAGCAGGGCGACCTTATCGCACAGTTGGATCCAACGGACTATCAACTGGCTGTCGATCAGGCGAAAGCACAATATGAACTGGCGTCTTCTCAATATGAGCGAAACAAAGTTTTGGTTAATGAAGGTGTCATGTCGGAAGGACAGTTTGACCAAATAGAGTCAGAACTGGCGGTTGCTAAGTCAAACTACGAAACCGCCAAAGCGAATTTACGCTATACCAAACTGACCGCACCATTCGATGGTGTCGTGGCGAACCTGGCAGTGGAAGCTTATGAAAACGTGCAGGCTAAGCAGCCCATTGTGACGTTACAAATTAGCAACGCGATTGATATCAGCATTAATGTGCCGGAAAAACTTTTTGCCAAGGTTAAAAAACAAACCGATTACCAGCCTGAAGTGCGCTTTGATGCGGCGCCGGAATTTACTTATCCGGCTCATTTAAAAGAGTGGGACTCGCAGTCTGATGGCGCGACGAATGCTTACGAAGTCGTATTCACTTTACCTAAACCTCAGGACATCAATGTGCTGCCAGGCATGACCGCAACGGTTATTGTTGATATTAATGAAGTGCTGCGCTCCTCTCAAATTGGCATGGTGGTTCCGGCTAAAGCGGTGTTTAGTGACACAAACGATGCTTCCTATGTCTGGGTTGTTAACGACGACATGCGTGTACAAAAACGTAAAGTGAATGTCGGACCAATGACCAACGATGGTTTGACGGTACTCGACGGGTTGCAGGAGGGGGAAACCATAGTCATAGCAGGCGTTCATCAGCTGAAAGAGAATCAGCAGGTGCGTGAATGGCAACGTGAACGGGGTCTGTAATGAATATAGCTCAATACAGCATGGAGCGAAAAACCACGAGCTGGATGTTATTTCTCATCCTGTTAATTGGTGGTCTGGTTGCCCTGACTCAGCTTGGTCGTTTGGAAGATCCCAAATTCACAATTAAGCAAGCCATGGTCATTACGCCATACCCGGGAGCATCAGCTCAGCAGGTAGAAGAAGAGGTGACCTACAAGCTGGAAAATGCCATTCAGGAGCTAAGTTACGTCGACCATGTAAAATCAATTTCCAAGCCCGGGTTGTCGCAAATAACGGTTGAGATGAAAAGCATCTACCGCGAAGAGCACTTGCACCAAATATGGGACGAATTGCGACGTAAAATTAACGACACCAAAGGGCAGCTTCCTCCGGGCACCAGTGAACCCATTATTCGCGATGATTTTGCTGATGTGTATGGCGTTATGATGGCCATTACCGGGCCGGATTATTCCTATAAAGATATTGAGCATTATGCTGACTTTTTGCGTCGTGAACTGGTTTTAGTTGATGGTGTAGGCAAAGTGACTCTTGCAGGAGAGCAGCAAGAGCAGGTTGTGGTGGAAGTATCGCGCTCACGCCTGGCCAATTTTGGTATCCCTCCCAGTCGTATTGCCGGGCTGCTGCAAACTCAAAATGCCGTAGCAAACGCCGGACGGGTAACCGTTGACGAGGAAGCCTTGCGCATCGCCACCAGTGGTGAATTTGCCGATGTTGAAGATATGGAAGAACTGGTTATCAGTAATCCCGGAGCCGACCAGCGTATCTACTTGCGCGATGTAGCGACCATTTATCGCGAAACTAAAGACATTCCGGATCACGTGGTTCGTTATAACGGGCAGGCCTCTTTGTGGCTGGCGTTGTCTTTTGCTGACAACGTGAACGTTGTGGAAGTGGGCGAGCGTCTGCAAAAACGAATGGATGAGCTGGAGTACGCTAAGCCTCTCGGAATGTCCGTCGACCGCATCTACGACCAGCCGCATCAGGTCGAGAACTCAGTTAATGATTTTCTGCTGAACCTGGTAGAGGCGGTGGCCATTGTTATTATTGCGTTGCTGCTGACTATGGGCTTCCGCAGCGGCTTGCTTATAGGAACGGTTTTATTACTCACCGTGCTGGGCACCTTTATTTTCATGCGCATTGGCGATATTAACCTGCAACGGGTATCGCTGGGCGCGTTGATTATTGCGCTGGGAATGTTGGTAGATAACGCGATAGTCATTGCCGACGGTATTATGGTCGGTATGCGACGGGGCATGAGTAAAGTGGATGCCGCGGTTAGCGTGGTTAAGCAGAATCAGTGGCCGCTACTGGGTGCTACCGTTATCGGTATTATTGCTTTTGCGCCCATTGGTCTGTCGGCTGACGCCACCGGTGAATTTGCCGGAAGTTTGTTCTGGGTGTTGCTCATCTCCTTGCTGCTGAGCTGGGTGACTGCGTTGACGCTTATACCGTTTCTGGCCGATCGCCTATATTCCGCGAAGGATATTGGTAGTGGTGATGATCAGGACGATGTCTTCTCTCACCCTGTATACCGGGGTTATAAGAAGATGTTGGCAGTTTGTTTGCGTCACCGCATTATCAGCATGGTAGTGATGCTGGCAATGCTGGCTGCGGCTGTGGTTGGATTCGGCCAGGTGAAACAGGCATTTTTCCCGCCATCAACAACGCCATTATTTTATGTCGATCTCTGGTATCCACAAGGCACCGATATTCGTCATACTGAGCAAGACTCTAAGCGGCTCGAAGACTACCTGCTGGAGAAAAGCGAAGTGACATCGGTAGCTACGACCATAGGCCAGGGAGCCCCGCGGTTTACCCTGACTTACCTGGTAGAAAAAAGTTACGAGAGTTATGCGCAGTTACTGGTACGGGTAGAAGACAAAGACGTTATGGACGCTTTAATGCGTGACATTCGCCAGCGAATTCGTGAAGAGCATCCGGACGTTGAGGACAAACTGATACGGGTTGAAATTGGCCCGGCTACTCCGGCAAAAATTGAAGCGCGTTTTTCCGGCCCCGATATTGATACCTTGCGTGAGTTGAGTAAAAAGGCGCAGGCCATTCTTGCCGAAGATTCAGGTGCGGTAAACATTCGCTCTGACTGGCGCACGCCGACTAAACTGTTGCGTCCGGAATACGACGAAGCGGCAGGCCGGCGCGCCGGAATTACGAAAGAAGACGTGAATAATCTGCTACTGGCTAATTTCGTTGGCCGGCAAATTGGTATATACCGTGATGGCACCGATTTATTACCAATAGTGCAGCGCGCGCCGGCGGCTGAGCGGGTCGATTTGGATAATTGGCAGGAGCTGCAAATTTACAGTCCGGCGTTCGACCGCTTTGTGCCCCTGGCTCAAGTTGCGCGTTCAATTGATGTGGTTTGGGAAGATCCTTTAATACTGCGTCGCGACCGTAAGCGAACACTTACTGTTATGGCCGACCATGACTTACTGGGTGAAGAAACGGCAGCACAAGTATTTGAGCGTGTCCGGCCTAAGCTTGAGGCTATCGACTTGCCGTTAGGCTACGAATTAACCTGGGGCGGCGAGCACGAAGCCGCCGGTAAAGCCGAAAAAGCGTTGTTCGGCGCCTTGCCTCTGGGCTTTCTGGTCATGTTTATTATTACCGTGCTGCTGTTTAACAGTATTCGTCAGGCCGGAGTGCTTTGGACGACAGTGCCACTTTCCATTATTGGGGTCACTGTTGGACTCTTGCTACTGGATAAACCTTTCGGCTTTATGGCCTTACTCGGCTTCCTCAGCCTTTCCGGCATGTTGATTAAAAACGGCGTGGTGTTGCTGGAACAGGTTAATGCTGAGCTGGACGCTGGTAAAGAGGCGGCTCAGGCGTTAAGCGATGCCGCTGTCAGCCGTGTTCGTCCGGTAGGAATGGCGGCAGCCACCACCATTTTGGGCATGATACCGCTGCTGTTTGATGACTTCTTTGCGAGCATGGCAACGGTCATTATGTTTGGTCTTGGTTTTGCCACCTTGCTGACCTTGTTTGTTGTCCCTGTTATGTACGCCATAGTACAACGAGTACCGCGCCCGTAACCCGGGCGCATTCACCCTGTTTATACCCTGAATTATCTGTTTTATAGCCCCGTGTCATGGGAATTTAACAGTAAAATCCGTATAATGCGCCGCACTAGTGAACCGTCTAGAATTCATGCAAGCAAATGAGAGGTACTATAAGTGCTTAAAGAATATCGTCAGCACGTAGAAGAGCGCGCCGCAGAAGGCATCCCTCCGAAGCCATTAAACGCCGAGCAAGTAGCCGATTTAGTGGAATTACTGAAAAATCCCCCAGCAGGCGAGGAAGACTTCCTTGTTGAGCTGCTGGCCGAGCGCGTACCGCCGGGTGTGGATGAAGCAGCCTATGTTAAAGCTGGCTTTTTAAGCGCCGTTGTTAAGGGCGAAATTGAAAGTCCGGTTGTGAGCAAAGAATACGCAGTAAAACTGCTGGGTAACATGCACGGCGGTTACAACATCGTCACTTTAGTAGAATTGCTGGACGATTCTCAGCTGGCTGAACTGGCGGCAAAAGAACTGAAAGAAACTATCTTAATGTTTGACGCTTTCCACGACGTGGAAGAGAAAATGAAAGCCGGTAATGCGCTGGCGAAAGAAGTGGTTGAATCCTGGGCCAACGCTGAATGGTTCACCAACAGCGATGAGCTGGCTAAGTCAATTAAAGCAACAGTCTTTAAAGTGACTGGCGAAACCAATACCGATGACTTGTCTCCTGCACCCGATGCCTGGTCTCGTCCAGACATTCCTCTGCATGCTAAAGCAATGTACAAAATGCCACGCGAAGGCATTACTGATGCAGGCAAGCAAATTGAAGAATTGAAAGAAAAAGGTCACCCGGTTGCCTTCGTTGGTGACGTAGTGGGTACAGGTTCTTCACGTAAGTCGGCGACAAACTCCGTATTGTGGAACATTGGCGAAGACATGCCGGGCACACCAAATAAACGTGCTGGCGGTATCTGCATTGGCTCTAAAGTCGCGCCTATTTTCTTCAACACCATGAAAGACGCTGGTGCGTTGGTATTTGAAGCCGACGTTGAAAAAATGAATATGGGTGATGTCATCACTATCTACCCATACGAAGGCAAAATCGAGAACGAAGCTGGCGACGTTATCGCTGAATACGATTATGCGTCTCGCGTTATTTTAGATGAAGTGCGTGCCGGTGGCCGTATTAACCTGATCATTGGCCGTGGTCTGACAGAAAAAGCACGTGAATCTCTGGGCATGGGTCCATCCGATTTATTCCGTAAGCCAGAGCAACCAACCGACAGCGGCAAAGGCTTCTCGCTGGCGCAAAAGCTGGTCGGTAAAGCTTGCGGTATGGAAGGTGTTCGTCCGGGCGCTTACTGCGAACCTAAAATGACCACTGTGGGCTCTCAGGATACCACTGGCCCTATGACTCGTGACGAGCTGAAAGACCTGGCATGCCTTGGTTTTAACTCAGACTTAGTTATGCAGTCGTTCTGTCACACCGCCGCTTATCCTAAGCCGGTTGACGTTGAAACTCAGCACACCTTGCCTGACTTTATTATGAACCGTGGCGGTGTAAGTTTGCGTCCTGGCGACGGTATCATCCACAGCTGGCTGAACCGTATGTTGCTACCAGACACGGTTGGTACTGGTGGTGACTCACATACGCGTTTCCCGCTGGGTATTTCATTCCCGGCAGGCTCAGGTCTGGTTGCGTTCGCCGCAGCGACCGGTGTTATGCCACTGGATATGCCTGAATCTGTATTGGTGCGCTTCAAAGGCGAAATGCAGCCTGGTATTACTTTACGTGACCTGGTTCATGCCATTCCTGCTTTCGCTATCAAAGAAGGTCATCTGACCGTTGATAAGCGTGGCAAGAAGAACATTTTCTCAGGTCGTATCTTAGAAATTGAAGGTCTTGATCATTTAACCGTTGAGCAGGCATTTGAATTGTCTGATGCTTCTGCTGAGCGTTCAGCGGCCGGTTGTACCATCGATTTGTCTGAAGAGTCGGTTGCCGAGTACCTGCGTTCAAACATCACTATGCTGCGTTGGATGATCAACGAAGGCTACGGCGATGCGCGTACGTTGGAGCGTCGTGCCCGTAAGATGGAAGAATGGTTAGAGAACCCGCAGCTAACGCGTGCCGACAAAGATGCCGACTATTCTACGGTTATCGAAATTGACCTGAACGACATTAAAGAACCTATCGTTTGCTGCCCGAACGACCCGGATGACGCGAAGTTCCTGAGCGAAGTGTCAGGTAACAACGTTGATGAAGTCTTCATTGGTTCGTGCATGACCAACATTGGTCACTTCCGTGCGGCGGGTAAATTGTTAGAGAAAAACTCTGACCCATTAAATACCCGTTTGTGGATTGCACCACCAACGAAAATGGACAAAGCGCAGCTGGAAGTTGAAGGGTATTACGACATTTATGAGCGTAATGGCGTTCGTACCGAAATGCCGGGTTGTTCACTGTGTATGGGTAACCAGGCACGGGTAGAACCGGGCGCAACGGTGCTGTCTACCTCAACCCGTAACTTCCCGAACCGTTTGGGTGATGGCGCTAACGTTTACCTGACTTCTGCAGAGCTTGCCGCTGTCGGTGCAATTGTGGGTCGTCTGCCAACTCCGGAAGAATACCTGGAGTACGCACAGGACATCAACTCAATGGCTGGCGAAGTCTATAAATACCTGAACTTCGACCAGATGGATGCCTTCCGCGACGCAGAAAAAGCGGCCAAGGAAAACATCATCCCAACCATCAACGTGGCTTAATGAGTGCTTAGGTTGCAAGGACTCTTTACGAGGACGCCCGCAAGTACTTCCCTGTAGGGCTTGGGCAGCGCCATCCATGGCGCTGCACACCTCGTTAAGAGTCCTCGCAACCGCTGATCGCACTCATTAGCAACTTATAAAACCGCTTCGGCGGTTTTTTTGTGCCCGATATTCAGTAGCCTGATGTTCACATCAGGTGCGATACTTAACTTGTCTTATGGTCTATTAATAGTCTATATTTAGACTGTTCAGTCGGGAGAGAATCATGCAGATAAAAACCATCAGTTACATTAAGCAAAATGCAGCATCGCTGGATGTGGAGGAGCCTATTGTGGTCACTCAAGGCGGTAAGCCTGTCTACCGGATTGAGTCGGAAGCGAGTGCTCGACAGCGCGATGAGGCTATTGCGACACTTAAACTGATGAACCTGGCTGAAAGGGATATTCGCAACCAGAATTTGCTATCCCTTAGCGAAGCAAAAGAAAGGTTAGAGCGTGAACTCAGTACAAAGAAGTTTGAGCTTTAGCCATATCATTTATGAACTACGATGTTTATTTCACTGAGTTTAGTTATAAAACACTGGCTACTTTAACTCGCTACATGGAAGAGTTTCTTGGTCAAGAAGAAACCATTCGATTAGGTTAACAGCTCCTTGATTTTTCGGTAAGTAAGCTAAGTGACAACCCGCTGCAATTCCCTGTTTCCCATGAGCTTGAAACACTAGGCATAGTTGATTATAGAGTGGTGCTCGTGGATAACTATAAAATTTTATTTCGCTTAGATGAGAAAGCTCGGGTGAGCTATGTCATGGCCTTTCTACGACAGAAACAGAATACTCAAGATCTGCTTTATCAAATAACAATTTGGTAGCCTGATGCTAATGCATCAGGTGAGATAGTCGAACACCTCACCTGACGTAGAACGTCAGGCTACAAAACTTGGCGGGATAAGAGAGGATCGTGAGCGCGTCCAATGGTTACAGGGCCTCATGTGGAGGTGTGCAGCGCCATGGATGGTTTTGTAGACGGTAGAAATAAACAAATAGAATCCCCGCTATCAGGAAGTGTCTGGCGCCATGGATGGCGCCAGTCAAGCCTTACAGGGACGTACTTGCAGGCGTCTTCCTGATAGCGGGGGTTCTGTTTTATTTCTGCTCGGCAATCCAGTCGTTGATGTGTTGTTCTAGTACTTTCAGTGGCACGCTGCCGTTTTCCAGTACCGCATCGTGGAACTCACGAATATCGAACTTATCACCTAACTGCTGTTCTGCTTCGCTGCGTAAACGCTTAATGGTCAGTTCACCCAGCTTGTATGAAAGTGCCTGTGCAGGCCAGGTAATGTAACGGTCAATTTCGGTTTTTACGTTGTGCAGCGATAACGCAGTGTTGTTCGCCATAAACTCCATTGCTCGTTCGCGGCTCCAGCCTTTAGCATGCATACCGGTATCAACTACCAGACGCGCCGCACGCCACATTTCGTAGCTTAAACGACCAAAGTTGCTGTAAGGGTCTTCATAAAAGCCAGCTTCCAGACCTAGGTATTCGGAATACAAACCCCAGCCTTCACCAAAAGCTGAAATATAAGTTTGCTGGCGGTACTCCGGTAAGTCTTTCAGCTCGTTCGCTATCGCGCTTTGTAAATGGTGCCCTGGTACGGCTTCGTGCAGAGTTAAAGCTTCCATCTGATACAGCGGACGACGGTCCAGTGCGTAGGTATTTACCCAGTAGAAACCTGCGCGGTCGTCACGGCTTGAACCTGAATAACGGCCGGTTGTGTATTTGGGGGCGATCTCAGCCGGCACCGGAGCTATACCATAAGGCTGGCGGGGCAAAGTTTTAAACAGTTTTGGAAGTTCACCGTCCATTTTCTTTGCTATCCAGGCGGCATATTCCAATAACTCTTCTGCAGTTTCCGGGTAAAACTGCTCATCTGTACGTAAAAAGTCGACAAACTGGTCAAAGTTACCGTCAAAACCGGTTTCTTCAATAACTTCCAGCATCTCGCCGCGAATACGCGCAACTTCCTGCAATCCAATTTCATGGATTTCGTCAGCGCTCATATCCAGCGTGGTGTAGTGTTTAATTCTGTTCTGGTAGAAAGCATCGCCGTTTGGTAGCTCGCTGGCACCAACACTCTCACGAGAGTTAGGCAGATACTCAGTGACCATAAAGTTAAAGTAGTCGTCGTAGGCCGGCATAACCTGGTCATCAATAGCGGTCAGGGCATCTTCCTTCAACTGTTCCCATTGCTCGCTATCAACAAAACCTGGCTGCTGAGAAAATGGCGAGAAATACACGCTTTGCTCGGCATCCTGTACAATATAGGCCAGTATGCTCTCTTCAAAGCCAGCCATAGCAGCGGCCGGTTGTGTGTAACCTTCCTCTATTGCTTTACGTAACCAATACGTTTGTTGTTCCATATAACGGGGAATGGAACGCAGCTTGGCAATGTAATTCTGATAGTCCTCAGCTGAAGAGAACGAGGTGTACGATGGCATAAAAGCTAAAGAACTGTGGAAGCTTCCTTCTGCTGTTAATGGCATATAGTGTGCTTTAAAACGATACTCATCCACTTTGTTTTTTAACGTATAATGGATCATCGAGTGATTAATTTGGTCATCCTGGCTAAGCGCGTTAAGGTTAACGGCGTTAAGCTGTTCAAGCCACTTTGAGCGTTGTTGGTAGCGTTTTTCTACCGCTTCCGGTGACATATCGGTCAGCTCAGTATCGCTGGACTTATTCAGTTCTTCCCAGATAGTGTCAGCCAGTTGATGAAACTCAGCAGCAGCACTTTGTTGCTGTGTGCTGCTACGCTGGGCTTGGTTATCAGCTGTGGTGGTGCAGGCAGTAACGCCCAGCAAACCAAAAATAAGTATCAGATTACGCATGATTTTTCCTTGCGGTGTCATAACGAATACAGGCATTCTATAATGCCTCTTGCGCTAATTAATGTAAAAGCGAATAGAACGAACCCACAAAAATAACAGTTAAACGGGAGAATAGGGTGGATAAAGCTCAGTCAGGAGTCTACGCGGAACCTAATCTGCATGGTCTGACGTTGTTTTGTCATGTCATGAGCGACGACGTTGAAAGTTTACGTCGCAAGTTAGCTCGTTTTCCAGCAATTTTACGCGATCTTGACGCCCGTTTCTCTGAAGGCATGTTAACAGGCTTTGTTGGTATAGGGGCAGACTACTGGGATATTCTCTATCCACATAAGCGGCCACTGCACTTGCAGGCTTTTCCCGAGCTGAGCGATGGAGACCGCGAAGCACCCAGACACCCTTATGATCTTGTTATACAAATTCGCTGTGACCGTTTCGACGCCAACTATCTGGCCGGGCGCACGCTAATGGAATGGTTCGGTTACGACATTGAAGTGGCTGAGCAAATTCGTTCCTTCCGTTACCTGGACGGCCGCGACTTAACCGGCTTTATTGATGCGCCGGATAACCCGCGGGGGATGCGTAAGCGTAAAGTCGCTTTAGTTGACGCACAGGACGACGCCGACTTTGTCGACGGCAGCTACTTATTCGTGCAGAAGTTTCGGCATGATTTGCGTCGTTGGGACTATTTAGGCCCGGAAAAGCAGGAACAGTTAATGGGGCGTGAGAAAGTATCCGGTGAACGTTTGTCAGAAGCCAAAATAGAAGGTGTCACTCACGCCGCGAAAAGTCGTTTAATTGATGGTAGCGAACAGCCCATTCCACTATTGCGGCAGAATATGCCCTGGGGCGACTTGCGTGAACAGGGGCTATTGGCCATGTATTTTAGCCATTCGCCTAAAATGGTTGTTCAGTGGCTAAAGAACCGTTATTACGCCGACGAACAGGGGGCTTACGACCCCTTACTCGATTACTCTCAGGCTGTGTCCAGCTCCGGTTTTTTTGTTCCTTCAATGCGCTTTATGGAAGCGAACAAAGAAGTCGCCGACGACATAGCGGACTATGAAGAGGGCAGTACCGCCTGATTCGCAAAAAGCTCGCGTACTTTTCGCAAAGTGAATTCAATGTCAGCAACTTTAAGCGGTGCGATAAAAATGGTGTCGTCGCCAGCAATAGTGCCGAGTACCCCTTCTTTTTTACCGACCGAATCCAGCAGTCGTGCAATTAACTGAGCGGCGCCCGGGCTTGTGCGAATAATGACCATCACATCATTATGCTGAATATCCAGTACAAGCTGGCTTAATGGTGCCCGGGTGGAAGGCACGGCTAAATCAGGTGGTAAACAGTAGACCATTTCCTGCTTCGCATTGCGGGTACGAACCGCTCCCTGCTTACTCAGCATGCGCGACACTTTAGACTGACTAATGTTATCAAAGCCCTCGGCTTTCAAGGCGTTAACAATTTCTCCCTGCGAGCCGTAACGCTCTTCGCGGAGTAATGTTTTAAAAGCTTCGAGTAACGTGTCCTGCACCATGTGAGTGTCAAATTCCTATGCTGTTTACGTGCTATAATTATGAACAGTGTACTGCATAAAGATGCGCTATTCGAGTGCTGAATGTGTATCGGGCAAAGTTGTATTTTTACTGATATAGGAGTACAGTTTTGCCCCAAATTCTGCATTTTTAAGCAGTTTAAATTGACCAACAAAAACGGAGTCTGAGATGAAAGTAGCCGTATTAGGTGCGGCCGGTGGTATCGGCCAGGCATTGTCATTACTTCTGAAAACCCAATTACCAGCAGGTTCAGAATTATCGTTGTATGACGTTGCACCAGTAGTTCCGGGTGTGGCGGTTGACTTAAGTCATATCCCTACCGACGTAAAAGTAACAGGCTTCGGTAAAGACGACTTAGCATCAGCATTAGTTGGCAGCGACATCGTATTAATTCCTGCCGGCGTACCACGTAAGCCGGGTATGGATCGCTCTGACCTGTTCAACATGAACGCAGGCATTGTTAAAAACTTAGTGCAAGGTGTTGCAGACAACTGCCCTAACGCTTGCGTTGGTATCATTACTAACCCAGTAAACACTACCGTTCCAATCGCTGCTGAAGTACTGAAGCAAGCGGGTTGTTACGACAAGCGTAAACTGTTCGGTGTAACGACTCTGGACGTTATCCGCTCAGAAGCATTCGTTGGTGAACTGCGTGGCCTAAACCCAGAAAACGTAGAAGTTCCGGTAATTGGCGGTCACAGTGGTACGACTATTTTGCCATTGCTGTCTCAGGTTGAAGGCGTTGAGTTTACCGAGCAAGAAATCAAAGACTTAACTCACCGTATCCAGAACGCAGGTACCGAAGTTGTCGAAGCAAAAGCCGGCGGCGGCTCAGCAACCCTTTCTATGGGTCAGGCAGCAGCACGTTTTGCCTTGTCACTGCTGAAAGGTCTGCAAGGTCAGGACACTATTGAGTGCACTTACGTAGAAGGCCCGGGCGACAACGCTAAGTTCTTCGCACAGCCAGTACGCTTAGGCAAAAACGGCGCAGAAGAAATCCTGTCTTACGGCAAACTCAGTGCATTCGAACAAAAATGCATGGACGACATGCTAGACGGCCTGAAAGGCGACATCCAAACTGGCATCGATTTCGCCAGCTAAGCTTTCAGCAATCCGCTCTTGAAAATATTGGGGCGGCTATTACAGGAGACGCTACAAGCTCATCCCTGAGCGCTCGACGAAGGCCGTCTTTGGCCTTCGACGCTCCTGTAATAGCCGCCCCAACATTTCTGCGCTACTTGCTGAAAGTTATGCCAGCACTTTCTCCAGATAACCCACAATGGCATATCGCCAATACTGACCAACCCCAATATTTCCCTGCTTGTTGAAAGGTATGTAGCCTGACGTTTACGTCAGGTCCAATGTTCAAATACCCCACCTGATGTGAACATCAGGCTACCGAAATGGTTCATGGGGCAGGCTGTTGGGTTGCAAGCGTTACGAGTGTTGAAGGTTTCTATGGCGGAGTGTCGAAGGCCATGGACGCTTATTACTTATTAGAAATGCCTTAAGCGGGAAGGGTTCTGTTTCGGAGGTGTGTAGCGCCATGGATGGCGCTACCCAAGCCCTACAGGGAAGTACTTGCGGGCGTCCTCCGAAACAGAACCCGCTCCCCCAAGGCATTTCCTTCCCTAAGCCACTCGGTCGACAGCCAGGTGGGTTAGGGTGAGCAGGGCTTGTTTGTAGTCGGAATCGGGGAGATCGCTTAGGGACTCACGCGCTTGTTCGGCGGCTTCTAAGGCTTTATCGCGGGTGTACTGTAATGCTCCCGTTCGTTCCATAGCGGTTAGCACGGTTTGTAAGTGCTCACGTCCGTCGCCTTGCTCAATGGCTTCGCGAATCAGCTTTTGCTCTACTTCGTTGCCGTGCCACATGGCGTATAACAAGGGTAGCGTAGGCTTACCTTCCGCCAGGTCATCGCCGGCGTTCTTACCCATAGATTCGCTATCCGCAGTGTAATCCATTAAATCATCTACTAGCTGAAACGCGGTACCCAGGTAACGCCCGTAATCGGCCAGTTTCTGGGTTACTTTTTCGTCTTGTGCGGTTAATACGCCTGCTAACTCTGTAGCTGCTTCAAACAGCTTGGCGGTTTTGCCGTAAATAACATTAAAGTAGCTGGCTTCTGAGGTATCCGGGTCGTTACAGTTCATTAACTGCAACACTTCGCCTTCAGAAATGATGTTGGTAGCATCCGCTAAAATACGCAGTATCCGTAGGGAGTCTAAATCAACCATTAACTGAAAAGCACGGGTATAAAGGAAGTCACCAACTAATACGCTGGCTTCATTACCAAATACTGCGTTGGCGGTCTTGCGTCCGCGGCGCAGTTCAGATTCATCAACCACGTCGTCGTGAAGCAGAGTCGCGGTATGAATAAACTCGATAATCGTAGCAAGTTTGCGGTGATCATTACCTTTATAACCCAGAGCCCGACAGGCTAATATTGCGAGCAGCGGTCGTAAGCGTTTACCGCCACTATTGACAATATAAAGGCCTAACTGGTTAATTAAGGCAACATCCGATTGAAGTTGTTCACCTATTAAGGCATTAACACCAAGCATATCGTCTTTGGCTAATGCGTTAATGGACTGCATATCCATCATAGATATCTGTTTATTTACAAAATTTAACGGAAAACAGATGGTACACTATTTATAGCGGAGCGGAAACTCAATCCGCGGTAAGCAGTGCCGCTTTTAAGTTCAAATTAAAGGTTGCGATCGCTGATTGGATTACGTACAATTCGCGCCCTGATTTGAATTTGGATGCCCAATAGGGTTGTGGAGAATAATATGTACGCAGTATTCCAAAGTGGCGGTAAGCAGCACCGTGTGTCTGAAGGCCAAATCGTCCGCCTGGAAAAACTGGAAGCAGCTACCGGTGATGTAGTTGAATTCGACCAGGTTTTGATGGTTTCTGACGGCAACGATGTAAACATCGGTGCTCCGTTCGTGTCCGGTGGTAAAGTGAAAGCGGAAGTGATTGATCACGGTCGTGGCGATAAAATTAAAATCGTCAAGTTCCGTCGTCGTAAGCATTCTCGTCGTCAACAAGGCCATCGTCAGTGGTTCACGGAAGTGAAAATCACTGGTATCAACAGCTAATTAAGGAGTAACGACATGGCACATAAAAAGGCTGGTGGTTCTACTAAAAACGGTCGCGACTCAGAGAGTAAACGTCTCGGTGTTAAGCGCTTCGGTGGTGAGTCTGTATTAGCAGGCAACATCCTGGTTCGTCAACGTGGTACTAAGTTCCATGCTGGTGCGAACGTTGGTATTGGTAAAGACCACACATTGTTTGCAACCTCAGAAGGCAAAGTGTCTTTTGATGTGAAGGGCAGCAAAAACCGTAAATATGTGAGCGTTATTACTGACTAATAATGTGAACATAAACTGAAAAGTTTCGGTTCTGAAAGCCCTGCCTTACGGCGGGGCTTTTTCATATGTGCTAGAATTTTGCACAGTATTCTATAAGTGAAAAGTAGCAGATTGCGATGAAATTCGTTGATGAAGTAGAAATCCGCGTAGACGCGGGTGACGGTGGTAATGGTTGTATCAGTTTCCGTCGCGAAAAATATATTCCCAAAGGCGGCCCTGACGGCGGCGATGGTGGCGACGGCGGTGATGTCTATCTAGAAGCAGATGAGAACCTGAATACTCTTATCGACTATCGTTTTGAACGTTTTCATAAAGCTGAACGCGGTAAAAACGGTATGGGCAAAAACTGTACGGGCAGACGCGGCAATGACATCGTGCTACCGGTTCCTCCTGGTACCCGCGCTACCGATATTGATACTGGCGAAGTTCTTGGCGATTTGACGAAGCATGGTCAACGTTTAATGGTAGCCAAAGGTGGTTTCCATGGTCTGGGTAATACGCGTTTTAAAAGCAGTATAAATCGCGCACCCCGCCAGAAGACCGACGGGACTCCTGGTGAAGTCCGTCCGCTAAAGCTGGAACTGATGTTGCTGGCTGATGTTGGTTTGCTGGGTATGCCTAATGCCGGTAAATCGACTTTTATTCGTTCGGTTTCGGCAGCACGCCCTAAAGTGGCGGACTATCCGTTTACCACCCTGATACCAAACCTGGGTGTTGTGCGTCCCGCGCCGCATCAAAGTTTTGTTATTGCCGATATTCCGGGTCTTATTGAAGGCGCGGCTGAAGGTGCCGGGTTGGGTATACAATTCCTCAAACATTTAGAGCGTTGCCGCTTACTGCTGCACCTGGTAGATTTGGCTCCCTTTGATGAAACCGACCCCGCCGAGCAGGCGCGTATCATCATCAACGAACTGGAAAAATACAGTCCGAAACTGGCAGAAAAGCCACGTTGGCTGGTCATCAATAAAGTCGACTTGCTGCTGGACGAAGAGGTTCAGGAAAAAGTAGATGAGCTGGTTAAAACTCTGAACTGGGACGGTCCGGTGTTCCAAATTGCTGCTCTGGAAGGGCGAGGCAGTGATGCGCTTTGTCGTGAGGTAATGTCTTACCTTGAAACATTGCCAGCACCTGACACTGAGCAGCATGAAGAAGCCGATCCGGTCGAGTTTATGTGGGACACTTACCACGAAGAAGTTCTTGAAGAAGAGATGGATGACGAAGATGACGACGATGATGATGATGATCACGACGTCGAAGTCATTTATCAGAAGTAGCCTGACATTTATGTCAGGTGAGATATTAGTCCTGGCGTAAACGTCGGCTACATTCACCTGTAGCCTGACATTCATGTCAGGTGAGATATTAGTCCTGACGTAAACGTCAGGCTACGCATTAAAGGTATCACCAAATGAAAATATCACTCGTGGTTGCTATGGCCGATAATCGTGTCATCGGAAAAGAGAACAAAATGCCATGGCACCTTCCGGACGAGTTGCAATATTTCAAAAAAATTACCTTAGGTAAGCCAATTGTTATGGGACGGCGAACTTTCGAGTCAATTGGTCGTCCTTTGCCTGGGCGTAAGAATATCGTTCTAAGTCATCGAACAGATCGTTCGGAAAATCAGGACAGTCAGGTGGTTTGGGTGTCTGGGGTGCAACAGGCAATAACCGCCGCAGGTCCGGTTGAGGAACTAATGGTGATTGGCGGAGGAAAAATTTATGAGAAATTTTTACCCCTCGCAGACCGACTATATGTTACTAAAATAGAGCTAAATGTTGAGGGCGATACGTACTTTCCTGATTACCATCAAGTTGCCGACTGGCAAGAGGTAGAGCGGCAAAACTTTGCCGCTAATGAGCGTAACTCGCATAATTTTAGTACTCTTATTTTCGACAGATTAAGTTAATAAGAAGTTATAAATTCAGTAACTTACCTGCATTTTAAGCCATTGCGGCAAGCTTGAGTTCGTAGTATCATCATGGTGAATTTTTGAACAATCTTGTGATGGGGTTTTAGATGAAAGCAATTGTATTAGGCACCATGATGGCTGCCGTTGCGGCAACAGGCGTAACTTTTTCAAAAAGCGCAGAGGCAAATGAATTAGCCTTAAGCTTATGCACATATGTACAGGGTGATGACACCATGCGTATGCGTAAAAAATTACGTGATGCTCGTGTACGCGTGCGTGATATTTACAGTGGCATTCAGTGTAATGGTCAGAGCTTATTGCAATTTGCCATGTCAAATGGTTCACAAGACATTGGTGAGTTCATTGTTGGTCGTTTGTCAGTAGACGAGCTGAAAGCTTCTGGCGACTACGAATGGGCACAATCTAACGGTCATGGCAGCAGTGCAATTGCCGCAGCAATTAAAGATCGCGCTGGCCTGTAAGTTAGGTACCAATAAAGTTATTTTCTAAAAGCCTGCAATTTTTGCGGGCTTTTTTACATCTTCTAACAAATCAATCAGTGACTTACCTTGTAATTCTCCCCTGTTCTCTACGACAATAGATCCGTTGCATATATAAACGGAATCACTATGAAACGATGGATGGCATTATCGCTACTGTTACTGGGGCTGGCATCGCTCAGCGGTCAGGCACAGGCAAAACTAAATGAAGCTTCGAGCTGTTATTTGCCGGGCGTGCAAGAGAAACTGCATTGTGGCACAGTTTCAGTTCCTGAAAACTACGAACAGCCCGACGGTAAGCATATTGGTATTTACTACGCTATTCTTCCGGCTATTCAGGAGGGTTCGCAAGCTGATCCTATGCTAATTCTGGCTGGAGGGCCGGGTCAGGCTGCTACCGAATTAACTCCAATGATAGCGCGTATGTTCGAAGCGGTGCGTCAAAAACGCGATATCCTTCTAATTGATCAGCGTGGCACGGGAAAAAGTCATCCGCTTGAATGCGACATTGAACGTCCGGATGAATTGATACGTGCAGACGATGAACAGGATCTGAAAGCCCTGAGTCGTGAATGTCAGGAACAGTATCCCGATACAGATACAACCCAATACCATACCGTTAACGCCGTAAAAGACTTTGAACGGGTACGTGAACATTTAGGTATAGAGCAACTTAACCTTTATGGTGGTTCTTACGGAACGCGTGTCGGGCTAACCTATTTACGTGAAGCGCCTACTTCAGTTCGCACGGCTACCCTCGATGCTGTAGCCCCGCCTCAGGTAATCATTGGGCCTTTTGGTCAGCACGGAGCCAATGCGTTTGACGAAATGCTGAAGGATTGTTCGGAACAAAGCCCGTGTCACGAGAAGTTTCCTAACCTCGAGCAGGAATATTATGAGGTGATGAATGAGCTGGAAACCGGAGATATTCTGCTGGAAACGCGTGATCCTCTGTCGTTTGAACCGCTGGAAATAAAACTGACTCCCGGGCGCTTTAGTTCAATTATCCGTGTTGCCTTATATCACCCCAATACGCGTCAATTATTACCCTATGCCATTCACTCTGCAGCTCAAGGAAATTACCACGCGATACTGGGCTTGATGGGCGGTACTATGTCGCAGAACAGTATTTACCTGGGGCTTATGCTGTCGGTTGTCTGTGGCGAAGATTTACCCCGGGCGACTCCGGAGCTTTTTGCGCAGGACGGCAACAATGAGTTTATTGGTAGCCGCACCGGTGATGCTTTTGTTGATATGTGTGCGGGTTGGCAGTCATCAAGCGTACCTGCTTATTGGTCGGACCCTGTGGTCAGTGATAAACCGGTACTGCTGTTATCGGGTGAATTGGATCCGGTTACTCCTCCGGAATGGGGCGAAATTGCACACAGAACCTTACCCAATAGTAAACATCTGATAGCTCCTAATGCGGGACATACTATTGCCAGCCATACCTGTGCTAATACACTTATCGCAGACTTTATTGAGCAAGGTTCTATTGAGAATATAGAAGGTAGCTGCTTAGAAGAACAAAGCCTTAAGCCATTCGTGCTAAACCAAAATGCAGCGGGGCTATAAATAATGATAAACGTAGATGCACTGACAAAAACATTCAAAAATGTGCAAGCGCTGGACTCACTCTCCTTTCAGGCAAAAGATGGAGAAATTACCGGTCTGCTCGGGCCAAACGGAGCCGGGAAGACCACTTGTCTGCGGATTATTTACGGGCTGTTGCAGGCCGATACTGGCAAAGCCGAGATTGAAGGGGTTGATGCCAACCAGAACCCGATTGGTGCACGCCGAAACCTCGGTATATTTCCTGATAAGTTCGGGTTATACGAACGTTTAACCGTGCGCGAACAAGTTGCTTATTTCGCCGGGCTGCACGGGTTAAAAGGCAAGGAGCAAAAGCAGGCGGTTGAGAAGGTGATAGAGAAGCTGGATATTAAAGATCTTGCAGACCGCCGCACTGCAGGATTCTCACAAGGCCAGCGGATGAAAGTTGCGCTTGCTCAGGCTTTAGTACACAGCCCAAAGCACTTGATTCTGGATGAGCCCAGCCGTGGTCTGGACGTTATGAGTACCCGAATTTTAAGAGATGTGCTGCGCGAACAACGCGCTCAGGGTACCTGTATTCTTTTTTCCAGCCACGTTATGCAGGAAGTTGCTGCGCTATGCGACCGAGTGGTGGTTATGGCAAAAGGTAAAGTTGCAGCTGAAGGAACACCACAGGAACTTTGCGATATGACCGGCGAGCAACAGCTGGAAGACGCCTTCGTTAAAATTATCGGTACCGACGAGGGGATAGCAGCCTGATGAGTGCATTAACTTCTGTATGGAAAAAAGAGTTTCGGGACGCTATCCGTGATAAACGCTCCGTTTTAGCGGCAATGTCCTATGCGTTTTTCGGCCCCTTATTAATGGCCGTAGCCTTTTTCTTCTTAATAACCCAACTGACCGATCCGGCGGACGTTGAAATTACCATTGAAGGTAAAGAAAACGCCCCTCAACTCGTTGAATTTCTGAGCGAACACGGTGTTGTTGCTAAAGAAGGGGAATGGGCGAAAACCGAAACGCCGATAATATTAACCTTACCGGAAAACTGGCAGGAGAATGTAAGTAAAGCGGAGCCAGTAGAGGTAACCTTGCGTGCCGACTGGTCGGCCCAAAAGCAACAAACCGAAATTAAGCGTGTAGAGCAGGCAGTTCAGGCGTACTCCAGTCAAATAGCGGCTTACCGGTTGACATTGCGGGGTGTTGACCCGCGTGTCATGCAACCGGTGCAACTGCAAAAACAGGACTTAGCAACCCGGGGCTCAAAAGCGGCCTTGATTATGGGCAGTGTGCTGGTGTTTATTATCTTGTCCGTGTTCTGGTCTGGCATGAACGTGGCTATTGATATTAGTGCAGGCGAACGTGAGCGTAACTCACTGGAATTTTTGCTGAGTCAGCCATTAAGCACCTGGGACATTGTTACCGGTAAAGCACTGACCGCAACGACCTTTTCATTGTTCGGCGCAATACTGTCATTGGTACTCATACCCATTATATTTGCCTACGTCCCATTACACGAAATTGGTATGAACGTGAACTTTAGTGTAGGTATGATGACGCTGATGTTCATACTACTGGTGCCACTAGCCCTTTTCGCCACAGCCCTGCAGTTGTTTGTATCCTTCCGGGCTAAGAACTTCAAAGAAGCACAAACCTACATCAGCTTCTTATTGATCATTCCCATGGCAGCGTCATTCGGTGTCGAATTTGCACGGCTTAAAAATCCAATTCTCTACTATCTCCCGCTAACCGGTCAGCATCAGGCTTTTCTGTCACTGATACGCGGTGAGAACGTGAATGTCATGGGAACGGTCATCAGCGCAATTGCCACCCTGGCAGCCGCATTGCTGCTAATGAAATACATAGCCCGAATGCTCAAAAGCGAAAAAATCGTCTTCGGCCTGTAGCGGGGCTGAATAGCGAGCGCTGAGGTTACAAGGGCCATTGTGGAGGACGCCCGTAAATACATCCCTGTAGGGCTTGGGCAGCGCCATCCATGGCGCTGCACACCTCCACAATAGCCCTGTGTAACCGTCGGCGCGCTCACTATCTTCCGCTTCAGTTAAGAAGCCACTTAAGCTGTGATGAGAGAGATTAGAAGGGCTGGCTGTTCACGTGTGAGCGTTACGAGTGTTGAAAGCCTCTGTGGCGGAGTGTCGAAGGCCATGGATGGCCTTCGTCAAGCTCTCATGGATGAGCTCGTCGCGTCTCCGTCATAGAGGCTTTCAATGCTCAAGCGAAGCAAGTGAGCAGCCTGCCCCTGTCCCCCCTCAGTCGCGTAGGCGGCCGTAGTGGTAGTAGAGCCATTGGCCTAGGCGGCGGAAGCGTGGTAATGGGAAGGGCTTTACTTGTGACTGGTAGTACGGTAGCTCGGGCAGGTTTTTTTCCATGGCGGCTTCTGCCAGTCTTTGACCGGCCAGGGCGGTAAAGCTAACACCAGCTCCGCAGTAGCCCATGCTGGCGTAGATATTGTCTTTCACTTTGCCTACTCGCGGGTAATCGTCCAGTGACACACTGACCCAGCCGCTCCAGAAGTGCTCCCACTTGTTAACGTCTTGCAGTTGAGGAAAGGTTTGGTGCAAGGCTTGTAGTAAGCGTTTAGCATAAACCGCGTCGGAGGCATGTTTCCCCTGAATGGCACCACGACCACCAAACAACAGGCGGTTATCGGGCAGTAAGCGGAAGTAATACTTCAGAATACGTGTATCCATTATGGCGTATTGAGGTGACAGCTTAACGCTGGCGACTTGTTCTTTACTCAGAGGTGGGGTGGTAATAATGCTTGAGAGTACCGGTAGCGAGCGACTGGCAAGCTCTGGCAGTAACTGCCCTGAAGTATATCCGTTTGAACAAACCAGCAGCTTACGAGCGCGTACAGCGCCTTTCGCAGTTTTCAGGTATACGCCTTTGCTGCCCAGCGATACGGCCTGAGTTACCGGACAATGCTGTACTAACTGTGCTCCAGCAGCTGCCGCCCGTCGAGCCGTGGCGGCAGCTAATAACATAGGGTTTAGAGCAAAGCAGTCGGTGAAGCGTAATGCGGCATGGGCCTGCGGGCTGGCGATAATCTTTGAAAGTTCGCTCTGAGTCAGCCACTCAACTGGCTGATCAAACTGCTTTAACTGCTCATACTGTTGCTTTAATGGCTCAACAGCGCTGGGTTTGTGCGCTATTTTCAGGTAACCGCCATTTTGGCGCTGGCACTGCTCCGGGCAATAACGCAAAGCTTCTTCAATCAGTTGAAGTGCCTTTTGATGCTCATCGGCAATGTCCTGGGCAATATCAGCACCAATGCGCTCAGACCAGGCTGACAAGCCCAGTCGACCAGTACTTTTCATCACAAAACCAGCATTACGCGACGAACAACCCCAGGCCAGCTGGTTGGCTTCAAATACTGCAACAGAATGCCCGTTTTCCGCCAGAACCCGGGCCGCATTTAAGCCAGTATACCCAGCTCCAATAACAGCAAATTCCACTTCCTCCGGCGCATCCACACACTCCGGAAAATCGGCCTGCGTATGCTGCTGCCAATAACTAGGCTCAGGAGCATCATGAGGCCCCGGAGGCGCATTAACCAAAGGATCATACATAATCACCCACCTATAAAAACGGAGAGGGAAGACAGCGAGCGCTGAGGTTACAAGGACTATTGTGGAGGACGCCCGTGAATACATCCGTGTAGGGCTTGGGCAGCGCCATTCATGGCGCTGCACACCTCCACAATAGCCCTATGTAACCGTTGGCGCGCTCACTATCTCCCGCTTCATATAAAAACCAACTTAAGCCGCTATGAGGGAGGCAAAAGGGGCAGATTGTTCACTTGTGAGCGTTAAGAGTGTTGAAGGCCTCTGTGGTGGAGTGTCGAAGGCCATGGATGGCCTTCGTCAAGCCCTCATGGATGAGCTCGTCGCGTCTCCGCCACAGAGGCCTTCAATGCTCAAGCGAAACAAGTGAGCAGTCTGCCCCCAAGCACAATGCAACCTCAGCGCTCGCTAGTTGTCGAATTTCAGCAGCATTTCGCCGGCGTTGCAGTAGCAGGTGCCGTCGCATACTGGGCAGTAGTAGCCGTCTTCTACAGAGGCTTTGTACCAGCGCTTTTCATGTTGCTTAATCATTTCACCGCCGCAGCGGGTGAAATATTCATAGGCGCTGTTATTGGGGCTTTGCATCCAAATATGCGCTAAACCACCACGGCAGCCCAGTTCTTTGGCAGCTTCAATACTGCGGAACAACAACTCTTTGCCTATACCCAGGCCGCGTGCCTTTTCTGATACCGCTGCGCATTTAAAGTAGCATAGCTTCTCGGCTGGAATTGGCCAGGCGTCTGGGGTGCAAAAATCATCGATTGGCCATTGTCCGGGCGCCAGGGTAATGCGCACGCCCAACGGGGTCTCGCCGCGCAAAGCTATCCAGTTCAACTGCACGTTACCCGCGGTTCCGCCAGCCAGATACTGCTGGAAACTGTCTTCGTTCAGGTAGTTGTCGCCATGAACTTCGTTGGCCAGATCAATAACGGCCGCCATATCGGCAGCCGTTATTTCACGATAAATAATATCGCTCATTAGTAGCGGTACTCGTCTGTCTTAAACGGACCTTCCACATCAACGTGAATGTAGTTAGCCTGATCCGCGGTTAGCTTAGTGATAACACCGCCGAAACCCTGCACCATATAACGCGCAACTTCTTCGTCCAGTTGCTTAGGCAGAACTTCTACACGCAGATACTCTTCCTGCTGTTTAATTTCCATGTCGGCAAATTTTTGCTCGAACAAGTGAATTTGAGCAAGTACCTGGTTAGCGAAAGAGCCATCCATAATACGGCTTGGGTGACCTGTTGCGTTACCTAAGTTCACCAGACGGCCTTCGGCCAACAGAATCAGGTAGTCGTTGTCGTCGTCTGAACGATAAATTTTATGAACCTGCGGCTTAATTTCTTCCCAGCGCCAGTTTTTACGCATAAAGGCCGTATCAATCTCGTTATCGAAGTGGCCAATGTTGCATACCAGAGCGGTAGGCTTAAGCGCCGCCAGCATGTAGCGGTCACACACGTCCATATTACCGGTTGTGGTGACAATCAGGTCGGTATTGCTAAGTAAGTCTTTGTTAATGTTCTCGCCGTTACCTTTGTTGTTGCCGCCAATGTAAGGAGAGACCACTTCAAAGCCGTCCATGCAGGCTTGCATAGCACAAATTGGGTCAATTTCGCTGATCTTAACAATCATGCCTTCCTGACGCAGACTCGCGGCAGAACCTTTACCCACATCACCATAACCTACAACCAGAGCTTTTTTGCCTGACAATAAGTGGTCAGTAGAGCGCTTAATGGCGTCGTTTAATGAGTGACGGCAGCCGTACTTGTTGTCATTTTTTGACTTAGTTACGGCATCGTTCACGTTAATAGCTGGTACTTTCAGAGTGCCTTTTTCCAGCATATCCAGCAAGCGGTGAACACCGGTGGTGGTTTCTTCCGTAATACCGTGAACTTTTTCCAGCATCTGCGGGAATTCGTCGTGGATCATCAGGGTTAAATCACCGCCGTCGTCCAGAATCATGTTGGCATCCCACAACTCGCCGTCTTTATGGCAAGTTTGCTTTAAGCACCACTCGTATTCTTCTTCGGTTTCACCTTTCCAGGCGAAAACAGGTACGCCAGCAGCGGCCATAGCGGCAGCAGCATGGTCCTGAGTAGAGAAAATGTTGCACGACGACCAACGCACTTCGGCACCCAGTTCAAGCAATGTTTCAATCAACACGGCCGTTTGAATGGTCATGTGGATACAACCAATAATGCGGGCACCAGCCAGCGGCTTGCTGTCAGCGTATTTACGGCGGATAGTCATCAACGCCGGCATTTCAGATTCAGCAATCGCAATTTCCTTGCGGCCCCATTCGGCTAAGCTAATATCTGCTACTTTGTAGTCTTGCGAATTTTCTGCACTCATAGCGACTCTCTTTTTCAGTGATTTCTGTCAGTGAACTTTCAGTAAATTCAAGCAGTTTGAGCGTTCATAACGCGCTCAATTAATTGTTGCTGTCGGTCTTTATTCAGTCGGGGACCGAATTCAGTGACCAGTTCTGCTGCCGCGTGACTGGCTAAACGACCAGCGTCTTCCAGCGACATATTACGTGTTAAACCATAAAGCATAGCACCGGCAAACATATCGCCAGCTCCATTGGTATCAATGGCTTTAACCGGTACGCCCGGAATATGTACCTGACGTTCACGGTTAGCAATGACAGCGCCGTCTTTACCTAAGGTAATAGCAACCGTGTCTGCCTGCTTTAGTAATACGGATAAAGCGGCCTGAGGATCGTCTTTACCGGTTAATAATTCTGCTTCTTCGCGGTTGCAGAACATTAAATCGACACCACCATCCAGAATTTCATCAATTCCGCTACGGAAGAACTTCACCATGGCAGGGTCAGAGCAAGTCATAACCAGCTTTGTATTGTTTTCCCGTGCGACTTTTTTCGCATGCTGAATCGCGCCGCGCGCAATGTCTGAGGTAATTAAGTAACCCTCAATATAAAGATAGTCTGCCGCTGCAATGGCATGGTCGTCAATTTCCGCGCTAGATAAATCGGCTGTTATGCCCAGGTGAGTACGCATGGTGCGTTCGGCGTCAGGAGTCACCATAACCAGACAACGACCAGTAGTGCCCGGGTTCTTCTGTTGGTCAAGACTGGTTTCTATGCCTATTTTTTCTAAATCATGACGGTAAAACATGCCTGCTTCGTCGTCAGCAACTTTACAGCAGTAGTAGGCTTTGCCGCCGAATTGAGCGAAAGCCACCAACGAGTTAGCTGCTGAGCCACCGCCGCTTTGCTTTTTCAATTCGCCCAGTTGGCTTAGTTCTGCAATCAGAGTGTTTTGAGCGTCTTCATCAATCAGCTCCATCATGCCTTTTTTTAAATCGTGCTTTTTCAGGAAGTCTTCAGAGACTTCAAACTCCTGATCCACCAGCGCATTGCCAATGCCGACTACATCAATGGTTTTCATAATATTAAACGGTTGCTTATTAGGGCGCGTAGTATACCCGATGAGTCACTCAGGGTCGATAAATGAACAAGGCAAAAAGTGCAATAACCAGACAAGCAATGAAAAAGCCCTGCCATTGCCTTTGCCAGCGGGAAGCTCTCGGTATTAACAACTCGGCAGGTCGTCCATCAAAACGTTGTCTGGCGATACGAATTCCCTGAACTTGTATAGGCCCGCCCAAACTTACCCGGTGGCAATAGCTGAAGCTTTGTAGCCAGCTGAGCAAAATAGTAGAGAACAAAGGGTTACGTTTTAACGGCTGCAGCCTGAATTTATTACGCTGAAATAGCGCCATAAACCGTGCCGCCAGAGCCAGTATAAATGAAGGTAAGAAATGCGTGATGGTGTGAAGCCAGTGTGTTGCCAGACCAAAGTGTCGGTACTTTGCCTGTGCAACCGGCCAAACCTGAGTCAGTTCAGAAAGCGTTCGTACTCCAAGAGCCGCCAGTGGCCCACCAACAAACCAGAAGAGCAAAGGTGTAAAGCGATGTTCCAGAATACTGGTTGCGCGCAGTTCGATGCTGGTTTTGGCAATGCCGTGTTCACTCAGTAAATCGCAGTCACGCCATGTTATGCGGCTTAGCCAGGCGCGGGCGGCGTTCTTCCGGCCGCGCTGCAGATGGCTGTCGGCTAGTTTGATGGCGTGACTGACGGGCTGTTGACGCAGGCTAACCAGTAAAATTAACCAGCCAATAGCTAAAGACACTTCAGCACCGGCAAATACAATGGCCGCTGGCAGTAATACCAGCAGTGACATAGTTAACCAGGCCAAAAAACCGGCAAGGCGTTGCTGGCCGGCAGGGCGGTTGGGTTTGTTAACCTTGCCGCTCATGTAGGCGGCCATTAGCCGCAAAACGGCAAAGGGGTGCCACTGCTCAGGCCAGGGAAACCAGCGCTCTGCCAGCAAAGCCAGCAGAGCCAGAGCAACAGGTGATAATAAAATGTCGGTTAAAAGTTCCGTGTTCATGCAGCTATACTGCCACGGAGCAAGTTAAGCGGCAATTGGCTGTTTATTCTTATCTTTATTTGTTGGTACCGCGGCACGAACATGTTCAGCCTGACGGATTTTACCGTGAATGTAGTCGTGCAGCTCGGCAACGCGATAGCCAGGTTTTGCTTTAAAGCGCAGGAACGGCAGTCCGGCAGCGGCTAAGGTGTTTTTCAGGAATAAGTTACGTTTCTGCTGGTTCAGTGATGACTGACCCGGTTCCAGCTCGATAGCTGCTTTAACCTGCATGGTGTGAATGTCGCACAGCACATAGTCAAGAATGCGCTGGCTGGCTTTGTTGTGGGCATCTTTGCGTGCGGTTGAGGACAAGCCTGAGCGCACGGTAACAATGTCGCTTAAACGAACTTTAGTGAATATGCGGAAGTTGTCGCCGACCGATTTTTCCAATAGTGTCAAAAACTGATCTTCCTGCGCGGTGCACAAGGAAACGTCTTTTAGCTTATAAGGGTAGGGCACATAGTTTTCAGACATTCGGCTGGCAATAATAGCCACCGCAATTAACACTACAACAAACAACAACAGGATAATTTCCATTTTTCACACCTCATCAGAAAATTGACGCTCTGTGAGGTGTGAAGCAAAAGCTGTGCCAGCTATGGCTGCTTATGGAATTTATTTAACCCCAGTTATGCCGAGTAACCGCCGGGAACACCTTTGGTTGTGACACTGACTGCGTCGTGCGCGTGCAGTGACTCGTAGTGGTTAACCCGCAACCAGAAATCACGGAAGCTTGGCATTTGGTTTAACTGGTGTTGTAAGCGACGCGAAGCGTCCTCACAGAACATCAGGTTCTGTCCATTTAAGCGCGCAAACTCTTGCTCGTCTTCACGTTTAACGGCCGCTTGTACTGGTGTTTTAAGAGCCCCTTCAATGGCATCAATAAGTTCCACTATAGGAAAGTCATTAACACTGTCGCTTAAGGCAACTTTAACCTCAGCGACTGAACGCTGGCTGTGCGGTGTTGCAACAATACCTTCGGTGGAACCTAACCACTCGTGCATGATGCTGGCATCAACCTGTTCCTGACCGGCAAACTTCTCGCTAAAGGCATCCTGAATTAACTGACGCGCTAAAGCCGCAGAGCAAGGGCAAGTCGATGAGTAAGGGACATCGACAGACAGCTCCAGCTTTAACTGACCCGCATCGTAGCGGCCGGTTAAACTGACTGGATAAGCTTTCCAGCCCTGCTTTTTGCTAATCAGCGACTTGCGGCGCAGGTGATAGTCAAAATCAAACTTAATGAAGGCCTGATCACTGATGTCTTTATGGCTTTCGATAAAGTCATTCAGTAATTGCTTCAAAGTATCGTGACTGAGCTCACCTTCGGTCGACAGTTTGTCCAGCAGCAAATACAGGCGGGACATGTGGATACCCTTGGTTTTCGGGTTTTTCAGGTTGACGAAAGCTTCCACTTTAGCCGCTACCGGGCGTTCTGCTACGCCGGCTGCTGCTACCATCAATGGAACTTCAATATTGCTCATGCCAACCCAATCGAGAGCTCCCTCTGTCTGGGCCTGCGTTTGGTTGGCTACGTCGGGCATAACTGTTGGCATTCGTTGTGAACTCCAAGTGTCGTGAATATTGTCCGGCCTATTTGATCTTGATCAATGAGGCTCAGTCTAAAGGTGGGCATTATATCGCAGAATTTCACCAGGTGACACCGATTGCCCTAATCGATTCTGTCTGCACAGTGGTTGACTCAAAACAGGAATACGCCGAGGATAGGGTTTTGGATTGATGGAGCATAAGAAAGATGGCAGAAAAATCGGCGATAGACACCGAGCTATTACAACAATACGTCGATACCTTAGGTGTTGAAGGCGTGAATTCAACGCTGACGACTTTTGACGGTATTATTCAAAGCTATGCGCAATTATTGCATCAGGCAGCTAAAAGCCGTAATGAAGACGAGCTACGCAAACAGGCGCATAAAGTGAAAGGAGCTTGCGGTTCAGTCGGTTTAACTGCGTTATCTGAGATAATGGAAAAGGTTGAGAAAGAAGACTGGGAATGGCCGGTAGCTGAGCGTTTATTAATTGAATGGGCCGATGCGGTCATTCCGCACCGACGCCAAATTGATGCCTGGTTAGCTGAGCATCACTGAGCTTGTTGATCAACCTCGCCGATAAAGCGATAGCCTTCACCATGGATGGTGGTTATTAAGTTCGGCGTTTCCGGGTGAGACTCGAAATGCCGACGAATGCGACGAATGGCAACGTCAACGGTACGGTCATTCGGACGCAGTTCGCGATCCAGCATGCGTTTAACCAGAGTTTCGCGGTCAAGGATGCGACCCGGGTTGGATAAAAATAACTCCAACGCACGGTACTCACTTTTCGGCAAACGGAACATTTGGTTTTCCGGTGAGTACAGGCAGCGACTGTCACTGTTCAAGCGCCAGCCGTGGAACTGGAATTCAACACTGTTATTTTCAACCGGACTGCCTGAGCGCGATGCTTCAATACGGCGGCACAGGTTACGCACACGAATTGTCAGCTCTTTCGGGTTATAAGGTTTGATAAGATAGTCGTCAGCCCCTAACTCCAGTGCTAACAGACGGTCATCTTCGCTGTCACGACCGGTTAAGAAAATTAACCCAATGTTGTCGCTTTCGCGTAATGATTCAGCAAGTTCCAGACCATTCTTACCTGGCAGGTTGACGTCCATAATTACGACATCAACACGTTCCTGACGCATGATGTTTTCCATTTGCAGGCCATCAGCAGCATCAAAAACTTCGTAGCCTTCTTGTTGGAATAGACGTGTGAGGGTCTGGCGCGTAACAACTTCGTCTTCAACAATCAGTATTCTGGCATTCATAAGCGTTGATTTTCCCGGAAAGTTCGTCGCTGTGCGTACGGTGTTGAACTTATATTTATAAAAGTTATGACGTTACATTATGACTTTTGTTTGAGATTTTTCAAGCATTGCTGACCAAAGTGACAGGAAAACGGACAATAAACTCCACGCCGTTCTTTTCTTCACTAAAGAAGTGAATGTTTCCGCCCAGTACCTGAGTCACTAAATTATAGACCAAATGCAGACCCAGCCCGCTGCCACCGGAACCGCGTTTGGTGGTCACAAAAGGGTCAAATATTTTGCGATTAATATCACTGGGAACACCTTTACCATTGTCGGTATAGACCATTTCCAGCTTGTCATCACCTATCATCGTGAAACTAATGTGTACGCGGCCGCTGCTATAACCCTCAAAAGCATGGATCATAGAATTGACAATAAGGTTAATCAGTACCTGATTTAACGGCCCGGCTTTAGCGCGTACGGTCAGCCCCTCAGGGCATGAAATACGGATAGGGAATTTCTCCGGGTCCAGACGTCTGGGTTTAACTGAAATAAGAACATCGTTCATGAACGACGGAATATGAATATCCCGGTCAATTTCTGATGACTGATCAACTGCCACCTGCTTGAAGCTGGTAACCAGATCCGCCGCCCGGCCCAAATTACGGTAAATAATTTGCAGGTTTTCATCGCAATCACTTAAAAAGCGCTCGAACTCTGAGGTTGAAATTCGCTTCTCGTCGAATTTCTCCTGCATTATCGTTAATTTGTCCTGCAGCAAAGTGGAAGCGGTAACTGACAGACCTATTGGTGTATTAACCTCGTGGGCAATACCGGCCACCATGTCACCCAGTGACGCCATTTTTTCCGACTCAACCAATTGCCCCTGATACTGGTGTAATTGTTCCAGAGTTTTAAGCAGTTCACTGTTGGATTCTTTTAGTGCCTGAGTGCGCTGGGTAACCTGACGTTCCAGCTCGGTATTTAACTGGCTGGCTTCTTCTTCGGCTCTGCGTTGGCGGCTAATGTGCTGCTGTACGCGATCCAGCATGGTGTTAAATGCGTGTGCCATCATATCAAACTCAACCAGCTTTGACGGCGCCAGGCGCAGTGAGTAATTTTTGTCCCTAGCTACTTGAGAAATCACATCTACCACTCCGTCCAGTGGAGTTACAATGGTTTTTCGCAAACGTAGGGTTATTAGCCAGCAAAGTAGCAGTGTCAGCACAAAAACCACGCTGGCAATACCAATTGAGCGCCACATGAATAAACGAGCCTGCTCCAGTGAACCACGTAAATACACATAGCCAATGACTTCGTCGTCCAGTACCACGGGCTGAGAAACTTCAATGTAGTTGCCGTTAGTTTGCGGTGTCGTCAGTTTATCCAGCTTAGCGAACCGTGCCGGAATAGGAGCCAGCCCTTTTTTATTGTAACTTGAGAAAAAGGTCAGTTCGTTACTGGTTTCATCCATTTTGTAGACATGAACATGCTGAATAAACGAGGTGTTCTCTAATGAGCTCAGACGTTGTTTTTCGTTAGCGTTGTCATTAAAAACTAAGCTGCTGGCAGCGTTGCCGGCCACAATGCGGGAATAAGACAAAGCCTGATCACGCAATGAGTCCTGATACTGTGCAACCTGGCTCACAATATTAACCGTAAAACCAATAAGAAGCGCGAAGCTGGTGACCAACAACACGATATAAATCAGTATGCGCTTCAGTGAAATGGTATGCATTCAGTCTACGGCTCAGTCTCTGAAAAAGTTATATGTTTACTAATGTTAGCAAAGCGTTAACAAAAAAGGCATCGGTTAAACAAAAAAACGGCTTATTTATCGACAAGTGGCATGGTAAACACGATAACGGCCATCGTCGGCTATAACACTGCAGTTGCCAAACACCGATTCAATGACCTCTGGCCAGGGCAAGAAACGGTTCGCAACGACTCTAAAAGCACCTTGCTTATTCAGGTGTTGCCGGGCATTGCTAATAAATTCACGAGCAATTTCATAATCGGTTCTCTGTCCGGTGTGAAACGGAGGATTACTGACAATGAAATCAAACTGTCCGGCATTGTCCGGTATGCCATCGGCTAAACGCAACTCAGTTTTTACTGGTTCATTGGCCAGCGTTATCTCACTGGCAGCAATGGCAATAGGACTCACATCACAGGCCATAAGTTCAGTGGCCACTGCAGCGAGCTGCTTAGCAATAACTCCCGCACCGCAGGCAAAGTCCAGGCCCCGGCCTTTGGGTAGATCTTTTATATGTTGCAGTAACAGTAAGGTTGCCGGGTCAATATGCTCGCGGCTGAACACGCCCGGTAAAGTAACAAAAGATTCCTGTTGCTGGTGTAATTCAAAAGTAATGGTTTTGGCGTAATCCTCAATCGAGGCGCTTTGATGAACCTGCTCATTGCGTTGACTGGAAAAAAGCAGGCAATGGTTTGCCGAAGCCAGTTTTTGCGGCGGCTGTAACCACTCAGGCAAGTGCTTCATTAAAGGTTGAATACCCGAGCGTTTTTCGCCAGCAAACCACACCGGGGTGCCAGCCGGCAACGACGCTAACTGTTCCAGTAAATACTGATTCAGTTCTTTTTCCTTTGCTACCAGGAATAAAACACCGTCGTAATGATTAAGGTTAGGAGGTTGAATTTGGCAAAAAATCGGGCGCCCGGCAGCTTCCCAATAAGCCGCGTGGCCCGCGTGAAAACTCCAGGCCGAGGCATTAGGTAAGGCCGATAACTCGCCACCACCGGGGTGAATAACCAATAATGAGCCATTAGCCCAGGGTTGCGCGGACTGACGCCCAAGCATGGATAAAATTGCAGCTGACATAGTGATACTTAACGGATTAGAGTAAGCTGTCTACTCGTAGTTGTTTGTCCTGAAGTAAGAACATTGTACCATTTCGATGTTCTTTTATGCGCAGACTTTTCTCTTTAAAGATAAACAAAATACCCGGAAAGACTTCTTTGCTGACCATAGTGCGCAAAACTGGGTGGTTTTCGAAAGCCTCCAGTATTGAATCTATGCTGGTTCGGGTATTAATAATGCGGATCTTAAGTTTGCGTAACTCAATTTTTAGTTTTTTCTGGTATTCCAGCTTTTTCACACCATCTTCCAGTTTGTCGCAACGATTTAACCCTTGCTGTACCACTTTTACCCTGGCCAGAGTTTTTGTCAGCAACGCTCGCATACTATTTAAATGCTCAAGCGACTGAGGGTCAGCAGGCGGCAGCGACCAGTAAATTCGGGTTTTTGTGCCGGCTGGCGCGCCCAACTGCCCACAATAGACATGATCACAGGTTTCAATAGTGCCGCCAATGAGTTTGCCGCGGGCATTACGACCTTCACCACCAATGGCCAGAGGGCCTTTTGTTATAACATGGCAATGGGTTAGTTGTTTGTCTGTATTCACACCCGTTTGAGCTTCAAAGTAGGAATACTGGGCATAGGCACACCAGATGGAGCCGCCCGCAATAAGTTTGGTGGACACGTCAGGTATCCATTCATCGCCGTCTTCGTCGTTCTCAGCATTATCGCCTGAATGAATCAGATGACCGATACAACCTTTACGCACCGTGATATTGCCTTCGGCATGTAACTCGGCTGAATCGACATAACCACCTACCGTAATATCGCCTGAACAAGTGACTTTCATTCCTTCACTGACATTACCGGTGACAATTACGCTACCCTTAAATTTAACGTGGCCAGTTGATACATCGACGTTGTTTAGCTGCATAACATCATCAACCTGCACGCTGTTTTCGCTAAAGCTGGGCATGCCGGTCCGGTCTGCAACAATTAAATTGGCATCGGTATCGCTAACACGAGTGCCTTCACCGGGTTTAAAGTCGCGGTCCTCACCGTCGCGGGCTTCCAGTTCCTGGCCAAAAACAGTAAAGCCAGCGCGACCTTTGCTCGGAGGTATTTTCTGTAATAGCGGATGGTCAGGATTAACCGTGACTTCAGCACCTAAATCGCGCATGTCTGCCGTACCGTCTTCACGTAACTGAGGACGTAAAACGCGCTTGCGGGCATCGTCTGTCAGGGGTTTAAATTTGGCATTACTGCCATTGATAGGGTATTTGCCCTTTGCCACAGTAACTGACAACTCAGCACCCGGTGGAGCTTCATTAGTGTGCTGAACTAGTGCGTCAATAGCCTTGCGCTGAATGCCGGAGGTAATTTTCTTTTCCTTCAGCTTGGCAATGATAATTTCCTGCGTCAGGGCTTTGCCGCCATAACCGACAATACCGCTGGCGGTGACTTTCATATCATCGTCGCTTACCTGCAAATTTAAATCGGCGTCAAAAATCTCAGCAATAGCGACTTGAAAGGGAATGCTGCTGTTAGAGTCTTTACTGTAATGCTGGGCGTACTTTGTTGCAGTTTGTAGCAGCATTTGAGGATCAAGTAATTTGGCAGCCGAAAACTTAGAAGCCTGCCAGGCTTGCTGGAGTTTATCTGCTTTGACCTCTGAGGGAGGAGTGCCGGCATCAATACTGATGTACACATCTCTTTCAGAAACCCGGAAACTGACCGGACTGGACATAGGGCGCCTGTACTCTAACTGTTGTTATAATTTTTATCGGGCTATTTTAACGAATGTTTACCCTTTTTTGTATTAAATTTAATCGTCCGGGACAACATCATTACAGTAGCTTGCTATTTTTTCATTCACTGCGGCTAATTCAGCGTTAACTTGTTTAACTGCTTCAATGCGTTGTTCGTAAGTCTTTAACTGCCAGTCTTTGAAAAGTTGTGCAGCCAAAAGGCTCAAGTCAGTCGCGCCAATAGTAGCACTTAAACTTTTTAACGTATGTAACTGTAAGCGGGCCGCTTCAACATCTTCTAATAAGTCCTCTGTATTCAGCAAAGGAGCAAACTGTTCCAGATAACAGTTCAGCACTTCCCGGTAGAGGCTGTGCTGATTGTCACAATGGCGCAGACCGCGGTTAAAATCAATCTGTGCTGAATTACTGCTCATAAGGTTTGTTCTCGTAAACCTCGGTAAAAGAATCAACGCTTTCGGTGGCGTCCGACATGGCGTCTTTATCAAACTGTGCAACATTGAATAAGGCTTCGCCTTCATTAGCTACCGGAATATTGCTGCAGCCTATAATAATGCCGCGTACCGGAGATTCAATCGCATCGCCTTCGCCACCATGCGGGTTAACGCTTAAGGCTAATACTTGTTGTTTCTGAATGGTTTGTCCCAGTTCAACTTTGGGAATAATAAGGCCATCCCGTTCTGCCCGAACCCAGGTGGAGCGACGGGCAATGACGGGTGTAATACGACGACCACGACGGCGGCCTTTCATCATTTTTAAATGCTTCATGACATTCTGTACGCCAATAACACCGGCACTTATCGAGGCTTCATCAAAGCGCAGTCCTTCACCGGCCTCGTATAAAATTAGAGGAATACCGAGCTCATTGGCTAAAGCCCGTAACGAACCGTCGCGCTCTTTAGAATGCAGAATAACCGGCGTGCTGAAAGCTTTCGCCATAGCCAGTGCGTTCTCATTTTCAACGTCCACCCGAATTTGCGGAAGATTACTGCGGTGAATAGCACCCGTGTGTAAGTCTACAATGTGGGTCGACTTTTTGACCAACTCTTCACTGAACAAATACGCCATACGACTTCCCAGCGCCCCCCGTTCCGAGCCGGGAAAACAACGGTTTAAATCACGTCGGTCGGGTAAGTAGCGAGACTGCTGAATAAAGCCAAATAAGTTAACAATAGGCACCACAACTAAAGTGCCGCTTAACGTGCGGGCATCGGTGGTATTAATTAAGCGACGGCAAACTTCAATGCCGTTCAGCTCATCACCATGAATAGCCGCACAAACCAGCAATACCGGTCCGGGCTTGGTGCCATGAAATACATCTATGCGTAAGTCCAGCGGTGCATCGTTATATAAACGCAACGCGGGCAGAGTTATATGCTGATGCGACCCTGGTTCTACCCATTGTCCAGCCAGTTCAAAACCGTTCATTTTATCCTTGCCCTTTGGTACGGGTTTTATGCGCTTTGGCGTTTTTCTCCAGGAAGGTAATAATTTGTGACGCAACGTCTTTCTCGGTTGCCTGTTCAATACCTTCAAGTCCGGGTGAAGAGTTCACTTCCATAACTAATGGGCCGTGGTTAGAGCGTAAGATATCCACACCGGCCACATTAAGCCCCATAGTCTTAGCCGCTTTAACCGCCGTTGCGCGCTCAGCCGGAGTCAGCTTAACTAACGACGCGCTGCCACCACGATGCAGGTTTGAACGAAATTCTCCGGCTTTAGCCTGACGCTTCATTGCCGCAATAACTTTATCACCAATAACCAGACAACGAATGTCCGCACCACCCGCTTCTTTAATGTATTCCTGCACCATAAAGTTGGAGTGCAGACCCATAAAGGCTTCAATAACACTTTCAGCGGCCTGACGGGTTTCGGCTAACACCACGCCAATGCCCTGAGTACCTTCCAGCAATTTAATAACCAGCGGTGCACCACCAACCATGTCAATCAGGTCAGGAATGTCCTGCGGCTGACTGGCAAATCCGGTGGTAGGCAGGCCGATGCCTTTTCGAGACAGCAATTGCAGCGAGCGCAACTTGTCGCGGCTACGGGAAATAGCGACTGATTCATTTAACGGATAGCTGCCTATCATTTCAAACTGGCGCAAAACAGCGGTGCCATAAAAGGTGATCGACGCACCAATACGCGGAATAACGCAGTCGTAGTGGGGCAGTTCCTTGCCGTGTTTGTGAATGGATGATTCACGCGCATTAATGTTCATGTAACATCTTAGCGGGTTAAGCACGTCAACTTCGTGTCCACGCTCTTCAGCGGCTTCCACTAAGCGGCGGGTTGAATAAAGTGAGGCATTACGCGATAAAATCGCAATTCTCATTGCTCTTCTCCTAATAAGTGAGAGGCTTGTGGATCTACGATAAAGTTTCCGCGCATGGCTTGTCGACCCAATAACATACGGAACTTCATAGTGTCTCTGTTAGTTAATGTCAGTTCGACCGCCTGGTCAAACTTACCCAGTTGTAACCGGGTTCGGATCACATAACGGATTTCGGTATGACCGCCGGAATCGGTCACTTCGCGTTTATCAAATACCGGCGCTTCGCAAACTTGTTCGCGTAAAGAGCCTTGCTCTGGGTGCATAAAAATACGCAACCACTCCTGCCCGTCGCGTTCAAAAGGTTCAAGTTTGAACGCGTGCAAACACGAAGTTTTGGCACCAGTATCGACTTTCATATGAATGAGATTAATATTGAGTTCAGGAAGTGCTCCCCACTCTTGCCAGCCAATTGTTGTCATTGTGCTACCTTGTTGTAAATCTTGAATGCTTAATACAGTATTTTTGGTAAAACGCAATTTTTATTTATGTAGCCTGACATTCATGTCAGGTGTGATAGCTTTTTACGTAAGCAACGAAAACTGCTACTTTTGATAAAATAAGTAATAAGACTCAACTTAAGGATAGCCTATGTCGGTTTGCCCATCTTGTGATTGTCGAAAACCTTTGGGGTTTGGCATTAAAATGGCCTTTCAGCCCATTGTTGATATTTCTGACAAAAGCGTATTCGCACACGAAGCTCTGGTGCGCGGAGAAAACGGCGAGGGCGCAGGCCGAATATTGGGGCAAGTGACAGAAGACAACAAGTACACTTTTGATCAAACCTGCCGGGTTAAGGCAATAGAGACCGCGTCTCGTATTCAATTACCGGGTAGTTTGAGCATTAACTTTATGCCTAACGCTATATATGAACCGGAAACCTGTCTGGCAACCACCTTATCGACGGCCCGCAAAACTGGATTCGACCGGAATAAAATTATTTTTGAGGTGACTGAACAGGAACAGGTTGTGAGTCAGGAGTTTCTGGTGGAAGTGTTTGAAGCTTATCGTAAAGAGGGGTTCAGAACCGCTATCGACGACTTTGGTGCCGGTTACGCCGGGTTGAATTTATTGGCTGACTTTCAGCCGGACATCCTGAAAATTGATATGAAGCTTATTCGTGATATTAATCACAATAAAGTGAAGCAAACTTTGGTTCGGTCCATTCAGCAAATTTCAGAAGAGCTGGGGATTCAGCTTATCGCCGAAGGCATTGAAACCGAAGACGAGTATAAATACCTGCGCGACAGCGGCATTACCCTAATGCAAGGCTACTTCTTCCAGAAGCCCATGCTGGAAGCCTTCCAGAACATTAATTTCCCGTAGCCTGACATTTATGTCAGGTGAGATCCTGGTTCTGTGCGCCTTGTAGCCTGACATTTATGTCAGGTGAGATCCTGGTTCTGTGCACCCTGTAGCCTGACATTTATGTCAGGTGAGATATCGCTCCTGACGTAAACGTCAGGCTACGCACGCGATGCCTGCAACTTCTGCAAATGGGCTTTAAAATCGTAAATGTCGCGGTCCAGCGCATTGGAACTTACGTAAAGGTCATAGCCAAGCAATTCCCGCATTTGTTCCATGCGCTTACCAAACACACCAATTAGCCCCTTGTAGACCGTGCCATTCGGGCTGATGTAGCTGTCCGGAATATCAAAGTAAGGCGTATAATCCTCACGATCGGGGGCCTGATGCCGCAACGCCATGGTCAGCAACTGACGCTGCTCGAACAATAGAGCAGAAGCAAGCCGGGGGGAAATATCGTCCAGCACTTCTTCAACCTGATACAACCGGAACCCCAGAAAGGGCGCGTCTTCAAGCTCCAGCACCCGGTTCACGCGGGGAACGTCGTAACGAATAATATTGTCCCAGCGAATCTGCCATTGTCCACGGCGGTGCAAATAACGAATACCTTCTTCGGTAATCACCAGTGAAACCGGAGGCTCTATCACTTTACCTATGCCTAACAGCAAGAATATGCCGGACGTTGCGCCGAGCACCACAGTAACACCCACCGGAATATCGTCCCGCACCAGATGAAGGAAAACCAGTAGCGCAAACAACAGTACAGCTAACCCACAAAAGGTTAATGCATTGCGCTTAGCCTGAGGACTGACATTAAATTGCATAGTTTCTCCTACGTACTGGATAACCCACCGACATTGCCCGTAATACTGATTCTGTGCTCCGTAGCCTGACATTTATGTCAGGTGAGATACACCCGGGAAAAACGCCGTCCAAATCATCAGGCGATGCTGTGTGTTCAACATCGTTCCTGACATAAATGTCAGGCTACATTATGGGGTGAACAGGCAACACCACGTTTTACATAAACATCCGCTGCAATATCTGCCGGGTGAAATCCTTCTTAAGATAAAAGCCCCGTGGGCGCACTTCAATTATAGTACCTTCCGGACCAATGGCCTCGGTCAGCGCCGAGCCATCTGCGGCTTTGGGGCGAATTTGCATGGCTTCACCCTGACGTGCGGTAATGCTCTCAACCTGCCCCAAAGCAATACGGTCCATGTGTTCTTCCCAGTCGTTGCGTAGCAAAGCTTCTTCCTCAGCACTGGGTATCCACAAAAACGCACTGCCAACAACCCGCTCAGCCAAAGGCACTTCGCGGCGACCGTCAATAGGTAGCCACAACACTTGTTGTAATTTATTTCGTACGTTAGATGTTGCCCATTGGACGCCCTGAATATTCACCAGCGGAGCCGTACAGACAAAAGTGGTTTCCAGTGGTTCACCGTCGGGCGTTACCGGCAGGGTTTTCAGTTCAACACCCAGCTCAGGAAAGTCCTGCGTGGGCTTAGAGCCCGCAGTGGCGCCCAGTTGCAGCTCCAGTAGTTGTCCTACCCAGCCTTTATCGCGGCGCAAATCTTTGGGTACCTGTAATCCGGTTTCAGCAGCCAGATCAGCAAATGTACGGCCAGCTAAAGCCGCCGCGCGCTGAAACAATTCATCAATGGACTGAGGGCGTTGTGGCTTGTCGGTCATGACTTAAATCTTCGTAAATAGTGAATCAGCATTTGCCCGCAACCGGGCTTTATGGAAGAATCCACTGTAACAGAGAATAATTGAGGATGCTCGCGTGATAGATGCAGAAGGGTTCCGGGCAAACGTAGGAATCGTCATCTGTAACGGGCATGGGCAGGTATTTTGGGCTCGTCGAATTAACCAGCAAAGCTGGCAGTTTCCGCAAGGAGGAATTCACGAAGGCGAGACCCCTGAGCAGGCAATGTACCGCGAACTCTACGAAGAGGTCGGGTTAAAGCCAGAGCAGGTTGAAATTCTGTACACCAGCCGTCAGTGGTTGCGTTATCGCTTGCCAAAGCGCTTAATTCGACGTGAACAGCGGCCCATGTGTGTTGGACAAAAGCAAAAGTGGTTTTTGTTACGGCTAAAATGTCGTGAAGAAGACGTAGATGTATTACATTCAGGCCACCCTGAATTTGATGGCTGGCGCTGGGTCAGTTATTGGTACCCGGTGCGGCAGGTCGTATCCTTCAAACGCGATGTTTACCGTCGGGTGATGAAAGAGTTTGCCACGCAGGCGATGCCATTTCGAGCTTCGGGAGGGCGTCAGCACAGGCGCAAACGTTAAATATGATGTTGGTTACATTGCAAAGGATAGTCCAGGGCGTCAATAAAGCGCCTGATTTCAACATGGCATTAACTACCATGGTGAGTCAGGTGCGCGAAGCCTTAGAAACCGACAGTTGCAGTGTATTTTTGGCCGACAACGACCAGCGTCAGTTTGTTATGGCGGCCAGCGACGGCCTCCGCGCCGAGGACGGCAAACCCGTTCGGGTCGACTTTGGCGAAGGCATTATCAGTTTAGCGGCACAACGAGAAGAGCCCTTAAACATTGCCGATGCCAGCATGCATCCCGCCAACAAAAAGCTCAGCGATACCAACGAAAATATTTATAAGGGCTTACTAGCCGCTCCTATTATCCATCGCCGTAAAGTGCTGGGTATTGTGGTGGTGCATCAAAGCGTAGCGCGCAGTTTCAGTCGTGAAGAAGAAGCTTTTATTGTTACTTTGGCAGCGCAACTGGCGGCAGTTATAGCGCATGCCGATGCCAAAGGCTTGCTGGTCAGTGAGCACTCACCCTGGATACACAGTTTAAGAGGTCTGCCCGGCTCGCCCGGTGTGGCCGTAGGTGAGGCTTATGTGTCGCGACCAGAAGCGCGTATAGATGAGGTGACTCCGCGGCGTTCCGACAAACCCATTCACGAAATTCGCAAGTTCCGTCAGGCGGTTGCCCGTACCCGGGCCGACTTAAAAGAGCTTTCCAGACGCATGGCGGGGCAGGTCCCGGATGACACTCTGGCCATATTCGATGTGTACCAGGGCATGCTGGACGCGGCCAGTATGGGCGACGCCGTCGAAAACATGATTAAAGAAGGCTGGCGCGCGCAAACGGCGTTAAAATATGTGGTCGAGCAGTTTGTCGCTCAGTTTGAAGCACTGGAAGACTCATACCTGCAAGAACGCGCCACCGATGTTCGTGACATAGGCCAGCGGGTGCTTTTGCACTTGCAAAACCGTCAGCGCAAACGCACGCCTTTGCCGGACAATTTCATTTTGATAGCGGACGAAGTCACTGCTTCAATGCTGGCGGAACTGCCACGTGAACAAATTGCCGGTATTATTTCGTTAAACGGTTCCAGCAACTCGCATGCGGCCATTATGGCGCGCAGCATGAACATTCCTGCGGTGCTGGGTGTCGACGACATTGAACTGCATTTTTTCTCTGACCGCCAGCTGGCTGTGGATGGTTATACCGGCGAAATTTATATTGACCCGCCAGCGCAGGTATTAACTCAGTTTCATCAGTTAGCCGAAGAAGAACAAGAGCTGCGTGATATTGTTACTGAGCACAGCCATTTGCCGGCAGAAACCCAGGACGGCCAGCGTGTTAGCCTGCATCTGAACCTCGGGCTGGATGTTACTCACGACTACCTAAAAACGCTGAACATAGATGGCGTGGGTCTGTATCGCTCAGAAATACCTTTCATGATGCGTGACCAGTTACCTACCGAAGACGAACAAACCGAAATGTATCAGGAGGTGCTGGAGCAGTTTCCTGATCAGCCAGTGGTTATGCGTACACTGGATGTTGGCGGCGACAAGCCGTTACCCTATTTTCCCTTAAAAGAAGACAACCCTTTTCTGGGCTGGCGCGGTATACGGTTAACTCTGGACCATCCGGAAATTTTCCTGATTCAAATTCGCGCTATGCTGCGAGCCAGTATTGGCAAAAGTAATTTGCGTATTTTGCTGCCCATGATAACCAGTACCAGCGAAGTTGACGAAGCGTCACGGCTTATCAAACAAGCGTATTTTGAGGTAGCCGAAGAGCAGGGCTGTGAAGTGGGTGTTAACCTGTTTCAGCCGCAGCTGGGCGTGATGATAGAAGTGCCCGCCGCTATTTATCAGTTGCCGGCTATGGCCAGCAAAGTCGATTTTTTCTCGGTCGGCAGTAATGACCTGACACAGTACTTGCTGGCCGTTGACCGCAACAACCGTCGCGTTGCCAGCCTTTATGACGCCTACCACCCGGCAGTATTAGCCAGCCTGGATGAAATCGCCCGGCGCTGCGAAGAAATTGGTAAGCCCGTTAGTGTCTGTGGCGAGTTAGCCGGTGATCCGGGCGGTGCTTTACTGCTGGTGGCTATGGGTTATCGACAGCTCAGTATGAACAGTTATAACGTCGACCGGGTGCGCTGGATACTGCGTAATGTGCGTTCCAGCACGTTAAACGTGATGCTGGCTAAAGCTTTGCAGGCACGTAACCCCGATCAAATTCGCAAAATGATTGCCGAGAAGATGGAAAGCATCGGACTCGGTGGTTTTGTCAGAGCAGGGAAATAAGCATGTTACTCACCACCTGGATTTGGTGTATTGGCGGCGGAGCAGTGGCGGGGTTATTAGCCGGCTTGCTGGGTATTGGCGGTGGTCTGGTTATTGTGCCACTACTCATTTATTTACTGCCTATTATTGGCGTGCCGCCGGAGCTGGTTGTCCCCAGCGCAATTGCCACCAGTCTGGCAACCATTTGCATGACCACAGCCAGTGCATCACGTGCGCACGCCAAACATGGTTTGATGGAGAAATTCTGGCTAATTAGGGTATTGCCGGGCTTGTCTGTTGGCGCAATGACCGGCGCTTTTCTGGTCACTGTTGTTGATCCGGACTGGTTAAAAATTATATTTTCCGTGGTGTTAATAGCGCTGGCTATTCGTATGGTGTTGCCGCAGAAAACCGGTGAGCCTTTAACGTCGGTTTCTAAACGGTTGGTTGCGCTTGGCAGTTATATTATCGGAACCATATCGGGCTTAGTCGGTATTGGCGGTGGGGCGCTGACGGTGCCATTTTTAAGTCGTATGCGGTTGCCGGTGCGCCAGGCTATTGCAATTTCCTCGCTCGGCAGCTTTGTTATCGGTTGCAGCTCGGTGGTAATGTTTATTTTGAATGGCTGGTTGTCGGGTCGGGAAACCGGCGCTCTAGGGTTAATCAATGTTCCCGCCTGGGTAGGTATTTCCGTTGCGTCGGTGCTATTCGCCCCACTGGGTGCTAAACTGGCGCACAAATTACCAGTCAAACAGTTACAGCGCGTTTTTGCTGCGTTTTTAATTCTGGTCGCCATACAACTTATTTTTAATTAACCATAAAGCAGGGAGTACAAGCAGTGCCGTCTAATGACTATTGGCAATTTCCCGCCATTGATCCTGTTCTTTTTCATATTTGGGGACCTTTGGACATTCGCTGGTATGGCCTTGCCTATATAGCCGCCTTTGCTTTTGCCTACTTCTGGGGTATGCGTCAGACCAAAACAGACCCTAACTGGAGCAAAGAAGAGTTCAGCGACTTAATGTTCTGGGGTTTTATTGGCGTTATCCTCGGTGGCCGTATTGGTTATACCCTGTTTTATCACTTCGACTACTTTATCGATAACCCGTTGTACCTGTTCTACATTCACGAAGGTGGAATGTCATTTCATGGCGGCTTGCTAGGTGTTATTACGGCTATGTATCTGTATGCCCGCAAAAAACAGCGCTCGTTTTTACAGGTTGGCGACTTTGTTGCTCCGTTAGTGCCTATGGGGTTATTTTTCGGACGCATTGGTAACTTTATTAATGGCGAGCTTTGGGGGCGTGCGGCAGAAGTGCCATGGGCTATGTACTTCCCAAGCGGGGGACCGGTACCGAGACACCCATCGCAGCTATACGAAGCCTTGTTAGAAGGCCTGCTATTATTCCTGGTTATACTCTGGTTCCAGCGCAAACCCCGTGGCGTTGGTGCGGTAAGTGGATTGTTCCTGTTGGGCTACGGCGTGGCTCGCTTTATCGTCGAATTCTTCCGTGAACCCGATGCGCACTTAGGCCTGCTGTCTTTAGGTATGTCTATGGGTCAATGGCTAACTCTGCCAATGATCATTCTGGGTATCATCCTGATGGTTCGCGCACAGAAACAATCGCCTACAGTCTGATGGATGCGGGGTGTAGCCTGACATTTATGTCAGGTGAGATATTGGCCCTGACATAAATGTCAGGCTACGAAGAGGTCAGGTGAGATACCGGCCCTGACATAAATGTCAGGCTACGGAGAGGTCAGGTGAGATATTGGCCCTGACATAAATGTCAGGCTACGAAGAGGTCAGGTGAGATACCGTTCCTGACGTCAATGTCAGGCTACTGCAGATGGGCTTTCATAGGTAAGATCTCACCTGATGCAATAGCATCAGGCTACAGCATCAGGTACGATGTAAAACATTACGCACAACATAATTCGCATAAAATGAAACAATACTTACAGCTGTGCCAGCGCATTGTCGACGAAGGTGTCTGGGTTAAAAATGAGCGTACAGGCATTAACTGCCTGACGGTCATAAACGCCGACTTAGAATACGATGTTGCCAACAATCAATTCCCGTTAATTACTACTCGGAAAAGCTATTACAAGTCGGCTATTGCTGAGCTTCTAGGATACTTGCGAGGCTACGACAGCGCCGCCCAATTCCGTGATATTGGCTGCAAAACCTGGGACGCCAATGCCAACGAAAACCAGGCTTGGTTGAATAATCCGAATCGCAAAGGCGAAGACGACATGGGCCGTGTTTACGGTGTGCAGGGGCGCTCATGGCAAAAGCCGGATGGCAGCCACTTAGACCAGCTGAAAAAGGTCATTAATAACCTGTCGAAAGGCATTGATGACCGTGGGGAAATTGTTACTTTCTATAACCCTGGTGAATTTGAACTGGGTTGTTTGCGTCCGTGCATGCATACCCACAACTTTTCGCTGTTAGGCGACACGCTTTACCTAACCTCTTACCAACGCAGCTGCGATGTACCTTTGGGGCTCAATTTTAATCAAATTCAGTGCTTTGTTCTTTTAGCTTTGGTCGCACAAATCACCGGTCACAAGCCGGGCAAGGCCTACCACAAGATAGTGAACGCTCACATTTATGAAAACCAGCTTGAATTAATGCGTGATGTTCAGTTGAAGCGTGAGCCTTTCCCGTCGCCACAGCTGCATATTAACCCTGAGATAAAGTCTTTAGAAGACATTGAAACCTGGGTCAGCAAAGACGATTTCACCGTCAGCGGCTACCAGTGCCACGAACCCATTAAATACCCATTCGCCGTGTGATATACACTTTGTCACCGCCGTAACCTGACATAAATGTCAGGCTACAGGGTGCACGTAGCCTGACGTTTACGTCAGGAACGATGTCGAATACAAGGCATCGCCTAATTATTTAGGCGGTATTTTTGCCGGGGTATCTCACCTGACATAAATGTCAGGCTACATCACCAACGTAGGTTGCGTCATGGGTCGTATGCAGCCAAGTTACTATCTACCCAAGATTCGTTAATGTAAGCCCAATCGGGCGGGTATCGATTATTACGCAGGTAACGATTCAAAGTTGAATAGGGCCACTCGGTAGCGTTTGAAACGTAACGATGTTTTACCGGGTTATAGCAACAGTAAAGTAAGTACATATGAAGTTCTTTTTCGTTACGAATTGTGTGCTCCCAATATCCTTTCTGCCATAGGCTGTTTAACTGGCGCTTTTGTCTACTTTTATTCTTATAGTGCTTACTATAATTTTTAGCGGAGAACTCTGGCACAGCTTTAGAGGTTAAGGCCTTAATTTTAGACCACCGAACCGGAACATTCGTGTCCATTATTCTCAATACACAATGCAGGTGATCAGGCATGACAACCCAGGCTTCTATTTCAAACGGGTGAGTTTGCATGGTTTCTTTCACGGCACTACGTAACGCCGCCAGAATGTCAGGGCGTGTTAGTACCTTTTGTCTTTTGTGGGTGCAAACGGTAAAGAAATACCATCCACCTTCATAGTATCTGCGTACATTAGTCATGCAGGTAATTAATAGCCATAACCCAGGAATGGTCAATTCCATTGTGTTGTAGGAAAACGGCTTATTGGTTGATGCAGTTTGACATTGATGCAACTCGACATTGATGTAGCCTGACGTTTACGTCAGGAGCGATGCTGAATACACGGTATCGCCTAATTATTTGGGCGGTATTTTTGCCGGGGATACCTCACCTGACATGAATGTCAGGCTACAACGCCCGGTCTTTATCCCACCTGACATGAATGTCAGGCTACAACGCCCGGTCTCTATCCCACCTGACATAAATGTCAGGCTACGTTGGCGGGTATATCCACATCCATGGCATCGGGCTACTGCCTGCGCTAGAATAAGGGCATTAGACAACTGGCGGAAACCTTAAATTATGACGCTAAAAGTCACTCTGTGCGATGACTCCAAGATGGCACGTAAGCAGTTACTTCGCACGCTGCCAGATGACTGGGACGCTGAGGTTCACCAGGCAGAGCACGGCGAGCAGGCGCTTACGTGCGTGCGCGAAGGGCGTGCCGAAGTACTGTTTCTGGATTTAAATATGCCGGTAAAAGACGGCTATGAAACCCTGCAGGCTATAAAAGAAGAGCAATTAGAGACTCTGGTTATTGTGGTGTCCGGTGACATTCAGCCGGAGGCTCAAAAGCGCGTGCAGGCTCTGGGCGCTATGGCTTTTGTGAAAAAGCCGATGAAGCCAGAAGACATACAAACCCTGTTGCAGCAGTTTGGTCTGTACCAACCGGCTGCGGGTCAGCTTAAACTGGCCGATGAAACACCACAGGCTCCGGCGAATCCATTGGATGTTTACCGGGAAGTATCGAATGTTGCTATGGGGCAGGCTGGTGATCATTTAGCCCGGGTGCTGGATACCTTTATTGAATTGCCTGTCCCTAATGTCAATTTTATCGCTCCCTCCGAACTGCACATGGCAATAGAGTCTATCGACACCAACAAGCAGGTGGCTGCGGTAAGTCAGGGGTTTTCCGGCAGCGGTATTCTGGGCGAAGCGCTAACGCTGTTTAATGAAGCATCCATTGACGATATTGGCAAACTGTTGGGCGCTAAGTTTGGCGAGAGCGGCTCAATAAAGCAACAACGCATAGAGTCGTTAATGGATGTCGCTTCCATTTTGTCTTCGGCCTGTTTAAACGGCTTAGGCCAGCAATTGCATGTGGAATTTGCGGCTTCGCAGCCGGTGCTTTTAGGTGAACAGCAGTCAATGCGGGAATTAATTAAATATGGCGAACATCGCTGGCAGAAAATTCTGGCCATAGAAATTGGTTATCAGTTACCGGAGCACAAACTGGCTTTCGACTTACTGCTGCTATTCCCGGCCGACGCGGTGAAAATTCTCGATCAGCAGCTGGCTCACTGGCTTCAGGGAGACGACGAATGATAGACGATATGGACGAACTGCACAGCAAGCTGAGCATTTTAGGTGCGATTGATGTCGGTATTGTAGTTATTGATAACGACAACAACATTCAGATGTGGAATGAGTTTATGCAGAACCACAGTGGCCTGCGTCCGAGTGAAGTACGCGATAAAAATTTATTTCGCTGCTGCCCGGGTATCGAAGAGGCCTGGTTTCAGCGTAAAATTGACCGGGTGCGGCAGTTGAATTCGCGGGTGTTTATTACCTGGCAGCAGCGTCCTTATGTGTTTCGCTTTCGTCACAGCCGTCCAATAAGTGGGCAGAGTGAATGGATGTACCAGAACGTCACCTTAATTCCGCTGAAGAACCCACGAGGTGAAGTGCACCAGGTGGGCATTATTATTTACGATGTGAGTGAACAGCCTAGTCATGAGTAAAGTACCCGATCAGCGCTTTGGTGGTGTCAGCCGTGTTTACGGACAACAGGCACTTAACCATTTTCAGCAGTTACACATTGTGGTCGCCGGGCTTGGCGGCGTTGGCTCATGGGCGGTGGAAGCTCTGGCGCGTACCGGTATTGGTAAGCTAACGCTCATAGACCTGGACGATGTGTGTGTGACTAACATTAACCGCCAGCTACCAGCTACCGACGACACCATAGGCCAGCTTAAAAGCGAAGTACTGGCGCAACGGGTGAAAAGCATTAACCCCAACTGCGAAGTAAAGGTTATTGATGACTATTTGCTGCCGGAAAACTTTGAAGAATACTTAACCGGCGCCGATGCCGTGCTCGATGCCATAGACAGCGTTAATACTAAGTCAGCGCTGGTGGCCTGGTGTAAGCGTCGCAAGTTACGCATAGTGGTGTGCGGCGGAGCGGGTGGGCAGATAGACCCTGGTATGATCCGCGTCGGTGACCTTGCCAAAGCCAAACAAGACCCGTTGTTGGCTAAGGTGCGCTCACAACTGCGCCGCGATTACGGCTTTTCCAAGAACCCCAAACGTAAATGGGGCGTTGACTGTGTCTATTCCGAAGAGCAGTTGCGCTATCCAATAATTTCCGGTGAACACGAAGGCGAAGTCACGCTGCAAAAACCGGGCTCCGGCACCATGCGCATGGACTGCAGCTCCGGCTTTGGCGCTGCTATGGTAGTTACCTGCAGCTTCGCCATGCAAGCCACCGCTGTTTTGTTGAAGAAGTTGTAGCCTGACGTTTACGTCAGGAGCGATGCTGAACACGCGGCGTTATTGTCTATTTATTTGAGCGGTGTTTTAACCGGGGGCATCTCACCTGACATGAATGTCAGGCTACAGGGTGCACGTAGCCTGATGTTTACATCAGGTGCGGTGTTGAACAACCCGCAGCTTCAAGGTTTTGGCTACCTGGTACAGGCCGTTGCTGCGCGAGGGGCTGAGGGCGTTGTCCAGGCCTTCGGCGCGGTAAAAGGCGTCAATATCAAAGGCGGCTATTTCCGCCACCGAGCAACCATCCAGCCGTTGTTGCAGCAGCGCCAGTAAGCCGCGCACTATGCGTGACTCAGAATCAAAGCGAATAACTACCGCCTCCGGGTCAGAGGTATCCAGCCACAGCCACACCCTAGCCTCGCAGCCACCCACCAGATGATCGTCATCACGACATTCCGGCGGGTATTCTGGTAGACTTTTAGCTTGTTGAACTAAGTGACGAAAAAGCTGTTCCCAGCTGGCCATGTAAACTCTCCCTTACGGCAATAGAGTTTTATTCTCCCATAACTTGTGAGATCGACGCCAGTCTAGGATAATGGCAACATAATAAATACCAACATTCAGAACATTCCAGAAAAAGGAAGACAACATGAAGATACTTGTCGCGGTTAAGCGCGTCATTGACTACAACGTCAAGGTGCGCGTTAAACCAGATCAGTCCGATGTCGATTTGGCAAACGTCAAAATGGCACTTAACCCATTCTGTGAAATTGCGGTAGAAGAAGCCGTACGCCTGAAAGAAGCAGGCACTGCAGACGAAGTGGTTGTTGTTTCTATTGGCCCTAAAGCCGTGCAGGAACAGCTTCGCACCGCCTTAGCATTAGGTGCAGACCGTGCCATTCAGGTTGAAACCGACGACATGCCAGACTCTTTATCTGCCGCCAAAATCTTAAAAGGCGTCGTAGAGAAAGAAGGTCCGGACATGGTTATTCTGGGCAAACAGTCTATCGACTCAGACAACAACCAAACCGGCCAGATGCTGGGCGCCTTAACCGGTATGCCACAAGGTACTTTCGCGTCTAAAGTGGAAGTGGGCGACGGTTTTGTTAACGTCACTCGTGAAATCGACGGCGGCCTGCAAACTATTAAGTTGAGCCTGCCTGCGGTTGTTACTACCGACCTGCGTCTGAACGAACCGCGTTACGCGTCGTTGCCAAACATTATGAAGGCCAAGCGTAAGCCGCTGGAAACCACAACTCCGGACGAACTGGGTGTGGAAGTTAAGCGCACTATTAAGCTGCTGAAAGTTGAGACACCTGCCGAGCGTAGCGCGGGCGTTAAGGTAGCTGACGTAGATGAGCTGGTCGACAAACTGAAAAACGAGGCGAAAGTATTATGAGCATCTTAGTGGTAGCAGAACACGACAATAACGCGGTTGATCCATCAACCCTGAAAACGTTAGCCGCTGCACAGAAAATCGGTGGCGACATCGAGGTACTGGTTGCCGGTAAAGGGTGCTCAACCGTTGCTGAAAACGTAGCAAAAGCCGACGGCGTGAAAAAAGTCATGCTGGCAGACAATGAAGCTTACGAGCATCAGCTGGCGGAAAACATCAGTGAACTGGTTGCTGATTTAGGCAAAAACTACAGCCACATTCTGGCACCAGCCACCACCACCGGCAAAAACTTCATGCCGCGCGTTGCTGCATTATTAGACGTAGCGCAGGTATCTGACATTATCTCAGTAGAAAGCGACGACACCTTTAAGCGTCCTATCTATGCAGGTAACGCCATTGCCACTGTGCAGTCAGAAGACAAAATCAAAGTTATTACCGTTCGTGCAACAGCGTTCGACGCAGTTGCAGAAGAAGGCGGCAGTGGTGAAGTTGAAAACATCGACTCTGTTTTCAATAACGACAAATCTGAATTTGTTGAAGAACAACTGGCCGAATCTGAACGTCCTGACCTGACTTCAGCCGAAATCGTTATTTCGGGTGGTCGTGGTATGCAAAACGGCGAAAACTTCCACCTGCTGGAAGACGTAGCTGACAAGCTAGGTGCTGCTGTAGGTGCATCCCGTGCCGCGGTAGACGCGGGCTTTGTGCCAAACGACATGCAGGTTGGCCAAACCGGTAAAATTGTTGCACCGCAGCTTTATATTGCGGTAGGCATTAGTGGTGCTATCCAGCACTTAGCCGGTATGAAGGACTCTAAAGTCATTGTTGCTATCAACAAAGACGAAGAAGCACCTATTTTCCAGGTAGCTGATTATGGCTTAGTCGCCGATTTATTCGACGTACTACCGGAATTAAACAGCAAAATTTAACGTTCATTTCGCTGTTAAAAATCGCTGCTGACGCGCAGTTTTAGCCGTCAGTAGCGACATTTCCCCGCACTTTTTCTTACAACTTGTTATATTTTCGTGTTCATATACTTGCATATTTTTAACTCATCGGACATGATTCAGACATAACCGCCAAACAAGTTAAAAAGATTAGGTGGCTCACAATGAAAAGAAGAACAACTATGCTAAAAAAACTTCCTCTGGCTACGGCCATTGCACTGAGCTTTGCAGCATCAGGGCAGGCAGCTGACTTTGAAGTCGGCGATTATGAAATTAAATTCGATTCCATTCTGTCATACGGCGCAGCATGGCGTATGGAAGATCAAGCTAATCACCTTATCCATCCGGGTAACCGTGCCGGCGGAACAGCTGGCTCCAGCGTCGGCGACGACGGCAACCTGAACTTCGATAAAGGCGATTTAGTTTCATCAGTATTCAAAGGCGTACACGATTTAAGCATTGATGGCGGTAGTCACGGTGCTTTTGTTCGCTTTAATTATTGGTATGACTATGTGGTTTCAGAAGAGAATATGGCGCATGGTCATGCGGGTAATAATTATTTTCCTGATACCAAATTAAATGACGATATCTTTGACGATTACTCTCAAGGTAAAGGTATCGAGTTACTCGATGCTTTTGTTTACGCTAACTTCGATTTAGGCAACATGCCAACCAGCGTACGCTTAGGTCGTCAGGTATTAAGCTGGGGTGAAAGCTCGTTTATTTTTAATGGCATCAACGACATTAACCCGTTAGATGTTAACGCTGCTCGCCGTCCGGGCGCAGAAATTAAAGAAGCTTTGTTACCTGTTGGTATGTTCAGCACCAGCATTGGTTTAACCGACTCGCTTAACCTGGAAGCGTTTTACCAGTACGAGTGGGATAACACCAAACTAGACGGTTGCGGTACCTACTTCTCAAGCGTTGATATTATTGGTGGTTCAGGCTGTGGCAAGGTTACGCTTAACCCGCAATTAGTTCCGGGTGACCCTGACAGTTATCTAAGTGACTTCGAATCGGTACAAGCCGGTGCTTATATTGGCAGCAACCCAACTCTGGAAGCTTCTGACAGTGGTCAGTGGGGTGCAAACCTGCGCTACTATTCGTTAGACCTTGGTGCTGAATTCGGTGTTTATTACCTGAACCTGCACAACAATACGCCTATTATTTCGGCCTATAACTGGACAGTAGATCCTCGTCCCTTCCAGGAAGCGGCCGGTGCAGCAGGCCAACAACCGGGTTACACCTGGTCAACACCAACCGGCTACCCTGTTGATGGGCCTCGTTTAGTACTCGAATACCCTGAAGACACCGAAGTGTATGGTCTTAGCTTCAGCACCAACCTAGGTTTGTGGTCTGTTTCGGGTGAGTACAGCTATCGCGATGGTGTGCCAGTACAAATTAACACAACCGAAATTTTGACTGCAGGTTTGCGTCCAAACGTGCCGAGTACCTTTGCTGACCGAGTAGCTAATACTGAACTAGGTGGTCTGGCAAACGGTTATGACCGTTTAGATGTCAGCCAGACGCAAGTCAGTTTTGTGCGTTTCGTTGACCGTTTATGGGGTTCTGACCGCATGACCTTTGTTGGTGAAGTGGCAATGAACAATGTCCACGATATGCCGGGCCTAAACGAACAGCGTTATGGCCGCTTGCCACTATATGGTAAGTGTCTGACCGCAGAAGATACGGGCGCTGCTGCAGATTCCAACTGCGAAGGTTTTGCAACATCTACCTCATGGGGTTACCGCACGCGCTTCCAGTTTGAATACTCGAACGTTTGGCAGGGTTGGGGTTTAAACCCAACTATTCAGTTTAACCATGACGTAAACGGCTATTCAACCAACAGCAACTTTATTGAAGGCCGTAAATCACTGGGTCTGAACCTGGTAGCTGACTATCTGTCAGCTTATAAAGTCAGCTTAGGTTACACCATGTATTCTGATGAAGAACTCGATCCGCTGGCAGACCGCGATTATGCGTCAGTTAGCTTCTCATACGCGTTCTAATACATTGAATTAATGTGTTAATCACGATAAAACCGTCTCTACTGAGGCGGTTTTTTTATTTCCGGGAGAACAACAATGAAAAAATGGATAATAACAGCGGCGGCGCTGGTGCTTTCGGGCACAGCAGTAGCCCAGGAAAAACTCCAGTTGGAAGACATCTTTACGCTGGAATACGCATCGTCACCGACTATTCACCCCAGCGGCGAATGGACAGTATTTGTCCGTCAGTCTATGGACATAAACAACGACAGTAAAGTGGGGCGGTTATGGGCCAGCCTGCCAGATGGCGACATTCGCCCGTTAACCGGCAGTCAGGGCAGTGAAAGCCAGCCGGTATGGTCACCAAGTGGCGACCGCTTAGCTTACGTGTCCACCGAAACCGGCTCACCACAAGTGCATATTTATTGGGTCGACTCCGGTGACAGCGCGGCGGTTACCCAGTTAACGCAAGCACCGTCAGGCTTAAGCTGGTCACCCGACGGCAGCCAAATTGCGTTTTCCATGTTTACGCCGAAATCGCAGCCGGCACCGGTCAGCTTACCGGGTAAACCCGAAGGCGCGAACTGGACAGCTGCGCCTAAGTATATCGACAAAGGCAACTATCGTTATGACGGTGGTGGTTATGCCAAAGACGGACACCAGCAAATTTATGTTATGCCGGCAACCGGAGGCTCTCCGCGTCAGCTAACCGACGAAGAGTTTAATCACGGTGGACAACTCTCGTGGTCACCGGACAGCAAGCATATTTTCTTTTCGGCAAACCGTCGTGACGACGCTTTTCGCCAGCCGGTTAACAGCGAAATTTATCGTTTAACACTGAATAGTAAAGAAATCACTGCTATTACTGACCGCGACGGCCCAGATGGTTCGCCAAAAGTGTCCCCCGACGGTGAGAAGATTGCTTTTAGCGGTTATGACGACACCAAAATGAGCTTTCAGGCAGCTAATTTGTACGTAATGGACTTAGACGGTTCAGACGTAGAACTGCTGACTGAAGACTTAGACCGTGGCGTTACAGGCTTTGAATGGGACAGCGACAGCCAGGGCGTTTACTTTACTTACGACGACAATGGTATTGGCCAACTGGCGCGCACCTCGCTAAGCGGCGACCATACGCAATTGACCGACCGCGTGGGAGGGCTTTCTTACGCCCGTCCATACGGTGGTGGTGACTTCAGCGTAGCCAAAGGTGATCGTTTAGCGTTTACCATCTCTAATCCAATGCGTCCGGCGGAGCTGGCACTTTGGGACGACGGTGACGTGCAGCAGCTAACTCGTTTAAACGAAGACGCACTGGCGCATAAACAATTAGCCAAAGTAGAAGAAATTCGCTACAAATCGAGCGTTGACGGCATCGACCTGCAGGGCTGGATAGCCTACCCACCGGGTTTCGATAAAGACAAAGACTACCCGCTAATGCTGGAAATTCACGGTGGTCCGCACACTAACTATGGCCCTCGCTTTGCGGCTGAAATTCAGTTGTTTGCAGCAGCTGGCTACGTGGTGCTGTACACCAACCCACGCGGCAGTACCAGCTACGGTTCGGACTTTGCCAATGAAATTCACCATAACTACCCTAGCCACGACTACAACGACTTAATGGACGGTGTAGACGCGGTTATCGACAAAGGCTTTATCGACAAAGACGAGCTGTACGTTACCGGTGGTAGTGGCGGCGGCGTGTTAACCGCCTGGATAGTCGGACACACTGACCGTTTTAAAGCGGCGGTTGTGGCTAAGCCGGTTATCAACTGGTACAGCTTTGTGCTTACTGCCGATATGTACAACTTTTTCTATCAGTACTGGTTCCCGGGTCTGCCTTGGGATAACATGGAACATTACATGAAGTATTCGCCTATCAGCTATGTCGGCAATGTGACTACGCCAACCATGCTGTTAACTGGTGAAAACGACTACCGTACGCCAATGTCAGAAACTGAGCAGTACTATCAGGCACTGAAACTGAAAGGTGTGGACACTGCTATGGTGCGCATTCAGGACTCAGGCCATGGTATTTACGCGCGGCCCAGTAACCTGATGAATAAAGTGGCTTACATTCTGCATTGGTTTGAAAAATACCGGGACGAATAACTCAGGTAGACTAAGTCACGGTAGAACGTGGTAAACTACGCGATATTTTTAAGTCGTCAGGTCAACAAAACGAATGAATGTTGCATTGATAACCGCCCGCGGTGGCTCGAAAGGGCTGCCCGGGAAAAATATCGCGTTACTTAACGGCAAGCCGCTTATTGTCTGGACCATATTGGCGGCACAAAAGGCCGCGTCGGTTGACGCTGTTTACGTGTCGACAGAAGATGCGGCCATTGCTGAGGTCAGCAAGGAGGCGGGAGCCGAGGTTATTCCTCGCCCGGCAGAGCTGGCACAGGACGACACCAGCAGCGAACCGGTTATTGCACACGCCATTAATTACCTAAAAAAGCAGTCACTTAACCTTAACAGCGTAACATTGCTGCAACCGACATCCCCTTTAAGAACTGCACAGCATATTGACGAAGCTTACCGAATTTATGCGGACAGCGACGCCAGCTGTGTTTTAAGTGTCATTGAACCGGCGCACTCCGCTGCAAAAGCTTACCAATTGAATTCAGACGGATCACTATCCGGTCTTTTGAGCCTGGATGCGCCTTATATGCGCCGTCAGGATCTTCCCCGTACCGTTCATCCCAACGGTGCCATTTATATATTTAGTACAGCAGCCTTCGAAGCCGGCGGCGGTATTCCGCGCCAAAATGTCTACCCTTACATTATGAGCGAAGAGGCGTCTGTCGACATTGACAGAGCAAGTGACCTGCAACTTGCCGAACAGATTATGGAGAAAACACAACATGGCTAACACCCCGGAAAAACACCCAGTAATGAAAATTGGCTCGCGCGAAATTGGTTACGACCACGACCCGGTTGTGGTCGCTGAAATAGGCATTAACCACGAAGGCAGCCTGGAAACCGCCTATGAAATGGTCGACGCTGCAGTCTCTGCGGGCGCTGAAATTATTAAGCATCAGACTCACGTAGTTGAAGACGAAATGAGCGCCGACGCGAAGAAAGTCATTCCGGGTAACGCCGATGTGTCTATCTACGAAATTATGGAGCGTTGCGCGCTGAACGAAGAAGACGAAACCAAGCTGAAAGAATACGTCGAAAGCAAAGGCGCTATATTCATCAGTACGCCATTTTCACGCGCAGCCGCTGAGCGTTTAGAGCGTATGGGTGTTGAAGCCTATAAAATTGGCTCTGGCGAATGTAATAACTATCCGTTGCTGGAGCTTGTGGCGTCGTACAAAAAGCCCATTATTCTCAGCACCGGCATGAACGACATTCCGTCTATTGCTAAAGCCGTTGATATTTTCCGTAAGCACGGCGTGCAGTATGCGCTGTTGCATTGCACCAACGTGTACCCAACGCCGGATAACTTAATCCGTTTAGGTGCCATGAACCAGTTGCAGGACGCCTTTGACGACGCAGTTGTCGGTTTGTCTGACCACAGTATTGATAATCTAGCCTGTCTGGGCGCCGTAGCTGTTGGTGCTTCTATTCTGGAGCGTCACTTTACCGACCACAAACAGCGTACCGGCCCGGACATTAACTGCTCTATGGACACCGAAGAATGTCGTTCGTTAATTCAGGAGTCCAAGCGCATGAAAGCCATGCGTGGCGGCCAGAAAGGCGCGGTAGCCGAAGAGCAGGTGACCATCGACTTCGCTTACGCCAGCGTCGTGACTATTAAACCCATTAAAGAAGGCGAAACCTTTAGCCAGGAAAATTTATGGGTTAAGCGTCCGGGAACCGGTCAGTTCCTTGCAGACGACTACGAAAACTTAATGGGTAAAACCGCGGCTCAAGACATTGAAAACGATGTTCAGCTGCGCTCAGAGGATGTTCAGTAATGAAAAAGAAGGTGCTTTTCGTAACCGGTACCCGTGCCGACTTTGGCAAACTGAAAAGTTTAATTGAAGTCACCGATAAAGCGGATGAATTTGAAGTTCAGCTGTTTATTACCGGCATGCACATGATGTCCCGCTACGGCATGACTTCGATAGAAGTCGAGCGCCTGAAAATAGCCTCCAGCTATAAGTACATTAATCAGACTAAAAACGACACCATGGACGTGGTTCTGGCGAAAACCATTACCGGTTTGTCAGACTACATTCACGAGAATAACCCGGACGTTATTGTAGTTCATGGCGACCGGGTAGAAGCCATGGCCGGTGCCATTGTGGGCAGTCTGAACAACATTCTGGTGGCTCATATTGAAGGCGGCGAGGTGTCGGGTACCATTGACGAGCTTATCCGTCATTCCATATCCAAAATGGCGCACACGCACTTCGTCTCCAACAGCGAAGCGCAGGAGCGGCTGGTGCAGCTGGGTGAGGCAAAGTCGTCTATTTTTACCATCGGCTCGCCGGACCTCGACGTGATGAATTCACCGAATTTACCGTCGCTGGACACGGTAAAAGAAAAGTACGACATTGCGTTTAAAGACTACTCGGTGTTTATGTACCATCCGGTGACCACCGAGCTTGAGTCGCTGGAGTCGAATATTAAGTCGACGGTTGATGCCATGCTGGAAAGTGATGAAAATTTTGTGGTGGTGTACCCCAATAACGACCACGGCACCGACACCATTCTGGCGGAATTAAAGCGCTGCGAGAACCATCCGCGTTTTCGCATTTACCCCAGTATTCGGTTCGAGTACTTTCTGGTGCTGCTGAAAAACGCCAATATGATCATTGGTAATTCAAGCGCGGGCGTTCGCGAAGCGCCGTTTTACGGCATACCCACCATTAACCTGGGCAGCAGACAGCAAAGCCGGGCTACAGCTGAATCTATCTTAAATGTAGAAGAACAGACACCGGCCATTTTAGAGGCCATAAAAACCTTTAAAACCAAACGCTTTGAGCCTTCGTCGGAATTTGGTGACGGCAATAGCGCCGAGGGCTTTATCAGTACCCTGCGCTCGGAAGCGTTCTGGGCAATATCCAAGCAAAAAGTTTTTGTAGACTGGGACAAACGTGAAAAAAGTTAATTACTATTTTATTTCATCGCCGCTGCACCTGCTGTTCAGTGTCACCACAGCCCTGAGTCATAAAGACGACATTAACGTTGCGGTTATCGATTACTACCTTGAAAGCAATCGTCTGTTATTTACTCAGGCGCTGGAAAACAGCTCTATTTTTGAAACCGTTATTAGCTTTAGCGATGCGCACGTAAAAAGTAAGCTCAGTAAGCGTAAAGCACGACTAAAAAGGTTGGCCGATCTGGTTGCAGAACTGCCGCCGTCGCGGGTTTATACCGGCTCTGACCGAAGCGTTGAGTTTCAGTACACTATGCACCTGGCGAACCGCGGGAAAAACAGTGCCGAAGGCCATTATCTGGATGAAGGAACCCAAACCTATTTGGGGCACCGGCACATGCACAGCTTCGTGCACAACTACGTCGACCCTTTATTGAAGAAGCTGGCTTATGGCATGTGGTGGAGCAGCCCGCAAATGATAGGTGCGTCTAAGTGGATATCGACCATTCACGCAACTTTCCCAGAGTTGATACACCCTGTTTTGCAGAATAAAAAGGTTGAGCCTATTTCAAAAGCGGCGTTTAAACTGCCCGAGTTCGATGAGTTTAATAAGAACCTGCTGGCGCTTGCGGATATTGACATAGAGCCGTTAAAGAATGTCGATTACGTTATTATATTAACGGGTGATTCTTTCTATAAAGACGTGAATGAACACCTCGACAGAATGGTGGATATTTTCAGTCGCAAAACTGAGAAAAACCGTATTGCGCTAAAAGCTCATCCGCGGTCAAATTACATTGAACATTTTAAAAAGAAACATCCGGAATTGGTGCATATCGACAACCGGGTTGGGTTTGAGTTGCTGCTGCCGCAGTTTCCTGAGTCCTGTACTTATGTTGGGGATGTCAGCTCAACCTTGTTTACCATCCGCTGGTTGAGCAACAAACAGAATGTTATGGCCGTGAAGCTGGAGCAGAAAACACCCGAGCACTTTTCAGCACCTCTGGCCAAATTATTAAGCGAAGTCGACGTAAAACAGTTGAGTTATCAGGAATTGTAGCCTGACAAACAGCATGTAGCCTGACGTTTACGTCAGGAACGATGTTGAATACACCACATGACCTAATTATTTCTGCGGTGTTTTAATCGGGAATATCTCACCTGACATAAATGTCAGGCTACGCCCGTTAGCAACAACGTACGTCGAACCCGGCACGACAAAAACAAAGGAATAAGACTATGCCCTGGAGCACTCTTTTAGCCGAAGAAAAGCAGAAGCCTTATTTTCAGCAGCTGTGGCAGCGGGTAGAGCAGGCGCGGCAGGAAACCGTGGTGTATCCGCCCAAAGAAGACGTCTTCAACGCGCTTAAGCTGACCGACCCGGAAAACATTAAAGTGGTTATTCTGGGGCAGGACCCATACCACGGCCCCGGTCAGGCGCATGGTTTAAGTTTTTCAGTACCCGAAGGCGTTAAGTTTCCGCCGTCTCTGCGCAATATGTTTAAAGCCATAGCCATAGACTACCCGGACACGGTATTGCCGCAGCATGGTGATTTAACCAGTTGGGCCGAGCATGGCGTGTTGTTGCTCAACACCGTGCTCACTGTAGAGCAGGGTAATGCGCACAGTCATGCCAGCTGGGGTTGGGAAACTTTTACCGATACCGTTATCAGCAAGGTGTCAGACGCTACCGATCATGTGGTGTTTTTGCTTTGGGGTTCGCACGCACAAAAGAAAATACCGCTTATTGACGGCAACAAACATTGCATACTGACCGCGCCGCATCCATCGCCGTTGTCAGCACATCGCGGGTTCTTCGACGCCAACCATTTCCGCAAAACCAACGATTATTTGCAGCAACACGGCCGCCAGCCGATACGATGGGTGTAGTTCACGTAACATCAAACAAACCGCTGCAGCAGCTTGGCGACCATGGGGTGTTCGAACGGGCGCTTCAGGGTTATGGCGTAAAAATGCTCGAACACATTGGGCAGAGTTAAATAGCGCTTCAGTTGCCCGCTGGTCAGCTCATCCCGTACCACAACGTCCGGAATAACCGCCAGCGCGCCGGTATCCCTGGCCAACAGTCGCAGCATCGCCATATCGTCGGCCTCGGCCAGCACCCGCGGTTGCCAGTTATACTCCGCACTGAGCATATCGAACGCCGCACGTAACGGCATATTCTCCGGCGGTAACACCCAGTTATTATCGCGCAAAGCCACATCGGTTAATTGTTCTATATCGCGTCCCGGCGGTCCAATAACCGACACCGGCTGCCGCGCCAGTAAACGACTCTGCCACAATTGCTTGTCGCTGCCGCGCACACTGGTATTGGCCAGCGCAATATCAATTTGATGATCCGCCAGTTCATTAAATAACTGATCCGGTGTCATAGAATGCAGCCGGTACTGAACATCATGCTGATGTATCAACTCGTGAATAAAAGCTTCCACAAAGTTACGCGACATGGTCGAGGCATGACCAATACGCACAACCAAATCACTGCCGTCCATACCTTGCTTTAGCTGGTTAACCAGGTTCTCACCCTCGTGAAAAATGCGGTCGGCATACTGGCGCGCAATGTACCCGGCCTGAGTCAGTACTAACTTACGCCCTGTGCGCTCAAACAGCGGCGTACCCAGCCACTCTTCCAGTTGTTTTATCTGCGCCGACAACGCCGACTGCGACACATGAAGCTTCTGCGCGGTTTGGGTTAAATGCCCGTTTTCTGCAACGTGCCAAAAGTAATAAAGGTGTTTATAATTCATCGGGCTTACCAACCGTTCACTTAAAGCGAATGAATTTATAGTTTATATCTATTTTACTTAACATCAAGCCAGCCCCCATAATTGCTCCAAATAAGACACACGAGGCGCATTCATGGCGGAATGGTTGACACTATCGGGCATACGACCGGTTTTACTGGTGCTGGTTGCAGTATTAGCGTGGGTGGTTACGCGCTACGCCTTCAGAAATTTCCGGCTGGACCCGCGCAGCCGCGCATTCGTCACCAAACTGGTTGGCTGCCTTATAGCGGTCTTCATTCTTATTGTCAGCAATAACCTTATTGTCTTTTTCGCCGCCTGGATGGCAATAAGCCTGCAGCTGCACAGCCTGCTTATGTTCTACCCCGAACGCGACCGCGCAGTACTGGCAGCCCATAAAAAATTCATTCTGGCACGCTGCTCCGAAACCTTTTTGGGCACGGCGTTTATTATTATGTACTTAACAACCGGCAGTCTGCAGTTGGACATGGCTTTGCAGCAGTTCGGCACTGCCCCCACGCACCTCTCTCAGCACATTGCCGCGCTGTGCCTGGTTATGGCGGCGCTCATTAAATGCGCCCAGCTACCTTTGCACGGCTGGCTCATTCAGGTGGTTGAAGCACCGACCCCGGTCTCTGCTTTGTTGCATGCCGGCATTATTAACCTTGGCGGCTTTTTGCTGCTGGCAACCGTACCGCTATGGAGTAACAGCGCGCCGGCCGTGTGGCTGTTGTGTCTGGTGTCGGCGGCGTCGTGCTGCTTCGCTGCTCTAATTATGGCCACTCGCATTAGCATAAAAGTGCGCTTAGCCTGGTCTACCAGCGCGCAAATGGGGCTTATGTTGTTGGAAATTGGCCTGGGTTATTACGACTTAGCCTTACTGCACCTGGTGGCGCACTCGGTGTATAAAGCCCATGCGTTTTTGTCGGTAAGCGAGGTGGCAATAATAAAGCAGCCACAGGCTCGTTCACTGTGGCGTATCGGCGTTGTCTTTATAGCGTTTCAGGGCATTATTGCCGCCGCCTGCTGGTGGTTTCTGGGCAACCCCAAATGGCTTCCTTCGGCGTTACTTGCTATGGCGCTCACCACTTTATGGATGAACCTGCATCAGAAGCTGCTACGAATTGCTGTGTCGGCATTAACTGTGGTGGTTTACCTTTTGCTGGGTGCGCTGGCGCATCAGGTTATTGAGCCACAACCACCGTTCGGCAGCGTCTGGCTGGAGCCAGCTGTAACCCTTATGTTCAACGCTTTCGCCTTTACCTACTGGCTGGTGCATCACACACCGTCGCACCGGCTTAGTCAGCGCTGGTTTATTACCTTAAACGCCGGGCTGTATCTAGACGAATGGTTAACGCGGCTGGTGCTGTGGCTATGGCCCAGTCACCCCATTCACTACTACCAGCGCCAGGGTCGCATTCAGCGGGAGAAACATTCATGAGCACAGCGAATCGTTTAGCAACTATTGCCGGGCAGGTGAGCAAAGCCATTGCACCGCAATGGCCGCTGTCTCAGTGGATAGCCGTTAACCCCTTCTGGCATTACCGCCAGCAGCCGGTAACCGGTGTTGCCGCGCACTGGCGTTACAGCGCCGGTACACGTTTGCTTATGAGCCCGGACTTTTACTGGCAACAATGGCAGCAAAACCGAATAGATGCTGGGCTGGTCACCAACAAAATGGTGAACGAGCTGGAGCAGCGCGCCCTGCTAAAAGCGCAGTTGCCGCAATGGCGTAACCTCAGTCAGTTAGTGGACAAATACACGCGGCGTCGCCGCAAAATGCGCTGGAACGACGAAGTGGTGCTGCAAATTAGCCAAACCTGTGGCTTGTTTATGCAGTTCCCAACCCGTTTTCAGCAGGCCGGCAAAGACAGCTCGTTGTATCAGCATTGGTTAACTATTTCGCGTGCCGATCGCGGCATTGAAACCTTAATGGACGAGGCCGAACTCACCGAGTTATTCGCACAATTGCCGGACGACCCGCACAAGCTTATTCAGGTGTGCCATGACAACTTCTTAAGCGACGCGTCAGATTACGCTCTGCGCTGTTACAGCCAGGCGCTTATCAGTGACTTATGGGGCTGGGCTGCAGCATTTGCGTATCAGGACGCCCGTCAGAACAGCCAGTGGGTATTCGAGCTGCTGTGCATTCGGCTGGCCTGGGAATACATTCTGTGGCAACTGGCTGAGCGCACCAATACTAAGGTTTACCAGCAGCTGCAACAGGCCTTAAGCGCACAAATTGAAAATTGTGAAGGGCATGTGGCTCATATTGAGCAGCACAATAACTTACTGTGGCAGTGGCAGGCGGCTTACGAACGCTCGCAGCTAAATACGTTGCAGTTTAAACCCGACACGGCAGAAGAGGGCAACACGCCGGACGTGCAAGCAGTGTTCTGTATCGACGTGCGCTCAGAGCGTTACCGCCGTGCGCTGGAACAGGCTGGAAAAAGCCTGGGCAGCTACGTACAAAGCAAAGGCTTTGCCGGGTTCTTTGGCGTGCCGCTGGCCATTCAGCGTAAAGGCCGCGATGTTCCTCATGTACCGGGGTTACTGCAACCGGCGTACTACATTAAAGCACCAGCGCGTAAGCAATCGGTCGGTTCCTTGTTAAGTAATGTGTTCAATGCGCCGGTGTCCATGTTCAGCGGCGTTGAAGCACTGGGCTTAAGTAAACTGAAATCCTTACTCACCGGAGTGCCCGGACAACTGGCTACGGCTAATAATGCGCACATTGCCGAGGGCAGCATTTGCGAGCACAACGGCGAGGCGTCAATGGCGTCGCTGGTGGATATATGTCAGCAGGCTCTGGCGGGAATGCAGTTTACCCATTTTGCGCAGCATATTGTGCTGGTGGGGCATGGCTCGCATCACAGCAATAACGCTCAGCGAGCCGGTCTTAACTGCGGCGCCTGCGGTGGTCAAACCGGTGCGTTAAGTGCCCGGGTATTAGTGCGGCTGCTGAACGAAAGTGACATTCGCAAGCATTTACGCGAGCGGGGCGTCGCTATTCCTGAAGCAACCCAGTTTCATTCCGCTCTGCACGAAACCGTCACCGACAAAGTTATCTGGTTATCTAATACCGTGCCGGACACTGTCAAACAAGTGTTTAGCGCAGCAACGGAACAGCTAACCCAAGCCAGTGGCGAGTCAGCAAAAGACCGTGAAACACGCTCCGGCCACTGGGCTGAACTACGTCCGGAGTGGGGGCTGGCTGACAATAATGTCTTATTTTTCGGACAGGCTGACCGGCTAACCTCAGCTGAAACTATCGGCAGTAATTTTTTGCACGACTACAACAGTAAAAACGACCCAAATGGCGAGCTGCTGGCTCAGCTCATGAGCGCGCCGGGGCTGGTCGCTAACTGGATAAACTGGCAGTACTACTGCTCAGTAACCGAGCCCAAACAACTGGGTAGCGGCAATAAGCTGCTGCATAACCGGGTAGCCAACGACATTGGTGTTTTTGAAGGCAACGGCGGAGACTTGCGCCAGGGGTTGGCCTGGCAGTCAGTGCATAACGGTAGCGACTTTGTGCACCGGCCTATGCGGCTGCAGGTTATTGTTGAAGCCGATGAAACCACCATTCAGCGGGCGCTGGCAAAGGCTGCCGCTTTTAACGAACTTTTTGAACAACAGTGGATCAATCTGCATCGACTGAACGCGCGAGGTGAACTATGTCCAGTGACAACACCAATAACAGCAAAATGACAGCGACAACCTGCCATACCCTGAAAGCCTTTTATGACTGCGTGCGCTCGCGGCCGTTTAACCAGCCCTTCGCCCTGCGCTACAAAGACGGCAGCATCGACCAGGGGCTAAACTCCGAAGAAGCCGCCAAAGAAAGCCTCCGCGCCCATCACAACCCCTACCTAGAACAACCCGTTGTTGTTGAGTGGGGGTGACGCACCCGCCTTGCCGCCGGACATGCCCACCACGTACCTGACATGCACGCTAGGTACCCTTGACGTGCATGCCATGTAGCCTGACATTTATGTCAGGTGAGATGCCGCTCCTGACATAAATGTCAGGCTACGAAGAGGTCAGGTGAGATGTCGCTCCTGACATAAATGTCAGGCTACATTCACTCGTTCAAATGAATAAACAAAGAACTCCACAATAAATAAAGTATATTCATTAGATCTAATGAATTAAATTGATCTAATCTAAGAAAAGCTCTATATTCACTCTATTGCGTGAATTAGGAGCTACTATGTTGTTAGAGGCGAAAAACACAGAGGTCATTGGAAAAGTAGCGAAAGTTGTGCGGCAACAGCAAAAGCTGGATCAGACAACAGCTGGGTCATTTGCTGGTTGCGGTATTAACTTTGTTAGCCAGTTTGAGAACGGAAAACCAACTGTGCAGTTGGAGAAAGCGCTTAACATGCTCTCAGCGTTGGGTATAAAGGTGTATTTGGATGTCCCCGACAGCTCATGCAATCAAAAGCTACAAGAGCTAACCGGCAATGAGTGAATCCATAGTTGAAGAACGCCGTCTTGTCGTTTATATCAACGATAATATTGTCGGCGAACTGCGCGAGCACAATGGTTTATGGGCATTTGAATACGCCCTCGACTGGCTCAGTAAGCCGAATGCCTTTCCGCTTACTCCGTCGCTCCTCTTACGGCAAGAAGCGCATATCGATACCGGCACCAAACGCCCAGTTCAATGGTTTTTTGACAACCTGTTGCCGGAAGAGAAAGCCCGCGAGGTTTTGGCAAAAGACTATCAACTAGATAAAGAGGACGCATTTGCGCTTCTAGAGGCTATAGGGTCTGAATCAGCAGGTGCTATTACCTTGCTAAAACCCGATGAGAAACTGCCGCCGGGTGAACTGTTTCCTTTGTCGGACAAAGAACTAAGCCAACGAATTCAAAAATTGCCGAAAACACAGCTCAATAATAAAGAACGTAAGCGCATGTCGCTTGCTGGCGCACAGCATAAAATGTTGTTGGTAATAAAAGGAAAAGAGCGGTTTGAGCCAAGCGGGCAGGTGCCATCAACGCATATTTTAAAACCGGAACACTCTGAACCGGGCTCATACTGGTTTACTGTGCGCAATGAACACTTCGTAATGACATTAGCCGAAAAGTGCCAGTTAACGGTTCCACGTGTTGCTATCGATTACATCCCGGAACCGGTCTACATTGTTGAACGCTTTGATCGTACTGGGCAACTACCAAACATTAAGCGGCTTCATGTTCTGGATGGTTGCCAAATTTTGGATATTTCTGCATCGGCTAAATATCGGGCAAGTAACGTCACCGCGCTTAATCGTTTAATTGCAATGACACGAGCTCCCGCGCAAACGGCAATCCGTTTGTTTCGCTGGGCGCTGTTTAATTTCCTTGTTGGTAACGGCGATGCTCACTTAAAAAACCTGACATTTTCATACAGTTTGAACGACTGCCAGCTGATGCCACATTATGACCTTTTATCGACAGCTGTTTACGCAGCTGCCGGTGAGCATATTAATGAGGAGTTGTCTCAGCCATTGGGAAATGCGAGGAACTTTGGGCAAGTCACCCGGGAGAACGTGTTAGTTTTCGCGCAAGAGCTTAGGTTAAGTCAGCGTGTTGCAGAGCGTGAAATTGACAAACTTTGCGTTCAAATTCAACAGCAGGCAGATGAACTTATTGCACAGATAGAAGAGATGCCTGTTTATGAGGGAAAAGCTGGTGAATTGCAATTGTTACGCAATATCCGGTACCGATGCATCGGAGAGTTTGTCGCCCAGATTACCTGACGTCTTCGTAGCCTGACATGAACAATATGTAGCCTGACATTTATGTCAGGTGGGATATCGTTCCTGACATAAATGTCAGGCTACTCAAACTATTTCGCCTCAAATAACGGACATTGCCAAATATCGCAAAATGCGATATTATTTCAAGTGTAAGGATACACATTGCGAATTATTACTAAAAAGCGAATAAAAGATGCCATGCTCGCCTACCCGCAATGGCAGGTAGGCTTAGATTTATGGTGTCAGGTTTTTGACCAGAAGCAGCTTAACGCTAATTCTTATCAAGAGATTAAAAAAGCATGGTTAGATGCTTCTGGTTGGAACACAGATCGTATTGCCGGGAAACGGCTTAAGAACGAGCATGGCGATTATGGTTCAGTGTTTGATTTGTATGTTTTCGATGTTCACGGTACTGATTGCCGGATAGTTGCAAAACTGGGTCATGACATACTATTTATCAGAGGCGTTTTTTCGCACGCGAAATACGATAAATGGTGTAAACAAAACGTACACCAGGGCAAATTAAAGAGGTAGCTGTTATGAATGCTCAACAGGATGATATTTTAGCGCTTGGGCAAGTTGCTTCCGCACTGAGTGCAACAGCAATGAAATTTGCAGGTAGTGCAGACGAGCTTTTTCGTTACACTTCTATGCCAATAGAGTCAGAAGGCGAAGTCCTCGAACGTGCTGAGGTTATGGACTATTTAACGGATCTCGCCACGCACGATAATGACATTGTTTTAGTCTTTGCTAACTCTATAGCTGATCGCATTGAAGAGTTTGAAAAGCAAATGGATATGCCTAAAGTTTCTGTGGCGGAGCGTTTGCGTTTGCTTATGGACTCAAAGGCCGTTAAGCAGAAAGACCTTAAGAACGTGGCTCCACAAAGCGTTATCAGCGAAATTTTAAACGGAAAACGTAACGTTAATTTAAAGCAAGCCAAAGGCTTATCCACATTTTTTAACCTACCCGTAGACTATTTTGTGGACTGATATGCCCACCACGTCACCGGACATGCCTACGACGTAGCCTGACATTTATGTCAGGTGGGATATCGTTCCTGACATAAATGTCAGGCTACGCCCAATCCGTAACGAGCTTTAATTTTAGCTGCCAACGCCAGTCGTGCATCGGCTTCGCCATGAATTAGCCGTATGCGCTTAACCGGCTCTTCGGTGGCATCAATAAAGTCCAGCAGCTCCTGCTGGTCGGCGTGGGCGGAGTAGCCGCCTAAGGTATAAATGCCCGCTTTAATCCAAACCCGCTGGTGGTCAAGCTCAACATAACCGCCACCCGGACCATACTGCTGAATATCCCGCCCAGGCGTACCCGCAGCCTGATACCCGACAAACAGCACATCAGTGCGCGGGTCGGGCAATAAGGCCTTTAAGTAGTTCAGCATCCGCCCGCCGGTGCACATACCGCTGGCAGCTATAACAATGCAAGGGTCACCGCGGCTCTGCAAAAAGTTCACAATACGCTCGTGCTCGCTGTGCTCATCTACCGTTAGTAAGCGGTCAAAATTAAGCGGATGCCGGTCTTCACTTATACGCTCGCGGGCTTCTTCGTCCCATAAATTTTTCATAGCGCGGTATTGTTTTGTGAATTGCGCAGCCAGCGGTGAGTCGAGAATAACCGTCATTTTATGCCACACCGGGTCAGCTACTCCGGTTTCAGCTTCCTGCTCACGCGCGGTGTGAATAATGTCTTCCAGTTCGTACAGCAGCTCCTGAGTGCGGCCAATACTAAAAGCCGGAATTAAAATAACGCCTTTGTTCTCCACACAACGCTCGACTACCGCCTTTAACCGCTGAGACCGGTCAATGCGGGACTCATGGTTTTTGTCGCCGTAGGTGCTTTCCAGCAACAGAAAGTCAGCACGCTCTAATGGCGTAGGGTCGGGCAATAGCGGAGTGTTTTTACAGCCCAGGTCACCAGAGAACACCACACGGTAGTGGGTACTCACATTCTCAATTTCAACATAGGCCGAACCCAGAATATGCCCGGCTTGACGAAAACGTTGCTTAAAGCGCTCAGAGGCAAACTCAGTAGGCAGTTCAATCCATTTATCGTAAGCCGTAGGCCGCAGTTGGCGATGCAAACGCGCAATAACCGCATCAATAATCTGGGCGTTTCGGGTTAACCCAATTTTCAGGGCGTCTTCAATAACCAGCGGCAGCAACAGTGCGGTAGCTTTGGTGCAGTATATGGGACCGACAAAGCCCGCAATAAGCAACCAGGGCAAACGGCCTACGTGGTCAATGTGGCAGTGAGTCACTACCAGCGCCTGTACCTTGCTTATATCAAAGTCTATTTCCTGGGCGTTAGAATTCGCGCCGGAACCCGAGGTTTCCGCCCCCTGAAACAGCCCGCAGTCAATTAAAAGTGAGTGGTCACTGTCTAAAAATAGCTCGTGGCAAGAGCCCGTAACCCCTTCAAAAGCGCCGTGGTGTATTACGTCCATGTGTTGGTTCCTTGTGTGTCGCTTTGTAGCCTGACGTTTACGTCAGGAACGATATTTCACCTGACATAAATGTCAGATTACACAAACAGACGGAAATTCGCTACCGGACAAATGGGTGATATTGGAGGCCTGCGCTCTCGATTAACGTTGCTGGACTATTTCAAATACTCAAGTGTTTTCAGTCGATAGTGCGCTAAAACCTATAAAGCGCTATACTCCTAAACCTATAAGTGGTAAAACATTAAAACCTAAGAAAGGTAACGCGTTAAACCCTAAGCTTCATAAAGCTTTTGAGTCATTATTAGGAACTCACATGAACGATGTATCACAAAAACTGGCAAGCTCTCTTGAGCAGTTAAAGCAGCTTCAGGAGTCAGGCGTTGTTGCTATACAGTCAAAGCATCTTAGTCGAACACATCGTGAACGATTGTTAAAGCACGGGTTTATTAAGGAAGTTATGCGAGGCTGGTACATACCCTCTATGCCCGATGAAAAGCCTGGTGACAGTACCTCTTGGTATACATCGTTTTGGGATTTCTGTAGCGCCTATTTGTCAGAGCGGTTCGACAACGCTTGGTGCTTATCACCAGAGCAGTCAATTAACCTTCATATTGGTGATAAAACGGTACCTCAGCAGTTGCTCGTGCGCTCTCCCAAGGGAAATAACAAGCCAACCTCTTTCTTACATGACACGTCTATTTTTGATGTCAGACTGAATATGCCTAACGCTGAACAAATTGAGAGTTTGAACGGCTTAAATGTTTACAGTTTGCCTGCTGCATTAGTGAATTGTTCGGCTAATCAGTTTTTGAATGCACCCATTCAAATGCGAACTGCCTTATCAATGGTGACCGATGCCTCAGACGTGTTATCTGTTTTGTTGGCCGGAAGTCATAGCGTGATTGGCGGCCGACTTGTCGGGGCTTTTAGAAATATTGGTCGGGATGTTATAGCCGATAATATTCTAAAAGGTATGCAAGCTGCAGACCTAAAAGTGCAGGAAGAAGACCCTTTTGAAGAAAAAGCTTTGGTCAATTTCGGTCGCCGTGACTTGTCACCTTACGCTAATAGATTAAGGCTTATGTGGGCACAAATGCGTGAAAGCGTAATAAAGCACTTTCCTGAACAACCAAAGCACCCCCTCGATATTGACACCTATATGGCCGAGTTAGAGGAAAAATACGTGACTGACGCTTACCACTCGCTATCTATTGAGGGTTATCGGGTTACAAGGGAACTGATTGAGCTTGTCCGATTAGGAAACTGGCAAGCTGACGGTTCAGATGAAAGCAAAAAGCACTTGGATGCTATGGCTGCAAAAGGTTACTGGAACGCGTTTCAGGAAGTGAAAAAAGCCGTTAGGGAAGTATTAGAAGGCAAGAACCCGGGTGAGTTATTAGAACAAGTGCATAGCGATTGGTATTTGGCTTTATTTAGTCCGAGTGTGGTGGCCGGTATTATTAAACAGGCGGATCTGGCCGGCTACCGGACAGGCCCTGTCTATATTCGTCAGTCGAAGTACACACCACCAAGCCGCGAAGCTGTACGTGACATGATGCCAACGCTTTTTGATTTGCTAATAGAAGAAGACAACGCTGCCGTTCGGGCCGTTTTAGGTCACTTTATTTTTGTCTATATTCACCCTTATTTCGACGGTAACGGCAGAATGGGTCGCTTTATTATGAATTTAATGATGGCGTCAGGTGGCTACCCGTGGACGGTGGTTCCCGTAGAGAGGCGCAACGAATATATGCAGGCACTGGAAGCGGCCAGCGTTAAACAAGATATAAAGCCGTTTACCCAGTTTCTGGCGTCGCTCCTGACGTAAACGTCAGGCTACGCTGCCCCACACCAACGGAACCAACCGCTCAAAATATCGTCGAAAAGGGTGTGAAAAGCCTTTGTAGGGCAAGGGCTGCATGCGGTATCATACCCGCTTGATCTAAATTTAGTAACGCGCAAAATACAAAAAAATAACAGCACCATCGGTCTATGGGAGCCGCACCCTATGGGCGGTAGCGTGCCCAACCGTTGTAATCAGGGTTAAAACGAATGAAAATTGCAGTAGCAGGTACAGGATACGTAGGTTTATCAAATGCGGTTCTCTTTGCACAACATAATCAGGTTACCGCAGTCGACATAGACCAAGAAAAAGTAGAAAAAATAAATAAAAAACAATCACCTATAGTCGATAAAGAAATTCAGTTTTTTTTACAGGAAAAGCCCCTGAACCTCAGCGCCACCACCGACGCGCACGCGGCATACAAAAACGCCGACTTTGTGGTTATTGCCACCCCCACCGACTACGACCCGCAAACCAATTACTTCAACACAAAAACCGTTGAAAGCGTTATAAGCCAGGTAATAGAAGCCAACCCAAACGCCGTTATGGTTATTAAGTCGACCATTCCGGTGGGGTATACGCAGTCGCTAAAAGAAAAGTTCGGTACCAATAACATTCTGTTTTCGCCAGAGTTCCTGCGCGAAGGCAAAGCCTTGTACGACAACCTGCACCCGTCGCGCATTATTGTCGGCGAACGTTCAGAGCGCGCTGAAACTTTCGCAAACCTGTTAAAGCAGGGCGCCGAAAAGCAAAATATAGACACCCTGTTTACCGACAGCACCGAAGCCGAAGCCATTAAGCTGTTTGCTAATACCTATTTAGCCATGCGTGTAGCCTACTTTAACGAGCTGGACACCTACGCAGAAGTGCACGGTTTAGACACCAAACAAATTATTGAAGGCGTGTGCTTAGACCCGCGCATAGGCTCGCATTACAACAACCCCAGCTTTGGTTACGGCGGCTATTGCCTGCCAAAAGACACCAAGCAGCTTCTCGCCAACTACGACGACGTACCACAAACCATGATCAAATCCATTGTGGACGCCAACCGTACCCGTAAAGACTTTATTGCCGACCAAATTATTGCCAAACAACCCAAAGTGGTTGGCGTGTACCGTCTGGTTATGAAGTCGGGCTCAGACAACTTTCGGGCGTCGGCCATACAGGGCATTATGAAGCGCATTAAAGCTAAAGGCATAGAAGTGGTAGTGTACGAACCAGAGTTAAAAGAGGAGCGCTTCTATAACTCGCGGGTTATTAATAACCTAACAGAATTTAAAGCCGTGTCGGAAATTATACTCAGCAACCGGCTGGCCGATGATTTAAAAGACGTGCAAGAAAGAGTGTATACGCGCGACCTATTTAATAACGATTAGCCATAACAACGACTAACTTTTAGTAAAGAACCCAATAAGACAAAGCCATGACACAAGAAAACCAGCAAAACCCAAATAACCAGCCGCCAGCGCCATACGGGCCAGGGCAATACCCACCCAATTATTATAATGCTCCATACCAGCAAGACGACGAAATAGACCTGCGCGAGCTATTTGGAATTCTTTGGGACGGCAAATGGATTATTATCGCCATTACCTTTGTGTTCGCGGTTGCATCGGTTATTTATTCATTAAGCTTGCCCGATATTTATAAAGCTGAAGCTACCTTGGCGCCGACTGAAGAATCTCAAGCTCAAGGCCTGGGTGGTGAGCTCGGAGGCCTAGCTAATTTAGCCGGTATTAGCATGGGTTCCGGAAAGGTCGATAAAGTGACTATGGCCATGGAAATATTACAATCTCGTCAGTTCATAAGTAATTTTGTTGAAAGACACAATATTCTACCTGAAGTCATGGCGGTTAAAGAATGGCATGAATCGAGTGGGAATCTGGTTTTTAATGAAGAAGTTTATAACGCGGAAACCAAAGAGTGGGTGAGAGAGGTGGAGCCTCCTAAGCAACCAGAGCCTACTAGTTGGGAGTATGTAAATGTTTTCAAAAGCGGCCTATTAGTAGAGAAGGACGAGGAAACGCCAGGCTTAGTGAATCTATCCGTTAGTCATTTATCACCTGTTATCGCTCACCGCTGGGCAGAGTGGTTAATTCAAGACATTAATGACCATATGCGTCAGCGTGACATTAAAGAAGCACAAAGCAGTATGGAATATCTGCAAAATGAGTTAGGGGAAACCAACTTAAGTAGCATGCAGCAGGTATTCTACCAACTTATTGAAAAACAAATACAAACCATTATGCTGGCCAACGTACGACCAGAGTATGTTTTTCAAGTTCTTGACCCTGCGGTAATTCCTGAGCAGAAAGATGCGCCATCTCGTGCCTTAATTTGTATTGTAGGCACTTTCTTAGGCGGTTTTTTATCGCTATTAGTTGTATTTATTCGTCATTTAACTCGCTCAAGCCAAAATAAAGCTGACGCGTAAAGTAGCCTGACGCTATTGCGTCAGGTGCTATCTTCCCCTTAATGAAAAGCAGTTATTCAACACCATGTTCAAACGCCTAAAAACTCTCTTTAAATTACTAACCTCTGAGCAACGAAAACGTCTAATCGGCTTACAGTTTTTAGTGGTGTTAATGGCCTTTGCCGAAGTTGCCGGTGTTGTAGCAATCGGACCTTTTATGGCATTGGTGGGTGACATCAGTTTGCTGCAAGGCGATGGCAAATTAGCGCAGCTATATACGTTAAGTGGCTTTGAAAACCCTCGAGACTTTTTATTCTGGTTAGGTATTGCTGTATTAATAGCACTGTCTGGTGCAGCGGCGGTGTCTATGTACACAACATGGAGGCTTTCTCTATACGCAGCACAGGTAGGGGCTGAAATTTCCACTCGCTTGTACAAACACTATATGCAACAACCCTGGCTTTTTCATGCAGGCGGTAGTAGCAGTCAATTAACTAACCGTATAGCTCAGGAAGCGGGGCGGGTAACAAACGTAGTGATTCAACCATTAATGCAAATGAACGCAAAAGGTGTTTTGGCTTTAGTAATGGCAGCAGCTATTTTCATCTTCAATCCATTAGTTGCCTTAGTTGGGCTTATAATGTTTGGTTTCGCCTATGTTATTTTATACAAAACGGTACGCAGGCGTTTAAGTCAAAATGGACGAGCCATATCGGAGTCTAACCAGCAGCGTTTCAAATTAATGAATGAGGGGTTTGGAGGCATAAAAGATACTTTACTGCTAGGTCGGCAGGCTGAGTTCAACCAGCGTTTTGAATATTCCAGCCACAAGCTGGGTCGGGCACAAGGGATTACTCGAGGGCTTTCACAAGTACCACGTTATGCAATGGAATTGATAGCTTTTGGTGCGGTGATATTTTTAGTGCTTTATTTATTATCTGCCTATGACGGTAACCTTGGGAGTATTCTGCCAGTTCTATCAGTGTATGCTTTGGCAGGGTTTAAGCTACTGCCAGCTTTTCAGCAAATGTATACCAGTCTCGCACAAGTAAAGGGAAATATTGCATCGTTTGATAGTATTGAAAAAGATTTAATTGCAAGTCAAAACATTGAAGATATAGAGCCAGCGCTTAAGGCCGGTAAATTATCCCCTAAAACTCTAATAAAACTAGATAATGTTACTTTTAGTTATCCGAATAAAGATGAGAAAGCGCTAGAAGGACTCACCATCGATATACCCGTAAATCAAGTTATTGGCTTGGTGGGCGCTTCGGGATCAGGTAAATCTACAGCTATAGATGTTCTTCTGGGGTTAATTACCCCTCAACGTGGTTCACTAGTGGTGGATGGCTGTGAAGTTAAAAGCGAGAATAAAAGGGCTTGGCAAAACAATGTTGGCTTTGTGCCTCAAGCCATATTTCTGGCAGATTCCAACATTAGGGAAAATATAGCATTTGGAATTCCGTGCGAGGAAATTGATGAAGACCGGGTAACTCGAGCTGCTCAAATGGCTCATTTAGATGAACTACTTGAACGCTTACCTGAAGGTCTGAACACACGAGTCGGTGAACGAGGTATTCAACTGTCTGGTGGTCAACGACAAAGAATTGGAATTGCTCGAGCCTTATACGATGATGCAGAAGTTTTAGTTTTAGATGAAGCAACAAGCGCACTCGATGGTATTACTGAAAAATTAGTCATGGATGCAATCCATGATTTTTCGGGTAAAAAGACCATTATTATGATTGCACATCGTTTAGCTACAGTTAAAAAATGTGATCGAATTTACTTGCTTAGCAATGGCAAAGTTAAAGATAGCGGAACGTTTAATTCGCTGGTTGAAAATAATCGAGAGTTTAGAGAAATGGCGAATCACGCTTAAGGGAATTTTAGAATATGGCGCATATTTTCAAAGAAAAAACAGAGAGCCAGAAAGGCATAGTCGTATTTACTCATAAAGAGCTTAATTATTTTGAAGGTAATTTACCGTCGTGGAAAGAGCTTATAAAAAAACCAAAATCTTATGTTAAAAAATTTTTTAAAAAAATCACTGAAAGTCGAAAAATTAAAAAAAATCTCTTAAATATTAAAAAAAATTATTATATTGGAGTTCATTGGGGATTCCATTCTGTGAATATAGAAACTCCGGAATGGGTCGACTTCCATATGTCGGCTCCTGGTACATGTACTTTTAATGACGCTCCTTTTGTAATACCGCTATCCTCAGCTAATTTTACTCCTAGAATAATGAGGGACGAGAAAAAGGAAAAATATTGGGATGTTATTTGTGTTGCAAAAAATGATAATAAAAAGAGATATCCTGAGCTGTTAAGATCAATAAGAAAAGTTTACGATTTAGGCTACAAATTTAAGATTATTTTTGTTGTCGCATCTAATAAAAATGAGCCAAGTGCATTGTATTATGGAAAACTTTTAAAAGATTATAATGAAATGTTTTCTGCAGAAGAACGAGAAATTTTCACCATAATTAAAACTCATCCTGATACTGGCTTTCAGGGATTTTCTTACACTTTTTTATCTCATTTATACAATGAATCTAAAGTGTTTACTATTTTTTCTCAGAAGGAAGGTGAGTGTAGGGTAATAAAAGAAGCTCAGCTTTGCGGTTTGCCTGTAGTCGTCAAAAGTGATATGCAAGGTGGTGGGCGAGATTTTTTGAATAAAAATAATTCAGTTATGTTTGATGAATATCAAGAAGCTCACAACGCCATTATTGAAGCTGTCGAAAATTACAAGGATTATACCGTTGACTCGGAAAAAATTGAAAGTGATCTCGGTGAAGAATCTAGTATCAGAAAGTTAAATGAGTATTTCTCTCAATTGTATAGTAAAGAAGGTAAAGAGTTCGATGGGGAACTTATTAATACTGACAACTTAAATCGTAGGCTCCCAGCTCACTTCTTTGATGAAGGCATAAGTTGGGCAAAAGATCCTGAATTTAGATTTAGTACTACAGATATAACTAATAAACGTATGTTTTATGAGTTTAAAAAAACTCTTAATTAGGAGTCGGTAATGGAATTTTCGTTTTTGGGATTGAAAATTACAATTAATAGGAAGAGTAAAGAATCGGCTTTAGGCTTAGATGGTATCAAGGTAATTAATGATGATTCTTTGCGATATATAAGAAACTTATCCTCTAAAGAATTAGCCCGTAGAAGTAGTTTAGTTAGTTTTCCTAGCTTGGAAGAAAATGAAAAAATAAAATGTAAGCTAGATAGTTCTGGGATAGTTATTATTGAGAATTTCCTGTCTAGTGAACAAATTAGTATAGTCAATAATACGGTAACCTCTCTTTTGGGAGGAATCGAAAAGTTTATTAACTCTAATGTGAAAGTTCTGGAAGAAGGTAATGTCTTATATCAGATGAGCAATGAAAAGTTAAAGAGTTATTCAGAATTAGCTAATTATGAAAAGACAGTAGTTTCTGTGCGCGAAGGACAAGATAAGGGAATGGTCGATGTTTTTAACGCAGATTATGCCTTTAAAGAATTAAGAAATGAACTTCGAGCCTGCTACGAAGATTCAAGTATATTAAGTATAATTTATTCAGGAATGACAGAATTAAATTTTAAAAACCTAAATTTCTACATTAATAATGAAGTATCTTCCACTAGAGGTTTCCACGTAGACTCTTTCACTAAACAACTAAAAGCCTTTATCTACTTAACTGATTGCCTTAGTTTAGATGATGGTCCATATACCTATGTCGAAGGTAGCCACAGATACACACCTTATCGGTCGGCTAATAAAGCTATTTCTGCAAATTTGCCAAATAAGACCGAGTGCCCCCTTATTGATCATCAGAAAATTATCCCTGTTCTTGGCAAAGCTGGATCTTTAGTGATATCTGATCAAAGCGGTTTCCATAGAGGTTTCCCGCAATCCGAAGGTCACAACCGAGTTGTATCGGTTATGAACGTTACGTCGTAATAACTTAAAAGTAAGATTAAACATGTTTAATGATAAGACAATTTTAGTAACAGGTGGTACAGGCTCATTTGGTCATAAATTCATTCCTATGACCTTGGAAAAATACAATCCGAAAAAGATCATCATTTTCTCTAGAGATGAAATGAAACAGTGGGAGATGGCGAAACTTTTCCCTAATGATGATCGTTTACGGTTTTTTATTGGCGACGTGCGAGATAAAGATCGTTTATATCGTGCTTTGGATGGTGTGGATTACGTAGTGCATGCCGCAGCCACTAAAATTGTTCCTACCGCTGAGTATAATCCGTTTGAGTGCGTCAAAACGAATATTCATGGTGCAATGAATGTTATTGACGCCGCAATAGATAAAGGTGTGAAGGGTGTCGTTGCACTGTCTACAGATAAAGCCAGTAGCCCCATAAACTTATACGGTGCAACAAAGCTGGCCTCTGATAAATTATTTGTTGCGGGTAATTCTTATGCAGGCGGACATCAAACAAAATTTTCTGTTGTGCGGTATGGCAATGTAATGGGGTCCCGCGGTTCTGTTATTCCATTTTTCATGTCTATTCGTGAAAAAGGTGTTTTGCCTATTACAGATGATCGTATGACGCGTTTTATGATCTCTCTTGAAGAGGGTGTAGAACTGGTTTGGCATGCGTTTGAGGATATGGTCGGTGGCGAAATTTATGTTAAGAAAATTCCTTCAATGAAGGTTACTGACGTTGCTAGCGTAGTTGCCCCTGAAGCGAAGCAAGAAGTAGTTGGTATTCGCCCCGGCGAGAAGCTTCATGAACAGATGATTGGTTTTGAAGACGCACCTTATACCTATGAATATCCTGAGCACTTTAAAATTCTGCCAGCTATAAATAACTGGGATAAAGACTCTGACCGTATTAAAGATGGAAAAAGAGTTCCTGAAGGTTTCGTTTATTCAAGCGACAATAATGAAGAATGGATGACAGAGGAGCAGCTAAAAAGCTGGCTTGACAGTAATTACGAACAAATCGGTAAAATCTAATGATACCGTACGGAAAGCAAGACATTCAGCAAAAAGATATTGATGCGGTTATTGAGGTCTTAACATCAGATTTCCTAACACAGGGCCCTAAGGTTCCTGCGTTTGAATCGGCTGTTGCTGAAAAAGTCGGTGCTAAACATGCTTTAGCTGTTAACAGTGCCACATCAGCATTGCACATTGCTTGCTTAGCATTGGGTTTAGGCAAAGGTGATTGGCTTTGGACCACACCGGTAACCTTTGTTGCCTCGGCGAACTGCGGTTTGTACTGCGGAGCTCAAGTAGACTTTGTCGATGTTGACCCGAAAACCTACAATATTAGCGTTAACGCGCTTAAAGATAAGCTTGAAAAGGCTAGTTCTGAGAAGCGGCTACCGAAAGTACTTGTCGTTGTGCATTTGTGTGGTCAACCCTGTCAGATGCAAGAAATAAAGTTACTTGCTGACGAATACGGCGTAAAAGTCATAGAAGATGCTTCGCACGCCATTGGTGGTAAGTATCAACATGATTATATTGGTAATTGTAAATACAGTGATATTACTATTTTCAGCTTTCATCCGGTAAAAATTATTACCACTGCCGAAGGTGGCATGGCGCTGACCAATAGTAATGAGCTGGCCAACAAAATGAATTTATTTAGAAGCCACGGCATTACGCGCGATCCGGATTCAATGACACAAGAGCCAGATGGTTCCTGGTACTATCAGCAAGTAGAGCTGGGTTTTAACTACCGCATGACTGAGCTTCAAGCTGCTCTCGGGTTGAGTCAGCTAGATCGTTTGGATGAGTACGTTGCCCGCAGGCATGAACTGGCAAAACGCTATGACTCGCTTCTAAGTACATTACCTTTAACTCTGCCTTGGCAGCATCCGGATAGTTACTCAGGTTTGCACCTTTACGTTATTCGTTTAAATCTGAGTCAAGTTTCGGCTACACATCGCGAAGTTTTTGAATCTCTCCGGGAACAGGGTATTGGAGTGAATCTGCATTACATACCAATACATACACAACCTTATTACCAACAGTTTGGTTTTAAGGCAGAAGATTTCCCGGAAGCTATGTCATATTACGGCGAAGCGATTAGCTTACCGTTATTTCCTACAATGAGCGAATCGGAGCAAGATAAAGTCGTCAAAGTTTTAACTAAGGTTGTTTCTTGAGTTACGTCGCTGTTTTACAAGCCAGGACAAACTCATCAAGGCTCCCTGGAAAAGTTCTGCTACCTATAAAAGGAATTCCTTTAGTTGTTCTTGCTGCAAGAAGGGCGGCAAATAAAGGTATTGATGTAGTTGTTGCTACCTCGAAAGAAGAGAGTGATGACGCGTTAGTTCGAGTATTGCAAGAATACGGTATACCTTTTTATCGAGGCAGCCTCAATAACACCCTTGAAAGGATTGTCGGAGCTCTCTCGGGTTTTGATGATGAAACTAGAGTCTTTCGCTTGACAGCAGATAATGTTGTTCCTGATGGGCAGTTACTTGAAGAGATAGCAAAAGACTTTGAAGATAGAAAGCTAGACTATATTTGCTGTAATGGAGTGGAGTCCGGTTTGCCGTATGGTTTGAGTGCAGAACTGACTTACCTCAAGCACTTGAGAGAAGCAGCCATATCGACACAGAATAAAGATGATCAAGAACATGTAACGCCATTTATAAGAAGACGTTATGGAACAACTATCTTTAATAAATATAAGCAAAAGAATCTAGGTCATTACAGATGTACGGTCGACTGTTTGGATGACTATCTCGCACTAGAAAATTTATTTTTAGAAGTAAGAAAACCTATTGAAGTAACTTTTACTGAATTGTTGTCGGCGATTGAAAAAAAACGTTTTCAACCAAGAAATCGTAACCCAGCATCTAAGCTTATTGTAGGCACGGCGCAATTTGGTTTGAATTATGGAATAGCCAATACAGTAGGCCAACCTACCCCGGATCTTGTCGAAGCTATTCTAAAGACAGCAATTACTAATGGGATAGAAGGAATAGATACAGCAAGAGCTTATGGCAATAGTGAAAAAGTTATTGGATACGCTTTAAAATCTGGCTGGATGGGACGTGTCCCAATTATTACTAAGCTGTCTCCTTTAGATGACTGCCCTAAAGATGCCGACGAAACGGTGATTAATGCTTTTGTCGACTGCAGTATCTATCAGTCAATGAATGATTTAGGTAGCCGCAAGTTAGATGTGGTGATGCTGCATAGAACTCAACAACTGAATTTAATGAAAGGAAAAGTGCTTGAGCGGCTTCTTCAGCATAAAGATGCAGGCCGAGTAAATAGCATTGGAGCGTCAGTTCAAACTCCAGAAGAACTTGAAATTGCACTTAATAATAAGCACGTTAGCTACATTCAAATGCCATATAATTTATTGGATTGGCGATGGGATGAAATGATTCCCTTAATCCATAAAAAACAAAAAGAAAGAGGGTTAAAGGTTCATGTAAGGAGTGCACTTCTCCAAGGTTTGCTTACTAGCTACAACACCGAGCATTGGGCTAAAGCTCATGTTGATGCGCCTCAACACATAATTGAATGGCTTCAACAGTTACTTGCTCAAACCCAGACGCATGATCTTTCTAATCTATGTTTGAATTTCGTGAGATCTCAAAATTGGGTCAATGGGGTTGTCGTGGGTATGGAGTCTCTTGAGCAGCTCAATCAGAATATAAAGACATTTTGTGAAGATGAAATACGAGTTGAAACGTTAGAATTTATACAAAGAACAAGGCCTGTTCTGAAAGAAGAAACATTAAATCCTGCACTCTGGGAAAAAGCATAATGAGCATAGGAGCTAGTATTTTTTCACTCGAGAATAAAACGGCTTTACTTACGGGAGCAACTGGCTATTTAGGGCGTGAGATGGCTTTTGGTTTAGCCGAAGCAGGTGCTCATGTTTTAGTTAATTCGCGCTCAAAAATGCGATGCGATGTATTAGTCCAAGAGCTTAGAGATAAAGGCTATTCAGCCGAGCCTGTAATATTTGATGTAACATCCGACGAACAAGTGAAGCTGTTTGCAGATAGCTTCAAAAATAGAGCTTTGCACGTAATGATTAATAATGCCTACGTGGGCGGAGCGGGTAGCGTAAAATATGCATCTACAACTGAGTACAGAGACAGTTATGATGTTGCCGTAGTCGCAGCTCATCGTTTGCTTCAGACTTTACTACCTAATTTGAGGTTAGGCGTAAAAGACAATGGAGAAGCCTCAATAATTAATATAGCGTCCATGTATGCTTTGGTAAGCCCTGATCAACGAATCTATGATTCTGAGCAGGCGGTGAACCCGCCTTTCTACGGAGCCGCTAAGGCAGCGCTGATGCAATGGACAAAATATTCGGCGTGTGAGTTTGGTAAAGAAGGTATTCGCGTAAACTCTATTGCACCTGGTCCTTTTCCTGCGGAAATTGTTCAAAGTAAAAATCCTTCATTTATTAAGAAGTTAGAGGAAAAAGTACCAATGGGACGTATAGGCGAAGCTAAAGAGCTTAAAGGACCGCTATTGTTTCTTGCATCTTCGGCATCTTCCTACGTAAATGGGGTCAATTTGACCGTTGATGGAGGATGGACTTGCTGGTAAAAACAATTGTGTTCCGTGTCGATGCTTCAATAGAAATGGGGGCTGGACATGTAATGCGCTGTTTAACCTTAGCTGATGAGCTTAGCCAAAATGGACATAAGTGTACTTTCATATCTCGCCGACAGCCTGGAAGTTTAATTAACTTAGTTAAAGAACGTGGTTATTCCGTACATGAACTTCCAGAGTGTGAAGAATCCGAAGGTAATCATCTGACTCATGGTCATTGGTTAAAAGGTGGTCAAGAGAAAGATGTGCAAGAAAGCCTGAATGTTTTGGAAAAGCTAGCTCCTGACCCTGATTGGTTGGTAATTGATCACTATGGTATTGATAAATTTTGGGAACAAAGAGCTAGAAACCAAGTAAAGAATATTTTGGTGATAGATGATTTAGCTGACCGTGAGCACGATTGCGATTTCTTGATCGACCAGAATTTAGGGCAAACAGATGATATCTACTACGCACTCGTGCCGGAAGAGTGTCAGATTTTAACGGGGTGTCATTACGCCTTATTGCGCCCAGAGTTCGCTGACTGCCGTGAACTTAGCCTTGAGTACCGCAAAGGTAAAACTCAAATCGACAGAGTGTTGATTAGTATGGGCGGAGTCGATAAAGATAATTATACTGAAAAAGTATTAACCGCCCTTGCGTCAAGCGGGTTGAGCGATAGGACGGAAGTGACGGTTGTATTAGGAAAGCAGGCCCCCTGGCTTACTGAAGTGAAAGCGCAGGCGATAAACAGTCGCCTGAATGTGAGGGTTCTCAGTAATGTATCCAACATGGCAGAGCTGATGAGTCAGTCAGACTTAGCCATCGGCGCGGCCGGGAGTACGTCCTGGGAGCGTTGTTGTTTGGGCCTGCCGACACTGATGTGTGTGCTGGCGGAAAACCAACAGGGAATAGCGGAGGCGCTGGAAACTCACGAAGCTGCAATGGTGTTATCTCAGTCGGATATTTCAACGTCTCTTGGCGAGAAAGTAGCGATATTGTATGAACAGCCGGAGCGTTTATCGCTCATGTCAGACTGTGCCAGCCATCTGGTTGACGGCCGGGGAGCTCAGCGAGTGGCTCAGAGCATATTTAAAGGAGTGGAGTAACCGAGCATGGAAAACCGTATTCGCCCTATGGAAGAATCGGACTTAGCGCAGGTTCTCAACTGGAGAAATCACCCAGACATCCGGTGCTTTATGTATTCAACGCATGAAATCAGCCTCGAGGAGCACGCTCAGTGGTATCAGTCGGTCAAACAATCCTCAAAACACACAGTACTGATTTACGAAAAAAATCAAACGCCCACCGGGTTTGTCAGTCTGACCCGAAAAACCTGTGATGAAGTGGCGCACTGGGGATTCTATCTGGCTCCTCAGGCGGAAAAGGGCACAGGATATCAGTTGGGTAAAACCGCACTGACTTACGCCTTTAATGAACTGAATTTACACAAAGTGTGCGGTGAAGCCTTAGGCTTTAACAACCCCTCTATACGCTTCCATAAAAAGCTGGGGTTTAAAGAGGAAGGGTTTCATAAAGAGCAGCATTTTGATGGTAATACTTATCACGATGTGTTGAGTTTCGGGCTGCTCCGGGCGCAATGGAATAATCGAAAGGATTAAAATATGAGTCATAAGATGGTCATCAACGGGCGTGAGATATCGCCTGAGCAGACGCCTTACATTATCGCGGAGCTCTCTGCCAATCATAACGGCGATATTAAAACGGCATTTAAAATTATATCGGAAGCGAAAAAGGCGGGCGCGGATGCGCTCAAACTGCAGACTTACCGACCGGATACCATTACGTTAGATTCCGATTCTGATGACTTTAAGATTAAAGGCGGGCTCTGGGACGGGCGCACCTTGTATGAGCTTTATGAAGAAGCGCATACGCCGTGGGAGTGGCATAAACCACTATTTGAGCATGCCCGTAAAGAAGGGATAACTATGTTCAGTTCGCCCTTTGATAATACGGCCGTTGATTTATTGGAAGACTTAAACGCTCCGGCCTATAAAATTGCCTCGTTTGAAGCAGTAGATTTAGCGTTAATTGAGTATGTGGCCAGTACCGGCAAGCCGATGATCATTTCCACCGGCATGGCAGACGCAGAAGAGATACAGGAAGCCATAGACGCAGCCCGCGGCGCGGGTTGTAAAGAGTTGGCTATTTTGCATTGCGTTAGCGGCTATCCCGCACCGGCTGAAGATTACAATTTAAGAACTCTGGCCGACATGCAGTCGCGCTTTAATGTACTGACTGGGTTATCCGACCACACTTTGGACAATACTACTGCAATAGTGAGTGCGGCTATGGGAGCCTCTATTATTGAAAAGCATTTTACTTTAGATCGAAGCGGTGGTGGTCCGGACGATACTTTCTCACTAGAGCCTAGAGAGCTCGCTGCGTTGTGTCGTGATACGAAAACAGCTAAAAAAGCATTAGGGAAAGTAGATTATGGACGCAAATCGAGTGAGTTAGGCAACGTGAAATTCCGTCGGTCCCTATATTTTGTTAGAGATTTAAAGGCTGGGGACGTAATTACGGAAGACTGTATACGAAGTGTTCGGCCAGGCTATGGTTTACCGCCCAAGTTTATGAAAAATATCGTTGGGGCTAAAGTGAACGTAAATATTTCGGCGAATACAGCTGTAAAAGAAGACTTTTTGGATATTTAATGGGATGGCTAAGAAGAACAAAAGCGGTTTTATTATTAGAGCCAGAAACTTGGCTAGCATATATATATGGACAGCAGTTTGATAAGCTTAGACATCTTCAAGATGCAGAACCAAGACATAAAGGCTGGTACTTTCGGGTAGCTATTTGGCTTTATTTTTTGTTAAAAAACGTAAAGTTAAAACACGATTCTAGTCAAATAGAATCTGACTATCTTGTTTTTTCGGGAACAATGAACCAAAAAAAATCATTAGAGTCGACTTTATGTGAGTTAAAGCGAAGAAAAACTAATGTATATGCCATTGCACCGAGAAAAATACTTACGAAAAATAAAATAGAAGATGATCAGTATAATGCGATTTATTACAGTTTTTTAGATGTATTAAAATCAGTTTTTCTATGCGTTTTACGGTTAAAGAAGTTAAGAAATCAGTTAAAGGATAGAAGCGAATTACTTACTAGAAATAGATTAGACTCATTTTTAGAAGTCTATAATTCATTAGTTTACTTTGACCGCTTACTGATTAGAGTTAAACCGAAAGTAGTTATAGTTTCTAATGATCATAATGCGTTTAACAAAGCCTTAATCGCTTTAGCGCGAAATATGGGTATTAAAACCGTATATATGCAACATGCATCAGTAAGTGATTTGTTTCCTGCATTGAATGTAGATTATGCTTTTCTCGATGGAGAATCCGCGCTGGAGACTTATCGTAAATGTGAAAAAAATAATTGTACAAGTAATCCATTAATTAAAAACAGGAAAGTATTTTTAACTGGCCAAAAAAAGAGGCTAAATACAACTTTTTCAAAAATTCAATCTGATAAAGTTGTTGGACTTGCCCTTAATGCCCTTGATTCTTTAATTGAAACTGAAAAGCTAGTTCGGACTTTAAGTGAAAATGAAATAAGGGTAAGGCTTCGCTGGCATCCTGGATTGTCTTCTAAAGTTATAAAAGAACTTAAGAAAACTTTAGAACGCTATTCTATTGAGTTTAGTGATCCTAAAATAGAGTCGCTGAGTGACTTTTTCTCACATATAAGGTGTTTGATAGCAGGTAATAGTAGTATTCACCTAGAAGCAGCTTTGTCGCACGTTGTGCCTATTCAATATGAAATGGGTAAATCAGATTTCGAAGATTACTATGGTTATGTTAGAAATCGTGTATCTTTTGGAGCTAGGTCAATCGAAGGCCTACTAAGTATAGTAGAGCGTGTAGAGTCTAATGAGTTGAGACTAGATAAAACGTCTATACAATTCTACAGCTCTACATTTGGAACTGAATGGGAAGGGCGAGAAGGCGAATTGGTTTGTCAGATTTTGATGTCAATTGGCAAGAATCCTTGTACGCCTATTTCTTGTATTAATTTATAGAAAGTATGATTTATTCATTATTGAAAGAAAAGGCGATTAATGAAAGATAAGATTTGCATTATTGGAATGGGTTATGTCGGACTACCGCTAGCTGTGGCTTTTTCTGAGAAGTATTCAGTAATAGGTTTTGATATAAATTGTGCGCGTATTAAAGAACTTCAATCTGGTATTGACAGTACATTGGAAGTTCCATCAGAGGCCCTTGAAGCTTCAAGAGCAAAGCTGACTTTCTCAGACAACCCTGAGGATATTAGAGATTCAACTATATACATTGTGACAGTTCCCACTCCTATTGATAAAGGTAATAAACCCGATTTAACACCTTTAGAAAAGTCATCTGAAACAGTGGGGAAAGCATTAAAACCTAATGATATTGTAATTTATGAATCGACTGTATACCCAGGGGTTACCGAAGAAATTTGCGTTCCTATTTTAGAGAGTTCATCTGGTTTGATTTACAATCAGGATTTTTTCTGCGGATACTCACCTGAGAGAATTAATCCAGGAGATAAAGAACACACTGTAAAGAATATCTTGAAAGTAACATCCGGTTCGACACCCGAAATTGCTAAAAAAGTTGATAGTCTATACTCCTCTATAATTGAAGCAGGAACTCATTTAGTTTCAAGCATAAAGGTAGCCGAAGCATCTAAAGTTATCGAGAACACTCAACGGGATGTCAACATTGCACTAATTAATGAATTGGCAATGATCTTTAATGAAATGAAAATTGATACTAAAGAGGTTATCGAAGCCGCTGCAACTAAATGGAATTTTATAAAGCTGATGCCCGGGTTAGTCGGAGGTCATTGCATTGGAGTCGACCCTTACTATCTAACTTACAAAGCCGAGGAGTTGGGTTATAAACCCAATCTGATACTAGCTTCAAGACAGATTAATAACGGTATGGGAAAGTATGTAGCTGATGCCACAATTAAAGAGCTGATAGATAAAGAAAAGTTAGTGAAAAATTCTAAAGTACTGATACTCGGTTATTCATTTAAAGAAAACTGCCCAGATACAAGAAATACTAGAGTCATAGATATTATTACTAATCTTAATAAATTTGGTGTGAACTGCGTAGTATATGATCCTTGGGTAAAAAAATGGGAAGATATGCTAGATTTTGAAACTTTAGAGATTAAGCCAACTAAAGAAAATCAATACGATGCTATTATACTTGCAGTAAATCACAATGAATTTGAAAGTTTTTCAAGAGAGTATCTCGAAAGTTTAGTTAAAGACGAGTTTATACTTCTAGATGTTAAGTCAGCTAGCGCTAGTTATACTTGGAAACTTTAGTTTCCTATATTACTTGTATAGGGAGTAGCTTAAGGTGCCAAGTCACAAAAAAGTTGCAAGAAGAAATGTTGCGCTCGCGTCGACTTCCTTTTCGGGAGGTGGTGCAGAGAAAGTTATGGTTATATTAGCAAATAATTTTGTTAATAAAGGTGTGAAAGTCGACTTCGTTGTTGCAAAAGATTCAGGTCCTTATAAAGAAAGTCTTTCAAAGCATGTAAATAAAATAGTATTGTCTGGTAATACTAGTATAGCGTTAGTTAATCGATTAATAGGTTTTTTTCGGTTGATAAAGTATTTTAGATATAATAATCCTGTATCGTTTATGTCAACATTAAGAGAGTTTAATGTATTTTGCTCAATAGCTCACCTCTTATCTCGAAGTAAAAGTAAAATAATTGTTAGAGAGGCAGAAACGCTAGATCCTTTAGTAAACACAAAGGAACTCAAATCGAAAATCCTATTATTCTTAATGAAATTTCTTTACAGAAAAAGCGATTGCGTTGTGGCTAATAGTGATGCCACGAAAAAAGATTTAGAAGAACATCTCTCTCTTGATAATAAGAAGGTTAAGCGGATTTATAACCCGTTGATCCTTCCCGAGCACAAAAGCCCAGAAAAAGAAAACTTTATATTAGGATGTGGGCGTCTGCATGAGTCAAAGAATTTCTCAGATTTAATTTTGGCGTTCTCTAATGTTAAGAAAAGGCATCCAGATTTTAAGCTTGTCATATTAGGTGAGGGATCAGAACGGGAAAATCTTAACTCTTTGATTAATGAGCTAGGGCTCTCTGAGTCGGTTACCTTAGCGGGTTTTGTTGATAATCCATATAGCTACTTTTTAAGGGCAAAATTATTTGTTCATACTTCAAAGTGGGAAGGTTTTGGTTATGTGTTAGCGGAAGCTATGGCATGTGGAACTTCTGTTGTGGCTTATGATAGCAAAGGTGCGATAAGTGAGGTTCTAGGACAAGGAAAGTATGGTCGACTCGTTGAGAATGGTAATGTAAAAGCGTTGTCCGACTCTATTTGTGAATGCATAGTATCGCCATATTCTAGTGATACGCTGAAGGTCGGTACGGAAAGGTTTAACGTTGACTTAATTTGCGATTCATATCTGGATATTATGGGTTAATATCCAATTTTTAACTTTGATGTAAATTATTCTCGTCGTGATTTGCAGTCTATTCGCATTTTTTAGGAAGCGAAGTGAAAAAACATGTAGTACATATTATTACTGGGTTGGAGAATGGCGGTGCAGAAGGTGTGCTATTTCGACTCTGCATACATGATGCGAAGTGTCGTCATAGTGTCATTTCTCTAACATCGGAAGGCAAATTTGGCTTGCTTTTACGCCAGGAAGGAATACAGGTAATAAGCCTTGGTATGAGAGGTAATATTGGCCTATTAAGGAAGTTACTTCAACTTCGTAAAGCTCTCAAAGAGCTGTCTCCCGATGTAGTTCAAACATGGATGTATCATGCCGACTTGATAGGTGGGCTTACTGCAAAGCTTTCTCGTATCAAAAATATCAATTGGAATATTCGTCACTCCAATTTGTCTCGAAGCCATAATTCGCTTTCGACTATTTTAGTGGCGAAACTTTGTGCTTGGCTTAGTCGCTCTATACCAAACTCTATAGTTTGTTGTGCCGAACAGGCTAGACGAACTCACGAGGAACTAGGTTATGACTCTAGCAAAACAGTTGTAATACCAAATGGCTATGATTTTAGTGAAACAAATAGAACCACACCGAAAAATATAAAAAAAGAATTATCTTTGAATAAAGCCACTCCACTTGTTGGAATGGTTGCTCGCTACAACCCACAAAAAAACCATGCCATACTCCTACGTGCGTTCAGTTTAATTGAACATGATGATGTTCATCTAGCTTTGATTGGTCCGAGTATTACTAAAGAGAACAATGAGTTAATTACTCTAATACGGTCTTTAAATATTAGTGAGAGAGTTCATTTACTTGGTGAGCGCACAGATATACCGAGTTTGATGGGTGGACTCGATCTTCATGTGCTATCGAGTTCTTCTGGCGAAGGATTCCCTAACGTAGTTGCTGAGGCAATGGCAAGTGGAACGCCTTGTGTAGTCACTGATGTAGGGGATGCAGCTGTGATAGTTGATAATCTCGGTTGGGTAGTAGAACCTAGTAATGAACATGCTTTGAGTGAGTCCATTCAAAAAGCACTCTCTGAAAAAAGAGATAAGCCTACTTTGTGGGAGCAACGCAAGATCGACTGTTCTCAATCTGTTAGACAACGGTTTTCCGTAGAAAAAATGATTTCTGCATACCATAAAGTATGGGAAAAGGCTAAAGATAGTATTTATAAATGACAATTTATTACGTAACTTTTCTTTTCCTTTTTATAGTTGGATTTATTTATGAAAGACTTCAACTAAAAAAGGGAGCCGAGATCTTCATTATCGCCTCTATTTTGCTAGTAATGCTAGTTATTTTTGGCTTTCGTCATGAGGTTGGAGTCGATTGGTTTAATTATATTCGAGTATACGAGCGACACGTTGGTGACGCTTGGTCTTTTAGTACGCCTGAAATAGCCTACAAGTATTTAAACGTATTTTCAGACATGCTCGGCACGGGGATAGTCGGTGTTATTTTTGTAAGCACGCTACTTCTCCTTTTATTTAGTTTTGCAGCTCCGTATAGATTAGGAATAAATCCATTTTACTATATGGCATTGGTCGCGCCTTACCACCTTGTCGTGTCCGGAATGAATCTGACACGGCAGTCAATTGCTATTTCTATTTTTATTTTTGCTGTTACTTATCTGTTGCAGAAAAGAAAATTACTTTATGCATTTTGGATTTTCGCAGCGTCAATGTTTCATTTTTCTGCGATACTAATGTTAGGTTTTCTTTTTATTGACTTCAAAAAACGTTATTTAATTCCTCCTCTTCTGTTTATAGTTATTCCGTTATTAGCTGTCGCTCTTAAGTTTTATGATCAATATCTTGACACGGAAATGCAAAACGCTGGTTTGATTTTACGAGTTGGCTTTTTATTCCCGGCGGCTTTACTAATTCTCGCTCATAAGAAAAAATGGATTAAGATGGATTTAATCCGTTTCAGACTCTGCCTGGTGACAGTGCTTATGGCTCCTGGATTGTTAGTAGCTTCTTTGCTTTCAACAACAATGGCAGATCGCTTTTCTTATTACTTTATTGTTTTGGCGGCATTGCTCATTATGGAGCAGGTGATTAAATCAAAAAGACGTTCTTTTGACCTCATGACGTATGCGTCTCCGCTACTATGTGTTACTGCGATGGTGGCTTTTTTGATTTGGCACATGGGGAGCGGATATATTCCTCAATATGAGTTCCAGCATTTATTTAGCCAGAAATAAACTTTTTATGAGTAAGAGCGACTGGCTATGCGCAAGTGTTGCAATTATTAGTTCAATGTAAGTAACGAAAGATTTTGACTATCTCGATAATATCAACGTATTAATATAGGGACTGACGGTAAATGTGCGGTTTTTCTGGTTTTTTTTCGAACCAAAATTCGAGAACTGATGCTCCTTTGATATTGCAAAGGCAAGCATCCACAATAGAGCATCGCGGGCCTGATGACTCTGGAATCTGGTTTGATGAACAGTCAGGTATAGGCTTTGCGCACAGACGCTTGTCTATTCTGGAATTATCTTCAGCAGGCCATCAGCCGATGATTTCGAATGATAATCGCTACGTAATTGCCTTTAATGGTGAAATTTATAATCATTTAGAGCTTCGTGGTCAGCTTAATAGTCGAAATCCGGAAATTGTTTGGAATGGTCATTCGGATACAGAAACCCTGCTTAATTGTTTTGCTTATTGGGGAGTAGAAGAGACATTAAAAGCTAGTGTAGGGATGTTTGCTTTTTCGCTTTGGGATAAGAAAGAACAGCAGCTGACACTTGCGCGTGACCGCTTAGGAGAAAAACCACTATATTGGGGATGGTGCGGTGATACCTTATTGTTCGGTTCTGAACTAAAAGCATTAAAGGCTCATCCTGATTTCGACTCTGAAATAAATCGTGATGCTTTGGCGCTTTTATTGCGCCATAACTACATACCCGCACCTCATACAATTTATCAAAAAATTGAGAAACTCCCTGCTGGTCATTTTGTTCAAATTAAAAAAAATGATCGCCAGCTTGACGTTAGCCCAAAGCCATACTGGCATTTAAAGTCGGTGATCGAAAATTGTATCGCTAATCCGTTTTTAGGTAATGATGCTGATGCAGTCAACTTATTGGAAGAGAGGATTAGTCAAGCTGTTGAAGGTCAAATGCTTGCTGATGTTCCGCTAGGTGCCTTTTTAAGTGGCGGAGTCGATAGCAGTACGATAGTTGCCTTGATGCAAAGACAGTCGACTCAACAGGTGCGTACGTTTGCTATTGGGTTTGAGGACGCAGGCTATAACGAAGCAGGATACGCGAAGGAAGTAGCTAAACATTTAAATACTGAGCATACAGAGTTGTATGTAAGTGCAGATGATGTTCTTTCCCTGGTGCCTAAATTACCGGAAATCTATTGTGAGCCTCTTGCAGACAGTTCTCAGTTGCCAACTTTTTTAGTAAGCCGCATGGCGAGACAACACGTAACGGTTGCATTGAGTGGTGATGGTGGCGATGAGTTGTTTGGAGGGTATAACTATTACCAATTTGGCCCGCATATTTGGAATAGACTGAAACTATTACCCTTACCCTTGCGGCAGATAGCTGAACGCACTCTAAGGGGACTTCCGTTATCTGACAAACTTTCAAAGCTTTTGAGGGTTTTCCCAGCTAAAGATCAATATAACTTTTATCAAATCCTTATGAGTCACTGGAATGATTCAGAACTCGTTGTAAAAGACTCGAGAAAATTGCCGACATTTATTGATGACCCAGCTCAATGGCCTGAAACAGATTCCTTTGAGGAATGGATGATGGCAACTGGTACGGGGCAGTACATGACGGATGATATTCTAGTGAAAGTCGATCGCGCTGCAATGGCGAACAGTTTAGAAACACGTGTGCCACTATTAGATCATCGGGTTGTCGAACTGGCTTGGCAGTTGCCATTGCATATGAAAATTCGAAAGGGGGTCGGTAAATGGGCGCTACGAGAGGTTTTGTATCGTCATGTGCCTAAAGCAATGATCGAACGACCTAAAAAAGGATTTTCAGTTCCTCTAGGAGAATGGTTGCGTGGCCCGTTACGGGAATGGGCTGAAAATTTAATTAGTGCCCACCGTTTAGAATCAGAAGGTTACTTTCACCCAGAGCCCATTCGCAAAATATGGCAATCACATTTAACAGGAAAGCACGATCATTCTTTAAAATTGTGGAGCGTACTTATGTTTCAGGCTTGGTTAGAAAAGCAGTAATAATTTTATATTCCTGATGTACCGCTAGTGCACATTAAACATTAGAACTCGAGGTTGTTTTTGAAAAAAATTCTTTTCGTGGTTAACACTCCAGAGTTTTTCCTCTCGCATCGGGCGCCTCTAGCCGAGGCCGCGGAGCGAAACGGATATTCAGTGCATGTTGCTACCTGTGCAGGTATAGCAGCAGAAGAGATAACGCGACGAGGTTTCATTCATCACGAAGTGCCATTCAGCCGAAGCGGGCAAAACCCCTTTGTTGAACTAAAAGCGGTATGTAAGCTGCTGATGCTATTTAGAAAAGTTAAGCCAGACTTAATTCACCTAGTTACTATAAAGCCAATGCTATATGGTGGTCTAGCCAATCGTTTTAGTATTAGTGTACCTCTTGTTGGTGCAGTTTCTGGGCTTGGTACGGTATTCACATCGTCTTCGTTGTTAGGTAGGTTGCGTCGTTTTGTAATTAAAAGACTTTATTCATTTGCTCTTGGTTGCCGCTTGGTGAAAGTTATTTTTCAGAACCCAGATGACAAGGCGACCTTATTGAATAGCGGCGTCATTAGCGAAAGAAATACGGTTCTGATACGTGGCTCGGGCGTTGATCTAAATGAGTATGAGGCGGTACCGGAACCTGATGGTGACAAAACCCAAGTTGTTATGGCGGCTCGCTTGCTCTTGGAGAAAGGTGTTTGCGAGTTTTACAAAGCCGCTGAGTTATTAGTTTCGCGTAATGTGCCGGTAGAATTGAAACTTATTGGTACGCCGGACCCCGGTAACCCGAAGAGCTTGTCTGAGTCAGAGTTTGAGTCCTGGAGGGAAAAGCCTTTCATAAATGTTCTAGGCTTTCGCAAAGATATTGCCACACAGTATGCCAACGCAAATATAGTCTGTCTGCCCTCATACTATGGAGAAGGCTTACCAAAGTCTTTAATAGAAGCAGCCGCATGTGGTCGAGCTATTATTACTACTGACTCTCCGGGCTGCAACTACGCTATTGAAAATGGTGTTACGGGACTGTTAGTTCCACCAAAAGACCATATTGCATTAGCCGATGCTATTGAAGAATTGGTGGTCAACGAAGGTAAACGAAAACAGATGGGCAAAGCTGGCAGGGCCTTCGCTGAAAAACACTTTGATATTGACGTTGTAGTGAAACAGCATTTGGCTATATACGAAGAGTTACTTAGTTATGAGTGAACCAAGCAAGCTGCTTATTACTGGTGCCAGCGGGTTTATTGGCAATGAGTTATTTAAACAGCTAAGTAATAATGGGTTCCAGGTAAATGGCACTGCGCGACAGTTTCATGGAGACTCTATTGTCGCTATGCCATTAGATACAAAGGACTGGTCACCAGTTTTAGATGGTGTAGAGACAGTTATTCATTGCGCGGCTTTAGCGCATGTACCGCAGTCAGACAATGGGGAGTTTGTCTCTCAGGTTCGTGAATATAATGTTGTGGCTACGCAAAGGCTGGCTAAACAAGTGAAAGAGAAGGGTGTAAAGCGCTTTATATTTTTGAGTTCAGTAAAAGCCTTAGGCGAGTCAACAATTCCCGGGAGCTCCTATAAAAACACAAGTGAATATTCACCTGAAGACTTATACGGTGAGTCAAAACGCGATGCTGAACTGGCCTTGAAAAAGGAGCTTTCAGGCTCTGAGACTGAGTTTGTTATTATTCGCCCGCCACTGGTCTATGGTCCGAGTGTAAAGGGTAACTTTAAAGCTTTAATGGGGTTAGCTAAGAAAAATATTCCTTTACCTTTTGGCGCAGTAAAAAATAAAAGAAGCCTGGTTTCGTTAGAAAACCTGGTTAGCTTAATTATTACTTGTGTTAAGCACTCGCAACCTCTTAATGAAACATTTTTAGTCAGCGACGACTACGACGTTTCAACCAAAGAGCTGTTTGAAACCTTAACCCGAGCTTATGGTAAAAAGCCTAAACTGTGGCCATGCCCGGTGGGACTAATGCGTTTTGGTGCAAAAATACTGGGTAAAAAAGCCATTGCCGACAGGCTGTTTGGTAATTTACAACTTGATATAACCCACACTAAAAAAACGTTAAATTGGGAGCCGCCAGTTAGCTTTCAACAGGCAATACAAACCTGTGTTAATCATGAGCTGCACAACTCTAATAAACCCGACAACCAATAGTGATAACCTATTCAATGATTCGTGTTCTTGATTTTCTATTTTCTCTTTTTGGCCTGATAGTTGGCTTCCCCATACTTGTTTTACTTACCCTTATTGGGTTGTTTGATACGGGTTCTCCTATATTCCGGCAAGAGCGAGTCGGCAAAAACAAAAAGCCTTTTGTTCTGGTTAAGTTCAGAACAATGAAAAAAGACACTGCCTCTGTAGCCAGCCATTTAGCCAGTAGCGCGTCTATTACAAAATTTGGTCATTTTTTACGTCGCACCAAGCTGGATGAACTTCCGCAGCTTTGGAATGTTCTAAAAGGTGAAATGAGTTTAGTTGGCCCACGGCCAGGGCTTTTTAATCAGGAAGAGCTAACCCAGGCGCGAGAAGCAAAAGGCGTGTTTAACGTTCGCCCCGGCATAACCGGTTTAGCGCAAGTAAACGAAATAGACATGTCGACACCGCAGTTACTGGCAGAAACCGACGCAAAAATGATTAACACACTTAATATAAAAAGCTACTTTCAGTATATTTTAATGACGGTTACCGGCAAAGGTTCTGGAGACAGAGTGAAATGAAGGTTTTAGTAACAGGCACGGCGGGTTTTATTGGTTTTTACACGGCCTTAAAGCTGCTAAAACAAGGCCATACCGTAGTTGGGCTAGACAGTATTAATGACTACTACGATGTAAACCTAAAATATGGTCGTTTACAAGAAAGCGGCATACAGCAAAGCAATATTGAATACGGTGTAACGGTTCAGTCCGGTTTATACCCTGACTATTCTTTTGTGCAGTTAAAACTTGAAGACAAGCCCGCATTAGACGCCTTGTTTGAACAAGAGCAGTTTGACGCCGTATGTAACCTAGCCGCTCAGGCCGGGGTGCGTTATTCACTGGAAAACCCTAACGCTTATATAGATTCCAACATTGTCGGTTTTATGAATGTGTTGGAGGCTTGCCGCCATAACGGCGTTAAAAACTTAAGTTATGCGTCTAGCTCGTCGGTTTACGGTCTGAACGAACAAATGCCGTTTTCAACTTCGCATAGTGTGAACCACCCGGTGAGCTTGTATGCTGCCACTAAAAAGTCCAACGAACTTATGGCGCATACCTACGCGCACCTGTACGACATACAATGTACTGGTTTACGCTTTTTTACCGTTTATGGCCCCTGGGGCAGACCCGACATGGCGCCTTTTATTTTTACCAAAGCCGCATTAAAAGGCGACACCATTAAAGTCTTTAATAACGGTAAAATGAAGCGTGACTTCACCTATATTGACGACATTGCCGAAGGTGTAGTGCGGGTTATTAAGAACCCATGTAAAGCCAGCAGTGAGTGGAGCGGTAAACAACCGGATCCGTCCAGCTCCTCGGCACCATATAAAATTTATAATATAGGCAATAGCCAACCTATTGAGCTTATGACTTTTATAGAGGCTGTTGAAAATGCGGCGGGTGTTGAAATACCCAAAGACTTTCAGCCCATTCAACCCGGCGACGTTGTCGCCACTTATGCCGATGTGTCTGAGTTAGAAAGCGACATGGGCTACAGGCCGTCAACGCCAGTTACTGAAGGCATGAAGCGCACTGTTGACTGGTATCGCAGCTTTTATGGTTTGGCTTAAGCTGTTACTTTTCTCTGTTAACAAATTGCTGTATCTTACTTGTCACTTTTACCTGTTGCTGCACTCACGTTTTAATACTGGGTTTTAATACAAAAATAATTGAGGGTTATACCTTGCTGACTATGAATAAAAATGCATTAAACGCCATGCAATTTTCTGTTTCTACGGTTCTTTTTGCTGCTGTTTTTGCTTTGGTAACAAGCTTGTTTTCAGTTAATGCGGCGGCGCAAGCCATGCCCAGCCAGGAACAGCTTGAGCAATTACAAAGCTTACCGCGTGCACAGCAAGAGGCGCTGGCGCGTCAGTATGGTATTGACCCTTCAGCAATTGACCAGTTTAATGCTGCCCAGCGCGACGGCGACTCCAGTGCCAAGCAGGAAGTGGATGTTGTTAGCGAGCGTTCAGGTAATGGTGGGCAGAGCGGGCAAGCGAGCTCGTCCTTTATGTCGGAAGATTTACAAAAAGAGTTTAACCGGGGGCGTTCAGAGTTAAAGCCTTTTGGTTATGATATTTTTTCTGGTGAACCCGACACTTTTGCCCCGGTGGCGCACGCACCTATTCCGGCTAACTATTTAATTAGCGTGGGCGATGTTATTCACGTTGAAATGTTTGGTAAGCAGGACGAGAGCTTTAAGTTAACCGTAAACCGCGATGGCAGCATTGTATTGCCCGACGTAGGCGAAATGAAAGTGGCCGGCATGACCTACTCCTTAATGCAGGAGATGATCCACCACGAAGTGCAGGAACGCTTAATTGGTTATAAAGCGGCAGTCACTATGGGTGAGCTGCGTTCTATTCAGGTGTTTATTGTGGGCGAAGCCTACAAACCGGGTGCTTACACGGTAAGCTCGCTGGCGACTATAAGCCAGGCGTTGTATGTAGCGGGTGGCGTTTCAGATATTGCTTCGTTACGTTCGGTGCGTTTAATGCGTGGCGGTAAAGTCGCGTCCGAATTTGACTTATACGACTTGCTGTTACAAGGCGACGCCTCTGCTGACAAAATTCTAAAAAGTGGCGATGTTATTTTTATTCCGGCACGCGGCGACATGGTTGCGGTAAAAGGTGAGGTAAAACGCCCGGCGCTATACGAATTAAAAGGCGATGAAACCTTAGAGGACGCCCTGGAATTTGCCGGTGGCGCTACCGACTCAGCCTATTTAAGCTCTGCCGAGCTGCGCAGAATTGTAAAAGGTAAACGCCTGGTTAGCACCGTAGACTTAACTACGGAGCAAGACTTAAACCGTGAGCTTAATGGCGGTGACGCTTTAACCATTCGTCAGGTGTCGCAGGAGCTGGACAATAGCTTAATGGTTGTTGGCGCGGTTACCCGGCCGGGGTATTACGAATGGCAAAATGGTATGCGCATTAACAATATATTGCGCGATGTTCGCCACGACCTGTTGGAGCAGGCGGACTTAGGCTACGGCCTGGTAGTGCGCGAGCAAGGCCCGCGCCGAGACGTGAAAATTCTGCAGTTTGATGTGGCCGACGCCATTAATGGTGTGGAAGGTGAAAACCTGCGCTTAAATGAGCGTGATCAGCTTGTAGTTTTCAGCCGCTTTGAAACCAAAGCCGAAGAGCGCGATAACTTGTCGCGTTATACCTTGTCGGAACAAGAACGCGAATATCAGCAGCGTCAACGTCAGTTAGATGCCTACCGCGACGCCTACTTAAATGACGTAGTTAATACAAAACTAGCCGGCTCCTCAGAAAGCCCGGACGCTGAGAACGAAGACAAAATTGTGCCTTTGCGCGAGTTGTTTACCGAAAAGCAGGAAGAAGAGCCTACGGTGAAGAAAGAGCTGGCTATGTATTCACGCCAGAACTTACTTGAACCTATTATGCAGCGCATACAGCGTCAGCGTACGGCAACCGGCACCGCGCCCTTTGTATCCGTTGCCGGCGAGGTTATGCACCCGGGTATTTACCCTTTAGTTGAAAATGCCACGGCGGAGAAATTGCTGGCCGCAGCCGGTGGCCTGAAAAATGGTGCTTACACGGAACAGGCAGAAATTACCCGTTGGGCCATTGGTAAAGACACCGCCAACACCGACTATTTAAAAGTAAACTTAGCCGAGGTTATTAACGGTGAAGTGAATGTACCTTTGCAGGGGCGTGACCGTTTAAACGTACTGAGTATTCCGGAATGGCAGAATACCTATGAAGTGACCCTGCGGGGCGAAGTTCGCTTTCCAGGTACCTACGCTATTAAACGCGGCGAAACGCTGACAGACGTTATTAAGCGCGCAGGCGGTTTTACCGACCATGCCTTTTTGGAAGGGGCGGTGTTTACCCGCGAAGAGCTGCAGGAGCAGGAACAAAAACGCAAAGAGATGCTGGCACAGGAGCTGCAGCGCGAAATTGCCAGTAATATGATTACCGGCACCGGCGACGCTAACCAGTCTTACGACCAAATGCGTACCTTGCTGGCCGACTTAATGTCGACACCGGCGGTTGGTCGTTTAATTATGGATTTACCCAAAGTGCTGTCAATGAACGGCAGTCGCGACGTGCAGCTAAAAGACGGGGACACACTGCATGTGCCTTCGCGTAGCGACTCTATTAGCATTATGGGCGAAGTGCAAATGGCCACCTCTTACCGGTTTGACTCTGAGCTAACCGTTGATGACTACATTAGCCGTAGCGGAGGAACAAAAGAAAAGGCCGATACCGACCGGATATATATAGTAAAAGCCAACGGCGCAATAGAACCTTATAAAGGTGGTAGCAGTTGGTTTGGGTTTGGCGGCGGTACCGATTTAGGTCCGGGTGACGCTATTGTGGTACCGCTGGATACTACCTATACTGAGAGCCTGGAGCTGTGGTCAGAGATTACTAATATTATTTACAACTCGGCTGTAGCCGTAGCTGCTATCAGTAGTATTTAATACTACTTCGTAAAGAAGAGTTAAAAGCACAATTGCTTGAAAAAAATAGAAAAATCTAGTTTGCAATTTGTTGCGTAGCAACATACTATGGAAGTTGCTGTTAATTAAAATAGTTTTAGTGACAGCGATACATGTATCTATATCTCTGGAGTGAGGTTAACATTATGAAAACATTAGCATTATCAGTAGTTGCTGCGTTAGGCTTAGCTGCCGCACCAGCAATGGCACAAGACGGCGCTGCAGGCGCAAACGCTTCTGAAAGCGGCTACGGCGGCTTATCAACTGAAGCTTGGGTATTTGCAGGTGTTGCAGCAGCAGCAACTGTAGCAGTTGTTTCTGACAGCTCTTCAAACTCAGCTATCGACCCAACTGACCCGACTGATCCGACAGACCCGGATCCAATCGTTACAGTTACTGGTACAGGTACTAACACCTATACTATTACTATTCCAGCTCAGTAAGCTTTACTGAGTTAAGAATACGTGACCAGTAGCCTGAGTTAAGTGTGGAGAAGCGCTTCTTTGCGTCTTGCTTAGGTTACTGTGATAAAATACCGCCAAAGGGCGGTATTTTTTTGTCCAGTTATTGAGGAATATCATGTCTCGTTTGTTGCTGATACCCATTGTTTTATTGCTGTTAAGCGCTTGCACGGCGGTAACAGATGAAGTGCGCGCCACTATAGAATACGCTTTTGAAGGCGGCGAAGACGCCGATCTTTCCCAGGAAAAAATAGACTCTTTTCCCTACACCTCACTTTACGCGCAATGGTCCGACAGCCCCAGAAGCTTAATAGTACTGGGTTTCGTGAACAAACCCGATGACTGGCATTTTATTACCGCTGAAAAAGAGACCCTGGTACTGCGCAATGGCCGGGTGATACGAACCCAGGCACTGAATAAAAACCTGCTGGCGGTATCTAATTTAAAAGGCGACCCACTACGCTGCATAGTAACCAGCCCGGCAAACTGCCCCACCCATTGGCAGCGCCAATACGACATTGAAATGGCTAATAAAGTGGTCAGCCGAGAAGCTTCCTCTGAGTTTTCTGTGCAGGACAAACAAGTATTAAACTTACCCATTGGCCCGGTTAATACCACCTACGTGGTTGAGAAAGGTGAATTCCCCCTTACTGGCGACGAATTTGTGAATGAGTTTTGGCTGGAAGACGACGGGCACGTTGTAAAAAGTCGGCAGACGTTATTTCCGGGCGGCGATAAATTAACTCTGACTCAGGTTACCTGGATAGGCCGCGATTATTCTGCAAGCCGCAATGCGCGCAAAGAGCAACAAGAACAACAAGGGCAAGAAGCGCAATGAGAAAACCAATGAAACTTATGCTCCGGAACACGCTACTTATTAGTGCTTTGTTTTCACTGAACGCCGTTGCTCAACAAGCTACGTATGAATTTGAAGGCCCGGTGCGGTTGCAGCAAGTGCTGAATGACGCCGAAAGCGAAGGCCTGTTAGCCGACGCTTACTGGCCCTTAGTGAGGTTGGTTAAAACCGACGATAAGGCCGAAATAGAGCAACAACGTAACCAGATACTGGCGCAACTGACTGAGCTGGAGCAGTATTGGCAGTCGCGCAGAGAAACCGAAAAAGCGCAAAGTGCCGCCTTACTAAAAAGCCAGGTAAAAAGCTGGCAACTGGGTAAGCAGTTATGGGGCCAAATTAGTATTGAAAATGCCCGTACGGAATTAGCCAGCAACCCCTTACTGCCTGCGGGAGAATATAAGCTTTATGTGCCTGAACGTCCGGACTCTATACATGTTTATGGCGTGGTTAACGCGCCCGGAGATTACCGCTATGCCAGTGGTAAAACCGTAGCCGACTGGCTGAACAGTATAGATGACAGCGAAGGGCTGGGGGCCGCCTATAATAAAAGTAAAGCCGTACGCATTAGACAAAACCAGCAGATGCTAGCGGGCTGGGCTTATTATAAACAAAGTGACGCCGAGCTTCTGCCCGGCGACATTCTCTGGTTAGGCTTTGAACCTAACCAGTTGCCGCCTAAATTTGAAAGTTTAAATGCGGATATTCGTGACTTACTCACGCACTTTGTAGCTAATGAAGCTGAACGTAATAGCTTAAACCTGCCAGTCCATGATGTTAAAAATACCCAGGCCACTTCAAGCTGGCACTGGTCACGCAGAGACTTGTCGCCCAGTTATGGTGACTACGGCTCGGTAGGCTTGCTGCAAACGCCTACCGCCCGTATGGCCGATGAAGGGGCTTTGGCTATTACCTACAGCGACATGGACGAGTACCGCCGTTATACCGTGAACTTACAGTTGCTGCCCTGGTTGGAAACTACCGCCTTTTATACCGAGTTTCCTAATCGTAGGTATAGTGATGTCCCTGACTTCAGTGGTGACAACGTTTTTGCGGATAAAGGTTTCGATATTAAAGCCCGTTTATGGGAAGAGAGTTATTGGGTACCGGAAGTGAGTGTGGGCTTTCGTGACTTTGTCGGCACTGGGCTTTTTGACGCTGAGTATATTGTGGCCAATAAACGCTTTGGCCCTGTGGATGTGAGCTTAGGTTTGGGCTTTGGCCGCCTGGGTACACGTGATGATTTAACTAACCCCTTTTGCGAGCTGTCTGACGAGTACTGTGATCGTGAAACGGGTTATGGATCTGGCGGCGGCCAGCTGGAATATGACCGCTGGTTTACCGGTCCGGCAGCCTTTTTTGGCGGCGTGGAGTATCATACGCCATGGGAACCATTAAGTTTAAAAGTTGAGTACGAAGGTAATGATTACTCTGACGAACGAGCCGGAGTGCCTATTAAAGTGGACAGCCGCTGGAACTTTGGTGCCAATTATCAGGTAACCGACTATTTTGACGTGCAACTGAGTTATGAGCGTGGCAACACCTTTATGTTTAACTTTAGCCTGCGGACTAACTTCGGCACGCTGAACCAAATTAAGGTAACGCCGGATAAAACCGTCCCCACACCGGAAAAACGTAAAGAGTCGTTAGACGATGTGAACTGGTCAGCCATGAATCTGGCTATGCGCGAGCAGGGCGCTTTTAGTGCGGCGCGTTTTGCCGCAGAAGACGACGAAGTGACCTTATTTGCTTATCACTTGCGGTATCGCGACAGCAGCGAGGCTTATGATCGTGCGGCGCGTATTATGGCGGCCGAGTTACCAGACAGTGTCAAAACCTACAACCTGGTGGATATGACGCTGTTTGATCCGAACGTGAATACCCGGGTGAATGCCGACAAATTTAAAGACCGCGTGCTGAATAAGGACCCGGGTAAAGCAGTGGATGAAACCGACGATTTATTTGAGCGCATGGACTCACCGGACATGCCTGCGCAAGGCGATGACAGCTGGATGCTGAACCCGAGAAACCAGTTTAGCAACCGTTTTGGTCTGAAGCCGTTTCTTGACCAGAGTTTTGGTAATCCGGAAACCTTCTATACTTACCAATTGGGTGTTTATGCCTTTGGCCGCCGGTGGCTAACCGATAATGTAGAGTTATTTGGCGAACTGGGCTTTAACATCGCCACCAACTACGACGACTTCTTGTTCTTAGACGGTGGGGAAGACGCACTGCCTGATGTACGTACGAATATTCGCCGTTATGTGCAAAATGACATTTGGCTGGACTCTGCACAGGTGACTTACCACAAACGTTTAGGCCAGGACTGGTTTGCTATGGCCTATGCCGGTTACCTTGAACGCATGTTTGGTGGTGTCGGTGCCGAAGTACTTTACCGACCGGTAGACAGCCGTTGGGCCTTTGGGCTTCGTGCTAACCGGGTAAGGCAGCGTGACTTTAACGGTGGAAGCGGCTTCTTAGACTATGAAGTGACCACCGGCTTTGCCAGTGTGTATTACCAAATGCCGTGGTTGTCTGATTCGTTATTGCAATTAGACTTTGGTCAGTTTCTGGCGGGCGACAAAGGTGTTAACGTAACCATGCAAAAACGTTTCGATAGCGGCGTTATAGCAGGGGCTTATGCAGCCTTTACCGATGTTTCGTCAGAGGAATATGGCGAAGGCAGCTTTACCAAAGGCTTCTTCATTAGTATTCCGTTTGACTTAATGAGCATAAGACCGACACGGGAACGGGTTGGCTTTAGCTGGGTGCCGTTGTCTCGTAATGGTGGTCAGCAGTTACAACGCCGTACCCGTTTATACGACTATACTGATGACAGAGCGCCGTTTTACAGCCGTTAACTGAGTAAAAGGACACAAAGCTTTGAATCTTTTTAAGGTACTAATGCAGTTACCGCGCAACGTTAAGCGCGGTATTGGTCTGGGCGTCGATATTGTTTCGATAGCCATTGCCATGGTGTTTTCGTACTTATTAAGTTTTGAAGCGGTAATGCCGTTGCGGGTGTCGCAGTGGTTATTGCTGGGCGCTATTGTACTGTGCGTAACCCTGCTGGTGTTTATTCGCATGGGTTTGTACCGCGCAGTAGTGCGTTACGTTGGTTTTAAGGTACTGAGCCTGGTATTTTTTACCGTGTTATTAAGCGGTGCGTTACTGGTGCTGGGTGCTTTATGGATGGGCATTGCTCTGCCGGTAACCGCTGTTGTTAACTATGTGCTGGTGGCCTTTTTATTAACTGGTGGCAGCCGCTTAATTGTGCGCGAGGGTTACCAGCGCGCTATGAGCCGCCAGAAAGACCGGGTGATGATTTACGGTGCGGGCTCGGCCGGGCGGCAGCTGGCGCAGGCGCTGGCTAATGGTGATGAGTTTCACCCGGTGATGTTTATTGACGACGACACGGGTTTGCAGAATACCTCGGTACTGGGGCTAAAAGTTACCGGACCCGAGGGTATTGCTAATGCGGTACGCGAATTGGATGTTCAGCGCATTTTACTGGCTTTGCCCAGCACGCTGCGATCGCGTCGCCGGCAAATTCTGGATAGCCTGGAGCAGTTGCCGGTAAAAGTACAAACCGTGCCGGGTATGTCTGACATGGTTAATGGCGATATGTCGATTGACCAGCTGCAGGATGTGCGCGTAGAAGACTTGTTAGGGCGCGACCCTGTGACTCCGGCGCCGCAGTTAATGGAAAAGCACATTACCGGACAAACCGTACTGGTTACCGGGGCGGGTGGCTCTATTGGTTCTGAACTGTGCCGCCAAATACTGCAACAACGGCCTAAAGTACTGGTGCTGTATGAGCTGTCGGAGTTTGCTTTGTACGCCATAGAGCGCGAGTTAACCCAAATTTGTCAGCACCAGGGCATTGGCGCTGAAATTATTCCGGTAATAGGCACGGTACAGCGGCGCAACCGCATTGAAACCGTGCTGAAGACCTTTGCGGTGGATACCGTATACCACGCCGCCGCCTATAAGCATGTGCCTTTAGTTGAATACAATATGGTTGAGGGCGTGCGCAACAATGTGTTTGGCACCTGGCATACAGCGGAAGCGGCTATTTCAGCGGGTGTTAAGCAGTTTGTGTTAATTTCTACCGACAAAGCCGTGCGGCCCACCAATGTTATGGGCACCACCAAGCGCTTGTCGGAGCTGGTGCTGCAGGGGCTGGCGCAACGGCAGCGCGGAACGCGTTTTTCAATGGTGCGTTTTGGCAATGTATTGGGCTCTTCCGGTTCGGTTGTACCTTTGTTTAAAGAGCAGATTGAACACGGCGGGCCGGTAACCGTAACACACCCCGATATTACCCGCTTTTTTATGACCATACCCGAGGCAGCACAGTTAGTGATTCAGGCCGGCACCATGGGGCATTCCGGCTCAGTGTTTGTGCTGGACATGGGCGACTCGGTTAAAATTGTCGATTTAGCCCGCAAGATGATCCGCCTGTCGGGGCTGGAAGAGAAAACCGAGAAGAACCCGCACGGTGACATTGCTATAGAGTTTAGTGGCTTGCGGCCGGGCGAGAAGTTATACGAAGAACTGTTAATTGGTGACAACGTAGAAGCCAGTGACCACCCGCGTATACTGCGCGCTAATGAGCAATCGCTAAGCTGGGACGAAATGGAGAAATTGCTGGGTCTGTTAGACGACGCCTGCCAGCGTTTCGCCATTGACGAACTACGCCAGTTATTGCTGGACGCCCCAACCGGCTACGCCCCGCTGGACGACCATATTTGTGATGTCATTTGGAATAAACACCGTACGTGTAGTGATAATGAATCGGATGTCGCCTGACATGCCTTCGTAGCCTGACATTTATGTCAGGTCAGATATTGAATACGACGGCCATGTAGCCTGACATTTATGTCAGGTCAGATATTGTTCCTGACGTAAACGTCAGGCTACGAAGGCATGTCAGGCGATGCCCCAGACGAAAAATGAAAACGGATAATCGGATGATAAAAAACGGACCTTATTTAGCTTTAGATACCAGCTACCAGAAGCTTTCAGTGGACGAACTGCTCGAAACTACCGGCAAACGCTTACCCGAACACTTTAATGAATACCGCGAGCAATTGTGCCGCGGTGATTACCGCAATGTAAGCGAAGATCGCCCGGTAACTCATGTACTCAGCCGCTCGGTGCACGCGGTGGCCAAACAAAGCAACCGTAAAACCCGCTTTGTGGACACCGTGCAAAAGCTGCGTTCTGGTCGTTGGCTGGGCAGTACCGGCAAACCCATTACCGACGTAGTGAACATTGGCGTGGGCGGTTCCGATTTAGGGCCGCAGATGGGCGCTTTTGCCTTGCGAGAATTTGCTGATGACGCGGCTGTACATAATTTGCAGGTGCACTTTGTGTCCTCAATGGATGGCGGCCAGCTGTACGCGGTGCTGCCTATTGTTGACCCGGAAACTACCTTGTTTATTGTGTCGTCTAAGTCGTTTGGCACGGTAGATACCTTTGCCAATGTCGATACCGTACGCAAATGGATAGAGCCCGATTTAACCCAGGAGCAATGGCTGGCAAACCATGTGATAGGTGTGTCCGCCAACGTACAGGGGATGGCTGACTACGGTATACCGCCAGCACAGCAATTTACGTTTGGCGAAGGTGTAGGTGGACGTTTTTCGTTGTGGTCGGCGTTAGGTTTGAGCATAGCTTTAACCACTGGCATTAGACCCTTTGAGCGTATGCTGGAAGGCGCTAAGTCTATGGATGAGCACTTTTTAGAAGCGCCGTTGGAAGAGAACCTACCGGTATTGTTGGCGCTTTATGGTGTGTATAACCGTGAGCAGCTGGGCATTAATAACTTAGCTATTTTGCCCTACGACGGCCGTTTGCGTATGTTGCCGAACTATTTGCAGCAGCTGGATATGGAAAGTAACGGTAAGCAGTACACTGCTGACAACAAAGCCATTGATTACCCCACAGGCCCTATTATTTGGGGCGGTTTTGGACCTAATGGGCAACACGCGTTTTTCCAGCATTTGCACCAGGGGTATGATCAATTTGCCGCGGACTTTGTGACTGTACTTAAGCGTGAGGCGCCGGGCTTTTCCGAAGCCACCCGCAGCGGTCTGGCAGAGCAGCAACGTTTAGCAGTAGCCAACTGCCTGGCACACCGCAGGTTAATGTGGGAAGGCAGCGAGAATGCCGATTCACCCAGTGACCATTACCCGGGCGGACACCCTTCCAATTTACTAATAATGGGCGAACTGACCCCCGAGAGCTTTGGCGCCTTAATAGCTACCTACGAGCACAAAGTGTTCACCCAGGGCGTTATTTGGAGCCTGAACAGCTTCGACCAGCCGGGTGTGGAAAAGGGCAAGAAAATTGCCATGGACGTATTGCGCGTACTGGACGGCGAAAGCGACGAGTCCTTTGATAAGAGTACGGATGCTATAATTAAGCGTATGCGATGATTGGGTTATGTAGCCTGACGTTTACGTCAGGTTCTGCATCTCACCTGACATAAATGTCAGGTTACGTGGGGCGATTCGATATCTCACCTGACATGAATGCCAGGCTACGTGGGGCGATTCGATATCCCACCTGACATAAATGTCAGGCTACGCAAGCTTTGTAACCGTATTCAGTTACAATTGAAAGTGTAACTATATTGAGTTACATTTGATAGCCATGACTCTACGGGCAAACAACATGGAAAACTCTATGATCGGTGTCATAACTGGCGATATCGTTAATTCGCGGCAAATTCCTGTTGAGGAATACGATAGTATGCTTTATCGGCTGCACCAGACGCTTGAGTCCTTCAGTGAGCGTTATCAGATGCATTTTGATGTATTTCGTGGCGACGAGTTTCAATTACTGTTAAAGCGGCCTGAAAAAGTTATCTATTTAGCGACAGTTATTCGTTTATCGCTTAAATCGGGTTCCACCAACACTGATGTCCGACAGAGTCTATCTGTGGGTGACAGTAATGAACTGCGAGATGACGTGAAGAGTTCTACCGGGGAGGCTTTCGTTTTATCAGGGCAGAACTTAAATAAAATGAAATCTGAGTTATTAATCTTTGACTCTACAAACGAACTCCTCAAACATCACCTCGGGTCGACCATTGAATTACTGGATGCACATTTAAGTTCGCTAACAAAAACAGAAGCTTACATATTGATGAGTTACCTAGGTGACCCCGATGTTTCGCATGCTGAACTAGCGAAAGAGATAGGTAAAAGTAGACCTAATACCACAAAGATGCTGAATTCAGCTCATTACAATAGCGTTTTGAAGTACTTGTACTATGCCGAGAACCTGATAATAGAGGCTCGGGGATAAAATGAATGACTATTTAATTTTGATGCTGTTACTGCTGGCGCACATAGTCGGTGATTTTTATTGTCAGCCGGATTATTTGGTTGGTAAAAAGTTATCAACAAGCGGCCGAAAGCGACTGTATGCTAACGCGATTCATGCTTTTATTCATGGTGGCTTGGTCGTGCTTCTGCTGCTGATACCGAAAATGTCTTGGTATGATTTATTGGTGACGACAGCTGTTATAGGCGTGACCCATTTTATTATCGATTCACTTAAGTCAGTAGCTGTTATCAAATGGGTTGATACTTGGGAAGAAAACGAACAGCCGGAGGAGGGTAGTAAACCAAGGAAAAGGAACCGTGCTTTTTATTGGTTTGTATTAGATCAACTGGCTCATTTGAGCGTTATAATTCTAATTTGGCTTGGGTTATTCCAACCTTTTTCCTCTATTGTCGAATATTTGTCAGTTGAATACCTTGTTGTTTTCATTTCGTATCTTCTTGTTTTGAAGCCGACCTCTGTATTAGTCAGTCTTATTTTAAAATTGTGCGAGACACGAGAGAAAAAAGATAGAACTCTGAATGAGGCTGGTGCGGTCATTGGCTATATAGAGCGTTTGGTTATCCTTACTCTGATATTAGTCGGGCAATATACCGCAATTGGTTTTGTGATAGCTGCTAAGTCGGTATTGCGCTTCGGCGAGAATAAAGGGAAGGACACGAAGCTAAATGAATATGTACTTCTGGGAACCTTAGCAAGTTTTGCTATAGTTTTATTTGTCGGCATTGCCACCACTGAAGTATTAGAAATACTTAAATGTAACTAATTGAGGTTACATTTTAGATTGTAACCGAATAAGGTTACTTGGAACCAACCGCTTGGTTATGTAGCCTGACGTTTACGTCAGGTTCGATATCCCACCTGACATAAATGTCAGGCTACGCAAGCCTTGTAACTGAATAGAACAACGGAATGACTCATGCTTAAAGAAGTAAAAGACATAGCCCGCGACGCTGGCGCTGCCATTATGGACATTTACCGAAGCAATGACTTTGATGTGCAGAAAAAGGCCGACGACAGCCCGCTGACAAAAGCGGATTTAGCGGCGCACAACATTATTTGTAACGGTTTGCGTGCGCTGGATATTCAGTACCCTGTTATTTCTGAAGAGTCGTCGGATATTAGCTGGGCGCAGCGCAAGCACTGGTGTCGCTACTGGCTGGTTGACCCGCTGGATGGCACCAAAGAGTTCATTAAGCGCAATGACGAGTTTACTGTAAACATTGCCCTGATAGAAAAGGGCGTGCCCATTTTAGGTGTGGTGTATGCTCCGGCGTTAGGCGCCATGTATACCGGCGAGCGTGACCGAGGTGCGTTTTTAAATGACAAAGCGATTTCGGTTGCTATGCAGGAACCTGAAACCTTGCGCGTGGTAGGCTCGCGCTCACACCTCTCACAGGAAACGACCGACTGGTTAGATGCTCTAGGCAAACCCTACGAGATGCTGGCGGTAGGCAGTTCACTGAAGTTTTGCCTGGTAGCCGAAGGCAAAGCCAACATTTACCCGCGCTTAGGCCCCACAAGCGAGTGGGACACCGCCGCCGCCCACGCCGTATTAAGCGCTGCGGGCGGTGATGTCAAAACCCTTAACGGCGAACCACTGCTTTATAACCAAAAAGAAGATTACCGCAACCCCCACTTCATAGCCCGGTGATTGGTGTTGTAGCCTGACGTTTACGTCAGGAGCGATGCCTTACCTGACATGAATGTCAGGCTACGTGGTGGCAAAGCCGATACCTCACCTCATCTCACCTGACATAAATGTCAGGCTACGTCGCAAGCCAGGCTACGTATTCAAGCCAGGTTATTCGTTGTCGTTGGTTTCAAGTTCGACGTCAGTAACCTGAATATAGCTTTGGTCGACCCATAAGCCTTCTATTTCAATAACGGCACCCACTTCAATGACGTTGAAGAAGCTTTGTAGGTTAACTGCTTCGTCGTTTAGTTCGAAGCTAGTATTTTCTGTAAAGCGCAGTTCGTTGCCATTAACAACCAGGCTGTCACCGTCAATGGACTCAATTGCGCCTTCAAACTCGGCTTTGCCGGTATCGTCAGGTCGGTTATCGTCGTCGCGGTCTGAGTTTTCTATTTCAACTTCGCTGGCAATCAGTACGTCGCCGTCGTATTGACCTTCCACTTCAACTATCAATGCTTCCTGCCCGTCAGCCAGAGCAACGAATCTTTCGGCTGTTAGTTCGCCGTCGTCAGAGTCAAACTCGGTACTGTCTGTGAATGAAATAGTGATATTGGCGATTGTCATTCCGTCCAGAGTGACGTTGCTCGCACGGCCTTTAACTTCGCCTTCGCGATCTTCTTGGTTAATACGTTTTACTTTCAGCGCAAGGGTATTGCCCTGGTTATCCTGACGTGAAATAACTTTAAGCCAGTCGTTCGCTGCAATATCATCGAAGGTGAACCGACGTTCGTTTAAATCGGACTCGTCTTCGTATTGTGTTTCAGGTGTTACGCTAAAGGTAGTGTCATTAATTACGAAGGTTTCGTTTTCAGCATTCACATTTGTTACTTGCCCTTCGGTCTTACTGCGTGCGTCTTTTGCTTTAAATTCAACTTCTTCCGCAATGACTTGATCGTTATCGAAGCGTCCTTCAACCTTAACGATAATACCGTTCGCTAAGGTATCTAAGCTGCCATCTTCAAACTCGGTCTCATCGTTCAGAGCAAACTCGTAGCGGTTAACGGTAAAGCTGCCTGCATCACTGTCATAATTTTTGACAATACCTGCAATGGTGACTTCGTCAGTATCAGCATCGATATCGTTGTCATCTTTATTTTCAACGCTGGTGGCCGTCAGAGTTTGTGTGTCACTGTCATACTGCTCGCCTTCTACTTTAACAAACAGGCCATTGGCAAGGTCAGTGTCTGTCATGTCATCAAATTCTGCTGCTGAATAATTGACGGTAAGTTCTGACAAGCTGAAGGTTTGGGCATCGGTATCCAGATTGGCGACTTCACCTTTTAGTTTAATTTCAGTTTCTTCGGTTTCTAACTCAATTAGGGTTGCGTAGAAATTACCTTCATCGTTGGTATAACCACTGACTTCGATAACATTACCCACAGCTAAGGTGTCGATATCGGTGTTGTCAAACTCTGTGAGTTCATCAAAAAGGACGGTTTGACCCAGGACTTCAATTTGCCCGTCACTTCTTCCAATGAAGGAGACTGGTCCCTGAAGGTGTTCCTCGTAACGAATTTGTTGTGCTTCCGGGTCTTCGCCGTTGTCTGATGCGGAGGCGGCTATGGAGACAACCATACCTATTTTCAATTGGGCTTCATCTGCTGCGGGTGAATCACCCACGGCAATTTCAGCACTTTCTGAACGGTAACGCTGGCCGTTTACATACACACTGCCAAAACCTGTGATCACACCTTCGCTGACCACCGTCGTCGTGGTTGAGGTGTCGCCGTTATTACTTCCACCACTGGTATCGTTGCTGCCTGAGTCGCTTGAGCTTCCGCCACACGCCGTTAGCGCGCCGGATATTGCTAAGACTAAAAGAGATTGTTTAAAACGCATGGAACTACCTCACTTTATTAAAATCGAACGAAATTGAGCATATTTTCGACAATAGCCGAAAACTTTGAGCAATGCTATTAACTATTTTGAATGCTTGTTCTGTTAGGTTCTTGTTATAAGAGTTTTGGGTAGGGCAGTGAAGTGAAGTAGCCTCACGTTTACGTCAGGAACGGTATCCCACCTGACATGAATGTCAGGCTACAAGCTTATATCAGCGATATCATCGGCACACGCTTGCAACTGCAGCGTGCGAGCCTGGATGTGCTCAATTAGTCGGGCGAGATAGTGTTGTTCTTCTTTTGAAATAAGCTGTTGTTGCTCAAGCTCTTCTGACAGGCTTTGTGTGTTGATTACCTGTAGAACCTTAGTCGATAATTCACGGATTGACTCGACCACAAGCTGGCGTTTTAGACCACAACTCTCTGCAAAGTCAGCAAGCTGGTAAGCCTGTATATGATCAGGCTCAAACTCATCACCTACAGCCATGGCCAGAGCCTGTTTAAACTGAGGAAACATGGCGACGTTAACTAAGTCGTAGCTTGGCGTGAAGTCACAACTGTTGCGACCCCAGAAAAATGACACGTTTTTAGCGTGACTGTCGTAGTTACTGATCATCAGGTTAAATAGCTGCCATTGCAGAAGTTGCATGGTGTTTTGCGCTGGACTGGGTGAAGCCTGGCAAAAGTTAAAAAGTTTTGTGAGGCTGGCGCCATCGCGAATATGTTTCACGTCGCGGCTATCACCGAAATTACGTTCGTACTTATACTCGCGGGGAAGATCGAGTGCCTGGCAGCCGTCTATAACGTGTCGACGCAATACTTTCTCCGCTTTAGCCTCGTAACGTCGGTCGAAGCGTTTCACCAGGAGCGCCGGGAATTGCTCAAAGCGCATAAACTGGGTTTCTGCAGTTGGTAAGCCAGAAAGCTTAGCCAACCGCATACAAATGAATTCGTTTAGCACCAAATGTGGCAAGTTGGCTTTTTCAAACTTGAGAATATGGGTTGAAGATAACGTCCCATCGCCAAAGCCAATTTGGCCGTCAGGGCTAATATAAACATTAAGTTTGTCCTGCACACCGGCAACACTCAAGCGGGGTTTGTCGTCCCAGTGCAGTAATCCAAAATCTTCTTTTTGCTCAAGCCGCCGTATGAGTTCTTTCGATGGAATCTCTCGAAAAGTTGGTTGGTTGGGAGTCTCCTGGCTACTAAATGTAAAGGCTCCGGATACATCCTGACCCAGAGCTAAAGTCTGAGCGAAGACATTCTTTTCGTTGACACCAAGGTTCTGCGCGAGTAGCTCTCTGGCTTTTCCCTCGGGGAGTAAGTTATCCAGGTAGTTATAGACACTAGCCGGTGAGTTAGAGCTTTGGAAGGAAAGTGAAGGTGAGATGGGGAAGCCGCTTTCCTTCCAGTGTTGCTGGTACTCTATGACAGGAAGGTTGGTTTCTTCACTAAGGCCGATATGGCCAATAACCTTTTCGCCATAGCGGATATTAACGGAATGCAGCATTTACACCCACTCCTCTGTTGAAGCGTCTGCTTTTGCTGTTAATTGGATACCCAGACCTTGTAGCACAGAAAAAGTTGCCGCCAGAGTGGTATTGGGGTTGCCACGCTCAAGGCGCGACAAGGTATTGATTCCAACGCCGCACAGTGCCGCGCAGTCACGAAGCTTAAGCTTCATTCCCGTACGCTTAGCTTTGATAAGCTGACCTAATAATTCTGGACTGGCAATTGCAGATGCATTGGGAGCCTCTGTTGCTTTAACGCGTTTAGGCATACCACCTCCTTTTATTCACCGGTTTAAGTGATTATAGATAGGTTTTGGCTTTTATCAATATAAATTAACTGATATCGGGTATTAATTGCTTTTGGTGTAATTAAAATTATAAATTACCTAGTATCGGTGATTTTATTTTTCTGCCGTTGCACATATAGAAAAACATGCGCAAACAAAAGCGAGTGAATGTGGATTTTCCTGAATGGATGCTAGACTCTTTAGATGAAGAGGCTGCCCGCATTGGAGTAACAAGACAATCTATTATTAAAGTCTGGTTAGCTGAGCGGCTTGAGCAAATTGAAAAGAACCTATAGGTGAAACACATGAAACTACTTTTAGCTTTTGCAACGACGGCGCTATTGGCTGGTTGTAGTATAGCTCAGTCAGCAACAGATACTCCGGTCACTATGGACGATATTAAAGACCTTATTGGTAAGCCGGAAGCGCAAAGTATAGATAGCTGTAAGGTACTGCCGGTGGGCAAAAGAGCCTGCGGTGGTCCAGCGAGTTATGTGGTGTACAGTAGTGAAACTATTACCGATGAGAGTAAATTGCTGAATGCTGTGCATCGTTATAACGAGAAAGCCGAAAAAGATGCTCAAACAGGCTATTCTACGTGTCAGTTTATTCCCGAGCCTGAACCACAGTTAAAAGCAGGCGTGTGCTGGATACCCTGATGTGCTCTGATAACGTAGCCTGACATTTATGTCAGGTTCGATACTCAACACCCCACCTGACATAAATGTCAGGCTACGAATGTGTCAGGAACGGAATCCATGTTTTGTCGCTTGCATTCCGTGCACTAAACGGGTAAAATCCACCCGCAACATGAATCCAGTCACGGAGTGTTGCACATGCTGCGAATTGCCCAAGAAGCCTTGACCTTTGACGACGTTCTGCTCGTTCCCGGTCATTCCGAAGTTCTCCCCCATACCGCTGATTTACGCACGCAATTAACGCGCGGAATTTCTTTAAATATTCCTTTGGTTTCAGCTGCGATGGACACCGTTACTGAATCGGCACTGGCAATTGCGCTGGCGCAGGAAGGCGGGCTCGGATTTATCCACAAAAATATGACTGCAGAGCAACAAGCCGCGCACGTTCGTAAAGTTAAAAAATACGAAAGTGGCATGGTCTCTGACCCGGTTACCGTAAAACCCACTACTACTATTGGTGAAATTAAAAAACTGACTGCCGAGCACGGCTTTCAGGGTTTTCCTGTGGTTGAAGGTAATGGCGATTTGGTTGGTATTGTTACCGGTCGCGATACGCGTTTTGAAGACGACGACAGCAAAGAAATTCGTCATGTAATGACCGGCAATGACCGCCTGGTAACTGTGCACGAAACGGCAGAAAGCGAAGAGATTCTTCAGCTTATGCACAAACACCGTATTGAAAAGATTCTGGTTGTGGATGACGCGCACAAGTTGAAGGGTATGATCACCCTGAAAGACTTTGAAAAAGCCGAAAACAAACCGAACGCCTGTAAAGATGAACTAGGCTCACTGCGTGTTGGTGCTGCTGTAGGTGTTGGCGCGGGCACGGAAGAGCGTATTCAATTACTGGTTGAAGCGGGCGTTGATGTATTGCTTATTGATACTTCGCACGGGCACTCTCAAGGTGTATTAGACCGCGTTAAGAAGACTCGTAAAGACTACCCGGAATTACAAATTATTGCCGGTAACGTAGCAACGGCGGCTGGCGCTAAGGCACTGGTTGAAGCGGGCGTCGATGCTGTGAAAGTTGGTATTGGTCCTGGCTCTATTTGTACTACGCGCATTGTTACGGGTTGTGGTGTGCCGCAAATTAGCGCCATTAGTGATGCCGTAGATGCCATTAAAGGCTCGGGTGTTCCTATTATTGCTGACGGCGGTATTCGCTTCTCAGGCGATATTGCTAAAGCACTGGCTGCTGGCGCGCATTGTGTGATGGTGGGTAGCATGCTGGCCGGTACAGAAGAGTCGCCGGGTGAAGTTGAGCTTTATCAGGGGCGCTATTACAAATCATACCGCGGTATGGGCAGCCTGGGTGCTATGAACCAGCGCAATGGTTCGTCTGACCGTTATTTCCAGAAAAGTGATGAAGCCGATAAGTTGGTACCTGAGGGTATTGAAGGGCGTATAGCTTACAAAGGGCCAATTTCTGCGATTATTCATCAGCAAATGGGCGGCCTGCGTTCAGCTATGGGCTTAACTGGTTGTCCGACAATTGACGACATGCGCACTAAGCCGCAGTTTGTAAAAGTGACTGCCGCCGGCATGGGCGAATCACACGTACACGATGTGCACATTACTAAAGAAGCACCGAATTACCGTAGTTCATAATTTGATTGACGTAGCCTGACGTTTACGTCAGGAACGATATAGCACCTGACATAAATGTCAGGCTACAGGGAACACGTAGCCTGATGTTCACATCAGGTGAGATGCACAAATAGCTGCGTATGTTTGAAATATCGATATAGCACCTGACATAAATGTCAGGCTACTAACAGGATGACTAATGACTAGAGATATCCACGACCACCGAATATTGATTTTGGATTTTGGCTCTCAGTACACACAGCTGATTGCCCGCCGTATTCGTGAAATTGGCGTTTATTGTGAGCTTTGGGCCTGGGATGTTGATGAAGCTGACATCCGCGAGTTTGCGCCGAAAGGCATTATCTTATCTGGTGGCCCGGAAAGTGTGGCTGAAGAAGGCTCTCCACGTGCGCCTGAATATGTCTTTAACGCCGGCGTGCCGGTGTTTGGTATTTGCTATGGCATGCAAACCATGGCCCACCAGTTGGGTGGTTCGGTGCAGTGCTCTATGGAGCGCGAATTCGGTTACGCGCAAATTGAACTGGTAGAGCAAAGCCCATTGTTTAAAGCTATTGAAGATGCTGTGTCTGAGTCTGGCGCGCCGTTACTGGATGTCTGGATGAGTCACGGTGACAAAGTTGAAATGATTCCTGAAGGTTTCCACACCGTAGCGAAAACCTCTTATTGTCCATATGCTGCTATGGCTGACGAAGAACGCCAATTTTATGGTGTGCAATTTCACCCGGAAGTGACTCATACGCGTCAGGGCATGCGTATGCTGGAGCATTTTGTCAGCGATATCTGCGGTTGTGAGAAGCAATGGACACCGGCGAAAATCATTGATGACGCTATTGAGCGTATCCGTGAACAGGTGGGCAGTGACAAAGTTATTCTTGGGTTGTCTGGCGGTGTTGATTCGTCGGTAACGGCTATGTTGCTGCACCGCGCTATTGGTGACCAGTTAACCTGTGTGTTTGTGGACAACGGCTTGTTGCGTCTGAACGAAGCAGAGCAGGTAATGGAAATGTTCGGCGACCACTATGGCCTGAACATTTTACCAATACGTGCAGAAGACCGCTTTTTAGATGCGTTGAAAGGTGAGAACGACCCAGAGAAGAAGCGCAAAATTATTGGTAACACCTTCATTGAAATTTTTGATGAAGAAGCCGGTAAGCTGACCGAAGTAGACTGGCTGGCACAGGGCACTATTTACCCTGACGTAATTGAGTCTGCGGGTTCTAAAACTGGTAAAGCGCATGTTATTAAATCGCACCACAACGTAGGCGGTTTGCCGGAAGACATGAAGTTAGGTTTGGTTGAGCCACTACGCGAGTTGTTTAAAGACGAAGTGCGTAAAATTGGGCTTGAGTTAGGCTTGCCTTACAACATGCTGTACCGTCATCCGTTCCCGGGGCCTGGTTTGGGTGTTCGTGTATTGGGTGAAATTAAGAAAGAGTACTGTGATTTACTGCGCCGTGCCGATGCGATTTTCATTGAAGAGCTGCACAACGCCGACTGGTATAACAAAGTCAGTCAGGCCTTTGCGGTATTCCTGCCGGTACGTTCTGTTGGTGTTATGGGTGATCAGCGTAAGTACGACTGGGTTATTGCCATACGCGCCGTAGAAACTATCGACTTCATGACCGCTCGTTGGGCACATTTGCCGTATGAGTTGCTAGAAAAGGTATCAAACCGGATTATCAATGAAGTGAACGGCATTTCCCGTGTCACCTACGATATTTCAGGTAAACCACCTGCCACCATCGAGTGGGAATGATATGTAGCCTGACGTTCTACGTCAGGTGAGATATTGAAGAAGGAAGCACGTAGCCTGATGTTTACATCAGGTGAGATATCCCACCTGACATAAATGTCAGGCTACGGAATCCTTGTAACCTGACGTAAATATCAGGCTACGAAATCCTTGTAACCTGACGTAAATATCAGGCTACGAAATCCTTGTAGCCTGATGTTCACATCAGGTGAGGTCCTGCACTTTTAGAAGTGGTAAGTCACGCCTAAATGTACTTCGTTGTCGATGCTGTTGAAGTTTCCGCGGAAACCGGCGTCAGCAGAGAACTGCTCAGTGAAAGCGTAACGTAAGCGCGCGCCAACTGATGCAAAGCCATCTAAGCCCCAGTCATAACCGGCGTCCACAATAGCTGTGGTTTGCTGGCTTAACTTAGTCATGGTGCCGATACCGGCATAAGCGCTGGTGTCGTCGTAGTTGCCAAAGTCATAGTGGCTAACACCGGCTTTCAGGAAAGTATTGAATTGCTTGCCTGCGCCCATGTCCATGAAGTATTTAGCACCAGCACGAAGTGAGTAGTCACCCATATCTTGTAGCTGTACTTCACCCACCCAGTTTGGGGCGATAGTTTTGGAGCCTTCTACGTAGAAATCGGAATCGTAGAAATCGGAGAAGCCGCCGCTAACATAGTTTAGATCATCAGCTTTGCTGGCTGCTGAAAACATAAGCGAGCCGCTTGCGAGTAGAGCTGTTGTTAGTATCAATTTTTTCATCGTTTGCCTCCTTGGATATGACATTTGTATTATGGCACCCAGAAGGCTAAATAGCAGCCCTTTAACTGTAAAGGTTCAGTAAAATAAAGGGCTGCAGGGTTTTTTGTGTGCTTACCGACATTATTTTTTGTGGCGTACATTGCTCGTGGCGATAAGATCTCACCTGACATAAATGTCAGGCTACAGGGCGTGCGTAGCCTGATGTTCACATCAGGTGTGATATGGTTCCTGACATAAATGTCAGGCTACAGGGCGTGCGTAGCCTGATGTTTACATCAGGTGAGGTGTTCCCACATTAGATCATTTAACGATATCCAGCCAGACCATGCGATGGTCGGAAGAGGCGCTGCGGTTTTGCATTAGCTTGCTGCCGGCTTCATCGCCGACAGGCCAGAACACGCCGGCGTCTTTAACGACTAAATCGTTAGACGGCAACACGTAGTCTATGCGCTTGCGCCAGGCCGCAGTATGATATTTTGAACCTTGTATGTCAGGAGAATGCTGTTCGCCACCGCGGCTTTGGGGCTTAACGTCATTTACCCGCGGGTGTTGCAGTAATTGCTCAATAGCACCATCAATACCGCCAGAGCCAGCTTCAGCGTTCATGTCACCCATAACGATAAAGCTTTCATCTTCGCCGAGCCCGCCACGCGTGCCCTTATCATCGTAGATGTAGTTATCACTCCCTGGTGTCAGGTAGTCGGCAAACAAGCGAATCTCATCGAAGTTACGCATGCCATTACTGTTTTCCGGGCCGTCGAATACGGGAGGTACAGGGTGTGCAGCCAATAAATGGATGACTTTATCGTCCACCTGTACGGGAATGTCCCAATGCGACTTTGAGCTTAAGGGATACTGCGCCATTATCTCGTCTGAGTACCACGGCTCGTCGGTAGGCTGTTCCTGTTCGTTCATTACGTAAGGAATGTGGCGGCCCGGCATGTCTTTCCACAAAAAGTGCTGAAAGGTACGGGCTTTATCCGTTAGTAACGGATATTTCGATAAGATAACCATACCGTATTGACCCGGATACCAACCAAACCCCCAGGCGTCGATGCCGGTGCCTTGTGTTTTGCCGTCGCGATTTAAGTCAAAAGGCGAGGGCACTCCTGTATTTACCGGAGCAATATACGCGTAGGGGTACTCAATTGCTTTCTGCCCGTTTTGCGAAACCGATAGGTACTTTTCCTGAAAGACATTGACGCCAATTTCTTTATCAACGTAGTCAAATTCGTTCAGTAAAACGATATCAGGTCGCACACGTTGCAGTATTTCGGCAATACCGCGAATTTGTTCATGATTCTGCTGTAACACCTCCGGTACAGGAGATTTTTCCGATTGCGGGAGCTCGCTATCGCTCAGGTAATTAGATGCGTCCATACTGACATTAAAAGTCGCAACCCGAATGGTTTCTGGTTCGCCTTTGCCGGAACCGGCAGTTGCATTAAACGAGGTAGGAATCATAAGAACAACGAATGTTAAAATTAATAAAAACCGTATAAAGCCCATGGGATAACCGTTTGAGAGCAGCCTAAGACAGTGGGTGAGAATAAAGGTTCCCGGATGACTAGGCAAGAGCTAATAATTTGATTAAAATATGTCACATATCTGACACAAAAATGTCTTAGAAGCGTAATGAAATCAGCCCGATCCCATACAGCTCCGACCTCTTGCCGCGCGCTCAATGCCTTTCAGGTTATTAGCTTTCCGGTAATGAATCAGTTGTTATGTCGTGGCTCCTCATCTAATACTAAGCGAACGATCCAACTTTCCCTTCTGCGTTCGCAAAAAAGTTCCATCGCTTCTCATATTTTTTTCAGCTTTCACGAAATTGTCATAAATAAGCTTTACCCTCACTTTCGCATAAATACCCAAAACCAAAATCGGGAAGAACAAAACTATGTTTAACTCTACTTTCAAGCGTACAGCTGTTGCAGCTGCTATTGCTTTTGGCCTTAGTGGTGCGGCCATTGCACAAGATACTTCATCAGTCGTTCGCGGTAACGTTGTTACTGAGTCTGGCGAAGTTGCTGCAAACGCACGCGTTGAAATTATTCACGTTCCCACTGGAACTCGCTCAATTGCTACAACCAATGAATCTGGTGCTTTTTCGAATTCAGGTTTGCGCGTTGGTGGCCCTTACATCATTATCATTGAAGGCGAGAGTGGACGTAAAGTCTATGAAGACGTCTATTTAACTCTGGGCGAGTCTTACCGTATAAATGCTGAGCTTGAATCGACCGATATGGAGCGTATTCAGGTTTCAGGTGCTTCGATTTTAGGTGGTGATAACCGAGGAAGCAGCAGTTTCTTCGGTGAAGGTGACATTGCTAACACCCCAACTTTTAACCGAGACTTAAAAGAAGTTGCACGTTTAAATCCATACGTTAATTTGTTGTCAGGTAGTGAAGCACCAATGAGTATTGGTGGCTCAAATCCGCGTTTCAACTCTATTTCTATTGACGGTGTCGGCGTAAACGACGACTTTGGTCTTAACGGCAACGGTTATCCAACGCAGCGCTCTCCTATCTCGATTGACGCGGTAGAGCAGGTGGCTGTAGATATGGCACCATTTGACGCATCTCAAGGTGGTTTCTCTGGTGGTCGTATTAATGCGGTAACTAAATCAGGTTCTAACGAGTTCCATGGTTCATTAACTTATGAGCGCATGAGTGATGCCTGGGCTGGCGATCCAGTTAATCCTGAAAGTGGTGAAGAAGTTCCGCTAGACTATGAACGTGATACTTACAGTATTGCGCTTGGCGGTCCAATCATCAAAGACAAGCTTTTCTTCTTCGTTAACTACGAAAACGCACAAGAGCCGGCACAAATTGAGTACGGTCCTGCAGGCGCTGGCGCACCAAACGACAGCAACGTGACTCAGGAAGAATACAACCGTATTCGCGAAATTGCACAAACTCAGTACGGCTTCGATATTGGTAACTGGGACACTGTCCGCGATACCGAAAACGACAACTTGCTGGTTAAGCTGGACTGGAACGTTAGCAACGCTCACCGTATTGCATTAACTTACAACCGCACTGAAGGTAACAATCTGCGCGGTGTTAGCAGCAGTCAAAACTCATTAAACTTAGACACTAACTGGTATGATTACCAGCAGAATATGGATCTGTTCCGCCTTTCATGGTTTGGTGACTGGAGTGCTGACCTTTCTAGTGAAATTTATGTTAGTCACAAATCAGTTGAATCTATTTCCGGTTTGGTAACCAGAGACTTTGGTGACGTCAGCGTACGTACCGAAAGCGGTACGCTTAACTTTGGTCCTGATTCAAACCGTCACGCTAACCAGCTAGAAAACGATAACTTCAAAATTGGCGCGAAATTCGATTACCTGGTCGGCGACCACGAAATTGAGTTCGGTGGTGAGTATGACAGCGTTGACGTTTACAACGTATTTGTTCGTAACTCTTTAGGTTCTTGGTCATACGAGTCAATTGATGACTTTGAAGCCGGTACTGCCGATGAGTTCTTCTACGAGAATGCATACACCAATAACGCTACTGACGCAGCGGCTAACTTTGAGTTAGGTATGCTGAACTTGTACGTACAGGACAACTGGTACCTGAATGATACAATGGAATTAGGTTTAGGTATTCGCTACGAAACCTACATGGTTGACGACAAGCCAACATTGAACGAAAACTTTGTTGACCGTTATGGCTACAGCAACCAGGAAAACTTAGACGGTAAAGGCATTTTCTTACCGCGCGTTGACTTCAAATGGTTCGCTACTGACGACATGGTCGTTCGTGCCGGATTCGGGCGCTTCTCTGGTGGTCGTCCAAACGTTTGGATTTCAAACTCGTTCTCTAACGACGGCTATACTCTGGTGCAGTTTGACCGCGACCAGGTGTCAGAAGAACAGTACCTGGAAAACCAAAACCCTGCACAAATTCCGCAAGCAGTATTGGACAGCATGGAAGCCGGTGACGGTGACACTAACAGCATCGATCCTAACTACGATATTCCGTCTGACTGGATTGCTCGTGTAGGTGTTGACTACCGTTTCGACATTCCTGGTGTTGGCGACAACTTCCAGGCAACTGCTGAAGTTACTCGTAAGTGGATGACAGATAACAGCCAGTGGATTGATATCTCACGCTGTGTTGCTGATGAAACAGCAGCAGGCATCAACATTTATGAGCCGTGCGACCCAACAGCACCAAGCGGTCACTACGACTTACAGCTGACGAATGAAGATAAAACAGGTAAGGCGTGGTTGTTAACAACTTCATTGTCGAAGGCTTGGGATAGCGGCTTTAACGCATACGCGGCTTACACCTTCCAGGACATCGAAGAAGGTAACCCGGGCACGTCGTCTACTGCGACTTCAAACTACCAGTACAACATTGTTCGTGACCGTAACCAGGCATTACTGGGTACTGCTGACTACCAGGTTGAACACAGCCTGAAAATTGCTTTGGGTTACAGCACTGAATTTGTTAGCGGTTATGCGTCTAAGTTTAACTTGTTCTTCAACCGTCGGTCAGGTACTGCGTTCAGTTACACCATGGGTCTATACAACGATGGTGACTTTGGTGACCAGGCATACTTCCAGGGCGGTGGCTCTTACTTGCCATACATTCCAACTGGCGCCGACGATCCTGCATTCAGTCCTGATAGTCCATTATCGTACGAAGAAGCTATGGCTTACTTCCGTGATGCTGGTTTAGAACAGTACGCAGGTGGTTTTGCACCGAAAGGTACAGGTCGCTCACCTTGGGTTACCAACATGGACTTCCAGTTCCAGCAAGAGGTTCCTGGTTTCTCAGAAGACCATAAAGGTATCTTCTACTTTACAATTAATAACCTATTAAACCTTATCGACAGTTCGAAAGGTAAAGTACTGAGTCAAGAGTATACTAACCAGACGGTTGTAGACTTTGCAGGCCTTGATGACCAAGGTCGCTACATGTACGAAGAAGCATTTTATGGTTATAACGATTGGAGTATCTTCGAAGCTGAAGAGTCGGCTTGGCGCTTAAAATTAGGTGTTAAGTACACCTTCTAGTTTAGTGCATAGCGCAAACGACAATGATATAAGCAATGCTAAAAGCCGCGCCTTGAGTGCGGCTTTTTTTTAGCCAAAATTCACAAAAATGTCACAATTAAGCTATACCTTATTTGCAGTTAAAACCAAAACAAAACTGGGAAGAACACACTATGTTTAATGCCACTTTCAAGCGTACAGCCCTTGCCGCTGCTATTGCTATGGGTCTTAGCGGTGCAGCTATGGCTCAGGAAACTTCATCCAGCCTTCGTGGGGTTGTGACCACGGAATCCGGACAGGTTGTTTCAAATGCGACTATTCAGTTACGCGATGAGCGTACCGGAAGCACTAAAACCCTAACGACTAACCAGCAGGGCACGTTCTCTTCACGTGGTTTACCGGTTGGCGGACCATACACTATCGTAGTGGAGGGTCCTAACGGCCGTACGCAGGTTGTCGAAGATGTTTATTTGACCCTGGGCGATTCACAAAACGTGAATATAGCGCTTGTATCTCAACAAGATATGGAACGCCTAAGTGTTACCGGCTCTATGACCAGCAATGCGTTATATGGCAGCAACAGCCCTGCAGCAAACTTTAACCTTCAGGACTTAGAAAACGCTCCGGCGAGTGACCGCGACTTGCGTGACGTTGTATCGATTGACCCGCGTATTTATATCAATGAAACGAACTCTGGTGCTATTCAGTGTGGTGGTGCTAACCCTCGATTTAACAGTCTGACGGTTGATGGCGTTCGTATGAACGATAATTTCGGTCTGAACAGCAGCGGTTATCCAACTGAGCGTATGCCATTTTCTTATGACGCGATTGAGCAGGTAGCGGTAGAGTTTGCCCCGTTTGACGTTCAGTACGGTGGTTTCACTGCCTGTAATATTAACGCTGTTACCAAAACTGGCGACAACGAAATGTTTGGTGGTGTGTTCTATGACTACACTAACGATTCTTTGCAAGGCGACGAACTGGAAGGCGACAGCATTAATGTTGGTGATTTCAGTGAGAAACGTTATGGCTTTAACCTTGGCGGCGCGTTTATTGAAGATAAGTTATTCTTCTTTACTGCGTATGAGAAACTGGAAGGTTCTGACACTTTTGACCGTGGCCCTGAAGGCTCTGGTTCGGCAACAGAAGTTGTTGGCGTAAGCCAGGCGGACGTTGACCGTATCGCTCAAATTGCACAGGATATTTACGGCTATAACCCAGGTGGCTTCCCACCGAGCCTGCCCGTTGAGGATGAAAAATTCCTTGCTAAGTTAGATTGGTATATCAATGATGCGCATCGCGCGTCATTAACTTACAACTATAATGATGGCTACTCTATTGCGGAGTCTGATGGCGACGCGGATGAGTTGGAATTTTCTAACCACTTCTACGAGCGCGGCGCTAAGTTTACCTCTTATGTTGGCGAGTTATACTCTGACTGGAGTGATAACTTCTCGACTGAAGCGCGTATTGGTTACTCGGAATTAGACGCTCGTGTTAACCCATTGGGTGGCACCGATTTCGGTGAAGTACAGATTGGCGTTAATGACGCAACGGTTTACTTAGGTGCAGACGACTCTCGTCACGCGAACAAGCTGAAGTACGATACGACCTTCTTTAAATTAAAAGGTACTTACTTAGCTGGCGACCACGTTATATCTGCCGGTATTGAGCGCGAAGAATATGACGTGTTTAACCTGTTTGTTCAGGAAGCAGAGGGTGAGTACCGTTTCGGTTCTATTGATGACTTTGAAGCTGGTACACCGAGTACTGTAATTTATGAAAGCGCTGCCGGCACTAACAATCCGCAAGATGCTGCCGCTGAGTTTGCTTACGCGGTAAATACTGCTTATGTTCAGGACGAATACTACTACGCTCCAATGGACATTACCTTCACTTACGGCTTACGTTATGACTGGTACACTAGCGATGACATGCCGGTGAATAACCCGTTAAATCAAGAGCTGTATGGCTTCTCTAACCAGCAAAACATGGATGGACAGGACTTACTGCAGCCGCGTTTTGGTTTCAACTGGTTTGTTAACCAAGACTTAGAAGTTCGCGGTGGCGTTGGCTTGTATTCTGGCGGTAACCCGAACGTGTGGATTTCTAATAACTACTCAAATAACGGTGTAACTCAATACGAAGCTTCTCGTAGCTTTGCGGACGAGCCGTTATTTAATGTGCCGCACACTGGCGAAGGTCGTCCAATTTATGATATTCCTCAAGAGTTGTATGACGAGGTGGCTAACGCAAGTGGTCAGGGCCCAATCAACACTATGGATCCTAACTTCGAATTGCCAAAAGAGTGGAAATACGCTTTAGGTGCAACTTACACCTTGCCGGATAACTACATTCTGATGGCTGACTTCTTATACACTGATAAGAAAGACGCTGCGGTTATCTACAACTTGGGTCTGGAGCAGGTTGGTACAGCACCAGACGGACGTCCAATTTTTGAAGAGTTATCTACTGACGGACGTGATCAGGGTGACGACTTCATGTTGACCAACGTTGATGGCGATTCAGGCTCACAGACGACTGTTTCACTGGCGTTGAGTAAAACTCATGACTTCGGTCTGGACTGGACTTTGGGTTATGCGTATAACGAAGCGGAAGACGTAAACCCAATGACCAGCTCAGTATCGTTTTCTAACTACACTAACCTGGCAACAGCTAACGCTCAGAACCCTGGTGTTGCAACCTCTAATTACGAGATACCACATCGCTTTACCTTTAAAGCGAACTACACCAAAGAGTTCTTTGATGGTTACGACACTACTGTGACCTTGTTTGCGACTCGTAACAAAGGCCGCCCATTCTCTTATACAATGAGTGATGGTCCTTTCGGTGACATAGCTTATCAGGGACGTAGTTTGCTTTACGTACCAACAGGTCTGGATGATCCAAACTTTGCAGTCGGTACGGACCGTGACGGTAACCCATTTGAAACAGGCGCTTTCTTTGACTTCCTTGAAGAGTCTGGTTTGAGCAAATACGCAGGCGGTATCGCACCACGTAACGAGTTCAACAGCAAATGGTGGACTAAAGTGGACTTGCGTGTTGAGCAGGAACTGCCTGGCTTTATGGACGGACACAAAGCATCTGCATTCTTCGTTATTGAAAACTTAGGTAATATGCTGAATGACGACTGGGGCGTACTTTATGAAGCTCGATTCCCTCGCGCCATCAATATTGCTGACGTTGAAATCAATGACGCGGGTCAGTATCAGTTCAATAACTTCCGTGACGTATCAAACGTTCAGTCACGCCAGGGTGAACCTTCACTATGGTCTGTGCGCATAGGTGTAGAGTACAAGTTCTAACGGATGTAACCTGACGTTTACGTCAGGATTGATATCCCACCTGACATAAATGTCAGGCTACGGGATGACGCGTCAGCGTTATGAATAAACCGCCGCTGGTATTGCCCGCGGCGGTTTATTGTTTTAACCTCCCAGTATCAGACACTTATAAACGCACCCAAATGGAACTGAGCTGGACCAGTCTTTTACCTTCCTTATTGGCAATTGTATTTGCCATCGTTACCCGAAAAGTTCTGCTGGCGCTTATTGGCGGTATTATTCTGGCCAATATTCTGCTGTTCTGGCCTGCTCCTGCAAATATTGCCTACGGTACTTTAGAGAGTACCTGGGACACCCTTATTGACCCCAGTAATATGCTGGTCTGGTTTTTTACCCTGGGTATTGGTGCGTTATTCGGTGTGTTGGAAAACGGCGGTACGTTTAAACAGTTTGTGCTGAAACTAGAGCGTAAGCAGTGGATAGAGAGTAAGCGCCGCGCTCGCTTGATGACCTGGATACTGGGCGTTGTGGTTTTTATTGAGTCGAATGTGACTATTATGATTTCCGGCACCACCTCACGACCTATATACGACCGTCTGGGTATTGCCCGCGAGAAACTTGCTTATATTGTTGATTCTACTTGTGCTGCCATTTGTATTTTAATTCCGCTGAATGCCTGGGGAGCGTTTAATTTAACGCTCATTACGAACCAGGGCGTTGAGCAACCCCTGCTTGTGTTTATTCAGTCTATAGCGTTTAACTTTTATGCCATTTTTGCGGTATTGCTGGCGCTTTTTGTGGCTCTGTTCGACTGGAACATTGGACCCATGAAAGCTTTTGAGAAGAACGCTGTACCGGATCAGGTATCGCAAAACACCTGGGGCGATGGCCCGGATGAAGAGGCCAGTTTTGGCAAGGGCACGGCGGTAGTCATGACCAGCCTGATTTCACTGGTGGTGATGGTTCCGGTTATGCTGCTGGTAACCGGTAATGGTGTGCTGGTTGATGGCAACGGCACTCTAAGTGTATTTATTGCCATTTATGTGGCATTGGGCATTGCCGTAGCCGGTACTCTGATGACACAGCCGGTTGGTTTAGCCGATGTTGGGAAGTACCTGCTAAAAGGCGCCTGGAATATTCTGCCACTGGCGGTCATTTTGTGGCTGTCTATTGCGCTGGGAGGCTTAACCCGCGATTTAGGTACGGGCGAATTCCTGGCTGCAGCTCTGGATGGCTCGGTGGCGCTGTGGATGCTGCTACCGCTGATATTTGTGTTGTCGGCTATTACGGGCTTTTCTATTGGCTCCAGTTGGGGAACCTTTGCTATTATGCTGCCACTGGCGATACCGCTGGCAATGACTTTAGGTTTGCCGCCAGCTCCATTTATTGCTGCAGCTATTTCCGGTGGTATATTTGGAGACCATGCATCGCCCATTTCCGATACCACCATTATTGCCTCGATGGCGTCGGGGGTGGAGCACATTGACCATGTGCGAACTCAGTTGCCCTATGCGTTAGTAGCGGGGCTGGCAGCAACAGTGGCTTACGCTATAACGGGTATGCTTATTTAAGGTTAGCCGATTTGCGGCGGGCGCGGAAAAAACGGCGTAATATATCGCCACACTCTTCTGCCATGACACCGCTGATCACCTCAACTTTGTGGTTCATAGAGGCGTGGTTAATAACCTCAATGGCGGTGCCTGTGGCCCCGGTACGGGGGTCGGTTGCACCGAACACCAGGCGTTTGACTCGGGCATGGGTAATTAAACCCGCACACATGGCGCAGGGCTCCAGAGTGACGTACAGGGTGGCGTTGACCAACCGATAATTATCGATAGCCCGGCCGGCAGAACGAATAGCTTGTGCTTCGGCATGAGCGGACGGGTCGGACAAAGAAATAACCTGATTGTAACCTTCGCCAACAATTTTATCGTCTATGACCAACACCGCGCCAACGGGCACTTCGTCTGCGTTTTGTGCTTGTTCAGCAAGTTCTAAGGCTCGCTGCATGTAGATTTCATCGGTTGTCATGAGGGCGATTTTAGCGCAGGATATTACCCAGTACCAGAATAACAATCCGCACTTATGCAGGAGAGAACAATGAAAAAGCTCATTATTAGCTTAATGCTGGCCAGTAGCTTTGGCTACAGCGCTCAGGCTGCTGCTCAGCAGTCACCGGTAAAAGTCAGCAGTGACTTAGAAGCTCAGGTCATTGAATGGCGTCGTCATATTCATGCCAACCCTGAATTGAGTAACCGCGAATTTGAAACCGCAAAAATGGTAGCTGAGCATTTGCGCTCTCTGGGCATGGAAGTGGAAACCGGTGTGGCGCATACCGGTGTTGTGGGTATGCTAAAAGGCGGTAAGCCAGGCCCAACCATAGCGCTACGTGCGGATATGGACGCATTGCCTGTTACTGAACAGACCGATGTGCCTTTTAAGTCGACGGTAAAATCAGAGTATCGTGGTAAAGAAGTGGGTGTAATGCACGCCTGCGGACACGATACTCACGTTGCTATGTTAATGGGGGCGGCAGAAAAGTTAGCCGAAATGAAGGATGAACTGGCCGGTAACGTTATGTTTATCTTCCAGCCAGCTGAAGAAGGCGCGCCTGAAGGCGAAGAGGGCGGCGCTGAGTTAATGCTTGAAGAAGGCTTGTTTGCCGACAATAAGCCAGAAAAAGTCTTTGGTATTCATGTCTGGGCAGGTTTTCCTACAGGTCATGTTGGCTATCGTAAAGGCCCGCTGATGGCGTCTTCTGACCAGTTTGAGATTAAGGTAAAAGGTAAGCAAGCGCACGGTTCTACGCCATGGGCTGGTGTTGACCCTATTGTGACCTCAGCACAAATTATTAATAACGCACAGACCATTATTAGTCGTCAGACGAATATCACCAAAGCTCCGGCGGTTTTGTCCTTCGGTATTGTGGAAGGCGGTGTGCGTAATAATATTATTCCTGATGAAGTTACTTTAATTGGTACCATTCGCAACTTTGACATGGATATTCGTTCGGATATTCACGCTAAATTGAAGCACACAGCCGAGAAAACGGCTGAGGCGAACGGTGCAGAAGCCCATGTGCATGTCGATTTAGGCTATCCGGTAACCAGTAATGATGCTGACTTGATTGAGCAGATGCTGCCGGTAACAAGAGCGGTAGCTGGCGCTGATAAAGTACAGGAAGTGCCTTTAGTGACTGGAGCTGAAGACTTCTCTTACTATGCGCTGGAAGTACCGGGAATGTTTGTCTTTTTAGGGGTTACCCCACCGGAGCGCGATATGTCAGAAGAACCGAGTAACCACTCGCCGCATTTCTATGCCGACGAAGACGCACTGAAAACCGGTACTGAACTCTATGTGAATTGGGCTCTGGAATCTCTCTAATATGCCGAAGTCTGCAGTATCGCTGTTTGCTATTTTACTGCTGGCCGCTAGTGTAATAACGGCCTGCAGTCCTCAAACCCGCCCCGATGCCATGTCCGTAGTTCAGGAACGTCAGGTATTGCGGGTGGGAACTTTGATAAACCCAACCAGTTATTATTTTGATCATGACCGTGAGCAGGGCTTCGAATACGACCTGGCGAAACGCTTTGCCGATCGCTTAGGTGTGGAGCTGGAGATGGTGCCGCGCTTTGACGTGAACGACTTGTTCACCATGTTGCGTCGCGGTGAGGTTGATATTGTTGCGGCGGGTCTGGACCGAACCTCGACGCGCGCTCAGCTATTCCGCTTTAGTCCGCCTTACGACATTATTAGCCAGAAGGTGGTTTTCAAGCAGGGCTCACGGCAGCGCCCGCGAGACTTGCAGCAGATTACTGACGGCGAAATCGTGGTGGTGGAAGGCAGCTCTCATCATGAGTTTTTGAAAAGCCTGGGTGACAGTATTCCGACACTAAAGTGGCGCGCGACCCGCGATCACGACGCGGTCGAGCTGCTGCAGATGGTGATTAGCGACGAGGTCGATTACACCATTACCGACAGTACCGCATTAGATATTCAACGGCGGTTTCACCCCGACTTAAGTGTGGCTTTTACGGTAAAGCATGATCAGGATATTGCCTGGGCTTTACCGCAGGGCACGGACGATTCTTTGTTTTCCGCGGTTATTGAGTATTTTGGCGAAATTCGCTCCAGCGGACGCCTGGCTCATATTAAAGAGCAGCATTTTGGTCACGTAAAACAATTTAATTATGTAACGACCAGTTTGTTTATAGAAGCGGTAGAGCGTGTCCTGCCTGTTTATATAGAAACTTTTAAAGAGCACTCAGGGTCGCTTGACTGGCGTTTACTGGCCGCTATTTCTTATCAGGAATCGTTGTGGAACCCGCGGGCGGTTTCTCCTACTGGGGTGCGCGGCATGATGATGCTGACGTTGCCTACAGCCAAAGCTATGGGGGTTAAGAGCCGCTTGAATGCCGAACAAAGTATTCGTGGCGGTGCGCGCTATCTGGAGCGCATGCTGAATAGGGTGCCGGCAAGAATTCCGCAACCGGACAGAACCTGGTTTGCGTTAGCTGCGTATAATATAGGATTCGGTCATTTAGAAGACGCGCGAATTCTAACCGAACACCAGGGAGGAAACCCGGACCGCTGGGTGGATGTGAAAAAGCGCCTGCCATTGCTGAGACAAAAGCAGTTCTACCGTCATACTCGCTATGGTTTCGCACGAGGCGATGAGCCAGTGACCTATGTCGGTAACATTCGCCGTTTTTACGACACATTGAAATATTTAGATGAACAAGGGCGGCTGTAGCCTGTTCCGTACGACGTAGCCTGACATTTATGTCAGGTGGGGTATCGTTCCTGACGTGAACGTCAGGCTACGAAAGCCATAAAATTAGGTGTTTAAAATGAAAAAGACAGTCGCCGCAGTGCTAATAGTTTTAGCGCCGGTATTTGCCTTAGCACAAAGCCTGGGCGACAAAATTGAGTTATCTGTAAACAACCAGCTTATTGAAGCGACTCTGGCTGAGCGCTTGTCGTCGGAAAACAGTTACCGGCTCACTTATGAAGACCGCAATGGCGACACTCAGCATTTAGGTTTTTTGCATAAGCGTGGTAATAACCAACTTATTTCAATTACGCACCCTGATGTTGGTGAAGTGGAAATTCGTCGTGTCGATGGTAAAACTTATATTAATCAGACAAACCGAACTCCATCAGAGCCGTTAAAACCTAAGAGCCGCACAGAACCACAACAGCTGGAAAAGCAGTTTCAGCTAGCTCCGGCTACGCGTAAAGCGGCACTAACCAAAGCTAACAACGCTCAAATAACCTCTCAGGTGACTCAGTTCGATAACAGTATTGACGTGTTGTTTCTGTACGACAAAGAGTTACTGGGATACGCCGATGACGAAGGCTACGATTTGGCTTTAAGCATTGAAGCAGCGGTGAGCACAAGTAACTCAATTTTTGAGCGCTCACAATTACCCGTCGAAATGTCAGTTGCCGGTCTGGACTTTTTTAATCCTGAATCTACTACAAACTTTCCAACAGAAGACCCTAACGCGATTATTGATGAACTGGTTGATGATCAGCGGGTTCGTCGGTTGATGGATCGCTATCAGGCCGATGTGGTTCACTTTATTGGCGCTGAAAACCCCACTGTTTGCGGCCTGGCTTTTGTTGCCACTGACTTTAATGTCAGCGATAACTTAGTGAACTTTGTGAGCGGCGCCGCGGGTGCAGGGTACACCGCGTTGTCCTGTACGGGCACGGGAACCGTTGCGCATGAGGTTGGGCATAACTTCGGACTCAATCATGATCGCTACACATTAGCTGATAATTCGAGTGGCGGTGGTGGTGATCAAGAAGATTACCATATTCCTTACGGCTTTATTGAAGATAGCGGACGTTTTTATACGACGATGTCTTACGGTGGCGTCTGCCGGAGTGAATTTGGTAGTGGTGCCGCCTGTCGGGATGAAGCTGTCTACTCCAGCCCCGATATAGTAGATAGTGACTCTGGACTGCCAATGGGTAAAGCCGCGTCCGAAATAGATGCAGCAGATGCCAGCACGGCGGCTCAACGCAGTAGTGTGGTCTGGGCCAATAACGCGTCACGCACTAATGTGAATGCTATGGCGGCCAGCCGCACTGGAGACTCAGAGCTAACTTTAAGCTGGCCTACGGTTGGTAACGCCGACCGTTATGCATTAGCTGGTGGTCGCTGCGAACAGTATGAGTCTGTCAGTCGTGAAGCACTTTTGGACTTACAAAGCTTTAGTGTGAACTCGGTTGCTTTAAGCGGAATACCTAACGGCTCAACCGATATCTGCATTATTGCGATAGAGGAGTTGAGCAACGGTGCCGCGCGTTGGCGTTTTGTCAGTAATAGTAGCTTTAACGGTAATTTCTCAAATACCGGGACAAATTATTTGCTACTGGATAGCAATGTGATAGGTCTGGTAGAGGCCGGAGACCAGGCCAGCTTTACCATTGAGCTGTCTGATGCCGATACCAGTAACCAGTCATTGCAGATGGCGGTTCCAACAACGGCCAGTGGCACTTCGGTGAGTCAGGAAGTAGGCATAGCAACTGCCGAACAGTGGTTTGACTGGGTTGTCAGTGGTAATGGTAGCACTCGTATGATGACGGTAACTTTAAAGACCGATATTGAAGAGATTGCGGCGAGCCTGGATAAAGACAATATTTATAATCCTTTTCACTGGCACCTAAAAGTGGTGAATACCGACTTTAATGATTTCAATATTTCCAGCGGACTGTGGAATGACCCTTCCGATATGGTTGGCTCGCGCCCGCAGGCTTTTTTAAGTTCCGGTGATACGGTTGGCGAACTGGAGGAGCTTGATACTCAACTGAGCCTGTTTAATGTCAGTAATGATGTGGCTGTGTCAGTGGTTAATTTAGACGATGACCTGATTAGTGACTTTAGCTTTAACGAGGTGAGTGGCGCTGTTGATGGTGAACGGCGCTTTGCTATAGAAGGAACGGCCGGAGTTGTTGGTTCGGAGCAGACCGCGATACTAAGAGTTGATTTCAGTGACGGTAGTGACAGCCTGAGAGTTGCGTTAACGGTTGAACCCAGGGCTATTGCCCCGACCATAACTGGTTTTATGGCAACAGGAACAACGGAAGGACAAACGGTTCGCCTGTCAGCAACAGTGACTGATGCCGATTTGAATCTTGCCCCGGGTAGCTTGCGGTTATTCAGGGTAATGGAGAGCAGCGAAGAGGAAGTAACCGGGTTTAGTTTTAATGATGGTTCATTTAGTGCCTCATTAGGGCAACTTTCGGCGGGAACTTATCAGTACCGGTTAAGCGTAAGTGACACCGAGGGTAATATGGAATCGGCAACGGCTCGCTTCACTGTTGCCGCTGCGGATTCTGGCAGCAGCGGCGGCCATGCCGGCTGGCTGGTGGTGCTGGTCGCCCTGGCCTTAGGGCTGCGCCGACGCTGCTGATCACGTAGCCTGACATTTATGTCAGGTGAGATGCCGTCCCTGACGTAAACGTCAGGCTACTGAAATTGCAGTTCTTTGTAGCTGAAATTGGCTTTGACTTCTTTTTGCATCCATTCCAGCATAACGAAGCAGCGCGATTCACCGTCCAGTTTCACAATTTTAGCAAGGAACCCACGGAATGGACCTTGCTGAATTTCTACCGTGTCGCCTATTTGAGGTGCCTGTTCATCGGTCAGTTGGTCAACTCCTCGCATTTGGTCAATCCAGCTTTGCGGTACCTTCGGAATGTTGTCGCCAAAACGCAGAACACCAGCGACACCATAGGTGCTGCGCAACTTGTAAAACTGCTCAATAATGTCATCGGGTTTCACGAACACATAGCCCGGGAACATAGGTTCAACCACTGAGGTACGCACACCCCGACGAACCTTTTTTACGGTTAACTCGGGCGCGAAAACACCGAATCCCTGATTCTCCAGGTTCAGTATGGCGCGTTCTTCCTGCTTAGGCTTGGTCCGTACTATGTACCAAACGTCAGATTCGAGTTCATTCATAACAGGTCCTTTTGTGCGTCGGCGGGCGATCTTTCCACATTAGTCTAAGTTACGCAAATTAGGCTGGTAAGTCAGCATAAAATCGTTGCCAACAGCCAGTATGACACGGTAAGCTGATTAAGCATTTAAACGCAATAAAGGCCTAAGTCTATGCAAGCCAACCGCCTCAGACGTGAAAACAACTCTCGCCGCCGCGCCGTTATTCGTAAACGTAAACAACGTATTATTGAGCGCCGCGAAAAGTGGTTTCGCATAGTGAATCGCGAAGGTTCCCCGAAAATCGAGTAGCCTGACGTTTACGTCAGGTTCGATATTGTACCTGACATGAATGTCAGGCTACTGTATAATCTGCCAGCAAAAATCGCCCAGCTTTGGAGACCTTGCTTGTGGAAATCTACCGCGGTGCACCTGCCTTATCAGCCTTCAAAACAACGAAGCAACTTGAACAATTGAAACAGGCAGGAATTCCTGTCACAGAGCTTTATGCCGAGTATCAGCACTTTGTTGACTTGCATAATGAACTTAGCGACGAACACCGTTCCGTATTGGTGCAACTACTGAAGTACGGCCCCGAAATGCCGGCACATGAGCCTCAAGGTGCTCTGGTACTGGTAACCCCTCGCATTGGAACAATTTCCCCCTGGGCCTCTAAAGCCACTGACATTGCCCACAACTGTGGCTTGAAAAGTATCCATCGTGTTGAGCGTGGTGTGGCTTTTTATTTGCAGGGTGATTTGTCGGCAGAAGAACTGAAGCAGGCCGCGCTACTATTGCATGATCGTATGACCGAGAGTGTTTTGTACGACATGAACGACGCGCAGCAGCTATTCCGCTCACAGGAACCGCAGCCATTGTCTTCGGTAGACATTCTGGCAGGCGGTCGTGAAGCACTGGCACAGGCGAATATCAGTTTAGGTCTGGCACTGGCCGACGACGAAATTGATTATCTGGTAGATAATTTCCGCAAACTAGACCGTAACCCGAATGACATTGAGCTTTATATGTTTGCCCAGGCAAACTCTGAGCACTGTCGTCATAAAATTTTTAACGCCGACTGGACCATAGACGGCGCGGAACAGCCTAAGTCGCTGTTCAAAATGATTAAAAACACCTTTGAAACCACACCGGACTACGTGTTGTCGGCTTACAAAGACAATGCCGCCGTTATGGAAGGCCATGAAGCCGGGCGTTTCTACCCACAACCGGACAGCATGAGCTATGGCTACAGCCACGAGCCGGTGCATATCTTAATGAAGGTGGAAACGCATAACCACCCAACGGCTATTTCTCCTTACCCGGGTGCGGCAACCGGCTCGGGCGGTGAAATTCGCGACGAAGGCGCTACCGGTGTTGGTTCTAAACCTAAAGCTGGTTTGGTGGGTTTCAGCGTTTCTAACCTGAACATTCCAGGTTTTAAGCAACCATGGGAAGAGAACTACGGCAAACCAGCGCGTATTGTTTCTGCGCTGGATATTATGCTGGAAGGCCCATTAGGCGGCGCAGCTTTTAATAATGAATTTGGTCGTCCTGCGCTGACCGGTTATTTTCGTACCTACGAGCAGACAGTCGACAGCCACAATGGGCGCGAGACCCGTGGTTACCATAAGCCAATTATGATTGCCGGTGGTTTAGGCAATATTCGTGAAGCCCATGTGCAAAAAGGTGATATTCCGGTTGGTGCTAAGCTGGTTGTACTAGGTGGTCCGGCAATGAACATTGGCTTAGGTGGCGGCGCGGCTTCTTCTATGGCGTCGGGTGAGTCAACCGAAGATTTAGATTTTGCTTCAGTGCAACGTGAAAACCCGGAAATGGAACGCCGTTGTCAGGAAGTGATTGACCGCTGCTGGCAGCTAGGCGCAGATAACCCCATTGCCTTTATTCACGACGTGGGCGCTGGTGGTTTGTCGAATGCCATGCCCGAGCTGGTGAGTGATGGTGGTCGTGGTGGCCGCTTTGAATTGCGCGAGATACCAAACGATGAACCCGGCATGACACCGCTGGAAATTTGGTGCAACGAGTCGCAGGAACGCTACGTTATTGCCATTGCTCCGGAGAACATGGCGCGTTTTGAAGCCTTGTGTGAGCGCGAGCGTGCAGAGTACGCCGTTATTGGTGAAGCGACTGAAGAGCTGACTATTTTACTGAACGATGCCAAGTTCTCGAATCAGCCAATTGATTTGTCACTGGACGTATTGCTAGGCAAACCGCCGAAAATGCACCGTGACGTGGCCCGCTTGCAGGCCGAAGGTACGCCATTGCATCTGGAAGCGGTTGACTTGAATGACGCCGCTGATCGCTTATTGCGATTACCGGCTATTGCTGAGAAAACCTTCTTAATTACCATTGGTGACCGCAGTGTTACTGGCCTGGTTGCCCGTGACCAAATGGTTGGCCCGTGGCAGATACCGGTGGCTGACGTTGCGGTAACCGCGTCCAGCTATGACAGCTACCACGGCGAAGCAATGGCCATGGGCGAGCGTACGCCGCTGGCGTTACTGAACTTTGGTGCCTCGGCACGCATGGCAGTAGCAGAGTCTCTGACTAATATTGCCGCTGCTGATATTGGCGACTTAAAACGCATTAAATTATCGGCTAACTGGATGTGCGCAGCGGGTCATCCGGGTGAAGACGCTGGTTTGTATGAGGCCGTTAAAGCCGTCGGTGAAGAGTTGTGTCCGGAACTGGGTATCACTATTCCCGTGGGCAAAGATTCGATGTCGATGAAAACTCAGTGGCAGGAAGACGGCGAAGACAAAGCTGTGACCGCGCCAATGAGCTTGGTGATTACGGCGTTTGGCCGGGTGAATGACATTCGTGCGACGTTGACGCCGCAATTGCGTTCCGACAAAGGCCAGTCGCACCTGGTATTAATTGACTTAGGTAAAGGTCAGAACCGTTTAGGTGGCTCTGCACTGGCGCAGGTGTACCAGCAACTGGGGCAACACACACCAGATTTAGACGACGCTCAAGCTTTTAAAGCCTTTTTTAATACCACACAGCAGCTAGTAACCGAAGGGCGTTTGCTGGCCTACCACGACCGCTCCGACGGCGGCTTATTCACTACCGTAGCGGAAATGGCCTTTGCCGGAAACTGTGGTGCGAAAGTAGCACTGGACGAATTAGGCGAAGACAATTTAGCGGCTCTGTTTAACGAAGAGCTGGGTGCGGTAATTCAGGTAAGTGATGAGCAGTATCAGAAAGTGATGGACGCTTATAAAGCAGTTGGTTTGGGCGACTGTGTTAAACGCATTGGTGAACCCACGCATGAAGATGCCATTGTCTTTACCCGCGACGGGCACGATGTATTAGCACAGAGCCGCACGCACTGGCGTACGGTATGGGCGGAAACTACGCACCACATGCAACGTCTGCGTGATAACCCTGTGTGTGCTGACGAAGAATTTCGTTTGAAACAACGTGCGGACAACCCGGGTTTGCAGGCGGACTTAACTTTTGACCCTTCTGAAGACGTTGCAGCGCCTTATATTGCCAAAGGCGTGGCGCCAAAAGTCGCCATTCTGCGTGAGCAGGGCGTGAACTCGCACTACGAAATGGCAGCCGCTTTTGACCGTGCTGGTTTTGAAGCGGTGGATGTTCACATGAGCGATATTTTAGCTGGTCGTGTGTCGTTAGAAGACATGCAGGCACTGGCTGCTTGTGGTGGCTTCTCTTACGGTGACGTATTAGGTGCCGGTGAGGGCTGGGCTAAGTCGATTTTATTTAATGACCGTGCGCGCCAGCAGTTTGAAGCTTTCTTTAAGCGTAACGATACGCTGGCGCTGGGAGTGTGTAACGGCTGTCAGATGTTATCCACGCTGAAGCAGCTGATTCCGGGAACCGAGCACTGGCCTCGTTTTGTAACTAACCGCAGCGAGCGTTTTGAAGCGCGCTTTAGTCTGGTGGAAGTGCAGGAATCTAAGTCGATTTTCTTAGGTGACATGGCGGGTTCGCGTATGCCAATTGCGGTGTCTCATGGTGAAGGCCGTGCGGAGTTTGCCAACCCTCAGCAGCAATCGCAGTTAGAGCAAAGTGGTCAGGTTGCGCTGCGTTACATTGATAACTGGGGCGAAGTAGCTGAGCAGTATCCGGCGAACCCGAACGGTTCACCTAAGGGCATTACTGCAGTAACCAGTGACGATGGTCGTGTGACCGCAATGATGCCGCACCCTGAGCGTGTGTTCCGTACCGTTGCTAACAGCTGGCATCCTGACGAGTGGGGCGAAGACAGCCCATGGATGCGCATGTTCCGCAACGCCCGTAAGCACCTCGGGTAACGCGCCCGGCGCAAACCGCAATTCGGCTAACCGGCTGGGTTGCGGGATGTAGCCTGACGTTTACGTCAGGAACGATATCCCACCTGACATAAATGTCAGGCTACTGCTTACGGAGGCGCTACGAGTTCATCCCTGAAGGCTAGACGAAGGCCATCCATGGCCTTCGACACTCCTACAGCAGAAAGCCCACGGGTTTGATGCCTCTTGCAGCTCGCGCCGCACACCTCATCAATAGTCCCTGCAACCGTTGGGCGCTCGCTATCCTGCTATCCAGGATATCTCGCCTGATATGAAAATCAGATAAGGAATAGCGCTAGCTCAAGGGGGCTGCTACAATAGTGACAATTGCTACTTAAAAGACGCTTAAATTGTTACTATTATGACGCTTAACCTAAACACGGCATACGATACTCAACTTGATCTTAAAGAGCATATCCAGCAGCTGCGAAAAGCACAAAAGCTGTCGGTTGAAGCTTTGTCTGAAAAATCAGGTGTGCCCTACGGGACAATTCGCAAGTTTGAGCGCACAGGAAACATCTCTTTACGTCAGTTTTTAATGCTGGTCGAAGCTTTGGGTGAACTCAACCAACTCAGGGAATTTCTGGAGCAGGAAAAAGTCCCTAAAACCATAGATGAGGTTTTGAAAAATGCTTAATACGCCTCTTCAGGTAATACGAACGTTGTCGGATGGTAAACGGGTGGGTGTTGGCACTCTGGCTGAAAATAAATCGGGTGTTTATTTTCAATATCACAAAGACTATTTAGAGCAACACAAAACATCCTTGTCACCATTCAACCTAAAAGCAACAACTGAGCTTCAAAAAGCCCCACGACAACCTCATTATGGTTTACACGGTGTGTTTGCGGATAGCCTGCCTGACGGTTGGGGGCTTTATCTCATGGACAGAGTGTTTCGAATAAATGGCTATAACCCACAGAAAATATCGGCATTAGAGCGTCTGGCTGTTATTGGTTCGGACTGTTTAGGAGCGCTTTCTTATGAGCCGAAAACTCCCTTAAGGGAAGGTAGCAGTGATGATATTGCCTTACGGAGGTTGGGTCAGGAAGCGATAAAAGAGTTTGAAGGTACTGAAACGGATCTTATTGAACACCTTCAGGCTGCAGGAGGCTCGGGTGGTGCACGGCCGAAACTAAACGCAACATTGCTAGCCGATGGGCAATACTCAACTGCCCCAAAGGCGAAAGGACAGAAGCTGATTGTGAAGCTCACGTCGGAACGGTTTTTACTAAAGCACGAAGAAAGCCTGGTTGAGTACTTATATTTAACTATGGCTAAAAACGTTGGAATTCAGGTGCCTGAGTTTGAGCTTATCGACGCGGGTAACGGTCAGTTTTGGTTGCAGCAGACGCGGTTTGATTGCTCTGAAAACGGTCGCTACCACATGCTGTCAGCCGCAGGTCTACTTGATGCTTCCTTCCGGGAGCCTTCATTGGATTACGTGGACTTAATTAAGGCTACGCGGCTTATGTGCGGCGTTGATGAAGCGCAAAAACTGGTTAAGCGGGCATTATTTAATTATATGACTGTGAATGAGGATGATCACTCGAAGAATTTTAGTTTCCTTGCTAATGATAAGGACGAATGGCGGTTATCGCCGTGTTACGACATTGTTTATAGTCCGTCTTCTTATGGCGAACATATGACAGCATTTAACGGTAACGGAGCTTGTCCGGATAAAACCGCGTTAGAGCAGATGGCCGGGCAGGCTGGTTTTGCAAACAGTAAGCCGCTTTACCATATGCTGGATGAAATTTATCAACAAATCCGAAACTTCAAAATCGAAGCTAAAGCTCTAGGGGTTTCTGTTGGCCTTATTAAAACTATAGAAAATGATATGTCGGTGCGGGTGCGTAATGTACGCCCAAATGCGTAGCCTGACATTCATGTCAGGTGAGGTATCGTTCCTGACGTAAACGTCAGGCTACGAAATCGCATAGGTCAGGTGACGAAACCGCAAGTATCCGATTACAACACCACCGTATTTTTATGTGGTGGGTTGGCTGCTAAGGTTTTGCGCAGGGCTTTTTCGTTACTGGGTTTTAAGTGGGTTACCCAAAGCTCAGCGGGTTGCTGTTTCAGGCTATTCAGGGCGCTTTGCAGCAGGGTTGGGGTCATGTGCTTGGTTTTTTCTGCAACATGCAGTAACTCGTCGGGAAAGGCGCATTCCAGCATTAGGGTGTCGATGTGGCCTAAGCGGTTAAGCTGTTCGGTCAACTGCTTGCCGGCAATGGTATCGGCGGCGAAAACGAAGTGTTTGCCCTGATTTTTTACGCTGTAGCCCACTGTCGGCACGCTATGCTCTACAGCAAAAGCTTTAATTTCCAGGCCATCCAGCTTGATGCTCTGACCCGGGTGAATTTCTTTAAACTGCAATATCGCTTCAGGCCCTTCGGTCATGCTGCTGAGCTCAGGCCAGATATCGCCGTTAAAAATGTTATTCTTCAGCTTTTCCAGAGTGTGAGCCTGTGCGTAAACCGTAACAGGTAAGTGCTCACTTCCGTATTGGTTGCTTAAAAATGTGGGCAAAGCGGCAATGTGGTCCATATGCGAGTGGGTAAGAAATACATGCCTAACCTGGTGCATTTGCGCGAGACTGAGTTGATTCAGGCCGGTGCCGGCGTCAATCAGAATGTTATGATTGAGCTGAATGCAGGTGGAACCGCCTTTATTGTCGCCACTGAGTCCGCCGCTGCAGCCAAGCACTTGAATATTCACAATCTGTTCCCATCTTGGTTTACACTGTAGTGAAAGATTATCACATTAATACAGCCGAGGAGGCTACATGGAAAACACACCGACGAAAAGCTCTCCTGTTATGCCGCAACTCATTATTCTGACCTTATTTTGGGTTGGTCTGCAATTGGTTGCCTCCTGGGTAAAAGACGACTTTTCTCATGTCAGCCAGTATATAAGCGAAATTAATGCTACTGGCAGCACTGCCGCTGGCGCTTTTGGCTGGGTCGGCTTTATTCCGCTGGCGATGGTGTCTTTCGGTGTGCTGTTAACTGCGCGTCCACATTTACGCGTTAAAGGTATTAGCCATATTGGTTGGAGCCTTCTATTTTTCTACCCTGTGGCTTACCTCGGTGCGGCACTGGCACCTTGCGATTTAGGCTGCCCGACGGATGGTTCCAGTTCTCAGGCATTACATAATGTTATTAGTATGGTCAGTTACTTCGGTTTTGCGCTAGGTACGCTGTTACTGACCTTTACGCCGAAAACTACCTGGCCGGTGCGCTGTGCTTTTGTCCTTCTGTCGGTGATTATTGCTTTAGGTTTTGTGTTAATGATTAACCCCGAATTAGCTGAAGTACGCGGCGCGATACAGCGTTATATTGGCGTGGCACAGCTGGTGGTGTTCTGGCTGTTGTTGTGGCTTAAACCGGCAGAAGCCGACGGGGGCAGTAATGAGTAAATCTGTCCGTTTAAGTGTGGAAGGCATGAGCTGTGGCTCGTGCGCCAGTCGTGTCGACAAGGCATTAAATGGCTTAGACGGCGTTGAAGAAGCGTCGGTGAACCTGGCGTCGGACAGCGCTGAAGTCACTTATTCCAACAAGCTCTCCGTGGATGACTTGATTAAAGCGGTGCAAGAAGCAGGCTACGACGCCCATGAAGTAGTCGATCGCGATAAGCAAATGCGCGAACAGCGTGAGCAACAGGCAAAGGAAATGCGTGCGTTAAAAGGCCAGTTATGGCTTTCGGCTCTGCTGACGTTGCCGGTGTTTATACTGGCCATGGGCAACCATATGGTGCCGGTATTTTCCCAGTGGGTACATAACTCACTCGGCTTACAAATCAGCTGGTGGATACAGTTAGTACTTACTACGGTGGTATTGGCGGTTCCCGGCGCGCGTTTTTATAAACTGGGTATTCCTGCGTTATTCAGGGGCGCACCGGATATGAACTCATTGGTGGCACTGGGCGCAACGGCGGCCTGGGGCTATTCTGTCGTGGCAACGGTTTTCCCAACCTGGTTACCGAGCGAGTCAGTGAACGTTTACTTTGAGGCCTCGGCGGTTATTGTCACCCTGATTCTGGCCGGACGTTTTATGGAAGCACGGGCTAAAAGCCACACCTCTGATGCTATTCAGCGGCTGATGAGCCTGCAAAGCAAGACGGCGCGGGTAGTGCGCGACGGCGAAGTGACGGAAGTTGATATTGCGGAGCTGGGCAAGGGCGATGAAATTGAAGTGCGCCCGGGTGAGCGTATTGCTTTGGATGGCGAAGTATCTTCCGGTGACAGTTATGTCAATGAGGCCATGATAACCGGCGAAGCCGAGCCAGTGCATAAGCAGAAAGAAGACAAAGTTGTTGGCGGAACGCTGAATGAAAAAGGCACTTTGCGTTTTAAAGTAACGGCTACCGGCGAGGGAACCGTGCTGGCGCAGATCATCCGTATGGTCGAGCAGGCGCAGGGCAGTAAGTTACCGATTCAGGACACGGTGAACCGTATTACCTTGTGGTTTGTACCTGCAGTCATGCTGGTGGCTTTGTTGACTTTTGCGGTGTGGTATTTTGCTGCCAGTGAGTCAGCACTCACTTTTGCGTTGGTTAATGCAGTCGCCGTTTTGATTATTGCCTGCCCTTGTGCCATGGGGCTGGCGACACCGACCTCAATTATGGTGGGTACCGGCCGAGGTGCGGAAATGGGCGTGTTATTCCGTCAAGGCAGTGCTTTGCAGGCGTTACAACAATCCAAAGGCGTTATTTTTGATAAAACAGGTACACTGACCGAAGGCAAACCGACTATTACAGAGTGGATTACCCTAAGCGAGTTTGGCGAAAAAGAGGTGCTGACCTTGGCAGCCTCGGTTGAAGCTAAGTCAGAACATCCCACCGCAGAAGCTTTGGTCAACTATGCCAAAGAGCAAGACATTAAAGTCAGCGAGCCTGAGAGCTTTGAAGCTATTTCCGGTTTGGGTGCCACCGGCAAAGTGGATGGTAAAACGCTTTACATTGGTACTAGCGAGCTGATGCGGGACAACGACATTGTGCTGGATGCCAACCCTGCGGAGGCTAAAACCTGGTCAGAGAGTGGTCGCACACCGATTTATGTCGCAATAGACGGTAAGCTGGCAGCGGTATTTACTCAGGACGACCCGATAAAAGCCAGTGCCAAAGAATTGATTAAACGCTTGCACGCCGACGGTCTAAAAACCGCTATGGTCACAGGGGATGCGGAGTCCACCGCAAAACGTATTGCCAAAGAATTGGGCATTGACGAAGTGGTCGCCAATGTAAAACCTGATGGCAAAGTGGATGCCGTTAAGCGCCTGAAAAAACAATGGGGCCAGGTCATATTTGTGGGGGACGGTATAAACGACGCACCGGCACTGGCCTCCGCCGACGTGGGTTTTGCCATTGGCACCGGTACGGATGTGGCGATTGAATCCGCCGATGTGGTGCTAATGTCTGACAACCTGACCGTTGTGCAACAGGCTTTTGCTTTGTCTGAAGCCACCATGCGCAACATTCGTCAGAATTTATTCTGGGCGTTTGCTTATAATACCGCGTTAATTCCTGTTGCCGCGGGCGTGCTGTATCCGTTTTTCGGTATTTTGCTTTCGCCCATGCTGGCAGCGGGTGCCATGGCGTTGTCCAGTGTGTTCGTCATTACCAACGCGCTGCGTCTTAAAACCGTGAATTTGGAAAAGTAAATTGAAAAGGAATAGACGGGCATGAAAGTCGGAGTTTTTGATAGCGGTGTGGGTGGTTTAACCGTAGCTCGGTCGTTGCAACAAAGTGGTTGCTTCAGCGAGCTACTGTATTACGGAGACACAGCCCGGGTGCCTTACGGTAGCAAGGACAGCAATACCGTTACGCGCTATGCGCTGGAGGCGGTAGAGTTTTTTAACGGCGCCGATGTGGATTGTCTGGTAGTGGCCTGTAACACGGTGAGTGTGACCGCTCTGGAACAAATGCAGAAATTTTCCAATAAACCGGTGTACGGCGTGCTGGAACCCGGTGTCATGGCGCTGGAACAACTGCAGGGTATTGATACCAGCGCCCGGGTGTTAGTTATAGCCACTCGCTCGACGATAAACTCCGGTGCTTATCAGCAGCAGATACAGGCTTTAGGTTACAACCAGGTAAACGCTATGGCCACGCCGTTGTTTGTGCCTATTGTCGAAGAAGAGTTGTACGACGGCCCGATACTGCAGGAAACCTTTAAGCATTATTTTGGCAAGCTTGAAAAGCCCGACGTGGTGCTGCTGGGTTGTACGCATTTTCCGCTAATAGCCGAGAGCATTTCTGCGTATTTCAACGGTGCCAAAACGATTCATTCCGGCGAAGCCATGCTGGCCTGGCTAAAACAACATCTGGACTTAAGCGCCCAGTTTGACCGCACACCACTGCACATCATAGCCACCGAAAATGTCGACGCCGTCAAACGCACCGCCACCCGCTGGGGCCTGAAGCTTTAACCTGGACCCACGTAGCCTGACATTTATGTCAGGTGAGATATGGAGGACAACGCGAGTGCTGCGGTTATCAGTGGGACTTTGGAGGACGCCCGCGAGTACGTCCCTGTAGGGCTTGAGCAGCGCCATCCATGGCGCTGCACACCTCCAAAGCCCCACTGGTAACCGTTGAAGCATTCGCTATTCTACATTTCTTATAATGCAATAGCATCAGGCCACACCTCTTAGTCCATTAATTCATATGCCCTTTTAATCCTCCTCTTATTTTCTCCTTTTGAGATGCAGTTATTATCAATACATAAAAACGCAAATTTCCCGAAACGGGAATTTTATTGACAAATTCTAATTTTTCCCATAATGGGAAATGTGGGTGGGGTAAATACATTCGTTTCGTTGGTACGCATAAGCAGTACGATGCAATTAATGCAGAAACAGTTTAGAGGTGAAGGTATGAATATAAAGCCCATAAAAACAGCGGAAGATCATCAAAGTGCACTGGCCCGTATTGATGAGCTTTGGGATGCTGAACCAGATACCGAAGCGGCTGATGAACTCGATATTCTGGTGACTTTGGTCGAAGCCTACGAAGAATTTCAGTATAAAATTAATGCACCCGATCCTGTGGAAGCGATTAAATTCAGAATGGATCAGGAGGGTCTAAAAGACTCTGATCTGGTGCCATTTTTAGGTCAGCGGAGCCGGGTCAGTGAGGTTTTAAATCGAAAACGACGTTTAACGCTGCCTATGATTCGACGACTCCATAGCGGCTTACATATACCTCTGGAATGTCTGGTGACGGATTACGAATTGGATAGAACTGAAGCTTGAAGGTAACTTGATGAGCGGGTGTTAAGTTGCATGTAAGCGTCGCAGACTGACGGTATTTACGTCAGCAAGAGGCCAAGCATGACAGGCATCTCACCTGATATCCAGTTCCAGGCTATATGATGGATAGAAGAAGGGAGCAGGGCTGGTTGGTAAGAGGCGATTAAGGTAATAGAACCCGGGCTTCAGGAGTGTCGAAGGCCAGGGACGGCCTTCGTCAAGCGTTCATGGATGAACTTGCAGCGTCTCCTGAAGCCCGGGTTCTGTTATCTCAGCCGAATTACCTACCAGCCCTGCTTCCCCTGCTCTGAGCCAGCTGGAATAGCAACTAGCGTGATGTTGATGTTATGATATTCGTATTACTTTTGCTTACAGGAGTTTGTACTTATGCCGCAGACGCAGCGTCCGCTTTATATTCCGTATTCCGGCCCTAATTTGTTGGAAACCCCTTTATTGAATAAGGGCAGTGCATTTAGTAAGGAAGAGCGTGCCGCGTTTAACCTGACGGGTTTGTTGCCGCCGCGCTATGAGAGTATTGAAGAGCAGGCCGAACGGGCTTACATGCAGTACCGGAGCTTTGAAACGCCCATTAACAAGCATATTTATCTGCGCGCTATTCAGGACAACAACGAAACTCTGTTCTATCGCTTGCTTACGGATCATCTGGAAGAGATGATGCCGATTATCTACACCCCAACCGTGGGTGATGCTTGCGAGAAGTTCTCAGACATTTACCGCAGCTCACGCGGTTTGTTTATTTCCTATTCTGAACGTGATCAGATAGACGATATTCTGCGCAATGCCACTAAGCAAAAAGTGAAAGTGATTGTCGTGACCGACGGCGAACGTATTCTGGGCTTGGGTGATCAGGGTATTGGTGGCATGGGTATTCCTATCGGAAAACTGTCGCTGTACACCGCTTGCGGCGGCATTAGTCCTGCCTATACGCTGCCAGTAATGCTGGATGTTGGTACCAATAACGAAAAGCTTCTGGAAGACCCAATGTATATGGGAGCCCGCCATAAGCGTATTGAGCAGGACGAGTATGATGAATTCCTCGACAAATTCATAAAAGCGGTGACCAGACGCTGGCCGGGCGTGATGCTGCAGTTTGAGGACTTTGCTCAACCTAACGCCATGCCTTTATTGCGTCGTTATCGCGATGAAGTTTGCTGTTTTAATGACGACATTCAGGGCACCGCGTCTGTGACGGTGGGCACCTTACTGGCAGCTTGCCGCCAAAAAGGCAAAAAGCTTAGTGAACAGAAGGTGGTGTTTGTTGGTGCTGGGTCTGCGGGCTGCGGTATTGCAGAACAGATTATGATTCAGATGACCGCCGAAGGTTTAACGGAAGAGCAGGCGAAGAGACAAATCTTTATGGTCGATCGCTTTGGTCTGGTTATGGATACCATGGAAGGCCTGCGTGACTTCCAGCAGGCGCTGGCGCAGAAAACCAGCGATTTAAACGCCTGGGAATACAGTGGTGAGTACCCGTCGTTGCTGGATGTGATGCATTGTGCTGAGCCTGACATTTTAATTGGTGTGTCTGGTCAGGCGGGGCTCTTTACCGAGCAAGTTATTTCGACCATGGCAAAAAATGTCGAGCGTCCCATTATTTTCCCATTGAGTAACCCTTCTAAACATGTGGAAGCGCACCCAGCGGATGTACTGAAGTGGAGTGAAGGTAAAGCCATTGTCGCAACCGGAAGCCCTTTTGGTGAAGTAGAATATGATGGCCGTATATACCCAATAGCGCAGTGTAACAACAGTTATATCTTCCCGGGCATTGGTCTTGGGGTGTTATCGGTTAAATCCGAACGCGTTAGTGATGAAATGCTGCGTGTAGCAAGTAAGACACTGGCGAATGCGTCACCCAGCGCTAATGGTAAAGGTGAAGCCTTGTTGCCAGCCTTTAATGACTTAACTCAGTTAAGCAAAGATATTGCTTTTGCTGTGGGTAAAGTGGCTCAACAGGAAGGTTTAGCACTGGAAATTGATGACGACACGCTGCGTGAGCGCATCGACAACAATTTCTGGAAACCCGAATACCGCTTCTACAAACGCGTAAGTATTTAAGAATGCGCTAAATCGATGGCCTGCTGTAAATCGTTCAGCAGGTCATCGGCGTTTTCAATGCCTACCGATAAACGCAATAAATCCAACGGTACCGGTGTGTCTGGTCCTTCAATGCTGGCGCGATGTTCAATCAGGCTTTCTACGCCACCTAATGACGTAGCGCGGTACCAAAGCTGAGTTTTGGCTGCAACCGCAATCGCTGCTTTCTCGCCTCCCGCTAAACGAATAGATAGCATACCGCCGAAGCCGCCCTGCATTTGCTTAACGGCTATCTCGTGGCCGACAAAACTTTTCAGGCCGGGATACAATACTTCAATAACCTGTGGGTGCTGCTCCAACTGCTCGGCAATATACAGCGCACTTTGACAACTTTCCCTGACCCGTAAAAACAGCGTTCGCATGCCACGCAAGAGTTGTGCTGCGTCCTGTGGCCCCGGCACGGCTCCGGACTGGGCACGAATAGCCACTAAGCGTTGCCAGAACGCGTTATCTTCACGAGCCGCCAGTGCGCCGGAAATAACATCTGAGTGGCCGTTAAGGTATTTGGTGGCGGAGTGCATAACAATATCGGCGCCAAGATCCAGCGGCTTGGTCAGCAGGGGGGTTGCCACTGTGGAATCTATTGCAAGCAGAGATCCGCAATTGCGAGCCATATCAGCTACGGCGGCAATATCAGTTACTGTCCACAGAGGGTTACCCGGCGTTTCCAGCCAAATAAGCGTAGGTTGTCTTTCAGCAATAGCGTCGCGTAATTCATTTAAATTGGTGGTATCCACAAACCGAACATCCAGCCCGCTATCGACGCCAAAAGTTTGCAGCCATTTGCGCAAAGCCCAGTACATCACTTTTGGCGCAATGACCTTATCGCCGGGTTTTAATGCCAGAAAAACGGCGGTAGCGGCAGCCATGCCCGAGGCGAACAGGCGTGCATCTGCCGCATTTTCTAACTCTGCTAATAGCTTTTCGGCAGGACGATAAGTGGGATTGTCAGCCCTTGAATACACCCGTCCGCTACGATATTGATTGTCGTCATCACGCAGATAAGTCGTTGATGTGTATACTGGAGGGATAATTACTCCATTTTCGTTGTCAGAGTGACTACCACCCTGAGCAAGGAGTGATTGCGGCGAAAAAGGACGTTTCGTCATATAAATTCTCGTTAAAGTAATCTCAACGCGAGATATCACGTATAAAAGAAAGGAATCATTTCATACTAACCGAAGAGGTATTGCAATGCGTTACATAATTTCCGCACTACTAGGCTCTATGTTGTTTGTCGCAAACGCCGCGCAGGCTAACGAATGTGAGCTATCCATAGATGGCAATGACAACATGAGATTTGATACAAAAGAGATGTCCGTACCGGCTAGCTGTGACGAAGTAACAGTAACCTTACATCACACAGGTAAACTGGATAAAAAAGTCATGGGTCACAACTGGGTACTGAGTGAAGCTGGTGATATGCAGTCTGTTGTACAACAAGGTATGTCAGCGGGTATGGATAACAACTATGTACCAGATTCTGATGCTGTAATTGCTGCAACTGACGTTATTGGTGGTGGTGAAGAAACGTCAGTGACGTTTTCTACAGAAGGCATGAGTGCAGATACAGATTATAAATTCTTCTGCACCTTCCCTGGCCACTCAGCAATTATGCAAGGCAGCTTTGCGATTAAAGAGTAATTTTCGCAACATTGCTTAACCGCAAATTGACTAGTAATAACTGCAGCCTACGTGGCTGCAGTTTTTTTGGAGCTCCATTTGACCGTTATGAAGTTTTTACTCATTACCTTAGTGTTTTTGTTCTCGCTACAAAGTGAAACGAGCCGGGCACAACAATTTGGATCACGCGAAGCGCTGGTTTTAGCGCAACAAGTGACTTTTGAGCGTGAACGTAACCGGGTAGAAGCAGTTGGTACGGCCGAAGCTGTGCGCTCCATTACCATTTATCCTGCTGTTGGCGACAGAGTCGTCGCGGTAAATTTTAGGCCTGGCGACAAAGTTGAGAAAGACGAACTATTGGTCGAGCTGGATGCCCGTCGTCAGCAAGTGGCAGTAGAACAGGCACAAATTAACTTACGCGATGCAGAACGTACGGTAGAACGTTTACGAGCCAGCCGCGAACAGGGGGCTGTGCCCCAGTCTGAGTTAGACAACGCTATTTTATTAAGAGATTTAGCACGAGTAGAACTGGACAACGCTAAAATTGAACTGGAAGACCGTTTCATTCGCGCGCCGTTCTCTGGAATTATTGGCATTACTGACGTAGAAGTTGGTGATCGTATTGACCAACAGACGGCTATCGCAACCTTAGATGACCGTTCAACCTTATTAATTGATTTTCGTATTCCTGAAGCAGCGGTTTCCCTGTTGCAGGATGGAGCAGAACTTAAAGTAGAGCCCTGGCGCTATTCGGGTACGCCGGTAACCGCCGAAATTATTGAACTGGATTCTCGTATTAACGCGACCAGCCGTATGTACAGAGCCCGTGCTGAAATTAATAATGACAGTGACGACTTCCTGCCGGGAACCAGTTTCAGAACAGCTATAGAACTTGCCGGTGAAGAGTTCGCTTCAATACCCGAAGCGGCCTTATCCTGGGGTGTTAATAATCCTTTCGTCTGGGTTATTGAGGGCGACAAAGCGCACCGGGTTGACGTGCAAATAGAACAGCGTCTGGCTGGTCGTGTGTTAGTTTCAGGCGATATTCAACGTGATGATTTACTGATAGTTGAAGGTGTTCAAAGCCTGCGTGAAGGCCAACCAGTGACCTTTGACAGAACCACTCTTGATACGCAAGAGGCGGTTGAATAATGTCAGACCAGCAATTGAATAACCAGCAGGATGCGAACGACTTACCTTCGGTCTCCATTCGCCGTCCGGTACTGATTGTTGTTCTCAACGTACTTATTGCCATAGCCGGTCTGGCCGCGCTTATGGGGGTTGAAGTACGTGAACTGCCGGATGTCGACAGGCCTGTTGTTGGGGTGAGTGCAACACTTCCGGGGGGCGCACCAGAAACGGTCGACGCCGAGGTTACCAGCATTCTGGAAGGCGCGGCGGCTCGTGTTTCGGGTGTGGAGTCGATACAGTCTTCGAGTGAAGAAAACAGCGCACGCATTTCTATCGAATTCCGTCCCGGAGTTGATTTAGACGTGGTTGCGGCTGAAGTCCGTGAAGCGGTCAACCAGGTGCGTCGAGAACTTCCCGACGATGTTGAACAAATTAATGTGCAAAAAGCAGACAGTGACGCGCGCTCCGTTCTGGATATTGCGGTTAGCAGCGATACTCTGACGCAGGAAGAGCTCACGCGTCGGCTGGAAACCGATTTATCGCCGGCATTTTTGGCTATAAATGGTGTTGCCGATGTGCGCCTCAATGGCGACCGTGAGCGGGTACTGCGGGTGGATCTCGACCCCCTTAAACTTGTGAGCTTTGGTTTATCTGTTACCGATGTTGCTGATGCGCTTCGGCTGGCGCCTTTTGACGTACCGGCTGGTAGTTTGCGTTCAACCGACCAGCGATTAATTATACGAGCTGACGCGACAGCCATTACCGAAGAGCAAGTTGAGAACATAATTGTTCGCGATGACACACGTATTGGTGATGTCGCACAGGCTTATTTTGCACCGGCTGATGCTGGCAGCTTTGTTCGTCTTGACGGTAAACCGGTTGTTGGTTTGGGGGTAATACGTCAGGCGGGCTCCAATACTATTGAAATTTCTGATCAGGCACTTGCTGTTCTTGATCGCCTGCGTGAGCGTTTTCCTGATATGGAAATGCGCATTACTAATGATGATGCGCAGTTTATTCGTACCTCGGTAGCTGAAGTGGTGACCACCCTTGCTATTACTATTGTTTTGGTTGTGGCTACGCTGTGGGTCTTTATCGGTTCATTTCGCGCGACTATTATTCCTGCGTTCTCCATTCCGGTTGCGCTGTTCGGCGCTATTGCGGCTATTTGGCTGATGGGCTTTTCCATTAATATTCTGACCTTGCTGGCGCTGGTATTGGCGACCGGTCTGATAGTGGATGATGCCATTGTTGTTACTGAGAATATTCAACGTCGCCGCAGTATGGGGCTTGGCAGCCGTGCAGCAGCGGTATTAGCGACACGCGAGGTGTTTTTTGCGGTAGTGGCAACGACGGCGGTATTGGTTGCGGTCTTTGTTCCTATTGCGTTTTTACCCTCAACGGCGGGGCGTTTATTCCGCGAATTTGGTGGTGTGCTTGCGGCGGCAGTGGTCATTTCTTCTTTTGTTGCTTTGTCTCTGGTACCCGCTTTTACCGCTCGTTTGCCTAAATCAGCCGGACAGAACAACCGGTTTGCAGGCATTGGTAACAGCTTTAAACGGTTTTATAAACGAACGCTGCATAAAGCACTGGATTTCAGCTGGGTTGTGGTGGTGCTGTCTTTGCTGTCTGCTGGCGGTGGCGCACTGCTTTATAATGAAATTGACAGCGAACTTATGCCCAATGAAGACCGCGGAGCGGTTCGGGTGTTCTCGCGCGGACCTGACGGCGTTGGCCTTAAGTTTATGGATCGCCAGGCTCGTAAGCTGGAAGAAGTGCTGCTGGAATATAAAGAGAGCGGTGATATAGAGTCCATTTATACCGTTGTTGGTCAATGGGACCCTAACCTGGTTTTCATTACAGCTAATCTGAAACCCTGGGAAGAGCGGGATATTAGTCAGCAGGAAATTATTAATAATATTCGGGAGCCGTTAAGCCGGGTGCCGGGCGCACCGGGGCGTGCTTTTGGTGATAACAGCCTGAATTTAAGAGGTCAGGGCGGTGGCCTGGAAATGGCTATTACCGGCGAAAACTATGACGATATTTATAAAGTGGCGCGAGAATTTACTGCCATAGTAAAAGAGCGGATGCCTGATTTAGGCGACCCTAATGTGTCTTACCAGCCCACTCAGCCGCAATTGCGGGTGAAGATAGATCGTCGCCGGGCTTCGGAGCTTGGGGTTTCCTTAAATGATATATCCTCTACGTTACGTGCTGCTATTAATGGTGATGATGTCGCTGACTTAAACGTGGGAGATCAGCAAATTCCGGTTATGCTGCGCACCCGTAATAATTTAATTCAGTCGCCACAGGACATGCAGAACCTTTACGTGTCATCCAGTAGCGGCGACTTAGTCCCCATTTCCAGCGTTTCAGAAATTATTGAAGAGGGTGTGTCTGCGGAACTGGAACGTCAGGCTCAGCGGCGGGCGATAGAAATTGACGCACAGTTACCTGAAGGCTTGCCGATGTCGGAAGCTGTAGAGCAGTTGCGTGCTATTGCCGAAGAAGTCTTGCCGGGCAGCATGGGGCTGGTCTTTTTAGGCGAAGCTGCAACATTTGAGGACACCTCGCAGGAAATTGCCATGACTTATATTCTGGCCTTCCTGATTGTTCTGCTGGTACTGGCGGCTCAGTTTGAGTCATTAAACAGTGCGGTGGTTGTTATGCTGACCGTGCCTTTTGGTATTGCGGCAGCTATTTACGCCTTATTCCTGACCGGCACCTCCATGAACATTTATTCGCAAATTGGATTGGTGATGCTGATTGGTCTGCTCGCGAAAAACTCTGTATTGCTGGTTGAGTTTGCTGACCAGCTGCGTGACCGGGGACTTGCGGTTCGTGAAGCAATAGAAGAAGCTTCATTGATACGTTTACGGCCTATTATGATGACACTGGTATCCACGGTTCTGGGTGGCCTGCCGCTCATTCTTTCTTCTGGTGCGGGTGCTGAAGCGCGGAACTCAATTGGTTGGGTTGTGTTCGGTGGTCTTGGGTTGGCAACACTATTTACGCTTTACCTGACACCTGTGCTTTATTTATGGCTGGCACGCTTTACTAAACCGCGTGCAGATGAAGCTGCTCGTCTGGAAACGGAAATGGAAGCTGCAAGAGAAAGCGGCCATTAATCTTGAGTTATAATCCAGCGTTGGACATTCCAGCGCTGGCGTATTTCATCAAGTTTTCCACTTTGTTCAAGGTGAGTTAATGCTTTATTGAGTTGCGTCAGGCGCTCGGTGTCTCCATTTTTCACTGCGAAACTGACAGGGACTCTAATTTCCGGTTGCCAGAGAATGCGTATATTTAGACCCATTTTTTCAGCCAGATAAAAGCCTACCCGTTCCGGCATAATAACGGCTTCTACTTCGCCCACGCCTAACTGTTCCATGGCTTCTTTTTTTGAGTCGGCCTGCTGAATTCTAATGGCGTTATTCAACCCTAATTGTTCCAGGTGCTCTTCAAGTACTGAATGGCGGTCACCGCTAATGCGTTTGCCGACAAGCCCTCGCACGGATTCAGGGCTACTGTCCTGATCTAATACAAACAAAGTGGCCAGGCGGTGATAATAAGGTTGGCTAAAATCGAAAAACGACTGCCGCGAAGCCGTTTTTTCCATGCCTATAGCAACATCGAGTTCACCATAACGAAGTAAACTGACGACATTATCCCAGTCGTACTGATAAAGATTGAAGTCTTGCCCCAGATAGTCATACACAGCACGCGTAACATCAACGTCAAAGCCAACAGCGTCACTGTCTTGAGTGAACTGAAAGGGCGGATAGCCGGTTGCCATCCCCACTTCTTCTGCAGGACTTACCGCAGCAAAAGTAAAGCTTAATAGAGCAGAAGCCAACAACGTTGATGAAACATGCATTCAGGAGTCCATAACATTTAATTTGGTTCGAATATAGTCTGCATGACTAATATAAAGGAGGTCTGCCAGCTTGCGCAGCATGCTTTCTTCATAAGGATCAAGCTCACCATCAGCGTAGGCGACTACCCATAAACTTTCCAATAATTCGACGCGTTTTTCGTAAGCGAGAGCTTTTAGCTGAGCGGTAAACTCGTACAATGATGCGGCTTCTTTTACTGTTTTTACGGCCTTTTTAATAGCGTCTTCGGCTTGTTCACCCTTAATGTCATATTCGTGCTCAAGCTCGTGTAAAAGGTGCTGGCGTTCTTCTTCCGACAAGGTACCATCGGCAAGGCTAATCTCTGTCATTAATACCAGTGAAAGGAATGCATCGTCTGTCATACCATCTGCTTTATCCAGGCTGGCCTGTTCAGCGGCAGTATTGTTTTGAAAAAAGTTTTGCAGAGCTTTAAGCATACAACATCCTATTTAGGTAAATTAGGTAAGAAAAAAGAAAATTCTGTGCCTTTGCCAGACGTTGATTGGACAGAAATCTGACCTTTGAGTTTCCGCGTTACCAAATTATAAACAATAGATAGACCTAGTCCTGAGCCGCCAGTCTGGCGAGATGTGGTAAAAAAGGGCTCAAAAATATTTTTCATGGTTTCGCTGTCCATGCCTTTGCCGTTGTCACGAAAAGAAAAGCGCACGCCGTTATCTTCTTCTGCAGCCAGAATGTCAATTTGATGATTTTCGTCGGGCTCGGCAAAGGCATGGTCGTTGGTATTACTGACCAGGTTAGTCACAATTTGTGCCAACGCCCCCTGATAGGTATTGATAACAATATCTTCATTACAGTGAATACTGATGGTGACTTTTTTCTTTTTCACCATAGGGTTCAGGCTTAAGACTAAGGCGTGTAAATAATCGTTGAGTTGGCACTTCACCAGCTCAAAACTGGACTGGTCCACAGCCGTTTTCTTAAAGTTCTGAATTAGGGTAGCGGCGCGTTCAAGGTTGCTGCTTAGTAGCTGGTAAGCTTCAAATGTATTGTCGATGAAGGTATGCAGGTGTTTTCGTGAAATGGAACCATCAGTAAAACTTTGATTTAGCTTTTTCAGCCGGTGCTCACAATGAGTTACAGCCGTTACTGAAACGCCCAGCGGAGTATTTACCTCATGAGCAACTCCAGCAACTAATTTACCCAGCGCTGCCATTTTCTCAGTTTCAATTAATCTTTCCTGAGCCTGCTTAAAGTTATCCAAAGCTTTGGTTAATGATTCAGTGCGCTCAGCAACGATGCTTTCCAATTGTTCATTTTGACGAATAAGAAGAGCTTCGAATCGTTCGCGCTCGGACGCACTGACTGCACGACCATAGATGTCCGCCAGCATACCGACAAAAGCGACCTCAGCCGATGTCCATATGCGATTCTCTTTACGGCTTTCACAGCACATAACACCTATCATTTCGCCTTTATGACGCAAAGGAACATCGAGCAGGCCGTAAATGCCGTTTTCCTCCAGATAGCCGTTAGTCAGCTCTATAGTTACCGGATGATTACGGGCATTATTAGCAATAATGGTACGTTCGGATTCTAACGCCTGAAAGTAAGAGGGTAACTGGCTTTTATACAGTGTGGGAACTTCAGCGTTTGGTGACTTTTCGTCAATGAGCTTGGCGGCAGCCATAGCTTGCTTATCCGGCTGCAATAACCAGATACTAACCCGGGTAATATCCAACCCCTCCAGAGCAGAGGCTAGTATAAGCTCAGACGCTTTCTCTAAGTCGCCACCGTCAATTTCGGGCGACTTGGAGACGTCGAGGAGGATGTTCTCTAAGGCATCGTTCATATTCAATCCGGTTGTCTGAATATTTTCTCACTATAACCCACTGACTTTTAATGTCCATTAATCGACCTTTCCTCACCATTTAACGTTAGTGACTGGACATTTGGATCTTAACTCCTTACAAAGGTGAGACATTTTTAATGAGGCTATACCATGAAAAGAACAACACTAACCTTAGCGGTTGCATCGCTGTTAAGCTTTGCACCGGTGAGCATGGCAGAAGAACAAACCCAGGGCTGGGATGTCAGTAACCCGCAGGGTGAATTTAAAGACATTGATATATCGGTTAACTCCGGTACCTGGATGAATGTGGACGTCAGCCCGGACGGTAAATACATTGTATTTGATTTACTGGGTGACATTTATCGCATGCCCTTTGGCGGCGGAGACGCTGAAAAACTTGTGGGCGGTATAGCCTGGCATATGCAGCCGGTTTATTCGCCCAATGGACGTTACATTGCTTTTACTTCTGATCAGGGCGGTGGCGATAATATCTGGGTGATGGATGCCGATGGCAGCAACGTGCGTGCGGTTACCGAAGAAACTTTCCGGTTGTTGAACAGCCCGGCCTGGAGTCCTGATAGCGAATTTCTGGTGGCGCGTAAGCATTTTACCGCCAGCCGTTCATTAGGGGCAGGTGAAGTCTGGATGTATCACCGCAGCGGCGGCTCGGGCGTGCAGTTAACGGAACGTCCTAACGACCAGAAAGACTTAGGCGAGCCGGCCTTTTCACCGGACGGTAAATACATCTATTTTTCGCAGGATGACACACCGGGAAAGACTTTCCACTACAGCAAAGACTCGCTGGAAGGTATCTACACCATTAAGCGTTTTGAGCGTGAGAGCGGTGAAATTGAAACTCTGATAAGTGGTGCCGGTGGGGCAATTCGTCCGACACCGTCACCTGATGGGCGTTATCTGGCCTACATTAAGCGTGAAGACTTTGACAGCGTGTTGTACGTGCTGGACCTGAAGACCGGCGAACACAAGCGGGTTTACGGGAAAATGGAACGCGACATGCAGGAAACCTGGGCCATTCATGGTGTCTACCCGACCATGGACTGGACCCCGGATTCGAAGCAGTTAGTGTTCTGGGCCGGTGGCCATATTCAGAAGCTAAACATTGATGACGGCAACGCGCGCATTATTCCGTTTAAAGTCGAAACCGAAAAGAAAGTACAGCATGCGTTGCGCTTTAAACAAAACGTTGAGGCTGACCAGTTTGACGTGAAAATGCTGCGTATGGCGCAGGTGTCGCCACAGGGTGACGCGGTGATTTACGAAGCATTGGGTAGCTTGTATCAGCGTTCGCTGCCAAATGGTGAACCACAACGTTTAACCAACAGTGAAGAGTTTGAGCTGTACCCGCAGTATTCACGTGACGGTGGAAAAGTCGTGTTTGTACGCTGGAACGACGAAGCGCAGGCGCAGGTCATTGTTCGCGATATTAGCTCAGGTAACGAGCAGGTATTGAATACCGGGCAGGGCAATTTTGTTGAACCTACATTCTCTCCGGACGGTAAGCACGTGGTTTACCGAAAAATACGTGGGGGTTACTTAATTTCCGATAAATTTGGTCTGGAAAACGGTATTTATCGAGTTGCGGTGTCAGCCGATGCAGAGCCAGAGCAAATTGCCGAAAGTGGGCATTTACCGCAATACGGCGCACGTAACGACCGGGTTTATCTGATGACTCCGGGCGAAAAACCAACGTTAAGCGCTATCGATTTACGCACGCTGGAGCAGCGCGAGTTGTATCAGTCGGAGTTAGCCACTGAATTCCGCGTGTCTCCGGATGGCAAGCAACTGGCTTTTGCAGAACGTTTTAAAGTCTTTGTTACGCCTTTAGTCGAGCGCGGCAGCGTTATCAACGTAGGACCGGGTGATAAACAAATGCCGGTGCATCAACTCTCCGTTCGTGCCGGTGAAAACTTATCCTGGACGGCAAACAGTGACCAGATTTACTGGACACTGGGGCCGGAGCTTTACCATACGTCGGTGGCTGAAGCCTTTAATGCTGAAACCGACAGCGAAACCCTGAAAGTAGAAAATGGCCAGAACATTGGTTTTGAACAGGACGCTATGGTACCGGATACAACCGTTGCCTTTGTTGGTGGCCAGGTCATTACCATGAACGGCGATACCGTTTATGAGCAGGGTACTGTGGTCGTGCGCAATAATAAGATTGTTGCGGTTGGCCCAGAAGCTGACATTGATGTGCCAGCTGGTGCTGAAGTGATTGATACCAGCGGTAAAACGGTTATGCCCGGTTTGTTCGATGCGCACGCGCACGGTGGTCAGGGCCAGGCGGAAATTATTCCGCAGCAGAACTGGGGACAATACGCGAACCTGGCATTTGGTGTGACCTCAATTCACGATCCGTCTAATGACACGACCGAATTCTTTGCGGCCTCAGAACTGCAGAAAGCGGGCAGAATTGCCGCGCCAAGACTGTTTTCAACCGGTACTATTTTATACGGTGCTAACGGCCCGGGTTACACTTCACATGTGGATAGTTTAGAAGACGCTAAGTTTCATTTAGAGCGCCTGAAGAAAGTGGGTGCGTTTTCTGTGAAGAGTTATAACCAACCTCGCCGTAACCAGCGTCAACAAGTGGTTGAAGCCGGGCGCGAGCTGGAAATGATGGTGGTGCCTGAAGGTGGCTCGTTGTTGCAGCATAACTTAAGCATGATCATGGACGGACATACCACGGTGGAGCACTCACTGCCGGTCGCCAATATTTATGATGATATTCGTCAGCTATGGCAGCAAAGTGACGTAGCTTATACACCAACTCTGGGTGTGGCTTATGGTGGCATTTGGGGAGAAAACTACTGGTATGCGGAAACCGATGTGTGGAAGCACCCCAAGCTGACTCAGTATGTCCCTATGGACTTTTTAGTGGGTAAGGCGATGCGCCGTGAAAAAGCGCCACATAACCATTACAACCATTTTAATAATGCGGAAGTAGCTACTGAGCTGCAGGACTTAGGGGTTGAAGTTCTCGCCGGTGCTCACGGGCAGCGTGAAGGCTTAGCGCAACACTGGGAAATCTGGATGATGGCGCAGGGTGGTATGGAACCGCTGGAAGCTCTGCGTACAGCGACCATTGACCCTGCTAAGGTCTTTGGTATGGATCACGCGCTGGGCTCACTGGAAGAAGGTAAATTGGCGGATATTATTGTTATTGACGGTAACCCGCTGGAGAACATCCGTGACACCGATAAAGTGACTCATACCATGGTTAATGGCGTACTCTATGACGCCACCACCATGGATCGCTTGCTGCCGGAGCCACTCAAACGTAAGGACTTTTTCTGGGAAGAATAAGCCCTTATTAAGGAAGCTAGGAAGCTGCCGCGGTTTCGGCGACCACTTGTCGGAACCAGCGGTGGCCTGCATCGTGCTGCAGTAGCGGTGACCAGATCATGGTCAGAGTTAACCCTGGTATCTCAAACGGCGGAGCTTTCATAACTAACTGACTGTCTTGTGAATACAGTTCCGCTGCCCGTGTTGGCAAGGTAGCAACCAGCCCCTGGCGTGCCAGATACATAGCAACATGATAATTACGGGTAAACACCTTAATTTTACGGCGTTTGCCCAGTTTATCTAAAGCGTCGTCGACCCAGCCAAGTTTTTGTACGTCATGCGGGTCCATCCCCACGCCCACACCAAAGCCCGTTTTACTCACCCACACGTGCTGAGCCTTTAAGTAATTGTCCAGCGTGTAGTCTTCCAGCAATGGATGATCTTTGCGGATCAAACAGGAAAACTCGTCACTCCATAAGTTCTTTTGATGAAACGACTGTGGCAGTTGTTCAAAGCGGTTAATGGCCAGGTCCACCTTGCCGTTCTCCACGTCGTGAAAGCTGATATCGCTGGGGGTCATGATATCCAGTGATACGTGAGGCGCCTGCTCATCGAGCTTTTCCAGCAGTTTCGGCATGAGTGTCGAGGCGGCGTAATCGGACGCCATAATACGAAAGACCTGATCGCTGGTGGGGGCGTCAAACTCACGCACGGGCTGGATCATTTCTTCAACCGAGTACAATACGCCGCGCAGCGCTTCCTGCATGTCTAACGCACGTTGGGTGGGCACCATGCCTTCGCTGGTGCGCACTAAAATAGGGTCATTCAGCAGGTTGCGCAAACGCTTCAAGCCGTTACTCATGGCCGGCTGGGTAATGTTAAGCTGAGCCGCGGCACGGGTAACGTTCTTTTCCCGCAGCAGAACATCAAGGTAAACCAGCAGGTTCAGATCAATGTCTTTAATGGTATTCATAGCTATCCAGAATAAGTGGAATATGAAAAATCTATCGGGATTATAAATAGGGTGAATGTATAACGCCAGCCTTGTTTTGTTGTCCTGGATTTTGAAACAGGACTTGCTTATTTTAATTAATCCACCATAATTAATTTGTTAAGTGCTAATAAATTATATTTGGTGGTTAAGATGAATGAAGCAGATGGCTTTTTAAAAACGGTTGGTGATCTCATTAAGCGTCAGCGTTCATTAACAATGGATCAGCAGGATTTCGCTAAGCGGCTGGGCTGCGGTGTTAATACTGTTTATCGTATGGAAAACGGCCATCCAGTTAACTCGCTGACATTATTTACTGCACTGGATTTGCTGGGGCTGCTGGAATATTTTACTCCGGTTCTGGATGATCAATACGCAAGGGTAGCGAACGCTCCTCAGCGCAAACGCCGAAAAACCTCAGAGGATTTTTCTAATGACTTCTAAGGCTTATGTTTTTATCGAAGGGTTAGAGAATGAGCCGGTTATTTGTGGTGTTATTTGGTATGACCCGGAAAATAGAATTGGTCGTTTTCGATACGGTCAGTCCTATTTAGCCCGAGACGATGCTTTTGCGCTGGACCCTGTTCATTTACCCTTAACCGGCGAGCTATTTGAGACACGCGCTAACAGAGGGCTGTTTGGTGTTTTAACGGATGCCGGGGCTGACGCCTGGGGACGAAAGCTGATCACCCAGTTGCGCACAACCAAACCCGAAAATGAGTTGGAGTTTTTAATTGCCGGTGCATCCATGGGTGTCGGTGCTATTAGTTTCAGTCTTTCTCAATCTAAGTCAAAAGCTAAGGTATCCAGGAATACACTGGATGATATCGATTTGTTGTTGGCCGGGAAAAACGCAATTCTGAATTCAGAAAATGTCTCTGCTGAGGTGAAAAAGGCATTTCAGTACGGCGAGTCGATGGGCGGTGCCAGGCCAAAAACCTTGCTTCAGCATAAAGGACAAGCTTATTTATTAAAATTTAACCGCGCCGACGACCTCTACAACGTAGCCAGAGTAGAAAGCGCAACAATGGCAATGCTAAATGAAGTGGAAGGAGTCAATGTTGCCAGCACCCGGTTGCTTACCGGTGAAGAAGACGTGCTGATGAGCGAGCGGTTTGACCGTCGTGGTCTGGATGTTTCGCATCATTTTATTAGTGCGAACTCTTTGCTGACCGGAGGAAATGTCAGCGAAGCCATGCTAAAGACAACATACTCCTATGGCGCACTGGCGGAGCATCTGAGGAAAACCAGCCAGCGCGCTGAGGATGCCATCGAACTTTATAAACGCATGGCATTTAATGTGTTAATTGGTAATACGGACGACCATGGCAGAAATCATGCCTTACTCTGGGATTTAGAATCCGGCGGCTGGAAGCTGTCGCCCGCCTATGACGTACTGCCTATTAATAATAGTCAGCAACATGCTTTGGGTATTGGTGAATATGGACGTGCAGGCAGTATTGATAATGTGTTGTCGCAATGCCGACGGTTTGGTGTTACCCCTAATAAAGCGAAGAATTTACTCAAGAACATTCAGGAGCTGGTGGTTGAGTGGCCTGCTTACTACAAGAAGAATGGTGTCGCGGAAGGTGATATTGAGCGATTAAAAGCCGTTATTCCGGATACTTTCAGGTTAAACACCTGAATTCAGGAGATGTGACCATGACAATTAGCCCCGAGACCCTGGCAAAAAGTATTCTGGATGGCTTTCATAGCCATTATCGGCGTTTTCAATTGCTAACTCAGGGGGCACGTGAACGTTTCTTACAGCGTGACTGGACTGCAGTGGTGTCGGCGGCTTCAGAGCGGATTCATTATTACGACCACCAGGTGGGCACAACGGCGAAAAAAGTCGAGCGCCGTGTGGGGAATGAGCTTGATGAAAACCTGTGGAGGGCAACCCGGCAACGTTACCAGCAACTGCTGAAGTTTCACCCGCAGGCGGAGCTTGCCGAGACTTTTTACAATTCCGTGTTCTGCCGGGTGTTCGACCGAGCCTACTTTAATAACGACTACATTTTTGTGGAAACCGTGCTGGCCAACCACATTCCGGTGCCGGTGGAGAACGAATGCCACTCTTACTTTCCGGTGGTTGACGGGTTGGAGGGAACACTGACCCGGGTGTTTGAGGATATTGGCCTGGGTGGTGAATTTGAAAGCTTCGAAAATGATATTGAACAGCTACGCGATAAGTTCTTTGAGCGCGCAACAGAAACGGATATTGAAGCCCACAACCTACGCATAGACGTACTAAAGTCACCATTCTACCGCAACAAAGCGGCGTATATTGTCGGCCGGGTAGTGACTGAAAATAACCATTATCCTTTTATTGTACCGGTGCTGATCAACTCGCAGGGTAAGCTTTATGTTGATGCCTTTATTACCCGGTCGGATCGCATGGCGACCATTTTCGGCTTTGCCCGTTCATACTTTATGGTCGAAACCGAGGCACCTTCTGCCCTGGTCAGGTTTTTAAAGGACTTAATGCCGCACAAAACGCTGGCTGAACTTTATTCGTCGGTGGGTTTTCATAAGCAGGGAAAAACCGAGTTTTATCGCGAGTTTTTGCACCACTTGCGCCGTACAGACGACCAGCTCTCTGCTGCTCCCGGTGTCAAAGGTATGGTTATGACGGTGTTTACGCTGCCGTCTTTTCCTTATGTGTTTAAAGTCATTAAAGACCGGTTGGGCGGCACCAAGGAGTTTGGTCGGCAGACCGTTATTGACCGTTACCGCATGGTTAAGCGGCACGATCGGGTGGGGCGTATGGCCGATACTCTGGAATTTGTCGATGTGGCATTGCCGCTTAAGCGTATTTCTGCGGACTTACTGGAGGAATTTAAGCAAACCATTAGCAATTCTATTTCGATAGAAGATGACACTCTGGTGATTCACCAGTTGTTTGTTGAGCGCCGAATGACGCCACTGAATTTGTACTTAGAATACGCCAATGACGAAGAAATAGACGCGGCGATGGATGACTACGGCCGGGCCTTAAAAGAAATGATGGCGGCGAATATTTTCCCCGGTGACATGTTGCTGAAAAACTTTGGTGTCACGAGGCATAAACGAGTGGTGTTCTATGACTACGACGAAGTGCGCTACTTAACGGACATGAGTTTCAGACGTTTACCGGAAAACGACTGGGAAGTATCTATTGCCCCGGACGATGTGTTCCCGCAGCAGCTGGCGCAATTTGCGGTGCCGCAGACGAAGTACCGTGACAAATTATTGAAGCGCCACCCAGAATTGATTGATCCGGCGTACTGGTGCCGGGTACAAAAAAACATCCGCAAGGGTGAGCTTACGGATGTTTTTCCTTATGATGCCGACTTACGCTTTACGCGGAGGTTTTAAACTGGTCTTCCTCGGTCGAGCCTTTCAGGGCGGTGACTGAGGATAGCCCACCCTGAATAACGTTGGTTAGCTCGTCAAAGTAACCGGTACCCACTTCCTGCTGGTGCGCCACAAAGGTATAGCCTTTGTCTGCTGCGTCAAACTCCTGCTGCTGTAGTTTAACGTAGGCTGACATATCGTTGCGGGCATAGTCATGCGCCAGTTCAAACATGTGGTACCACATATTGTGCACACCGGCTAAGGTAATAAACTGGAATTTGTAACCCATTGCGGCAAGCTCGCGCTGGAACTTAGCTATGGTGTCGTCGTCCAGGTTGCGTTTCCAGTTAAACGATGGCGAACAGTTGTAGGCCAACAGTTTGCCTGGGTATTTGGCATGAACGGCTTCAGCAAACTGGCGCGCTTCGTCTAAATCAGGCTTAGCGGTTTCACACCAAATAAGGTCGGCAAACGGGGCATAGGCTAAGCCGCGTGAAATAGCCTGCTCAATGCCTGGTTTAACCCGGTAAAAACCTTCAGCGGTGCGCTCGCCGGTAATGAAAGGTTTGTCGTTCGGGTCAAAGTCAGAAGTCAGCAGATCGGCGGCGTTGGCGTCGGTACGGGCCACAATCAGTGTTGGTGTACCCGCAACATCGGCAGCTAAGCGCGCAGCGGAAAGCTTCTGTACCGCCTCCTGCGTGGGTACCAGCACTTTGCCGCCCATGTGGCCGCATTTTTTCACTGATGCCAGCTGGTCTTCAAAATGCACGCCGGCAGCACCGGACTGGATCATGCGCTTCATCAGTTCGTACGCATTGAGCACGCCACCAAAACCGGCTTCCGCGTCGGCGACAATCGGCGCGAAGTAATCAATATAGCTATCGTCTTCTGGCGTAACACCTTTCGACCATTGAATTTGGTCGGCACGGGCGAACGAGTTGTTAATGCGCTCAACCACCGTCGGTACTGAGTCGACCGGATATAACGACTGATCCGGGTACATGCTGCAGGCCGAGTTGTTGTCAGCTGCCACCTGCCAGCCGGAAAGGTAAATGGCCTGAAGACCCGCTTTAACTTGCTGCACCGCCTGACCGCCGGTTAAAGCACCCAGCGCGTTCACATAGTCTTTGCCAAATTTTTCCTGTGCTTTGCCGTGAATGAGCTGCCATAGCTTATCGGCACCATTGCGGGCATAGGTGTATTCCGGTTGTACACTACCACGCAAACGTACCACATCTTCTGCGCTGTAAGGGCGTTCAACACCTTTCCAGCGTGGGTCGGTGTCCCATTGCTTTTGTAATTCTTTAACCTGTTGTGCAAATGAAAGGTTCTGGGTTGTCATAAATAATTCCTTGTTGTTCTTTAATAGTCATTACTTGAGTTGTTGGTAGCCGGGCAGGGTCAGAAAGTCGACCAGCTTGTCGGCTGTGGTAATTTCTTCTAAAAGCTTTAATGCCTGCTCAAAAGCTTCGTTGTTCCAGCGCTGTTCACCGACTTCATTTTTCACTACGTCGGCTTCTTCTTGCAGGTACTGTCGGAACAGCTCTTTGGTAACAGGGGTGTTATCGGAAAGTGTTTTGCCGTGGCGGATCCACTGCCAGATAGAGGTACGCGAAATTTCAGCGGTGGCGGCGTCTTCCATCAGGCCGTAGATAGGCACGCAGCCTTTTCCGTTCAGCCAGGACGCAATGTATTGCAGCGACACCCGAATGTTGGTGCGCATGCCAGCTTCGGTACGCTCGCCGTCACAGGGTTGCAGGAGTAAGTCTTGTTCAATCGGACTGTCGTTTTCACGCAGTACGTGCAGCTGGTTGTCGCCTTCAATACCGTCGACAAAAATTTCGCGTACGGTGTCAGCTAAACCCGGGTGAGCAATCCAGGTGCCGTCGTGGCCGTTATCACGCTCCATGGTTTTGTCGGCATGAACTTTAGCGAGTATTTTCTTGTTCTCGGTTGGATCTTTGCTGGGAATAAAGGCCGCCATGCCGCCCATAGCCAGAGCTCCGCGCTGATGACAAGTTTTCACTAACAAGCGTGAGTAAGCATTAAGGAAGGGTTTGTCCATGCTCACCACCTGACGATCGGGTAAAACCCGCTCCGGATGCTCTTTCAGGGTTTTGATGTAACTGAAAATGTAGTCCCAGCGGCCACAGTTAAGTGCGGCAATATGATCTTTCATAGCGTGTAATATTTCATGCATTTGAAAAACCGCCGGCAGGGTTTCAATAAGTATAGTGGCGCGAATAGTGCTGGTTTTCAGGCTGAATTTTTTCTCGGTGAAGTGAAAAACATCGGCCCACCATTTGGCTTCGTCACTGTGCTCCAGCTTGGGCAGATAGTAATACACGCCTGAGCCTTGCTGAAGTCGCTGCTGGTAATTCAGTAAAAAGTACAAAGCAAAGTCCATTAGCGCGCCTGGAATAGCCTGGCCGTTACGCTGTACATGTTTCTCCGGTAAGTGCAGGCCACGTACCCGGGCAATCAGTAATGCGGGATCAGTGCCAACCTGGTAGTGTTTGCCACTGTCTGGGTCGGTATAGGTCATGCCGCCAATGTTGGCGTCACGCAGGTTAATTTGACCGTTAACCATGCCGTCCCAGGTGGGCGATTGTGAATCTTCAAAGTCGGCCATGTAACAGTCGACATTGGCATTCAGCGCGTTGATGACCATTTTGCGATCCACCGGTCCGGTAATTTCCAGGCGGCGCTTTTTTAAGTCGACCGGCAGTTCGGCAATGCGCCAGTTTCCCTCCCGGATGTCTTGAGTTGCAGAGTCAAAATCAGGCAACTGACCCTGATCAAATTGCGCCTGACGTTGTTGACGCCTCTTTAACAGCGACTCTAACCGTGGTTGAAAGGTATCGACTAACTCAGCGAGAAAAGACTGATTCTCGTCGCTGAACAAGGCTTTTGCATCGTCATCAAGCGGTTGACTGAAGTTGAATAGGTTGTTCATTTTTGAATCCGTTGTTATTAGTTTGTTAACACGGATTAAGGTTAGACTCTGGTCTCACCATTAGCCTAATTTATGCTGTTAATTAGCAGTATTCAGGAAGGTTATTATTGTAGCCTGACGTTTACGTCAGGAACGGCATTGGACCTGACATAAATGTCAGGCTACGTGCACCCTGTAGCCTGATGTTCACATCAGGTGAGATACCCCAGCTGACATAAATTTCAGGCTACATAAGCCTACGGCATTTAAATTTTAAAGCGTTCAACCAGTCCGTTCAGGTCAACCGCCAGACGAGATAACTCTTCGCTGGACGCGTTAGTCTGTTCGGAGCCAGAAGCCGTTGAATTAGACAGGTCACGAATGCTGACCAGGTTCTTATCAACGTCGCGCGCCACGTTTGCCTGTTCTTCTGCGGCACTGGCTATGGACGTATTGTGATTGTTTATTTCACTTACGGCCGTGGCAATTAACTGCAGTGCTTCACCGGCTTCTCGTGCTACGTCCAGAGTCTTAGTAGCACGCTCTAAACTCTTGTCCATGGTGGCGACAGAGCGGTCGCTGGACTCATTAATAGCTTTAACCATGTCTTCAATTTCAACGGTGGACTGCTGGGTTTTATGAGCTAATGAGCGAACTTCATCGGCAACCACTGCAAACCCGCGACCTGATTCGCCAGCACGAGCCGCTTCTATGGCCGCGTTCAGCGCTAACAGATTCGTTTGCTCGGCAATACCACTAATAACCTCAAGTACTTTAGTAATGCTTTTAACTTTTTCTGCCAGCTCTGTCACATTACCTGAAGAGTCACCAATTTCCTGAGATAACTCTTCAATAGCACGAACGGTTTGACGTACGCGGTCATTACCTTGTTGTGCCTGACGATTCGCTTCTTCTGAAGCCTCAGACGCGTTCTGCGCGTCTTGTGCCACAGTTTCGACGGCAGTTGTTAGTTCGTTTACAGCGGTTGCTGCCTGCTCAAGCTCTTCCGATTGCTGCTGGATAGTGCGAGTTGAGTCTTGTGTTACTGAACTTAGCTCTTCTGATGTTGAGGCTAGCTGCTCAGATGACTGAGAAATAGTACTGATGGACTCTCGCAGTTGCTCTTGCGTGGTGCGTAATTGAGTAAGTAGTTGCGCAGGTTCATCGTTACCGTCTATTTCTATAGACTGAGTTAGGTCTCGAGCCGCGATAGTCTTGGCGAACTTAACTGCGGCACGAATGGGCTTAACAATACTGGTTGTTAGTATCCAGGCGAATAAAGCCAGCAAAGCAACAACAATAACTAAGGCTACAATAACGGCAGTGTTTGCTGTTGCTGAGACGTCATGAGCTTCTACTTTGGCGTTATCAATAAGTGCCATTTCGTGCGCTAAGAGCTCATCGAGTTTTGTAGAAATCTTGCTGGTTAAGGGAATAATGCTATTTTCACGAATTGAATCAATTGCGTCAGCTAAACCGGCGTCGACCAGCTTATTAAATTGATTGTTCAATTCCCAATATTCTTTATCTAACGCCATGTATTCATTAAATAATTTTCTAGCTTCGGCGTCAGCAATTGTGTCATTATACTCTTTTTGATTGCGTTGGAGAGACCCGATGGCGTCTTGAAGTTTTTCTTTATATCTTTCCAGCCGGGCCGGATCGTCAATATAAGCCGCAACGTTTGCAGAGTGAATACGAACCCTCAGGAACTCGCGGTCGACGTCATTGACATTGTCGACAGCCGGTACTTGTTCGTTACTAATAATATTGAGCTGGTTTTCTATTGCGCCCATTCGGTTTAAAGCAAAAATACCAAGTAATAATGTCAGTATTCCAATCAATCCGAAAGCCGCACTTGCGCGAGCACCAATGGAGAGCTGTCGTATCATTGTGATGTCCCTTTTAAATCATCAATTTTTATTTTTTAACCAGACACTGATTATCTCAATACCCGGAACTTACTCCTTTTATCGGCAGCTACCTTAAAAAACAATAGCTTTTTAATAAGTTTTTTAGTTTTTCTTGAGTAGGTTGTATAGTTTCCGTTGATAAGTACTCATTTGGCTGGTGAGCTTGCCGGATAGAGCCTGGCCCCATGACTAGTGTTTCACAGCCTAGCTCCTGAAGAAAGGGCGCTTCAGTGCAGTAGTTGACCGCCTGTGCCTGTGCTTTCGAGATTTTCTCTGCTAATTGCACCAATGCGGAGTCGGTACTTTGTTGAAAAGGTGGTATAGGGTGGTGCAGCGAAATGAGTTCAATTGACCCCGGGTAACGGGCTTGAATACTCTTCGTTGCCTGGTGCAGGTGGGCGTATAGCTCATCAACAGACAAGCCCGGCAGCGGTCGAATATCCAGATGCAACTCACAACAGCCACAAATCCGGTTGGCATTGTCGCCGCCATGAATGTGACCAAAGTTCATGGTGGGTTGTGGTACAGAAAAGCTTGTATCTGAATATTTATGCTTAAACTCTTCTTTTAATTTCATGAGTGCTGAAATGACTTCATGCATCAGTTCTATGGCGTTAATGCCCAGTGCCGGGTCGGAGCTGTGGCCGGAGCGTCCGGTAATGCGTATAACTTCGCTCATGTGCCCTTTGTGCGCGTAGACCGGGCGCATATCTGTGGGTTCGCCTATGACGCAGTAGTCGGGCTTTAAGTTCGCAAAACGACTGACCTCACGGGCACCATCCATAGTGGTTTCTTCGTCAGCGGTGGCCAGTATCATCACGGGTTTGCTTTGCTGAGTTGCATCTAACTCACTCAGAGCCTGAATAACAAAAGCAAAAAAGCCTTTCATATCAATGCTGCCAAGGCCGTACCAGCGGTTGTCCTGCTCGGTGAGTTTAAAGGGGTCAAAGCTCCAGCGGCTAGCATCGTAAGGAACGGTGTCCGTATGGCCTGACAGCAGTAAGCCGCCACTTCCGGCTCCCCTGCGAGCTAGTAAATTGAACTTTCCCGGCTGGCTTTGCAGCTCATTGATTTCGCACTCAAACCCTAGTAATTCCAGCCATTCAGCCAGTAAGTTCACAACCTTCTGGTTGCTGTGATCCCACTTAGGATCGATAGAGCTGATGGAAGGTTGTGCGATGAGTTGCTGATACATTGAGAAGAATGATGGTAAGGCAGGGGTGCTCATGATAGTTAATCCTTAATATAATTATTCACTATTATTGCATAAGTATATATATTCGGTTATTCTGCATTTTTACTCAGAAACAGCAACAGGTTTTTGCCGCATGCAGTATACAGCCGCGCAGTCTCAATCAGTCGCAATAATCGGAGCCAGCGGTTACGTCGGCGTCGAACTAACCCGCTTGGTGCAACAACATCCGGCGCTTGCTCTTTTGGGTTGTTATGCCTCTGAGCATAGCAGTGATGCTGGCTCGTTGTTGAGTGATTTACACCCACAATATGCGCATTTAGTGAATCTTCCTTTGCAGGGCTTATCCAGCCATGAAAAAGAGCTCATTAAAAGCTCGGCTGACACAGTGTTTTTGTGTACCGATCATGGCGTGAGTGTGGAACTGGCGCCTGAGTTTCTGGCGGCTGGTTTGAAAGTCATAGACCTGTCCGGCGGTTTTCGTTTAAACGCAACTGAAGATTACCCCTCATTTTATGGATTTGAACATCAGCAGAGCTCGTGGCTACAACAGGCGGTTTATGGGCTGGCAGAGTGGTATCCGCAAGAGATAGCGGCAGCGCAGTTAGTTGCTGTGCCCGGTTGTTACCCTACAGCGGCGTTAATGGCATTGCTTCCGGTAAAACAGGCAGGCTTACTCAGCGACAGCAAAATTATTATTAATGCGGTATCCGGTGTGACCGGTGCCGGGCGGAAGGCCGTGCTGACGAGTCATGGTGCGGAACTTTCTTTGCAGGCGTACGGGTTGTTTGAGCATCGCCATACTCCGGAAATTGCTCAACAGTTACAGCATGAGGTTCTATTCACCCCGCATTTAGCGCAGTTCCCACGCGGTATTCTGGCGACTTTATACGCAGAACTTAACGATGATATTAGCGACGCCGATTTAGATGAAGCCTATCAGTGCTATGCGGACAAGCCTTTGGTTCGTTTTGAAAAACAAGCGCGGCCAGCCATTAAAAATGTGGTTCAGCAACCCTTTGTGGATATTGGCTGGCATCGTCAGGGCAGTCAGCTTATTGCCTTTTCGGCCATTGATAACTTGCTAAAAGGTGCCGCCAGCCAGGCTATTCAGTGTGTAAACCTGCAGCTTGGTTTAGCGGCAGAGGAGGGGCTGGTATGAAAGTGATAAAGTTGGGCGGTAGCTTGCTTGAGCAGCCCGATGAGATGAGAGCTCTGTTCGCGTCCCTGTCAGACATTGAAAACAATACTGTTATTGTGCACGGCGGCGGCGCTTTGGCCCAGCAATGGTTGTCTAATGCTGGCTTAAAAAGTGAAAAACATGAAGGGTTGCGAGTCAGCCCACAAGAACATATGCCTTATATCGTTGGCGCGTTGGCCGGTTGTGCAAATAAGCAGTTGATGTCCTGGGCCATTGCTGCCGGCCTACGACCTATTGGCTTAACTCTGCATGAGGCGGGTATTTCTTGTCGGCGTCAGTCTGCCACACTGGGGCAGGTGGGGACTTGTGAGCTGTTTGAGTCCGGGTTAATTACTAACCTGCTCAAAAGTGGTTATCTGCCATTAATAAGCTCTATTGGATTCGGCAAACAGGGCGAATGGTTCAATGTTAACGCCGATGACGCCGCTGTCGCGGTTGCTGCAAACCTTGACGCCGATTTACTGTTTCTAACCGATGTTGATGGCGTACTCGATAGCGAAGGCCAATTGATAGAGCAGTTGGACAGCCGGAGTATTGATGAACTGACAAAAAGCGGCGTGATTAGAGATGGCATGCTGGTTAAAGTTCGCGGCGCACTTAACGCAGCAAAGCGCTTACGACGATGTGTGCGAATAGGCAGTTGGAATTTAATGAATCAAACCCATTCAGGCACACAGATTAGTGAGTAAGTATGATGAAACATTGTTTATCCGGGCTGGAGTTAACTTCGGCTAACACATTGCAATTATTGGCTTTAGCGCAAGAGCAAAAAGCACACCCTGAAAAATACAGTCAGACTCTGGCAGGCCGTAGCGTTGTGACTCTGTTTGAAAAACCGAGTCTGCGTACGCGTTTGTCTTTTGATATTGGCCTGCAAAAACTGGGCGGTCATGCGGTTTATTTGAATGAGCAAGGAAAAGGCATGGGCGTGCGCGAAAGTGTTGCTGATTATGCCCGCAATTTATCCTGCTGGGCCGATGCTATTGTTGCACGGGTTATGTCGCACCATACATTACAAGAACTGGCTCAGCACGCCTCAGTGCCGGTAGTTAACAGCTTGTGTGACCGATTTCACCCCTGTCAGGCACTGGCCGATTTTTTAACCCTGCAGGAGCATTACGGCAAAGTGAAAGGTCTGAAGTTGGTGTATCTGGGCGATGGCAACAATGTCTCACACTCGCTGATGCTGACTGCCGCCGCACTGGGTGCAAACTGCACTATTATTTGTCCGCCCGGCCATGAACCCGATGCAGACCTTGTCAGCAAAGCGAAAAAGCAAGCTGAAGAAAGCGGTGCTGACATTGTGGTTACCCACGACATTGCCGCTGTGGCAGGGGCTGATGCGCTTTATACCGACACCTGGGTATCGATGGGCGACGATAAGCCGTTGAGTGAAGTACGCGACACTTTCCAACCCTACCAAATCAATTCACAGCTGGTTGAGCACAGCGGTGCCACTTCGGTGTTGCACTGCCAGCCGGCGCATCGTGGCTACGAAATTACGTCGGATGTAATGGACGGCCCGCTGTCGCGCTGTTTTCAGCAGGCGGAGAACCGTTTGTATGCGCAAAATGCCTTATTAACTTTATTATTGAATCCAACGGCAGCCGCACTGCCAGAATCTATGGAGAAAGCCTCATGAGCAATGTAAAAAAAGTGGTACTGGCCTATTCTGGAGGCCTGGATACATCGGCGATTGTGCCCTGGTTAAAAGAAAACTATGGCTGTGAAGTGGTGGCCTTTGTGGCTGACGTTGGGCAGGGAGCAGAAGAGCTGGAGGGTGTGGAAGAAAAAGCCAAAGCTTCAGGTGCTTCTGAATGCCATGTGGTGGACTTAAAAGAAGAGTTCGTTAAAAACTACGTGTATCCGACCCTGAAAACCGGAGCAATTTATGAAGGCACTTACTTATTGGGCACCGCCATGGCGCGGCCGATAATTGCCAAAGCTCAGGTTGAAGTAGCGCGTAAAGTCGGTGCTGACGCACTGTCTCACGGTTGTACTGGTAAAGGCAACGATCAGGTTAGGTTTGAATCTTGCTACGCAGCCTTAGCACCGGACTTACAAGTGATTGCGCCCTGGCGGGAATGGGAGTTAAGCAGTCGTGAATCTTTGCTGGATTATTTGGCAGAACGTAATATTCCCTGTTCAGCTTCAGCGACCAAAATCTACAGCCGTGACGCTAACGCCTGGCACATTTCGCACGAGGGTGGCGAACTTGAAGACCCCTGGTGCGAACCCACCGAAAAAGTCTGGACTATGACGGTATCGCCGGAGCAGGCGCCGGATAAGCCGGAGTATATTTCTGTTAAGGTCGAAAATGGTGAAATTACTGCGGTGAATGACAAGGCACTGTCACCTTTTGAATGTCTGAGTGTTTTAAATAACGTTGCTGCTAAGCACGGTGTTGGCCGCGTGGATATTGTGGAAAACCGTCTGGTGGGAATGAAAAGCCGAGGTTGTTATGAAACGCCGGGCGGTACTGTAATGATGACTGCGTTGCAGGCTGTTGATGAGCTGGTGCTGGACAAAGTCAGTCGCAGCTGGAAAACTCAGTTGAGCGAGCAGTTTGCGCAATTATTGTACGATGGTCGCTGGTTTACCCCTTTGCAGCAATCGGTTATGGCTGCGGCACAGTCGTTATGCGCGACGGCCAGTGGTGAGGTGGTTCTGAAGCTTTATAAAGGTTCGGTAACTGCGGTACAGAAACGTTCTCCGCACAGTTTATACAGTGAGGATTTTGCTACCTTTGGTGCCGACGAAGTGTATAACCAGGCGCACGCCGAGGGCTTTATCCGGTTGTTCTCTCTTCCGAGCCGGATTGCGGCGTTGCAAAAACAACAAAAGGAATAGGTTATGGCGTTATGGGGAGGACGTTTTGCGGCAGGACCCGATGCCGCGTTTCAGCAGTTTAATGACTCGTTACCCTTTGACTATGTGCTGGCGGAGCAGGATATTACCGGGTCTAAAGCCTGGGCCAACGCGCTGCAAAAGGTTGGAGTACTCAGTGCTGAAGAATGTGCACAGTTACAACAGGCACTGGACGAACTATTAGGTGAAGTGCGTTCTGATCCTGCGGCTGTTGCTGTCGGTGGTGATGAAGACATTCACTCGTTTGTTGAGGCGGCACTGATAGCCAAGGTCGGTGACTTAGCCAAAAAACTGCATACCGGGCGTAGTCGTAACGATCAAGTCGCGACAGACTTGCGATTATGGTGTCGTCAGCAGTCAGAAGTTTTGCAACAGGCGTTGCAGCAAACCCAGCAGGCATTGCTGGGTTTAGCTGAGCGCGAACAGGGCACGGTTATACCCGGCTATACCCACTTGCAACGAGCCCAGCCGGTATTGCTGGCGCATTGGTGTTTAGCTTATGTAGAAATGCTGCAGCGCGACAGCGAACGTTTAGAGGATGCCGTAACGCGCCTGAATAAAAGTCCGCTGGGTTGCGGGGCTTTGGCGGGAACGGCGTATCCGGTGGACCGTGAAGCCATTGCCAGTGAGCTGGGCTTTAGCCAGGCGACGCGCAACAGTTTAGATTCCGTTTCCGACCGTGACTTTGTGGTGGAACTTTTGAGCACGGCATCGTTATCTATGCTGCATTTGTCACGTCTGGCGGAAGATCTCATCTTCTATAATTCCGGCGAGGCGGGCTTTATTGAGCTGGCAGACAACGTGACCTCGGGTTCTTCGTTAATGCCGCAAAAGAAAAACCCCGATGCGCTGGAGCTGGTGCGCGGCAAAAGCGGCCGCGTGGTGGGCTCGCTAACTGGGTTGATGATGACCTTAAAGTCTCTGCCGCTGGCTTACAACAAAGACATGCAGGAAGACAAAGAAGGTTTATTTGACGCCTTTACCACCTGGCAGGCCTCGCTGGCTATGGTGACTTCCAGTCTGCATGGGTTAACCGTGAACCATGATGTTTGCCGTAAAGCAGCGCAGGGCGGTTATGCGAATGCTACCGAGCTTGCGGACTATCTGGTGTCCAAAGGCGTTCCTTTCCGTCAGGCACACCATAATGTGGGCGAGTTAGTGCAGCAGGCTCTTCAGGCTCAAAAACCGCTGGAAGATATGCCGCTGGAGGCGTTTCAGGCGGTTGTTCCGGTTATTGAGCAAGATGTTTATGAGTGGCTGACGCTGGATGCCTTACTGGAAAAGCGCTGTGCTCTGGGCGGTACCTCGCCGCAGCGCGTAAAGGAAGCATTAAAGAGCGCTCAACAGCAGCAGAAAATTCGCATTAGGGATGCTAACCTCGGTGACATTGGAGCAATTCTGGATTTAGTTCAGCACTGGGCCGGAGCAGGGGAAAACTTACCGCGGGCCAAGGACGACATCGTACATTCAATTAATGAGTTTGCGGTGACCGAAGTGGACGGCAAAGTGATGGGTTGTGCGTCGCTTTACATCTATACCACTGGCCTTGCCGAAATTCGCTCGCTGGGTGTCCATCCGCATACGGAAGTTCGCGGGCAGGGTCGCATGCTGGTGTCTTATTTATTGAAAAAGGCGCGGTTACTGCAATTGAACCGGGTCATTGTGCTGACCCGGGTACCGGACTTTTTTGAGCAGCAAGGTTTTAGTCATTGTTCTAAAGACAGCTTGCCGGAAAAGGTGATGAAGGACTGCGAATTATGCCCAAGGCTGGCCAACTGCGATGAGCTGGCCATGGACTTTCACCTTCAACCACCGGACGAACGGCTAATCTTTAGTACAGCGTTGTGATCCAGCGCTCTTCATTAATAAAGGACCAGCTCCAGTCCTTCCATTTATCGCTAAGACCCTTGGTTTTTGCTTCATCAAGGGTCATTCCCTGTTGCTTCATGGTATCAACTTCGGCTTTGGTTTCTTTAAGCATGGTTAGAAAGCCCTGGTAATCTTGTTTGTTAGCTAACGGACCGTGGCCCGGAATGATCACCGTGTCGTCATTAATGCGATTTAATAATTCTTCAACGTTGGCAATGTAGCCGTCAACGTCACCACCGCTCTTCAGGTCAATAAAAGGGAAGCGTTCATTAAAAAATAAGTCACCGGGGTGCAGCACATTAGCGTCTTCAAACCATACTGCGCTGTCACCGTCGGTGTGGCCTGCAGGCAAATAAAACACACGAACGGTGTCATTGTTTAAGTGGAAGGTAAGGGTTGAATCAAAGGTAATGGCTGGAAGGCCGGCTGCATTGAAATCGCTATCCTGACTCAAGCGTTCTCGCACATGGTCATGAGCATAAATAGTTGAGTTCTGATTATTGGCAAACCAACTATTAGAACCTACATGGTCGCCGTGGAAGTGAGTGTTCAGAATATAACGAACCTCTTCACCACTCAGCTCCTTAATTTTGGCGGCAATTTTTTCTGCTACCTGAGTGTATTGATCATCAACCAGGAATACGCCGTCATCGCCGGATGACATCAGCATGTTGCCGCCAGCGCCTGTGAGCATATAAATATTATCGGCGACTTCGTTGTGCTCGACGATAACCTCTTCGGATTGATAGGCCGCTGCTGGTAAAGCAAGTACAGACAGAGTCGTCAGTACACAACTGAGTAATAGTTTACGCATGGGGTTTCCTTTTTAGGTTTTTTATTATTGATATAGGTTACTTATTCAACAAGCGCAAAGATCAACAGCACGACCTCAAGTGAGTTAAATGTGAATATATTGTTACATTCTTATGTTGTCACAATATTGTCATGCAAGCGTTTTACTCTTCACCCCGACTTAAATCATAACTGGATAAAATCCAAGTCGGGAGAACCCAATGAAATTTAATACCTTATTCAAAATCTCTGCAGTAACGACAGCTTTATTTTTGGCCGGTTGCGGCGGCGATATTAATGTTACACCAACGGTTAATAATGGCGGCGGCGCTGACGGAGGTAATGGTGGCGATGGCGGTACCAGCGTAGAGTGCGCTAGTTACGGCGACGTGGAAGGTACCTACGACGGTCAAGACTGTACCTATGATGAAAATTTCGCCAGTGCGACCATCGAAATTGATGAAGATATTACTTTTGAAGAGTTGCCTGACGGTGGTGTGCACGTATTTGAAGGCGCGCTGCAAGTTGGTGTCGATTGCGACACGACGACAAGCTGTGAAATTAACCAGAATGGCCCGGTTATGACCGTTGAACCCGGTGCTACATTGGCCTTCACCTCTGGTGAAGCCATTATTCAGATTGCTCGTGGCGCGCAGTTAAATGCTGTTGGTACTTTCGACAAGCCAATTACATTTACCTCAGCTAACGCATTTGACCGTCTGAATGTTTCTGGCGACGCGCCACGTTATGCAGACTGGGGCGGCATCATTATTAACGGTAACGGTATTACCAACCAGTGTACTGATGCACAGCGCGATGGCGGTACTTGTAACGTAGAGTCTGAAGGTATTGTGAGCTATTACGGTGGTAATGATAACACTGATAGCAGCGGCTCAATGAAATATGCAAAAATTTGGTACGCCGGTTCAGGCCCTCGCGATGGTGGTGATGGCGATGACCTTAACTCATTAACTTTAAACGCTGTTGGTTCTGGATCATCTTATGAATTTATCCATATTCATCAAGGCTATGATGACGGTATTGAGTTCTTCGGGGGGAAAGCGGATGTTAAAAACGTGGTTTTCACCGATACTCAGGATGACTCAATGGACATCGATGCTGGTTGGCAAGGCCGTGCACAGTTCCTGTTTATTAAACACGGTACAGTGACGGTAGATGGCAATACTAACTACATGGGTAACGGCGGATTTGAAGCCGACGGTGAGAAAAATAACGGTCCAGACTACAGCCAGGCACCAACGTCAGCACCGACCATTGCTAACGTAACTATTATCACCACTGATGGTAAATCTGTACGTGATAACGATCCATCTATTGCCACTAAGTTTGATGATAACTTCCAGGGTCAAATGTATAACGTCCTGAAAGTTAAAGAGAATGGTACTGCTGACGACGGTTGTATCTTCTTTACTTCAGACGGTGAAGCAGGCGTAGATAACGGCGAGCTGGACTTCTACAGCTCAGTTTTAGCCTGTACTAACAACTTCGTAAATACCGGTGATAACACCTTTGCAGATGGCGAAACTTACTCAGCCTGGTATCCGAACGGCGGCGTAAACGAAATTCTTGATGGCTCCGCTACTGTTCTGAATGACGACGGTATCTCTACAGATATGACTTCTTCTATCACTATCTCGGCGAATGACTTAACGTCACTAAACGATGACTTCTTTACTCCGGTTGATTTCATCGGCGCATTGTCTGACGACGATACAAGCTCTGAGTGGTACCAGTGGGTTGAAACTGCTGTAGCTGCTGCTGACGCAGACTAATTTGAGTTGGAATGCGAATGAATAGGCGCAACGGTGTTGCGCCTATTTTCCGATTTTATTGCAGGAGTTGGTTATGAAAAATCAATACAAACTCAAGCCTGTTGCTTTAGCGGTTGGATTAGGGTTGTTTGCCTCTGCGCCAGCAGCTTTGGCTCAGCAAGCCGATGAAGCAGACGTTGAACGCGAATCGACCATTGAAGAAGTGGTTACCACCGGCAGTCGTTTGCAGGGTAGTGCCGCGGCTGTTGTTCAGGAACGTAAAAATCAGGCTTTTGTGGCTGATATTCTGGGTGCCGAGCAGTTGTCTCGTTCTGGCGACAGCGACGCGGCCTCGGCTTTACGGCGGGTGACCGGTTTAACCCTAGTCGATGGTAAATTTATTTATGTGCGCGGTTTAGGCGAGCGTTATTCAAGTGCCCGTATTAATGGTGCCAGCATTCCCAGCCCGGATTTAACCCGTAACGTGATTCCGCTGGATATTATTCCATCGACCATTATTGAGAGTATGGCAGTACAAAAGGTGTTTTCACCTTCTATGCCGGCGGCTTTTGGTGGTGGTAATATTGATATTCGTACGCGTTCTTTGCCTGACGACTTTGTTTTTAGTGTTGAAGCGGGCGTTGGTATGAACAGCAACGCAGACGAAGGTTATACCTATAACCGGGACGACAGCGGTATTCCGGCAGGCATAAAAGACGCAATTGGCCGCTACCAGGGTGACTTTAGTCTACGTAATATTGTTAATACCGACGGTCTGACGGGTTCTGGAAATAGTGCGGGTAATCAGGCAAGAGCAATTAATGCCTCGCTGGCAAAGCAATTGCCACGAGACATGGTGCTGAAGAAAGAATCTTTAGACCCTAACATGGACTTTAAAGCCACCTTAGGTAATAGCTTTGACGAATCATTTTTCGGTGGAACTATAGGCGTGTTAGCCGCGGCTTCCTACGATAATGACTGGGATGTTTCTGAACGCAAGAATGCGGTTATCAGTAACAACGCAACAGCTGATTGTTCAACGTCTCTGGCGACGGTCGAAGACATCTCTAAGTCTTGTTACAACACCTTTGAAGAAACCACAGTAACGACAGAAACTGAGCGTCTGAACGGCTTTTTCACTGCGGGTTATGAATTAGATACACACAGTGTCAGTTATACCAAAATTTATCTAGAAGACTCGGAAGATGAATCGGAGTTTGGTATCAAGCAAAGCCCGAACGGTAGTAACCTGAAAACCATAGTTGGAACCGGTATAGCTAACCGCGAGCACGAATTCAAATACGAAGAGCGTGTCTTAAACGTTGATCAGTTCCGCGGCCAACATACTCTTATGGACTATTGGGGCATTGGTTTCGACTGGCAGTATACGGAATCAAAAGCGGAAACGGATATCCCTACCGAAGTTTCGTATCGTTTTGACGATATTTATGACACCGAGGGTAACTTCTCTGAAACTCGCGTAACGGGCGATGACAACCGTGCTATTTTCCAGTTTGTTGATATGGAAGATAACGTTAAGTCTTACGGCGGTAACCTGTCATTACCACTTGCATTTTCTGGAATAGAGCTTGAGCTAAAAGCAGGCTATGACTTTGTTGATAAAGCGCGTTATTACAGTACCAGTCGCTTTAGTCTGGACAATGCATCGGGTTCGCGTTTGTCAGTGCTGGACGACTTAGATGACGTGTTAGGTGTCACGGGTTATTTGACGGATGATGTTATTGATGACAACGATTTCCGTATTTCTTTCCGTGAACCCGGTGCGCCAAATGCGGATGACTATCTGGCCGCTCAGAAAATTGATGCCTATTACGGTGAGTTCGATGCAATATTCGATAACACCTGGCGTGTAAGTGGTGGTGTTCGTTATGAAGACTTTAAACAGGTTTCTCTGGCAACATCGAGCTTAATTTTTAGTGAGCAGGATTTAAATAATTATTTCAATCCTGAGCGTGTGCTTGAAAGCACCATTGCTGAAGACGACCTCTACACGGCTTTATCGTTGACTTATATGGCCAGTGATAATTACCAGCTGCGTTTTGGTTACGGCGAAACCGTTGTGCGTCCGGATTTACGTGAAACAGTGCCGGTGGCTTACTACGACCCAATTACGGACATTCGTACGTTCGGTAGAGCTGGCTTAGAGAGCAGTGATTTACGTAACTACGATGCACGCTTTGAGTACTATGCCGATAATGGCGACAATTACACCATTGCGGCTTTCTATAAGGACATAGGGAACCCCATTGAGTCAGTGCTTCAGGTGGGCGATGAAGATTACACCTTAAGTTACGTTAATGGTGAATCAGCTGAAGTTTATGGTGTTGAGTTTGAATGGCTGCACGATTTAGGTTATCTGGCGAACGGTTTCTTTACCTCGGGTAACTTAACCTGGAGTGACTCTGAAGCCTCGATTGATCCGGCGTTGGCGGGTAACTTAACCAACCGGACTAAACGTATGACCGGACACTCTGAGTACGTTGCCAACTTCCAGTTGAACTACGACTCAGCTAACGGTGAACATGCGACCTCACTGGTGTATAACGTGTTTGGTGAGCGTATCCTGGCTGCCGGTATTGGTGGACGTGAGGATGCTTATGAGCAACCCTTTCACTCACTGGACTTGGTTTACAACTATTATCCGAGCTTTAATTCTAAAATCGGCTTAAAAGTTAAGAACCTGCTGGGCGAAGATCAGGAAGTGACTCAGTCAGATATCTTAGTTCGCAGTAAAGAAGTCGGAACCGTGGTTAGCTTAAGTTACAGCTACGAGTTCTGATTGAGAAGGGCTGTAGGATGTAGCCTGACATTTATGTCAGGTCCAATATCCCACCTGACGTGAACGTCAGGCTACGTCTATGTAGCCTGGCGTTTTTTTATGCTCGATCCAATATCTCACCTGACGTGAACGTCAGGCTACGTCATTTTTATCTCTAACGGCTTTAGGGTATCTAAATGGACGTCGCGTTGAGGGAAGGCGATAACAATATCGTTCTCGGCGAAAAGCTTATCCAGCTTAAAGCGAATGTCTGACTGCACCCGGCGAATATCCATAGGGGCTTCTACTTCCGTCCAGAACAGCAAATTAAACGTCAGGCTGTTGTCACCAAAGTCATCGAAAAACACTTCAAAAGGTAAGCGCTGAACGATTTTCTCGTGTTGGCTGGCCGCTTCCATCATCAATTCGCGGACTCTGTCTATCGGCGAGCCATAAGCAACGCCAACGGTGACTGTGCTGCGTATTTCAGTGGATACCAGCGTCCAGTTCACTACGCGCTGTTCCAGAAAGTAGCTGTTTGGTACCAGCACATGCACACCGTCGAAACGTTTGATGCGCACACAGCGGTTGCCAATTTCTTCAATACGACCACGTTCGTTCTCCAGCTCCACAATGTCGCCAATGCGGATAGGGCGTTCGGCAATTAATATCATGCCGGAAATTAAATTGTTGAGCAGGTTCTGGGCACCAAAACCGACACCAATGGCTAATGCGCCACCTAATACCGCGAATATGGTAATGGGGATACCAGCGACCGGCAGAGCAATGAGAACAATAAGTACATAGGCCAGAAACGAGAATAACTTACGAAAGGCGTAAATGGTGTTCTGAGAGGCATGGCCGGATTTTAAGGCGCGCTTGACCAGGCTGGAGCCTATCCAGCGTATGACAATGACGCCGACAACAATCAGCGTAATAGCGATAATTACCTGACTGAGATATATCTGCGAGTCTCCGGTTTTCCACAACTCGACATTCCAGATTCTATTTAAACCTGAAGAGATGTCTGTCCAGGACATTTGCATAATCTATTTACCTATTATAATGAATCTTTCTTTGTAATTTACGCGAAAAACACGTACATTGCGCGCTCAATTTTTACCCTATGATCCTGGATGTTGACTACGTGATTTCTGCTGCAAATATCACCATGCAATTTGGTGCAAAGCCTCTTTTTGAAAATATTTCTGTTAAATTCGGTAACGGTAACCGCTATGGCCTGATAGGCGCTAATGGCTGCGGTAAGTCGACCTTTATGCGTATATTAAGTGGTGAGCAGGAGCCTTCGTCTGGCAATGTGTCGCTCGAACCTAATATTCGCATCGGTAAGTTGCGACAGGATCAATTTGCTTACGAAGACTACAGTGTCGTTGATGCCGTTATTATGGGTCACGAGGAGCTGTGGGCGGTAAAAGAAGAGCGGGACCGCATTTACAGCAGTGGCGAAATGAGCGAAGAAGACGGCATGCGCGTGGCCGATCTGGAAACCGAATTTGCTGAAATGGACGGTTATACCGCTGAATCCCGTGCCGGTGAATTGCTGTTGGGTCTGGGTATACCAGTAGAGCAACACTTTGGCTTAATGTCTGCGCTGGCGCCGGGTGTAAAAATTCGGGTGTTACTGGCGCAGGTACTGTTTTCTGAGCCGGATATTATGTTGCTGGACGAACCGACCAACAACCTGGACATTAACACCATTCGCTGGCTGGAAGGCGTATTAGCCGAAAAGCAAAGCACCATGATTATTATTTCGCACGACCGTCACTTTTTGAACACGGTTTGTACGCACATGGCCGATATTGACTATGGTGAGCTGCGTGTGTATCCGGGCAACTACGACGAATACATGTTTGCCGCCACTCAGGCGCGTGAACAGTTAATGAGCGATAACGCCAAGAAGAAAGAGAAAATTGCCGAGCTGCAGAGCTTTGTTAGCCGTTTCTCGGCAAATGCCTCGAAAGCCAAGCAGGCTACCTCACGGCAGAAACAAATGGAGAAGATTCAGCTGGATGAGGTTAAAGCGTCCAGTCGGGTTAATCCGTACATTCGTTTCACGCAAGAGAAGAAGCTGTATCGACTGGCACTTGAAACCGAAAACGTGCGTAAGAGCTTTGAAGATGAAGCGGTGTTAAAAGGCTTAAGCACTTCGATAGAAGTGGGTGAGAAAGTCGCTATTATTGGTGCCAACGGTATTGGTAAAACCACATTATTGAAATGTTTGATGGGCGAGTACACGCCGGACTCAGGCAGCATCAAATGGTCTGAAAATGCCAATATTGGCTACTATGCTCAGGATCACGCGCACTGGTTTAAGCAGGATATGACGGTTTACGAATGGATGTATCAGTGGAAGCAGCCAAGCGATGACGAACAGGCCATTCGTGGCGTGCTGGGTCGTATGTTGTTTTCTTCAGACGACATTCAAAAGCCGGTATCAATATTGTCTGGTGGTGAAAAAGGTCGGATGATTTTCGGTAAACTGATTTTGCAGCGCCCGAACATCTTGGTGATGGACGAACCGACGAACCATTTGGATATGGAATCAATAGAGTCGCTGAACCTGGCGCTGGAGCAATTTGAAGGCACTTTGCTGTTTGTCAGCCATGACCGAGAGTTTGTGTCGTCATTGGCTACCCGTATTATCGAAATTACCGACAAAGGCTTACGCGACTTTGCCGGTAGTTACGATGAGTATCTGGCGCAGCTGGCTGCGGCTTAACGCTGGACCATTTTCTGGGCGCTCTTGACCAGTTCGTCAGGGTCGCCCATACGCTCCGGCTTTGTTACGCCGCGTTGGCAGGCCGGGCGTTCATTAATCGTATTCATCCAGCGTTTTAAGTGTTCGAGGCCATCCAGACCCACACCGGACCAGTCGTGGGTACGTACCCAGCACCAGTTGGCAATGTCCGCTAACGAGAAATTATCGCCCGCTAAGTATTCCGATTCGCCTAACCGTGTGTTCAGTACTTCAAATAACCGGCGGGTTTCGTTCTGATAGCGCTCAATGGCCGACGGCAGTTTCTCCGGAAAATACCGATAGAAGACATTAGCCTGACCCATCATGGGACCAATGCCACCCATCTGAAACATCAGCCACTGGATCATACGTGAACGTTCTTTCGGGTCTTTAGGATTAAGCTTGTCGTAGGTTTCAGCCAGATACAGCATAATGGCGCCGGACTCAAACACCGCGAAATCATCGTTGTTTTTATCGACAATTACCGGAATGCGACCGTTAGGGTTCATTTTCAGAAACTCCGGGCGTTTCTGCTCATTCTCCTGCAACTGCACATGATGCAGTTTATAGTCCAGCCCCATTTCTTCTAGTGTGACCGTCGCTTTATAACCATTGGGGGTTGCTGATGTGTAGAGTTCAATCATGTGTATCCCTTAAACCTTTGATGAGTCGCGCTGTTTCATACGCTCGTACCAGGCTTTTAGATTAGGCCAGCGGTCATCGACTCGCAACTGAATTCACCTATCCCGACTTTAGCGAGATTGAAAGGTGCCCTTCAAGCTATTAGCAAAGGCTACGAACTTCTCTTTTATGGTGCGTTTGACTTTCACTTCAACCGAGCCAAGCAACTGGAAGCCTTCAATTCGTATATGCGGAGCTTGTTTCAGGTTGCCCATTGAGGGTGCTTTATTTTCGGTGGAGCCAAGAACACTAAAGACGTTGGTGCTAATGGTAATTTCTTCAGGGACAAAAACTTCAAGACTTGAAAGCCCGCCAATAATTTTGATAGTGACGTCCGGGTGTTGAAAAACGGCATCGGTAAAGTCTAGTTCTACAGAGCCTAGCAGAGAGTAGATGGTGATTTCACGCGGCACTGTCCACACGCCACAGCGCTCATTAGAAGACAGTATGGATATCACCTTTTCGGTTGGTTGAATGCGTCCTTCGCCATAATGTGGTGAGAATTTCTGCTCTTTCATGCTGTCGTATGAGGTGTCGGGCTTCAGCTCCAGGTCTTCTACCAAATCGGAAAGCTGGCTATGTTCAGTTGCATCCATGGCTTGATCAAGCCGGCGTTCAAAAGCTTCTTCAGATAATTCACCGTGGCCGTAGTTCATTACCAACTGGTCAATCGTCTCTTCGCGGACTTTTTCCATTGGACGGTCTTCAAATTTTACACTCATGATGTTTCCTTGTTGTTCTTATCTTCTTATTATGGACAACAAAGCAATTCTTAGGCCAGAAATAAATCATTTTTAAATCAATGGCTTAATATTTTTGTTTTTATTTGGTTTTGTGTGTCTGACCAAAAATTAGGAAAAGTTACCAATTATCGGGAGTCCGGTTGATCTTCTACGAGTTATTAACTTAACTAAAACCTAGAAAAAATCAGGTTACTTCAAACGGATACGGCCATGAGTAAACTACCTTTCGTTGTTGATGCCCATACCCACCTTTTTAACGCTCGTTATGTGCCTTTGCAGGGGATTCTTGATAGTTGGGGAATTTGGAAAATACCGGCAAAGTTGATTAGCAAACTGGCCTATTCCCTAACCGCCAGTTCTACGCTAAAAGAGCGGCTGGAATCGTTTTCAGTAGCATCGAAAAAAGGCGCCACTGAAAAAATCTGCAACGAATTTGCCCACCTGGTTTGTATTGAGATAGAGCACTACTTGGTACAAGAGTTATTGGCAGACGGTGGTAGCAAGCCAGAGTTAGTCGAAGCCTATCAGGAGCAATTCATTAACAGCGAGCTTTATTCGGTTCTGAAGGAAATACACCAGTATTACGGTGACAGTGAATCGGCTCAGGAACTTGAGTTAGATTACATAAAAACGAAATGGACTTTCAAAGCAGAGACTCAGGTTCAGGATAAAATATCAGGTTGGTTCTCTGGCATTCACAAAATGATTGAACGAATGCTGCGTAAGTCACTGGAGTTTCTGGAAGACGCTGCGGACAAAATAGATTTTGTCCTGAATATGCTACGCAGTGAAGTCGGGATACTTAAGCGTTTAAAGGGCTATTACGACAACTTTTCGGAACGCTATGTGCTTTTTCATTACATGATGGATATGGCTTACCCATTTGATGACAAGCCCAAATACGATTTTTATGATCAGCAGTTGGAGCGCATGACAGCGTTGGAGAATTTTTCGGATGGAATAGTCCTTGGCTTCTCCGCTTTTGACCCCTTACGTTTTGTTTCTCAATCTCCCTCTGACCGCGTGCTTCATGATGCTATAGAAAGATCATTAGAACATGGCAAGGCAGGGTTCAAGTTTTATCCTCCTATGGGTTACAAGCCTGCAGGCAACGAACCTAACGTAGAACGAGTTGTCGATTACTTTCTGGATTTTTGTGTGGAGTATTCCATTCCGGTCTTCACTCACTGTACCCCGGAAGGTTTTCAAGCCTATAAAGGCTCGGGCTTGAATTCAGACCCGGATTATTGGGAACAGGCGCTGACAAAGAATAAGCAGAGAGAAACCATGAGATTATGCTTTGGCCATGCCGGTGGTGGAAAGCGGAAAATGAACGGACGCTGGGTTAAAGGGTGGCTGTCGGATACGGAAGATGAATGGAATGACCCAAATAACTACGCTCGTAAAGTTGTTGAGCTGTGTCGGCGCTACCAGCATGTCTATTGTGATTTGTCCTACCTGCACGAAATTGTCGGAAGCAAGAAAGCACAGGCAAGCCTGGCTAAACGACTTGAGATAGAGCTAACGCGTGAAGCCACTGGCGACAAACCTTTTAAACTGGCCGATAAAATGATGTACGGTAGCGACTGGCATATGGTGTCTATGGTTAATGATATTGAAAGGTACTTCGGGCAGATAAAAGCGATTTTTGAAACGGAAAAAATGCAGCCTTTTGCCGATAGATTCTACTTTCGGAATGCGCTGAAGTACGTTGATTTAGAGGCTTACATTAAACGTGCGGAGAATGTCTTTAGTCAGGATTACATTGCACGACTGAAAGAAATCCGAACGTATTTGATGTAGCCTGACGCTAATGCGTCAGGTGAGATAGTTAATTAGCTATAGAAAGTCTATGAGAAAAGACGTGATTACTAGGCGAACTGAGCTAACAGGTAACCGGTAATGAACAGACTCACAAAAAGCAGGGCGGCGAGTGCAAATGCTTTTGCGCCGCCTTGTTTGATGACGCTGATGTGTGTGAGCATGCCTAAAGCGGTCATTGCAATACACAGTAAATAAGTGGCAGCTGCTGTGAATGCTGTCGTCACGTCGTCCGGTATCCAGTTCAGTGAGTTGATGATAATAGCGCCAATGAATAGAAAAGCGAACCAAGGAACGGAGACTTTATTATCACCACTTTCTTTGTCTGAACCTTTTGACTTTTGTCTCATCCATACTGCAAATGTTAATAACACAGGTACTAATAAAACCACTCTAAGCATTTTTTCCAATACCGCCATGTGTGCCGCGTTTGAGCTAACTGAGTCGCCGGCGACAACTACTTGTGCAACTTCATGGACGGAAACGCCCACCCATAAGCCATACTGGGCCTCGTTGATATCGAAAAATTGAAACACTAATGGCATAAGCAGCATAGAAAGCGTGCCAAATACAACTACGGTGCTGATAGCGGTTATTACTTTGTGAGGTTTGGCTTTAATGATTGGTTCCATCGCAGCAACGGCTGCTGCACCGCAAATAGCGCTGCCCACGGCAACTAAAATCGCTTGCTCTTTATCAAGCTTAAACAGCTTGGTTCCGGCCCAAATACCGACAAACAGAATAACTGATACCATGGTAACCGCGCTGAATAGACCGTAAATACCAACCTGAGATAAGGCTTGTAAAGTAATATTGAAACCGTATAAGACAATGGCAACTCGTAATATTGATCCTTTAGCGATATTTAATCCAGGAGCGAGCGGTTCTTTGCAACGTGCCGGTAATATATGGCTGACCAGAATCCCAACGCCAATGCTGATTAATAGCGGAGAAACAGACTGAATAGCTGGAAGCCATAGATGGAGCTCCACAACACCTATTGCTAATACAACCGCTGCAATGAGCCCTACGATAGGATGGTTCATGGTTATGCCTTGTATTGATTCTTGTATTTAGGCTGGAGTATAGTGCAATCAATATTAATTAAAATTTAATAAAACTTTATAAAGTTAAAATATATTTATGATTAATTTGCGCCAACTTCAAGTGTTTAAAACCATTGCGGAAACCAGCGGTTTCACTGCGGCCAGTGTGCAGCTAAATATGACCACATCTGCGGTATCTATTAACCTAAAGGATATTGAACAGCAGCTGGGCACTCGGTTGGTGATGCGGGAAAGAGGACGAAAGCATCGTTCACACAAGGTTGAACTCACTGTTGCTGGTATGTGGCTGTACGAGCGAGCCCAAAAAATGCTATCGCTTAGTGACAGCACCGAACGATACTTTGAACAGTTACACAGTAATCGACGGGAAACGTTAAACATAGGTGCCAGTCAGACTGTCGGTAATTATTGGTTGCCGGCTTATATCAATGTGCTAAAACAACAACGTTCCGAGCTCAAAATTAATGTTTATATTGGTAATACCGATGAAATACTCAGCCGAGTTGAGTCGTTTCAGGACGAGATAGGGCTGGTTGAAGGTCCAAGTTCACGCGACGACATACTCACTAAGCCGTTTAAGGAAGACAGCATGACGCTAGTTGCGCCGCCCGATGACAATGGTAAAGCGTTGGAAGTACAGCCTTGGCTTATTCGGGAAAAAGGCTCTGCCACTCGCCGGCTTACTGAAAAACTTTGGGCTAAGCTTGGCATTAAGCCAGCGAACGTTATTGAATTGAATACCAATGAAAGCATTATTCATTCGGTGGCATCAGGTATTGGAGTTGCCTACGTTCCTAGTATCACAACACCACTTATGTTGGAAGCTGGGTTAGTTAGAGCTTTGCCGACAGAAGGCACGCATCATCGCACCTTATATTATGTGACTCATCGAGACTTGTCCTTTTCAATGGCGTGGATAGAGCGGGTCATAGCTGAGAAAGCCTTATAAGTCATTTATTCCTGGACGAATATTCCGGGAGCTTGCTTTAAATTTTTAACGGGCTATGATGGATTCAGTTGTTAAGAGGACATCATGTTTAAGTCTAACTATTCTATACAGAGTACCGCTCTCACCTTTCCAAATTAAGCCGGACGCGCTTTAAGCGTTCGGCCTGTCTGTTATTCCCTTTAGATAATTTAATGTTCAGTTCGGTTGGAGATAAAGCCGTGCTTAAGCGTGCATTCAGGTTTTGTAAAACCTCGGTTTGTCCGTCAAACCCAATTTTTCAGGAAGCGGGGCAGCAAATGCTGATTGATCCCGTGGAGCTTAGTATTTTAATGAATAGGCTTGAATTCAGTGAGTCAAAAGAAGCGTTAATTGAAAAACGAATTCGAGTTGGAGCATCCGCTGTTCTACGTAATGTGAAAACAATGGAGCAGGTAAAGGTTAGGTTGGTTCCACCAGAGCTGGCGGATACCGACAACTATCTAGTGTCTTTTATTTCTCCCTTAGGCTCGACATTGCTTGGGCTTCGCGTAGGAGATATTGCAACAGTTATCGTTAAAGATATATCAATAAAGTGGGAAGTCCTGACGGTAAATCAAAATCGTCCCGCATCTGATAATGCTTAGAAATGAATTTAACGGAGGGTAGTGCCTTGGAGTAACTTAGTTGTGCAAAGTGCGGATTAATTTAAACATTTGAACAGATAAGGTGAATCCAATGAGTAAAGAAAAACAAAAGAAAAAACCACAATTAACATTGAAAGAAAAACGAAAAGAAAAGAAGAAAAAGAAACTTGATGAGTAGACTTAAAGGGCTCTCCGGAGCCCTTTTTTATGGGAGAGAATATGAATACTAGACCTAACATCGTTATTTCATGTGTCGATATGGCAGTTATTGAGCATCATTTAGATGAGACGCGTTTGCCTCGGGAGTTTTTGGATGAGTTAGAAGTTGAGCTGGCTCGCGCCAAAATTGTTGAGCCGAATGTTATGCCGGCCAATGTTGCTTGTCTGAATCGGCAGGTGACCTTTAAGGTTTTAGAAACAGGGAAAGTGTTTACTAAAACTCTGACTGCACCTGATCAGGTAGATAAATATGATGACAGCTTATCGGTTTTTGCTCCTTTAGGGGCGGCGCTTATTGGTCTTTCCGTAGGGCAATCTATTCAATGGAAAACAAATCGTGGTTTACAGTCAGTTGAGATTGTTCATGTCGCGAGTTAGATTACTCGCTTATAGAGTAATGTTCGACCTAGCGGCTTTAATCAAGTGAGTTTGAACATAATTGACCGTTCGATATCCACTATTGTCTGTTGGCAGACTTAATAAGGAGAGTTTTATGGCGCATGGCGTAGGAATTGCGAAGTTAGACGAGGCGCTCGGGGCGTTGGAAGATATGACTGAAGGTGTTAAGCCTATTACACTGGAAGAGTACCAGCAGCGCGTTGCTAAGGCACAGCAATTGATGCAGGAAAAAGGCATCAGCGCTATGTATTTAAACGCAGGTACTAACCTGGAATATTTTACCGGCTTGAAGTGGTACCCCAGTGAACGTTTGGTCGGCGCCGTTATCCCGGTTAAGGGAAATGTCACCTTAATAGCGCCCGCGTTTGAAGTCGGTTCATTAACCCAGGCTATGATACTGCCCATGGATACGGTTTTGTGGGACGAACATGAATCACCTTATGAACGGTTGCTGAACTTTTTAGCGGAGCATTTTTCTGATGGCTATAAATTGGCGTTGGATGAGTCCACACCATACAGCGTTGTAGCGAAGCTGGAAGAGCGCAAGCCAGCTGAAACAATGTGTGACGCAAAAGTCATTACCGCTGCCTGTCGTATGCATAAGTCGCCCGCAGAGCTGGCGTTAATTCAGACGGCTATGGATATGACCATGGCCGTGCACAGAGCCACCGGTGCCATGCTGCACGAGGGCGTAACCGCTTCTGAAGTTAGAGGTTTTATTAATGAAGCACACCGAAAGGTGGGCGCGTCTGGGTCGTTTTTCTGTATTGTGCTGTTTGGTAAAGGAACCAGCTACCCGCACGGTGTTAATTACGAGCAGAAGCTGGAGAAAAACGACTGGGTGCTTATTGATACCGGTTGCAAGCTGCACGGGTATCACTCTGATATCACCCGTACTTACCCCTTTGGCAACGCGACTGAAGAGCAACAGACGTTCTGGCAGTATGAACGAGACTTACAGCAGGCTGTTTTTGATGCGGCTCATATAGGTAAAACCTGCGAATCGGTTGATGACGCAGTTCGGGTTAAATTGAGCGAACTGGGTTTAAAAGCCGATTATCAATTACCCGGTGTACCGCACAGAACAGGCCATGGTATCGGTATGGACTTGCATGAATGGCCGTATTTAGTCGGTGGGGACAAGACCGAATTGGCACCGGGAATGTGCTTCAGTAATGAACCTATGGTAATTAACCCGGAAAAGTTTGGCGTGCGCCTGGAAGACCACTTTTATATGAGCGAAGAGGGGGCTTTTTGGTTTACCGAACCATCCCGCTCTGTGGATGACCCTTTTAACCTTCTGTGAGCGCATGTAGCCTGACATTTATGTCAGGTGAGATATCGCACCTGATGTGAACATCAGGCTACTGGTACAAAACTGGCACAATGGCTAAAATGCAAAAAGCCCCGCACTTGCGTGCAGGGCTTGAGAATGCTTGGTGCCGGAGGCGGAATCGATAAGATCTAATAACTTATTGTTTTATAGTGGATAAAAAATATTAAGATTCAAGCGTGTTACTTACCTTGTTACTAAAACTTCAGCTTTAGTTTTTTGATTGAAAGCTTTTTCACAAATGAATCTTTTAACTTTTTGGCTATGCCCAATACTCGCTTAACACGTTGAACATAGCTATAGTGGTCTGCAACTTGTGAACGTGTAGTGGCAAATAAATTCGGGTAAGCGGATTAAATGGTTGATCTTACCTTTGCATGAGAGTGAGACAGACCGGCATCTCATCGGATTATCTGGTTGATGCTTCACCTACTGCTGGTGCATGTTTCCTTCGCTAATTCCAGCAAGAACCCCA
>NZ_JBLXHB010000006.1:0-48543 GCF_048260185.1 Idiomarina sp.
CCCATGCGAGAGTAGGTCACCGCCAGACTACTAATAAAACAGCCCTTCGCTTATGCGAGGGGCTTTTTTTATGTCTGAAATTCTCCTTTCAATCAGCTACGACCAAAGTCCAATTCCCCTTGTTAACAATTGCACTTACATTTGTTAGCGATCAAAAACAATAATGTTGAACAACTGGAGGGAACGTTATGGCATTCGAAAGTGAATCCCATGCCAAAGCGTATTGGAAAGAAAACCTCAGCTTGATGCTCAAGCTGCTAATTGTATGGTTTGTCGTTTCCTATGGCTTTGGAATTATATTGGTGGATGTGCTTAACGAAATCACTTTCTTCGGCTTCAAGCTGGGATTCTGGTTCGCACAGCAAGGCTCCATTCTGACTTTCATCGTGCTTATCTTCATTTATGTGAGAGGCATGGCCGCGTTAGATAACAAATACAGTGTACACGAGGACTAAGGCGCTATGGATATTCAAACGCTCACCTTTATAATCGTCGGCCTGACTTTCGCGCTATACATAGGTATTGCGATTTGGTCACGTGCCGGCTCAACTAATGACTTTTATGTAGCAAGCGGCGGGGTTAATCCTATTGCCAATGGTATGGCAACGGCCGCAGACTGGATGTCAGCTGCTTCTTTTATTTCAATGGCGGGTATCGTAGCCTTTGCCGGTTATGATGGCTCTGTTTACCTAATGGGGTGGACTGGTGGCTATGTACTTCTGGCTATGTGTCTTGCTCCTTACTTACGTAAGTTTGGCAAATTCACCGTGCCTGATTTCATTGGGGACCGCTACTATTCTCAAACGGCACGTACCATTGCAGTTATCTGTGCCATCTTAATCTGTTTTACTTACATTGCAGGTCAAATGCGAGGTGTTGGTGTCGTATTTTCCCGCTTCCTGGAAGTTGACATCGCAACTGGTGTTATCATCGGTGCCATAATTGTTTTCTTTTATACCGTACTGGGTGGCATGAAAGGGATAACCTACACTCAGGTAGCACAGTACATTGTGTTGATGTTCGCTTACATTGTGCCTGCGGTATTCTTGTCGTTAATGATGACCGGTCATGTACTGCCTCAAACGGGTTTTGGTGGCACTATAGCCGATGGCGTTCCCGGTTCCGGACAGTTCTTACTGGAACGACTGGATGGATTATCGACCGAGCTAGGTTTTGCTGAATATACCGAAGGTGTACGTAGTAAAGTCGATGTGTTCTTCATTACTGCAGCATTGATGGTAGGCACCGCTGGTTTGCCTCACGTTATTGTGCGTTTCTTTACAGTACCGAAAGTACGTGATGCACGCCGTTCAGCTTTCTGGGCTCTGACTTTCATTTCAGTAGTTTACTTAACAGCTCCAACTATTGCTTCGTTTGCTAAAGTAAATATTTTCAACACCATCAATGGCCCGGATCTACAAGGTGTTGAATACGATAATGCGCCAAGCTGGATTAAAAACTGGGAAAAAACCGGTCTTATCACGTGGGAAGACAACAACAACGACGGCAAGATGTTCTACTCAGGTGATGAACGCAATGAAATGACCATTGACCGTGACATCATGGTACTGGCGAATCCGGAAATTGGCGAATTGCCGGCCTGGGTTGTCGCTTTGGTTGCAGCAGGTGGTGTTGCCGCAGCACTTTCCACTTCGGCAGGTCTGCTACTCGTTATATCAACCTCCGTTTCGCACGACTTACTGAAACGAAATTTGGCGCCGAATATAACGGATAAACAAGAGTTGTTCTACGCCAGGGTTGCAGCTGCGACGGCAATTGTCATCTCAGTCTACTTTGGTATATATCCGCCCGGCTTCGTGGCGCAGGTGGTCGCCTTTGCCTTCGGCTTAGCCGCAGCAAGCTTCTTCCCTGCGATAATCATGGGTGTGTTCCATAAACGTATGAACAGCACAGGTGCGATAGCTGGTATGGTTGTTGGTATACTATTTACCTTCTGCTATATCGTGTACTTCAAATTCGTTGCTCCTGAGCTGAATACTGAGGAAAACTGGTTGTTTGGAATTTCTCCTGAGGGTATTGGTACCTTAGGCATGATCATCAACTTTGTTGTTGCAGTTGTCGTGCATAAGTTTACTGGTGACGCTCCGGAAGAAATTCAGGAACTGGTTGAGTCTATACGGTATCCAAAAGGATCCGGTGAAGCTCAGTCTCACTAACGAGATATATCTCAATTGAAGCCCAGCCCCGCGCTGGGCTTTTTATTGACTAACTCAAGTTAATACACAAGACTGAAATCAGCTTTTCTATAAATTAGGATTAGCCATGGAAGTTAATTCATTTCTACAAGACTGCCCTCCTTTTGACACGTTACCTGAAGAGCAAAGAAGCTGGGTCGTATCTCAGTTGCAGTCCGTTTATATGAATGATCAGAACTGCAACGATATATTAAAAGATATGAGACCGGCGCTGTTTATCGTGCGTTCAGGTGTGTTTGATTTACGAGGAGCCGACGGACGACTGATAGAGCGTTTGGAAAGCGGCGATTTGTTTGGTTACCCATCTTTGCTATCAGGCCGTGAAGTGGTTAATAAATTGCAGGCGATAGAAGACGGTATTGTTTATGTGTTGCCACAGTCGGCGTTTGATCGGCTTCGTAACGCATCAAAACCTTTCGAACAATACTTTATAAGAGCTCATGGCCAACGTTTATTAACAGAACAAAAAAGTGATGATGGCACCGATAGTGACTGGAGTGAGCAGACGGTAGGTAGTGTTGTGTCCATGCCTCCGGTCAGTTTATCCAGTAGCACATCGGTGCAAGAAGCCGCTAAGTTAATGGCTAGCCATGGAATATCGTCTGTTTTGGTCGTTGATGACACCCAGTTGGTCGGCATTTTAACGGACAGAGACTTAAGAAACCGGGTAGTGGCTGAAGGCTTACCGCTGGATGTGCGCGTTTCTGCGGTAATGACACAGTTGCCTGAATCGGTTTACGAAAATCGCTCGTTAATGGATGCGTTAACCACTATGACCTCCAGTAATATTCATCACTTACCGGTGGTTAATGACCAGAACCAACCCGTAGGGATGGTAACGGCAACCGACTTAATTCGTCAGCAACGCAGCGATCCAGTCTTTCTTATTAGTGCCATTCGTAAGGCAAGTAGTAAGTCTCAATTAATAGAAGAAGCGCAGAAGCTTCCGGAATATCTACAGACCTTTGCCAGCCGCGTAAAGCAAACATCTGTTTTAGGTCGGCTTATGGCATCGGTTACTGACGGCATGACACGTCAGCTAATACAGCTGTATGAGCAGGAAAACGGCGCCGCACCAGCCGCTTATAGCTGGTTAGCATTTGGCTCACAGGGCAGAGAAGATCAAACTTTAAGTTCAGATCAGGACAACGGTCTTTTGCTTAGCAATGGTTTGTCCGATAAGCAAAAAGACTGGTTTGCAGGTTTAGGAAATTACGTCTGCGAAGGGTTGAATGAATGTGGTATCCCATCTTGTCCGGGGAATATTATGGCATCCAATCCGGAGTGTCGGGGGACTATAGACCAATGGAAGGAACGTTTCCGGAACTGGATTGAAAGCCCGACACCAAAAGCACTTATGTATTGTCAGATATTTTTTGACAGCAGGCCGGTTGTTGGCCCGGAGAAATTTTATCAAGAATACCGCGAACAGATTGCGAACTTAGCGAAGAACGAAATGTTCCTGGGAAATTTAGCCATTCTGGTTAACCGCATAGCCGTACCTTTAGGGTTGTTTAACCGCTTACGCACAGAGGATACCGATGACGGCGATACCATAGATATTAAACGTTACGGCATTGCATTAATTAATGACATAGCACGTATTTACTCATTGCAGGCCGGAATTACGTCACCAGGCACTGCTGCACGCTTAAACGCACTAAAAGGTAGCCGTTTGTTAAATCGTCGCGATAACCAGTCACTGCTGGAAGCCTGGGAGTTTTTGACGCAGCTCAGGTTGAACCATCAGTTAAAAGAATGGGGCAGCGACAAACCAAAGAATGCCATAGACCCTGATGAACTGAGCACGCTTTCAAGGCGCCAGTTAAAAACCGCTTTTAAAATTATAAAAGAAGCACAGCAGGGCGTAGGTCTGAAGTTTAGCCGGCAAGGTTACTAATTATGTCTCAGTGGCTGCAAAAACTGGCTCATTGGTACGACCGGCGACAGAAATTAAAACAGCCGTGGCAAAGCCTGCGATACGTAGCACTCGACATTGAGAGCACTGGGCTAGATCCGAAAAAGCATCAGATTTTATCTATTGCCTGGATGAGCATTCATCCCCCGGTGATGCACCTGGGTAATGCTCAGTATCATGTTTTCGCTCACGGGCAAGAGCTTGAACTAGGCCAGAGCCCGACCATTCATGGTTTAACCAGGCAAGATTTTTTGCACAGTTCTGAACCTAAACAAACCTTTGCTATGTTAAGCCGAGCTTTGAATGATGCCGTGTTAGTTTGTCACCACAAAGGTATGGACTGGCGTTTCCTGAAACACATAGAAGCGCAGTTTGGCATTCCCTTTAAACCTTTGGCTATTTTCGACACTTTAGCGTTCGAAAAGCATAAGCTTGAGCGCAACCCTCATCAACCTGTTCACGGCGGCCAGCTTACCCTTAGCGCCTGTCGTAAACGCTACAACTTACCTGATTACAATTCCCATCATGCACTGACCGATACCGTTGCTTGTGCAGAGCTTTTTTTGGCGCAGTGCTGTCAGGGTACTGATTTAAATGCCTCCCTATTATCTTTGTTAATATTTCGAGATTGATTAACATATTTTCAAAGAATGGTTACATCAACTAAATCAACATATTAAATACAATTAGTTTACATAAAGTTAACTTGTTGGTAGATTATGAACTGTTGGAGGTCGATCTCTAACCAATAATAATAAATCTCCGGGGGATTTAACTTATGAATAACACTAAGTTTCGCAAAAGTTTAATTGCGGCTGCAGTAGCAGGAACAATCAGTTTTCCTGTTTTGGCGCAAGATCAGGAATCTACAGATGTAGAAGTGGAAGAATCGGTTGAGCGTATTCAGGTAACGGGCTCTCGTATTCCACAATCAGCTAACGTAGTTAGCTCAAGCCCAATTTCTCAGGTTACATCAGAAGAATTTGAATTTAGCGGTAACGTTCGTGCAGAGGACTTGGTAAATGACTTACCACAGGTTTTCCCTGGCCAAACGTCAACTGACTCAAACGGTGCCACGGGTACAGCGACGGTTTCGTTACGTGGTTTAGAGCCTCAACGGACTCTGGTTCTAATGAACGGCCGCCGTTTGGTTATGGGATCACCTCTCGTTGGTGGTATTTCTCCCGACTTAAACCAAATTCCAAGTGCTCTGGTTGAGAATGTGGAGCTATTAACGGGTGGTGCGTCGGCGACTTACGGTTCAGACGCGGTTGCTGGTGTCGTCAACTTTATTATGAAGGATGACTTCGAAGGCGTTAAGCTTGATTATCAGCATAGCTTTTATCAATACAATAACGATAATGATAATGGCGTTGCACAAGCCGCCGAAGAAGCAGGTTTTCCTTTAGCGCCGGGTTCTGGTCGTGATGGTCATATGAATGATTTCTCGATCACTATTGGTGCAAACTCTGATGATGGCAAAGGAAACATAACAGCTTACGCGACAGTTCGTAACATTGAAGCTATTACGCAGGATAATCGTGATTACAGTATTTGTGCTTATGACCGCGATGCTGATACGGGTGAATATTTTTGTGGTGGCTCAGGCACGATTCCAGATGGCCGTTTAACGGACTTTGAGGCTGGTGGCTATGATTATTATATTGGTGATGGCACATTTGAGGAATACGATGGGCGTCTTTATAACTTTGGACCTGTGAACTATTACCAACGCCCTGATGAACGCATTACCTTGGGCGCATTCGGTAAGTATGAACTGAATGACCATGTTGAGTTCTTTACTGAACTTGGCTATGTGAAAGACCGCAGTGTTTCACAAATTGCTGAATCAGGTGCGTTCTTTCCACAAGTTGACTTAAGTTGCGACAACCCTCTTTTCTCTGCTCAACAACGAGATACAATTTGTGGTGCTGACGGCCCTGCGCAAGCCGAGGGCGACCCGAATGTGTGGGAAGGTGCCTATATTGGTAAACGAAACGTTGAAGGTGGTCCTCGTCAACAAGACTTACAGCATCTTTCATATCGTGGTGTCTTCGGTATTCGTGGTTTTATTGACGATACCTGGAGTTATGACTTATCCGCTAACTTTGGCAACGTAACACTAAGCTCTGTTTATGAAAACGACTTCAGTATTACTAATATTGGTCGTGCATTGGATGTAACTACTGATCCGGATACTGGAGAAGCGGTTTGTAGTGCAGCATTGAGTGGAGTTGACCCAGATTGCGTTCCTTGGGATATTTTTGGTCCTGATGTTTCGCAAGAAGCATTGGATTATCTAACTCTACCACTGTACGCAACGGGTGAAACTAACTTACGTGACGTAACGGGTTATGTTATCGGTAATTTAGGTGATTATGGCATTAAAACACCATGGTCTTATGGTGGTGTTGAGCTATTAGCCGGTATTACAAGTCGTAAAGAAAAACTGGTTTTCCGTCCCGATAGTAACTTTGAATCAGGTGACGGTGCTGGTCAGGGTGGACCAACAATTGGTACAGAGGGTTCTCTCGGTGTTGAAGAGTTCTTCAGCGAAGCGAAAATTTACGTCGTAGACGGTGCCGATTGGGCTGATAGCCTTGTTGTTGATTTAGGCTATCGCTATTCAGATTACACCACAGATCAATCAACAGACACTTATAAGATCGCTGTAGGTTGGGATGTTAATCAAACAGTGAAATTACGTGGTAGTTTCCAGCGCGCGGCGCGTCATGCCAACATTCGTGAGCTTTTTGATCCGCAAAGCTTAGGTTTGTACGATATGGATAGTGATCCATGTGCTGGCGCAAACCCTGAAGCGAGCTTGGAAGCTTGTCAAAATTCAGGGGTAACAGCAGGTCAGTATGGCAATATCCCTCAGAGCCCGGCAAGCCAGTACAACGCAATTTTTGGCGGTAACCCTGACTTAGATCCTGAAACTTCTGATACGATTTCAGCTGGCTTTGTATATCGTTCTATGGATGGTAACTTCGATGTGTCAGTCGATTATTTTGACATCAAAGTTGAAGATGCTATTGGAACGGTTCCATCAGAGACTACACTTGATCTTTGTTTAGAGACAGGTGATCCAACTTTCTGCGACCAAATTAGCCGAGGTGAAAACAGCGGTTCACTATGGTTAGGTGAAGATAGCATTGTTGAGACTAACGTGAACATTGGTTTTGAACAACGTACAGGTTTCGACATTAACTCTACTTTCACTCAAGAGCTTAATAATGACTGGGGTCGTCTTAAGTTCAACCTAGTGGGTACTTACTTTACTAAGTTTGACACTCAGCCTGTCGTTGGTCTTGCAGTGACAGAGTGTGCTGGTAAATGGGGCGGAACTTGTGAGTCACCCAGACCAGAATGGCAACACAACTTGCGTGCAACCTGGATGAACAACGATGGTGTATCTGTGTCGGCGAATTGGCGTGCACTGGGTGCTGTTGATCACCTGACTGGTACTTCACGGGGTATTGATGCCGAAAACTACCTAGATTTAACTGGTCGTTACCAGTTTGCTGAAGGTGCAACGTTTAGTGTTGGTGTTAATAACATCTTAGCCAACGATCCTCCTTACCTGACAGGAGCTAACGGCAGCAATGGTAACACTTATCCAGGTTACTTTGATGCATTAGGTCGTTATGTATTCGCAAGTGTTTCTTACGAATTCATGTAATCGTTTTACTTAAATATTGATGTGTAAAAGCCAGCTGTTTACAGCTGGCTTTTTGTTTGTTTTTTTATTAACAATAGTTGACTTAATTAACTTTTCGGCTTTAAAAGTGACCTATATGGTTGTTTTTTGAACGCATGCGCGCGTTCATTAGTAAAAGAGTCCGCTTAGCACTTGAAATTTTAATCCTGGGGCGTTAAAAGGTTGTTACCGAAAACGGGCAGTTAAACAATAAATAGTCAAACTGCCATCGGTTTCAGGTTGCTTTCGCCAATCAAGCAACTAAAAAATAATGTTCCAGGGAGTAATTTCTATGAATAGCAACACCTTCCGTAAAAGCTTAACAGCTATTGCTGTTACAGCCACGTTAGGCTTTCCAGCGTTGGTCGCAGCCCAAGATAGCGGCGCGGACAACGTTGAACGTATCCAGGTTACTGGTTCGCGTATCAAACGTACTGATATGGAAACAGCAAGCCCGATCACTGTATTTGACTCTGAAGCTATTGAATCATCAGGCTTCACGACGATGGAAAAATTTGTACATAACATTCCATCAATGAACGGTGGTTACAACGGTTCTAACACCAATAACGGCTCCGGCGGTTATGCGTCTGCTAACTTGCGTGGACTGGGTTCTGATAGAACCTTGATTCTTTTAAACGGCCGTCGTTATGCTTCTGGCGATTTAAACTCAATTCCTATGGCATACATTGAGCGCGTTGAAGTTTTGCGTGATGGCGCATCAACCATTTATGGCTCAGATGCAATTGCCGGCGTTATCAACTTCATTACGAAAAAAGATTTTGAAGGTGCTGAATTCTCAGCTCAATACGACTTGACCGGTGAAGGTGATGGTGAAACCACTAAACTTTCAGGTGTTATCGGCGCATCTAGCGGCAAAGGCAATGTTGTATTAGCTCTTGAGTATCAAAACCGTAACCCAATTTGGCAAGGTGATCGTGATTTTTCACGAATTCCGCTAAGTGAAGAAGGTGGCCAAATAGTTCAAGGTGGTTCAACAACGATTCCATACAGCACCTGGTCTGCCGCGGCTGAAAACTCACCGTATAACTCATCAGTAGCTGACACCAGCTTTGTTGTAGATCCTGAGACGGGTGAAGTTCGTCCGTATAATGGTCAGCAAGATGCCTATAACTTCGCACCTGCAAGTTATATGGTAACGCCGCAGGATATCTTCACTATTAACGCATCAGCGAATTATGAGTTGACGCGCGACTTAAACGTGTTCATGGAAGCGGGTTATACTAACCGTCAGTCGGATCAGTTAATGGCGTCTGAAGGTACTTTCTGGGGACCAACTGTTGCTGGTAACCATCCTGACAACCCAATTGGCGAAGACGTTTATATTTATCGTCGTTTAGAAGAAACTGGTGGACGCTCGTTCACTCAGGATTTCTCTGATTACCGTATGGTATTCGGTTTCGAAGGCTATCTGGATAACGGTTGGTCTTGGGATGTATCATACAACTACTCGCGTTTCGTTGATGCGAGCGTTGACTATGGTCGTGCAAACCCTGAGCGTTTCGCAACCGTTTTAGACCCGGACCTGTGTGATGCAGAAGAAGCATGTCCTGGTCTTTGGAACCCGTTCGAAGCTGGTACTTTAAGTCAAGAATTAATGGACTATGTTTTAGTACCAAACTCTCCTGTTGAGCGCGGCACAACTAAACAGTTGATGGCTAACTTAACCGGTGATACTGGTAGTTTTACTCTGCCAGCTGGGCCTGTAGCTTGGGCTGTCGGCGTTGAAAAACGTTGGGAAGAATATCAGAACCAGCCAGATGGCGGCGCTATCCTTGGTCAAATTTACAGCGTTGCAGCAGAACCAACTGAAGGTTCTTATGACGTTGAAGAAGCTTACTTAGAGCTTAACGTTCCATTATTGCGTGACCTGCCAGGCGTTCAGTCCTTAGACTTGTCTGCAGCGGTTCGTTATTCAGAGTATGATTTCCTCGATGGTGAAACCACGACGAAATTTGGTTTAGAATACGTGCCTATGGACGGCTTACTGGTTCGTGCAACTGTTGCTGAAGGTTTCCGTGCTCCAGGTATTAGCGACCTTTATTCACCACAGGAAGAATCCAATATTTCTTACACAGACCCTTGTGTAGAATATGGCGACAGCAGTAACCAAAACGTTATCGATAACTGTTCAGGCGAAGGTTTTGCGCCGGACTTTACTTTAGATAACAACCAGTCTTCTACATTAGTTGGTGGTAACGAAGATCTGCAGCCAGAAACTTCTGACAGTTTCACTATGGGCGTGGTTTACCAACCAGAATTCGTAGAGAACTTGAGCATTGCTGTCGATTATTATGACATTGAAATTGAGAACGGTATTGGTGCGCCAAGCACAAGTGCAATCGTTGCTCAATGTTATGGTAGCGAAAACTTCTCCAATGAAGCCTGTGGCCTTATCTTAGGAGCCGATGCGGTTGACAGACCTTCCTGGTCAGGTTCTGACTACCGTGATTCAAACGGTTATATTGCTGGCGTACTAGCTTACACTCAAAATATTTCAGTATTTGAAACCTCAGGTATTGATTTTGATGTGAACTGGAGCCGTGATTTGGCTGGCGGCCAATTGACCATGCGCTTAGACGGTACTTACCTGAAAGATTATACTTACGTAGCTCAGGCTGGTGCCAGTGCTCTTGAGTTAGCTGGTAAGTTCGGTGCTGATACAAACTTTGGTGGTCGTGTTGCGGCATTCCCTGAGTTACGTACTAACTTAACGGCAGGTTATAAAATTGGTGATGCTGATGTTAGCTGGACAGCTCGCTACCAGTCAGGCACTGACGATATTAACTACGACTCAAAAGACGTGAGTAGCTCAACAGGCTCTTATATTTATCATGACATGCAAGCGAACTATTACTATGGTGAACGTACAACGTTTACTTTGGGTATTCGTAACTTGTTTGATAAACAACCTCCATACGTAACAAACAATAACGACATGAACACTTTGAACTCATCTTATGACACAGCAGGCCAATACTGGTATGCTCGTGTTGGTATGAAGTTCTAAGGTTTACCAACGTTAGTTGTTGATAAAACCCAGCTTCGGCTGGGTTTTTTTATGGCTGAAGGTAATTATTGTGTCGAAATCGCTTTATATTAAACATTATAATTTTGCTATCGAACTGGTTAAAAGTAACCGTTTTAAAGAGGCGGAGCAGGAGCTGACCTCAGCGTTAGGTTACTTCCCGAATGCTGAAAAAGCGTATTTACTGAAGGCTCAGTGTTTAGCGAGTATGGGAAAACGTCAGTTTATACAACAAGCCTCTCAGATGGTTGAGCGTTTTTTAAAAACGAATCTTAATCATCGTCGGGCTCAGAGAATTTGGGCCGAGGTGAATTGGCGCTTAGATAACCCCGATTGGACAGCCTTTTATAACAAGGCACTTAGCGAAAAACGTCCTCAGTTACCCTTAGTTTATGATTATGCACGTTTACTATTGCAAGCTGAAGACTACTCAAGTGTAATCAGTTTACTAGAAAAGTTTGATCCGAATGAAAGCGTCAATGAGTTTGCTATTATGCGAGCGCATGTTCAGTTTAAAACTAAAAACTATGAACAAGCGCTAAAAAGTATAGAAAAAGTGATAGCTTCCGGTAACAAATCCGCTGCAACATTACGAACAAAAGCTAAGTGTGAACTTGCGTTAAAACTATATCAGCAGGCGTTGCATAGTGCTCGTCAATTAATTGCTATTAGTAAAAAACCTGAACAAGGAGATTGGGCATTACTTGCTTCGGTCTTTAAAGCTGCAGAGTTGAGTGACAGTTACCAAGAGCTGTACGACTTTGAGCGTTTTGTTAGTGCGAGTTATCTTCCTGTACCATCGGGGTTTTCAACAAGGAGAAGCTTTCATCAGGAGCTTTCTTTTAAACTTGAAAAACTTCATGGCAGCTCTCAGCATCCTTTAGAGCAATCTCTTCGTAATGGTAGCCAGACTGACGGGCATTTGTTTTCAAATTGCAGTGGAGCAACTCAACATTTAGCGACGGCGATTAAAGAATATGTTGCACAATGGAGTGATAGCTTGAAATGGGAGCAGTCCCACCCATTTTTACAGCATAGCGGTAAAAGTTTTGACTTTACTGGTTCATGGTCGGTTAAATTACGTAACAACGGCTATCATAAAAGCCATTATCATAATGAAGGCTGGATAAGTGGTTGTTATTATGTTGCAGCAAATAAAGAATTAACAAATAAAGGGCAGGGGTGGCTTAAGCTCGGTGAAAGTGAGTTATTGGAAGAGGATTATGCAGATTACTTTATCCGTCCGGAGGAGGGGCTTATCGTGCTTTTCCCCTCTTATTTTTGGCACGGAACAACACCTTTTCAAAGTCGCGAAAACCGATTGACGGTTGCTTTTGATATTTATCCAGAAGAATAAAAAGGGAAAGAGATGACACAACGTAATCCGTGGACTTATTTTTGGCAAAAGGGCGCAAAAGCCAGCTTTCTAGATGACCGTTCGCGTTTACAAACCTACCAAATGCGAAAATTTTGGTTTGAGCGTATGGATGAAACCGATGTAAAGCAACCGGTTGTCGATGTTGGTACCGGTAACGGAATTGTTGTGCAGTGGTTGACTGAATACGCGGAAGAAAAAGGAAAAAAGCTCGATGTATCCGGAATTGATTCCGCGCAGATTAACCCACCGAATAAGAGTTTGAAGTTATCAGGAGAAACTGACTACGAGCAATTTAGCTTATCTGGTAAGAAGAAAGTAGGAGTCTTTGTCTCACACTTTGGCATTGAGTATGGGGATCTTGACTCTGGATTAAGAAATTTATCATCACAGTTAAAACGCGGTGGGTCGTTAGTTGCTCTGGTGCATTCTGAGGAGTCCGTTATCTACAAAAAGAGCTTAGAAGTTTATGAGCTTATTCCCTCTGTCATTAAGCAACTTAAAAAATCGGTGAGCGTATTGCAGGAGGCCTTATTTAAACAGGGGGAAGGTAGTTTACCGAGAGCAGCGCAAGAGGCTCAGCAACGGTTAAATCAATTTGCCCGCAAGCATCAGCAGCAATCGGCTTTTCATGCGATGAATTTTGTTCCTGCGACTAAGCATCTCTTGCAAGCAGCAGCGGCAGGGAAAAAAGCGGAATCACAAAAGATATTTGACGATTACCTAGCTAATGTAACCGAGCACCGAGCCCGGCTTACCACTTTGCTAAAAGCCACCGATAGTTTAGGGGAACCTTCTGACTTGAAAAGGCGCATCGAAGATGTTGGTTTTAAGCAGGTTCGAATTCAACAAGTGCAGTTTCCGGAAACCGGAGTTGTAGGGAATTGTGTACAGGCGGTTAAAAGCTCTTAATATTAGGGGCTTTAGCTCCTTTTTACTTCAACCCAGATCCCTGAAACAAAATTAACACTAAAAGTTTACAATCTTTTAACTTCCTGATAAATTCCTTAACACTTCATATAAGAAGTAAAATAATAAAAACGTTCCAGGGAGTTTTTACTCATGAAAAATATGACATTCCGAAAAAGCTTAACGGCTGCAGCAGTTGCTGCGTCTTTAGGCTTTCCTGCGTTAGCAGTAGCGCAAGATGCTCAGCAGAGCACAGAAACAGAACAAGCCGAAGAGCAAATGGAGCGAATCGTTACCACAGGTTCACGAATTGCTCGTCCTGAGCTGTCTCAAGCCGCACCAATTTTGTCTCTTGGTGAAGAGGATATCGAAAAATTCGGTTCTCCAGACTTAGGGCAAATCTTAGCTGAATTACCTGCTGTAGGTGCTACTAATACTCTAATAGGTAACCGTGAGAGTAATGCGAGTGCCGGTGTTAGTTCTGCTGATTTACGTCGTTTAGGTGCAAACCGTACTTTGGTGCTGGTTGATGGCAAGCGTCACGTTGCAGGCTCTCCTGGCTCTGCGTCAGTTGATTTATCAACTATTCCTTCAGGCATGATCGAGCGTATCGAAATCATGACTGGTGGTGCGTCAGCTATTTATGGTTCAGATGCTGTTTCAGGTGTTATTAACGTTATTCTGAAAAAGAACTATGAAGGTTTTGAGATTAGCGGACAGGCAGCTGGATCAACTGAAGGCGTTGGTGCTCGCACACACGAATTCACTTTCTTAGGTGGCGGTGATTTTATGAACGGCCGTGGTAACGCGACGTTCTATGCCGGTATGAACCGTATTCAAGAAACGATGGCAAATGATGTTCGCCAGTTTAATAGTTGGGGAACAATATTGAACCCTGAAGATACTGGGCGTTTGGATGGAATCCCGGATCGTATCTATGCCGAAGGTATAGCTTCAGAGTATATTTCAGGCGGCGGTGTTCTATTAGCTGATGATTTTTACGGTTTTTTCCCAGACGGTTCATGGCAAAGACAGCCTGCTCGTGACGGTACAAACTCAGCATTGTTTGGCCAATACTCAGAGCGCTGTGAAACATGTTTGTATACTGAAGACTATGTAAACCTTCAGCCTAACGTTAATCGCGTAAACGTTGGTTCTTCCTTAAGCTTTGAAATGAGCGACTCAGCGCGTTTTTATTCTGATTTCAAATATACTCAAGCTGATATTGAACAGCAGTTTCAGCCATCCTTTAGTCAGGCGATGGTGATTAATGTCGAAGATAATCCCTATTTAGATGAAGAATTAAGAACCAACCTTCTTGATGCAGGCATTCAACAAGCTGATTTTTGGAAGTTCTTTGAAGACTGGGGTAACCGTACAGCGGATAACCGTCGAGAATTGTTCCGCTTTAATGGTGGTGTTGATGGAGCCTTAGAGCTTGGCGGAAGCTATTTACAATATGATTTCTACTATGGTTATGGTGAGACGCGCAACCGCCGTCAAACTTTACGTTCGCAAATCCCAGACAACGTTTTAGCTGCTGTTGATACAATTGAAGATGCTGATGGCAACATTGTCTGCCGTGATCCTGATGCAGGTTCTGTAAATAACGGTGGGGAATGTGTTCCTTATAACCCATTTGGTGACCAAGCTACTCAATCTGCAATTGACTTCATGAGCGCAGATGTTACTCGCGATGATAAAATTACGCAGGAATATGCCGGTGCTTCATTTGTTACAGATACAGCTAACTTTTTCTCGTTACAAGGTGGGCCTGTTGACATCGCGGTTGGTTTTGAGTGGCGCGAAGAAACATCAGAGACTATTACCGACGAATTTACTCGTAGAGGCTTAACTGCTAACGCTGCAACACCTAATGAATATGGTGAGTATGATGTAACAGAAGGTTTCGTAGAGTTAAACCTTCCAATTCTGGCTGGATTGGACTTTGCTGAAGAACTAACTTTGGACATGGCTTATCGTAGCGCTGATTACTCTCATGCAGGTACTGCTGATGCGTGGAAGTTAGGCTTTATGTACGCTCCAATTAAAGATATTCGTTTCCGTGGTACTGTCGGTGTAGCTGTTCGTGCACCTAATATCACGGAAGCATTCAGCCCTCGGTCTCCTGGGTTTACTAATGTAACCGACCCTTGTGATCAAACTAGGATAGATAATGATCCAAACCGTGCTGCAAACTGTGCTGCGTTGGGTGTTCCGGAGAATTTCGAATCAGTTACAAACGCTAGTATTGATCTTATCTCTGGAGGTAATCCAAATCTAGAGGCGGAAGAGTCAGATTCGACAACTTTTGGCGTTGTTTGGACTCCTAGCTTTATTGAAAACTTCTCGGTTACTCTAGATTACTATGATATTGAAATTGAAGATGCTATCACGTTTATAGATCCTCAAGACGTAATCAATAACTGCGTAGACTCATCGAGTGGTATTGATAATACATTCTGTGGTCAAGTTACTCGCGGTGACGATAATCAGTTGACAGCCGTTGAGTCGGGTTACTTAAATGCTGCCGCTATTCAAACCTCTGGCTATGAAATGGAACTTAATTATCAAACTGAGTTAGGCCAGTTTGATTTACCTGGCTCTCTTTCAACTTCATTGTTTATCAACCATTTAAAAGAGTTTGTTGAATATCCATTCCAAGACCAACCAACTCAAGATCAGGTTGAAACTGGGGAAGTTGGAGATCCAGAATGGCAGTTCCGTTTTTCTGCAAACTATCGTCTGGACGACTTGAATGTTTCGTGGACAACTCGTTTCCTAGACCGTTCAGCACTGTTTGACGTAACTCCTCGAGTTGAAGCATACGAGAATGTTGGACCGGCGTATGTAGGGTCAATTATGACGCACGACATCGCTGTTGGTTATCATTTTACGGATGAATTGCGAGTAACTGGCGGTATACGTAATATGTTCGATAAAGTTCCTCCAGGTTATGTAGAAAACGCATTGTATGACCTAACGGGTCGCCGTGCTTATGTAAACTTTACTTATAGCTTCTAATCGTTAGCTTACGAGCAATATAAGTACTGAAGCCCTCTTTTTAAGAGGGCTTTTTATTCCCTAAACCTTCCCCAAAACCTGCCGATAACAACACATAAGCTCTATCATTAAAGGTCAGGCTATGTTTTATCGGGTGCTCATTCTTTGTTTCTTACTACCGTTTTTGCTGTTCTCAGGCTCAGCAGCGGCCCATGCTAACAACCCCCACGAAGCTATCGGCGACGACTTAGCGGAGCAGCTCGCGAGTCAGCTCTCGTACGACAATCAGTCTCACTATGGGTCTAACATTGGCGTAACTCGCTGGGTATTAGCTGAAACGCTTGAGCAGCCGCAAGCGGGCGACTCATTAAGCGAGTTAAGCCATCAGTTGAGCGAAAGTATTTATGCGCATCTTAAAGAGCGCAATTTAAGCTTGGTTGAATTTCGTGCCCAATCTTACATTTCTGTAGCAGAAGAGGGAGCAACGCTGCTTTCTCGTGACGTAGATGAGCTTGAACAACATCCTGAAATTGACTGGGTTCTGGTGGGAACTCTGTCTCGTAAAGATGCCGGAACTATGGTTAATTTGCGTATTGTCGACCGTCGTAATCAGGAGGTTTTGGCTGCGGCTAACCGTTATGTTCCTAAGCATTTGTATTGGTCAAATAAACAAACTGAGCTAGTTAACGGTCGTTTACAGCGTAATTAGAAAGAGGCACTGCCATGAAGTTATCCATTTTTGTAAGTTTTACTGCGTTGTTTCTGGGAGCCTGCACTGTGTTGCCGGCTAAGCAGGAGGTCTCGCAAGCTAAAGTAAACGCCGAAGAGAAGGCAGAAGAGATTTATACTCAGCCGTACAGTGCCCGGTATAGCGCCGAACTTGCTAAGCAATTGGTCGAGAATGCCAGCATTCGGTTAAATAGTGCAAAGGTGGGTATAACCAATTTAGTTGGGGTAACTGGTCAATATGATCAAAGCTCGCCGTTAAGCATGGTGCTGTCAGAGCAATTGGTGCAGGAACTGCACAGTCGTGAACTAAGCGTTCTCGACTTTAAAGCGACTGACTTTATCCGGGTCACTCCAAAAGGTGACTTTGCGTTAACTCGTGACTATCTGGAACTCGATGAGATTATGCCAATTACTCATGTATTGGTCGGTACTTTGTCTCATCACCGGGATGGCGTTATGGCTAACGCCCGACTAGTGAATATCAATACCAAAGAAGTAGCCAGTGTGGCTCAGGTATTTATTCCGGAGTCGGCGGTTAGACAGCTGGACGAAAACTATGGGCAACCGGTACTTCGCAAGGCTCCATAAATAGAAAGGGCCTGACGCTTTGTGTCAGGCCCAATACTTTCCAACGTAATACTTTCTATCGTAACTTTTATTAACGTAATTCGGGCTTCAATAAAGACATAAACTCACGAATGCGCTCAGCATTTTTGCCCACATCGCTGCGGCCCACACGTGACTTACTGCGAATATCTAATTGGCTACCATCTGCTGTACTGCGAACTCTTATCACTACGTCGTCTTTAAAACCAAACCAGGTAGTGGTTGCTGTCGCTTCAATTCTGCCTTCTGCTTCTGAGCTTTCTACTAACTCCCAGCCCATTTTATCTACGGCTAATAAAGCAGCCGAGAAAAGTTCATTCGGTGATTCCAGTGACTCGTAAGTTCTTAACTCAGGATAAGCCTGACGCTGTTGTTTCGCTGTTTCTTCTCCAGCATATTCAACCGAGTTGGATGCATCTGCACGTAGCGGGGCTATGGCAACAAACTCAGGCGGGTTTTGTGTGTCAGTTGTTATGTCGTGAATGGCAGGCACATTCTGTGCTTTCAGGTACTGACTGAAAGGCATATAAAAAGCAAAGCCTCCGGCAATAATGGCTAAACCACTAAGCCCGGCAACCAGCCCTTGTGGGCGACGAATAAAGTACCAGATAATGTTAAGCACGAAGGTTGCCGCACCAATATAAGCAGCCCAGCGCAGCAATAAGAATGCTGTGCCTAACTCAGCCGTTCCGCTTTTGTATAAAGGCCCTGATATAGCAAGCAGCACGACAGATAATAAACCCAGAAGAATAAATAAACCGTGTAACGCTTTCATAAAGACACCCTTAAAGTAATGTTGCCTGCTATTACGTCACTACATTGGGTTTGGGTCAACGGGAATTTAACAGTTTAACGCTTTTAGCGATTTTCTAAATTATTTAATTTCCAGTTATAGTCAACAAAACGAATATCTAAATACTGAAAGTTCATATTATCGCCACTACCAGAATCACCGGAAAGGGCCCTTGAATAGGCTCTTAGATAGTCTCGAAGCCCGTCAAAATCCTCACGATACCAGTCAAAAATTTTCGACAGATAAATGCCTTTATCATCAATACCGTTTTTATCGCGGTCACTTAAAAAAGTGATCATCTGATCTTCTAGCTGAGTCTCCAGACTTTCACCGGTAAAGGCTTCCGCGCGCAGCTTAGGGCAGCTTACTGCTGCGCAGACTAAAGCGGCATGTATGCGGGGCTCGTCAAAGTCGCCCCGAATTTTTTCGTGCTCAACCCAATCCAAAGTACGTTTTTCACCTAGTAGCGTAAAAAACGACTTCTCCCATGGGCTGGAAAATACCCCGCCTAAATCGCGAATAGAATCAGCCTCGCCGGACTCAAATTTATCGATATTGTCGATAATAAGCTGCAGGGTGAAACCGTTGTATGCATTGATTAAAAAGCCCAGTTGCTGCTCATGAGTCCAGCTTTCATACTGTCCGGGCTCAACTGCAGACAGCGATGCGAGATACTTGTCCAGCGCCTTTCTGTTTTGAGCTAACTCAGGGTAATTAACCGCAGACTTTAAACCGTCGTCATAGACCTCAACATGATCATTCAGAACATCAGTAAAAGCGGTATGAGACAGGTCAAATGACTGCGCGGATGCAGCCATTTGCCAGCTCATAGCCAGAACAAAAAATATGACTCGCATAGTCGCTCCATCTTAAAGGCTCAGCTTGGTATCATACTCGCGTAGCATAAAGAGTGCGATGCAAGCGGCTAACATTGGCCATGCCGCAAAAAACAGAAGGTTGTTAAAGGCGTCTAGGTATTGTGGGAATGACGAAAAAGTCGACGCTGCGTGCATAATCAATATTAAACCGTAGGTTATCGTTTTCCATAACCCGGCAATAAATGCCAGGCAAAGAGCGACCTGAAGTACTCCCAATACAGCAGCTAAAGTCGAAGACAAACCATTTATTCCATAAAAGCCTTCGAACACTGCGGCGGTATGTCCCGGGTTCACAAACTTATCCAGCGCCCATACAAACATAACAATGAAAATACCGACCCGCAGCGCTAACAGTGCCCACGGAAGTTTTTGTTCTAGTGACTGACTCATAGTTGTTTCCGTTGTTGATTTTGGGATTTCACCTGGTGCCATCACATCCGGCTAGGCGAACTTTTTAAATGGTTCATCTATAGGTGTATTTGCAATATGGTTTGTAAAGTTGCTCATTGCTTTCTGAGCAATTCCCAAAATAACCTCTAATGCCTGACGCTGTCCGTAACCAGCTTTATAAAAAGACTCAAGCTCACTTCCGTCGGCGTTACCGCGCTTTTCAAGCATGACCAAAGTAAACTGTCGTAGCGCTTCCAATTTGTCATCGCCTAGGGGCTTACCGGCTTTAATGTTGTCAGTAATTGAGTCATCAGCGCCCATACTTTTTGCGATAGCAGTATGAGCAGGAATGCAGTAATGGCATTCGTTGAAAACATTGATGGTTTGCCAGACAACCGTTAACTCGTTTTTGTCAAAGCTACTATTCACGAAAAGCTCGTGCACCTGTTGGTAAGCCTCCAGAATGCCGGGTGCTTCAGCCATGACAGCGTGCAAATTGGGGATCATACCGAAAGCTTTTTCAGAGCCTTCTAGTAACTTCCTGCTTTCCTCGGGAGCCGATTCTTTGTCATGTAGTTTAAAGTCACTCATATTTTACTCCTGCGCTTTTAAGTTGTATTTAATATTGTGAGTATGAATATAGAATAAAAGCTCAAAAATAAAAGCAGACTAAACCAATTCCCGCTGTTTTAGTCATGAAGACAGGTGTTTTTGCGTGCTAAGACGAATTAGCTACGAGTGAGTTTGGTGGCGGTACTCTGCTGGGGAGAGGCCCGCATACTTTTTGAAAAAGCGGCTGAAGGCGGTTGCCGATTGATAGCCAAGTTGCTCTGCAATCACGTCCATCGATAGCTGCGAGCTACTTAGCATTATGCGTGCCCGTTGTAACCTGAGTTGGTCGACGAGTTTTTTCGGAGTTACGCCAGTTTTCTTTATACACCTTTCTGCAAACGCACTGACTGATAAATAAGCGAGGTCTGCCAGTCGTTCTACAGTCCAGTCCGCGCCCGGCTCGTTAATCACGGCCATAATGACTGTACGCAACTGGCGATCACTCAGAGCAGCTAAAGGGCCGCGAAGAGACTTACCCTCATCAATAACTTGCCGCAGCAAATTCAGAGAAAGAACGTCACTTAGCCGACTAATCACGGTTTGATATCCGGGAGACTGATTAATTGCCTCAGCTCTGATTAACTCAATAATATGTGATAGCTGCTGATGCTGGTCTGCTTGTTTTAGAATGAGCCAGGGTGGGAGTAGTTGAAATAGAGTATCATTTGCTCCCGGAGCGGAGTTAACGTCATAACAAACAACACCAGATTGTTCGTGGTCGCGCTGACAATACTTGGGAATATCGGATTCGTTTATGTCAGATGGAATTTGAGTCTTACTCAGAAAGTGAGAAACGCCTTTATTAACAAAAATAATGTCTGAGGCATTTAGTTTGATTGGTTCGACCGAAGAACCCGGTAAACCAAACCAGCAGTCTCCATTTGTGACAACATGAAACGCGACTTTTCCCGGCTCTTTGGCCATTAAGGTCCAGTGGCCGCAAAGGCCTGATTCAAAGTGCAGTTCGGTACCCCGGGCAACTTGCTCTAGTAGTTCGTTAAGAGCTTCCGTTGTTTGAGTTGGGTTTCCTGTTGTTTTTGTCATTCCGCTATAGGCTTAAGTAGTGAATACTGACTATTATGCGTGATGCGTTTCAAGAGTAAAGGTTTTGAGCCTTTGCCATTGATTTCTGAAGGTTAATATCTTCAGAAGAACGATCTTATTTCTGGTGATAAACGTAACTGACTGGCGCAACAGATAACGCTTTTAGTTTCGTTTAGTAAGTCATTTGGTTTAATAAGGGAATACAAAAATGAAAAAGTGGTGGTGGCTAGGGTTCTTGCCGTTAACGGCGGTGGCACAAGAAAAACCAATGGAAGTTATTGAGGTTATTGGTCGCGATGACGGAAGTGTCGTGCTGCCATCGGAAGAAACAACCGAAGGTCTGTTTGGTTTAGCGGAAAGCCTGCAGGAAATTCCCCGCGCTGCCACGGCTATTAGTGCGTCGTTAATGGAAGAAGCTGCCATTAATGACTTACATGATATTGCGCGCTTTGCGCCTAACAGCTTTGCCGCGGCGGGGTTTGGTAACCCATCATTACCTACCGTTCGCGGGCAGCTGGGCGAGTTATTTGAAGCGGGCATGCGCCGTCAGGCCGGTAATAATGGGCTTGGTATTCCCATGTCGTTTAACGCCATTGAAGGTATCGCTGTTGTTAAAGGCGCGCCGCCGGTCATGCTGGGCACTACTCAACGCGTGGGTGGCTTTGTCAATTTGCAGCCCAAAACCGCTCGTCTGACTGAGTCGGACTCTACCTTGAAAGCCCAATTGGGTGAGTGGGAGCAGTATCGTTTGCAGCTTGACCATAACTGGGTGCTAAAAAAGGGCGAGCAAGGCCTGCGAGTAAGCGCCGAATATGTGGATGAAGATAGCTTTTACGACTTTCATCAGCACCGCAGTAATGACCTTTTGCTGGCGTATAAGTTTGCACCTAACGACGACACGCTGCTGGATGTATCCCTAGAGTATTACGATGTTGACTGGACAGACAATGCAGGCATTAACCGGCCAACGCAAAACCTGATAGACCATAATTTGTATATTACCGGACAGGGTATTCAGCCAAATGGTTCGCGGGTTCCGGGAGCAGGGGCTGTTGTTAGCCCAACCGGAGAGGTTCGAATTGACCGCAGTACCACGTTAACTGACCCGCTCGACACCAATACCGCTGAAACCACTTTGTTGCACGCAAAGCTTCAGCACTGGCTGAACGATGACATGGTGTTGGTTAACCGCACGTATTATCAGTATTTAACCCGCGAAGGCATTAACCAGAACAGTTTTGTTGAAATTATTGATGACGCTCACACCTTTGAAAACCGCACCGAGCTGCACATAAATAAGAAAACGGTAGTAGGTGTTAACTTACGAATTAACGATGTACTGGGTTACAGCCAGTTCTCAACCGAGGCGGATAATCCTATTGATTTGACAGGCCCACTCAGTAACCGCCGCATTCCATTAACTAGTGAGCAGAAAGCCAGTTTAATCGAGCTGCGCCCGGGTCTCTGGGTATCGCCGGGCAGCCAGTACGATATTGACGGCGATGGTACGGGCGATTTTATTACGTCAGACACCACCGACTCAAAAAGCTACCAGTGGGGTGTTTTCGCTCAACACGAGCTGAATATTACGGACAAATGGCGAGTCACCGGTGGCGTAAGAGCGGACTATTATGACGTAGATGCGAAAGATCCCATTCCACCACAGGGTGTTCAAGCTGCAAGCGATACCTACAGTGACTGGCTAACCGCGGTAAGTTTATCAACTCAGTATAACTGGACACCCGATCTGACATTCTATGCAACCGCCTATGAGAGCGACTCTACGTCGAACGCGATGGCGGGTGGTACGGTATTAAATGCCGCCGGTGAAATTGATTCGCAAAACTTTGCGACAGAGAACTCGCTTTATGAACTGGGGGTGAAATACGCGCCAAGTGATGCCCGCTGGTACGCGGACGCTGTGGTCTTTGACCAAAAGCGAAGCTTACGCAACCGTGATGGCTCTAACAGCGGTATTCGCACCGAGGGTTTCGAAACTCAGTGGCACTACAGCCATGAAGCCGGTTACTGGCTAACTCTTGCAGCTAGCTATATTGATGCGCACTATGACAACTCAACAGCGTCGCAGGGTACAGGTCAGGTGGCCGATGTGTTTGATGATTCACGCCCCGATATTATTGAAGGTACAGGTGTTGGCTCGCCTAACTTCACCGCGTTTCCTGCGTCAAACCAACAATTACAGGGCATTCCCGAAGTACAGGCGTCAGCGGTTGCTGGTTGGCAGATAACCCCTGAATGGTCGGTCGGTGGTGATTTAAGTTATACCAAGCACTACCCGCTAGATTATCTGCAAACGGTGTTTATACGTGACCAGCACACGCTAAACCTGAACGCACGTTATCGCTTTGACGAGCAGTTAAGTGCCCGTATTGATGTGTTCAATGCTACCGATCAGGACAACTGGTCACCGGTATTTGAAGGCGGTTACTTTGGTGCAACCCTGGCTTTTCCATCGCAGCCAAGACACGCGCGTTTGAGTGTTGATTACAAGTTTTAAAACTGGAAAAGCAGATTAAATGACCTATAATAAGACCTGTTAAAAGTCTTTTGGGAGGTCGTATGAAATCAGTTAGACCCATTTATGCACGCAACTCAACTAGCATTAGTGAGTTGAAAAAGAACCCAATGGCGGTTGTTGAAGAGAGTCACGGTGAGCCGGTGGCTGTATTGAACCGGAATCAGCCCGCATTTTATTGCATTCCGGCAGCAACCTATGAAGCGTTAATGGAAGAGCTGGAAGACAGGGATTTACTGGAGTTAGTTAAAAAACGCCAGCATGAAGATGAAGTCGAGGTGAACATCGATGATTTATAAGCTGACGTTTAAACGTTCAGCTTATAAAGAATGGAAAAAGTTGAACAAGGATGTTCAGGCGCAATTTAAAGCCAGGCTCAAGCAAAGGCTTGAATCACCTCATGTCCCGGCGTCTCGCTTAAAGGGAATGGATAACTGTTACAAAGTGAAATTGCGAAAACTGGGTTATAGATTGGTTTATCAAGTAAGAGATTCAGAGCTTGTGGTTACTGTTGTAGCTGTGGGGAAACGAGACAAAAACAGAGTGTATATTAGCGCTCACAAGAGATTGGATTAATCTTTATGTCATTAAAAAAGCTGTTGTTGCTGTTGATTATTGTTGCGTTATTTATCAGCGCTTTTGTGTTTGATTTAACGCAGTATCTGTCTCTGGATGTACTAAAAGAAAAGCAGCAACAGCTTAACCAGCTTTTTATTGATTACCCATTTCAGGTCTTCGCCATCTATTTTGTTGTTTATGTTGCGGCCACAGCGTTATCACTGCCCGGCGCGACTATTTTAACTCTGGGTTCTGGTGCCATATTTGGCCTTGGTTGGGGCCTTTTACTGGCCAGCTTCGCCAGCTCATTTGGCGCATTCCTCGCTTTTTTAAGTGCCCGCTTTATTCTGCACGACTGGGTGCAGGAAAAGTTCGGTGAGCGCTTAACCGCCATTAATCGCGGAATGGAGCGTGACGGCGCGTTTTACTTGCTCAGCCTACGGTTGGTTCCGCTGTTCCCGTTCTTTGTTATTAACCTGGTTATGGGTCTGACTAAAATAAAGGTCTGGACCTTTTACTGGGTAAGCCAGCTAGGCATGCTGCTGGGCACCGCTGTATACGTTAACGCAGGAACCCAGTTAGCACAGATATCCAGCTTAGGTGATGTGGTTTCAGCAGATTTAATTGGTGCTTTTGTTTTATTGGGCATATTCCCGTTAATTGCCAAAGCGGTACTGGCCTTTATGAAACGTCGTAAAGCCTTTAAAGGCTATAAAAAGCCTAAGTCTTTTGACAATAATCTGGTGGTTATTGGCGCCGGTTCAGCAGGGTTAGTCAGTGCTTACATAGCGGCCACAGTAAAAGCAAAGGTTACCTTAATTGAAAAGCACAAAATGGGTGGTGACTGCCTGAATACCGGTTGTGTACCTTCAAAAGCTTTACTTCATGTGGCCGAACTTGCTCATAATGCGCGTAACGCCTCAAGTGCGGGGGTTCACGTTGGTGAGGTCTCGGTTGATTTCAAGCAGGTTATGCAACAGGTGAAGTCAGTTATAAAAGACATTGAGCCGCACGACTCGGTTGAGCGCTACACCAAATTGGGAGTAGACGTTGAGCAAGGCGATGCGCGCATTGTTTCACCCTGGGAAGTTGAAGTGACCTGCAATGTCGAAGGTAAGAGTGAAACCAAACGCATAACCACTCGCAGTATTATTATCGCGACTGGCGCTAAGCCTCTGGTACCAAACTTTGAGGGGTTGGATAAGGTTGACTATTTAACCTCAGACACTCTCTGGGAGTTAGATGAACTGCCTAAACGCTTATTGGTATTGGGCGGCGGGCCTATTGGTTGTGAGTTATCTCAGGCGTTTCAGCGTTTAGGTTCACAAGTTACTCAGGTGGAAATGGCTGAGCGGCTTATGGGCCCGGAAGACGCCGACACAGTAGAACTGCTAACGCAGCGTTTAACGGCAGAAGGCATTGATATTAAAATGAACCACAAGGCCTTGCGCTTCGAGCAACACAATGGCGAGTCCGTGCTTATTGCTGAGCAGACGGTTGATAACGAAAGTGTTGATAACCAGAATGTCGACCAAAGCAAAGAAGTTGAGATACCCTTCGACAAGGTGTTAATTGCGCTGGGGCGGCAACCCAATATATCGGGCTTTGGTCTGGAAGAGCTTGGCGTGCAAACCAATAAAACAGTCAGTACCAATGAGTTTTTGCAAACCAACTATCCGAACATTTACGCCTGTGGTGATGTTGCCGGGCCTTATCAGCTCACTCATGTGGCCTCGCATCAGGCCTGGTATGCCTCGGTGAATGCCTTGTTTGATCCTTTCAAAACCTTCCGGGCGGACTACTCTGTTATTCCCTGGGTCACTTATACCTCGCCGCAGGTAGCAAATGTGGGTTTAACCGAGCAGCAGGCGAAAAAAGCCGATAAACCGTACGAAGTAACCGAGTACGACATTGGTGAACTGGATCGTGCCATTGCCGATGACAGCGCCTATGGGAGGGTGAAAGTGCTGACCAAACCGGGTAAAGACGAATTGCTGGGTGTGAATATTGTTGGCCCGCAGGCCGGCGAACTACTGGCAGAATATGTGCTGGCGATGAAACACGGCATTGGCCTGAATAAAATACTGGGCACCATACACAGTTATCCGACTCTGGCAGAGGCGAATAAATACGTGGCCGGTGAATGGAAACGAGCCAATGCGCCGCAGAAGCTGCTAACATGGGTTGAGAAATTTCATCGCTGGCGCCGGAGTTAAAATGCGTTTTACTGCTGCCATCAGTTTATTGCTAGTGACACTTTTTGCCGCCTTACCTTTAAAGGCCGAAGTGGTTAACTTTTATGCTTGGGGTGGCTCGCCGGAAGTAAACAGTTACTTACGCTGGGCGCAAAAGGAACTGCAAGGGCAGGGCATTCAGTTTCGCCATAATAAAGTGGCGGATGCCTCCGAGGTGGTTAAGCAAATTATAGACGGTCATTCCAATGCGGATATTATCTGGATAAACGGTGAAAACTTCCATGCACTGAAAGAGGCTGGTGCTCTGCGTTCCATTGCCGATGAAATTAAGGCAATGAACAACATTAACCAGGACCTTAACTGGCAAACCGATTTCGGTGAATCGGTGGATGGGCTGGAAGTGCCCTGGGGAGTAGGGCAATTTAACCTGATTAGCCGACCCGGGCTTTTCGACCAGAAAACAGTGACTGCAGAAAGCCTGCTCAACGCCGTCCGGGAAAATAAAGGTCGCATCAGCTACCCTAAACCGCCGGACTTTCATGGCACCACTTTTTTAAAGTCGCTGTTGTTATCGATACATCCGCAACAACGCGAGGTATTTCAGCAGCCCGCAAACAGTGTTAATGCAAATGAGCTGACAGAGCCTTTATGGAGCTATTTAGACAAACTGCACCCGCTGTTATGGCAGCAGGGCAAAAATTTCCCTTCCTCGGCTGGTGAGCAGATTTCATACCTGGCAAATGGGCAGTTACTGATGGCGGTCAGCTTTAATCCCAATGATTATAAAGCCCTGGTGAATCAGGGGCGGTTGCCTGCGGGCGTTAAGCGTCATACGTTGTCAGACAAAGCCATAACCAATAATCATTATTTGGCGGTGCCGAGCAGTTCCAATAACTCCGAAGCTGCGAAAGCGGTTATCGAATTTTTATTGTCTGAAAAAGCACAGCAACGAAAAGCCGATATAAATCGCTGGGGTGATCCTTCCGTTCTTAAAAGTGCGCAAGGCTCTTCGCTGCTGGAACCCACCGACGACTTTCATGCAAGTTGGCAGGAGTATCTGGAGCGGGAATGGTCCGCACGTTATCAATAGTTGTCTGGTTATTGCTCATTATTCTGCCGGTTGGCAGTGGTGTGTTTTTTTTGATGGTTACGTCATTTGACCCTGAAACCGGCGTCAGCTTAGCAACCTTAACTGAGCTGCTCGCAGATTACGACTCAATAACTTCGAGCTTTATACTCGCCGTAGCCGCACCATTAGCTGCTTGCTATTTGGCGTTATGGATGGCACCTGCGCTGTTAAAACACACCCGCCTGCAGCAATTACTCTCTCCACTTTTGTCCATTCCGCATGTGGCCTTTGCGGTCGGCCTTATGTTGTTAATGAGCCCGTCCGGCTGGCTCATACGTTTAGTGGAAAGCGTCAGCGGAGTGTTCCCGGCACCACCGGCAAGCTGGCCATTATCCGAAAAGTCGTTAGTGACGGTTATAGTGGTTCTAGTTTTAAAAGAGCTGCCATTTTTACTACTAATGATATCGGCTCAGTTAAAACAATTGCCCGTTAATTCGTGGGTGACCCAGGCACAGAGCTATGGTTACAGCGAACGGCAAGCCTGGTGGCGCATTGTTACGCCGGAACTTTTAAGACGTTTAACGCTGCCTATGGCGGCTGTCATTATTTACTCGCTGTCAGTGGTCGATATTCCGCTGCTAGTGGGCAGTAACACGCCGGGTGTGCTGGCGCAGCGCGTGTATGAATGGAGCTTTCAGTTCTCTTCCAGCAGCCAGATTAAGGCAATAACTGGAGCATGGGTTTTACTGGCTATGGCTTTAATACTGCTATTAATAAATGTCCGGCATTATGCTCTGTTTCGCCGCTTCGTGCTGGGTAAAAAAGTAACCCACCCCGTAAAACCCAACACACATAAAGCTAGCCGTTATGCCTGGATTCTTCTGGGGGTACTGTCGTTGGGGGTTATTGTCGTTTTAGCCTTGCAGAGCTTAGCGACACATTGGTTTTATCCAAACTTGTGGCCGGCAGAGTTGACCCTTGAGCGCTGGCAAAGCGAGTGGGCTTACTTAGCAGAGCCAACAGTGAATAGCCTATGGCTGGCGCTGCTCAGTGCATTAGTAGGTACTGTAGCCGCAATTGCTCTGCTACAACGGCAACGACAGAAAGCCGCCGCTTCGTTTTACTGGCCTGTACTTGTAGCGTTGTTTATTCCGCAGGTGCCTTTGGTACTTGGTTGGCAACGGCTAGTTGGCTGGCAAGCCTGGTGGGTGCTCTGGTCTCATGCCGTATATACTCTGCCTTACGCCTACCTGGTTTTGCATGGGGCTTACACCCGCTTTAACGAGCAGTGGCTAACCCGGGCTCAAAGTTTGGGTTATAGCTATCGGGCCGCCTGGTGGCGAATTATGCTACCCATGCTAAAGCAGCCCATAGCCGTTGCTTTTGCGGTCGCCTTTTCGGTTAGTATTGCTCAGTACCTGCCAACTCAATGGCTGGGGAAAGGCTTAACGCCCACTTTAACCACCGAAGCCGTTAGCGTTGCCAGCGGCGGGGACTGGCGTATTGGCAGCCTTTATGCGCTGTTACAAATGCTACTGCCACTGGTGGTGTTTATTGCTGTCGGACTCATCAGGACAAAAAGTTATGCTGAACATTCGTAACCTTGAAATAAAAAGGCGCACAAAAAATGGCTCTGAGCCTTTATTCAGCCTGAATGAACTGACGGTTGAAAAAGGTGAAATTGTCACGCTGATGGGCCCCAGTGGGGTGGGGAAGTCGACCTTGCTGCGCTGGGTGCTTGGTGAGCACTTGCCTAACTTTCATATTCAGGGCGAGTTAAGGTTAAACGGCGAAGATATCAGCGAGCGCTCAATTGCCGCGCGCCAACTGGGCATGATGTTTCAAAAAGGCGGTTTGTTTCCGCACTTAACGGTTGAAGAAAACTGCTATTTTGCGCAAAAGCCACGTTCATCACTAAATCGTCAGCAGCAAAAAGACAAAGCTCTGGCGATGCTGAACAATATGGGGTTAACGGACAAGTGGACGGTCTACCCTGACAGCTTAAGCGGCGGACAATACGCGCGAATCGTATTAATCTGTTCATTATTGGCAGAGCCGCAGGCCATGTTACTGGACGAACCGTTTTCGTCATTAGATGCCAGCTTACGAGAAGAGGTCAGGCAGTGGACTTTTGCACAACTCAAAGACAAACAAATGCCGACCTTATTAGTTACTCACGACAGTGCAGATGCCTGTGGCCGTGTGCTTGAAATACAGGGCACAGAAGTAAAAGGAGAAGTCGCTAATGTTTGACCCTAAGCTACTTCCGGCAACCCGAAAAATTCTCGACCTCCCTGCGCGCTTACTTGTCCGTGTCGGCGTCAGTGCTGATCAGGTCACCATAACGGGTTTTATTATCGGTTTGCTGGCGGTGCCATTTTTAGCCTTTGAGCTTTATGAGTTCGCGCTGGCTGCTATTTTACTAAACCGGCTGTGCGACGGTCTGGACGGTGCGGTGGCGCGGCGCACTCAGCTAACCGACGCCGGTGGCTTTCTTGATATTGTGCTGGATTTCATTTTTTACAGTGCTGTGGTATTTGGTTTTTTGCTAGCCGCGCCCGAGCAGAACGCGATTGCTGCAGGCCTGTTGTTAGTCACTTTTATGGGTACTGGCTCTACCTTTCTGGCCTTTGCCTGCATTGCCGGAAAGCGCGGTATTGAAAACCCGGAGTATCCGAATAAGTCACTGCATTATATGGGTGGTCTAACCGAAGGCTTTGAAACCATTCTGTTTTTTGTGGCGTTTTGTTTGTGGCCACAGCACTTTCCGGTACTGGCCTATCTATTCGCTGCCGCCTGCTGGCTTACCGCAATAACCCGCATTGTTGCCGGTTACCGCGCACTGAAACAGCCAACGGCAAAGCCGGAGGATATCAATGTCTGAAACGGCCTGGCGCTTAAGTATTTTCCTTGGCGTATTGCTTATTATGGTGTTGTGGGAATTTTTCTCGCCTAAGCGCAAGCCCCGCTATAGCCGTAAACAGCGCTGGCCGGCAAACCTCGCCATAGTTGCCGTTGATACTATATTGCTGAGAGTTATTGCGCCCGTTGGCCTGACTGGAGCGGCGCTTCTGGCATCAGAAAACGGCTGGGGGCTTTTCCATTACTTGAGCCAGGCGGGCACAGAAATACCCTTTTGGTTGGCGATGCTAGCCAGCATTGTCGCACTGGATATCGTTATTTACTGGCAGCACCGATTGTTCCACCGCATTCCTCTTTTATGGCGAATGCACCGGGTGCACCATGCCGATCCGGACTTTGATGTCACCACCGGGTTGCGCTTTCACCCGGCCGAAATTGTGCTGAGTTTTTTCATAAAAGCAGCCGCCATTCTTGCTTTGGGCGCTCCGGCACTAGCCGTAATTGTATTTGAGATTATTCTTAACGCCTGCTCCTTGTTTAACCACGGCAATGTGGCACTGCCCAAACCTGTGGAAAAGCTCGTGCGCAAAGTGCTCATTACCCAGGAGCTGCACCGCATTCACCACAGTACAGAAAAAGAAGAAACCAACAGTAACTACGGTTTCAGTGTCAGTTGGTGGGATCACCTCTTTCGTAGCTTCACCGCAAAGCCAAAGGCGGGTTCCGACAGTGTAGATATTGGTCTGCAAGAATACCGCGACGCAAAACTCACCACTAAACTTTGGGGGTTATTGACAATTCCTTTGAAAAAGCGGTAACGACAACTTGCAACGGCTTCTACACTTTGTTACCAACCGTTAATTATTTGTTAAGAAGGTTGTCAGCTATGAATAGGCACCAAATCGCCATTCGCAATAATATCCATGTTCGGGGAAAAGGTAATGAAGCATTACTTTTTGCGCACGGCTTTGGTTGCGATCAAACTATTTGGAATGCTGTTATAGAGGCGTTACCTGATAGTTATTGTATTATTACTTTTGATTATGTCGGTTCTGGCAATTCAGACTTCAGCAGCTACAATGACGAGCGGTATAAAACGCTTGATGGCTATGCGCGCGACCTTGCTGAAGTCGTTGATACTCTCGATATTGAGTCTTTAACCCTTATTGCTCACTCTGTTAGTGGTAGTATTGCAAGTCTTGCCTACCCTTTAATAAAGCATAAAGTGAAGCAAATGGTTATGCTGAATCCGTCGCCACGTTATATTCACGATCTACCCGAATATCAAAGTGGTTTTAGTAGAGATGATATGGACGAGTTGATGGTGATTATGGAGCAGAATTTTTTTAGCTGGGCTCAATATATGAGCCCTCGTGTGCTAGGAAATCATGATCAGCCAAGGATGATAAAGCAGTTGCAGGACTACTTTACGGCTGGTAATGCTGAATTAACTCGTAATTTTGCCAGGGCAACGTTTTACTCGGACATAAGGGAATCTTTGCGGGAGGTCGGATGCTTAGTACTTATTTTGCAAGCTAAAGCTGACATTGTTGTGCCGTTGAGTGTTTCTGAATATATGACGAATAGACTGCCGAAAGCAGAGCTACATATTCTTGAGGCGAAAGGGCACTATCCTCAATTGAGCGCGCCTGAACTGGTAGCAGAACAAATTTGCCGATTAGTAAGAGAAAAGTGAGTGATGCGCCCAAGTAAAACGGACTGGCCTTTGTTGGCTATTGAGTTTGATCTTCTCGATCTTTCAGTAACGGAAGTAACACACCGGTTATGTTTGAAGCTTCAGCTCGTTCCCGATGATATTTTAAAACTAACAGTTGATACGATATTGTCCCCGGCCTCTCGTCTGTACTTCTTTTCTGTCATTGAGCCAAAACTAAAACAGGGTATTGACTGCGAGCAGGTGACGCTGTATTTAAAAAGTAAGCAAGAAACAGTGATGTGCCTTGTCAATGCCATGTGTCAGCCAGAAAACAAAGTTGCTTTAATAGTCATGTTGGCTGATAAGCACTTGTTGTTAGAGCGGCAGTTAATTAATGAACGGAATGAAGTTACTGAAATTAATGATGTTCTTAAACGTCGACAACTGGAACTTATTCAACAAAAGGAGCAAAAGGCACAGTTATTGGAGAAGATTGCCGGCATTAATGCCGAGATGCTACAAACTGAAAAGCTCGCCGCTTTAGGGCAAATGGCGGCGGGAATAGCGCATGAAATTAATAACCCTGTGGGTTATATTCGTTCAAATTTAAATACCCTAAGCCAGTACACTCAGAAACTACTTCACTTAATACATAATAGCGGAATAACCGAGCAAAAAAGAGAAGAAGCCGACTTCGACTTTCTCGAGTCTGATATTTTGTCACTGCTGAATGAAACTCAGGAAGGGGTGCAGAGAATTACCCAAACCACGCATTCATTAACCCAGTTTACACGAAGTCCTGGGTTATCTGAATGGTGCGATATTCACCACCAAATTGATACCACGTTAAAAGTTATGCGAAATGAGTTACGCGATAAAGTGGACATACGCAAGCGCTGTAGTGAAATACCCGAGGTTTATTGTGACCCGGCACAGGTGAATCAGGTACTACTTAACGTCTTTCTTAATGCTGCTCAGTCTATAACACGTTTTGGCTTTATAGAGATAACAACGCAATTGGTTAAAGATAGAGTTCAACTAACAGTTGAAGATACCGGATGTGGAATGTCAGAGGAAGTTTTAGCAAGAGCTATCGAGCCTTTCTATACGACCAAACCTGAGGGGCAAGGTACCGGCCTGGGTTTATCTATAAGTTACAATATTATGCGCACATTAGGTGGAGCCCTGAGTATCAGCAGTGCTCCAGATAAAGGAACTCGTGTCATATTGAGTTTCCCGGTTGCGGTTAAACAGGAAGGAGCCAAAGGTGGCAACTAGCTGGTTGAGTATTGTTGCGCGAAGTTACTGGCACTCATTAACACTAGCGTGTTTTGTCTGGGGTGGACTCGGATTATTTGCGCTGACTCTGGGGTTGGTCAGTATTGGTTTCAGAATGCCTCTTCAGGACAGCTTATTAGCTCTTTTTGTGGGAAGCGTAGGGTATGGTCTGTCCAGGTGGAGTTCTGTTCGACAGATGTTGAGTCGGCATGCTGCTTACGTGTGGCTGGCAGCCTTTGTTTTTATCGCTATTGGCGCCTGGGAATTATTGTTCGCGTTTCAGCATAATCTTTATATATTCCGCGGAGTATTGTTTGTACTTCTCGGTATTGGCGTATATTTCTTGTCCTTTTATACCGATAAAGCCCGCCTTTTCAGCGAAGGAAGCAACTGGTTGTGGATAATGCTGTTGCTTTATTTTTCGGCCGGCATTTGGTGGCTTTATGCGCTGAATCAGCCGTTAAATGAAAAGAATGACTTACAAAATTCAGTACCCGCCGTTATTTTGGTGGGACATTTTGCTCTTTTAACCATGTTGTCGGTTTGCTTTGAGCTTGTTCTGCAATTCTATCAAATTGAGCGTGAGCGTAATGAGGCGCTGGAGAAGTTAAACTGTTCGCAACGATATTTTCAGTCATTATTTGACCACAACCCAAGTGCCGCTTTTTCGCTGGATTTATCCGGGCGTTTTACTGACTTAAACGCAGCGGGAGAAGACTATTTACAAGTAAAAAAAGCCGACGCAATTGGAATGCATTATGAATATATACTTGCGCCGTCCGAAGTCACAAAAGTGAGTTCCATTTTTCAACAGGCTCTCCAGGGCGAACCGGTTCACTATGAAACTAATATTGTACGAAAATCGGGTGAGAAGATCGCGCTAAGTGTCAGTAACATTCCAATGTTAGAGGGAGAGCGTGTCGTTGGTGTATTCGGTATTGCTCAGGACATTACGCACATCAAACAAACTTATACTGAATTAAAACAGGTAAATAGCGAGTTACGGAATTTCGCCGCGGTGGCTTCGCATGATTTACAAGAGCCACTGCGTAAAATTGTTCGCTTTGGAGAGCTTCTTCAGGAAACTGAGCTCCAAGGCCAGGAGAAAGATTATCTTGAGCGGATGATTTCAGCATCACGCCGGATGCAGCAGCTTATTCAAGAAATTCTTGAATTGGCCCGGCTTGGAAAAGATTCAGTGGAGGTTCATACCGTTAGTTTATTCTCGATTGTCCAGACGGTGCTTAATGAACATGAAGCGAATCTAACATCAGCGGGAGCTGAATTAGAGGTTAATCTTAAGCATGAAATTGTCGCTGATCCTAAATTGATTAAACGGATGTTCGAAAATTTAGTAACAAATTCAATAAAATATAGGCGAAAAGATAAACAGCTGAAAATTTATATTCATTCCAGAAGAGAATTGGACGATAGCATAACCGTATGCTTTTCTGACAACGGTATTGGTATCGATCCGGCACACCATCAGTCGGTATTCAAACCTTTTAAACGGCTACATTCGCGCAGCGACATTCCGGGGACAGGAATGGGGCTGGCAATTGTAAAAAAAATAATTGATTTGCATCGTGGTGATGTTGTATTAAGCAGCCAGTTTGGCGATGGAACAACGGCTAAGCTCACTTTGCCGAGTCGAAATAATCAGGAAATACTATGAATTTATCCGTTACTGAGGCACTGAGTATTCTGCTCATAGAAGATGATGCAGATGACTATGTGTTAGCTCGAGACTTATTAGTTAAAAGCGCACCTGAATATCAGTTGAGCTGGGCTAAGTCTAAAGAGGAAGCGTTGGAAAGGCTGAGAAGCCAAGATTACGATATTATCTTGTGCGACTTCCATCTGGGAGCTGATGATGGTGAAGATGTCATCAGAATGCTAAGGGAAAAACACATAGAAACTCCGGTGATTTTTTTGACCGGTCAGGGAACTGATGAGCTAAGTAACAAAGCCATTCAGTTGGGAGCGGAAGACTATTTGGAAAAGTCTGAAGTAACTCCTTTGGCTTTGAAGAAAAGTATTTACTATACCCTCGAGCGTCGAAGGTATCAGATTGACTTACTGGATAGTCAACTTTCTTTTGAGTACTTACTGGAAGACAGTCCGCAGTCAATTATTCTGGTGGATAGTAAGCACTCTATTATTTATGCAAACCCATCTGCTGAGAGATTATTGCTACAAACGAATACCGAACTGAAAGGACGAAAATTACCTATCGAGTATGATGATAGCCGCTCCTTTAGTCGCGATGCGACTTTGCACCTGTCTAATGGAAAGAAAAAGCGAATTCGGCATTACAGCATACAAACTCAATGGCAGGGTGAGCCGGTACGGCTCGTTCATTTTGATGATATTACGAATCAGATCGAACTTGAGCAGAAAGTCCTATTTTTTGCCAATCACGATAGCTTGACCTGTTTGCCAAACAGAGTGTTACTGACAGACAGATTGCAACAAAGCCTAATGTTATGTAAGAGAAATGATGTTCAGTTAGGTGTCGTTTTCATCGGCGTTGATGGCTTTAAAGCTGTTAATGACACTATGGGTCATAAGGTCGGAGATCGTTTATTAGTGGCGGCAGCAGAACGTTTAAATTCTTGCTTACGCCCTGGAGACACATTAGCTCGTATGGAAGGAGATGAGTTTGTAGCTGTGCTTCCTGAGCTTAGTCATCAAAGCGACGCTGCACTAATTGCTGAACGTTTAATGGAGGCAATGCAAAAGCCTTTTCATGTGGAAGAGGGTGAGTTTCATTTGTCGGCAAGCGCCGGCATAACATTTGCCGAGGGTTATGACGATGACCCTTTAAAATTGGTGCAGCAGGCGGATATTGCAATGTACGAGGCAAAACGTATGGGGCATGGTAACTATCAGTGGTTTAATCAGCAACTTAATCAGGAATTGTCTAAAAAACTTCGTATTCGCAACTCTTTACAAAATGGTATAGATAATCAAGAGTTTACTCTGCACTACCAACCACAGTTTTATCTGAATAATAATGAAGTGACCGGCGTTGAAGCTTTAATTCGTTGGCACCACCCCGAACTGGGCGTTATTCCGCCTAACGAGTTCATCGAAGTCGCCGAGAACACCGGACAGATTGTTCCTTTAAGTCGTTGGATCTTAATGCGAGCGTGTCGGGATTTTCTAGTGCTTTCAGCCGAGCGCGACAGCCTAACTTCAGTATCTGTCAATATTTCAACTATTCATATATTACGGTCTGAATTTGTCACTACAATACGAGAGGTAATTGAAGAAACCGGAATTAACCCCGCGCAACTGGTTCTCGAAATTACCGAATCAGTATTTATGCGGCATCCTGAGCTGGCCATAAGTAAACTACATGAGCTTCGTAATATTGGAGTTAAGGTTGCGTTAGATGACTTTGGCACAGGCTACTCTAGTTTAAGTTATCTTAAAAACTTACCGGTAAACTTATTGAAAATTGATCGTAGTTTTGTACGAGATTTAGTCTCTAACCGTCATGATTCAGCCATTATAGAAGGTATTATTTCTATGGCTCATCATTTGGAGTTAGAAGTGCTTGCTGAGGGAGTAGAAACTACAGCTCAGCAAGAATACTTACGGCGATGTCACTGCGATGCAATTCAGGGCTTTTTACTCGCAAAGCCAATGTCAAAAGGAAAGCTCATTGAGTTTCTACGTGATTACAAAAGTCGCGATGTTAATGTCGCAGCAGAAGAATCAACGGGTCAGTCTGTTCTCATAGTAGACGATGAAGAGAACATTCTGAAGTCTTTAAAACGCCTATTGAGACGCGATGGTTATAAGATTTATACCGCAACGAGTGGTGATGAGGGGTTCAGTGTATTGGCGCATAACCCGGTGGACGTAATTATTTCGGACCAACGTATGCGTAACATGCAAGGACTGGAGTTTTTATCTAACGTGCGTTCTATGTATCCAAATGCGGCACGAATTGTATTGACCGCTTATCGTAACGAAGCAAATTTGACTCAGGCAATTAATGAAAGCGAAGTGTACCGATTTTTAGATAAGCCCTGGGATGATGAAGTGCTTAGACAAACAGTAAGAAATAGCTTGCGTCAGCGACTGGACTCGAATTGGCGACCGCTTATTTAGGCAGTGAAAGCTCTTTGTAGTGACATCTATGTTATAGAAAAGTTAAAAGAGCTTGTTTATTTGTAAAGATTTGTATATTGTTTGCGCGCTCAGCTTGTAGCAAGTTCTCAATATGTTTTACAGGCTAAGAAAATTAAAAGGCAAACTGCGCCGAAAGGGCAGGACGCAAAGCCGCTGGTCTAACAACTTTTCAATGAAAAGTGGATGATGGCAGTAGCTGCATTACAAGGGCAGAATCTAGACCTGACCGCAGGCGTGCTAAACAACAATGCTGGTGTTATTACGTCGACAGGCAATAGTAATGCCGAAATTAATGCAGCCAGGCTAAGTAACAGCGGTGGGGTGATCCAGTCAACCAATGACAATTTCACCATAACCACCCGCAGTGGTGAGCTGAATAACAGCAACGGGAAAATCAGCCATAATGGTAACAACCTCACACTGAACAGTGGCTCGCATATAAACCAGCAGTCGGGCGTTGTGCAAAGCACGGGGCAGTTGGCGGTGAACGCTGAGGGTAACCTTAATAATACGGGCGGCGTATTAACCGGCAGCCAGTATCAGTTAAACAGCAGTGGTACTCTTCAAAATAATAGTGGCCGTATTGTCGGCTCCGGCAGTGGTGCCAGCAGTATTAAAAGTGGGGCTTTGCTTAACCGCAGCGGTTACATAGCAGCTAACGGTAATAACCTGACACTGGATACGGCGGCGCTGGATAACAATGCGGGCAGTATTTTGCTGGCTGGAACCGGTAACCTGGATATTACTGCGACCTCAGTCTCTAGTGACGCTAGCAGTTCCCGTATTATCAGTAACGGTGCTATTAACCTTAATGGTGGCACCGAACTGAAAAATGCCGGACAAATATCGTCAGCCAAACAGCTGAGCTTGAATGCGAAAACTATTGGCAATAGTGGCACTCTGGCAAGTCGTGCCGGGAAAGTGGACATTGACAGCACCGGCACCCTGACCAACAGCGGTACGGTGTCAGGCGCTACAGCGGTTGATCTGGATGTGCGTACGTTGAATAACCGTAATGGCAAGGTGCAGTCTGACGGCTCGGTTGCCATTAATGTAAACAGCCTGAATGTCGGCCAAATTCAGGCCCGCAATATTACGCTGGACAGTAATAACAGCATAGCCCTGCAAAGCAATGAGTCCATCAGTGCCGGTGGCAATATTGACCTGGATACGAATGCCAACATCAACAACAGTGGCACCATTGTCGCTAGCGGTACGCTTACAGCCGACGCTAAAGAGCTGTCGAATAAAGCCAGCGGGCTTATACGCTCTGGTGGCAATGCCATATTGGATGCCAATAAGCTAACCAATAATGGCACGGTGAGCAGTAACGCAGTATTAAGGCTGGACATAGCCAATACGAGCAACACAGGTACCCTTGCCGCAGGAACGCAATTAGATATAAACGGGAACATCAACAACAGTAACCTGCTGTTCGCCAGCAACCTGCTCACTATTGACGGCAATGTCAGTAATACCGGTAACATCTATTCCAATCGTGACGCGTCTATTGCCGGTTCTACGGTAACCAATACTGGTGGCTCTATTGCGGCTGCGCGTGATATGAGTATCAGCGGGAAAATTGTTAATACTTATACGGGCGACTTTTCTTACACCAGCGGTAAATCTGAAACAGATACAGACACTATTTCACGTTCCGGTACCAGCTATAGTGGAAAAGTGCAAACTTGGACAGAAAAAAAAGAAAAGAAAGTAAGCACGATCTACCAGGCAAACTTAAAAGGGAAAGCGGGGGTAATAGTCGCGGGAAGAAATCTAGGACTAAGCGGCGATATAACTAATGATTTTTCCACGATATCAGCTGTCGGTAACTTAACGCTATCAGGCAGCAACGTGAAGAATAATTCAGCAAAAAGCAGGAAGGTCACAGAGGTTACAGTTATACGTGAAACTTGGAAGAGTATCTGTATGCAGGAGAACCGGAATGGGTCTTCGTTTGGGTGCGCGGAACCAGGGGAAAAGAAAAAAGTCGAGGAAACCGTAGAAAACACCTACGACGAAACCACCTATATCGAAGGCGAAAACTACGGCACCATTGCCGCCGGTAACATCAGCGGTAACTTGTCCGGCTCGATAGAATTAAACGATGTTACCCCTTCAGATGTTAATGGAAGCAATGTAAATACCAAGGCTAGCGGCTCTCGCGGTAGTGCGTCGCGGGGTAGTAGTGCCAGCAATAATAACGACACAAAAGTCGTCGTTCTCCGCACAAACGGCAAAAGCGAGAATATCACCGAAGCTGAGCGTCTGGCGGACGCCGGTAACGCCACAATGCCTGCAGACAATGCGGAGCTTATAAAGACCTCCTCCCCCAATAAGTTAGGAGCGAACAGCTCAGGCTTTGGCGTGCAGGGCGTGGGCTTTATGACACCGGATATGGCCGACAGTCTGCGCATGTCGCAAGGCGTTGCAACGGAAGCTTCGGGCGTACAACAAGGTGTGGGTACAGTTGATAATGACAATATTACTAACGACTACAACCCCGATTTAATTATTAAAGGCCTGGTGGATGACCAGAAGGGTACCCTTAGTCAGCAGAAAGAGAGCCTTCAGCAACAGGAAAACATCCAGCAGCAGAAAAACGCTCAGCAGCAAGTCGCCGGGCAGCGCGCCGGTCAAAATGTGTTTATGACCGACGAGCAAATGCGCGTACTAACCGAGGACTTAGGCTTTGACGCCGACGCCATTAACCAGGGACAGGAAGGCCTTTACAGCGCCATTAGCCAAAACGACTTACTGGAAGACGGTGTCACTCTAAGTGCGACCGGCATCATAGACATTACCGCCGACGCGGGTCTGGACATTGACAGCGGCATTGCCGCGGGTGAAGGCTTGATCCTGCGTAGTGAAGGCGGCCTGAACATGGGCGACTACGGTCATTTTGACAGCGACAACTTACTGGGTCTGCAACTGGGTGGCGACTTTACCAACGACATGTCACTGGAAAGCGACACTCTGTGGTTAGACATTGGCGGTGACTTCACCAACCAGGGCGATTTAACCGGTAACGATGTGTTAAGCATCAATGCCGGTGACGACCTTATCAACCAGAACCTGTTAAGCGGCGGCAACGTTGTGCTGAATGCGGGCGGCGATATTGTGAACCGCACCGAGTTTACTCAGTATACGAACGAGCGAAGCAACGGTAATAGCCGCACCTATACCAGAGTGGGTGACAGCCCTGAAATTATCTCCGGCGAGAGTCTGAGTATGAATGCCGGCAATAACCTGGACTTACAGGGCAGCCAACTGGGCGCCGCGGGCGATATCAGCCTGCACGCCGGTAACGACGTATTACTGAACGCGGTAGAAAAAGTGAACGGTCACGAGAAGTACTTTAAAGGCGGCTACGATATCGAGCTGGATCGCACCTACGACGTGGTCAGCCTGGAAGCCGGCGGTAACTTAAGTGTGGTAGCGGGCAATAACCTGGAATCTGAGGGGGCTCAGTTTGTTGGAGGCGGTAACGTTGAGCTTGCCGCGGGTAACGAAATGAATCTTCTGGGTGTGGTGGAGTATCACGAAGACCGTGATAAGCGCACAAAGAAGAGCATGTTTAAGAAAAAAGTGTATATCGATGAGACCTACAGTGCAGAGCACCATGGTTCAGTGGTTGCTGCCGGAGGCAATGTCAGTCTGAATGCACAACAAACAGCCGACGGCCTGCAGTTGTTTAATTCGGGCGACGTGTTACTGGAAGGTACTTATCTTCAGGCCGGCGGTGACGTAATGGCCTACAGCGGAGGCCAGCTGGATATGGTCTCCGGCGAAGAATGGCAGGCTGAAAAACATATCAAGAAAAAAAGCATGTTCGGCGGCTTGTTTGGCTCGACTAAAATCAGCGAAACCGATGTACAGTATCTTGGTCATGCGGAGTTAAATGCGGGCGGGGATATCGCCTTATTAGCAGAAAACGACATTAACGTACTAGCCGGACGTATGAATGCCGAGAATATCACTGCGCAGGCAGGCTTTGGCAATGAAGATGCGCAAACGGCAGACATTAATATTCTGGGTGACACTGAAACCAGTTCATTGTATCAGGAAACCCGACGTAATGGCCTTGCCTTGGGCTTTAGCGACAATTTCTTATCGGTAGCGAAAGAAACCGCAAACGAGAACCGCATTACCCAGACCGATTATATCGGTAGTGCGTTCACCGCAAGAGACAATATGGCGTTGTCAGCGAGCCGTGACGTTAATGTGGTGGGCTCAGAGCTGTATGCCGGTAATAACTTACAGGTAGATGCCGGACGCGATATTAATGTAATGACCGGTCAGGGCAGTGGTAGCAGTTATAGCCGCGAAACTGAAACCAAAACCGGTATTGCGATAAGTGCTGACAGCGATACTCTGAGTGTATTTGCCGGTGACGATACGCAAAAAGACGCCTTAACCAGTGACAGTGTTACCCAAACAGGCAGCACCTTAACTGCGGGTAATAACGTACAACTGAATGCGGGCAATGATCTGCTGATATCAGGCAGCGACATTGTGGCCGGGCAAGATGCGAATCTGAGCGCAGTCAATGATATCAACATAGTGACCGCACAAGAGTTGTTTAACCAGACAACTGAGCATAGCAGTATCCGTGACGGTTTAACGGTCAGTGCGAACTACAATGTTGGTAAAACGGTAGACGCTATCAGTAACCTGGGTCAGGGAGATGATGCGGTCAGTGTTGCCAGCTCGGTGATGCAGGCGGCTGATACCTTAAATAACGCAGGCCCCAGTATAGGCGGGCATTTAGGTCAGACCACAGAAACCACGACCGACAACGTGCAGCAGAGCCAGGCCAAAACCAGCAGTTTAACGGCCGGACGAGATGTCACAATAAGTGCCGGTGGTGATGCGTTGCTTGAAGGGGTCAGTGCGAACGCAGGGCGTGACATTGGTATTAATGCCGAGAATGTCAGCGTTGTTGCGGCGCAAAACAGCAGTGACAGTCAGCATAATACAGAGTACCTGCAGGTTGGGTTAAACCTTAATGCAAGCACGAGTAATGTAAGCTTAACGGCTGGTTTCAGCCAGTCTGATAGTGAGTTAGACAACCAGAATACCAGTGTGGTCGGCAGTAGCCTGAATGCCGGTGGTAATGTCGATGTCAACGCCCGTAACGACTTAGCTGTTGTCGGCAGTGATATTGATGGCGATGATAATGTTGTACTAACCGCCGGTAACAATATTGTTATTGAAGCCGCGGAAAGCCAGTACAGCAGCGACAGCGAGGACAGCCATTTAAGCGCCGGAGCAGGTATTAACTTTGGCTCTGACGGCATCGGCTTTACGGCCAATATGGCCATGGGAGAAGGTGAATTAGACCGCGAGGGCACCACTTACAGCAACAGCCACATTACGGCCGGAAATAACCTGAGCGTCACCAGCGGCAACGACACCGTGATTGAAGGCGGCAACCTGGCCGGTACGGACGTGGCGATGGATGTTGGTGGTGACTTAAAGGTCGCCTCGGTGCAGGACACCGGACAGGTGAAAGGCGACCGCTGGGACGTCAGCGCCAATATCACCGTTGGCATGGGAGTGAGTGGCGGCGCCAGTGCCGGCTACGGCGAAACCGACGGCTCCAGCGCCTGGGTGAATGAGCAAAGCAGCATTACCGGCAGCGGCTCGGTGGATATACGCACCGAAGGCCACACGCAGATAGACGGCGCGGTTATTGCGAATATCGATGAAGAAGGCAACGACGGCGGTAACTTAAGTCTTAACACCGGCACGCTCGCCTACAGCGATATTGAAGACCACGACCAGGAAAAAAGCACCTACCTGAACGTTGGCTTCACCATGGGTGATGACAACAGCACCAACCAGACGGAAAGCGGCACCAACTATACTGCCAGCGGCCATTACAACAACCACGACAAGGAGCAAATCAACCGCGCCACCGTGGGTGAGGGCACCATAACGGTCAGAGACAGCACTGAGCAGGACCTCAGCGACTTAAACCGCGATACCGACCTTGCACAGGAAACCACCAAAGACGACAGCCAAAGCACCAACCTGTACGCCAGCACCACGGCCACAGACAGCCTGACAAACCTAGCTGAAAACCCAGGGCAGCAGCTTAACCAGTGGAAGGACAATGTTGCCAGTGTGTTTAGTACCGATGCGTGGGGACAAGTGGGAGAGAATACCACCGATGCGCTGGAAGATACCTACAATGCCGGCTCGGCGGTTGCTACCAACAAAGACCTGGGCGTGGGTAACTTCTGGGTCTCGCTGGACAGTACCCACAAAATGACGCAGCTGAAAAATGACCTGACGCGCACCGCCGAAGGTCAGGCGTTACTGGCACGACTGACCAGTGACGACCCGGACCAGCGTTTAGCGGCCGAAGCCGAGCTGGGCCATATGGCGCAGGAAAAGTTCGGTATTGACCCGAGCGACATTCACTTCTATCAGGGCAGTGAAACCACCAGCGAGTCTTTGGCCGATACCGTGCTGTCCGGTGTTAATAAGGGCGCGACGGTAACCGAAGAAGGCCATAGCGAATACGGCAATATTCTGGTGAATGTCGACAACGCCACCGACGGCAAGGACATGACCAACACCGTTGGCCATGAAGTGTATGAAACCGTAACCCTGCAAACTGGTGGCGAAAACGACGCTTCACAGGAAGCCATCGCCAATCTGGTCGGCGGTCAGCTGGCCAACCGCATTGACCAGGCCACGGGCGGTGAGCTCGCCAATGTGGGTACTGATGACTTAGCGGGCAGCAATACGGTACGGCAGGGCACACAACACGCCAATGCCGTGGGCAATGCGCAGGTGGATTATCGTCAGCTGCAGTCAAAGGAAATGCAGGCCATTAAGAAAATGGCTCCGCTGATGGCAAAGAAAGAGGGGATAACCGAAGAAGCCGCAGAAAAACGCATGGCCGAAGAGCTGCTCAGCCATCTGGATGCCAGCTGGAGCAGTACTTTTGAAGCACAAGGCCGTGAGGGCGATGAGACCGCGCTGGATTATCTGGCGGCAGCGTTGGTGGAGCAGGGTAGTGCCTATGCGGAATATTCCGACAGTGATGTGCCTGAATCCCCCGATGCCAGCCCAAAAACCTACACGAAAGAAGCGGTGAAGCAGAGCCTTATTGCTTATAAGGACGAGCGCGCCTCCGAGTACAATGACCGCACCCGGGAGGGTGAGGGCTTAACCAATCAGTACTCAGAGCAATGGCAGTTCTACGATAAGAATCTAGCGGCCGATAAGTCTCTGTCCGATTATGGGGATACCGCCTTAGGTGCCTTTGCCGGCTTCATGGATACCGGCGGTGGTATGGTGCAGGGAGTGGTTGATATATTTTCAGATCCGGCTGGCACTGCGCAAAACATGTCGCTGGGAATGCAGCAGATGCTGAATGAACCTGAAGGCACAGTCTCCAGCATTTTCGAGCAGCGGGAAGAAGGCCAGATAAACGCTGCGCTGGATAACCTGCAGGGCGATTATTTCAGCGGTGCCCGTACCGGAATGAGTACGGACTTAGGCTTTGCTCTGGATATGGGGCTGTTGCCAGTTGGTCGGGTTGGTGGAATAGGTAAACTTTCTCCTGATAAAAAATTAACTCCGAATAATGGGGAGATTGATGTTTCGTTTGATCAAACAGGGGAAGGTGACTTTTATGCTGGAACTAATATTTATGGCGTAACGGGAGACTTTTACAAGCAGATTGATAATAAGGTTGACTTTGAAACAACAAGTGGCATGGAGTTGGTTGCTAACCCTGATGCGACTACTACGATTCTAGGAAACTACGGATCTGATATGCGACATATTATTGATGACTTGAGTTATCCTTCAACAATGAATTTTGAAGCTAAAGATGGCTCGTTTAATATTTTGACCGCTCCTCCCGACTATTATCAAACTCCAGAGCAATTTTGGAAAGAAGTTAATCAACCATTTTTGGACAAAGCGATAAGTCGCGGGGATGATATCGTGCTTGCTACAGATCCTACTCCGAGTGTGTTAAATCGTGAGCTTGAAGATGGAACCGTTGAAAGGACAGGTTTTGGTCGAGAGTATTATTACTTAATCGAAAGTGGTTATGAATATGATCCAGTTACTAAAAAAATGGTTAAGAAAGAGGGTTAGAAATGATTCCAGCTTACCAAGAGCATTTAAAGTTACTGTTAAAACGCTTACCTAAATTGGGGTTTCAGTTGACGAAAGACAATGATTACACTGCCGAATTTTTGGGAAACGATGGTTGGAAAATCATATTTGAAGGAGAGAGATATAATCATTCTCTCTATGGTTTGTGGTTAGTTCATACCGATTCTGAAGGTCACACTCATGAGTATGTCTTGTGGTTGTTATCCAGAGCTTTTCAAAAAATCGGGTATGAAGGTTATTCCGATGCAACGCTTGATGGGCGATTAGATTGGCTAGAGGAAAACACGGATAAAATATTTACTAGCGATAGGATTTACTGGCAGGCTTACAACGAATTAAACAAGGTTAAAAATTGAACTGCTGACTGGTTTAATGGAGACTGTAAAAGATTTTGTGTAAATGGTTGATTGCACGGTTAAATCCGATCTTGGTGAGGGTGTTCAATATTCTGTGTCAGCTTAGTTTTCATTGGTCCATATGATCATCTATCCGGCTTTCGAAGCGGATGGTCGGTTGCGACAGGGTCAGGTTCCAGTTTGGCACCGGATGCGACCATCGCTCAGACGCCTTTAACATATTCGCGCAGAGCACCTTGAGCAAGCTGTTATCGATAGTATTATTTGACTCTATCGTTAGTAGAGCAGGGTAGTGCCTATGCGGAGTATTCCGACAGTGATGTGCCTGAATCCCCCGATGCCGCCCCCAAAAGCTACACGAAAGAAGAGGTGAAGCAGAGCCTTATTGCTTATTCAATTAGTGCAAGGAGGGAAATATCGACCCGGGCAAACCGTTCTGGCGGCGCAAGGGGCTTTGTTTGGGGCTGCAGGAGCCGGCGATGGTACCTACTTTGGTGATTTGGTTTCAAAGCAATTAAAAGATATGCCTTCCTATGTTGTCATTCCTTATTTCCAAACGCCTGCAACAATTACAGTAACGTTACCATCCGCGGGTGTCGTTGGTAATAATGTGGATACAGTGATTCAGAACGTTCCTGCATTTGTTCCATCGCCCGAGATAGAATCTATAATCGACGAGAATAAAGAGGAGGCAGGTAATGGCGAGTAATAAATATACCTGGAAGGCGTTTTGGATAAGGCAAATAAAAATGTGTTTTCCATTGATATTTCTTGTCTATTTCTTTTGGTACGGAGTTGATATTGGTCGAGTAATACATGAATACTTGGGCTGGACATTTGAAGGGTATGGCCCTCCACAGCAACGCTGGTATAGAGTTATTGCCAGTGGTTTCATTCTGCTGGGATTATTTGGAACCTTTATTGATGCCATCAATACATGGCACTACTTAAAGAATCCTCACGAAATTCCTGAAAACGATGCTGATGATGAAAGCAAGTGATCTTATTTGGCCCGATAAATGGATTCCTTTTAGGGTTCGGGTTTCAGTGGTTATTGTTGCCTGGATTTTATGGTTCATTGTGTCTTACTTGAAGTACTTTGTTTTTCGTGTGGATGGAGTGCTTCAATTGATTTCTATTTATCCAATAATAATTATTTGGACTTATCTTTTTGATAAGACGATTCCTATGGCTCCTGGGAGTGCGTATTTCGAAGCAGATGATCCCGGGGTTCAGGCGGTTCGTTGTTTAGCTTTTGGAACTGCTGTTGTTGCTTTTTTCGGCATGCTTTTTATTGGTGATTGGTAATTGAGGTGAGAAGCTTGGGTTGGAAGCTATCGCACTTTTTCCCACCCGATAATCTTCATTATACCGAGGTAAGTAATAACCGAAAAGGGCCTTAAGAAGAAGGGCGTGTAGTTATGATGATACAAATCAGTGGAGATTACGGTTGTCCTAGAGCTGATGGTCAATTTTGGCCTTTACAGAAGAGGTTCAATGATTGTTTTGGAAAGCATATAAACGGTGTTTACTTCAGCTCCTTGGCGATGTTTTCAATAGTATTTCGGGTGTCCGGAAAAGTTCATGATTTTGGTTCGAAAGAGCCCGAACGCATGAAATATATCAAGAAGGATTCTGAGATTACCATTGATTTGGTTTTCGCTGAGGAGAATTGGCGTGATGTGGATAAAGACACTCTGAAACATGACATTGCGGAGAAGGTACAAGAGTGCCTTCGATTGATGCTTGATAAGGCTAAATCACTAGATGAAATAAACGATGCAAATGGTTTCAATAGTGATGTCAAGAGGGCTGTTTCAGAGTTTTTAGGTAATTAAATGTTACAGTTAAAGCAGATAGTGTCTGATGGTGCATTTAGAGGGAGATCACTAATGACGGCTCAGCTAAGATTGGTCACCAGCACCACGATGTTGGCAAGGCTATTAAGGGTGGTTTATGATTTTTAAACAAAAGGATTTCTTACATAGTGATAGCTTTGCTGACTTTGATTTTTCAGCTATCACTTTTCATCTGTGTGATAACCAAGAAAAAGGCTTCAAATGGATTATTAAGTCGGCTTTTTTAGAGGCTTTAAAAAAGTATCGATGTTACTGCTTTTTCTTAATTGGCCATGTTAACACCAGTAGAATAGAGAAACGTAAAAATGAAATAAGGCTGGCAAATATCGTTAACGGCGCTGAGGTTGGGTACTTAAAAATGGATGACGGAGTTTTTGCGTGTTTTGAAGTTGATTTATCTAATTTCGAGACAGTCTATGGAGACATGTATAAATTTATTTTTAGTCAACAGACTGATTTTATATCTTCAGTTTCTTACGACTTAGAGTCATCTTCTTACGATGCTTTTGTTCGTCTTTTTCTGAGCTTAAGTCACCCAAATAATCTTTGTAGTGGCAAACTAAATTTGGCCACCTAATTAGAGGTGCTATCATGCACCAAGAGACAATTAGGTGACAAGATGACGAAGAGACCAAAACGTAATTTCAGTCCTCAATTTCGACT
>NZ_JBLXHB010000007.1:0-48383 GCF_048260185.1 Idiomarina sp.
TACAAGAAAACCATCGGTTACGGACTGCCGGACTTCGCAGAGGAACTCAACTACGGAGTCGATCTATCAACCATCTGAGGGTGGTATCAGATTGATGGGGTGAAGGTGCCCCATCAACCATTAAATCCGTATACCCATAAATTCGTGCTTCTGATCAGAGATGAAAAGCTATACTTGTTGCTTTGGTTAAAGTGAATTAGCTATTTATCAACATTTTTCCATGGGCCGAACGCTATAAAGTAAAGAAGAATGATATTTGCGATAGGGATAACAATCAGAAGACCCAATGGACCAGGGTAGCCAACTCGTTGGCAGATACGCCATGCGGGAACAATAAAAATAGCTCCCACAATCAGCATCCATAGAAAGCCCATACCTGCGAACATTTCGTGATTCATCATTATCTGCTCCTTATTTGACATGCGTTAAAATGACGTTAGACTGAAGTTTATTAAATTGCAAAAAGCAGGGTGCTCGTGCTAATTCGAATTCTGTTATTAATGACAGTGCTATTGGTGTCGATGTCGTTTTCGCAAACGGCAGAAGCTCACGCATGTCATGATAACAGCCAAATGCAGCACAGCATGATGTACGAAGCCGACACAAACGATTGCGAGCATGAGACGCAAAAGCACAACTCGTGCTGTGCTGACATGACCATTCGGCATTGCTCCGGCGGCTCGGTTTTATTTGTCGGACAGTCTTCTTCGGTTAATGCCGCTGCAGTTAACCTCTCTGCCAAAGTCGATGCGCCCATCGACACCTCAATTCGTGCTAAACACGCGTCTAATTTATTCCGTCCCCCAATAATTACCGCTTAATAAGTTACTAGAAATTTAACACACGCTCGGCGTGTTTCCTTAAAACTTATTAATCGGTGAATAATTATGTCTATCAAACGCAATATCGCTGTTTTGGCGATGCTGTTTTCCGTGTCTGTATCTGCAACCGATGTAGAAGAGCAGCAACTAACCGTTCTAAAAGATCCCAACTGCGGTTGCTGTGAAAAGTGGTTACAAGCTTTACCCGATAGCTTTAGTGTGTCCGTACAACATCCGAACAACCTGACCCAACGAAAACGTGACTCCGGTATTAGTGCCGAGGTCCAATCCTGTCATACCGCTATTTCTAGTAATGGCTATGTCTTTGAGGGTCACGTTCCTCCTACATTGGTTTCTCATTATTTAGCTGGGAAAAAGTCAGAAAATGGCATTGGATTAACTGTTCCTGGCATGCCGGTAGGGTCTGTTGGTATGGAAATGGGTACTCGGTTTCAACCGTATACGGTCTATGAAATCAAAAAGGACGGTTCAATTACACCTTATCAGCAGATAGCAAGTTTAGAGCAGCAGCAAGCACTCTCAAATGGAGGGCTTTAGCTATGGGATTTGGCGGCATGAGTATGGTTCAGTTAGGAGTTTTACTGGTTATTGTCATTCTTCTTTTTGGTAGCAAAAAGCTACGAACCCTGGGATCCGATCTTGGTAGTGCGATAAAAGGGTTTAAATCATCGATTACTGATGAACCGTCTGATAGGGAAAAGGACATTCAACGTCATCAAAATTTAACCTCAGAAGAGGAGCGTCATCATGAACAATGAGTTTAATAAAGGGCGTCGAAAATTCATTAAATCTGCATTTACTGTGGCGTCCGCGTTGGCAATTGCCAAAGTAGCCCCAACATGGGCAACACCTCAAGGGCGTAAATTTAAAGATCAAGTTTTGACGAAAGATGAAATTGATTTAACCATCGCGAAGTCTCCTTTGTTAGTAGGGAATAAGGTTGGCACACCTATAACGATTAACGGTCAAATGCCTGGTCCTCTAATTCGTTTGAAAGAAGGTCAACGAGCCAAGCTAAATGTGACCAATAGACTATCTGAAGACACGTCAATTCACTGGCACGGAATTATATTGCCCGAGAACATGGATGGCGTGCCTGGCGTATCTTTCGAAGGTATAAAGCCAGGACGAACGTTTAAGTACCGCTACGATGTCGAGCAAAACGGAACTTATTGGTATCACAGCCATTCCGGTTTGCAGGAGCAACTTGGACACCTGGGGCCGTTAGTGATTGAACCTAAAGACGGAGATATTGGTGCTGATCGGGAACATACCATTATTCTCAGCGACTGGACATTCGAAGATCCGGATACCGTTTTTCGTAATTTGAAAGTTGCGGAGGGGTACTATAACTATCAAAAACGTACGATATTTGAGACCTTCGAGGACGTGCGACAGCAAGGGTTAGAGAAAACCTGGAAGCAACGAGAAATGTGGGGGCAAATGCGAATGAGCCCCCGTGATATTGCGGATGTGACGGGCAGTACTTATACCTACCTGATGAATGGCCGCGATTCACAGATGAACTGGTCAGCATTGTTTAAGCCTGGTGAAAAAGTACGCCTGCGTATCATTAATGGTTCGGCAATGAGTTTCTTCGACGTAAGAATCCCTGGATTGGAGATGACGGTAGTGGCCGCTGACGGGCAGCCTGTGAAGCCAGTGCCAGTTGACGAGTTCCGCATTGGTGTGGCGGAAACCTACGATGTAATTGTCCAGCCTAAGCAAAACAAGCCTTACACTATTTATGCTGAGAGCTTTGATCGAAGTGGTTATGTCAGAGGTACATTAACGCCGGAACTTGGTCTTGAGGCTGAAGTGCCTGAACTACGGCAAGTTCCTGAGCGAGGCATGGCCGCTATGGGCATGGGAGCGATGGCGATGTCCGGTGATATGAAAGGCAATAGCATGAATATGAAGCATATGGGCGGCAATAACAGCCATATGACGCATAAAATGACACACAAAAAAGAGCTCCCGGTCGAAAACATTAAAATCAAACACCGTGAGTCCGGACATGGCGCCGGGGCGGCTATGATTGCTACAAACCCGGTAAGCCGTTTGCATGAACCCGGGATTGGATTGGAAGACGTTGATCATAAAGTCTTAGTGTATACCGACTTGGTCGGCGCGCATGAATGGCCGGATACGCGGGAGCCCGAACGACAGATAGAGCTGCACTTAACGGGTAATATGGAGCGTTACATGTGGTCTTTCGACGGGAAGAAGTTTACCGAAGTGGATGGCCCGGTTCAGTTTCATCATGGAGAACGACTGAGGTTGGTGATGGTAAACGATACGATGATGGACCACCCCATACACCTACACGGTATGTGGATGGAACTTGAAAACGGACAGTATCCACGCCCACGCAAACATACGATTAGCCTGAAGCCGAGCGAAAAAGTGTCGTTATTGATAACGGCAGACGCGCCGGGTAGTTGGGCGTTCCACTGTCACCTGTTGTATCACATGAAAGCGGGTATGTTCCGTGTGGTCAATGTCGCATAAGGAGGACAATTATGTACGGTAAATCATTATTAGTGGGTGCGGCGTTGTTGCCAGGTTTAGCAGTCGCCGGACATGCGAAAGAGGACTGGCCTGAACCCGTCAAAGAATATTACACCGGGCAAGTACTGTTCGATCGGTTGGAGTTAACGCGAACCAACGAGGAAGAGAACCTAGCCGTCTGGGACATGATGGCTTGGTATGGCGGTGACTATCACCGAGCTGTTTTCAAGAGTGAAGGGGAGAATGTTCAAGACGACGGTGAGCCCACTGACTTGGAAAGTGCCGAACTGCTGTATGGATACTTGGTGTCTCCGTTTTGGTCGTTTCAGGCCGGTATTGGTACGCGAGGTACCTTATCGTCGGACGCGTCTATGGAAAATTATGCTGTCGTGAGTTTTATGGGGTTGGCGCCCTATTGGTTCGAAATGGATAACTCGCTGATGGTGAATGAAGAAGGCGACGTCCAATTTGTTAGCGAAACTGAGTACGAGTGGCAGCTCACACAAACATCGTACTTACAGCCTCGCATTGAGTTTACAGCCAACCTGACAGATTCAGACAAATATGAACGGCAAAGTGGCTTGAGCAACTTGCGTGTGGGGTTGCGTTATCGTCACGAAATCAGTCGTGAGTTTGCACCCTACATTGGTGTTTATTGGAACGGCGCGTTAGGCAACACGGCAGATGAAATGAAACGAATGGGTGAGGACACCACAGAAACAGGCGTGGTCCTTGGGGCCAGAGTTTGGTTTTAATTGATAATAAACAAAGAGGAAACAACATGAAAAACATACTTAAGTTAGCCTTCGGTACCACGTTATTTTTTAGTGCATGGGCCAGCGCTCACGTCGGCCTAACATCCAGTAGCCCGGAGGACGGTGCGACTTTGTCCGAGTCACCAACGGAAATTACGATGAATTTTTCCGGTGATGTTCGTCTGGCTAAAATTATGCTGCACTCAGATGACGGTAAAATGCATCCGCTGGACTTTTCGATGAGCATGACTCCCAAAGCAGCGTACGAAATTGCTGTTAAAAACAATTTGGCGTCAGGTGGTTATACGGTTTATTGGACGGCAATGGGTGGGGACAGTCATAAAATATCGGGTGATTTTAGCTTTGAGGTGAAATGATGACCCTTTGGAGTGTGGCCAGCGTTTTAACGTTGGCCTTTATATTCTGGCTTAACGCGGTGATGACCGCCTCGCCTTATATCGTTTATTTGTCCGGTTTAAAAAAGCAGTCTGAACGAAAGAATAGCCTTGTTGCGTTGCTTCTATTACTGGCAAGCCTTCTGTATTTTTTTCTGAAAGTCGGTAGTTTTGCTGCTGAAGGCTTTGCCGGCATGATTGACACGACCTACATGCAGTTTATATGGACCGGCCCTGTTGGGTTGTTCATCCAACTTCAGATAGCGGTTGCTATTGCTTGGATTGTTTACTCCGTTGTTAAGCTAAAACGTATAAAGTGGGTGCTATATGTTGTCGCCATTGGACTCATGGGATGGAGCTTTTTAAGTATTGGTCACGGCAGTGACGCCGTCTGGTGGGGAAAGCTAGCGCTTTTAACACACTTGTTAGTCGCTTGGGTTTGGTTCGGCAGTCTTAACTCATTGCGAAAGCTGGCAACGTCGGTACCGCTTGCTAAAGCGAAAGCCATTATGGAGCGTTTTGGTGTGCATATGTCTGCAGCGGTTCCAATACTCCTTATTGCGGGCTTGGTTATGTATCGTAGTGCAACAGGGCGATGGATGCCAGAGCTGCCGCTTACGTCGTATGACACGGTACTACTAGCGAAACTTGTGTTTGTGGCGCTGATTCTCCTTGTTGCCGCATTGCATAAATTAAAGTTCGTACCGCAATTAAATGATAACGCGGCCGCCAAGCGACTCAAAAACTCCATAACGGCGGAAATGGTATTGGCTGTCACTATTTTTACCCTGGCCTCTGCGCTAAGCAGCGCGTTTTCCCCCGGTTAATGTAAGGAATAAGAAGAATGAAATTACTTGTGAGTGTTTTTATGGTTTCGGTAATGTTTATTTCAGCGCCCAGTAGCGCCGAGGAAGTATCTGAACCGACAGTTGTGCTTGATAGGTTTCGAACGGCTTTGACTGAAGGTGACACGGAAGTCGTTAAAGATGTGCTTTCCAATGATGTGTTTATCTTTGAAGGTGGTGGTGTTGAACGATCCTTGGCCGAGTACAGTGCTCATCACCTTAAGTCAGATATTAAGTTTAGCCAGGCGGTTCCTTCACAGTTGCTTGAAAGGACAGTACAAGAAGCCGATGGCCTTGCTGTGATCACTTCTCGGTATAGCGTTTCCGGGGAGTATAACGGGCGTGAGGTTGATTTAACGATGAATGAAACCGTAACCGTATCAAATACGACTGAGTCTGGCTGGAAAATTATCCGGATCCATTGGTCCAACTGAGTTCAATCACAGGAGCTGATTATGGCAGAACACGATCATGAACACGGACATCAGGATTATCAGAAAAGCAGCCTGAGTCTTTGGGGGGCGGTGTCGCTGGGGACTGGTGTGATGATTGGCGCTGGTATTTTTGCACTGACCGGACAAGTTGCTCAGCTGGCAAGAGAGTGGTTTGTCCTGGCGTTTGTGTGCGGCGGTATCATTGCCGGCTTTAGCGCTTACTCTTACGTTAAGTTGGCGAAAGCCTATCCGTCAGCGGGCGGTATTGCGATGTTCCTCAGTAAAGCTTATGGAAAAGGAAGTGTGACGGCGATATTCGCACTCTTGATGTACTTTTCTATGGTGATTAATGAAAGTTTAGTCGCTCGGACATTTGCGTCTTATACCAGCCAGTTAATTTCTTTTGAAGCGCAGTGGCTTATCCCTTTGTTGGCGGTGGGTTTGCTGGTCTTTGCGTTTTTTATCAATATTTTGAGTAATCAGTTTATTCAAACGTTCTCGTTTTTTATGGCCTTTGTTAAGACTTTAGGGTTGGTCATTTTAGCGGCTGGTGGTTTGTGGGCCTCAGGCATTCAGTTTGAATCGATATCGGCTATTCCAGAAGAAGCTACGGGTGGCGGTATTTTAGCGGGGATTGCTTTAAGCATACTTGCGTACAAAGGGTTTACAACAATAACCAATAGTGGCGGTGAAATTGTTGAGCCTAAGAGAAATGTCGGGCGTGCCATTATTATTTCGCTGATTATCTGCGCGTTAATATACGTTCTGGTCACTCTGGCGGTTGGCTCGAGCCTGTCCATAGATGAGATTGTGAAAGCGAAAGACTACGCGCTTGCTGAAGCAGCCAGACCCGTCTATGGCGAGACCGGACTATGGGTGACGGTCGCTTTTGCAATTGTAGCAACGGTATCAGGAGTGATTGCCAGCGCGTTTGCCGTTTCAAGAATGTTAGCCATGTTGACCAATATGAAGCTTGTTCCACACAGTCATTTTGGCATGCCAGGTTCCATTCAGAAGCATACGCTGGTTTACACCATTGTTATGGCTATGATCTTAGCGGCATTCTTCGATTTGAGTCGAATTGCGTCACTGGGCGCTATTTTTTATATCGTGATGGACATTGCGATCCACTGGGGCGTATTACGGCATCTAAGGCAAAAGGTGAATGCCAATATTTACATACTTGTCAGCGCAATCACGCTAGACGTCATCGTTTTAGTCGCTTTTATATGGGTGAAATGGACGAGCGATCCGCTGGTGATTTGGGCGTCTCTTATCGGTATGGCATTGATTGCCGCTGGTGAGATTTTGTTTTTACGTAAAAAGCGTTAAGAAAAAGAGCGCATAGCGCTCTTTTTCTAGTTCATTGTAAAAAACATCCAGACAGCCATAGCGACCATCATGAGGTTTTCAGTGAGCGAAATGAAGCCTAACGGCACATTACTGGAGCCACCGACACAGGCACATTTTAGCTCGCGTTTGTCGACATAAACGGCTTTAAACACCGATATAGAGCCTACGATGCCGATGAATAATGCGACGGGTATGGATATGACATGGGCGAATTCGGCTGCCATTAACAGACCCGCCAAGCCTTCGGCATAGGGATAAATACGGCCATAAGGCACCCATTTTTTGGCGAGAAGATCGTAATTGAGAAACATGGTAGAGAACTTCTCTACGTCCTGGAGTTTGAGCAAGGCCAGAACCACCATAGAGAAACTGATGAACCACTCGATGGTTTGTACGGTAAATACGCGACCAAAAGACAACCACGACGTGGCTACAGAGAGGAGTGCCGTCATAGTAAATAATGCAATAACGGGTCGGTAACTGGTTGCGTCAGGGTCAGGAAGAGGCTTTCCAAGAAAGGCTCGAACCTCCTCGTACCCACCGATACGTTTATCACCAATAAACACTTGTGGAGTGGTATCGACGTCGTGCTTTTCCTTGAATTTGTCGGTTTTTTGACGACTCTCTAACAGATTGTCGTCTACTTCGAAGCCATTGGCTTTAAGTAAGTGCCGGGTTTTTAGCCCAAAAGGGCACTGGTGATCAGGCGTTGACATTCTGTAAAGCGTAGCTTTTTGAGTTGACTGACTCATAGCCAAGTTCCTTACGTAAAAGTTATGTATTCATGTACGCATTATAGTCGGCAAAAGATTAAAAGCATCAATAATCAGAAGAGGGTAAAAATTCATTAAAAATGAAAAATTATTTTTATTTTGAAAAAAGTGGACAACTTTTTTTATTGCTTTTCTAGCTATCTTGAAGAGCTTATTTTAAAAGATTATTGATACATGAGGATAACTTAAAGTTGAATATACAACCTCTATAAGCTTTGCTATTAAAGGGTTTTTTATACAACTTTAATCGTTTTTAGCTTGACTAAAATCCTAAGGTTTCTATTCTGAAGGTTGTATAAACAACTTAGATGGCAGTACGAAGTCTAATCGGAAAGTAAAATAATTATAATTTAATCGAGGTGACAAAATGCAAAAGTTACTTAAGTCTGCTGTCGCTATAGGCGTATCTGCGGCACTCTTTAATACAACAACCGTTTGGGCTCAGTCAGGGCCTGGTGATACTGAAGCCGAAAACGTTGAGAAAATCACGGTGACCGGTTCGCGAATTCAGCGAATCGAAGCCGAAAGTGCTGCTCCTGTTCAGGTTTTTACGGCGGAAGATATTGAAGTATCGGGAATGACCTCGGTAGAAATGATTTTACAGAGAATGTCAGCCTCCGCTGGTTTTGCTGGCAGTCAGAGCAATGCTTATTGGACAGGTAATGGCTATGGTACCGCTCAAGTTAATTTGCGTGGACTGGGCATTAACCGAACACTTGTGCTTCTGAATGGCCGCCGTGTTGTAAATGGTGGGACCGGTGCTAATAGTTCAGTCGACTTAAATATGATACCTGTCGAAATGATCCAACGTATCGAAGTACTGAAAGACGGCGCTTCAGCGATATACGGTGCGGATGCTGTAGCAGGTGTGGTCAACATCATCACTCGTAAAAGTTATGACGGCTTTACTATAGAAGGGCGCTTGGGCTCGACAGATGACGGTGAGGGCCAAGATCGTAAAGTTAACATGATCTTTGGCGCCAGCAGCGACAAAGGTCGCATAATGGCGACTCTAGGCTACCGTTCTTCCGATGAGGTCAATATGGCTGATCAAGCCGGCTGTGCTTTGAGTGAAATAACACCCGGTCAATTAGATTGTATTGGAAGTTCAAGTACCATTGGAGGCCGTGCAACGATATTAACGGGACCAAATGCAGGTGATAGGATCAACTTCAGCCAAGACGCTGACGGCGATGGGGACTTTTACGAACCGTACAGCTCAGAGAAGCACAATTCTGCATCTTTTCCCTACTTGAACTCGGTCAACCCGATCACTAACTGGAATTTCTCTGTTTTCGGTGATTACCAACTTTCGTCAGATACGACGGCATTTACCGAAGTTTTATACAACAACCGCACGTCAGACCAATTGGCTACGCCCGGAACTATAAGAGGTATTGAGTTTGATGCCAGTCACCCAACAAACCCAACGGGCGAAACAATTCGACTTGAGGGCCGTCGCTTACTAGAAGGCGGAACAAGAAGCTTTTTCCAAGACGTTAATACGTTCAGAACGGTCGTAGGATTGAGCGGTGTTGTTGGCGCTGGCTGGAATTGGGAAGTTGCTTATAACTATGGCCGTAATACAGCCATTGACGGTATGACCAATATCGTCAATATGCAGCGTTTATCTGCAGGTTTAGACCCAAGCACTTGCGGATCCAATGGTATTCCCTGTATTGACTTGTTGGGTTACGGAGACCTATCTCAAGATGCTTTGGACTACATTATGTTTCGGACGACTGATAATGGTGGTAATGAGCAGCGTTCATTAACAGCAAATATTTCCGGCGATCTATTCGAAATGCCGTCTGGGTGGGTTCCTGTCGCTTTTGGTGTCGAACACCGAAAAGAAAAAGGATGGCGTAATCCTGACTCGTCAATTGTCGCCGGTATCATGAATACCAATCAGGCTGACCCAATAGAAGGAAGTTATACGGTCGATGAAGTTTATGCTGAAACGTCCTTGCCTTTGTTGGCTGATTTACCATTGGTTCAGTCATTGAATTTGGATTTAGCGTATCGTTACAGTGACTATGACACCTTCGGTAGTGATGGAAATTACAAGGCGAGTGTTCATTGGCGTGTATCGGATGCTTTGAAAGTGCGTGCGACTCAGTCAACAGCTTTTCGTATTCCAAATATACCTGAACTCTTTGGTGGTGTTGCCGAAGGGAACTTGACCACAACGGATCCGTGTGACGGATGGGACCAAACTGGCGCGAACCCGACTGTGGCGGCAAACTGCCAAGCAGATGGCGTTCCTGCAGGGTATCAACAGTTTGGTGCGACGGTGCTTACTACTGTTGGCGGGAATCCCGATTTAAAGCCGGAAGACGCAGATACTTTCACTGCTGGGTTTGTATGGGATATCGGTTCGGCTGACAATTTACAATTGACGGTTGATTATTACGATATCGATATTGAGAATGCTATCCAAAGAATTCCTGGATCGACGAAGTTATCCGTCTGCTATAACTCAGAAAATTTATCGCATCCATTTTGCAGCCCTGAACACTTTACGAGAGACTCATTAACGGGCGATATTGACTTTTTGTCTGCTCAGCCCACCAATGCCGCAACTGAAAATGTGTCAGGTATCGACACCGCACTATTTTACAACACGGATCTATTGGGCTGGAAAAGTGACTTTAGTTGGAATGTCAGTTACTTAAATGAATACACATTTGCACCTTTCGTTGGAGCAGACGAAATTGAGTATGCCGGATATATTACCGGCGGTAGAGGGAGCTATACGCATTGGCGCTCAAATGCTTCAGGAACCTTTACGAAACAGGATTGGCGCATACATTATTCAGTGCAATATATAGGGGCTGCTGACGACATTAATGCCGCTCCAGAAGATATTGGAGCCCGCGCACCGAGCGTCTTTTACCATAATATTCAAGGCACTTATTTCATAAATTCCGATTTGAGTGTGACGGGTGGCGTTAATAATCTTTTCGACAAAGAGCCGCCTTATATTCAAAGCTGGACGGACGCAAATACTGACACTATGACTTACGACTTATTAGGTCGTCAGTTGTACTTGAAGGTACGTTACAGCTTTTGATTAGTGAACTGGCTGTCGCTTTTCCCTGGGAGCGGCAGCCTTTTTATATGAAATTTGAGGTAGGACGACATGTCGGAAAAAAAACGTTCGAGTCAATGGAGAGTCTGGCACCGCTGGTTATCTTTGGTTTTTGGCTTGCAAATGGTCATTTGGACAATAAGTGGTGCTTACATGGTGTTCTTCGACTTGGATTATATTCACGGAGATCACTTAGTTCAGGATGTTAGTCAGCCTTTACCTGAAGGTACTGAGGTATCAGATTTAGATAAGTTATTAACGCGTTATCCTGAAGCTGAAAAAGCCTCACTAGAGGCTCGCAGACTAGATGGTAAGCTACAGCCAGTATACAAGTTAAAAAGTGATAAAGGTGAGTTTTTGGTTAATGCAAAATCGTTAGAGCGCATTGAAATAACTCAGCATCATATTGAAGACTTGGCCAACCGATACTACGCACAAGAGAGTGCAGATATTGAATCCGTTGTTTATATGACGGATAACCCACCAACTGAAATTAGTGAAACTTTGTTGCCAGTATGGCAAGTGAACTACGATGACTTTGGTAATACCAGCCTTTACTTGTCTGAAACAACGGGTGATTTGCTCGTAAAACGACACACTTTCTGGCGTGGTTTCGACATTGTCTGGATGCTACACATAATGGACTACGATGAACGTGTGGATATAGAAACGTGGTGGTTAAAAGCCTTTATTATCGGTACATTTATTTTAATGATAACGGGCATTGTTTTGCTCCTTTATACCATAACGTTTAAAAGAAGACCGATCGGAGGTGCCCAATGATAAGGTTTATACAATGGCTTCATCGTTGGGTGAGTTTAATTTTAGTTATTCAGGTCGCTTTGTGGCTAGTGAGTGGTTTCTTTTTCAGTATAACTGGCCATCATGGAATGTCGGGTCATCAATACATGGTCTCCGAAAACTCTAAGCCGCCGCTTAAAAAATTAGCAACTCAGGTCGACTTTACTGAAATGTACCAAAGGTTTCCATCAGCACATTTAATTGAACTGGTAAGTGTTGCTGGGGTTGGTCAGTATCAAGTGACATTGGCAGATGGAAATGTCCTGTATTTCAACGCTAACACAAACGAAAACTGGTCTACCGGTGAGGCTTTGGCAACCCAATTAGCGCTCAGTAGCTATAATGGTCCGGGTCACGTCGAAGCGGTTGAAAGAGTCATGGGAAGCGATGAAGTGAATGGCTGGGAAGCTTCGGGGTTTCGCATTGATATTAAAGATGATCTTAATACTCGGATATACATCGATGAAGCCTCATCTCAGGTAGTGGAGCATCGCAATACACCATGGACAATAGCTGACTGGGCATTTCGTCTGCATTTTATGGATTACACTGGTGGCCGAAGCTTTAATCATTTATTGATTTGGAGTGCCGGGTTATTCGCTCTTTGGTTTTCGTTATCCGGGCTAATTCTTTTAGGCCGAAATATTACTAACGGTGACTTTAATCCAAATCGGAAAAAAACATGGCTAGAATACTTTCAACAGAAAGGGAAACCAATTGCCAGCAGCTGTGGTGGAGGTGGAACTTGTGGATTATGTAAAGTAACACTACAAGGCAGCGATATACCTAGTCCTAAAGCCGCTGAAAAAGCGTTATTGAGCGCCAATGAATTAGACGCGGGGATGCGGTTATCTTGCCAACACAGAACCTCAACAAATTATGAAGTAAAGTTACATAATGAGGGGGTTAGTGATATAGCTTTAACACTCGATTCAAAGCGTCAACTGACTCCATCCATTATGGAGCTTACCTTTGTGAGTTCAGAGCCCGTTAATTATGAAGCCGGGCAGTTTATGCAGTTTCGTATTCCACACTTAAACGAAATATTGTCACGACATTACTCTGTTGCTACGCGGCCTCACCCGACTCGATTTGTGTTTAACGTACGACAACTGCCCTCGCCAAGTGAAGGGGTGCCCCCAGGCATCGGTTCAAACTACTTGTGTAATTTAGAGCCTGGCGCTCATGTCGATGCTATTGGACCATTTGGTGACTTTCAGCTGACGAAACAAAATAATCACACGCAAGTCTTTATCGGAGGCGGCGCGGGTATTGCACCGTTGAGAGCGTTAATACAAAGTGAGTTAGCAGCAGGCTCTCCTCGTCGCTGTATCTTTTTTTACGGCGCACGATATGAAAAAGAGCTCTGTTATAGGGATGAGTTCGAAAGAGATGAGCGGTTAAATTATATACCGGTACTTTCAGAGGTTGCTAAATCAGATGCGTGGGCCGGGCACACTGGCTTTGTGCACGAAACTGCAATGAAATGGTTGGCAGATGAAAACAAAGACACATTGGACGTTTACGTGTGTGGTCCTCCACCAATGCTGAAAGCGACGTTAGAGTCTCTTGCTGACTTTGGCGTTCCGCGAGAACAAGTAAGGTTCGATGACTTTGGTATTTAGAGCTTGAAAGCGCCTGAGTTAGCAATAAATCTGGGTGGTGATGTAGAAGTCGTATCACCACCTGGGTTGACTACCTCGTTATGGGTACTTCCTTTAATTGATTGATCTTTATCAGCCAAAAGAGATACACTTCAAGCATGTTTTTACAGTAAAGCTTCGCATGTATCGTTTAATCATTGCCCTACTGCTATTAGCAGTAACAACAATGTCATTTTCACAAACTATCAGTACGGAAAAGGCATGTATGCACGATCCTACTGAGCAAGTTTGCGATCTTGCAGATTGCGAAGTGTCACATTCTCTTACCGATAACTGTTGCTCTGATTCAATGATGCGTCATTGTTACAGCCCGTCAATTACTGTCGTTTATTCTGAGCAATCCACCGTTCCGCCTATTGAGAAGCTGGTTTTTAACGCTTCCTCATTCTTAGATACGAATATTAAAGAAAAGCATTCTCTCTCGCTTTTTCGCCCCCCAATCCACTCTTAAAAATACGAAATTTCTCGCTCCTGGCGCGTTTATCGTCCAGGTAAAAGCACAGCTATAAGCTTTGGTTCGGTCATTGTCGTTACGACGTCGTTCGTCGTCCTCGTTACGGTCCGACTCATAACTTGGTCTGTGTTTAATTTAAAAATTCACAGTTTTTGAGAGTAACAATATGAAACTTTTAAGAAGAATGGCTTATTTAAGTGTTCTGACTGTAGTGGTGCCAAATGTCGTTAATGCACAAGAGCCGCTTTTGAATTTGCAAGAAGCAGTGAGTATCGCTGTACAAGAAGATCCTTGGTTAACGGCAAGTAAGCAAACCCAAGAAGCATTCGCGAGTGAAGCAATAGCCTCTTCCAGTTTGCCTGACCCTAAAATATCGCTCACGGCTGCCAGTTTCCCGGTTGACAGTTTTAGTTCAAGACAGGAAGGAATGACCCAGTTAGTCGTCGGTGTTTCACAAACATTTCCCAGAGGAGACACATTATCGTTGTCTCGTAAGCAGAAAAACCAATTAGCTCAAAAACAACCGTTTTTGAGAGCGGATCGTATTGCAAAGGTCAAAACAACGGTCACGAAGTTGTGGTTAGATGTTTTTTTCTCTCAGCAAAGTATTCGCTTGATTGAATCGGATAGAGCGCTTTTTGAACAGTTAGTGTCGACGGCTAAGGCGAGTTATACCAGTACCGAGGGAAAAGCACGGCAGCAAGATGTTATTAGAGCCCAACTTGAGCTTACACGCCTGGATGATAGGTTGACGTCACTGCGACAAAAAGAGGAGCGACTTCAAAGCGAATTGTCGGAATGGATAGGTGTTATAGCGAAATCAACGTTACCGGATGACCTTCCGAGTCTTACGCTGAAGAAGACATTGCTATCACCTTCGACAATACCGAAACAAGCCTTGTACGAATTAATAAAAGGGCACCCGGTTTTGCAAGCGACCGATCAAGACATTTTGGCGTCGGAGACGTCTGTCGAGCTCGCTCAGCAAGGTTATAAACCGCAATGGTCAGCCAATCTGAAATATGGCCATAGAAACGACGATCCAAGCGGCAATGACCGTGCCAACTTGCTGTCAGCCGGGGTTACGTTCGATGTCCCTTTATTTACTGATAACAAACAGGATAAGCAGGTACGCTCAGCAAAGTTTAGAACGGAAGCGAAAAAAACTGAGAAGTTATTGGTTGCCAGGCAGTTAATAGCCAATTTACGCAGTACGTTTTTACAACTGAACCGTTTGAATGAACGTGCTGCCCTATATCACGAAGAGCTACTTCCACAAATGTCCGCCCAGTCTGAAGCCGCATTGACTGCCTACAACAATGATGATGGCGACTTTGCCGAGGCGGTACGGTCACAGATTGCGGAAGTCAACGCAAAAATTGATGCATTAGCAATCGCCATGAACCGCCAAAAATTGATTGCCGAAGCAAACTACTTATTACTTTCAGGAGTGTAAAATGAAAACAGTCACCAAATCTCTTATAAGTTTAGCTGTAGGCTTTGCAGTTGGCGCTGGCGCTATTGGCTATGTAATGCAATCGACTGAAGTGTCTGATCGTTCATCGGGCAATGCAGAAAAAGAGCCGTTATATTGGGTGGCTCCGATGGATCCCAATTATCGCCGAGACAAACCAGGAAAGTCTCCAATGGGGATGGACCTTATTCCTTACTATGGCGATGATGCAGAAGAGAGTTCACCTGGTACGGTGAGAATTGATCCCGACGTTATTAATAACCTTGGGGTTACAACTGCAACCGTCACGTCCTCGAGACTCAACCTAGATATCGAAACAGTTGGCTATGTTCAGTTTGATGAGGACCGAGTATTAACAGTAAGTCCTCGTGTTGAAGGTTGGATTGAAAACCTTTTTGTAAAAGCGGTCGGTAACTCTGTTAAAGCAGGCCAACCGTTATACAGTATTTACTCACCGGAAATGGTTAATGCTCAAGAGGAGCTTGTACTAGCCTCGCAGCGAGGTAATCAGGTTCTACTAGATGCTGCTGAAGAACGCTTAAGAGCTCTGCAAGTCTCTGAATCTGAGATTAAGAAGTTAAAAGAAACTCGTAAAATTCAGAAAACAATCACGGTAAAAGCAAAGCAGTCCGGGGTATTGGATAGACTGACTGTGCGTGAAGGTGCGTTTGTAACGCCGAGTATGAATTTAATGACCATTGCTCAACTGGATAAAATTTGGGTTATTGCAGAAGTCTTTGAGCGGCAATTGAACCAGGTTGAGGTAGGCAATGACGTTCAAATGAACCTTGAGTATGCTCCAGGTAAAGAGTGGCAAGGAAAGGTTGATTATGTCTATCCGTCACTTAACCCTAAAACTCGGACGGGACAAGTTCGAATTCACTTCGACAACCCTGATGGTTTTTTAAAACCGGGCATGTTTGCGAATCTTAACATTAAGGCTGGTTTAGGCGACAAAAACTTAATCATCCCTAAAGAAGCGCTTATCCGAATGGGTGGTTCGAACCGAGTTGTACTGGCACTGGGTGATGGGAAATTTAAATCAGTTAATGTTGACGTTGGGCGGTTAGGGAGCTCGCGAGTTGAAATTTTATCGGGTCTTATGGCAGGTGATGACATCGTTACTTCAGCTCAGTTTTTGATTGATTCTGAGTCCAGTAAATCCTCTGACTTTAAGCGCATGCAACATGACACTGATGCTGATAACGAGAGCCATGGCAGTATGTCAAGTGACGCAGCAGCTCAAGCTGTCTGGGTTGAAGCAACCGTTAAAAATGTTATGCCTCAGCACTCGATGGTTACGCTGGAGCACGGTGAGATTTCTGAATGGGACTGGCCTGCAATGACGATGGACTTCGATGTTGCTTCGGATGTTGAACTTTCTCAGCTTAGCACGGGGTTATCCTTGCATGCGGAAATAACGCAAGTCGGGAAGCAACAGTACCAGCTCACATCGATTCATATTCCTGAGCAAAAACAAGTGACAGAGCAGGAGCATAACCATGATTAAGTCAGTCATTCGATGGTCAGTGAGTAACCGTTTTTTCGTTCTTCTGGCGACATTAATCCTCGTGGGTGTTGGTGCTTTTGCGGTTAAGAATACGCCCGTAGACGCACTGCCGGACTTGTCGGATGTCCAGGTGATCATTAAAACCAGCTATCCGGGTCAAGCGCCGCAGGTGGTAGAAGATCAAGTAACCTATCCATTAACAACCGCTATGTTGTCTGTCCCCGGCGCTAAAACCGTCCGTGGATATTCGTTTTTCGGCGACTCCTATGTGTATGTCATTTTTGACGAAGATACAGACGCTTACTGGGCGCGTTCGCGAGTACTGGAATATTTGTCTCAGGTTGCTCCGACACTGCCTTCTAATGCAAGACCGCAATTAGGCCCTGATGCAACAGGGGTTGGTTGGGTGTATTTGTATGCCTTGGTTGATCGTACGGGTAACCACAATTTGAGTGAGTTACGCAGTATGCAGGATTGGTTTTTAAAGTATGAACTGCAAACGGTCGAGGGGGTTTCGGAAGTTGCCGCCCTCGGCGGGATGGTAAAGCAGTACCAGGTGAAAGTGGATCCGGAGAAGCTGCGCGCATTCGATATTCCTCTTGCTCACATACAAAATGCTATCCAGCGAGGTAATCAGGAAGTGGGGGCGTCGGTGGTTGAAATGGCGGAAGCTGAGTATATGGTCCGGGCCTCAGGCTATATTGATGGTGTGTCAGACTTAGAGAGTATCCCGCTTGGCGTTGATGAAAATGGCACGCCATTATTGCTTAAAGACGTTGCTGATGTGGGTGTGGGCCCCCAAATGAGACGCGGTATCGCCGAACTCAACGGTGAGGGAGAAGCCGTGGGTGGTATTGTGGTAATGCGTTTCGGAGAAAATGCCCAAAAAACGATTGATGGCGTTAAACAAAAGTTGGAAGAATTAAAGTCTGGGCTACCAGAAGGTGTCGATATAGTCACTGTCTATGATCGTTCGGGGCTTATCTCGGATGCCGTGGAAAGTCTCTGGAAAAGTTTAATAGAAGAACTCGCTATTGTCGCGTTTATCTGTGTGATATTTCTCTTCCATGTCCGCTCCTCGCTGGTTGCCGTTATCAGCTTGCCTTTGGGTATTTTAACCGCGTTTATTGTCATGTATTGGCAAGGAATTAACGCGAATATTATGTCACTTGGAGGGATCGCAATCGCTATTGGCGCTATGCTCGATGGTGCCATCGTCATGATTGAAAATATGCATAAGCATATGGAAAAAACGCCACTGACAGCAGAGAACCGCTGGCGGGTGGTTGCCGCCTCTGCTTCAGAGGTGGGCCCTGCTCTTTTCTTTAGCTTGCTCATTATTACCGTCAGCTTTATGCCGGTATTTACCTTAGAAGCCCAGGAAGGGCGGATGTTTTCTCCGCTTGCTTTCACGAAAACTTACGCAATGGCAGCCAGTGCAGCCTTAGCGGTTACCGTTATCCCCGTGTTGATGGGATATTTTATCAGAGGAAAGGTAACACCTGAGGGGAAAAACCCGCTTAATCGGTTATTGATCGCCGGGTATAAACCGCTTTTAAAAGGCATTTTGAAATACCCCAAGACAGCAGTTGTCGGAGCGCTTGTTATCCTGGCCGTTGGTGTCTGGCCGATTGACAAAATTGGTAGTGAATTTATTCCAGATTTGGATGAGGGCGATTTGATGTATATGCCCACTACCTATCCCGGATTATCAATTGGTAAAGCAAGGGAGCTGTTGCAGCAAACCGACAAGCTCATAAAAACGGTACCGGAAGTGAAGACGGTTTTTGGCAAAATTGGTCGAGCGGATACCGCCACTGATCCGGCACCCCTAACGATGATTGAAACCTTTATTCAACTGAAACCGAAAGATCAGTGGAGAGACGGTATGACCACTGAGAAGTTGAAAAAAGAACTGGATGCGCTTGTAAAGTTTCCGGGGCTGACCAATGCGTGGGTTTACCCCATTAAAACTCGCATTGATATGCTATCGACAGGTATCAAAACGCCGGTAGGTATAAAAGTTGCCGGAGCCGATCTTAATGAAATTCAGAGGATAGGGCAGCAGCTTGAAGCAATACTTGATGATGTCGATGGTACGGCTTCTGTTTATTCAGAGCGAGTGGCAGGTGGACGCTATGTCAAAGTTGACATAGAAAGAGAGCAGGCTGCACGTTATGGCTTGAACATTGAGGATGTGCAGCAGGTCGTTGCCACGGCTATTGGTGGAATGAATGTTTCAGAGACCATTGAAGGGCTTGAACGTTACCCAATAAACTTGCGCTACCCTCAAGATTACCGTGATTCGCCGGAAGAATTAAAGAAGCTACCTTTAGTTACGCCAAACGGGCAGCGTATTAGTTTGGCGGATGTGGCTGATGTCTACGTTGAACTTGGACCGCCGGCAATTAAAAGCGAAAACGCAAGACTTAATGGCTGGACTTTTGTCGACATTGAGGGAGTTGATGTCGGCACTTATGTTGAAAAAGCAATGAAGGTTGTAGAACAAGAACTCGAGTTGCCAGCAGGGTATTCAGTTACCTGGTCCGGGCAGTACGAATATATGGAAAGGGCAAAGGAAAAACTGACTTACGTGATTCCGTTAACGCTCGCGATTATTATCGTTCTTTTATATATGAACTTTCGAAACGCTACAGAAATAGCCATTATATTGGGAACTTTGCCTCTCGCATTGGTGGGGTCAATCTGGCTAATGTATCTTTTAGATTATAATTTCTCAGTTGCTGTAGCGGTTGGTTTTATAGCTCTAGCAGGTGTCACTGTAGAAATAGGAATACTAATGCTGACTTACCTAAACCAGTCCTATAATGAATATGAAAAAAGTCAGTTAGAGCATGGTAAAGCATTAACGAAAGACGGTCTCTCTCTTGCCGTAATGGAAGGGGCTGGACTTCGTGTTCGCCCCGTCATGATGACGGCCGTTTCTACAATTGCTGGTTTATTGCCTATAATGTTTAGTACAGGGACTGGGGCTGAAGTGGTTAGTAGAATAGCGGCGCCAATGGTTGGAGGAATGATCAGCGCTGTTATCTTAACCTTGCTCGTATTACCTGCTGTTTACTATTTGTGGCGAAAGAAAGACGTTAAGGTTAGATGATACCTTACTCTGTGAATATCACCTGCACACCTTTGATCTCGATCAATGATGTGCAGGGGGTAGTATGCCAATTTATAGTATGGCAATAGGAGCGCACATATGTTTCAAGCAAAATTTTTAGTTGTGCTTATGTTAGGAATAGTGATACAGCTATCCTTCCCAGCCGCTCCTGCTTATAACACTGCTTCCAATGTACAGCACGAAAAAAGTGTTAGCCATATGGATGTTAGCAACGAAAGCAAAGATAACTTTCATTGCGATGAAAGTGAGCAATCTATCATTGACGACTGCTATTGCTGCGTAGCTGATAAATGCTCTATGGATGAAGAGTGTAACTCTGCGAACTCACCTCTAGTATTAATTCCGTTCGACACTTCGATAAACTCTCCTAGCAACTTGCCACATCCCTTGTCCTATGAAGGTGATGTCAAGCAAATGCTCTTCGATATTTACTACCCTCCGAAATAGCACTACTAAATTACAACTCTAAATTTTCTCGAAATTTAAGTAAGTAGGCTAAACACAGTCCATAAGCTATATGCTTTAGGGCTTTTAGGGGGGTATATGAACCTATCTAAAATTACCGCGATTTTTGATCAACTTCGACAAGACTCAGTGGAAGAGGCTCTCATCGGCCGTGGCGTTAGCGGCTTTACGCTGTTTCCTGTGCGAGGACGGGGTTACTACTTCGATAGCTATAACGATGATCACTTAGTTGATCACGTACAGCTTGAAGTTTATGTGAACAGTGATGATGCGCGTGATGTTGCCCTCTTGGTAGTTGAAGCGGCCCATACTGGGGTATCTAACGAAGGATTAGTTTCTATCTCGCCAATCGATGAATTGTTCTGGGTTCACGATAAACGAGCAGCCACTAATAAAGAGCTTTCGTTACAAAGTTAACATCGCGCAAATGTTGACTGAAACGTATTGGTAGTTTTAATAAACAGGACAGTACTGATGTCAAGTAACGATGATAGAGCAGGAGTGCGGGAAATTAACTTAGTAAACAAGAGTTTTAACTTAACATAGAAAAAACTTTGAAGCCTGATTTAAGTCAATCGAGGTTAGATTTCTAGGCGGCGCTATAAGCTGGGAAATCCATTCAGTTGATGTCACGTATTGGGGATATTTATGAGCTGAGTTTATTTCGACCCAACAAAACCTGCTACTACGAGCACATCGATCAATTGTTTGCCGGCAGCATTGATTTTGTCTTGATTGAGCAACTGCTTCCCGGCATGCTGAAAATTATTTTGTCCATAAAACTAGGTCGTACGCCCGCATCGTCTTTGTTACGTCAACTTGGAACGTACAGCCGAAAAAACAAATTGTACTTTACGTTTCGGGAGCTGGGCAAAGTGATCCGTACGCTATTTCTACTGAACTACTTTAATAATGCGGACTTACGGCAGGCCATTCAGTCAGAAACCAGTAAGTCCGAAGAGTTCAACGGTTTCATTAAATGGCTACTCTTCGGTGGTAAAGGTGTGGTCGTACAAAACGTCCGTCATGAGCAGAGCACAATTATCTGTTAGCGAACATGGTCGTGCTTTACAACACGGAGCGTATGACGCGTGTGCTAAAACAGCTAATGGAGGATGGCACCGAAATTACTGCTGACATTAATCTCCTTACCGGACCGCACACATTAGTCGTTTTGGTGATTATATACTGGATATGAACCGGCAAGCACTGCTAGGATGATCGTTTCAAAACCATCGTAACGGTACAGTGCGAGATGGCCACTCTGGCCAAAATCAATGAGCCACTCTCTAAATTCGACGGGCATATCATTCAGAGGGCGGCCATTTTCGGGTTGATGAGCCAAAACAAGGACGTCCTGGTGGATGTTTTTAACGGCCTCGCGGGCAGCTATCAGAGCCTTGTTTCGCAAAGGTACCTTAGAAATCCAGCACTTATGAAAGGAGGTTAGCGCCTCAACCATAGCCGAACGAATATGCTAATTTAGATCCTCCGGCACAAAGTAAGCAAGGTTTTGGTAAAGCCATGAAGGTAAAAGTGCGTGTGCTAAAGCGTCGTTATACAATGTGTCATGTACTTTGCTGCTTCTGACAAAACTGTTTTTATGGAAATCATAGTAACCAGCCATACTTCCGCTTGGCGTTAAAATGATCACAGCGTCGTTAGTCATCCACGCATAGTTATTACCAAATTGCATCATCGCACGATTGGCAAACGGTACATTTTCTGCAGATAGATCCTGCCCTATTGACGGAGTCCAGGAAGAAACACCCGCAAGCGATATAACAGTCGGTAACAAATCAATTTGACTGACTATTGAATCTATTTTCCTGGGTTTAATAGACCCTCCCAAAATAAGCCCGGGTATATGGAATTTATTAATGGGCACTAATTCGTTGCCGTAGACACGCGTATCATGGTCTGCAACAATTAGAAAAATCGTGTCCTCCCAATATTCACTTCTTTTTGCCTTTTTAATGAATTCACCCAGAGCGAAATCTGCGTATTTAACCGCATTTTCAACCGTATTCTTTGACTTCGAATAGAGCTCAATTGCATTGTCCGGAAACTCAAACGGCTCATGATTGGACGATGTAAAAACTAAACTAAAAAAAGGTTGCCCGATTTTTTCCAGTTCCTTAAATCGCTGATGCGCCGTATTAAATAAATCGCCGTCACTAGCCCCCCAACTGCCCACAAATTGTGGGTTAACAATGTCACCTTGCCCCAGTATTGATTGAAATCCGTTGCCGGTAAAAAAGCTCCCCATATTGTCGAAGTGGGTTTCACCACCGTAAATAAACTCGGTAAAATAGCCTTTACGCGACAACAAATCCGCCGCGGTATAAAAGTTTTGCTGCGATAAAGAGAGTTTTACGGTGCTTCTTGCAGGCGTTGGTAAAAAGCTTGAGATGACCGCCTCAATACCGCGAACCGAGCGAGTTCCTGTCGCGTACAACTGCTTAAACCACCAACCTTCCTGTCGTAACTGTTCAAGATTTGGTGTCACACCAACCCCACCTAAATCTTTAACAAAAGTAGCCCCCAGACTCTCCTCCAAAATAACAACAATATTTTTGGGTTTGTTGTAGTTACGGGAGGCGGGATTAAAATGCACTGTTGGGTATTTTTCAGACGGAAAAGTTTTCTCAACTAAGTGAGGTTGTTTTTTCACGGTATTAAGTATCTGATCGATGGGGACTTTACCATACACACTGGCAGCGCTTTCCTCATGACGCATATTATAAATTGCATATTCGACAGAGTAAGCTGAACTAATAACTAAACTATTCACAAGCGCATCAGACGTCACTGCAAAAAAGGCTGGGTTAGCCGGCCGGTGCGCCAGAGTTGAGCGGACACCAGCAAAGACAAGGATCACTAACAACGGCCAGACAACCAGAGAACTGACAACCTTCTTGTTATCAATGGGGGGGGATGTATTCAAGCGGTTCGCTAATTTAGTTAACCCATATAAACAGCCAATCACAACCACGCCGCTTACAAATAACCAGGGTTTAAAACCAGCCCAGAGCATACTAAACACTTCTTTGGGATATTCTAAATATTCAATGAACAAGCGGTTAGGTCGCAAATCGTATTGCATAACAAAGGCTGGCGTTGATATCTCCATAAACGCAATATAGGTAATAGCGATAATCAGCCAGATGCTCTGAAGTTTTTGCCATAGCCCCAAACCCCATCGGTTTAGAAATAACGGCGCCAATAACAATAATGGCAGTGTCAGATATCCCATTTGAACAACGTCAGCCCTCAATCCCATCACCATCAGATAGCCAATATTCGCCGCCTCCGTTACACGATCAAACTGCCAGATAAACAGCAGCAGACGGCTGACACTCAAAATGATTAAGCCAAGCGCAAATCCTACAATCAGCGTCTGATAGTGCGCTAAAGACCGCGCCGCTTTTTTTAGCAAAACATTCCACATTAACAATCCAATCCATTTGTAGTTTTAGTGATGCGATGGATAGTAAAGGGGGAACCTTAAGCTGAACTTAATATTGGTCGTTTAGGATGTATTTTTTATCGTGACAGGACTCATTATGAAACCAGGCAAAACAGGAATAATCCGAATACTTCATGCAACGCGGTATTCCATAAAGGGGCTAAAAGCTGCATGGCTTTTTGAAGCCGCATTTCGGCAAGAAGTGTTACTGTTCATTTTATTAGTGCCTATTTTAGTGCTGGCACCGCTGGCGTTAGCAGAGCGGTTGTTAATGTTTTTGTCTTTGTCCGGCTTACTCATTACTGAGTTGCTTAATTCCGCTGTAGAAGCTGTAGTCGACCGTATCGGCGCAGACTTTCATGAGCTTAGCGCGCGAGCGAAAGATATCGCGTCGGCCGCTGTATTTCTTGCGATCATTCAGTTCATCATCGTTTGGGCAGCACTCTTATGCCAGCTTTGAAGATGACAACAACCAGCCAACGTTGGCTGATTACTCTGGTCATTTTTATTGCGGTGTTAACAACGGCAGAATTATTTGATCTCAAATTTCTATTTGCCAATGCACTCTATCGGCTAGAAGGGGGGCAGTGGTCACTTAAACACCACTTCATTACTGAAACCATTTTTCATGAAGGTGCTCGCAACCTCAATCTCATCGCTGTCATTTCGCTACTGGCCTTAACCTTATTTCAGTTTTTTCCGGGAAAAAATAACGCTCAGCGGCGTCGCTATGTGCTGCTGCTCTTATCTATTTTACTGTCTTTTGGCTTGGTTAATTACCTTAAAGCGACTCTGGGGATGGACTGTCCCTGGGATCTGCGTGTATACGGCGGCACCAAACCCTACTTCAGTTTGTGGTCGTTGAATGACAGCCCCTTTAGCTCAGGACGATGCTTTCCGTCGGGGCATTCGAGTATCGGTTTTGCCTGGATCGGGCTTTATTTTTTCTGGCGTAAAAATCAGCCCGTCCTTGCTAATACATCGGCTGTTTTCTCACTTCTTGTTGGCTTCACTCTCGGCTTTGCACAACAACTGCGTGGCGCCCACTTCTTCGTCGACGATATCACTACAGCCTTTATTTGCTGGAGCATCGCGTTACTCATTTTTCATATAGGTGAGCATCATGAAACGACTGACACTTAATTTTCCAATACTGTTAGTGGTTGTTGCAACTTGGTTAACCTTTACTTACTCAGCGCCTTTATTAAACGCTTTGGAGGCTTATGGTGTCCAATCATTCACACAGTTTAAGTTAATGGCATTCACACTCTGTTTTTATGCTTTTGTGCTGGCCTTAAGCCGGTTTGTTAATGCGTTCAAGCCACTGGCGATTATTTTAATTATGGTGGCTGCGCCGGCCTCATTTTATATGCTGGAATACGGCATTGTTATTGACTCCGACATGCTCATCAATAGCATGGAGACCGACCCAGCAGAGGCCGGAGACCAACTTTCTACCAGTTTTTTTATCACGTTAATGGCATTGGGTATCATCCCTTCGTTATTGCTGATGTACATAAAAATCCCCAAAGCAAGAACACTTACACAGATCAAACAAAGTCTTGTTACAGCAGCCTGCTTCTGTTTTTTAGCGGTCGGTATTGTTTATACAAGTTATGACGACTTTGCCTCCTTATTTCGTAACCATCGGGATGTAAAATATCGGATAGTCCCATTCAATGTCATCTCGGCGAGTGTTTCAGTCATAAGACAAAAACTAGAAAGGCCGGCTCAGTTTACCTCTTTGGGGCAGGACGCGGTGCAAATTAAAACTTCGGCAAAGCCAAAAGTAATGGTTGTCATATTGGGCGAAACAGCGCGTGCAGATCACTTTTCACTGAATGGTTATGAGCGTCCGACAACACCCATGCTTTCCCAGTTAGCAACTTCAGAACCAATCTTGAGCTATAAAGCTGCCATGTCATGCGGCACAGCTACGGCTGTTTCTGTTCCCTGTATGTTCAGTTTTTTAACGGCTGACACTTATTCCAATGCCGCCAGAAATTCCAGTAACGTATTAGATGTTTTAGAAAATGCCGGTATCAAAGCAACCTGGATTGAAAACAACTCCGGGTGCAAGGACGTCTGTAACCGTATTCATACCATTGTGATGGATGAAGATCGGTGCGGAGAAACGGGCTGCTACGACTTTGAGATGCTTGATGACTTGAGCTCCTGGTTACGAAACATCACTCAGGATTCGATTATTGTGCTTCACCAAATGGGTAGTCATGGGCCAGCATATTACAAACGCTCGCCAGAGAAACTCAAACATTTTTTACCAGAGTGCAAAAGCGAGGAATTAACAAACTGCGCAAAAGAAGAAATTATTAATGCGTACGACAACAGTTTATTGATAACTGATCGGCTCGTGAGTCAGGCCATTAGGTTATTGAGGAGTCACAAAGAGCTGGAGAGCAGTATGATGTATGTATCCGACCACGGTGAGTCCCTGGGTGATAACGGTATCTACCTGCATGGTTTACCAAATTGGTTAGCGCCCGAGGAGCAACGACACATCCCTTGGATAATTTGGCCTTCAGAGACATTTGAAATGACGGGGAATAATACAGACGCCAATATTAATCACGATAATTTCTCGCATACTGTATTAGGTTACTTTAATGTAGAAACGTCACTTTATAATGCAAGCCTTGATTTAACCCGTTTAACGAGAGATATGTAAATGCGTCTACTACTCCTTGAAGATGACAAAACCTTGGCAGAAGGTATCATTAAGGGTCTGAATCGTATGGGTTATGTGGTCGAACTCGCTATGAATCTATCGCAAGCGGAAAGTGCCCTTAAAACTGACCAATTCGAACTGGCAATTTTTGATCTTGGCCTGCCTGATGGCAATGCCGTATCCTTGATCAAAAAACTGAGAAAGGCAGGGCAACCCGTTCCTATTGTCGTACTCACCGCCTGGGATGATGTTGATACGAAGGTGCTGGCACTGAATGAGGGCGCCAATGATTACGTAGTAAAGCCGTTTGAGTTACGTGAGTTAGAAGCCCGTGTTCGAGTTCAGGTGCGAAAAGCAAACCTCCAACTCAATGATGTTATAAATTGCGGCGATCTGAGCGTTGATATTGCATCACAACAATGTCGCTTTCAGCGAAAACCTATTAATTTAACCCGGTTAGAATGGATATTACTCAAACAACTCGCGTTGCATGCCGGAAAGATAGTGAGTAAAGAGCAGTTAGAAACTGCATGTTATGGCTGGGATAGCGATAACGAAAGCAATTCGTTAGAGGTCCATATTCACCATTTACGAAAAAAACTGAACCCTAGCCTGATAACTACCATCCGAGGTTTAGGCTATCTGTTAAAAGATGAGTCATCATGAAATTCTGGTCGCTTCGCCGCTCATTGGTTATTGGCATTAACTTAGCTGTAATTGCTGTATTAGCGTTCACAGCCTGGGCTAGCTATCGGGATATTCTGCACGAGTTAGATGAAGTTTTTGATGCGCAACTCGCACAAACCGCAAAGTCGCTGGCAGCATTTTATACACCCTCTCCGGAAACTCAGTCTGTACCTAAAAGGATCCCAATATCAAACTACAATGATACCGGTGAAGATGAGTCCGCTAATGAGAGAGGCCCTAGCGGCCATAAGTACGAATCTAAAATCGGCTATCACATATACAACTCTGAAGGTAAATTGCTGGCCTTAACTAATCAGTTGAAGATACTGCCGCTGAAAAATTTAGACGCTGGCTACCATACGTTAGAAAATGATGCGCAGACATGGTTTATCTTTAGTTATTTTTCGAAATCTAAGGGCATTTGGGTGCGTACCTTTCAACGGGAGGATGTACGCAGTGAGCTCAGTGGTTACTTGGCTACAGAACAGCTGTACCCGCTAGTATTGATGTGGGTACCGATAAGCTTAATAATACTCTTTATTGTTTATCTTGTACTGAAACCGGTTAATCAATTCGCCACTCATTTAAGAGCCAGAGCGTTAAACAACCTGTCACCAATTGAGTCAGAACTGCCCAAAGAGTTGATCCCGATAAAGCAGGCAATTAATAAATTATTACATCAAATTAAGATGTTTTCAGAGAGGGAAAAGCGTTTTATTGCTGATGCGTCACATGAGTTACGGACACCGTTAAGCGCAATTCAAGTACATGCGGAAAATATTATTCACGCTGAATCGCTGGAGGATTCCAAACAGTCCGGTAAAGCCATTTTTAGTGCCGTAGAGCGCATGTCGCATTTAGTTAATCAACTCTTGCGCTTAAATCGGCTGGATAGTTTGGATAAGTCTACTGATTTCTCCGAGATTGAACTCAAAACGCTTGTTTCTACAGCCATCAACGCTCTCCCCAAAAACACGGTCGAGAATTATCAATGGCAAATCGACGCTTCCACAATCAAGATAGCCTGCAATGAAACTTTGATAATAAGCGCGTTGACCAATCTTCTATCCAACGCCATGAAATTTTCACCCGCAGATTCCAAGATACAAATAGACGCGGTTGAAACATCAGAAAGCATTACTATCAAAATAATGGATCAAGGCACCGGAGTACCCACAGAAATGCTTCAGCGAATGGGAGAGCGGTTTTATCGGTTTCAAGGGCATAGTGGAATCGACGGCTCTGGTCTTGGTTTATCCATTACCTCGAAGATAATACAATTGCACGATGGAAAAATATCATTCAACAATATTCATCCAACCGGATTTGCAGTACAAATAGAGCTTCCAAAAAGCACAGTTTTGGAAGCTAAGTTAAATTCATAAGTTAGGCGATAAGAAATAGTTGCCGTCAGGTTGAGTTGTTCGGATCCTGATGATTTAAACTTTACTTCAAGAATAATGTTTAAGTTACCAAGTCGTTAGCTCTAATTTGGCGATTTCTGTACAAATCTCGGCTTACCATCCCTCTCAAATCCACTAAATTTAGCAGTGTCTCTACCAGGTCACTATCAATTCCGTATTGGCGGTGTGCTTCTTTAATAAATAGATCATCAATGTGCATAATACCGTCGTCAATGGTACAAATTTAGGTGCCCGAGCCTTACTGACGGTACTTGCTCGCGAACAGTCTGAAAATTCTCAATGTTTCACGATGTATTGCATGCAATGAACCCGTATCTTTTGTTTTATAAATGTACTACTGCTCTTGGTAGGAGCCAGCCGCTCGTAGTTGCGAACCCTTCTCAAGCGTACTTTTACTGCTTATTGATCTGCCGTTGGTCTTGTCTTCTCCCTATCAATTGTCTCATCCAGCGCAGCAAGATAATTGCTTAACATCTTTAGTGAATGTTTGAGCACATAACTTTAAGCCTTCTACCATCGTAAGGTATGGGAAGAGCTCATCAGCCAACTCATTGACTGTCATTCCTGCTCTTATCGCCATTACAGCAGCTTGAATCAACTCACCAGCTTCTCCTGCGACGACTTGAACACCGAGCAGCCGGCCGCTGCCACTTTCTGCGAGAATTTTTATAAACCCTTGGGTATCGAAGTTAACCAATGCCCGTGGGACATTTTCAAGGCCCAACGTGCGGCTTTCGGTGACGTAACCACCAGTTTTAGCATCAGCTTCTGATAAACCCACCGTGGCGACTTGTGGATCAGTAAAGATAACCTCGGGCATGGCACTGAGATCAAGATGCGCATCACCGCCCGTCATGTTAATAGCGGCTCGGCTGCCGCCTGCGGCGGCGACATAGACAAACTTCGGCTGATTCGTACAGTCGCCTGCCGCATATACTCTTGAGTTAGAGGTTTGCATGCGATCGTTAATCGTTATTGCACCGCGTTCAGTTTGTACACCGATGGTTTTTAAATCGAGGTTTTCCGTATTGGGCGTACGGCCTGTGGCCACGAGCAGTTGTTCTGCTTTTAATGTTCCGGCATTGGTTTTGAGAATGAAGTGTTGTCCGTCGTAACGCACTTCGCTGGCTTCTGTATGCTCAAGCACATTGATGCCTTCGCGATCAAAAACAGTCGCTATTGCTTCACCAATGGCAGGCTCGTCTTGGGATAACACTCGACTGCGGGCCAAAACAGTAACGTCACTACCGAGACGCGCGAAGGCTTGTGCTAACTCAAGAGCAACGACCGAGGCTCCAATAATAAGGAGGCTCTTAGGAATGTCATTTAGCTCTAATGCGCTTGTCGAAGTAAGGTAAGGGGTTTCAGCTAAGCCGGGGATGGGTGGTTGTGCGGGTCGGGCCCCGGTGCCGATAAAAGCACGGTCAAAGTGAACCGTTTGCTCACCGCCATCGCAAAGTGATACGGAAAGAGTTTCATCGTCTATAAAGCGGGCTTCGCCGTTAATAACGGTAATGGCGGAATTCTCTCTAAGAATACTCTGGTATTTGGATTCACGGAGTTCTTCTATCCGAGCCTGTTGTTGCTCGAGGAGAGTTGATCGATTTACCTTAAGAGTATGAGTACTTAAGCCTTTATCAAAAGGGCTTTCTCGCCGCAGTTGGGCGATATGAGCCGCTCGGATCATGATTTTAGACGGGACACAGCCAATATTGACACAAGTTCCGCCAATAGTACCTCTCTCAATGAGCGTCACTCGGGCACCTCCTTCAGTCGCTTTGAGTGCCGCAGCCATCGCACTGCCGCCGCTACCAATGACAGCAATGTGTAAATTGTTACTACTCATAACGGTTACTCCTTGGTCTTTCAGTTTTACAGTAGCTATAAGGTATTGTGATGTTTCATGACTGATTTTTTGCCGCCGTTGCTTTCAGTGTTGATGGGTATCCTGCATTTGTCGTTGCTTCAGTAAGCTCCTTAACTGACGTTTTTTCGTCGTCGAATGTCACTGTTGCATCCCGCTCTTCAAAACGGACATCGACGGCGCTCACACCTGCGACTTCACCGAGTGCAGCTTTGACAGTAATTGGGCAGGTGACGCATGTCATACCGTGTACTGATAGCGTGACGGTTTTCTCAGCCGCCAATGCGGGCATACTAAACAGTAAAAATAAAATGGTTGTTATCATTGCTTTTTTCATTGTGTATTGCCTCCTAGTAAAAGAAAGGAACAACATAGGGGTAAGCCAGTGCTGTTAAAGTAAGTACCGCAACGAGCCAAAACATCACTTTGTAGCTCTTACGAGCATTTGGCGTTGCGCAGGTGTCATCAGGGTTGCAGTCATCAGCACGCCGGTATATTCGACGCCAGGCAAAGAATATGGCAATCAATGCAATGGCAATAAAAATGGGTCGATAAGGCTCAAGTGCTGTGAGGCTCCCAATCCAGGCCCCGGATACACCGAGTGCAAGTAATATGAGGGGACCCAGACAACACGCAGATGCCAGAGTCGCTGCGATCCCTCCCGCGAGAAGAGAGCCCCGACCAGATTTTGAATTTGACATAATAGTAACTCCTTCGGGCATTTTGCTTTAATGTGTTAATCTTAGACCCGTACCTCACTACGGAAGCAATAGCTATGTTAAAAAAACGCAACGTAATGACAATTGGCACGCTGGCCAAAACAGCCGGCGTGGGCGTGGAAACGGTGCGCTATTATCAGCGCCGAGGGCTAATGAGCGAGCCGGAAAAGCCGTATGGGGGAATTCGACATTACGACGAACAAGCGCTTGCTCGGCTTCATTTTATTCGCGCGTCTCAATGGCTTGGATTTAGTCTGGATGAAATTGGTGAGCTATTAACTCTGCAAGATGGCGCTCATTGCGATGAAGCACGGGAGCTTGGAGAGCAAAAGCTCACCAGTGTTCGTCGAAAGATATCGCACTTACAGCAAATTGAACAAGCGCTGAATGAGTTGGTGCAAAAATGCAGCGCCGGACACGGAGATGTCTATTGTCCACTGATGGCGTCGCTTAATGATGGGGTTGAGGACGCTACGACGGACAAACATAAGGTGCGCTAGTCTGTGTAAAACTTTTGAGTGGAGTTCTTTAACTGAATTGCTTTATAGCTAACGCCAGCCATACACAAGAATCCCCATACCGGTTAGCACAAACGTCGTGCCAATCAGGTCGAAATTGGATAGTGGCGATTTATCGACAATTCGCAGCCAGACTATGGCAGTTAACACGTAAATACCACCATAAGCTGCGTAGACCCGCCCGCTTTCCGCTGGATGAAGTGTTAATAAGTAAGCAAATAAAGCTAAGCTTATTGCTGCCGGAATGAGCAACCAAACGGAATGGCCCTCTTTGAGCCATAGGTAGGGTAAATAGCAACCGACAATTTCGGCAATTGCGGTTGCAATAAATAACCCGAGCGTTTTCAATAAAAATAATGCACTCATTATCAGTTGTCCCTACACGCTTCATCAGGATCTTCTAGTTCTACCGTTGTATGGCTTAAAGCATAGGGCGCAAGGACGTTATCGATGTGCTGTTTTAAGTCGCTACGGGCCTCGATATCAAGATTTTCAGTTAACATCAAATGAACGGTTAATACATGCTCCTCGCCGTCTAGTGACCAAAAATGCAAATGGTGTAGGTCAGCAACATGAGGTAGCTCCAGTAAAGCGTCAGCGACTTGTCTGTAGGTTTTTTTGTCCGGAGTTGCTTGTATGAAGAGTTTCAGCGTTGCCCACAGGTTGCGCAGCACATTCACTAAAATAAATAGAGTAAAGCCAATCGACAATATAGGGTCGAGAATTGGCCAGTCTACGAACAACAAAACAATACCAACGATAAGTACAGCAACCCAGCCGAGAACATCCTCCAGCAAGTGCCAGTTAATAACGCGTTCGTTTAACGTTTTGCCCTCTGACAATTTGTAAGCGGCAAATCCATTAACTGTAATGCCAACGACGGCTAAAGCGATCATGCCATCAGCGATGGGCATTTGAGGGTTCCAGAGTCTGGGAATCGCTTCCACAAGTACCCAGGCAGAGCCTGCGATTAAAACAACGGCATTAATAAATGCACCGGCAAGATTGAGTCGCTTATAACCGTAGGTAAAGTGTTGGTTAGCCTGTTTTTTGCCCAGCTTATTAAGTACCCACGCCAGGCCAAGCGACAAGCTATCGCCAAGATCATGAACGGCATCAGCTAAAATGGCGGTACTGTTGGTAAGAAAGCCACCAATAAACTCGATAATGGTGAAAACAAAGTTAAGAACAAATGCCCACCCTAATCGGTTGGACGGCATGTCCTTTGAGTGATCATGGTTATGGTGATGCCCCATAATACGTTCCTCTTTGTAGTAGAAGGGGCGGCAATAACCGCCCCCTTAAGTGCTGAACCCTAACGGCTCAGATCCTTAATTTTTTGTTTCGAAAACCAAGGATAGAGCACGGGTAAGATAACCAATGTCAGCAGAGTGGCTGATACCAAACCACCGACAATGACGGAAGCCAGTGGGCGTTGAATTTCAGCGCCTGCGCCGGTTGCAAACAGCATGGGAATGAGTCCTAACGCTGAGGTTATTGCCGTCATTAATACCGGGCGTAGTCGCGACCATGCGCCATCAAACACGGCATCATTAACTGCATGCCCATCGGTTATTCTCTGGTTTATACTTTCGACCAGAACCACACCGTTTAGTACCGCCACACCAAACAGTGTGATGAAACCCACGGCGCTGGGCACCGATAAGTACTGCCCTGACACATAGAGTGCCACAATACCACCGATGACTGCCAACGGTACATTCACCAAAATCAACATGGCTTGACCCATGGTGCCGAAAGCAAAATAAAGCAGCAGGGCGATGAGTGCCAGCGATATGGGAACGACAATGGACAAGCGCTCCTGTGCTCGTTGTTGACTTTCGAACTGGCCACCAATGTCGACTGAGTAACCGGTTGGTAAATCCACCTTCTCGTCAATCGCCTTCCGAATATCGGCAACCACGCTGCCCATGTCACGACCCTGAACGTTCGATTGAATCACAACGCGACGCTGTACGTCATCACGACGGATTTGCGGTGGTCCTGATTCAATTGCGACGTGGGCGACTCCGCCTAAGGTTACCCAGGCCCCTGAGGGAGTTAACAGGCGTAACGAACGAATAGACTCCGGCGTATCGCGGAATTGCTTGGCCAGCCGCACGTAAATATCATAGCGCTCATTACCGCGAATGATCTGGCCTGCCGAAGCGCCACCCAAGCCATTGTCGACAACGCTCAGTACATCGGTGACATTTAAGCCGTAGCGTGAGAGTTGTTGGCGTTTCGGCGAAACCACGAGTTGTGCTTCACCTTTTATTTGCTCCATCGCTACAGCAACCGCCCCGTCAACTTGCTTGACGGCACCTTCTATTTCCTGGCCTTTACGGGCCAACACGTCAAGCTCGGGTCCAAATAGTTTGATGGCTAGCTGCGATTTTACACCTGAGAGCAGTTCATCAACCCGTGTTGCAATAGGTTGTGAAAAATTAAACAACAAGCCTGGGTGAGCATCGAGTTTTGCCTCCATTTTTTCTTGTAAGGCGTAGCGATCGGATGCCGTTGTCCATTCAGACTGCGGCTTAAGACCCACATATATCTCGATGTTGCTGATAGGCTCTGGATCGCCGCCCACTTCAGCTCGTCCAATGCGGCTGAGTGCGTAGGTGGTTTCCGGGAACGACATCAGGATTTTTTCAAGCTTCGGAGCCACCTCTAAGGCCGTTTCAAGGTTAGAGGAGGGGGCTAATGTCACGCGAATATTAATCGTGCCTTCTTCCAATTCGGGCGCAAATTCTGTGCCGAGACGAGGCACTAACACCAAAGCGCCGACAAACAGCACACCGGCCAGGGTAATAACAGCCTTTTTACTGCGTAACGCCACCGATAATAGTCTTTTATAACCATTATCTAGTGGTTTAAGCAGTTTATTTTCACGAGGCTTAATACCCCGACTGAAAAAGTAACTGGCTAATGCCGGTACAACCATGATGGCCACAAAAACCGCGGAGATAATGGCCAACATAATACTGATAGCCATGGGCTCAAATAATTTAGCTTCAACACCCTGAAAACTAAACAGTGGCATAAAGACCACCAAGATAATCATGGCGGCAAAGAATACCGGTCGTGCCACTTCGTTCGCCGCTTCCTTAACTCGCAGCTTGATACCATGGCTATCGAGTTTGGCTGCCTGAGGATCTGGGTCGCGGTGCTCTGTGCGTTGCTCGGCGTCGTCTTGGTGTTCACTATCCGGACGACTTAAGTGCTTAAAGATGTTTTCAACCATCACCACGGAGCCGTCGACCAGCATACCAATGGCAACAGCAATCCCGCCCAGCGACATCAGGTTAGCTGACATGCCCATCGCGGACATTACCATCAGGGCAATGGCGATAGAAACGGGAATGGACAGTAACACTAAAAAAGTAGCGCGTATGTTGAGCAAAAACAGTGCTAATACTGCGATAATAAAGACAAAGGCAATGAGCAGTGAATACGCGACCGTAGATACGGCTTTTTGTATTAAATCGGCCTGATCATAATACGGCTCAAAGGTGACACCCTCGGGTAATGCTTGCTGAATAAGCGGAATGCGCTTTTTAATACCGTCGATGGTGGCTTTGGTATTCGAGCCCATGCGTTTGAGCACAATACCCGACACCACTTCGCCCAGCTGGTTGACCTCGCCGTCGACTTTACGCGACATTGAGACCGCTCCCTGGCGAATTTCACTGCCGATTTCGACGTCGGCAACCTGGCCCAGTGTTACGGAAACGCCGTCAACGGTTTTGAGCGGTATTTGTCGTATTTGTTGCAGGCCTTTTTTACCGCTATCCAACCAGCCGGTGCCGCGAATAACCAACTGCTCCTGACCGCGGGGCATATACCAACCACCAACGTTACCGTTATTCTTGTTGACCGCGCTCATCACATCTTGCTGTGTGAGTTCGTAAGACAGTAACTTCGCGGGATTTAGGTTAACCTGATATTGCTTAACCTTACCGCCAAAGGACAAGACTTCGGTAATTCCCTCAACGGGCATTAGTAGCAGTTTAACCACATAGTCGTTAAGACTGCGTAGCTCCATACTGCTGACACCGGAGCCCGGTTCGGCAAGTAGCAGATACTGATAAACCTGGCCGAGGCCGGAAGAGTTAGGACCCATTTCGGGTGTACCTACGCCTTCGGGTATCAACTCCTTTGCCGCCTGCAGTCGTTCAAACACCAGTTGCCGGGCAAAGTAGATATCGACACTCTCGTCAAACACTACGGTAATGCCCGATAAACCTGTTTTTGAGATTGACCGAACCTCTTTGACGTCGGGCAGAGCATACATCACCGACTCTATCGGATAGGTAATCAGCTGCTCGACTTCGGTCGCTGCTAACCCGGGGGCCTCCGTATTTACCGTTACCTGAACGTTGGTAACATCGGGGAAGGCATCCAGATTAAGTTTGGGAATAACAAAAAATGACGCAATGCTGATGCTGAATAAAGCCAATACCAATAACAGGCGATTAGCGACAGCAAACTGAATAATGCGCTGAAACATACAACCTCCTGTTAGTGGTTATGTGGGTCAAAACCGCCTTTAGCGATTTGTGAGCGAACGAAAAACGCGCTGTTGTCTACGTATTCTGTGCCTTCCTTAACGCCTCGAATAACTTTCCACGGACCCTTTTCATCAACCAACTCGACTTTCTTCGGTTCAAATTTTCCGGGTTCGTGCTCAATGAATATCTGCCAGTCACCATCAGGTGCCCGCATCAAGGCAGAGTCCTTAACTGCAAGCACTGGTCTATCCGATTTGACTGAGAAATAAACATCCGCAAATAAACCGGGGTGTAATTGGTCCTTTTTGTTATTTACCGCAAGTCGTACCGTTCGGGTGCGAGTTTTATGGTCTATTGTGTGGCCTTCCTGAATGATTTTTGCCGCAAAGCGGTGATTGTCGACACTCACTGCAACAGGATCACCAAACTGCACATTAAGGTCAGCTGAGCCTGGTAGCCGAGCATTAATCCACAAGGTTTCTTCTTGCAGAACTTCAACCAAGTGGTTACCGGCATTGACTTGCTGGCCCTGCTTGAATTTATCGCTAACCACAATTCCGCCAATTTCTGAGGTCAGTTGGTATTCGCCGATAGGGTAATTAGCTTTACTTAAACGCTTAATATCACTGACCGACATACCAAATGCTTTGAGTTGCGCTTGCGCTGAGGTAAAGGCATTTTTCGCTTCGACAAAGCGTTTTTCACCCACCGTTGACTCACCGAGTGACTGCACGCGTTGCCATTCGTTAAGTGTGACTAAATACTGACTTTGCGCCTCTGCCATAGTTGCGCTGAAGAGTGTGGCTAGTGGTTCACCTTTTTCGACGTGATCGCCAATACTGACAAAACGTTTGAGTACGGTCGAATCGATGCGCGGACTCACGATGTAGCTGTTAAAGTCGTTAGCAACCACCTCGCCCGGGGCATAAACGGGGTATTCAATGACTTGAGTTTGCAAGGTTCGCGTGGTGATATCTGCCATGGACAGCTGCTTGCTGGATAGCTCCACGCCTGCACTTTCCTTATGTTCACCTTGCTCGTGTTTGCCTTCTTCCTTGTGGGTACCTTCTTTTTCGTCGTGTCCGTGTTCATCCTGCGCCATAACCGAAAAGCTCAGCGCAAGTGCTATTGCTGCGTATAAAGGTTTTACTGACATCGTTTACTCTCCAATCTCTGCGTTTGTTTGCTGGCTTAACGGCGATAACGTCAGCGCTTTACTGAGTTCGTCCGAACGGTACAACCATTCAATGGCGGCCAACCGATATTGTGTTTGCAGCGCTATACCTGCAAATTGACTATCGAGCTGCTGTTGCATGGCGGTGAGATAGTCTGTGGTGGATAAGTCTCCGGCGAGCCAGGACTGTTCAATCACCTGCATCGACTCATCCTGCCGAGACTGGAAGTCTCTTTGCCAGCTTTGCCATTGTTTTTTAACAAAGCGGTAGTTGTTAAGGGACGACTTCAGTGCTGCTTGCCATTGTTGGCGTAGCGCAATCAAACGCTTTTCTTCAGCAACAGCTTCGCTATTGGCTGCGCGTACTGCATCGCTGTAGTTATTGCGAATCTGTAGTGGAATACTGAATGATAAGCCAACTACGGTTTCGTTATCGCTCTCGCCTGCTTCGACGCCTACGGTTGGGTTGGCGGTGGTTAACGAGCGTTTCCAGTCGACATCGGCGCGCTTTAATTGCCATTGCAAGTAAGCGGCTTTTAACGCTGGATGTTGTTGCCAACGAGCCGTTAACGCAGGTTCAACGTTAAATAGCTCCTCATTAATGGAGAATTGAGCGACATCAGATGTTGTTAGCAGAGCGTTTAACTCTGCTTCAGCGGATTGCAGTTGTTGATAGGCCGCTGCCGTTTGTTGCAGTTGCCGACTTAGCGCGAGTACCGTCAGCTGTTCGTCGACGGCACCTAAGTCACCGGCTTTACGTCGTTCGGCAACCAGGCTTATCGCCTGTTTAACGATTTCCTCTTGCTGCTCAGCAAGTGCGTAACGCTGTTTTGCACCAAGCCATTGCACATAGGTATTCAGCAGCGTTTTAGCATGCGATGTCGCCGACTGGCGATAAATACTCATTGCCATAGCGGTCATTGCGTCACTCTGACTGGCACGTGCTTCATTGCGAGTGCTCCAGTCCAGTGTTTGGCTTAGACCAACAGCGTAATTATTTATGTCACCCTCACGCTCTAAGCGTGATGATAAGCTAGGGTTGTACAAAGGCTGCTTTAATTGCTTGCCCTGTTGAATGAGTGCTTCAGCCTGCTGTTGAGCGGCTTCAACACTGGGGTGTTGCTGCACAGTTTGTTGCCATTGCTCGGGCAACTGTTGTGCATTGGCGTAGCTTGAGCTTATTGCCAGACTTACGGCAACAAACAAGCGTTTGCTATGTGTCGAAAACGGACCCATAGATAGACTCCTCAGTCATATTACTGCGTAAAATAATGATTTTTTTGCGCTGCTATAGCAGCTTATTAGACAGTTATGAGGAGATGGGTGGCCGGAACAGTGGTGATGATAGTGGATTAGTGTAGAACTGGGTGTACCCAGGGCGCATTGTTCCCATTCGTGGTAACGCGAGAGTTTTTTCAGTCTTCATCGCATATAGATGAAACGAGCCATGGCAGTGACAGCAGTGATGGCAGTCAAAGCTGATTTCTCCACTTTTAGGGAGATTGCGCTTATCGATGTGGGATTCGTCATGCTCAAAATTGAGGTGTTGCTCAGAAGAGGACTGGTGAGATTGATGCACATCAGCAACCGCCTGACTGATTTGAGTCAGAACAGCAACAAGCACCAGTATTAAAAATCCTAGTCTAAGCATCATTACCTACGGTTTAAAAAGGCGTCACTACGGTACATTAATTAAAAGTCGTTCTCAATCAAAGCTTGAACTTCCCATAATTTAAAAGATATATCATCAAAAAGAGTGGTTCTGTTTTGATTACTACTAAGTTCCTAAAATAAGGAAATGGGAACAAGCAAACCCACTAAAAACGGGCTATTTCCCCCTTTATACCCTCTTAAGTACTCAAAATCACGTTTTACAGCAAAAAAGGAACTTGATCATGGCCGAAGTACAAGCGGTTAAAGATCTGGATACCGTGAAGCTCATTAGCTACCTTCTCAAACGAACCTACGGTCAGCAAATTGCCGACGTCTGGGATATCGGCTTGAACCTGGCGTTACGGATTTCAGATTTACTGTCTATCAAGTTTGAAAACATAAACGATGAGCGTCTGACCCTGGTTGAAGGGAAGACGTCGAAACAAGCAACGATTAAATTGAACGACAAAGCACGGTCGATTATTGCTCGCATTAAAGAGGAGCATCCAGATCATACTTACCTATTTCAATCCTATCGAAACCAATGGTCTAAAGGCTTGGACGAGGCCCCGATTAGCCGCCGTTACGTTTCGCGGGCGTTCGCGGCGATTGGAGAGGAGGTTGGCATTAAACTTGGAACTCATTCAATGCGAAAGACCCGAGGCTATCACCTTTATAAGAACACAAACGACATCGCCAGGGTAATGAAGATGCTACGTCATAGCTCTGAGGCTGTGACGCTGCGTTATATTGGCATTACTCAGGAGGATGTTGACCGTGACTTTGCTGAATTAGAGCTATAGGGGCTGAGGGCCCCTATTTTTTGTGTCGTCCATCCGAAGTACCAATCAAGCGAGATTAAAACCTATATCACCTAATGGCAGTTACGGCTGCAGTTAATTAACTGTCAATTAGGAGAACATTTATGTCGAATGTAACGGTGGTTCATACCAAGTCGGAACTAGAGCTAGCCATCGAAAGGCGGGATAAAACAATTGCTGTAAAAAGCGCGTCACTGGCTGATGATGTGAAAACGGTTAAGTCAGCCTCATCTGGAGCTTTTGCTTTAGCTATTGGCTCTGCGGGCGTCTTTGCTACCAATTTCTGGAATCCGCTGGGCTGGGGCTCAGGTATTATCGGAACGCTATCTACAGGGTCGCTGATCACTGCAATTATCGCGATTGGTCTCAGCTCGACATTGCTATTCGCTATCTACAACGATTACTCGATTAAGGGGCGAACATCGATTCAGCTGGCTGGTGGTAACAGCATTGATGCGGATTTGGTCATGGAGAGGGACTAACTATGGCTAGCATGAAACGAAACATTATTGGCGTTAAAACGCGACCAGGTGAGGTTCGTTTTGTTGCTGTTGCGTCGATTGAACGTGTGGAAGCGTTTGGTAATTACGTAAAGATCTACTTTGGCAACGAGCGAGTGCTGCATAGAGCAACGCTATCGGATATGGAAGAAATACTGGATGATAGATTCATTCGAATCCACCGAAGCCATATTGTACAACGCGAGCACCTTCGAAAGCTATTATCAGAGCTAGGTCGATACCAAGAGGTCGAGTTAGCTGACGAAACAGTGCTTCCGCTTGGTGGCAACTATAAGCGCCAGCTAATGCTCGAACTTGGTTTGTAGTAAGTTAGCTCAGGGTGCGTCGACCCTGGGCTTATTTTTTGTTTTCGATGCCTGTTTTGCTTTTCGTTGCTGGTTAGTATAGCTTTTATTCATGTCTTAAATAACTTCCCCTTGCTAAATTACTGAAAGGACAATGTGCAATGGATAGCATAGCTATGTACCTACCTTTAGGCCTTGTTGCCGCCACGATCTTCTTGGTTTTTTACGGTATTTCTCAAAACAAAAAATATCATGCACGCCTGGAGTACATCTCGCAGCGAGAGTCGATGTTATCGAATGAATCAGTTGACGAGCGTCTCTCTAAACAGCGCCAGGAAAAAGCAGACTTTGAGGAGAAGCAGCGTGTGGGTCGGGATTACTTGGATAAACTTGATAAAGCCATTGAGCCCACAACAGCGCAACTAAAGCGGATTGAAGTGGGTTTGGTGCCTCCTATTTTTCGGTTCGATGATAGTGAAGAGTTAAAAAAGAATATTCGCAAGTGCCGAGAAGAGCAGTTTGAGTGTATTAGCGCGGGCTTGGCTACTAATTCTTTTACTCAATGGGACTGGATGGGAAGTCGTTCGGACGGTGAACGGATGATTCGTGATTATCGCGCGTTGTTATTAGATGCGTTCAATGCTGAGTTTGAGGTGATCAGACGCCAGATGCGAGCGGCGACTTTCGATAAAGCCGTGGACAAGATTGAAAGGTTGGTTGACCAGCTTTCCAAACTTGGTGAGACAACGGGTGTTCAAATATCGCGGCGTTATGCATTGCTCAAAGAAGATGAGCTTAGGTGCTGGCATGCAGAGCTTGAGCATCGTGAAGAGCTGAAGCAGGAGCGTAAGCGGCAGAGAGAGTTATTACGCTCTCAGCAAAGTTCGGGGGATGATTCAGAGGAGTTGTCAGAAGAGATTGCATCACGGGATAGTGAGTTGCTTAAAGCGCAAAAAAAGGCAGAGCAGTTGGCTGGCGCTGAGCGGGCACGATTAGAGCGGATGATTGAAGATATCAAGGCGGAGAAAGCGCGGCTAGAAGAAAAACAGACTAGAGCGATGTCACAAGCACAGATCACGCGAGCCGGTTATATCTATGTCATATCAAATGAAGGTAGCTTTGGTGAAGGTGTGGTTAAGATTGGTATGACCCGACGTTTAGAGCCAATGGATAGGGTGAGAGAGCTTGGAGATGCATCAGTGCCGTTCCGATTTGACGTCCATGCGCTGGCTTTTGTTGAAGATGCTCCAGCATTAGAAAAGACATTACATGATGTCTTTAATGATCGACGGGTAAACACGGAGAATTTCCGTAAAGAGTTTTTCCGGGTGTCACCGGAAGAGGTTCGATCAGCCATAGAGGAAAAAGGAATTGATACGGACTGGTACCTGACAGCGGAGGCTAAGGAATACCATGAGTCGGAGTTGATGCGAAACGCTATGAAGCAGGCTAAGCGTGCACGTAAAGAACGTGAAGACTCAGCTTTACCGGAGGCAATATAATGACAGGGCTAATTATTTTGGGGATAACCATACTGGCCTTTGGTTTAAGCTCCTACTTTGCGATTAAAGCTCATCGTCGGGCGGCATCGATCGCGGAAGATTATGAGCGGCTGTCTGCGGTCTTTTCTGAGGTTGATAAAGGTCAGGCTGAGCTTGATGAAGTTGAGCAGGAATACCGAGATTTACAAACACAGTATGCCCGTCGAAAGCAAGCATTAGAGTCGAACCGCCGGGTAATAGCGCAATATGACATTGGCGCAGGTACGGTTGACGACTCGCTAATGCAAGTAACGCATAGCACGGACGATATTGACGACTTACAGAGCCAGCTATCAAGTGTGAAAGACTCGATAAAAGCGATGGTGAAAGCCAAACGCGCGTGTGTTTGTTACATGGGGGATAACATAACCATAAATGGTCGCAAGGCCGGTGTTAAGACGCTTTTTAATCGTGAGATACGGCTGCGGCTAAGGTGTTTTGATAATGAGGTGAAATCAGCCATTGCGTTGGCTAATTGGAATAATATCGGACGGCTGAATGAACGAGTGAGACGAGCGTTCAAAGAGATTAATGACCGTGGGCAATTGGTTAAGACATTCATAGATAAAGAATATCTAGAGCTTCGTCTTAAAGAGCTCAATTTGAGTTTCGAAATATCCGAGCTGAAGGCATTGAAGAAGGAAGAAGAGCGCGAAGAACGCCGTTTAGAGCGTGAAGCTGAGCGAGAAGAGCAAAAGATAAAGGCGGCAGCTGAGAAGGCCAAAAAAGACAGAGAGCGCATGGAAAAGCTTGTCGAAAAAGAGTTGGCTAAGTTAGACGGTATGACGGAGGCACAACGGCAGGAGCTTGAAATGCATCAGAAAGAGCTTGAGGAGCTTAAAAGTCGCGAGCAAAGAGCCGTGTCGATGGCGCAGCAGACCAGAGCTGGTTTTGTTTATGTTATATCGAACGTTAATTCATTCGGGGAGGGGGTTGTGAAGGTCGGAATGACCCGCCGTGCCGACCCGAATGAGCGAGTCCGCGAATTGGGTGATGCATCAGTACCGGACACTTTCGATGTGCATGGCTTTTTCTACTGTGAGGATGCGCCAAAACTTGAGTCTGATGTTCATAAGGTGTTTGACGATAAACGGGTGAATCTCATCAATAAACGTAAAGAATTCTTCTATATCGATGCTGATGACGCGTTAAAACAGATTCAGAGCCACGATATTGAGACAGTTTCGGTAGAGATTGCTTAGAAGCAGTTCAATTGATTGTGTGTGACTAAAACGAACAGTATCGAGGCTACAAGATGAGTGAGAGCATGAAAAATTTGTTTCCGGGTTACTTTGACGAAAGTAAAGTGACAAAGGAAGAGATTTGGGAAAAAGGCACTTTTGTGTTCGATGCGAATATATTTTTAAATCTGTATCGTTATTCTGATACCACTCGTGAAGATTTTCTCAAGATTCTTCATCAGATAAGTGACAGAGTCTGGGTACCTCACCATGCGGTCAATGAATATTTGCAGAGTCGTTTGACAGAGATTAAGTCCCAAGCTTCTTCGTATGATAATACAGTCAAGGAAATGGGAAAGCTTGAATCGGCATTCGACAACAATAAGCAGCACCCTTTTGTAAGTGAGTCTACATCAAATGACCTCAAGGCACTTTTCAAAAGAATCAAGAATGAGCTTGAAGCTAGTAAGGGAATTCATACGTCTCGTATGAAAAATGACCCTATCAAAGATGCCCTGGCTGCCCTATTTGAAGGTAAAGTTGGACTACCATACACTGACGACGAATTGGAAGCTATTTTCGAACTCGGAGACCTAAGGTACGAACAAAAAACACCTCCTGGATATAAAGACAGCCAAAAAGATCGACCGCGAAAATTTGGTGACTTAATAGTGTGGTTTCAAACTCTGAAACTGGCAAAGGACTCTAAAACAGACGTTGTATTTGTTACCGACGATAATAAGGAAGACTGGTGGACTATTGAGAATGGTTTAACCATTAGCCCTAGACCGGAACTAATTAAAGAGTTTAAAGATGATACGGACCAGAAGCTTTTGATGTATCGAGCTCATACTTTTGTAGAAGAGGCTAATAAGATATTAGGTAGCACTATAAATCCCGATACTATCGAGGAAATTCGTCAAGCTCATATGGACACAGATATCACTTCTGCGCTCGAGAAATATCAAGCTTTGTCTGATTTGATTGACTACTTAAGCAGCTTAGACTTAGTCGTTGGTGCTGACATTCCCTCCGAACGAAATTTATCATCTAAAACGAGCCACTCAAGATCAGCCATTCGAGAGCAACTCGGTCGCCTTGAGTCACACGGCTTCATTGAGAGAAGTCATGGTAAAGCTACAAAGCTATTAAAAGAGCTCCCGGAAAGTCCGGAGTCAACTAGTCAGAAGTAGCGTATTCAAAGGCTTATATGTTAGTTACTCGGAAGGTGGCTCTGCCCGTGTTTCTCTATAGTCACTATTTGATTTTAGATTAATATCTAATGTTAGGAACTGACAAGCCGCGCTTTTCATCTATACGGTCCATCATCCACTCATCAACTTCTGAGTCTACCCACGCGACGTTCCTACCCAGTATATGAACAGGCTTGGGGAATTTTCCTTCCCCTACCATTTTGTAAATTGAGGTGCGCCCCAGCCCGACGCGCTCTTGAACCTCGGTTAACCTTAGAAACCTCATGTGCTTCTCCTTCTTTTTGTGTCATAGCATTAGTAAGAATTGAGATGAATTAAGGCGAATAGAGAACCTACCGAATTTCAGGCCTATATCACGCACGTGCATTCAAGAATCGAAAACATGGAGACACAAAATGCACGAGCAAAACGCTGAGTATGTAACGAATGGACCGATGACTGAGGTTGATGTGCTGAATAAAGCGTCTGAGATACTGGAGACGAAGTTTTTGAAGGGGGAGGGCTTTACAAGCCCGTCTGCTGCAAAAGACTTCCTGAGGTACAAGCTGGCGCATCAAAAGCGTGAAGTGTTCGCCATCTTACTGATGGATTCACAGCATCGACTGATTGAGTACAAGGAGTTGTTCTTTGGGACTATCAACGCTGCCCCGGTGTATCCCCGAGAGGTGATGAAGGAAGTGCTTCAGCAAAACGCTGCTGCTGTCATTCTGGCGCACAACCATCCATCGGGTGTGACTGAGCCATCGGAAGCTGACAAGCGTGTGACCACGCGTATCAAGGACGCGCTCAATCACATAGACGTCCCCGTGCTTGACCACATCGTAGTAGGCCAAGACACGGTTTCGTTTGCTGAAAGGGGATTGTTGTAGTTGTACTGTCGCTAGGTACGTAGCAGAGGTTATCCCTGGGCCTCTGCTACGTTGCTTGGTGCTTTATGCTGGCGCTTTATTTTTTGTCCTATTTGCGGCTAGTGGTGAACGCAGGGCGTCCACGTTGATAAAGCGTTGTACTCTCCTTGCATAAGTAGCTGTAATGCCTAAAAGCCTCTCGAGTTTCCTGACTGAATGAATTAAACGGGCCTTTTAAGCGACGGTATGACGGCGTTGACCCATGAATTAAATACTCAGTAGGGCCAGCGTTAACGCCTCCCGTGCTATACCAGGCATCTCTAATGATTTTCCCCAGCTCTGAGTTATCACCAGGTCCCAAGTTGCCTACCTGCCTGAAGACATCGTTGTTGACGAAAAGAACAACATGGTAATGCTCGTATGGTGATTGTATGTTTTGCTCAGCTTTACGGGCATATCGGACAGTGCAATGATGCGCAGAGCCTTTAAGTAACCTTTCTCTGTCATATTTCGCCTTAACTTTCCGGTTCACAGCTCTGATGAAATGCTCCATTGGCGGTTCAAGGTGTAAAGGAATACCGGCTACAGGCACTTTCAAATCAAAGCGAACAGCTAGCGTACGTGGATGTTCATCAAGCGCTCTTGTCATTGTGTCATGCAGACCATCTAAGGGCTCCTGAATATAAGGCACATGCTGAGGCCAGAGAGGCAGGCCTCTGTACGAACTGTCGTAGTAGAGTGTTTGGTTGTGATTCATTGGATTACGTGTTGGCAAATTCATAATTAGCTCCATGATCATTGAATACTCATAACTGATCTGATCCTGTAATCTTTAACCATGAGTCAGACGGTAAGCTTGGGGCTTACCTATCACTGGCTAAGCATTGGTTACTAGACGTACCAATGAATGATGTAAACAGTGTTAGTTATAAGTATTACTATTACCGAGAAAACACCTGTCGGCATTCGCTGCACTTTTGGATCTTAAGTGACAGCCTTCTCGACGATTTTGACTAACTCTCGTTGTTCGGAAGTTAGCATTTGATTGGCAAAAAAATTGTCGGTTGAGCAATGCTACGAGGCTGATCAATTCCTCGTAGCGAGTGCCGTTATCGAGCCGATTTCAAATCGAAATGGTCGAAAATCCTGATACTTCTGATATCCGTATCAGAAATATCGGTTTTTTAAGTGGTTCAGCGCTGAAAATTGGTCTATTTTATGTTGCTATTTAGCTCACCTCCTTAAACTCTTCTGCCTGGCAAAAGTTTGGTATTTAGTCCTTACTGCCTACTTTGAACGCTTAAAATTATGGCAAAATAGCTCCCACATATGTGGTTGATGGGCCATTGCAGGATATAAGTCAATATACACCAAACCCGTAGTCGGAAATTTGTATACCATTACCTCATTCCATGATTGAAGGATATCCAAAGCTTGGGATAGCGCTGATTGGTTTCTCAGACGACTTGGGCCGCTGCGTCGCACTAAGCTTTTGGCTATATAGCGCTCGCCATTTTCCCGCTTGGTTTGGCAGTACTCTTGGAGAGCAAACGCATCTTTCAAATAATTAGGATAAGTCTGGAAACACCTTAGGTAAGTGTCGGAAAAGTGAAACGCAATCCTTTCGGCATCTTGGAGAATCCCTAAGCTTATTTTTTCGTCTTTCCCATGTTCAAAATAGGATAATAATGCGGCAATGCGGCCGATGTTCTCAAACAGCTTGTTACCGTGATCTTTTGCGTATTGGAAACGTCCGTTGACTTGCAAGCCAAGCTCAATTTCGTTGTAAAGGTCATGAGCATAGGCTTTTGCTTCGTCAGAAAACTCGATAACATGCCGAGTTTGGTTCGTCGTGACATTCTCAGCCAGTATTTTCTCCATTCTCTCAACGTAACGTTCGTAACCTTCTTTTGATTCGAACCTAGACTGGTCTAAAAATCGCGTTCCTTGAGTCGTTAGTGGGTTGCAAAAAAGGAATCGCCCCAAGAATCCAATGCCTACTGCTTCGACTCCCTTCTTGTGAAGAAACGTCTCAATCGCGCTTGGCTGAATTAAAATGGAGAGTGTCAGTCTCGTATTGTCGAGAATAAAGCTTTCCGATGTTTTACGGTTAACAGTAAACGACTCTCCTGACCATTGGCTGTTTAAAAAAGCGAGATCTCTGGCTATCGGGCCGCCAAAGACTGTACCTCCTTCGTTAGAGACCATCGCAGCGTTACCATTGCCTTTACTCATGTCAGACTGAACTGATTCTGGCGTACCGTCTTCGAAAATAAACTGTGATTTGATTGGTTCTTTAGGCTTTTTACGTTGTAAAGCCAAGAGCTCTGCTTCTGCGCTTCCTATTGCCTCCTTTTTGCCTGTCTTCATAGCCTGACTAAGTTTTTTCTTTATCAGCTTCTTTTTGTCATTAAAAATCTCTAGTTCAAGTTCATAAACTTCCTGCTTTTCTGCGTATTTCTTTGCCTCTTGTCTTTCAAAGTCAATAATGGGTTTGAACACTTTAGTCGCTACACCTGTTTTTCTCTCTCCAGATTCCGCGATGACGCATAAAAATAGCGACGTTGGTCCTGAGCCTCCATATATTCTCTCAACATCAATCTGCCCTTGTGCTGCTGTGGAAATAGCGCCTAATACCGCCTGTAAAATTAGCTCGCTTGGAGCTTGTACAGTAGAGGTCAGTGTAGTGGTCAAGAAAAACTAGCCACCGGTTTATAGTTAATCCAGTATTTTTGCTCTGCCTGATTCGGACTCAAGCC
>NZ_JBLXHB010000008.1:0-35980 GCF_048260185.1 Idiomarina sp.
AAACGCCGTTGTCTGAATTCTTCGCAGATAACCTTGCGGATAACTCGTGACAACGGCGGCGAATTATAGTGATCTCTGAGAGCCTTGCAAGATCTTTTTAGAACCTTTTTGATCGTTTGCTCAGAACTTCACCAGTTTGCTAGTTTAATCTTCTTTCTCAGCCTTTTCCGCTTCTTTTTTAGTCTCTTTATTGTCATTAAAGTCTGCGTCATCTTCGTCGTCATCACCAACAACGTGACCCAACTTCAACTTTTTCACATTCTTGATGGTTAATACCGGACCCGATAAGGCATACAAAAAGAATATAGAGAACAGCACTAAAGATGGTTGGGTCGCAACAATAACGAAAACCAAAACAATAACGAGAATAACAAGGAATGAAACTTTGCCTTTCCAGTCAACGTCTTTAAAAGAGTGGTAACGGAAATTCGTGACCATTAGCAGGCCGGCACAAATAGTAATAACGGCAGCAAAGCCACCCATATCACTACCTTCGACACCGTACTCAGCCCCCACCCAAACTAAGCCCGCAACAATAGCTGCAGCACTGGGTATTGCCAGACCCTGGAAGAAGTTTTTATCGGAGGAGCCGAGGTTAGTATTAAACCGCGCCAGTCGTAATGCGCCACCAGCGACAAAAATAAAGGCCGCTAACCAACCAATTTTTCCGAGATCAGCCAAGGCGTAGTTATACATGACCAAAGCAGGCGCCATACCAAAGGATACAATATCGGCCATACTGTCGAACTCAGCACCGAAGTCGCTCTCCGTATTGGTCATTCTTGCAACCCGGCCATCCAGCCCATCAAAGACCATTGCAATAAAAATTGCGACTGCCGCTTCAATAAAGCGATCGTTCATTGACGCAACTATGGCATAAAAGCCTGAAAACAAGCCTGCAGTCGTAAACAAGTTTGGCAGTAAATAGATACCGCGGCTCTTACCATTGGCATTTGAGCTGTCATTACTCATGTATAAAACACTCTTTAGTCACTAAATAGAAAGTAGTCAGGTTATCACATTAGGGCTTCGAACAGGAAATGCCCGAAGCCCTGTGTGGTTATTGCGTGATCACTAACCGCTCATTTTCAACACTTACTTTGATCGGTTTAGCAGGCTCAAGTTCCCCTGACAAGATTTTTTGCGCTAAAGGATTCTCCAGCTCGTGCTGAATAGCACGTTTCAGAGGCCGCGCTCCAAATACCGGGTCGAATCCGGTTCTTGCCAGATGAGATAAAGCGTCATCATCCAATTCCAATTGATACTCTTTGTCTTCCAGACGTTTATAAAGAAGCTGTAACTGAAATTCAGCAATAGACCGTATTTCACTCTCACCCAGGGGATGAAAGACAACCGTTTCGTCCACACGGTTAATGAACTCAGGACGGAAGTGATGCGCCAGCACTTCCATTACTTCAGCCTTCATCTGCTCATAAGTATGCTCTTTAGCATGTTCCTGAATTAAATCGGAACCCAGATTAGAGGTCATAATAATAACGGTGTTCTTGAAATCGACCGTACGTCCCTGCCCATCGGTTAAGCGGCCATCATCCAATACCTGCAACAAGATATTAAAGACATCAGGGTGAGCCTTCTCAATTTCGTCGAGCAAAATTACCGAATACGGTTTACGCCGTACAGCTTCGGTTAAATAGCCACCTTCTTCGTAGCCAACATAGCCAGGAGGCGCACCAACCAGACGAGCAACCGAATGCTTCTCCATAAACTCGGACATATCAATACGCACCATTGCATGGTCGGTATCAAACATGAAGTTCGCCAAGGCTTTAGATAACTCAGTTTTACCCACACCTGTTGGACCAAGGAATAAGAATGAACCTATAGGACGATTCGGATCGCCAAGTCCGGCCCGTGAGCGACGAATAGCATTGGAAACCGCATCTACGGCCTCGTTTTGACCCACTACACGACTGTGGATTTGCTCTTCCATATGTAACAGCTTTTCGCGCTCGCCTTCGAGCATTCTATTAACCGGAATACCCGTCCAACGTGACAATACGTCAGCAATTTCTTCTTCAGTAACACGGTTTTTGAGCAAGCTCATATCCTGCATTTCGGCTTGCAAAGCTAAGTCCAGCTGCCGCTCCAGTTCAGGAATACGGCCATACTGAAGTTCAGACATACGGTTTAAGTCACCGGCGCGGCGGGCAATGTCCATGTCGGTACGAGCCTGTTCTAACTGCGCTTTAATATGCTGGGTGCCTTGTACTGCGGCTTTTTCAGTATTCCAGACCTCTTCCAGTTCTTCATATTTACGCTCTTGCTCATCAAGCTCGTCGTGCAGGATTTCTAAGCGTTTTTTGCTGGCATCATCTTTTTCTTTCTGCAACGCCTGACGCTCAAGCTTCAGCTGAATAATACGACGCTCCAGACGATCCAAATCCTCCGGCTTAGAGTCAATTTGCATTCGAATACTTGATGCTGCCTCGTCAATTAAGTCGATGGCTTTATCCGGCAGTTTACGATCACTGATATAACGGTGAGATAAGGATGCCGCCGCAACAATTGCCGGATCCGTAATTTCGACCGAGTGGTGTAACTCGTAGCGCTCTTTCAAGCCGCGCAAAATAGCAATGGTGTCTTCCACATTCGGTTCTTCCACCAGAACTTTCTGGAAGCGTCTTTCAAGCGCTGCATCTTTCTCAATATACTGGCGGTATTCATCCAGAGTAGTAGCGCCAACACAATGTAGCTCGCCACGAGCCAGGGCCGGCTTCAACATGTTACCGGCATCCATTGCACCGTCCGCTTTACCGGCACCAACCATGGTGTGCATCTCGTCAATGAACAAAATGATACGGCCTTCCTCTTTAGAAAGCTCGGTTAATACAGCTTTGAGCCGCTCTTCAAATTCACCACGGAATTTCGCACCCGCTAATAAAGCACCTAAATCCAGAGATAATACCCGTTTATGCTTTAAACCTTCAGGTACTTCACCGTTAACGATGCGCTGGGCCAGACCTTCGACAATAGCGGTTTTACCAACACCCGGTTCACCAATAAGAACCGGATTATTTTTTGTGCGGCGCTGCAATACCTGAATCGTCCGGCGAATTTCTTCATCACGACCAATAACAGGGTCAAGCTTGCCTTGCTCCGCACGTTCGGTTAAATCTATGGTGTACTTATCCAATGCCTGGCGCTTATCTTCGGCATTAGGGTCATCTACTTTTTCGCCATCTCGAATATCGTTAATGGCTTTTTCCAGCGCATCACGTTTTATTCCCTGCTGACGGAAAATATCGCCCAACTTACCTTTGTCTTCAGTTGCAGCCAGCAAAAACAGTTCAGACGAAATGTATGAATCATTTCTTTTCTGTGCGTACTTATCGCAAAGATTCAGAAGTTGAGCTGTGTTCTGCGATAACTGAACGTCACCGCCGGTGCCCTCAACCTGAGGTAAAGCGTCCAGGGCTTTCGACAAGTTTGCTCTGAACTGGGGAATGTCCACGCCCAGCATCGTAAATAAAGGGCGCACTGAGCCACCATTTTGATCCAACAGTGCCTGCATTAAATGGACGGGTTCTATGAATTGATGATCACGTCCCAGAGCAATTGACTGAGCATCGGCAATCGCCATCTGAAACTTACTGGTAAATTTATCGTGTCGCATCGGTACTTCCTCACTTAATTCTTTCGTTAAGTTAAATGTGGGTACTTTTTGCGCATTTTCAAGTGATTAAAATTAATTTCGCCAAATAATTGACGCAAATCTAGCTGCAGCTTTCTCCTTGCGCCAGGAGTACCAGCTTCGGTTATTACGAACAGTACATTCGCTGCTTTTGGTTATATCCTTAACGCCCGCGCGCAAACATTCGGCCGCTGCAATTGAGGCTAAATCCGCTAACCATTTACCTGAGTGAGAAAGAAAATATTCTGCATTAGATGAATGACGTTCAACGAAGCTATCTCTTACGTCATCACCTACTTCAAAAACCGAAGCGCCGATAGACGGTCCTATCCAAATGCGAATATTAGCGGCTGGGGTATTAAAACTCGCCAAAGCACTTTGTAATACCCCGTCGGCTAAACCTCGCCAGCCGGCGTGCACGGCTGCAATTTCTTTTCCGTCATTGGAGCAACAAAGAACAGGCAGACAGTCTGCGGTTAAAACTGCACAAACACTCTGGGGTAGGTCACTATAGGCAGCATCCGCAACAGCGGACTTAAAAGGCCAACGCAAAACCCTATTGGTATGTTGCTGCTGCAACCAGGTAACCGCAGTTGGCAACTTGAGTGAGCGCTGCAACTGTCGGCGACGCAGAAGAACAGCCGCAGGATCGTCTCCCACATGCACCGCCAGGTTTCCAAAAGCTCTGGTGGTCACTGCCGCATGAACATTCGGCGGCAGCTCCCAGTCAGGAACGATAATGCCGTCATGCTGACTTGAAACGTTCATGATCAACACGCAGTTCTTCAATTAGATATTGAAAATCGGTTGGCCGCGGAACATTAAACTCCAGCCAGTCGCCGGTAATTGGATGATGTAAGCCCAGAGATGCCGCATGTAACGCCTGGCGGTTAAACCCTCGCAAAGTTTGTAATAGACGATCTTCAGCCTGTTTGGGCGGACGTGGACGACCACCATAGGTTAAATCACCGACCAACGGGTGGCGAATATGCGCCATATGTACCCGAATCTGGTGAGTTCTGCCGGACTCTAGACGCAGACGAAGTAATGTATGCGCTCTGTAACGATCCAGCACACGATAATGTGTAACTGCTGCCTTGCCAGACTGCACCACCGCCATATGCGTGCGTTTTGTCGGATGCCGACCGATAGGTTGATCAACCATGCCGCCGGCAGTCATTACGCCATTACAGACCGCTTCATATTCGCGGGTAATGTCCCGATCCTGCATCATTGATACTAATTGCGTTTGTGCAGGCACGTTACGCGCAACAACCATCAGCCCGGTAGTGTCTTTATCTAAGCGATGAATAATACCCGCCCGCGGCACCAAATCGAGCTGTGGATCGTAATGCAACAAACCATTAAGTAGGGTTCTGTCAGGCGCTCCTGCACCGGGATGGACAACTAAGCCCGCAGGCTTGTTGATGACCAGAATATCCTCATCTTCATAAACGATATCCAGTTCCACCGGCTGTGCTTCGTGCCGCTCCTCCCCCTCAATTTCTGCGTCCACTGCAACTAAAGCACCGGCAACCACCTTTTCTCGCGGTTTCTCGATGACTTTTGTGTCAATGGTCACTTTTCCATCAGTTATCCAGCTTTTTAAGCGAGACCTTGAGTAGTCGGGGAACAACTCTGCAAGTGCCTGGTCTAATCTTTTTCCAGCCAGAGACTCGGTAACAATGGCTTCTAATTCAATGCTTTTGTTCATATATTGGGTTTCGACTGTCAAAGCCTTTACGGCTGCGTTAGAATGCAAGAATATGCTAGTGTAACGGTTTGCCGGTGCAGCGCCAAAAAAATAAAGGGAATCCTTCATAATATGTTTAGTAATAAGTTAAGCCGAAGCCTCGTTTTATCATCGGTTCTGGGATTAATGTTAGCGGGTTGTTCAAGCCAGTCGGAAGAAGAGCAAGTTGCGAAAACACAAGTTGAAGCCATGTATGAGCAGGCTCAGGAGAGTATGGCTAATGGTAATTTGAATTTGGCGCAGGAGCAATTATCCGGCCTGAACAAGCGTTACCCTTTTGGTCCTTTTGCCCATCAAATTCAGCTAGACCTTATTTATCTGCATTATAAACTCGATAATACAGATGAAGCTTTAGCCGCGATTGATCGTTTCATCAGCCTCAACCCAAATCATAAAGATGTCGATTATGCACTCTATATGCGTGGGCTGGTTAATCAGCGTGCGGAGCACAACGCTATACATAATCTGGCTGGTGTTGACCGCTCTGACCGGGACTCATCTATGGCGGAAGAAGCGTTTAAAGATTTCGCTGAGTTAGTTCGCAAGTACCCGAAAAGCGAATACGCTGCAGATGCGAAGAAGCGTTTAATTGCATTAAAAAGCCGTTTAGCTAAAAAAGAACTGGCTATCGCTCAGTACTATATGGAGCGTCAGGCATACTTAGCAGCAGCTAACCGCGGCCGGTATGTATTAGAGCACTTTTCAGATACACCGGAAGTAGAGAATGCCTTAGCGATAATGGTAGAAAGTTATGATCAACTGGAACTGCCTGAACTGCGTGAAGACGCAATGAAGGTGCTGAGAGCAAACTTTCCTGAGAATCAGTTAGTCTCAGCCCGCTAGTTTCTTTCAACGAATGGCGCGGTAGCTTATACCGCGTCCTCGTTTTCCTCTCCGGTACGAATACGAATAACACGTTCAATTTCGGTAATGAAAATTTTCCCATCACCAATTTTCCCAGTTTGAGCTGTTTCCATAATGGCTTCAATACAACGCTCAACTTCGCTATCCGCAACCACCACTTCCAGTTTTACTTTTGGTAGAAAATCGACCATGTACTCCGCGCCACGATAAAGTTCGGTATGGCCTTTCTGACGACCAAAGCCTTTTACCTCTGACACAGTCATACCGGCAATGCCGACTTCCGACAGCGCTTCGCGCACATCGTCCAACTTAAACGGCTTAATAATGGCTTCAACTTTTTTCATCAGTATTTGTCCTATTGACCTTGTCGCTGTAATTCATGGCGATAGTGACTGGTAATAGGGTAACGACGATCTTTACCAAAGTTACGAGGTGTTACTTTAGGCCCGACCGCAGATTGGCGACGCTTGTATTCATTCAAGTCGACCAGGCGAACCACCCGGCGCACGTCTTCCTCTGTAAATCCGGCTGCGATAATATCGGTTACCGACCAGTCTCTCTCTACATACAATGCCAGAATGCGATCTAAATCGCTATAGTCCGGCAGGGAATCAGAATCCACTTGATCTGGTGCGAGTTCAGCAGAAGGCGGTCTGTCTATAACCCTTTGAGGTATGCAGGCACCCCGAGTATTACGAAACTCAGCCAATTGATAAACCAGCAACTTAGGAATGTCTTTAATAGGCGCAAAACCGCCACACATATCACCATATAAGGTTGCATAACCCACCGCCATTTCACTTTTGTTGCCAGTAGCCAACACCAGCGAACCGGTTTTATTGGATAAAGCCATAAGCAATACGCCACGGCAGCGGGACTGCAGGTTTTCTTCGGTGGTATCGGTTTCAGTCTCTCCAAATAACGGTCCCAGCTGGGTCATAAACTCATTAAACATGGGCTCAATTGGCACGACGTCGTAGCGAACACCTAAGGTATCAGCTTGCTTCTCTGCATCTTCCAGACTTATATCTGAAGTATAACGAAACGGCATCATAACAGCATGAACCTTATCGGCTCCCAGAGCGTCGCTTGCTATCGCCAAAGTTAATGCGGAATCGATTCCACCTGACAAACCTAAAGCTACACCAGAGAAACCATTCTTGGTCACATAGTCACGCACCGCCAACACCAGAGCATCGTATACATGAGCCAAGTCGTTTTGTTCAGCCTTAGGCTCAAAACCGACACAACGGATACTTTTGTCTTCGTAAGTTACGGTTGCCGTGGTCATTTCACAGTGCGGTAACTCGGCGACCAACTCACCTTCGGCATCTAAAACCAGTGAATGGCCATCGAACACCAGTTCATCCTGCGCACCGCAATTATTCAAATACAAAATGGGTTTGCCGGCTTCTGCCACACGCTGCTTCAACACGCCTAAGCGCTGTTCATGCTTGTTTAGCTCATACGGGGAAGCATTAATTGAAAGCACCAGATCAATGTCGTCGTCCAGTAATTGTTGTAACGGTTGCGGATGCCACAAGTCTTCACAAATTTGTAAGCCAATGCGCACGCCCTGCCATTCAAACACCTGACTCTGATGGCCCGGAATAAAGTAGCGTTGCTCATCAAAAACACCGTAATTGGGCAGACGCTGTTTAAAGTAGCGATGCAGGCATTCCCCCCGGTGTAGCACGGACATTGCGTTGAACAGCTCTCCGCCAACAGCCTGAGGGTGACCGACAATAACCACACAATCTGAAGCTGCTGCGCTGATTTGCTCTACGGCGTTATCCACCGCCTGATGTAAGTCATCGCGGAACAATAAGTCTTCCGGCGGATAACCGGTAATAGCCAGCTCGGGGAACACAATAATGTCGTGTTGCTCACCCTGCTCACGCAGCGTCTTTAAAATTAGGGCGGTGTTGTTGTGAATGGCACCAACTGTAAAGTCCAGCTGTGCCAGGCACAAAGAAAGTTTAGCCATAACTGCTTAGTCCAAATTTGCCACTGCCGATATCGGCACGAATGGTGGCGAATGATATAGCAGCCCGTCTTAACGCGCAAATTATGCAAGTCGAATGGCGTTGTAATCAGGCTGGTTAGTAACGTAAATCGTCCGGAATATCTTTATCCATAGGAGGTTTTTTCGGACGTTTCGCCTGTCCTTTCTTAAACATTCGTAATTGATATACGTATGCAAGAATCTGTGCCACAGCCACGAACAGGCCTTTCGGGATTTCTTTTTCCAGCTCGGTGGTATGATAAATTGAGCGGGCAAGCCCTGGCGAAGCAACCAACGGAATCTCATATTCCAGAGCAATTTCGCGAATTTTAGCGGCGGTTTCATCGGTGCCTTTAGCAAGAAGAACAGGCGCCTGCACACCACCATCATCGTATTTTAACGCAACAGCGTAGTGCGTAGGGTTAGTGACAACAACATCGGCCTTTGGTACTTCCTGCATCATTCGACGGTTTGCCATTTCCATTTGCAAGCGACGGATACGCCCTTTAACTTCCGGGCTCCCTTCCGTGTCCTTATGTTCGTCTTTAACTTCCTGCTTACTCATTTTTAAGTCTTTATTGTGCTTCCATAACTGGAAGGGAGCATCAATAACGACAATTAGGAATATCGATAAACACAACAGCAGGAACATCCATAGAAGTGTGTCCAGCGCATTGCCAATCATGGTCGGCATTTGCCCCATGGACATTTGCAGAATATCGACAAACTGCCACTTCAACAGAAAATAGGCCGAAACTGCTACAACCATGAACTTCGCTATGGCTTTTACGAGCTCCACCAATGCCTGAACACCAAACATTCGCTTAAATCCGTTAAGCGGACTCATGCGGTTAAATTTAGGTGCCATCGCCTGAGCGGAAAAATTAATGCCCCCCAGCCAGCTGTTTCCCAGAAAAGTGAAAACGACGATAAAGGCAAAAATCGTCAGCATGGGCCATAAGATTTCGCCAAAAGCAATGGCAAAGGCTTCATAGATTTTGCTGGTATCGAAGGCTTGTTGTCTGTCGATGGTGAACATAATTTCAAAAACGTTACGTACCCCTTGGTACAACGCACCGCCGAACCAGAAAAACGACACTGCGGCACTCACCAATACAAAGCCTGTCCCCATTTCTTTCGAACGAGCAATTTGCCCTTTTTCCCTGGCCTGCTGTTTTCGTCGCTCCGTGGGGTCTTCTGTACGTTCCTGATCAGTCTCAGCCATACTTATTGCCCTTTGTCAGAGACAGTCTGTTTAAGCACATTGGCTGCCTAGTATTTCGCACATGGTTTGCACCACCCGCGCCCATTGGTTTTCAAAGTGAAAAATAAAGCCGCCCATGGTCAGCCATACAACCACCAACCCACTGACCATGGTAATGGGAAAACCAATAGCAAAAATATTCAGCTGCGGAGCTGCACGGGTCATAACCCCAAAACTTAAGTTAATGAGCAGTAGTGCAATAATACCCGAAAGCATTGCAGCTAAAGCAGCCGAGAACATGTAAACGCCCCACTCTGCAACTGCAAATAAAGCGTCAGCATCCAATCCAGTCATTCCAACAGGTATTGCGTCAAAGCTGGCAACAACCATATGAATCATTAATAAATGCCCGTCGAATGCAAGAAAAACCAGACTGGCTAACATTAGAAAGAACTGCGCAATGACCGGGACTTGCTGGCCATTAGTGGGGTCGACCATAGAGGCAAAACCCAGACCAATCTGCATGGCTATAATTTGGCCACCCAGAACAAATGTTTGCAGAAACAAAATGGAAAGTAACCCTAAGGCAACCCCAATAACGATTTGCTGTGCTGTAACTAAAAATCCGCCAACTGACATCATTTCAACACCGGTATTAATCTCTGGCAAAGCTGGCGAAACCGCAAAAATAATAGCCAGAGACAGGAAAATTTTAACGCGAGAGTTAACGATGGTGCCGGAAAACAGCGCCATACTCATGATCATTGATGACACCCGTGTTAGCGGCCACAGGTGTTGTTCCAACCACTCGAGTAGAACAGAAGTCACCAGATCCATTAGCCGACCACTTCAGGTATCCGGTTAAACATCTCGATAGTGAAGTCCATTACGGTTTCAGTCAGAAAGTGTCCGCCAAGACCTATGACCGCAAGAGTGACAAGTAAGCGAGGCAAAAAGCTTAAGGTTTGCTCGTTGATAGAGGTAGCGGCCTGGAAAACGGCAACGACCAGACCCACTAAAAGTCCGGGAATAATTATAAAAGCCACCATAATCACTATGGTTTTCAAAGCTTCCTGAAAAATGTCGAGAAACATTTCTGGTGACATAGCGCCTCCTAGACCCCGAAACTTCCGGCCAGGGTACTCATGGTTAAACTCCAGCCGTCAACCAGCACGAACAACATGAGTTTAAACGGTAGCGATACAATCATTGGCGACAGCATCATCATACCCATGGCCATAAGCACACTGGCGACCACCAAGTCGATAATCAAAAACGGAATAAACAGCATAAAGCCAATTTGAAAAGCGGTTTTTAGCTCGGAGGTTATAAATGACGGGATAAGCACCGACATAGGCACGTCCTCCGGCTCTTCCACACCCTCGGTTCCGGATATTTCGACAAAGGTTTCTAAATCGGTTAAGCGTGTTTGCGCCAGCATAAAGGCTTTTATCGGCGCCTTTGCTCTGTCGACCGCCTCCATCGACTGAATTTCTTCGTTTAAATAGGGCTGCAACGCCTTGTCGTTAATTTCGTTTAAAACCGGCGTCATGATGAAAAAGCTTAGAAACAACGCGATGCCCAGTAACACCTGGTTAGAAGGCGACTGTTGCAGACCAATAGCCTGACGCAAAATAGCCAAGACGATAATAATTCGGGTAAATGAGGTCATCATAATGACCATAGCGGGAATGAAGGTCAGCGCCGTCATTATCGCCAGAATTTGCAGCGTTACAGAGTACTCTTCACTTCCATCGGGGTTTGTTTTTACCGTAACGGCAGTAAGATCCTGCCAGGCGAAAGCCTGATCAGGCAGCAGACACAAAACGGCTAAAATACTAAGCAGCAACCAGCGGTTCATTATTCTTGTTTTCCTTCCAGGTTGATATCGCCTGGCAGCTCTTTCAGGCATTCTATACGTTGCTGGGTTACGCCAAGTAACAACTTCTGCCCACCAACATCCACAATTACCAGCCGCTCTTTGGGTCCTAAAGACACGCTACTCAGTACTTTTAGACCAGATGCGCCCTGGAACTTGAGGTTAAAGCGTTTTAACAGCGAGGCCAAAACCACGATCACCGCTAAAACGGCAAAAAGCGCCAAAACCATGGCGCCTATGTCATTGCCTGAAATAATGCCAGCTTTCTCTTCCGCCTTTGCAGCAGAAGGTAACAGCATCAAACTAGCGAAGCTTACGAATACGTTCAATCTGACTAATAACATCGGTTAAGCGTATCCCGAATTTATCATTAACAACAACCACCTCGCCATGCGCAATCAAGGTACCGTTAACCAAGACATCCAGCGGTTCACCGGCAACACGTTCCAGTTCAACCACTGAGCCCTGGTTTAATTGCAGCAAATTACGAATGCTAATTTGGCTACGTCCTACTTCCATCGAAATGGTGACAGGAATATCAAGAATGGCGTCAAGCTTGCGCTTTTCTTCCTCAGTTACTGGCTTATCTTCACTCAGTTCTTCCAGCTCAGCGGTCTGCACATTATCCATACCCGAATGGCTGGACGACTTTCCTGCGTCTTCGCTGGCTTCTGATTCGCCACTTTCTTCATCTTCAGCAGCTTCCTGTTCAGCCATTGCTGCTTCCCAGTCATCCATATCTTTATCATCGTTACTCATGTTGCAACCTCACTTTCTCAAGCAGCAATTATTATAAATCAATATCTTCTTCTAACTGTTGTAACTCGGCATCGCCACCAATTCGGCGGCCTCCTCGAGTCAACATATGAATATCCGACTTCACGGTTTCAGGACGTTTAATTTTCTCTGAAATTTTCAAAGCAACGTTGTCTCTTGAACGCCCCATTTTCGCATGGAAAGTCGGTAAATCTTCAATTAGTACGGTTAAATCATCTGGCAATTCAAGCGGAATAACGTCGCCTTCCCTAAGGTCCATCACTTCGCGTAAAGACATTTCGGCTTGAGCCAGTTTGGCAATCATTTCTACCGGAACATCCATAATCTCGTCGCGCAACGCTTTACTCCAGCGCATGTCGGTATCTTCTTTGTCCGACTGTACACCAGCATCCAGTAACTCGCGAATAGGTTCGAGCATGGAGTAAGGCAAAGCAATGTGGAAGTCACCCCCACCACCGTCTAACTCAATATGAAACGAACTAATAACGATAACTTCGGTTGGGCTAACAATGTTCGCCATAGCCGGGTTAACTTCCGAGTCTAAATATTCAAAGCCCACGTCCATGACCGGAGCCCAGGCTTCTTTGTAATCTTCAAATACCAGCTTCAGCAACATTTGAATAATGCGCCGCTCGGTCGGCGTAAATTCACGGCCTTCAATTTTTGCGTGGTAGCGACCATCGCCACCGAAAAAGTTATCGACCAGAATGAAAACTAAACGCGCCTCCATAGTAATTAGTGCAGTTCCTTTAAGCGGGCGGAAACGCACCATGTTTAAACTGGTTGGCACGAACAAGGTATGTACGTACTCACCAAATTTAATCATCTGGACACCGTTAATTGACACTTCTGCAGTGCGCCGCATCATGTTGAATAAGCTCACCCGCATATGTCGGGCAAAACGCTCATTAACAATTTCCAGCGTTGGCATACGTCCACGAACAATTCTATCTTGCGATGAAAAGTCATAGTCGAGCGCATCCGCAGAGGCGGATTCTTTCTCTGTATCCTCTTCTTCAACGTCATCAACACCATGTAAAAGCGCGTCAATTTCGTCTTGAGATAGTAAGTCACTCACAGCCATAATAGCTCACTTATTGCATTACCAAGCTGGTAAATAAAACCTGTTCAACAATGGGTTTCCCGGTTACTTCTTCGAGCGCAGAACGAACTTCAGTCAAAGCCAGTTCACGCAATTGCCCTTTGCCTTCAGCTGTTTTTAACCTGTCAGCCGTGGTTGAGGAAAACACTTCATGCAGCGTGCCTTCAATTAACGGAATATGCTTTTTCGCCAGTTCTTCACTTTCTTCGCCGCGCACCATTAACTGCGCTTTAATTTGTACTGTTCGCTCACGTGAGTCGCCCGGAACAATGAAAACGAAGGGCCGGGGCATACCAACATAAAGCGCATTGCCAATTTCAGGGCGTGGCGATGACGACGGCGCGGCCGAGCTGCTTGTATTACTTGAGGCCGCAACTGATTCATTCTCAGACGAGCCACCAAAAAGCCACAGCACCAGGACTACGGTAATGATTAACACGATACCGATACCACCGAAGAGAATCAGCTTTTTCTTCTTACCGCCGGCTTGCCCTTCCGTTTGTTCCGCGTCGTTGTCGTCTTTATCTTCTGCCATGCTCTATTTCCTGTGTTACCGTCTATCGACAGTTACTATAGCTTGATAGCCGCTTTAGATATACCGTTTCAGACATAGAAATCGACTTGTCCGTCAGCAAGCACCCGGCCTTCTTCTAAAGCTATCTCGCCTTCTACAGCCCAGTCTTCACCATCATTAGCTCCTCCGGATTGCCCACCAGCAGTACGTCCGCCTTCTTTGCTTTGCTCGCCAACCTGGGTGTCAGCTAAATTGATGCCTTGCTGTTCCAGCATTTCACGTAATCGCGGCATAGTCGTCTCTAACGCATCACGCGCCTGTTGTGTCTGAGCCTGAAACTGCACTGACGCCTGCTCACCGCTCATGTTAACGCGAATGTGAACACTACCAAGTTCCGGCGGATCCAGGCGAATATCCGCACGCTGGATATTCTTGCTCATCATAATATTGATGCGTTCCTGCAGTTTCTGCGACGCCTCAGTTTGCTGTAAATCTAATGGTCTTTGCAGTGCTTGCAACGTATTCGCCTGACTGGATTCATTCGCAGCTACTGTTCCCTGCGTGGTTGAAACCATTTGTCCCTGTATTGCCCGCGCCGCACTGGCATCGGCCAAAGCATCGGTGTTATTCCGGAAGACTTGTCCTTGCTGAACCGCATCGGCTACCTTGGTTTCTGCTTCAACAGTTGTATTCACAGAAGCACCTTTAGCCGTTTGCTTGCCCTCATCGCTTTTAACTCCAATATCGCCAGAGCCAGCTTTTTCTTTACCGACTTTAACGTCTGTTGCTGTAATAACCGATTCCGACGCCTTACCCTCTGCCGACTTTTCATTCAGCCCTGTGCGACCTTTCAGTAATTGTCTTACTTCAGCCAATAACTGCTCAGCTTTAGCCGACTGTTCCTGAGTCAAAGCCGGAGGCTTATCTGCGCCGCCATTCTGGCTGGCTAAAATCTTGCGCAATTCGGCGGCGAACTGCTGCAGTTTCTTCTGCTCCGCTAAACTTAACTCGCTACTTTCGCCCTTCGCTTGTTGCGCAGAAACTTGCTGCTCCAGTTGCTTAAGCAAATTTGTTAATTCTTCAGCACTTTGCGGCTTGCCTGTGTTTTTATCCGCAGATGCAGACAATTGAGACAGTACTCGCTCTGCAGCCTCATTCAAAGCCTGAGTTAAGGCTTTTTCATTACCCACTAATAACTTATCAGCATCGGCTTTGGGTAAAAGGGGTTCAAGCAAGTTAACAATGAATTTCCCGGCATCCTCAACCGCACTTTCAGCACCTTCACCCTGTTCTGCCGCCTGTATCAGTTGTTGAAGCTTTGCCTGTAATGCCTGTTTATCACTATCGGTCATGCCGGCCAGCAGCTCATCGGCAAACTTCTGCCGCTCGGCATCCGTCATAACAGCGTCACCCTCTCCTTCACCCGCAGAATCCAGCTTAGCCATTAAAGCTTCCAGCATTTCAGCCAGTTGCTCATCTGTCATTTTTAGTTCGCCATCGCCCGCAGCAAGATCTATCTCGTCACTCACCGCAGTTTCGCCTTCAGAGCTAACCTCAGCACTTTCCTGCTTCATTTGCTGCAACAGTTCCCATAAATTTCGGGTTACCGGCTCACCGGCATTTTTGCGCTCAACGTCTTTGCCTTCAACCTCACCTTCACCGTCGTTACCGGCTTTCTGGTAGGCTTCAATTTTAGCGGCCAGTTGTTGCAGCTCTTTATCGCCACTATTTTGCTTTAGCATCAGCCGCGAGAACTCACCGCTATCGCCATCGGCGCTCTTCAATGATAGGTCGTTACCTTTACCAACACGTGCAAAGTTGTCGGCAGATTCGGTTAGATTAAGCAGCTGTTGCATAGTTTTAGTCCTGAATTAAGTGCTTATTGACGCCTTGCTTAGTAATACTCCGCAATGCGCTTGCGCTATTTTCAATAGCTGAGCAAACAATATCTAGTAAGTATCTAAGCAAATTTCGTTCCAACTATTTTCTGGCGCGAATAAAACGCTGACTGCTAAAATCGTCCAGATTATTTTGTTCTTTTCTGGCTTCGGCTACTTGCTCACGTTTGCGCTTTTCTTTTATTAAAAAGTCTATCGACTCGCGCTTGCGACGCTGCGCCAGCCAACGATCTTTGCGCTGTTGTAACACTTGCTGCAATTTAATAATATCGTGATGCAACTGTTCAACACCTTCATCTAACTTACCGACAAATGCGTGATACTGCCCTACCTGTATTGAGGCAATTCCGCTTTGGCCGCGATGCTGCAACTGATTTAAATAGTCGAGTCGATATTTTGACATACCGTCCAGACGCATCTGCTGCTCCTGAACCTGTTGCTGCACCTGAGAAAAATCCTGTGCGGCTTTATCTTCGCGCCTCTGCTCCAACTCCAGTAACATTTCCAATTGTGCCAACTCAGCCATAAATTACATGCCCGCTGACTGTTTCTGCTTCGGATTGACTAGCTGATTAAGCAGCAACAAGCTTTCATCGTAGTTCACAACTTCCCGCATTTTCTGTTGCAAAAACTGACTCACTCGTGGCTGCATTGCAATAGCCTGATCAATTGCAGGATCACTTCCACGGGTGTATGCACCAATGGAAATCAGATCGCGATTGCGACGGTAACTTGAGTACCACTGTCTAACTTTAATCGCCTGTTGCATGTGCTCTTCTGAAACAACCTGTGGCATAACCCGGCTGATAGAAGCTTCAATATCTATTGCTGGATAATGACCGCTGTCGGCCAGTTCCCGGTTCAGTACAATGTGCCCGTCCAGTATCGCTCGTGCTGAGTCGGCGATTGGGTCCTGCAAGTCGTCACCTTCGGTCAGAACCGTATAAAACGCAGTCACAGAACCTTGTCCGTCACCGCCATTGCCGGCTCTTTCGACTAGTGCCGGCAACTTTGCAAAAACAGAAGGCGGATAACCTTTGGTTGCCGGTGGCTCGCCAACAGCCAGCGCTATCTCCCGTTGCGCCATGGCGTAACGAGTTAATGAATCCATTAACAACAACACATTCAGACCCTGGTCACGAAAATATTCAGCAACCTGAGACGCCGTTTCACAACCGCGCAAACGAATAAGTGGAGACTGGTCGGCAGGCGCCGCAATTACAACCGCTTTTTCACGGCCTTCTTCACCAAGGATTTCTTCTATAAATTCTTTTACTTCCCGGCCACGCTCGCCTATGAGGCCAACCACAATCACATCCGCCGTGGTACCGCGCGTCATCATGCCCAACAGCACACTTTTACCCACACCACTACCGGCAAACAGCCCCATTCGCTGCCCCTGCCCCACAGTTAAACAGGCATTAATAGCGGTTACGCCAACATCCAGCGGCTGCTTCACCTGACGTCGGTTCAATGGGTTCATCGGTTTGCTACGGTAAGTTTTACCGTCAGAAAAAATGGGACCTTTGCCATCAAGGGGTTCGCCACGGGCATCAATAACACGCCCCAGCAGCTCCATACCCAGCGGCAGTTGATTCTTGCGGTTTAGTGGGCGTACTCTGGCTCCGGGGATAACGCCATGTGCATCTTCGGTAGGCATTAAGTAACTGATGTTGCCTTCAAACCCCACCACTTCGGCTTCAATATCACCGCTGTCCGCCTCAACCGCCACACTTGAACCCACCGGAGCACGGCAGCCAACAGCCTCAAACATTAAACCGACCACGCGGGTGAGATAGCCGGACACAGCCACTGATGGCTTTTGGATACGCTCACGTTTTTTGCGTAGTTGTTTCACTAACTGCTCAGAAGCGCTCATGAGTTAACCTTTTAATTTGGAGAACACATCTTCCATACGGCTGGTCAGGGTGTAATCTATGGTGGAGCTTTCTGTGGTAACCCGGCAACCGCCGCGTTCCAGTAAATCGTCTTTATTTAGCAGCCAGCCTTTCTCTTTCAGTTCATCTTCGCTGAATGTGCTTTGCAAAATAGCTAAGTCTTCTTCATTCAGATGAATAATGACTCGCTGATCAGTAACAGGTAAGACCGCAATAGCTTCGCGCACGGCTTTGACGATGAGTTCTTTTGAATTAGCAGCGACATCCAGACAGATGACCCGCGTCAGCTCAGTGACCATATCAATTAGCTCGTCCTGCACCGCTTCAGTGATACGTTCATTCGGATTAGACAAACTCTGCAGCAAAACACTTAACTGCTGCTGTTGCTCCTGCATGGCCTCTTTTCCAGCTTCAAAACCCTGTTGCTCGCCTGCTTCAAAACCCTCTTTTTTGCCAGCTTCGTAGCCTTCGTCATAGCCTTTCTTAAGGCCTTCATTACGGCCTTCGTCAAAACCTTCTTTATGGCCTTCTTCACGAGCGGCCTGGCGAATTTCTTCCAATTGTTCTGCAGTCAGGGGCTTAAGCTCTTCTTCCTGCTCGTTGTCCGCTTCCGGCGGTTCATATTGCCAGCGCCGGGGTTTATTCAACGCATTTACCTGAGAGCCCTGCTTAAGCTCTTCCGAGGTCATATCAGGTAAATCCCAAAGCTGGGTTGCGTCTTTATCATCCGTCATTATGCATTAAACCCTTATAGGAATTCGTCACCGCCACCGCCGCCAAGCATAATCTCGCCTGCGTCAGCTAAACGGCGGGCCGCTGCCAGAATATCTTTCTGTGCGGCTTCTACATCACTAATACGAATTGGCCCCATAGCTTCAAGGTCATCACGTAGCATATCGCCGGCACGTTTCGACATATTCTTGAATATCTTCTCCTGAACCCCTTCGTCCGCGCCTTTCATCGCTTTTTGCAAAGTTTCACCGTCAACTTCACGTAGTAATGTTTGAATTCCCCGGTCATCAACCTCCACCAAGTTTTCGAAGACAAACATCAAGTCCTGGATACTCTGGCTCATTTCTTCGTCCTGCTCACGGATAGAGTCCATCAACTGACCTTCAATATTGGTATCCAGGTAGTTCATAATATTGGCCGCCGCTTTCAGGCCGCCCATCTTCGCCGCTTGAGCACCAGCCTGACCGGCGAATTGTTTTTCCATAATTTCGTTCAATTCCTGCAAGGCAGCCGGCTGAACTTCTTCTAAATTGGCTATTCGCATCATTAAGTCCAGACGTACTTTATCCGGGAACTGCGCCATAATTTCGGCACTTTGTTCAGGGTCAAGGTAAGACAGGACAATAGTCTGAATTTGCGGATGCTCGTTACGGATAATAGTGGCTACCTGCTTAGAGTCCATCCACTTCAGTGAATCAAGACCCTTCGAGCCGCCGCCCATGACAATCTGTTCAATCAGGTTACCGGCTTTGTCCTCACCTAGTGCGGAGGTCAGTGCCTTACGCACAAACTCTTCACTCTTGAAGCCAATATTGGTGAACTTCTGAATGTCTTCCAGGAACAAATGGTGTACAGCGTTCACTTTGTCCTGGTTAAAGTCCTCCAGGCTCGCCATGGCCATACCCACTTTCTGCACCTGTTTAGGTTCCAGGTGTTTTAGAATCTGAGCCGCATCTTCTTCCGATAAGCTAAGCAGTAAAATAGCCGCTTTCTCAACACCTTCTAAAGTGTCGACATCAAACTCAACCTTACCGCGCTTAGTTCTAGTATCTTGATCAGGCATCTTCGTTCAACCACGCTTTAACCACTTGTGAGGACAGCTCAGGCTCGTTGGCAACCAACGCGCGAACCGCTTTTAACAAGTCTTCATCTTTGTGCAAGTCAGGTAGTTGCAGGCTACCATCAGCCCCAAACCCAACTGCACTCTCATCAAACTGTGAGGATAACAGATCAATGGTTTCGTCGCCCATCGATTCCTCATCGGAAAATGCATCGGCATCATCTTCTACACCCGATTCCGGATTCATCAGTTTCTTCAGCATTGGACGAACCACCGCCAGAATCAATACCATAATAACCAGTGCGCCCATCACCAGACGGAAAGCTCGCCAGAACCATGGCTCTTCCCACACAGGCGTCTCGCCGGCACCTAAGTCAGGCAACTGCGCGAACGGTACCGATACGACTTCGATGCTGTCACCACGGTTAATATCAAAGCCTAAACCACCTTGCAGCAAACGGCGAATATTAGCGATTTCTTCAGCGCTACGCGCTTGTGTTTCGCCTTCACCCGCTTCATTAGTTATTGCTTCATGGTTAACCGCAACAGAAACACTCAAACGCTTAATGGTACCGGTTTGGTTCCGGGTATAAGTGACTGAATTATCAAGCTCATAATTACGGGTTGCTTCACGGTGGCTGCTGCCATTAGTGCCGCCACCTGCAGTTCCTGCTCCGGCTTCTTCCGGAATGTCAGACTCTAAAGGAGGTTGATTTGTGAGTGCTCCGGGAATACCACCAATGGCGCTACCGACAGAGCGGTTTTCAACCGTCATTTCACTGCGAATAGCCGGCATATCAGGGTTAAATTGACGCTGAGTTTCTTCACGCTGAGTAAAGTCCATAGTCACGTCAACCTGTGCGGTATAGTTGTCATAGCCCAGCACGGGAATCAAAATACTGTCTATTTTTTCTAAGTAGGCCTCTTCGCGTTTTTGTTCAATTTGATACTCACGCGAACTTTTAGCCGCCAGTGCACTTTGCGAACCAGAGTTAAGCAGACGTCCGGCCTGGTCAGTAACGGTTACTTGCTCAGTACTGAGTCCGGTCACCGAAGAGGCAACCATGTCAACAATAGAAGCCACTTCTTCTTCGCTTAACGAGGTGCCACCGCGCACATTCAGCATAACCGATGCTTTGGGTTGTTTTTCGCGACGGGCAAAGACATTTTCTTTAGGTACAGCAAGCAAGACTCGTGCAGCAGAAACCTTTTTCATTTCCTCAATAGCACGCGCTAACTGAACTTCACGGGAATGAATAAGACGTTCACGCTCCAGTCTTTGACTAACACCAAAGCCCGGTTCGCTCATTAGTATTTCGGAGCCGTTATTGGTCGAGTTACCGTAATCAACACCAGCACGAGTCAGCTGCAACTTAATAGCATCGTAGTTTTCTTCCGGTACTGAAACCGTGTTGCCTTCCACCTGGTATTCAATGCCGTTTGCATCCATGTAGTCGAGGGTGCTGATCAACTCCTGCGTTTCTAACTGACCTAATGGACGATAAGTTGACTCTTGAGCCCACAACATAATAAAAACAGCAATAGCAACACAGATAGCCAGCGCCAGCACGACAATAACCTGGCGCAGCATGTCAAAGTTACCCAGCATCGTCATAATGCCGGTTTTCTCACCGCCGTCTTCATTACCTGAACTGTTGTTATCAGGTAAGTCAGTATCTTGTACCATTAAATCTGTTGATTCAGCCACGACTTATATCTCCAATGATGCAGCGGTTATACCGGCATTGACATTATTTCTTTGTACGCATCAACCACTTTGTTGCGCACCTGAACCGTTGCCTCAAACGCTATACTCGCTTTCTGGCTGGCTATCATGGTTTGTTCAAGGGTGACATTCGGGTCACCGAGTTCCATGCGAGTTTTTAAATCACCTGAGGTTTGCTGCAGTTCGTTGACGTTATCCATTGCGCTTTTCAGCATATTGGAAAAATCAGCCTGAGAGGTATTGCCTTGCAGGGCGTTCACATTCGTAGGCTGATCACGCTGGGAAGCCTGCGTGGCCATCGATTGTAACTGTTGATAAAGTGCGTTTGCTTCCACTTTCATAATTAACCCCGTCAAAAATTCATCACTGACTTTATTTAAGGTTAGTTATGCAAACAGAATGCCAACTTTTGGTCGCATCGGTAAGATACAAAGAAAAGCCCTGAGAAACAGGGCTAGTGATAATACTCGAGGTATTTCAGTACAGCGTTACGAGCCGGTTAGAGTCAGCCCCTGCTCTCGTATTTTCGCCAGCTTGTAGCGCAAAGTTCGTGGGCTAATACCAAGCTCATCAGCAACCGGCTGGCGTTTTCCCTGATGACGTTGCAACGCATCTTTGATAATTTGATACTCCTGATGGAAAAGCGACTCATCGAGGTTTTCCGACTTATCTTCAGGCGTCTCTATTTGTTCCGGAAACACGCTAGCGGTTTCCACCGCGTCGTTCAGTTCCAGCATAAGATCCTGTGGCTGAATTTTTCCATCGCGATGCAATACCAGAGCTCTTTGCACTACATTTTCCAGCTCCCGAACGTTGCCCGGCCAGGAATAGCGCATTAACTGTTGAACTGCTGCCGCAGCGAAATTGACGGGCGTTTTAATACCGGAACGTTGTTTATGTCGCTGCAGTAAATTTTCTGCCAGGGGAACGATATCCGCGGGTCGCTCACGTAGAGACTTCCAATGCAGGGGAAACACGTTTAGTCGATACATTAAGTCTTCACGTAATAACCCTTCGCGCACCGCCTGTTGTAAGTCTCGGTTAGAGGTAGCTATTAACCGGACATCCAACTGTATGGTTTTACGCGAGCCCAGACGCTCCACCTGCCGCTCCTGGATAACCCGTAACAGCTTAGCCTGCAAGTGCATAGCCATTTCAGTCACTTCGTCCAGCAGCAAAGTACCGCCCTGAGCCAGTTCAAATTTACCGGGAGAAGACTGATTAGCGCCCGTAAAGGCACCTTTCTCATAACCAAATAACATGGATTCCAGCATGTTTTCAGGTATCGCTGCGCAGTTAATGGCAATAAAAGGCCCGTCTGAGCGATCCGAATGCTGATGAATATAACGCGCCAGCACTTCTTTACCGGTACCGCTAGGCCCGGTGACCATTACGCTTGCTTCACTTCCCGCAACTTTTCGTGCCATAGCCAGCACGGCCTGGCTGGAGCCTTCTTCTGCGACAGGCTCAATATCGTTAATTGCACCGTCGGGCAAATAACGCTGCACCAGTGTTTGTAGCTTTTCAATTGAAAACGGCTTAGTCAGATAATCGACAGCGCCTTCACGCATAGCAACGACTGCGTCATCCACCTTTGCAAAGGCCGTCATCATAATAACCGGAATGTCGTATTGCTGATTATTCATGCTACGCAATAACTGTAAGCCATCAATTCCCGGCATTTGCACATCGCTGATAACCAGCGCCACTGACTCTTTTTTTAGAATAAGTAAGGCTTCTTCGCCGTTAGCGGCTTCCAGACACTGACAATCAGCCAGTTCCAGCGTATCGATAATCGCTTCACGCAGCGATACGTCATCTTCAACAACCAATACTTGTCGCTCAGCCATAACGTACCTCTTTCATTATATTTTCTGACCACTCATATACCGGCAGCACTAAGGTAAAACGACTGCCTTTATTTGGCTGGCTTTCCCAGTCAATTAAACCGTTGTGTGCTTTTATCACCGTTTGGACAACCGCCAGACCTAAACCGGTACCGTTCGATTTTTCAGTGAAAAATGGAGTGAATACACTGTCTTGCTTTTCAGCCGGAATGCCGCAACCAGAGTCAATAACAGAAACTTTCCAGTTACCATCATCAACATCGGTTTTTAATAGCACTTCCTGTCCGGGCCGGCTGGCATCAACAGCGTTGTTAACCAGGTTCTGCATTGCCCCGATCAGAGCGGTTTGATTAGCTCGCAACACCACACCAAAGTCAGGATCAATACAATTGATTTTCACCTGATGCTGCTCAGCGTAACTTTCTGTGTTCATCAGCACTTGCTGGATCAGGCTATTGGTACTGAGTTCTTCCAGCATGGGTTGCTCACCGCTTTTGGCAAACAACAACATATCGTTCACCTGTTGTTCCAGCGAATGCAGACGCGACAGTAACTTATCGGAAAAACGCTGTTGTTTGACCGCAGAAATACTGCCCTGCTTTAGGTTTTGCGCATAAAGAATTGCGGCAGACAGAGGCGTTCTTATCTGATGTGCCAGCGAAGCCACCATTTTTCCCATGGAAGACAAACGCTGCAAATGACCGATGCGGTTTTGCAGACGCCGCGTCTCGGTCAGGTCTGTCAGCACAATAAGCTGTCCTGGCTTTTCATTCACAACTGAGGTGTCTAAACGAACCCGTCTGCCGTTACGCAAAGACACTTCGTGCCAGTCATCCGCTTTGGGAGCAAAAAGTTCACTAACCAGTTCACGCCATAAAAACTTTTTCAGAGGGTGTCCTAAAAGGCTCGTGGCATTGTCATTGCAATAATCCACGACCCCATGACTGTCCAGTAAAATAACAGCGTTGGGCATGGCATCAATAATTTGATGGTAGGTGGCCATACTGACATCTCCAATTAACAACTATGGAGAAGCTAATGCAAAATAGATGCCAGTATAATTCTCTTTATTTTCAGTTAATTACGTAGCTTTTGGATTGTCAAAAGACTGACGCTTTGAATTTAATCTTTCTGAATTCCGTACTTTTTCATTTTCTCAACTAAGGTTGTACGGCGCATACTGAGTAAATCGGCCGCTTTAGCAACTACCCAGTCAGATTTATCCAACGCCTGCGCTATCATTCCCGTTTCAATTTCAGTTAGCATATCTTTCAAATTGACCCCGTCATCGGGCAACTCAGAATCAGCAGCACTATGTGTGTCGTCATCAAGTTCTTCATCTGACTCACTGAAAATGGCACTCAGCGCTTCGCGCTCCAGCATTTCTTCGGGGTAATCTGGAGTTGGTGCGTCATGTTCAATATGCTGATACTTAGGCGGTAAATCAGGCACATCAACCAGACTATCGGGGTGCATTATAGTCAGGCGTTCTATCAGGTTAGTCAATTCCCTTACGTTACCCGGCCAACGGTGATAGGACAGCGACTCCAGAGCACGCTCAGTAAAACGCACCCCTACGCCCCGCTCCTTTTTAAAACGCTGGGTCAGTTCTTGCAGCAGTAAAGGTACGTCTTCCTGACGCTCGCGCAGAGCCGGAACCTCAATAGGAAAAACATTTAAGCGGTAATACAAATCTTCACGGAATTTACCGTCAATAATCATTTGTTCCAGTTCTCGGTGAGTCGCCGCAACCACTCGTACATCGGCAATAATACTTTTACTGCCACCCACACGTTCGAAGGTCCGCTCTTGCAAAACTCGTAGCAGCTTTACCTGCATGGGCAATGGCATATCGCCAATTTCATCCAGAAACAAAGTGCCGCCCTGAGCCAATTCGAAGCGGCCTTTACGCGCACCGATAGCACCGGTAAAAGCCCCTTTTTCATGCCCGAACAATTCACTTTCTAATAAGTCACCCGGAATTGCACCGCAATTCACCGGCACGAAAGGCCCGTTACTACGTCCGGACAAATCATGAACACCGCGAGCCACAACTTCTTTACCTGTTCCTGACTCTCCCAGAATCAGAACATTCGCTTCTGTTACCGCTACCTGTTCAATCAACTGACGTACATGTTTCATTGTACGCCCGTTACCAACTAAGGTTTGCTCCAGCTTACCTCCGCCCGGGTGTCGCTTTCTTGCCGCTTTAGCAGGCATTTGCTGGTGATAAGCCTGACAGTAATGCAGCATATTCGATAAGCTGGCGTAATCAAAAGACTTTTCCAGAGGGCCAATAACATTCGCTTTCTGTAACGCATTGTGCTGATCATCTGTGGCACAGATAAAAGGTAGATGCGGCGCATCGCCGGCTAATTGATGCAAGTTCTCAATGCCATTACCAGCAATCACACAGAGAGCACCAGCAGCACGAAGCTTTAGAGTGTCTGAAGGAGATATGACTTCAACGGTTTCGCCAATAAAGGTCAATACCGTTTCAAAATGCTGACGACGCTCTGGTTGCTGTTCAACCAGGTAGACTGTTCTTGTTTTTGTCATAGACGAGTTTACCGCAACGTCCTATTCCACACTTCCTAACACAAACGTTTCACCCGCACTGGACAGGTACCACTGCTCTTGTCCATCGGCAATCCTTGACTCTGCGTGTGAAACCCACTGATAGAATACATTGCGATGTACTCTCGCTGTTAATCCTCGTTGCATCACAATATAAGGAACACCCTTTTTCATTGTGAGCGGATGTTCAGAACTTAATACCAGAGTATCACCGATATTGGTTGTTAGCAGTAATAATTGCTGACCATTTTCTTCTAATTGACTCCAGTCGACAACAACAAAGGGCGTATCTTCAACCGTAATCTTAACTTTTTCGGCAGGTGTTATTAAAAAATACTCACCGCCTTCAACCACTAAAACGGACGCAAATAGTTTTACCAATGCAGAGCGCTTTATCTGGCTTCCCTGATAAAACCAGTCGCCATTTGAGGCAATATGAATAGGGATCTCACCACAATACGGCGGATCCCACAACTCGGTTGGTGCATGTTGGTGTTTTTCTAGTTCAGCAATTAATCGGTTAAGTGACATAAATCGAAACTTAGTCGACCAGCTTTTTCTGTCTCAGTAGATACCAAAGCGTCGCTTCAGTACGATTCGATACTTTAATGGCTTTGAATATTGCCGACAAATGCACACGAATAGTGCCTTCAGTAATCCCCAGAATGTTTGCAATCTCTTTATTTGAAAGCCCCTGAGCCAGCAACTGCATTATTTCCAGCTGGCGTGGTGATAAAAAGCTCTCTGCTCCACTGGACTTGTCTCTTGGTTCATTCAAATGAGGGTCATCAGGAATGTGACGGTCACCATTAAGTAAAGCCCGAATAGCCAGTTTAGCCTGCTCAGCTGAACTGTCTTTTGGCAAGTAGCTGCGAACTCCCGCAGACAGTACCTGACGAACTTCAGAAATCGACCGAGGGCGCGTAAACAAAACAATGTGCGTACGTGGAGCCACTTTTTTCAGGCGTTGCAACGCAGGTCGAATTTCGGCGTCCGGTAAATCCATTTCCAAAAAAATCAAATCATAATCATCGGCCGATAAATAACTCTCAGCAACTTCAAACGACTCAGCTTCATATATCGAAGGCTGATTCGCGTAGTTTGTGAGAATTTGTATAAGACCAGCGCGCATAAAAAACTGCGGGTCAATAATTAGAACTTTCATCTTGAGATCCAAAATAACGCTTATTCAATTAACTTTTAGCATACCGAAAATATAACAGACAGCAAGTTTTTTACGGACAATACCGATTTTGAAAAAGCTAATGTTAACTTAGTTAACAAAAAATTCAGCCAACGCCTAGTCGCTTGTACAGTAAAAACGCTATAGTGTTGCCTAAGTTATTTTCTACGGAGTTTTATTGTTATGCGACGTATTACCTGCCTGTTTATCGGCCTCAGCTTATCGGCTTCAGCCATTGCCGACACCTTGTATACCAACATGAAAGGCTACACTCTTACCAGCCCTGCCGGCGAACAAGCGGTGTTGCAGCAGTTTTCGACCATGCTGGTTGAACATGGAAAAATTCAGGCTATTGGTGGTAACGCACTTGCTGAGCGTTTTACTGACACTGAACAAACCGTTGATATGCAGGGGAAAACTGTTCTTCCGGGGTTAACTGATGCCCATGGACATATCCAGAGTCTGGGCACCAGCTTATTACAGGTGGATTTACGCGACACCGACTCGGTTTCTGCAGCGGTCAAAAAAGTTCATACCTATGCTGGCGAGCAGCCAGAAATGGAATGGATAACAGGCCGTGGCTGGAATCAGGAGCAATGGCAACAAAAAGCTTTTCCCAGCGCGGCACATCTTGACGAAGTGGTCACTGACCGTCCGGTTTGGTTAATACGCGTCGATGCGCACGCTGGCTGGGCCAACAGCGAAGCCCTGCGTCGTGCAGGAATAGGCAAGGATACAGTAGCCCCGGAAGGCGGTGAAATTGTCCGTGACGAACAAGGCAACCCAACCGGTGTACTGATCGACAATGCAATGCAATTGGTTGAGGATGTTGTTCCCGAACCATCGCTTCAGCAACAACGTGCCGCGTATGAACTCGCTTTTGAGCATTTGATTAAACTGGGCATTACCAGTGTCCATGACGCCGGTATTAATGCCGATGAGATATCCGTTTACAAGGGGTTGCACAATCAGGGCCGTATGCCTCTGAGGGTCTATGGCATGATAGCCGCTACCGAACCTAAACTGGCGCAACTTTTGGCAGAAGGCCCTTACGAAAGTGACGACCAGAAACTGACCATTCGTAGCGTTAAAATATACGCCGACGGTGCTTTAGGGAGCCGCGGTGCGGCTTTGCTGGAAGACTACAGTGACGACAATGGTAACCATGGCCTGATGGTCACTTCAGAAGAAAAAATTCGTGATCTGTACGAGCTTATCATTCCTCATGGCTTCCAGATAAATACTCACGCTATTGGTGACCGGGCCAACCGCGTTGTACTGGATAACCTGGCAGAAGTTTATAATGAACTTGGTGGTCGCAATTTACGTAACCGCATAGAGCATGCGCAAATTGTACATCCGGACGATTTAAAGCGTTTTAACCAGCTCAATTTAGTTGCTTCCATGCAGCCTACGCATGCCACCAGTGACAAGAATATGGCAGAAGATCGTCTTGGCGCGGCGCGTATGGAAGGAGCTTATGCCTGGCAAACACTGCTGGATCAGGGCACGGTTATTGCTGCCGGCTCAGACTTCCCGGTAGAACTCGCTAATCCATTTTACGGACTGCATGCAGCGGTTACCCGACAAGATCGTGATGATATGCCAGCCGGAGGTTGGTATGCTGAAGAGAAAATGAGCCTGCAGCAAGCGCTGCGCTCATTTACCATCGATGCCGCTTACAGTGCCTGGCAGGAGAAATCTCTGGGCTCGCTGGAACCCGGTAAATGGGCTGACTTTATTGTCGTAGATCAAGACCCATTTGCCGTCGACTCCAGTGATATCTGGCAAACTCAGGTTGAACAAACTTACGTTGCGGGCGAACGAGTTTATTAACAGGGACGCATAAGTATGAACGATGACTTTCTATTTTCTGATGACGAGCCTGATATAGCGGAAGAAGAAGTATCGGAACCGTATAATATACTCATTGTCGATGACGACGAAGAGATACACACCATTACCAAAATGGCATTAGGTGAATTTAAACTCGACGGTCGTCCGCTGAAATTTCATTCGGTTTATTCCGGCAAAGACGCTATTGCGTTTTTACAGGACAACACCAATATCGCCATGATGCTGCTGGATGTAGTGATGGAAACCGATCACGCCGGACTCGATGTTGCCCAGTGGGTACGCGAAACCCGGAAAAACCGGCTGATACGCATTGTTCTGCGAACAGGACAACCGGGGCAGGCTCCCGAAGAAGATGTCATTGCCCGTTATGATATTGATGACTATAAAGAAAAAACTGAGCTCACATACCGCAAGCTGGTCACTCTGATGTATTCCTGCTTACGGGCTTATCGTGACTTAAACGCTATTGAGCGCAACAAACGTGGTCTGGAAAAAGTCATTAACGCGTCGGCTGAAGTATTTTCTGCGCGATCAATGCAAGCCTTATGTCAGGGCATACTGGAGCAACTTGTCGCGCTAATTACTCTGTCTGATGACGCCATGTATTGCCGCATTGATGCGCTGACCGCCAGTTCAGATACTGACGACCCGTTTGAAATTATTGGCGGCACTGGCGAATATGAAAGGGCTGTAGGGCAACCCGTACACGGCGAAATTGACTGGGGTATTGTCCGCCCTATGCAGCAAAGCCCGCAGAATGTTGATTTTCGTATTGTTGACGGTAATTACTACGGTCTGTACAAAACCAGCAGTTCACGCCAATACTTACTCTTTATTCGTGGTGTCCGTGACTTATCTGAGCTGGATCAAAATCTGCTGGGGCTTTTTGTGAATAATAGCTCCATTGCTATAGATAACCTGCAAGCCACAGAAAATGAGCGGGAAGCACAACGGGAACTGCTTTATAGTGTCGGCGAAGCCATTGAAAAACATTCTATTGATGAAATTAGCCACCATGTTAAACGTTCCGCAGAAATGGCTGGCCAGCTGGCGATATTCTCAGGCGCAACTCAGGAACAGGCCGAAGCGTTAAAACAGGCCGCATCCGTTTATGATATCGGTAAGGTCTCTGTGCAAATGGAGTTAGCTCAACGCGCTGATGTTTTAACCATTCATGAATATGAAGAAATCATGCAGAAAGTCATTCAGGGGCATGATTATTTACGCCAGACGGATTCAGCAGTTGCTAAAATCGCGGCCCTTATTGCTCAGGATATTCACGAACGTTGGAATGGCACAGGCTTTCCCAGCCAGAAATCGGCAAAAGCCATTGACCTTAACGCCCGAATTCTGAGTATTACCAGTCACTTTGACGCCCTGCGAACGCAGCGCAGTTATCGTGATGCAAAAGAATCTGAGGATGCCGCAGATTATCTGCTACAGCACAGTGGTAAATTCTTTGATCCAGAGCTAGTGGGACTTATGCTGGATAATCTGGATGCGATGGAAAAAATACGTCAGCGCTTCCTGGACAAAAAACAGGATACGCACCTTTAGTCCATTAAGGAGAGGTCATGGATTTACAAGCAATGCGTCGGGAATACGGGTTAGGCAGCCTGCACCGCGAGCAACTGGAAGCCGACCCGATAAAGCAATTTGAAAAGTGGATGCAGCAGGCAATAGACAGCAATTTATTGAGTGACCCTACCGCCATGACACTGGCAACGGTGGATGCTGAACACGTGCCCAGCCAGCGTATCGTGCTGCTTAAAGGTTACGACCATACCAGCTTTCGGTTTTATACCAACAAAAACAGCCATAAAGGCCAGGACATAAGCAAGAACCCTCAAGTTGCCCTGCACTTTGCCTGGCTGCCCTTAGAACGGCAAATTAGTATTATTGGTAGTGCAATCCCACTTGATGATGAAGATAATGACCGTTATTTTCACTCACGCCCGAAAGAAAGTCAGGTTGCGGCGCTTGCGTCACAGCAAAGTCGCCCGGTAGAAAGCCGCGACGTGCTGGAAAGCCACTATCAGTCATTACTGAAAGACTATGAGAACGCGGAAGTTCCGCGCCCTCAAAGTTGGGGCGGTTACAGTGTTCATCCGCAGCAATTTGAATTCTGGCAAGGCGGCCAGCACCGTTTGCATGACCGCTACCAGTACAGCAAAGACCGCGAAAACTGGCGTATTACCCGTTTACAGCCTTAGGTAAATCCACACCACAGAACTCGGCGCAGCGCTGCAAAACTTTTAAAGTAGCGCTGCTGTAGGAAACCCCCTGTTGCAGTTGCTCGCGTTTGCGCTTCTGCGCCGCTTCCCCCGGAATACGCACCGGTTGCTCAGGAACCGCAGGAGCACATTTACGGCTGTCTGCCAATAAGTCATCCACCTGCTGTAAAAACTTTTGCTTTTCACCAAAAGCTTCTGGATCAATCACTTGTACCCATATTGAGTTCGCATCACCATCGTCACTGCCCTGTCTGCGGCCGTACTGACTCAACGCCATGGACCAAATTTCACTGAACAAAGTGAGACCATAGCCTTTATAACCCAGTTGCTCACCGCCCAATGGGGCTATTGAACTGCCCGGTGACTCAAAGAAAGTTAGCGGATCATCCGTCCATTCACCATCAGGCTTTATCAATGCTTTATAAGGCAACCGAGTACCGTTCGCTTTAGCCTGACGAACCTTGCCCGCTGCAGTCATGGAAAAACTGATATCAAACAACAGAGGGTCATTTGAACTCGGAACGCCAACCGCAAAGGGGTTAGGTGAAAACACCGCTTCTTTGCCCCCAAAAGGTGCTACTGCGCGTTGTCCGGGAGTCGAGCACATTAAGCTCACCACCAGCCCCTGATCTGTAGCAATGCTTAAATAGGCCGCGAGCGCTGCAACGTGTTGGCTCCGGCGTACAACCACGGTACCGGTACCGGCTTGCTTCGCCATCTTGCAGGCTGCATCAATAGCCTGCGGCACCACGTAAGGTCCGGGCAAAAACTGGGCGTCCCAGTTAGCTACCGCAGCGCGCTCACTCAGTACCACCGGCTGGCCTTTTGCCAGACTCTTGCCGTCGCGCAGCCACTGGCAATTATTTAACAGACGAATTAAGCCATGAGTACTAAACCCCAGTAAATCACCTTCCAGCAAGTAGTAACCAAGGTTACGCGCCACCTCACCCGAAGCCCCTGCTTCAGCTAAACAGGCACGCGCCCAGTCCGATAATTCTGAATAATCAAAACGTACAACATCAGTGCTCATGAAATTTCCTCTTGGTCACGGCATGCAGGTCGTTTAAGCTACGCATAAGACATTATCAAGGAGTAGAGATTGTGTCATCTGTTAACACAATAAACCGCATTGCCATTATAACCAGTGGTGGTGATGCCCCCGGTATGAACGCCGCACTCCGTGCCGTAGTTCTCGCTGCTGAAAACTATGGCATAGAAGTCATGGGGTTTCGCCATGGCTATGAAGGCCTGCTGAATAACGACTTTGTAAAACTTGGCCGTGAAGACGTTGAACACATTTTGCAATATTCCGGCACCATTATTAAAAGCGCCCGCAGCGAGCGCTTTAAAAGTGAAGAAGGCGGACGGGAAGCCGCAACGAATTTAGACGCACACCAAATTGACGCCTTTATCGTTATTGGCGGCGACGGTTCGTTCCGTGGTGCTGAGCACCTGGCTAACTTCTGGAAAGGTCCCATTGTCGGTATTCCGGGTACCATCGATAATGATCTCTTTGGCACCGATAACACTATTGGCTATGACACGGCAGTAGAAACCGCCATGGACGCGTTGGATAAAATCCGCGATACCGCCGAGGCTATGGATCGTGTCTTTATTGTCGAAGTTATGGGGCGCAACGCCGGTTATATCGGTATTAGCAGCGCTATGGCCTGTGGTGCCGAGCGAATGATTCTGCCCGAGCTGCAAAAGGACAAACCATTAACGGTTGATGCGCTGGTTAAGCACATTGAATCGGTACAGCGTGTTCGCGGTGACTCGAGCTACGTGATGGTGTTATGCGAAAATCAATGGCCCGGTGGTGCGGTTCGACTTGCGGAACAGTTAGAAAATCGTCTTAACTTACCTTGTCGTCCCTGTTTACTTGGGCACGTTCAGCGCGGTGGACGCCCTACGGCAATGGATCGCATTTTAGGAACGCGGCTAGGTGTGCATGCGGTTGAACTCGTTCGTCAGGGAAAAACAGCGGTTATGGCCGGTGTTACAGCGAATGAGCTCAGCGAAACACCATTAATTGACACCTGGACAAAACGTAAAAAGCTCAGTGAAGAGCTCATTAATATTCAACAAAGTCTGTTTAATCCGATCAAAAAAGATCGCAATAAATCGACTCAGTGAGAGAGGTCTGTAACGATAATGCCCCTAACGCCACTAACGGTGCCACTACCTGTACCATTAAACGACCCGAGCCGCCCTTTTTTCGGTTCGCAACACAGTACCGAAATACACCCGGGACACACCCACATTCTGGGGTTTGGTTTTGATGGTACCGCCTGTTTTCGTAAAGGCACCCGCGAAGGACCTGACGGTTTGCGAGCCGTTTCTGAAGACATCGAGTCATACTCGCCGTATCTTGATGCCGACTTAGAAGACCAAACCTTCTACGACTTAGGCAACCTGCGGTTGGGGTTTGATGACGACGAAGAAAAGCAGTGGCACCATGCGGTTAACGATTTTAATGCCATTTTCGAGCCGCTTGATTTAGCGCAGAAAAAAATAAAACTGCTGACTTTAGGTGGCGAGCATTCTATTTCCTATGCGCCTATCGTTAAGTACTTGAAACAATATCCCGATATGGTTTTACTGCATCTGGATGCTCACGCTGATTTACGTGACGGTTTCCTCGGTTACCATTATTCACATGCGTCTATTATTCGTCGTTCGGTCGATCACTTCGGCCCAGGCCATGAGTTGATACAGTATGGCATCCGGTCAGGCACGCGCGATGAATATCTGTGGATGAAAGAACACAAAACCATCCGCAGCTCACGCAAAGACTTTCTCGACAGTGTGGAAGCCATTGCCAAAGACCGCCCGGTTTACCTGACACTGGATCTCGATTATTTTGATCCTTCTTTCTTACCAGGCACAGGAACTCCTGAGCCCGGCGGTGAGGATTTCCATTCCTTTGTCAGCTTGATGAAACTATTGCGCAAAAAAAACCTGGTCGGTGCCGACGTCGTTGAGTTGTCTCCACAAATAGACCCAACCGGAAATTCTGACGTATTCGCCGCTAAAATTGTGCGCGAATTATTACTCGTATTACAACAGTCGGGAGCCTGAGATGTCAGACTGGAATATTGATCAAGCAGAAGAGCTCTATGGTGTTAACCGCTGGGGCGCGGGATACTTTTCTATCGGCGAAAACGGCAACATTCAAATTCGGCCGAACCACCGCTTACCCGACGTGACCATTGATATGAAAGAAGTGGTGGATGAGATTATTTCGGAAGGCATTCAGTTCCCGGCTGTTATTCGCTTTCACGATATTCTGCGCTCGCAGGTTGAAATTATTAACGAAACCTTTGGTAAACAGATAGAAGAAGCCAACTACCAGGGGCAGTATTGCGGCGTATTCCCGATTAAAGTTAACCAGATGCGGGAAGTGGTCGAAGAAATTATGGACGCCGGCGAACCTTACAATTACGGTCTGGAAGCGGGCTCTAAGCCAGAGTTAATGGCGGTAATGGCGTACAACGATAACCCTGAAGCTCTGACCATTCTTAATGGATACAAAGACAAAGATTATCTGACTCTGGCGCTACTTGGCCGCCAACTTAAGCGTAAGATGATTATCGTAATTGAGAAGTTCAGCGAGCTGGAAATGCTGATTCCGCTGGCCAAACAAATGGGTGTTAAACCCATGATAGGTCTGCGCTCAAAAATGATGGTAAAAAGCTCCGGAAAATGGGCTGGCTCCAGTGGTGACAGAGCTAAGTTCGGCCTGAGCATTGCCGAAATTCTGAATGTTATTGAGCGCCTGCGTGAAGAAGACATGCTGCATTGCGCTAAGCTACTGCACTTCCATATTGGCAGCCAACTGTCCGATATTCGTAAAATTAAAGAAGCCGTCAACGAAGGCGCTCGGCTGTATGCCAAATTAGTACTGGAGGGCATGCCTTTAGAGTACCTCGATATTGGTGGCGGTTTAGGCATTGATTACGACGGCACAAGTACCACCAACGACTCTTCGCGTAACTATTCAACAGAAGAGTACGTTGCTGACGTTGTCTGGGGCGTGAAGCAAATTTGTGATCTGGAAAAAGTCCCCCACCCTAACTTAGTCAGCGAAAGCGGCCGGGCTATGACCGCACATCATAGCTGTGTAGTCACTAACATTGTTGGCGAAATGAAACCAGCAGGCACGCAGTACGATATCAGCGCCAGTAGTGACGAACACATTTTGGTTAAAAATATGCGCGAACTGCACAGCTCGGGCGACCAGTTCCACCCGCAGGAGCGTTACAACGACGCCGCCGGTTACAAACAAAATGCCTATGAAGCTTTTAAACTGGGTATTTTATCGCTGAATGAAATGGCCAAACTGGATACCATGTACTGGCAGATACTGGCAGATATCCACCATTCGCTGGATAAAGACACCTATGTAATGCAGGAACTGGAAGAGCTGGAAGACATGCTCGCCAGCCAGTACCTATGTAACTTTTCGGTGTTCCAGTCGGCGGCAGATACCTGGGCCATTGGGCAAGTACTTCCGGTCGTGCCTATTTCGCGGCTGAACGAACAGCCGGAAGTACGCTGCTCAATTGTCGATATTACCTGCGATAGTGACGGTAAACTCAGCAAGTACATTGAAGGCACCGAAATTAGCGACCATATTCCCATGCATAACCTGCGCAAAGGCGAAGACTACCATGTTGGCTTATTCCTGACCGGTGCTTATCAGGACGTTATGGGTGATATGCATAACCTGTTTGGCCGCTTAACCGAAGTGCATGTGTACTGCCACGACGACGAACCCGGCGATTTCTATATTGAAGAAGTGGTACCTGGCACATCTGCCGAAAAAGTACTACAAACCATGCAATATAATACCGAGTACATGGCCAAAACCGTGAAAAAACAAATTGACCGTCAGGTGAGAAAAGGTTCACTGGCGCCACGTGAAGGTGTCCGTTGGACAAACTTTTACGAGCATTGTTTAGCCGGCAGTACCTATTTACGTGTTGAATAATCCACCGAAACAACCGCTTAATGTGCAATTACTGAGCAAACAGTAGAAAAGGTACAAAAAGCGGTTGACTCGAAACTGAAAAAAACGTTTAATACGCCTCGTTGCCCGGATAGCTCAGTCGGTAGAGCAGAGGATTGAAAATCCTCGTGTCGGTGGTTCGATTCCGCCTCCGGGCACCACTTCCCCCTCCTAAGTGGTCCTCATTTGTACTTTAATCCCTTATTA
>NZ_JBLXHB010000009.1:0-23937 GCF_048260185.1 Idiomarina sp.
AAGCTTTAATTGCTTTGTATTCTCGTCAGGTCTTGTGAGAGTAGAATTCTATTTGTGGCATGGCTTTGGTTTAATTGATGTTCCTGGGGCGCTGAGGATGGTCTACATGTACTGATGAGGGCTGGTCCACCAAGTGCTCAAGGTGAGAGCAAGCGAGCAGGGGCCAAATCACCCTGGATGAACCCATTGCCGTACCGATGATCATTGAGTTAGTTGACGGCTACGCGGATGGGGTGGCTACAAATTACTAAGAATCTATATAGCAAGGTGCGCATTAAATAATATTGCGCTACGCTTTAATAAAATTTGATCTTTAAGGTGAACGACCATGCAATCGATTAGCTTTCAATGTATTTTTGACGTGCTTTGCGAAGACTCAGAAAGAACTGTTCTGCTTTGAGCTGGATTGTCGCCTGCGTGCATCGGGTCCGCCTGTGATAGCGATTAGGGTGTCATCCGAGTTTTACCTCGACTGATCTGGGGCACTACATGGGGGTCGTTACAAATCTTGCTGCCTTTGACTGGACTGCTTCTTAACAATCTAGCAAAGGGCGCTTGGCCTGCACTTCAAGCGGTAACTGGACAAGTGAAAGCCGATGGTTACTATGGGTCGATCGGCTTCGTTGGCATACGTGGTGTTTCCGGGGAGTCATCCAGAACTCGCGGGGCCAGAATGAAGAGCTAGCGCGCCAGCTCTGGGATACGTCTATTGCCATGACAGGCATTGATCCAGAGCTGCCACCCTCATCATGAAGCAGATATCTATTAAACAAAACAGAGCACTTAGCCTCAAGGTTACGGTTCGTTGGGGCTAGGCTACTTAAAATTGAACTCATAATTATTAAAAGTGTGCTTGATATTATCGAAACTCTCCAGTCTGGAGTGTAGAGGAACAGACATTGCCATTGAGTACTTTATTTAGTTAATGGCTTATTAATCAAAATGACTTTCAACGCGTCTAAAAACTACCTGAACATAACCCCAGCAAAAACTGGGGTTTATCTATACTCTGAAGTCTCCATGGATACGGGGGGGATTATCGAGCCGAATGACAAGAGAACTAAAGGTTAACCACTTGCCCAGACTTTAGTGAAGCAAGCGCTGCATCCGCTAATAGCAAGGCTTTCTCACCATCATCCCCGCTTGGAAATGTATAATTGCCTGTGGTGAGCCCTTCAACAAAGCACTCAAGTTCGCTCTTATAAGCGGCTGCATAGCGTTCCAAGAAGAAATGCATTGGCTTTTGTGCTTGAACACCTTCATCATTGGACACTACCAAAGTGCTTTCTGGCACGTTTTTAATCTCCAACATACCTTTGCTACCGTGGACTTCCACACGTTGATCGTAACCATAAGTCGCTCGTCGACTATTTGTAATGACCGCAATCTTACCGCTTGCACAGGTTAGGGTTACCACGGCAGAATCAACATCTCCAGCATTCTTAATTTCTTCTGAAATCAGTGCCGCAGCGGAGGCGTAAACAGATACAGGCTCTTCGTCTAACAACCAACGAGCAATATCAAAATCATGGATAGTCATGTCACGAAATAGTCCGCCTGAAGATTGAATATACGACACTGGCGGCGCCCCAGGGTCTCGAGATACTATGGTCAACATTTCCAGCTGGCCTACAGCTCCTTGCTCTAAAGTGTTTTTTAAATGTGCAAAATTGGGATCAAAGCGGCGATTAAAGCCCATCATCAGAGGTACATTGCATTCTTTGACAACGGATAAGCATTGACGTACACGATCAATATTTAAATCAACAGGCTTTTCACAAAAAATGGCTTTACCTGCGTGTGCTGATTGAATAATCAAATCCGCATGGATCTCAGTTGCAGTGCAGATCAACACTGCATTCACTTCAGGGTCAGCCAATGCTTCTTCTACGGTTGTGACACTAGAATGAAAGGCTGCTGCGGCGGCTTCCGCTGCGGGTTGATACACATCCACTACATACTTCAAATGACAGTTGGGATTCGCTGCCACATTAGCTCCATGAATTTGCCCAATACGGCCACAGCCAAACAACGCAAATGTATGCATAACTCACCTCATTGATCTTGTATTTATTATAAAAGTACATCCCATGACATACAGGAAGTAGATCAATATATATATTTCCTATGAGCGAAATGAGCAAAATAATTCTGTATTTTAAATCAAAATCCGATATTTTGATTTAAAATACATCAAAAATAGTGGGGTATACTAATGCGCGAACATCTTAAAAAGCTCACCGTTAAAGATATAGCCAATCTCGCACAAGTAAGCACTGCAAGTGTCGACCGAGTGATTAACGGTCGAACTGGGGTTAAAGTTTCCACTCGAAAAAAGGTTTTTGATGCCATTGAACAGCTCAATAGACAAAGCGACACTAACAAGATCAAGATCACTAAAATTGCCTTTATCGTGGAAGCCGGGCCAACTTTTATTAGCCTTGTAGAGGAAGCAATTCACCATTTTATTCAAAAAAATGTTCATGAAATCGAATACTCTCTAGACACCTTACAAACAGGTCAAAGTTCAAGTAGCAAAATTGCAGGTTTAATTAAAGAGCGAGCCAAAGAGGTTGATGGCATCATTTTGATGGCAGCCGATGCACCACAGGTCAATAGGGCTGTAAACCTTGCTGTTGAGCAAAATATTCCGGTCGTCTGCCTTACCAGCGATCTTCCCAATTCAAATCGTACTGCCTATGTTGGTTCAGAACAAAAAAGCGTAGGTGCCACAGTGGGCTATCTGCTTGGGCGAATGTTACCTCATATGCCAGGGCGAATATTGTTTGTTGCGAGTGCCCCCCATGATTGCCAATTGCAGCGAGAGCTGGGCTTTCGTCAAGCGCTAAGGCAAGAATTCCCTCATTTGAAAATTGAAGAAAGTATCAATTCCCAAGACAACTCTGAATACTCCTATCAATCCACTTTGGAGTTTCTAAAAAAAGACCGTCATTTGGATGCTGTATACAACGCTGCAGGTGGTAATAGAGGTATTGCCAAGGCATTGCGAGAGTATAAATTATGCCGTCATGTTATCTTTATAGGACATGAGATCAGTTCACATACAAGAGAATTACTCGACGCTCGAGAAATGGATGTGGTGATAGGACATGATGTAGACCAAGAAGTAAAAAATGCTGTTCATGTTATTCGTAATCAGTTAGGTCAGGATAGTATATCTCCCATAAGTATCATCACCCCCTATAACTCAATCTAATACAATAAAAAAGCCCACCGGGGGCGGTGGGCAAAAGTGTTAACCAACAGAGAGTGAAGATTAACTAGAGTACTACAGTGCATCTCCGGCCAGAGATAAGGTTACTTCATGTAATCATGAAGGTTGTCTTGGGTAACCAGCTCAAAAGGAATCCAAATATTGCGCTCGAAAGGTTTCCCTTGAGAAATTTTGTAGGCAGATAACACGGCGACTTCGCCCTGTTTTACCGCGTTCTGAAAAACGGTAATGTCTAATTGTCCATTCTTCATAGCGATCAATCCGTCAGACGTTGCGTCGATGCCAGCAATTACAACGTCGTCTAGTGAGTGACCGCTGGCTTCGATGGCTTGTACGGCGCCCAATGCCATTTCATCGTTGTTGGCAATGACTGCATCGTACTCGATGCCTGACGTGATCCAGTTGGTCATTAGGTCGTAAGCTTGTGTGCGTGACCAATTTGCCGTTTGTTTCTCAACAATGGTGATGCCGTTACATTCTGCTCGGCTCACCACGTCTTCAATGTCTTTAGTGCGCATGTGCGCAGCATGGTTTTCTAGTGGCCCCATCATCACCAACGCGTTGCCATGACCGTTTAGTAGTTGGCAGACTTGTTCTGTTTGGATAGTGCCTGAATCGAGCTCATTTGAGCCGACAAACGCGGCTTTGTCCGGCAACATATGAAAATCAATAGGTGGGTGGTTTACATAGACGATGGGCATACCCGCTTCTTCCGCCATTTGGGTAAGTGTTGCCGTCGTATCGCCATCTACAGCGTTGACTACGATGCCATCGACTCCGGCCGCAATAAAGCTCTGGACTTGATTCATTTGTCGGCCAATATCTAAATTTGCGTCTTCAAACTGCAGCGTGATATCGGGGTTGTCATGAGCCGCATTTTTCATTCCATCCATCAAGATGTCTAGGAATGGGTTGTCAAAGGATGTCATCGTGACACCAATGTTGGCTGCCTGTGCTGGCAATGCGAGCGTAGCCGCAATCAAACTGGTACTTAGGGTTAGTGTTTTGAATGTACTCATGATGTTCTTCCTTGTATTGTTATTTTAGAAGAATGCTGCGCTCACAGTGAGCGCAGCGGACAAAATATGATTACTTCATTGTTGGCATGGAGAACTCGTTACCTGCTCGTAGACCTGTCGGCCAGCGTGCGGTCACTGTTTTCATGCGAGTGTAAAAACGAACGCCATCTGGACCATGCATATGAAGTGGTCCAAATAATGAGCGCTTCCAGCCACCGAAGCTGTGGAACGCCATCGGTACTGGGATTGGCACGTTAACACCGACCATGCCCACTTGAATCTCTTCACAGAACTGACGAGCAGTATCACCGTCACGTGTAAAGATAGAGGTACCGTTGCCGTATTCGTGGGAGTTGATCATTTCAACCGCTTGTGCGTAGCTTTCAGCACGAACCACACACAACACTGGGCCAAAGATCTCTTCTTCGTAAATGCGCATGCCTTTTTTCACGTTATCGAATAACGTTGGGCCAACGAAGTAGCCATTCTCATGGCCCTTTACGACAAACTCACGACCATCACGAACGATGGTAGCACCTTCTTCAATACCGACACCGATGTAATCTTTGATTTTTGCGCAATGTTCTTTAGAAATCACAGGACCCATGTGTGCTTCTTCTGGCAAACCAAGACCTGGGCCAACGTGCATGTTGTCTATTTCTTGGCTTAGACTGCTGATCAGGTTGTCTGCTACTTCGTCACCGACACAAACAGCAACTGAAATGGCCATACAACGCTCACCAGCGGAACCGTAAGCAGCACCCATTAGAGAGCCAACGACTTGAGATGGGTCGGCATCCGGCATAACGATCATATGGTTCTTCGCACCACCTAATGCTTGAACACGCTTGCCGTGTGCTGATGCCGTAGAGTAAATGTATTCAGCGATTGGTGTAGAGCCGACAAAGCTCACGGCTTGAACACGTTCGTCCGTCAGTAGAACGTCTACAGATTCTTTATCACCATTAACGATGTTAAAGACGCCATCAGGAAGACCCGCTTCAGTAAGTAGCTCAGCCAAACGTAGAGGTACTGAAGGATCTTTTTCAGAAGGCTTCATAATAAATGTGTTTCCGCACGCGATGGCAACTGGGAACATCCACATTGGTACCATGGCTGGGAAGTTAAACGGTGCGATACCGGCACATACGCCAAGTGGTTGCATTAAAGACATACTGTCTACACCACGCCCAACGTTTAGGCTGTGCTCGCCTTTTTGAAGGTGAGGAATACCACAAGCAAACTCAACCACTTCAAGGCCGCGAGTTAACTCGCCTTTTGCATCAGAGAATACTTTGCCGTGCTCTTTAGTGATCATTTCAGCGACTTCATCTGCGTGTTGCTCAAGCAGTGCTTTGTATTTGAAAAGAACGCGGGCACGGTTAAGCGGTGTGACTTTACGCCAAGTTTCAAACGCCGTTTGTGCCACAGCAATCGCGTCACGGGTTTCATCTGCGCTGGATAGAGCAACGCTTAAACTTTGCTCTCCTGTTGCAGGGTTGTAAACAGGGCCCACTCGGCCACTTTGGCTAGCCACATGCTGGCCATTGATAAAGTTTCCTAACGTATTCATTGCATTACCTTTTTGTTGTTGTCGCCTGACTTAACAGGCGACCTTCACGAAATTAGTCGATTAGATCTAAGCCAGCTTCTTCACAGTATCGTTTTAAGCCTTCGGCGCCTTTAGTTGCGTAAGTCAGAGGGTGCGCAACCGCAGGATCTTGTTCCGCTTCCACCACTAACCAGCCGGAGTAATTGCTTGCTTTTAACTGTTTAAACAAACGGCCGTAATCGATAAAACCATCACTTGGTACCGTGAAAGCGCTGTTCAGCATGGCACGTAAGAATGGAAGGTCGCGGTTTAGAGCATCCGCTAAAATCTCTTTGCGCATGTCTTTACAATGCACATGAACAATACGATCAGCATGGCGCTCTTGAACTGTGTACGGATCACCTCCGGCAAAGGTCATATGGCCGGTATCTAATAGCAGGCCTACCGATGGACCGGTGTATTTCATTAGCAGCGCAACTTCTTCTTCGGTTTGAATCACCGTACCCATATGGTGGTGGTAGGCGATTTGAACCCCTTCAGAAAGAGTAAAATCAGCCACCTGTGTTAGCTTCTTACCTAAGTCTGCGATTTGCGCTTCAGTCAAGCGTGGGCGATGTGATAGTGGAGTATCGATCTGCCCATGGATGCAATCTGTGATTTCACAGTACACCATGGCTTTCGCGCCAAGTGTTTTTAGTAGGTGTAAATGAGGTTTGATAGCCTCAATTTCCTCTTCGACACTGCGCGAAAGTAGCTCACCACTGAACCAGCCAGAGACTAGATCTAGACCATGGCTTTTCAGGATTGGACCAAGCACTTCTGGATCACGTGGGAATTTTTGACCCAATTCAAAACCGCTAAATCCTGCTTGTTTACCTTCTGTTAGGCAGGTTTCGAGTGACGTGTCAGCCCCTAAAGTAGGTAGGTCGTCATTGGTCCATGTAAGTGGGTTAATACCGATACGAACGCTCATTGTTATTCTCCGCTCAAAAAAGTGTTGGCATTAAAGGTTTTTAAATTGGCGAGCTTTATGCTCTTCGTAGACTTTGCGTGCGTCTCGAACTTGTTCACGTTCAGACACTTCTGCAACCGCGACATCCCACCAATGACCACCGCTGTGCGTGACGATGGTTGGATCTGTGTCGATCTCAATCAAATAACTAATAGGAGAGGCTTTGGCGCGAACCAGAGCGGCCTCAAGTTCTTCGATAGTGGTGACTTTCTCACCGTTAGCACCAAGGGCTTTGCCATGGGCCACGAAATCAGTTTTCGGTGCGCCTTCTTCTGTGGTTAAGCAGTCTTCCAGCATGTTGTTGAAGCCTGGGCCACCACAGAACTGTTGTAGGCGATGGATACAGCCGTAACCGCGGTTATCGAGCACCACGAAGATGACTTTCAAGCCTAACATTACCGAGGTGGCAATTTCAGAGTTCATCATCAAGTAAGAACCATCGCCCACCATGACATAGACTTCAGAATCGGGCGCGGCCATTTTGGTACCAACGCCACCAGCGATCTCATAACCCATGCAAGAGTAGCCGTATTCCATGTGGTAACCACGGCTGTATCGAGTACGCCATAGTTTTTGCAACTCACCTGGTAAGCCACCTGCAGCACACACGACGATGTCTTGTTCACCAGCCGAGCGGTTCACTGCACCAACGACTTCGCCATCACTCGGAAGGGAGGTGCCGCGATCGCGAGTAGCATCTTCAACAGCTGCATGCCATTCCAGACGCTCTGTTTCTGCACGATCTACCCAAGCGCCGGTCGCTTCATAGCCTGAAAGTGCCTGAGTCAGCATCGGCAAGGTCAACTTAGCATCGCCGACCAAAGAGACGGCTTTGTGTTTAACGGCATCAAACGAAGCAACGTTTAGAGACAGCAACTTCGCTTCTGGGTTGATCAGAGAGCGAGAACCCGAAGCAAAGTCGCCAAGGCGTGTGCCAAGAGCGATGATCAAATCGGTTTCAGCGCATAGACGGTTTGTGGATCCCGCACCGGTGACACCAATTGAGCCCATGTTTTGCTGATGATCCCAAGGTAGAGCACCTTTACCCGCTTGTGTTTCACCCACAGGTAATTTCAGTGCGCTGACAAATTCATCAAACTCACTAAGGGCACCAGAGTAATGAATACCACCGCCTGCAATCACAACTGGGTTTTTGGCTTGTTTGATTAGCTCAATGGCTTGAGCTAATTCGAAGGCATCTGGTCCTTGTCGACGCAAACGGTGTACTTTCTCTGCGAAGAACGACTCTGGGAAATCAAACGCCATCGTTTGTACGTCTTGCGGCATTCCAAGTGTCACAGGTCCACATTCAACCGGATCAGTTAAAACACGCATGGCTTGTGGCAAAGATGTTAAAAGCTGTTCTGGACGTGTAATACGATCAAAGAAGCGGCTTACAGGACGGAAGCAATCATTAGACGTCAGTGTGTGATCATGGAAGTTTTCCACTTGTTGCAACACTGGATCTGGCATGCGCGTAGCGAATGTGTCACCTGGCAAGAACAGCACAGGAATACGGTTTACGTGTGCCACCGCAGCAGCGGTCACCATGTTGACTGCACCTGGCCCAGCTGAAGCAGTACAGGCCATCATTTGTTGACGGTTTTTAGTTTTAGCGAAGGCGATGGCAGCGTGAGCCATCGCTTGTTCATTATGCGCTCGGTAAGTTGGTAGCTGATCTTTTACGTGGTAAAGCGCTTCACCTATGCCCGCTACGTTGCCGTGACCGAAGATCGCCCACACACCGGCAAACATTGGTTTGATGCCTTCGTCAGTTTCTACTTTTTGCGCCATTAAGTAGCGAATTACCGCTTGCGCCATGGTCAATTTAATCGTGTTCATCATGATTCCTTTATGCCATTCCTGTTAGTGGCGGTCTTTCCAGTAGGAAACCAACTCTAAGTAATTTGATACACATGCTTCGATTAGCTGCTCATCATTAAAGCGTCCAGCTAACCACTCGCGGCTAGGCGCGCCAAAGATAGAACGGCCAACGGCAAAGCCTTTCACAATGTCGAAGCCTGCGCTGTTAGCAAAGCCTTGTTTCAGCTCTTCCATTGGCGCATCAAGTCCCAACATCACTACGCCTCGGCAATGAGCGTCAAATTGCTGAATAATCTGAGTGAGGGACGTCCAGTTACTGGGTGATTGTGGCGGTAGTTTCCACCAGTCTGGCCTCACACCTAGGTTGTAAAAACGCTGTACAGATTCGGTGTACACGGATTCGTCGTGTTCTTTGTCACGTGGAGCAATGATTTCTAATAACAATTCATGTCCCGATGCGCAGCAGGCTTGGTAAAGCTCAATCACTTGGCGCTCCTGTGTTGCGCGCAGTTCTGCTTCGTCTTGGTTGTGGTAAAACACTAAACATTTGACGATGTGCTCTTTCGGCCAAGACTTCAAACGTGAGCCGATGCTTCGACCCCCTTCTAGTTCAATAGGACGGGAGCTTGGCAGTTCTACTGGACGACCAATCCATATACCTTTACCTGTGACATCATTCAAAGCATCTTGACCGTAGGTGCCATCAATTAGAACGCCGTACTGACTGCTGCCTATTTCTTTAACACCCGCTTCAAGAGCTTTTACTAATAGTCGTTTAAGTGTTTTGATTTTGGCTGGATCAACACCTTCTTCTTTGGCCATATCGAACAATTGCTTTCTATGGTCAAAGGCAAAAATGCATAGGTCTTGCCAATCGTATGATAAACGTTCAGTGGTAACTCGGTGCAAGTGATTCAGCTCTGTATCCAGGTCTGGACGTGGGATCTCGTGAGCATGCTCTAGGTAGTAATCCAGCTCTTCTGCACTTGGGATAGCCGGAGCGCAACCATGACGAGAAACAACCAATGCACCGCAGGCATTGGCGTAGTTGCAGCACTGTTCTGGTGTTACGCCACGGATCCAACCGCGAAGAAAACCACTCATGAAGGCATCGCCTGCGCCTAGAACATTGAGTACATCGACGCGTACGCCAGTGTGAACAACAAAGTCATCTTCATTAGCAGGGATGCTGCCTTCTAATACGGTACAGCCCTGCGCGCCAAGCTTAAGAACAATCGTAGCGTTGCTCAGCTCGCGAATTTTCTTCAATGCTGTAATCGTGTCGGTACTGCCACCTGCAATATGAACTTCTTCTTCTGTACCAACGATAAGGTCGAAATCGCCCAAAATGCCTTGTAGGTGTGTGGTGACAGCTTCATTCGAAATAAAACGTGTTTCGCCATCGCCAGGGTTGGTTAATCCCCAAAGAACAGGGCGGTAGTCGATGTCCAACACACACTTAGTTTGGCGCTCTTTAGCGTATTGGATAGCTTGTTTACTGGTGGCGTAAGTGCTCTCAGTTGAGAAATGGGTGCCGGTAATCACAAGAGCTTTGGCTGACCCGATGAAGTCGGCATCGAAGTCTTCTGGGCTAACCGCCATGTCTGCACAATCGTTGCGATAAAAAATAAGAGGGAAAGTGTCTTGGTCTTTGATGCCTAGGAGAACTAAACCTGTAAGACGTTGTTCGTCGGTAACAACATGGCTGGTATCACAACCCACACGATTCAGCTCTTCTTTTACGAAGCGCCCCATGTGTTCATTGCCCACACGAGTTAGCATGGCACTTTTTAGACCCAAGCGAGCTGTTCCATAAGCAATGTTTCCAGAGGAACCACCTAGGTATTTAGCAAAGCTTGAAACGTCTTCTAGGCGACTGCCAATTTGCTCTGCATAAATATCGACTGCAGCGCGACCAAGACAGATTAGATCTAAGTTTTTATCGCTGGGCATGGTCTCATTCTCCCGTGTCAGCTAAATTGTCTGATCCTTGAACTGCCCATAGATTAAGACAGTGTGATCATTTGTTATTGTTAGTAAGTATGCTGTCTAGATTAGAATAAAAATTCTATTTTTTCAATTGTTTAGAAAATATTTTTTCAGCTTTTGTTTATAGGCTTTTTTGTCGATTATTTTCAATTAAATCAATGTCTTATTTGTTTTTGTTTGCGCTGTCAGTATTTCTTTATGAAATGGAACGGAATATTTATTCCAAAAAAAAGGCTGCTCGAAAGCAGCCTTTAGAATAAATAACATTCCAGTGGGGAAGATTAACGATAAAACTCTGGGGTTTCTGGCATCTCAATAGGCTCAATCAAGCCTGACTCTTGAGCTTTCACGCAGGCGTCCGCTGAGACCGCTGCAGCAAGGCCGCTCCAAGAGTTTGGTCCCGTTAAGTTTTGAGTTGCCACACCATCGATAAAGTCCTGTAGCTCAACATCGTAGGCTGCGATAAAGCGATCTTTCCAGTCGGTTAAGATGCTTTGGCCCAGTTGCGCGTTCTTACGCAGGGTCAGTGCCTGCGGTTCTGGTAAGTTGGTGATGCCTTCTTCACCGACTACTGAACACTGGATGTCGTAGCCGTATTGACAGTTAACGAAGATCTCTACGTCAATACGGATGCCTTTTTTAGTTTCCAGCATGACAATTTGTGGGTCGGCAACTTGGTCGTGGGCATGTTTTGACTTACGTGGGAAAACCACTTGTGCGGAGACATAGTCGTCATCCAGCAACCAACGGAACACATCTAGCTCGTGAATAAGCGTGTCATGAATGGCCATTGGCGTGATGTATTGCTCAGGCACAGTTGGGTTGCGGTGAGCAGCGTGAATCATCAGTGGTGCACCGATTTCGCCCGCATCAATGGCTTCTTTTAATAGCTTGTAACCCGAATCGTATGGACGCATAAAGCCCACTTGAACCAGCTTCTTGCCCACGGCCATTTCGGCCTCGACAATATTGCGACAGCCTGCGGCTGTGGTCGCTAACGGCTTTTCACAGAATACGTATTTGCCTGCTTTGATTGCCGCAACCACGAATTCTTCATGTGCTGGCCCCCAGCAAGTAACGAGTACTGCGTCAACACCGCTGTTGGCAATTAACTCATGCCCATCTGCGTACACTTCAGCGTTTAGGCCAAGGTCAGATTTTACTTTGTGGGCGCTGTCTGCGTTGACATCGGTTAGGGCAATCACTTCTGCACCAACTAATGTTTGAGTGATGCGACGAGTGTGGTCCGCGCCAATAGCACCTGTTCCAATGACACCGATTTTAATAGTCATGAATGTATCCTCTGTAATTGTTCTTGTTTATTTAAGGTAAGTGGTGCCTTAGCCCCAGTATTTATTGATGTAATGTTGCATCCGATCTCGCATAAAGCGGGCAGAGTCATCAGCGCGTTCTTCCCAGGCGAAGACACAGCTAGACAGTACGCCGTCAAAACCAATTTCATGCAGGGTTTTGAAGAACACATCCCAATCGATTTCCCCTTCCCCCATGTCCAAATGCTGATGCACTCGGGCGTTTGAGCCAGGTGGATTGACGATGTAGCGCAGCTGTGAAGAGCCTTTATGGTTAAAGGTGTCGGCCACGCGAGCGTGTACGAGTTCACCTTGAGTCATACGAATGGTCTTTGCCAAATCATCCCCGTAGTAAAACGAGTGTGGCGCGATGTAAGACGCTTTTAGTGCAGGCGAATTGATGGTTTTGATGATCTCGATGGCAGGGTTCATTTCTTCCACCCAATCCTCTGGATGTGGCTCAACGCTTAATACCAAGCCTTCACGCTCAAGAATCGGTACCAATTCATCCATGGAGCGCCAGAACGCATTTTCACAAGCTTCTGGTGTGTGGATGCCTTGACGATCCACGTTAGAACGCTCTGGTGATCCACCTCGGCCGAACTCGGAAATTAGCAACGGATTGTCAAGCTCCACAGCAATTTCAATCATGCGTTTCCAGTTGTCCATGGCCACTTGGCGCTCGTCCTCGTAAGGGCTCGACCAGCGGTACATTGGTTGAATCGTAGCAAGACCAACATCGTATTCCTTCATGGCTTTTTTGAAGCTAGCTAAGCGTTCTGGGTAAACTCGCGGACGGGTCCACCATTTAACAAAGTCATCTCGTGGCGACATTTCAATGTAATCAAAGCCCATTTCTTTGGTCGCACGGCACAGCTGTTCCAAAGACAAGTGGCGGTGCATATACGGATCTAGTGCAATTTTCATCAGACTTCCTCCAGAGAGGCGCTTACGCCAGCGCTTTGTTTACGTATTGAATGCTGTCTTGCACGGCACCTTCGATGTCTTGCAAGTTCCACACTTTTTCAGAGAACGGCTCAAATGAAACAGGGCCGTCAAAGCCTGTATCAAGCAGAGTGCGAAGTTGTTCTACATTGCTAAGACGATCTTTCTCACCTACTAGAACTCGATCTCCATCAAGCATGTCTTCAAAGGTGATGTCGTCTTCAAGACCAGAGATATGAACCAGACCAGTACGTTCAGGGAAAAACTCGTCCTCTCCTGCGCCTTTGTGATGGAACGTATCGTGTACCAGTGAGAAGCGCTCGTTTTCACCGATTTCATCAATGGCTTGCAGTGCTAGGCGCTTAGAGCGAAGAGATGAAATAGGGAAGCCAAGTGGCTCAATAAAACCGTGTAAATCAAATTCTTTCAATACCTTGGCAAGCTCAATAAGAGCGTATTTGAGATCTTCGTAACTGACGGTTGTGCCGTCGTTGAGCGGGCAGCAGACCAAGCCTTCTGCGTTAGCGGCCTGAGCAAGCTTAGCCAACTCACGAGTTTGAGCTTCGCGTTCGTCATTCCAAACATTGAACGGGTAAAGGGCGTTGATAGAAAGGACGCGTATACCTAGCTCTTTGGCTTGTTGACCTGCTTTAAGGGCGGTGTCTAGGTCCGTCAGGCTGTTGTCACCCACGTCGTTTCGAAACTCAACTGTCTGTGCTTTGAGTTTGCCTGATAGGTCAAGAAACTCAGACACAGTAAAAGATGGGCAGACCATGTGGTTTAAGCCAAAGCGTGGTTGCATAGACATATTGTTCACCTCTAGATATAAGGCGCGTAAACCATGTTTTGACTGATCATGTTTTACGCAAAGTGGTTTTTAGAATTATTTTTCATGATTGATACTAGCTAGGATGATTTTTTACCGTCAATCTAATGATGTCGTGATAACATCAATTTCTATCAAAAAACATCAAAAACGTATTTGCGAAAAAAACACATTAAATGATTGTTCCAATCCCTTGACAAAAATCCTGAATCAGTCCAAATTGGAACATATGTTCTAAATTATAATTTTTTTAGAATGATCGTATTCGAAATGTAAACAAACATTTCGTCTGTTTAAGCAACACGCTTAGACGCGTTTTACCGGAAACAATAAAAACAAATAGAACACTTAGTGTTCATTTTTCGAGGAAATCGCACAATGAAAAAACTAGCTCTTACGGCTTTAGCATCTGGCATGATGATGTCTTCTGTTCACGCGGCGGACTTAACCATCGGTGTGTCTATGGCACTTTTCGATGACAACTTTTTGACGACTCTTCGTAACGGAATCGAATCCGCTGCGGAAGAGCAGGGCGTTGATGTTCAAATCGAAGATGCAAAGAGCGAAGTCGGTACTCAGTTGAACCAAATTCAAAACTTCATCGCATCTGGCGTTGATGCCATCATTGTTAACCCTGTGGATACGGATGCCACTATTTCCATCTCTGATGACGCACAAGCGGCCGGCATCCCTCTTATTTACGTTAACCGCCAACCAATCAACGTTGATTTACTTCCTGACAACCAAGCTTTTGTTGCATCCGATGAGCAAGTCTCTGGTACGTTGCAAACTCAAGAAGTTTGCCGCTTGATGGGCGGTAAAGGCAATATTGTTGTCATGATGGGTGAGTTAACTAACCAGGCTGCCTTGCAACGCACGCAAGACATTCATGATGTGATTGCAACTCCAGAATGCTCAGGTATTAAGGTAATAGAGCAGCAAACAGCTAACTGGTCTCGTACGCTGGGTAGTGACTTGATGACAAACTGGATTTCTGCAGGCATCGAATTTGATGCAGTGATCTCAAATAATGATGAAATGGCAATTGGTGCGATTCAAGCACTTAAAGCAGATGGTCGTTCTATGGACGATGTGATCGTTGCAGGTATTGATGCGACGACTGATGCCCTTGCTGCCATGAAAGCAGGTGACCTAGATGTTACGGTTTTCCAAAGTGCTGAAGGTCAGGGTCGAGGATCAGTTGATGCAGCAGTAAAACTTGCTAAAGGCGAAGATGTGGACCAGAAAGTGTGGGTTCCGTTTGAGCTTGTAACACCTGAAAATCTAAACAATTACCTAAAGTAATTGTTTCACCCGATGTAAAAATAAAATAACAAGAGGAGGGATTGCGTTATGAGTAGCGCAGCAGTGGTGGAAGCCTTGCCTACGAGTGGCGTAAGTCCCCAGGCACAAAGCTCTGAGTACGTTCTAGAAGTCGTAGACGTACGCAAAGAGTTTCCTGGGGTATTGGCACTCGATAATGTCCAGCTAAAGATTCGGCCTGGTACCGTTCACGCTCTAATGGGTGAAAACGGTGCAGGTAAATCAACCTTAATGAAGGTGATCGCTGGTATTTATCAACCCGATCAAGGTGAGATACGCCTTCGTGGTGAGGTGGTCACTTTGGAAACTCCTCTAAAAGCTCAAGAATCTGGTGTCGCCATGATTCACCAAGAGCTGTTATTGATGAACTCCATGACGGTTTCGGAAAACATCTGGATCCGTCGTGAACCTCGCAACAGTTTTGGTCTGATTGACCACGATCGAATGCGTGGCATGACGGTCGAACTGTTTGATCGACTTAACATCCGCTTAAATCCTGATGCTGAAATTTCAACACTGTCGGTTGCTAACCGTCAGATGGTTGAAATTGCAAAAGCGGTTTCGTTTAACTCTGATGTGCTAATAATGGATGAGCCAACATCAGCGATCACTGAAACCGAAGTGGCGCATCTTTTCGAGATTATTCGTGACCTACGCAAACGCGGCATTGGTATCGTTTACATCACTCATAAAATGAACGAATTGTTTGAAATTGCGGACGAGTTTTCAGTGTTCCGTGATGGCAAATACATCGGTACACACCTTTCTTCTGAAGTGACCCGTGATGACATCATCAAAATGATGGTGGGTCGTGAAGTCTCACAAATGTTTCCGAAGGAAGAAGTTGAGATTGGCGATGTTTTATTGTCCGTTAAAAACCTTAGCCTAGAGGGCGTCTTTCATGACATTTCCTTTGATGTTCGCAAAGGCGAGATTCTTGGACTGGCAGGACTGGTTGGTGCAGGGCGCTCAAATGTTGCTGAAACGATTTTTGGTGTGACACCTGCGACGTCTGGCCAGATCTTCATTGAAGGTGAAGAAGTTAATATCAAGAACCCACACGATGCGATCAGACAGGGGATGGCTTTCTTAACCGAAGACCGTAAGGAAACGGGGTGTTTCTTGCCGCTGGATATTCAAGAAAACGTTCAGTCAGCGGTGTTACACGACAACTATGTTAAAAACGGTTTTGTCGATCATGCAGCTTTGGAAAAAGAGTCTGCTGAGTTGTGTAAAAAGCTTCGTGTAAAAACGCCAAGTATGCACGAGGTGATCGAAAACTTATCCGGTGGTAATCAGCAAAAAGTATTGATTGCTCGTTGGTTGCTAATCCACCCAAGAATTCTGATTTTGGATGAGCCTACCCGCGGTATCGATGTGGGGGCGAAATCTGAAATTCACGCCTTGATCTCTCAATTAGCCCATAAAGGTGTGGCTGTGATCATGATTTCATCTGAGCTACCTGAGGTATTGGGAATGAGTGACCGAGTGCTGGTCATGCATGAAGGTCGCTGTACTGGGATCCTCAATCGTGATGAAGCGGACCAAGTGTCCGTCATGAGTCTGGCTGCAAAATAGTTTTTAATGATAAGAATAAGAGATTGATATGACTACTTTAGACAACACAGTTAAGCCTGCCGCGGTAGACACTGGGGCAGAAAAGCAGAAAAAAGCACTTCCACCAGAACTGAGTATCCTTGCCGTATTGGTGGGTATCTCGCTAATGTTTGAAATTTTAGGCTGGATGTTCGTTGGACAAAGTTTCCTAATGAATATGAGCCGACTTCAGATCATTGTATTGCAAGTTTCCGTTATCGGTATTATTGCCATTGGCGTTACCATGGTCATTATTACCGGAGGAATCGACCTATCTTCTGGCTCTGTCGTCGCCATGTCCGCAATGATAGCCGCCACCTTTGCACAGACCAGTGCTTGGCCAAAGGTTATCTTTCCAACGCTTACTGACCTGCCATTTATTGTGCCGTTAATCGTTGGCTTAGGCGCGGGTGCATTAGCAGGCTTTATAAATGGTTGGCTGATTACCAAGACGAAAATACCACCATTTATCGCAACACTTGGGATGATGGTATCGGCACGTGGTATTGCACGCTGGTACACTGATGGTAGCCCTGTTTCTGGCTTTACAAAAGATTTTGCTGCGCTGGGTAACGCCCTAGATCGTTGGATGCCAGTTGTAATCTTTCTTGCGGTAGCGGTTATTTTTCACATCGTGATGCGTTACACCCGCTTTGGTAAATTCACCTATGCAATTGGTGCTAACCCACAAGCCGCTCGTGTGTCTGGTATTAACATCGATATGCACCTTATCAAAGTTTACGCCATTGCTGGTTTGCTAACGGGTCTGGCTGCGATGGTTGCCATTGCCCGTATCAAAACGGCGCAAGCCGGCATGGGTTTGATGTACGAGCTAGACGCCATTGCTGCTGCCGTTATCGGTGGTGTGTCTTTGTCTGGTGGTCGTGGTCGTATCGCGGGAACCGTGATTGGTGCCTTAATTCTAGGTGTGATGCTGTCAGGTTTCACCTTCCTAAGAATCGATGCTTACTACCAAGATATCATTAAGGGTGCCATCATCGTTGTGGCGGTAATCGTTGACCAACATCGTCAGGGTAAATTTAAGAAATCCACTTAGAGATGCTCCATCCAGGCATCCTTTTAAAGGCCAATCGTACTGAACGATTGGCCTTTTTTATGGGGCTACCACACTTTTATCAATCTGATTTAGAGGATGTGTATAGAGCGCTTATAAATTTTCAGCGACGTGCAATTCAACGGTAAGTTGAAGTGCTGGCTGAGGCGTGATGTATTTTTGGGAAAGGGCTTGAGTAAAGGTCTCAACCACTGCTTGAGCGATCTTGGAGACTGGTGTAGCAATGATCATATCAATACAGCCATCACTTAGGGCAAGGCGTGTGCTACTCATTAGTTCGTTACAGATTAAAGTAATGCTTTGGGCTTTTTGCGCTTCACGAATGGCTTTAATGATGCCCTCCACGCCGCCTCCAGCACTGTAAATCGCGCTGATGTTTGGAGCTTGTGCGATCAAGTCTTTGGTGGCTTGATAGGCGAGCTGATTATCGTCCAGATTGACTTGGGGCGTTAACAAGTTGAAATCATGCTGAATTTCGCGGAAATAACTGATAAAGCTGATTTCCGCAATGTCCTGATTTAAGTAGCTGTGGCTGCCGAGCAAAATGCCCACATCCCCAGGTTTTGCTAAACGATTGATTGCCCATGCGGCAGTACGTCCCGCTTTACGGTTATCGACGCCGATATGTCGTGTGCAAGTAGAAGTAGACAACGGCGAGAGTAGCGTCAGTACGGGAATGTTTTGCCCCGTAATACGTTCCACTTCTTGATTGATTAGCAGGTGATCGAGGGCTACGACAGCCATCGCATCGGCATGGTGACTTTCTCGCTCTAGCTGCTCGGTAATGTATTCAGGTGACACCTCATCCATAAAACGGATCGTTGTCTCAAAGGCAAAGTCGGTTGCGCGACTGCAGGCCGTTTCGATGGCTTGGCCTAAGGCAACATAGAATTCATCATTACTACGCTGCAATAGAATAGAGAGACGCTTTCTAGGTTTGGATTCCCGTACACGCTGTTTAAGCAAGCCTGCAGCATGATAGCCGATGTCTTCAGCAGCCAGTAAAACACGCTGAGCGGTCACCTCTCTGACTTTTGAGCGGTTATTCAGAACTCGGTCAACGGTAGCTGTGCTAACACCCGCCGCAGCCGCTAAATCTTCAATAGTAGGGCGATTTGACATACACCAAGCCTAGTTGAAAGGTGAACAGTAGAGCAGGAGTTGGTTATTCTGCAGAGGAGTTTTCGTCGAAAGTATACCAATACTTCCATAAGCAGTAGAAAAACATGGCGGTGAAAATAACCCCCCAGAAAGGGTTGCCGGTTATCCATTCTAGCGCGCTCCAACCAGCACAAAAAGCAGTAATAGCGACACGTCGCCATTTGGGACGAAAAAAGTTCTGTTCGGCATCGTTCACGTTGTGATTCCTATTGTTATTTAAATTTACATGCACCCACAAAGTTGTTGCTTCAAAGGTAATATAAGATAAGTGAGTACTTAATCTGCAACAAAATAGACATGGTATAGAGAAGTAAGTTAGAATTTTTATTCTAAAAATGCAACCCATTCATTTCCGTTGTTCGAAACGGACTAGAGTGCCATCTGAAGCCCCTGATCAGGTGACTCTAATAACGATAATAAAGTGAGTGTCCTATGTCAGATCTTACGCCAAAGTCTTTATCAGAACTCAAAGAAAACATCAAGCGTGAGCACCCTAATTTAAGTAAGCGTTTACGCCAAGTGGCTGAGTTTGTGATTGATTCCCCAAGTGATGTTGCATTTGGCACGGTCGCGGTGCTTTCAGAGCAAGCTGGTGTGCATCCATCTACATGGGTACGTTTTGCCAACTCATTTGGCTTCAGTGGCTTTACCGAGATGCAAAAGCTGTTTCAGCAGAACTTGATGGAAGAGTCGCCAAATTATCAAGATCGTATTCGTATGGCTCGGGATGCATTAGGCACTCAAGATTTAGACCAATCGCCGTTCCGTTTACTCAAGCGCTTTTCTGATGCTAACGCACTGGCCTTACAGTATTTGGCGGACACCATCTCTGCCGAAGAACTGGAACGCGCTATTGAAGTGTTAGCCAATGCCCATGCGGCCCATATCGTCGGGGTTCGTCGTGCCTTTGTGGTGGCAAGCTACTTTGCTTATGCATTGCGTCATATCGACCGCAAGGCTTATTTGGTGGATGGCGTTGGGGGCATGTATATGGAACAAGCCAGTACGTTAGACGAACACGATGTACTGATTGCGGTGAGTTTCCATCCCTACGCAGAGGAAACTCAGGTGGTTGCCAAGGCAGCTGCAGAGAAAGGCGTTCCTTTGATTGTTATTACTGACAACCAAATCAGCCCATTGGCGTCGATAGCGACGGTATCCTTTGTGGTAAAAGAAGCTGAAATCGACTCGTTTCGCTCCTTGTCCTCTTCTCTCGTCTTGGCGCAATCCCTATCGATTGGCTTAGCCCACCGACTTGAGCAGCGTACTCTCTAGCTAGGAGCGTTGCTTTCCCTTGCGGTAATTCTGAGGCGACACTTGGAATTGCTGTTTGAACAGCTTGGAAAAGTGATAAGGGCTACTAAAGCCCGTCTGCTCAGCAATCATGCCAACCGCGATTGATGTGCTGCTGAGCAACTCTGCGGCTCTATGGCAGCGCAATTGCCAGATATAGCGACTGGGGGTGATGCCCAAATGAGCACGAAACAGCACAATCAGATGGTTAATGGACACATGGCTGAATGTTGCAATCTCTTGCAGTTCTAGGGGCTGTGTGAGGTGTTCATTAATGTAGTCACAGGCGACTAATACCGAACGCGGTATGGGGGAGTCTGAAGTGCTTTGTTCTGAATAATCAATGATATAGCGAAGTAAAGACTTGCCCAATTCTAGCAGAGATTGGTGCGTGGCGGTCTGCTGATTACGTGTCAACGACAACCCTAACTCAATAAAACGCTTAATATCCATGTTAGCTGTCACCATCGGTGTAACAGAGGTAAGCGCCGTTTGAAAATGCTCTGGGCTATTGTAGAAGTCTAATTGGCACCAAGTATGGGTGCTCTCTTCTGTAAAACTAAATTGATGGAATTCATGCCTACCTGGTAACAACAGACAAACATCCCCAGGTACGAGGTCTGTATCTTGACTGTCTATGGTAAAAGTAACGCTGCCGCTCAATAGGTGAAACAGCTGGATACCACGCTGAATACGCGGACCATGAGTACCACCCTTGGGGTAACGGACACTGCCAAAATAGACTTCTTTTAAATCATCAATCGTGATTTCAGATAAATTCTTCATGGTTTCAGGTATGTACCAGAGTTAGCTCACCACAATATTATAAGAGCTCTTTTGTGTTATTACATAAAGCTGACAAATATAAATACTGTATTTGAATTAAAATAATAACGAATATAGGGGAAGAATGATGAAGCGTCTACGAATCGGTTTGATTGGGTCTGGCTACATGGGCAAAGCACATGCCATTGCGTTTAAAGCGGCCAATGCGGTGTTTCCTTTAAGCGGTGAACTGATATGTGAAATGTTGGCAGAAGTGACGAGTGAGTTGGCAGAAAAAAAGGCCCAAGAGTTTGGCTTTTGCCGTGCCACAGGGGATTGGCGTGAACTGATCAACAATCCTGATATTGATGTGGTCGATATTTGTGCACCAAATTATCTGCACAAAGAGATGGCATTGGCCGCCATTGCGGCAGGCAAGCATGTGTATTCAGAAAAACCGCTGGCGCTTAATTCGGCGGATGCTTTAGTGATGACAGAAGCTGCAGAGCAAGCGGGCGTAAAAACCTTAGTAGGCTTTAACTACAGTAAGAACCCGACCGTACAGCTGGCCAAAGAGATCATTGATAGCGGTGAAATTGGCGAGGTCGTGCATTTTCGCGGCACCTTTAATGAAGATTACCTTGCCGATGCGCGAGTGCCTTTTTCGTGGCGTTTAAAGCGCGAGTTTTCCGGGGCAGGGACGTTAGGAGATATGGGGGCTCATATTATAAATATGGCCAATTATTTGGTGGCGCCCATCACGCAAGTCTGTGCAGATTTGCAAATCGTGCATCAACAACGGCCGATGCTCGAAGATGCGAACAAAATGGGCACCGTGGAGAACGATGATCAAGTGCATATGATGGTGCGTTTTGCGAACGGAGCAATAGGCACTTTAGAGTCCTCACGAATCGCTTGGGGACGCAAAAACGGCTTATGGTTTGAAGTTACGGGAACCAAGGGCACGTTAATCTATGATCAAGAACGCTTGTCCGAGCTACAGTTGTACACCGCATCGGATAAAAGCAGTCGCCAAGGCTTTCGACGCATTTTGGTTGGGCCTGAGCACCCTGACTATGGCCACTTCTGTGTCTCAGCAGGCCATGGTTTAGGTTACAACGATATGAAGGCAGTCGAAGTACGTGATTTGGTGGAGGGCATTTTGGCGGATCGACCTATGTGGCCTGATTTTCGTGCGGCTTGCCATGTCAATCAAGTGTGTGATGCGGTTGAGCAATCCTACCAAGAAGCCCGCTGGGTAACGCTCTAATACGAAAGCGCCAACGGCAGAGCCGTTGGCGCTTTCGCTGTACTCTTTTTGGCGCTTAGCGATTCCGTTGTGCCAAAATCTCTTTATCTCGTTCTATGATCCACTCGTGATCTTTATCGTTGTGGAAAATCCAGTTTCTCGAAGGTCCCGCCATTACGTTCAAGTAATAGGACTGATAACCGTGCGGCACGCCGACAGGATGGTAGCCCTCAGGCACCATCACTACATCCCCGTCTTCTACTGACATGGTTTCATCTAAGCTGCGATCATCAGTGTAGACCCGTTGGAACACAAACCCTTGAGGTGGATCGATACGGTGATAGTAAGTCTCTTCCAATTGTGTTTCCGCTGGCGCCGCATCCTGATCATGTTTGTGTGGTGGGTAGCTTGACCAGTTACCACTTGGTGTAATGACCTCACATACCAATAAGCTGTCAGCAGCTAAGTTACCAAATAGTACATTGCAGACATGGCGAGTGTTAGTGCCGATTCCGCGGGTTTCAAATTGACAGTCAGCAGGGGTAATCAAGCGAGCTTGATAATTGCCTTTACCAGGTGCTTGACATACGGCTAGCTCAATATCCGTCAACGCTGTGTATTCAATTCGATCTTGTGCTGGAGCATACACAGCGTAAGGCGCTTTTTGATCAAATACCGAATCACGTTCACCGATGTTTTCCCAACTCTGATCTGCGGTTGCAGCATTCGCTTTACCACTGAGTAACACCACACATACTTCGTTGTCCTGAGTCTCGATGGCAAACGTTTGTCCCGCTTTTAAGGTGTGGGCCTGAAAGCCAACATATTGCCAGTTAGCTGATTCTGGGGTGATGTGTTGTGTTACTGTGCTATCAAAAAACAGCGTTTTTTTGGATAGAAGATTTGGCATGCTGGCATCCCTAGTCATTTTTTTGTTGTATAGATAAGTATGTTGCGTATATGTTAATCATAAAGCATCATTCGTTCTATAACAATTTTGGTTTGGAATTTTTATTTCGCTTTGGCTCTCGAGGCTTTGTAGCTTGATGATTCTGAATGGTATAAAACTGAGTCGTATACAAAAAGACGTTCTTTTATTCCGTACCTTGTTTGGCATCTCTGCAATCAACCCGTCAAACTTCTTATTTTTGATTTTCACTCGTTTTTTTACGCCACTTTGTCCTGAGTCAGCTGATACAAATTACTAATCCCTATGCACAGCTCACGGATTTGGTTTAAGTCATGCTCATTGGCGGATGTAGTGATAAAGTTGATGCGCTTCGCGGCGGTCTGAAGGGCGGATACATCGATGTTCTTATCATCGATCGAATTACTGCTCAGAAGCTCGCACAATAAGTGTGGTGAAAATATAGAATATGCGATTAGGTCGGTAATATCAGACAACCTTGAGACTTAAGCCAACGATGACCGATTCTCAACATGAATCAATTCTCTTTCGCCTAATCGGATTTACTAGCAAACGCTGTAAGACTCGCAAAGAGCTCTTCCATGTATGAATGCGTTAATTACTTAGTGCATGCTTGATACTCTTCTATTCAAAAGCAGGTTAAGATTTACGTCCATATTCTCTTGTCACTAAGATATGCATCTACTTTAAGCAAACTGATACAACATGAGTGAGCTTGCTATGTAAGACGCGTTGTACAAGATTACTTCAATACGGCTGTTTGCAGGTTTATCACTAGAAGGTGCGATTCCTGATCACAACACAACCATTATGATCTTCAGGCATTTACTGGAGA
>NZ_JBLXHB010000010.1:0-15493 GCF_048260185.1 Idiomarina sp.
GGGGCGTAGTTCCAATTGGTAGAACAGCGGTCTCCAAAACCGACGGTTGGGGGTTCGAATCCCTCCGCCCCTGCCAGATTTTATTGATTCAAAGCGAAGACCGGTCGCAACTAGGATTAAAGAATGAGCGCAAATAACGAGACGCAAAGCAGTTCGTTGAACAGTTTGAAATGGATAATCGCAATCGCCCTTTTAGTTGTTGCTATTGGCGGTAATCATTATTACACAGAAGAAGTGTCGGTTTTATACCGTGCTATAGCTGTGGTTGTTTTAGTTGCCTTAGCAGGTTTCTTTGCCAGCACGACAACGAAGGGAAGAACCTTTTTGTCGTTTGCAAAAGAAAGTCGTACCGAAGTTCGAAAGGTTGTCTGGCCATCGCGTCAGGAAGCGACTCAAACAACGCTTATCGTTGTTGTTGCGACCGTTGTAGTAGCACTTATTCTCTGGGGCCTTGACGGTATCCTGGTACGTGTCGTTGGCTTCTTAACCGGATTGGAGATTTAACCATGAGCGATAAGAAACGTTGGTACGTAGTACAAGCTTTTTCCGGTTACGAGGCGCGGGTTTCTGAATCTCTGAAAGAACATATCAAAATGCACGGTATGGAAGATAAATTCGGTGAGATTCTGGTACCTAAAGAAGAAGTTGTGGAAATGCGCGGCGGCGTTCGTCGCAAAAGTGAACGCAAATTCTTTCCGGGCTATGTTTTAGTCGAAATGGATATGGACGAAGATGCCTGGCACTTGATTAAGAGCGTGCCTCGCGTACTTGGCTTTATCGGTGGTAGTAGCGATCGTCCTACCCCTATTTCAAAGAAAGAAGCTGATGCCATTTTGGATCGCTTACAAGATTCTGCAGACAAGCCTAAACCTAAGACCTTATTTGAGCCGGGCGAAGTTGTACGTGTTAACGACGGTCCTTTCGCTGACTTTAACGGTACGGTTGAAGAAGTTGATTACGAGAAGAGCCGTGTTACGGTATCGGTTTCCATCTTCGGCCGGGCTACACCAGTTGAGCTTGAATTTGGTCAGATAGAAAAAGCCTGATCAAAAAAGCAGCAAGACAAAGATTGATCTATGGCGCGAAGTCACTTATAATTCGCGTCCTTTTTTAACGGGAAGCCGTTGGAGTAACTTTCCTCTGAAAAGTTACGAGGCGTTAAACCCACAACAGAGGTAATTACCATGGCGAAGAAAGTATCGGCCATTATCAAATTACAGGTAGCTGCTGGTTCAGCTAACCCGTCACCGCCAGTTGGTCCAGCATTGGGTCAGCACGGTGTGAACATCATGGAATTCTGTAAAGCGTTCAACGCACAGACCGACAGCCTGGAAAAAGGCGCACCGGTTCCTGTCGAAATTACAGTATTCGAAGACCGTTCATTCACATTTATTACCAAAACGCCTCCTGCGTCTTTCTTGTTGAAGAAAGCGGCTGGTATCAAGAGTGGTTCAGGCGAGCCAAATACCAAGAAAGTTGGTACGGTAACTCGCGCGCAATTAGAAGAAATTGCGAAAACTAAAGAACCAGACCTGACTGCTGCCGACATGGACGCAGCTGTACGCACTATCGCCGGCTCTGCTCGCGCGATGGGCTTGAACGTGGAGGGCTAATCAATGGCTAAATTAACAAAACGCGCTCGTATGATCGCAGAGAAAGTTGAAGCCCGTGATTACGATGTGAATGAAGCGATTACTCTGTTAAAAGAGTTAGCAACAGCAAAATTCACTGAAAGTGTTGATGTCGCAGTAAACTTAGGCATCGATGCTCGTAAATCTGACCAAAACGTTCGTGGTGCTACTGTACTGCCAAACGGTACTGGCCGTGACGTTCGCGTTGCTGTATTCACTTCAGGTGACAATGCAGAAAAAGCGAAAGCAGCCGGTGCGGACATCGTTGGTATGGAAGACTTAGCGGCACAAGTTAAGAAAGGTGAAATGAACTTCGACGTAGTCGTAGCATCACCTGACGCAATGCGTGTTGTTGGTCAATTAGGTCAAATCTTAGGTCCACGTGGCCTGATGCCTAACCCGAAAACTGGTACTGTAACTCCAGACGTAGCAACAGCAGTTAAAAACGCTAAAGCTGGTCAGGTTCGCTATCGCAACGACAAAAACGGTATTGTTCACGCAACAATCGGCCGTGTTGACTTCGATAATGACAAATTGAAAGAAAACCTTGAAGCTCTGTTGGCGGCTCTTAAGAAAGCGAAGCCTTCTTCAGCTAAGGGTGTCTATGTAAAACGCGTCAGCCTGTCCACAACAATGGGTGCTGGTGTGAGCATTGACCAGGCAACTGTAGCAGCGGTTTAATTCGCTGCAGTTAGGGTTAGTGTAATGGTTTATGGGTTGGAGCTGCCGTGGCGTTGCTAAGGCGCAACAAAGCAAGGCTCCCGTCCAAGACCGTAGGTGTACCGCGAGAATCTCAGAACATCGAGTAGCGGCACTTAATTTCCTACGCAGATGGTGATATCCGACTCAGGCTCTCTGGGTAGAGAATCACCGTGACAACGCGGTGGGTTTTATCCCACCTAATTGTAACGAGGGACTTCGGTCCCAAATTGAAAACGAGGTGATATCAGTGGCAATTGGTTTAGCCGGAAAGAAAGCCATCGTTAAAGAAGTTAACGACGTTGCTTCAAATGCGCTAGCCGTCACCGTTGCTGAATATCGAGGCATCGAAGTAGCCGATATGACTGCGCTGCGTAAGAAAGCTCGCGAGCAGGGTATTTTCGTTAAAGTTGTACGAAATACGCTGGCAAAACGCGCTTTTGAAGGCACACAGTTTGACGACATGGGCGATGCACTTAAAGGACCTCTTGTTTATGGGTTTTCTATGGACGCACCGGGCGCTTCAGCTCGTTTGTTCAAAGACTTCTCAAAAGAAAACAAGAACTTGCAAGTGACAGCTCTGTCAATCGGTAATGGCATCATGGGTCCAGAAAAATTGGACGCAGTTGCTTCACTTCCGACTCGTGACGAAGCATTGGCTAAATTGCTCGCCACCTTCAAAGAACCGGTTAGCAAATTCGTTAAAACAGTTAACGAAGTACCTAGCAAGTTCGTTAGAACGTTGGCAGCAATTAAAGACGCTAAATAATACGTTGGTTTTTTAACCATTTTTTTGTAATTATAAACCCAGGAGTTTAGAGTAATGGCTCTGACTAAAGACGACATCTTAAACGCGATCGCTGAAATGCCAGTAATGGAACTGGTTGAACTGATCGAAGCAGCTGAAGAAAAATTCGGCGTTGACGCATCTGCAGCAGTAGCAGTAGCTGCTCCAGCAGCAGGCGGCGAAGCGGCAGCTGAAGAAAAAACTGAATTTGACGTAGTACTGAAAGCAGCTGGCGCAAACAAAGTTTCCGCTATCAAAGCTGTTCGCGGCGCAACTGGCCTTGGCTTGAAAGAAGCTAAAGCTATGGTTGAGTCTGCACCAGTAGCAGTTAAAGAAGGTGTAAGCAAAGACGAAGCTGAAGAGCTGAAAAAGCAGCTTGAAGAAGCTGGTGCGGAAGTTGAAGTTAAGTAATTTAACTTTTGTACGACATATGGCCTTTTAGGCCTTGGGCTGGTGGTTAATTAACCACCAGCCTTTTTGCGCTGTATCGCTTGTATCATTTTGCCCGAGGTTGGATACAGATAAGCGAAAAAATAACAACGGGATCGACAGATAAAAGATTAATCTGTTTTTAACCATCGAACCACTCGTTGGTTAGGGTCATCAATCAGCTAGCTGAGGAACCCCATGGCGTACTCCTACTCTGAAAAAAAACGTATTCGTAAGGATTTCGGTAAACGACCTCAGGTCTTAGAAGTTCCTTATTTGCTGTCTATGCAGCTTGATTCATTTAAGAAATTTATTGAAGTCGATCCAGAAGCCAATAATGGTCTGGAAGCGGCTTTTCGTTCGGTCTTTCCTATTGCCAGTTATTCTGGTACTGCGGAACTACAGTACGTCAGTTATCACATGGGTGAGCCGGCGTTTGACGTTGAAGAATGTCAAATCCGTGGCATTACCTACTCAGCACCATTGCGTGTGAAACTGCGTCTGGTGCTGTTTGATAAAGAAGCAGCTGCCGGTACAGTTAAAGACATTAAAGAACAAGAAGTGTACATGGGCGAAATTCCGTTAATGACAGAAAACGGAACCTTCGTTATCAATGGCACAGAGCGAGTTATCGTTTCTCAGCTCCACCGGTCACCTGGTGTGTTCTTTGATCACGACAAAGGTAAATCACACTCGTCAGGTAAAGTCCTGTATAACGCGCGTGTTATTCCTTACCGTGGCTCTTGGTTGGATTTTGAATTTGATCCTAAAGACAACGTTTTTGTACGTATCGACCGTCGTCGTAAATTACCGGCGTCAATTATTCTTCGTGCTCTGGAATACAGCACCGAAGAAATTCTCGATATGTTCTTCGACACAACCTACTTTGAGATCCTTAAAACTAAGGTGAAAATGCAGTTGGTGCCTGAACGTCTGCGTGGCGAAACCGCCAAGTTTGACATCAAAGGTGCTGAAGGCGAAGTATTGGTTGAAAAAGGCCGTCGTATTACCGCACGTCACATCCGCCAGTTGGAGCAACTGGACATTAAAGAGATGGAAGTGCCGGCAGAATACATGGTCGGAAAAGTATTAGCGAAAGATTACGCAAATAAGAAAACTGGTGAAGTGGTTGGTCACGCGAATGACGTGCTGACACTTGAGCTTATCGCCGAGCTTAGCGAAGCAGGTATCAAGAAAATTGAAACGCTGTTCGTTAACGATTTGGACCACGGTCCATACATGAGCGAAACTTTACGCGTTGATTCAAGCAACAACCGCTTAGAAGCTTTGGTTGAAATCTATCGTATGATGCGTCCAGGCGAGCCGCCAACACGCGAAGCTGCCGAAACCTTATTTGATAACCTGTTCTTCAGCGAAGAACGTTATGACTTATCAACGGTTGGCCGCATGAAGTTTAATCGTCGTTTGGGTCGTGAAGACTTAAGCGGTGATAACACGTTGTCCAGAGAAGACATCGTCGAAGTCATGAAAAAACTTATCGAAATCCGTAACGGTTTAGATGAAGTTGATGACATTGACCACCTGGGTAACCGTCGTATACGTTCAGTCGGCGAAATGGCAGAAAACCAATTCCGCGTCGGTTTGGTACGTGTAGAGCGTGCAGTAAAAGAACGCTTGTCGCTGGGTGACTTAGACAACACCATGCCTCAAGACCTGATTAACGCGAAGCCAATTAGTGCTGCGGTTAAAGAGTTCTTTGGTTCAAGCCAGCTGTCGCAATTCATGGATCAAAACAACCCATTGTCAGAAGTGACGCACAAGCGTCGTATCTCTGCTTTAGGTCCGGGTGGTTTGACGCGTGAACGTGCCGGTTTCGAAGTCCGTGACGTACATCCAACGCACTATGGTCGTTTGTGTCCGATTGAAACTCCTGAAGGCCCGAACATCGGTCTAATCAACTCGTTGTCGACCTTCTCGCGTACCAACGAATATGGCTTCTTAGAAACGCCTTATCGTCGTATTGAGAACGGTTCTGTTACAGACGACGTCGATTATTTGTCAGCAATCGAAGAAGGCAACTACGTTATCGCACAGGCGAACGTGGGGCTGAACGATAAAGGCGAATTGACTGAAGATTTAGTACCTTGTCGTCATAAAAACGAATTTACGCTGATGAGTAAAGAGCAGGTCCAGTACATGGACGTTGCACCTCAGCAAATCGTTTCTATCGCAGCAAGTATGATCCCGTTCCTTGAACATGATGATGCTAACCGGGCCTTGATGGGCTCGAACATGCAACGTCAGGCCGTACCAACATTGCGCGCTGATAAGCCGCTGGTAGGTACAGGTATCGAACGCACTATCGCAGTTGACTCCGGGGTTACCGTTGTTGCTAAGCGTGGTGGTGTGGTCGATTACGTAGACGCCAGCCGTATCGTGGTTAAGGTTAACGAAGAAGAGATGGTCCCGGGTGAAGCGGGCATCGACATTTATAACCTGACTAAATACACGCGTTCTAACCAGAACACCTGTATTAACCAAAAACCAACCGTGAACCCAGGTGAACCTGTAACACGCGGTGACGTTTTAGCTGACGGTCCGTCAACTGACTTAGGTGAATTAGCACTGGGTCAGAACATGCGTGTGGCCTTCATGCCGTGGAATGGTTATAACTTCGAGGATTCGATTCTGATTTCTGAGCGCGTAGCGCAAGAAGATCGGATGACAACCATCCATATTCAAGAATTAAACTGTGTTGCCCGTGACACCAAGTTAGGTGCCGAGGAAATTACCTCTGATATACCAAACGTTGGTGAATCTGCATTAGGCAAACTGGACGAGTCCGGTGTCGTTTATGTCGGTGCAGAAGTTAACGGCGGCGATATTCTGGTCGGTAAAGTAACCCCTAAAGGTGAAACGCAGCTAACGCCGGAAGAGAAACTCTTGCGAGCTATCTTCGGTGAGAAAGCGTCTGATGTAAAAGACAGCTCTCTGCGTGTACCAAATGGTGTTAACGGTACGGTTATTGACGTACAAGTATTCACTCGTGATGGCGTGGAAAAAGATAAGCGCGCGGTAGCGATTGAAGAAATGCAGCTGGCTAAGGTTAAGAAAGACCTGACAGAAGAATTCAAGATTCTTGAAGAAGGTATTTACAACCGAGCTCGTAACTTGTTGTTAAGCAATGGCTTTGACGAAGCGAAATTGGCGAGTGTTGATCGCGCAAGCTGGTTGACCCAGGACTTAGGCAACGAAGACGCACAAGCTCAATTAGAGCAAATTGCTGAGCAGTACCAGCAAATTCGTGACGACTTTGATACTAAGTTTGAAACCAAGCGCCGTAAGATCACTCAAGGCGACGACTTAGCGCCGGGTGTTCTGAAAATCGTTAAGGTTTACTTAGCCGTACGTCGTAGTATTCAGCCTGGTGATAAACTGGCTGGCCGTCACGGTAACAAAGGTGTTATCTCAACCATCATTCCTGTGGAAGATATGCCACACGATGATGAAGGGAACCCGGTCGACATCGTATTGAACCCGCTGGGTGTACCTTCGCGGATGAACATCGGTCAGATCCTGGAAACGCACTTAGGTATGGCGGCTCGCGGTATTGGTAGCAAGATCGAAAAAATGCTGAAACAGCAACGTGCTATCTCTGAATTACGCGACTTTTTACAGCAGGTGTACGACTTGGGCGAAAGCCGTCAGAAAGTAGACATTACTGAGTTTACTGATGATGAAGTTATGCGCTTAGCCGGTAACTTGAAAGCCGGTCTGCCAACAGCTACACCTGTATTTGATGGTGCAGTTGAAGAAGAAATTAAGGCATTGTTGAAGCTTGCAGATTTACCTGAATCTGGTCAGATTCGGTTATTCGACGGCCGTACTGGTGATAAATTTGAACGTGACGTAACCGTTGGTTACATGTACATGCTCAAACTGAACCACTTGGTCGACGATAAAATGCACGCACGTTCAACTGGCTCGTACAGCTTGGTTACTCAACAACCACTGGGTGGTAAAGCTCAGTTTGGTGGTCAGCGCTTCGGTGAGATGGAAGTCTGGGCATTGGAAGCATATGGTGCGGCTTATACCTTGCAGGAAATGTTGACAGTTAAGTCGGACGACGTGAACGGTCGTACGAAGATGTACAAAAACATTGTCGACAACAACTTGCAGATGGAAGCGGGCATGCCGGAATCCTTCAACGTATTGTTGAAAGAAATCCGCTCGCTGGGCATCAATATCGAGCTAGAACAGAACTAAGACGCTGTTGCTGGAATAAATTGGGGGAGTGCTTGCGCTCCCCGTAGGTTGAACTCCGACAGGAGATAAATCGTGAAAGACTTGCTGAAGCTTTTAAAGCCGACGAATCAGGCAGAAGAGTTTGATGGTATTCGCATCGCTCTTTCGTCTCCAGATATGATCCGTAGTTGGTCATATGGTGAGGTGAAAAAACCTGAAACTATTAATTACCGTACCTTTAAGCCGGAACGTGATGGTTTGTTCTGTGCTCGTATTTTTGGTCCGGTAAAAGACTATGAGTGCTTGTGTGGTAAATACAAGCGCCTGAAGCACCGTGGTGTTATCTGTGAGAAGTGTGGCGTTGAAGTTACACTGACTAAAGTACGTCGTGAGCGTATGGGTCACATCGAACTAGCAAGCCCGGTTGCACACATCTGGTTCCTAAAATCATTGCCGTCGCGCATTGGTTTAATGCTGGATATGACTCTGCGTGATATCGAACGTGTACTGTATTTCGAATCTTACGTTGTTACCGAAGGTGGTTTAACCTCTCTTGAGCAGGGTCAAATCCTGACTGAAGACGAATACCTAGACGCGCTTGAAGAGCACGGCGACGAATTCGACGCGAAAATGGGTGCAGAAGCAGTTCTGGATCTGTTACGTGCTGTTGATATCGACGGTGATATTCAAAAGTTACGTGAAGAGTTGCCTGAGACAAACTCAGAAACTAAGCGTAAGAAAATTAGCAAACGACTGAAGTTACTTGAAGCATTCCAGGTATCAAATAACAAACCTGAATGGATGATCTTAAAAGTACTTCCTATTCTGCCACCAGACTTACGTCCGTTGGTACCGCTTGATGGCGGTCGTTTTGCAACGTCTGATCTGAATGACTTGTACCGCCGCGTAATTAACCGTAACAACCGTCTGAAGCGCCTGTTAGACCTTGCTGCACCAGATATTATCGTGCGCAACGAAAAACGTATGCTGCAGGAAGCAGTTGATGCGTTGTTAGATAACGGTCGTCGTGGTCGTGCTATTACTGGCTCTAACAAACGTCCTCTGAAATCTTTGGCTGACATGATCAAAGGTAAACAGGGTCGTTTCCGTCAGAACCTTCTGGGTAAACGTGTAGACTATTCAGGCCGTTCGGTTATTACCGTTGGTCCTAAACTGCGCCTGCACCAGTGTGGTTTGCCGAAGAAAATGGCATTGGAATTATTCAAACCATTTATTTATGGCAAATTGGAGCGTCGTGGTTTAGCTACAACCATTAAAGCGGCTAAGAAAATGGTTGAGCGCGAAACCGCAGAAGTATGGGACGTACTTGATGAAGTCATCAAGGAACACCCAGTACTGCTTAACCGTGCACCGACACTTCACCGTTTGGGTATCCAGGCGTTTGAACCGGTACTGATTGAAGGTAAAGCAATTCAATTGCATCCATTGGTCTGTGCGGCTTATAACGCCGACTTTGATGGTGACCAAATGGCTGTGCACTTACCACTGACTTTAGAAGCTCAGTTGGAAGCACGTGCGTTGATGATGTCTACCAACAACGTACTGTCGCCGGCAAGTGGTGATCCTATTATCGTTCCTTCGCAGGACGTTGTACTTGGTCTGTATTACATGACCAAAGAGAAAATCAACGGTAAAGGCGAAGGTATGGTTTTCAAAGATCCGAACGAAGTCGAAAAGGCTTATCGTACGGGTCAGGTTGAGTTGCATAGTCGTGTTCGAGTGCGTATCACCGATACCACCATTGATGACGACGGCAATCGCACAACGAAAACCGAATTGCGTGATACCACTTGTGGTCGTGCAATTTTGTCACTGATTATGCCGGAAGGTCTGCCTTTTGAACTGATTAATCAGGCAATGGGTAAAAAACCGATTGGTCGTATGTTGAACAAGGCTTATCGTGACCTTGGTTTGAAAGACACGGTCGTTTTCGCTGACCAAATCATGTACACCGGTTTCCATTACGCAATGGTATCGGGTGCGTCGGTTGGTATAAACGACATGGTTATCCCTGAAGCTAAGAAAGAGATTGTTTCTGCAGCAGAAGAAGAAGTGGCTGAAATTCAGGAACAGTTCGAGTCAGGTTTGGTAACTGCCGGTGAGAAATACAACAAAGTTATCGATATTTGGTCAACCGCTAACGAGAAAGTCTCGAAAGCGATGATGGATAACTTGTCGAAAGAGACTGTTAAAAACAGAGACGGTGAAGACGAAGAACAGGCGTCGTTTAACTCAGTCTTTATGATGGCTGACTCAGGTGCTCGTGGTAGCCCCGCGCAGATTCGTCAGTTAGCCGGTATGCGTGGTTTGATGGCTAAGCCAGACGGCTCAATCATCGAAACGCCAATCGTTGCTAACTTCCGTGAAGGTCTGAACGTACTTCAGTACTTCATCTCGACGCACGGTGCTCGTAAAGGTTTGGCCGATACCGCATTGAAAACAGCGAACTCAGGTTACCTGACTCGTCGTTTGGTAGACGTTTCACAAGACGTTGTGATCATGGAAGAAGACTGTGGCACATACGAAGGTCTTTACATGAAACCGCTGATTGAAGGTGGTGACGTTGTAGAGCCGTTGCGTGAACGTGTACTGGGTCGTGTTCTTTGTGAGCCGGTAATGAAACCAGGCAGCGAAGAAGAGCTACTTCCGCGTAATACATTGCTTGATGAAAAAATGTGTGACGTATTGGAAGAAAACTCTATCGACGAAGTTAAAGTTCGCTCGGTTATTACTTGTGATACAGACTTTGGTGTTTGTGCACACTGTTATGGTCGTGATCTGGCTCGCGGACATATGGTTAACCAGGGTGAAGCGGTTGGTGTTATCGCAGCACAGTCAATCGGTGAGCCGGGTACACAGTTAACCATGCGTACCTTCCACATCGGTGGTGCGGCATCTCGTGCTACAGCTGAAAACAATATCCAGGTGAAAAACCCGGGTACAATCAAGCTGCACAACGCTAAATGGGTTGTGAACAGCGATAAAGCTCACGTTATTACGTCACGTTCTACAGAGTTAACTCTGACTGATGAATACGGCCGTGAGCGCGAGCGTTACAAAGTACCTTATGGTGCGGTCTTGAAAAAAGGCGAAGGCGACTCAGTAGATGGCGGCGAAACCGTTGCTAACTGGGACCCGCATACTCACCCAATCATTACCGAGGTAGAAGGTCGTATCAAGTTTGTTGATTTAATTGATGGTGTCACTATGACTCGTCAAACCGATGAACTGACAGGCCTTTCAAGCATTGTTGTACTGGAAACGGGTCAGCGTACCAGTGCCGGTAAAGACATGCGTCCAATGGTGAAATTGGTTGATGGTAAAGGTAACGACGTTAATATCGCCGGTACTGATATCCCTGCGCAATACTTCTTGCCAGGTAACGCTATTATTAACCTGGAAGATAATTCTGAGGTTAAAATTGGTGACACCTTAGCGCGTATTCCTCAGGAAGGCTCTAAGACTCGTGATATTACCGGTGGTCTGCCACGTGTTGCTGACTTGTTCGAAGCGCGTAAGCCAAAAGAACCAGCGATTCTTGCAGAGAAAACCGGTACGGTTTCCTTCGGTAAAGAAACCAAAGGTAAACGTCGCCTACTGATTACCCCTACCGATGGTGGAGATCAGCACGAAGAGATGATTCCGAAATGGCGTCAGCTGAACGTGTTTGAAGGTGAACAAGTGACTAAAGGTGAAGTTATTGCCGATGGTCCAGAAGCACCGCATGACATTTTACGCTTACGTGGCGTTAGTGCAGTTGCTAACTATATCGTTAACGAAGTGCAGGAAGTTTACCGTCTGCAGGGTGTTAAAATTAACGATAAGCACATTGAAACTATTGTTCGCCAGATGTTGCGTAAGGCACTTATTTTACGCGCCGGCGATACCAACTTGCTGGAAGGCGAGATGGTTGAAATGTCAGAAGTGTTAGCAGCTAACGCAAAAGCGGAAGCGGATGGTAAGAAACCAGCAATATTTGAACGTCAGTTGCTGGGTATTACTAAGGCATCGTTGTCGACTGAATCCTTTATTTCAGCGGCTTCGTTCCAGGAAACAACGCGAGTTCTTACCGAAGCAGCCGTTGGTGGTAAGAAAGACAGCTTACGTGGACTGAAAGAAAACGTAATTGTTGGTCGTCTGATCCCTGCAGGTACAGGTTACTCATATCACAAAGAGCGCATGCAGCGTCGACTGGATGAACTGAATGTTGATATCGAGCCAACTATGACTGCAGAGCAGGCTGAGCAACAACTTGCGGATGCCTTAAATGCTGGAAATAGTTCTGCAGGTGATGATTCTGCAGAATAATTAGCGAACGTTTTTAACGTTCGTGTACAGAAGCCGGTACTGTAAAAGTGCCGGCTTCTTTTGTATAGCCTTGACAGGCGAAAATATGACCATTAGAATTTCCGCTCCCGAATTTCGGGATCTGACTTTCAGTGGTCAGAAAAAAGCGATTTTTCACGCTCTATACACGTGGTAAAAAGCGACATCAACTAAACTAGGAGTAATGAATGGCAACAGTTAACCAGCTGGTGCGTAAAGGCCGTCAAAAGCCCGTTGTGAAAAGCAACGTTCCGGCTCTTGAAGCGTGCCCTCAAAAACGCGGTGTATGTACCCGTGTTTACACAACTACGCCAAAGAAACCGAACTCTGCAATGCGTAAAGTTTGCCGTGTTCGTTTAACTAACGGTTACGAAGTTTCTTCGTACATCGGTGGCGAAGGTCACAACTTACAAGAACACTCAGTCGTACTAATTCGTGGCGGTCGTGTAAAAGACTTGCCAGGTGTGCGTTATCACACAGTACGCGGAGCACTTGACTGCTCAGGTGTTAATGACCGTAGACAAGGTCGTTCTAAGTACGGCGCAAAACGGCCTAAATCTTAACGGTTCTCCGTTAGTAAGGCCAAACTGTCGTACGTTTTGGGTAAAACCCTGAATTAATCGGAGAATATTGAGATGCCAAGAAGACGCGTCATAGGTCAACGTAAAATCCTTCCAGATCCTAAGTTCGGATCAGAATTGTTGGCCAAATTTATCAATGTCGTCATGGTTGACGGCAAAAAAGCAGTCGCTGAAAAAATTATTTATGGTGCATTGGACATCCTGGCAGAGAAGTCAGGTAAAGATCGCCTGGAAGTCTTTGATACAATTTTAGACAACATCCGCCCAATGGTTGAGGTTAAATCTCGTCGTGTTGGTGGTTCAACGTATCAGGTTCCGGTTGAAGTTCGTCCGGTACGCCGTAACGCACTGGCTATGCGCTGGTTAGTTGATGCAGCGCGCACCCGTGGTGAAAAATCAATGTCGCAGCGTCTGGCAGCTGAAATGCTAGATGCATCAGAGAACAAAGGGTCTGCTGTGAAGAAACGTGAAGACGTTCACCGCATGGCTGAAGCAAACAAAGCGTTTGCTCACTATCGCTGGTAATTCGCAGTTAACCTAGAAGGAGTTTATTGTGGCTCGTAAAACTTCCATAGAGCGCTATCGTAATATCGGTATTTGTGCTCACGTAGACGCCGGTAAAACAACCACAACTGAACGTGTGTTGTTTTATACTGGTTTGTCTCACAAAATTGGTGAGGTGCACGATGGTGCAGCCACCATGGATTGGATGGAACAAGAACAAGAGCGTGGTATCACTATCACGTCAGCAGCTACCACCTGTTTCTGGCAGGGTATGGACAAGCAATTCCCTGAGCATCGTGTAAACATCATCGATACTCCTGGACACGTTGACTTCACCATCGAAGTTGAACGTTCTTTGCGTGTTCTTGACGGTGCTGTTGTTGTACTTTGTGCATCATCTGGTGTCCAGCCTCAGACTGAAACTGTTTGGCGTCAGGCAAACAAATATGAAGTTCCTCGCATGGTATTCGTCAACAAGATGGACCGTGCAGGCGCAGACTTCTTATCTGTTGTACACCAAATGAAAACGCGTTTGGCAGCTCAGGCTGTTCCAATGCAGCTACCAGTAGGCGCAGAAGATAATTTCCGCGGCGTTGTGGACTTAGTTAAAATGAAGTTCATCAACTGGAGCGAAGAAGACATGGGTACTTCATTCACTTATGAAGAAATCCCTGCTGACATGGTTGATGAGTGTGAAAAATATCACGCTGAGTTGGTAGAAGCTGCGGCTGAAGCTAACGAAGAATTGATGACTAAATACCTGGAAGAAGGTGAGTTAACTGAAGCGGAAATCAAGCAAGGCCTGCGTATGCGTACTCTGGCTAATGATCTTTGTTTGGTTGCTTGTGGTTCTGCGTTCAAAAACAAAGGTGTTCAGGCAGTGCTTGACGCTGTTATTGAATACTTGCCATCACCAACAGAAGTTAAGCCTATCACTGGTATTTTGGATGATGAATCTGAAGGCGTACGTAAGTCGTCTGACGAAGAGCCATTCTCAGCTCTGGCATTTAAAATTGCGACTGACCCATTTGTTGGTACCTTGACGTTCGTTCGCGTTTACTCTGGTGTATTGAACCAGGGCGACGGTGTTGTTAACCCAGTTAAGAACAAAAAAGAACGCGTTGGCCGTATGGTACAAATGCACTCAAACAGCCGTGAAGAGATCAAAGAAGTTCGCGCTGGTGACATCGCGGCACTGATTGGTCTTAAAGACGTTACTACAGGTGACACGCTGTGTGATCCAGCTCATAAAATCACACTTGAGCGTATGGAATTCCCTGAACCGGTTATCTCGGTTGCAGTAGAGCCGAAAACTAAAGCTGACCAGGAAAAAATGGGTATTGCTTTAGGTAAATTGGCTGCAGAAGATCCATCGTTCCGTGTTAAGACTGACGAAGAATCTGGCCAGACAATCATCTCTGGTATGGGTGAACTTCACCTGGATATCCTCGTTGACCGTATGAAGCGTGAATTCAAAGTTGAATGTAACGTAGGTCAGCCGCAGGTTGCTTACCGTGAAGCAATTCGTGAGTCTGTCGAAGTCGAAGGTAAATTCGTACGTCAATCAGGTGGTCGTGGTCAGTTTGGTCACGTTTGGATTAAACTTGAACCAATGACTATCGAAGAAGACGATAACGGTGATGACATTATTTACAAATTCGTAAACGAAATTGTAGGTGGTGTTGTACCGAAAGAATACATCCCGGCAGTAGACAAGGGTATCCAAGAACAGATGCAACAAGGCGTCTTGGCTGGCTATCCTGTATTGGGTGTTAAAGCGACTCTATATGATGGTTCATACCACGATGTCGACTCTTCTGAAATGGCATTTAAAATTGCTGGTAGCATGGCCTTCAAGAAAGGTGCATTAAAAGCTAACCCAGCTCTGTTAGAGCCAACCATGAAAGTTGAAGTTATCACTCCTGAAGAATCTATGGGTGATGTCGTGGGTGACTTAAACCGTCGTCGCGGTCTTATTGATGGTATGGAAGAAGCTCCGGGTGGTTTGAAAGCAGTTAATGCTCAAGTACCACTGTCTGAGATGTTCGGTTATGCGACAGACTTGCGTTCACAAACGCAGGGTCGTGCATCCTACTCTATGGAGTTCCTGAAATACTCTGAAGCACCAAACAACATTGCTGAAAAAGTAATGGCTGAGCGTAACGCTAAATAAGTAAGGTCTGGTCCGGTTCTTTCGAGGCCGGGCTTTTAACTTAAGTTTGAGGATATATCATGTCTAAAGAAAAATTTGAACGTTCGAAGCCGCACGTAAACGTCGGCACCATCGGTCACGTTGACCACGGTAAAAC
>NZ_JBLXHB010000011.1:0-12265 GCF_048260185.1 Idiomarina sp.
TGATTTCCATGATGGGGCCCCAGCGTCAATATGCCGCGCAGTCTAGCATTAATTGCCCACTTACTTCGCGTGTTCACTGTGCTAGATCATGGATTTTTTGTGGTAACGATGTTCATCAATTCACGATGCTAAATAGTCATTAAATAGGTAACATGTGGGTATTCTACGCAACAATCAAACTCTAAGCGCATCATATGGGTTTGACGACGTGTACAGTCACTCCTTAAACCTACACAACGAGAAATCAGACATGGAATCAGCGTCTAGCCTAAGCGTACTGGAAGTAAGCGCTATATTTTTATCAATTACGGCGTTACTGGCCTACGTAAACCATCGCTTTATTGGCTTGCCAACAACGATAGGCGTCATGGTCATCTCTATTGTCATTTCTATTGTCGCGATACTCATGGGGGTTTTAGGCTTTGATCAGCTTATAAATTATGAAGTCAGCTTCCTTGATCAACTTGACTTTACAGAAATACTGCTCGACGGCATGCTTTCGATGCTTCTGTTTGCTGGCGCCCTTCATGTTAACGTAAAAGACTTGAGACGCTATAAACTTCCGATTGGCATTCTGGCTTTTATCGGTACTTTATTCTCAACCGCGATGATCGCCGCGGCTCTGTATTACTTGCTACCTGTTTTAGACCTTAAGCTACCTTTTATTTGGTGCTTGTTATTTGGCGCACTGATATCTCCAACAGACCCGATTGCCGTTATGGGAATATTAGAATCTGCTGGTGCACCTAAAAGCATTGAAACCGTCATCGCTGGCGAATCACTTTTTAATGATGGCATTGGCGTTGTGGTGTTTGTTCTGCTTTTAGGGATCTTAACGAGTGGTGATATCCCTACCGCTGAGTATGTTCTTCACACTTTAAGCGTGGAAGCAGGCGGCGGCATTCTATTCGGACTGACCTTAGGCGCTATTTTAAACTTCCTACTGAAGAGCATCGACAGCTATCAAGAAGAAGTATTGCTGACACTCGCTGGCGTCATAGGTGGTTACACACTTGCAAGTCATTGGCATCTTTCAGGTCCATTAGCAATGGTAATGGTAGGATTAATGGTCGGTAACCATGGACGCACATGGGCAATGAGCGATACCACTCGTCATTACGTCGATTTATTTTGGGAGCTGGTCGACGAAATTTTAAACGCAGCGCTGTTTGTACTCATTGGCTTAGAAATCGTCATGATAACGTACTCAGGTAACTTATCTCTCGCTGCGGGTTTAACCATCTGCGTAGCATTGGCCGCTCGATTAACCGTCGTGGGCCTTACGACAACAACGTTTAAAAAACAGCTCAATCTGCCCAGTGGTGCTTGGAAAGTCTTAACTTGGGGAGGCCTACGTGGCGGCATCTCCGTTGCGTTAGTACTTCAACTACCAGCAGGAACTGAGAGGGATATTTTGCTTACGCTTACCTATGCCGTGGTGGTGTTCTCTATTTTGGTGCAAGGTTTAAGCATTGGCAAAGTCGCTAAAACGTTGCCAATAAACCAAAATAAATAAGATGCCAAAGACGCTTTTTTGACGATAGTGTTTTTTCCAAAGTCGGTCAGTTTAGTAAATGCAGACTGCGCACCTTTATACTCAAGCATAAGATAGCCTGCAAACAGCTCTATCAGTTATACACCAGGTGTCAAAGATATTTTTCCCTTGCGAAAAGATCCTGGTGTACAGCCACACCATCGTCGAAATGCTCGATTAAACGCCGCTTCAGAGCCATAGTTCGAGCGCTCAGCAATCGTAGCAATACTAAGTGATGTATCAATCAACAGTTCACTTGCACGTTTTAAACGTACATGACAAACAAACTGCAACGGAGACATATCAACCAGCTCCAAAAAACGAGCATTTAAAACGGTACGAGAAACCAACGCAATGTCGACCAAGCTCTGTAGTCCCCAATCATTTTCTGGCTCACTCAACACCGCACGCATGACTCGAGCAACCGCGGGGTCATTTAAACCTTTATAGAATGGCTCCTCACCACCCATTTTAGTTGCTTCCGTCAGCATAATTGTGAGAAGCGCCTCGGTCAGCCGCGTCGCCACAGGTTGGGATATAACGCCAGATTTACGCTGGACATTAAACTCATCGAAAATAGCGCTAAGAAACGAACGGTGTTTATTCGCTGCACCTTTCAGTAAAATAGGACCTCGTAGTCCAGACACCAGCGTGCCGGATGTTTCTTGATCGAAAAACATCACAACCATGCGCAAAGCAAATACCTCGCCACCACCGCCGTAGTTTACTTGCTGCCTTAACAATCGTTTTAGCGAAGGATGCCCTTTTGATGCCTCAACATGAGGTTCTACTTGTTGACCAAGTAAATCTCGCAAATCGATACAGGGAGCATCAGGGTCGGAGGAAATGCGATGTTTCATATCGCAGGGAATCAGCAATAAATCCCCTTGGCGAAAATTAATCGCTTTGATACCCAAATCAAAAGCGACATGACAGTCACCTTGATGGGCTTCGTATATCACGAAGGAATCGGCCCCGTAAGCAACATCAACCCCAAACGGTGCTGATAAGTTTGCATGACCAGGAATAACAGCAGAAAGCCGAACCGAACGCAGCAAGTGATCTAGAGTTTCATTGGGCAAATAATGTGTGGGGTTTGAGAGAGACCAAAGCACTCTCTCACCGTATTTAAAGATCCCTCTATCTTGAATTTCTCCTGCGCGCTCATTGGAACGAATTACTCTTGGCATGCAAATTCTCCCAACCATGGATAGCACATGGTTTTCGGTGCTCAACTCATTATAGATAACGAAATAAAGCCAATCAGGGTTTAGACTACGCCTACCCTTCTTTATAAAGCAAGCAATGCGCAATAACCCCTCTGTATTATTACTGCGCACTGCCACTTAAATTAAGCCCATACAGCCTAATTACGTTAGAACACATTCCACCCCATCACCATAACGAGACTGTAACCAGAGAATGTATTTTCTGCGTCGTAATTTGCAGCCGCTTTCACTTTGAGCTGAGAACCAATACTCGGTAGGAAGACACTTGCCACAGGCCCAACTGAACCAGAGGAAAACTTCTTAGAATTCGTTCGAGTGCCATTTGCCAACGTATCACCATCAAGCTGTTTCGCTTGCTGACCCGCAATACCCACTTGCCAGTAGCCGTAGCGCTGCGTAATGGCCCAATCCACATTGACAACGTTGCCTGCTTCAAAATTAGTATCTGGGTTCTCCAGAGGCATAGAGTAGTAAAGTCGTGCGCTGAACTCTGTCCCATCTCCACCTAAAGAATACTCAGGGCCCGTTAGATAGGTCAGCGCAACATTAGGAGAAATAATCCAAGTATTACCACCTGTATTAACCTGCGCATTTTTATCATAGCGTCCGGAAGGCACCGTTACCCCTAACCCTCCCCCTACCGTCAAGCCGTAAGGTAAATGAGCTCGCGAGGGATCTGCTGCTTTGTCGTCCCCTAAATATTTACTCCAGAAAAATACGTCACTGTAGACATCCGAAAAACCTGACCGACAGTTGCGCTGACCAAAACTGATGCAGCGCTGACCATATCCAACCTGTAACGAAGAAGATACTGAGCCATCAAAGATCTTATTTTTATATACATAGTTGAGCCCAACAACTCCTGCTGACGCGTCAAAACTATTATCTATATGAATAGAATTACCATTCACATCCTGATAGCGATCAGAGGTAAATCCTACATAACCCGCCCCCATATACAATCCAGGCTTTGGTGGCAAATAAGCGGACCCCATATCAGAGCCACCAATTGGTCCACCATAAATGGGCGATTCCGCCGCCATTGCATTGGTCATTATCATGCTGGTAGCCAACCAAATGACAACCGGTGAAAATCGGAACAATGTATGTGTTTGCATTAGTATTACCTCTCGACTTGTTATTTTTGTATTAGTCATTTGCTAACAGCCAACGGACCCTTAACCACCAGACTCGACAAGAATGGAGGACATCAAAATACTCTGGCTGGGAATATCAAAAGTTTATCTATTCTGTGATTTGCATCCTCTTTGCTGCTTTTGGAAATAAAGACAAAGCATTACGACCAATCTGTTCAACCTGCTCAGAGCTAAGACCGTTAAACGCTAACAATTCTTGAATATTCGCAATGGCCGTTGATTCAGTCGTACAGGGAGCACCGCAATCTGACCCATAAACCAAATGCTCGGCACTCGTCATGGCCACACCTGCTGATAAACTCTGAGCAGAGCCAGTCATCGCCGTGTCAAGATAGAAAGACGCAAGCTGTGATCGCATTTCTTCCTGATCAATCTGTTCTGGATTGGGGACCCATGACTCATTACCAAGCAATATCAAGCGCCCTGACAGCGCGGGTAGAGCACCACCACAATGAGCTAAAATGAAACGAATCGATGGGTAGCGTTTGAAGACTCCGGCATAGAGCATGTCGACAATGACACTGGCCGTCTGAAACGCCACTTCAAGCAATACTCCAGGACGTCCGCACTGCCCAGGTACTGCATGATTAGGGTGGACAAAGACCACAGCCTCGCAATCATTTAATGTTTGCCAAAGCGGCTCCAAACGCTCGTCAGCCAGACTTACGCCATTGTATTCGCAGTAAACCGCATAGCCATCGGACTCTAGTTCTTGCGCCCGCTGCACCTCATCAATGGCTGCCTTGGCGTCGTCTGTTGGTAACCCTGCCAACAAGCCAAACCGCGTAGGATGCTTTTTCACCAGCTCTGCACCATAACGATTACTCTCTGTAACCAAGGTATGATTTGTTGGGACAATACTGAGCATCTGCATGCCGATCCCCACTCTATCCATATAGGCGAGACGCTCATCAAGCGTCCACTCAGGCGGGGCGGAACCTACCCAGTTATCGCTCTGTAATGACTGCCACATAGCCGTACGCTGCTCCTCTGAGCGAGGAAGGCTAAAGTGGGCGTGGACATCAATCCACGCATCTACCAAGGGAAACTGACTCATGATCAAACACCCACTTGCGCAGTTTGTTTAAGATCCGCCGTAATAGACGTTACAGGTGCGGCTTCTGCTGGATCACGAACACCCAGTATTTCTGTCATCACTGCAGGCAAATCAACCGCACCAGTAGCCGTTTGAGCCCGCCAAGCCACATGCCCATCAGGTCTCACCAACACTCCACCATCAGAATCCGTACCACGCACTTTTGCCCAGTATCGAAGAGGATCCCGCACTGTGCCGAAACGGCTATCGATCTGAATAACGATGACCTGAACACCTGTCAGTTGTTCTGCTGCCTTAGCTGCTTCATACCAGCAACCACCGCCGCGCCCCGTTAACAATACAAACTGACCACGACCAACTAGATCGAGGGTAGAAATGCGGCGTAACCCCTTCTCAATCCATGCATGGGGCAAACGGGCACCAGGCCAGGTTGTCGCTTCATAATTGACATCTGGATGACCACTAACCAATGGCTCTGGACTGCCATCATCAACCCTCGCGCCCGTGCGATAGCGATAACCCAATTCCACTCCTAAAGCATTGAAAGCCGGATCCAACACCTCTTCTTTTAGTTGTTCAAACTTAGCTCGGTGTGTATCTGCTTCTGGACCATCTTCACGGAGCTGCTGCAGCGAGCACTGAATATCTTCAGGATTAGCATTAGGATGAATGCCTAGAAACTCACCATAAAAGCGTCCCCAAAAGCCAACCACTGAATCCCAAGCACGGTTAACAATTTGCTCACCTATTGGCTGACGTTCGGTTTCGTAGCTCTTCAATAAATGTTTACCCGCTTTGCCTTCCAGTATCAATTTCAACTTCCACGCAAGGTTATACGCATCCGCCACCGAGGTATTAGAACCTAAGCCATTCATTGGAGGATGACGGTGAACCGCATCGCCCATACACCAGACACGGCCTTCACCATAGCGTGTTGCCCACATTTTATTCATTGTCCAAGTCGAGACACTTTTTAGACTGATCTCTACCGTACTGTCACCAATGGCTTCCGAGATACGGCGAATAACCGTTTCTTCATCAAGATTAGGATCATGGGCAACACCAGGTGGAAGGGACCACCCAGCAATCCATTCATTCCATGGAGCTACATTCACAAAATTGATACCACTTTGACCGGTTGTCCAATACATGGTGCCTGGGCGGTACGCGACATATCGAGTCAAATCAGCCTTGAACCAGGCATAAATAACAGTACCAATACCTGCATCCGCGCCAACCCCCATATCCCCTTCAAATGGCAGTGCCAATTCCTTGGCAACCATACTGCGAGCACCATCCGAACCAATTAGATAATCTGCTCGAACCTTGTAACTTAAGCCTGTTTGCACCTCGATAACGACCGCATTGATACCCTCGTCATCCTGCTCAAACGACTCCAATTTATGAGAGAACCGCAGATCAGCCACACCGATATCTTCAATGGCTTCGATGAGCACTGGTTCCATGATGTTCTGCGAAATATTGCACATTCCACTTGGGCTGGCCTTGGCATAGCGAGGGGCATGCTCTTCACCAGCGCCCCATGCTTCGGAGCGGAAAACCTCTTTCCCTGCCAGAGTGCTAATCCAAGCATTACTCCACATACCATCCGCGGAGGTGGCTTTTTGTTTAATGGCTTCCTCAATGCCGAGATCACGAAAGATCTCCATGGTTCGCTGATTAGTGATATGAGCACGAGGTGTATGGGCCGCACCAGGGAACATTTCTAATAAAATATGAGGAATGCCATAGCGACTGAGTGCAAGTGATAGCGTTAGTCCTGCAGGACCAGCACCAGTAATTAGTACGGGAGTTCGTACGTCGTACGCTCCCTTAGCGGTAGAATTTTTCATTACCAAGCTCCTGTTCTTTTTTGTTTTTATTGCAACGGAATTTGCTAAAATTTCGATAAATTTTTGTGTAACGAGAATGCCTCACTGGCTATTTTTCTTTTTCCAGATCCAGTGCAACATCGACGATCATGTCTTCTTGACCACCCACCATGCGTCTTCGGCCCAGCTCGACTAAAATGGCTCGTGTATCAACGCCATAATCCGCACTGGCCTTCTCGGCATGTCTTAAAAATGATGAATAGACACCGGCGTAACCTAGGCTAAGGGTGTCTCGATCGACTCGTACCGGACGGTCTTGCAGTGGACGTACTAAATCTTCTGCGGCGTCCATGAGCTCATAGAGATCGGTACCGTGTTGCCAACCTTTGCGCTCAATTGCCGCAATAAAGACCTCCAATGGGGCATTACCTGCGCCAGCCCCCATTCCAGTCAAACTGGCATCAATGCGAATCGCACCTCCTTCCACACCGACGATTGAATTCGCCACCGCCAAGGACAAATTATGATGCGCATGGATACCGCGCTCGGTTTCAGGCTTTAACACCCGGTCATAAGCCTGTAAGCGCTTACGATAGTCATCCATATCCATAGCGCCACCGGAATCCGTGACGTACACGCAATGGGCACCATAGCTTTCCATTAGCTTAGCTTGAGTTGCCAGCGCCTCAGGCTCCGCCATATGGCTCATCATTAGAAATCCGGAAACATCCATACCTAGGTTTCGCGCGGCTTCAATGTGCTGGCGTGAGATATCCGCTTCCGTACAATGGGTTGCTACCCGCACAGAGCGAACGCCCAGTTTGTAAGCACGATGAAGGTCTTCGATAGTGCCAATGCCAGGGATCAAAAGTGTGGTCAGTACCGACTTTTCAAGTACATCAGCCACCGCTTCGAGCCATTCCCAGTCAGTGTGAGCACCAAAACCGTAGTTGAATGACGAGCCACTTAGACCATCACCATGAGCCACTTCAATCGCATCAACGCCAGCATGATCGAGCGCCCTTGCAATGCTCTGTACTTGGTCAATGGAATAGTTATGACGAATGGCATGCATACCATCACGCAATGTCACATCTTGGATGTACAATTTCTTTTGAGTGGGATCGAAGCTCATAAGGCGGCCTCCTTTGTGCGTTCATCAGCTATTTTCTCGGCTGTTTTAAGCGCTGCTGACGTCATGATGTCGAGGTTGCCTGCATACGCTGGTAAATAATGCGCTGCCCCTTCTACCTCAAGAAATACCGTGGTTTTGAGCCCCTTGAACTCACCAAGTCCAGGAATAAGCAACGGCTTATCGACGCCCACAGGTTCAAACTGAACCCGTTGCTTCAAACGATAGCCAGGCACATATTCGCTCACCTTTTCGACCATTTTTTCAATCGCCGCTTCTATTTCCTGCTCACTAGCACCGCTAGTTAACGTAAATACTGTGTCACGCATCAACATAGGCGGCTCGGCAGGATTCAGCACAATGATGGCTTTGCCTTTTGCGGCCCCACCGACTTCCTCGATGGCACGACTTGTTGTTTCAGTAAACTCGTCAATATTCGCTCGGGTACCAGGGCCAGCACTTTTTGAGGAGATAGAGGCAACAATTTCAGCGTAATGCACGGTCGCCACGCTGCTAACCGCCGCAACCACAGGGATCGTTGCTTGACCACCACAGGTCACCATGTTGACGTTAGGTGCCTTGAGATGTTCAGATCCATTCACTACAGGCACCACGTAAGGACCAATCGCTGCGGGCGTCAAATCAACCATGACCTTGCCAGCCGATGTAACAATCTCGCTATGCTTTGTGTGCGCGCCAGCTGACGTCGCATCAAACACAATGTCGATATCTGACCAAACAGAGAGCTTTTGTAGACCCTCAATACCTTCATGTGTGACCGCCACACCAAGCCGCTCAGCCCGACGTAAACCCTCTGATTCTGGGTCAATCCCAACCATGGCGGCTATTTCTAGCACACTCGATTGACGCATTATTTTAATCATCAGATCCGTCCCAATATTGCCCGAACCAATGATCGCTACTTTCGTCATCGTTTTCATGAGCTACTCTCCTCATATGTGAACGACACCTCACCTAGGCCACCAATTTTCGCGACAACAGAATCACCAGGGGTAAGTGACACCATAGGCCCAAGAGCCCCCGTCAAAATCACTTCACCCGCCCGTAAAGGTTCTCCAACTACAGCCAAGGTTCGTGCGAGCCAAGCGGCCGCTTTAAGCGGATGACCAAGGCATGCCGCCCCCGCACCAACAGATGCGACTTCACCATTGATCTCTAACACCATTCCACAGCTATAAAGATCTAAATTGGCTAAGGGCAATTTCTTTTGACCTAGTACATATCCGGCGGAAGAGCCGTTATCCGCCACCGTATCGGCAAAGCTAATTTTCCAGTCCTGAATGCGGCTATCGACAATCTCAAGGGCTGCAACTGCATATTCGGTTGCCTCTGCAATGTCCTCTTCTGTTGCCGAAGGATTAGAGACATCTTTTGCTAATACCAATGCGACCTCGGCTTCTACTCGCGGCTGAATAAGGGTCGAGGCACTCACTCGCCCTCCATCCGCTACGACCATATCGTCAAATAACACACCAAAGTCAGGTTGGTTTACACCAAACTGGCGCTGTACAGCCAAAGAAGTAAGACCTACTTTTCGGCCTATGACAGCGCGTCCTTGGCTTTGCCAGTAACGGGTATTAATCGCTTGAATTGCATAAGCGCCTTCTGCATCATCTGTTGCCAAGCCATCACGCAAAGGGGGCACGGCGCCCGCAACATAGGCATCACGAAGGCGCTCAGCAAACTGTTGATGGGACGCCAATTTGTTCTCTAAATCAGTCATCACCAAGCTCCAAGAAATTATCTACCAAGCTATTGAATTCATCAGCCTTTTCCAGCTGAGCCCAATGCCCGCATTTAGGAAAGACATGCAAACTGGCATTTGGCAGCAAACGCAATAGAATCAAGCTGCTGTCCCAAGGAATGACACGGTCTTCTTTGCCATATATCAAAAGAATGCGGTTTTTCACTTCAGTGGACATTAAGCGCTGCCATAAATCATGCATGGCGTGACCTTTCCATTCGCGCTTTTTCAATAGATCTGGGTGGGTTGCTGCTTTAAAACGTGTTTCCAGTAATTCTGGCGTGATACGGGATTGGTCATAAACCATAATGCGGATAGCCGCTTCTAGTTTTTCTATGGTTGGGCCTTCACCTTGATAAAAATTGGCTAGTATTTTAATGCCTTCTGTCACCTGTGGCGTAAACATAGTCGGAGAACCACCTGGCCCCATCAACACCAGCTGCCCGACTAAATCAGGGCGCGTCATCGCCAAGGTCAGGGAAATGGTTCCCCCCATAGAATTACCAATAAAGTGCGCTTTTTTTATACCAAGACGATCGATCAACTTGGCAAACACCTCAGCATAGAAATTGGTGTCTTGATAGGCGCTCATTGGCTTGTCAGAAGCCCCATAATGGGGAGCATCAAAAGCCAGTACGCGGTATTTTTCGGCCAACACAGGCAGGTTACTTTGGTAGTTACTCCATGCCGAAGCACCTGGACCACCACCGTGTAGCATGATGAGCACTTGTTCACCCACCTCAGTATCGTGATAGTGGATATTAAGTCCGTCGATGTCGATATTGCGTGAAGTAGATTCAAATGTATGGTTTTGCATATTCATCACCCTTTACTGGTTAATTAGTTAGACGCTTTTGAAGGTGGCATGTGGAATTCGTGTCCCCAGCTACTGTTTGTGGGGTAATGAGTGACATGCCATGTTTCATCATCAATTTGAACGCCTCCCCAGCCGATCTCGACCGCCCAGCCCGACGGCGTAAGGACATAGAAAGAAAGCATGTTGTCATTCACATGGCGTCCCAAATCGATAAGAATATGAGCCCCAGCGGCACGCGCACGGCTGTACGCAAAGCCGACCTCATCCAAGGATTGCATTTCCAACATAATGTGGTGCAAACGCGGACCGTGTGTCGGAGCCATGTCAACTAAGGCAAGAGAATGGTGACGCTGATTAACACGCATAAACGAGGCTTCGCTGTTGATACCAGGAATCGTCAGAGTGTCTGTAGGCTTAAACCCCAATACTTGCTGATAAAACGTGTTTTGCTTGGAATATTCACCTGAAGCGAGAACCAAATGTCCTAAACCCTGTTCTTGCGTCACAAAAGGGCGAGCTCCAACCGGCGAGACAAAAGGCTGATTTGATAAGATTGTAGGTCCATAATGAACCTCGATAAGAACGCCATCATTATCGCTAAAGCGAATCATTTCTCGTACCGAAAGAGAGCGTGCTTCTTCCATCGCAACATTTTCGAAAGGAATATTGGCACTTTGCAAAGCACTACGGACTTCATCAAGCCCTTCTCTGCTTCGGCATTCCCAGCCAACATAAGCAACATCATCCTGATCACTTGGGTGAAGAATAATACGACGTTGATGAGAGTCAGCACGTAGCACTAGCGTGCCATCTTCCAACTCCTCTGCAATTTGCAACCCCAAAACTTCCGGTGCAAACTTTTTCCAGGCAGCCATATCGCTCGCGTTAAAACCGATATAACCTAAGGTATCGATGCCCGACATAAAGACTCCTACGACAAGTTATTTTTATTTTTCAGTCGTCTTAGCGACTGTGCCTGTCAATCAGTATGCAACTCGTCTCAACCCTAGGTCATTACCCGAGATACCGTCATTATTGATCGAAATTCAGGCGTTAAGGATCAGAAAACGAGATGAGTTGACGCAAAATAAATCGGCTAAAATACCGCAATTGAAAGATTTCAGAGGGAGTGACAAGGCGCTAAGAGATTGAAGAGAAAGACAGAAAACTATGGACAGTTTGATCTAACCTGTCGATTACTCGACATGCCCTTTAATGCCCTAGCAATACCATTAATGTCGATGATTGAGCTGCGTGCTTGTTTTGCTATTGGGAATCTTAACGAGTTGTGATATCCCTGCGGCTGAGTATGTTCTTCACACTTTAAGCGTGGCAGTAGGCGGCGGCATCTGTGTTGTGTTAGTGCTTCAACTTCCAGCAGGAACTGAGAAGGATATTTTGCTTACGCTTACCTATGCCGTGGTGGTGTTCTTTATTTTGGTGCAAGGCTTAAGCATTGGCAAAGTGGCTAAAACGTTGCCGATAAATAAAGGTAACTAATTTTTTGAGTAAGATGAAAGATGGAGTAAGGCTATGGATAAGGAATCTTTTTCTCAATTACATCAAAACATTCTGAATTGTCGCCAATGTGCCAATGTGCTCCCCTTGGAACCCAAGCCCATTCTTCAGATACACCCCGACGCCAAAGTGTTAATTGCCGGACAAGCACCTGGGCAAAAAGCCCACGATGCGGGTCGCCCGTTCGATGATGCCAGCGGCGATCGTCTACGCCAATGGCTAGG
>NZ_JBLXHB010000012.1:0-7484 GCF_048260185.1 Idiomarina sp.
CTTTCAATACTAAGGAAAAGAGTTTGTTCATTGTATTCTCCAAACAATTATTGAGAGCATACAAAAGCCATTCCAACATAGATAGATAAGGGCTAAGGAAAAGCTCAGTAAAAGACTCAACTTTGTGTCAGCGACTTATTCTTGTTGCTTAAACGTTTGCTGAGTAAGCTGACAGCAGATATAGGAGATCAAAAAGTGAATTATAAACGTCTAGAAACCTTTATATGGGTGGCCACATTAGGCAGTTTTCGTAAAACAGCCGAGCATATGTACACCACTCAGCCAGCAATTTCGGCACGCATCTCGGCATTAGAGTCTGAGTTAGGTGTCAAACTTTTTACCCGTGAAGGAGGCTCTAGTCCAATTGTTTTAACCTCAAAGGGCAAAGAGCTGTTGCCCTATGTGGAAAAAATTCTTTTCCAATCTGAACAACTTCGTAAGCGGGCTGAATCCACCTCAGCCTACTCAGGGTTATTGCGTTTAGGCGTATCAGAAACCATCGTAAACACTTGGCTTCCTAAGTTTTTAGCTCGAATTCACGCCGATATGCCCAACTTAGATGTAGAGATGACGGTTGATGTTACCAGCACCTTAGCCAGTGGCGTCAAAGATCACTCAATTGATTTAGGCCTTCTAATGGGGCCTATTTCAGAGCCAAGCATCGTTAACTTGGAGCTCAATACTTATCAGCTTTCTTGGTTTACCAGCCCAGACCTAGGACTACCTAACCGATTGTTATACCTAGAAGAGCTAGCTAAATGGCCAATCATCACCTACGCACGAAATACGAAACCATATGCTGAAATCAACCAGAAATTTCGAGATTTAGATAACGCAACGGCTCGCTTTTTTGCTTCATCTTCACTTGCTGCCTGTCGAAGTATGGCAATAGATGCAGTTGGGGTTGCTACGCTCCCAGATACCCTTGTGCAAAAAGAATTGGTATCTGGTGAACTACAAAAAGTACGTTCCATTTGGCAGCCCAATGCTTTGCGTTTTACCGCCTCCTATTCTGATGACCCATTCAACCCAATTTCAGAAAAAGCTGCTCTAATCGCTCAAGAAATTGCCAGTAGTTTCCATCAAATACAGCTTGATAAAAATAATTGATCAAAAACCTCAAAAAAACACGATTAGACTTTTTATAGGGAGTGCTTCTAATCTTGGTCTAACTCAAGTGTGACAGAAATTAGGAAGCCCACATGTCTCAGTCAACATTCACCACACAATCATCAGCCTATGCATTACGTCAGTCCATACGACGTAATGCCCATACTGGCTCTACAAGTGGTTTAGCTGAGGGATTTGTACAAGGCAACGTAGTGATTCTTCCGGTCGAGTTCGCGAATGAATTCTTGACATACTGCCAACTCAACCCTGTTTCCTGTCCATTAATTGCGGTATCAGAAGCAGGGCAACACACTATGCCCATGCTAGGTCATGACATCGATATGCGTTTCGACCTTCCTGAGTACCTCATGTATGAAAATGGTAGTTTGGTCGGATCTTACCAAGATATTGAGTCTTTTTGGCGGCTTGATTTAGTAACGTTTGTTCTTGGATGTTCATTTTCTTTCGAGCATGCCCTTACGGCAGAAGGTCTAATGCCTAGAAATATAGAGCAAGGCTGCAATGTCTCGATGTTCACAACAACACTGCCGACCACGACAAGCGGTCGCTTCCATGGCTATACCGTTGTAACAATGCGACCTTACACAAAAGCGAACGCAAAACGCGCTGCTCAAATTACTAAACGCTTCCCTAATGCTCATGGCGCTCCGATCCACATTGGCGACCCATCCATCATTGGTATTGCGGATTTAAGCCAGCCAGACTTCGGTGATCCGGTTCTGTTAAAAGAAGATGAAGTCCCTGTCTTTTGGGCCTGCGGAGTAACGCCACAGTTGGCAATTAAAAACGCTAAACCGCCAATTTGTATCACTCATGCCCCTGGAAAAATGCTGGTCACAGACCTTTTGGACAGTGACTTAGCTAATTTATAACCCTGATCCATTTTTCCTTTCCCACTCCCCCCTTGCTGTAGCAATTAAGGGTGAATTTGTTACAACCAAAATAACACTAAACCTAGAATATAAAGGAACATAAGATGAAAAAACTGACGACTGCTTTAATGCTCAGTAGCGTTATCGCTGCACCAGCTTTTGCTCAAACCTGGCACATGCCCACACCATACGGTGATGGCAATTTATCTACTCAACTGGCCTACAGCTTTGCTGATGAGATTAAAAACACCACTGCTGGAGACCTCGAAATAACCGTACATTCTGGCGGTTCACTAGTGAATCACACTGAAATACCGCGAGCGGTGCGCTCTGGGCAAGTTCAGATGGGCGAAATCTTCATGGGTATTTTAGGTAATGAAAACGCCATTTTTAAGCATGATAACATCCCTTTCCTCGCCACCACTTACAGTGATGCTGAAGCTTTATGGGAAGCCGCTAAGCCTGAAGTGAGCAAAACATTGGAAGAGCGAGGCTTACAGCTTCTTTATACCGTTGCTTGGCCAGCCCAAAGCTTATATTCAGAAATGCCAGTCAATCAGATAAGCGATCTAAGTGGCTCCAAAATGCGTGCTTACAGCCCAACTCAATCTCGCTTAGCGGATCTAATGGGGACCGTTCCAACCACCATTCAGACACCTGACATCCCACAAGCCTTCAGCACCGGTATTATCCAAGCAATGATTACTTCTCCCTCAACAGGCGTTGAAAGCCAAGCATGGGATTATGTAAATCACTTTACTGATGTAAAAGCCTGGATTCCTAAAAATATTGTCGTCGTTAACAAACGAGCATTCCGTCGCCTCGATAAATCCACACAGGATGTCATTCTTGCGGCAGCAGAACGAGTAGAGAAAGAAGGCTGGGAGAAAGTGGCAGAGCGAGGGGAGAGCGATAAAGCAAAACTGGCAGAAGCGGGTATGCAAGTCGCAGAGCCTAGCGAGAAGTTAATGTCAGAACTGAAAGAAATCGGTCAAACCATCATTCAAGAATGGCAAGCGGAAGACCCTAATGCGGTCGGCGCAATTCTTAAAAATTACCAGCATTAATACGCTGCTATACGCCTCCCTTTTTACGGGAGGCCACTACTTTAATAGTGACCCCTATGAATACATTTAAAGATAACTGCTATCGACTATCAGGTTGGCTGTCGGGCTTATTTATCGTCGCCATAACATTGCTGCTTTTGGCTCAAATCATTGGCCGATTATTTGGCTTTATTGTGCCTTCTGCTGAAGACTTTGCAGGATTCTCTTTGGCCGCATCTACCTTTCTTGGGTTAGCCTATACCTTTCGCGAGGGTGGACATATCAGGGTGACTCTCGTTATCCAGCAATTTAAGCATGGCAAAAGAAGAGCACAAGAAGGTGTCGTTCTAAGTCTAGGTCTCGCTCTCTCAGGGTTTGTCGCCTACTCCTGCTGCTACATGCTCTTTGAGTCTTACATTTATGACGAAACATCTTATGGCTATATTCCAGTTCCTTTATGGATTCCACAACTCACTGTGGCCATCGGAGCCATCGCTTTAACATTAGCAGTGTTCGATGCTTGGCTAAGTGTCATACGTGGAGATTCCCCCAACTACATGAAACATGAAGACTCTTTGTCCTTGGAGGAATAACGATGGATATGACACTTATTTCAATTATCCTCGCTGCTGTAATGTTAATCATGCTCGCATTCGGTGTTTGGGTATCTTTTACGCTAATTATTGTCGGTGCCCTTGGCTTATTGCTGTCTGAGAACTTCCAAATTGGATTGCTGTTTTCTACTTCCTCATGGGGGGCAAGTACATCTTGGTCGCTAACAGCCTTACCTCTGTTTATTTGGATGGGAGAAATTCTCTTTCGAACGAGATTATCTGAGGACCTTTTTAAAGGCCTTTCTCCATGGTTAAGTGGCGTGCCAGGTAAATTGTTCCACGTTAATATTTTGAGCTGCGGTATTTTTGCAGCAGTCTCCGGATCTTCTGCTGCAACAGCGGCTACTATTGGCCGAATGACCTTACCTGAGCTTAGAAAGCAAGGTTATAGTGAGCGAATGGCCGTGGGGACATTAGCAGGTTCAGGAACACTTGGGTTATTAATTCCTCCATCAATCATTTTGATTGTCTACGGAGTCGCAGCAGAAGTATCGATTGCTCGCTTATTTATTGCAGGAGCACTGCCCGGATTATTGTTAGTGTCATTGTTTATGGGCTACACCATGATCTGGGGTTTACTGCATAAAGACGAATTACCTCAGACAAAGGCTGAACACATAAGCTGGAGCACTCGCTTTAAAGCACTAAAGCAATTATTACCGGTTATGAGTTTAATCGGCTTCGTGCTGGGGTCTATTTATGGTGGCATCACAACACCAACGGAAGCCGCCGCCATTGGTGTCACTGGCGCAATTGTCATTGCCGCAGTAACGGGCTCACTCTCCGTAAACAGCTTTATTGATAGCCTAATGGGTGCAGTAAAAAGTGCTTGTATGATCATTTTCATCTTGATCGGTGCCCACTTTTTAACCTTGTCAATGGGCTTTCTCGGTATACCAAAAGAGTTGGCAGCATGGATTGGCGGCATGGATTTATCTCCAATGATGCTGATTATCTATTTGACCATTCTTTTTGTCGTACTAGGCTGTTTCCTAGATGGAATATCCGTTGTCGTTCTCACGGTTGCCGTAATTTTACCAATGGTAGATACTGCCGGAATTGATTTATTGTGGTTTGGTATTTTTATTGTATTAGTTGTAGAAATGTCTCAGATAACTCCACCCGTAGGATTTAATCTATTTGTTATTCAATCACTTACAGGGAAAAACATTCTTTATGTTGCTCGCGCTGCTTTGCCATTTTTTTTATTGATCGCATTAGCTATCGCTTTGGTTACCCTATTTCCTGAGATTGTCACGTACCTCCCTACGACAATGTCCAAATCTTAACTCTGGAGTAAGTAATGAAATTAAACTGTGATATGGGCGAGGCTTTTGGTGCTTGGACAATGGGGCGAGACGAGGAGATTATGCCATTCATCGACCAAGCCAACATCGCCTGTGGTTTTCATGCGTCAGATCCACTGACGATGAGTAAGACTGTTGCACTGGCGAAACAATGTAATGTCACCATAGGAGCGCATCCGGCCTATCCTGATTTAGTCGGCTTCGGTCGTCGTAATATGGACATCGCCCCCGCAGAGTTGAAAGCCCTTATTCAATACCAAATCGGTGCCTTGCAAGGCATCTGCCGCGCTCAAGGCACGCAGGTAACCTATGTCAAACCGCATGGCGCGCTATACAATACGATGATGGCGAATTTTGCAGTCTTAGAAACCGTGATGCAGGCTGTCAGCGAGCTCGACCCTTCACTCATTTTAATGGTCATGGCGATCCCAGAAGTTGAGCAAGTCAAAGCTTTAGCCCAAAAATACAACTTGGCATTGTGGTTCGAAGCTTTTTCAGACCGTCTATACACCGAGGAAGGCCGCTTAACACCACGCCAACAAAACAATGCGGTGCACAAGGATTTTGCCTTAATTGAGCGACAAGTGCTCCAGCTTAGCCAACATGGCAGCCTTATCACTGAATCAGGCAACGCACTAGACGTTCATGCGGATACCATCTGTGTTCATGGGGATGGCGATCATGCTGTGGAAGCAGTACAGCGCATTCGCGCTGTTATCGGTGGTCAATAAACATGGCTGATGCGTTAATCTTTCCTCCTGATGTCGATATGGTCAGTGATCACGCCTGCTTACTGACGTTCTCTAATACAATATGCAATGAGGTGGCCGATGTCATCGCCGCTGTGAGTAGAGCGCTGCGAGACTCGTTGGGCGTTGTCGACTTAGTTCCGTCTTACACGACCCTATTAGTTGTCTTTGATACAGATCACTTTGATCGTTTTAACATCCTAAAACACATCCAAGATATTAGCGCTGCCATCGATCTTCAGAAGCTGTCAAAACAGGCACAAAACGAGGTGGAAATTCCGGTTTATTATGGTTCAGAAGTTGGGCCAGATCTTGAGGACATCGCCGCGCATTGTGGCTTATCGACCGATGAGGTCATTCAGCTGCATTGTGCAACGCGCTACCGTGCCTATGCGATTGGCTTTTCGCCGGGGTTTGCCTTTTTAGGCAATGTTCCTGAAGCGATTCGCATGCCAAGAAAAACCACCCCACGACTCAAAGTACCACAAGGCAGTGTTGCCATCGCCGAGCAACAAACGGCCGTTTACCCAAGCGTATCGCCGGGTGGCTGGCAAATACTAGGACGCACTCCCGTTTCACTGGTCGACTGGGAGAGCGATAGTTTGGCTTTGATTCAAGTCGGCGATACCATTCGCTTCAAGCCTATGTCTCGGGAAGACTTTTTGGCGCAAGGAGGACAGCTAAATGGCTTTTAAAGTAATCAAACCTGGCATGTTAGCCTTAGTTCAAGATCTAGGGCGTCATGGTTATCAGCACTTAGGCGTTACCACAGGCGGACCAATGGACGAGCCCGCCTTTCGTTGGGGCAATGCTTTACTCGATAATGACGACAACGCCGCGCAGATTGAAATCACCTTTGGTATGTTCACCTTGGAAGCACAAGCACAAACCAGCATTGCCATTACTGGTGCAGATTTGGCAGCGACGTTAAACGGTAAAAGTATTCTGTCGTGGCAGACCTACCCCATAAGCAAGGGTGATGTTTTAGCCTTTCATCAGCCAACGTTTGGCTTACGTGCCTATTTAGCGGTCAAAGGTGGCTTCCTAATCAAGCCCATTCTAGGCAGTATCGCGACGGTCATGCGAGAAAAAATCGGCGGTCTATCGGGTAAAGGGGATAAAATAGCAGCGGGCGATAGTCTGCCGTTCCAAGAAACCACCTATCACAAGGCTCGACATGTACCGCGTCTTGCTATCCCAAATTACGATCAAGTCGAAATTGATGTGGTCACGGGCTATCAATATCGCCATTTTTCGGGACTCGATCGAGCACGATTCTTTAGTAGCGAATACACCCTCAGTCAACATTGTGATCGTATGGGCTACCGTCTAGACGGTACCGCTATTGGTCGTAACCTCAAGGGAATTATCTCCGAAGGCATCGCCTACGGCGCCATTCAAATCCCCAGTGATGGCCAACCTATTGTGTTATTGAAGGACCGACAAACCATCGGCGGCTACCCAAAGATCGGTTGCATCACGCACTGTTCAGGTGCGTTATTAGCTCAAAAGAAACCAGGCGAGCGCATTGGGTTTCGTTATATAACGGTCGACCATGCCGAGCGTGAACGCCACTTACTGATGTCACGAATCAATCAATGGCGCTAATTTCAGCGCCTCCTCCCCCTCTTTAACCCCCTCCCCTTACAATACATGACATATTAACAGCCGAGATTTACATAATTTTTTTCTAAACTAGACTTGTAACTATCGCATGTGAAAGGAATCGCCTCTTAATGTTTACTGACACTGCATCCATCCTTAC
>NZ_JBLXHB010000013.1:0-6912 GCF_048260185.1 Idiomarina sp.
GCAACTCGGTACGGCGACGCTCTCTTCTGACAGCCTTAGCCAATACCAAGCGCAACTTAGTCAGATTGGTGATGTACTGACCGAGGATGGCGATATCCTGCTATATGGCTGTAATGTGGCCGCCGATCAAACGGGTGTCAACTTTATTGGCCAACTGGCGCAAGTGACCGGAGCAGATATCGCCGCGTCGGATGATTTGACCGGCGCTATAGATAACGGTGGTGACTGGCAACTTGAATCACATAGTGGAAACATTGAATCAGTAAATGTAAAAGCATTGCTTTTTAAGCATACACTTGCTTCTGCGACATTTGATTTTGAGCAAGGACCTAATACAATTGGGTCTGGCACTTCAACTGTTCAACATACCGTTGAAGGAGTCCAACTTACCGCTAGAATTGCTGCAAATACATTGCTTGTAAGTAACGTAGGAAGTGAAGCTGGATCTACAGGCTCAACTTTACTTACGCAAGGTAATGGCGGTTCTATAGTAATTGACTTTAACACTCCAATTGATATATCAGAAATCGCGGTAGGCCATTTTGATACCAACAATCAAGTCATTAAGATCTCTCCAAATAATGGCTCTGCCGTAAGTTCTAATTCCCTTCCACAGTATCAAGGCCAAACGATTCTTGTTAACTTCTCGCAAGTTTCTCAAATCACCATCACATTTGACTCGGGCAACTCTTTCAAGGGTCTTGTAGATTCAATAAAATTTACCATTCCAAATGATAACATTGCCCCTACATTCGACTCATCGCCTTCGACTAGCAACATCTCGCATGAAAGCTTAAATTTAGCTGTTGATATCAATGAAGGCGGTAAGATCTATTATATCGTTGTCGCTAATGACGCTTTTGCCCCATCAGCAGAGCAAGTCAAAGCAGGCATAACGTATGATGATGGTAATGGTCGTGGAGCAACTGCAATCACTTCTGGAAGCCAAGCCGTTTCTTCTGGTAATTTTTCCAATACGTTTAATCTAAGTGGCTTAACTGCTAGTACCGATTACGATATTTATGTCGTAGCCGAGGATGATGAAAGTACACCAAACCTTCAAGCCTCTCCCACAAAATTAGATGTCGCAACGACTGCGCCACCAAACACTCCCCCTACCATTTCTAATGCACCTTCTAACATCACGGTAACAGAAGATGTTGCGTCTAGCGTGGGGTTATCTGCTGTAACGTTTACTGATGTAGACGGCGATACTCTAACTTTGACTTTAACGGCTTCTGCAGGCACCTTAGCTGCGACATCCGCTGGTAGTGTAACAGTCACTAACTCAGGCACTAACTCGCTGACACTTTCAGGTACAGCTGACAGTATTAATACTTACTTAGATACCCCCGCCAAAATCCAATACACGGGGGCCACTAACGCCGATGGGGACAATGCGGCAACGATCACGATCAGTGCGACTGATGGTACAGCCAACCTAGCCAGTAACCCAGAGATCACGATTAATATTAGCGCTGTAAACGATGCACCAACGGTAGCGACAAACACTGGAATTACCGTTAATGAAAGTTCGGTTGTTACTATTGCCAATACAGCGCTTAACGAAGGCGATCCTGACGATGAAGGAGCTGGTCTTACTTATACGGTTACCACTGAACCTGGCAATGGGCAATTATTCTTAGACGCCGACAGTGATGGAGAAGTTGATAGCGACGAAGCGCTCGCGCAAAACGCTACTTTTACTCAACAAGATATTAATGATGGCAAGGTTAAATACCTGCACGATGGCAGCGAAACCACGTCGGATAGTATTGGCTTTAGCCTTGCGGACGGTGGTGAAGACAGCGCCGAAGCTCTGACAGGTCAAACCTTTTCGATTACCGTGACAGCGGTTAATGATGCGCCAACGCTTTCCGGTAGTCCTTACAGTTTCACCCCGACGGATGAAGACTCGGCTTCATCTGCGACACAAGTCTCGTCACTATTATCAAGCTTAACTGCAGATGATAGCGAGGGGGCGACCTTAGGTGTTGGCATTAGCGCTGCATCAGGCAATGGGGCGTGGCAATATTCCACAGACAATAGCAATTGGGCGGTATTTGGCACGGTCAGCGATGCGTCATCTCTGCTGCTTGATGCCGACTCATGGATTCGTTATGTGCCTGATAACACAAACGGCGAAACCGCAACGCTCACCTTACGTGCTTGGGATGGCTCTTCAAGCTCAGCATCCACTAATGCCTCAGCCAGTAAAGTATCGACCGCAACCAATGGAGATACGTCAGAGTTTTCTGCTGACACGATAATGGCAAACCTAACCGTCAGCACTTTAAATGATGCCCCGACTGCTTCTGATAAAACACTGAACGCACAAAAGAATACCGCGCTGACTATCAGTACAAGTGATGTTGGCTTTAGTGATGTGGATATCGGCGATGCATTAGCTCAAATCACTGTGAGCACGGCCCCTACCTCAGGCACATTATGGGTCGACAGTGACAAAAACGGCCTGTTAGATGGCAGCGAGGAGGCACTGCAAGATAGCGATACGGTATCCGCGACCGATATTGCCGATGGCAAGCTGACCTTTAAAGCGGCAACCAACTCTTATGGTAGTGGCTATACTACGGTAGGCTTCACGGTCAACGATGGTGATGCCGATGCGGTCAGCAGCAATACTTGGACATTTGATGTCACCGCTGCCCCAGAGCTAGACCTTAATGGCGCGGCAGACGGTGCAAACCACAGCGTCAGCTTTACTGAGGGTCATGGTGCTATCAGTATTATTGATGGGGACGCAACGATTGATGATGACGATGCCAATCTAAAGGCTATGAGCATCGAGATCACATCCGGCGCGAAGGGCAATGATCAGATTAAACTGACTGGTCACTCTGACAATGAGGTGGTCAATGGCATTACCGTTGATTACACGTCTGACCAGCTGATTTCATTATCGGGCTCGGCCACTAAAGCAGAGTATCTGGCGCTTCTAACAGCGCTGACCTTTGAGCAAACTGGCAACGATGTTACCTCCGGTGATCGTGTTCTTACCATCAGCGCAACCGATAGCAGTGACAATACTGGCCCCTCCTCTACCACAACGGTCAGTGTCACAGGCGTTAACGATGCGCCGACGTTAACCGCTACTGGGCAAACCCCAAGCTATCTTGAAGGCCAAGGCGCAAGTGACTTGTACCATACCGTCACTGCTGATGTGATCGAAACCACCTATGGCAATCAAACCTTTACAGGTATGACCTTAACGGTTACCAATGTGCAAGACGGCAGAGATGAGATTTTAACCATCGATGGCTCTGACCTAGCACTGACCAATGGCAATAATATTGCCTCTACGAACACCAATAACCTAAGCATCTCTGTCGCTGTCACAAATACCACGGCTACCGTGAGTTTTACTGGGGCCTCGCTCACTAACGCGCAAATTCAGACCTTGATCGACGCGATGGTTTATCGCAATACCTCGGATAATCCAACCACTGTCGGAAACCGTGTTGTGACCATTACCAGCGTTACTGATAGTGGTGATGGCACAAACAGTAGCGCGCCGAATCTCAGCAGCACGGTTACAGTCACAAGTGTTAATGATGCCCCTGTAATCAGCAATATGTTCACTGAAACTAGTAGCATTATTGTGGGCAATGGGGCGCAGAATGTGAGCTTGTTTGATGATGCCACGGTTAGTAATGCCGATAGTGCTGATTACAATGGCGGCACCCTTCAAATCGCCTACAAATCTGGCGGCATTAATAATGGCAGTTGGAGTGTGGATGGCAGCACGGTGACAAGTGGCGGCGATAGCACGTTTGCAGTAAACGAAACGCTCTCTGTAAGTGGTACAGCAATTGGGACAATCGATGCGACCAATGATGGCCAAAGTGGTCACACTCTAACGGTTAGCTTGAACACCGATGCAACCAACGCCGCGGTGCAGACGCTGCTACAAAATCTGAACTACTCTGCTGCGACTGGAACGGGCGATCGTGTTTTCACCCTGACCTTAGATGATGGCGACGGTAATGATGACTCAGGGGATCCAGATACAGCGGGCGACTTCACCATTTCGGTGACGCCTAATCCGCCAGTACTAAGCAACCTCAATGGCGACAGTGTGAGTGTGTCAGAAGGCAATAGCGTACTGCTGGATTTAAACAGCGACGCGACGTTAACCGATCTGGACTCCAGTACACTAAACGGTGGCGCCTTGACAGTCAGTGTGACCAACAATGCCGATATCACAAGCGATTTATTGTCGGTGGATACTAATGGTGTGGTAAGCCTTGGCGGCACAACTGCAGACTCAACTGTCAGCGTAAACGGCACTCAAATCGGTACACTGGCTAACGCCATCGCAGCCGGTAATGATTTTGTAGTGAACTTTACTGATGATGCTGCTGCTACACCTGAGACAGTACAGTCCCTAATACGAGTACTGAACTTCACCCCAACAGGTGATACACCCACTGCGTCAACACGCACGGTGAGTATCAGTGTGACCGATGATACGGATACCAGCAGTCTAACGAACACCGTGTCTGTGGCGGTTTCAGCGGTGAATGATGCGTCTAGCATCACCAAGCTTATGACAGATATTAGCGTTACCGAGGATATCGCCAACAACCTACAACTCACGTCCAATGGTGGCGCCTTGACCATCGAGGATGTGGACGCGATAGGTGATGCGGTACTGACAATGACCGCTAACGCTGGGACTTTAGTCGCATCCAATGCTGACGGTGTAGAGATTGGTAACAGCGGCCAGTCGAGTATTACGCTGACGGGTACACTCAGTGAATTAAATACTTACTTATCCGATGCAAGCCATGTGAAATACACATCGGCACTTAACGCCGAAGGCAATGATGCCGCCACGCTGTCTCTGGCCCTTAACGACAATGGCTCCAGCACCAACCTAGGCTCTATCAATATTGATATCACTGGCACTCCAGATGCGCCAGAAGGTGCGGATAAAACCATTTCTATTCGTACCACACAAACCCACACCTTTAATGCCAGCGATTTTGGGTTTAGCGATGTGGACACGGGTGATGCGTTAAAGCGTGTACAAATCAACTCACAGACCCTGAACAGTGGGGCGCTGACGCTAAGCAATATCGCGGTCGATAATGGCGATTGGATTACGGTAGGAGACATTGGCAACTTAGTGTATGACCCATCTGGGATGGGTAGCGATTTCTTTACCTTCACTGTCGAAGATGACAGCACTAGCAATGAAACGGATACAACGCCGAATACCATCACTTTGAATGTGACTAATCCGCCATCGCCACCACCAGCGCCGCAGCCAGAACCAGAACCAGAACCAGAACCAGAACCAGAACCAGAACCTGAGCCAGAACCAGAACCTGAGCCAGAGCCAGAGCCAGAACCTGAGCCGCAGCCAGAACCTGAGCCAGAGCCGCAGCCAGAACCTGAGCCAGAACCAGAACCTGAGCCAGAGCCGCAGCCAGAACCTGAGCCACAGCCGGAACCTGAGCCACAGCCGGAACCTGAGCCACAGCCGGAACCTGATGAGGTCGATGGTGCGCAAGTGACTACGACGGAAGAAACAGATGATAGCGGTGATACCATTCAGAAGGTAACGGTCGCACCGGTCTCCAGTGACCGCACCGACAGCAATAGCACCACACCGGAAGCCGATGTGCCGTTGCACTTTGCCAACAATAATGCCAATCAAGTGGTGACGACGGTCAGTTTGCCTACAGGCATCGGTATGACAGCGCGTTCAAACACCACCGCCAGCACGCAAAATCAACGAGATAATCTGATTTCGTTAATCGATGATAGTGCGGCCGGTGAAGGCGACTTAAGCGATATGGAAAACTCTGGTAGCCGCTTCCTTGAAAACCTAGGCAATGCGGACAACCTTTGGGTCAATCAAGTTACGCTGACGTCAAACAGCTCAACGCCGTCTAGCACCCCGATTCGTATCACAGGATCAAACTCATCTGAGAACCAAGAAGCACTGGTCATTGATACCCGTGCCTTGCCTGCTGGGACGATTATTGATTTGGATGACATCGAGTTTGCAGTGATTGTCGGTAACCATGTCACCATTCGTGGCGGTGGCGGTGCCAACATTGTCTATGCCGGGGCCAATTCTCAGAACATTGTCTTAGGTGAAGACGACGATGAACTGCACGGCGGCGCGGGTGACGATGTGATCGGTTCCAAAGGCGGCGACGATGAACTGTACGGGGACAGTGGTAACGATACCGTGGTCGGCGGCACGGGCAGTGATACCTTATATGGTGGTACCGGTAATGATGTACTTCAAGGGGGTCAAAGTGTGCAAGGCAACGTGAGCTTTGCACTAAATAACGCAGGACAAATCGTCACGACCTTTACCCCTGATGACATTGATCTGAGCGATACGCAGAACTTTAGCTTCAGTGGGGATTGGTATAGCCATGCTTCGTTAATCAATGATGGCAAAGCGTATGCCATCAGCTTAAAAGAAGACAATTTGAGCAATGTGGAAGCGGTAGGGCTTATGTACCAAGCGACCGAGTCGTATTCGTTTATCGCGCAAACTGGACACAACTTGGTTACTCTAAGCACTAGCTACCACGCCATTTTTGGGATGCTACCAGACAGTGACACACTCAATGACCTGGCAGCCTCCTCGCTCCCTATGGCGCGTCTTGGTGAAATTGGCTACCAAATTTGGCACGCTGAACAAGGCAGCCTATTTGGTTTGTTATCACAGGAACAGCAAGTGGGACAATTGGTCTCTGACTTTACGGGCACCATTGATCAAGCGTTGCAGGATGATGCGCTTGTTATGCTGAATGCGGGAAACAGTTGGGCTGACGTATTCTTACATTTGGCACAGTCTGAACCCGCGCAAACGCACTTGATTAATGATCAAGGGTTAATTGAACTGACTACGGCAACTCATTTGGG
>NZ_JBLXHB010000014.1:0-5774 GCF_048260185.1 Idiomarina sp.
CTACCTCAGTTTGAAGGTAAAGCGCTGGTGGTTGAAGATTCACGGGTGAATCAGCAAGTTGCCAAAATGATGATCAAAAAACTGGGTCTTGAAGTAGACATCGCAGAGAATGGCAAGATCGGCGTGGAGATGTATCAAAAAACTGATTACGAAATCGTGTTTATGGACTGTCAGATGCCTGTACTGGATGGGTTTGAAGCAACCAAAATGATTCGCGCCATAGAGGAAGGGTCTGAACGGCATGTGCCGATTGTGGCTTTAACTGCCAACGTGGTTCAAAGAGATAAACACCTCTGTTTCGAAGCGGGTATGGATGAGTTTATCGCTAAGCCTGTTAATCAGCATAAGCTACAGACTGCAGCCGAGAAGTTTTTGACAGTATCGAAGAAATCGCCAGACAAGGATGGTGTCGAGCAGCAAATCATCTAACTGTTTATTCATTGTAAGCGGGCCATATAAGACAAGTTGTATGGCCCGTTTTATTTTCGCTTTATTTTATTGTCAGCACGATACTGGATTTTGCAGATACGTCTCATGTAACAATTCATTCACACTTAGATTGCCGTGTAAACCCCACCTTTGCTCTTCAAGCGCTTGTTCGAGCTAGCTTTCAGCCTTCTCTTTTTTGGGTGTAACATTCTCTTTACATTCTTCGTGCTAAAGGGCGTTTTTGCTGATTTTGTTGAGGATTTTCAATCTCACAAGTTCTGTTCCAAGTTTAATTTAAGTGCGTTCTACGTGCTTCAATTCTAACAAGGAGAGAGACATGGTCGATAGCTACAACCCGTTAGGTACGGATGGTTTTGAATTCGTTGAGTACACAGCCGCTAATGATGAAGGGATAGAGCAACTTAAGGCGCTGTTTGTGTCACTGGGTTTTGCCGAGATTGCCAAGCACCGCTCAAAAGAGGCGTGGCTATATCGACAAGGGGACATCAGTTTTATCGTCAATGCGCAGCCTCATAGTCAAGCGGAGGAGTTTGCGAGAGTGCATGGCCCATCAGTCTGTGGCATGGCTTTTCGTGTTCATGATGCTAATGTGGCGCTGAAACAAGCACTGGTCAAAGGTGGAGAGGAGTACATCACTAATATTGGCCCGATGGAGCTCAGTATCCCTGCGATATATGGCATCGGCGAGAGCCTGCTGTATTTTGTTGACCGCTATGGAAAGCAGAGTATCTACGACGTCGATTTCCGTTTCTATGATGATGCGGACCACAGGCTAGCAGATGCCGATGTCGGTTTGTACGAGATAGACCATCTGACCCACAACGTGAAGCAGGGCAACATGGATTTATGGTCAGGTTTTTATGAGCGCATCGGTAACTTCAGAGAGATTCGCTACTTCGACATCGAGGGCAAACTCACTGGCCTTGTTAGCCGAGCTATGACCGCACCGTGTGGCAAAATCCGCATCCCAATCAATGAGTCTTCTGATGATAAGTCTCAGATTGAGGAGTTCATTCGCGAATACAACGGCGAAGGGATTCAGCACATTGCCCTGACTACTGACGACATCTATCAAACGGTTTCGACCCTGCGTGATCGAGGCATGGATTTTATGCCAACGCCTGACACCTATTATGAGAAAGTCGACCAGCGCGTTAAAGGCCATGGTGAAGATACCAGTCGCCTACGTGATTTGCGTATCCTGATCGATGGCGCACCTACCAAAGATGGCATTTTGCTTCAGATCTTCACGCAAACCGTAATTGGGCCGGTGTTCTTCGAGATCATTCAACGCAAAGGTAACGAGGGCTTTGGTGAAGGTAACTTTAAAGCGCTGTTTGAATCGATTGAAGAGGATCAGATCCGACGCGGAGTATTGACCGATGAGTAAATGGATCCCTTTTCCTCATCGTGAGGGCACTTGCTCTAAGCAAGCGCACGCCGACTTTCCTAAGGAGGCGATTTATGAACGCGAAGCTGGACGAAGCGGCTTCTTTGGCCCCGCTGCACATTTCCATCATCAACACGCTCCCACGGGTTGGTCGCAATGGGAGGGGGATCTACGTCCTCGCGCGTTTGACTTTACTCGCGTTGAATCCGCTATTCAGGCGTCGCCTTGGCAGGTGCCACATTTGTTGCACAATGTGGACTGCAAGATTCGGGTTTGGAAAGTTGAAAAGAGTATGGAGCACCTAGTCCGTAATGCCGATGGTGATGAGCTGTTATTCATTCATCAAGGCAGCGCGCATCTCTATTGTGACTACGGGCACTTAGAAGTGAGGGATGGTGACTACGTCATGATCCCGCGCTCCACCAGCTGGCGTTTAGAGCCAAATGAGCCGATGTTTATCCTGATGATTGAGAACACCGATGCTGCGTATACCTTGCCGGAGAAGGGCATGGTTGGCAATCATGCGGTGTTCGATCCTGCCGTGCTTGAGGTGCCTTCTATCGATGAGGCGTTTCAAGCTCAATACTCAGAAAACGAGACACAAGTTCATGTGAAGCGCCATGACCAGACTAGTGTGATCACCTATCCATTTAATCCGTTAGATGCGATTGGTTGGCATGGTGATCTGGCGGTTGTGAAGGTCAATTGGCGCGATATCCGACCTTTAATGTCACACCGTTATCACTTACCTCCATCTGCCCACACGACTTTTGTGGGAGCTGGATTTGTCGTGTGCACTTTTGTACCACGTCCGATAGAGAGTGACCCCGGTGCACTGAAAGTGCCGTTTTACCATAACAATGACGATTATGACGAAGTGCTTTTCTATCATGCGGGGGACTTTTTCAGTCGCGACAACATCGAGGCTGGGATGGTGACGTTCCATCCTGCAGGCTTTTCGCACGGCCCACATCCTAAAGCCTTCAAAGCGGGATTAGAGCACAAGAAAACCTTTACCGATGAAGTCGCCGTCATGATTGATACGCGTCATGCTTTATCGTTCGCTGATGAGCTTGATGCGGTAGAGAACAAACAGTATGTCTACAGTTGGCAAGAGAAGTAGGGAGCAAGGATGAAACTAGCAACAAAGAAAAATGGGACTCGCGACGGACTATTGATGGTCGTGAGCCGAGATCTCTCTCGATGTGTCCCTGCAACGGAGATTTTCCACGCTTTGCATCTCGCGCCGACGATGCAGACAGCCATGGATCATTGGCAACAGGTAGAATTACCACTGTCCGAATTGTATGAAGCACTCAACGATCAGGGCGTCGAACAGAGCGAACCTTTTGAGGAGGTTGGTTGTGAATCACCGCTGCCACGTGCCTACCAATGGGCGGATGGGAGCGCTTATGTTAATCATGTTGAATTGGTCAGAAAGGCGCGTGGTGCGGAGATGCCAGAGAGCTTTTGGAGCGACCCGTTGATGTATCAGGGTGGTTCCGACTCTTTCATTGGCCCTCGCGATGATATTGAATTTGCCAGTGATAAGTGGGGGATAGACTTTGAAGGGGAAGTCGCCGTAATTACTGGTGATGTGCCGATGGGCGCAAATCGCGCGCAGGCAGAGGCGTCGATTCGCTTGTTAATGCTGGTGAACGATGTCTCCTTGCGAGGATTAATCCCAGCCGAACTAGCTAAGGGTTTTGGTTTTTTCCAATCAAAACCCTCATCTGCATTCTCACCTGTAGCCGTTACCCCTGACGAGTTAGGTCAAGATTGGCATCAGAGCAAGGTGCATCTCCCTCTGATTTCGACCTATAACAATGAGCCGTTTGGTTGCCCCAATGCGGGGGTTGATATGACGTTTGATTTTGCGCAGCTGATTATGCATGCTTCAAAAACGCGTCCATTGTCGGCAGGTACCATCATAGGCTCTGGCACGGTGTCGAATAAACAAGGCACTGATCACGGCACGTCCATTCAAGAGGGCGGGGTTGGTTATTCATGTATCGCAGAGGTGCGCATGATTGAAACCATCCGCGATGGTCAACCTAAAACGCGCTTTATGACCTTTGGTGACTCGATCAAACTGGAGATGTTGAATAGGGAAGGGCAGTCGGTCTTCGGTGCTATTGATCAGCAAGTGATTAAGTATCAAGGCTCGTAAGTAGAGGGTAAGCGATGAGTGAAAGGATCAAGCTTTTCGGATATTGGCGATCATCGGCGGCTTATCGAGTCAGGATCTGTCTCAACCTAAAACAGCTTAGCTACCAGTCACAATCGATTCATCTGTTGCGTGAAGGCGGTGAGCAGCACAGTGCTGAATATCACCGCTTGAATGCCGCCGAGTTAGTGCCTGTGCTGGTGGACGGTGACATTTTCCTCAACCAATCTTTAGCTATCATTCAATATCTGGATGGCGAGTACCCCGCTAATTTGGTGATTCCGACGCAAACGCCGCTGCGCTATCAGGCATTGGCGTTAGCTCAAGACATCGCGATTGATGTTCATCCGCTTAACAATCTGCGCGTTCTACAATACTTGGAGCGAGAGCTTGGCTGTGAGCAATCAGCCAAGGTGAAATGGATGCACCACTGGATTGGGCAAGGGTTCTCGGCGCTTGAAGAGAAACTTGCACAGCATAGAGAGAGGCACGGTTCGTGTCGCTTCAGTGTGACTGATACACCTTCGATTGCTGATATCTGTCTGGTGCCACAAGTGTATAACGCACAAAGGTTTGGGGTAGATATGTCGCCTTATCCGCTGATTAACGCGATCGTTGCAGCGTGTAACCAACAGCAGGCCTTTGTTGATGCTCTGCCCGAGAACCAAGAAGACGCGGGCAGTTAATCTGAGGCATAATTAGCAACGAGATTGTAAAAGGGGTAGCCGTATGAGCGGCTATCCCTTTTTCGTAATGATTTGCTTTATCTCTTCTAGTACTTCGGCATTGGCGATCGCGCCTATATTCTCAACTTCACGCCCGTTAATGACCTGTTTGACCGCCAGTTCTACCAGTTTGCCTGAGCGGGTTTTAGGTATGTCACTAATCGCAAATATCTGGCTTGGGACATGTCTTGGTGAGCACGCCGATTTCAGACGACTCTTAATGTCGGTCTTTAAAGACTCGGTTAGCTCTGCTTGCGACTCTAGTTGAACGAACAGCCATATCTGTTCATTGCGGTCGACATCTTTACCGACGGCGATAGAATCGATGATACCATCCATAGTATTCACTTGCTGGTAGATCTCGGCAGTGCCAATTCTCACACCACCGGGGTTGAGTGTGGTGTCGCCTCTCCCATAAAACTGGTAGCCTGCGTGGGCGCTGCGTGCTACTTCGTCTCCGTGATGCCACACATTCTCGAACCTATCCCAATAAGTGTTGTGATAGTGCTCTCCGCTATCACTCCAGAAACCAAGTGGGAAGTTGGGGATCGAGTTGCAGCAAACCAGCTCGCCACGCTCGTTATTGACCTCGTGACCGGAAGCATTGAACACCTTAATGTCGACTCCAAGCCCTGCCTGTTGGCACTCACCACGATATACATCTGAGATAGGGTTGCCTAGTACAAAGCAGCCACAGATATCGGTGCCACCAGAAATCGACGCTAAATGCAGGTCGTGTTTGATGTGTTTGAAAACGTAATCGAACTGCTCAGGGTAGAGCACTGAACCGGTAGAGCAGAGCGTTTTTAGCGCGGGCAAAGCGGTGTGCTCTTCAGGGTGAAATGGAACCTTTTCGAGCGCTTCCAAATACTTCGCGGAGGTACCGAAAAGGGTTACGTCGGCTCGTGCAGCCAGATCCCATAATACGCTTGGATTTGGGCACATTGGGCTGCCATCGAATATCACCAAGCAAGCCCCACTCGCCAGTGCAGAGACATGCCAGTTCCACATCATCCAGCCACAGGTGGTGTAATAGAATACG